>NZ_LT962687.1:1984540-3029664 GCF_900199635.1 Anaerotruncus massiliensis (ex Togo et al. 2026) | reverse complement strand
CGGTGGAGCCGGCGGTTCCGCCAACGCAAACCTCATTCGCTCCGCAACCGTGACCAAAAGCACCACCACGGCGGTTTCCAACGCGATCGCCGCGGCCAAAAAGGCCGGGCTCGCCTCCACGACCGCGACCGTTACCGTTAAGACCGGCACGGAAATTTCCCCGCAGACCGTGCGCGCCATTGTGAAAGCCGCCAACACCGCGGCCGCAAAAAAGGGCGTGGCGGTGAACACCATCCTTTCCATCGAGAACTGGAAGGTGGACCGCAATACGGGCAAAAATGTTCTCAATTACCGGGCCGCCTTCGATCCCGCCAAGTGGACGGCCGCGACGAACCTCAAGTTCAGCCTGCGTACCGACGATCTTTCGGTCCGGACCGCTTTTGAAAAGATCTATGCGAACCAGATGGCGATCATCAAGTTTGACCAGAAGGGTTCCTTCGGGATGCCCGTCACGATCACTGTGAAGCCCGATTTTTCCAAGCTCAATACGCAGACCCTCTACTTCTACGCATACGACCAGGCCAACAAGACGATCACTCAGATTGCCGCGCCGAATAATTGGTTCGACAAATCCGGATACCTCCATTTTACCACCACGATGGGGAACCATGTGATCATCACCGACCGGCCGCTCGTCAAGAAGTAACGCCCCTCCTAAAGGCCCCGCTTCCAATGGAAGCGGGGCCTTTTCCACGCGCGGCGCGCCTGCCGATTCCCGCGCTTTTAAAAAAAGGAACGGGACCCCAAAGGGGTCCCGTTCCTTTTTGGTGACCTGTACGGGATTCGAACCCGTGAACCCGCCGTGAAAGGGCGGTGTCTTAACCACTTGACGAACAGGCCGGATAAGTCGAGCCTCACCTCTCGGTGAGGCTCGAGCGAATGGTAGCGGTAACTGGATTCGAACCGGTGACACTTCGGGTATGAACCGAATGCTCTAGCCAGCTGAGCTATACCGCCATATCCGCCGCCGATACAAAATGTACAAGCGAGCGAATTACATTATACTGGATACAGGAAAGTTTGTCAAGGTGTTTTTGGCAATCAGCGGAATTTTATCTCCGCTTCAAAACAGCGTTCCTCCGCGACCCGTCCGCCGACATAATAGGCGGCGTCCGGAAGGGCGGCCACGTCCAGTTCGATCACCTCGCCGGCCTTGGCCTCCCGCTGGTAGACGATGCCGAAGCTGGCGATCTCCCGCTCGGTGAGCGGCTCCAGCGGCAGGGTGTCGCAGACGATGGCGGCGTAGACGGCGTTGTTCACATGGAAGTTGTAGTCGAGATCGCTGTATTTGACCTGCCGCAGGTGGGTGACCGTCTCCGCCTCGGGCCGCCGGATGCGGTAGCCGGTGATGTATTCCCCCTCGTTGGGGAACATCTCGAAGCCGTAGACGTCGAACACCGAGGGACGCAGGATCTTGTGCGTGTCGGGACTCACGAGCATCCAGGAGATGCTCACCTCGATGAGCTTCTCCCCCGCCCGCGTCTCAAAGATCGTATCGCGGATGAACTGCGCGCCCTTCGGTTTGCGGGGGATCGTCGTCAGCAGCAGCTCCTCCCCGAAGACGGGCCGCCGGTCGATCGTGATGAGCATCTTGTTGACGAGGAAAACCATCCCGTCCCGGTACATGCGGTTGTAGTCGATGCCCATCGACGCGATGTGCTCGCTGCCCATCTGCTGGGAGTGGCGCATGATGTTCGACAGCGTCATCCGCTTGGTGATGTCGGTTTCCGGTTCGGTCACCAGGATTTCTTTTTTGTAGGTCTCTACCATGTTAGTCTCTCCCGTTTTCGCCCAATCTATCCGCCGGGAGCTTCCGGCGCGGCGCGTTTACCGAATGACGTCCCTGCCGCCCATGTACATCCGCAGCGGCTGCGGGATGCGCACCGAACCGTCGGCGTTCAGGTTGTTCTCCAAAAACGCGATCAGCATGCGGGGCGGCGCGACGACCGTATTGTTGAGGGTGTGGGGGAAGTAGTTCCCCGTCTCCTTATTTTTGACGCGGATGCCCAGCCGGCGCGCCTGCGCGTCGCCAAGGTTGGAGCAGCTGCCCACCTCGAAGTATTTCTTCTGGCGGGGGCTCCACGCCTCCACGTCGAGACTTTTGACCTTGAGGTCCGCGAGGTCGCCCGAGCAGCACTCGAGCGTGCGCACGGGGATGTCGAGGGAACGGAAGTAATCGACCGTGTTCCGCCAGAGCTTTTGGAACCACTCCATGCTCTCCTCCGGCTTGCAGACGACGATCATCTCCTGCTTTTCAAACTGGTGGATGCGGTAGACGCCGCGCTCCTCGATGCCGTGCGCGCCCACCTCCTTGCGGAAGCAGGGGGAATAGCTCGTCAGCGTCTGGGGAAGCTGGCTCTCCTCGAGCATCGTGTCGATGAATTTGCCGATCATCGAATGCTCGCTCGTACCGATCAGGTAGAGGTCCTCCCCCTCGATCTTGTACATCATGTTTTCCATCTCGGCAAAGCTCATGACCCCGTTGACCACGTTGCTGCGGATCATGAAGGGGGGCACGCAGTAGGTGAAGCCCCGGTCGATCATGAAGTCGCGCGCGTAGGAGAGGATCGCCGAGTGCAGCCGCGCGATATCGCCGCAGAGGTAATAGAACCCGTTTCCGCTCGTGCGGCGGGCGCTGTCGAGGTCGATGCCGCGCAGCTTTTCCATGATCTCCACATGGTAGGGGATCTCGAAGTCGGGCACCGCCGGCTCGCCGAACTTTTCCACTTCGACGTTTTCGCCGTCGTCCTTCCCGATCGGCACCGACGGGTCGATGATGTTCGGGATGACCATCATCCGCTTTTTGATCTCCCCTTCGAGCACCGTCTCCTGCTCCTCGAGGTCCGCCAGCTCCCTGGCCATCGAGGAGACCTGCGCCTTGGCCTGCTCGGCCTCCTCCTTCTGCCCCTTGGCCATCATGCCGCCGATCTGCTTGCTGATCGTGTTGCGCTGGCTGCGCAGGTAGTCGCAGCGGGTCTTGGCCTCGCGGTAGCGCCGGTCGAGGTCGATCACCTCGTCCACCAGCGGCAGCTTCTCCTCCTGGAACTTCTTTTTGATGTTCTCCTTGACCACGTCGGGATTCGTCCGTACAAATTTGATGTCCAGCATTGTCTATTCTCCTCCGAATTCGGTTTTTCCACACCACGGGGCCCTTCCGGTGGAAACTCAGCCCCCGCTCTTCTCCAGCGACGACGCGATCGACCGCAGGTCGTCCTCGTCGTAGAATTCAATGACCAGCCGGCCCCTGCCGTTCTCCCCTTCCACCTTCACCTTGCGGGCGAGGCACTGGGAGAGGGCGAGCTCCACCTCGGCAAAAAAGCTCTGGTCCCAGGCGTTCTGCGGCTTGGGAGCGGCTTTTTGCTGCTTCTGCCGCTTGGCGAGCGCCTCGACCTGCCGCACCGAGAGGCCCTTTTTGACCGTGTCCGCCGCCGCCTGCCGGATGAGCTCCTCCTCCCCCAGCGAGAGCAGCGCGCGTGCGTGCCCGGCGGAGAGCTTCCCCTCCGACAGAAGCCCCCGCACCTCCTCGGGCAGGCCCAACAGCCGCAGCGCGTTGGTGACCACCGGGCGGGACTTGCCCACCTTGGCGGAGACCTGCTCCTGCGTCAATCCAAAATTTTCCATGAGGTCCCGGTAGCCCATCGCCTCTTCAATCGCGTTGAGATCCTCCCGCTGGAGGTTTTCGATGAGCGCGAGCGCCATCGTCTCGCTGTCGCTGAGCTCCTTGATGACGACGGGCACCTGAGAAAGCCCCGCCATCCGGGCGGCGCGCCAGCGGCGCTCCCCCGCGACGAGCTGGTAGCTGCCGTCGGGCATCGGGCGCACGACGAGCGGCTGCAGCACGCCGTGCTGCCGGATGGAATCAGCCAGATCGGCGAGCGCCGCCGGGTCGAACTGCTTGCGGGGCTGCCCGCGGTTGGGCTCGATCTCGCTGACCGCCAGCGTCGAGACGGCCGCCTCGTCGGTGGAATTGTCGGCGAAAAGCGCCTCCAGGCCCTTGCCCAGTCCCCCTTTTGCCTTTGCCAATGCCTTACCCCCTATCCCTCTGGTTCTTCCTGAGGAATTCCTCAGCCAATTCGTCGTATGCCGCGCACCCCTTGGAGGAACGGTCGTAATACATGACCGGCTGCCCAAAGCTGGGCGCCTCCGAGAGCCGGACATTGCGCGGGATCACCGTCCGGTAGATCTTCTGCGGAAAGTATTTTTTGAGTTCCGCCACGACCTGCACCGTCAAATTGAGGCGGCTGTCATACATGGTGAGCAGCACCCCCTCGATATCAATCGAGGGATTGTAGAGCCGCTTGACCTGCCGCAGCGTCGCCATGAGCTGGGAGAGGCCCTCGAGCGCGTAATATTCGCACTGGATGGGGATCAGCAGCGTGTCGCAAGCGGCAAACGCGTTGAGCGTGATGATGCCGAGCGAGGGCGGGCAGTCGATAAAGATGAAGTCGTAATCCTGCCGCACCTTCAGCAGCGCCGTCTTGAGGCGCATCGCGCGGTTGTCCAGCTCGACGAGCTCGATCTCCGCCCCCGCCAGCGAGATGTTGGAGGGCAGGACATCCACATTCTCAAACAGCGTGTGCCGCAGCACCTCCGCCGGCTGCGCCGTCGCGACCATCAGATCATAGGTGGAATGCTTGAGGTCGCGCTTGTTGACGCCCAGTCCCGAGGTGGAATTCCCCTGCGGGTCCACGTCGACCAGCAGCACCTTATATCCGCGCGCGCCGAGCGCCGCCGTCAAGTTGACCGCGCTGGTCGTCTTTCCGACGCCGCCTTTCTGGTTCGCAACTGCAATGATTTTGCCCATTTTTGCCTCCATTTACCCGGCTTGTCCGCTGATTTCATAACGGTTATGATTATAGCATAATTCAGGCGGCTTTAAAAGGGCAATCTGCGACAAAAATTCCCCAGCCCCTCCGCGGGGTTTTGCCCTCCGGAGTGTTTCACGTGAAACAGGAGGGGAGGTGCCGCTCGGGAGCGGCGGAGCTTGCCGCGCCGCTCCCGGCGGGGCTTAGACGGGAATTGCCGCCCGTGGGCGGCAAGAATCACGAGCGCGTTCCGCCGCGCTCCGGTTTTCGATTTTCCGTCCTGGGGTCAAAGGCTTTTTTCGCGCCCCTACAGGGCGCACCTTGTAAGAGATTCTGCCGCAGGCAGTTCCTCTATGGGAATACAAAGGGGCGTAAGCCCCTTTGAATGCGCGTCGCCGCGCAGCGGCGCTCCGGCGAAGCCGGGCAGCGCGTTTTAGCCGGGTCCCGCCCCGGCGGTGGTTTTGGATTTGCCGCGCTGTTCCCGGCGGGGCTTCTTATTAGATGTTCCGCCCGGGAGACGGAAGGCTTTTTTCGCGCCCCTTCGGGGCGCTTCAGATGTGCCGCCTTTGGCGGCAGGAATCGCCGGGTCCCGCCCCGGCAGGCGGGCCGACTTCTTGCGCACCCAAGAAGTCGGCGGAAGAAGGGCGCTCAAGGGGACTTCCGCCTTGGGCGGCCTGCCCGGGCTACGCCCGGAGCGTGCTACGCGCGACGGCCGATCTCCGGCCTAAGAGCCGCCTTCGGCGGTTGGCCTCCGAAACGCGGTCTGCGGACCGCAGTCGCGGGCGCTCCGCCCCGCGACCCCGGCTTGAGTCCGCTACGCGGACCCGGCCCTGCGGGACGGAACTTTAAGCGGTATCCCCCGGGAGTACCTTGCCATAACCCGCAGGCTACCGCCGCTCCCCACGGGTACACTAGCTGAAGGCTCAATTCAGGTTGCGGGCGCACCCAACGATGGAAACAACGGTGCGGCGAACTTGCCGAGTGGGGGCACACGGGGGAGGGTCGCTGACCCTCCGCCCGTGAGGCGCACGCGCATCGGCTTGACCGATCGCGGGGTCAGTTGCGGGCAGGGGCCGCAACTGACGTGCGCCTTGCGCTCCCAACGACCGAAGCCGGATGGCTCGCCAAGGACACTCGGCGGAAAACAACGCCCGTTCCGGGCGTTCGCGCGCTCTGCGCGCGTGCGCGGCGAAGCCGCGCAGTTTTCCGCCTCCCCGTGGGCGCTGCGCGCCACGCAAAAGCGGCCGTGCCTCCCCGAAAGCACTTCCGGTACGGTTCCGGGGACTCGCCGGCAGAGGCATTGCGCCCGCGGCGCGGTGGCTGGCGGGTTGTTGTACACCCGCCCATTGATCCGTGGCAGGGCGCCGCCGACTTTGGCCGAAGGCCAACCGGAGGCGGCGCGGGGGTCAAGGGGGCGCAGCCCCCTGCGGTTTCTTTCCCCTATTTCTTGGGCGGCCAAGAAATAGGGCCGCCTGCCGGGGCGGGACCCGGCAGCTCTGCCGCTTCATGAACGGCACATCTAAGCCCGCCGTCGGTCGACTACCGACAAACTCCGCCGCTCACTGAGCGGATAATCTAAATCCGCCGTCGGCCGGCCACCGACAACCTCCGCCGCTCAGGGAGCGGCAAACCCAAAACTTCCGCAACGCAAAGAAACCGCCTTGCGGCGGCTTTCCGCGTGTCGCGCCGCCTTATCGCCGCAATCGGAGCGCACGGTCTGCGCGACGCAAAGAAACCGCCTTGCGGCGGCTTTCCGCGTGTCGCGCCGCCTTATCGCCGCAATCGGAGCGCGCGGTCTGCGCGACGCAAAGAAACCGCCTTGCGGCGGTTTCTTTGCAGGGAAACGTGTATTTATTTGACCAAGCCCCGGGACGGCTTCCGCGCGCTGTTAACGCGGCCCGTCCAAGCGGTGGTTGGCGTCGGAGAAAATTAGGCGCTGTGCGTCCGGTAAGCGCTCTTTTTGGGAATCCGCATGGTATAGCAGATGTATTCCTCATCCTCGACCTTGGTGGTGTTGATGTCGATGCCCGCCAGCTTCATGGTGGAGACCGCTTTGGAGATCGTGTTCATAAAGACGCGCAGGTCCTTCACGATAAAGAGACGGGTGGCCCTGCGCGGCTCTTCCTGCTCTTCGACAGGCTCGAGAAGCGCGTCCACATACCGCTCGGTCTCCCCCACGTTTAGGCGCTCCCGCACGATATGCTCCAAAGCCGCTGCGACGGTGATCTCATCCGGGAGCTTGAGCAGGGCGCGCGCGTGGCGTTCGGTCAGGCCCGCGTCGAGCATCCGGCGGCGGAGCGGTTCGCTGAAGGTCAGCAGGCGCAGCTTGTTGGCGACGGTCGACTGCGCCTTGCCCAGCCGTTCCGCAACCTGCTGCTGGGTCATTTCGCACCGCTGCATCAGCTGTTGGATGCCCACCGCCTCTTCAAAATAGTTGAGGTCCTTGCGCTGGAGGTTTTCCACCAGGGAAAATACGGCGGATTTTTCGTCGTCGAACTGTTCGACGATGGCGGGAATCTTGTCCAGATGGAGCATCCGGCAGGCCATCAGCCGGCGCTCCCCCGCGATGAGCTCGTACCCCGTTTCGGTGCGGCGCACCGTGATCGGCTGGAGCAATCCGCTTTGGGAGATGCTGTCGGCCAGTTCCTTCATGCCCTTGGGATCAAACTGCCTGCGCGGCTGGTAGGGGCTCGAGGTGATCTCGTTGACATCCAGCAGGACGACCCGGTTGACCGTGCGCTGTTTTGAAAACTTCATGGCATTTCACGTCCTTCCGTTTGTCCTTGACTAGATGGTACCATGAAATATTCCTGATTTCCAGAAATTTCGGTCGCAGAAAAAAGCAAAATCCGCCAGCCTGGGACATCAGGCCAGCGGATTTTTTGCCATTTTCGCGTGCGGACGTGGATATTTTGTCGAGGTCTGCGATATTTTCTTGACGCAGATAATCGTCCTGCGGCTTCCATCCGGCAGAACCAGCCGTTCGATCCGGTCGATTTTCCCGCCCAGAAGCTCCACCGCCCTGCGGGATTCCTCCAGCTCCATGTCCACGTCGCCCCCCTTGAGCGCCGCGAACATGCCGCCTACCCGCACCAGCGGCAGGCAGTATTCGCTCAGCTCCCGCAGGTGCGCCACCGCCCGCGCGGTCGCAAGCGCATATTGCTCCCGGTGTCCGGGCTGCCTGCCCGCCTCCTCGGCGCGCGCATGGACACAAACGTTTTCTTCCTGCCCGAGCGCGCCGGACAGTTCCCTCAGAAAAACCAGCCGTTTATTCAGGCTGTCAAGCAGCGTGACCCGCAGGTCGGGCCGCACGATCTTCACCGGCACCGACGGAAAGCCCGCACCGGTCCCCACGTCGACCAGGGTCGCCCCCACGGGGGGTGTGAACGCCCTGAGCAGGGTCAGGCTGTCCACAAAATGCTTGACGACGATCTCCCCCGGCTCGGTGATCGCCGTGAGGTTCATCCTTTCGTTCCACTCGACGAGCAGCTCCGCGTACCGGTCGAACCGCTCCAGCTCGGCCTCCCCGAGCGGAAGCCCGAGCGCGGCCGCATACTCCGCGAGCATCCTTTTGTCAATCATGTCTTCCCTCCCCTGCGCTGTTCCAGCCAGATCAGCAGCACCGAGATATCCGCGGGGCTCACCCCGCTGATGCGCGACGCCTGCCCAATGTTGACGGGGCGGATCTTCCCGAGCTTCTCCGCCGCCTCCAGCCGCAGCCCGCCGATCCCGCGGTAATCGATGTCGGCGGGCAGCGCGCGGTTTTCCAGCCGCCGCATCTGCGCCACCTGGGCGAGCTGCTTTTTGATGTATCCCTCATATTTGATCGTGATCTCCGCTTCCTCCCACACGTCGCGCGGAAGCCCCGGACGCTCCGGGTCGAAGGGCGCGAGGTCGGCGTAGCCGACCTGCGGGCGGCGCAGCAGCTCCGCGAGCCGTACCGAAAGGGTGATCGGCGCCGTTTCACGTGAAACAAGCAGGCCGTTCAGTTCCTCCGAGGGCGCGGCGGACGTTTTCCGCAGCCGCGCGATCTCCCCTTCGATCAGCGTCTGCTTCTCCCGGAACCGCCGCCAGCGCTCCTCCCCGATGAGGCCGAGCTCATACCCGATGGAGGTCAGCCGCGCGTCGGCGTTGTCCTGCCGCAGCAGCAGCCGGTATTCCGAGCGGGAGGTCATCATGCGGTAGGGGTCGTTGCAGCCCTTAATTACGAGGTCGTCAATCAGCGTGCCGATATAGGAGCTCGCGCGGTCGAGAATCAGCGGCTCCTTCCCCTGGGTCTGGCGGGCGGCGTTCACGCCGGCCACCAGGCCCTGCGCGGCAGCCTCCTCATATCCGGAGGTGCCGTTGAACTGCCCCGCGCCGAAGAGCCCGCCGACCGCTTTGCATTCGAGCGACGCGCAAAGGCAGGTCGGATCGATGCAGTCGTACTCGATCGCATAGGCGTTGCGCATGATCTGTATCTTTTCAAAGCCGTCGATCGTGCGGTAGAGCGCGACCTGCACCTCCTCGGGCAGCGACGAGGACATCCCCTGCAAATACATCTCATTGGTATCCAGCCCCATCGGCTCAATGAAAAGCTGATGGCGGGTCTTGTCGGCAAAGCGGACGACCTTGTCCTCGATGCTCGGGCAGTAGCGCGGCCCGATCCCCTCGATCATTCCACCATAGAGGGGGGAACGGTGGAGATTTTGGCGGATGACGGCATGGGTGCGCTCGTTCGTGTAGGCCATGTAGCAGACCGCGCGGTTTTGGAGGCCCGCCGGGTCGGTCTCAAAGGAGAAGGGGGTGATCGGGTCGTCCCCCTCCTGCGGCTGAGTCTTGGAAAAGTCGATCGAACGGCGGTCAACCCGCGCGGGGGTGCCGGTCTTGAAGCGGCGGAGCGGGAGGCCGAGCGCCCGCAGGGAATCGGAGAGCGGGCCCGCCGCATGCATCCCGTCCGGTCCGCTCTCAGCGGCGTACTCCCCCACAAAGATTTTGCCGCGCAGGTAGGTGCCGGTGCAGAGCACGGCGGCCTTCACCCCGTAGACCGCGCCCAGCGCGGTGACGACGGCGGACACGCGGCCGTTCTCCGCGCGGATATCGACGATTTCGGCCTGCTTGAGGTCGAGGTTTTCCTGGTATTCGAGCGCGCGCTTCATATAGAGGTGATACTGCTTGCGGTCGGCCTGCGCGCGCAGGCTGTAGACCGCCGGACCCTTGCCGCGGTTTAGCATCCGGGACTGGATAAAGGTGGCGTCGGCGGCCTTAGCCATTTCGCCGCCGAGCGCGTCGATCTCCCGGACGAGGTGCCCCTTCGCAGTGCCGCCGATCGAGGGGTTGCAGGGCATGTTGCCGATCGCGTCGAGGGACATGGTAAAGAGCACAGTGCGCGCGCCAAGCCGCGCGGCTGCGAGCGCGGCCTCGATGCCCGCGTGTCCCGCGCCGATCACGGCGACGTCATAGCCGCCTGCCCGGTATTCCATTGAAACCCCTCCCTTCTCTTAAAATTCGGACTCTTCTATCGCGAAAGTTTTCGGGGTCAAGGGGGGCTTTTTCAAAAGCCCGCCCTTGCCGCGCCCGCAGGCGCGGAACGCCCCATCCTTCAGGCGTATTTTTCGGCCCCTTTTTACAAGAGAAAAAGAGGCGTTTGCCGTGGGGCGGTTTCCCGCCGGGGAACCGCCCCACGGCCTCCTCGTCTTTGCCCAGCGCGGGGAAGGCGCGCCCGCGGGCGCGCCATGGGGGGCCTTTTCTCTTGCAAAAGGCCCCCAAGCCCCCAAAATGCGCCTGAAGCAGGGCCTGCGGGCCCAAGTGAGGGCTCCGCCCTCGCCGCCGGACCTCGTCCGGCGGCTCACCCGCCACCTTTTATAAAAGGTGGACGAAAATTTTTGTTTAAACAAAAAGCCATTTATTTTCCGACGCAGAAGCGGGAAAAAACCTGGTCGACGACCTCCTGCGTTGCGCGCCTGCCCGTCAACGTGAGCAGCGCGTCCACCGCGCGCTCGATGCAGACGCACACCGCGTCGTAGGAGACGCCCGCTTCCAGCGCGTCCGCCGCCTCGCGCACCTCCGCCAGCGCGTCCGCCACGGCGGCGCGCTGGCGCTCGTTGGCGACCACCGCCGCCGAAGGGTCGAAACGCTCAAGCAGAAAGAGCTCCTCAATCTTTTTTTTCAGCGCGTCCGCCCCCTCCGCCGACTTAGCCGAGAGCGTCACAACATGCGCGAAATTCTCCCGGATGACCTCCATATCCAGCCGCTGGGGCAGGTCGTTTTTGTTCACGAGGGCGATGCAGACCGCGTCCTTGCAGCAGCGGATCACGCGCAGGTCGTTTTCATCGAGCGCGTCCGAGCCGTCGAAGACCGCCAGCACGAGCTGCGCCCGCGCAAGCTCCCCGACCGCGAGGTCCACCCCCGCGCGTTCCACCGGGTCGTCGGTGCCGCGGATGCCTGCCGTATCCGACAGGTGCAGCACGATCTCCCCCAAACGGATCGTGTCGCTCACGATGTCCCGCGTCGTCCCCGCAATCTCGGTGACGATGCTCCGGGCGTGCCCTGCGAGCAGGTTCATCAGGGTTGACTTGCCCACGTTCGGCCGCCCGACGATCGCGGCGGAGATCCCCTCCCGGATGATCCTCCCCGTGTCGTAGGTGCCGAGCAGCCCCGCCAGGTCGTCTTCACAGCGGCGCAGTCCCCCGCCCAGCTCGGCCGGGTCCACCTCGGCGATCTCCTCCTCTGGATAGTCGATCCACGCGGCCAGGTGGGCGGCGTAGCCGGTGAGGGCGTCCGCCACGGCTTCGGCCCGGCGGTAGAGCGCCCCGTCCCGCGCGCTCAGCGCGGCGCGCGCCGCCTGCCGCCCCTCGGCGGAAATGAGGTCGGCGACCGCCTCCGCCTGCGTCAGGTCGAGCTTGCCGTTCAAAAAGGCGCGCCGGGTAAACTCCCCCGCGAGCGCGGGTCGCGCGCCCGCCGCAACGCAGGCGCGCAAAAGACGGTTGACGAGGTAGACGCCGCCGTGGACGGCGATCTCGACGACCTCCTCCCCCGTGAAGCTCCTCGGCGCGCGAAAGAGGGTGACGACCGCTTCGTCGATCTCCCCATCCGCGTCGCCCGCCCGCCCATAGGCGCAGGTATACCCTTTCATCCCGGCCACGGTCTTTTCCCCGGCCAGCCGGACCACGCGGTCCGCGACCGCCGCGGCCTCGGGGCCGGACAGGCGCACCACGCCGATCCCGCCGGTCCCCAGCGGCGTCGCGACCGCCGCGATCGTATCCATGCTCTGCATCCTGTCTCCTCCCGGCCCGCGGCCGTCATGAAAATGGTCGGAACGTGCAAACGAGGAGGTTTCACGTGAAACCTCCTCGCAGTCAGAATCGGTGTTACAGGTCGATCTTGCCGTAGAGCGGCAGATCCTCTTCAACGCGGGCGGCGGGGCGCGCGGGTTCGCTGCGCGGCTGCGCGGCCTGCTCGGAGGAATCCGGCTTCACATAGTGCTCGGGCTCCCGCTCAAGCTCCTTCATGTACTCGCGGTCCACATCGGTCGGGGTCGGCTTGACGCTCTCACGGGGCGCGCCGTCCCGGCGCGGGCCGCGGTCGCTGCGGAACCCGTCCCTGCGGGGGGGCCTGTCCCCTCCGCGGCGGTCGTCGCGCGGGCGGTCGTCCCTCGGCCTGTCGTCGCGGGGCCTGTCGTCGCGGGGCCTGTCGTCACGCGGACGTCCCTCGCCGGGCCGTCCGTCCCTGCGGGGCGGTCGGCTTCCGCCGGCGCCGCCCGGACGCGGGCCGCGGCCTTTTCCGCCCCGCTGCTGCGGGCGCGGGTTGGTCGGGGAAATGACCACGCGGCGGTTGGGCTCCTCCCCGATGGAGGAGGAGGTCACGCCTTCGATCCCCGAAACGGTCGAATGGATGATGCGGCGCTCATAGGGGTTCATCGGTTCGAGGGTCGACGGCCTCCCATAGCGGACCGCGGAGGCGGAGAGCTTGCGCGCAAGCTGCTGCAGCGTGCGCTCCCGCTTTTCGCGGTAGTTGCCCGAATCGATCGTCACGCGCATGTAGTCGCCCTCCTGGCGGTTGGCGACCAGCCCGGAGAGGTATTGCAGCGCGTCGAGCGTCTCGCCGCGGCGTCCGATGATGACGCCCAGCCCCTCGCCCGACAGCCGCATGACGATGCCGTTATCGGTAAACGCCACGGAGATCTCCGCCGCGACACCCATCTCAGCCAGCACCGACTTGACATAGTCGGCGGCGGTGCGCGCCTTACCCTCGACCGTGTCCGCGGCCACAAACTCCAGCGGCGGCTGCGGCTCGGCGGGCTCGGGCTTGCTTTCCGGTTTCGGCTCGGCGGCCTGCTCCGGCTTCGCCTCCGCTTTGGGGGCGGGCTTTTCCGCGCGGGGCTCCTGTTTTTTCGGCTCCCGGCGGGGCTCCTGCCGCTGTTGTTTTCCAGTATTTTCTTTTTTCTCAGGGCGCTCCTCCCGCCTCCTGGGCGCGGGGGCCTCGGGCTCCTCGATGAATACACGCACCTTGGCAGGGGTGTTGCGCAGGCCCAAAAAGCCGCGCTTGGGCAGGGTGACGATCTCAAAATCGATCGCGTCGCGCTCGACGCCCAATTCCTGGCAGGCGAGGTCGAGGGCCTCCTCGACGCTGCGCGCTTCCTTAATGACTTCACGCATGGCTTGTTTACACCTCCGTGATGGTTGCCGCACGGTTGCGGGCGGCAAGTCCTGTTTACGCCTTCAGGTCGTCGTCGGTAACTTCCTTGTAGACTTCGCCGTATTTTTCGGCGTCGCGCTTCCTGGCCTCGGCCAGCTTGATGCGGTTGATCTCCTTCTGGGAGAGGGCGGTGTCGATGTCCTTTTCACCGCGTTCACGCGCGCGCTTTTTGGCCTCGATCTTGGCCTGGCGGTCGGCCTCCTTTTTGGCCTCATACTCCGCCTGGGCCTTCGCGGCCAGCTTGGCCGGGTTCATATACCGGTTGAGCAGGAAGGTCTGGAGCGCCATGAGCAGGTTGGAGATGACCCAGTAGACGCCCAGTCCGGCGGGCACCACAAAGGAGATCCACGCGGACATCAGCGGCATCATGAGCATCATGCCCTTGGACATGCCGGCCGCGGCGGCGTTGTCGCCCGCGGCGGCCGCGGACTGGCGCATCGAGACCCACGAGACGAGCACGGAGGTCAGGAAGGAGAGGATCGGGATGAGCAGCAGGATGTTGAGCGCGAAGGTCGGCTGCTGGGTCAGGTCGATGGGGCCGATGGACAGATCGAGCGACTGCACCTTCTGCACAAAATCCCCCAGGCCCGAAAAGGCGTCGGGGTTCTGGTTGACTGCGTCGATGATGCGGATCTGGCGGGAGTAGTCCTTGGCGAGGTTCGCGTTGTTTAAGAGCCCCGCCGCGATCTCGGTCGCGCTCTCGATGGTCGGGCCGGCCACCCGGAGCAGGTGGGTCAGCGGGCGCTGGATGACGTCGTAAAGACCGAAGAGGATGGGCATCTGGATCGCCATGGGGAGACAGCCCGACATCGGGTTGTAGTTCTCCTCCTGGTAGAGCTTCATCATCTCTTCATTCATTTTTTCCTTGTTGTTCGCGTACTTCTTCTGGATCTCATCCATGCGGGGCTTGAAGATCTGCATCTTCACCATCGACTTCTGCTGCTTGATCGAAAGCGGGACCAGGCAGGCGCGCACGATGATGGTAAAGAGCAGAAGGGCGACGCCGTAGATGGGGATCACCTTGAAGCAGGCCCACATTACCCAGCCGAGCGGGTAACCGAATATGGAATATAGCCAAGCCATCTATTCTAGTTCCTCTCTTTTTGATTTCGAAATGAAAAGGTCTCGGGGACAGGATCGATCCCGCCCGGGTGAAACGGATGGCACTTTAGAATCCGTCTCAGCGCGAGATAGCCGCCGCGCAGCGCGCCGAAGCGCTCGACGGCGGTGTAGGCATAGGCCGAACAGGTCGGATAGAAGCGACAGGTGGGCCTTCCCTTGAGCGGGGAAAGCAGCCGCCGGTAGAGCCTGATCAGGAAGAGCAGCAGGCGTTTCATGATTTTTTGCCCAGCTTTTCGATGACCGACCGCATTGCCCGCATGACCTCCTGCGTGGAGGCGAAAACCGTTTTGGTGCGGGCGACAAAGACGTAGTCGTTCCCGACGGGGAACTGCGGTTCCAGCAGGCGGTAGGCCTCCTTGAGGACCCGCCGCGCGCGGTTGCGCCTGACCGCCTTGCCGATCTTCTTGGTGGCGGTCAGCCCGATGCGGTTGATGCCTTTGTGGTTTTTGAGGACGTAGACCACAACTACGGGAGTGGTAAAGGCACGGCCCCGATAGTAGGCTCTGCGGAATTCCTTGTTGAGCGTCAGGGTTTCGGTGTGGAGCATGGGTGTTCCTCCAAACATGCGGCGGGACCCCTCAGCCGCGCTGCCGCCTGATAAAAATAAAGACCACAACGCGAGCTGTGGCCGTCTATTTTCCGATGCAAACATCGCAGCGCCGCAAAAGGGGCTTTTCCGGGAAAGGCGTCCCGCCGCCCCGCGCGGGGCGCGGGGAACAGACCGGGATCAGTGGGTCAGGCGAGCCCTGCCCTTCGCCCTTCTGCGGGCAAGCACCTTGCGGCCGTTCTTGGTCGCCATACGTTTGCGGAAACCGTGTTCTTTTTTCCTCTGGAGCTTTTTCGGCTGATAGGTCCGAATCATTGTCAACCCTCCTCTCCTGCGGTCGATTCCATATCCTGCGCCCGCGGCGGCAGGCCGCGTGCGCGGGGAATTCTTTTTTACCTTGCAGATAAGCATTATACCGCACTTTGCGGCGGTTTGTCAAGGCATGGCCCCGTATTTGCCGAATTCCCTCGGCTGCGGCGGTTTCGCGGCGACGGAAAACGCGCCCCCACTACTATATAAATATGTAGATTCTGCCGTATGTGGAATACTTGAAAGAACGCCCGTTTTGTGGTATGATTAAAAAGTTACAGGTTCTGTTGAAAAACGGTGGAATTTCTCCTTTTTCACACAGTCCCGGGCCGGTTTGCACCGGTTCTCCACACTCACCAAAGGAGCTGTTCCCATGGAATCATTCGCCGACCTATTCCCGCTCGTGCTCGACCACTGCAAAGGGAAAATCTCCGACGTGGCCTTCAACCTCTGGCTCAAGGACATCGTCCCGGTCCGGCTCGTGGAGTCGACCGCTTATTTAAAGGTAAACTCCGAGTTCAAGATGAACATCGTCAAGGAGAAGTACACCGCCATCCTCCAGACCGCCTTCGAGGAGGTCCTCGGCTTCGAGGTCGGCATCGACGTCTCCTGCGACGGCCCCTCGGCGGGACAGGCCTCTTCCGTCGAGCCGCTGCCCGCCGACGCGGACAGCTCGGTGAGCGGCGGGGAGTACGACTACACCTTCGACACCTTCATCGTCGGCTCCTCCAACAAGTTCGCGCACGCGGCCTCTCTTGCCGTCGCGGCCAACCCCGCCAACGCCTACAACCCCCTCTTCATCTACGGCGGCTCCGGGCTGGGCAAGACCCACCTGCTCCACGCGATCTGCACCGAGATCCGCAAAAACAAGCCCGACTGCAACATCATCTACGTCAAGGGCGACGAGTTCGCCAACGACATCATCACCGCCATCCGCGACCAGAACACCGCCGCCTTCCGCGAGCGGTACCGCAAGGCGGACGTGCTGCTCGTCGACGACATCCAGTTCATCGGCGGCAAGGAGAGCACGCAGGAGGAGTTCTTCCACACCTTCAATACCCTCTACGAGGCGGGCAAGCAGATCGTCCTCGCGTCCGACCGGCCCCCCAAGGAGATCAAGACGCTGGAGGACAGGCTCCGCACCCGCTTTGAGTGGGGGCTGCTCGCGGACATCCAGGCGCCCGACTATGAGACGCGCATCGCGATCATCCGCCGCAAGGCGCAGCTGCTGGACATCCAGATCCCCGACGACGTGGCCGAGTACATCGCCAACCGCCTCAAGACGAACATCCGCCAGCTCGAAGGCGCCGTCAAGAAGCTCAAGGCCTACAAGCTCCTGCAGGGCACCAACCCGTCGATCGTCATCGCGCAGAACGCGATCCGCGACATCCTCAACGACAACCAGCCGGTGCCCGTCACGGTCGAGCGGATCATCTCGGAGGTCGGCCGCACCTACGGCATCTCGCCGCAGGACATCCGCTCCAACAAGCGCAGCGCCCAGATCTCCTCCGCGCGGCAGATCTCCATCTACATCGTGCGCGAGATCACCCAGATGTCGATGTCCACCATCGGCGAGGAGTTCGGCGGGCGCGACCACAGCACGATCGTCTACGCGATCCAGCAGGTCGAAAAGAACATGGCCAACGACCTGCGCTACAAGGAAACGATCGAGGATATCGTCAAGAATATCCGCGACAGCTGATTTTTTCCACTTTCCACTCTCCACATCTGCCAAATCCCGTGGAAGATTTTTGAGACCTTCCACGATTTCCACAAAGTTTTCCACATTTTCTCTACTTTCCGCCCCACTTTTCCACAGCGGCGTGGAAACGGCGGACGGGAATGCCCTTTTCCACCAATCGCTTCCCCGGTTCTCCGGGCGGCCGGCCGCCCGCGAACCAGCCGCTGCTCCGCCTTTCCGGGGCGTCTCCACTTTTGCGCGTCCCCTACTACTACGGCTATTTTTCTTTTACTCTCTCTATCCAAATCAGAATCCTTTTTCCGCTGTGGAAAATCCCACCGCGGATTCTTCTATCATCTAGGAGGTGCTTTGATGAACGTCATCTGTGACAAACAGCTTCTCGTGGAAGCGGTGGGCAACGTCTCCCGCGCGGTCTCCGCGAAAAACACCCTCGCGGCGCTCGAAGGCGTGCTGCTGCGCGCGCAGGACGGGCGGCTCTACCTGACCGGCTACGACCTCGAGCTCGCGATCTCCACGGCGATCGAGGCGAAGGTTCTCGCGTCGGGCGAGATCGTCCTCTCCGCGCGGATCTTCCTCGACATGATCCGCCGGATGCCCAGCGAGACGATCAGCATCACCTCGGACGAAAAGATGCTGACGCTGATCAAGGGCTCCCTCACCGAGTACACTATCCTCGGCATCCCGGCGTCGGAATACCCCGAGCTGCCGGCGGTCAACCAGACCACCGAGATCAGCCTGCCGCAGGCGGCGCTCAAGAACATGATCAACCAGACACTCTTTGCGGTGGCGGTGAGCGACAGCAAGCCGGTCCACACCGGTTCCCTCTTCGATATCAAGGGCGGGGAGCTGAACGTCGTCTCGGTCGACGGCTACCGCCTCGCCCTGCGGCGGGAGAAGGTCGCGTTTGACAGCGATTTCTCCTTCATCGTCCCCGGCAAATCCCTTTCCGAGGTGGCAAAGCTCCTCAGGGACGAGGAGGGCGACATTGAGATCGCCGTCTCAAAACGACATATTATCTTCAAGGCCGGGAGTTATAATGTAATATCCAGGCTGTTGGAGGGAGAATTCCTCGATTACCGGGCGGCCATCCCCGCGGGCGGGCAGACGACCGTCAAGATCAGCACGCGCGAGCTGATCGCCGCCATCGACCGCGCCTCCCTGCTCATTTCGGACAATATCAAAAGCCCCCTGCGGCTCAAATTCGAGGGCGGCGTGATCAAGATCTCCTGTTCGACCGCGATTGGCAAGGCGTACGACGAGATCACCTGCCAGCAGACGGGCGATGACGTGGAGATCGGCTTCAACAGCCGCTACATGCTCGACGCGCTCAAGGCGAGCGAATGTGACGAGATCCAGCTGCTCATCAACGGGGCGCTTTCCCCGATCAAGCTGGTTCCGCTCGAGGGGGACAGCTTCACCTTCCTCGTGCTGCCGGTGCGGCTCAAGTCGGAATGACCGGGGGAAGGGTGAAACGCGAATGAAGATCACGATCAGGCCCCCCTTTATCAAGCTGGATGCGCTGCTTAAATTTGCCGGCGCGGCCGAAACCGGCGGGCAGGCCAAGGAGCTCGTCGCCGCCGGGAAGGTGACGGTCAACGGGGAAATATGCACCATGCGGGGCAAAAAGATCTTCCCCGGCGACGTCGTAACCGCCGGAGATTCCGAAATCGAGGTTGTGTAACAGGTGAAGATCAACCGCATCCGGATCAGCGATTTCCGCAATATCGCCTCGCTCGAGCTGGAGCTTTCGGACGGCGCCAACGTCGTCTACGGGGACAACGGGCAGGGCAAGACCAATTTTGTCGAGGCCGTGTGGCTTTTCACGGGGGCCAAGAGCTTCCGGGGCGCGAAGGACGGGCAGCTCGTCCGCTTCGGCGCGCCGCAGGCCGGGCTGGAGATGGAATTTTTCGCCGCCGGCCGCGACCAGCATGCCCGTGTGACCATCGAGGGGCGGCGCGGCGCGGCGCTCAACGAGATCCCGCTCAAATCCGCCGCCGAGCTGGCGGGGCATTTCTGCGCGGTGGTCTTTTCGCCCACCCACCTCTCCCTCATCAAAAACGGACCGCTCGAAAAGCGCAAGTTCATCGACACGTCGATCTGCCAGATCAAGCCCAAGTATATCCACATCCTGAACCAGTACACCCGCGTGCTCGACCAGCGCAACCGCCTGCTCAAGGACATTTCCTATGAGACGAGCCTTTTCGACACGCTGGACGTCTGGGACGCGCGGCTGGCCTCCTTCGCGGCGGTGCTGATCAAGACGCGCGCCTCCTTCCTCGACCGCCTCTCCCCCTTCGCGCGGGAGACCTACGCGGGTATTTCCGGGGAAAAGGAGGCGCTCGGGCTGGAATACCAGTCGTCGCTCCGGTGCGACACGGCGCGCTCCATCCCCGAGATCGAGGAGCAGGTGCTTGAGGACCTGCGCGCCCACCGGGGGGAGGACATCCGCAGCCGGGTGACCGGGCTTGGCCCCCACCGGGACGACATTGCGGTCACCCTCGACGGCAACAGCGCGCGGGTGTTCGGGTCGCAGGGGCAACAGCGCTCCTGCGTGCTCGCCCTCAAGATGGCCGAGTGCGAAATCATCCGGGAGACGATCGGCGAATATCCCGTCGTCCTGCTCGACGACGTGATGAGCGAGCTGGACGCGGCGCGCCGCGACTACCTGCTCAACCATCTGAGCGGGCGGCAGCTCATCATGACCTGCTGCGACCGAGCGGACTTCAAGCACCTGACGAGCGGCGTCAGCGTCAAACTGGAGGGCGGGCGCGTCCTCACGACCAGGAAATACGAGTAAAGGGGCGGGGAATATGTACCTGCATCTCGGACAGGACACGGTGGTGCGCACCGACGAGATCATCGGCATCTTCGATTTGGAGAACACCTCGATCTCAAAGATCACCAAGGAATTTCTCGCCAGGTCGGAAAAGGGTGGGCTCGTCGTGAACGTCTCCTACGAGCTTCCGAAATCTTTTGTCATCTGCGGCAGGGGCCGCCGCGACCCGAAGGTCTACATCACGCAGATCTCCTCCGCGACCCTCAAAAAGCGGGCGGGCTTCGTGGACG
Source organism: Anaerotruncus massiliensis (ex Togo et al. 2026) (assembly GCF_900199635.1). GTDB lineage: Bacteria > Bacillota > Clostridia > Oscillospirales > Ruminococcaceae > Anaerotruncus > Anaerotruncus massiliensis. The sequence continues at coordinate 3,009,437 of NZ_LT962687.1, read as the reverse complement.
GGCTGGCGAACATCGAACACGGATAACAGGCCGGAAACGGCTTTACCGGATATTATCGCCCGGACGGGCGGACACAAAGGCCCGCACGGGGCCGAAAGGAGCGGTTACAGTTGGATACAGTGGACAACAACCCGGCGGGAATCCCGACCGAGGAAGCAAATTACGACTCCTCGCAGATCCAGGTGCTCGAGGGGCTGGAGGCGGTACGCAAGCGGCCCGGCATGTATATCGGGTCGACGGGGCCGCGCGGCTTGCACCACCTGGTCTATGAGATTGTCGACAACTCGATCGACGAGGCGCTCGCGGGCTATTGCTCGATGATCGAGGTGGACCTGCTTCCCGGCGAGATCATCAAGGTCTCGGACAACGGCCGCGGCATCCCCGTCGGCACCCAGAGCCAGACCGGCCTTCCCGCCGTCACCGTCGTCTTCACCATCCTGCACGCGGGCGGCAAGTTCGGCGGCAGCGGCTACAAGGTGTCGGGCGGCCTGCACGGCGTGGGCGCCTCGGTCGTCAACGCCCTGTCCGAGTGGCTCGAGGTCGAGGTGTGCGACGGCGAGCACCGCTACTACCAGCGGTTCGAGCGTGGCAAGGAGTGCGCGCCGCTCGCAATCACCGGCGACACCGACCAGAAGGGCACCCAGGTCGCCTTCCGGGCCGACCCGGAGATCTTTGAGGAGGTCCTCTACGACTACGACACCCTGCTGCGCCGGCTGCGCGAGCAGGCGTTCCTCAACGCGGGGGTCTACATCGTCCTGCGCGACCAGCGGGGGACCGAGACGGTGGAGGAGCACCTCCACTACGAGGGCGGCATCCGCAGCTTCGTCGAGCACATCCACCAGCAGAAGGGCGTCGAGACCCTGCACGACGAGGTCATCTACCTCGCGGCGCGGGAGGGGGACAACACCGCCGAGGTGGCGCTGCAGTACAACGACAGCTACACCGAGCTGCTGCTCTCCTTTGCGAACAACATCCACACGACGGACGGCGGCGCGCACGAGGTCGGGTTCAAGGCGGCGCTCACCCGCGTGATCAACGACTACGCCCGCCGCTACAACATCCTCAAGGACAACGACGAAAACCTCAAGGGCGAGGACGTGCGCGAGGGGCTGACCGCGATCATCTCGGTCAAGCTGACCGACGCGCAGTTCGAGGGCCAGACCAAGGCAAAGCTCGGAAACACGGCGGCGCGCACCCTGGTGGACACCCTCGTCTACGACAAGCTGACCACCTATTTCGAGGAAAATCCGACGGTCGCCCGCACGATCATCGATAAATCGCTGGGCGCCTCCCGGGCGCGCGAGGCCGCGCGCAGAGCGCGCGAGGTCGCCCGCCGCAAATCGGTGCTCGAGACCGCGTCGCTGCCCGGCAAGCTGGCCGACTGCTCCCAGCGGGGGCGCGACGGCACCGAGATCTACATCGTCGAGGGAGACTCGGCGGGCGGCTCGGCCAAGATGGGCCGCGACCGCAAATTCCAGGCGATCCTGCCCCTGTGGGGCAAGATGCTCAACGTGGAGAAGGCCCGGCTCGACAAGGTCTACGGCAACGACAAGCTCATGCCGATCGTCACCGCGTTGGGCACCGGCATCGGCGAGGAGTTCGACCTCGAAAAGCTCCGCTACGGCAAGATCATCATCATGGCCGATGCGGACGTCGACGGCTCCCACATCCGGACGCTGCTGCTCACCTTCTTCTTCCGCTACATGCGCCCGCTGATCGAGGAGGGGCACGTCTGCATCGCGCAGCCCCCGCTCTTCAAGATCAGCCGCGGCAAGCAGGTGCGCTACGCCTTTTCGGACAAGGAGCGGGACGACTATATCCGGGAGCTCTGCCCCGACGGCAACGGCAAATGCGACGTCCAGCGCTACAAGGGCCTCGGCGAGATGGACCCCGAGCAGCTGTGGGAGACGACGATGAATCCCGAAAACCGCACGATGATCCGGGTCCAGATGGAGGACGCGGTCAAGGCGGACGAGATTTTCACCATCCTGATGGGCGACAAGGTCGGCCCGCGCAGGGACTTTATCGAACAGAACGCGAAATACGTGCAGAACCTGGATATTTAACGTCTGGCAGAGAGGAGACGCACCATGCAGGAACAGGACAATTTTGAGACGCTGGAGGCCGCCGGGACGGTGGAGGAAGCCGCGGAGGCCATAGAGGAAGAGGCGGTCGTCAGCGACACCGGGGAAGAGCTCGCGCGGGAATTCCGGGCGGAGGCGGACGAGGGGGATGTGGACGCCGCGGAAAGCGTGCCGAAGGTCAAGAAGCTGTTTACGCTCAACTTCGCCCTCCCGCTGGAGGACTACCTGGATTTCTACCGCATCATGAACGCCGCGAACGTGAAGAAGAGCAAAAAGAAGATGACCATTATGGGCGCCGTCGAGATCGTCGTCGGTCTGCTGCTGGTCCTCTCGGTCGTGCTGGGATATTCCAAGGCCACGCCCCTTTCGTGGGTGCTGCTGGCCATCATCTTCCTGCTCGGCTTCCGCAGCCTCTTTTACTACAGGTTCTTCTACGAGCGGGCGCTCTTCAAGGCGGTCAACAGGGAGTACCAGAAGAACGCCTACCTGCGGGAAAAGATGCTGATCGACTTCTACCCCAACAAATGCGTCGAGCACATCCAGAACAAGACGGTCGAGACCTACTGGCACACGATCGATTCGGTCAAGGAGTCGGAGGGGCTGTTTTTGATCATGCTGGAGCCCCGCCGTTGCCTGCTCGTCCCGAAATCCCAGATCGAGCCGCAGATCGACGCGGTGGAGAAGTTCCTCGCGGAGATGTGCGAAAACTATGAAAAGCCGAGGTATCAGGTATGAGCGATGAAAAGAACCCGGTCGTGACCGGGGAGCAGGAGACGGAGGAGCAGGCCGTCCTCCAGGCGGACCCGGAGGAGCCCGCCGCCACGGCGGAGGACGCCGGCGGGCCCGGGGCGGACGAGCTTGACGACGAATTCGACGACGACGAATACGAGAGCCGCCACGCCGAGGTCGACTACGGCCGGGTGGAGTTCTCCTATGAGACGCGCGAGGCGGACGTGCTCGACGGGGTCGAGATCTCCGACCGGAAGAACCGGGTCGACGCGCACCGCAACTTCCAGCTGCTCGGCGTGTTCGTCGTGATCTGGATGTTCTGGGGGGACCTCTTCAAAAACAACGGCACGCAGACCCTCGTCAGCTGGGTGATGGTGATTGCCGCGCTCGCGCTGCTCTTTTTGATTCTCAAGTTCCCCGCGAACAACAACCGCAAATACGCGACGCGGCTGAAGGAACACTCCCCCCGCTTCGAGCTCGCGGCCACCCGCGACGGCATCGACGTGCGCGAGGGGGGCGGCAAGTACTACATCGCCTTCTCCGGATCGTGCAGCGTCTACGACTACAAGGGCGTCTACGCGATCTGCTACGACAAGAACAAGGTCGTCGCCGTCCCCAAAAACCAGCTCGACGAGGCCACCGCCGAGCGCTTTTGCGGCGTGCTGCGCCAGGGGCTCGGCGACCGGTTCGAGAAGGTGGCCGAGGACACGCGGCGGCCCCTCTTCGGAAAGAGGAAATGAGTTTCCGGCGGAAATCCAGGCGGCCCGAATAGGAGATGATACAGATGAAGAAGGAAACCCATGATTCCAAGGACGACGTGTTCGATTCCGAACTGATCGAACAGCGTATGCATAACATCGACATCGAAAGCGAGATGAAGAAATCCTTCCTCGACTATTCGATGTCGGTCATCGTCAGCCGCGCGCTGCCCGACGTGCGCGACGGCTTAAAGCCGGTGCACCGGCGCATCCTCTACACCCTGCACGAAAACGGCCTCACCCCCGACAAGGCCTACCGCAAATGCGCCGACACGGTCGGCAGCGTGCTCGGCCGGTACCATCCGCACGGCGACGCGTCGGTCTACGACGCGATGGTGCGCCTGGCGCAGGACTTTTCGATGCGCTACCCGCTCGTCGACGGCCACGGCAACTTCGGCTCGGTCGACGGCGACCCGCCGGCCGCCTACCGGTACACCGAGAGCCGCATGAGCAGGATGTCCCTCTCCCTGCTAACCGACATCGAGAAGGACACCGTCGATTTCATGCCCAACTACGACGACCGCCTCAAGGAGCCGGTCGTGCTGCCCTCCCGCTTCCCCAACCTGCTCTGCAACGGGTCGACGGGCATCGCGGTGGGCATGGCGACGAACATCCCGCCCCACAACCTCGGCGAGGTGATCGACGCCGCCTGCATGCTGATCGACAACCCCGACGCCTCCCTCGAGGAGATCATGCAGCACATCAAGGGGCCGGACTTCCCGACCGGCGGCATCATCATGGGGCGGGCGGGCATCCGCGCGGCCTACGCCACCGGGCGTGGCAAGATCACCCTGCGTTCCCGCTGCGAGGTCGAGGAGATGCCCAACGGCCGCGAGCGGATCGTCGTCACCGAGATCCCCTACATGGTCAACAAGGCGCGGCTGATCGAGTCGATCGCCGACCTCGTCAAGGAAAAGCGGGTCGAGCAGATCTCCGACCTGCGCGACGAGAGCGACCGGGACGGCATGCGCATCGTCATCGAGCTGAAACGGGACGCCAACGCCCAGGTGGTGCTCAACCGCCTCTACTCCTACACCCAGCTCCAGGACACCGTCGGCGTCATCATGCTGGCGCTGTCGGGCGGCGTGCCCAAGGTCATGCCGGTCAAGGAGATCCTCACCCACTACATCGACTTCCAGGGCGAGGTCGTCATCCGCCGCACGAAGTACGACCTGCGCAAGGCGAAGGAGCGCGAACATATCCTCGAGGGCCTCAAGCTCGTCTGCGACAACACCGACGAGGTCATCTCGATCATCCGGCACTCGAAGGACGTGCCCGACGCGAAGCAGAACCTGATCGAACGGTTCGCCATCACCGATATCCAGGCGTCCGCCATCGTGGCGATGCGCATGGGCCAGCTCTCCGGCATGGAGCGGATCAAGATCGAGGAGGAGCTGGCCGCGATCCTTGAACGGGTGGCGGAATACGAGGCGATCCTCGGCGACTACGGCCGCGTCATGTCGATCGTCAAGGAGGAGCTCGGTGAGATCCGCCAAAAATACGCCGACGAACGCCGCACCGAAATCGTGGCGGTGAGCGGCGAGGTGGACATCGAGGACCTCATCCCGGTCGAGGACTGCGTCATCACCCTCACCCACTTCGGCTACCTCAAGCGGCAGCCGGTCGACGCCTACCGCACCCAGCGGCGCGGCGGCCGCGGCGTTTCGGGCATGACGAGGCGGGAGGAGGACTTTGTGGAGGAGCTCTTCATCTGCTCCACCCACGACTATATCATGTTCTTCACCTCCAAGGGCCGGTGCTTCCGGCTCAAGGGCTATGAGATCGGCGAGGGCTCCCGCACCTCGCGCGGCACCAACATCGTCAACCTTCTCCAGATGGATACCGACGAGAAGGTGACGGCGCTCATCAAGGTGGCGGCCGACGAGTACGACATGGACGACCGTTACCTCGTGATGGTCACGCGCAGGGGCGTGATCAAGCGCACCCCGCTGTCGGCCTACCGCAACGTCCGCCGCATGGGGCTCATCGCGATCGGGCTGGACGACGGGGACGAACTCGCCTGGGTCCGCCAGACCGACGGCACCAGCGAGCTGATCGTCGCGACGCGGGGCGGCATGGCCATCCGCTTCGACGAGCAGGACGCGCGGCCCCTCTCCCGTTCGGCGCGCGGCGTGCGCGCGATCACGCTCGAGGAGGGCGACGAGGTCGTCGGCATGGCGCGGGTGCGCAAAAACGGCGACGCCACCGTGCTCACCGTGTCGGAGAGCGGGCTCGGCCGCCGCACCGAGGTCAGCCAGTACCGCCTGCAGAGCCGCGGCGGCAAGGGCATCCGCAACTACTATGTCGACCGCAACGGCCCCGTCGCGGGGGTCAAGATGGTGGACGGCGACGACGACGTGATCCTCATCACCGACGACGGCGTCATCATCCGCATCCCCGTGCAGGAGATCACCGTGCAGTCCCGTTACGGCGGCGGCGTGCGCGCGATGCGCGTGGCGGAGGACAGCCGCGTGGTGACGCTGGCGCGCGCTCCCAAGGAGGAGGCCGCCGACGAGGAGGGCCCGGACGGGGAGCAGGACGGTCCCGCCGAAGAGGCGGCGCCGGAGGAGAGCGGTTCCTGAGGGTAAGACTGTCCCCGGAACGCGGGCAACCGCCCGCGTTCCGGGGACTTTTTGCGCGCAATCGGGAGGTTTCCCGCAAAATTCGGCCGAAACGCCCGAAAGCTCTGTACAAGCCCGGGTATTTTCGATATAATTGTTTCGTATGGTAAAAAATAAGAAAAAATTACGTAAAATGAAGTGGTGAAACAACTTGGATATTTTCGGGTTTATCAGCCTGCTGGGCGGATTGGCAATGTTCCTCTACGGCATGTCGATGCTGGCGTCCGGCCTGGAGCGCGCGTCGGGCGGCCGTCTTGAGCGGACGCTTGAGAAGATGACCGACACGGTGATCAAGGGGGTCGCGCTCGGCGCGCTGGTCACGGCGGCCATCCAGTCCTCCTCCGCGACAACGGTCATCGTCGTCGGCCTCGTCAACGCGCAGGTCCTCAAGCTGCGCAACGCCATCGGCGTCATCATGGGCGCGAACATCGGTACCACGATCACCGCGCACATCCTGCGCCTGAGCGACCTGCAAACGGACAACTTCTTCCTCATGCTCCTGAAGCCCAAATCTCTCGCGCCGCTGGCGATGATCGTGGGCATCCTCTTCTTCATGTCCGCCAAGCGCGACCGGCAGAAGAACATCGGCATCATCCTGCTCGGCTTCGGCGTCCTCTTCACGGGGATGTTCGCGATGGAGGGGGCGGTCGCCCCGCTGAGCAACGAGCCCTGGTTCACCAGCCTATTCGCGACCTTCCGCAACCCGGTCATCGGCATTTTGGTCGGTACCTTCGTCACCGCCGCGATCCAGTCGTCGGCCGCGTCGATCGGTATTTTGCAGGCGCTGACCTCCACCGGGCTGATCACCTATTCGATGGCGTTCCCGATCATCATGGGCCAGAACATTGGCACCTGCATCACGCCGATCCTGGCGTCGATCGGCGCCTCCAAAAATGCGAAGCGCACCGCCGCCGTGCATGTGAGCTTCAACGTCCTGGGCACCATCATCTTTGTCATCGGCTGCTACACCTTCCAGCACTTTGTGGGATTCTCCTTCTGGGACGCGCCGATCGACAAGGGCGGCATCGCGAACTTCCATACGATCTTCAACGTGACGGTGACGCTGCTCTTCATACCGCTGGTCGGCCTGCTGGAGAAGATCGCGCGCACGCTTGTCCGCGACAAGCCGGGCGACCGCGACCAGGAGATCACGGCGATCACGCTGGACGAGCGCCTGCTCGTCTCCCCCGGCCTCGCCGTGGAGCACGCCCGCGAGGCGGTCGTACAGATGGCGAACATCGCGCGGCAGAACTATCTGAGCGCGATCGGGCTGCTCTTCCAGTACGACCCCAAGGTGGTTGAACGGATCAACGAGAACGAGGACGTGGTGGACAAGCTCGAGGACCGCGTGGAGACCTACCTGCTGCGGCTGGGCGAGCGGGAGCTTTCGGACAGCGAAAACCGCAGCATCTCCGAGCTGCTGCACACCTGCGGCGAATTTGAGCGGGTGGCGGACCACGCGGAGAACATCTGCGAATGCGCGGACCGGATGTTTGAAACCAAGACCAAATTTTCCAAGAAGGCCACCGAGGAGATGCAGACGATCTGTGAGGCGGTCAAGGAGATCCTCGACCTGGCGGTCGACGCCTTCCAGAATGTGGACCGCAGGGCGGCGGCGAGCATCGCGCCGCTCGAAGAGGTCGTGGACGAGATGGAGCAGCTCCTCAAGGATAAGCACATCGACCGCCTGCGGCGCGGCAAGTGCACGGTGGACGCGGCGTTCCCCTATGTGGAGGCGCTCTCGAACATCGAGCGGATCGCGGACCTCTGTTCCAACGTGGGCGAGTCGGTGCTCACCTACGACAGCCGGATGGAGGAGATCGACCGCCACGAGTACAAACGACTGCACGGCGACCAGCACGACAGCGGCTACCAGGCGCAGTACGCGGCCTTTACGGCGAAGTACTACGGCCGCCTGAAAAAGAAGGCGGTTTCGGAATAAGCAAAAGTTTCGTCCGCCTTTTCAAAGGTGACGGGTGAGAAAAAGGCCGGCGCTTCGATCGAAGCGCCGGCCTTTTTCGAGGGCGGAGCCCCCAGCCCGGGCCCGCAGGCCCTGCTGCAGGCGCATTTTGGGGGTTTGGGGGCCTCGCTGCGGCGAGCGGCGCGGGGCTCTGCCCCGCGGCCCCGCGGCTTTTTGAAAAAAGCCGGCAAAAACCTTTGGTCAGTCGTCAGAGGAGCTCTGCGAGGAAGAGACGTCCGCCGGCGGCACGTAGGGCAGATCCCACTTGGCGATTTCCAGGCCGCGCGCGCGCACCTCGTCGATCAAATCGCCGAGGATCTCCGCGTTGTCGTGGCTCACCGCGTGCAGCAGGTAGATCGCGCCCTCGTGGATGAACTTTTCCGTGCGCTCCCGCGCCGCGTCCACGCCCGGCTGGTTGTTCGGGTCCCAGTCCTTGTAGGCGAAGCTCCAGAGCACCGTCGTGTAGCCCGTCTGCTGGACCATGGCGAGCGTCTGCTCGCTGAACGCGCCCTCGGGCGGGCGGTAGAGGGTCATCTCATAGTCGAAGTTCTCCAGCATGTAGTCGTGGAGCTCCTTGATGTCCGCATAGGCGTCGTCGAGCGACTTCTGGGTCGGGTTCCAGTGGTGGCTGGTGTGGTTGCCCACGACATGCCCCTCGTCGATCATCCGCCGGACGAGGTCGGGGGAGGACTTCACAAACGGCAGGGTGACGAAGAAGACCGCGCTGACGTTTTTCTCTTTAAGTACATCGAGGATTTGCGGGGTGTAGCCGTTTTCATAGCCCTCGTCAAAGGTTAAGTAGAACTTTCCGCAGTCCGCCGGGGCGATAAAATAGGCGCCGTACTGGCCGTACTCCTCCTGGTGCACCTGCGGCTCGGTGGTGCGGTTTGCTTCGTCGACGAGCACGCCGGGGCCCCATTTGACCTGATCGCTGCCAAGAGCACCGATTTTGTCAAAATCGGTGCTCATGGTAGTGGTCACGGCGCTTTCGATATTGGACGCGACATCCGAGACGCCGTCCTCAATGTCGGATAGCAGATCATCCGGCTCGGAGGAAGACGGAGCCATGGAAGAAGCGGCCGGGGCCGAAGAGGGCGCGACGCTCGAGGAGGACGTATTGTCGTTCCGCGAGGTGCACGCAGTCAACGAAACGAGCATAACGAGCGCCAATGCCGTCGCGATGAACGCTTTGGTTGATTTCATTGGATTCTTCCTTTCACATTTGAACTGGGAAACCAGCATAAACCGGTGAAATAACGTGGTTATTTCGCAGTTATTGTATGCATCCGCGCCAAAAATAACAGCCCGGAAACAAGGAATGATTTCCCAAAACAAAAGTTTTTAAGCGCGTTCAGAGCTTTCCGGCCTGCCGCAGCGCGTAAAATTTTAAAATGCCGAGCTGGGTTTTCGCGTCGGGGATTTCCCCGTCGAGCACCATCTGCACCGCTTTTTCCACCGGGATGCGGCGGACGGTCAAAAACTCGTCCTCGTCGAGGTGCTGCCGGGTGGGACGCAGCCCGGTCGCGTAAAAGATATGGATGATTTCGGTGTCGTAGGCGCAGGTGGGGTACATCTTCGCCAGCGGCTGGAAGAGGTCGGCGGCGCAGCCGCATTCCTCCCCGAGCTCCCGCATGCCGCATTCGGCGGGGTTCTCCCCCTTCTCCAGCTTGCCGGCGGGCAGCTCGAGCAGCACGGCCCCAAACGGGTAGCGGAACTGTGACACAAAGAGGATGTTGCCGTTCTCGTCGAGCGCGAGCACCGCCACGCCGCCCGAGTGGTCGACCACCTCGCGCGCCGCGGTCGAGCCGTTTTCCAGTTCCACCATATCCCGCCGCAGGCTCAGGATCCTGCCTTCATAAATCACCCGTGAATCGATCGTTTTCTCATAGTGGGCCATATCCCATGTTCCTCCTGTATCTCAGTTCCAATTTGATTCTCCAGACACGCCGCCCGCGCGGCGTTTTTTCCGGCTTGCCCGCCGTACTAATACGAGCCCTGCGCCACATAGACTGGGCTTAGAGGTGAGACGGCATGTTTGACGGATTTTACAGGGAGCCTCCCAGCTACGACAACATCCGCCGCGCGGTGTGCGAGCTCAAGGAACGGTTCCCCTTTTTAAAGACCTTTCCGATCGGGAAATCGGTCCTCGGGCGCAGCATCTACGCGCTGGGCATCGGGGACGTCTACCGGGGCACCCTGTTTGTCGGCGGCGTGCACGGGATGGAATGGCTGACCACCCTGCTGCTCTTCCGCTTCTGCGAGGATATCCTCAGCGCGATGACCACCGGCGAGCCGCTCGCCGACATCGATATGGCCCGCACGCTGGAAAACCGCTCGATCGCGATCATCCCCTGCCTCAACCCCGACGGGGTGGAGATCAGTCTGCACGGGGCCGAATCGGCGGGGCAGCTCTGCGCCTTCGTCGAAAAGGCGAGCGGCGGGGACGCCTCCCGCTGGCAGGCCAATGCGCGGGGCATCGACCTCAACCACAATTTCGACGCGGGCTTCCCCCAGCTCAAGGAGCTCGAGGAGCAGGCGGGGTTCACTTCCCCCGGGCCGACCCGTTACGGCGGGACCGCCCCCCACAGCGAGCCGGAGACCCGCTCCCTCGTGAATTTCTGCTGCGCGTTCGACCTGCGGCAGGCGTACGCCTTTCACTCCCAGGGGGAGGAGATCTACTACCGCTACGGGCCGCACACGCCGGTGCGCTCCCAGCTGATGGCACAGGTGCTGGCGTCCGCGTCCGGCTACAAGCTCGCTTCCCCCGAGGGGACCGCTTCCCACGGCGGTTTCAAGGACTGGTTCATCGACTGCCTGCACCGGCCCGCCTTCACGATCGAGATCGGCCGCGGGAAAAACCCCCTGCCCGTCGAGGAGCTCGAACCGATCTATGCGCGCCTTTTGGAGATGATGCTCATTTCGATCCTGCTCTGAGCGGATCGTATTTTTCGCAGAATCCCTCGATTGTGCGGAAATCCGCGATCCGCTCGCGCAGCAGCTCGTGGGGCCAGTCCCACCAGCGGATGCGCCCGAGCGCGGCGGCCGTCTCCCCGTCGAACCGCCGCCGCAGGCGCCGCGCGGGGACCCCCGCGACAACGTCGTAGGGCGCCACGTCGTGGGTCACGACCGCGCCAGCGCCGACGACCGCCCCATCGCCGATCGTCACGCCCCCCATGATGACCGCGTTGTGCCCGAGCCAGACGTCGTTTCCGATGACCACCCGTTGCTCCCGCCGCCATGCGACGACGCTGTCGTCGTCGGGGCCGAAGCCGTATTTCGTGCAGCGGTAGGTGAAGTGGTGCTGCGCCGGGCGCAGCGAGGAGGGATGGGGCGCGGGGTTCAGGCGCACCCCCGTCGCGATCGAGCAGAACTTCCCGATGTCCGAATAGATGATGTCGTTTTGGGCGAAGCAGTAGGAGTAGTCGCCCAGCCGGGTCTCTTCCAGCGCGCATCCGGGCCCGATCTCGGTGTAGGCGCCGAGGACGCAGTTTTTGACCGCGGAGGACGGGTGCACCGTCGGCCGCGCGGGAAGCGCGTGTTCAAAATCCATAGGCTTCCTCCTTGTGATGTCTCTCCTATTATATCTCTTTTCGCGCCAAAACAAAAGAGATTTTGTCGGGCGCGAAAAAGCAGACGCCGGCCCGCCAGCTTTTGCTGGCGGGCCGGCGTCTGCCGTTTTGGGGGAACAGGCGTTTTCAGAGCTTGCCGGCCTTGTGCAGGGCGTCCTTCAGGACGGCCTGCTCGGCGTCGGTAATGGGCGCGAGCGGGCCCCGCGCCGGGCCGACCCTGACGCCGGTCACGAGCTCGATGGCCGGACGCATGATCGAGTTGGGAAGGATGCGGCCGTTCTGGCCGCAGGCCTTGCAGAAGCGGTAGAGCGGAAGGAAGCATTCGCGCGCCTTTTCGTTTTCCCCCTTCGCGAAGGCCTCAAAGATCGCGCGGATCTCATGCCCGAAGATGTGCGCGCCGCCCGAGACGATGCCCATCGCGCCCTGCACGATGGTGGGCAGCAGCATCACGTCGTCGCCGTTATAGATGAGAAAGTCGGGATCGGCCGATTGCGTCGCGAGGAAGTAGTCGGTGACCTGGGTCGGATTCACGCCCGCCTCGTCCTTGACGCCGATGATGTTGGGGATGGCGGCGAGCCGCCCGACCGTCTCGGCCTCCAGGTTGACGCCGACAAAAATCGGGATGTTGTAGAGGATGATTTTTGCCCTGGTGGACTCGGCCACCGCCCGGTAGTGGCGGTAGATCCCCTCCTGGGTGGGCTTGTTGTAGAAGGGGCAGACGACGAGCATCGTATCGATGCCGAGCGCCTCGGCCCTCCGGGTCAGCGCGACCGTCTCCTTGGTGGAGGCGCAGCCGGTGCCGGCGATGACCGGCTTGCGGCCCGCGACCGTTTTGACGGCGGTCTCCATGAGCCTGACGCGCTCGTCGAAGGTGCAGAGGCTCGCCTCGCCGGTGGTGCCGGTGACGATGAAGCTGTCGCAGAGGTCGTTTTGGATGAGGTATTCGATCAATTCGGCGTAGCGCCCGTAGTCGATCTCCTCGTTTTCGCCGTAGGGGGTCACGAGGGGCAGCAGGATCTTGCCGTATGTTTCGCGCAGGTTCATGGATGGGCCTCCCTCTTTTGATATGATTGTCTGATGACAAAGAAATTATAAACCGGAACCCGCGGAATGTCAACAGGTGAGACCGCTTTTAAATGCGCGTATCCGGACAAAATCTTATGCTTATTATTGTTAGTATTCCATAAAAATATAAAATAAAGAGAAAAAAGATTGACAATTAACTGCAAAGCCGTTATTCTGTATTTGAGATCAGACAATATTACCGAATTGCAAAGGAGGCCGTTGCATGGTCAAGGCAATCGAAGGGATTATCGCGCCGCTGGTCACCCCCTTTGACGAGGCGGGGCGGCTCGATGCCGCGCGCGCCAAGGGGGAGATCCGCCGCCTCTTGGACGCGGGCGTGGACGGGATCAGCCCGGGCGGCAGCACCGGAGAGGGCGCGGCCCTCACCGACGGCGAGCTGGCGGAGCTCGTCCGCCTCATCCGCGCGGAGGATCCGGAGATTCCGGTGATCGCGGGCGTCATCCGCAACAGCACCCCCGCCGCCGTCAGCGCCGGGCTCGCGGCGAAGGAGGCGGGCGCCAACGCGCTGATGGTCACCCCCGTCTCCTATAACGTGCTCGTCCCGGACGACGAGGGAAATTACAACTTTTACCGGGAAATATCCGACAGGGTGGGGCTCCCGATCGTGATCTACAACGTCGTGCCTCAGAACACGATCACCGCCCCCCTCTTTGGGAAGCTGCTGGAGATCGAAAACGTCGTCGGAATCAAGCAGAGCGTCGGCGGCATCATGGCCTTCTACGAGATGAAGATGGTCAACGGGAAGCGCGGCAAGGTGTTCAGCGCGACCGACGACATGCTCTGCTCGACCTACGAGCTGGGGGCGGACGGCGCGATCTCGGCAATTTTGACCGTTTTTCCCGAGCTCTGCGTGGAGATGTGGAAGGATTTCAAGGAGGGCCGGCGGGAACACGCGCTCGAGCTGCAAAACCGCATGTACTTCACCTGGCAGGCGATCGCGGGCAGCCAGTTCCCCATCCGCATCAAATACGCGCTACGTCTCATGGGCCGCGACGCGGGCTGGCCGCGCGGGCCGATCTGCCACATGGGCGAGGAGGAAAAGCGGCGCATCCGAGGCGCGCTGGAAGAGGGCGGATTTCTGGAGACCGTAAGCGCGGACAAAGGAGAGTGAAGCAGATGGCGGACAACCGTTTTTCCTACGAGGGGATGAAGGCGCTTTCCGAGACGGTGTTCCGGCGGTACGGCTACTCGGAGGAGGAGGCGCGGGAGATCACCGACGTGCTTTTGACGGCCGACCTCTTCGGCATCGAGTCGCACGGGTGCCAGCGGATGACCCTCTACACAAACGGCATCACCAGGATCGGGCGGATCAAGCGGGACAGAAAGCCGGAGGTCGTCCGGGAGACGCCCGTTTCCGCGCTCATTGACGCGCACGAATACATCGGGCAGGTGGCCGCCATGATGGCGACCCGGCTTGCAATTGAAAAGGCCAAAAAAACAGGCGTCGGGATCGTGTGCGTCAAAAACTCCAACCACTACGGCATCGCGGGCTACTACGCGCGGATGATCGCGCGGGAACACCTGCTGGGCGTCTCGATGACCAACACCGAGGCGATCATGATCCCCACGAACGGCCGGCAGGCGCTGCTCGGCACCAACCCCATCGCGGTCGGGATGCCCGCCGAGCCCTATCCCTTCCTCTTCGACGCGGCGACGACCGTCGTCCCGCGCGGCAAGGTGGAGGTCTACGCGAAAAAGGGCCTGGAGATCCCGGCCGACTGGGCGATGGATTCGGAGGGGAAAACGAGCACCCTCCCCCGGCGGGTACTGGACGATATCGGCAAAAAGCAGGGGGGCGGCATCCTGCCGCTCGGCGGGGCGCGGGAGCAGTTCGGCAGCCACAAGGGCTACGGCTTCGGCATGATCGTCGAGATCATGACGGGTATTTTGGCGGGCGGCGTGACGAGCGACGAAATCCGCAAGCGGTTCGACTGCGACCGGTGCAGCCACTTTTTCCTGGCGGTCGACTACGGGATGTTCGGCGACCGGGAGGAGACCGAACGCCGCCTTTCCGCCTACCTGAATAAGCTGCGGGAGTCCCAAACGGCGCAGGGCGCGCCCTGCGTCTACACCCACGGGCAGAAGGAGATGCTCGCCTGTGAGGAAAACCTCCGCCGCGGCATCTATCTCAACGACAAGACGCTCGAGGAGATCACCGCCCTTTGCCGGGAGCTGGGCCTCCCGCCGGAAACCTATCTGATCCCGGTGCCGCAGGAGGCGCCGGAAGGATAAAACAGACACCGACACAAGTTGGGGACCAACAAGGAACAGGAGGTAACTATGAAAAAGTTGATGAGCGTACTGCTGGCTTCCGCGATGATCCTGGCCCTGGCGGCGGGATGCGGGGAGAGCGCGGCGCCCGCCCAGAGCGCGGCGCCGGAGACGGCCGCCCCGTCGGGAGCCGCCGCGGACACGGCGGACCTGCCGGAGGTGACAATCCATGTGGCGAGCATCTTCGAGCCGGGCACCGCGATCCTCAAGGGGATCGACAAATTCGGCGAACTCCTCGGCGAAAAGAGCGGCGGAAAAATCACGCTCAACGTCTACGCCAGCGGCTCGACGGGCGGAGAAAAGGAGCAGGCCGAGGCGCTCAAGCTCGGGGAGATCGACATGGCGGCGTTCGGCACCCTGCCGATCTCGATCTTCACGCCAGAATACTCCTTCTTCGACTCCCCCTTCGTCTTCCGCGACAAGGACCACTTCATGGCGGTGTGGAACGGCGAGCTGGGCGACGCGATGCGCAAGGAGATGCTCGACAGCCACAACCTCTACACCCTCGGCGTGATGGGCCGCGGCTACCGGCACATCACCTCCAACACGCCGATCGAAAGCGTCGACGACATCGCCAAGCTCACCATCCGCACCCCCGAGTCGGCGCTCTTCATGGACACCTTCGGCGCGCTGGGCGCGACCTGCGTTCCGATCGCGCTGCCCGAGCTCTTCACCTCGCTCCAGATGGGCGTCGTGAACGCTTCGGAGGGTCCTTTCGACCAGTTGGTCACCAACAAGCTCTATGAGGTGCAGGACTACATCACCCTGTCGAAGTACTACTATTCCATCTCGATGTGGCAGATGAACGCCGAATTCTATAACGGCCTGCCCGAGGCCTACCGGACGATGATCAACGAGGCGGCGGCCGAAGCCACCGAGTACGCCACGGCGCTCGGCGAGGAGATGGAAGACGAACTGCGGGCCCAGTGCGAGGACGCGGGCGTCACCTTCTGTGAGATGACCGACCTGCAGCCCTACCTGGACAAGGTGAAGCCCGCGATGGACAAGTTCTACGCGGAGAAGTGGCCGGTCACGACGGCGGAGGAGATCGCCGCCTACTGAGGAAACGGAAAATCCGGGAACGCAGCAGCCCGGTGCGCGAGGCACCGGGCTGATTGGGTTCTCTCCGGGCCCGCCGGCCCGGACAAAACCGGTTTGAAGGAGGGAACGGATTGAAACAGGTCAAAAAGCTGTTCGACGCGGCCGGAATCCTCATCTTTACCGCGATGGTGGCGGTGGTGATCCTGCAGGTCGTCTGCCGCTTTATCCTCAGGGTGAGCGTCCCGTGGACGGAGGAGATGAGCCGGCTGCTCTTCATCTTCCTCTGCTTCTGGGGGGTGGTCGTGGCCGTGCGCGAAAACGAGCTCATCGTCATCGACACCTTCCGCGCCAAGCTCCGGGGCAGGGCGCGCAAGGTCCTGGACTGCCTCATATCGCTCTTTATGGCGGCCTTTTTCGCGGTTATTTTAGCGGGAGCGGTCAAGATGGCCGTGTCGGTCTGGCCGACCAGGTTTTCCACGATGGAGTGGCTGAGCAACGGCTGGCTCTACGTCGCGGCCATCGTCGGCAGCGGCGGCGCGCTCGTGAGCATTGTCCTGGCGCTCCTCCGGGAGCTGCGGGGCGGCGGACCGGAAAAGGAGGGGGAATAAGATGGGAATCTGGTACCTGGTCATCCTCATCGCGGCGTTTCTGATCGGCATCCCCGTGGCGATCTCGATGGGCGGCTCGGCCGCCATCCTGATGATTCTGGAGCGCGGGCTCGGCGCCTTCCGCCCCGAGGTCATCGCGCAGAAATCGGTCTACGGGCTCAATAACTTCCTGCTGCTCTCCATCCCCCTCTTCCTCTACGCGGGGAAGATCATGAACACGGGGAACATCACCTCCCGCATCTTCGACTTCGCCAAATCGACGGTGGGCTGGCTGCGGGGCGGGCTCGGGCATGTGAACATCATCGCCAGCGTGATCTTTGCGGGCATGACGGGCACGGCCACCTCCGACGCGGCGGGCCTCGGCGCGATCGAGATCAAGGCGATGCGCGAGGCGGGCTACGAGGACGACTTCACCTTCGCGGTCACCGGCGTCTCGTCGACGATCGGCCCGATCATCCCGCCGAGCATTCCGCTGGTCATCTACGGCCTGATGACCGGCTGCTCGATCGGCGCGCTGCTGATCGCGGGCATCGTGCCGGGCATCCTGATGGCGATCGCGATGATGATCTACGTGGAAATCTACGCGGTCCGGCACCACTTCCCCAAGGGGGAGCGATTCCGCATCTCGGTCGTGTGGCGGACCTTCCGCCGCGCCTTCCTCTCCCTGCTGACGCCGGTCATCATCATCGGCGGCATCCTCTCGGGCGTCTTCACGCCGACCGAGGCGGCGGCGATCGCGGCGGTCTACGCGACGGTGCTGACCGTGTTCGTCTACAAGGAGGTCGATTTTAAAACCCTCAAGTCGGTTCTGTGGGAGACGCTGCGGGATTCCGGCACGATCATGATGATCTGCTTCTGCGCCTCCCTCTACGGCTACATGATCACCCGCTCGAAGATCGCCGAGCACCTCGCCTCCGCCATCGCACAGGTGTCAACCAACCCCTACGTCATCACCCTGCTGCTTGTGGCGTTTTTGCTGGTGGTGGGCTGCTTCATGGAAAACCTCGCGTCGATCACGATTTTGGCGCCCGTCTTCCTGCCGGTGCTGGTGAATTCGGGGATCGACCCGCTAGCCTTCGGGATTATCATGATCATCACGCTGATGGTCGGCCTGCTGACGCCCCCCTTCGGCATGGTGCTCTTTGTCCTCTGCAAGGTGGGGGACATCCCGCTCGAACGGATGGTCAAGGCGGTGCTGCCCTTTTTGCCGCCGCTGCTTATCGTCATCCTGCTGCTCTCCTTCTTCCCGCAGATCATCACCTTCCTGCCCAACCTGCTGATGGGCTGACGGAAAAACCGCCGGGGTTTCCCCGGCGGTTCAAAGGATGCGCTGCATATCGGAGAGGGAGCTCTGGATGTGGGTGACCATGTAGGCGGCCGCGAGCTCGGGGTTGTGGAGCCGCAGCGCGGAGAGGATGTCCTCGTGCGGCCCGACGGCGTGCCCGGGGTTGCCCGGCACCGAGAAGGAGTGCAGGCGGTATTCCCGCATCGCCTCGGTCAGATTCGCGTTGAAGGAGATCAGCAGCGGGTTGTGGGTCCCCTCGATGATCGCGCCGTGAAAATACTCGTCGGCCAGCGTCATCTGGTTGACGTTGTTTTCCTCGACTGCGCGGCGGAAGGAATCCTGGATCTCCTGCAGGTGGGAGAGCTCCTTCTCCTGCATGTTGATCGCCGCGAGCCGCACCGCCATCTGCTCGATGGGCAGGCGCACCTGCATGATGTCGGCGACCTTGTAGTTGTACTTTTGGAACCACATCTCAGGGGTCACGGCGTTTTCCCGGTCGGTGACGAACGCGCCCTTGCCGTGTCGGATTTCGACGAGCCCCATCGCCTGCAGGACGCGCAGCGCCTCCCGCACGGTCGAACGCCCGACGTGGAGCAGCTCGCACAGCTCCATTTCGGCGGGGAGCTTGTCCCCCCTGCGGTATGCCCCGGACAGGATGCTGTCCCGGATGTGGTTGACCGCGTGGTCGGTGGAAGAGATTCTGGCGATCGGCTGCATAGGCGGGCTCCTTTCGGCCGGGCGGACACGCCCTCTGCACCTATTATATCGGCGCGGGGCCGTAAAATCAATAGATCGGCAGCCGGGCGTTTACGGCCGTCGGAAATATGTGCTATACTGGTTCCAGACAACCAGTGAGCGCGACGGGAGGACGGATTATGGAACCGGTACGGTATACCTCGATCACCGACCTGACGGTGGAGAGCATTAAGGAACTGATTCAGTCGGACGAGTACCAGATTGGGGACAAGCTGCCGTCGGAGCAGCAGCTCTGCGGGATGCTGCAGGTGAGCAGGACCTGCGTGCGCGAGGCGCTGCGGATCTTGCAGGCGCGCCGGTTTTTGGACATCCGCTCGGGCAAGGGCTCCTTCATCCTCAAGAAGAACGAGCTCTCCCCCGAGGTGCAGAAATGGGTGGACGAACCGGACATCAGCTTCATGGACTATATTGAGGTGCGCCTCGCGATGGAGCCGCTCGCGGTGCGGCTGGCGATCTCCCATGCGACCGGGCAGGAGACCCAGGCGCTCGAACGCCTCCACGAGCGGTTCGCGGCGGCGGTAAAGTCCGGCGACGTGGCCGGGATGATCGAGGCCGACTCCCGGTTCCACTCCTATATCATGGATTGCAGCCGCAACAAGCTGCTGATCAACATCAACCGGGAGATGCAGGGGATCATCAACAAATACCGCACCAAACAGACCCGGACCTATAAAAACGCGATCGAGCCCCACGAAAGAATCGTACAGGCCTTCCGTGACCGGGACGTCGTGGGCGGGGTCAAGACGATGCGGGAGCATATCTATGAAATCATGCGGGACATCGAGGCGGTGTGCGACGAGCTGGGGACGGAGGGTCCCCGCCCGCCGCGGACGCCCGGTTGACCGGAGGATCAAAATGGGGGATACGATGGATTACAGACAAGAAGCCCTGGAAAAACACGCCGAATGGCGGGGCAAGCTGGAGGTCACTTCCCGCGTGCGGGTGCAGACAAGCGAGGACCTCTCGCTGGCGTACACGCCCGGCGTGGCGGAGCCCTGCCTCGCCATCCGGGAGGACCCGGCGAAATCGTTCGAGCTCCCCCGCCGCTGGAACCTTGTGGCGGTCGTCACCGACGGGTCGGCGGTGCTCGGGCTCGGGGACATCGGGCCCGAGGCGGGCATGCCGGTTATGGAGGGGAAATGCGTCCTCTTCAAGGAGTTCGCGGGGGTGGACGCCTTCCCGCTCTGCGTCGGCACAAAGGACGTCGACGAGCTGGTGCGCACCATCCACCTCATCTCGGGGAGCTTCGGCGGCATCAACCTTGAGGACATCGCCGCGCCCCGCTGCTTCGAGGTGGAGCGCAGGCTCCGGGAGCTGTGCGACGTCCCCGTCTTCCACGACGACCAGCACGGCACGGCGGTCGTCGTCTCCGCCGCCATGATCAACGCCCTCAAGCTGGTCGGCAAGCGGATGGAGGCGGTCACCGCCGTCATCAACGGTGCGGGCGCGGCGGGCACCGCGATCGCCCTGCGCCTGAGGGCGCTCGGCGTCGGGGAGGTCATTCTCTGCGACCGGGCGGGCATTCTCTGCGAGGGAATGGAGGGGTTGAGCCCCGCCCACGCGCGGATGGCGGCGCTCACCAACCGCGGCCGCCGGACAGGGACGCTCGCCGACGCGCTGCGGGGCGCGGACGTCTTCATCGGCGTGTCGGGCCCAAAGCTCGTCACGGCGGAGATGGTCTCCGCGATGGCGAAAGACGCGGCCGTCTTCGCGATGGCGAACCCCGTCCCCGAGATTTTGCCCGAGGAGGCCCTCGCGGGCGGCGCGCGGGTGGTCGGGACCGGACGGTCGGACTACCCCAACCAGATCAACAACGTCCTCGCCTTCCCCGGCATCTTCCGGGGCGCGCTCGACGTGCGCGCGCGGGAGATCACCGATGAAATGCTCACCGCCGCCTCCTACGCGATCGCGGGGCTCGTGTCCGGCGGGGAGCTTTGCGGGGACTACCTGCTGCCCCGGGCGTTCGACCCGCGGGTCGGGAAGACGGTCGCCGCGGCGGTCGCCGAAGCCGCGCGGGCGTGCGGCGCGGCGCGCATCTGAAAAAAGGAAAAGGGCCATGCGGGCAAAGCCCGCATGGCCTTTTTATAAGAGTAAAACCTTACTTGAAGGATTCCTCGACGGCGACGGCGCACGCGACGGTCGCGCCGACCATGGGGTTGTTGCCCATGCCGATGAGGCCCATCATCTCGACGTGCGCGGGGACGGAGGAGCTTCCGGCGAACTGCGCGTCGCCGTGCATGCGGCCCATCGAGTCGGTGAGGCCGTAGGAAGCCGGGCCGGCCGCCATGTTGTCGGGGTGCAGGGTGCGGCCGGTGCCGCCGCCCGAGGCCACCGAGAAGTACTTGACGTTATTCTCATAGGACCATTTCTTATAGGTGCCCGCGACCAGGTGCTGGAAGCGGGTCGGGTTGGTGGAGTTGCCGGTGATCGAGACATCGACCTTCTCGTGCTTCATGATGGCCACGCCCTCAAGCACGTCGTTGGCGCCGTAGACCTTGACCTTGGAGCGCTCGCCGTCGGAATAGGCGGTCTCGCCGATCACCTTGAGCTCGCTGGTGGCGAAATCATAATCGGTTTCCACATAGGTAAAACCGTTGATTCTGGAAATGATATAGGCGGCGTCCTTGCCCAGTCCGTTGAGGATGACGCGCAGCGGCTCCTTGCGGGCCTTGTTGGCGTTGCGGGCGATGCCGATCGCGCCCTCCGCCGCGGCGAACGACTCGTGGCCGGCCAAAAAGCAGAAGCATTTGGTTTCGTCGCGCAGCAGCATGGCGCCGAGGTTTCCGTGGCCGAGGCCGACGGCGCGGGTCTCCGCGACCGAGCCGGGCACGCAGAACGCCTGCAGGCCGATGCCGATCGCCTCGGAGGCGTCCGCGGCCTTTTTGCAGTCCTTCTTGATGGCGACGGCGGTGCCGAGGGTGTAGGCCCAGACGGCGTTCTCGAACGCGATGGGCTGCACGCCCTTGACGATCTTTTCCACGTCAATGCCTTTGGCAAGGCAGATCTCTCTTGCATCTTCAAGGGAAGACATGCCGTACTCAGCGAGACAAGCGCTGATTTTGGGCATCCTTCTCTCCTGTCCTTCAAACTTTGCCATGTGTGTTACCTCCCTCTCCTCTTATTCTTCACGCGGGTCGATGTATTTGGGGGCGTCGGCGTAGCGGCCGTAGGTGCCGATATTCTTCTCGAACGCCTCCTTGGGGTCCACGCCGTGGCGGATGTCCTCGAGCATCTTGCCGACCTTGACGAACTTGTAGCCGATGGCCTCATTGTTGTTGTCGACTGCGACCGAGAGGATATAGCCCTCCGCCAGCTCAAGGTAGCGCACGCCCTTGGCGTTGGTGGAGAAGATGGTGCCGACCTGGGAACGGAGGCCCTTGCCGAGGTCCTCGAGGCCCGCGCCGATCGGGAGCCCGCCCTCGGAGAAGGCGGTCTGGCTACGGCCGTAGACGATCTGGAGGAAGAGCTCCCGCATCGCCACGTTGATCGCGTCGCAGACGAGGTCGGTGTTGAGGGCTTCCAGGATGGTCTTGCCGGGGAGGATCTCGCCCGCCATCGCGGCCGAATGGGTCATGCCGGAGCAGCCCAGCGTCTCGACGAGCGCCTCCTCGATAATCCCGTTTTTGATGTTGAGGGTGAGCTTGCAGGCGCCCTGCTGCGGCGCGCACCAGCCCACGCCGTGTGTGAGTCCGGAGATATCCTTGATCTCGTAGGCCTTTACCCATTTGCCCTCTTCGGGAATGGGCGCGGGACCGTGCTTGGGTCCTTTGGCGAGAACGCACATTCTCTCCACTTCATGAGAATAGTTCATATCGGTACTCCTTTCGGTTTGTTTACTGGGGTTGTCCAATCTTTATTATATTAGTTTGTCAAGGCTTTATCAAGGGGATTGTTCAGCTTTTGTTCACGGTTGCAAAACAAAATAGGCCTAATTTTTGGATTTTTTTTGGTTATAATAAGCAGAGATGCGCCCGCCCGTCCTCCTCCCTCTGTGGAGAGGCCCCAAACCGCCGCCGCAAGCGGGAAAACGAGGTTGACTTTGACGGCGGGCGGGAGTAAAATGTACAAGTTAAAGTATACGCATTTCCAGCCAGCCGCGGCTTTTTGAAACGGCATGGGAGGGTCCGCGCGTATCAGACTATGAGGTGACAAAATGGGTATTTTAAACAAGGTCTTCGGGACCTATTCCAGCAGGGAGATCAAACGTGTCCTGCCCCTTCAGCAGAAGGTGCTTGAACTGGAGGAAACCTACCGCGCCATGAGCGACGACGAGCTCAAGGCGATGACGCCCAAGCTGCGGGAGCGCCTCGCGCAGGGCGAGCCGCTCGACAGCGTGCTGCCCGACGCCTTCGCAACCTGCCGCGAGGCGTCCGACCGCGTGCTCGGCATGCGGCACTTTCCCGTGCAGGTCATCGGCGGCATCATCCTCCACCAGGGCCGCATCGCGGAGATGAAGACCGGCGAGGGCAAGACCCTCGTCGCCACCCTGCCCGCCTATCTGAACGCGCTGACCGGCAAGGGCGTGCACATCGTCACGGTCAACGACTACCTGGCCAAGCGCGACTCCGAATGGATGGGTAAGGTCTACCGCTTCCTCGGCCTCACGGTCGGGCTGATCGTCCACGGGCTCACCACCGCCGAGCGGCGGGAGGCCTACGGCTGCGACATCACCTACGGCACCAACAACGAGTTCGGCTTCGACTACCTGCGCGACAACATGGTCATCTACAAGACGGACAAGGTCCAGCGAGGGCACAATTACGCGATCGTCGACGAGGTCGACTCGATCCTCATCGACGAGGCGCGCACCCCGCTCATCATCTCGGGCCAGGGCGACAAGTCCACCGACCTCTATGAGAAGGCCGACCGCTTCGCGAACACCCTCAAATGCTACCGCGTGGCCGAGGCGGACTCCAAGGAGGAGCACGACGACGTCGACGGCGACTACATCGTCGACGAGAAGGCCAAGACCGCCACGCTGACCGCCTCGGGCGTCAAGAAGGCGGAGGAATACTTCGGGCTGGACAATCTTACCGACGGCGACAACATGCAGATCCAGCACCACATCAACCAGGCGATCAAGGCCCACGGCATCATGCAGCGGGACGTCGACTACGTCGTCAAGGACGGCGAGGTCATCATCGTCGACGAGTTCACCGGCCGCCTCATGCTCGGCCGCCGCTACAACGAGGGCCTGCACCAGGCCATCGAGGCCAAGGAGGGCGTGAAGGTCGAGCGGGAGAGCAAGACGCTCGCCACGATCACCTTCCAGAACTTCTTCCGCATGTACGATAAGCTCGCCGGTATGACCGGTACCGCCCTCACCGAGGCGGACGAGTTTATGGAGATCTACAAGCTCGACGTCGTCGAGATCCCGACCAACAAGCCCATCCAGCGCCACGACCACCCCGACGTCGTCTACAAGACCGAGACCGCGAAGTTCCAAGCGGTCATCGAGAACATCGTCGAGTGCCACGAAAAGGGCCAGCCGGTGCTGGTCGGCACCATTTCGATCGAGAAGTCCGAGCTGCTTTCGCAGATGCTGAAGCGCCGCGGCATCAGGCATGAGGTGCTCAACGCGAAGTACCACGACAAGGAGGCGGAGATCGTCGCGCAGGCCGGTAAGTATGGCGCGGTGACGATCGCCACCAACATGGCCGGGCGCGGCACCGACATCATGCTCGGCGGTAACGCCGAGTACCTCGCCAAGGCGGATCTGCGCCGCGAGGGCTACGACGAGGAGACGATCAACGAGGCCACCGGCTTTGCCGACACCCACAACGAGGAAATTCTCGCGGCCCGCAGGCTCTTCCGCGAGAAGATGGACCAGTACCGGGCGGAGATCTCCGTCGAGGCGGAGAAGGTCCGGGAGGCGGGCGGCCTCTTCATCATCGGCACCGAGCGCCACGAGTCCCGCCGTATCGACAACCAGCTGCGCGGCCGTTCCGGCCGCCAGGGCGACCCGGGCGAAACGCGCTTCTTCATCTCGCTCGAGGACGACCTCATGCGCCTCTTCGGCGGCGAGCGCATCCAGAACATGATGAACATGATCGGCGCGGAGGACGACATGCCCATCGAGGCGAAGATCCTCTCCAACTCGATCGAGTCCGCCCAGTCGAAGGTCGAGACCCGCAACTTCGGCATCCGCAAAAACGTCCTCCAGTTTGACGACGTCATGAACCGCCAGCGCGAGGTGATCTACTCCCAGCGCGACAAGGTGCTCGACGGCGAGGACATCAGCGGCATCATCAGGAATATGATCACCGAGACGATCGATTCGGTCGTCGACCGCTACCTCGTCGACAAGGAGGTCCACGACAACTGGAACCTCGAGGGCCTTCGCGACTACTTCATGGGCTGGCTCACCACCCACGACGACCTGCGCTACACCACCGAACAGCTCGGCGAGATTACCGACGGCGAGATCAAGCGGCAGCTCAGGGAGCGCGCGGAAAAGCTCTACGCCGCGCGCGAGGAGCAGTTCACCTCCCCGATTATGCGCGAGGTCGAGCGCGTCGTGCTGCTGCGCAACGTCGACACCAAGTGGATGCAGCACATCGACGACATGGAGGAGCTCAAGCGCGGCATGTACCTGCGCTCCTACGCCCAGAAGGACCCGGTCGTCGAGTACCGCATCGAGGGCTTCGACATGTTCGACGCGATGATCGAGTCGATCCGCGAGGACACCGTCAAGCTGATGTTTACCATTCAGCTGCGCACCAACCAGGAGCCCAAGCGCGAGCAGGTCGCCAAGCCCGCGCAGGAGGGCTTCGGCAGCGACGGCACCATCCAGAACAAGCCCCGCTCGGTCAAAAAGGTCGGACGCAACGATCCCTGCCCCTGCGGCAGCGGAAAAAAGTACAAAAAGTGCTGCGGCCGCGACGAGTGACAAAAGAGACGAAAAAACGAGGGGCCGCCCGGCGGGCGGCCCTTCCTTTTTGCCGCTTTTGAAAAAGCGGCGCCAAAACGTTTGATTCAGGCCGGCCGCGTCCCCTCCCCGGCGACGCCGCCCGTGCGGAAGGGTTCCCGCCCGCGTCCGGCTGCCGCCGCATGTGGGGGAAACTGCCCGACAGCAGCCGCGATTTCCGGCCCACATTAGCAAAGTTACTAAAATTGCCGGGTTTTTCTTGACAACATACTTGTTTGGCGGTATGATACCAAGGTAAAATTGTCGAATCAATGAATGTGCCGGAGAACGGCAGATGGGAAGCAGGGTATATGAATATCAAGAGAGAAGACTTACGCAATATTGCCATTATCGCGCACGTCGACCACGGCAAGACGACGCTGGTCGACGGGATGCTCAAGCAGTCGGGCACCTTCCGGGAGAACCAGGCGGTGCAGGACCGCGTGATGGACTCGAACGACATCGAGCGGGAGCGCGGCATCACGATCCTGGCGAAGAACGCCTCCGCGGAATACAAGGGCGTAAAGATCAACATCGTGGACACCCCGGGACACGCCGATTTCGGCGGCGAAGTGGAGCGGGTGCTCAAGATGGTGGACGGCGTGCTGCTGCTCGTCGACGCGGCGGAGGGCCCGATGCCCCAGACCCGTTTCGTGCTGAGCAAGGCGCTCGACCTCGACCTCGCGGTTATCGTGGTCATCAACAAGATCGACCGCCCCGACGCGCGCGTCTACGAGGTCATCGACGAGGTGCTCGAGCTGCTGATGGACCTCGGCGCTTCCGACGCGCAGCTCGACAGCCCGATGGTCTTCTGCTCCGGCCGCGACGGCACCGCCTCGATCTCCCCCGAGGTGGCGGGCACCGACCTGCTGCCGCTCATGGATACGATCGTCGACTACATCCAGCCCCCCCAGGGCGACCCCGAGCTGCCCACCGCGGTGCTCGTCTCGTCGATCGATTATAACGACTATGTCGGCCGCATGGCGGTCGGCCGCATCGAGCAGGGCACCCTGCGGGTCAACGAGCAGATGAACGTCTGCGACTACCACGACAAGGAGCTCCTCAAGCAGGGCAAGATCACCGCGATCTACCAGTTTACCGGCGTGGGCCGCACCCAGGTCGAATCGGCCACGGTCGGCGACATCGTCCAGTTCTCGGGCATCGAGGACATCAACATCGGCAACACCGTCTGCGCGGCGGGCAGCAGCATCGCGCTGCCCTTCGTCAAGATTTCCGAGCCCACCGTGGAGATGACCTTCTCGGTCAACACGAGCCCCTTCGCGGGCCGCGAGGGCAAATTCGTCACCACCCGCCAGATCCGCGACCGCCTCTACCGCGAGCTGCTGCGCGACGTCTCCCTGCGCGTCTCGGACGGCGATACCGCCGACAGCTTCGTCGTCTGCGGACGCGGCGAAATGCATCTGTCGATCCTCATCGAGAACATGCGCCGCGAGGGCTACGAGTTCCAGGTCAGCACCCCCAAGGTGCTGCTCAAAACCATCGACGGCGAGCTGTGCGAGCCGTTCGAGGAATTGACGATCGACGTCCCGGCCGAGTCCTCCGGTTCGGTCATGGAGAAGATGGGCCCCCGCAAGGGCGAGCTCCAGTCGATGGAGCCGGTCGGCAGCCGCATGAAGATGACCTTCGTCATCCCCGAACGCGGCCTCTTCGGCTACAAGAGCGAGTTTTTGACCGACACCAAGGGCGAGGGCGTCATGAACACCCTCTTCCACGGCTACGCCCCCTATAAGGGCGACATCCCCCGCCGCCAGAACGGCTCCCTCATCGCGTTCGAGACGGGCGAGACGATCACCTACGGCCTCTATAACGCGCAGGAGCGCGGCACCCTTTTCCTCGGCGCGGGCGAGCCTGTCTACGCCGGGCAGGTCGTCGGCATGTCCCCCAAGAACGAGGACATCGCCGTCAACGTCTGCAAGAAAAAGCAGCTCACCAACACCCGCGCCTCCGGTTCGGATGACGCGCTCCGCCTCATCCCGCCGCGCCGCTTCTCCCTCGAGGAATCCCTCGAGTTTCTCAGTGACGACGAGCTTTTGGAGGTCACCCCCAAGAGCATCCGCATCCGCAAGAAGGTTCTCGACCATGCCCAGCGCATGCGCGAGCAGATGAAGAAGAAATCTTAAAAATGGTTTTTGAGCGGGCCCGGTTGGGCCCGCTCTTTCTTCTTAGATTTGCCGCTCAGTGAGCGGCGGAGTTTGTCGGGTCCCGCCCCGGCGGGCGGTTTTAGATTTGCCGCTCATCGGGCGGAGGACTTTTATCGCGCCCCTCCGGGGCGCTTTAGGGGAGCCGCCTTCGGCGGCGGGGATTGCCGGGTCCCGCCCCGGCGGGCGGCCCCATTTCTTGTACGGACAAGAAATGGGGGAAAGAAGCCGCAGGGGGCTATGCCCCCTTGACCCCCGCGCCGCCTCCGGTTGGCCTTCGGCCAAAGTCGGCGGCGCCCTGTCACGGATCAATGGGCGGGTGTACAGCATCCCGCCTGCCGCCGCGCCGCGGGCGCAATGCCTCTGCCCGAGAGTCTCCGGAGCCGTACTGAAAGTACATTCGGGGAGGCACGACCGCCTCTCCATGGGCGCTGTCAGGGATACAGCGCCTGCGCGATGCGTGCGCCCAGCTTGAAGCCGAAGCGGAAGCCCCGCAGCGCATACGCCCCGCACACCACCGCGAACTGGTCGGTGATGTGATCCAGCCTCTTTTGATCCTCCATCCCCATCCGGTGCCAAAGCAAATCGCACATCTCCATCATCTCCTTTTCCTCGGGAATCGGGCCGAGCTGCTCCGATGGATATACTTCCCCTTCGTAAAGTGCCTTTAAAATATCTTTGTCCATAAAATCATTCCTTTCATAAAAGTGAGGTCACCTATATTATAGGGTGACCTCACTTTGAAGTCAAGAACAAAATAAAAAGCATATAATTGTTTCAAGGTGACATCACCTATGAAAGGGGGAGTCAATATGCCTTCGAGTTTGCCGCATTTCACATTGCGTATCAGTCCGAGGCTCATGCAAAAGCTCCGTTATATCGCCGAGGGGAACGGAAGGTCTGTCAACAAAGAAACCGAAGCCCTGATAAAGGCCCATGTCGAGGCTTACGAAAAAAAGCACGGCCCTATAGAAGTCGACAAATAAAAGCGGCCGCCCGAATGGGCGGCCGCTTTATCATTTAAGCACTTATCAGGTAGGGGCACACGGGGGAGGGTCGCCGACCCTCCGCCCGTGAACGCGCGTGGGCGGGCGTCGCCGCGAAGCGGCGCTCCGGCGCAAAGCGCCGGGCAGACCCGCCCACAGGCCATTTGCGGTCAGGGGCCGCAAATGGGGCGCGTCAGTAGTCCCAATAGCTGTCGGGCATTTCTTTTTTCTCGCGGGATTCCACAGGCAACGGACAAGTAGCCAAGATATTTTTCAACTCATCGTTTTCCTTATCCCAGTCCTTGTCGGAGATCTTGAAGGTGCTCTTGAGCTTGCTCTGAGTGTACCACTTGCCGGTGTCGAAGGTCTTCCCATCGATTTCCACGGTCTTATCCGTGCTGTTGCGGCCGAACATGTACTCGGTGTACTTGTCCTCCCAGTTGTTGCGCTTTTTCTCGTACTGGCTCTCCAGGCGTTCATCCTTCTTGTCCTGCGCCTCGGAGGAGAGCTGGCGGATGAGATAGCTTCCGTCGTAGAGGGTGACGTTATCCCACTCGACCATCTGCGGGCGGTCGTAGTTATAGACGTTGAGCGCGATGTAGGAGGGATAGACGTCCTTGGTGGTCAGCGTGCAGTTGCCGAGCTTCTTCTCGTCGAAGTAGTAGGTGAGCACGCCGTTGTTGGCCTTGATGAGCAGGGAGTGCCAGCCCTCTTCCACGGTGAGGTCCTCGGTTTCCTTGTCGCCGTTGACAAACCGGTTGGCCATGCCCCAGCTTCCCTGCGCTTTCGGGTTATAATATTTGAGCACGGGCGCGCCGGAACCGCCCTTGACGAGCGCGATGGCGGGCGAGGAATTTTTGAGCGTGTTGCCGTCGCCGTCCACGAGGTCGACGCGGAACTCGGCGCGGCGGCGTCCGTCGCTCGACGAGAACCAGTTGTCGTCGATATTGATCTTCACGGTTGCGGTCCAGGTGTTGCTCGAGGGCATTTCGACCGGGAGCTTCTTGCCCTGGAGGGCGTAGTATTTGTCCTTTTTGTCGTCCGAGCGGTATTTGTAGTAGCCCTTCGGCCCCACGGAGAGATAGAGCTTGCCGTCCGAGCGGTCGAACTCCTCCGGCTCATACCGGTCGGTCACCCACTTGTCGGCCGATTTGGCGCTGGTGCTGAAGGTGTCGCTGGTGATGATCGCGATTGCCGATGCCGGCGCGGAAAGCGCCATGACAAGTACCAGCAGCACGCTGATGGTCGCCGTCAATTTTTTCATAGCTTGGATCCTCCCTCAGAACTTGGCAGCCGTACTGGTGCCTGTCTATATTCACTAACAGTATAACAATTAGTATAATGAAAATCAAGGAAATCGAGGGATTTTATCTCGGGAAATATTGCCTGAATTTCTTAGTGTCTGTCCCAAACATTGTTAAGTTTGACAAAAATAGCGCCCCCGGCGCGGAAATTTGGTTTGAGCCTCACAGAAAGCGGGCAAAAAACGCGGCGGATTGAAAATCCGCTTGCAAAAGCAAAAAAATGAGACTACACTTAGTAAACAATCAGAATGGGGCATTAGCCCCCTTCCATCTTCCGGCGAAAGGGATGGTGCTGTGGAACGGGTCATCAAGAATCTGGTCGAATATGACAAGCGCGGCCGGCGGCTTGTGGAAGAGGCGGAGGAGGAGCGCCGCAGCGTGCTGGCGCACATGGACGATTATAAAAAGGAGCTCGCGAAGCAGTACCACGAGCGGGAGCAGGAAAAGGTGGAGCAGTTCCGCCAGCAGGCCCAGGTGGAGAAGGAGGAGGCCCTCGCCGCGGCGCGCGCGCGCCACGAGGAGGCGCTCGGCCGCCTGAAGGCGAACTACCGGAAGAACAGCGCGCGGTGGGTCGCCGAAATCGTGAACCGCTGCATCGGGGGGTGACGCCGTGGCGCAGTATGCAAACGCGGTGATCTCCAAGGCGCGCGCCATGTACGGGCAGATGCTCTCCCCCGCCCAGTACGATGACCTGCTGCGCAAGCAGAACGTGCAGGAGATCTCCGCCTACCTGCGGGAGAAGACCCCCTACCGCGCGGCGCTGGAGGGGGTCCAGGACAGTACGATCCACCGCCGCCAGCTGGAGAACCTGCTGCACAGGGACCTCTTTTACCAGTACGTGCGGCTCGCGAAATATGTCCGCGAGAAGGACAGCATCTACCAGTACATCGTCATGGACCTGGAGATCGAGCTGATCCTTTCAAGCCTGCGCAATATCATCTCCGACGAGCAGGAGGACTTCGTCGCCTCCCTGCCCACCTTCATGCAGCCCTACGCGAGCTTCAACATCCTGGGGCTGGCGGGGGCGCGCTCCCTCGACGAGGTGATCGAGGCGGTGGCCGGGACGGCCTACGAGCCGGTGCTGCGCCGCTGCCAGAAGCAGTACCCGCCCGACGGCAACACCCTGCGCTACACCCGCTATGAGCTGGCGCTGCGCACCTGCTATTTTTCCACGCTGCTCGAACGGGCGAAGCGGGAGACGCGCGGCAGGGCCTCCGCCGAGCTGCGGGAGCTGATCACCATGCGGGCGGAGCTGATGAACCTCAACACGATCTACCGGATGAAAACCTATTTTCAGGCGGACGCCGACCGCATCCGCGTGACGATGCTTCCCTTCTACAGCCGGCTGAGGCCGCGCCAGCTCGAGGAGATGGTCAGCGCGCGGGACACGCAGGCGTTTTTGAAGCTGCTTTCCGCCACCCCCTACGGGCGGCGGATCGATCCGGAGACCGGCTTCTTCGAGGGGGAGACGGACGGCGTGCGCTACCGCGCCACCCGGAGGCTGCTCCGTTTTTCGACCAGCCCGGAGGTGGTGTATACGGCGTTCATGCTGCTGCGCAGCATGGAGACGGAGGACATCGTGCGCATCATCGAGGGGGTCCGCTACGGGCTGCCCCCCGAGAAGATCGAAAAGCTGCTTTATAAGGCGTAAAGGACGACCAGGCGAAGGACCGATTCAAACGCGAAGGACCGGCCGGCCCCGGTGGGGCGGGCATTTCAAATATCCCGGGGGGACCGGCGGGGGCCGGTTCCCGTCTGCCGGAGAAAGGGCGGATTCACATGTCGATTGCCAAGCTGGCGCTGGTGAACATCGTCGGCGATATGAAGAGCCTCGACGACGTCATCATACGCTGTTTGGACAGGGGGGATTTCCATCCCGAGCCCTCGCAGCAGGCGGCGGGAGGCATCCGCGGCTTCACGCCGCTGTCGGAGGAGAATCCCTACACCGACGCGCTGCAAAAGCTGACCGACGCGGGCGTGGCCGCGGGGCTCAACCCCAAGTACATGCCGGAATATGTGCGGAGCGACAAGCTGTCCCGCGTCGCGGCGCACAGCCGTCAGTATTACGAGGATTTTTACAGGACCTTTTCCGAGGGGCTCGGCGCCCTGCGGGAACGGATGAACTTTTTGCAGGGGGAGATCGACCAGGACGAGGCCGCGCTGCTGATCCTGTCCCACCTGGCGGAGCTCGACGTCGATTTCGACGAGCTCTTCACCTGCAAGTATATCAAGGGGCGGCTCGGGCGGCTGCCGCTCGACAGCTACCAGAAGCTCTCCTTCTACGCGGGGAAGCCCTTCATCTTCAAATCGTTCGACGCGGAGAAGGACTACCGCTGGGGCGCCTATTTCTGCATGGCGGAGGACGCGCCCGAGATCGACGACATCTTCTCCTCCCTCTACTTTGAGCGGATGCGGGTGCCCGCCTTCATTCACGGCACCCCGGAGACCGCCCTGACGCGGCTGCGGGAGGAGATCGCCACCAACCGGGAGCAGCTCGCGGCGGCCAAAAACCAGTTCCAGGAGCTGGTGGACGCGCAGCGGGACCGCTACTATAAGCTCTACACCCGGCTGAAATTCCTCTCCGACTCGTTCGACATGCGCAAATATGTCTCTGTACTGAAACGGGAATTCATCGACGTATTCTATATCACCGGCTTTATCGAGGAGAGCCGCGCGGACGACTTTGCAAAGAGCCTGCGGCTGCTTGCCGACGTGACCGTCGAGGTCAAGCCGGACGACTCGGACAAACGGCTCCAGCCGCCCACCAAGCTCAAAAACGGCTGGTTCTCCCGCCCGTTCGAGATGTTCGTCGAGATGTACGGCCTGCCCGCCTACGGCGACTTCGATCCCACCCCCTTCGTGGCATTCACCTATTCCCTCCTCTTCGGCGTCATGTTCGGCGATCTCGGGCAGGGGCTGGTGCTGGTGCTGGGCGGGTGGCTGCTCTGGAGGTTCAAGCGGTTCCAGATCGGCGCGGTCGTCAACCGGATCGGCATCTTTTCCTGCATCTTCGGTACCCTTTACGGGTCGGTGTTCGGGTTCGAGGAGCTGCTCACCCCCTTCTATACGAACGTCCTGGGCCTGCCCGGCAAGCCGATCGAGGTCATGGCCCCCGAAAACACCAACCTCATCCTCGTCGCTGCGGTCGCGCTCGGCGTGGTGCTCATCTGCACCTGTATCCTGATGGATATCTTCGTCAGCCTCCACAAGCGCGACTATGAACGGGCGTTTTTCTCCGCCAACGGCGTAGCGGGCCTTGTCTTTTACGGCGCGGTCCTCTTCGGCGCGGTCATGATGTTCCTGGCGGGCAAAAACTATTTCACCCACCTCTACGTCATCCTGCTCATCGTTCTGCCGCTGGCGGTCATCCTGCTCAAGGAGCCGCTCGGCAACCTGCTCCGCGGACTCGGCGCAAAGCCGGAGGAGGGCATGGGCGCCTATCTGACGGTCGCGCCCTTCGAGCTCTTTGAGGTGGTGCTCAGCTTTTTCTCCAACACGATGTCCTTCCTCCGCGTGGGCGGCTTCGTGCTCAGCCACGCGGGCATGATGGCGGTCGTCTTCACCCTCTCCGAGATGGTCGGGAACGCCGCCAGCCCCGCGGTCATCATCATCGGCAACCTCTTCGTGATGGGCATGGAGGGCCTCATCGTGGGCATCCAGGTGCTCAGGCTCGAGTTCTACGAGATGTTCAGCCGCTATTTCGACGGCGACGGAAAACCCTTCTCCCCCGTCACGGTAAAGGGCGCGGGGAAGTGATCTTCTCATCCGACACGTCTCTGTGCCTTCGGGCGCGGATACCAATTCAATTTGGAGGTAATTTGTGATGTTGTTTGTGATTGCTACCGCCGCGGTGATCGTGGCCACCCTGCTGCTCATCCCCATCGTCAAGGTCGGTTCCACCTCCGGCGCCAGAAGGTGCGTGCTTGCCAACGCGGGTGTTTTCCTCATCGCCATCCTGCTGATGATCATGATGGCGGTCGGCGTTTCGGCCGAAACGCCCGATCCCGACACGGCCCCGGACACTGCCGCCGTCGAGACCGTCCCCGCCCAGAACAACCAGGGCATGGGCTATCTCGCCGCCGCGCTCGCCACCGGACTCAGCTGCCTGGGCGCGGGCATCGCGATCGCGTCCACCGCCCCCGCCGCGATCGGCGCGTTTTCCGAGGACCCCAAGGCGTTCGGTAAGGCGCTGATCTTCGTCGTCCTCGGCGAAGGCGTCGCGCTTTATGGACTTCTGATCTCGATTCTGCTGATCAATAAGCTCTGATTTGCCGCTCGGCGAGCGGCGGAGGTTGTCGGTGGCCGGCCGACGGCGGTCCTTAGGCATACCGCTCAGTGAGCGGCGCAGTTTGCCGGGTCCCGCCCCGGCAGGCGGCCCCATTTCTTGTACGGACAAGAAATGGGGGAAAGAAGCCGCAAGGGGCTTGGGCGGCCTGCCCGGGCTGCGCCCGGAGCGCGCTACGCGCGACGGCCGCTCGCGGGCGCTCCGCCCCGCGGCCCCGGCTTGAGTCCGCTTCGCGGACCCGGCCCTGCGGGCCGGATTCTCTATAAGGATGGCCTGCGGCCAAATCCCCTTGACCCCCGCGCCGCCTCCGGTTGGCCTTCGGCCAAAGTCGGAGGCGCCCCGTCCACGGATGAACGGACGGGTGTACAGCATCCCGCCAGCCGCCGCGCCGCGGGCGCAATGCCTCTGCCGGCGAGTCTCCGGAACCGTACCGGAAGAGCTTCCGGGGAGGCACGGCCGCTTTTGCGTGGCGCGCAGCGCCCACGGGGAGGCGGAAAACTGCGCGGCTTTGCCGCGCACGCGCGCAAGGCGCGCGAACGCCCGGAACGGGCGTTGTTTTCCGCCGCGGGTTATGGCGAGCCATCCGGTGTGCGTTGTTGGGAGCGCCCGCAACTTGAATTGAGCCCTCAGCTGGTGTACCCGTGGGGAGCGGCGGCAGCTCGCGGGCTATGGCAAGGTACTCCCGGAGATTCCTAAGAACCCGGCGGAGGGTTCTTAGGCGGACTTTTGGTTCCTTTTCGTCCGTCCGAAAAGGAACCCGTGACGCGCGGCGGAACGCGCTCGTGATTCTTGCCGCTTGGAAAGCGGCAATTCCCGTGAAAGCTGGGCCGCTCGCTGGGCGGCATCATTCAAACCCCGTTGGGAGGGACCCGGATGAAATTCTATACGCTGAGCGACAACGTCGACACGCTGATGGGGATGCGCCTCGCGGGCATTGAGGGCGAGGTCATCCACACGGCGGACGAGGTGCTGGCTTCGCTGCGGCGGGTGATGGCGGACCCGTCGATCGGGATCGTGCTGATGACGGAAAAGCTGATCAACACCTGCCCGAACATCATCTACCGCTACAAGCTGACCCAAAAACGGCCGCTGATCGTGGAGGTCCCCGACCGCCACGGGGAAGGGGACGTTTCACAGACGATCGAAAAATATGTGAGCGAGGCGATCGGCATCAAACTCTAAAGGGCGCGCGCCCGGAAAATGAGGTGAAACCAGATGGCTGATATGCAGGAAGATAAACTGGAGCTGTTTGAACAGGAGATCATGCAGCGCGCCCAGGCCCAGCGGGATACGATCCTGAAGGAGGCCGAGCAGATGAAGCGGGATGCGCTCGGGCAGGAGGAAAACCGCCTGCTTGACGAGAGCTTCCACAGGATCCAGTCGCAGATCGACGAGATCAAGACGGAAAATATCAAGGAGATTTCCCGGGAAACGCTCGCGCTCAAGAAGGAGCTTTTCAAGCAGCGGGAGCAGTATCTCTCGCAGATGATCGCCGAAGCGCGCGTGGAGCTCGGGAGCTTTGCGAAAAGCGAGCGGTACGAGGCGTATTTCCTGGGAAAGATCAGGGAACTGGCCGCATCCTGGAAGCTGGAGGGCAGCACGATCAAGGTGCGCCCGGAGGACACGGCGTTCGAGCCGCGCATCCGTGAAATTTACGGGGACTGCGCGGTAGAGGCGGACGCCGGGGCGGTTTCGCTCGGCGGCGCGGTACTGGTGAACCGGGAACGCGGGGTTGAGGTGGACCTGAGCCTCGACGCGGCGCTCGCCGGACAGCGGGAGTGGTTTTACCGCGGCTCCAACTTCAATTTTGATTAGCGGCGGGGGGAAATGCTTTGGATAAGAATACCGTATATTCCATCAACGGGCCGGTCGTAACGGTCCGTGGCGCCCGTCAGTTTGAGATGCAGGAGATGGTCTTTGTCGGGAACAGCCGCCTCATCGGGGAGGTCATCAACATCTCCGACGAGCGCACGACCATCCAGGTCTACGAGGGCACCACCGGCATGCGCCCCGGCGAGCCGGTCACCGGCACGGGCGGGCCGCTCTGCGCCACCCTCGGCCCGGGCATCCTCTCGAACATCTTTGACGGCATCGAACGCCCGCTCAAGGAGATCGCAAAAACGTCGGGCGCGTTTATCCCCGAGGGCAGCGACATGCCCGCCCTTGACGTGGAAAAGAAATGGCCGGTCACCCTGAAGGTGAAGGAGGGCGACCGCCTGAAGGGCGGCGACGTCTTTGCCGCCTGCCCCGAGACGTCGATCATCGAGCACCGCTCGATGGTGCCGCCCGGGCTCGACGGCACCGTCGTGTCCGTCCGTCCGGACGGGGACTATACGGTGCTCGAGCCGCTCGTCGTGCTGCGGGACGCGCGGGGGGCCGACCACGAGCTGGCGCTCGCGCACAAGTGGCCGATCCGCCAGACCCGCCCGGTGGCCGAGCGCCTGCCGATCGAACGGCCGCTCATCACCGGGCAGCGGATCATCGACACCCTCTTCCCGATCGCCAAGGGTGGCACCGCCGCCATCCCGGGCGGCTTCGGCACCGGCAAGACGATGACCCAGCACCAGCTCGCCAAATGGAGCGACGCGGACATCATCGTCTATATCGGCTGCGGCGAGCGCGGCAACGAGATGACCCAGGTGCTCAAGGAGTTCGGCGAGCTCACCGACCCCAAATCCGGCAAGCCGCTGACCGACCGCACCGTGCTGATCGCCAACACCTCCAACATGCCGGTCGCGGCGCGCGAGGCGTCGATCTACACCGGCATCACGCTGGCGGAATACTACCGCGATATGGGCTACCATGTGGCGGTCATGGCGGACTCCACCTCCCGCTGGGCGGAGGCGCTGCGGGAGATCTCCGGACGCCTCGAGGAGATGCCCGCCGAGGAGGGCTTCCCCGCCTACCTGCCCAGCCGCATCTCCCAGTTCTATGAGCGCGCCGGGTATATGGAAAATCTGAACGGCACCGAGGGCTCGGTCACGATCATCGGGGCGGTCTCGCCGCAGGGCGCCGACTTCTCCGAGCCGGTCACCCAGAACACCAAGCGGTTCGTCCGCTGCTTCTGGGCGCTCGACAAGGCGCTTGCCTACGCGCGCCACTACCCCGCCATCAACTGGACTTCGAGCTACAGCGAATATCTCGACGACCTCGCCCCCTGGTACGCCAAAAACATCTCCCGCGACTTCCTCCCCTGCCGCCAGCGGATTTCCACCGTGCTGCTCGAGGAGGCGAAGCTCAACGAGATCGTCAAGCTGATCGGCGAGGACGTCCTCCCCGACGACCAGAAGCTCATTATGGAGGTCGCGCGGCTCATCCGCGTCGGGCTGCTCCAGCAGAACGCCTACCACCGGGACGACACCTACGTGCCGCTGCCCAAGCAGCTCATGATGATGCAGGTCATCCTCCACTTTTACGACAAGGCTTCGGCGGTCATCGCCAAGGGGATCCCGATCTCCGAGATCACCGATTCGGGGCTGATCGATTCGCTCGTGAAGATCAAGTACGAGATCCCCAACGCGCATCTCGAACTGTTCGACAACTACTATAAAGAGATCGACGACAAGCTCGCCGGGCTCAACCAGCTGTAAAGGAGGGCCGGAATATGCTTCAGTTTGTGGGGCTCAGCGAAATCAACGGCCCGCTGGTGGCGCTCGACCGGGTGCCGAAGGTGGCGTTCGAGGAGATGGTCTCCCTGAAACTCGATTCGGGCGAGACGCGCTTCGGCCGCGTCGTCGAGATCGACGGCGACCGGGCGGTCATCCAGGTGTTCGAGGGGACCCGCGGGCTCTCCCTCGAAAACACCCGCACCACCCTGCTCGGGCATCCGATGGAGATGCCCCTTTCCCTCGAGGTGCTCGGGCGCACCTTCAACGGCTCCGGCCGCCCGATCGACGGGCTGGGAGAAATCTTCTGCGAGCGCGCGGCGGACATCAACGGCAAGCCGATGAATCCCGTCGAGCGCGTCTACCCGCGCAACTACATCAACACCGGCATTTCGACGATCGACGGGCTGGCCACCCTCATCCGCGGCCAGAAGCTGCCGATCTTTTCGGGCAGCGGCATGAGCCACAACAAGCTCGCCGTCCAGATGGTGCGGCAGGCGCGGCTGTCGGGCACCGACGAACAGAACTTCGTCATCGTCTTTGCCGCGATGGGCGCCAAGAACGACGTGGCCGACTATTTCCGCCGCTCCTTCGAGGAGTCGGGGGTCATGGAGCGGGTCGTCATGTTCCTGAACCTCTCCAACGACCCGATCATCGAACGCATCCTCACCCCCCGCTGCGCGCTGACCGTGGCGGAGTACCTCGCCTTCGAGCACGGCATGCACGTGCTCGTCGTCATGACCGACGTCACCGCCTACTGCGAGGCGCTGCGCGAGTTTTCCTCCTCCAAGGGGGAGATCCCGGGGCGCAAGGGCTTCCCCGGCTACCTCTACTCCGACCTCGCCTCCCTCTACGAGCGGGCGGGGATCATTGAGGGAAGCCCCGGCTCGGTCACGCAGGTGCCCATCCTCACGATGCCCAACGACGACATCACCCATCCGGTCCCCGACCTGACCGGCTATATCACCGAGGGGCAGATCGTGCTCGACCGGCAGCTCGACCAGACGGGGGTCTATCCGCCCGTCTCAGTGCTGCCCTCCCTCTCCCGCCTGATGAAGGACGGCATCGGCGAAGGGTTCACCCGCGCCGACCACTCCGACTGCTCCAACCAGCTTTTCGCCTCCTACGCCCGGGTGCAGGACGCGCGGGCGCTCGCGAGCGTCATCGGCGAGGAGGAGCTCTCGGAGGTCGACCAGAAATATATGTATTTCGGCCGCATGTTCGAGGAGCATTTCGTCTGCCAGGGCGCGCGGGAAAACCGCGAGATCGGCGAGACGCTCGACCTCGGGTGGCTGCTGCTCTCGCTGCTGCCGCGCGAGGAGCTCGACCGGGTCGACCGGGAGACGCTCGACAAATTTTACCGGCCGGAACAGGCCGTGCAGAAATTCGGCGCGCCGAAGGAGTAGCCCCGGCGGGGAAAGGAGTGACGGCGGATGGCAAACGTACTGGGCGTGACGCCCACCAAGGGCAGCCTGATGGCGATCCAGAAGTCGCTGTCGCTGTCCACGCTGGGCTTTGAACTGCTCGACCGCAAGCGCAACATCCTCATCCGGGAGATGATGCTGCTGATCGACAAGGTCAAATCCCTGCGCGGGGAGATCAGCTCGACCTACCGCGAGGCCTACGAGGCCCTTCAGGAAGCCAACGTGACGCTGGGCATGGTGCAGGAGACGGCGATGGCTGTCCCGGTGGACGACGGCGTGACGATCACCTACCGCAGCGTCATGGGGGTGGAGATCCCCAACGTGCGGCTGGCGGAGAGCGAGATCCGCATGTGCTACGGGCTCGACCGCACCAACTCGAGGCTCGACTACGCCTATGTCTGCTTCCAGAAGGCCAAACGCGTGACCGCGCTTCTGGCGGAGGTGGAGAACAGCGTCTACCGGCTGGCCAACGCCATCCGCAAGACGCAGCGCCGCGCGAACGCGCTGGAAAACATCGTGATCCCGCGCTACGAGGAGACGGCGAAGTTCATCACGGACGCGCTCGAGGAAAAGGACCGCGAGGAGTTTTCACGACTCAAGGTCATCAAGGCCAAAAAACAGCAGGAGGCATAAAAACCCCCTCCGCCGCATGTCCGGCGGAGGGGGTTTTCTTTGGAGAATCCGGATTTTACAGGCCCGCGGGTATTGGCAAACGCCGCGCCGTATGGTAACATAAGCACATCAGGGATCGACAGGTCCCGCAGAATGGAGACCGATGGGGGTGGCAGCGTGTTCAGGGAGCGGAAGCGTACGGCTGTGCGCACGGCGGTGGTCATGGCCGTTGCGGCGGCCACGATGGTCCTGTGCGCCGCGCTCTATATGCGCAGTGTGACCGGCACGCTGCGTGAGGAGACCCTCTCGGGGCTGCGCGAGGTCGCCCGCCAGAGTGCGGGGAACATCGCGATGCGGATCGAAAAGGACATGCAGATGCTCGAGGCGGTCTCCCGCTTTGTGGGCGCGCAGCCCGAACTGGATATCGACGGGGTGACGCGGGTGCTCTGCGAGGAGGTCGAGAGCACCAGCTTCAAGCGGATGGGGCTCATCACCCCCGACGGCACCGCGCACACCACCGACAGCGTGGAGATGGACCTGGGCGGGCGCGGCTACTTCCTGCGGGCGATGGACGGCGAGACGGTGATCTCCAAGGAGCTGACCGACTACGCCGACGGCGAGCCGATCTACGTCTACGCCACCCCCATCCTGCGCGGTGGGAGGGCGGAGGCGGTGCTCTTCGCCACCAACGCGGCCGACGCCTTCGCGTCGGTCATCAACGTGCGGATGTTCGAGGGGGCGGGCTACTCCTATCTCACCAACGCCGGGGGCGACGTGCTGGTCTATCCGGACAACCCCGAGAGCGAGCAGGGGATGTCCAACATCTTTGACCGCATGGAGGAGGGCCGCATGCTCCCCGACGAGGAGCTCGGGCGGATGCGCCGGCGGATGTCCTCGGGCGACAGCGGCGTGGAGGAGTATTTCCGCGACGGGGAGCGCCGCTACCTCTCCTACACGCCGATCGGGGTCAACGGCTGGTATGTGCTTTCGGCGGTGTCCGGCCACGTGGCCGCCAGGAAGTCCGTCTACCTCACCATGCTCACCCTCGTGGTGTGCGTCGTCACGGTCACGGTGCTCATCGGGCTGTTCGGATACATCCTCTTCATGCAGAACAGCCGCCGGCGGGAGCTCGAGCGGATCGCCTTCACCGACCCGGTCACCGGCGGGTACAACTGGAACGGGTTCATCCGCGCGGCCAGGGAGGTTGTCGGCGGCGCGGCGGAATATGTGATGGTCTCCTTTGACATCGACAAATTCAAGGTCTTCAACGACATGTTCGGGCACGGCACGGGCAACGAGCTGCTCGGGCAGATCTGGGGGATCCTTTCCCGCTCCGTGCGGGAGGGGGAGCTTTTCGCGCGGGTGTCGGCGGACACCTTCGACCTGCTGCTGCGCGCGGCGCCCGACGAGGAGATCGTCCGGCGGCTGACGGAGATCGGCGGGCAGATCAACCCGCCCGGACAGCGGTACACCCTCACTCTCTCCTTCGGGGTCTACCGGGTCGGCCCGCAGGAGACGGACGTCAGCCTGATGAGCGACCGCGCGAGCATCGCGCGCAAGTCGGGCAAGGACGACAGCCGCACGACGGTCGCCTTCTACGACCACGCGGTGCGCGACCGGATCCTGCGGGAGAAGCAGATCGAGGACGCGATGGCCTCGGCGCTCGAGAAGGGCGAGTTCGAGGTCTACCTCCAGCCCAAATACAGCGCCTCCACGCGGGAGATCGTCGGCGCGGAATCCCTCGTGCGCTGGAACCGCCCGGGGGTGGGGCTGGTGCCGCCCAACGATTTCATCCCCCTCTTTGAGCGGGACGGGTTCGTCGTCCAGATCGACGCGTTCGTGCTGCGGGAGACCTGCCGCATGCTCCGCGGATGGGCGGACGAGGGCCTGCCCGAGATCCCGGTGTCGGTCAACGTCTCCCGCGTCAACCTGCACGACCCCGGCTTTGTCGGCAAGGTGTGCGCCGCCGCGCGGGAGTACGGGGTGCCCCCCGGGCTGATCGAGCTGGAGATCACCGAGACGAGCGTGCTCGACTTCGAGAACATCGGGCGGCTGACCGGCATCATCGGGGAGCTGCACGACGCGGGCTTTTTGGTATCGATGGACGACTTCGGCAGCGGCTACTCCTCCCTCAACCTGCTGCGGCGGCTGCCGGTCGACGTGCTCAAGCTCGACCGGGCGTTCTTCGCGGGGGACGCGGACAACGCCCGCGGGCGCACGGTGATCGCCGAGGTAGCCGACCTCGCCCGCAAGCTGGACATCCAGGTGGTGGCCGAGGGGGTCGAGACGGCCGGGCAGGTGGACTTTCTCACCTCGATCGGGTGCGACGTGGTGCAGGGTTACTATTTCGCCCGGCCGATGCCCGCCGGGGAGTTTGAACGGCTGCGGCGCCCGCAAAATAAGAACGACTGAATCGGACGGGCCCCGCCGCATGGCGGCGGGGCCCGTCCTTTTTTTGCTTTTTTCGACAGAATCGCCAAAAGGATCGGGCGCGGGGCCCGTTTTCTCAAATCTTTCCTGAAAAGTCAGGATTTCGCCGTTTACGCAAATTGACTGTTCGCTCAATTCGTGTTAAGATGAGGCATAGCAAACTATACTAATATGGGGCAATTTGCCCCTTCCCGGGACGGCCGTGGGTTTGCGCGGCCGCCGCCGGTCTGATCGGCCCCGCAGGGGCCGGAGTGAGGTGCTCTATATGGAACGGATTCCGGCGCGGATGACGATGGGGATCGACATCGGCTCCACCACGGTTAAAATCATCATCGTGAAGAACGGCGACGTCGTCTACCAGCAGTACGAACGCCACATGTCGCAGGTGCGGCCCAAGACGCTCGAGCTCATCCGCATGGCGAAGGACGTCATCGGCGGCGGGGAGCTCACCGTCGCGCTCTCCGGTTCGGCGGGGCTCGGGGTCGCCAAGGCGGCGGGCCTGCCCTTCATCCAGGAGGTCTTCGCCACCGGCGAGGTGGTCAAGTCCTACGCCCCCGACACCGACTGCGTGATCGAATTGGGCGGCGAGGACGCGAAGATCATCTTCTTTACCGGCGGGCTCGAGGAGCGGATGAACGGCTCCTGCGCGGGCGGCACCGGCGCCTTTATCGACCAGATGGCGACCCTGCTCGACGTGACCCCCGAACAGCTCGACACGCTCAGCCTCGGCAGCGAAAAGCTCTATACGATCGCCTCGCGGTGCGGCGTCTTCGCCAAAAGCGACATCCAGCCGCTCTTAAACCAGGGCGCCCGCAAGGAGGACATCGCCGCCTCGATCTTCAAGGCGGTCGTCGACCAGACGATCACCGGCCTCGCGCAGGGGCGGCGGATCACCGGCAAGGTGCTCTTCCTGGGCGGCCCGCTCTACTATTTCAAGGGCCTCCAGCGGGAGTTCGTCCGTTCGCTCGGCCTCTCGCATGAAAACGCCGTCTTTCCCGACATGGGCCGCTACGCGGTGGCGCTGGGAAGCGCCCTCTTCGCCGAAAAGACGGGCCAGCCGATGACCTATGAGGAGCTCGTCGGCAGGCTCGAGGCCGCGGCCAGCGAAAGCCACGCGGCGCGTTACCTCGAGCCGCTCTTCGAGAACGCGGACGACTACGCGGCGTTTTTGAACCGCCACGGGAAGGCGTCGGTCGGCCGCGCCGACCTCGACGCCTACGAGGGGGACGCCTACCTCGGCGTCGACTGCGGCAGCACGACGACCAAGCTCGTGCTGATGGCGGAGGACGGGCGCATCCTCTACGATTACTACAGCGCGAACAGGGGCAACCCCGTCGAGATCATCCGGGAGCAGCTCGTCAAAATCCGCGCCCGCTGCGGGGACCGGGTGGCGGTGTGCGGCAGCGCGGCCACCGGCTACGGCGAGGACCTTGTGAAAAACGCCTTTTCGATCGACGCGGGCCTCGTCGAGACGATGGCCCACTTCAAGGCGGCGCGCTTCTTCGACCCCAGCGTCGACTTTATCCTCGACATCGGCGGGCAGGACATCAAATGCTTCAAGGTCCGCGACAACGCGATCGATTCGATCATGCTCAACGAGGCCTGCTCCTCCGGGTGCGGGTCGTTTATCGGCACCTTTGCCCAGTCGATGGGCTACAGCGTCGAGGAGTTCGCCAAGCTCGGCCTCTTTGCCAGATACCCCGTCGACCTTGGCAGCCGCTGCACCGTTTTCATGAACTCGTCGGTCAAGCAGGCGCAGAAGGAGGGCGCGGGCGTCGAGGATATTTCCGCGGGAATATCCATTTCGGTCGTCAAGAACG
Organism: Anaerotruncus massiliensis (ex Togo et al. 2026); assembly: GCF_900199635.1. Classification (GTDB taxonomy): domain Bacteria; phylum Bacillota; class Clostridia; order Oscillospirales; family Ruminococcaceae; genus Anaerotruncus; species Anaerotruncus massiliensis. The sequence continues at coordinate 2,965,137 of NZ_LT962687.1, read as the reverse complement.
CGATTTACAAGGTCATCCGCGCCCACTCCGCCGAGGAGCTCGGGCAGAGCATCGTCGTGCAGGGGGGCACCTTCTTAAACGACGCGGTGCTCCGCAGCTTTGAGCGGGAGATCGGCCACGACGTGGTGCGCCCGGCCATCGCCGGGCTGATGGGCGCCTACGGCGCCGCGCTCTACGCGCGGGAGCTGGCGCTGCCGGAGTCGTCGCTCATCTCGGCAAAGGAGCTCGAGAGCTTCCGCCACGCCTCCAAATCGGTCACCTGCGGCCTGTGCGGCAACCACTGCAACCTCACCGTCAACACCTTCGGCGGCGGCAAGAAATTCATTTCCGGCAACCGCTGCGAACGCCCGCTCGGCCGGGAGGCGGCGGAGCCGCTGCCCAACCTCTTCGCCTGGAAGCTCGAGCAGCTTGAGGCGCTCAAGCCCCTGCCCGGCAGGCGCGGCAAAATCGGCGTCCCCCTCGGACTCAACATGCTTGAGAACCTCCCCTTCTGGCACGCCTTCCTCACCGCCCTCGGCTTCGAGGTGGTGACGAGCGGCGTCTCCACCCGCGAGACCTACATCAAGGGGCAGTTTTCCATCCCGTCGGATACCGTCTGCTATCCCGCCAAGCTGATGCACGGCCACATCGCCGACCTGCTGGAACAGGGCGTCACGACGATCTTCTACCCCTGCATGACCTACAATTTTGACGAGGAGAAGGGCGACAACCACTACAACTGCCCGGTGGTCGCCTACTACCCCGAGCTGCTGCGCGCGAACGTGTCGGAGCTTTCCGAGCCGGGCGTGCACTTCCTCTACCCCCATGTGGGCATCCACCGCCCCGCCAAGTTCGCCGACAAGCTCTTCCACAACCTGCGCGCCGTCTATCCCGACCTGACGCTGCGGGAGGTGCGGGAGGCCGCCCGGACCGCCTATACCGCCTACGACGACTGGATGAAGGCGGTGAAGGCGGAGGGCCGCCGCGCGATCGCCTGGGCGCGGGAGCAGGGCAGAAAGATCGTGGTGCTCTCGGGCAGGCCCTACCACATCGACCCGGAGATCAACCACGGCATCGACCGGCTGATCGCCTCCTTCGGCATCGTGGTCGTCAGCGAGGACTGCGTGGCCGACCTGGTGGAGCCGGTGAAGGTGCACGTGCTCAACCAGTGGACCTACCACGCGCGTCTCTACAATGCCGCCAAATATGTGACCGCCCAGCCGGACATGGAGCTGGTGCAGCTGGTCTCCTTCGGGTGCGGCATCGACGCGATCACGACCGACGAGGTCCGCGACATCCTGGAGGCGGGCGGCAAGCTCTGCACCCAGCTCAAGATCGACGAGATCACCAATCTCGGCGCGGTCAGAATCCGTATCCGCAGCCTGCTTGAGGCGGTGGAAGAAAGGGAACGCAGCCATGCAGCTACAAAATGACGAACGCGTCCTCTTTACCAAAGAGATGAAGCGCGACTATACGATCCTCGTGCCCACCATGCTTCCGGTGCACTTCAAGCTGATGCTCAACATCCTGCGTGAGTACGGCTACCGGGCGGAGCTTTTGGAGAACAGCGGCCAGCGGGTGGTGGACAGCGGCTTGCGCAACGTACATAACGACACCTGCTACCCGGCGCTGCTCGTCATCGGCCAGATGATCGACGCGCTCGAATCGGGCAGGTGGGACGTGCACAAGGTGGCGCTGCTCATCACCCAGACGGGCGGCGGCTGCCGCGCGTCCAACTACATCCACCTGCTGCGCAAGGCGCTGAAAAAAAGCGGCTACGGATTCGTGCCGGTCGTCTCCCTCTCGGCCAACGGGATGGAGAAAAACCCGGGCTTTTCCCTCACGCCGATGATGCTGGACCGCATCTTTTACGCGATGACCTACGGCGACCTGCTCATGCTGCTGGCCAACCAGTGCCGTCCCTACGAGACGGAGGCGGGCGTCACCGACGCGCTCGTCGACCGCTGGGCGAACCGGCTGACCGACGAGATGAAGGGGCGCGGCCCCCTGAGCTACCGGGCGGTGCGCCGCAACTACGACGCGATCGTCGCCGACTTCGCGGCCCTCCCCCGCAAAACGGAGGAGAAGGTGCTGGTCGGCGTGGTGGGGGAGATCTATGTGAAGTTCTCCCCCCTCGGCAACAACAACCTCGAGGATTTCCTCCTCTCCGAGGGGGCGGAGGTCGTCGTGCCGGGGCTGCTCGATTTCTGCCTCTACTGCGTCTACAACCAGCTCAACGACCACAAGCTCTACGGGGCGGGCGGCTTCTGGAAGACGCTCGTCTTCCGCAAGGTCTACGACATGCTCTGCAAAAAGCAGAAGGACGTCATCGAGGCGGTCACCCGGGAGGGCACCTTCCGGCCGGGGGGCTATTTTCCGCATACGGTGGAATTGGTCCGGGGCTATATCAGCCATGGCGTCAAAATGGGCGAGGGCTGGCTGCTGACGGCCGAAATGCTCGAGCTGATCGAGCAGGGGGTGGGCAACATCGTCTGCACCCAGCCGTTCGGCTGCCTGCCCAACCACATCGTGGGCAAGGGGATGATGCGCATCATCAAGGCGCGCAACCCCGATTCGAACATCGTGGCGGTCGACTACGACCCGGGCGCCACCAAGATCAACCAGGAGAACCGCATCAAGCTGATGCTGGCCAACGCCGCCTCGATCGCCGGGCAGCACGCGGCGCGCGAGGTGCCGCTGCCGCGGCACGAGGAGGAATACGGCGGCGAGCCCGCCGTCTCCTCTGGGTTTTTCAGCAATTCCCAGCATGAATAACAACCGGGGGGAGGGGTCTTTCTGAGCGCGGAAACCTTCTGCGGGATCGTCCTTTGCTTTTTCATTTACAGCTTTTTGGGCTGGTGCTGCGAGTGCGTCTACTGCTCCATCCCGGCCGGGCGGTTTATCAACCGGGGCTTTTTGAACGGCCCGCTCTGCCCGGTCTACGGCTTCGGCGCGCTGGCGGTCATCCACTGCCTGACGCCGGTCGATTTCAGCCTGCCGCTCCTCTTTGTCTGCGGACTGCTCGTCACGAGCGCGCTCGAATACTTCACCGGCTGGCTGCTGGAGACGATCTTCCACGCCAAGTGGTGGGACTATTCCAACATGCGCTTCAACATCCACGGCCGGGTCTGCCTACTGAATTCCGTCCTCTTCGGCCTGCTCGGCGTGTTCGTCATGCGGGTGCTGCACCCCTTTGTCGGGCGCATGGTCGGGTCTTTATCCTTTGTGACGCTCATCTGGTTCGCCTCGGCGCTGACCACCCTGCTCGCGGTCGATCTCTTCCTCTCGGTGCGCACCGCCCTGCAGCTTTCGGGCAAGCTCGACGCGCTGCGCGACGCCCTCGAGGACGCGCGCGCCCGCACCGACGCGGTCATCATGGAGAAGAAGCTCCAGCTGGAGGGGCAGCGCGCGCTGCCCCTCTCCGACCGGATCGACCGGCTGCTGGAAAAGGGGGAGGGCCTGCGCCTGCACGAGCGGCTGAACGCCCTTGCCGGCAGCCACAACGCCCTCCACCGCCGTATGCTCGACGCCTTCCCGCACATGCAGTTCCCCCGCTCCCCCGCTTCGCTTGACGCCCTGCGCGCGGGCGTCGCCAGGATGCGCGCGGAGAAAAAAGCGCGGAAGGACGCGAAAAGGGACGGGAAATAGAAAAAAGGGGCGCTTTTGAAAAAGCGCCCCTGTGACTCCGGAAACGCTGATCAGGCCGGGCTGATTGCCGAACAGTCAAAAACCGGGCCGTCAATCCAAAGGATTGACGGCCCGGTTTCTTTCGCTTCGTGGACCTGGGTGGAAATCGGCCTTATTTAAACTTGACGGCGGTGCCGTAGGCGATCACCTCGGCGGCGCCCTGCATGACGGCGGAGGAGGCGTAGCGCATGCAGACGACGGCGTCCGCGCCGAGCCCTTCCGCATCCTCGACCATCCGCTTGGTGGCGATGGCGCGGGCCTCGTTCATCATCTCGGTATAGGCCTTCAGCTCGCCGCCCACGAGGGTTTTAAACCCCTGCGTGATATCCCGGCCGATGTTTTTCGATTGGATGGTGCTGCCCCGGACGAGCCCGAGGGTCTCCAGCTCTTTTCCGCTGATCGTTTCAGTAGTTACCAAGATCATCTTCTTCACCACTCCTGATTTCTTTGATTCGTTCCGTCAGAACGTAGATGGATACGCTGATGAGCGCCAGAAAGACGAGGCAGCCCACCACCTTGAAAAAAACCGGCATGGGGACCAGCAGGCAGAGCGCCAGATAGCCGAAGAACCAGAGCACCAGAAAGGTCGTGATCACGGCGGGCGCAACGAGCTTTTTTCCCTTCAAGAAACCGCCTCCTTTTTATCCGCCGCAGCGTTTTTCCAGCGCGAGCAGCCCTTCCTTGACGTCCAGTCCGCCCGCGTAGCCGGTCAGGGAACCGTTTTTGCCCACCACCCGGTGGCAGGGCACGAGGACCGCCACGGGGTTCCGGTGGTTGGCCATGCCCACCGCCCGGCAGGCCTTTGGATTGCCGAGCCTTGCGGCGATCTGCCCGTAGGAACGGGTCTCGCCGTAGGGGATTTCGCAAAGCGCCGCCCAGTCGGCGCGCTGGAAGGCCGTGCCCTCCAGCGAGAGCGGCAAATCAAACGCGCGCCGCTCCCCGGAGAAATATTCGGCCAGCTCCCGCGCTGCCCGTCTGAGCAGGGGCGTCTCCGCCTCCGTGTAGCCCTCCGGCTTTTCGCCGCGCAGGAAGAAGAGGGCGCAGATGCCCTTCCCGTCCTCGGCGATGCCGACCGTCCCGAAGGGGGATTCGGTGTACAGGATCTGTTTCAATGCGTCGCCTCCCAACAGTCAATAAAAGGTTGTCTGGGCTGTTTTCAGGGATTTTGCCGCCCGGTCGGAGATGCGCTCCCCTCCGCGCGGCCAGCCGGTCAGCATGGGGTCGGCGGGGTCGTGCGCCGCCGCGCACCGCAGGGCGGCGGCCCGGCCGGTCGTGGCGTAGCAGTAGGCGCAGCCGCCGGGGCAGGTGTTGTACGCGCCGATGTCGACGCTTTCGCAGCAGCCGCAGGCGGGGCGCTGGCCGGGGTCCTTCGCGGCCTTGACGGGGCAGCCGAGGATCCCGCCCACAAGCTCCGGGTCGATGCAGGCCGCGTGCCCGATGCCGAAGGCCGACAGGTCGATCGTCTCCGCGCAGGTAAAGAGGGAGAAGCCGTGCCGCGCCGCGATCTCCCCGAAGCCCCCGGCCACATCCAGGCACTCCGAACGGGTCATCTCGCGGTAGGCGCCGCCCGTGTGGCGGTAGGGGTCGACGAAGCTGAAGACGCAACGTTCGGCCGCGCCCTCCAGCGCGCCGCAGAGCGCCTCGAAGCGTTCCAGATGCCATGCCGTGGGATACCGCCCGTCCACCATGACGGGATCGTACCGCCAGACGACCCGTTTGGGGCCGAGCCTCCGGGAGAGCGCCCAAAAGGCGCGGACGAGCTCCTCCTTTGGGGGCAGGCCGGGTTCCGTCCGCGGCCCGTAGGGGGTCAGCGTGAACTGGAAATAAAACGGGTAGCCCGCCGCTTCGATCCGCGGGAGAGCGTCCAGCATGGGGGTGGGGTTCTTTGTCCAAAAGACGATGCAGTCGACCGTTTCGGGCGAAAGCGGGATGCGGCTCAGCTGGCGGGGGTTATGCGGGTTCGGCACCAGGACGAAGCCCTCCGCGAGGCGGTTTAGAAACCACGCGGAATAATAGGCCGGAATATCCGTCCGGCGGCTTACGCTGAGGATCACGGCCCTTCCCTCCCCTCCGCCAGCATCGGCTTTTCATTTATTGTACCCCAATTTCCCTCCGCTTACAAGCACGGATTGCGGAGAAACCGCACCCTGTTTCAGGACCGCCGGGCGCGCCGGGATGGCCGGGAAAGCGGCGAACTTGCGAAATGGCCCGGCCTATCCGGGGAAATGGGTCAACATTGGCACTATACAACCCGGGCTAAACAGGCTATAATGGGAGAAAAGAGCTGGGAGAGGGGCTAACAGGCCATACGGATTCGAATCAGGGAGCTGCGGACGGAGCATGGATACAGAGAACAGGAGCTGGCCCGGCTGCTGTCGATCAGCGTGAGGACCCTTCGGCGGTATCAATCCGGGCAGACGAGGCTCCCGGGGGATACGCTGATGAAGCTGTCCGCGATTTTCGGCGTTCCGCCGGAGGAGATTTTGATGGAGGAGGACGAGGCTGATGACCGGTAAGATCCTATTTTCGCACGAGGGGGCCCGCTCGGAGGACGCGCTCGACCGGACGCGCCCGTTTGTTTACGAGGGGTCGCTGCTCCTTCCCGACCAGACGAACGATCCCGCCCGGGAGATTACGAATTCGATTACCATCCCGCGTGAAATCGCCCAGAAGCTCAGGCGGATCAACGGGAAGTTTTCGCTGACCGAGGTAAAGGCGGGTTATAAAAACGCGAACGTCTTTTCCCGCCGCGCAAAGGTCTTCGACTCGGTCAACCGCGTCTGCTACCTCCGCTATGCCGACGGGACGCTGCAGGTGTGCGAGTTCAAGGGGACGCGCGGCTCCAACTACAGCGCGCTCTATCCCGCGCTGGCCGGGCTGCTCCGCCGGGAGGGCTTTGAGGAGAGGGCGGACGGCTTCGCCGTTCCGGACGACCGCGTGGACCTGCTGGTGGATCTGGTCAACGAGGTCTTCCGGATGCAGGAGGCCGGAGAGCTGCGGCTGGAGGCGGCCGACGAGGTGGACACGATGACCTTCCCCGACGGCAGGCACTACTACTTCAAGGCCTACTGGAGACCGGCGGGCGCCGGGACCGCGCCGCAGGAACCCGCCGCGGATGCGGAGGACGTCCCCGGCCAGGTCGCCCAGATCCAGACGTGTATCCGCAGGCTCGCGGGGGCCGGCCTGCGCTGTGCCGGCAGGGAACAGCTGGAGGAGATCCAGCAGGCCGCGGAGCAGCTGAAAAACGAGCTGGACATCGTCTGCGGCGTCTGCCGAAACGGTTTGGATTCCTTCGACCGCGCCAGGCAGCTCGGACTTTGAAACAACAGCGGAAACCTATCACCGGGAGGACGCGGCCGGGGCCGTGTCCTCCCGGCTTTCGCTTTCGGCGGACAGCTTGCTTTTTGGCTGCCGGCAGGCTATACTGGGTATCGTACAAATGTTGTTTTTCCAACGAGGGAGGCGCCAAATGAACGACCATGAAGCCATTCTCCGGAGCGTCCCCCTTTTCGACGGGATTCGGCCCGACGAGTGGGAGCGGATGCTCGGCTGCCTCGGCGCCGTGCACCGGCGTTATCCCGCCGGGGAATTCATCCTGATGGCGGGCCAGCCCGCCGACCGGGTCGGCGTCCTGCTGGAGGGGCGCGCGCAGGTCCTGCGGGAGGAGTTTTCCGGCGCCCGCACCATCCTCACCGCCCTTGCGCCGGGGGATCTCTTCGCGGAGGCGTTTGCCTGCGCGTCGGGCGGCGGGCGGACGCTCCCGGTCAGCGTGCTTGCAACGTCGGACTGCCGCGTCCTGCTGATCGACTACCGGAAAATCATTACCGCCTGTCCGTCGGCCTGCGATTTTCACGCGCGGCTGGTCCGGAACATGCTGGCCGTGCTGGCGGACAAAAACCTGCTCCTCAACCGCAGGCTGAGGCACCTCTCCAAGCGCACCACCCGGGAGAAGCTGCTCTCCTACCTGTCGGAGGAGGCGGCGGCCCATGGCGGCAGGGAATTCGACATCCCCTTCGACCGGCAGGGGCTGGCGGACTATCTCTGCGTGGAGCGCAGCGCGATGTCCGCCGCCTTGTCCAGGCTGCGGGGGGAGGGGCTGCTGGAGACCCGCCGCAGCCATTTCCGCCTGCTGCGGCCCCGGGACCGGGAGGACGCGGAGCTGTTCTGACGGCGCGGGTAAAGAATCTGAGACGGGTGCAAAAAGCCGCGGGGCCGAACGGCCCCGCGGCTTTTCCGCCGTCCCGCGCGGCGCGGGGAAAGCGGCCTGTGAAGCGGCCCGGGGAGCGCTAATCCCCGCCCTCGGGCGAGAGGTCGAGAGGGGGCAGCGGGCGGACATATCCCGCGCCGGCCGGCCACTGGAAGGAAAGGACAGAGGGGTCGACATAGGCGCCGGGGTCGGGCTCCCCCATGCTGGCCCAGAGCAGGTAGCCCGGGATCTCGGCGGGATCGCAGAGCAGCACGGCGTCCGTCGGCCAATCCGCCGTCACCGTCACCGATTCTCCCACAGGGATGTGGTCCGGGTCGTCCGGGTCGCAGCCGTTGCCGACCTCCATGAGCGTGTGGCAGGCCCCCGCCGTGTCCTGCGCCCAAAGCTGGAGATGGGTCCCGTAGCCGTCCTGTGCCGTCCGCAGGGTGACCAGACCGTCGCAGTTGAAGGCGTAAGCGTCCGGCGTATCCGGGTTGTGCTGCCGCAGGGAAACGGAATGAGGCCTCAGCGTCATCCCGCAGGAGGGCACGAGCTGGATATCCACGCGCTCGCCCCAGTAGGCCAGCCGCCCGTAGTCCGGCCGCCCGCCGCAGGCCGCGTGGTCGAGGCATATTTCCACCCCGAATTTGATCATGCTGCCGTCCAGGTGCCGGATGTGCGGAAAGCCCATCACCGCGGACCCCTCCTCGACCAGCATGTTGTCCAGCACGCTGATGGACTGGTCGTTGGCCGGCTCCACGTTGCCGCTGTCGTTGACCGTGCAGCCCTCCAGGCTGAACTCGATGAAGTCGATGCCGGACTGCAAATGCTTCCCGGTCACGTAGGAGTGGGGCGCGCGCGCCGCCTCCAGCGGGCCCCATCCGCCGCACTGGATGAGCGCGTTGTTGAAGCAGACCGCGGGCGGCGGCGCGCCCCCCGCCGATTCGCCCGCCCCCACCCGAAGGATCATGCCGTTGTGCGCGCGGAAGCCCGCGCTCACAGCGGTGCCGAAGACGAAGAGCCAGTCCTTGAACCGCTCCTCCGCCACCAGCGCCCGCAGGCTTCCGAACAGCCCGGGCCAGGGGCCGCCGTAGGGCAGGGGCAGGTGCCAGTCGGAGAAGGGGCAGGCCGCGCTCCAGCCGTTGATCAGGTCGTGCAGGTACGCGCCCCCGCCCCCGCGGTAGAGGAACTCGGGGGCGATGAAGATTTTGAGGACCTCCTCGCTCGCGTCGGCGGCTTCAAACGCCCGCTCGACCGCCATCTGCGTGAACGCGCAGCGCGCGCTGATGTCGACGCACTGACTCAGCACGTCCCAGCGCCGGTCCCCCAGCGGGCGCTTGATGCCCGCGTAGTCCACCGCCCGCCACTGGCCGTCGAAAACCGGCCCGGTATAGACCTCCCACGGAATCAACTGTATTTTTGCGTATTTTCCCATAGTCTCACTTCCTTGTCGTTGGCAGAATCGGTCCGCGCCCCGGGCGGTGATTGCGGGGGCCGCCGGGACCGGGGCCGCGCAGGGAAAGGGCAGGCCGCGGCCGGCCCCCGCGGCCGGACCGGACCCGGGCCGGCCGGAGAGGAACTGGCCGCAGCCTGCCGCTGCCTTATCAGCTTTTTGCCGCCGTTGGGACGGCCCCGGAGGTTCCTCGGCCGGCCGGCGGATCAGCGCTGGTTTTCGAGCTTGAACTGGTAGCCGTCCTCGGCGTTGCCGTACAGGGACACCGTCACCTCGGACACGCCCTCGAGGTCCTGCTCGAAGAACTGGTCGGAGTTGAGGACGGCGGAGCTGATCTGCGCGCCCTCCTGGATTTCGGAGGCCAGGCCCCAGTACAGCTTGGGATGGAGCACGAAGGTCGCCTTCTGGCCGTAGGCGACGGTGTTCTTGGTCATCATCAGCTTGCCGTCCTTATAGAGGTCGACGCTGATGCCGCCCTCCACGTGGACGTCGTTGGCCACGTCGATGGAGCGGGTGTTTCCGGCGTTGCCGTCGTTGGTGATGGTAATGCCGGTCTCGTCCTGCAGCACGGTGTAGCGGCTGCCGATGGTGGACTGCATCATCGCGGTCTGGCAGGTGCGCTCATCCCAGGAGGCGGAAACCATGGTCTCAATGGGGTAGAGCACGTTGCAGGAGGAGCCGCGGCCCACGTTTTCGATGACCTTCCACGCGACGCCGTCCTTGAGGGCGTCGAAGGTCGGGATCTCGTTGCGCATAAACATGAAGATCTTGGGCATATCCTGGTTCATGGATTTGTTCACGTAGTGGATTTTGATTGTATTCGGCATGAATAGCATCCTTTCCATATGTATTGGGTGTTGGTCGTGCGGGGATCGGCGCGGGTTCACCACTTGGATTCCACGCGGAACCGGTAGCCGTCCTCCGCGTTGCCGTGCAGGCCCACGACCACATTGGACATGCCCTCCAGATCGAGCTCGAAAAAGCGGCTGGAGTTGAGGACGGCGGAGCCGATGGTTTCACCCTCCTGGATTTCGGAGGCGAGGCCCCAGTACAGCTTGGGATGGACCACGAAGGTCGCCTTCTGGTCGTAGGCGACGATCTTTTCGCTCATCATGATGCGGCCGTCCTTGTAGAGGTCCACGCTGACGCCGTTGGGGACGTGGACGTCGTTGCGCACATCCAGCGAGCGGGGGTTCGCCCCGTTCCCGTCCGCCAGAAGAACGATCCCCGTCTCATCCCGGGATACGCAGTACCCCTGTCCGCTGAAGGCCTTCAGACGGATGGTCGAGCAGGTCCCGTTGTTCCAGCTGGCGCAGATCTCCGTCTCCTCGGGGAAGGGAAAGACGCAGGAGGACCCGCGCCCCACCCGCTCGATGACCTTCCAGGCAACGCCGTTCTTAAGGCTGTCGAAGGTGGGGATCTCGTTCCTCGTAAACAGGAACACTTTGGGCTGGTCCAGGTTCATGGACTGGTTGGTATAGGTGATTTGAACGTCGCCAGGCATACCATACCTCCTAACAAAATGGTGTTTCCAAAGACGGGGCGCCCGTTCGTTCCCGCCGGAGAGGGGCGAGGGGCCGCCGGCGGTCCGGCGGGAACGCTGGAGGTTTAAACCTTGATGCAAGTATAGCGCCGGACCCTCTCCCCCGCCATACCCCCAAACGGGTGGGGAGGCGGCTTTTCCCGCCGGCTGCCCAAAAGGGCAGTCCCGCGGCGCGGCCCCTCAAACACCGATCTCCTCCAAAGAAAAAGCGCCGCTCTGGAGCGCCTTCACCACCAGGCTGACGCTGCAGGGCGCGCTGAAGATTCGGAAGAGGTTCCGCTTGTGGTACTTGACTGTGTCCTCGCACAGATGCAGCTGCGCCGCGGCCGCCCTCTCGGTCATCCCCCGCGCGAGGCACAGGAGGACCGCCCGCTGCTGTGCGCTCAGGCGGACGGGAGGATGTTCCGGCGTGCGGCTGAGCAGGCTCTCCCGGTACCGGTGGGACACCGTCTGGGAGAGGAGGCCGAGCAGCGTGAGGTGGAGCCGGGTGATGGATTCCCGCTCCGTCACAATGGCGAGGCAGAGCGTCTGCGTGGATAGACGGAGCGGGAGCGCGCAGAGATACCATCCGCTGAGAAACGCGCAGTAATGGTGCTGGGGCTCCGTCCGAACCGGCCTGTGCAGCCGAAGCGAGAGCGCGATCGCGTTGGTTCCCCCGTACCGCTCCGCAAAGGAGACGCCCTCGTCCAGACTGGGAAACCGCCCGTCCGGCGGCATTTTTTTTTACCAATATGCCCTGGGCGTCGGTCATTAAAAACGCCATGTGGTCGGGGAGCTCGCGGCGCACCTCCGAAATGCTGGCCTCCAGCGCGGTGATGGCCCGGTCGTGCTCGGTCCGCAGGCGTTCGAGCTGCCGGTCCTTCAGGGGGTGGGAGGGAGTCGGCTGGTCGGGCGACAGCCCCGCCCGGGCGCAGTTCTTCCAGGAGCGTAAGATCTCTTTTTCCAATGCCTGGTGATTCATTGCGACATCCTCCTTATCTGATTTACGATCCGAGTTTTAACCGCCCGCCAGGGTCCTCCCCTTCCCGCGTTTTGCGCTTTATCGATTTGAAGCCGATATTTGTTAAATTATACCATATTATTGTGCTGTCGTATCTGGCAGAATACAGCTAGCCGTGGAAACGCGCGGTTTTTTCCGGCATGGCAACGCTCTTACAAGCGGGACCCGCCGATCATGGGGACCTCCGGAAAAACAGACACGCTGCGTTTCGCCTGCGGGCCGCCGCCCCGCTCGACCAAAAAGAAAAGGCGCCAGCCGCAGGCTGGCGCCTTTTCTTTTTGCGTGAGTGTTCCGTTTGGATTCCCGGTTTCCACTGGGAGGCAACGCCTGGTCGGGGAGGGGATAACCTGCCGCAGAGGCGCCAAATAAAAGCAGCCAGTCTTTCGACTGGCTGCTTTTATTTGCCACTACCATGCAAAATCGATATTTGCTCAAAAGCATTGGGAGTTAATGATTATGCCTTTAAATTGATGCATCTCATATTAAACATAATGAGAAACTACTGCCAAGAGAAATACGCTTAAAAAGGACTTCGAAATTCGCTGACCTAAAGATGAAAAATTTTCAATTCAAAAACTTCCGGAGGGCAAGTCTTTTGCGCTATAATAGTTTGAATGCCTTTCCTTCAATAGTAATTTTATGGTAGCTTGAAATATCCAACTCATTGATGATGTCAATAAGCTCTTGACTGTTTAAAGTAATAGCAACAATAATTTGTAATGATTTGCTAATATCTGCGACTGAAGCAATAAAGCTTTTCATGTCTTCTGACACGATGCTTTGCTGTGCTGGTTCATCAAAGACAATCACACCGGGATGGTTACCATTTTTCTCGATAGACACTTGTAAAAGTGCCATCGTGAAAGCCCAAATAACACGAATACCGTCGCTGGCAGACGAGTCGAATTTCATATCGAAGCCGTCTATAGTTGGAAGAAGTGATGAATCAATAGAGATATCAATCCCCTCAAAACTCGACAAACTGCTGTAATGATACCGCTTGAGATTGTCGATAAAATTCTTTTTTAGTAAAGCTATTTTCTCCGCATCCGACTCAGTAATATCTTTTTTCGGCAACTTACCCCGTTGGTCAAGATATGTATTCCATTCCCTTGACAACTCCCTTAGCCGTTCAGTCAATGTGGTAATGGTGTTTTCTAACTTTGATAGCCGCTCGATGCGATTGGTAATCTCAATCCGCTTGAGCATAATTGCTTCCGATGCTTCTGTATCGGTGGTGGTAAAAATATCTGAACGGAGTGTATATGCCAAACGCCGAAGTGCTTGTAGCCGTGCCTCAAGGTTTTCTTTTTCCCTATGCAACTTATCGCGGGATTCTTTGCGACTTCCCAATGTGAATTCCAGCATTTTTTTTTGTTCCTTGAGGTGTCTGATGTTATCTTCAATGCTCATAAAGCCACTTATGGCTTCTACATTAAGCAAATTATCTTGAATATGCTGTTTACAAACAGGGCATACATCTACTGAAATATCGCCTTCTGTTGCTTCGGAGCCAAATTTTTGAAGCCGTGCTGCATCGTTATTATTGCGTATATCTGAATTTACGATTTCTAAATCAGCATTCAGTCGCTTAATCGCCTCGGTGTGACTTGCTAAGTTTCTCAATATGTCTTGAAGTCGACTTTCAAAAGCGAGTATTTGAGTTTGCGTTTCGGAAAGTTCACTGTTAAGTGCTTCAAAATTATCATGAACGCGAGGCTTTAATCGATGCAAGTCATTGTACTCAGCGGTCAGCACCTGTATTTCGTCTGTAATGGATAACGAACCTGAAACAGTAACAATTATTCTCGAATAATCAGTGTCTGATAAAACCCGTGGATGCATTGGGAGATTTGATATTTCACAAAATTCTGAATAAACAGATTGCTCCATGTCAGAAATCAACTGCTCCCATTCCCGTTCAAGCTGTGCTTTCACAGCGTTAAGTCGATCTCGTTCCTTTTCATTTTTCAAAGTGTCCAAACCTAATACATATTCTACAATCCGTTTTTTAGATTCTCGGATTCCAAATATGGGCATCCCGGAAAGGATGTCGGACCAACCATGTTTTTGCTCAATAAACATAGATGCAAAGACTACCTGAAGGTATAGCTTTCGCTCATTGCCATCTGATGTCCGAACCAGTGGAAGATTCATATGAAGGAATTCTTCGAGAAACGTATGAAAGCCCTTTTCGCTTATTGCGGCATTCTGAATATTAACATAATAATCCTCGGATACTGTCTTGTGATCGCCAATCGAATCGTAACTGCCATAATAAACAGTCATAAGGCGGTTATCTTTGCTTTCTGATTTAATATTCCTGTAAATTGTTCGAGTCTCATTTCCGTTACTGATTTCAAGATAACAGCCAGACTCAGTCACCGTCCATGGCGTACCGTTATCCTCAATAGTTGTTTTAAAAGCAGATGTTAGAACTTTGCTACCAATACCGCCTACACCACCGAGAATTTGTTCAAAGCCAAGGCAATAATAAATAGCTGCTAGAATGGAGCTTTTTCCACAAGTATTATCAAGACTTGCAACAAAATTCAATCCATCTCGAAATGACTCGTCAATCCCGTACACACCGTTGGCTGTGTTAATCTCAACCCTTAGCCTGTTAATTCTCAGCATCTTTAACTCTCCATTTATCGACTATTTCGTTAACTTTAGTTTCTGTTAGCTTTTTTGCAAGCAATTTTAAATTGCTTATTTCAACGACCATGAGATCACCAACAACTGCTATCTGTTCTGCGAGTCTCTGACCACGATCAGTTAGTTTATATTTTGCGGTTTGTTGTCGTTCAATTAATCCATAAGCTATTGCGTATGTAAGGGCTCTGTTAACAGCTGGGTCAAAACGAACAATGGGCACACTGCCTGTCCCTTCGGCAAACTCAATGAGTCTCATCAAATTGACCTGCGAGATTAAGGCAAATGAAATCATATGAAGCTTTATTAGTGAACAAACGTTTCCCCGACCGCAAATGCGCATGATTAAACAAAGCTGGGTGACTTTATAGCTAATACGATAATTAAAAGGAACTGCATCTGGCTTTGCGTCAAAAACAATATTGTCGTATTGTAAAGATATATCCTCCATACTCAATCACTCCTAAACTCCATTGAACAATCAGCCAGCCAGCTTGCCACCAAGTCCTGCTTTAATTCGCCAATTGATGCTTGAGTAAATCTTCTGGAAAAATCCCGTTCTAACTTAGATTGAAAATCGTTGAGAATATTATCAAATAATAAACGATTCATAGCTCTGTCTGTGTTCATGAGCGTTTTTAATGACACTTCACGTTTATAACTTTGTTCAAGCTGAAAAATGTCTTCGTATATTTCCGGGAAATTAATACGCAGACTATTCATTATTTCCAGCCCACTAATATAACAATCAACATAAATACCCACCACCTGGTTAAGCGCTTCATTAGTGTCATCATAGACAAGCATTACCGCCTTGATTTTCCTTCGTATGTTCTCCACTTTTTCAGAATCACATTTTGACCAATCAGGTGTATCCGAATGCTGAATAGCTAAATTGAGTCTCATGTCTGTTAGCGTTGTACGGATAATTCGACTGATTTCTGGTGTGAAGTCCTCCGCTGTTTTAATGACAATACGAAAACTGTCTGCAATGTGTACATAGTCTGTGGGCTTGTCTTTCTTTGCTTTTATCACTTCCTGCCGCTTGGCTTCTGCATGGGCAAGAATTCGAGAGTCCTTATACTCAGGAATATTTAAGTGCCATTCAGTAACGGGGGGAACTCCAAGCGCCCGAAGTCTGTTGGCGTTCTTCATGAGTTTTTCAATGTCAGTTGTTAGCTTCTCCCTTTGATGAGTATAAAGTTCATTATCGGAATAAGGGCGCTCTGGGCAGTAACACTGATGAACGATTCCCTTGTTGGTAAACCCTTCAATCCCGGCATCGCCGCCTTGGACTGCAGGAATAGCGGTGTAGTCGTCGCTTTGATAGCGAAGGCGGTAGCACTGAACACATAGAGTTTCCCATGCATTGCCTGTCATATATCCTTCAATGAAGCTCATGATGTCACTCACCGCAATTCCCCCTTAACAATTTCAATGAAATTGAATTTGTGTAGACTGGCTCATTGGTCAGAGCACAGGCATCTACACAAAATTCCTTGGTTTCTTCCGTGTAGCGTACCTTGATAATACTGAACAACGAATAGACTTTAATTACTACTACCTTTTTATGCATTAAAAATAGTCTATCACCTATCTTCGGAAGATTCTGAACAGTCACATCAAAAATCCTCCTTTACAATTGAAAAAACTTATATTACATTCTATGTGCCTTCCTGTCATTGCTATAGTTAGAAGTTACTCAATTGCCTCTCCCGCTATCCTATCACTCTCATGCTGATACATTCGATACCATCTCACAAGTCTGAGCATATACTCCGGGAACAGCCACGCTCGAAAAGCTTCCGCAATCTCCGGATGTGCTATCGTCCCGCCGCCCCTGCCACGGCTCGATTTAATTCCCAATGCATTTGTCGTATTGACCCAGAGACTCGGCGTCATAGTTGTGCTTGTCTTATGGACTTCCTCTATGAGCTGATCGCAAGCATCTTCCTGGAATCTGGGGTTGTAGATTTTCTCCCACACCCGCAGGTACTCAATTGTGGTACTGCTCCGCAGCCAACTCTGAATCAGGTAACTGGGGCTGGAAGATTTCTTTTCTCTTGCAATCTCAGTTAGTGATACATAAGGGTTCACGCGGATGTCCTCCATCCGCATTTTCTCGCCGAGATGAGAGAGGCGAAAGTCAGGGATATCATCCGTATTAAGCTGTTCAAAAAGCCTTTCAGAAAATTCATCCGCTTCTTCCTGGGTAATGAAGCCTTTTTTCACTGCCCGCCGGAGCACCTTTTCGGTAGATACCTCATAGGTCCACAACGCCTCAATCTGCGTCTCACGATCCGTGATGGCAAACACCCCTCTCCATGTAAAAATGCTTATAGGGATATTATACCAGACGAGTTCCTACAAAGATAGTCTCAGTCTCTCATAGTTTGAGAGAATTCCTGCCTTTTGTACTCTATTTTCAGAACGCCATCTCCTTGAATGAGAATCGTGTCTATGGTTCCTGCAACCATCCATTCATCATAGCTACCCATTTCCAATCTTCTGCACAGCTCCTCCTTGATGCTCTCCTCTGATATAGAGGGGGAGTGCTTGCAGATTCGTTTACCATGCTCCACACGATTTGCACAGCGCCAAGCAACGTCACCTGAAGGGCAGGTGATACGTCGATAGTTGGCACCACACTCCGCGCAAACCAAAAGGCCGCTCAGTACGTTCTGTGAACTGTACCGAGCGGCCCTTCGTTTGCCTGTGTCTTCGTCTATATTACTGCGTCTCCCCTTTTCACCTTGCACCATGAAGAAACTTCCGAAGTCAATAATGTGGCTGATGTACTTTTGATTAGAAAGCAGGTTATTGATTACCGGGCGAGTCCATCGTTCTTTCCCTTGTGGGGAGGGGATACCCTCCTGAAAAAGAAAATCAGCGATACCTTCGAGGCTGTCGCCCTCCAGATATCGCTGATAGATTTGCCGGACTATTTTTGCCTGCTGTGGTTCGACGAAAATGCCGGTAGGTTTCTGCACAAATCCATACGGGATAAAACCCATGATTGATCGACCTTTCTCCTAAATGGTACGAATAAGCATATTATAATGGTCTCCAAATATAATTATCTGCGTGTTTGAAGATTCTCAGAGACTATATAGGCAGACGCTAAATTAAATAATGGTGAAATTCAAAAGTTAAATAAAATGTTTTTACATGTGGCAGAACGTGATCGTTATACTATAGTTTCTCCAGAACAATGTTATAAAATAGCAACAGACCTGTCTTTTATCTTTCAATAAAAAACAGGTCTGTATTGTTGGCGGAAGCGGTGGGATTCGAACCCACGAGACGTTGCCGTCTACCTGATTTCGAGTCAGGCCCGTTATGACCACTTCGATACGCTTCCATAACAGGATATTATTATATCAGATCGCATGTCCGAAGTCAACGCATTTTTCACCTTCCGGGGCGGCCGGCGCGCAAAAAATAGACGCCCGCGCGGGGGAATTCTATTGATTCTTCGGGGAATCTGTATTATGATAAAGGTGCTGTCATTTGGCGGCGCCACGGTGCCGGCGCCGCAAAGATTGGACTTGTATGGTGAAAGGAATGAACGTGAATGGATCAAAAACGCGCGAAGGAACTGGCCATTATCGCGACCAGAATCCGCCTCGCGGGACTGGACGCGGTACATACCGCCGCTTCGGGACACATCGGCGGATCGCTGTCGGTCGCTGATATTCTGGCGGTCCTCTACTTCGAGAAGATGAGGGTGGACCCCAAGGATTCCAAGAATCCCGACCGGGACCGCTTTGTCCTTTCCAAGGGACACTGCACCCCCGCTCTCTACCCCACGCTCGCTCTGCGCGGCTTCTTCCCCGAGGAGGATTTAAAGCTCTTCCGCAGCATTGAGGGCCATATTTCGGGACATGCCGAGATGCGGCACGTCAACGGCGTCGATATGTCCACCGGCTCGCTCGGACAGGGCCTTTCGGTCGCGGTCGGCATGGCGCTGGCGGGCAAGCTCGACAAGAAGGACTACCGCGTCTACGCGGTCATGGGCGACGGCGAGATCGAGGAGGGCCAGATTTGGGAGGCCGGCATGGCCGCGGCCAAATACGGCCTGGACAATCTCTGCGGCGTCATCGACGTCAACGGCCTGCAGATCGACGGCTCCACCTCCGACGTCATGCCCACCGAGCCGCTTGATAAAAAGTGGGAAGCGTTCGGCTGGAACGTGATCAAGATCGACGGGCACGACTACTGCGCGATTTCCGACGCGTTTGACGCGGCGGCGGCCTGCAAGGGCAAGCCCACGATGATCCTGGCCAAGACGGTCAAGGGCAAGGGCGTCTCCTATATGGAGAACAACGCGGGCTGGCATGGCAAGGCGCCCAACGACGAGCAGTATGAGATCGGCCGCGCGGAACTGGAAGCGGCCCTGAAAGGTCTGGAGGGTTAATCATGGGAGAGGTAATTGCAACCCGCGCCGCATACGGCAAGGCGCTTGTGACATTCGGCGGGAGCGATCCCGACCTGATCGTGCTCGACGCCGACCTTGCGGGCGCGACGATGACCAACAGCTTTGCGAAAGCGTATCCGGAGAAGTTTTTTGATATCGGCATCGCCGAGGCGGACATGATGGGCATTGCGGCGGGCCTCGCGACCTGCGGCAAAAAACCGTTTGCCAACTCGTTCGCGATGTTTTCCGCCGGCCGCGCCTATGAGCAGGTGCGCAACTCGATCGCATACCCCCACCTCAACGTCAAGGTGATCGGCTCCCACGGCGGCCTCTCGGTCGGCGAGGACGGCGCCACCCACCAGTGCATCGAGGACTTTGCCCTCATGCGGGTTATCCCCGGCATGACGGTGCTCTGCCCCTGCGACGGCAACGAGATGACCGCCGCCGTCGAGGCGCTCCTCAACTATGATGGCCCGGCCTATATGCGCCTTGGCCGCCTTGCGGTCGAAACCGTAACCGACGCCATCCCCGGCTATCGGTTCGAGATCGGCAAGGGCATCCAGCTCGTGGACGGAAGCGACGTCACGATCATCGCCATCGGCATGATGGTCCAGGAGGCCCTCAAGGCCGCCGACCTGCTTAAGGCCGAGGGCGTCTCCGCCCGCGTGATCGATATGCACACGATCAAGCCCCTCGATACCGAGCTCGTGCTCAAGGCCGCGAAGGAAACCGGCTGCATCGTCACGAGCGAGGAACACAACGTCATCGGCGGCCTCGGCTCCGCCGTCTCCGAGTTCCTCTCGGAGACCTGCCCCACTCCGGTCGTCAAGCACGGCGTCAACGACGTGTTCGGCCGCTCCGGCAAGGCCCCCCTCGTCATGAAGGCCTACGGCCTCACCCCCGAGGGCATCGCCGAAAAAGCCCGCGCCGCGATTGCTTTGAAAAAGTAACAAAAAATAATGAGCCGCCCGTCAGGGCGGCTCTTTTCTTTGCCGCTCGGGGAGCGGCGGAGGTTGTCGGCGGCCAGCCGACAGCGATCCTTAGACTTACCGCTCAGCGAGCGGCACAGTTTGCCGGTAGTCGACCGACAGCGAGTTCCTTTCTTGCTTGCCCAAGAAAGGAACCAAAGAAGGGCACGAGGGGCTTAGGCGGCCTGCCCGGGCTGCGCCCGGAGCGCGCTACGCGCGACGGCCGCTCGCGGGCGCTCCGCCCCGCGGCCCCGGCTTGAGTCCGCTTCGCGGACCCGGCCCTGCGGGCCGGATTCTCTATAAGGATGGCCTGCGGCCAAATCCCTTTGACCCCCGCGCCGCCTCCGGTTGGCCTTCGGCCAAAGTCGGCGGCGCCCCGCCACGGATGAGCGAACAAGCCTACAGCATCCCGCCAGCCGCCTAGCCGCAGGCGCAACGCTTCTGCGGGTGAGCCCCCGGAACGCTTTTACCGGTGCGGCTGGGGAGGCACGGCTACCCCGCTTGGCGCGCGGATTAGCTATTTCGCTTTGGGGCCCGCGGATGGGGCTTTTGGGTGTCCGTCAGGTCCATCAGGTAGTCGGTGCTTGTACCGTAAAAATCCGCCAGCGCGTCAATATGGCTTACCCGAATGCCGCCCCGCCGCTCATACCGGCCATAGGTGCCCTCGGAAACCCCGATGACCTCGGCGATTTTCTTTTGCGTCAGCCCCCGCTCCTTCCGAATCTCCGCCAAATGATGATAAACTTTCATAACGCCCTCCTTATGCCAAATAGGTATAATTTTATGTTATGACATACAGGTATAAATGTCAAGAATAAAATATGACATAATGGCATAAAGGGGGCGGAGGATATGAAAAACTTGCGGTATATCCGGGAACAAAACGGTCTGTCGCAGATCCAGCTCCAGATGAAAACCGGGATTGATCAGGCGATGCTCTCCCGATATGAGAGCGGAGAGCGTACCCCATCGGTAGAAAAGCTCCTAATTCTGTCCCGTTATTTCGGGACAAGCGTGGACTATCTGCTTGATTTGACGGACGAGCCGACCCCATATCCGCCGAAGAAGGCGGAGGGCTGAGTCCTCCGCCGGCGACAGGGGCCGTTCCCCTCCCGTTGGGAGCGTCCGCAACCTGAATTGAGCCTTCAGCTAGTGACCTGTGGGGAGTGACGGTAACCGGCGGGTACTGGCAAGGTACTCCCGGGGGATTCTCAAGGGGACTGGCGGAAGTCCCCTTGAGCGTCCTTCTTTGGGTACTTTCTTTGACGCAAAGAAAGTACCCCGCCCGCCGGGGCGGGACCCGGCAATCCCCGCCGCCGAAGGCGGCACATTCAGAGCGCCTCTATGAGGCGCGAAAAAGCCCTCCGCCCCACTGGGCGGAAAATCTAAGAAAAGCCCCCGAGAGCAGTCGCTCCCGGGGGCTTTTCACGTAAGAATCAGAAGTGGGGCCGCTCCACATAGGTGGTGTGGAGGATGCGGTGCGCGAGGTGGCTGCCGAACTCGCCGAAGTACTCCTCATAAATTTTGAGCAGCTCGGGGTTCTCATGGCTCTTGCGCAGGGGCTTCGCCTCGTCGGCGTCGTAGAGCGCCTTGGCGCGGAGCGACTTGAGATCGACGAAGTTGCGGACGCTCGCGGGCTGGACCGGCTGGCCGCCGCCGTTGACGCAGCCGCCCGGGCATCCCATGATCTCGATGAAGTGGTAGTTCTTCATCCCCGCCCGGACCTGTTCCAGCAGCTTGCGGGCGCAGGCGAGGCTGGACGCGACCGCCACGTTGACCGTCAGGTCGCCGATCTGGTAGCTGGCCTCCTTGATGCCCTCGGTGCCGCGGACCTCCTTGAACTCGACGTCCTGGAGAGGCTTGCCGCCGACCCACTCGGCCGCGGTGCGCAGCGCCGCTTCCATGACGCCGCCGGTGGCGCCGAAGATGACGCCCGCGCCGGTGGATTCGCCCATGGCGGAATCGAAGTCCTCGTCGGGCAGGGCGGTGAAGTCGATGCCCGCGCGGTCGATCATGCGGGCGAGCTCGCGGGTGGTCAGCGAGATATCCACGTCGGGGATGCCGGAACCGGCGGCGTCCTCGTTGTCGCGGCGGACCTCAAACTTCTTGGCGGTGCAGGGCATGATGCCGACCACAAAGATGTCCTTGGGATCCCAGCCCATCTTCTGGGCATACCAGGTCTTCACCGTGGCGCCGAACATCTGCTGCGGCGACTTGCAGGTGGAGAGGTTGGGGATCATGTCGGGGAAGTAATGCTCGCAGTAGTTGACCCAGCCGGGCGAGCAGGAGGTGATCATCGGCAGCACGCCGCCGTTCTGGATGCGCTCCACCAGCTCGTGGGCCTCCTCGACGATGGTCATGTCGGCGGCGAGGTCGGTGTCGAACACCTTTTCAAAGCCCATGCGGCGCAGGGCGGCGACCATCTTTCCGGTGACGTTGGTGCCGATCGGCATGCCGAACGCCTCGCCGAGCGTGGCGCGGATGGAGGGCGCGGTCTGGACGACGACATGCTTGGTCGGGTCATGCAGCGCGCGCCAGACCTCCTTGGTCTGGTCCTTCTCATAGATGGCGCCGGTCGGGCAGACGACGATGCACTGCCCGCAGGAGACGCAGGCCACCTCGCTGAGGTTCTGCTCGAAGGCGCAGGCGATGTGGGTATTGAAGCCGCGCTCGTTGGGGCCGATGACCCCGATGCCCTGCCATTTGGAGCAGGCGGCGACGCAGCGGCGGCAGAGGATGCACTTGTTGTCGTCGCGGACCATGTGGACCGCACTGTCGTCCTTGGGCCACTCGGGGTTGGAGCCCTCATAGCGGTGCTCATCCTCGACCTTGAAGTCGTGGCAGAGCTTCTGCAGCTCGCAGTTTCCGCTGCGCACGCAGGAGAGGCACTCCTTCTTGTGGGTGGAGAGGATGAGTTCGAGGGTGATCTTGCGGGAGGCATAGACCTTTTTGGAGTGGGTGAGGATTTCCATCCCCTCGTTGACCGGGTAGACGCAGGCGGCCACAAGGGATTTGGCGCCCTTGACCTCAACCACGCAGATGCGGCAGGCGCCGATCGCGTTGATCTCCTTGAGATAGCACAGGGTCGGGATTTGGATGCCGGCATAGCGGGCCGCTTCCAGAATGGTGCTGTCTTTCGGCACGGACAAGGGCATACCGTTGATCTTTATATTAACCATTTCTTTTTCCATATCCAGGCACGCTCCTTTCTTACTTTCTCACAATCGCGCCGAACTTACATTTCTCGATGCAGGCGCCGCATTTGATGCACTTGGACTGGTCGATGACGTGCGGGTTCTTGACGGTGCCGGCGATGGCCCCGACCGGGCAGTTGCGCGCGCAGAGGGTGCAGCCCTTGCACTTGTCGGCCACGATCTGGTACTGGAGCAGGTGTTTGCAGACGCCCGCCGGGCAGCGTTTTTCCTTCACGTGGGCCTCGTACTCGTCGCGGAAATACTTCAGCGTCGAGAGCACCGGGTTGGGAGCGGTCTGGCCGAGTCCGCACAGCGCGTTCTCCTTGATGTAGTAGCAGAGCTCCTCCATCTTGTCGAGGTCCTCCATCTTGCCCTCGCCGCGGGTAATGCGGTCGAGCATCTCATAGAGGCGCTTGGTGCCGATGCGGCAGGGGGTGCATTTTCCGCAGCTCTCGTCGACGGTGAACTCGAGGAAGAACTTGGCGATATCCACCATGCAGTTGTCCTCGTCCATGACGATGAGTCCGCCCGAGCCCATCATCGAGCCGATGGCGATGAGGTTGTCGTAGTCGATCTCGGTGTCGATGAGGGAGGCCGGGATGCAGCCGCCGGAGGGGCCGCCCGTCTGGGCCGCCTTGAACTTCTTGCCGTTCGGGCAGCCGCCGCCGATCTCCTCGACGATCTCCCGCAGGGTGGTGCCCATCGGGACCTCGACGAGGCCGGTGTTGTGGATCTTGCCGCCGAGCGCGAAGACCTTGGTGCCCTTCGATTTCTCGGTGCCCATCGAGGCGAACCACTCGGGGCCGTTCAAGATGATCTGGGGGATGTTGGCCCAGGTCTCGACGTTATTCAGGATGGAGGGCTTGCCGAAGAGGCCCTTGACCGCCGGGAAGGGCGGACGGGGGCGCGGCTCGCCGCGGTGGCCCTCGATCGAGGTCATGAGCGCGGTCTCCTCGCCGCAGACGAAGGCGCCGGCGCCCAGGCGGATGTCGATGTCGAAGTCGAAGCCGGTCTCAAAGATGTTCTTGCCCAAAAAGCCCATCTCGCGGGCCTGGTTCAGCGCGATCTCGAGGCGCTTGACCGCGATGGGGTACTCGGCGCGCACATAGATGTAGCCCTGGCTCGCGCCGATCGTATAGCCGGCGATCGCCATCGCCTCGAGCACCGAGTGGGGGTCGCCCTCGAGCACCGAGCGGTCCATGAACGCGCCCGGGTCGCCCTCGTCGGCGTTGCAGCAGACGTATTTCTGTCCGGGGGGCTGGGCCTTGGCGAAGTTCCACTTGAGCCAGGTCGGGAAGCCCGCGCCGCCGCGGCCGCGCAGCCCGGAAACCTTGAGCGTCTCGATGACGTCCTCGGGGGTCATCTCGGTGAGGACCTTGCCCAGCGCCATATAGCCGTCGTAGGCGATGTATTCGTTGATGTCCTCGGGGTCGATCACGCCGCAGTTGCGCAGCGCGACGCGCTTCTGCTTCTTGTAGAAGTCGGTCTCGTCAAGGGATTTGATCTTGTCCTCGACGACCGTCTCGGTGTAGAGCAGGCGCTTGACGATGCGGCCCTTGAGCAGGTGCTCGTCGACGATCTCCTTGACGTCCTCCGGCTTGACGCGGGAGTAGAAGGAGCCCTCGGGATAGACGATGACGACGGGGCCGAGCGCGCAGAGGCCGAAGCAGCCGGTCTTGACGACCTTGACCTCCTCGGTGAGCCCGGTCGCGGCGATTTCCTTTTCAAACTCTTCGATGATCTTTGCCGAGCCGGAGGACGTACAGCCCGTACCTCCGCAGCAAAGCACATGGGAACGATACATGGTGCGCTTCCTCCTTTCTTACAGCTTGCTGCCGGCGACCGCGCCGATGGTGTACTCCTGAACGACCTGCCCGTTGATCAGGTGCTTCTGGACGATCTGGGAAGCCTTTTCAGGGGTCATCTTGACGTAGGTGACCTTCTCCTTGCCGGGCTCGAAGACCTCGACGACCGGCTCGTACTGGCAGATGCCGATGCAGCCCGTCTGGGCGATGGTGACGTTCTGGAGGTTCTTTTTGGCGACCTCCTCGGTGAACGCCTGGAGCACGGGGCGCGCGCCCGCGGCGATGCCGCAGGTGGCCATGCCGACCACGACGCGGGTGTTGCCGCTGTCGTCCGCGCGGATGCCCATGTTGGTTTTGACCTTGTCCCTCAGAGCCTGAAGCTCCGCTAAGCTTTTCATATGTAAGATTCCTCCGTCCACAATGTGGTTGCGCGTCCTGCCGTCAGGACGCCTGCGTGTCTAAAACCTCCTGCGTGTTTTCGTGGATGAACGAGCCGATGAACCCGACCACCGACGGCTCCGAGAGGGGCACGCCGTCGAGCACCTGCCGGAATTCCCGCGTGTCGGCGGTGAACTCCCCCGCCCCGTGGCGGAAGGTGTAGGTGAAATCGATGTCGGGGTTGCACTGCACGAGCGAGGCGACGGTCGCCGCGATGTCGCCGAGCGGCATGCGGTCGATGTGGGTGAGGCCGAAGACCGCCGTCACGGCGGTGCCCCTCCCCGGCTCCGATTCGATCGAGAGGCTTCCCCCCGTCATCTCGGCGCCCATCTTGAGGAACGGCACCCCCAGCCCCACCCTGCGGGTGGTGCGGGTGGTGAAGAACGGGTCGGTGACCCGCCGCACCTGTTCGGGCGTCATGCCGCAGCCGTCGTCCCTCACGGTGATCGTGAGGGTGTCGGCGGCGGGCTGTTCGTCCACCGTGATCTCGATGAGCGAGGCGCCCGCGCGGACCGAATTCTGCGCGATGTCCAGCACGTTCAGCGAAAGCTCCTGCATGGCGTTACTGGTATTTGGCGAGGATGGTGTCGACGTCGTCGACCGTCAGGCGGCCGTAGACCTCGTCGTTGACCATCAGGACCGGCGCAAGGCCGCAGGCGCCCACGCAGCGGCAGGCGTCGAGGCTGAATTTCCCGTCGGGCGTGCACATGCCGGACTGGATGCCGAGCTTCTCCTGGAGCCTCTGGAAGATATCGCCCGAACCCTTGACGTAGCAGGCGGTGCCCAGGCACACGGAGATTTTGTACTGTCCCTTGGGGTTGAGGGTGAACTGGGAATAGAATGTCGCGACCCCGTAGATTTCCTCCAGCGGGATGTCGAGCCCGAGGGAGATCATCTTCTGCACCTCGATCGGAAGGTACCCGTAGATCTCCTGAGCGCCCTGCAAAACCGGCATCAGAGCGCCCTTCTGGCCCTTGTGCTCCTCGATCACCTTCTGCAGCCGCTGTTCCTGCTCAGCGGTGCCGGTGAAGGGGACCACGGTTTTCGTGTTCGCCATCTGTCTTACCTCCTTGGCATTGCCATACGCTCAGGGCGTACGGCACCATTATAGAATTGTTATGATTATAACAGAAAATCATAATGCCGTCCAGATGAATCCCCCTGAATTTTCGCAAAAACGCGGCGTTTTTCATGACAATTCGACAAGCCCTTCCGGACTTTTCCAATTCCCGCCCCCTCCGCAGATTCCACAGCTTTTGGCGGGGGATTTTGGTGGGCCGGTCATTGCGGCCCCGCGCGCAAAATGATATAATATTCAGGTATAGACCGACCGCTTTTCCGATTTCCGAAAGGAGCAATGGCCCATGACAGTCAGCGATATCGCCAGGATTCTCAAGGCCGAGGTCCTCTGCGAGGGGGACTCGATGGAAGCCGAGGTACATACCGCCTGCGGCAGCGACATGATGAGCGACGTGCTCGCCTATGTCAAGGACCAGAGCGTGCTGCTCACAGGGCTCGTCAACTCGCAGGTGGTGCGCACCGCCGAAATGATGGATATGGTCTGCATCGTCTTCGTGCGCGGCAAGCGCCCCGACGAACAGATCCTCTCCCTCGCGCGCCAGCGGGGGATCGCCGTGCTTTCGACCCCCTACCGCATGTTTACCGCCTGCGGGCTGCTTTACGACAACGGCTTGAAGGGTGGCTGTGAAACCGATGTCTGATACGATCAATCTCACCTACGACGTCCCGGGCGACGACTTCACCCGCGCGGGCGAGGCGTCGAGCGACGTCAAGGGGGTCCTCAAAAAGCTGGGCCTCTCCCCGCAGGTGGTGCGCAAGGTCGCCATCGCCATGTACGAGGGGGAGATCAATATGGTGATCCACGGCGGCGGCGGGCAGATCACCGTCGAGGTGACGCCCGACGCGGTCACGATGCGGCTGGCCGACCACGGCCCGGGCATCCGGGACATCTCCCTCGCCATGCAGGAGGGCTGGTCCACCGCGCCCGAGGAGGTGCGCAACCTCGGCTTCGGCGCGGGCATGGGCCTGCCCAACATGAAGAAATACTCCGACGAGATGGAGGTCATCAGCGAGGTCGGCGTCGGCACCACCGTCAACATGAAGGTGTACGTCGCCTGATCCGCGTTCCCCCCGGAGCGGGCAGGATTTATCTGGGAGGCCGTCATGATGGATACCACAAACTTTTTCCACTCGGTGACCCTCGACCGGGACAAGTGCCACGGATGCATCAACTGCGTCAAGCGCTGCCCCACCGAGGCCATCCGCGTGCGCAACGGCAAGGCGAAGATCATCAAGGAGCGGTGCATCGACTGCGGCGAGTGCATCCGGGTCTGCCCGCACCACGCCAAGCAGGCGATCTTCGACCCCATCTCGGTGATGGACAGCTTCGAATATAAGATCGCGCTGCCCGCGCCGAGCCTCTATGGGCAGTTCAACAACCTCGACGACATCGACCTCATACTCGGGGCGCTGACCCTCATGGGGTTCGACGACGTCTACGAGGTCGCGCGCGCCGCGGAGCTCGTGAGCGACGCGACCCGGCGGTACATGATGCGCGAGGACATCAAGCGCCCGGTCATCTCCTCCGCCTGCCCGGCTGTGCTGCGGCTCATCCGGGTGCGCTTCCCCGAGCTCATCGACAACATCCTCCCGCTGCATCCGCCCATCGAGGTGGCCGCGCGGGTGGCCAAGGCGCGCGCCGCCGAAAAGACGGGCCTTCCGCCCGAAAAGATCGGCGCGATCTTCATCTCCCCCTGCCCGGCGAAGGTGACGGCGGTCAAGATGCCGCTGGGCACCGAGAAGAGCGCCGTCGACGCGGTGCTCGCCATCCGGGAGGTCTACCCCAAGCTGATCAGCCTCATGCGCAAGGTGCCCGCCTCGGTCGACATGGCGGGGGCCGGCCGGATGGGCATCGGCTGGGGCAGCAGCGGCGGCGAGGCCGCCGCCGCGCTCAAGGAGCGGTACCTCGCGGCCGACGGCATCGAAAACGTCATCCGTGTGCTCGAGGACCTCGAGGACGAGAAGTTCTACGATCTCGACTTCGTCGAGCTCAACGCCTGCTCGGGCGGCTGTGTCGGCGGGGTGCTCGGGGTGGAAAACCCCTACGTCGCCAAGGCCAAGCTCAAGCGCATCCGCAAATACCGTCCCGTCTCCTGCAACCACCTCGAGGAGGAGAGCCTCGCCCCCTACACCTGGGACGCGCCGGTCGAATACGAGCCGGTGCTCGAACTGGACGCGGACATCCGCACCGCGATGGAAAAGATGAAGATGATGCGGGAGATCGAGGGGCGGCTCTACGGCATGGACTGCGGGTCGTGCGGCGCGCCCTCCTGCAAGGCGCTCGCCGAGGACATCGTGCGCGGCTTCGCCACCGAGGAGGCGTGCATCTTCAAGCTGCGCGAGGAGATCCGCGGGATGGCCGAGGGGCTGCGGCGGCTGTCGAGCGTGATGCCCAAGGTCGCGGCGGAGGAAACCGAAGAAAAGGAATGACCGGGGGGACCAATATGACGGTAAAACAATTGGCCGCACAGGCCGGGCTTAAAATCCTCGCGGGGGAGGGTTCCCTCGGCCGGGAGATCGAAAGCGTCTACAGCTGCGACCTGCTCAGCTTTGTGATGGGGCGCGCCCCCGCGGACAGCGCGTGGGTGACGGTCATGGGCAACGTCAACGCGATGGCGGTGGCGCTGCTGGCCGACGTGGCGTGCGTGGTGCTTGCCGAGGGCGCGGCGTTCGACGACGACGCCAAAAAGAAGGCGGAGCAAAACGACATCGCGGTGCTCTGGTCGGAGAAGCCGGTCTTCGACGCCGCGCTGGACATCCACACCCGCATGGCCGGGGCCTAGCGGGAAGGGCGATTTTGGGAGAGGAGGCGAGCCGATGCGTCCGGTATTCTACGACCTGCATATCCACTCCTGCCTCTCCCCCTGCGGGGACATGGACATGACCCCCAACAACATCCTCAACATGGCGCTCCTGAAGGAGCTCGACCTCATCGCGCTGACCGACCACAACTCCTGCAAAAACTGCCCGGCGCTCATGCGCGCCGCCGAGGGGTCGGGCCTTGCGGTGCTGCCGGGCATGGAGCTGACGACCGCCGAGGAGGTGCACGTCGTCTGCCTCTTTCCCGCGCTGGAGAACGCGATGGATTTCGACGGGTATGTGCACGGCCGCCTGCCCGACATCGATAACGTCCCCGAGATCTTCGGCGCGCAGCAGATCCTCGATCGGCGGGATGAACCCACCGGCATCGAGCAAAAGCTGCTCATCAACGCGACGACGATCGAAATCTCCGACCTGCCCGCGCTCGTCAAGGGGTACGGCGGGTTCTGCTACCCCGCGCACATCGACCGCGCGAGCAACAGCGTGCTCTCCAACCTCGGGTTCATCCCGCCCGAATGTGCCTTCCGCACCCTCGAGGTCGCGGACCCGGAGGCGTTCTTCGCGGACGGAAGGAATCAGGCGTACAAAGAGGGGTACGCTATCGTTACAAGCTCGGACGCGCACTACCTCGAAAACATCTCCGAGCGGGAACACTGCATCCATCTCGACACGGTGGATTTTGAAGGGCTGGCGAAGCGCCTCGCATGAAAATGAAAAAAACCGAATGGATCATCCTCGCGGCGGTGGTCGCCGTGTGCGCCGGACTGGCGCTTTTCTTTTATTGGCCGCGCTCGGGCGACACGGTGGCGGTCGTCTCGGTGGATGGGACGGAATTCTGCCGCATCGACCTCAGCAGGACCGCGCGGCCCTACACCTTCCGCATCGAGGAGGAGACGGGCAGGCCCGTCTCCTTTGAGGTCGCGGACGGGCGGGTGCGCTTTGTCGAGGTCACCTGCCCCGACCACATCTGCGAGCGCACCGGCTGGTGCGGCGCGCCGGGCGAGCGGGCGGTCTGCATGCCCAACCGCACCGCCCTCGTCTGCTATGCGCGCGGGGAGCTGCCGCCCGACGGCGGGGTCCGGTGGATCACCGAATCGGACCACCCCTAGACGACGCGCCTCCCGGACGGGACGGCTGACGGAGCGCGCGGCGGGAACGCGGGCCGGGCGGAAAACCGCGCGGCTTCGCCGCGCGCGCGAAGGCGCCGCCTTCACGGACGCCCCCACAGGGGCGTCGTTTTCCGCCGCCCGGCCTTTTTCGCCGCGCTCAAAATTTGACGTTTGAACCGGCCGCCGGGCGGGAAAGCTAGAGGTAAGCGGTTCCCCCGAGCGCCCCTCCCCGCCGCACCGCCCGCGCCTGCGGTTTCTCCGGGCACCCCGCCTGCGCCAAAAGTTTTCGGAGGGGGTCCGGGGGGCCCTTTTTTCAAAAGGGTCCCCCCAAGCGCTTTGAAGGGGTCTGGGGGGAACCTTCTCAAAAGTTCCCCCCGGTTGAAAAAAGGGACAAACTGTGATAGACTTTCCATAGGGGCGGGGACTGCCCGCCGGGACGACTGTCAAAGAAGGAGGCATTGCCATGGACGCGGTGCAAAGGGTGATCGACTGGGGAATGGAACGGTACCGGGGCTTTTCCGTCCGGGACGTTGGGATCTTCAAGACCTGCCTGCTGTCGATCGGCGCGCTGCTCGGGGTATATTTCGGAAAGCCCCTGAAGAAGCTCGCGCCGGTTTTGTGGGTCGTGGCCGTCGCTTCCTATGCCTATTTGATCTGGAGGATGTTCTTTGCCGATGAACAACAGTGACCCCGACCGCAAGATCATCGATTTCGATAAGATTAAACGCCGGGAGCAGAACCGCCACCGGGCGCGCCGCCGCGCGGGCTGGATCACCGCCGCGGTGATCGCGGGGGCGGTGCTGATCGTTGGCGTTTTTCTGTTTATCCAGTTCCGCGAGGCGGTGGAGGACAAGGGCTTCTGGCAGAACTTCAACTCCGCCGCGGTCGCCGCGCTTTGATTTCCGACGGAAAGAATGGACCGCAGATGAAGAAAAACAGACTGTATACCCTGCTCGCGCTGCTTGTGATCCTCTTCTGGGGGACGACCTTCGTGTCGACCAAAATTTTGCTGACGCGGCTCTCCCCCGTGCAGATCATGCTGCTGCGCTACCTGATCGCCTATGCGGCGCTGCTCGTCATCCATCCGAAATTTCACCGCCCGGAGGGGCTGCGTCAGGAGCTGTGCTGCATCGCCGCGGCGCTCTGCGGCAGCACCCTCTATTTTCTGGCGGAAAACACCGCGCTCTCCTATACGCAGGCATCCAACGTGAGTCTGCTCATTTCGGCCGCGCCCATCCTCACGTCGGTCGTGGCGCACCTCTTCACGCGGGACGAGCGCCTCACCCGCCACGCGTTCTACGGCTTCTTCCTCGCGATGGCGGGCATTTTTCTCGTCGTCTTCAACGGGCGCTTCGTGCTGAAGCTCTCCCCGGCGGGCGACCTGCTCGCCCTGGCGGCCGCCCTCTCGTGGGCGTTTTACACGGTCATCCTGCGCAAGATCGACAGCCGCTACCAGCCGGTCTACATCACCCGGCGCATCTTCTTCTATTCGATCGTCACCATGCTGCCCTGTCTGCTCTTTGACAGCACGCCCTTCGACCCGGCGGTGCTGCGCCTGCCCGAGGTGTGGGGGAACCTGCTCTTTCTCGGGGTGGTGGCCTCCTCCCTCTGCTACGTGCTCTGGTACCATGTGGTCGGGCGGCTCGGCGCGGTGCGCGCCAACAACTTTGTCTATCTCAACCCGCTCGTCACGATGCTCGCGTCGATCGTCGTGCTCCACGAGCGGATCACCCTGCTGATGCTGGCCGGCGCGGTGCTCATCCTGATGGGCGTCATGATCGCCGAGGGGACCTTCCCGCGCAGGAACCAGCCCCAGCCCGCCAATACGCCGTAAGGAGGGCGCGCTTTGGACAAACAGAAGATCAGGGGCTACTGTATCGTCTCGGCGTTTACCGTGGTCCTCTACCTCGCGCTGAGCAATATGGACCGCCTGACGGGGGCGCTGCGCGTCGCGGGCGGCCTGCTGGCCCCCTTTTTTGTCGGCGTGGCCATCGCCTTCATCCTCAACAATGTGATGGTCCTCTTTGAAAAGAAGGTCTTTTACCGGCTCGCGGAGGGGAGGAACCCCCGCTCCGCCCGGATGGTGCGGCCGCTTTCGCTCGTGTCCACCTACCTGGTCACCTTCGCCGCGTTCGGCGTGCTGCTGTGGGTCGTCGTGCCG
Source organism: Anaerotruncus massiliensis (ex Togo et al. 2026) (assembly GCF_900199635.1). Classification (GTDB taxonomy): domain Bacteria; phylum Bacillota; class Clostridia; order Oscillospirales; family Ruminococcaceae; genus Anaerotruncus; species Anaerotruncus massiliensis. The sequence goes on along the minus strand of NZ_LT962687.1, from coordinate 2,932,642 downwards.
CAGCTGGCGGCGAGCGTCGTCACGCTCGGCAACAACATCCCCGCCTACCTGGAATCCCTCCGGGTGCTCGGAAACCGGCTGCAGGGGGAGCTCACCCTGCCCGCCGAGGCGCTCGAGCAGATCGCCGCCTGGTTCTCCCAGGCGGCGGACGTGCTGCTCAACTTCCTCGTCGACTTTGTCCCGCGGATGCTCGGGTACGTCGTCTCGTTTGGCGGCGGCATCGTCACCTTCGTCATCGGGATCATCGTTTCCATCCACCTGCTGATGAGCAAGGAAAAGCTCCTCTCCCAGGTCGGCCGCCTCGGGCGCGCCTTCCTGCCCGAGCGGGCCGCCGGATGGCTGGGCGGCGCGGCGCGGGTCTCGGTCGAGACGTTCGGCAACTATGTCTCCGGCCAGCTGCTGGACGCGATGATCGTCGGGATCGTGAGCGTGATCGGCCTTTCGATCTTCCGCTTCCCCTACGCGATGCTGATCGGCGTCGTCATGGGCGTCACCAACATCATCCCCTTCTTCGGGCCGTTTATCGGCGCGGTTCCGGGAGTCTTCCTCCTGCTCATGATCGACCCCCTGCGCGCCCTGTGGTACATCCTCTTCGTGGTCGTCGTTCAGCAGGTCGACGGCAACATCATCGCCCCCAAGGTGATCGGCGGCTCGGTCGGGCTGCCGCCGCTGTGGGTGCTCTTCGCCGTGACGATTGGCGGCGGGCTCTTCGGGGTGGCGGGCATGATCCTCGGGACGCCCGTCTTCGCGATCATCTATATCCTGCTCGGGCGCGCCACCCGCGCCCGGGAGGCGCGGCGAAACGCCGACGGATAACCGACGCTCCCAAAGGGGCCGACGCGTCCCGGCCCCTTTTTGAATCAAAAATAAATAAAATCAAAATAAAACTTAATAATATTAATATTTATATTGACATTATCAAAAAATAGGTTATAATAACATCAAAAGGAGGGATACCATGGCAGGAAGCATACCGACAAAGTGCCCGGCCTGCGGGCAGGAGATGCGCGTCTGCCTGCTGCGCTGCCCGGCCTGCAATACCGAGGTCGCGGGGGATTTCCCGCTCGGGCGGTTCGCGCGGCTGACGGAGGAGCAGCTCCGTTTTCTCGAGACGTTCATCCGTTGTCGGGGAAGCCTCAAGGACGTCGGGACGCGGGTGGGCGTCTCCTATCCCACCGCGCGCAACCGCCTGGACGAATTGATCCGGGCGCTGGGCCTTTCCGAGGAAGCAGACACCGAATCCGCCCGCAGGCTGGAGATCCTGAGCCGGCTCAAGGAGGGCGGGATCACCGCCGAAGAGGCGTTAAACCTGTTGCAGGGAGGAACAAACTATGAATGAAGAACGCAGAATGATTTTAGAGATGCTCCAGGAGGGCGCGATTTCGGTTGAGGAGGCGGAACGCCTGATGGAGGCGCTGCCCGCCGAGGAGTCCCGCCAGCTGACGACCGCCGCGCCCGCCCGCGCGGGCGTGTCCCCCAAGCGGGTGGTCGTGCTCGTGACCGAGAACGGCAAGCAGAAGGTCAACGTGCGCGTCCCCTTCTCGCTCGTGCGGGTCGGGCTCAAGATGGGCAAATCGATCGGCGCGATCAGCCTCAAAAGCGCCAAGGACGACCCGCAGGCGCAGCAGGCGCTTGACATCCTCAACAACATCGACGTCGACGAGCTGCTCGCCAGCATCGACGACGGCGAGATCACCCTGCCCTACGCGATCGTCGACGTGGACGACGAGGATTCGGGCGACCAGGTGCGCGTGGTGCTCGAATAGGCGAAGACGGACGGCACGGATAAACCGGGCGCCGGACCCCCGCGGGGGTCCGGCGCCCGGTTTCATTTCCGCGGCCCCATGGGCCCCGGGGATGGAAAGATACGCCGCGTAATGGCGCGCTTTTCAGGAAATCCGCGCGAGGCGGGCGCTCAGGCGCGGAGCGTGGCCGCGATCAGGCTTTTGTGGTCGCCCTTGGCCAGCTCCTTCACCTTCTCCAGGTCGAGCCCCATGGCGGCGGTGATGCGCTCGCCGTAAGCGGGGTCCGCCCAGTAGCAGTGGACGGCGTGACGGTATTTGACGTTCTCGGTGACCGGCTCGATGTTGCGCGCGGTGTTTTCGATGAGCAGCGCGCGCTTATCCTCCGTCATCACCCTCCACAGGTCGCCGCCCGCCCGGAAGCAGTCGTCGGTGGGGTCGTCCTGCGGGTCGTAGGCGTACATCGCGCCCGAAAGATCGAGCGGCGGCTCCATCACATCCGGCTGGGCCGCCCATTCGCCCTGGCTGTTGGGGGAGTAGGCGGGCGCAGCGCCGTAGTTGCCGTCGGTGCGCATGAACCCGTCCCGGTGGTAGTCGTGGACCTCCACCTTGGGCCGGTTCACCGGGATCTGGTTGTAGTTCACCCCGAGGCGGTAGCGCTGTGCGTCTCCGTAGACGAAAAGCCTGCCCTGGAGGAACTTGTCCGGCGAAAAGCCGATGCCGGGCACCACGTGCGCAGGGGTAAAGGCGGCCTGCTCCACCTCGGCGAAGTAGTTTTCCGGGTTGCGGTTGAGCTCAAGCACGCCCACCTCGTGGAGGGGATATTCGGCATGGCGCCAGATCTTCGTGATGTCGAAGGGGTTCTCGTAGTGCTTGAGGGCCTGCTCCTCGGTCATGATCTGCACGTACATCGTCCAGCGCGGATAGTCGCCCTTCTCGATCGACTCAAAGAGGTCGCGGCCGTGGCTCTCGCGGTCCTTGGCCACCAGCGCCTCCGCTTCCGCGTCGGTCAGGTTTTTGATGCCCTGCTGGGTCTTGAAGTGGAATTTGCACCACACACGCTCGTTCTTCGCGTTGTAGAGGGAGAAGGTGTGCTCCCCGAAGAAGTGCATATGCCGGAAGGTCGCGGGGATGCCCCTGTCCGACATGACGACGGTGGTCTGGTGGAAGGTCTCGGGCAGCAGCGTCCAGAAGTCCCAGTTGTTCTGGGCGGAGCGCAGGCCGGTGCGGGGATCGCGCTTGACGGCGCGGTTGAGGTCGGGGAAGTTGTGAACGTCCCGGAGGAAGAAGGTGGGGGTGTTGTTTCCGACCAGGTCCCAGTTGCCCTCTTCGGTGTAGAACTTGACCGCCACGCCGCGGATATCCCGTTCGGCGTCCGCCGCGCCGCGCTCGCCGGCCACGGTGGAAAACCGGATGAAGAGGTCGGTCTTGGCGCCCGGCTGGAGGACCTTCGCCCGCGTCCATTGGGAGATGTCGTGGGTGACGGTGAGATTGCCGTAGGCGCCCCAGCCCTTGGCGTGCATCCGCCGCTCGGGGATGACCTCCCGGTCGAAATGGGCCAGCTTTTCCAGCAGCCACACATCCTGTAACATTACCGGCCCGCGGGGTCCCGCCGTCAGGGAGTGTTCGTTCTCCGCAACGGGAGCGCCCACCTCGTTGGTCAGCTTTTTATTCTCCATAATATGCACTCCTTCCTTAAATTGATATCGGTTACTATTCCTATGATTTTATCTTATCACAGTTTCTCCCGGGAAACAAGGAAAATTTCTCCTGGCGCAAAAAAAGTCGCTTTTGCGGCCCGGACCGCTCAGAAGGGGCGCGCCCCATAGACGTTGCCCGCCCTGCGGACGAGCTCCTCCATCAGGGCCTCCATCCTGGGGACCGCGGGGTGCGCCTGCAGCCCGTACTCCGCCGTCAGCCTCCCCAGCCGCGGGAAGGCGAGCCAGGTGCTGCCGGCCTCGTCCTCCCACACGGAGATGCGCAGCGGGAGCTCGAGGGAGACGCTCTGGTCGGCCTGCATCAGCGCGGTACCCACGCTGGGGGAGCCAAAGACCAGCACGGTGGTGGGGCGCAGCTCCAATCCCGCCTCGCGGGCGTTCTGCGCGTGGTCGTACTTGGCGAAGAGGGGCACGCCCTTTTCCCGAAGCGCCTCCTCCAGCCGGGACACGGTGTCCGCGGCGGGGAGCTGCCCCTCCAGCAGGAAGAGCTTGTTGTCGTCGTAATTGGTGGAGAGCAGGTCCCCGAAGGCGCCGGCGATCCGCCTGCCCAGGTTGGTAAAATCCACCCCTTCCCGGTTGGCCATCAGGGTCACGCAGACCAGTTCCTCCGAGTGGGTGAACCGGCTGAGGAAGGAGGAGAACCCGGGCGCCGAACCCTTGATGTCCATCAGGCCGCGGTGCTTGTAGAACTGCCAGCCCGCCACCGCCGGGACCTCGCGGCCGTCGGGCAGCTTCCAGGGGGCGTAGACCAGCGCCCGGTTCTCCGGCTTGTGGATCAAAACGGAGCCCGCGAGGCCGATGTCCCAGAAGGAGATGTCCTGCGCGGAGGCCCAGATGTCCGAAAAGCCCCGCAGCGCGGAGGAATCCTGACGGCGGACGGCGGCGCCTTCGCCGTCGTAGCTGGCGGCGGGCTCGGTCGGATCGATGTAGAGCCGGTCGGCCTTGAAAAGCTGGTGGACGTTGTCCGTCCGGCCCACGTCCTCATGCGGGAACCCGTCCAGGTCCTCGGCGAACCCGGTGCGGCGCAGCCCCAGGAAATCGATCTGCCGTTTCGTGACGAAGTCGTGGTAGCTCATGCCGCTGATCCGCTCCACCATCTCGGTGAGGAGGAGGAAGTTGGTCGCGCTCTGCTCCACCCGGGTGCCGGGCCGGAAGGAGAGCGGCCGGCCGGCGACCAGCGCGACCAGCTCGGAAAAGCTCCACCTGCGGTAGGGGCAGAAGCCTTCGGCCCCCCGGATGTCCGGCAGGCCGGCGGCGTGGCGCAGGAGCTGCCTGGCGGTGACGTTCCGCCACGTTTCCGGCAGGTCGGGCAGGTAGTTTCCGGCGGGCGCGTCGAGGTCGAGCGCGCCGTCCTCGAAGAGCTGTATCACCGCCACGGCGGCGAACGCCTGGGAGATGGGGCCGGCGGGCCACATCGTGTTGGCGGAGGCAAGGCGGCGCTGCTTTTCGTCGGAGAGCCCGTAGCCCACCACCCGGGGGATGTAGGGCGCCTGGACGATGGCGAGCGTCAGGCCCGGGATGCCCTGCTCCTCCATAAAGCGCCAAACCATCTCGTCCACGGTCCGGCCCAGGTAAGACGTGTCGGCGCTGCCGCGCATCTTCATGGTCTCATGTTCGCGTGTATTCATCTGGTACCTGCCTTTCTGTTCTGCGCGGGATTGCCGTGCGGTCGTAATGTCCTTTCTGTAACTATTTTAGTTACACTTACCTTTTTTAGAATAGCAGGCCCGAAGGCGTTTGTCAAGGAATCTGCGAAAAAAATCTGCGGAGGACGAAAATGCGGCCCGGAGACTGCCTCCGGACCGCATTTTTTTATCATCTAAGCCGCCTGGCCGGGCGGGGCGCATTTCCGGCGGCCCCGGGCGGGGACCCGGCGGGCCAGCTTCCCCGCGCAGTGGGCCGCGAAGGCCCAGAGGCAGGCCATGGACAGGTAATCGGCAAAAAAGGAGAGGGGGGACTGCGCGTGATCGAAGAACACGAACCGGGCCTCCAGCAGCATATAGGAGAGCAGCCCGTGCCGGGCGAAGGCGGCCGCGCCGTACAGCGCGGTCAGCGCCGCCCCCAGGCGGGCAACCAGGCGGAGCGGCCCTTCCGAAACGCGGACGGGGAGCATCCGCCGAGCCATGCCCAGCACAAGGTCCCAATGCAGCCCCACGTGCAGCGACATCAGGACAAAGCCCCAGTAGGCCCCCAGCAGGTGCATCATTCTTGCGGGGGCGGCGTACCCGGCGATCCCGAGAAAACGAAACGCGTACCGGGAGAGCAATACGCCGCTCGCCAGCTGGACGAGCATCGAGAGCAGGACCAGCAGGTTGACCGCCGTCTGCAAAACGCGCAAGGAGGTGTACCGCCCCCTGCGCAGGCCCGCGTACCATCTCCGGTTGAGCAGGCTGTGAAGGAGGAACAGCAGGAACATGCCCGCCCCGATCCACTCGTGTGCGGCCCGCCCGGTCAGATGGAAGGCCATCAACGGGAACAGGAGGGCCGTCATCAGGAGGTCGACGGCCATTTTGATCATTTGGCGCGGCTTCAAGGGCGTCCCTCCCCCCCGGTGACCGGCCGTTACGCCAGCCCACCGTACTGGGCGCCGTCCACCGGCTCCAGCCATTCGTTTTCCGTTTGCTCCCCGGGGACCTCCACCGCGAGGTGCGAAAACCAGCTGTCCTTCGCCGCGCCGTGCCAGTGCTTGACCCCGGCGGGGATGTTCACCACATCGCCCGCGCGGAGCTCCCGGGCGGGCCTTCCCCACTCCTGGTACCAGCCGCGCCCGCCGGTGCAGAGCAGGATCTGCCCGCCCCCCGCCTTTGCCCGGTGGATGTGCCAGTTGTTGCGGCAGCCCGGCTCAAAGGTGACGCTGGCGATCCCCACCCCCTCGGTGGAGAGCATGCGGAGATAGGACTTCCCGGTGAAATACCGGGCGTAGGCGTCGTTTTCCTCCCCCAGCGGGAAGATCGCGCCGCTGCTGAAATCATTCATACGGAAGACTCCTTTGCAGATCTGTTTTCAGCCCGTGGAGCGTGCTCCATGACGGGCGTTTTCCCGGCCCGGCCGGGCCCTTCAGTCCTTCCAGACCTCCTTCGCCATCCGGAAGGCGGCCCAGGCCCTCGGCCACCCGCAGTAGAAGGCGAGATGGGTGAGCGCCTCGGCGATTTCCGCTCTGGTGATCCCATTTTTCTTCGCCGCGTCCAGATGGTATGCAAACGAAGAATCGATTGTCCCGCCCGCCATCAGCGCCGTCACGGTGATGAGGCTGCGGTCGCGCGGGGAAAGTTGCTCCTCCCGCGCCCACACCTCGCCGAACAGTACGTCGTCGTTGAGCGCGGCGAATTGGGGGGCGAAATCGCCCAGGGCGTCCCGGCCCGCTGTCTGTTTCATAACCGGCCTCCTTATCAAATCAGGGTTTTATCGTGCCTTTTCAGGCCAGTCCGAGCCCGTCCAGCCATTCGGCCACGGCGGCGCCGGGGTCCGCGGCGGCGGAGCTGCCGAGGGAGAGCCCCTCCGCGACGCTGGCGTCCGGTTCCATCGACTGGATGGCGCCGATCGTCCCGGAGAACCCGCTTCCGCCGCTGGTGACAAAGGGCGCGACGGTCTTTCCGGAGAGGTCGTAGCCGTCGAGGAAGGTATAGAGGATCATCGGCATGTCTCCCCACCAGTTGGGATAGCCGAGGTAGATTACATCGTACCCGCTGAGGTCGACGCTGCCGGAGATGGTGGGACGCGCGCCGGCGCGCTGTTCCTCCTGCGCGACGTCGAGCAGGGCGTTATAATCGTCGGTGTAGGGGGTCAGAGGGACCAGCTCGAACAGGTCTGCGCCGGTTTGGGACTGGATTTCGTTGGCCACCGATTCGGTGTTCCCCGACCAGGAAAAGTAGACCACCAGGGATTTCATCCTTTCATCCTCCTTGTTTTCTTCCGCCGCAGCGGTGCTTTCAGATGTTTCCTCCCCGCCCTGCGGGTCCTCCGCCGCGCCCGGGGCCCCGCTTTCCGCCGCGACGGACTCGGGGCCGGAAGGTTCCAAGGAGGCGGCGGGCGCTTCGGCCTGCGGCTGGGAGAGGGCCGCCGGGTCCTCCCCGGCGGCCGCTCCGCCCCCACAGGCGGCGAGAGCGAAGGTCATGGTACAGGCCGCCAGGACGGCAAACCATTTTTTCATGTTGCATGACTCCTTTCTGAATCCCGGGCATCCGGTCAGACCGGCTGCCCGGCGCTATCCGTGTTGTTTTGCTGCCTGCTGGATCTTGTAGCGCAGGTAGTCCAGCCGGTCGAGCTGCTTTTGCTTAAAGTGGAGCTCGTCCATGGCGCAGTCGCGGAGCCGGTTGAGCATCCGCATCCGCTCCTGCTCGGTGTCCCGGCCGGAGAGCAGCAGCCGCATGTAGGTCTCCACCTCCCCGTTGCTGAAGCCCACGTCGTGCAGCGTCATGATCATGCTCAGCCGTTCGAGGTCCCGGCTGTCATACTGCCAGGCGCCCATGACCCTTTTGACCTCGCCGCACAGTCCCCAGCTTTCGTATTCCCGCAGCACCTCAATCGGGATGCGGTAGCGTTCGCTCGCTTCGTTGATCGTCATTCTGCCACCTCTTCACAGCGCTCATTCAAAAAAGAAAGGCGCTCCCTTTCGGGAACACCTTCATTGTAATTGCCCACGCGTGAAATGTCTAATACTTATCTTTTATCACTAGAAATGCTGGAAAGGTATTGCCGGGCGTAGTCGATGAACGCGGCCGTCGCGGGCGCAAACACCTGGTCCTTTTTCCACGCCAGCACCGTGTTGGTTTCCAGCGCGGGGGCGAGGGGGATGAAACGGAGGTTTTGATAGGTGCAGTTGAGCCGAATGCACAGGACGACGCCCATGCCGCTCTCCGCCAGCATCGCCTCGTTATACAGCAGGTTCCCGGTCGCCACGATGTTGATCCGGTCGTAGAGCGGCCCAAACCATTTCCCGAAGGTGCTCTGGACAAAATCCCCCGCCGACGTGATCAGCGGCACGCCCGCCAGGTCCTCCGGGCGGACCGCTTCCCGCTCCGCCAGTTCGGAGTCCGTCCGCACCAATACGCCCCAAATCTCGTTGAGCGGCATGGGGACAAAGTCGTATTTGCGGATATCGACCGGCTCGGTCATCACGCCCAGGTCCAGCAGGCCCCGCTCGATCGAGTCGCGGATGTTGTCGGCGTTGCCGCTGTAAATCTGGTACCGGACGAGCGGGTGCTCCTGCCGGAAGGAACCCATCATGCGGGAAAAGACGCTGGTGCTGAGGAATTCCCCGCTGCCGATGGCGATCTCGCCGGCGAGCTCCTCCGCCTTGTGCCGGAAGTCCCTTTTCGTCTTGTCCGCCAGGGCGACCAGTTCCTGCGCCCTGCGCTTGAGCAGCATGCCGGCCTCCGTCAGGATGATGTTGTGGTTGCTCCGGACAAAGAGCTTGACCCCGAGCTCCTCCTCCAGCTGCATGATCTGGCGGGACAGGGTGGGCTGTGTCACATGGAGCATCTGCGCGGCCCTGGTGATGTTTTCCTCCCGGGCGATGGCCAGGAAGTAGTTCAAAACGCGAAGTTCCACCGCTCTCACCTCCTGCCCCCATGATAGCATACTTTGAAAGCGCCTCCAAGGGGGCGGGGAGGGGAAAACGGGAAGCGCCGACGCTGCAATAACGGCTCGGCGGTAAAAACAGGGGGGATTCCTCATGCGGCGGTACGGGCGGGCTTTACCCGCCGGCGTCTGTGTGATATGATGATTTTACAAATTCTGTATCATCGCCGTGAAAAGGGGTGAGCGGTCAAATGGAAAGAACCGAGCTGTTGCGCTATTTGGATTTCGCCCGCGAGCATGGCGGTCTGCTCGCGGTAACCGGGACCTCCGAACGGGTCTCCAAAATCCATGTGGACGGTTATCAGGCGGGAAAGCTGCGGGGAAGGTTTGCCGGTTCCGGCCGGGAGATGTCCTACCGGTTTGAAAATATCCGCTCCTGTCATTTTGCATCCCCGCAGGAACAGCGGCGGTTCGAGGAGTACCGGACCTGCCTTGACGCGTATGGCGCCGGGATGGAAGAGGTCGAGCGTCTTTTCACGCACTATCAGGAGTATTATAAACAGATTGTCTCGCAACGGAAAGAACAGCCGCACGAGGAGGCGCTTGGAGAACCCAAAACGGATCTGAAAAAGCTGGCGGCGGACCGGCTGGAGACCATTTTTCATCAGGCCTACCTCCAGCCGGAGAGCCTGCTGACGCATTACCTCCTTGCAACGCCCGCGGACCCGCCTGAAACGGCAAAGGAGCAGCCGATCCTATTGCTCAGCCGTTCCAACTTTTCGCAGAAGCAGGCGATCGAGAAGGCGCTGTCCGAACGGATCTCCGTCATTGAAGGACCCCCGGGGACCGGCAAGACGACGACGATTCTGAGCATCCTGGCGAATCTGGTGATCAGCGGAAAGCGCGTCGTCGTTGTTTCAAAAAACAACTCCGCGATCGAAAACATCAAGGAGGAGCTGGACGGCCTGCGATTGCCCCCCTTCTATCTCCGCTTGGGGAACCAGCAGATCATGCGGGAGCTGGATCACACCCTCAGGTCGAGCGTGCAGGAAACGCTTGACGGCGCGTTGGGAATCCCGGAGCGCGCGCCCGACGAAGAAACGCTGCATTCGCTTTATAAGCGGCTGAAGGCGATGGAAGCGGACATCAACCGTCTGGTTGAAATGAAAAACAGGCTGCAGGAAGATGAGAATGCGCTGCGGCATATGGAAAAACGGAGAGAGGCGTTCCGGGAGGAGCCCGTATTTCGAAACATCGACAGGTTTCAGAACCGCGGCCTTGAAAGCATGCGCCGCGAGATCGACCGCATCGCCCACGCCCTGCAAAGGCTGGACTATACCGGCCGCTATTCCATTTGGGACCGCATCAAAAACAGCTTTATCTGGAGGCTGGATGTCGACAGCTTCAAATCCGAGGGACTATTGCTGCAATTCCGGCTGGAATCCATTTACTTGCAGCGTGAGATCGAGCAGCTGTCCGCGGAGTTGGAGCGTGCCGGGCTCCGGGAGAAGCAGCGCGAGCTGGCCGAGCTGTACGACCGCCGTTATATCAACGTCTCCACACAGGCGCTGGCGCAGTTTTTGCGGGCGTTTTACACAGATCCCGAACGGCGGAAGGCGGCGGAGGTGATGCAGCGCCAGGAAGGAAACCTGTATAGAGGCTGCAAGCAGGCAGTCCGGGCGTTCTATCCGGTGATATTGACCACGGCGGACGCCCTTGTTTACAATTTCAGCGATATGCTGAAGGGCGCGGACAAAATTGACTGCGTCATCATGGACGAGGCGTCGCAATGCGATTTGATCACCGGGCTTCCCGTTCTCCATCTGGCGGAGCGCTGCATCATTGTCGGGGACCAGAAGCAGTTGAGCGCGATCACCGACGGGGCCTCCGGCGCCCTGCCGGCCGTGAAAGAACCGTATGACTACTTCCGGGAGAACCTTTTGAGCTCCGTGCAAAAGGTTTGGTCCCTGGAGCCGACCCTCCTGCGGGAGCACTACCGGTGCGACTATATGATCATCAACTACTGCAACAAATTTTACTACAACGGGGAACTGATCATCTATACCGAGGCCCATCAGAACGCGATGCAGATGGTGACGGTGGACCAGGGCAAGTATGCGCAGCCGGACAGATCGGGAAGCTCTTTCTGCAATGAAAGGGAGATCCGGGCAATTGAAGAATTGACCGGCCCGGCGCTGGAAAAGACGTATGTCATAACGCCGTTCAAGGCGCAGGGCGAACATTTGAGAAGCCACTTCCACTGCGGGAAAGACGTGTGCGGTACGATCCACACCTTCCAGGGAAGGGGGCAGGATACCGTATTCTTTTCCACCGTGCTCAACGATCTGCCCTTTGCCAACAACCACCTGTCCGGAGAGCACTGCCTGTTCAAGAAAGAACTGCTCAATGTCGCCGTTTCACGGGCGAAAAAGCGGTTCGTCATGGTGGCGGACGCGCCTTTCCTGCACCGCAAAAGCGAGGAAATGCGCGATCTGATCGATTATATCAACAGCTACGGGCAAAGAATCCCGGACAAGACGGTCTGCCTGTTTGACGGTTTGTACCGAAAGATGCGCGCCTACACGCCGCACGACAATTTAGACAACATTTTTGAGGAAACCGTCTACCGGCATATCGATACATATATCAGCAGACATCCTCAGATGTACTGCCGGGTGAAGCTCCCCCTGGCAAACCTGATAACCGATCAGGCATATTTGGATCAGGACCCCGCCATGCGTGCTTTTGTCCTGCACCACAACACGCACGTGGATTTCACCCTTTGCAACGCGATCGATAATCCCATCCTGGCCATAGAGCTGGACGGGCGCTTCCACAATACCCCCGAGCAGAGAACGAGGGATGAGAAAAAGGATGCGGCGATCCGGCATATGCGGATCCCGCTCTGGCGCTTGTCCTCAAAGGCCGCGTTGACCGCGGGCGAGTTTGAGCGGCAGATCGATACCCTGCTGAATCAAAGCGTTCTTACCTGAGGAATTTTTATCCGGGCGGCCGTTCGTGCGGGAGCCCCGGGGACCGGCTTTGCGGGCCGGTCTCCGGGGCTCTTGTTCTGTCCGCCGGCACCACCTATAAGGCGTTGCGGAGCGTCTGCAAAAACTTCTCCGCGGCCTTGGAAAGCACCTGATACCGTTTCCAGATGATGGACGCCCCGGACTCCAGCCCGGGGCTGAGCGGACGAAAGCAGAGACCGCTTTCCCCCGACGTATTGATCAGCTTATCCAGGCAAAGCGCGTACCCCAGCCCCTCGTCCACCAGGAGGGAGGCGTTGAAGACGAGGTTGTAGGTTGCCGCCACGTTCCATTCGGCGATATCCCGCTTCATCCAGCCGGTGAGCGGCCAGTCGTCGCTTTTCTGGCTGGAAATGATGAGCGGCTGATCCCACAGATCCTCCGGGACGACGGCCTCCTTGGCCGCGAGCGGGGCGTCCTTGCGCATCAGAACGCCCCACGTGTCCTTTGCGGGGAGCTTCAGGGACTGGTACTTTCCCGAATCGACGGCCCCAAAGACCAGCCCAAAATCGATGAGGCCCTTGTCGAGCTGTTCCAGCACGTAAACGGCGTTGCCGCTGGAGATGTGGTAATGGATTTCCGGGCAGGTTTCCCGGAGGCTTCGCGCCGCCCGCGCGATCATCCGGACGATATCGGTTTCCCCGGTCCCGATGTGGATGTCTCCGGCCACCACCCCGTCCGAAAGCGACAGCTCGCTTTCGGTTTTTTTCACCAGGTCCAAAATCTCTTCCGCGCGTTTGCGCAGGATCATCCCCTCCTCGGTCAGGGTGATCCTGCGGGAGCCCGGCGTCCCCCGGATCATCAGCCGCTTTCCCAGCTCCTCCTCCAGATTCTTCAGCTGGATGGAAAGGGTCGGCTGCGAAAGATGCAGCGACTCCGCCGCCGCGGAGATGCTCTGTTCCCTTGCCACTGCGAGAAAATACTGTAAGACTCTCAGTTCCATCACGCGCCCCCCTTATGCCACCAGTATAAGACATATTTGAATAGGTTTCAACTATGGTTATATATTTGACATAAGTATTTGCTATCGTTTCTTCCCCGGCCTATAATGAAACCAGAATAGCCGCCGGAGGGGAGATGCGGATGACGACGGAACGCGACACGCCGCGGGAGGAACTGGTCCGGAACCTCATGGACGCCGGCTGCGGCCCGGACTTGATCGCAAGGTTTCTGGACTGCCTGAGGGAAGGCGGCAGGAAGGACCAGCTCAAGATGCTTTCCGGGCACCGGGACGCGCTGCTCGACCGGATCCACCGGGACGAAAGGCGGATCGACTGCCTGGATTACCTGATTTACCGGATCGAACGAGACCTCATTTCAATACCGCCCGGATTGGGCAGGGAGGAACCGATATGAAACAGATCAGCAACCGGACCTTTGACCAGGAACGGGCGCTCTACGGCAGCAGGGAGCTGCTCGTGAAGGACTGCGCCTTTGACGGCCCCGCCGATGGGGAGAGCGCGTTTAAGGAGTCTTCCGAAATCCGGGCGGAGCATTGCTTTTTCAACCTGCGTTACCCGTTCTGGCACGTCCGCGGGCTGCAAATAACGGACTCGGAGATGACCGGGCTCTGCCGCGCGGCGCTCTGGTATTCCGACGGCATCGAGATCTCCGGGACGAAGCTGCACGGGATTAAGGCCCTGCGGGAATGCAGCCGGGCCGTCCTGCGCGGCTGCGACATCGTCTCGCCCGAGTTCGGCTGGTCGGCCAAGGGCGTCCGGATGGAGGACTGCGCCGCCGAGGGCGAATACTTCATGATGCGCGCCGAGGACCTGTATTTATCCGGCGTGCGCTTCAAGGGAAAATATTCCTTCCAGTACGTGCAAAACGCCGTCCTGGAAAACTGCATGCTCGATACGAAGGATGCCTTCTGGCACGCCCGGAATGTTACGGTAAAGGACAGCGTGGTCAAGGGCGAATACCTTGCGTGGTACTCGGACGGCCTCACCCTCATAAACTGCAAGATCATCGGGACCCAGCCGCTCTGCTACTGCAAAAACCTCAAGCTCGTCGACTGCGAGATGACCGGCACGGATCTCGCCTTCGAGAAATCCGATGTGGACGCCACAATCACCACGCCGGTCGCCAGCATCAAAAATCCGCGGTCCGGGCGCATCCTGGCGCCCGCCGTGGGGGAGATCATCCTGGACGACGAAGCGGCCAAGGGGCAGGTCGTGACAAAACGGCCGGCTGGCGGGGAGGCGCGGGCGTGCTGTGCGTAAAGGCCCCGGGGCCTTGAAACGAATTAGAACCTGCCCGGCGCGGCAAGCCCGCCGGGCCCGGAGAAAGGGGGCGCCCCGATTGAAGCGGGAATTCTCATTGATTTTGGCCCTGCTGCTCGCCTTGAATCTCGCGGCCTGCGGCGGGAACGCGGGGCAGGCGCCCGGGGAAGGCCTTTCCGATCCACCGTCCCACGCGGAGGCGGCCCCGGCCGCTTCCACGGGAGCGGATCTGCCGGAGGAGGACGCCGCTGCCCCAGCGGCGGAGCCGGACGGGCGCGCCCTGCGGGTCACGGTCGGCGGGCAGACCTTTTTGGCGCGGCTCTACGACAGCGGGGCCGCGCGGGCGCTGGCGGAACGCCTGCCTCTGACGCTCGAAATGAGCGAAATGAACGGAAACGAAAAATACTGCTATCTCGACGACGGCCTCCCCACCGATTCCCGGGTCCCCTCCCAAATCCGCGCGGGAGATCTGATGCTGTACGGCGCCGACTGCCTGGTGTTGTTCTATGAGAGCTTCTCCACCACGTACCGCTATACGCCGCTCGGGCGGGTCGAGGACGCGCCGGGCCTTGCGGACGCACTCGGCAGCGGCGGCGTGGCGGTGTCCTTCGCGTTCGAAAGCGCGGCTGGCCCCGCGCCGGGGAAAGAGGAAGCCGACCGGACAAAGGAGGCGGAAACGATGCGGATAAGCGTAACGGCAAGCGGGAACACGGTGCTGTTTGAACTCAACGACAGCCGGGCGGCGAAAACGCTCTATGCACAGCTCCCCCTGACGGCGGAGATCGAGGACTTCAGCACCAACGAGAAGGTCTTTTACCCGCCGGACAAGCTGGACACGGCGGAAACGCCCCTGGCGAACGCCGGGAAAGGTACGCTGGCCTACTACGCGCCCTGGGGGGACGTGGTGATGTTCTACGATCGCTTCGGCAGCGGCGGCGGCCTTTATGCGCTGGGGCAGGCGGTCTCCGGGGAGGACCTGATCGAGACGTTTTCGGGGACCGCCGAGATCACGGCGGTGGAATAGGATGCGCGGCCATGGAGCGGATTTGCGCCGGCGCGGGCAATAAAAGAAATCCGAACCCATTGGGTTCGGATTTCTTACTTTTGGTGCGGGTAACAGGACTTGAACCTGCACAGCCTTGCGACCATTAGAACCTGAATCTAACGCGTCTGCCAATTCCGCCATACCCGCATATCAGCACGATTCAGCAATCGTGCTTGATTATTATATCATTGGGCTCCCGGCTTGTCAACCGCTTTTCCGGAAAATTTCAGATGCGCTCGTCGAGGAGGAGCTTCTCCATCAGGCGGTGCCCCTCGGGGATGAAAAGCCCCGTCTTTTCGGCGAACGCCTCGGTGTACGCGCCTGCGTGCAGCGGCGATTCGCGGTCGCTGCGGTAGAGGACGAAGGGCACGGGATCGCCGCTGTGGGTGCGGATGGAAAGCGGCGTCGGGTGGTCGGGCATCAGCAGGACGGCATAGTCCTCCCCGCTCGCCTGCAGCGCGGGCAGCAGCCGTCCGAGGATCTCCCGGTCGATCAGCTCGATCGATTTCACCTTGTTCTCCACCTCGTGGCGGTGGCCGCACTCGTCGGGCGCCTCCACATGGATGTAGACAAAGTCGCAGCCGTTTTGCAAGAGGCCGATCGCCGCCTCCGCCTTGCCTTGGAAGTTGGTGTCCACATTGCCGGTCGCGCCGGGCACGTCGACGCTCTTGAGTCCCGCGCAGATACCGATCCCCTTGATGAGGTCGACGGCGGAGATGACGCCGCCTTTCACGCCGAACCGTTCCTCAAAGGAGGAGAGCGCGGGGCGGGTCCCCTCGCCCCAGAACCAGCAGCAGTTGGCTGGGCGCAGGCCGCGGGAAACGCGCGCCAGGTTGACCGGATGGTCGCGCAGCAGGGCATAGGACCGCTTCATCATGTCGAGCAGCTGTTCGCCGTAGCGGCCCTTCGGAAGGCAGTCCCGCACGGGCTTTAAGGAGATGTCGTGCGGCGGCGTGCAGTCGGTGCCCGTCTCGGCGTGGCGCAGCACGAGGCAGTGGCGGTAGCTGATGCCCGGATAGAGGTCGCGCGTTTCGGTGTGGAACTCCCGGTTCAGGAAGGCTATCAGCTCGGTTGACTCGGCCGTCGTGATCTCATCGGAGGAGTAATCGACCATCGTCGCATCCTCGAGCGCCCCCTCCTCCGAGAGATTCACGAGGTTGCAGCGGAAGGTCACGTCGTCCGCCGCGAGCGGGATGCCCATGCTCACCGCCTCGAGCGGCGAGCGGCCGCTGTAGTAGATCCTGGGGTCGTAGCCCATCACCGAAAGGTTGGCGGTGTCCGAGCCGGGAGGCATTCCCTCGGGGACGGTGCGCGCCATGCCCACGGTGCCGTGCTGCGCAAGGAAATCCATATGCGGCTTGACCGCCGCTTCGAGCGGGGTCCTGCCGCCGAGCTCGGGGACGGGGCGGTCCGCCATGCCGTCGCCGAGCATTACCACATATTTCATACGATCACCCGTTCTGTCAAAATGGGGCGCTCAAATGCCCAGCCAGCCGCTTACGGCTTCCTTCATCTTCGCGGGTTCGACCGTCGCGGTAAACCGCTCCGTCTTATCCTGAAGGCCCGCGAGCGCCTGCGGCGCGGGCTGCCCCGAAAGCTCCGCCAGCTTTGCGAGCAGGGCGAAGTCCCCGCCGTCCGCCGCCCTGCCGAAGGCCGCGGGCAGCACGCTGTTCGCGAATTTGAAGGGGCTTGCGGTGGACGCGATGACCGTCGGCGTCCGGTCGCCGGTTTTGGCGGCGTAATCCCGGTAGACGTTCACCGCCACCGCGGTGTGGGTGTCGCAGAGGTACCCCGTCTCCCGGTAGACGCCGCGGATGGCCGCGGCGGTCGCCGCGTCGTCGGCGCAGCCCGCCGCGAACTCGCTTTGCAGCTTCGCGAGGACGTCCGCCCCCACCGTGTATTTCCCCGTCTTCGCAAGCGCCTCCATATAGCCGCGCAGGACCTTGTCGTCCCGGCCGCAGAGCAGGTAGAGCAGCCGCTCGAGGTTGGAGGAGATGAGGATGTCCATCGACGGGGAGGTCGTGACATAGAAGCCGCGGTTGCGGTCGTAGGTCCCCGTCGTGATGAAGTCGGTGAGGACGTTGTTCCGGTTGGAGGCGCAGACGAGCTTCCCGACCGGCAGGCCGCAGTGCTTCGCGAAATAGGCCGCCAGAATGTTGCCGAAATTGCCGGTGGGCACCACGACGTTGACCGGGTCGCCGGGCTTGACCCTGCCCGCGTTCAGCAGCTCGCAGTAGGCGGAGAAATAGTAGGCGATCTGCGGGACGAGCCGCCCCCAGTTGATCGAGTTGGCCGACGAGAGGATGTACCCCCTGTCCGCGAGCTCCTCGGCGTAGGCGCGGTCGGTAAAGATCCGCTTGACGCCGTTCTGGGCGTCGTCAAAATTGCCCTCGGCGGCGAAGACCATGACGTTCTCTCCCGCCTGGGTGGTCATCTGGAGGCGCTGGATGTTGCTGGTGCCGCCGTCGGGATAGAAGACGCAGATCTTGGCGCCCGGCACGTCGGCGAACCCCTCGAGCGCGGCCTTGCCCGTGTCGCCCGAGGTGGCCACGAGGATGACGACCGTCTTGTCGCAGCCGGTCTTGCGCAGCGAGGCGGTCAGCAGGAAGGGCAGCAATTGCAGCGCAAAATCCTTGAACGCGCAGGTCGGGCCGTGGAAAAGCTCGAGGATGTGGGCGTTTTCGTCGAGCGGGACAACCGGCGCGACCGCCTTGGGCGGGAACTTCTCCGGCGCGTAGGCGCGCGAGACGTATTCCCGCAGCTCGTCTTCGGAAAAATCGGTCAGGAAGCGGGAGAGCACGGCCACGGCGCGGCCGGCGTAGCCGGTCTTTGCCATTGCCTCGATCTCCGAAAGGGAGAACTGCGGCAGGCTTTCGGGCAAAAACAGGCCGCCGTCGGGCGAGAGCCCCGACACGATCGCCTGCGCCGCGCTGACGCGGTGCCCACTGTCGCGGGTGCTGATGTAATCCATGGAAACCAAACTCCTTTAAACTGTGCGCCAATGACACACAACTGTATTCAACTCAACTATCATATCATATTCAGCGGGCTTTGAAAAGCCTCCGGGGGGAACTTTTGAAAAAGTTCCCCCCGGACCCCTCTCAAAACTTTGGGTTCAGGCGGGGCGCGTCGCTCCGCCCTACCCGCGTCCCGTGAAAAACGTTTCGCCCGCCATAAAGAAACGTTTTCGCCCGCCTTCTCCCAAAAGGCGGCGGGCGGAACGCCCTGTCCTTCCGGCGCATTTTCTTTGCCGCTTTCTTTTGCAAGAGAAAAGAAAGCGGGGCCGGGCGGGCGGAAAACGGCGCGCCGGAGGCGCGCCACGCGCGAAGCGCGCGTGCGGCCAGGCCGCACGGTTTTCCGCCCCGCCCGCGGGAGCGCCGCGCCTTCCGGGGGGCGCCCGCACCTGCCCGACAACTTCGCGCGGAGGCTGCGCGGAAACTCACACGAACACGACCTGCAGCAGGAACATATAGACGACGGTCGAAATGCCGATGGAGAGCAGGTTGTTGCGCTTCCAGACGTGGATGGCGGCGGCGAGCGCCACGGCAATGATCTCGGGCGCGCCGAAGGGCGCGGCGGTAAAGCTGGTATTCCGCAGGCAGTAGATGACTAGAATCGAGATGATCGCGAAGGGCAGGATGCGCCCGAGGTAGACGACCAGCCCCGAGACGGGGCGGTCGTCGCGGAAGACGAGGAAGGGCAGCGCGCGGCAGCAGACGGTGACGGCGACGACCGTCGCAATGACGGCGACTGCCTGAAGCGGACTCAGCGGCATGATCCCGGCGCCTCCTTTCCATCCGAAGCATCCCCGGCGGGTTCCTCCGCCGGGGGACCGATCTTCCGTTCGATCGTGCGGCGCCCGGCGACGAGCACCGCGACGGTGAGCAGCAGCGCGGGCGGCAGGAAGCCGTCGGTGCCGAACAGCAGCAGGCAGACCGCCGCGCAGGCGATCCCCACGAGGGCGGGGATGTGGCTTTTGGCGGTGAGCCACTGCTCGACAAAAATGACGATGAAGAGGGCGGTCATCGCGAAGTCGATGCCCGTCGAGTTGAAGGGCACCAGCTCGCCGATCGTCGCGCCGAGCACCCCGCCCACGATCCAGTAGCTCTGGTTGAGGGCGGAGATCAGCAGGTAGAACTTCCCCCGGTCGCAGCCCTCGGGCGTCTTGACCGAGCAGAGCAGCGAGTAGGTCTCGTCGGTGAGCGCGAAGATGAGGTAGGGCTTCTTTTTCCCGAGGCCCTTGAACTTGTCGATGAGGGAGAGCCCGTAGAAGGCGTGGCGCGCCTGAACGGCGAGCGTGACGACCGCCGTCTGCGCCAGCCCCACCCAGCTGGTGAGCAGTTCGACGAGCACGAACTGCATCGACCCGGCATAGACGGTCAGGCTGCACCCGAACGCCCAAAGCGCGTTGTACCCCGCCTTCTGAAGCAGCAGGCCGAACGCCATGCCGACAAAGATGTAGCCGAAAAAGACAGGCGCCGTCGCGGTGAGCGCGGCGCGCAGGGTTTTACTGGTATCCTTTGCCATGGAAACAACCTCGAAACATCAGATTTTGATCTTTCCAATGGTAGCACAATACAGCGCAAAATTCAACCGCAGGCGTGTAAAAAAACCGCGCGGGCAAGGCTGCCCGCGCGGTTTTTTTCTTTTTTACACCGGGCACTCACGCGACCCCCACGGTGAGCAGGATGTTTGCAAAGACGCGTTTTTCGCCGGTGGAGATCGCCAGCCGGACCTTCGGTTCGCAGCAGGCGCCGTAGAAGGCCCAGCGGTCGAGCCCGTCGAGCGCCATCCCGCCGAGCAGGCGGGTGAAGTCAGAAAAAATTTCCGGGGTGCTGCCGTCCTCGGGCAGCATGACCTCCGCCTTTTCCACATTGATGTTCTGGAGCAGCGTCTCGAGCACCTGCGTGACCTCGGGAACGCCCGCCGTCAGTCCCAGATAGACCTTCTGCGCGCCGCCCGTTTTGGCGTCGAGCGGGTAGTTGCCGTCCGCGATCAGAATCTGGTCGCCGTGGCCGCAGAGGGAGATCGCCTTCATGATTTCCGGGTTGATACAGCCGCCTTTCAGCATGGCGCTTGCCTCCTGTCGGTTATTTTTCGTTGTCGCGGAACTGGCCGAGCGTCCCGCCCGGATGCCACATGACATACTGCTTCGGGTCGAGCCCGCGGTTCGCCTGCAAAAGCACGCTCAGCCGCTGGAGCACGAAGTTCTCCGCGAGGATCGAGGCGCGCGGCGCGCGGTTGAGGGGGCCGCCCTCGCAGCAGACGCCCGCGAAGAGGTGGGCGGCGCTCTGCTTGGCGAGCCACGAATCGGGATTGCCCGAGACGCCGATTACCTCGCAGCCGTTATTTTTGATCGCGGTGACGGTCGTCTTCATTTCGGCGGTCTCGCCGCTGTTGGAGATGCAGATGACCACGTCGCCCGGCACGAGCTGCCCGCAGGAGCCGTGCACCGCCTCGGTGCCGTGCAGAAAGTAGGTGGGGGTGCCGGTGGAGGAGAGCAGCGACGCGCCGTAGCCGCTCACGTGGCCGGGCTTGCCGATGCCGGTGATGTGCAGGCGGCCGCCCTTCTGCCGGGAGGCGAGGATGAGCTCCGCCGCCTTCACATACTCGGCGTCCTCCACGCCGTCGACAAATTGGTCGAACGCCTCGCGCGCCCTGGCGGTGAACTCCCGCATCGCCTGGATGGATTCCTGTTTCAAGCTGTTGTCGCTCCTTTATCGTGAATTCTGTTTCCGGATTATTTGAGCACGTCGAGCACCGACAGGTCGAAGCTGTCGAACTTCTGCTCCTTCATCAGCGCGATTACCTCGTCGAGGGTCGGCAGCGAGGGCTGCGCGCCTATTTTGGAGACGGTGATCGTGGCGGCGTAGCTGGCAAATTCGAGCGCCTGCGCCGGGGTGAGCCCCGCGCAGACCGCCGTCGTATACGCGCCCACGAAGGAGTCGCCCGCGGCGGTCGGGTCCTTGACCTCCACCACGTCGATGCAAGGACAGTAGTGGCTCTCCCGCGCGTTCGCGACGATCGCGCCCGAGCTGCCCAGCGTGATGATGACGTTCTGCACCCCCTTGGCGAGCAGCGCCTGGACCGCCGCGTCCACGTCGGCGCGGTTGACCTCCTTGCCCTGCTTGCGGATCTCGACGCCCGTCAGGTCGGCGGCCTCGTGCTCGTTGGGGGAGATGTAGCTCAGGTGGGAGAGCAGCTCCGCCGAAAGCGGCGCGGAGGGCGCCGAGTTGAGCATGACCGGAACGCCCTGCTCATAGGCGTATTTCGCCACGAGCTCGTTGATCTCCATCGGGATCTCGAGCTGGAGCATGACCATGTCGTAGGCGGCGATCTCCTCCTTCAGGAAGGCGACCTCCTCCGGCGTGATCGCCATGTTCGCGCCCGGCACCACGATGATGCGGTTGCGGCTCTTCTGGCCCTCCTCGACCTCGAGCGTGATGCTGCCCACGCCCGAGGCGTGGTCCGGGTCGGCCAGGATGTGCTGGGTGTGGATGCCGGAGGCGGCCACCGAGGCGGTCATCTCCCGGCCGAAGCCGTCGTCGCCCACCTTGCCCACCATCGTCACGTCGGCGCCCAGCCGCGCGGCCTGGACCGCCTGGTTGGCGCCCTTGCCGCCGGAGGCGGTGTTGAAGCTCTTGCCGATCACCGTTTCCCCGGAGTTCGGGAACCTGCCGGTGGAGACGATGAGGTCCATCATGAAGCTGCCGACCACGAGGATCTTCGGTTTTTTGTACATAGCTGCATCTCCTTTATCAAGTTGGTCCGATCAGACAATACCTTTCGTCACGGCCGCGCGGGGCCGTGGGATTCGCGCAGAGTCAGCCCGGCGGGCAGGAGGACCGTCCGTTCGGGCGGCTCGCGCCCCTCGATCAGCCCGATCAGCATCTCCGCTCCCTTCGCGCCCATCGCAAAGGCGCTCTGGCGCACCGCCGTGATCGGCGGGGTCGCGATCTCGGTCCAGTCGTAATCGTCGAAGCCGACGACCGCCACCCGGCCGGGAATGGCGATCCCCGCCCCGCCCAGGTATTTGACCAGCCCCATCGTCAGCACGCTGTTGGCGGCAAAGACGGCGTCCGCCCCCTGTCCGACGAGCTCGCGGGCCGCTTCCCGCCCCGCCTCGATCGAATAGTCGAGCCCCAGGCGGACAAGCCCGGGGTCGAGGGGGAGCCCGCGCTTTTCAAGCGCCCTCCGGTAACCGGCATAGCGGTCGTAGGCGGTCGAGAGGTCGAGCGCGCCGCCGAGGTAGCCGATGCGCGCGCGGCCCGAATCGGCCAGCAGGCCGACGGCCTGCTCGGCGGCGGATTCGTTGTCGCAGCAGACGAGCGGCAGGTCGCAGCCGTCGAGCCGGCGGTCGAGCAGGACGGTGGGCAGGTCGACGCCCGCGAGCAGCTCGTCGTAACGGCTGTGGCGGCTGTTGGGGACGAGCAGGAGCCCGTCGATCCAGCTCTTTTTGAGCACCGAGACGCTGTCCAGCCGGATATCCGACCTGCGCTCGGAATAGGTGGAGACGATCAGGTCGTAGCCTAGCCGCTGGAGGGTGTCCTTGACGCCGCCGAGCACGTCGAAAAAGAAGCAGTTGGTCGAGTTGCCCGGCTCGGTGGAGGGGATGATCAGCGCGATGATGTTGGATTTCTGGGTCTTGAGCGCCCGGGCGGCGAGGTTGGGCCTGTAGCCGGTCCGGCGGATGGCCTCCTCGACGAGCCGGCGGCTCTTTTCCGACACGGGACGGGTCCCGTTGATCGCGTGGGACACGGTGGTGATCGAAAGCCCCGTCATGCGGGCGATTTCGCGGATGCTCACGCCTTTCCTCCTCCTTCCCGCGCGGGCTTTTTCCGTGCCAAACGTTTTCGCGCAAACGTTTGGCATCCGTATTTATCTTACACGCTTCCGCGGTTCCCTGTCAACGGACAGCCTGCACAAGAATCCCGGGGGCCTCTTGGCGGAAACGCCCGAATCGGGAGGCCTCCGCATGGTGAAAGGCCCGGCGTTCCGGATGGAACGCCGGGCCTTTTTCGTTGGGCAACGCGGTGGCTGTGGTGGGGCGGCGCGACCGGCCCGAGCCAAAGCCTCCCCAAAAGCGCCAAAGGGCAAACGGCGGACGCATTCCCACACGGGCGGCGGCTCCGGTGGGGCTGGGAGGCCGGTCTGAGCCAAAAGCTCCTCCGGGGGCTAAACGTAATGCACGCCCTCAAAGGCGTCGAGCCGGGGGAGGTCCCGGCCGGGGAAGGGGGCGGAGGCTCGGGCGCGGTATTCGCCGGGGGATTCGCCGGTTAGGCGGCGGAAGACCTTGCAGAAATAGTTGGCGCCCGCGTAGCCGGTCATGTTGGCCACCGTCTCCACCGGGTATTCGCGGTTGAGCAGGAGGAGCTTGGCGGCGTCGATCCGCTCCCGCTGGAGGAACTTGCCGGGGGACTCCCCGACCTCCGCCGTAAAGGTGCGGATGAGGTGGGACTTGCTCACCCCGAGCTTTTCGGCAAGCTCGTCGACGCCCGCGAGGAAGGCGGGCTCGGACCGGATGAGGCCGATGGCGCCCTGCACCAGCTCGCTGCAGGCGTCCGCGCGGGGCGCCGCCGCGCAGAGCTCCATGAGGATGCGGTAGGCCGCCTCGCTCGCGGCAAAGGGGTTCTGGAAGCCGCCCGTCTGCGCGCGGCGGCAGAAGTTCCACAGCAGGCCCGCCGCGCGGCATCCGGCGTGGGGGCGCAGGAGCGCGCCGTCGCGCGCCAGCAGCGCGGCCAGCTCCCGCGCGTTTTTGAGGAGCAGGTAGGCGCAGTCGGCCTTCCCCTCGGGCAGCAGGCGCAGGGCGGAGGCATCCCGCGTGACGAGGAAGCACCCCGGCTCAAGGCGGAGGGACTCCTCCCCGAGCAGGGCGGACGCGCGCCCCCCGCAGAGGTGGAGCAGCAGGACCGCGTGCCCCGTGAAGGAGAGCGGCGCGCCCGCCTCCAGCCGCCCGCACTCTGCCGGAAGCACGCCGGGAAAGCCCGCGGGGGCGCGCAGCCCGAGGGGACAGCGTCCCGGCCTGATCTCATCGATCGCAGACATCAATAAATCACCATCAATATCAATAAACTACCATTGTATTTGACAGAATCCCCGATATAATAAGGATTATAGGGGATATCCAAAGAATAACACATCCATGATAAAAAATCAACATTTTACCATAGGGGGCTATATTATGGCAAGCATTTCCCTCCGCCACATCTTCAAGGTCTATCCCGGCAACGTGACCGCCGTGAGCGATTTCAACCTCGAGATCGACGACAAGGAGTTCATCATCCTCGTCGGCCCGTCCGGCTGCGGCAAATCCACCACCCTGCGCATGATCGCGGGGCTCGAGGAGATCAGCAAGGGCGAGCTCTACATCGGCGACAAGCTGGTCAACGACGTGGCCCCCAAGGACCGCGACATCGCGATGGTCTTCCAGAACTACGCGCTCTACCCGCACATGACCGTCTATAAGAATATGGCGTTCGGCCTTCAGCTGCGCAAGACCCCCAAGGAGGAGATCGACCGCAAGGTGCATGAGGCGGCCAAGGTGCTCGACATCGAGCACCTGCTCAACCGCAAGCCCAAGGCGCTTTCGGGCGGACAGCGGCAGCGCGTCGCGCTCGGGCGCGCGATGGTCCGCGACCCGGCGGTCTTCCTGCTCGACGAGCCGCTCTCCAACCTCGACGCCAAGCTGCGCACCGCGATGCGCTCGGAGATCACCAAGCTGCACAAGCGCCTGGGCACCACCTTCGTCTACGTCACCCACGACCAGACCGAGGCGATGACGATGGGCGACCGGATCGTCGTCATGAAGGACGGCTTCATCCAGCAGGTGGACACCCCGCAGAACCTCTACGACAAGCCGTGCAACATCTTTGTCGCGGGCTTCATCGGCTCCCCGCAGATGAACTTCCTCGATGTCACGATCCAGAAAAAGGGCGGCGGCTACGCCGCGATGTTCGGCGATCATGAGATCAAGATCCCGGCGGGCAAGGCCGACGCCGGTACCCTCGACGCCTATGTGGGCAGGACGGCGACCCTCGGCATCCGCCCCGAGAACCTGCACGACGAGGAGGCCTATTTCGGGCTCGATACGGCGAGCGTCATCGACGCGGACGTCGATTTGGCCGAGCTGATGGGCTCGGAGATCTTCCTCTACCTCACCAGCGGCGAAACCAAGCTGGTCGCCAAGGTCCCGCCCCGCAGCGGAGCCAAGGACGGCGACCGCATCAAGATCGCGATCGACTGCACCAAGATCCACCTCTTCGACAAGGAGACCCAGCAGGTCATCTTTAACTGACATGCACTGCGGCTCCCGGCGGCGGTTTTACCCGCCGCCGGAGCCTTTTTCCATCTTCAGAAAGCGAGGTGTTCCCGTGGGACTCTTCGGAAACTACGCCAAGCCCGGCCCCGGCATCCCCAAGGACGCGCCCCCAAAAAGGGGGCTGGCACTCTTTTTCGACGTGCTGTCCCGCGAGTTTTTCGAGCTCGTCAAGCTGAACCTGCTCTACCTGCTCTTCTGCGTCCCCGTCGTCACCATCCCGGCGGCGACCACCGCGATGTGCCGGGTCACCCTCACGATGCTCCGCGACCAAAACCACTTCCTCTGGCACGATTTTTTTTCCGCCTTCCGGCGGGAGTTCAAATGGTCGACCCTGCTCGGCCTGCCGCTGCTCGCGCTGATTTTGCTCTGCGACGGGGCGCTGCGCTTTTACGGCGCGGCCGCCCTCGCCTCGCCCGTCTATGGTATCCCCCTGTTCGCCGGCGGGGTGCTGCTCCTGCTGCTGCTCTGCGCGGCGCTCTACCTCTTCCCCATGCTCGCGCTCGTCGACCTGCCGCCCCGGCAGGCGCTGAATAACACCCTGCTGCTCGCCCTGCTCTGCCTGCCGCGCAACCTGCTCGCGCTGGCCGTCATCGGCGCGCTCGGCTTCCTCCTGGCGGCCACCCTGCCGATGTCCCTCATCTACCTGCTGCTCATCGGCTGCTCCCTCACCTGCCTGGTCGCCTGCTTCTGCGCCTACGGGGGGATCCGGAAGCATGTCCTCCGGTAGCCTTCGTCATATGCCCGCCGTCCGCCTCAAAGCTGCGAAAGAAAGGGGCCGCCCGAATGGGCGGCCCCTTTCTTTTCCAGCGCCTCCCGCGTTTGCAATCCGCGGGCGCGGATGGTATGATAAACGCAAGAAACCAACGGCGCCGCCCCGCGGCGAAAGAAAGGAATCCGCATGGAGCTTTTCCCGATTGAAATACGCCCCCCCTTCCAGCCCCCCTCGGAGGACGCGAAGCTGGTGCTGCTGGCGGACGGCGGCATCCATTTTGACGGCGCGGACCTGCGCCGCCACCTGTCGCGGTGCGTGCGCTATGCCAGGGAGCACCGCGTCCACCTCGTGAGCGGCCTTTTCGTGCACGAGGGGAACCTCTGCCTCTGCCTGCTCGGGCCCGACGGGCAGGCGCTCTGCCGCCAGCCCGCCCTGCACCTCTCCCTCCCGCTGCGGGGCGCGCTGCGCCCGGGGGAGCGGGCCGAGGTCGTGCACACCGAGCTGGGAAACCTCTTCCTCTGCGTCGACGCGGACATCTACCACCCGCAGGTCCTCCGGACCGCCGCGCTCAAGGGGGCGGACGCCGTCCTCTCGGTGCAGTGCCTCGACCCGGCGGAGGAGACCCCCGAGCGCGTTCTCTGCACTGTCTGGAACGCCGCGCAGAGCAACAACGTCTATGTCGCGAACTTCGCGGCGGGCGGCGCGGTGGTCTGCTGCCCCGCGCCCGTCACCCGCGCGGGGGACGGATACCTGGTGCGGCGCACCGACGCGCTGCCCGTGCGGTTCGCGCTCAACATGGAGCGGCTCGACGAGATCCGCGCCCGGTTCGAGCTGATGGAACAGATCAACCCGGCGCTCGTGGAGAACTACGCCGCCGAACTGGGGAGGTAGCCGCATGTGGAAAGCGATTCTGGGGCTGCTGACCTTCCGGCTGTCCTTCGCGGCCACGCCGAAAAAGATCGCCGCCTTCCTCGAGGGCAAGGGGGAGACCGACCGGCGCAACGCCGAATTCGCCGCCCCGGAGGCGGTGCGCGGGGCGGCCGTGCAGCTTGCGCCCCGCGCCTACCGGGACTGGAAGGACTACGCGGGGGAGATCTACCGGCTGGCCAAATCCGCGGTCGACGCGGGCGCGCAGGTCGTCGTCTTTCCCGAGTACGTGGGGCTGGCCCCCCTCACGACCGTCCCCGGCTGGAAGCGGATGCTCCGCTGGATGTTCGGCGGGACCCTGCCCGCCCTAGACGGCCCCTTCCCGCAGCCCGTGGACGGACGGCTGGAGCCGGTTGCCGCGGCGCTTCACGGCTACCTCTACGAGCTCTACATGTATACCTTCAGCACGGTTGCCCGCCTTCAGCACGTCTACCTCGTGGCGGGCAGCGCCCTCTTCTGGGAGGAGGGGCGGCTGATCAACCGGTGCGTCGTCTTCGGCCCCGACGGGCAGCCCGCGGGCGCGCAGGAAAAGATCTGCGCGATCGGGCCCGACCGGGCGCTCGGCGTCGAGCCCTCCGGACTCATCGAGCCGGTCGAGACCGCCGTCGGCCCGATCGGCGTCGTGCTCGGGACGGACGCCTATTACTTCGAGTGCTTCAAAATCCTGCGGGAGCAGGGCGCGCGGCTCATCGCCGTCCCCGGCGTGGGCGGCGGCATCCTGCCCGACCTGCTGCGCTGCCGCGCCAATGAAAACGGCGTCTACGCGCTCTACGCCTGCTACGCCTCCGGCGGCGCGGCGCGGTGCGGCATCTTCGCCCCGCTCGATGCCACGCCGGGCAAAAACGGCGTGGTCGCCCTCGCGGACGGCCCGCAGGCGTGCGCGCTCGCGGCGCGCACCAACCTGGAAAAGCTGCACCTCGCGGTCATCGAGGGGGAGCCGAACGCCTCCTTCCTCGCGGAGGACTACCTGCACAGCTACCGCTACTGCGGCAAGCTGCCGCTGCTCGGCTGAAACAGAAAAAACCGCCTTCCGCGCCGCGGGAGGCGGTTTTCACGCCGCGCCGCCGGAGGGCGCGGAGCAAAAAAAAGACGAGCCTCGCGGCCCGCTGACAGGTGAAGTGATCTGGAGATAAAATCAAGGAGGGGGGATTAACTTAGAAACGCTGAGTTTCTAGGGGTTATTATAACACACCCGCCCCTCCAATTGGTGAACAAATTGTGAACGGACACAAGATATTGTGTCCGTTTTGATATTTTTATCGACAGCTACGCAATCTTTGGAAGAAGGCGGAGAGCTCCGCCGCGCACGCCTCCGCGAGCACGCCCCCGACCACCTCGGGGCGGTGGTTGAAGGGGAGCGCGGCAAAGTCGCTCACCGAGCCGAAGCAGCCCGCCTTGGGGTCGCGCGTGCCGAACACCACCCGGCGGATGCGGGCGTTGACGATCGCGCCCGCGCACATCGGGCAGGGCTCGAGGGTGACATAGAGGTCGCACCGGTGCAGCCGCCAGCCGCCGAGCTTCCGGCAGGCCGCGTCGATCGCCTCGAGCTCGGCGTGCGCCAGCGCGTTTTTGCCCGTCTCGCGGCGGTTGAAGCCGGTGCCGACGACCTCGCCGTCCCACACCGCAACCGCGCCCACCGGCACCTCGCCCAGCCTCGCGGCCTCCCGCGCCAGCTCGAGCGCGAGGGACATGTAGGATTCATCGGTCCGCATGTCGGTCACATCCTTGTAAAGCTCAGGTAAAAGATCCGCAGGTAGAGCGCCAGCAGCAGGAGCATCGGGAAGTTCACGAAAAACCTGCGGTAGCGGGTCCGCTCCCGCAGCGGGCAGCCGCAGGGGCGCAGGGAACCGTCCAGCGCGAGCTTCTGAAAGAGATACCAGAAGCCGAGCCCGCCGGCGCCCAGGTAGACGAGGAATTCCAGCCCCTGCAGGGCCAGCGTCCCAAGGTCGCTCATGTTGACGGTGACGATCGAAAGCAGGACGACCAGGAAATTGTTGAGGAAGTGGATGGCCATGCTCGTCCAGATCGAGTTGGTCTTGACCATGAAGTAGCCGAGCGCCGCGCCCAGCAGGAAGGCGTTGGGGAACTGGACCATATTGCGGTGGAGCAGCCCGAAGAGCAGCGCCGACACGACAATCGCGAACCGGTCCCCAAAGGGGCGCAGGGAGCCGAGCACCACGCCGCGGTAGGTGAATTCCTCGATGAGGGCGGGCAGGGCGGTGGCGTTGAAGATGTAGAGCGCGGCGGCGGCCGGGTCGCCGGGGATCTCCATCGGCAGGTCGGCGGGCAGCAGCCCGAAGAAGGAGAAAAAAATCGACGCGGCCAGCGAAAGGAGCACCCCGATGACCGAAAGCCCCAGCACGACCGCCGCCGAGGCGGCGAGGATGGGCGGATGGGGCGGATCGTGCGGGACCTGCCGCAGCCGGAAGCCGAGCACCTTCGCGTAGGCGAGGTAGGGCAGCAGGAAGACGGTCAGGTAGACCGCCAGCGAGAAGAGCTCGTTGGCGATGGCGAAGCCGCGCTGCCCCGCGCCGGCGCGGTCGAGCGCGCCGACGATCCAGCCGATGACCGTGTCCGACTGGACGAGGTAGAGGCAGAGGATGTTGACGATGATGGTGAGCGAAAGCAGCGCGCTCTGCATCCGCAGGCGCGAGGCCGCCTCCGCCGGGCCAGGCCGGAATTCCGGCGCCTGCTGCTGGTATTGGCACATGGGCTTGTCCCCTTGTCTATCAAAAAGGCCGCGCGGGCGGCCCGGGTTTCTCTCCGCGTCATATCGCACGGCGGCGGGGCTGTGGGGCCTGCGCGCCGCGCGCCGTTCGCCACGGGCGGACGCTGCCGGCATTCGGCCGATCGCCCGCGCTTATTATAACATAAACCGCGCGAAATGCGAACCCTCCCGAGAATTTACAATTCCGTCATCTTTTATCCTGCCCGGGCGGTTGACAAATTTCCCGCGAGCGGATATAATATCACTATCCTAACTGCAATAATTTAAATTACAGATTGTGAGGAATCCGCATGCAGGGCTTTGCCACCACCGAACACATCAGCTTTCTCCTCGTCTTCCTGGAGGGGCTGCTCTCTTTCTTTTCCCCCTGCGTCATCCCGCTCATCCCCATCTACGTCAGCTATCTCGCGGGCAGCGGCGAACGGGACGAAAACGGAAATCCCATCTACAGGCGGAGCCGGGTGATGCTGCATACTCTCTTCTTTGTGCTGGGAATCTCCTTTGCCTTCTTCCTGCTGGGCATCGGCTTCACCGCTGTCGGTACCTTCTTCAGCGGCCACCGCACCCTCTTCTCCCGCATCGGCGGCATCGTCATCCTCCTGCTCGGCCTCGTGCAGGTCGGCTTCTTCGAGCTGAAATTCCTCCAGCGGGAGCACAAGTTCCACCTCAACGTCGCCGGCAAAAAGATGACCCCCGTCGCCGCCTTCATCATGGGCTTTACCTTCTCCTTCGCGTGGACCCCCTGCGTCGGGCCCGCCCTCTCGTCGGTGCTCATCCTCGCCTCGGGCGCGAAAAGCGCCCTCGCGGGCAACCTGCTTGTGCTCGTCTACGCGCTCGGCTTCGTACTCCCCTTCCTCGCGCTCGGCCTCTTCACCACCCAGGCGCTCGGCTTTCTGCGCCGCAACCAGAAGCTCATGAAATACACGATCAAGGCGGGCGGCGTGCTGCTCATCATCATCGGAATCATGACCTTCACCGGCTGGATGAACGGCATCACCAGTTACCTGAGCGCCCCGCGCATCCCCGATTCCGGAACCACCCAGAGCGAGCCCGCGGCGCCCGTCTCGTCCGAGTCTCCCGCGCCGAGCGGGGCGCCTTCCTCCGGGGCGTCCTCCCGGGAGGACGCCCCGCCCGCGCCGGTCGCGCCCGGCTTCACCCTCGTCGACCAGGACGGCAACACCCATACCCTCTCCGACTACAAGGGCAAGGTGGTCTTCCTCAACTTCTGGGCGACCTGGTGCCCGCCCTGCCAGAAGGAGATGCCCCACATCGAGGAGCTCTACAAGGAGTACGGTGAAAATACCGGGGACGTGATCTTTTTGGGCGTCGCCAACCCCAAAACGGACGAAAACCCCTACGGGCAGGACAAATCGCCCGAGGAGATCGCGGCCTTCCTCTCCGACAAGGGCTACACCTTTCCGACCGTGATGGACACGACGGGCGACGTCTTCGCGCAGTACGGCATCAGCGCCTTCCCGACGACCTTCATGATCTCGGCGGACGGCACCGTCTTCGGCTACGCGCCCGGCGCGATGACCAAGGAGATGATGCAGAGCGTCATCCAGCAGACCCTCGACGGCAAGCGCACGGAATAATCGAAAAAGAGATAAGGGGCGGTTCCCGATGGGAACCGCCCCTTATGATCTCCCCTTTTTTCTTGAAAAAGGGAAGCGGAAAAAGCGCCTGAAGCAGGGCCTGCGGGCCCGGGTTAAGGGCTCCGCCCTCGAAAAAGCCCGGCATCCTCTGGATGCCGGGCTTTTTCTCACCCGCCGCCTTTTGAAAAAGGCGGACGAAAACTTTTATTGAGGGGGAACAAGCTCCAAGAGCGCGGCGCGCTCGTTCGGGCAGCGCCCGTCGATCACCGCGTCGAGCAGCGCCGCGAGCGTCCGGCCGAGCTCCGGCCCGGCGGGCACGCCCGCCGCGAGCAGGTCCCCGCCCTTCACCGCGAGCGCGTCGAGCGACCAGCAGTCGCCCTCCTCCAGCACTTCGCCGAGCGCGCGCTCCACGCCGGCGAGCGGTTCCCCGTACGCCGCGCGCATCGCGAGCAGGCGGCGGAAGGCCGCCGGCCCGAGCTTCCGCAGCATCCGCCGCACCGCCGGGCGGTCTTCCGTGAGCGGCGCTGTCCGGAAGGCGAGAAGGGCCTTTGCGGCGCGGATCGTTCCGCGGTCGAATTTGAGGCGGCGCAGGGCCGCTTCCGCGTCTGCCTCCGTGGAAAAGAGCATCGCCAGCCGCACGGCGGGATCGGCCGACGCACGCCCGAGCGCGTCCGGGTCGCAGTCCCACCCGGGCAGGACCCGCGCGACCACCTCGGGGAACTCCCGCAGGACGCGGGGGGCGCCGGCTCCGCACACGAGCTTGACAAGCTCCGCCGCGATCCGCTCCGCCGACACCTTCTCGAGCCGCGCGCGGTCCGCGCGCAGGGCGGCGGCGGTTTCGGCCTCGATGGAAAAGCCGAGCGACGAGGAGAAGCGCAGGGCGCGCAGGATGCGCAGTGCGTCCTCCTGAAACCGCCGCGCGGGGTCCCCGACGCAGCGGATCGATTTTCCGCGCAAGTCGTCCACCCCGCCGAACGGGTCGACGAGGCCGGTTCCCGGCGACCACGCCATCGCGTTCACCGTGAAATCGCGGCGGGCGAGGTCCTCCTGGAGGCTGCGGGTAAAGGCGACCGAGTCGGGGCGGCGGCCGTCGGAATAGGGGCCGTCCACCCGGTAGGTGGTGATCTCGACGGGCTCTCCGCCGACGAGCACGGCCACGGTGCCGTGGCGGACGCCCGTCTCGATGACGGGCGCCCCGGAAAACACCGCTTTCGTCTCCTCCGGCAGCGCGGAGGTGGTCACATCCCAATCGCCCGGCCTGCGGCCGAGCAGGCTGTCGCGCACGCAGCCGCCCACGACGTACGCCTCATAGCCCGCCGCGCGCAGGGCGCACAGCACATACGCCGCGCCGCGCGACAACGCCAATTCCATCCTTTTACCCCCAATCAAAAATTTCGCCCGCCTTTTTACACTGAGCCGCAGCGAAGCGTGTCGGAGGCCAACCGCCCGCAGGGCGGCTCTTGGGCCGGAGACAAGGCGGCGAGGCCGCAGGGCAGAGCCCCGCGCCGCGCTTCGCAAAGCACGGAACGCCCAATCCTTCAGGCATATTTTTCGCTTCCCTTTTACAAGAGAAAAAGGAAGATCAAAACAGGCCGCCGCGCGATGCGGCGGCCTGTTCCCGATTCATTTGAGCTTCACATAGATGAGCTTGACGCTGCTGTCGCGGGTGCGCACGCTCTTGATGTCGAAGAGGTCGAGCGACTCGATGAAGGGGGTGAGCTTGGAGAAGCCGAAGTTGCGCACGTCAAAATCGGGGTACCGCTTGACGAGCAGGTTGCCGATCGTGCCGATGAAGAGCCAGCCGTCCTCGTCCGAGTTTTCCGCCACGATCGTGCGGATCGCCTTTTTGATCGTGCGCAGGCCGGTCATCTGCTTTTCCTCCGGCTCAGGGCAGGGCTCGGGCGCGGGCTCCGGTTCCGGCCTGGGCTCGGGCTTCGGCTCCTGCTTGGGAGCGGGCCGGGCCTTCTCCTGCTTGGGCTGCTGCTTGGGCTTTTCCGGCTGGGCGGGTTTTTCCGGTTCCTTCTGCTCGGCGGTCGCGAGGATATCGAGGTATTTGAACCGGTTGCAGGCGGAGATGAACGATTTGGGGGTCTTGCGCTCCCCCATGCCCACGACGGTCATGCCGCTCTCCCGCAGGCGGGCGGCCAGACGGGTGAAGTCGCTGTCCGATGAGACGATGCAGAAGCCGTCCACCTGGCCCGAATAGAGGATGTCCATCGCGTCGATGATCATGGCCGAGTCGGTCGAGTTCTTGCCGGTGGTGTAGCTGTACTGCTGGATGGGCAGGATCGAGTTGTCGAGCAGGACGTTTTTCCACGAGACGAGCGCGGGGCTTGTCCAGTCGCCGTAGATGCGCTTATAGGTGGCGATGCCGTCGTTGGAGATCTCGTCCAGGATGATCTTGATGTATTTTCCCGATATGTTATCGGCATCGATAAGCACCGCGAATTTGCTGTCGCTTGCCATTCCTTCACCTCAATCGATCTAGTTCGGTCTTTGCGGGCCGTCTTGCGCGGCCGGATATTGGCTTTTGGCTGACGGCCTGCGTTTATTATAGCATAAATTCGCGGCGAAAAAGTCGTATCCGGGAAAATATTTGCACGGGGATGCGAAATCCCCCGCCCGCGGACGCGGACGGGGGATTCCAAAAGCCCGGGGGCTTATTTGAGCTCGATCTGGCGGGCCTGCGGCCGGGCGGGCACCTTCTTGGGCAGCTCGAGTTCGAGCACGCCGTTTTTATACGCGGCGCTGATTTTTTCGACGTCGATGCCGGAGACGTCGAAGCTGCGCGCGAAGGAGCCGTAGCGGCGTTCGCGGCGGACGTAGCCGTCCTCCTTCTTCTCCTCGCTCTCGGCCTTGTGCTCGGCGGAGATCGAAAGGGTGTCGCCGTTGAGGTCGATCTTAATGTCCTCCTTGTCGAAGCCGGGCAGCTCCGCCTGGAGGAGGAACTTGTCGCCCTGGTCGAGGATATCGGTGCGGATCTCAGAGAAGCTCGCCGGGAAATCGCTGAAAAACGTCTTGTCGAAGGCGTCGAAGAAGTTGGAGAGGTTTCTGGTTCTGCGTTCAAAAGGCATCAGGTCAAACATGATAAAATCCCCCTTTAGATGTTGTGTTTTCGCGTTGTTTAACCCAACTCACGAGTTCTGCGAATGTTGCGGCACATGGCGATCATCTTCTTTCCCGGCGCCCGTGCCCGGCGCTCGTTCTTGTTTCATTGGCCTTAGTATAACCCGGGATTGTTACAAAGCAATGCATCATTTATGAATAAACTGTGAATTTTTAGCACTCACGATATAAGAGTGCTAATTCGGCTCAATCTCCGCCAGCACGTCGGAAAGCGCCGCCGCGGACGCCTCCAGCGCCCGGTGCTCCGCCTCGTCGAGCGGGAAGTCAAGGATCTGCTTGATCCCCTCCCTGCCGACGATCGCCGGCAGGCCGAGGCAGAGGTCATGCAGCCCGTAATGCCCGTCCGCCAGCCCCGAAACGGGCAGCACCGAGTTCTCGTCCCGCACGATCGCCTCCGCGATCCGCCGCACCGCTTTGGCGATCGCGTAGTTGGTCGCGCCCTTGCGCTCGATGATCCGGTAGGCGCTGTTCTTGACCTCCTCGTAGATGCCGTGCAGCCCCGCCATGTCGGCGCACTTGCCGCACACCTTGCAGAAATCCGCGAGGTCGATGCCCGACACGTTGGCCGAGCTCCACACGGGCAGCTCGGTGTCCCCGTGCTCGCCGATGATGAAGGCGTGGATGTTGCGCGGGTCGACCTCGAGGTGCTCCCCGAGCAGGTATTTGAACCGCGCGGTGTCCAGCACGGTGCCCGAGCCGATCACCCGGGAGGCGGGGAAGCCGGACAGCTTGAGCGTCACATAGGTGAGGATGTCAACCGGGTTGGCCACCACCAGCAGGATGGCGTCCCGGTTGCAGCGGACGATCTGGGGGACGATCGACCGGAAAATCTTCACGTTCTTGCGTACCAGGTCGATGCGCGTCTCGCCGGGGGACTGCGCCGCGCCCGCCGTGATGATCACCAGCCCGGCGTCGGCCAGGTCGGGGTAATCTCCCGCGTAGACGTTGACGGGACGCACGAAGGGGACGCCGTGGGCGATGTCCATCGCCTCTCCCTCCGCCTTCTTCTGGTCGATGTCGAGCAGCACCAGCTCGGAAAACAGTCCGCTGCCCAGCAGGGTGTAGGCGGTGGTCGCGCCCACCGCACCGCAGCCGATGACCGCGCATTTCTGTAGATTCATGAGGGTTCCTCCTTTGGGATGGTTAATATATACCGTTTTAGTATATTATAGCGCCTTCTGGGAGATCTGGCAAGCGCCGCCAATTGCTATTGTAAACGCCGCCCGCCCGAATATACCGCGCCCCGGCCCCGCGCGTCAAAAAGCGGCCGCGTGCCCCGGCCCCCGCGGCGAAAAAGCAGGGGTCCAAACGACGAACGTCGTTTGGACCCCTGTGCGCGTCTCCGACGCGCAAACCCGCCGTCCCGGCCGGAGGGCCGGGACGGCGGGTTCTTTTTCGCCGCGCGGGGCGGTTTACTCCGCGAAAAACGCAATGGGTTCGGGCGGCCAGCTGTGCACGATCTCATAGGAGCGGTAGAGGAAGCCGCCGCCCGGCTTCTTTTCAACCGTGAGGCGCCCGACATGCATCGGGTGGTCGGGCTGGTCGTCGGGTCCGTAGGACCCGACCGCGAGCTCGATCACGCCGTCCTGCTCCGCATAGTCCAGGACGGAGAGTCCGCCGCCCCCGCCGAAGCCGCCGATCATCTCGTAGCAGTCCCCGTCGGCGTGGTAGAACTGGGAGGTGCGCAGGTATTCCACGGACACGTCGAAATACTCCCGGATTGCCGCCTCCACCTCGGCGGCGGGAGCGGTCGCGCCCGGCGCGAAGCAGCCCTCGAAATCCTTCTCCATCCCCAAAAGGTTATTGAAGCAGAGATAGAAGAAGAGGTGGTCGGCCTCCATCTCCTCGGGCGAGCTCCAGTCGTATTGCAGGAGCCTGCCGCTGGGGATCATCGGATAGACGTAGGTTTCCGCGAGCTGCTCCCGCGTCTGCCCGTCGCCGCCGACGGGATAGAGCGGGTAGCGCATCTCGTTCTCCTCGTACTTCCAGCCGCCGTCGGGGGAGAGCCGGATTTTGACCGTGCCGCTCCAGATGACGGTGCCGTCCTCCCGGGGGCCGCAGACGTCGTAATCGAGCGTCAAAAGGCCGTCCTCGAGGGAGGCCTTATTCACCTGCGCGGTGCAGGTCGCGCCCAGCCCCTCAAAGCGGTAGGCGTTGGCCGCCTCGTCGTAGCGGACGTGGATGCGCATACACGAGGCGGGGTCGACGTCGAAGTACCGTCCGATGTATTCCTCGACCTCCCCGGCCGGGAATTCGGCGGGCGCCTGCTCGCCGAGGTCCTCCATGCAGTGCAGGGCGTAGTAGTCCACCAGCGCGTCCGCGCCGATGTTGAAGGGCGTCGACCAGGTGCGTCCCGCCGCCCCGGAGGCGAGCAGGCGGTCCACATACCGTTCGGTCAGGGCCGGGTAGTCCGACAGGTCGGGGGCGGCCGGTTCGGCCGGTTCGGCGGAAACGGCGGAGCTCTCCGCCGCGCTCTGCGGCTGCGGAGCCGCGGCCGGTTCCCGCGCGCACCCCGCCAGAAGGGCGAGCGCGACGCATAAAACAAGAGCCTTCTTCATTTCAATCCTCTCCTTTCCCTCTATAACCACCGGGGAGGCCGAAAAGGGACCGGCGTCCCTCCAAAATTCCCGTGCGCATGAAAAACCCGCCTCCCCAGCCGGTCAGCCGGGGAGGCGGGCGCCGTTATGCCGCGTCGGTCAGAATTTTTCCACCGCGTCCTTGGTGACGCGCGCGAGCACCAGCTTTTCGGGCGCGGGCCGCGCGTCGGAGAAGGTGACCGCCTCCAGAAGCAGGCGCTCCCCTTCGGGGACCAGCTCCTGCCGGGAGGTCAGCAGCCGCGCGATGGGCTCGCCCTTTTTCACCGCGTCGCCCGTCTTCTTGAGGAGCAGGATGCCCGCCGACAGGTCGATCGCGTCCTCCTTGCTGGCGCGGCCCGCGCCGAGCGCCACCGACGCGATGCCGCACAGCTCGGTCTGCATGTGGGAGATGTAGCCGTCCGCCGGGGAGAGCACCTCGTGCACGACCGGCGCCTTGGCGAATTTATCGGTGTCGTCGAGCACCGACACGTCGCCGCCCTGCGCGGCGACCATCGCCCGCAGCTTCCCGAAGGCCGCGCCGCTTCGGAGCGCCTCCTCCGCCATCGCGCGGCAGGCGGCGAGCTCCCCCTTGCCCGCCAGCACGAGCATGTTGGAGGCGAGCTGGAGGCAGACCTCGGTGAGGTCCGCCGGCCCCCGCCCGCGCAGCGTGTCCACCGCCTCGATGACCTCCAGCGAGTTTCCGATCGCGTGGCCGAGGGGGAGGTCCATATCGGTGATGAGCGCGATGGTGCGGCGGCCGTTGTGCTCGCCGATCGACACCATCGCCTGCGCGAGACCGATCGAATCGTCGAGCGACTTCATGAACGCGCCGCTGCCCGTCTTGACGTCAAGCACGATCGCGTCGGAGCCCGCCGCGAGCTTTTTGCTCATGATCGACGAGGCGATGAGCGGCAGGCTGTCCACCGTGGCCGTCACGTCGCGAAGCGCGTAGATCTTCTTGTCCGCGGGCGCGATGTTGCCCGTCTGGCCGATGACCGAGAGCCCGGCGTCCCGCACGATCTGGAAAAACCGCTCCCGCTCCACCGAGGTGCGGAAGCCCGGGATCGATTCGAGCTTGTCGATCGTGCCGCCCGTGTGTCCCAGCCCGCGCCCGCTCATCTTGGCGACCGGCGCGCCGCACGCCGCCACGACGGGCGCGACGATCAGCGTCGTCTTGTCGCCCACGCCGCCGGTGCTGTGCTTGTCCACCTTGATCCCGGGGATCGCGGAGAGGTCCACCATGTCGCCCGACCGCGCCATGCAGTCGGTGAGCACGGCGGTCTCGTGTTCGTCCATGCCTTTGAACCAGATCGCCATCAGCAGGGCGGAGGCCTGGTAATCGGGGATGCGGCCGGCCGTGTAGCCGTCGATGAAAAAGGCGATCTCCTCGTCCGAGAGGGTCCCGCCGTTGCGTTTTTTCATGATCACGTCGTAGATGCGCATGTTGCTCCTCCTTGTTCGTTCAGGTTATCGGGGCCCAAACCGCACGGCGGCCCCCGGTGGTATCCCGTTTTCGCTTCCGCGCGGTCAGCCCCGCGCGAGGACCAGCGGGCAGAGCGATTCGCCGTCGCAGCCCGCGTCGACGCCCAGCAGCGCCGCCGCCGTCTCGCCCGTGTCCGCGAAGGTCGGGCGGGTGCCGAGGTCCCGTCCCGCCGCGATCTCCTTCCCATAGAGGAGCAGCGGCACATATTCGCGCGAATGGTCGGTCGAGGGGGTGGAAGGGTCGCAGCCGTGGTCGGCCGTGATCATCAGCACGTCGTCCTCCCGCAGCAGGGGCAGCAGCTCGCCCAGCTGCCCGTCGAAGCGGTTGAGCGCCGCCGTATACCCCGGCACGTCGTTGCGGTGCCCGTAGACCATGTCAAAATCGACGAGGTTCACAAAGCAGAGCCCGTGGAAGTCCTTCTTCGCCCAGGCGATCGTCTGCTCCATGCCGTCCTCGTTATTTTGGATGCGGCTGGTCTGGGAAATCCCCTTGCCCGCGAAGATGTCGTAGATCTTGCCGACCCCGATCGTATCGAGGCCGGCCGCCCGCAGCTTGTCGAGGATGGTGTCGCGCGGCGGGGTCAGCGAAAAGTCGTGCCGGTTGGAGGTGCGCCTGTAATCGGGCCAGCTGCCCTCGAAGGGGCGCGCGATGACGCGGCCCACCCCGTGCTCGCCCTGGAGCAGCTTGCGGGCCGCCTCGCAGTACTCATAGAGCTGCTTGACCGGCACGACGCGCTCATGCGCCGCGACCTGGAAGACGCTGTCCGCGCTCGTGTAGACGATGAGCGCGCCCGTCTCCTCATGCTCGCGGCCGAAGTCGTGGATGACCTGCGTGCCCGAATAGGGCCTGTTGCAGAGCACCCCCCGCCCCGTCAGCCGTTCGTATTCGCGGATGATCTCGGGGGGGAAGCCGTCGGGGTAGGTCGGCATCGGCTTGGGGGAGATGATGCCCGCGATCTCCCAGTGGCCGATCGTCGTGTCCTTTCCGGCGGACGACTCGCGCATGCGCGCGAAGGCCCCGAGCGGCCGCTCCACCACCTCGCCGCAGCCGACCCCCTCGATGTTATAGAGCCCCAGTCTTTGCAGATTGGGCACCGAGAGCTTTCCCGACTGCCAGCAGGCGCGCAGCGTGTTGCTGCCCTCGTCGCCATAGGCGGCCGCGTCCGGTTCCTCGCCGATGCCCACGCTGTCCAGCACGATCAAAAACACCCGTTTTGCCATTGTTTTTCCCACCTTTCCAAGGCGGCCGCCGCGCTTGCCGGGCGGAAAACCGGCGCGCCCCGCGCGCCGCCCGCGCGGAGCGCGGGACAAATCCCGCCTGCGCGGATTTGGGTTTTCCGCCCTCCGCGCCCTCCCGCCGGCGGATACCGGGGATGGAGGGCCGCGCCGGGCCGCCTGATTCCTGTCCCCATTTTACCACACCGCGGCCCGCCGCACAAGGAAAGATGGCCGAAAACGGTCTCCCGTTTCCGGCCATCTTCAAGGGCGGTTCCCGCGGGCCCGAAGGCTGTCTCCCATCGCCCGGGCGGTTCAGATATCCATCGTGTCCATCAGGCTGCGCATGGCGAGGATCGTCCGCTCGATGAGCTCGTCGAGCTCCCATCCGAGCATCTCCGCGCCCTGCGAGATGACCTCGCGTGAGCAGCCCGCCGCGAATTTCTTGTCCTTAAACTTCTTTTTCACCGATTTGGTCTCGAGGTCGACGACGCTTTTGGAGGGGCGCATGATCGCCGCCGCGCCGATCAGTCCGGTGAGCTCGTCGGTGGCGAAGAGGATCTTCTCCATGACGTGCTCCGGCTTGATGTCGCAGCAGAGCCCGTAGCCGTGGCTCGCCGTGGAGCGGATGATCCCCTCGTCGAGGCCCTCTTCGCGCATCAGCTCCTGCGATTTGACGCAGTGCTGCTCCGGGTACGCTTCAAAGTCGAGGTCGTGCAGCAGGCCGACCACCTTCCAGTACTCCACGCGGTCGGGGTCGTACTCCTTGGCGAAATACCCCATCACGCCGCTGACGATCGCCGCGTGACGCAGGTGGAACGCCTCTTTGTTGTACTTTTCGAGCAGGGCCTGCGCCTCTTCCATCGTCGGGATCATAACACAGACTTCCTTTCCGTTTTTTCCCCATTATACTCCGCGCGGAAAAAAACGGCAAGCCGCTTTCTCACGCGGCGAACCCCTCCCCGCCCTCCTCACGGGACGCGCCCATGACGGCGCGGGTGCGGCCGGCCTGAATCAAAAGCTTTGAAGGGGGGCCGGGGGGAACTTTCTCGAAAGTTCCCCCCGGCTCGAAAGTTCCCCCAGGCGGTCCGCCGCCCGCTCGTAGCCCGGGGCGGAAAGCCCAAGCGCGCGGGCCATGCGCACCGGCTCGAAGACGAGCCCGTCGAGCTCGCTCGCGCCGCCCTTTTTGAGATCCTTCTGCATGGAGGCGGTCGTGTCGGGGCTCATGCCGTCGATGCGGCGCAGGCCGTCGGCGAGCATATCCACGGGATAGCGGTAGCCCTTGGCGTCCGCGATGGCCGCGAGCTCCCGCACGAGCGACTTGAAGAATTCACGCGGTTCCCCCGGCGCCTGCAGGCCGCCCATCGGCAGGTCGAAATAAGCGCCCGCAGCCGCCATCGGGGAGACGAGCATGAATTTGCGGAAGGCGTCGCGGCGGATGTCGTCCGACACCACCGCGTCGATGTCCGCGCCGCGCAGCTCCTCGGCGATCTCCTGGAGGCGCACCGCGCGGGCGTTCCCCTCCCGCTCGCCGTAGACGATCCGGAAGACCTCCCCCGACTGGGTGATCTCCCCGGGCGAAGAGATGTAGCCCACAATGTAGATGCAGCCGTCCGTCACCGTGCGGCCGGGCAGCCGGGCGGCCATCCGCTCCCCGGTGCCCAGGACGTTCAGGATGGGGATCACGACGGTCCGCTCATCCGACGCGCGTTCGACAAGCGGCAGGATCTCCTCCACCGAGTAGCCCTTGACGCAGACAAAGATCACGTCCGCGCGTCCGGTAAATTCCCCGGCGGTGCAGGCGGGGACCCGCACCCGCAGCTCCCCGCGCCGGGTGCCGTGCAGGACCAGCCCGTCCCTTCGGATCGCCTCCAGGTGCTTGCCGCGCGCGATCAGCGTCACGTCGCGGCCCGCGTCGGCCAGGTACCCGCCGATGCAGCCGCCCGTACCGCCCGCGCCGATCACCAGATACTTCATTTCCCCGCCCTCCCGAGCGATTTGTGAAAGGCCCTCAGCTCCGCCTTCACCTCTTCGGGCAGGGCGGTGTCCTTGACGCCGCGGATCGCGCCCTCGAGCGCGTAGAGCTCCCGGACGCACGCGCCCGGATCGGCTTTGCGCAGGCGGACAAGCGCCTCGCGGCTGCCCAGCTCCCGCAGCGTTTCGGGCGTGTCCACCCCCGCCTCGACAAGCCGCGCCTCCAGCACCTTCCCGATATTTTGCAGATCACTCAGCTTTGCCATCTTCCGCGCTCCTTTCCTGAACCCACTTTTGCAGGCGGGGCATCGCGAGCTGTGCGTCGAGCATCCCCGTCTTGTAGAGGTCCTCCAGCTTTTTCATATCCTTCTCAAACCGCCCGATCGTCACGGGCCGGTCGGGCGCGATCACGATCGCCCTGCCCTCCCGCTCGAGCCGCCGCACCTTGTCGAGCTCCCGGTTATAGACCTCGTGGCGGGTGTCGAGGGTGCGCACCATGCCCGGCGAGTCGTGGAAGATATGCCGGTAGACGGGGCGGATGCCCTCGGGCGATTTCTCGTAGGAGCGGTCGCGGGTCAGCACCACGACCACCCGGTCACAGCCGTCGTCCAGCGCCTTCTGCACCGGGATCGGGTCGGAGGTGCCGCCGTCGAGGTAGCGTCCCCCCATGAATTCCACAACGGGCGAAAACACCGGAATCGACGAGGAGGCGCGCAGCAGGGTGCTGTCCCCCGGCCGGACGGCCTCCTTGGTGAAATAGACCGGCCTTCCGGTATCCGCGTCGGTCACGCCGGTGACAAATTCCATCGGCGAAGCGAGAAACGCCTCGTAGTCGAAGGGGTCAAGATGATTCGGAATCTCGTCGAAGATGAAATCCATTCCGAACATCGATTTGGTTTTAACAAGGCTCTCAAAGCCCACATACCGCTTGTCGTCCACGTAGCCGGTATTGACCCGGTAGCTGCGCCCGCGCTGTCCCGACACGTAGCTGACCCCGCTGCACGCGCCCGCGGACACGCCGATCACGTAGTCCGCCTCAAAATGGTTGTCCATCAGGCAGTCGAGCACGCCGTTCGTATAGAGCCCGCGCATGCCGCCGCCCTCCAGGACCAGTCCGATCTTCATCACACTCTGCCTCCCCGCATGTGGAACTGATTCACCGCCCCGCGCCGCCGTCCGCCGCGCAGGGACCGCCCCGGGCGGAAAACGGCGCCCCGATGGGGCGCCCGCGCGAAAGCGCCGCTTTCGCGCGCGTGCGGCTTTGCCGCACGGTTTTCCGCCTCCCTGTGTTATGCACGCGCCCCGCGTCAGCCGTCCGCCGTGTCCGCGAGCGCCCTCATGGCGTCCCCCGTCAGGCGGTAGACGGTCCAGTCGTCCATCGCCTGCGCGCCGAGCGAACGGTAAAACCCGATCGAGGGCTTGTTCCAGT
Source organism: Anaerotruncus massiliensis (ex Togo et al. 2026) (assembly GCF_900199635.1). Taxonomy (GTDB): domain Bacteria; phylum Bacillota; class Clostridia; order Oscillospirales; family Ruminococcaceae; genus Anaerotruncus; species Anaerotruncus massiliensis. The sequence goes on along the minus strand of NZ_LT962687.1, from coordinate 2,889,284 downwards.
CGAGGCACCACCATTCGACCCGGCCGCAGCCGCGTTCGACGGCGAGCGCCGCCAGCCGCGCGAGCAGGGCCTTCCCGATGCCGGCGCCGCGCAGCGCGGGCAGTACGAAGAGGTCCTCCAGGTAGAGCCCCGCGCGCCCGAGGAAGGTGGAGAAGTTGTGGAAGAAGAGCGCGAACCCGGCGGGAGCCCCGTCCTTTTCCGCGATCAGCACCTCCGCCTTTTGCTTTTCAAAAATCCATTCGCGCAGCAGGTCCTCGGTGGCGACCACCTCGCCGAGCATCCCTTCGTATTCCGCGAGCTTTTTGATAAAGTCGAGGATGAGCGGCAGGTCGCCGATGCCGGCGAAGCGGATGCGGCAGCCCGCAATCCCCGTCTCATAGCCTTCTGCGGCGCGTTCCCCCTTCACCTGCGTGAGGTAAAGCATGTCGACGAGTTGACAGTCCCCTTCATAAATCGGCTCGGGGTAGTGGTCGGTAAAGAAATTCTTGACGACATGGCTGCGTTTAAATCCGCAGGACTCGTAAAACCCGACCGAGGAGGGGAAATCGCCCGTGCCGACCCACACCGCGGCGCCGTCCGGCAGCCGCGCGATCGCCGCGCGCACCAGCGCGCCGCCGATCCCACGGCGGTGGAAGGGCTCGGCGACGGCGAGGTTTTTGATCTCCCAGCCGCCCGCGGCCGGCACCGTCACGATCTCGCCGAGGACGGCGTCCCCCTCCCGCGCCGCGAGCATGAACCCGTGCGGCAGATAGCGCATGACCATCTCCCACGAGGGGTCCGCGAACAGCAGCAGGTCCCGGTAGCGTTCCCGTTCCCCGCGCACTTCAAAAATCTCCATTGCGACACCTCTTTCGGTAGACTATCATAACAGATTTTCCAGCCAAAGTAAATTGCGTTTTACCGCGGATTCTGTTATGCTGGGGGAAAGAAATCCCCCGAAAGGACTTTGCCATATGAAACTGATCTCCTGGAACGTCAACGGCCTGCGCGCCTGCCTGGGCAAGGGCTTCCTCGACTTTTTCAACGCGGAAAACGCGGACGTCTTCTGCCTGCAGGAGACGAAGATGCAGCCCGGCCAGGCCGACCTCGACCTGCCCGGCTACGAGCAGTACTGGAACAGCGCGGTGCGCAAGGGCTATTCCGGCACGGCGGTGTTCACCCGGATCCCGCCCCTCTCGACGGCCTACGGCATCGGGCTTCCCGAGCACGACGGCGAGGGCCGCGCCATCACCCTCGAATTCGAGGACTTCTACCTCGTCACCGTCTACACCCCCAACGCCCAGCGGGAGCTGACCCGGCTCGATTACCGCATGGAGTGGGAGGTCGCCTTCCGCGCCTATGTGAAGGCGCTCGACGAGAAAAAACCGGTCGTCATCTGCGGCGATCTCAACGTGGCGCACGAGGAGATCGACTTAAAAAACCCCAAGCCCAACCGGGGCAACGCGGGCTTTACCGACGAGGAGCGCCAAAAGCTCACCGAGCTGCTCGCCAGCGGCTTTGTCGACAGCTTCCGCGCCCTCTACCCCGACGCGGTGGGCGCCTATTCCTGGTGGTCCTACATGTACCACGCGCGCGCCAACAACGCGGGCTGGCGCATCGACTATTTCCTCGTCTCCGAACGCCTGCGCGGCGAAATCCGCGACAGCAGGATCCGCGCGGAAATCTTCGGCAGCGACCACTGCCCCGTGGAGCTCGACCTCTTCCAATAATCTCCGAGGGAACGACAAAGCGGCCGCCATCTGGCGGCCGCTTTACATTTCGTCGGGCGGAAAGAGCTCTTCGATCCGTTCCAGTTCCTTTTTCAGGTGCTCCGCCTGTTCGCCGACCAGCAGGCTCAGAATTTCCAGCGCGTCGGCGGCGGCAGCCGTTTTCCGAACGAGGGAAAAATACAACTCCTTATAGTCAGGCATAAAGTTCGCTCCCTCTGTGCACATTAACGACTGATCGTTAATATTATACGTCTAATTATTAAAGATTTCAACGCCTAATCGTAATAATATTAACGCATAAGCACAGAAGGAGGGGTTGGATGGACATCCTCGGGAAGATCCGCCGGCTGCAGGAGGAACGCGGCTGGAGTGAAAACCATCTCGCGGAGCAGGCGCATCTCAGCCAGTCCACCATCAATTCGCTCTACCGGAAGGGAAACGTCCCCACCATCCCGACGCTCGAAGCGATCTGCCGGGCCTTTGGGATGACGGTCTCCCAGTTCCTCGCGGAGGACAGCCTGCCGCCCGACCTCACCGGGGAGCAGCGTGAGCTGCTGTCCTGCTGGGACGCCCTCGCCCCGGAAAAGCGAAAAGCCCTGCTTGCCTTGATCAAGGTCCTCTGCTGAATAAAAGAAAAAGCGGCCGCCCGGAGGGCGGCCGCTTTTTTATGGGGGTTCAGCTCTGCTTGAATTCCGTCCAGATGTCGTTGAAGAGGGCGGTGGCCTCCTCGCCGACGTCTTTGATCGACTCGCCGCTGCGGATCGCATCGTCGGGGATGACCAGCAGGGGATTGGTGATATAGGGAGTCGCAGCCGAGTTGCAGCTCCCGTAGAAGGTCTGCTCGGTGATGCGCGCCGAACGCTCGCCGTCGAGGATGAAATCGAGGAAGGCGTGCGCATTGTCGGCGTGGGGGGCCTTGGCGGGGATAAAGACCGCGTCGATGCCGAATCCGACGCCCTCGGCGGGATAGACCGTCTTGAGCTCGGGATTCGCGTTGAGGGCGGTGATCACCTGGGAGGTGAACATGTAGCCGACCGCCGTCTCGCCCGAGATCATGAGGTTGTAGGGGGTGTTGTAGTCAAACGCCCGGATGTTCGGGCGCAGGGTCATCAGCTTCTCCTTGGCCTGCTCCAGCACGGCGGGGTCGGTCTCGTTGAAGCTCTTGCCCATCGTTTTGAGGGTGATGCCGATGATGTTGCGCGCGTCGTCCATCACGACGACCGAGTCTGCGAACGCCGGATTCCACAGGTCTTCGTAACCCTTGATCTCCACGCCGCCCGTCATGGCAGGGTTGTAGATGATCATTGGCACGCCCGCCGAATAGGGGACGACATACTGGTTATCCGGATCGAAGAAGGTGTTCTGGTAGGTCGGATTGATGTTTTTGAAGTTGGGGATTTTTGATTTGTCGAGCTCCATCAGCAGGCCCTGTCCCCGCGCGATATCGATGATGTAATCGCTCGCGAGCACGATGTCGTATTCGCCGCCCGATTCGAGCTTCATGAGCATCTCCTCGTTCGACTCAAAGGTGCTGTAATTCACCTTGATGCCCGTCTGCTCGGTAAACTCCGCGAGGATATCGTCGGGGAAGTAGGTCGCCCAGGTGAAGACGTTGAGCACCTTTTCATCCGCTTTTTTCCCGCAGGCGCCCAGCGAAAGCGCCAGCACTGCCGCAAGCAGCAGCGCGAGCGCACGTGTCCATTTCCGCATGGTAAGTCCCTTCTTTCTTTTCTGTTCACTCTGATCTATGATTGCAACCGCCGTTTGCGGTGAATCGGCTTCTGATTTTGCCGCCCGGCGGGGCTATCGCGGGAATTGCCGCTTTCCAAGCGGCAAGAAATACGAGCGCGTTCCGCCGCGCGGCAGTTTTAGATTTTCCGCCCAGCGGTCGGAGGGCCTTTTACGCGCCCCTCTGGGGCGCTTTAGGGGAGCCGCCTTCGGCGGCATAGATCGCCGGGTCCCGCCCCGGCAGGCGGGCCGACTTCTTGCGCGCCCAAGAAGTCGGCGGAAGAAGGGCGCTCAAGGGGGGCTTCAAGCGGCCTGCCCGGGCTACGCCCGGAGCGCGCTACGCGCGACGGCCGCTCAAAGGGCCTCGCCGGCCCTTTGGAACCCGCTTTGAGCCGCCTACGGCGGAATCTTTTGTAAGGAAGCGGGGCGCAAAGCTCGCCCCCCTTGAGAATCCCCCCACCGCTCACGTCCAGCCAGCCGCGAGTAGAAGGCTGGTACCGCTGCACCCAACAATCCTGCTGTCGGATGGCTCGCCGGGGACACCCGGCGGAAAACAACGCCCGGAACGGGCGTTCGCGCGCGCTGCGCGCGTGCGCGGCGAAGCCGCGCAGTTTTCCGCCTCCGCGTGGGCACTGCGCGCCACGCAAAAGCGGCCGTGCCTCCCCAGGCGCACTTCTGGTACGGTTCCGGAGACTCTCGGGCAGAGGCATTGCGCCTGCGGCGCGGCGGCTGGCGGGATGCTGTAAGCTCGTTCGCTGATCCGTGAAGAGGGCGCCGCCGACTTTGGCCGCAGGCCAACCGGAGGCGGCGCGGGGGTCAAGGGGGCGCAGCCCCCTGCGGCTTCTTTCCCCCATTTCTTGTCCGTACAAGAAATGGGGCCGCCTGCCGGGGCGGGACCCGGCAAACTATACCGCTCACTGAGCGGTGAACCTAAGGTCCACCGTCGGTCGACTACCGACAGGCCCTCCGCCCCCCGGGGCGGAATATCTAAAACGGCCGTCGGCCGTCCACCGACAAGCTCCGCCGCTCACTGAGCGACACACCTAAGCGCGCCTCTGCCGCCGGGCGGAAACAAGCCTCCCGACGGCGACGATCAGAAACACGGCGCCGAGCATGAGGGTGCACAGGGCATTGATTTCAGGGGTGACGCCCATCTTGAGCATCGAATAGATTTGCAGCGGAAGGGTGCTCGTCTGCGCGCCGGTGGCAAAAAAGCTGATGACCACGTCGTCCATGCTCATGGCAAAGGCGAGCAGCGCGCCCGACAGGATGGAAGGTGCGATGAGCGGCAGGGTGATGTCAAAGAAGGCGCGCGGCGCGGACGCGCCGAGGTCGCGGGCGGCCTCTCCGATGGCGGGGTCGAGCCCGGCGAGCCGCGCCTTGACGTTGATGAAGATGTACGGCACGCAGAAGGTGGTGTGCGCGAGCACGAGCGTCAGCATGCCGAAGGGCAGGCGCAGGAAGGAGAAAAACGCGAGGTACGCCATGCCGAGAATGATCTCGGGGACCATGATGGGGATGAGGGAAAGATTTTCGAGCGCGCCGCGGCCGCGGAAATGCCTGCCCGCGATGCCCACCGCGCCGACGGTGCCGAGCACCGAGGCGGACAGGCTGCTGAGCGCCGCGAGCTCGAGGCTGTTGAAGAAGGCTGTAATGATGTTTCGGTTGTGGAGCAGCTTTTGGTACCAGGAGAAGGTGAACCCCTCCCAGCTAAAGAGCTTGGTGTCGTTGAAGGAGTAGACCACGACGACCAGGATCGGCAGGTACATGAGAATGAGCAGGAGCGTCACATAGATTTCGGGGATTTTGGACCGCCGCCTCATACGATCCCCTCCAGACTCTTTTCACCTGACAGCTTCTGGTAGAGGCCGATCACCAGCAGGGTGGCGGCCATCATGACGACCGAAAGCGCCGCGCCCATCGGCCAGTTGCGGGCGGTGAGCAGTTCGTTTTTGATGAGGTTTCCAAGCAGCATCGTCTTTGCGCCGCCGAGCAGGTCGGAGATGAAGAAGAGCCCGACCGACGGGATGAAGACGAGCACGCACCCGGCCATGATGCCCGCCCGGGTCATCGGCACGGTGACGCTCCAGAAGGCGCGCCACTTGCCCGCGCCCAAATCGCGCGCCGCTTCGGTGAGCGACGGGTCGAGCTTGGAGATCGAGTTGTAGACGGACAGGATCATGAAGGGCAGCAGGGCATACACCATGCCGACCAGCACGGCCCCAAAATTATACAGGAGTTTAAGCGGCGTGTCAATGACGCCGAGCGCGATGAGCAGGGCGTTGACGACCCCCTGGCTGCGCAGGAGGATCATCCACCCGTAGATGCGCACGAGCGAGTTGGTCCAGAAGGGCACGATGACGAGCAGCAGCGCGAGGGAGCGCCGCTTGGGGGAGAGCTGCGCCGTGAAATAGGCGAACGGATAGCCGAGCAGCAGCGTAAAGCCGGTGGTGAGCACCGACAGCCAGAGGCTTTCCCCGAAGACGCGCAGGTAGGCGGGGGAGAGCATCTTGGCGTAGCTGCCGAGCGAAAACTCGGCGACGACCCCCCAGGTGGCCGCGCGCTTCATGAAGCTCATGCAAAGGATATAGATGAGCGGGATGGCGACGAAAAACGCCGTCCACAAGAGGAACGGGACGCCCGCGGCGGGAAAGCCGCGCCCCTTACGCGCGCGCTTCATGCTGGTCGCCCCTTTCCACGATGGCGGCGCAGGCGGGCTTCCAGTAGATGTGCACCGTCTCGCCGACCTCGGCGCGGTCGCCCCCGCCGCCCATGCCGCTCACGATCAGCTCCTGCCCGTCGGAAAGCCCGAGGGTCGTGCGCAGCATGCCTCCGGTATAGCTGTGCGCCCGGACAATGCCGGTGAGCGCGAACCCGTAGCGGCATTCCTCGCCGAACCGGATGCGCTCGGTGCGCACCGAAAGGGTCACCCTTTCGCCCGGCGTCCCCTCGCCGCACGCCTTGACGACGCCGCCCGCGTAGAGCAGCGTCAGCGTGCCGTTCGGCTCCCGCCCCGCGACCTCGGCGGTGAAGATGTTGCTCTGCCCGATGAACTCGGCGGCGAACCGCGTCTGGGGCCGCTCGTAGATCTCGTCCGGCTTGCCGAGCTGGAGGATGCGCCCCTCGTTCATGATGCCGATCCGGTCGCTCATGTTGAGGGCCTCCTCCTGGTCGTGGGTGATGTAGATGAAGGTGATGCCCAGATCCTTTTGCAGCGATTTGAGCTCGGTCTGCATCTGGCGGCGCAGCTGCAAATCGAGCGCGCCGAGCGGCTCGTCGAGCAGCAGCACCGCCGGGTCGTTCACGATCGCGCGCGCGATCGCCACCCGCTGCCGCTGCCCGCCCGAAAGCTGGTTGGGCATCCGCCCGCCGAAGCCGGGAAGCTGCACGAGGCCGAGCATCTCGTCCACCCGGCGGCGGATCTCCTCCTTGGGCGTCTTTTTGAGCCGCAGGCCGTAGCCGATGTTTTTCGCCACGTTCATGTGCGGGAAGAGCGCGTAGCTCTGGAACACCGTGTTGACCGGGCGGCGGTTGGGCTCCCAGCCGGTCATGTCCTCCCCCCGCAGCAGCACGCGGCCGCTGTCGGGGCTTTCCAGCCCCGCGATGATCCGCAGGGTGGTGGTCTTGCCGCAGCCGGAGGGCCCGAGCAGCGTCAGGAATTCCCCCTCGCGCACATCGAGGCTGACCCCCGCGAGCGCCTCGGTCTCCCCAAACGCCTTGCAGATCTCCTGTAATGATAATAGTACGTCCTCCATGCTGTTCCTCCTGTATGGTATCCGCAGATATCGCTATTTGATGATGATGCCGAGCAGCCTTGCCAGCCCCACCGCCTGCGCGGCGGTAAAGACGCCGCCCCGCAGGTCCTCCGCCGCGACGACGAGCCCGTCCGTCTCGCAGGTGGTGAAGTCCACCCCCGCGAGCTTCGTGTGGAAGAGCTCGGCCCCGGCGAGCTTACATTCCGAAAGGGTGAGGTCCCGCAGCTTCAGCTCCTGCATCGCCGCGCCCGAGAGGTCGCACCCCTCGAACCGCACCGCGCGCAGCCCCGCCTGGAAAAACTGCGCGTACCGCAGGCTGCACCGGGAAAAGCGCACGTCCCGCAGCACCCCCTCGGAGAAGTCCGCGCCCACGAGCTTGCAGTCGTCGAACCGCACCCGCGTGAGCGCCGCCTTTGAGAAGCTGGCGTTCGAGAGGTCGCACCGCCGGAAAACCAGGTCGGTGAGTCCCGTTTTGGAGAGGTCCGCCCCGGTCAGCCGCATCCCCTCGAAGACGCAGCCCTCGAAGCTCGCCTCCTCGAAGTCGAGCCCCGGAAAAACGCCGCGGAAGAGAAGCCCGCTCACCGCGTCTGCCTCCCCCGAGGCGTACCTTCCCGGTTCCTCCTCGAGCAGGCCCTCCGAAAGCTCCCGTTCCAGCTTCGGCTCCGCCGGCAGGGCCGGCGGCCGCTGTTCCCGCGCCGCCCTCATGCCCGCCTCAGCAGCCTGCCCGCGGGCGCGCGGGTCAGCTCGTCGTGGTCGACGGCGGCCCGGCCGTTCACGAACACATAGTCGAAGCCGGACGCGTACTGCGCGGGGTGCTCATAGCTGGCGGGGTTTTTCAGGTTTTCAAGGGAGAAAACGTTGATGTCCGCGTCAAAGCCCGCCCGCAGCAGGCCCTTGCTCCCGAGGCGGTAGACCCCGGCGGGCTTGGCGGTCATCTTGTGGACCGCCTCCTCGAGCGTCAGCAGCGGGCTCTCCCGCACATAGTCGATCAGCACCTTGGGAAAGGCGCCGTAGAGCCGTGGATGGGGCACCCCCCGCGAGGGGTAGACCGAATCGGAGATCACCGAGCTCATGGGAGAGCGCAGGATCGTGCGGACGTCCTCCTCCGAGGTGATGAAGTCGATCATCGCGACGTCGCACTCTTCGGCGGCCAGCAGGTCGCAGGCGCAGTCGCAGGGGTCCTGCCCCCTCCTCCGGGCGATCTCCGCCACCGATTTGCCGATGAACGGCTGGTTTTCGGGACGGCGCATCGAGGTGCAGCGGATATTCTCCCACCCGACCAGGTAGACGAGGTTTTCAAATCGGTCGGACGGGCCCGCGAAAATCCCCCGCAGCTCCTCCCGGCGCGCGGGCTCCCGCAGGCGGCGGATGATGCCGGGCGCGCCCCCCTCAAGAAAGTGGGGCGGGAGGATCTGGAGGAGCTGGGTCGACCCGGCGGTGTAGGGGTAGACGTCGCAGTCCGCCCGCAGCCCGCGGGCGCGCGCCTCCTCGAGGATCTCCAGCGCGCGCTTCGCCCCGCGCCCCCAGTTGCGCCTGCCGATGCACTTGAGGTGGCTGACGTGCAGCGGCGTCCCCAGCCGCCGCGCGATCCCGATGACCTCGCGCAGCGACTCGTGGAGGAGGTCCCCCTCCCCGCGGACGTGGGCGGCGAGCGGCACGGGAAATTCCCGCATCGGGGAGAGCACCTCGGCAAAGCCGTCCGCGTCGTAGTTGTATTCCGGCGCGTAGACGACGCCCAGCGTCACGCCGAGCGCGCCGTCCGAAAGCGCACCGCGCAGGAGGTCCCGCGCGGCCGCGAGCTCGCCGGGGGAGAGCGGCCCCTCCCCGTAGCCGCGCACTGCGGCACGCACCGTTCCGTTGCCGACGCACATGCCGACGTTCAGCGGGAGCGGCGCCCGCTCCGCCAGCGCCATGTATTCCGCGAAGCCCCCGAAGCGGGGCGCGCCGTCCGCGTCCCCCACGACCGGCGAAAGGAAATGCAGAATCTCCTCCCGCCGCGCGGCGGGGCAGGGCACGGCCGACAGCCCGCAGTTGCCGTTGACGATCGTCGTGAGCCCCTGCCGCAGCTCGGGCGCGCCGAAGCCTTCGGTAAAGAGGTTCAGGTCGGCGTGCCGGTGGATGTCGATGAAGCCGGGGGTGACGAGCCGCCCCGACGCGTCGACCGTGCGCGCGGCCGGGGCGGAAATCCCCGGCGCCACCGCCGATATCACGCCGCCCGACACCGCCACGTCCGCCGGGAAGGCGGGCGCGCCGCTGCCGTCGACGACGGTTCCGTTTTTGATGAGCAGGTCGAACATGGCTTTCACGCTTTCACAGAGGATGCGGGGCCGGGCGCGCCGTTCACGATGCAGATGCCCGCGCAGACGAGCAGCAGCGCCGCGAGGTTCCGGACATTCCAGATCTCCTCGCCCAGGAAGAGCCCCGAACAGAGGGTGCCGAAGACGGGGATGAGGGAGTTGAAGATGCTCACCCGCGCCACCGAATGGTATTTGAGCAGCAGCGTCCAGATGGTGAAGGCCACCGCCGAGAGCGCCGCCAGATAGAAAAGCAGGAGCCAGGCCGCGCCGCCGGTGGGGCGGATGCGCCCGCCGCCGAGTGCGCCGATGAGGAAGAGCACGCCGCCGCCGGCCAGCAGCTGCCAGCCGGTGACCGCCATCGGGTCGTTGCCGGGCGCGACGCGCGCGCTCACCACCGCGCCGAGCGCGGAGGAGGTGGCGGCCAGCAGCATGAACCCCTCGCCGGTAAAGGCGAACGCCCCGTCCAGCCCGCCGCCGAGGTTGAGCACGACCACCCCGGCGAACCCGGCCGCACAGCCGAGGGCCTTGCGGCGGGTCATGCGGTCCCCCCGGCAGAGAAAGTGGGCGAGGATGACGCCGATGAAGGCGGCGGACGCGTCGATGATCGAGCCGCGGCTGCCCGTCGTGTTGGCGAGGCCGACATAGAAGAAGACGTACTGCGCCGTCGTCTGCACGAGCCCGAGCAGCAGGACGCCGCCGTAATTCCTCCGCGCGGGCAGCGGCGCGCGCCGGCCCGCCGCGGCGCCGAACACGAGGGTCAGCGTCCCCGCCAGCAAAAACCGCGTCCCCGCGAAGAGCATCTGGGAGGCGGTCCCGCCGCTTTCGATCGCAAAGAGCCGGTACCCCAGCTTGACGCAGGGGAACGCCGTGCCCCACAGGAAGGTGGCGAGCACCGCGAGCGGCACGACCGCCCCGGCGCTTTGCAGGCGGCCTTTCGGCTGTGCGGTCATTCCGCCCCGCTCGCCAGCCGCCGCAGGTCGGCGGCGAACCGCTCGACCGCCGTCTCGTCGGTCGCCCACGAGGTCACGAACCGCACGACGGTGTGTCCGGCGTCCGGCTTGCCGTTTCGTTCAAACTTGTAGTGCCCGCCGAGCGCCTCCACCAGCGCGTCGGGCAGAACGGCGAACTGCTGGTTGGTGTACGAGTCGCTCGCGAAGGAAAAGCCCGCCTCGGAGATCGCCCGCTTCATCCGCATCCCCAGCCGGTTGGCGCGCGCGCCGAGCTCGAGGTAGAGGCCGTCCTCGAAGAGGCTTTCAAACTGGATGCCGAGCAGCCGCCCCTTGGCGAGCATGCCGCCCCGCTGCTTGATGAGGTAGCGGAAATCGGGCTTCAGCGCGTCGTTCACGATGACGACCGCCTCGCCGAAGAGCGCCCCGCACTTGGTCCCGCCGAGGTAGAAGACGTCGCACAGCCGCGCGAGGTCGGGCAGGGAGAGGTCGTTCGTCTCTGCGGTGAGCGCCGCCGAAAGCCGCGCCCCGTCGAGGAAGAGGTAGAGCCCCAGCGCCCGGCAGGTATCGTGCAGCGCCTCGAGCTCCGCCTTCCGGTAGAGGGTGCCCACCTCTGTCGAATCGGAGATGTAGACCATCTTCGGCTGGACCATGTGTTCGTCGGTGTGAAGGCCGCACGCCTCCTCCACCATGGCGGGGGTGAGCCTGCCGTCGGGCGAGGGCATCGACACCACCTTGTGGCCGGTCGCCTCGATCGCGCCCGTCTCATGCACGCACACATGTCCCGTGTGCGCCGCGACCACCGCCTGGTAGGGGCGCAGCGCCGCCGCCACGACCGTCAGGTTGGCCTGGGTGCCCCCCACGAGGAAATGCACGTCCGCCTCCGGGCAGGCGATCTTCTCCCGGATGAGCGCCCGCGCGCGTTCGCAGTGCGGGTCGGTGCCGTAGCCGTCCGTCTGGTCGAGGTTGGTGTCGAGCAGCGCCTGCATGATGCGGGGGTGCGCGCCCTCGCTGTAATCGTTCTTAAAGCTGTACATGTCCCGTCTCTTCCTCTCCTGAATTGAATCTCTACCATTATAGTACGGTTTCCCGCGAAAAACAACCTCTGCCGGACAAATCTTCCCGGGAAACGAGCCAGAGCCCATGCGGCGCCCCCCGGAATTCCATCTCCCGGACATACCGCATCCCGAGCCGACGGGCCACCCGCTCCGACGCGGCGTTCCCCACACGGATCATCGCGCAGGCGCGGGGCAGCCCAAGCGTCCCGAACCCGTATTCCAGACAGGCGCGACCCGCCTCGGACGCGTAGCCGCGTCCCCGCCGGTCGGCGCGCAGGATGTAGCCAAGCTCGTGCAGCTCCCCGAGCGGGGTGGGCATCCGGGCGAAGCCCGCCAGCCCCGCCGGCGTCCCCGTCTCCCGCTCCTCGACGGCCCAGCAGGCGGGCTCCCCCGTCCGGTACCGGCCGATCTGGCGGCGCAGCCAGGTCAGCGCCTGCTCCCGGTCCATCGCCCCGCCGAGCGCCGCCATCGCCTCGGCGTCCATCAGCGTCCCACCGAGCGAGCCGAGGTCCTCCTCCGAAAGCTCCCGCAGGAGCAGGCGAGGCGTCCGCGCGATCACCTTCATTCGGCCGCCCGGTAGGTGAAATTCTCCCATACGAGCCGCACGCCCTCGTCCGTCTCGGGCGGAAGCAGCGCCATCGCCACCGTGTTTTCGATCCCTTCGTCGGTCACCATGACCGCGTAATCCCCGTCGATGCGGGTCACCGTGTAACAGGTCGGTCCCATCGTTCGCCCTCCTGTAAAATTTTTATAAAATCCGCGCCGCCGCAATTGTATTTGCCCCGCATTCGGGATAGAATGATTCCATGAAACAAAAAACGAAAGGACGTAACCATGGTAACATTCGACCAGATCGCCCATAACGAATCCATCAAGACCTACATACGCAAGGCGGACGACGCGCTGCGGGTGCTGGGCTATACCGAACACAGCTTCGCGCATGTGACCAAGGTGGCCAGGAAGGCGCGGGAGATCCTGCTGACGCTCGGCTATCCCGAGCGCACGGCGGAGCTCGCACAGATCGCGGGCTACCTGCACGACATCGGCAACGTCATCAACCGCGCCGACCACGCCCAGAGCGGCGCGGTCATGGCCTTCCGCATCCTCGACAAGCTGGGCGCGGACGCGGAGGACACCGCCACGATCATCAGCGCCATCGGCAACCACGACGAGGGCACCGCCGTCGCGGTCGACGCGGTGGCCGCCGCGCTCATCCTGGCCGACAAGACCGACGTGCGCCGTTCCCGTGTGCGCAACCGCGACATGGCCACCTTCGACATCCACGACCGGGTCAACTACGCCGTCGAGGAGGCCTCCACCGAGATCTCCCCCGACAAGTCCATGATCACGCTGCGCATCCGCATCGACACCGCGAGCGCCGCGGTGATGGACTACTTTGAGATCTTCCTCCAGCGCATGCTCCTCTGCCGCAAGGCGGCCGAGCGGCTCGGCCTGCGGTTCGGGCTCGTCATCAACGACCAGGTGGTTCTGTAGGCCCGTACCACGCGTACCGTTCCATATCCACAAAGCCCTCATCGTCCACCGCGACGCCCTCCGCCTCGAGCAGACTCCGCTGGGCGTCCGGCCCGCCGAACGCGAAGGCGGGCGCGAGCCGCCCTTCGCGGTTCACGACCCGGTGGCAGGGGATCTCCTCCCCCGGGGCGGGGTTGCGGCGCAGCGCCCAGCCCACCGCGCGGGAGGCGCGCGGGTTGCCGCAGAGCAGCGCGACCTGCCCGTAGGAGGCCACCCGGCCGCGCGGGATCTGCCGCACGACGGCGTAGACCAGCTCGTCGAAGCGCATATTTGTTCCCTCCCCTCGGTTCTTTTTTATTGTAATGCCTTTTCCCGAATCCTGCAACTACATAGAAAGGGAGTTTCCCATGTCAAGACCGTTCGGCGCCCTTCAGGTGGCGCACCAGTTCATCGAATCCCATGTGAGGCCGGGCGCCTTCTGCATCGACGCGACCGCAGGGCGCGGCAACGACACCGTCTTTCTCGCCTCCCTCGTCGGGGAGACGGGGAAGGTGCTCGCCTTCGACATCCAGCCCGAGGCGGTGGAAAGCACCCGCGCCCTCATCGGGGAACGCGGGTGCTCCGGTTTTACGCGCGTCGTCCTGGACAGCCACGCCAATATGGCCCGTTACGCCGCGCCGGGGTCGGTCGACTGCATCGTCTTCAACTTCGGCTGGCTGCCCGGCGGCGACCACAGCGTCAACACCCGCGCCGAAAGCAGCATCGCCGCCATCGAAGCGGGGCTTACGCTCTTAAAGCCGCGCGGGGTCATGAGCCTCATCATCTATTACGGCCGGGATACCGGCTACGCCGAGCGGGACGCCCTGCTCGCCTACCTGCGCACGATTGATCACCGCGCCTTTACGGTGGTCGTCGCCGACTTCTGCAACCGCCCCAACGACCCGCCCCTGCCCGTCTTTCTCATAAAGGATGCGTGAGGAGGGGAACTTTTGTAAGGCGGGGAACTTTTGGAAAAGTTCCCCGCCACCCTTCAAAACGTTTGATCCCGGCCGGCCGCCGCCTTTTAACGGTGGTCGCGGGAGTGGGGACGCGGGGCGGGAAGGGAGCGGAACGAGGGATGAAGAGGAAGCAGGGACGCGGGGCGGCTTGAAAAAATTTTGTTTTTCCCTATTGACTCTCCCACTGTGGGATGGTGTAAGCTGACGGTGAGCTCAAAAACAGACGGGAGGACGTAACATGTTCAAGATCGGCGAATTTTCCAAGCTGACGATGATCAGCATCAAGATGCTGCGCCACTACGATGAGATCGGTCTGCTGGCCCCCGAGACGGTGGATTCCTTCACCGGCTACCGCTACTACAGTGCAAGGCAGCTGGAGGCGGCGGGTAAGATCCAGGCCCTCAAGTCGATGGGGTTCGGGCTGGCGACGATCCGGGAGATCCTCGCGCAGTACGACAATGCGGAAAGCCTTCGCCGCTACCTGGCGGTACGCCTCTCCCAGATGCGGGAGGAATCGCGGGACCTCGGCGCCCGGCTCGCGATCCTCGAAAACACCATCGAACGATTGGGAAAGGACGATAACAGTATGAAGTACGATGTAACCCTCAAGGAAATCCCCGCCATGCAGGTTATGAGCCTGCGCGACACGATGCCCTCCTACGACCGCGAGGGCGACCTCTGGCAGCGGCTCTACGGCGAAACGGCCGGCCAGCATGTCCAGATGGCCTCCCCGGCCTACGCCATCGCCGTCTTCTTCGACGAGGGGTTCAAGGAGTCGGACGTCGACGTGGAAATCCGCACGGCGGTCACCGGCAGCTATCACGACACCGAGCACGTCCGCTTTAAGGAGGTCCCGGCCGTGAAGGTCGCCTCCTGCGTCATCCGCGGCAGCTACGCCAGCGTCTCCGACGCCTGCGCCGCGATCGGCGAATGGATTGACGCGGGCGGCTGGCGGATCAGCGGCCCGATGTTCAATATCTACCATGTGAGCCCCGCCATGGACCCCAACCCCGAAAACTGGGTGACGGAGATCTGCTTCCCGGTGGAAAAGTAATCTGCGAGGAAAAATAGTCCGCGAGGACATGCGAAAGCGCCCCGGCTTTGCCGGGGCGCTTTTTTATCCGAGGAAGGCCAGAATTTCCCGGTTGACCCGTACCGGCTGGCGGTCGAAGATCCAGTGGTCGGAGCGGGGGATCGTCACGAGCTTCGCGTGCGGGAGCGACGCGGCGATGAGCGCCGTATGCGCCGGCCTGATGAGGTCGCGGTCGCCCGCGAGCACCAGCGTGGGCGCGGTAATCGCGCCGAGCATCCCGGGGGTATAGCGGGGCTCCTCGACCATGAGGCCGACGATCTCCGCGCGGCGGCGCAGCCGCTCGCTGAACCTCCCGCAGAGGCGCAGCGCGCGGTATTCCAGCTCGGCGGGGAGCTGGAACCGGGGCTTCACCCCCGCCGGGAAGAGGTTCGCGCCCGCGAGCGCCAGCTTTTCCACCATGCCGGGGTGGGAGAGCGCGAGGCCGAGGGCGGCGTTCGCGCCGTCGCTGAACCCCACGACCGACGCGCGTTCAATACCCAGCGCGCCGAGCACCGCCGCCGCGTCCTCCGCGATCTTCGCGATCGTCACGCCGCTGCCGGCGGACGACTCCCCATGTCCGCGGCTGTCCATCGCGATCACCCGGAAGCGCCCGGAAAAGGCCGCGACCTGCTTTTGAAAGCAGGTGTGGTCCTCGCCGTTGCCGTGCAGGAGCAGCAGCGCGCGCTCCCCGCCGCCGAAAATCCGGCAGACGATCCGCGCGCCGTCCGCCATGACCGCCTCGAACCGTTCGGGCGTTCCCATTCCGATTCCCTCCTTTTACACCGGCGGCCGCCCAAAGGGGCGGCCGCAAGGCTCCCCCGGTATTCGCCGCGGGGCCGGGGCGGAAAACCGCGCGGCTGCGCCGCGCACGCGCGCAGAGCGCGCGAACGCGCCCACGGGCGCGTTGTTTTCCGCCCGGAGCGCCCTCAGGTCCACTCCTTCCACACGTCGGGGCAGTAGCCGACGGTGGCCTGCTTTCCGTTTCGGACGATGGGGGTCTTGAGCACCGAGGGGTATTCCATCAGCTTGTCCGCGATGTTCTCCTCCCCGGCGAGGTAGGCGATGAAGGACTTGTCGTAGTCCTTCGACTTCTCGTCGACGAGCGCCTTCACGCCGCCGACGGCGCGCCGGACGCTCTCGAATTCCCCCCTGCTCATGCCATAGCGGATGAGGTCGACGCTTTGGAATTTGACGCCGCGCTCCTTAAAATAGCGCTCGGCCTTTTTGGTGTCGAAGCACTTGGCCTTGCCGAAAATCTGAATGTTCATACCCTGCTCCTGAAAAAGTTTTCGATCTCCTCCCGGCTGCCCGAGAGGGTCCCCTGCACGAGCTCGGGGCTTCCGCCGCCGC
The DNA here is from genome assembly GCF_900199635.1 of Anaerotruncus massiliensis (ex Togo et al. 2026). GTDB lineage: Bacteria > Bacillota > Clostridia > Oscillospirales > Ruminococcaceae > Anaerotruncus > Anaerotruncus massiliensis. The sequence goes on along the minus strand of NZ_LT962687.1, from coordinate 2,872,897 downwards.
GCCCCGAGAAGGCGGCGTTCAGCTCCCTGCCGAGCGGGCGCACGTCGCTGTGCGCGCTGCCCGCCGCGTATTTCCAGCCCTCCCGTTCGCTCCCCGAGAGGACCGCTGCCACCCCGCACCGCTCACAGAGCGCGAGGCAGAACCGCCGCAGCGCGGGCGGCTCCATCGCGTCCTCGAAGAGGAGGGCGTAGGTCGCGCCCTCCTCGACCTCGCGGGCGCGGTAACGGAAGAGCTCCTCCTGAAGACGCGCGGCGCGCAGCTTCAGCGCGTCGTTTTCCGCCTGCATCCGCTCCACCGCCCCGGCGAGCTCCCCGACCCTGGCGGAGAGCATCCCCGAGACCGCGTAGGCCTGCGCGTTCTTCTCGTTGTAATCGGTGAGCGCGCGGTCCCCGCAGAGCAGCCACACCCGCACGCCGCCCTTGTACCTCTGGCTCGTCAGCAGCTTGATGACGCCGATTTCGCCCGTGCGCCGCACATGGGTGCCGCAGCAGGCGCACACATCGCTGCCCGGCACCGTCACGATGCGCACCCGGCCGGTGAGCTCCTTCTTGCTGCGGTAGTCGAGCGCGGCAAGCGCCTCGGGGGCGGGGTATTCCACCCCGACGGGCAGGTTTTCCCACACCGCCTCGTTGGCCAGCCGCTCGACCCGCGTAAGGTCGTCCGCCGTCAGCTCGCCGTTTAAATCGATCGTCACGGCGTCGCGCCCCATGTGGAAGCCGACATTGTCCAGCCCGAAAAGCCGGTGGATGACGCCCGAGACGATGTGCTCGCCGGTGTGCTGCTGCATCCGCGAAAAACGCGCCTCCCAGTCAATCGCGCCCGCCGTCCGATCGCCCACCGGAAGGGGCGCGTCGGTCGTGTGGAGGATTTCGCCCTCCTTTTCATGTACGTCGAGCACCCGCGCGCCGCCGAGGGTTCCCGTGTCGGCGGGCTGGCCGCCCCCCTCGGGGTAGAAGGCCGTCCGGTCGAGGGTCACGAGCCAGCCCCCCTCTGCCGGGACGCAGCCGGTCACCTCCGCCTCGAATTCGCGCAGGTAGGCGTCCTCCTCGTAGAGCTTGTCCGTCATGTTAACAGCCTCTCCCATTCCGCCGGACGGAAACCCGCCAGCAAAAAATCCGCTCCCACGACGAGCGGGCGTTTGACGAGCATCCCGTCGGTCCCGAGCAGGGCGAAAAGCGCCTCCTCGTCCATCTCCGGCAGGCGGTCCTTGAGCCCCAGCTCGCGGTATTTCATCCCGCTCGTGTTGAAGAGCCTTTTGACCGGCACGCCCGCGCGCGCCGACCACTCCCGCAGCTCCTCCGCCGTGGGATTCTCCCCGACGATGTGCCGGTCGGCGTAGTCCACGCCGTTTTCGTCGAGCCACCGCTTCGCCTTTTGGCAGGTGCCGCATTTGGGATATTCCAAAAACAGAACGCTCATTCGCTCTCCTCCCCGATGATCTCCTGCACCCGGCCCACCTGGCCGTCCTCCAGCATCACCTTGATGCCGTGCGGATGGGTGCCGCTTTTGGTGAGCAGCCGCCCGACCCGGCCGCGCGTGCGCCTGCCGGTCGGCTGGTCCTTTTTGAGCACGATATCCACCAGCATCCCCGGCCGGATATCCGCCCGCCTGTGTCCGTCCATCCTTCCACCCCCGTTTCACTGCCCTCTAGTTTACCACGGAAACGCCCCGCGCACAATGATTCCGCGCGCAAAAAGCGCCCCCTTCCCGGAAGGGGGCGCTTTCTCTCAGATCTCCCCGCGGACCGCCCGGTGGCAGGCCACCTGGCATCCGGGCGCCACCTCGGTGAGCGCCGGTTCGGAGGCGCGGCATTCGTCGGCGGCGAAGGGGCAGCGGGTGTGGAACCGGCAGCCCGCCGGCGGGTTCTTGGGGTTGGGCAGGTCGCCCTGCAATAAAATCCGCTCCCGGCTGACGGTCGGGTCGGGGATGGGGATGGCGGAGAGCAGCGCCCGCGTATAGGGGTGGCGGGGGGTGGTGTACAGCTCCTTCACCGGCGCCAGCTCCACCAGCTTGCCCAGGTACATCACGCCCACCCGGTCGGAGACGTAGCGGACCACGTTGAGGGCGTGGGAGATGAAGATGTAGGTGAGCCCGAACTCCGACTGGAGACTGCGCAGCAGGTTGAGGATCTGCGACTGGATGGAGACGTCGAGCGCGGACACCGGCTCGTCGCAGAGGATGAGCTTGGGCCGCAGGGCCAGCGCCCGGGCGATGCTCACCCGCTGGCGCTGCCCGCCGGAAAACTCATGGGGATAGCGGTGGTAATACCCGCGCTGGAGCCCCACCATCTCGAGGAGTTCCTTCACCTGCCGCTCCCGCTGGGCGGCGTCGGCCTCCCCGTGCACCCGCAGCGGCTCGCCGATGATCTGTCCGATCGTCATGCGCGGGTCGAGCGCGGCATAGGGGTCCTGGAAGACGATCTGCAAATTGCGGCGCAGGTGCCGCAGCTGGGCGGCCTTCATAGCCTGCATATCCTGCCCCTCAAAGAGAATCTGCCCTTTGGTGGGCTTTTCCAGCAGCAGGATGCTGCGGATGAGGGTGCTCTTGCCGCAGCCCGATTCCCCCACCAGCCCGAGCGTCTCGTGCTGGTTCACCGTAAAGGAGACGCCGTCCACCGCGTGGACGTAGCCCTTGACGGTGGAAAGCGCGCCGCCGTAGACCGGGAAGTAGGTGCTCAGGTCCCGGACCTCCAGCAGGGGCGCCTGCGCCCCCTGCCCGGCGGCGGAGTTTTGTGCCGTCATAATGCCCCCTCCTCTCTCCTGACGCGTTCCCCGGGGAGGAAGTGGCAGGCCACCAGCCGGCCGTCCGCCTCCCGGAGCTCGGGGGAAATTTCCTTACAGATCTGCTGGCGGTAGGGGCAGCGGGGATGGAACCGGCAGCCCTTGGGGAAGTCCGCCGGGTTGGACACCTGCCCCGGGATCGTGTAGAGCTCCTCCTCGTCCTGGTCCACGCGCGGCAGGCAGGCGAGAAGCCCCTCGGTGTAGGGGTGCAGCGGGGCGCGGAAGAGCGCGCCGACCTCCCCCTGCTCCACCACCTTGCCCGAGTACATCACCAGCACCCGCTGGGCCATCTCCGCCACGACCCCCAGGTCGTGGGTGATGAGCAGCACCGTCATGCCGGTCTTCTCCTTGAGCTGGCGGATGAGGTCGAGGATCTGCGCCTGGATGGTCACGTCAAGCGCGGTGGTCGGCTCGTCGGCAATGAGGATTTTGGGCTCGCAGGCCAGCGCCATGGCGATCATGGCGCGCTGGCGCATGCCGCCCGAAAGCTGGTGCGGATAGGACGCGGCGCATCGGGCGGGATCGGGGATCCCCACGAGGGAGAGCTTCTCCTCCACCTGCGCGCGGATCTCCCGGGCGGAGAGGTCCCTCCGGTGGATCTCCAGCACCTCCCCCACCTGGCTTCCGATCGTCTTCACCGGGTTCAGGGAGGTCATCGGCTCCTGAAAGATCATCGACATCTCATGCCCGCGGATGGGGATCATTTCCTTCGTGGAGAGGGGGAGCAGGTCCCGCCCCTCCAGCAGAATTTTCCCGCCCGCGTATTCCCCCGGAGGGGTGGGCACCAGCTTCATGACGGCCTGGACCGTGGCGCTTTTGCCACAGCCCGACTCCCCCACGATGCAGAGGGTCTCCCCCTCCTCCACCTGAAAGCTCACGTCGTCCACCGCGGGCACGTCCCCTTGCTGGGTGTGGAACAGCACCTTCAAATGCGAGACTTCCAACAGGCTGCTCATGGTCAGGACCTCCTACCTCCCGCGCCGGGCGTGTCCGCGAGGGAACGCGCCGGCCGGTATATATGCACGCCGGGAGCGTACATTTATGCATTTTATATTGTCCATCATTATAGCAAGGCGGCGGGATTTCGTCAACTAAAGCCCTAAAACTTTTGCAAAGCATTTCGGGGATTTCCTTCAATTACAATGCGCAATATGCTTCATATTGGTATTTTTGTAAATTTATGTCATATAATGTTTTCCCAATTGCAGGAACCAATTTTTTCACATGCATTGTTAAAACCCCATAACAGCACCCGAAACGTCCTCCCGCCGCGCCTCCCATTTGCAGAAATCCCGTATATTTATTGACAGTTTTCCGGCGGGAGGGTATAATCACATCAAAGTGGAAAAGTGTAAGGACCCGGCCAACGCGCCTTCGTTTTTCAACTCAAAACAAAATTGTGGAGGAGAGAAAGCCCAATGAAGAGACTTCTCAGTTTAGCTCTGGTCGTCATGCTCGTTCTTTCCCTGTTCACCGCCTGCGGCGGGGACAGCGCCGGAACCAATCCCGGCGGGGAGGCCGCTCCCGCGGCGCCCAGCGGCGAAAAGGATTCGGTCATCGTGGCCATGAACGCCGACCCCACCGGGTTCGACCCGCAGGTCACCCTGGACGCCACGGCCATGATGGTCATGTACAACATCTACGACACGCTCGTCGAGAGCGACGGCGCCTGCTCCAGCGACATCCGGCCCGGATTGGCCGAAAGCTGGGACATCAGCGACGACAACATGGTCTATACCTTCCACCTGAAGAGCGGCGTCAAGTTCCACAACGGCGAGCCCTTCACCGCCGCCGACGCCAAGTTCACCATCGAGCGCGCCATGGTGGAGCCCGCCACCGCCTCCTACTGCGCCTCGATCGACAAGGTCGACGCCCCCGACGACTCCACGCTGGTCGTGACCCTCAAGGTCCCCTTCGCCAATTTCCTCATGAACCTCGGCGGCAGCTTCTTCGGCGTCGTCAATGAGAAGGCCGTCACCGAATCGGGCGAGGACTACGGCCGCAACCCCGTCGGCACCGGCCCCTACAAGTTCGTCAGCTGGTCCTCCGGCGACAATGTGGTGCTCGCCTACAACGAGGATTACCACGGCGAGGCTCCCGCGATCAAGAACGTCACCTACCGGGTGCTCCCCGACACCAGCACCGCCCTGGTCGCGCTCCAGAACGGCGAGATCGACGCGCTGCCCAACAGCGCCCCCATCGACGCCCCGACCATTGAGGCGGACCCCAACCTGAACCTCTATTCGGCCCCCGGCGCCACCATCGCCTACATCGGCTTCAACACCCAGGCGGCCCCCTTTGACAACGAGAAGGTCCGCCAGGCGGTCAAATACGCGATCAACAAGGAGGAGGTCTTCATGGGCGCGCAGGACGGCGACGGCGTCCTCGCGAACAGCCCCCTCAACGAGGTCATGGACGGCTACAACCCCGACGACCCCGTGATGAACCCCTACGACCTCGAGAAGGCCAAGGCCCTGATGACCGAGGCGGGCTATGCCGACGGCTTCTCCTGCTCCATCAAGCTGGCCGCCGGCCAGAACCGCGAGAAGGTCGCGCAGGTGGTCCAGGCCCAGCTCAAGGAGATCGGCATCACCGCCAGCATCGAGACGCTCGAGAAGGGCACCTACTTCGAGCAGATGGCGGTGGGCAACTATGAAGTCTACGTGGGCGGCCTCAACTGGCCGGACGCGGACGACATGCTCACCTACCTCTTCGCGTCCGACGGCCCCTTCAACTGGGGAAGCGTCTATTCCAACCCCACCATCGACGAGCTGCTCGTCAAGGCCCGCCAGGAGAACGACGCGGCCAAGCGTTCCGAGATGTACCAGCAGATCGTGAAGATTACCGACGAGGACGCCAACAAGATCCCGCTCTATTTCCCCAACCAGTACTTCGCGGCCAAGAACAGCCTCAAGGGCGTCCGGGTCATCGACAACTGCTACTATCCCGTGGCCAGTTGGAGCTGGGAATAACCCCCTCGCCTGAACCCCTTCCCTGAGAAGGACCCATGAATTTATCGGGGATGCCGGCCGGGGCCCTGCTGTGAAGCGGGCTCCCGGACGGCGTCCCCCCGTTGTATAGGTGTGATGACATGCTGAAATTTGTCCTGAAACGGATACTGATGCTGATCCCCGTCATCCTGGGGATCGTCCTCATTGTCTTTACCATCATGTATCTGACCCCGGGGGACCCCGCCCGCCTCATTCTGGGCGAAAAGGCCCCCCAGGAGCAGGTGGACGTCCTGCGGGACCAGATGGGCCTCAACGACCCCTTTGTGGTGCAGTTCGCGCGGTATGTGGGGAACATGCTCCGCGGGGACTTCGGGCGGAGCTACGCCACCAACATCCCGGTCGCGGAGACCATCGCCGAGCGGTTTCCCAAGACGGCGGAACTGGCTCTGGCGGGGATGTTCCTGTCGGTGCTGATCGGCATGCCCATCGGCATCCTGTCGGCGGTGAAGCGGTACTCCATCCTCGACAACATCAGCATGATCTTCGCCATGCTGGCCACCGCCATCCCCGCCTTCTGGCTGGGCATGATGCTCATCATCGCGTTTTCCCTCAACCTCAAATGGTTCCCGTCCAGCGGCTTTGACACCTTCCGGCAGATGGTGCTCCCCACCATCACGCTCGCCGCCGTCAACGCCGCGGTCATCATCCGCATGACCCGGTCCTCCATGCTCGAGGTGGTCCGCCAGGACTACATCCGCACCGCGTGGGCCAAGGGCGCGGACCAGAAGCGGGTGGTGCTCGGCCACGCGCTGAAAAACTCGATCATCCCGGTCATCACCGTCATCGGCATCAACTTCGGCTCCCTGCTGGGAGGCGCGGTGGTCACCGAAACGGTGTTCGGCATCCCCGGGCTGGGGACCGCCATGGTCAACGCCATCCGGATGAAGGACAACCCCCTGGTGCTGGGCAGCGTGGTGTATATCGCGATCGTGTTCAGCCTGGTGAATCTTGCCGTGGATATCATCTATGCCCTGATCGATCCGCGGCTGAGGGAGTGAGGTGTATGACCGTGAAAACAGAGAAGCCGCTTTCCGCCCGCCCCGAGGGGGAGGAGAAGAAGGAGAGCCCGTTTAAGGAATTCTGCCGCCGGTTTTTCCGCAACAAGCAGGCGGTGATCGGGCTGGTGATCTTCGTGATGCTCGTGTTCGTCGCCGTCTTCGCGGACGTGCTGGTGGACTACGACAACCAGGTCATCAAGCAGGACATCGTCAACAAGCGCCAGCCCCCCAGCTCGGAGCACCTGATGGGCACCGACGACTACGGGCGGGACATTCTGGCGCGGGTAATCTACGGCACCCGCATCTCGCTCACCATCGGGCTGACGACGGTGGCCTGCGCCATGGCGGCCGGTATCGTGATCGGCGCCGTGTCGGGTTATTTCGGCGGGAGGCTGGACAACGTCATCATGCGGGTGATGGACGTCTTCATGAGCATCCCCTCGATGCTGCTGGCGATCGCCGTGGTCGCCAGCCTCGGGCCGGGCATCGTCAACATCATGATCGCGGTGGGGCTCGCCCTCGTGCCCGGCTATTCCCGCGTGGTGCGCTCGGCGGTGCTGTCGGTGCGCAATAAGGAGTTCGTGCAGGCGGCCAAGGCGGTGGGGGACAGCCATTTCAGCATCATCCTCCACCACATCATCCCCAACGCCCTCGCGCCCGTCATCGTGCAGGCGACGCTGGGCGTGGGCGAGGTGATCATCACCGCCGCGGGCCTGAGCTTTTTGGGGCTGGGCATCGCCCCGCCCATGCCCGAGTGGGGGGCCATGCTCTCGGAGGGCCGCGAGTTTATCCGCTACATGCCCCATCTCGTCCTCTTCCCGGGGCTGAGCATCATGATCACCGTGCTCGCCCTGAACCTGCTCGGGGACGGCCTGCGCGACGCGCTCGACCCCCAGATGAAATAACGACCGCCGACCTTCCGGCCGCCGCAGCCGCGGCGGCCGGACCGTTTTGGAAAAGAGGAAGCAGTTTATGATAGCAAGCCGGATGTTTACCGCCGTGGACACCCACACCGAGGGGGAAGCCACCCGCATCGTCACCGGCGGGATGCCCGCCGTCCCCGGCGCGACGATGGCGGAAAAGCGGGCCTATTTGCAGGAGCGCCTGGACCATGTCCGCCGGATGCTCCTTTTCGAGCCGCGCGGCCACAAGGACATGTTTGGCGCCTTCCTGCTGCCGCCCTGCCGCCCGGAGGCGGACGCCGGGGTGGTCTTCATGGATTCGGGCAGCTACCTCAACATGTGCGGCCACGGCAGCATCGGGGTGGTCACCGCCCTGCTTGAGACGGGCATGGTCCCCTGCGCGGGGGAGGAGGCGGACGTCACCCTCGACACCCCGAGCGGCCTCATCCGCGCCCGCGCGAAGCTCCACAACGGCCGGGTGCGGGAGGTGACGGTGCGCAACGTCCCCGCCTTCCTCTACCGGGAGGGGGTCCCCGTGGCCCTTTCGGACGGGCGGACGGTCCACGCCGACATCGCCTTCGGCGGAAACTTTTTCGCGCTGGTGGAGGCGGAGGAGGCCGGGGTGGCGCTCGACGCCGCGGACAAGGACCGGCTCACCGCCCGCGGGGCGGAGATCCGGGACGCGCTCAACGCGGCCGGCGGGATCGCCCATCCGCTCCTGCCCCACATCCGCACGGTCGACCTCGTGGAATTCTGCGGCCCCGCGCGGGACCCGCGCGCCGACGCGCGCAACGTCGTGGTCTTCGGGGACGGACAGATCGACCGCTCCCCCTGCGGCACCGGGACGAGCGCCAAGCTGGCCCTCCTGCGCGCCAGGGGGGAGCTTCCGCTGGGGAAGCCCTATGTGCACGAGAGCATCCTCGGCACCCTCTTCACCGGCGTGGCCGCCGAGGACACGGCGCAGGGCGGTTACCCCGCGATCGTCCCGGAGATCACCGGGCGGGCCTATGTCACCGGCCTCGCCCAATACCTGCTCGACCCGGAGGACCCGCTCGGCGGCGGGTTCCTGCTTTAACGGTCCGGCGAATTTGAAAAAAGGGAGAAACAGCTATGGAATCTTTGGAGGCCCTGCATCAGCGAATCCCCATCGTCGACGCCCACCTCGATCTGGCCTACGACCTCTACGCCAAGCGGCGCGACGGGCGCACCCATGTGATCCGCGACGAATATCTGGAGGACTTTCGGAAGGGCGGCGTCCGCGTGGTGGTGTCCTCCCTCTTCGTGGACGGCAGGGACCTGCCCGAGGGGGCCCTGCACCAGGCGCTGGGTCAGGTCGGCGCCCTCTACGCCGAGCTCCGGGAGACCCCCGAGCTGGCCCTCTGCCGCAGCTATCCCGAGATCGAAGCCGCGCTGGGCGCGGGGAAGATCGCCCTGCTCCTCTCCTTCGAGGGGGTGGAGCCGCTCGGGAACGAGGAGGAGCTGCTGCCGGTCTTTTATGCGCTGGGCGTGCGGATGGTGGGGCTCTGCTGGAGCCGCCGCAACCTTGCCGCGGACGGCGCCCTCTACAGCGACGAGCCGCAGGGGCAGAAGTCGGGGCTCTCCCCCTTCGGCTACCGGCTGGTGGAAAAGGCGCTCTCCCTCGGGATGCTGATCGACGTTTCCCACCTGAACGACGAGGGCTTCGCGGATGTGATGAAGCTCTCCGACCGGCCGGTCATCGCCTCCCACTCCAACACCCGCAGCCTCCTGCCCACCCCCCGCAACCTCTCCGACCGGCAGATCGAGGCGATCGCCGCCACCGGCGGGGTCATCGGCATCAACGGGGTCAGCTCCCTCGTGGGCGCGTCGGCGGAGGAGGCCACCCTCGGGCGGCTGGCCGACCACATGGAGCAGATCGTCCGGGTCGGCGGCGAGGACTGCCTCGGCCTGGGCTTCGACTTTGCGGAGAAGATCCTCGCGCCCGGGGCCTCCTTTGTCGTGGGCGGCAACGACGTGCGCGCCTTCGACATCCTCGGCACCCACGCCGGGCTTCCCAGGCTGACGGAGGAGCTGCTCCGCCGGGGCTGGAGCGCGCGGCGGATCGAAAAGGTCTACGGCGGCAATTTCCTGCGGGTCTACCGCCAGTGGTTCCAATAACGGACGGCCGGAAAGGGGCACGGATATGACAGAGCGCAGCTATACTTATTATAACCTCGGCGTCGCGATCGCCGGGTTCCTCACGCGCGGCGGGGAGATCCTCTGCCGCACACGGGATTTGGAGACGATGGAGTGGGGCCCCTACGCCCCCTTCGCGCCCCAGAGGGAGAGCTTTTCCTACCCCGACCGCATCGCAGCGTGGGAGTTCCTCTCCGCCGCCGCCAGGGGGGAGCGGCCGTTCGACCCGGCGGATTACGCCGAGGTCGATTCCCCCTACACGGCGGGCTCCGGCGCCCGGCTGTGGGTCCGGCGGCTGGGGGTCCACCCGGTCGACTACGTCCTCTGCGAAGGGCGGGCGGTGGCCGCGATCGGCGTCCTCCAAAAGCGGATCGACGTGCTCGTGGAGGACGGCTTCGAGGGGGTCACCCCCCTGCGGGACCACCGGGACCCGCTGCTCTCCCAGCCGGTCTGGGGCAAGCGGTGCCTTGGGACCTTCGACGTGCCCATGCGGGACGGCGTCACCCTCTCCACCGCGGTCTACCTGCCGCAGAACGGCCCCGCCCCCCAGACGCGCTTCCCGGTGGTGCTCATCCGCACCTGCTACGGCAAGCCCCGGGAGATCATCATGCACCCCTTCATCCACTACGGCTACGCCCTCGTCATTCAGGACACCCGCGGCCGGGAGGAGTCGGGCGGGGAGTGGAGCCCGATCGTCAACGAGATGGACGACGGCAAGGACACCCTCGACTGGATCGCCGCGCAGGACTGGTGCGACGGCAGCATCGGCATGATCGGCGCGTCCTATCTGGCCATCGTCCAGTGGAACGCCGCCGCCAGCGGCCACCCGAACCTCAAGGCCATGATCAGCCAGGTCACGGGCGGAACCCCCACCTATGAGTTCCCCCACCGCAACGGCATCCTCTGCTCGGGGACGCTGGCGTGGCTCTTCTCGATGTCCGGCCGGCGGATGGAGCAGGCCCAGATGGACCGGGACGACTGGGCGGACGTGGTAAAGCTCCTGCCCATCCGGGAGATCCCCCAAAGGGCGCTGGGGAAGGAGATCCCCTGCTGGCGGGAGTGGATGGACCACGAGAGCATGGACGACTATTGGGAGCGCTCCAACTGGGAGCGTTTCGCGGACAGGATCAACGTCCCCACCCTCTATGTCTCCGGGTGGTTCGACGACGTGGGCACCGGCACCAGCCAGGCGTGGCGCATGAACCGGCGCATGGGCCGGCCCGACCAGCGGATGATTCTCGGGGCGTGGCGGCACCAGTTCAACGTCTCGCGGGACATCCACGGGATCGACTACGGCGTGCGCGCGGTGCGCTACGACCTCTTCTACCAGTATATCCGCTGGTTCGACCGCTTCCTCAAGGGGGTGGAGAACGGCGCGCGGCAGGACCCGAGGGCGGAGTACTACGTCATCGGCAGCAACCGCTGGGCGCAGTCGTGCGACTGGCCGCCGAAGGAATCCGCCCTCGTCCCCTACTACCTCTCGGGGGGCGGCTCCGCCAACACCCGCCTGGGGGACGGCGTCCTGCGGGACGCGCCGCCCGCGGCGGAGGAGCCCGCCGACCACTACCTCTTCGACCCGAACGACCCGGCCCCCCACCTCATCGACATGAGCGAGAACGAGTGCATGGTGCCGGAAAACTACCGGGAGATGGAGCTGCGCCCCGACGTGCTCGTCTACACCTCCGCGCCGCTCGAAAAGGATTTGACGGTGGCGGGGGAGCTCTCCTTCGTCCTCTACGCCGCGACCGACCGGCCGGACACCGACTGGGTGGCCCGGCTCACCGAGGTGGACGGGGAGGGCAACTCCCTGCGGCTGAGCGACGGGGTGCTCCGGGCGCGCTACCGGGAGTCCCTCAAGGAGCCGAAGCTGCTCACCCCCGGCGAGGTGGTGCGCTATGAGATTCCCATGAGCTGGGTGGCCAACACCTTCCGGGCGGGGCACCGCATCCGGGTGGAGGTCACCAGCGGGGCGGAAAATTCCATCTTCCCCAACCACAACACCGGCAAACCGATTGCCGACGACACCGAGATGCTCGTCGCGAGCCAGACCGTCTTCCACGACGCGGCCCGGTGCAGCCACATCCTCCTGCCGGTGATCCCCGGCGAGAACTGATTCCGACGCAAACGGAGCGCCCTCCGGCAATTGGAAGGCGCTCCGATTTCTTTTTTTCAAAAAAGGGGTTGACTCTGCCCCAGGGGGAAGGCTTATGATGGACCTGTCGACAAGCTGCGCGCACTTTGAGGCGAAGAAGGAGAAAAAACTATGTACAGCATCGGAATGTTTTCCCAGATCTGCCGCGTCACCCCCAAGACGCTGCGCCACTATGATGAAATCGGCCTGCTCCGGCCAGCCCGCATCGACCGGTTCACCGGCTACCGCTACTATACGACCGGCCAACTCCCGCGGATGAACCAGATCCAGTCGCTGCGGCAGATGGGGTTCTCCCTCACCGAGATCATCGCCCTGCTCGACGGCGGCGCGGAGCCGGAGACGATCCGCGCCCTGCTGGAGCTGAAGCGAGGGGAGCTCGCGGCGCGCATCCGGGAGGACGGCCAGCGGCTGCGTCTGGTGGAAAACATCCTGCGGAAAGGAACCCTGATGATGGAAAATTACAACGTTACGATCAAGGAGCTTCCCGAGGTCATCGTCGCCTACCTGCGCACGGTCATCCAAAGCTACGACGACCTCTTCCACCTCATGCCCGAGGTGCTCGGGCCCGAGATGGAGCGCCTCGGCTGCAAATGCGCCGAGCCGGAATACTGCTTCAACGTCTACCACTACGAGGAATACCGCGACCACGACATCGACGTCTCCCTCTGCCAGGCGGTCACCGAGCGGAAGGAGGACAGCGACGTCGCCAAATTTCAGACAATCGCGCGGGTGCCGCAGGCGGCCTGCCTCCTCCACAAGGGGCCCTACAGGACCCTGCGGAACGCCTACACCTTCGCCGCCCAGTGGATCGAGCAGAACGGCTACCGGCTCGCCGGCCCGCCGCGTGAGAGCTACATCGACGGCATCTGGAACAAGGAGAGCGAGGAGGACTGGCTCACCGAACTGCAGTTCCCCGTGGAAAAGGCCGAATGATCCGTTCGGCCCAGGCCGCGGGACGGCCAAAAAAAACAGGAGCCCGGCGGGACGGTCAGCCGTCCCCGCCGGGCTCCTCTGCGAGCAGGTACCGCAGCATCCGCTCGGGATTTTCCAGAAAGGCGCGGGTGAGGCGGTAGTTTTCCGTCTCACGGTAGGGGGTGCGCGTAAAGCCCTCCCCCGTCAGCTGGTAGATGTCCGCGCCGGGACAGGCGGTGAGGATGGGGGAATGGGTCGCGATCACGAACTGCGCCCCCTCCCGCGCGAGGGCGTAGATCCGCGCGAGCAGGGTCATCTGCCCGGTGGGGGAGAGGGCCGCCTCCGGCTCGTCGAGCAGGTAGAGCCCCTGCGGGGAAAAGCGGTTGAGCGCCAGCGCGAGGAAGCTCTCCCCGTGGGACTGCTCGTGCAGCGACCTGCCGCCGTAGTAGTCGATGAGGCTGCGGCGGCCCGCCTTGATTTTATTGAGCTCGTCGAGGTTGGTGGCGACGTTATAGAAGCTCTCCGCCCGCAGGAAAAAGCCGTCGCGCGGGCGGCGCGGCCCTTTTGCAACGGAGAGGTATTTCCACAGCGGCGAGTGGGAATCGCTCGTCGAAAAGCTGAAGTTGCGGGTGCCGCCCTCGGGGTTGAAGCCGCTGCCGACCGCGACCGCCTCGATGAGCGTCGACTTGCCGGCGCCGTTCTCCCCCACGAGGAAGGTCACCTGCTTTTGGAATTCCAGCCGCCCGAGGCGCCGCACCATCGGGAGGGAAAAGACGTAGCTCTCCTCCCCCTCCGGGATCGCGCGCAGCTCCACCGAACGGAGATAGAGCGCGTCCTCCCACATGCCCCCGCCTCCATCCTCCGGCGCCGGCCTTTTCACAGCGTCACCCGCTCCCCGCGCCGGGAGTAGCCCGCGATCCGGGCGCGGTAGGGCGCGGCCGTCTCCTCCGCGCGCAGGCGGCCGATGAGGCCGTACTGTTCCCACAGGTGCATCGGCACCGCCATATCGGCGCCCGCCGCGCGCATGAAATAGTCGATCCCCCAGAGGTACTTGTCCTCCAGGCGCGGGTCGACGGGCAGGAAGGCGAGGTCGATCTTCTCCCCGCGCAGGGTGTCGATCTCGCGGCGGTAGTCGCGCGCCATCCGCGCGTTGTAGGAATCCGTCTCGCCGTTCCAGTGCCACCAGTTGAGGTCGCCCGCGTGAAAAATCGTCTTTCCGTCCGTCCTGACGAGGAAGGCGGCCCCCGCGTCGGTCGAGCGCAGCGCGCGCACCGAGAGGTCCCCGAGGTCGAGCGTCTCCCCGGGGCCGATCCGGAACGCCTCCTCCCGCGTCCGGATGTCGTCCGACAGGACGTACCGCACGCGGGGGAGCGCCCCGCGCCAGCCGAAGATGACGGGGCTGTAGTGGTCGCCGTGGCTGTGGGAGGCGAACACGACGACGTCCCGGCCGGAAATCTCCGCCGGGTCGATCACGCCGTCCGCGAGCTTCCCGCCGCGCGGCGTGTCCTTGTAATAGTCGAAAATCAGCAGGTGCGCGCCCGTGTCGACGGCGAACCCGCTGTGAAAGAGGTATCGGATTTCCATCGGCTACACCTGATCCTTCCAGTACCACCAGCTGCATTTCTCCCGTTCGGGACAATCGGTTTCCGCGAAGTAGACGGCACAGCGGTAGACGTAGAGCACGCAGCGGTCGAGCACGCCCCCGTGCAGCACGCAGTCCCGCTCGTAGAGCTCCTCCGGGTCCTGTCCGCGCAGCGACGCGACCGAGGAGACGCCCAGCCGCAGCAGGTGTTCCTCCATGTTGGACCCGACGCCGGGGATTGTCCGCAGGTCGCTTTTCATGCGACGCCCTCCCCCTGGTCCCGCTGGTACTGCCGGCCCCACACGGACATCGCGTCGAGCACCGGGCGCAGGCTTTCGCCCGTTTCGGTCAGCGAGTATTCCACCCGCGGCGGCACCTCGGCGTACACCTCCCGGTGCACCAGCCCGTCCGCCTCCATTGCGCGCAGCTGCTGGGTCAGCATCTTCTGGCTGATCGCCGGGATGCTCCGGCGCAGCGCCCCGAACCGCTTGGTCCCGGTCATCAGGTCGCGCAGGATCATCACCTTCCACTTGTCCCCGATGAGCAGGAGCGTCGTCTCCACAGGGCAGCAGGGCAGCGGCTTTGTCATAGGAATTCCCCCAATGCTTTCGTTTTGATACCAGAATTTCAAACTGCATGCAGTATTCGGAATCTTCTGTTGCTCCCATAGTAACCCATAGGCGCAAAAAAGTCCAGTCCCGGGGGAACGTTCCGGGAGGGCTTTGAAAAGCCCCCCGGCCCCCAAAACGTTTGACGCGGGCAGGGCGCCGCGCGCGTCAACGCCCGCCGGCCGTGGGGTGGGCCTGCTCGGGCCGCTCCACGCCGATCGCCTCAAGGCCGCTTTTCATCACGAGCCGCCGCAGGCCGGGGTCGTAGAGGAAGGGGCATTTGAGCAGCTTCAGCCACAGCTTGCGGCGCAGCGCGCGGCAGCCGCGCGCGTAAGCGCGGACCGGGTCGCCGTCCCCGTTCAGGGCGCGGGCGAGCCGGGAGCCGCTGAGGATCGCGCTGCTGATCCCCTCCAGGGAGCTCGGGCTGACAAAGCCCGCCGCCTCCCCCGCGAGGAACACGCCGTCCCTTCCCGTGCAGAATTGCCGCCGCCCGGCGGGCCGCAGCAGCAGGCAGGCCTCGGTTTTGACCGGCTCGCCGAACTGGAAGCCGAGCGCCGCGAGCTTTTCCTTCTGCCGCTCGAACCGCGCGCGGCATCCCCGGGCGGGATAGGCGCCCCCGAAGATGAACGACCCGTCCTTGCAGATCGACCAGGAGTAGCAGTCGGTGTTCTCCGGGTCGAAGACGCAGGAGTAGAAGGGGTTGGGGTTTTCGTCGGGGAACCACTGCTGGATCGCGACATACCTGCGGATGGAGACCTCCGGGAAGAAGGCCCGCCGCACGAGGGAACCCGCCCCGTCCGCGCCCACGAGGTAACGCGCGGTGATTTCGCGGAGCGCGCCCTCCTTTTCGTAGAGGACGCAAAAGCCCCCGGAGGTCCGCTCGACGCGCCTGCACACGCAGCCCTCCTCCACGCGCACCCTGGCGGGGATGAGCGACCGGAGCCAGCGGTCGAAC
This sequence comes from Anaerotruncus massiliensis (ex Togo et al. 2026), assembly GCF_900199635.1. Lineage (GTDB taxonomy): Bacteria > Bacillota > Clostridia > Oscillospirales > Ruminococcaceae > Anaerotruncus > Anaerotruncus massiliensis. The sequence continues at coordinate 2,856,843 of NZ_LT962687.1, read as the reverse complement.
CGGTGCCGGTCGAGGTTGAGGTACATCCGCTGGTAGTGGCGGGTGAGTCCCGATTTCAGGTCGATGGTACGCACCGCGAAGATCTGCGGGTCTACGAGCACCTCCTTGGGAAGGGTCAGGTCGAACCGCGCGAGCGCCTTCTGTGCGTCGGGTGCGAGCAGGCCGCCGCACGGCTTTTGGAAACCGCCCGCCGCCTGTTTTTGATCAATTGCGATCACCCGCAGGCGGCTGTCGAGCAGCCGCGCCGCGGTCGCGCCCGCCGGGCCCAGCCCGATGATCGCGACGTCGTATGGTCCCTCTGGCATACCGTCAATCCCTCCCGCAGAAATCCCGCACGCAGGCGACCGCCTCGTCGATATAGCGGGAGAGGGGCAGGTCCTCGATGCCCACGATCGTCATATGCTGCTTGGCGGCGGGGATGAGCACCTTTTTGGCGCGGCTGGCCGCCACGGCGCAGGCCATGCGCGGGGTGATCTCCCCGAGCATCGCGTCGGCCAGAATGATGCCGAGCGGCCCGACGATCACATCGGTGCGCGAGCAGTTGAAGACGACGGCGTTTTCCCCCGTCGCCCCCACGTTGGCGCCCGCCCGCATCATGTTCGCGGTCGCGGCCGAGTTGGTCCCCACCGCCACGAGCTCCGCCTCCGGCAGCTCCGCGCGCAGCTTTTCCGTCAGGCTGCGCCCGATGCCGCCGCCCTGTCCGTCAATCACAATAATCCGCATCCCGTATCCTCCGTTCAACGCTTCTCCGCCGGGCCCGCCCCCCGCGGGCGCGGGCCCTCGCAGGTCATAACAGCTCTGCGGATATTATACAACATTCGCGGGGAAAGAAAAAGGGCCGCTTCCCCATTTGGGGAAGCGGCCCTCCGCCTCAAGATTCATGCGGCCCGGGTGACACACCGGAAGAGCGTTTTCACGCCGACGATCACCCCGTAGGTGCACGCGGTGGTAAAGAGCCCCGAGATCACCGTGCCGACGAGGATGGCGGCCATCGAGCTGCGCCGGTCGAACCCGAGCGCGCCCGCGACGAAGGAGGCGATCCACACGCCGATCCCTGTGAAGGGGATGCCGACGAAGACGGCAAGGATGAACACGGAGCCGTTGCGGAAGAGCCCGGGGTGCTTTTGGGCGAACCGTTCGACCCGCCCGAGTCCGCGCTCGACAAAGCCGACCCTGCGGGCGCGGTCGGCCAGCGGCCCGCTGCCCTTCATCACATAGGGCACGGGCAGGAAGCTGCCCGCCGTCGTGCAGAGGAACGCCTGCTGCCACTTGAGGCGCAGCGCGGCGGCGACCGGGATGGCCAGGCGGTTCTCGGCGATGGGGACCATCGAAAGGAGCAGGACAAAGAGGTCTTTGAGCCAGATTCTCAGCGGCGTCAGCGCAGCGGCCATGATTGTTTCCCTCCCCGTTTTTGGATGGGCGGTGTCCCCTTTGGGCCCGCCGGAAGGTTTTCAGATTGTACCACCGTCATTATAGCATATTCCCGCGGGCAAACCAACCAGAAGGGAAAGATTCCATTTCGCGGGGAATTATGCTATGATTGACAGCAAGGTTCCATCAAAAAGAGGAGGCGTACATATGTCCAGATTCATTGCGGATTACCAGAGCGGCAAGCCCGACGACTTCATCAAGTTCGTCTCGGAGGACTTCTTCGCGAAGGAAGGCTTCCGGCAGGTCAACTACAAAGGCGAGACGGTCTGGAAAAAGGGCGTCGGGTTCCTGACCGCGCCGTCCTTCATCAGTTTTCGCTACTCGCAGGGAAATATTCACCTCGAGGCGTGGATCAAATCGTTCGGCGAGCACGGCCTCGACGGGTTTTACGGCGCGGTTCCCAAAAAGGCGCTCAAAAACCGCGTTGACGCGCTCATGAGCCTGCTCTCGCAGGACGTTCCCGTCCCGGAGGGCGGCGCCGCGCCGCAGCCGGACGCCGCCGCGGCCCCCGCGGCCCCCGTCCCCGTCGAGGTCCACAATCCCACCGGCAAGGCGACCGTCGCCCTCGTGACAGGCATCCTCGGCGTGCTGCTCGCCTTCTTCATCCCGCTGATCGGCGTCATCCTCTCGGCCGTCGCCGTCTCGAGCGGCGCGGTCGGGCGCAAGAGCACGAACAGCGGCCGCGCGACGGCGGGCTATGTCCTCGGCATCATCGGCGTCGTGGTCTCCATCCTGATGTGGCTGCTGAACATCGTCCTCACCGTCCTCTGATCTGATCCGCAAAGGGCGTCCCCGCCATACGGCGGGGACGCCCTTTTCTATTTGGAGGCACCCGTGTCAGACTGCGCGGACCTCGTCCGCCGCCTGCGCCTCCTCCCCGTCCGTCCGCGTCCCGCCGGGAGCCCCAAACGGCCAGCCCGCGTATTCCACCTCGCTGATCGCGTCCAACAGGTTCTGGTCCTTGAAATACCCGTCGGAATAGTAATCAATCTTGCTGAACAGCTTCGCCAGCCCGAAGACCAGCAGCCCCAACAGCAGCACCGACGCCGTTGCCACAGGCACCACACCGCTGTCCTGATAGATCAGGCCGGTGATCAGGGCGGCCACGGGCACGCTGATCAGCATGTCGGTGATGACCCGGTGAAACCTTGCGTATTTTTCTTCCCGCGCCTTCAAAAGCGTTTCGCATTCGGCCTTCAGCTTTCGCAGCTTCTCCGACCCGTCGATTCCGTGCTTGATCAGGACGGCCCGGATGCCCGCAAGGTATTCGATGTAGTCGCGTTGCTGCTCCGCCAGCTCCTTTTCCCGCGCGGGGAGGTGGTAAAAGAGCTTTTCCCGCGAAAACGACGCGACCAGCGACAGAAAAAGTACGATGACGGACAGTACCGGCACCAGCGGGCTTTGGGGCATGGTAAACAAAAGCCAGAGCAAGTAGACCGTCAAGCAGATACCCCCGATCCCCATGACCCACAGGGGCCACCTGATCAGCCGGGACATTTCCGACGGGCTCCGGAAGGACTTCAACCTTTTCGCGGGGTTGGCTTCGTACAGCTCCCGCCGGATATAACGGTATTTGTAGGTCATAAGCGCGCCTCCTCAATCATTCTGAAAACAGTCTACCATAAATTGACCGTCACAAACAGCCCGTCCAAAGCGGCTTTAATAATAAGCCCGGTACGCCCGGGTTTCGCCCCGCTTCCCGGGCTTTTTGCATCCGATTTGCAAAAATTGGACAGAAAAACTGTTGACTACACGACGCCGGAGGAATGCCGGCGGAAAGGCGGGAGGGGGCTGACGCGCCCTCCCGCCTGTTCTTTTTATTTCCCGCCGCGGCGATCCCGGAGATACGCGAGGATTTCCTCCGCGTTGGTGTCCGGCTTAACCTTCGGCATGGCCCTTTCGATCACGCCCTCCCCGTCGATGAGGTAGGTGCTCCGCACGACCCCCATGCTCACCTTTCCGTAGAGCTTCTTCTCCTGCCAGACGCCGTAGGCCTGCAGGACGGTCAGCTCCGGGTCGGAGAGAAGCAGGAAGGGCAGGCCGTGCTTTTCGGCGAATTTCCGGTGGGAGGCGGCGGAATCCCTGCTCACCCCGATGACCACCGCGTCCAGCTCCCGGAACGCGTCGTAGGCCGCCGCGAAGGCGCAGGCCTGACGGGTGCAGCCGGGGGTGTCGTCCCTGGGATAAAAATAGAGCACGACCTTTTTCCCCCGGAAGTCCGACAGGGAGACGGGCCGTCCGTCCTTGTCCGGCAGGGTGAAATCGGGCGCTTTGGTTCCGGCTTCCAGCATATCAGCCATCCTCCTTGATGAATACATAGTGATTTTCCCCGGAACAGCCGGCGTTATACCGGTATCCCAACTCGCGGAACTCCCGGATGTCCCCGGCGGCGGTGACGTTGTTTTCCGCCAGCCACCGCACCATCCGTCCCCGCGCCATCTTGCAGAGCGTCCCCTTTTCGATCACCCGCCCCTCCTTCCACTCCCCGAAGGTGCAGGTGAGGAACCGCACCCGGGGCGGCAGATGCGGCTTCACCGCCCGGCTGTACTCCGCCGATGCGAGGTTGACCAGAAGGTCCGTCTCCCCGGCCAGCGCCCGCGCGGGCTTGTCCCCCCAGAAGCCGTAAAGGTCCCGGTGCCCGTCGACCGGGAGCCTGGCCTGCATCTCGAGCCGGTAGGGGACCACCCCGTCGAAGGGCCGCAGCAGGCCGTAAAAGCCCGAGAGGATGCGCAGGTGCTCCTGAAGGTAGGCGAACTGCCCCGTCTCAAAGACGCCGGGGGCCATGTACTGGTACTGGATGCCCTCGTAGGAGAGGACCGCCGGGGTCAGCCGCCCGCGCAGGTCCATGCGGCGCAGCCGCTTCGCGTTGAGGGCGGCGATCGCGTCGCTGCACTGCCAGAGGGCCTTCAACTCCCGCAGCGGCATCGGGCGCAGGACGGACAGCAGGCGTTCCGCCTCCGGCAAAAACCGGGGCGGGCCGAGAGGTTCGAGACTGTCGGCGTCCTCATGCATTTTTTTCGCGGGGGATATGATGATCCGCATAGGCGCCTCCTTATCGCAGGCTCCGCGCCAGACGCTGCCGCGCCGGGCCCGTGCCGTCGCACCCGGCGCAGCGGCTGGGCTTTGCGTTGACTTCGCGGTCCAGAAGCGGCTGTTCCCGGCGGGCGGGGTCCAGCGCATGGTCCAGCGCCGTCACATCCTCCCACGCCCGGTTGAGAAAGGCGACCTCCCGCCGCCCGTGCGTCCTCGTCAGCCGGATTTCCCCCGCGCGGCGGAGGTACTCCCCGGCGGTCTCCGGCTCGACGCCGGCGGCGTCCAGGCTCCTGCGAAGCCCCTCGAGGAAGGTCGCGGGCAGCGCCTCCCACTCGGCGCCGCTCAGGCCGAAGAGGACGAAGGCGTAGCGGCTGCGGCAGTGGACCGCGAGCAGGCTCTTCCGCCCCCGGAGGGTGATGACGTGCAGGTCCCAGCAGGCCCCGCGGTCGGGCGTCTCTCCGTGGGGGAGGCTGTTCATCTTCAAATGCCGCCGCAGCGGGATCGTCAGTCCCAGTTCCATCGTTTCATCCCTCCCGGGGAAGAAAAATCTTTTCCACGCGGTAACGGCCCGCGTCAACCTCCATCAGGCAGAGGGTGAGCTCCAGGCCGAACCGCCGCCTGCCGCAGCCTCCGGGGTTGAGCCACAGCACCCCGCCCCGGTCCTCCGAGGCGTACTTGTGGGAGTGCCCGCAGACCACCACGTCCACGCCGTTCAGCCCGCGCGGCACGTCCCTCCGGTTGTGCGCCAGGAAGAAGCGCACCCCCTCGATGGTGAACGCGAGCGTCCGGGGAAGGTCCTCCGCCCACGCTCCGTCGTTGTTGCCCCGGACGAGGTGGGGCTCCGCGCAGGCGCGCAGCGCGTCCGCGACTTCCGGGGTGTCGAAATCCCCGGCGTGGACGACGGCGTCCGCCTCGGCCAGCAGGGCCCTGACCTCCTCCCGCAGGAGGCCGTGGGTGTCTGATAACAGGACGATTTTTTTCATGGCCGCCTCCCGCTCCGCAAGGTTCCCGCCGTTATTCTACCATATTCCGCGTTTTTTTGGAACGCCCCGCGTCCCCCGCCGCGGACAAAAAAACGCACCGCGGAAGCGGTGCGTTTTTCCGGGCCCGGAGACCTCAGATGAGGATCCCCTCGCAGTGGTCCACCTCGTGCTGGATGATCTGGGCGGTCCAGCCGGCGAAGGTCTTCAGGCGCGTCTGGAACGATTCGTTCTGGTAACGCACCTTGATGGATTTCCAGCGCTTGACCTTCCGGGTGCCGGAGAGGGAAAGACAGCCCTCCTCCGTCTCATAGGGCTCGGAACGCCTGATGATCTCGGGGTTAAACATCACCGTGTAGTTTCCCTCGTTTTCAAAGGCGATGATGCGTTTGCTGACGCCGATCATATTGGCCGCCATGCCCACGCAGCCCTGTCTGTGGGCCTCCAGCGTGTCCAGCAGGTCCCTCGCGGCGGGCAGGTCGGCCTCCTCGGCCGGTTCGGCCTTCCGCGCCAGGAACGCTTCGTCCCTCATGATTTCCCTTACCATCGGTCTTTCCCCTTTCTCTCCACGGATTCCCGCGCGCCGCGCCCGCTAACGGCGGCCCTGCGCCGCGGTCTCCGCGTGCCGCGCCGCTTTTTTCAGCGACAGAAGGAGCAGGACGACGCCCGTCCCGAGGAGGATATGCCCGATCCCGGCAATCCCGGAGATCGCCGCGTCCATCCCCTTGGAAAGCGGAAGCGCAAGCACCTGAGGGATCCCGCGCGCCACCATCATGACCGCCGTGAGCGGGAGCCCCACGTTGTAGAGATACAGGAAGGCGCGGAAGGATTTGTAACGCTCCAGGCCGTCCCCGCGCCCGGCAAAGAGCGCGACGATCAAAAAGAGGAACATCCCCAGGATAAACAGGTGGGTGTGCACCTTGCCCAGGGCCGTCGCGCCCGTAAAGGCGTTCCACTTGGTAAATTCGCGGTAAAATACGCCGCCCGCCATGGCGAGGATCGCATAAGCAAACGCGAAATTCAGGTATTTTTTCATATCAGCGTTCTCCTTTCATCGCCCGGAAACCCATTACGACCATCCAGACGTAGACGCAGGTTTTGGGGATCATCAGCATGCCGACCGGCGGCAGGGCGTCGGCAAAGAGCACGACCGGAAGGTAGAAGGCGAAGCTGAGCAGAACGGCGAGCCACAAGAAGCGAAACGCGCGGTCCCCGTGCCGCTTGGCGCTCCGGTAAAAGAGAAGCACGATCAGCAGCCCCAGCAGCGCGAAGGGGATGTTGCGGTAGATCCCCCAGCTGAGCGGCGCGTCGGCGCTGGTCCAGCGGTTCTGCGGCGCCAGGCAGAGGAGGATGCGGGAGAGCGAAAGCGCCCAGACGGCCGCCGTCAGCCCGGCCCGGCCGGTGATCCGGTACCGTGCCCGCCACACATAATAGAGCAGCAGGTAAAAGACGGTCATAGTGATCGAAGTGACCAGCTTCCCGATGCCCAGCGCCGCGGGATAGGATTCCAGCCCCGTGGTGCAGAGCGCGACGGCGCGGGGGATCAGATGGAAGGCGTCCCCGCAGCCGAGGACGACGGCCATGATCCCAAACAGCAGGTACTGTTTTTGACCTTTGCCGCCGCGGATCATCCGATATCCCAGCGTGATGACGGTGGACAGGTAAACGATGTCGAAGAGGGTTTCAAATACTGCCTGCATCGCGGCATCTCCTTTCAAGTTGAACGGCGTTCACAATAAGCGCTTTGAAAACCCGTCCTCAGACGGGCTTTCAGGCCGGATACAGGACCCGGCGGATCACTTCAAGCAGCACCTCGCAGTCGTCCTCCTGCCGGGCCAGCAGCGTCAGAAGGTTGGACAGCACGAAATCGATCAGGTCCGATTCCGAAAACGACGCGGAAAACGCGTCCCTTCTGACGGCCGGGTCCGCCCGGAGCGACTGCGCCATTCCCGCCTTCATGTGGGAAAAATACTGCTCCATGGTTTTGCGTGCCTGTTCCTTGGCGGAGCTGGCGACGCTGATGGAATGCGCCGTGAAAAAATGGGGATACTCCCTGGTCCCCTGCCGGACGCTGTCGAAGATCCAGCGGACATATTCGGGGAAGGGCTTCTGTTCGCAGCACTGCTCCATGTGGAAAATATCCTGCCAGACGCTCTCGATGGTCGCGGTGACCAGGGCGTCCTTCGAGGGAAAGTAGTTGTAGAGCGACCCGAGCGCCACATGGCACGCCTTTGCGACCGAACGCATGTCCAGGGCGGACAGGCCCCGTTCGGACACCATATCCCGGCAGGTTTTCATAATCGCTTCTTTCGACGTCACCACCGTGTTGACCGCAATCACCCCGCTTTCGTAACTGAACAATGTTCATTATAGCGCGCCGCCAGCCGTTTGTCAAGGCGCCGGAATGATTTGCCTCTTTTTTATCCGGTTTCGGGTACGCGGGCCTGTGTCGGAAAACCAGAGGAAGATTATCGTATACGAGAAAAGAATAAGCCGGAAATCCTTTAAGGCGTATCATTGCGCATCGGCTTCCAGCAAAGGTCGGCCGGTTTGACTGCCAGGTACGGCTCGGTCAGCTTGTCCCATTCCTCTTTTGAGATCCATTTGCCCTTATAGATATAATCATCCCGCTCATCATAAATTCCGTTTTCGTCTGTATCGCCTTTCGTGAACTCTATATAAAACTGTATATCGCCCCAAAAATCCAATACCCTATATTGATAGTCGATATGCGTGGGGGCCGCCCCATATCGGATATATCCCATCGCGCGGTTTTCAAGCGGATAGTTGTAATCGACTCCACGATACCAGAGCATGACCTCCTGATTATAATAAGTATAGATTTCGTAGCTGTTTCCATGACCGGTGGATAGATGCAGCTCGGGAATCCCATCCCCGTTCATGTCGAAAAAGGCATATTTCTCCCATTCGTAAAATTCCCCATCCTCCGTGCGATTGAATAAATCCTCAAAAGGGATCTCTCCTTCGTCGGACCTTGCGTTTCTGCTCCCATTCAAAACCTCAGCATATGCCGCCATCGACTCCTCCAATGTCGGCCATTCGACCTTGGCCCCGCCCTTTGGAGGCGCCTTTTCCGCGGGTACGGCGGGGGAGGCACTTTCCGGCGCTGTCGCCTCCAAGGATGGGCCGCTGGCGAACGGCGGCTCCGCCTGCGGCCCATCGGCGGGCGCAGCGCACGCGCCCAGCAAACAGATCAGTGCCAGAACCGGCACACCGTTCTTTACATGAAGCATGCACAGGCCGCCTTTCCATGCTTTTCTGTGATAATCCCAAATTGCCGCAGTTTGCGGTCAGCGAACTTCCAATCGCTCTATAAAATAATAACATTATAAATTGGTTCTGTCACTATCCACCCTCTTGCTCAGTTGCGGGTATGACGTGGCGGCATAAGTCAGCAAAATATAGTGCGTAGGTGCGGCGTAAGAGTCGGTTCCCCTGTGCTTGATCAGCTCAAAGTAAATCTCCAGCATTCCCTTCACCTGCCCCCGGAAGCGGAGGCTCTCCGGGAAATACTCCAGACCATTCAGAAATTTCTGAAATGCAGCATATCCCTCGGAGTTTACATCCAGCACTTCGGTCCCAAGTCTCATGGTTTACCGTAAGTTTGGGCATATATTTTATCCACATAATTTTTTGCAGCGATTATTTCTTTTTCATGTTCGTCATAGTCGTTAACTAAAACGCGGAGAATATCAAGCGGATCCAAATCCTGCCCGAGTATATCCTTTTTTAAAACAGCCAGAATTCTACACCATAAATAAAGTTCAGTTTCGCGCGGTTTGTCATCGTAAAATTTTTGTTGTAACTTGTTCTGTAATGCAAGTATTCGTCCAGTTTCTCTTCCGCCATATTTTAAGGTGTTCATTTTATACTGCGCAATTTTATCAACATAAACTAACTCGCTAAATTTTTTATTATACTTTTGACGTTCTTGTTCTGTTAAATGTAAGTTGTCTTTGATATGAGTAATTCTAACTACATCAAACCAATAATCAAAAATTCCTTTCAAATCTTTCTCATAGTTACTTTTATAGAATTCTAATTCTTTCATCTGATATAAGAATTCTCTATTGCGACTTTCTTCAATCTGCGAGACTTTAATTTGAACACCTGCGACCACTTGTTCTATTGCAGTGCTGATTAGACCCTCACCTGGGATTTCCATTATTTCACCTCCACATTCTAGCTATACCAGTAAAAAAATTTTCTTTGGAAAAGTATATCACATAAAAATAAAGAAAAAAAGGGTAAGTCTCATATGGACTTACCCTTGCAGCAATGCGGTAAAATCACTATTCAGGCAACAAGTTATCGGAGGGAGGAGGCGTGTCTGGGGGAACCGTCAGGGTTCCTACCGCACGCCGGGCGAGCGCAGCGAACAGAGTACCCGCCCGCACACCGAGCCACAGCGAGGCGTTTCGGAGGCCAACCGCCCGCAGGGCGGCTCTTAGGCCGGAGATGCGGCACCAACGGATTTTGAGTGCCTTTAACGAAAGAGAAGATAGCAGAACTGGTCGGAATCCAACAACCACTAAAAGTCTTTTCAACCCGCATGACATAAGGATTTCTGGAAAAACTGGGGGGTTCTCAAGTTCTTATCTTTTTTCAAAATCTCCAGCAGACAATGGTTCTAATGGCATAGCCGCTACGGATTTGACAAATCGAAACCCTATCTTCTTTAAGGCACCCGATTTCGGGTGCCTATTCTTTTGACAGCGAAGGCCGGAGAGGTGATAGAAATGCCTGACCTAATCAGCATCAATTCCAAAGGATACGGAAAAATCCATAAGGCGGTGATGCGCAATTCGGTGTTCCCCCTTCTCGCCAAAACCATCTACGCTTACATCTGCGCCTATGCCGGTTGCGGCTGCATGGCGTTCCCCAAGTGGGACAAAATCGTGAGAGACTTGCAGATCAACAAGGTACCTATACCAAGCACATGAGCCGCCTGGTGGAGAACGGGTACATCAGCAGGGAGCGTACCGCGAGCGGGAATCTCTATACCGTTCGGCTGTCCGTCCCTACTTACGCTTCCGCCGCTTCGACGGAAAGCGGCATGACGGGTCTTCTGGTATTTGAAAGCGTGGCGGCCCGCGGCTTCGACACCGTACCGAGGCTGGTCATGCCAGATCGGGACCTTACCGCCCAGGCGAAAGCAATCTACGTCTATTTCGCCTCGTTTGCCGGCGCCGGCATGACGGCATTTCCCCAAAGGGCCGCAATCATGTGGGAGACGGAATGAGATCCGGTGTGCCAAGGCCCATGTGGCTGCTTCGCTCAAAATCCTGCCCAATCAATCGCTTTGTCTCGGCCCCGTCTTGATCGAGGTACCGTTGTCATCGGAAACATTTTGGGGTAAAATGAAAAAAGTTAGTAATCGGAGAGGAGCGGAGCAGATCAAAAAGCTGCCCCCGTTGGAGAAAGTTAACGGTTGTCGTAGAGCGATAAAAGGAAATTCATTTGTAAATTCTATATTTGCGCCGAAAAAAGAACCCAGACAGCCCAAAACGCTGCCTGGGTTTGTTTTACCATGGTTTTGTCCGCGCAGACACCGCCTGCCGCTCCAGCATGGGCGGGACGGTGTGCAGAATTGCCCCAACTGATTTTCCGTTGCCAAAATGTTGCCGCAGAATTTAACGGTAGGCCGATAAAATAACCTGAACGGCCCCGTCGATTCCAAGGCTGCCGCTATCAATGCAGATGTCGAAATACTTTGCCCGTTCTTTTTCTTTCTTTTCATAAAAAGAATAATATGCCATGCGCTTTTTGTCGACCGCATAGAGCCGCTTCTCTGCATTTTCCGGTAGCTCCTGATATTCTTCCACCACACGCTGGATTTTTGTTTCCATATCCGCATAAATAAATACGCGCAGCAAAGGAAGTCTGCCCTTCAGCACCTCGCAGGCGCCGCGGCCCACGATCACGCAAGGCCCGCCGGCAGCCAAGTTACAGATCGCTTCGCGTTGGGCGAGGTACAGCGTATCTTTTACCGGCAGTTCAAAGGGTACGCCCGGGACAATCGAATAAAGACCGTTTCCCGCTCCCCTTAGATCTGCGCCGTCAAACTGTTCCGCGCAGAGGCCGCTTTGACAGACGGCCTCCTGGACGATCTCCTTGTCATAAAAGGGGATATGCAACTGTTCGGAGACAAGTTTTCCAATTTGCCTACCGCCGCTGCCGTGTTGCCGGCTGATCGCAATCACTTTATCCATCTTCACCGCGCCTCCTGGGGTCTGTTTCTTCCTGTCTATTCTCCGCCATTTTTCTTGACGCCGCGCGTTTCATCGGCCTTATCAAAATGACGCAGGTAAGTATCGTCAGTGCGTCGGCGGCCGGCTGTGAAAGGTAGATGCCCGACACGCCGAAAATGCGGGGCAAAAGCAGGATGAACGGGATATAGAACATCCCTTGCCGAATCAAGGATAGGAACAGCCCCATTTTAGAGGAGCCGATTGTCTGAAAGGTAATCGTCATCATGTAGCACAAACCGAAAGCGGGGTACAAAATCACCTGCGAAATCAGCAGCCATTTCCCGAACTCCACCACCGCCGGATTGCGGTTAAACAGCAGTATGAGCGGCTGGGCCAGCAGGATATACGCCGCCGCCACCGCCACGGTCAGCAGCAGCGAGCCTCTGAGCGCAAACCGCGCCGACTGATGAAACCGCTCCTCATTTTTTGCGCCGAAAGCGTAGGAGGCCACCGGCTGGTAACCCTGCATAAAGCCCATGACCACATAGCAGCCGATGAGGATCAACCGCTGCACCACGCCGTAGGCCGCAATGATGAGATCGGAATCCGGCAGGGGCTTTGCCGCGATATTGGTGAGCGAGGTAGCCACTGCAAGACAAATTTGGATGACCGCCGTGGGGATACCGATGGAGATCACACTCCATACCAGACCGCCGGAGGGCTTAAAATAACGGGGCTTCACTTTGATGATGGAACGGCCGCTCAGATAGAACCACAGCAGAATGCCAAAGGTCACAAACTGGGAAAGGGTGGTAGCGAGGGAAGCGCCCTCCACTCCCATGCCAAACCCCCAGGAAAACATGAACACCGGGTCCAGCAGCACATTCAGAAGCGCGCCGGCGATCACGGCGACGGAAGAAATTTTTACCGAGGATTCCGCTCTGGCCGCGCAGTTGAGGCTTTGGGCGGGAAGATTGAACAGCGCGGCGATAAACATCCAAAACGCATAGTCCTTTGCCTGGGGCAAGACCGCGTCTGAGGCGCCGAAAGCCCGCAGCAGCGGTTCCATAAACAGGAGCCCCAAAATGCAGAGGCCGACGCCGATCAGCATAGATAGCCCGACGATGGTGGTCACCGTTCGGTTGGCGCTCTCCCTGTCATTCGCCCCCAGCTGCCGGCCCGCCAATACCGCCGCGCCCGCCGCAAAAATGTTTTCCACCGAAACCATAATCAGCAGCAGAGGTAAGGTGACGCCCACGGCCGCGAGGGCGATGTCGCTGTCCAGCATCCCGATATACGCGGTGTCCACGATGTTATAGACCGCCTTTGCCAGAAGGGCCAGCGTTGCGGGTACGGCAAGCTTTACGATTGCCTTTTCGGGCGTTGCATCCGATAAAATGGATTCCCGGCCGTTCGTGGCTGTCCCGCTCATATCTCTTCCCCCCGCTCCACCACGCCGTACAGCAAAATATGCAGCGACCGCTTACAGACTTGCTCATGCTGTTTCCACCCGTCGGAATCAAGGTTCTCCATCCGGTACCGAGCGTTGATAAAATCTTGGTACAGCCGGAACACCCCCACCACCTCGTCCACTGTGACGCCGGGCTGGAGAGGTACCTTTTCCAGCAGTGCGGTCAGCACGAAAACATTCAGCGCGTCAAATTCCGCTTTGATTTCCTGAACGGCATTCTGCAAATGAGTGGGCGGCGAAATGACGGCTTCGCAAAAAAGAGGAAGCAGCTGGGGATTCTTTTCAAAGAAAGCCAGCCGTGTGTCAAAGTAAGATTCCAGGCACTCGCCGGCGGAGCCCTGGAGATCCGCGGCGCCTTCTCTCAGCGCGGCGGTCAAACGGTCAAAGCATGTCTGCAGGCAGGCCAGATAGAGTGCGTCTTTGTCTTTGAAATAGTGATAAAGGATCCCTTTTGAAATGCCGCCTGAATTGCAGATGGTATTGACGGAACTCAGGCCGTAGCCCTGCCGCGCAAACTCTTGCGTAGCGGTATCTAAAATTCTTTGCAGGCTGATGAAATTCTTTTCTTCGCGCTTCATAATGGATACTCCTTAAAGAAATAGACTTATTGGTCTGTTTTTAGCAGCATAACACAAACAGACCAATAAGTCTATTAAGTTTCTGTAAATCTTTTCAGCGGTGGGCCAATGTCTCCCAGGCTTTGGGCAATCTACGGGAAGCTCTCGCCCCTATGGTCGGCCCAGGCATTTTACAGGAACAAAGCGACTGCGCAGTAGACAAGCAGTAGAGCCATCACAAGATTGACCGCTTTTGTATGCCTTGAAAAGAACTTACAGAAGGCCGACCCGAACAGCGCCCATACGAAGGAGCCGGACGCCCCGATCAGCGCCAGGAGGACGGTAAATCCAATCACCGCCCCGGTGGAGTGGTAGACCGGCAAAATGTAGAGCGTCATGGCGGTGATCGCGTAAATATAGATCTTGGGATTGGCGAATTGCAGGAGCATACCGGAAAGAAAGCTGGCCTCTTTCCCGCTGTCCGCCTCTATGTTGGCGGAGCTTTTCCACACCTTCCAGGCAAGATACAGCATATAAGCCGCCCCTGCGAGCTGCATAAATATCTTCACTTTTGGGAGGTAGGCATACAGCGTGGTGCTGAACAGGGTGCAGACCGACATCACGACTGCAAACCCGGCCAGGATGCCCAGGTTGAAGTGGAAGCTGCGGCGGAAGCCCAGCCGGGCCGCGTTGCTCATGGACAATAGATTGTTGGCCCCCGGCGTGTAAGCCGTGATAAAACAGTAGATCAGGAAATCTGATACATGAAACAATTTAAAACCCTCCTATCCCACACGAGTGGAGAACTATTTCAAAAAGGACAAATAACCGCTGATGAAGATGACGAGGACGATCACCGGCAGAACATAGCTGATGTACGTTCTGGCGAAGCCGGGATAAGGCAGCCCCTTCCCGATGGTGGTCTCGTGATAGAAACGGTCCCATCCCCACCCATAACGGCGCGTACAAAACAGAAGGAATACCAGGCTCCCCAGGGGGAGCAGATTGTTGCTCAGAATGAAGTCCTCCAAATCCAGGACACTTGTTCCGTCCCCCAAAGGCTGGAACCCGCTCCATAGATTATAACCGAGGATGCAGGGCAGGGAGAGCAGGATCAGCAGCACAAAATTGACAGCCGCCGACTTTTTCCGGCTCCAGCCCGTTGCATCCATGACATAGGTAATGATGTTTTCGATTACCGCGATCACCGTGGAGACGGCGGCGAATACCATGAACAGGAAGAACAGCGTCCCCCAAAAACGCCCGCCGCTCATCGTGTTGAAAATGTTGGGCAGCGTGATAAAAAGCAGATTGGGGCCGCTGTCCGGCTGGACGCCGAAGCTGAAGCAGGCCGGAAAGATAATAAGGCCCGCCAACAGCGCCACCACCGTGTCGAGTACCCCCATGTAAAGGGCGTCGCTGGTCAGGGAATGGCTTTTGTCAATGCGGCTGCCAAAGACGGACAGCGTGCCAATGCCGATGCTCAGAGTAAAAAACGCCTGCCCCATGGCGGCGAAGATACATTCAGGAAGGCCGATCTCCCTCATGGCGCCGAAGTCCGGGAGCAGGTAGTAACGCAGCCCCTTTTCCGCTCCCGGCAGCGTGACCGAGCGCGCCGCCAGCACGAGCAGCAGGCCGAACAAGAGCAGCATCATCATTTTTGTGACCCGCTCCACGCCCGCCTGCAGGCCGACGGCGCAGACGGCAAAGGAGACGATGATCATGACCGCCGCACACAGAAACATGGTGCCGGGCTGTGCCAACAGTCCGGAAAAAATCCCATCTACTTCGGCGGAAGCGATCCCTTGGAACCGGCCCTTTGCCATCTCAATAAAGTAATAAAACAGCCAACCGCTGATGACGGTATAGAACATCATCAGCAGATAATTCCCGATGATGGTGGCGTACTTGAACCAATGCCATTTTGTCCCCTCCGGCTCCAGCAGGGAAGGAGAGGGCCGTGCTTCTCTGGCTGGCCCGCCCGACGGCGAACTCCATCACGACGATGGGCAGCCCCAGAATCACTAGAAAGACCATGTAAAGCAGGACGAAAGACGCGCCGCCGTATTTCCCTGTGATGTAGGGAAACCGCCAGATGTTCCCGAGGCCGATGGAACAGGCGGCGGTAATCAAGATAAATCCCAACCGGGAGGAAAAATGTTCTCGTTTCATCATTGCTTCCTCCCAGGCGTCAAACAGGAAGAACGTCAACCAGGGTTTTCATGGCGTCAAGCGTCTGCCGCATCAGTTCTTCCAGCGATACTCCCAGCATTTCCGCGCCCTGCACCAGATCTTCCCGGCAGCATCCGGCGGCAAACTCCTTCTTTTTGAACTTCTTCTTGATGGAGCTCATATCCATGTCCCGAACGCTTTTGGAGGGCCGCACCATGGCACACGCCCCGATCAGCCCGAACAATTCATCGGTGGCAAATAAGATTTTCTCCATCTGTAATTCAGGCTTGACCGTCACCCAGTCCAACCGGCCATAGCCGTGGTTCACGATGGAGCGGATTATGCCCTCGTCAATGTCGTGGGAGCGTAAAAGTTCAACGCATTTTGCACAATGCTCCTCGGGATAAAGCTCAAAGTCAATGTCGTGCAGCATACCCACCGCCGCCCAATATACCTCGTTCTGGGGGTCGTACTGACGGGCAAAGCAGCCCATGATGCCAGAAACCACCTCTCCGTGCAGCAAGTGAAACTCGCCGCTATTGTACTTTTTCAGCAAATCCCGGGCCTCTTGTAGATTTGGAACCATTTTCGTTCGCTCTCCTCTTTACAAATTTGAATCAAGAATTTATAATGGTACAAAGTGGACACTATATTGCACTTGTGCGATATAATAATACATCCTGTTCGTTATACTGTCAACAGAGAGGAGCGGATTTTTTTGGACTCCATGAATCAGATTGTCGCGAAAAACATTAAGAGGCTTCGTGAAAAGAATAAAATGAGCATGGACGAGCTGTCCAAGTTAAGCGGCGTCAGCAAAAGTATGCTTGCACAAATTGAGCGAGGAGAGGGAAACCCAACCCTCTCAACGCTGTGGAAAATTTCGAATGGAATGAAGGTGCCTTTTGACGCCTTGACCGTCCGCCCGGAAAACCCGTATGAACTTGTGAAAACATCAGAGCTACAGCCGCTGCTGGAAGATGGTGGTAAGGTCAAAAATTACCCGATTTTCCCCGACGATGACAACCGCAAATTTGCGGTCTACTATCTGGAACTGGATGCGGGGAGCTATTGGGAATCGGAACCGCATCTTAAAGGAACCACCGAATTTATTACGGTCTTCACAGGGCAGCTTGAAATTGATACAGATGGTCAACGGTTTTCCGTTGGAAAGGGGGAAAACATCCGGTTTAAGGCTGACAGCGTACACTCGTATCGAAACGTCGGGAATGAGGCCGCGATCCTGCACATGATTTTGTTTAACCCCTGAGCATTCCAGGGACATAATCCTCCTTTTTGTCTTACAGCAGGGAACGACGCCCCTTGTCTCCATAGAGCGGCGCTTGTCCGGTAACACGATAGCTTCTATTTTTTTCAGTTTTCCTACCAGAGCTGTTTTATTTCATCGTTAAAGCTCTTCTGGTTCATCGACACAGTAATTATTCACACAATAAAAAGCAGCGGCTGTCTTAGCCGCTGCTTTCAATGAGACACTGTGTTATTTTTTCTGATCGGAACTGCCCGCCGGTTCAACTCCCAGCAGAATGTGAATTCCTTGGACAAATGGCAAAGAAAAGAGGCTCTCAAGTATTGCTACTTAAGAGCCTCTCAGGGCGCATAAACACTGGTTTTTTACCCCCAATATCTATTTTACCCTATTGGTTTGGTCGGAGTGACAGGATTCGAACCTGCGGCATCCTGCTCCCAAAAATTTCTGGGAAGATTTTTGCGCTTATTTATAGCCATTTTTAGTGGTTTCCGCTCGGTTTCACTTACTCTTTGGCACTATTAAAACCACTGTTTCCGCGTGCTCCGCACCCGTCTGTGGTAATCAATGTGGTCAAAAACGCTTCCTATCCAAGGCCGGCACTCGTCGCAGCCCCCAGGCAGGAAGCGTTTCATATTCTGGTTTGGTTGGATTGTAACTCTGAGCAGACGGTTATGCAAGTGGTTTCTGCCCCAAGCGCAGTTCAAATCCTGCGCCGCAATAAACAAGGAATGAACAGATAATGATTTCATTACTCCTGCAGTTCCCCAAATAGATCTGTCAATCTGACATTCAGAGTAGTAGCAATCTTTTGGCATTTTTCTATAGTGAGGCTGTGTTCGCCGCGTTCGACTCGCCCGTAGTACGCACGGCTGAGGCCACAATATGCAGCGAATTCATCTTGAGTAAAACCACGTCCTTCGCGATATTTTCGCAGGACATTACCCAAGGCTACATTTACATTGTAAGCATACACGGCACTCACCTCAAAAATATTATACTACAAATGCAAAAAAACGCTATATATAGCGTTGAAATTTCTGAGATTTTTTGTAGAATAGACTCAGATGGTGGTTGTACCACGTATCTAATAAACTTTCTGAGTAAAGGAGTAATTACAATGACAAAGAGAACATTCAATATCCCCGTAGAATCCTTCCGCAAGATTCCTAACCCCTACAAAGAAGGGCCGAGCAGTGTATCGCAGATGTATACCGCTATTTGTGATGTCAAGGATTTGCCCGAAGATCTGATCGACTGGATGGAAACAAACCCCCGAAAACAGAATACCAACAGTGGCGTAGCGAAAAAAATCAGAGCATCTCTTGTTGAAGGCAAGGATTTTCATCTCCTGAACCGCGGTATTCTCCTTTCTGCCAATGATGTAACATTCAACAATTATGACAGCACCATGAAGTTAGTGTTTACGGACAAGGAATATCACGGCAATGTTGATGGCGGCCACACCTTGATGGTTATCCTTGAAAATCGTGATGATCTGGAACGCGGTCAGCAGTTTGTAAAACTTGAGATCTTGACGGGCGTCGAAGGCATTTTTGAGGATCTTGCTGCCGCCAGAAACACATCTACCCAGGTTCAGGACAAGTCCATTGCAAACTTGAGAGACTACTTTGACATCATCAAACAGGCTGTTTCGACCGAACCTTTCAAGGACAGAGTGTATTTCATGGAGAATGACGATGGAAATATTGACGTCGGTGATATCCTCGCAATCCTGAATATGTTTAATTTGGATACTTATCCCGGAATGGATAGCTGTCCTGTTGTGTCCTTCAGTAGTAAGAAGCGCTGCATTGATAACTACATTCATCTCTATGAACAGTATGGTGATAACCCCGAAAATCCCCATGTCAAAATGAAGCCGATTATGGTTGATATTTTTAAGCTCTACGACTATGTGGAGTCCCAAATTCCTGAATACTATCGTGTTAAGAATCCCAATGGTAAGTATGGAGCGATTTCTGGAGTTACTACTCCGAAGGAGAACCGCAAGGCACCTGTTTCTAAGTTCTATGAAAAGACTTTGTCCCATGGTTCGCCTAATGGATTTATTTACCCCATTCTTGGTTCGCTTCGGGCACTTCTCGAAGAAAAAAATGGTGTGTACAGCTGGAAGTGCAACCCCTATGAAGTGTTAGAAAAAATCGGACCTGAACTGGTATCTATTACAGTAGAAAGAAGCCGTAACTCCGGCAATGATCCTGTGAAGGTTGGCAAAGACTCAGTCAACTGGCAGACACTGTATATGCGTGTGATGCTTACCGCAATGGGCAACTAAACACTTTCGACCACCCAGTCATTGACTGGGTGGTTTTTTCTTGACTTTTTCACTACTTAAGTATATAATAAAAGTATACTTAAGTAGTTCCGGGGGGTGTCCATATGGACTTCTGTTACAGATTTCCTGCAGTAAAGGGATTGCAGGCCGGCAAGGAATACTATATCGCGATGATTCCCCTTAGAATCTTGAACAAAATTTTCGGAAATGATGATGAGTATATTCCGCCTGAGTATCGAGCCCAGCGGCGGCTGAATACTACCCGCATTCCTGTAATAAAAGACTATATTTTGGATAACCGTGATTCATATGTTTTCTCCGCCTTGGCTGCGGCAATTGATGGTGAGTACAACTTCGCCCCATCTATTGCCTCTGCAGATCTTGGAATTTTAGAAGTTTCCATGGACGCACGGTTCATGATTGTCGACGGTCAACATAGAAAAGCTTCAATTATCGAGGCTATCACCGAAGACGAGACGCTCAATACGGAAACCATTTCCGTCGTTTTCTACGAAGATAAGGGACTGCAACATGGGCAGCAGATGTTTACCGACCTCAATAAGCATGCTGTAAAAACATCTAACTCTATTGCCGAACTTTATGACTCTCGTGACGTTTTGGCTGTGGTGACAAGACGGGTTATCAGTGAAATTGAGTTTTTTGACCAGTATACAGACAAAGAAAAAGACATTCTTGGAAAGTTTTCATCGAACTTTTTTACGCTGAACACATTCTACAAGGCTAACAAAAAAATCTTAAAGCGTGCCGAATATAATGATGCTGCAGAGGCTTTTTTGAAACAGTATTGGTCCGCTGTGGTAAAGCACATTCTTCCGTGGAACGAATTGACCAATAAGGAACTCAGCAAAGTGGATTTACGCGAGAAATACATCATCACACAAGCCATTATTATTCAAGCACTTGGTGTTTTAGGCAATCATTTTCTAACGAACAATGACAAAGAGCTTGAGAAAAGTATCGCTGGGTTAGAAAAAGTTGATTGGCTTAGAAGTGCTGAATGTTGGAAAGGCAGGGTTATCCGTACCAACGGCAAGATCATCAACAGTAACGATGCAGCACGGCTGGCCTGCAATGTGCTGAAGGAAACTTTAGAAATTCCTTTGGATCCCGAAGACTTAGTATACGAAGAAAAATTTACTAAAGGAAAATGAGTCCTATGTTTACAGTATTTAACGATATTATTGCGGAGATGCGACTTGTCTACCAGCACGATCAGCGCCCGTGGATGCTTGGATTTAGTGGTGGAAAAGACTCTACCCTACTCTGTCAGCTCGTTTTTGAAATGCTCCACACTTTGAAACCAGAAGAAAGAACGAAAAAGATATATGTTGTCACATCAGATACTATGGTAGAGAACCCCATTGTAAAGGACTACATGTATCGTATGAATGCGGCGATCAATACCGCCAGCGAAAGTGAGCATCTCAATGTTGAAGCACATATGCTGCATCCAGAGATTCGACAAACTTTCTGGAGTTTGGTAATCGGTCTGGGATATCCGACCCCAGAAGCGCCTGGTTTCAGATGGTGTACCGAACGGCTGAAGATTAACCCTTCAAATAAGTTCACTTACGATACCATCAAAAAAGATGGCGAGATTGTAATCCTTTTAGGTGTTCGAAAGGCAGAAAGCGCTGCTCGTTCAAAAAGCATATCTTCCCATGAGATTGAAGGGAAGATATTATCTCCCCATACCTCAATTCCCAAGGCCTATGTATATAACCCCCTGACAGAAATTGAAAACTCCATTGTGTGGGAGTATCTTCTCAAAGACGATGCTCGTAGCGCATGGGGAACTGATAACAAGTATTTGTTCAGTCTTTATCAAGGCGAAACGCTGGGCGAAGAGCAAAGCGTAGTCGGTGAAGTGGATAAGGACAAGATCCCGATTACTGGTAATTCTCGTTTTGGGTGCTGGTGCTGCACTATGGTCAAAGAGGACAAGTCGCTGCAAAATTTCATTGATCACGGTGCAGAGAATCTGATTCCACTCCGAAGATTTAGAAACTGGTTGGTAGAGTTGAGAGCCACACCCGAGGCGCGAGATTGGCGCCGTAGAAATGGAGCTGTCTACTTCAATTCCGATGGCGACTTTGGTCGGGGACCATTCAAACTGGATACGCGAAAAGAAATCCTAAAGCGTCTTTTGCAATTGGAAGATGAAACAGGATTCGAGCTCATTACAATTGAAGAATTGAAAATGATCGATAAAATGTGGGAAGACGAAGGAGATCTTTCCAGACGGGCTCTCGTAGATATCTATTATGAAGTGCGAAATAAACGACTTCCTTGGGATCAATTTAAACACGCAAAATACAATAATGATACCGTTCAGCGGATTGATGCGTTGTGTCAGAAATATGAGGTTCCCTTCGAACTGGTTTCTAAACTTTTGATTGCTGTTGACAACACAAAATTCTATACCCGATCTGCTATAAGTGCTCGCGAGGTTGAAAAAATTATGAACCAGGGTTGGTTGCACTACAGCAATATCCAAGAAGGACTCGAAAATGAAGATTGAACGAATCGAATTAAATAACTTTGGATCATACGAAGATTTAAATTCCTTTGATGTCATGACCGATGATCAATCCAAACGAATTATCATCATTGGTGGAAAAAATGGTGCGGGAAAAACTACCCTTTTTACAGCCATACAGATTTGTTTGTACGGGCATGCATCTTTCGGCTTTAAAACTTCAGGGAAACGATATCTAAAGGAAATCTATGACTTAATCAACAATCAAGCTCGGTTGGACGAGACCAAATCTGCATATGTGAAGATTCGTTTTTCTGAAAGTCGGATTGATACTGATCATTATGAGGTAACTCGGTTTTGGACTTGGAGCAACAGCATAATTACTGAAATTTTTTCGGTAAGGCAGAATGGTGTATTGCTGGACGAAGAAGCCGCAATGAATTTCCAGAATTACCTCTTGCACCTCATTCCGCCAGAATTACACAAACTGTATTTCTTCGATGGTGAAGAAATTGCTGACTATTTTTTGGATGAGCAGCACAATAACATTAAAGACGCGTTACTTATCCTAAGCGGTAATGATACATATGAATTGCTATACAACAATATTCGACGACTTTTAAACGGAGTCGAATCCGGCAATGAATCCATTGCTCAAAATTATGCAGACCAGAGAGAGTCATTGGCAAAGTACTCTCAAGAAGAGGCGCAATTAATCGGTGAGATTGTCGAACTGCGTACAGATGTTGAGCGTCTTGAGGCTGATCTGAATCACGAAAACAAAGCATATGCCGCCAACGGAGGCGTTACACTCGAAGTTTGGAAAGATTTGCAGAACGCCCTAAAAGACGAAGAAGACCGGCGCGAGCGGATTAATTGGAAGTTGAAGAGTGCAGCGGCAGAGATCCTACCATTTATAATTGTGAAGGACTTGCTGGCAAATGTTAAAGAACAAATTTCGGCTGAGAAGGATCTTCAGGCCTATAGAATTCTACAGAGTTCTCTGAATACATCACAGTTCAAGCGATGCATCTCCAACATAATGAAGAAAACAAGTAGCCATAGCCCCGCTGAAGATACGACGCTCCTCGTAAATGCAATACAGTCTTTCTTTGAAAATCAAGACTTGGAGAACAAAACCCCAATTTTTATGCTGTCAGAGGATGACGGGTTCTCAATTCTTAACAAAATTGCGGCTGTGGAGGAATACAAGACCGCTACCTTTAGCAAAGACAGGCGGAGAATCGAGGACTCAATCCAGCGAAGCACCGAGATCAGAACACAATTGCAAAAGAGTTCCATCCAAAATTTTGAGAGCCATGTCAAATGTGTTTCCGACTTAACCAATCAGATTGAGCGACTCAAATCCGAGCTGACGGGCAAAGAGACCGCTCTACAAGAACTTCAAGATCGAACAGAAGAATTGAAAAAGGCACTGAATCACAGTCGAAAAGCATTGGAAACTGAACTGAAAAAACAATCTGTGTCAGCACTTTCCGATCGTATGCTTCTGCTGGTAGAAGAACTTCAGGAACAGCAATACAAAAAATTGATTGCAGATGTTGAGCACGATCTTAACCGAAAGTTTAGAGAACTTATTCGAAAAGATGATTTTGTCGATCAGATCTACCTTGACAAAGACTTCTCTCTGCACCTTGTCCGCAATCAGGCAGTTGAGGTCTCTGCGCTTAAGCTTACAGCCAAAAGGCATGGTGCCGCCACTCTGAAAGTGAGTCTGAAGCAGGCTGGATTCCAATCACTGATGACTCAGCTGAATACAACGGAAGAATCTCTCGGCTTTGCCTTGGCTGATTGTGATGAAGAGACGATGATCCTTCCTATAGAGCTTGACTATACTCGTTTCTCCAATGGTGAAAAGCAGGTCCTCGTAATGTCATTGTATTGGGCAATTATGAATCAAAGTCACAACAAGTTGCCATTTATCATTGATACTCCGTTTGCGCGCATCGACACTGAGCATCGCGCCAACATTACCGAAAAGTTCTTCAAAGAACTTCAGGGACAGCTCTTTGTGCTATCTACAAATGAAGAGATTCGACACGAACACATGGTCTCGCTTGACCAGCAGATCGCAAAAGTGTATATGCTCGAATACGGAGAGGACAAGCGTACTCGGATTTCCGAGGGAAGCTATTTCGAGGTGAAATAATGGTGTTTAAACTAAAAACATCCCGGAAAACGGAAGAAATCTTTAATCAAATTGAGGCAAGCGAAAAACTTCCGTGGCCTACCCTCATGAGACTTGCGTTATCTTTATCCATACGCCAGGGACCTTTGATGGAGGTCGAGTTATATTCCGATAGTCTGGGAAAAGAACTGAATCGCTCAACAATCACTGGAGACGCAGACAGCCTCTATAAATGCCTGATTGAATTACAAGAAGGCCGACATATTCCGGACAAAGAATACTTTCCCACTTATGTGAAAGGTCACTTGGAACGCGGCGCCAGTCTATTGGAACGAGAGAAAAAGTATTCAAGAGATTTACTTGTGCATTTGACGGAAGTGGACAAAGGGTTATAATTACCTTCAGGATTTTGATGAGAAACAATCGAGATCTTAGGTTTTTAGCAATAGACAAATTGAAAATCGAAATATTCGGAAATTCGGAGTAGTTCGAATCTGAGACGAGATGTAATAACCATACACTGCACGCACAAAAGTATTTGACCAAGGCACGGACAAATTGAAATAGCAGCATAAAATCCTGCGTTACATAAAACAAAGAAACACGGCGGACTGAATGTTAAAGCTCAGTCCGCCGTGTTTTTGTGCTCACAGCGCTTTCAACTGCCTGCGCAGATCCTCATCGCTCAGTTCCCCGCGCTCGTTCTGCGCCTTTAGTTCCTGGGCCTTGGCCACGGCGGCGTTCCACTCATCCGCACTGATTTTTCTTCTCTGTTTCCGCATCTTTAAGCGGTTATAGGCCTTCGCGTACTCCTTCTGGGCAGGAGTGGCAAAGGCACGCTCCCTTGCCTCTTTCCGATGGGCCCCCACCTTGCGGCAGGTGCGTTCGGTTTCGCCCGGCGCGATGTTGTTGCAGTAGCAGGTGTTATAGCCCTCGGTCAGCAGAAAATACCGCCCGCAGTTGTGGCAGCGGCGGGGAGCGTTGCCCACCCTCAGGCCACGATAGAAATCCGTGTAGAGGAAGTGAGACAGATAGGTAAACTCCGCCTGCTCCGCCAAGATGACCTTGCCGTCCTCGGTTGGGTGTTTCATCGGGACGAACTTTACCTGAACGGGAAAGCTCTGTTCAAAGTCATTCGCGTCAAACAGCATGGCTCCCGCCACTCTCATGTCTGAAAAATATTGTGCGTAGGCTGCGGCGTAAGCGTCGGCCCCCCTGCGCTTGATCGGCTCAAAGTAAAACTCCAGCATTCCCTTTACCTGTCCCCGAAAATTGCGGAGGCTCTCCGGGAAATACTCCAGACCATTCAGAAATTTCTCAAATGCAGCATGCCCCTCAGAATTTACATCCAGTACTTCGGCCCAAGCCTCATGGTCGCCGATCATGATAGTCAAAAGCTGATAGGCAAATTCCAAATCCATAGAAAGCTCCCGATAGAACGGCAACTGAAAAATCAGATCCCAGACAGTGTTCAGCTTCTCCTGAGAGGAGGCTGCGGCGCTGTCTGTTTTTTCCTGCATAAAAGGCAGAACCGTAGACAGGAAAGCGCCAATGCGCTGCTCAATCTCACTCAACTCGCGCTCGTCCAGATTCAAAAAGTCGGTGGCGAATTGCCCCAACGGATATGACCTGCCGTTCAGGAAGAGTTCCTGTTTGCCAAAGAGCACTGAAAAGCTATCAAAATAGTTTCCCACAGCCCGTCACCCCTGTACCCGATTGAAATTCGGCGTTTGCCCATTCAACGCCAGATCTGTTGAAAGCCGTATCTCGGTATGTTAGTCTCAGTGTAGCAGATGGAAAAAAGAAAATCAATCGCAAGGAGGTAACGCCGTGAAAGAATCCGTCTACAAAAGCTACGACGAGCTGCCGCTGTTCCTGAACGCCAGCATGGTGGCAGAAGTGCTGGGGGTGTCGCCGTCAACGGGATACGAGCTGATGCACGAAAAGGATTTTCCGATTCTGAAAATCGGAAACCGCATTGTCGTTCCCAAAGAAAAGTTCATCGCATGGGTAGAGCAGAACACAGGAGGTGTAACTTGAAGTACAGGCAGTACCCGAAGCGCAACGCAATCAGAAACTACTTTCCTCTGCCCAACGAGATTTTTATGCTGGGGCTGTGTGCCGGTGAGATCTCGGTCTACTCCTATCTTCTCTATCTGGAGAACCGAAAAACCTTTCAGTGCTGGCCCAGCTACAGGACCATCGGCAGGGCTGTGGGCATGAGCCAGAACACAGTGCGGAAATATGTGATGGCGCTGGAGGAGAAGAAACTTATCATGACGGAGCCCACCAGCATCCGCACCAAGGATGGACGTAAACGCAACGGCAGCCTGCTCTACACCATCTGCCCCATTCAGGAAGCGCTGGATTTATTCTACGAGCGGCAGATGGCGCGGGTAGAGTTGGCCGCACAGCGCCGACGTGCTGCGGACAAGCAGGCAAAGCCCGCCCCTGTCGGCCCCTGTGAGCCGCTGTGTGGGGCTTTGGAGCAGGCCGAAGGGAATGACCCCGCCCGGGGCGTTGAGGCCGAAACTGAGCCGCTTTCAAAGGATTTGCGGGGGGCGGCAATAGGGCTCCCACCGAAGCCCAGCGAAGCGGGTTCGGTGGGAAAAGGAGGAGCAGCGGAGTGAGCGATTTTTCGTCCATTAGGGCGGAAATGAGCGATATGGAGCTTGCGACGACGTCAAGCAGGATAAAGGGCAGGCGTCGCAAACGCACCCACCCGGTCACAACTGCCACGCACACCCCGCCGCAGCGGGGCGTTTCGGAGGCCAGCCGCCAGCAGCGCTGGCGGCTCTTAGGCCGGAGATGTAAGGGCAGTTTCGGGGGCTTCGGGCGGGGGTCTTGAAACGGAAAATACACGCCGCAAGGGGTCTGAAATTCAGAGAACCCCCGTGTGGACAGCATTTCCGCAGGGGTCTTACGGAGAAACGGAGGGAAAATGAGCGAAAGAGAAAAATTGGCGGTCCGGTTGGATCCGGAGCTGCGGGAGCGGCTGGACCGCTGCTATACCATGGACGGCAGCCGAAGCCGGCGGGAGTATATCGAAAACGCGATTCAATTTTATACGGACTATCTGGAGATGAGCGGTGGCAGCTCCCTGTTGCCAAAGGAGGTCACCTCCGCCATTAACGGTCGGCTGGGACTGTTCGAGGATCGCCTGTCAAGCCTGCTATTCAAGATGACAGTGGCGCTGGATATGAATGCGGGCATCCTCTCGGATGCCTATGAGTTCAGCGAGGAGAGCCTTCGCCAGCGCAGGGCGGAGAGTGTCAAAAATGTAAAACAGACCAATGGACTCCTCTCACTGGAGCAGCGGGCAAGGGATTCGGGTGAGATGTAATGGCAAAGCTGATCGTCAAAAGTCCCTACATCAAGTGCACCGGCGGCGGGAATGCTGCCGGCGCCGGGGGCTACCTGCACTACATCGGCACCCGCGAGCATGTGCAGAAGCTTACGGATGACCGCCCTCCCACACGAAAGCAGGAGCAGCTCATCGCAAAGCTCATGAAAGATTTTCCCGGCGTGAAACAGCTGGAGGAGTACGGCGGCTATGAGGAGCGCAAGACCAAGGTTACCGCCTCCGCGCTCATCACCATGGCGCTGGAGGAGAACTGGCAGGCGGTCAGTCAGATGGACGGCTATGTGAATTACATCGCCACCCGTCCCCGCGCTGAGCGGCTCGGCGCCCACGGCCTGTTCGGGGACGAGGACGGCATCAACCTAAAGGAAGCAATGGCGGAGCTCAACTCCTATACCGGTAACGTTTGGACGCACATCATTTCCCTGCACCGGGAGGATGCCGCCCGTCTGGGCTATGACAGCGCCCAGGCGTGGCGCAACCTCATCCGCGCCCACCGCAACGACATCGCGGCGGCGATGAAAATTCCGCCGAAGGACTTCCACTGGTACGCCGCATTCCACGACGAGGGCGAGCACCCTCACATCCACATGATGGCGTGGTCGGCAAAACCGGGGCAGGCATATCTCTCCCGTGAGGGCATCCAGCAAATCAAATCCGTGCTCATGAACGACATCTTCAAGCAGGAGCTGCTCCATGTCTACGAGCAAAAGTCCGCCAGCCGGGACGAGTTGGTGCGGGAGGCGCGGCGGGAAATACTGGAGTTGGTGTGCACCATGCAGACAGGTCTCTGCGACCACCCAGAGGTGGAAACGCTGATACTTCAGCTGGCTCAGGGGTTGGAAACGGTGCGGGGCAAGAAAAGCTACGGCTACCTGCCGAAGCCCTTGAAAGCTCTCACCGACCAAATTGTTGACCAGATGGAGCGCATTCCTGCGGTGGCACAGTGCTACGAAAAGTGGCTGACGCTCCAGGGACAGGTGGACAGCTACTACGGCGGCGACGAGCGCAAGCGGCTAAAATTATCCCAGCAGAAGGAATTCCGCGCCATCAAGAACGCGGTGATTCAGGAGGCTGAGCGCATCCGCGCCGGAGAAATCACCTTTGAGGATGAAAACTTATCGGCAGCGGACGAGCTGGAGAGCACCCGCTACAACGTAGAGTTCTACTGTCAGTATCGGGACAAGATCTACGACGCCGACCTGCCCTTGGACGAACGGGACTACGCCGCGGAGCAGATGGCGCGCGCCGCCCAGGCGGGCAACCCCTATGCCCAGCACCTCCTGGGTAAACTCTACCGGGACGGCACGGTGGTGATTCCCGATGCGGAAAAGGCGCAGGACTGGTTTCAACGGTCGGCGGAGCAGGGATTAAACGTCGCCCGATACGCCCTGGGCAAGCTGCTGCTCACCGATGATCCGCTGGTGCGGAATATCCCGACGGGGCTGTGCTGGCTGGAGCTGGCACAGCAAAACGGCCGTTCCTACGCCGGGTACCGGCTGGGCAAGGAGTATTTGCGGGGGAAAATCGTCCCGAGAGATGTGCCAAAGGCGCTGGAATATTTGAACGACGCGGCACAGAGGGGCAACCAGTTCGCCCAGTACACGCTGGGCAAGCTCTACCTGTTGGGGCGTGAGGTGCCGCAGGATAAGGCGCTGGCGGAGCAATGGCTGAAACAATCCGCCGCCCAGGGCAACGAATACGCACAGTTCTTCCTCGACCGGCTGGACCAGTTCCGCCCGCCCTCCGTGCTGCTGGCGGCCACCCATCTGCTGCGCCAGATCGGCAGTATCTTTCAGGACAACTCCCTGCCGAAGTCCAGTCCGGGTGGTATCCGCTACGTCGACCGCAAGCTCCGACAGCGGGAGCGGGAAAAGAAAATTGCCATGGGCCACAGGGCAGACGATCATGAGGAATATACAGGCCCCACCATGTCCATGTAAAAGGAAACGCGCCTCCCGTCAGCGGGAGGCGCGGGCAGACAATGTGCGAGGAATCATCGCATAGTCGTTAAACAAAAAGCGGAGCTTATCAATTTCCTTTTCAATGTGGTAGTGCCCGCAGTACCACCGCTCATAGTGCAGACGGCGCTCAATCTCGCCGAGCCATTGCTCGGTGGATTTATCCACCGTGGACTGATCAATCGAGGGGAGGAATGCCTCAATCGGTTCATAGCGCAACGGGCAGGTATGAGAGAGAACAATATCGACTTGCCAATCGCGCTCGGACAGGACCCGCTCCACCTTGGCCTTGACCTCCGGCGACGGCTGCTCATCCGCCCACCAGTTCCAGCCCCTGGTGAGCCTGTAATACTTGTCTACGCTGTACGCGCCGCCGATAACAAGACAGGCATGGCCGCAGAAATCATAGACTTCACCATCAATGGCAAACATGATATTGGGATAATCGGGCTGAACCCAGATCTGTCCGCCATGGTAGATGCGTAACTCATAACCGAGCTCAGGACCGGGGCGCATCTCATGGTTTCCGTGAAGGCAGAAGAAGGTGACCGGCAATTTGGAGAGAGCATCCTTGTTTAGCGTGTCCCGTCCGTCGCCGAAATAGTTCAACCCGGCATCACCGAGGATGATGAACGTGTTCTCGTGGGTGACTCCTTTGGATAAGCAGAAGTCTATCACACGGTCAAAGCGCCCATGGGTGTCGCCGGTCAGGTATACGGTGTTCTGTGCCTGCTCCATTTGAGCATGCCTCCTTGTGTTAGCCGATGCGTCAAGTATAGCTTGAAAACACTGATATTGCAAGGAATGATCGTCGGGCGGTATTACCCGAACGATAGTTGGAAGCAGTAAAAATTTAGTCACGAATTTGATAGCTTTCCGAGGCGGATTGTGGTATGTGTTGTGTTGCAAATCCCGAAACGAGGTGAAAACAATGGCAAAACGAAGACCGTCCGGCGACGGCATGGTGCGCAAGCGGGAGGACGGCCGCTGGGAGGGCCGCATCGTCATCGGCCACAAGCAAAACGGCGACTCCATCTTCCGCCATGTCTACGCCAAAACGCAGAAGGAGCTGCTGGATAAGCTCCACCGAAATATTGAGGACTATCACGACGTGGACCTGACCGAGGACAGCCGCATGACCCTGGGAGAATGGCTGGACCGCTGGATGGCGGAATACAAGGCGGACACCGTTC
Organism: Anaerotruncus massiliensis (ex Togo et al. 2026); assembly: GCF_900199635.1. Classification (GTDB taxonomy): domain Bacteria; phylum Bacillota; class Clostridia; order Oscillospirales; family Ruminococcaceae; genus Anaerotruncus; species Anaerotruncus massiliensis. Next base: position 2,826,257 of record NZ_LT962687.1, on the reverse strand, counting down.
GCCCCGGCACCCTGCGCGGTTACCGGACTCTGATCGAGCAGTACATCAAGCCCCAGCTGGGCGGTAAGCAGGTCTCCCTCATCACCACGCAGGACGTTCAGCGAATGTACCGGCGGCTCAAAAAAGAAGGGCGCGTCAACGAGCACCCCGAAAAGGGCACCCAGCTTGCCGACTCCACGGTTCGCGGCGTCCACTGCGTGCTCCATCTGGCGATGAAGGACGCGGTGCAGGCGCATATTATCGCCAAGAACCCAACCGAGGGAGCCACCATCCCCAAGCAGAGCGGCAGCGCCAAGCGGGTGCTGAACGATCGGGAGCTGGATGCCTTCCTCGCCATCATCGAGGGGGACGAGATCTGGCACGACTTCTTCTACACCGACCTGACCACCGGCCTGCGGCGGGGCGAAATCTGCGGCTTGATGTGGCGGGACTTCGATGAAAAGGACGGCACGCTGAAGGTGAGCCGCACCCTCCACAGCAAGAAGCTGGGTGTGTTTTCCCTGGGCGACACCAAGACGGGAATGGGCATGCGCACCATCGTTCTGCCCCAGAGCACGGCGGAGCTTTTGCGGCGGCGCAAGGAAAAGTCCATCAGTCAGTGGATTTTTCCTAACCCCATTAAACCCGAGCTGCCCGTGTCGCCCAACTCGGCCTACGGTCGTTTGAAGACTCTGCTGAAACAGGCGGGCCTGCCTGACATCCGATTCCACGATCTGCGCCACACCTTTGCCACCCACGCTCTTGCCAGCGGCGTGGACGCCAAGACCCTGTCGGGCATCCTGGGCCACACTAACGCCAGCTTCACGCTGGACACCTACACCCATGTGACCCCGGATATGCAGAAGACCGCCAGCGGCATCGTGGGCGGCTTCATGGAAGACCTCTTCGGAAAGGAGCTGAAACCGTGGCAAGAAAACGAAAAAGCGGAGATGGAACCGTAAGACTACGCAAGGACGGACGCTGGGAGGGGCGCATCGTCATTGACTACGATGACAACGGCTACCCGAAAACCAAAAACGTCCTCGCCAAGACAAAAAATGAGTGCCTGGAAAAACTCCAGGCACTCAAGGAATCCTGCGGCGGGGTAAAATTAGGAAAATTGCGGCCCGAGATGCCCTTCGGGGACTGGCTGGAATACTGGTATGAAAACCATTCCAAGCCCAAGCTCCGTCCCACCACCCAGGCGGGCTATGAGGGCCGCATCCGCCTGCACATCATACCGGCGCTGGGAGATATCCCACTGAACAAGCTGACGCAGAACGACCTCCAGCAGTTCTACGCGCGCCTCAAGAAGACGGGGCGGAAACGCTTCACCGACCTGCATGGCGAGGGACTGTCCGACCGGATGGTCAGAATGTGCCACGCCACCTGCCGTACCGCGCTGGAAAAGGCGGTGCAGGAGGGGCTGATCCGCACAAACCCCGCCATCGGCTGTAAACTGCCGCCCAAGAAGGCGCGGGAGATGCAGGTGCTGGACCGGGAGGAACTCCAAAGGTTTCTCATCCAGGCCAAGACGGAGGGCTACTATGAGCTGTTCCTCCTGGACCTGGCCACCGGCCTGCGCCGTGGGGAGCTGATGGCACTCCAATGGGACGATCTGGACTTCAAGACCGGCGTGCTGAACGTGAACAAACAGATCTACGATGTGAATGGTGAACTCCAGCTCAGCACGCCGAAAACCAAGACCTCCATCCGCAAGCTGACTCTGCCGCCTGCGGTGGTGGCGGTGCTGAAGGAGTACCGTGAAACGGTGGACTCCCGCTGGATGTTTCCGTCCCCAGTGAAGGAGGACTGCCCTATGACACCCTGCGCGGTACGCAGGAGGCTCCAGCTCATACTGGAACACGCCGGGTGTAAGCACGTCCGCTTTCACGATCTGCGCCACACGTTCGCCACACTGTCCCTGCAAAACGGCATGGACGTGAAGACTCTCTCGGCCATGCTGGGGCATGTGTCGGCGGCAACCACGCTGGACATCTACACCCATATCACGGACGATATGCGGCACACCGCCGCCGTCAACATCGACCGGGGTATCGGCAAGGCGGAGGCACCAGAGGAAGAGTTACCCTCAGTCCAGACGGAACCGGCGAGGATGACCGACTTCAAGCCGTACTTAGGGCATAAGCGCAAGCCCGGTACGGGCTGTGTCAGCGAGATCAACGACCACCTGTACGAGGGCAGGTACTCTCCCATGTGGCCCGACGGCAAGAAGCATGCCCGGAATGTCTATGCTAAGACGAGGGCGGAGTGTGAGGAGAAGTTAAAAGCGCTGATCGTGCAGATGAAGGCGGAAATCTCCGAGGCGAAGAAAAAGGCGACAGAAAGAAAATAAGACAAATGCGCGGCAATGATATTTCCACATCATCGCCGCGCACTTGTCTCAAAACTTACGATTGCCTCTCCATTAAGAACTGGAATATTTGCTTGTTGGTCTCGCTGTCCCGGTGGAGCAGGCAGTAGAGCAAGTCGTTCGTGGCTCCCTGCACGAAGACAGTAACCAGCGGAGCCGTGAGAAACCGCTGTTTCAACCGCAGGTTGAGCATCTCCATCAGCGGCTCCCCGGCTGCATCTGAGATACGCCGGTATAGATCTGTCAGCTAAGGGATGTCGCAGTTATTACCGATCCTGCTCTCCGCCTCCCGCAGAAAGTGCTTCACCGCAAAGGGGAGAAACTCGTCGGCAAGGGAGGCGTACAGCAGGTTCATCCGCGTCTGGCGCTCCTGACAGCGCATGATGTCCACCCGGCCGATCTGGGCGTTCAGCGCCGTTTCATAGAAGGGGTGGTCCCTCTCCGTGCCGTCCCGGTCAAGCACATCGAAGCACAGGCTCCGCAATTCGCCGCCCCGCTCAAAGCCGTCGCTCCCCGCCTCATACGCCAGCATCGCGTTCGCCCCCTCCAGGAAAAGGGAGAGGTAGCTGTCCAGTAAGTAGCCCTGCCTGCCCAGTTTCAAGCGGATGTCCCCCGCCAGCGTGAGCAGGGACAGGAGCGTCCCGCCCGTGGAGTCCGGGTCGAAGCGCCCGGAGAACCCCTCGTGTGTCTCAAAAATGTTCATCATATCCCGACCTTTCAGAAAGAGTCGGGAATTTCCCGTATCGTCAAAAGCGCATGCAAAGGCGGGGGCCTCACGCCCCGGAACCCATGCACGCGCAAAGTTTGATACTTGTGCCGCCGCGACAAAAGCGGTATACTGGCCTTGTCGTGGCGCCGTTTTACGGTTGTGCAGGGTGGCTGATTCACCTTAGCGCAGGGCTGGTGTGGTGCGAACACATCAGCCTGCCATGACGTTTTTTATTGTCGGGGAAACCCCGCAAGTGTATGTAAGCTCTGGCGGGGCGAAAAGTCAAGTAGTCTTTTCAGGTAAAAATCTGCGTTGCTGTAAATAAAGAACAGATGGCTTCGAAACCACTCAAATTTGACAGTAGTATCAAATACAAAATCTATATTTTTTCACCCCAAAACCCTTGTCTTTGCCGACTTTGCACCAATTCCGTGAGCGCCTCTGAAAAGACCCTGTCCTGCGCCGCTGTGCGCTTGACGGGGCCTCTCAGCCTGCCTCCGGCACTGCGGATCTTCCTGGCGGTGTGCCGCACCAGCAGGAGGGCGTCGATGTTGTCCGCCGTGTACTCCATGCCGTCCTGATTCAGCGCCAGGGCACTACGGGCCAGGCACATGGCGGCCAGGCCATAGTCCTGGGTCACCACCACGTCGCCGGGGCGTAGCAGGTTCACCAAGGCAAAGTCCACGCTGTCAGCCCCCTTGGAGAACATCAGCGTCTGCGCGCCCTTCCGCTCAAAGCAGTGTGAGGTGTCGCAGAGGATCAGGCACTCCAGGGCAAATTGCTTTGCAATGTTTAGAGTCTCGTCTACAACGGGATAGCCGTCCGCGTCGATCAAAATACGCAAGCTTCAGTACCATCCTCCCTACTTCACTTGGCGGGTAAATTTGCACTTTGGGTATGTGCTGCATCCCCAGAAGGAACCATATTTCCCCTTTCGCAACACTAATTCGCTGCCGCAAAAAGGACACTTTGTGTTAATGGCTTCAATATGCTGCAGCTTCTCGGCTTCACTCTTATTTGTTAATCCGCTGAGCCTTTCTGTCATTGATCGAATCTCTTCATGAGAATAGATTGGTAGAGATTTATTTAACGTGGCGCGCAGTTTTTTCAGCATATTGGGACGACGTACAATGATAACGTCTGCGGTGTCGTCAGGAACCTTCTTCAAACTGCACCGCTCTGAAAAAACAATATAGGAAGTAAACGCTGAAATAGGCATCCCTAAGTATTCCGCCAGCGCTTTGATATGCGTACGGTTTTGACGAATCGGATTATAAAACCTGTGTTTTTCACCGTTTTGCAACGATTGTGTCCAATTAAGCTGCTCGGCATCGCCAAATATCCAGCCGCTGTAATTCTTGCTTTCAAACACAAAGATTCCTTTCTCGTGAACCAAAAGCAAGTCGATTTCCGTTGTTTTCCCTTTCATCGGGACGTAGATATTCTTTAATACAGAGAAGTCGCCGTCAAGGTTGTTGTTCGTCAAGGCAAATTCTGTTGAAAATTCACCAAACTGCCCTGCATTTTCATAGTTCAAAAGCGTCCGAATAATACCGGGCTGTTCGCCTTTTAGAATTTCAAAAAGACTCATAATATGTCCCCTCATACGCAAAATATCAGCGGCAGACCCGTGCTCTCATTTATGTGTGTACAGTTTATCATAGAAAGCCCCAGAGAACAACCTGAAAGCGCCATATCCGAGGCGGACGGCAACCTGATCACCGCCAGCGCCACCGGTGGCCTGCTGTGGGCAAAGCAGATCCTTGCGCATCTGAACGTCTTTCAGGAGGACACACTGGAAGCGTGGTATCAGTATTTCAGCACCGGCAGACCCGAGCAGTTCTATGCCCTCATGCAGACGCTGCCGACCGCAAATTCTGCGTTGCAATAAACAAAGAAAAGCCAGATTTGACGGCCCTCAAAGCCGCTGACAGGCGCTCGTATAAAACCGGACTATTTAATGCAAAACCCCACTGAAATCATTGATTTCAGTGGGGTTTTGGTCCGAGTGGCGCGGCTCGAACGCGCGGTCTCCTGGTCCCAAACCAGGCGCGATACCAACTTCGCTACACCCGGATATTTGATTTTTCCGTTTCCGGAAATTCTGCTGTCTGTGGTCAAAGCTGTGGTCAGATGCAATTTTGAGGCGCTTTTCAAGCAACGGTTTAGTCCCGCAACCGCCCGTGTCCCAACGGCTTTCGGCGTTTCGCTTTCTCCCGCCCCGGATAGCGGCACGGCACTCCCAAAGCAGGCGCGCTACCAACTGCGCTACACCCCGAAAAATGCTTGCGGCACGCGACAAAGTCGCGTGCCGCAAATGTCATCATAGCATACCGCGCGGCGGGTGTCAAGGCGGCGCGCCGGGCGGATTGGGGCCGGCCCGGCGGCGGGGATCAGAACGCAAGTTTCGCCTTGAGGTAATCGCCGAGGGAGGAGACGGGGATGCGCTCCTGCTCCATCGTGTCGCGGTCGCGGACGGTCACGCAGCCGTCCGTCTCGCTGTCGAAATCGTAGGTGATGCAGACGGGCGTGCCGATCTCGTCCTGGCGGCGGTACCGCTTGCCGATCGAACCCGCGTCGTCGTAGTCGACCATGAATTCCTTCGAGAGCGACTCGTAGATCTTTCCGGCGCCCTCGGCGAGCTTTTTGGAGAGGGGCAGCACGCACGCCTTGAAGGGGGCGAGCGCCGGGTGCAGGCGCATGACGACACGCACGTCCTCCTTGCCCTTCGCGTCGGTGCCGACGACCTCCTCGTCGTAGGCGTCGCAGAGGAAGGCGAGCGCGACGCGGTCCGCGCCGAGCGACGGCTCGACCACATAGGGGACGTACCGCTCGTTCGTCTCGGGGTCGAAATAGTCGAGCGCCTTGCCCGAGCACTCCGCGTGGCGGGAGAGGTCGTAATTGGTGCGGTCGGCGATCCCCCACAGTTCGCCCCATCCGAACGGGAAGAGGTACTCGATGTCGGTGGTCGCCTTGGAGTAGAAGGAGAGCTCCTCCTTCGCGTGGTCGCGCAGGCGCATGTTGTCCTTGGCCATGCCGAGGGCCAGGAGCCAGTTTTCGCAGAAGCTGCGCCAGTACTGGAACCATTCGAGGTCGGTGTCCGGCTTGCAGAAGAACTCCAGTTCCATCTGCTCGAACTCGCGGATGCGGAAGATGAAGTTGCCGGGGGTGATCTCGTTGCGGAAGCTCTTGCCCACCTGCGCGACGCCGAAGGGCACCTTTTTGCGGGTGGTGCGCTGGATATTCATGAAGTTCACGAAGATGCCCTGCGCCGTCTCGGGGCGCAGGTAGATTTCGCTCTTGGCGTCCTCGGTGACCCCCTGGAAGGTCTTGAACATCAGGTTGAACTTACGGATTTCGGTAAAATTCGCGCTGCCGCATTCGGGGCAGGTGATGCCGTGCTCCTTGATGTAGTCGTACATCTGCTCGTTGGACCAGCCGTCGGCGATCTCGCCGGTGGCGTCCTCGATGAGCTTGTCGGCGCGGTGGCGGGTCTTGCAGTCCTTGCAGTCCATCAGCGGGTCGGAAAAGCCGCCCACATGCCCCGACGCGACCCACACCTGCGGGTTCATCAGGATGGCCGAGTCGAGCCCGACGTTATAGGGGCTCTCCTGGACGAATTTTTTCCACCAGGCGCGCTTGACGTTGTTTTTGAATTCCACGCCGAGCGGGCCGTAGTCCCAGCTGTTGGAAAGCCCTCCGTAGATCTCCGAACCCGGATAGACAAAGCCCCTGCTTTTGCAGAGGTTGACGATTTTCTCCATCGTTTTTTCACTGTGATTCAACGTGACGACATCCTCTCGTACTCATATGGGTCCCTAAAGCCCTATTATATCGGGATCCGCGCCCAAAATCAAGGGCCGCGCCGCGGGAAACGGCGGCGAAATTGTCCGCCGGGACGCGTCCGGGCCCTATTGATCGAGCGGGGACAGGTCGAGCCGGTCGTAGCCCGCGAGCAGCTCCTTCACGACCGCGACGAGCCGGTCGCAGTCGCCGGGGCGCTCCCCCTCGAGGTTGAGCGGCATGAGCGGGTCGTGCAGCGACAGCCTGAGCAGCAGCCAGCCCTTCACCTCCGGGCCGGAGAAGGAGAGGCGCACCCCCTCGTAGGAGTTGGGCGCGACCGCGTAGCCGGCCGCCCTGGCGCGCGCCTCGAACTGGGCGAGCACGTCGAGCCCGTAGGCCTTGAAGTCGTCGCCGAGCAGGTTCATGCGGTATTCCCGCGTCTCGTACGCGGAGGGCAGCTTTTCGATCAGCGCGTCGATCCTTTTGCCCTCCCGCCTGGCGCGCGCCGCCGCGATCAGCAGCTTGACCGCCATGTACGCGCCGTCGTCTAGGTAGTAGTTCTCGCTGAGCGCGCCGTGGCCCGAGGTCTCGATTGCCAGCGGGCAGGAGACCCCCTCGGCGTTGAGGCGCTTCTGCTCGTTGATGACGTTCTTGTAGCCGCGTTTGAAGCGGTGGTGCCTGAGGTGCAGCGTGTTTTCCAGAAAGCCGGTCAGCCGGTCGGAGGTGACCGAGTCGGTGACGATCGTCCCGCCCGGATAGTCGGGCGCGAGGATGGCCGCCATCATCGCGATGATCGCGTCGCGGTTGACCTCCGAGCCGTCCGACAGCACCGCCGACATCCGGTCGACGTCGGTGTCAAAGATGATGCCGAGGTCGGCGTGGTTTTCGACCGTCGCGGTGCGCACGGCGTCCATCGCCGCGGCGTTTTCCGGGTTGGGGATGTGGTTGGGAAAGGTGCCGTCCGGCTCGAGAAACTGGCTGCCCGCGGTATCCGCGCCCAGCGGGGCGAGCACCTGCTCGGCGAAGAAGCCGCCCGCGCCGTTGCCCGCGTCGACCACCACATGCAGGCCCGCGAGCGGATTCTCATAGTCCTCCGCGCCGACGCCCAGGCGGATTTTTTCCCGCAGGCTGTTCGCGTAGAGGGAGAGCAGCGGGGTCCGCTGCACCTTGGAGAGGTCCGCCCGGGCGGGCGTGAGGGAGGCGGCGGTGAGCAGCAGATCGGTGATGTCGCGGCTCTCCAGGCCGCCGTCCGCGTCGAAAAACTTGAGCCCGTTGCGGTTGTAGGGCAGGTGGCTCGCGGTGATCATGACGGCGCCGTCGTACTGCGTCTCGGGGAAGACGATCGACATGAACATCGACGGGGTGGACGCGAGCCCGCAGTCGTAGGCGGCGGCGCCCTGCGCGGCGAGTCCCTCGAGCACCTGCGCCTTCAGCGCGGGCGCGGAGACACGCGAGTCGTGCCCCACGCCGATCTTGAGGGCGGAGGGCGCGGCGTTTTTCTTCTGCGCGAGCCACAGGGCGAACGCCTGCGCGATCAGGTTGACGGCCTCGCCCGTCAGGTTGACGTGCTGACCCTCGACCCCTTCGGTGGCGATTCCGCGCACGTCGCTGCCGTTTTGCAGCTTGAGCATGGCTTCCTTGGCGATGGACATGGCTGTTCCTCCAGACACGATAAATTCTTTTCAGCGGGCGGCGGGCTTTGGACGCGCGGCGCGCGCCGCCGTCCGGTTCACAGGCGCCGCCCGGGTGAATACCTGTTTATTATACCAACAAATCTCCCGTTTGTCATTGATTGTTTTACCGTTCCCATGATAAAATAGAGGGACTGCTAGGAGGTGCGAACATGGACCTTACCATCGTCCGGTGGGCCGCGGAACATCTGCACGGCCCCTTCCTCGACACGGTGATGCCCTATATCACCGCGCTCGGGGACAGCGGATTCATCTGGGTGGTGATCTGCTTTGTGCTGCTCGCCCGCAAAAAGACCCGCCGCGCGGGCATCTTCTGCGGGCTGTCGCTGCTGATCGCCTATGTTTCGGGCGAAGTCGTGCTCAAAAACCTGATCCAGCGGCCGCGCCCCTTCACCCTGCTGCCCGGCGTTTCGCTGCTCATCCCCCCGCCCGGCTCCTCCTCCTTCCCATCGGGGCATACGGGGTCCTCCTTCGCGTGCGCGGCCGCGATCTTCCTGCTCAACAAAAAGTGGGGCGTGCCCGCGCTGGCGCTGGCCGCTCTGATCGCCTTTTCCCGGCTCTACCTGTCGGTCCACTATCCGACCGACCTGCTCGCGGGCGCGCTGCTCGGGGTGGGAAGCGCGCTGCTCGCGCGCTGGCTCTGCCGCAGGCTGCTGCCGCGGACGCCCGGGGAGGGATGAGCCGGTGAAACGGATTTGCGCCACCCTCGGCGGCCAGCGGTTTGAGATCCCCTGGGAGGGCCCGGCGCTCCTCTCCGATTTGCTCGCGCCCCACGGGTTTTCGCTGCCCTGCGGCGGCGCGCACACCTGCGGGGCGTGCAGGGTGACCGCCTACGGCGAGCTCTCCCCCCTCTCCGCGGAGGAAAAGCGGCTGCTCACGACCGAGGAACAGCTCTCCAACGTGCGGCTCGCCTGCTGCGCGCGGGCGCTCGGGAGCTGCACCGTCCACGCGCTTTCCCCTCCGCGCCCGCGGGTGCGGAAGGGCGGGACGCTCCCCGCCGCGGCGGGGGAGTCCCCCTTCGGGCGGGGGCATGTCCTCGCCGCCGACATCGGCACGACGACGGTCGCCGCGTATCTCTGCGACCCGCTGCGTCCGGACAGGCCCGCCGCAGCGGGGGAGCTGAACGCGCAGGCCCCCTTCGGCGCCGACGTGATCACCCGCATCGGGAAATGCGCCGAAATCGGCGTCCGCCCCCTGCGGGAGGCACTGGCCGGCCAGCTCGACCGGCTCTTCGCCGGGCTGCTGCGCGGGCGCGGCGTGCGGCCGGACAGGGTGCGCGGCGTGGTGCTCACCGGCAACACGGCGATGCTCCACCTCTTTGCCGGGCTCGACCCCGCCGGGCTCGCCGCGGCGCCCTATACCCCGCAGAGCTTATTTGGGGTGCTCTATAACGCGCGGGGATATTTCCCCACGCTGCCGCCCGCTGCGCCCGTCTATCTCGCGCCCTGCGTGGGCGCGTTCGTCGGCGCGGACACCGTCTGCGCCCTGCTCGCCTGCCGCCTCGAGCCCCGCGAGCTGCTCCTCGACGTGGGCACCAACGGCGAACTCGCCCTCATGACCGAAGAGGGCGCGCTCTGCTGTTCCGCGGCCGCGGGTCCCGCCTTCGAGGGGGCGGGGCTCCGGTGCGGGATGGTCGCCGCCGACGGCGCAATCTGCGCCGCCGCCGTCAGGGACGGCGGAATCGTCTGCAGGACGATCGGCGGCGGGCCGCCGCGCGGCGTCTGCGGGACCGGCGCGGTCAGCCTGCTCGCCGCGCTGCTCGAGCTGGGCGCCGTTGACGAGACCGGCCTGCTCGACGAGCGCTGGGAGGAGGGCTTCCCGCTCGGCGGCGGGGTAGTTTTCACCCAGCGGGACATCCGGCAGCTCCAGCTCGCCAAGGCCGCGATCGCGGCGGCGATGGACGCCCTCTTCGACGCGGCGGGCCTCTCGCCGTCGGACGTCAAGACCCTATACATCGCGGGGGGCTTCGGCAGCGCGATCGACCCGCAGGCCGCCGCGCGCGTCGGCCTCATCCCCGCCGCGCTCGCGGGCCGGGTGTCCGCGGCGGGCAACGCCGCCGGGATGGGCGCCTGCATGATCGCCGCCTCCCAGCGGGCGCTCGACGACGCGGAGGCGCTCGCGCGGGACGCGCGGGTGCTTGACCTCACCGAGAGCCCGGTTTTCAGGGAGCGGTTCGTGGAGGAAATGATTTTTGGAAGCCCTGAGGGGTGAAAGGAGCGGAACGCCATGGCTGGAAACCGGTTTTTGGACGAGCGGGAGGCCTACCGCATCCTCGCGGAGGGGGAATACGGCTTCCTCTCCCTCGTGACGCCGGAGGGCGGGCCCTACGGCATCCCGCTCAACTATGTCTGGCTTCCGGAGGAGCGGTGCGTCTTTTTCCACTGCGCGAAAAGCGGGCGGAAGCTCGACTGCATCAGGGCGCGCCCGGAGGTCTGCTTTACGGTGGTGGGGCCGGCGAGGGTGATCCCCGAGCGGTACAACACCCGCTATGAGAGCGCGGTCTTTACCGGGACCGCCTCGATCGTCACCGACCCCGCCGAAAAGCGGGAAAAGCTCGACCTGCTGGCACGGCGGTTTTCCCCGGGCGACCCACGCAGGGAAGAGGTCGTCGAAAAATATCTGCCCGCCGTCTGCATCTGTAAGCTCGCCGTGCGCACGGCGAGCGCCAAACGGAACCCGGGAGATTAAAACGGGAGGCCGCAAAGCGGCCTCCCGTTTTTCGCAGGTTATCCGGACATTAAGCGGCCCGCCTCAGGCGTTTTGGGGGTCCAGGGTGAAGCGCCACACGCAGCGGCTCGATTCGTCGGTCATGTCGGGGTAGCAGCTGACCGCCTCGGTGGTGATGCGCGGGTCGATGACCCGGGCGAAATTCGTGTACTCGACGAGCCCCACCGGCTTGCAGGGGTGGTAGGGCATCCCCTTGCGGGCGCGCGCGTCCTGCACGCGGCAGGACCGCACATGGAAGGTGAGGGTATTGCCCTCGAGCACCGTCTCGTGGCGGTTGAGCGGCGCGTAGAGCCGGAAGGCCAGCGCGCGCCGCAGGCCCTCGAGCCCCGCCAGCTCGGGCAGGCCGAGAAACTCCTTGATCCGCCGCGCCTCGGTTTCGGTGAAGCGCGCCCACGCGTTCACGTCGTGCCCGACCGCCTCGTCCATGCCGCGCTTGTGTTCGATCGACTGGAACCACAGCCCGTCTAGCGCAAGCCAGTTCTTGGAAAACATTTCGCAAAGCTCGAGCAGCTTTTCCCGCGGCAGCTCCTGAATGGATTCATATTCCGTCATCATCGTTTCCTCCGTCTCTATTTTTCCCGCCGCGCGGCTTCGCACGCGCGGACGGCGTCCTCCAGCGTTCCCGCCGCGATCAGAAACCGGTTGTTGTGGCAGAAGCGCAGCGTTTCGATTCCGGAAATCCGGGGAAGCTCCTCCTCGGAGCGGCCCGCCCACCCGGCGGGAAAGGGGTGCTTGAGGCTGTGCGTCTCGTCGTCGTTCGGCACCGCCTGCGCACTGTATCCGCCCCGCTGGGAGGGATAGACCACGAACTCCGCCGGGGAGGGCACGAGCGCCATTTTCCAGGGGGCGAAGGTGGGCAGGATCACGATCCCGTCCCTCATTTCGCCGAGCGCGCGTTCCACGAGCGCGCGGGCGCGCTGGATGCTCCAGATGCCCTCGAACCGCTTCTCCAGAATCACCTCTGCAAAGGCGACCGCCTCCGCGAAGCAGTCGTCGGGCGACCTGTCCGAATCCCAGCTCGGGTTGAACGCGCCGATCAGCCCGGCGATCTCGCTGCCGCAGCCGGTGTTGTCGTCGAGGTCGAGCGGCTGGATGAAATGGAAATCGAACCGTTCGGCCTCCTCGGGGCCGACCAGCCCCGCGCCGAATTCCTTCCACAGCAGGCCGAACGCCGCGTAGGGCACGCCGTTGGGCCGCACGGGCGCGTTTTTCTGGTGGTGGTCGAATCTTCCCCATCCGATGTCGAAGACGAGCCCGTCGAAGTTTTCGGGTACGTCGAACACCCGGGTGATTTGGACGGATGGGTTGAGGAGCTTTAAAAGCGCGGCCGAAAAAACGTCGTCCGCATGGAATCTTCCGCCGTGCGTCAGGGCGGTGTCGGGGATGCTTGCCGTCATTCGTGTTCCTCCCATGGCACAGGGGTGCGGGGCGCCCGCCCATGCGTCCCGAAGGGACGCATGGCCCGCGCTTTGCGCGGGCGTCGTCTCAAAAAGCCCCTTTTTGAGACGACGGCGGGCGCTCGGCCCCGTGTGCGATCAGCGCGAGCTTTTGGGCCCGCGTCATCTGTTTGAGTTCCCACTCGCGGCGCATGGCTTCGGCTTTGGTCTCGAACGCCTCGCGGTAGACCATCTCCACCGGAAGCCGCCCGCGGGTGTATTTCGCGCCGCGGCCGTCGTTGTGGGCGGCGAGCCGGGCGGCGGGATCGTTCGTCCAGCCCGCGTAAAGGGTGCCGTCGGCACAGCGCAGCAGATATGCATAGCATGTCCCGTTTTCCATCCCGAAAGCCTCCCCCCGGTTCGCGCTGTTACTATGATACCACGCGGGACCCGCCCCGGCAAGGGTAAAAAGAGGGCTGTTTATTGGACAGGAAATTTGTTACAATGGGACTGTAAAGGGGGCGGGAAAATGCCGAAAAATCCGAATCAGAAGCTGAAGCTGCTCTATCTCATGAAGATCCTGCTCGAACGCACCGACGACGAGCACGGGCTCACGCTGCCGGAGATCCTCGACGCGCTCGGCGGTTACGGCGTCACGGCGGAGCGCAAGAGCATCTACGACGACCTCGAAATGCTGCGCGTTTACGGGCTGGACGTCGAGCGCACGGGGCACAAATACTTCATCGCGAACCGGACCTTCCAGCTGCCCGAGCTCAAGCTGCTGGTCGACGCGGTGCAGTCCTCCAAATTCATCACCCACAAAAAATCCACCGAGCTGATTAAAAAGGTGGAAAGCCTTGCGAGCGTGCACGAGGCGCGGCTGCTCCAGCGGCAGGTGTTTGTCACCAACCGCATCAAGACGATGAACGAAAGCATCTACTACAACGTCGACAAGATCCATGCGGCAATCACGGCTGGCGTAAAGATCAGCTTCCGCTACTTCGAGTGGGCGGTCGACTTTTCGGAGGAGGGCGGGCCGCTCAAAAAGCAGTTCCGCCGCAATGGAAAACGCTACCGCATCAGCCCGTGGGCGCTGACCTGGGACGATGAAAACTATTATATGATCGGGTTCGACAGCGAGGCGGACATCATCAAGCACTACCGTGTCGACAAAATGGCTGAAATCCAGCTCACCGCAGAACGGCGGGACGGGCAGGAGCATTTCGACCGGTTTGACATGGCGCTCTATTCCAAGCGGGTGTTCGGGATGTTCGGCGGCGAGGAGGAAACCGTCCGGCTGCGGTTCGTCAATCATCTGGCCGGCGTGGTGCTCGACCGCTTCGGCAAGGACGCCTTCCTCTCACGGGCGGACGACGCGCACTTCAACGCCACCGTCAAGGTGCAGGTGAGCCCTCAGTTTTATTCGTGGGTCTTTGGGTTCGGAGGGGAGGTCAAAATCCTTTCCCCTGGCCATGTGGCGCAGGGGCTCTGTGCCGCCGCGCGGGAGGTCCTCGCTCTCTACAGCGAATAGCCCCGCGTCCCGCCGGGTATCTTATCCGTGGAGGCGGTTGGATGAAACGGACCTTTACGGCGATCATCAAAAAAGTCCCGGATATCGACGGCGCGTATGTCGAAATCCCCTTCGACGTGCGCGCCGTATATGGAAAGGGGCGCGTCAGGGTGCGGGCCGCCTTCGACGGCGAGCTGTACGAGGGAAGCCTCGTGCGCATGGGGACGCCCTGCCATATCCTTGGCCTGCGTAAGGACATCCGCGCGAAAATCGGCAAACAGCCGGGCGACGCCGTGGTCGTCACGGTGGAGGAGATTTAAATTGGATTTATAGGTAAGCGGCTGCCCGAAAGGGCGGCCGCTTTTTTGCCGCGCGGGAACGGCTGGGTTTGCCGCTCAACGAGCGGCGGAGGTTGCCGGCGGCCGGCCGATGGCGGTCCTTAGGCATACCGCTCAGTGAGCGGTGTAGTTTGCCGGGTCCCACCCCAGAGTGGGCTTAGATTTGCCGCTCAGTGAGCGGCGGAGTTTGTCGGTGGTCGACCGACAGCGAGTTCCTTTCTTGCTTGCCCAAGAAAGGAACCAAAGAAGGGCACGAGGGGCTTTGCCCCTGCGACCCCCGCGCCGCCTCCGGTTGGCCTGCGGCCAAAGTCGGCGGCGCCCCGTCACGGATGAGCGAACGAGCCTACAGCAGCCCGCCCGCCGCCGCGCCGCGGGCGCAATGCCTCTGCCGGTGAGTCTCCGGAACCGTATCGGAAGTGCATCCGGGGAGGCACGGCCGCTTTTGCGCGGCGCGCAGCGCCCACGGGGAGGCGGAAAACTGCGCGGCTTTGCCGCGCACACGCGCAGAGCGCGCGAACGCCCGGAACGGGCGTTGTTTTCCGCCGCGGGTCCCCGGCGTGCCATCCGGCTTCGGTCGTTGGGAGCGCAAGGCGCACGTCAGTTGCGGCCCCTGCCCGCAACTGACCCCGCGATCGGTCAAGCCGATGCGCGTGCGCCTCACGGGCGGAGGGTCAGCGACCCTCCCCCGTGTGCCCCCACCCGGCAAGTTCGCCGCACCGTTGTTTCCATCGTTGGGTGCACCCGCAACCTGAATTGAGCCTTCAGCTGGTGTACCCGTGGGGAGCGGCGGTAACCTGCGGGTACTGGCAAGGTACTCCCGGAGATTCCTAAGAACCCGGCGGAGGGTTCTTAGGCGGACTTTTGGTTCCTTTTCGTCCGTCCGAAAAGGAACCCGTGACGCGCGGCGGAACGCGCTCGTGATTCTTGCCGCCCACGGGCGGCAATTCCCGTGAAAGCCCCGCCGGGCGCAGCGCGGCAAATCCCAAACCGCCGCCGGGGCGGGACCCGGAAATCTCTGCCGCACGCAGAGTGAAAGCCCCTCAAACTGTCCGTTATATTGGACACTCACCCTATTATAATAAGGATGGAAGGAGGGAAAAAGATGCTGGGAACAATCGTCTGGCTGGCGGGAAGCTACGGGTTTTACCGCTATATGATGGGACAGTGCCGGAAGGCCGCCCGGGAGGGTTACCGCACCGAAAAGCGCTACCTCCAGGCCGTCCGGGAGGACTGAACGAAACACGGGAACAGGACCGCGCACAACACGGAAAGGAGTGTCGGCAATGGCGGATTATCAGATCAGGTGGGTGCAGGGGCACGTGGAAGTGTACGACCGGCTTGGAAGGTTCCAATTCTCGGCCGACACCGAACAGGAGGCGCTTCGGGACCTCGAGGACGGCTGGGCCGCGTGAGCGCCCCGGCGTTTCCCACCGCTCAGGCGCAATGACAAAGCCCGCCGGCTTCGCGGATGCGAAACCGGCGGGCCGTTTTGATGGCGTTTACTGCTCCTGCGGAGGAGTTTCCGGGGCGCCGTTCAGCAGCCGGCGGCACTTCCAGGCGAAGAGCGCGCAGCAGGTGAGTGCGGCGGTGATGTCGGCGATCGGCTCGGCGATGATGACGCCGGTCGTCTGCGGGGTGATGAAATGCGGCAGGATCAGCACGAGCGGAATCAGCAGAATCAGCTTGCGCAGCATGGCGATGAAGATGGAGACCTTCGCCTGGCCGAGCGCGATGAACACCTGCTGGAAGGACATCTGGAAGCCGAAGACCACCATGCCGAGGAAGAAGATGCGCATCAGCCGGGAGGTGAGGGCGATGACGGCGGGGTCGCCGGTAAAGATGCGGATGGGCAGCTGCGGGAAAAAGACCATAATGATCCACAGCAGCATCCCGAAGGTCACGCAGAAGGCGGTCATGTACTTGATCGCCTGCTTGACGCGCCCGTGGTTCCCCGCGCCGTAGTTAAAGCTGATGATCGGCTGGGAGCCCTGCGCGAGGCCCATGATGGGCATCATAAAGAACTGCATGACGCTGCTCATGATGACCATCGCGCCGACGTAGGCGTCGCCGCCGTAATTCTGGAGCGAGGAATTGAAGGTGACCTGCACAAGGCTTTCGGTGCTCTGCATGATGAAGGGGGAAAGCCCGAGCGCCAGCACCGGTCCCGCGACCTTGGGGCTCACGCGGAAGTTGCGCGCCCGCAAACGCAGGTTGGAGCGCTTGGAGGAGATGAACAGGAGCACCCACACCGCGGAGACCGTCTGGGAGAGGATGGTGGCGAGCGCCGCGCCCCGCACGCCCATATCCAGCGCGAAGATGAAGATGGGGTCGAGGACGATGTTGAGCGCCGCGCCGATGCAGACGGTGAGCATGGCGGTCTTGGCAAAGCCCTGCGCCGAGACGAACTGATTCATCCCCAGCGCGATCTGCACGCTGATCGTGCCGATCAGGTAGATCTCCAGGTAGCTGTCCGCGTAGGGCAGCGTGTCGGGGCTCGCGCCGAAGAGGTTCAGGAGCGGCGTCTTGAAGATCATCAGCACCACGGTCAGCAGGACCGCGACGCCCACGAGCATGGTAAAGCAGTTGCCCATCAGCTCCTCCGCCTTGTCGCGCCTGCCCTCGCCCATCTTGATCGAGGCGAGCGGCGCGCCGCCGTACCCGACCAGCGCCGCGAACGCCGAAATGACCATGATGATCGGGAACGCCAGCCCCACGCCGGTCAGCGCGACCGTGCCGTTCCCGGGCATCCGCCCGATGTACATCCGGTCGACCACGTTGTAGAGCGCGTTGATCACCTGCGCCGCGATCGCCGGCGCGGAAAGCGATAAGATCAGTTTTGGAATGTTTTCATTGGCAAATCGGTAGTCCATATCCTGCTTCATGGCGGACTCCCACTCCCCCTCTGTCGTTCATATTTAAAAGACCATCATAGCGCAAGAATATGAACAAACTGTGTCCTCACTGTGGCCGGGATTGTGAACAAAAGATGACCGGATGCGACGTTGTACCGGCCGGGGACGCGTGTTATAATAAATGCAAAGGGGGCGCTGCCGATGAAATCCTACCGCAAGGAGCTGCATTTCCGCCTGCCCGCCCGGCGCGGGCTCGTCAACATCACGCCGCAGGTTGAGGAGGCGCTGCGGGAGAGCGGGATCAAAGAGGGCCTGCTGCTCGCAAACGCGATGAACATCACGGCAAGCGTCTTCATCAACGACGATGAAAGCGGGCTGCACCACGACTATGAGGTGTGGCTGGAAAAGCTCGCGCCCGAAAAGCCCTACGCCCAGTACCGCCACAACGGCTGCGAGGACAACGCCGACGCGCACCTCAAGCGGACGGTCATGGGCCGGGAAACGGTCGTGGCCGTGACGGACGGCAGGCTCGATTTCGGGACGTGGGAACAGATCTTCTATTTTGAATTCGACGGCAAACGCGACAAGCGGGTGCTGATCAAGATCATCGGGGAGTGAGGATATGACCGACCTGGAGGCCGTCGAGCGGCGGATTTCCCGCCGCAGCTATCTGGAGACGCCGCTGGAGCCCTTTACCTCGGGCGCGCTGCTCACGCTGGTGGGGGAATACAACCGGCGCGCCGGGCTGCGCGTCGAGCTTGTCCGGGAGGGCGCGGAGGCGTTCCGGGGCTTTCGCCGCAGCTACGGCATGTTTTCGGGCGTGAACAGCTATTTCGCGATGGCGGGCAGGCGCGCGGACCTCTGCCTGCGGGAGAAGGTGGGCTACTGGGGGGAGAAGCTCGTCCTGGAGGCCACCAGGCTCGGGCTCGGCACCTGCTGGGTGGGCGGCACCTTCGACCGGGCGGCCTGCCCCTGCCGCCTGCTCCCCGACGAGGAGCTCGTCTGCGTGATTACGGTCGGGCACGTGTCCGCGGAGCTTGGCGGGAAGGAGCGGTTCATCTACCGGATGGTCCACCGCTCGACCAAGCCGCTGGAGGCGCTCTACGACGCGGGCGGGGAGACGCCGCCCGACTGGTTCGCGGCGGGGATGCGCGCCGTCCGGCGCGCGCCCTCCGCCCTCAACCGGCAGCCGGTCCGCTTTGTCTGGCGGGACGGCGCGGTCAGCGCGTCGGTCCCCGACTACGCCTCCCAGGCGGTCGACCTCGGCATCGCGAAGCTGCATTTCGAGATCGGCGCGGGCGGCGGAAGCTGGAAGCCGGGCAGCGGCGGCGCGTACCTGCGCGGAGGGGAGGCGGGGACGGATGCTCTGTGAATACACGCTCCAGACGGGGCGGCAGGGCTTTTACAACGTGACCGCGCGGGTGTGCGAGGCGGTCGAGGCCTGCGGCGTCACCGACGGGGCCTGCCTCGTCTACTGCCCGCACACGACCGCGGGAATCACCGTCAACGAGAACAGCGATCCCGATGTCGTGTCCGACATGCTGCTCGGGCTTGAGCGGGCCTACCCCGACCGGCCGGAGTTTCGCCACGCGGAGGGCAACTCCGCCGCCCATCTCAGGGCGAGCGCGGTGGGCCCGGGGGTGCTGCTCCCGGTCGAAAACGGGCGGCCGGTGCTCGGCGTGTGGCAGGCGGTCTACTTCTGCGAGTTCGACGGCCCGCGCACCCGGCGGTTCTACGTGAAACTGCTCTGAAAAAAGAACACGGCCCGCCGCGGATGCAGCTGCATCCGCGGCGGGCCTTTCGTTTGCGTTTGATCAGGCGTGGGTTTTGAGGCGCGCGTATTTCTCCCGGGTGGCGATGCCGCCGCGGATGTGGCGCTCCGACTTGTTGCGGTCGAGCACCTCCTTGACCTGCGCGTATACCAGCGGGTTGATCTTTTTGAGCCGGTCGGTTACGTCCTTATGTACCGTCGATTTCGATATATGAAATTCCTTGGCGGTAGCCCGTACGGTGGTATTGTTGTCAATGATATAGTGGGCGAACGTGATCGCGCGCTCCTCCGGCAAACCTTTCAAAGCGAAACCTCCCCTGCGTTCTGTCTACTAATCTATATGCGGCTGTATTTTGTAAAAGAACGCGGGCGTGCGGCGAAAAAGCCGCGTTTTTCCGGGGCAGGCTGCATGAAAATTTGCTTTTCGATCAATAATTCCTTCGGCATGGCGTAAAATAATCCACAGGCGCCGCGCTGACGCGCGCGGCCGGCGGGGAAATTGTGCACGTCACCTAAAAGGGGCCGGATATGTTTAGGTATCCTGCTATTTTTCATCAAATGCTCTTGCACTTTTTTTCCAGAGAGGATATATTGAAAGCGTCAACTGGAAACGTTTCCGGTAGCGTTACCGGAAACGTTTCGGCAAACATTTGCAGCCTATGGTTTGATCCGTACACACAACCGATAACAGGAGGAAACCAGAATGAAAAAATTATTGGCACTGATCCTTGCGATTGCGATGCTCGCCACGCTGGCGGCCTGCGGCTCCACCGGCGGCACCGGCACGCCGAGCACCCCCGCGGCCGACCCCAGCGGCACGACCTCGGGCGACCAGGCCACCCAGCCTGCCGCGGGCGGCGAGCTCTACTACCTCAACTTCAAGCCCGAGATCGCCCCGGTCTATGACGAGATCGCCGCGGCCTACGAGGCGGAGACGGGCGTCAAGCTGCACGTCGTGACCGCCGCGTCGGGCACCTACGAGCAGACCCTCAAATCCGAGATCGCCAAGGCGGACGCCCCCGTCCTCTTCCAGATCAACGGCCCCAAGGGCTACGCCAACTGGAAGGACTACTGCGCCGACCTCTCGGGCACCGAGCTCTACCAGCACCTGACCGACAAGGGCCTGGCCATCACCGACGGCGACAAGGTCGTCGGCATCCCCTACGTGGTCGAGGGCTACGGCATCATCTACAACAACGCGATCATGGAGAAGTATTTTGCCCTCGACGGCGCGAAGGCCAAGTCGATGGATGAGATCCGCAGCTTCCAGAAGCTCAAGGAGGTCGTCGAGGACATGACCGCCAAGAAGGACCAGCTCGGCATCAAGGGCGTCTTCGCCTCCACCTCCCTCAAGCCCGGCGAGGACTGGCGCTGGCAGACCCACCTGGCCAACCTGCCGGTCCACTATGAGTTCGAGGCCAACAACGTCGACCTCTCGACCGACGCCACCAAGGAGATCACCTTCCAGTACGGCGACAACTACAAGAACATCTTCGACCTCTATCTGAACAACTCGACCGTCGATCCCAAGCTGCTCGGCAGCAAGCAGGTCGCCGACTCGATGGCGGAATTCGCGCTCGGACAGTGCGCGATGGTCCAGAACGGCAACTGGGCGTGGAGCCAGATCGCCGAGGTCGAGGGCAACACCGTCAAGGAGGAGGACATCAAGTTTATGCCGATCTATATCGGCGTGGACGGCGAGGAGTCCCAGGGAATCTGCGTCGGCACCGAAAACTTCTTTGCAATCAACAGCCAGGCTCCCGCCGAAAAGCAGAAGCTGGCAGCCGACTTCATCTACTGGCTCTATTCCTCCGACACGGGCAAGGATTTCGTCACCAACAAGCTCGGCTTTATCGCCCCGTTCGACACCTTTGCCGAGGATGAGCGCCCGACCGACCCGCTCGCCAGGGAAGTCAGCGCCTGGATGAGCAAGGAGGGCGTCTCCTCCGTGCCGTGGAGCGCGTTCCTCGTCTTCCCGAGCCAGACCTTTAAGGACGACTTCGGCGCCGCGCTGCTCCAGTACGCGCAGGGCACCAAGACGTGGGACGACGTCAAGACGCTGGTCGTCGACGAGTGGAAGGCTGAAAGCAACCTGTAACAGCGGGCGCTGTCCCATCCGCTGATCTTCCCGCCGTCCCGCACCCCGCGGTGCGGGACGGCATTTGTTATCCGACAGGAGGGGATGTCATGTCAAAAACGCTGAGAAAGTATTTCGCCTTCTTCGCGCTGCCGACGTTCATCGCGTTCGCCATCTCGTTTCTCATCCCGTTCGTGATGGGCGTCTACCTCTCGTTTACCGAGTTTACAACGGTGACCAACACCCAGTGGGTGGGGCTTGCCAACTACGTCAAGGCGTTTACCGGCAGCAGAGACTTCCTCAACGCCCTGTGGTTCACCGTGAAATTCACCGTCGTCTCGGTGATCACCATCAACCTGCTCTCCTTCGCGCTCGCCATGCTGCTCACCCGCGCGATGAAGGGCACCAACCTCTTCCGCACCGTCTTTTTCATGCCCAACCTCATCGGCGGCATCGTGCTCGGCTATATCTGGCAGATCATCATCAACGGCTTTCTGCTCCGCTTCGGGGTGGACATCACCTTCTCGGCCAAATACGGCTTCTGGGGGCTGGTCGTGCTGATGAACTGGCAGCTTGTGGGCTATATGATGGTCATCTACATCGCGGGCATCCAGAATATTTCGGGCGAGCTCACCGAGGCGGCGGCCATCGACGGCGCGTCTGGCTGGCAGTCGCTCATCCACGTCACGATCCCCAACGTGATGCCCTCGATCACCATCTGCACCTTCCTCACCCTCACCAACTCCTTCAAGCTCTTTGACCAGAACTTCGCCCTCACCGGCGGCGCGCCGGCCAAGGAGACCCAGATGCTCGCGCTCGACATCTATAATACCTTCTACGGGCGCGTCGGCTTCGAGGGGGTCGGCCAGGCCAAGGCGACCGTCTTCTTCATCGTCGTCGGCGTGATCGCCTTTACCCAGCTCATGCTCACCCGCCGGAAGGAGGTCGAGAACTGATGGCAGTCAAACGCAGGTTCGCAAACGCGGCCATCTTCATCCTGCTGCTCATCCTCGCGCTGCTGGTGCTCGCGCCCATCCTGGTCGTGCTGATGAACTCCTTCAAGGGGCAGTTCTTCATCTCCGACGCGCCCTTCAAGCTCCCGACCCTCACCGAGACCGCCGACGGCCCAGCCACCTTTGTGGGATTCAAAAACTACCTGAGCGGCATCGAGAAGGCGGGCTTCCTCTCGGCGTTCGGCTACTCCCTCTTCATTACCGTCTTTTCGGTGGGGGCGATCATCCTCTTCACCGCGATGACCGCCTGGTACATCATCCGCTCGAAGGGGAAGTTTTCCGGCGCGCTCTATTACCTCTTCGTCTTCAGCATGATCGTCCCCTTCCAGATGGTCATGTTCCCGATGTCCAAGGTCGCCAACATGCTCCACCTCGATAACCCCGTGGGCATCATCGTCATCTACCTCGGTTTCGGCGCGGGGCTTTCGGTCTTCATGTTCAGCGGCTTCGTCAAATCGATCCCGCTCGAAATCGAGGAGGCCGCGATGATCGACGGCTGCAACCCCATCCAGACCTTCTTCCTCGTGGTCTTCCCCATCCTCCGGCCCACCGCGATCACCGTCGCGATCCTCAACGCCATGTGGATCTGGAACGACTACCTGCTGCCCTACCTCGTCATCGGCAACAAGTACCGCACCATCCCCATCGCGGTCCAGTATCTGCAGGGCGGCTACGGCTCCCGCGACATGGGCGCGCTGATGGCGGTGCTCGTGCTGTCGATCATCCCGATCATCATCTTCTATCTCATCTGCCAAAAATATATCATCAAGGGCGTTGTCGCGGGCGCGGTAAAGGGGTAGAATAGGAATCAGCGAAACGACGTGTGAAGGGAGGCCGGCGACGTGACGATCAAGGACATTGCCAGGGAATCGGGGTACGCGGTGAGCACCGTCTCCCGCGCGCTCAACGACCACCCCGACGTCAGCGCCGAAACCAAGGCGCGCATCCAGGCGGTCATCGACGCGCATGGCTTTATCCCCAACAACAACGCCAAGCACCTCAAGCAGACGGCCACCAAGAGCATCGCGATTGTCGTGAAGGGCACCTCCAACATGCTCTTCGCCCCCATCGTCGAGCGGATGCAGGACCTCATCAAATCCGCGGGCTACACCGACGTGGTCTACTACCTCGACGAGGACTCGGACGAGGTGCGCCACGCGCTGCTCCTCTGCCGGGAGCAGAAGCCCCTGGGGCTCCTTTTCCTCGGCGGGAACCTCTCCTATTTCCGCGAGAACTTCAGCCGCATCCGCGTCCCCAGCGTGCTCGTCACCAACCCGGGCGGGGCGCTCGGCTTTCCGAACCTGTCGAGCGTGTCGACCGACGACGCGGCCGCGGCGGGCCGCGCGGTCGATTACCTGATCGACCGCGGGCACACGAAGATCGGCGTGATCGGCGGAGACGTCGGGCGCTCCTATACGAGCCAGCTCCGCCTCGAGGGGTGCCTGCGCAGCTTCGCGGCGCGCGGGGTCTCCTTCGAGCCGGAAAAGCAGTACGAGAAAGCGCGCTTCGCCTACGCGAGCGCCTACCGCGCGATGGGCCGGCTGCTCGACCGGGCGCCCGGGCTCACCGCCGTCTTCGCGATGAGCGACGTGATGGCCGTGGGCGCCGTCCGCGCCCTCCGCGACCGGGGGCTTGAGGTCCCGCGCGACCTTTCGGTCGTCGGGTTCGACGGCGTGGAGCTGGCGGAATACTACAATCCCAAGCTCGCCACCGTCAAGCAGTCGCAGGAGCGGCTGGCGGTGCGCGGCGTGGAGATCCTCATCAACAGCATCGAGAACGGCGGCGACGCCGTCCACGAGACCGCCCCCTTCGAGCTCATCGAGGGGGAGAGCGTCCGGACGCTCTGACCGGGCGAAAGCAATCCACCAAACGGAGGCGGAACGATTGAACATCCGAAAACAAAAGCCCATGCGCCGCGGCGCGGGCGTCCTGCTGCCGGTGACGAGCCTGCCCTCCCCATACGGGATCGGCACCTTCGGCCGCGCGGCCTACGCGTTCGTCGACTTTCTGCGCGACGCCGGCCAGCGCTACTGGCAGGTGCTGCCGCTCGGGCCGACCAGCTATGGCGACAGCCCCTACCAGAGCTTTTCCGCCTTCGCGGGCAACCCCTATTTCATCGACCTCGACCTGCTCGAGCGGGAGGGGCTGCTGACCGGGGCGGAGATCTCCGCCTGCGGCTGGGGGGACGACCCCGCCGCGGTCGACTACGCCAGGATCTACAGGCACCGCTTCACCGTGCTGCACGCCGCCTTCCGGCGCAGCCGCCACGCGGATACCCCCGCCTACCGGGAGTTCTGCGCGGAAAACGCCGTCTGGCTGGAGGACTACAGCCTCTATATGGCGGTCAAGATGCACTTCGGCGGGCACGAGTGGCTCCGGTGGCCGGAGGACATCCGCATGCGGGAGCCGGAGGCCCTCGCGCGCTGCGCGCGGGAGCTCGCGGAGGAAATCGACTTCTGGAAGTTCTGCCAGTTCAAGTTCTTCGAGCAGTGGCGGGCGCTCAAATCCTACGCCAACGGGCTCGGCGTCGAGATCATCGGGGACATTCCCATCTATGTCGCGCTCGACAGCGCCGACGTGTGGGCGCATCCCGAGCAGTTCCAGCTCGACGGGCAGCGCCGCCCCAGCAGGGTGGCGGGAGTGCCGCCCGACATGTTTTCCTCCGACGGCCAGCTGTGGGGCAACCCGCTCTACGACTGGGAGCGGATGGCGCGGGAGGACTACGCCTGGTGGAAGCTGCGGATGAAGTTCTCCTCCGAGCTCTACGACGTCGTGCGCATCGACCACTTCGTGGGCATCGCCCACTACTATTCGATCCCCGCCGGGGACGACACCGCCAAAAACGGCGTGTGGGTCGACGGACCGGGCGAGGGGCTTATCGCGGCGATCTCCGGCGTCATGGGGGGCAAGCGGGTCATCGCCGAGGACCTGGGCATCGTCATCCCCGAGGTCGGCCGCATGCTCAAACGGAGCGGCTACCCCGGCATGAAGCTCATGCAGTTCGGGTTCGATTCCGGCCCGGACAACGAATACCTCCCCTGCCATTACGACAAAAACGTCGTCGTCTACGGCGGCACCCACGACAACGAGACGCTGGCGGGCTTTTTCGCCCACCAGCCGCGCGGGGTGCTGCGGTTCGCGCGCGCCTACCTGGGCGTGCGCACCAGCCGGGAGATCCCGTGGGCGCTCATCCGCGCGGGCTACGCAAGCAGCGCGGACACCGCCGTCTTCCAGATGCAGGACCTGCTCGGGCTCGGTAACGAGGCCCGCATGAACACCCCCTCGACGATCGGGGAAAACTGGCGCTGGCGGCTCGCCGAGGGACAGCTCACGTCCGGGACCGCGCGCAAACTCCGGGAGCTCGCCGAGCTCTACGGGCGATAACAGGAGGAACCGTATGGACCGTTTTGAAGAAAAGATCGGCGAGCTTCTGCGGCTCGACTTCGGCGTGACGCCGGACAGGGCGGACGCGAAGCAGCTTTACACGGCGGTGTCGCAGGCCGCGATGGATTCCCTGCGCGACGGCTGGAAAAAGCCCGCGGGCAAAAAGCGCGCCTGCTATTTTTCGGCCGAGTTTCTGATGGGGCGGCTGGTGAACAGCAACCTCATGAACCTCGGCCTGCTCGAGGAAGCGGACCGCTGCCTGAAGGCGCACGGCAGGAGCGTGGCCGACTTCGAGCAGATCGAGGACGACGCGCTCGGCAACGGCGGACTGGGCAGGCTCGCGGCCTGCTTCCTCGATTCCGCCGCGACCCACGGCATCCCGCTCGACGGCTACGGCATCCGCTACCGCTACGGGCTCTTCCGCCAGTATTTCGAGGACGGCTTCCAGCGGGAGCGCGCCGACGACTGGCTGCGCTTCGGCGACCCGTGGAGCGTGCGCCGGGAGGAGGACGCGGTCGAGGTGCGCTTCGCCGACCAGACGGTGCGCGCCGTGCCCTACGACATGCCGGTGATCGGCTACGGCGGAAAGACGATCAACACCCTGCGCCTCTGGCAGTCGGAACCCCTCTCCGCCTTCGATTTCGACCTCTTCAACCGCCAGGAGTACGACCGCGCGGTCGCCGAAAAGAACCGTGCCGAGGAGATCTCCTACGTCCTCTACCCCAACGACGACACCGACGCGGGCAAGCGCCTGCGCTTGAAGCAGCAGTATTTCTTCTCCTCCGCGTCGCTTCAGAGCATCCTGCGGGAGTATCTCGGGCGGCACGGGGAGGATTTCTCCGCCTTCGCGGACGAATACGCCGTCCAGCTCAACGACACCCACCCCACCGTATCGATCCCCGAGCTGCTCCGCCTGCTGATGGAGGAGCACGGCCTCTGCTACGACGAGGCGTTCTCCATCGCGCAGCGGGTCTTCGCCTACACCAATCACACGATCATGGCCGAGGCGCTCGAAAAATGGGACGTGGGGCTTTTCCTCTCGGTCATCCCCGAGGTCTACCCCTATGTCGTCATGCTGCAAAACGGCCTCAAGCAGGCCCTCCACAACAAGGGGATCAACGGCGCGGACCAGATCCCCTACTACCTCGTCGACGACGGCCGGATCCACATGGCCCGCATGGCGATCTTCGCCGCCCATTCGACCAACGGCGTCGCGCGCATCCACACCGAGATTCTGAAGGAGACGGCGCTTCGGGAGTGGTACGCCGTCTGGCCCGAGCGGTTCAACAACAAGACGAACGGCATCACCCAGCGCCGCTGGCTCGCGCTCTGCAACCCCGAGCTGTCCGGATTCATCACCGAGCGGATCGGGGACGGCTGGGTCACCGAGCTCGACGAGCTCAAAAAGCTCGCGCCCTATGCGGACGACGAGCGCGCCCGCGAGCGGTTCCTCGCAATCAAGCGGGAGAAAAAATGCCAGCTCGCCGCATATGTGAAGGCGCGCGAGGGGGTGGAGCTGAACCCGGATTTTCTCTTCGACATCCAGGTCAAGCGGCTGCACGAGTATAAGCGCCAGCTCCTCAATGCGTTCTCCATCCTGGACATCTACTTCGCCCTCAAGGACGGGCGGCTCACCGATTTCTATCCGACCGTCTTCCTCTTCGGCGCGAAGGCCGCGCCCGGCTACTACCGCGCCAAGGGGATCATCAAGTATCTGAACGAGATCGCGAAGCGGGTGAACGACGACCCGGACATGAAGGGCCGCATGCAGGTGGTCTTTGTGCAGAACTACGATGTCTCCTACGCCGAAAAGCTCATCCCCGCCGCCGACGTCTCCGAGCAGATCTCCACCGCCGGCACCGAGGCGAGCGGCACCAGCAACATGAAGTTCATGCTGAACGGCGCCGTCACCCTCGGCACCCTCGACGGCGCGAACATCGAGATCGTCGAACAGGCGGGCGCGGAAAACAACTTCATCTTCGGCGCGACCGTCGATGAGATCGCTTCCGCCGCGTCCACCTACGACCCGAAGGCGCTCTGCCGCGACAACCCCCGCGTCAGGCGGGTGGTGGACACCCTCGTGGACGGTACCTTCTCGGACGGCGGCACCGGCATGTTCCGCGAGCTCTACGACTCGCTCATGACCGGCGCGAGCTGGCACCGCCCCGACCAGTATTACCTGCTGCTCGACTTCGAGAGCTACTGCGACGCCAAGCTGCGCGTCAACCGCGCCTACCGCGACCGCGCTTCCTTCGCCGGCAAATGCCTCCTCAACACCGCCAACGCCGGCAAATTCTCCTCCGACCGCACCATCTGCGAATACGCGCGGGAGATTTGGGGCGTTTGAGTTCGGGGGAAACGGAAAAGAAAAGGTCGCCCGCAAGGGCGGCTTTCTTTTTTGCCGCTTTTGAAAAAGCGGCGCAAAACGTTTGACGCAGGCAAAACGCCGCCCATCGGCGCAGGCGCCTCCCGTGAGGCGGGGCCACGGGACGCGGCCGCGGGAAGAATCCGCGGAGGGCCTGAACCAAAAGTTCTTTGTCCGCTTTCTTTCAAGAAAGCGGGAAAAGGAAAAGCCGCCCTTGCGGGCGGCCTTTCTTTTTTTACGCCCTCTCGAGGTTCTGTGAGCGGGCGGGGCCGACGCCCACCATTTTGATGGGGCATTCGCACAGGCGCTCGAGCTCGGCGATGTAGCGCTTGCAGGAGGCGGGCAGCTCGTCGAAGGAGCGGCAGCCGGAGAGGTCGCCGTCGAAGCCCTCGAGCTCCTCGTAGACGGGCAGGCACTCGGCGAGCTCGTCGATCGTGGGCGGGAAGTCGCGGATGACGGTGCCGTCCGCCTTCCTGTAGGCGGTGCAGACCTTGAGCGGCCCCATGCCCGAGAGGGTGTCAATCTTGTTGATGGCGAGCGCGGTCAGGCCGTTGACGCGGACCGAATGGCGCATGATGACCGCGTCGAACCAGCCGCAGCGGCGGGGTCGTCCGGTGACGGTGCCGAACTCATGCCCGCGGTTGCGCAGCTCGTCGCCGGTCGCGTCGAGCAGCTCGGTGGGGAAGGGACCCGCGCCCACGCGGGTGGTGTACGCCTTGGCCGCGCCGACGACCTCGTCGATGAGGGTGGGGCCGACGCCGCTGCCGACGCAGACGCCCCCCGAGACGGGGTGGGAGCTGGTGACAAAGGGGTAGGTGCCGAAATCGATGTCGAGCAGGGTGCCCTGCGCGCCCTCGAAGAGCACCTCCTTGTTTTCCCGGACCGCGTTGTAGGCGAGCACCGACACGTCCGCGACATACTGCCGCAGGCGGTCGCCGTAAGCGGTATACTCTTCGATGACCGCGTCGAGGTCGAGCGGTTCGGCGCGGTAGAAGTCGGTGAGCAGGCGGTTTTTGATTTCGCCCGCGAGCCGCGCCTTTTCCGCGAACACCTCCGGGTGCACGAGGTCGTAGATGCGGATTCCCGAACGCTCCGCCTTGTCCATATAGCAGGGGCCGATGCCCTTGTTGGTGGTGCCGATCATCGCGCTGCCGCGCATTTTTTCGCTCAGTCCGTCGAGCAGCAGGTGCCAGGGCATGATGACGTGGGCGCGCGGGTCGATGCGCAGGTTTTTGCAGGAGACGCCGCGCGCCTCCAGCCCGTCGATCTCCCCGAGGATGCCCTTGGGGTTGATGACCACGCCGCTGCCCAGCAGGCAGAGGGTATCCGGATAGAGGATGCCCGAGGGGATGAGCTGCAATTTATAGACCTCGCCGCCGTTCTCCACCGTGTGCCCGGCGTTGTTGCCCCCCTGCGAGCGCACCACGACATCGGCGCGCGAGGCGAGAATATCGATGATTTTTCCCTTGCCCTCGTCGCCCCACTGGACGCCGACAACCACTCTAGCTGGCATCGAAAAGCCCCCATCCTAATATTTTCCAGAAAAAGGATTCTGTTAGACCACTGGTTAGTATAGCAAATTTCGCGCGGAAATGCAATTGCCGCATAAAATTTTGTTTGGTGCAAAAGCTAACTGCGAGATTCTTTGTGAAATGAGGGATTTTTTCATGAAAATGACGCCCGAAGAATACGGCAGGATGGCGAAAAAGGCTTCCCCCGGCTCGCCCTTTCCCAAAAACTGCCTCCTGGCGTTTTTAATCGGCGGGCTGATCTGCACGCTGGGGCAGGTCTGCATCGAGCTCTACCAATACGCGGGGCTGGAGCAGGAGGTCGCCTCGACCGCCGCGTCGGTGACGCTGGTGTTTTTGGCGGTGCTGCTCTCCGGCTTCGGCGTATATGACAACATCGCCAAATATGCCGGCGCGGGCACCCTCGTGCCGATCACCGGCTTTGCGAACGCGGTCGCCTCGCCGGCGCTCGAATTCAAAAGCGAGGGCCTCGTGCTGGGGCTGGGCGCCAAGATGTTCATCATCGCGGGCCCGGTCATCGTCTACGGCACCGCGGCAAGCGTCGTCTACGGCCTGATCATCTACCTGTTCAGGTTATATTAGGAGGGTGTCACATGGCTAAACGCAAGGGAAAATACACGGTGGTCTTCGACGATCCGCCGGGCGTGCGGGAGTCGGCGGCCGTCGGCTCCAAGAAGGAGTCCGAGGGCCCGCTCGCGCAGGCGTTCGACGTGATCAACGAGGACAGCTATTTCGGGGAGAAGACGTGGGAAAAGGCGGAGAGCCGCATGCAGGAGACGGCGATCAACAAGGCGCTTGAAAAGGCGCAGCTCTCCTCGGCGGACATCGACTGCATCTTCGCAGGCGACCTGCTCAATCAGTGCGTCGGCTCCACCTACGGCATCCGCGCGCTGGGCATGCCCTTCATCGGACTGTTCGGCGCCTGCTCGACGATGGCCGAAAGCCTCGCCGTCTCCTCCGTCTTCCTCGAGGCGGGCGCGGTCACGCGGGCGGTCGCCTGCACCTCGTCCCACTTCTGCTCGGCGGAACGGCAGTTCCGCCTGCCGCTCGAATACGGCGGCCAGCGCACCCCCACCGCCCAGTGGACGGCGACCGCCGCCGGCGCCGCCGTCCTGGAAAAGGGCGAGGTCGGGCCGTTCGTCCGGGCCGTGACGATCGGCACGATCGAGGACCTCGGCATCACCGACGCGAACAACATGGGCGCGGCCATGGCTCCCGCCGCCGCCATGACCCTCAAGCACTTCTTTGAGGACACGGGGACCAACCCCTCCAACTACGACCTAATCATCACGGGGGACCTCGGCAAGGTGGGCACCGACCTGCTGCGCGAGCTGACGCTCAAGGACGGCTACGACCTCGAGCACCACCACACCGACTGCGGCCTGATGCTCTACGACCTCGAAAAGCAGGACGTGCACGCGGGCGCGAGCGGCTGCGGATGCAGCGCTTCGGTCATGTGCGGACACATCCTGCCGCTCATCCGCAGGGGAACCCTGAACGAGATCCTGTTCGTCGCGACGGGCGCGCTCATGAGCCCCACCGTCGTGCAGCAGGGGGAGAGCATCGCGTCGATCGCGCACCTCGTCTACCTCTCCTCCAAAAAGACGGGAGGGCGCGTGTAATGGAACTGTTTATGACCCTGCTCAAGGCGTTTCTGGTGGGCGGCGTCCTCTGCGCCATCGGCCAGATCTTCATCGACTACACCAAGCTGACCCCCGCGCGCATCCTCACCGGATATGTGGTCGCGGGCGTGGTGCTCGGCGGAATCGGACTCTATCCCAAGCTGATCGAGTTCGCGGGCGCGGGCGCCTCTGTGCCGCTGCTCGGCTTCGGAAGCCTGCTCGCCAAGGGCGTCAAAAAGGCCATCCAGGCCGACGGGCTGCTCGGCGTGCTGACCGGCGGCCTCACCTCGGCCGCCGCGGGCATCACCGCCGCGCTCTTCTTCTCGCTCATCGTCGCACTGATCTTCAAGCCCAAGGACAAGGGCTGACAAAGGCGCGCCGCAAATTTTGCGGCGCGCCTTTTTGCGGCTTTTGTCCCGGGCCCGCGCGGCGCCGGAAAACGGGTTGCGCTCTTCGTCGAAGGGAGATAGAATAGAGGCGGAGGATCCACGCGGATGGATGGGAGGGACGAACATGAAGCGGATCGGAATCCTGATCGCCTGCCTGCTGGCGCTCGCCTGCTGCGCGCCCGCCCCGGCTGAAACCGTCCCGGCCGCCGGGGAAGGCGCGGCGGCGGACCCGTGGGAGATTCCCGCGGACAACCCGATCGACGCGGCGATCCCGGTCCCCCGGGCGGACGGGGATAACGGACCGGAACTCCTCGCGGCGCGGCTCCGGCTGGCGGACGCGTGGCGCGGCGAGATGGTCCACGCCTACCGAACCCTGCGGGAGCTGCTGCCGGACGACCGGGCCGGGGCGCTGATGGAGGCGCAGTATGGGTTTGAAGCCTACCTGCCCGGGGCGGTGGAGGTCTACGCCGCGGTGTACGACCCGCAGCGAGAACCCGGCGAATCCGCGGCGGCCGCCGGCTACGAGGCGGAGCTCTGCCGGCGGCGTGTGGCGGAGCTGGCCGCGCAGGTCCAACGGCTGACGGGCGCGCCCTACGCGTTCCGTTACCCCGGGACGGAGAAGACCGTTTTGAACGCGCGGGGCCTGCCCATGACCTATACGCGGGAGGACTTCGCCCTCGTCCGGGAGACCAACGACGCGTTGGACCCGGCCGGGCTGGCCCAGAGCCTCAAAAGCTATTACTGGACCGAGGGGGACCGGGGCTTTCTGGGGATTGACGAGACGGCCGGGCGGCTCGAAAATTATTTGGAGATCGTGCTGCGGGAACAGCGGGACCCGGAGAAGGGAATCCCCGGGCTGACGGACGAGGTGGTCTACCGGGCGGCGGTGTCCAACGCGCCGGACATCTACCCGTTTGCATTCGCGCCGTTTCTCGAGATGATCCCGGGCGGCTCCACCCGCTTTTCCAAGGAGCGCATCACGCAGACCGCCAAGCTCCTCTTCGGCTGGGATTGCGAGATCGATTTTGAAAACCTGGGCGACACGGGGAGATACCCCTTCCATCCCTATTTCGGCGTGGCGACGCTGGAGGGTGGCCTCGTCAAGACGGGGACGACCCCGGTGGTGACGGCGTATGAGGCCGGAGAGGGGTTCTACGAGGCCGACGTCGTTTTCCTGCACTGGGACACGATGGGGGCGGCGGACTATGTCTATAACGATGGGAAAAAACTCGTCGAGCTGACCGAGGAGGAGGCGAGGGAGGCCTGCCGCGGGCTGCTGCCCGTATACCGGGTCCGCGTGAAGCGGGAGCCCTACGACGGCAATCTCCGCAACGAGAGGCTCTATTTCGTTTCCCTGCTCGGGAAGGACGCCTGACCGCCCGGACGCCGCGGGACAGGCGGGGCGGTGGCAATGCGGCCGCCGTTGTGGTAGAATCAGAGACAGAGGGGGGACGCCTGATGAAACGGGATTTTATGGCGCTGCTGTGCGGGCTGCTCGCCTGCGCGGCGCTGCTTGCGGGCTGCGCGGGCCGGGAGGCGCGGGAGACGGAGCCGGCGCCCGGCGCGGGATCCGGCGAGGCGGCTTCGGAGGAGCCCGCCGAGCGCGGGGAACCCGCGGAACCGTCCGACGGACCGGCGGAAGCGCTTTTGGCGGAGATCGGGGCGGTACGGGACGTGATCCGGCCGATCGCGGCGCAGGTGGAGTCGCCCAACGGCTACGCCGAGCCGACCGGCGGGCAGTACCGCGGGATGGTGGACGCGGCGGCGGCGCTCGGCGTGCCGGCGGTATACGAGGATTTCGACATGGAAAACGGGGAGCTGGCCGTCTCCTTCTGCGAGGCCGCCGAAGCCGGGCGGGACGGGACGCTCACCATCTACCGGCTCATCGGCTCCATGCTGAACGCGGAGACCTTCCGCAGCGAGGGCGGGACCGTGACCCTCACATCCTCCTACTGGGAATACGGCATGGGGACGGACGCCCCGATCACCTCCGAGCCCGCGCGGGCGCTCGACCAGTTCGAGCTCCAGCCGGGCGGGCACCTCGTCTACAGGCTCGAGGAATACCCCGATGCGCAGATGGGCTTCCGGGTGCTGCCGCTCGGGGAGGAGAACCGCGCGCTCGCCCGGAAATACGTCCTGCCGGTGTGCCACACCCGGTTCGGGGTGACCTCCGCCGACTGGGATGAGACCAACCTGTCGCCGATCCACTGGGAGTGGACCTTCGAGGGCCTTTTGACGGCGCGGACGGGCAGGACGATCATGGACGCCTATCCCGAGCCCTACACGCCGGGGACCGAATACCCCTACGCGGTGCCGGCGGAGGAGGTGGACGGAACGCTGACCGCCCATTTCCCCGTGACGGCGGAGCAGCTCCACCTTCTCTCCGCTTACGACCCGCAGCGGCAGGTGTACGCGTGGCAGGGCTTCTGGGGCGGCACCGACTTCCGCGTGCCGGAGGTGGTTTCCAAAACCGACAACCCGGACGGGAGCTTTACGCTCTTGGTCGACTTTGTCGGCATGGGCTTTTACGAGACGGGGGAGCGCTGCGAGTTGACCGTCCGCGACCGCGCGGACGGCGGCTGGGAGTATCTCTCCAACCGGCACCACCCGGCGCCTGAGGAGTGAGGAAGGGAACAGAAATGCAGCTACAAAACGTAAACCATATTGGGGAAGAATTCGTCTTGCGCAGCGCGGGGGAGCTGCGCACGTTGCTGCTCGGCGCGGCCGGGGGCGGCCGGAGACTCTACGTCAACGTCGACCGGGTACCGCCGGGCCGGTGGAGCACCAAGTACCACAGCCATTCCCGGCAGGAGGAATTCTTCCTCCTGCTGCGCGGCAGCGGAACGCTGCGGCTCGGCGGGGAGACGGTCCCGGTCGAGGCGGGAGACTTTTTTGCGAAGCCCGCGGGGATGGGGCTGGCCCACGCGTTCTACAACTCCGGGACGGAGGAGCTTGAAATTCTCGACGTCGGCACGGTGGAGGATTCGGACGTCTGCGACTACCCCGACGAGGGGGTCCGCCTTGTCAAGGCGGACGGGTCCCGCCGCTGGTTCCGTGGCGGGGAGGAGCTTACCGACTGGTCCTCCGATCCGAACGGGCCGTGACAAAAAAAGAGCCGCCCGGCGGGATTTCCCGCCGGGCGGCTTTTCTGTGGGGTTTCTCAGAACACGGGGATGACGGTGCCGCTGTACTTCTCGATGATGAAGGCGGCGACCTCGTCGCTCTCAAGGGCGGCGACCAGCTTTTTGATGTCGTCGCGGCTTTCGTCGCCGTTGCGCACGGCAATGATGTTCGCGAACTCCTGCGCGGCCTCGGAATCCTTGTCCTCGGTGGTCAGCACCGAGTCGGCGATGCCGGCGCCCACCGCGTAGTTGCCGTTGATGACCGCGAGGTCGACATCGGGCAGCACGTTCGGGAGCTGGGCGGCCTCGAGCTCCTGGAACTTGAGGTTCTTGGTGTTCTCGGTGATGTCGAGCGGGGTGGCCTCAAGGCCGGCGCCTTCGGTCAGCTTGATGTAGCCGAGCTTCTCGAGCAGCAGCAGCGCGCGCGCCTCGTTGGTGGGGTCGTTCGGGACGGCGACCGTCGCGCCGTCGGCCAGCGCGTCGAGGGACGCGGTCTTGCCGGGGTAGACGCCGAGCGGCTCAAAGTGGATCGCCGCGGCGGAGACGAGGTCGGTGCCGTTTTCGGCGTCGAAGTTTTCGAGGTAGGGGAAGTGCTGGAAGTAGTTCGCGTCGATGTCGCCCGCGTCGAGCGCCTTGTTGGGCATGACGTAGTCGGTGAACTCGACGATCTGCAGGTCGATGCCCTGCTCGGCGAGGGCCGGCTTCACCTGCTCGAGGATCTCGGCGTGGGGCGCCGGGGAAGCGCCGACCTTGAGGACGGCCAGTTCGGCGGCGGGCTCGGCGGCGTCCTCAGAGGGAGCGGCCTCGGCGGGGGCTTCGGACGAGGGGGTCCCGGCGGGGGCGGGTTCGCCGCCGCACGCGGCGAGCGAGAAGGCGAGCGTCAGCGCCAGCAGGAGCGCCAGCAGTTTCGCGAGCTTTTTCATATTCATTTCTCCTTTTCAATCAGCAAAAAAATGGGATTTATATCATACCGGGAGCGGCCGCATCCCGGTTGATCACGCAAAAGTTAACGGTTGCGCTTGTCCACCCGGCTGGCCAGGTGGTCGAAGACGATCTGGATGATGCAGACGATGATGACGAGCAGGACGATCGTGATCATCATGACGTCCGCCTGATAGCGGTGGTAGCCGTAGCGGAGCGCCACGTCGCCGAGCCCGCCGCCGCCGACCGCGCCCGCCATGGCGGAGTAGCCGATCAGCGTGATGGTGGTGATCGAGAGCCCCCGGATGAGGGAGGGAACCGCCTCGGGGATCATGACGCGGGTGATGATCTGCCAGTTGGTGGCGCCCATGCACTTGGCGGCCTCGATGACGCCGTTGTCGATCTCGGAGAGCGAGCTTTCCACGAGCCGCGCCACGAAGGGCGCCGCCGCGATGATGAGGGGCACGCAGGCCGCCGCCGGGCCGATCGCCTTGCCGACGATCAGGCGGGTGAGGGGGATGAGGGCGACCATGAGGATGACGAAGGGGAGCGAGCGCAGGATGTTGACGATCCAGCCGAACGCGGAGTTGAAGGCGCGGTTTTCCATGATGCCGCCGCGGTCGGTGACCTTGAGGAGCACCCCCATCGGCAGGCCGAAGACGTAGGCGAAGAGGGTGGCCGCCGCCACCATCAGCAGGGTGATATAGGTGTTTTCCCACAGCAGGGGGCCGTATTTTTGCAGCAGCTCGATCATTTCTTCATCACCTCGTATCCCAGCAGGAGCCTGGTCATGTCGCTCCTGGGGTTCTTGAAGATCTCGGCGGTGTCGCCCCACTCGACGAACTCGGCGGTGTCGATGACCGCGACCTTGTTGCAGATCGCCTTGACCACCGCGATCTCGTGGGTGATGATGACGATCGTGACGTTGAGCTTCTTGTTGATGTTGTGCAGCAGCTCGAGGATGTTCTTGGTGGTCAGGGAGTCGAGCGCGGAGGTCGGCTCGTCGCAGAGCAGCACCTCGGGGCTGGTGGCCAGCGCGCGGGCGATCGCCACCCGCTGCTTCTGTCCGCCCGAGAGCTGGGAGGGGTAGCTCTCCGCCTTTTCCGAGAGGCCCACCAGCTCGAGCAGCTCGTCGACGCGGGCGTTCACCCCGGCCCTGTCGGCGCGCTCGAGCGCGAGCGGGAAGGCCACGTTCTGGCGCACGGTGCGCTGCATGAGCAGGTTGTAGCCCTGGAAGACGACCCCCATCTTGCGGCGGGTGTCGATGAGCTGCTTGCCCGTGAGGGTGGCCAGGTCGACCCCGTCGAGGGTGATCGCGCCCGAGGTGGGCTTTTCGAGGGTCGAAAGGCAGCGCAGCAGGGTGGATTTTCCCGCGCCGCTCATGCCGATGATGCCGAAGATGTCCCCCCGGCCGATTTCGAGGTTGACGTCGTGCAGCGCGACGACCTCGCCCGATTTGTCGTTGAAGATTTTGGTGAGATGGCTGATCTGGATCACAAAGAACCCTCCTGTACTGTAACGCGCCGCCCGGCGAAACTGGTTGACATCCGCGGGAATTCCGATTACACTTTTCTGCGGGGGAACGCCCAATATGGAACCGAAAAAGGAAGTGCTTTTATGAAAGAGGAAAAACAGGGATTCTGGAAGGATTTCAAAGCGTTTATCGCGCGCGGCAACGTCGCGGACATGGCTGTCGGCATCGTCGTCGGCACCGCCTTCACCGCGATCGTCAACTCGCTGGTGCAGGAGGTCATCATGCCGTTCGTGGGCTGGCTGATCGGCGGCGTGAACTTCTCCGACCTGCGCATCGTGCTGGCGCCCGCTTCCGGGGAGATCCCCGAGGTGGCCATCCGCTACGGCAGCTTCTTAAACCAGATCATCAACTTTCTGATCATTTCCTTCACCGTCTTTGTGATGATCCGGCTGCTCGGCAAATTCCGCCGCAAAAAGGAGGAGGCGCCCAAGGCCCCGCCCGCGCCGCCGGCGGATGTGGTCCTGCTGACCGAGATCCGCGACCTGCTCAAGGCGCGGGAGGAAAAATGATCTCCGCCGCCCGCCGGCCCCGGCCCGCGGGCAATTTAACGTCCCGGCGGGAACAGTCCGGACGGGATTTATTGCAAAGCAATAAAAAAAGCCTCCGCCGCATGGACATCCCGTCCAAGGGCGAAAGCGCGTGCTTTCGCGGTACCACCTTGATTCGCCGCCGCCTTGCGGCGGAGGCCTCACCGGCGTCCGGCTCGATACCGACCGCCTGTCACTGTAACGGGTGAACCCGTCGCGAACTAAAAGCTTTCGCCCGCGAGACTCCAAGACCATCTTCAGCCGCTTCCGCCACGCCCCCTTTCACCTGACGGGGCTCTCTGTGGTAGCTTTCGCGGCCTACTCTTCTTTTCAGCGTCTTTCACAATTTTTATAAAAACATTTTGTAGATGCTATTATACCCATTCTTTCGACGTTCGTCAAGGGGTCGGCAAAATTTTCCCGCCGCAAATCCCCGCACGGCGGGATTTCCCCGCGGGCGGCTTGCCAGACGGGGGCGCGCCGTGCTATAAATAGGGTAGCCTGAAAGGGGGAAACGACATGACGGAACGTGAAAAGGTGTTCGCCCGGCTGGAGGAGCTGGGCGTCTCCTATGAGGTCACCGAGCACCCGGCGGTCTTTACGATCGGCGAGATGGATGCACTCGGCCTCACGGCGAAGGGGGAGGTCTGCAAAAACCTCTTCCTGCGGGACGCGAAGGGCAGGCGGCACTTTCTCGTGGTGGTGCCGGGGGAGGCGCGCGCCGACCTGCGCGCGCTTGCCGCACAGCTGGAAAGCTCCAAGCTGAGCTTCGCGTCGGCCGAGCGGCTGGAAAAATACCTCGGCCTCAAACAGGGGGAGGTCACGCCGCTCGGGGTCCTCAACGACGCGGACGCGGCGGTGGAGGTCGTCTTCGACCGGGGGCTCGAACGGTTCCCGTGTCTCGGCGTGCACCCGAACGACAACACGGCGACCGTGTGGCTGTCCCTCGCGGACATCCTGCGGGTGGTGGAAGGAAACGGAAACGAGATCCGCTGGGTGACGCTGTA
Source organism: Anaerotruncus massiliensis (ex Togo et al. 2026) (assembly GCF_900199635.1). GTDB lineage: Bacteria > Bacillota > Clostridia > Oscillospirales > Ruminococcaceae > Anaerotruncus > Anaerotruncus massiliensis. The sequence continues at coordinate 2,787,657 of NZ_LT962687.1, read as the reverse complement.
AAGGAGAAGGATATGATCAGAAACATCGTCTTTGACATGGGAAACGTCCTGATGCGCTGGGACCCGGACTCCTTCCTGCGGGAGTTCTTTTCCGATGAGGAGGACTGCCGCGCGGTGGGCGCGCGGCTCTTCGGCGGGGCGGAGTGGCCCGCGCTCGACGCGGGCGCGATGGAGGAGGACGAGGCGATCGTCCGCGTGCTCCGGGACCTGCCCGAACGGCTGTGGCCGGGGACGGCGCGCCTCTTCCGGGAGTGGCACCTGCACTTCCCGCCCATCCCCGGGGTGAACGCGCTCGCGCGGGAGCTCAAGGGCAGGGGCTACCGCGTCTACCTGCTCTCCAACGCGGGCACGCGGTTCACCGCCTACCGGGAGGCGATCCCCTGCCGTGACTGCTTCGACGGGGAGGTGGTCTCCGCCTTCGTGCGGCAGGTGAAGCCGGACCCCGCGATCTACGAAACGCTGCTCACCCGGTACGGGCTTTCGGCGGCGGAGTGCTTCTTTATCGACGACATGCCCGCCAACATCGCCGCGGCGAAGGACGCCGGCATGGCGGGGTTCGTCTACGGCGGCGACGTCGACGCGCTGCGGCGCGCGCTGCGCGAGGCGGGCGTGGAGATCTAGCGGGACCGCCCGGGAACGCAAAACAGAAAAAGCCTCCCGGCGTTTCCAAGGGAAACGCCGGGAGGCTTTCGATCGTTCTTACGCCTGGAAGAGGCCCTTTTCGACCAGGTCGCCGTTCTCGTCGAATTCGAGTTCGGTCACCTGCGAGCGGGTGTAGCGGATGATGTTGCGCAGCCGCTTGAGGTCGTCCTGGCTGTAGAAGATGTAGGAGGCGCCCTCCTTCTTCGCGCGGCCGGTGCGCCCGATGCGGTGGGTGTAGTACTCGTTTTCGAGCGGGATCTCGTAGTTGACCACCGCGTCGACGTCCTCGACGTCGATGCCGCGCGCGGCCACGTCGGTGGCGACCAGAATTTCGATCTTGCCCGCGCGGAAGTCGGCCATGATCTTGTTGCGCTCCGACTGGCGCATGTCCCCGTTGAGGCAGTCGGCGTTGAAGCCGCGCTCCCGCAGCAGGTTGCTGATGCTGGTGGTCGTGTACTTGGTGTTGCAGAAGACCATGACCCGGTGGTAGTCGTTTTCTTTCAGGATATAGCAGAGGTCGGCCATCTTCTGGCGGCCCACCGTTTCGAGCATGTATTGGCGGATCCTGGGCTGGCTGTCCTGCACCGGCTCGACGGTCAGCTCGACGTTGTCCCGCTGGTAGAGCCAGCCGATGTCCATGACCTCGCGGGAGATGGTGGCGGAGAACATCACCATCTGGCGCTCCTTGGGCAGGCGGTCGAGGATTTTGCAGACGTCCCGGTAGAAGCCCATGTCGAGCATCTCGTCCGCCTCGTCGAGCACCGCGATCTTCACCTGCGTAAGGTTGATCGTGCGGCGGTGCATGTGGTCGAGCATCCGCCCCGGCGTGGCGACGACGATCTGCGCCCCCCGCTTGAGGGCGTTGATCTGTTTATCGATCGGCTGGCCGCCGTAGACGGCCACCACCTTGATGTCGGGCCGGAAATAGGCGAGCTGGCGCAGCTCCTCCACGATCTGGGTGGAGAGCTCGCGGGTCGGGCAGAGGACGATCGCCTGCACCGCGGGCTTTTCGGGGTCGATCTTCTCCATGATCGGGATGCCGAAGGCGCAGGTCTTGCCTGTGCCGGTGGGGGCCTTGGCGATGATCTCCCTGCCCTCCATCATGACCGGGATCGCCTTCTCCTGGATCTCGGTCATCTCGGTGAAGCCCATCCGCTCCACCGCTTTCAACGTCTCTTCCGAAAGATTGAAATCACTGTATTGTGCCATTCCTTATAACGCTCCTTCATCATAAACCGCTTTATTATATCATAACGGACCCGCATGAGTAAAGGGGATGCGGCCTTTTTTCCCGGTCCGCGCGCCAAAAAGAGGGGTTTTGCGGCGCGCTTTCCCGAAAAGCCGATGCAAATACCGGGGGGACTGTGATATAATAGCTGTGTATAAACCAATTGGATTGGAGATAGCAAGCATGTCAGAATCGGCGGAAATCCTCTGTATCGGAACCGAGATCCTGCTCGGCAACATCGTCAACACCAACTCCCAGGTGCTCTCCCGGGGGCTGGCGGAGCTGGGGGTCAACGTCTACCGCCACACGGCGGTCGGCGACAACCCCGAACGCCTGCGCGAGGCGCTCGACGAGGCGTTCGCGCGCAACGACATCGTCATCACGACGGGCGGTCTCGGCCCCACCTACGACGACCTCAGCAAGGAGACGATCGCCGACTGGTTCGGCCTGCCGCTCGAGATGCACGAGCCGTCGGCGCGCGCCATCGAGGCGTATTTCGGCGGCATGAAGCGCCCGATGTGCCAATCGAACCTCAAGCAGGCGATGATGCCGCGCGGCTGCACCGTGCTGGAAAACCGCAACGGCACCGCGCCGGGCGCGATCATCGAGGGGAAGGGCAAGACGGCGATCATGCTGCCCGGTCCGCCCCGCGAGATGACCCCCATGTTCGAGCGGCAGGTGCTGCCCTATCTGGCGAAGCGCGCCGACCATGTACTGCGCTCCCACTGCATCTACTTCTTCGGAATCGGCGAGAGCACGCTCGAAAGCCAGCTGCGCGGCGAGATGCAGGCGATGAAAAATCCCACCCTCGCCCCCTACGCCAAGGACGGCGAGGTGATGCTGCGCGTCACCGCCTCGGCTCCGACGGAGGCGGAGGCGGAGCGGCTGATGGAGCCGGTCATCGCCAGCCTCAGGGAGCGGTATCCGCAGTACATCTACGGCGTGGACGTCGACAACCTCCAGACCGCCGCGGTGCGCGCCCTCAAGGACGCGGGGCTCACGGCGGCCGCCGCGGAGAGCTGCACGGGCGGCTACATCGCCAAGCGGCTGACCGACGTGCCAGGCAGCTCGGAGGTGTTCGGCTGCGGCGCGGTCACCTACGCGAACGGGGCCAAGGAGCGCCTGCTCGGCGTGCAGGGCTCGACGCTCGCGCGGTACGGCGCCGTCTCCCCGCAGACCGCGCGGGAGATGGCCGACGGCGTCCGCCGGCTCTCGGGTGCGGACATCGGCGTTTCGACCACCGGCGTCGCCGGGCCGGACGGCGGCACCGACGAAAAGCCGGTCGGGCTCGTCTATGTCGGAATCAGCAGCGAATGGCTGAACGACGTCGTCGAGCTGCGCCTCGGCAGGGGCTTCGATTACGGCGAGCGGGAGTTCATCCGCTATCTCGCCTCCTCCCACGCGCTCGCGCAGATCCTCCGGGCGGCGCAGAGCCGTCCGGAATAAACGGGGCGCCGTGCGGACACGGGGCCGGGCGGCGGGATTGCGGGGGCCGCAGGCCCCCGCGCGCGGACGCGAAGCGTCCGCGGCCCGCGCTCCGCGCGGGCATCCCGCCGCCGCCCCGCGTTCCCGCCGCGCCCCGCAAAGTCCAGCCGCACCCCATCACCCGGAAAGGGAGGCGTCCGCCATGCCCGCGCACATCGTACATACCATCCCGCCCGTCTATGACGCGCGCTCCCGCGTGCTCATCCTCGGGACGATGCCCTCCCCCAAGTCGCGGGAGCAGGGCTTCTATTACGGCCACCCGCAGAACCGCTTCTGGCGGGCGCTCGCCGCGGCGCTGGACGAGCCCGCGCCCCAAACGGTCCCGGAAAAGCGCGCGCTCGCCCTGCGGCGGGGGATCGCGCTGTGGGACGTGCTCGCCTCCTGCGACATCGAGGGCGCGTCGGACGCGAGCATCCAAAACCCCGTCGCCAACGATCTCACGCCGATCCTCGCGGCGGCGGACATCCGCGCCGTCTTTACGACGGGCAGGCGGGCCGCCGGCCTTTACCAAACCCACATCCGGCCGCGCACGGGGCTTTCGGCCCTGGCGCTGCCCTCGCCCAGCCCCGCGAACTGCGCCTGTTCCTTTGAGCGGCTCGTGGAGGCCTACCGGGCGGTACTTGATTATCTGGAGGACTGAATATGAACCGGATTGCCAGCTTCTGCGTCGACCACACCAAACTGGAAAAGGGCCTCTACGTCTCCCGCATCGACGGGGACGTGGTCACCTACGACCTGCGCATGTGCACCCCCAACGCGGGGATCTATCTCGAAAACGGGGCGCTGCACACGATCGAGCACCTCTTCGCCACCTATGTGCGCAACAGCCGCTGGACCGACGGGATCGTCTACGTCGGACCGATGGGCTGCCGCACGGGCTTTTATTTCCTGACCCGCGACAGCATCCCGAAGGAGGAGGTCATCTCCCTGCTGCGGGAGACCTTCCGGTTCATTGCGGGCTTCGAGGGGGAGATCCCCGGCGCGGCGGAGGCCGAGTGCGGCAATTTCCGTGACCACGACCTCGCGGGCGCGAAGGCTGCGGCGGCGGACTACGCGGCGGTGCTCGACGGCTGGACGCCCGAGCGGATGGCGTACCGCGCATGACCGGCCGGGAACTGACCGGCCTCTGCCTCACCTGGCCGGACGCCTATGAGGACTACCCGTTCGGCGACGAGTGGGCGGTCCTGCGCCACCGGGGCACCCACAAGATTTTCGCCATGGTCTTCGAGCGGGAGGGGAAGCTGCTCATGAACCTCAAATGCGAGCCGATGCAGGCGGAATTCTGGCGCAAGGTCCATCCGCAGGTGACGCCCGGCTACCACATGAACAAGACCCACTGGAACACCGTCGACGTAAACGGCGGGCTGGAGGAGGAGACGCTGCGCGGGATGATCGACCACAGCTGGGAGCTGACCGCGCCGAGGGAGAGGAGGAAATCCCGGTGACGACGGAAGAATATGCGGCGCTGAAAGAGCGCCTGCGCGCGATGGCCGATCCCGGCTACCGCGCCTTCCACCAGAAGCTGGTGCCCGAGGTGGAAAACCTGCTCGGCGTGCGCATCCCCGCGCTGCGCCAGCTCGCGCGGGAGCTCGCCCGCGGGGACTGGCGGGGCTACCTCGCCGCCGCCCAAACGGACACCTACGAGGAGACGATGCTCCAGGGGCTCGTGTTCGGGTGCGCGAAAATGGAGCCGGACGAGCTGTTCGGGCGCCTGCGGGAATTCATCCCCAAGATCGGCAACTGGGCGGTGAACGACAGCGTCTGCGCCGGGCTCAAGCTGGTGAAAAAGCACCGGGCGGAGACGCTCGCCTTCCTGCGGCCCTATTTTGCGGGCGGGGCGGAATTCGAGGTTCGCTTCGCGGTGGTCATGCTGATGGACTACTACGTCGACGAGGAGTACATCGGCGAGGTCCTGTCCCTTCTGCGGGCGGTGCGCCACGAGGGGTACTATGTCAAAATGGCGGTCGCGTGGGCGCTGTCCGTCTGCTATGTCAAGTTCCCCGAACGGACGCTGCCCCTGCTCGAGGGGGAGGCGTTCGACCCGCAGACCCGCCGCATGGCGCTGCAGAAGATCGTGGAATCCAACCGGGTGGACGCCCGGACGAAGGCGGAGATCCGCGCGCTGCGCAAGGCGGTCCGTTAAAAAAGGGCGGAAAAAAGCGGACTGTGCGACACAGCCCGCTTTTTTCGATCTATGTGTGTGTGGAAGAGAGAAGTAAGTCGAGTTTGATCAATTTTGATTATTTTTTAACAAGATTAGTCTATCACATTTTTCAGGAAAAATCAACCCCTTTTTGAAAATTTTTACAATTAAAGGGTTGTTTTACAGTTAATGTCAGGAGATTTTTTACAAGCGGGACGGACAGGAAAATCACTGGGACAATCAGGCATGTTCTACCAAAATTGATATTACAGTTAGAAGATTTTCGACAAAATGCTACAAGGAGGAATTTCGATGACCGGCACGGAAAAACTCCAGGAATTGATCGACAGGAGCGCCAGAATCGTCTTTTTCGGCGGGGCGGGCGTCTCGACCGAAAGCGGCATCCCCGATTTCCGCAGCGTGGACGGGCTCTATAACCAGCAGTACAAATACCCGCCCGAAACGATCATCAGCCACACCTTTTTCACGCGCAGGCCGGAGGAATTCTATGAATTTTACCGCGCCAAGATGCTTGCGCCCGACGCCAAGCCGAACCCCGCGCACCTCAAGCTCGCCGAGATGGAGGCGGCGGGCAGGCTCTCCGCCGTCATCACCCAGAACATCGACGGCCTGCACCAGGCGGCGGGCAGCAGGGAGGTGCTCGAGCTGCACGGGTCGGTCCACCGGAACTACTGCATGGACTGCCGCAGATTTTACGACGCGCGCTTCATCCTCGCGTCACAGGGGGTGCCCCGGTGCGTCTGCGGGGGCGTGGTCAAGCCCGACGTGGTGCTCTACGAGGAGAGCCTCGACGGCGGCACCCTCGAACGCGCGGTGCAGGAGATCTCCGCCTGCGACCTGCTGATCATCGGCGGCACCTCGCTGGCCGTCTATCCGGCGGCGGGGCTCATCCGCTACTGCGGCGGGAAGATCGCCGTCATCAACAAGTCCGCGACGCCGATGGACGGCCAGGCCGACCTGCTGGTCCAGGAACCGATCGGCCGGGTGCTCGGCGCGATCCGGGTGCGCGCCCCCCGTTAGCGTGGACGCGCCGTCCGGGCAAAAGAACGGCTCCCCCACCGCGCCCGGCGCGGTGGGGGAGCCTTGGTTTATAAAGGCGCGTTATTTCGGCCCGGGGTCCCGCTTTCTCGGGGAGCGGCACCCGTCCGCGTGGGGGCAGCCGGCGCAGCCGCCCCCGCACCTGCCCCGGTGGCGGACCGCGTAGCGCACCGCCAGCACCACGAGCAGCGCGAGCAGGCCGAGAACCAGATAATCGATCGGATGCATGGAAAACTCCTTTCGTCAGACGAACAGCAGGGCGGCGCGGTAGACGAAGAACGCCACCACCCACGCGAGCCCGCTCTGGCAGACCGCCATGGCCGCCGCGTGCCCGCCGCCGAGCTCCCGCTTGACGGCCGCGACGGCCGCGACGCAGGGGGTGTAGAGCAGTGTAAAGGTGAGGAACGCGACGGCCGCCGCGGGGGTGAAGATGCCGGCGAGCGCGGCGGGGAGGGTCGCGGTATTGGTGCCGGTGAGCACGGCCAGCGTGCTGACGACCGCCTCCTTGGCGGAAAAGCCGGTCAGCAGCGCGGTGGAGGCGCGCCAGTCGGTAAAGCCGAGCGGCGCGAAGATGGGCGAAAGGAACCGCCCGAAGGAGGCGAGCATGCTCGCCTCGCCGCCCGCGGCGACCACGTTGAGCCGGGTGTCGAAGGTCTGTAAAAACCAGATGACGATCGTGGCGATGAAGATCACCGTGAAGGCGCGGGTCAGAAAGTCCTTGGCCTTGTCCCACAGCAGCAGGAAGACGCTCTTGGGGCTGGGCATGCGGTAGTTGGGCAGCTCCATGACGAAGGGCACCGGCTTGCCGTGGAAGGCGGTGTTTTTGAGCACCAGCCCGCAGAGCACCCCGACGGCCATGCCCCCCGCATAGAGGCAGATCATGACGAGCGCGCGGTGGCTGGGGAAGAAGGCCATGGTGAACATCGCGTAGATCGGCAGCTTGGCGCTGCAGGACATGAAGGGGGTGAGCAGGATGGTCATGCGGCGGTCCCGCTCGCTCGAGAGGGTGCGGGTCGCCATGATGGCGGGCACCGAGCAGCCGAAGCCGATGAGCATCGGCACGAAGGAGCGGCCCGAAAGACCGATCTTGCGCAGCAGCTTGTCCATGACGAAGGCGACGCGCGCCATATAGCCGCTGTCCTCGAGCATCGAGAGGAAAAAGAAGAGCACGACGATGATCGGCAGGAAGGAGAGCACGCTCCCGACCCCCGCGAAGACGCCGTCGATGACCAGCGAGTGGACGACGGGGTTGAGCCCGTAGGCGCCGAGCGCCGACGAGACGGAGGCGGTGACGGCGTCGATGCCCGTCGACAGCAGGTCGCTCAAAAAGCTGCCGATCACCCCGAAGGTCAGCCAGAAGATGAGCAGCATGATAGCCAGGAAGATGGGGATGGCGAAATATTTGTGGGTGAGCACCGCGTCCATCCGCACGCTGCGCACGTGCTCGCGGCTTTCTCCCGGCTTGACCACCGCGGTGCGCACCAAATCGTCGATGAAGCAGTAACGCATGTCGGCGAGCGCCGCCTCCCGGTCGGTGCCCAGCTCCTGTTCCATCTCGGTGACGCTGTGCTCGACCATGTCCTTCTCATTTTCCGAGAGCGCCAGCCGCTCCATCATCGGCGCGTCCCCCTCCACCAGCTTGGTGGCGGCAAAGCGCGGCGGCACGCCGATGCGTTCGGCGTGGTCCTCGACGAGGTGGGCGACCGCGTGGATGCAGCGGTGCACCGCGCCCGAGCAGAAGTCGAGCCGCGCGGGGAGCTGCCGCGCGGCGGCGGTCGCGGCCGCCGCGTGGATGAGCTCGTCGATGCCCTCGTTTTTGACCGCCGAGATCGGCACGACGGGAACCCCCAGCTCCTCCGAGAGCTTTTTGATCTTGATCGTGCCGCCGTTCGCACGGAACTCGTCCATCATATTGAGCGCCACGACCATCGGGATGTGCAGCTCGATGAGCTGGAGCGTCAGATAGAGGTTGCGCTCGATGTTGGTCGCGTCGACGATGTTGATGATCCCGTCGGGGTGGGAATCCAGCAGAAAATCGCGCGTGACGATCTCCTCGTTCGTATAGGGGGAGAGGGAGTAGATGCCCGGCAGGTCGACGACCCGGATCTCGCCGAGGCGGCGGCGGTCCTCGTGCGCCTCCCGCATGGCGTCCCGCGCCTCGCGCAGCGCGTTGTCCCGCGCCGCCTCATGGAACGCGCGGTGCCGCTCCTCCTGCCGCATCCGGTGCCACAGGCGGGGAATCGCCCCGCGTCCCGCGCGGGTGACGACCCCCTCCTTGCGCTCCACCGTCACGCCGGGGAAGTTCCCCACGTGCTGGTTGGAGCCGGTCAGCTGGTTGAAGAGGGTGGTCTTGCCGCAGTTCTGGTTGCCCGCAAGCGCGAAGATCATTGCGCGTCCTCCTCTGCTTCCAGTTCGATCTCCCGCGCGTCCTCAAGCCGCAGGGTCAGCTCGTACCCGCGCAGGTGCAGTTCGATCGGGTCGCCCATCGGCGCGACCTTGCGCACCATCACCCGCGTCTTCGGGGTGAGGCCCATGTCGAGCAGCCGCCTGCGCAGGGCGCCCGCGCCGCCGACCTTCAAAATGATGCCGCTGTTTCCCACGCCCAGTTGATCCAGTGTCATATGTACCCCTCATTGCCTGCGGTTGCAGGACGTTTCCAATCGAATTGTTAGCCACGGCTTACATGATACGCCATCCCATATCCTTTGTCAAGTGGAGCGGGCGGCGGCTTTTTGCACAACATTCCCTGCCACGCGCATTGATTTATCGGGCAAACTGCGGTATGATAAACCTAACTGTAAATTTCGCGGCGCGCACGCGCCGCAATCGTCCGCCGTGGGCGGACCGGCCGCCGGGGCGGCCGCAAAACGGCGGGTCCGTTTTGGATTGCGGCGGAGGGCGCTGGGGCCGCGGTGGAAAGGACCTGAAACGATGGAATACAAACTGGTTGCCGACAGCTGCTGCGAGCTGGTTCCCGCGCTTACCGGGCCGCTGAACGCTCGGACGGCGCCGCTGACCATCCTGCTCGACGACGTGAGCTACGTCGATGACGATTCGATGGACATCCCGCGGTTTCTCGCGGCCATGAAGCAGAGCCGCCACATCCCGAAATCCGCCTGTCCCGCGCCCGACGTGTGGGCGAGGCTCTTTCTCGAGGCGGAGGAGGTCTTCGCGGTCACCCTTTCCTCCAAGCTGAGCGGCTCCTACAACAGCGCGATGGTCGCCAGGGAGATGGTCGAATCGGAGCATCCGGGCCACCGTGTGCACGTCTTTGATTCCCTCTCCGCGTCCGCCGGGGAGATCGCCGTCGGCATCCGGATCAAGGAGTGCGCCGAGGCGGGGATGGCGTTCGACGAGATCGTCCGCGAGGTCACCGCGTTCATCCACGGGATGAAGACCTATTTCATCGTGGAGAACCTCGACACCCTCATCAAGGCGGGCCGTATGGGCAGGCTGACCGGCTATGTCGCGTCCGCGATGTCGCTGCGTCCGATCATGATGGGGGACGCCGGCGAAATCAAGCTCTATGAAAAGGCGCGCGGCTCGGTGCGCGCCTTCACAAGGCTGGTCGACATCATCGGCGAGCGGCGGAGTAATTTCTCCGACCGCACCCTCGTCATCACCCACTGCAACAATGAACGGCAGGCGCATTTCATCCGCGCGGAGGCCGCCCGCCGCTACAACTTCAAGGAGATCGTCGTCGCCCCCACCCGCGGCATCAGTACAATGTATGCGAACGAAGGCGGCGTCATCATCGCATTTTGACCGGACGGAGGAATGTGGCATGAAAAAGAACATCCTGGTATTGGTGGGGAGTCCGCGCCCAAAGGGCAACAGCCAGGTCCTCGCGGAGGCGTTCGCCGCCGCGGCGCGGGAAAAGGGGCATGAGACCGAGGTCCTGCGGGTCAGCGGCATGAAGATCGCGGGCTGCCAGGCGTGCGAGCGCTGCTGGAAAAAGGACGGCCTGCCCTGCGTCCAGCAGGACGACATGCAGAAGCTCTATCCCAAACTCAATGTGGCGGACATGATCGTCTTTGCCGCGCCGATCTATTACTTTGGATTTCCCGCCCAGCTCAAGGCCGTCATCGACCGGTTCTACCCGCTCTGCCACGGCGACGACAAGCGCCGGGCGTTCGCGGACAAGGAGAGCGCGCTCATCCTCTGCGGCGCCTCCGAGGAGGAGGACGACTTCGAGCCCGCCGTCGCAAACTACGAGGTCATGGCCGACTATCTCGGCTGGGAGGACCGCGGTATCCTCGTGGCGTCCGGCCTCGGCGACATCGGCGATGCCGCGAAGAGCGAATGGCTGGAGGCCGCGCGCGATTTGGCAATGGACTTGTAGGGGTTTGCCGCTCGGCGAGCGGCGGAGGTTGTCGGTGGCCGACCGACGGCGGTTTTAGATTGTCCGCTCATCGAGCGGCGTAGCTTGTCGGTAGTCGACCGACAGCGACCCCTTAGACATACCGCTCGTCGAGCGGCGTAGTTGCCGGGTCCCGCCCCGGCGGGCGGCCCCATTTCTTGTACGGACAAGAAATGGGGGAAAGAAGCCGCAGGGGGCCATGCCCCCTTGACCCCCGCGTCGCCTCCAGTTGGCCTACGGCCAAAGTCGGCGGCGCCCTGTCACGGATCAGCGAACAAGCTTACAGCATCCCGTCAGCCGCCGCGCCGCGGGCGCAATGCCTCTGCCGGCGAGTCTCCAGAACCGAATCGGACGTGCGTTCGGGGAGGCACGTCCGCTTTTGCGTGGCGCGCATCTCCCACGGGGAGGCGGAAAACTGCGCGGCTACGCCGCGCACGCGCGCAAGGCGCGCGAACGCCCGGGACGGGCGTTGTTTTCCGCCGTGCGTCTTCGGCGAGCCATCCGGCTTCGGTCGTTGGGAGCGCAGGGCGTATGTCAGCTGCGGCCCCTGCCCGCAACTGACCCCGCGATCGGTCAAGCGATGCATGTGCCCCTACCCGACAAGCTCGCCGCGCCTTCCATTCCTACCTGTTGGGAGCACCCGCAACCTGAGTTGTGCCCACAGCTGGTGTACCCGTGGGGTGTGACGGTAACCTGCGGGTACTGGCAAGGTACTCCCGGAGATTCCTAAGAACCCGGCGGAGGGTTCTTAGGCGGACTTTTGGTTCCTTTTCGTCCGTCCGAAAAGGAACCCGTGGCGCGCGGCGGAACGCGCTCGTGATTCTTGCCGCTTGGAAAGCGGCAATTCCCGTGAAAGCCCCGCCGGGCGCAGCGCGGCAAATCTAAAACCGCCCGCCGGGGCGTGACCCGGCAATCTATGCCGCCAAAGGCGGCGCATTGAAAGCGCCCCAGAGGGGCGCGTAAAAGGCTTGCCAGACGCAGTGCGGCAAATCCAAAGCGCCCTGGAGGGGCGCAAAAAAGCCTCTGCCCGCAGGGCGGAAAATCAAAAAAAGGAAAGGCCGCCCAAAAGGGCGGCCTTTTCAAAATCAATAGGAATTCCTCTCTTTGATCTCTCCGGTTTTAAAGGCGATAAGCAGCCATTTGAGGTCCTCGATGTTGCGCCGAAGTTCCTCGCCGATGTCGGTCTCGGCGATCTTGATGCGGGATTCCATCCGCTCGAACACCACCGAGGTGGAGACGATGTCCTTGTTGTTGCGGATGGCGTTTTCCCGCCCGGAGAAGGGCTCGTGGGAGGCGATGCGGATGCCCCAGGAGTTGTAGATCAGGGTGTAGCCCGCGATGCCGGTGGTCGGCTGGTAGGCGCGGCAGAAGCCGCCGTCGATGACGATCAGCCGCCCGCCCGCCTTGATGGGATTCTCCCCGTCCTTCGACTTGACCGGCACATGGCCGTTCACGATGTGGCAGTGGGGGCCCTCCAGGCTGAACTCCCGCAGAATGCGGATGCAGACGTCCGCGTCGTTGTAGTAGGAGTAATAGGGGTTTTTGCGCTCCACCCACGTCGTCTCGTCGGGGACGAGCGCCCGCTCAAAGGTGGCGATGTGGTCCCGCCCGAAGAGGGGGGAGTTGCGCCCGCACCAGAGGAACCACAAAAAGTCCTTGCCTGACTGTTTTTCGGACGAGCCCTCGGGGGCGTAATAGCCCTGCCGGGCCAGCGCCTCCGCGTGGTCGAAAAAGGCCCGGCCCGCGAGCTTTTCGCAGCCGATGGAAAATTCCATGAAGGAACTGTCGTCGTTCATCGGGATGCAGCCGTGATAGAGCAGGTTGCCGTTGTAGCATTTGTAAAGCCCGCCCTTGGTGTAGAGGAAGCGCGCGTGCCGCTGGAGCTTCTCGCTGCTGAGGAAGGCCGCCTTGAGCTGCGCCATGACCCGCTCCTCCTCGGGGGAGAGGGCGTAGGGGTTCGCGCGGTCGACGGTGGGAAGCTCGGTGTCCCGCAGCGGGAAGTCGGCCCCCCCGATCCGCACGGTGCGGTTCGCGTAGTCGATCTTGTCGAGCAGGAGCCGGTCGTCCATGCCGAATGCCGGGTTGCGTAAAATGATCTGCCCCTCGAGCTTGAAGAGGATGACCGCGATCGCCTTGTGCATCCGCGCGGCGAGCGCGGCGTCCTTGGCGTCGAAGGTGGCCGCGTCGACCGGCCCCTTGGGCAGGAAGCGCGAGACGTCCACGTCGCGGTAAACCTCGTTGGCGAAGAGCGCCAGCGGGCGCAGGCTGATGCCGTAACCGGTCTCGATCACCTCGAGGTTGTTGTAGGTGATCGAGTTGTTGAGCACCGTCGCGATGCAGGTGCGGCTGCCGGTGGCCGCACCCATCCAGAGCACGTCGTGGTTGCCCCACTGGATGTCCACCGAATGGTGCGCCATGAGGGAATCGAGGATGATGTCGGCGCGGGGGCCCCGGTCGAAGATGTCCCCCACAATGTGCAGGTGGTCGACGATCAGCGTCTTGATGACCCCGGACACCGCGGTGATGAAATCCTCCGCGCGGCCGAGATGGATGATCGTCGAGAGGATGTTTTCATAGTAGTCCTTTTTGTTGTGCACCTCGTAGTTGGTGTTGAGCAGCTCGTCGATGATATAGGCGTAGTCCGCGGGCAGCGCCTTGCGCACCTTGGACCGGGTGTATTTGGAGGTGACGAGCCGGCAGATCTCGATCAGCCGGTGAAGGGTGAGCTTATACCACTCCCCGATGTCCCCGACCGTCTCGTGGATCTCCCGCAGCTTCTCCTCGGGATAGTAGATCAGCGTGGCCAGGCGCGCGCGCTCCTCCCGCGTCATCGTGTTTTCAAAGAGGATGTCGCATTTTTCCCGCACCGCGCCCGACGCGCTGTTGAGGATATGTAAAAACGCCTCGTACTCCCCGTGCAGGTCGGACATGAAATGCTCGGTGCCCTTGGGCAGGTTGAGGATCGCCTGGAGATTGATGATCTCGCTGCTTGCCGCCCGCGTGTTCGGGTATTGCCGGGCAAGCAGCTGCAAATACCGCAGGTCGCTCACCCGTCCGCTCCCTTTGTCCATCTGTTTTCTCCTCCTTCCGGCCTTCCTGAAGGAAAGCCTGCCGTACACAACGACCGCCCGGATGGGGACGCCGTCCGCCCGAAGGGCAGGCGGCGGCAAAGAACCGTTGATACAGGCCGCCCGCCGCCCTTGGCGCGAACGGCTTTTATTCATTCAGCCGCGCCCGCGCGCAGGACCCCCGCCCTGTGTGTAAAGGACTTTTGGCACGGCCTGCCGGTGACGCCGCGGCATATCCCGTTTCGGGGCAATGACCGCTCTCCGGCTATTATCCCATAAATCCCCGGCGTGTTCAATGCATTTTTTGGCAAAGGTTGATGCACGGAACCGACTTCGGGACCGGCGGGCACGGATGGCGCCCCGCCTGGACCAAAATTTCACGGCGCTTTTCAAAAGCGCCAAAAAGGAAAGCCGCCCTTGCGGGCGGCTTTTTTTCTTTTTCTCAGCTTTCGGAACTAGGCGGGGAGGTTCACCTTGACGAGGCAGCCCTTGACGGTGCCGTCCGCGGCGGTATACTCCATGGCGCAGACCATGGTATCGGGGTTGTAGCCGATGAGGTCGCTGAAGACGGTTTTGAGCACGAGCTCGCCCTTGCGGTTGACCAGGCAGATTTTGCCGTCCTTCTGGACGAAGGCGACGTTTTTGCCGCTGATGAAGGGGGAGGCGTTTTCAAACTGCGCGTCGATGACGAACTGCCCGCGGTCGTTGGCAAAGCCCCACTTGCCCGAGGGGGTCAGGACGAGGTTAAGCTTTTCCCCGTCCGCGCCCGGCTGGACGTAGTGGTCGGTCGGGATGATGACGCGGCCCCGGCCGTCGACGATGCCGCTGTTAAAGGGGCCGTCGCCGCTTTCGAGGATATAGTAGCCCTTGTCGAGCGAGCGGGAGGTCGAGAGGGTGCCGTCGTACCGCGCGGGAACGATCTCGTTGCCCTCCTTGTCCATGATGCCGAACTTGCCGTTGCGCTCGAAGCAGGCGTAGCCGTAATCCCCGAAGCCCATGATGTAGTCATAGGAGGGCTTGACGGCGGGCTCGCCGCTGTCGATGTCGGTGATGACGCCCCAGCGGTTGTCCTTGCAGACGCTCGCGCTGCTTTTATAGAGGGTGATGTCGTCCCATTCGGGCTTGACGACCACCTTGCCGCGGTCGTTGATGATGCCGCGCTTGCCGTTCTGGGTGACCACCGCGTAGGAGCCGGTGAAATAGCCGATCTCGTCGTAGACCGGGTCGGTCAGGAATTTGCCGTCGCTGTCCGCGAGGCCCCACGCGCCCTCGTAATCAAAGGCGATCAGGTCGCGGCCCCCCTCGTTGGTGCGGGGGCTGGAGACGACCTCCATCCCGTCGCAGGCGAAGTTGGCGATGGGGGAGTACTGCTGGTTATAAAAGCGCAGCATCCCGTCCTTATAGAGCACGAACCGTTTTTTGAGCGCCGTGAAGTCGTCCCCGCGCTCCATCGAAAAGCGGGTGACGCCCGTGCGGTCGATCATCTCGACGGCGTCGCCCTTCTGCACCCTGTAGAGGCCGCTCCCGTCGCTGCCGCTGGCGCACCACACGTCGTCGTATTCAAACGGCACGAGCACGGAGCCGTCGGCCGCGTCGATCGCGCCCGCCTTGCCGTCCTTTTTGAGCGGCACCATGCCGTCGATCGAGTTCCAGCCCTCGATGCCGAGCTCGTATTCCACGTTGGTCAGCAGCCTGCCGTTCCGGTTGGCGACGGCGTATTTGCCGCCCTGCCCCAGCGGGAAGAAGTCGGCGGTCTGGAACTGCCGGTAGCCGCCCCGGTTGAGCGGGTAGTAGAGGTCGTACTGCGCGGGGGTGAGCAGGTCGACCGAATAGCCGGCGTCGGAGGAGGCCGGTTCGGCGGGCAGCTCGATCGCGCCGACCGTCGTCTGCGGGGGCTCGTCCGGCTCGGGCGCGTCGACGTAGGAGGCGTCCGCCTGCGGGGCGGGGTTCTCCCGGGAGTCCTCGTCCGCCGGGCCTGACGCCGGGGCGGACTCCTCCGCGGCGGAGGAAGCGCTCCCGCCGTTCTGCGCCTCGACGGGCGCGGCGGGCTGGCAGCCGGAGAGGGCCAGCAGCAGCGCCAGCAGCAATGCGGTCTTTTTCATATGACAGTCCCCTTTCTAGGGCGAATTCGCCGTCCGTGCGGGTTTCACAGGAACAGTGCGCAATTCCGGGCGTTTTCCTGCCCGCTCCCGCGATTTCCCAATTTCATTATAGCACCGCGCGTCCACAAAACATGGCGGAATTATGAACGAAGCCGCAAAAGATTCTTACGGCATTCTTACGGAAACGGGGCGTCATTCGTCCTTGTTCCAGCCCGCCCCGCCGATGCCGATGTCGTTGCCGAGCACCCCGGCGGGGCCGATGGCGTCCTGCCCGAACTTCTCGCGGATGCCGTCCATCGCGGCCTCGAGCCGCTCCCGCTTCTCCCGGCTCTCGTCGTCGGGCGGCGCGAAGAGGGAGAGCTGCTCCCCCGCGCCGCCGGCGTCGGTGAGGTTCGCGCCGGTGATCGTGATCATGCGGATGGGCGCGCGCAGGTCCCACGCGTCGCGGATGATCGAAAGCGCCGCCTCGGCGATCTCCTTTCCCAGATGGGTGGGCGCGGGCAGCGCGCGCTGGCGGGAGATCGATTTGAAGCCGGGGTCGCGGATGAGCACCTGCACCGTCCGGCATTTGACCCCGTGCCGCCGCATCCGGGCGGACACCGAATCGCTGAGGGTCAGGACCGCGAGGCGGATGTCCTCCAGCCCCACGAGGTTGCGGCGGTAGGTCATGCCGTTGCCGACCGATTTGATTTCCCGCGCGTCGTCCGCCGCGCGCACGGGGCTCATATCGAGCCCGTTGGCGTAGTCGTGGATCATCTCGCCCATCTTGCCCAGCCGCTTCGCGACGAGCGCGCGGTCGCAGGCGGCCAGCTGGCCGATCGTGCGCACCTGGAGCTGCGCGAGCGTCTCCTGCGCGGCCTTCCCCACGTAGAGCAGCGCGCCCACCGGCAGCGGCCAGACGATCCGGCGGAAGTTTTCGCGGGAGATGACGGTGGTGGCGTCGGGCTTTTTGTAGTCGCTGCCGAGCTTGGCGAACGCCTTGTTGAAGCTGACCCCCACCGACACGGTGAGCCCCAGCTCCTCCCGCACGGTCCGGCGGATCTCGTCGGCGATCTCCGGCCCCGTCCCGAAGAGGTTCTGGCTGCCCGTCACGTCGAGCCAAGACTCGTCGATGCCGAACGGCTCGACCTGGTCGGTGTAGCGCTGGTAGATCTCGTTGACCAGCCGGGAGTATTTGACGTACTCCCCCCGGTGGGGCGGCACGAGGGTGAGGCCGGGGCATTTGCGCTTTGCCTGCCAGATCGTCTCGGCGGTGGCCACGCCGAATTTTTTGGCCCGCTCGTTTTTGGCGAGGATGATGCCGTGACGGCTTTCCGGGTCGCCGCACACCGCCATCGGCACCCTTTCCAGCTCGGGACGCAGGAGCGTCTCCACCGAGGCGTAAAAGGCGTTGCAGTCGCAGTGCAGGATCACGCGGTCCATGAAATCCCCTCCCGGCGCTTGTTCGTTCAAAATGGTGGAAATCTTCGCGGTTTTGCGGTAAACTGATACGGACGGCACGGCGACCGCGCCGTTGAAATGAGGAAACGATCGTGAAAAAATACGGATTCCCGGCGCTGCTGTGGCTTCTGTTCGAGGCCGTCGCGGTGACCCTCTGGCTCACGCTCGGCAGCCGGTTCTACCTGTTCAATTTTACCTACATTGGCGCCTGCCTCGCGCTCGGCGTGTTTTTCTACGGCCGGCATGTCAAATACGCCCGCCGCCTGGTGCAGTTCGCCGTCGGCCTCTACATGCTGCTCTACCTCGGCGTCCTGCGCGGGGAAAACATGCAGATCGAAGGCTTTTGGTACTACCTTTTTTCCGGCGTGTTCGAGGCGGCGACCATCCACTACGCGGTTGCGAAAATCTTCGGGCCGCTCCTCTTCGGGCGGGGCTGGTGCGGGTACGCCTGCTGGACGGCGATGGTCCTGGACCTTTTGCCCTTCCGGGTTCCCCGGGGGCCCCGGAAAAAGCTCGGCTTTGTCCGGTACATCGTGTTCGCCGCATCCCTCGTCTTTGTGGGCGGCCTCTTCCTGCTGGGCGCCGCCGGCAGGGACAAGATCCTGTTTTGGAGCTTTCTCGCCGGGAATCTCCTCTACTACGCGGCTGGCGCCGCGCTGGCGTTCGGCTTCCGGGACAACCGGGCGTTCTGCAAATATCTCTGCCCGGTTACGGTTTTTTTGAAGCCGACAAGTTATTTTTCCCTCCTGCGCGTCAAGAATGATACCAGCCGGTGCGTGTCCTGCGGCCGGTGCAGGAAGGTCTGCCCGATGGACGTGGATATGGTGGACAACTCCCGCGGGCGGAAAAACGGCACCGAGTGCATCCTCTGCTTCCAATGCGTGGAGGAGTGCCCCCAAAAGGCGCTGCACATCTGACCCGGCCGCGCGCCGCCCGCGCCTATTATAGCACACTTTCGCGGAATTTTTAATTCTACCGTTTTGGTGGAGGACGTTGACAAACCCGCCCGCCCGCAATATACTGTTAGCTATGGTATTCGGGCCTGTTTTCAAACGGGGCCCTGTAAAGGAGTTCTGATTGCATGAGCGAATGTACACACAACTGTGAGTCGTGCGGCGAAAACTGCGCCGAACGGCAGATGAAGCCGGAGGATTTCCTCGAGAAGCCCCACGAGCTGAGCAGCGTCCGCAAGGTGGTGGGCGTGGTCAGCGGCAAGGGCGGCGTGGGAAAATCCCTGGTCACCTCGATGCTGGCGGTGCTGCTCAACCGGCGCGGCCACCACACCGGCATCATGGACGCCGACGTGACCGGCCCGTCGATCCCCAAGGCGTTCGGCCTGCATGAAAAGGCGTCGGGCATGGGCGAGGCGATCCTGCCGGTGCGCACCAAGACGGGCGTCGACGTGATCTCGATCAACCTGCTGCTCGAGAACGAGAGCGACCCGGTCGTGTGGCGCGGCCCGGTGATCGCGGGGGTGGTCAAGCAGTTCTGGACCGACGTGATCTGGAACGACGTCGACTTCCTCTTCGTCGACATGCCGCCCGGAACGGGGGACGTGCCGCTGACCGTCTTCCAGTCGATCCCGCTCGACGGGATCGTCGTGGTGGCCTCCCCGCAGGAGCTGGTCGAGATGGTCGTCGAGAAGGCGGTCAAGATGGCCCGGCTCATGAACATCCCCATTCTGGGCATCGTGGAGAACATGAGCTATGTCGAGTGCCCCGACTGCGGCAGGCGGATCAACATCTTCGGCGAAAGCCACGTCGACGAAATCGCGGCCCGCTACGGGCTGCCCGTGCTCGCCAAGCTGCCGCTCGACCCCGCGCTGGCGTCCGTCTGCGACAAGGGCGTCGTGGAGCTGTTCGAGGGCGACTGGATGGATTCCGCCGCCGACGCGGTGGAGGCGCTGGGGAAACCCTCCTGAAAGCGTTCCCCCCAGTGAACTTTCGATTCCGGCGTGGCGCCGCCCGTGAGGGCAAATAAAACGTTTCGCCGCCACTTGCCCTGCGGGCAAATGGTGTCCCCATTCGGGCCGTCGCTTCGCGACACCTTTTTAAAGGCGGCGGGTGAGAAAATGCCCGGCGTTCCGGAAGGAACGCCGGGCATTTTCGAGGGCGGAGCCCTTGACCCGGGCCCGCAGGCCCCGCTTTGGGAACCTTTTCCTTGCTTCTTTCTTTTGCGATAGAAAAGAAAGAAGGCCCCTCCCGCAAATTTTTCGCCCGCCCCGTATGAAACGGATCGCGCATGGGAATTCTATGGATAGAATTTTGGCAAAGGAGATTTGACCATGCAGCAGAAAATTTTAAAGGGTTCCAAAACCGAGGCAAACCTGCTGGCGGCCTTCGCGGGCGAAAGCCAGGCGCGCAACAAATACACCTTTTTCGGGGCGAAGGCGAAGGAGGACGGTTTCCAGCAGATCGGGGACCTCTTCCTCGAGACGGCGAACAACGAGAAGGAGCACGCGGAGATCTGGTTCAAGATCCTGCATAACGGCATGCAGCCGACGACCGACAATCTACAGGCGGCGGCGGACGGCGAGCAGTACGAGTACGAGACGATGTACCCGACCTTTGCGAAGGAGGCGCGCGAGGAGGGCTTCGACCGGATCGCGACGCTGTTCGAGCTGGTGGCGAAGATCGAGCAGGAGCACATGCAGCGGTTCCAGCACCTCAAGGGCAACGTGGACGGCAACACCGTCTTCCAGAAACCGCAGAGCGTCACCTGGATCTGCCTCAACTGCGGGCACATCTATGAGGGCACCACGCCCCCGCCCAAATGCCCCGTCTGCGAAAAGCCGCAGGCGTGGTTCCAGGTCAAGGCGGAAAACTACTGAGCACTCAAAAAAGGGGAACGGCCCGCGGGCCGTTCCCCTTTTTTATCTATCTGAAACTGCGCGCGAGGCGCAGGCGGACGTTGGTCTGTCCCGCCCGCCGGGCCGGTATTCCGGCCGCCCGGCGGGCTGACAGTATTGTATGAGGAGAAGAAAGAAAAGATCAGGATCGGTATTGGGAAAATACAGCTGGGTCTCGTCCCGATGGCATCCCGCCTTTCGTTTTGGAGTGGCTTCAGTATACCGGGCAGATGTGAAACCCGTTTGAAGATTTTTTGACATTTATCGGGGGATTGTCTGTCCAAATTGTTTCGTAACAATGAAGCCTGTCGGGTTCGCCAAACGGCAAGCCGGTTTTTTGGCGGTTTGCACATAATTTTACGCAGTTTTTACACGGCGCGGCTTGCGTTTTTACATGGGGAAGGTATTCTTATCGCGTACCTCAGGAACGGAACAACCAGTAAAGAAAGGTGAAAACAATGAAAAAGATTTTTGCGACAGCGCTTGCTTCCCTGATGATGCTCTCCGCGCTGGCAGGCTGCTCCTCCGCCCCCGTCGGCGAACCCGCCGCCCCGGACGCGGCGGCTCCCGCCTCCGGGACCCCGGCCTCCGAGGCCGCGCCGTCCGAGGCGCCCGCCTCCGACTTTGACGCCTCCAACCCGATCTCGGTCATCTCCCGCGAGCCCGGCTCCGGCACGCGCGGCGCCTTCATCGAGCTCTTCGGCATCGAGGAGAAGGGTGAGGACGGCACCAAGGTCGACCGCACCACCGAGGAGGCCACGATCGCCAACCAGACCAACGTGGTCATGACGACCGTTGCCGGCGATCCCTACGCGATCGGCTACATCTCGCTGGGCTCCCTCAACGACACCGTCAAGGCTGTGAAGATCGACGGCGCCGAAGCGACCGCCGCGAACGTCGCCTCCGGCGTCTACAAGGTCGCGCGCCCCTTCAACGTCGCGGTCAAGGGGGAGGCGTCCGGCATCGCGAAGGACTTCCTGGATTTCATCATGAGCGCCGAGGGCCAGCAGATCATTGAGGACAACGGCTACATCAGGGCCGCCGCCGACGCGGCCGCCTATGCGGGCGGCAAGCCCGAGGGCAAGATCGTCGTGGCCGGCTCCTCCTCCGTCTCCCCGGTCATGGAGAAGCTCAAGGAGGCCTACACCGCGTTAAATCCCGCCGCCGTGATCGAGATCCAGACAAGCGATTCCACCTCCGGCATGACCGCCGCGATGGACGGCACCTGCGACATCGGCATGGCCTCCCGCGAGCTTAAGGACGAGGAGGCCGCGGCCCTCTCCGCGACCGTCATCGCCAACGACGGCATCGCGGTCGTGGTCGCCCCCGGCAACCCGGTCGGGGACCTCACCAGCGCGCAGGTAAAGGAGATCTTCACCGGCGCGGCGACCGCGTGGAGCGCGGTGGCCGGCTGAGCCGGTTCCCGCTTCCGATAGAACGCTTTCTTCCTTTTCATTTCTTTCCTCCGGAAAAGGGCGGATGAGCATCCGCCCCTTTCCCATGCCGGGGACCGGGCGGGTTTCCCGCCCGGCCGCCCTCCGCCAGACCGCCCCGCGCGGGCAGCAAAGGAGACTTCGCCGATGTCCGGTAAAATCAAGGAAAAAGGGATGGAAATCCTCTTTTTGGCCTGCGCGCTCGCGTCGATCGCGGCGGTGGCCGTGATCTGCCTCTTCCTCTTCATGGGCGGCATCCCGGCGATCGGGGAGATCGGCGCGGGGGAATTCCTGCTCGGGCGCAAGTGGGCCCCCCAGGACGTGCCCGCCTCCTTCGGCATCTTCCCGATGATCCTCGGAAGCGTCTATGTGACGGGCGGCGCGATCCTCCTCGGCGTGCCGGTCGGCATCCTGGCCGCCGTCTTCCTCGCGCGGTTCTGCCCCCGCCCCGCCTACCGGGTGCTGGGGCCCGCCGTCCAGCTGATGGCGGGCATCCCCTCGATCGTCTACGGCTTTTTCGGGATGGTGGTCATCGTCCCCTTCATCCGGGAGCATTTCCGGAGGCTCGGCGCGGTGAACGGCAGCAGCATCCTGGCCGCCTCGATCCTGCTGGGGATCATGATCCTGCCGACGGTCATCGGCGTGTCCGAATCGGCGCTGCGCGCCGTGCCGCAGAGCTACTACGAGGGCGCGCTCGCCCTGGGCGCGACCCATGAGCGCGCCGTCTTTTTCGCGGTGCTGCCCGCCGCCAAAAGCGGCATTCTCGCGGGGGTGGTGCTCGGCGTCGGCCGCGCCATCGGCGAGACGATGGCGGTCATCATGGTCGCCGGCAACCAGCCGCGGATGCCGGCGGGCCTCTTCAAGGGGGTGCGCACGCTGACGGCGAACATCGTCATGGAGATGGGCTACGCCTCGGGGCTCCACCGGGAGGCGCTTATCGCCACCGGCGTCGTGCTCTTCGTCTTTATCCTGCTCATCAATCTCTGCTTTTCGCTGCTCAAAAGGAGGATGGACTGATGCGCGACATCCACGGCCTCCCCGCCGTCAACCGCGTGAGCCTCCGCCAGCGGGCCCGGTCCTACCTGCGCCGGCCCCTCTCGCTGCTGCTCTTCCTGCTGGTCGGGCTCGCGGCGCTGCTGACGGCCGCGACGCTGCTCTTCATCATCGGGTACATCCTCGTCAGGGGGGCGCCCCACATCACCCCCTCCCTCTTTGAGCTGACCTACAACTCGGTCAACGTCTCCCTCTTCCCGGCGGTCGTCACGACGGTGATGATGACCCTTCTCTCGCTGCTCATCGCCGCGCCGCTGGGTATCTTCACGGCGATCTACCTCGTCGAATACGCCCGCCGCGGCAACCGGCTCGTCGGGCTGGTGCGGATCACCTCCGAAACGCTCAGCGGCATCCCCTCGATCGTCTACGGGCTCTTCGGGATGCTCTTCTTCGTCACCGCGCTGCACTGGGGCTTTTCGCTCCTTTCGGGCGCGTGCACGCTGGCGATCATGATCCTCCCGCTCATCATGCGCACCACCGAGGAGGCCCTCAAATCGGTGCCCGACTCCTTCCGCGAGGCGAGCTTCGGTCTGGGCGCGGGCAGGCTGCGCACCGTCTTCAAGGTGGTGCTGCCCTCGGCGGTGCCGGGGATTCTGGCGGGGGTGATCCTCGCCATCGGCAGGATCGTCGGCGAGACGGCGGCGCTCATCTATACGGCGGGCACCGTCGCGCAGATCCCGGGCGGGAAGGACGCGCTCTTCCTGTCGGGGCGGACGCTCGCCATCCACATGTACGTGCTCTCGAGCGAGGGGCTCCACACCAACGAGGCATACGCGACGGCTGTCGTGCTGCTGGTCACGGTGCTGCTCATCAACACCCTCTCGGCGGTGGTCGCCAGGCGGCTTACGAAAGGCTAGGGAACAGGATGAAGGACAAATTTCAAATCGAGGGCCTCGACCTCTTTTACGGCGACTTCCAGGCGCTTAAAAACGTGGAGCTTTCACTCGGGGAACGGGCGATCACCGCGTTCATCGGCCCGTCGGGCTGCGGCAAGTCGACCCTGCTCAAATCCCTCAACCGGATGAACGACCTCGTGGAGGGCTGCCGCATCACCGGGCGGGTGCTGCTCGACGGGGAGGACGTCTACGGGGACATGGACGTGAACCTGCTGCGCAGGCGGGTGGGGATGGTTTTCCAGAAGCCCAATCCCTTTCCGATGAGCGTCTACGACAACATCGCCTACGGGCCGCGCACCCACGGCGTCCGTTCCCGCGCGCGGCTCGACGGGATCGTGGAGAAATCCCTGCGGGACGCGGCGATCTGGGAGGAAGTGAAGGACCGGCTCAAAAAGCCGGCGCTCGGGCTGTCGGGCGGGCAGCAGCAGCGGCTGTGCATCGCCCGCGCGCTGGCGGTCGAGCCGGAGGTGCTCTTGATGGACGAACCCACCAGCGCCCTCGACCCGATTTCCACTTCCAAGATCGAGGACCTTGTGTTAGAATTGAAAAAGAATTACACGATCATCATCGTCACCCACAACATGCAGCAGGCCACCCGCATTTCGGACGAGACGGCGTTTTTTCTGCTGGGCGAGGTGGTTGAGTTCGGCGCGACCGAAGACCTCTTCTCGATGCCGAAGGACAAGCGCACCGAGGACTATATCACGGGGAGGTTCGGATAGATGAGGAACCGGTTTGACCAGGAGCTTTCCGCGCTCAACAACGAGCTGATCGAGATGGGCGCGCTCATCGAGCGGGCGATCGACGACGCCTCCCGCGCGCTGCTCGAAAAGGACCCCGCGCTCGCCCGGCAGGCGATCGGGCAGGGCGCGCGGGTGGACGAGAAGGAAAAGCAGATCGAGCGCCGCTGCCTGCGGCTGCTGCTCCAGCAGCAGCCGGTCGCGGCCGACCTGCGGATGATCTCCACCGCGCTCAAGATGATCACCGACATGGAGCGGATCGGCGACCAGGCGGAGGACATCTCCGAGATCGCGCTCCGCCTGATCGACGACGGCTGCGCCGGCTCGCTCGAGCACATCCCGCAGATGGCGTGGGCGACCGTCCGCATGGTCACGGGGGCGGTCGACGCGTTCGTGGCGCGCGACCTCGACCGGGCGCGGGCGGTCATCGCCTGCGACGACATCGTCGACGACCTCTTCAACCAGGTGCGGGACGATATCGTCCGCCTCATCCGGGAGGACGGCGCGGACGGGGAAGAGGCGATCGACCTTGTGATGGTCGCCAAATACTTCGAGCGGATCGGCGACCACGCGACCAACATCGCCGAGTGGGTGGTCTTTTCGATCACCGGCGAACACGGCAACGAGCGGGTCATCTGACCCGGAAACGGAGGGGACTTGAATGGCCGCGAGGGTCTATCTGGTGGAGGACGACGAGAGCATCCGCGAGCTGGTGCTCTACGCGCTGGTGAGCAGCGGCTATGAGGCGCGCGGCTTCGAACGCGCCGACGCGTTCTGGGAGGCGTGCGACGCGTTTGCGCCTTCCCTCGTGCTGCTCGACATCATGCTGCCGGGGGACGACGGGCTGGCCATCCTGCGCCGCATGAAGGAATCGGTGCGCACGGCGGACATCCCCGTCATCATGCTGACCGCGCGCGCCACCGAATACGACAAGGTGAAGGGCCTCGACGCGGGCGCCGACGACTACGTCACCAAGCCCTTCGGGGTCATGGAGCTGCTCTCCCGCGTGCGCGCGGTGCTGCGCCGGGCGGGTCCCGGCGAGGAGCCCGCGCCGCTCCTTTACGGGGAGGTCTCCCTCGACCCGGGCAGGCGCGCCGTCACGGCCGCCGGGGAGCCGGTCGCCCTCACCTACAAGGAGTTCGAGCTGCTCGCCTTCCTGCTCAAAAACCAGGGCCTCGTGCTCACCCGCGAAAAGATTATGGAACGGGTGTGGGGCTTCGACTACGAGGGGGAGAGCCGCACCGTCGACATGCACATCAAATCGCTCCGCCATAAGCTGGGCGCCTGCGGGGAGATCATCCGCACGGTGCGGGGCGTGGGCTACAAGATCGGGGAATAGGCGCGCGGCGCCAAAAGGAGACCAAGATGAAACGGAACGTATATTGGAGCCTGTGCGCCGCGGCGATCGGCATGGCGCTGCTCACGGCGGCGCTGACCCTCTGGTCGGCCCACGGGTTGCTCGTGCGGCAGGTGCAGCAGGAGCTGCGCGACGAACACAAGCTAATCGCCCGGTCGGTCGCCTACACGGGAGAGGAGAGGCTGGACTACCTCTCCAGCCTGGACATCCGGTTCGATAGCTTCCGCGTCACCCTCATCACCCCGGAGGGCGGGGTGCTCTTCGACTCGGACAACGACCGCGCGGGCATGGAGAACCATCTCGACCGCCCCGAGGTGCGGGAGGCGCTCAGCGTGGGCAGCGGCGAGGACATCCGCCGCTCCGAGACGATGGGGCTCGACACCTGCTACTACGCGGCCGCCCTGCCCGACGGCAGCGTCCTGCGCGTCTCCAAGCAGACCCGCAGCATCGGCGCGGTCTTCGCGGGGGTGATCCCGCTCATGGCGGGCATCGTGCTCGTCACCCTGCTGCTGAGCATGCTGCTGGCCTCCCGCCTGACCCGGCGGCTGGTGCGGCCGGTGGAGGCGCTGGCGGAGGACCTCGAAAACACCGACAGCCTGCGCGGCTATGAGGAGCTCGAGCCCTTCTACCGGAAGCTGCGCGAAAAGAACCGCCTGATCGGCGAGCAGATGGAGCGGCTGCGCGCCGAGCGCGACACGATCAAAACGATCACCTCCAACATGAAGGAGGGGCTGCTCCTGCTCGGCCGGGAGAAGGAGGTCCTCTCGGTCAACGCGGCGGCCCTCTCCCTGCTGGGAAGCCCGGCGGGGGAATACGGGGGGAAAAACGTCCTCGTCGTCACCCGCGACGCCGAGCTGGGCGCGTGCATCGAGCGCGCGGCCGGCGGCGAAGGCGCCGACGTGGTCCTCGAACGGGACGGGCGCGCCTGCCACGCCTTCGCCAGCCCCGTGCGGGAGGACGGCGGACAGGTCGCGGGCACGATCGTCCTGTTGCTCGACGTCACCGAGCAGCAGCGGGCGGAGCAGGTGCGCCGCGAGTTCACCGCCAACGTCTCCCACGAGCTCAAAACCCCGCTCACCTCGATCTCCGGCTTTGCCGAGATGCTCCAAAACGGCATGGCCTCCGGGGAGGAGGACGTCAAGCGGTTCGCCGGGCGGATCTACAGCGAGGCCCGCAGGCTGATCGCGCTGACCGACGACATCATCCGCCTCTCCCGCATCGAGCAGTCGGGCGCCGTCGAGGACGAGCCGGTCGAGCTGCGCGCCCTCTGCGAGGGGGCGGCCGAGGCGCTGCGCTTCCCCGCGGAGCAGAAGCAGGTGGCGATCGCCGTCTCGGGCGATCTCGTCACGGTGCGGGGCAGCCGGCAGATGCTCGACGAGCTCGTCTGCAACCTCGCGGACAACGCCGTCAAATATAACCGCCCGGGCGGCCGCGTCGACCTGAGCGTCCGCCGCGAGGGAGACTGGGCCGCCGTCACGGTGGCGGACACCGGCATCGGCATCCCGCGCGAGCACCAGGCGCGCATCTTCGAGCGGTTTTACCGCGTGGACAAGTCCCGCTCCAAGCAGACGGGCGGCACCGGGCTGGGCCTTTCGATCGTCAAGCACATCGTCGAGCGCCACGGCGGCTCGATCTCGCTCGAATCCGCGCCCGGCGCCGGCACCTCCGTCACCGTGCGCCTGCCTTTCTCGGGGGGCTTTGAAAAGCCCCCTGAAACCCGAAACCTTTGATTCGGGCAGTGCTCCCGGCGCGCCCGCAGGCGCGGAATCCCCATCCTTCAGGCGTGTTTTTCGGTTCCTTTTTACAGGATAAAAAGGAACATCGGAAAGGGGGCCGCTTCCCGGCTGGGAAGCGGCCCCCTTGGCGTCCTCTTTTTCACCCCAGCATCCCGAGGAAGCGGCTGGGCTTGGATGGGTAGTTGTTCATCCCGCAGCGCGACCAGGTGAGGAAGAGCTTTTTCCGCGCGCGGGTGATCGAGACGTAGAAGACCCGCTTCTCCTCCTCCAGCTCGCCCGACCTGGCCGCCTGGAAGGTGGGGAAGACCCCCTCCTGCAGGACGGGCAGGAAGACGTAATCGAACTCGCACCCCTTGGATTGGTGGGCGGTGATGACCGCGACCTTGTTGGCGGAGCGGCTCATGCGGTCGAGCTCGCTCGACGAGAGGGCGGAGAGCTCGAGCAGGGCGGAGAGCTGCCGCGCGGGCGGCTGGGCGGGATCGCAGAAGTCGTCCGCGAAGTCGAGGAAGAGCTGCAAATTCGCGCGCTTTTCGGGCGCGCCGTCATAGAGCTCCCACACCCCGAACCGGTCGAGCAGCATCCGCGCGGCGGCGGGCCCGCCGAGCCCCTCCGCCTCCCGGCGGGCGGTCTCCACGAGGGAGGCCGCGCCCGCGAGGCGGGGCAGGTATTTCGCGTAGAAGGCGCGCCGCGCCTCCTGCCCCGGCAGGAGGTATCCCTTTACAAGCGCGCAGAGCACATCGGCGGTGGCGAGGATGTCGTCCATCGCGTTGTGGGTGGGGTCGTTTGCCGCGCCGAGCGCCGCCGCCACGGTCAGGAGCTTGTGGTTTTCGAGGTTTTTGAGGTAGCGGCGGGAGAGGTCGAGGGTGTCGTACCAGACGTTGCCGAACTCTCCCGGCGCGCCGCTGCGCGCGAGGTTCCGGCGGGTGATCGCAACGTCGAAGGCGACGTTGTGCCCGACGATCACACACCCCTCGCAGAACCGGAGGAAATCCCCCAGCGCCTTCGCGGGGTCCTCCCCGCGCTCCGCGAGGAAGCCGTCGGTAAAGCCGTGGACCTTTTCGGAGTCCCCGACCGGCCTCGACGGCCGCAGAAACCGCTCGAACCGCTCGGAGACATTCCCGGCGGGGTCGAGGCGCACGGCGGCCATCTGCACGATCTCGTCGGAATAGACGTCGGTGCCGGTGGATTCCACGTCGTAGACGACGACGCGGCCCTCCGCGAGCGCGTCGAGCAGCGGGGAAAAGAAGTCGCCGGTATTTCTGGTGCGCGGGTCGAAAAAGTCGGCGAGCGCGGCCCCGCCGCCCTCGCGGTAGTTGGCGGCGACCGCGCCCACCGTCGCGGGGCCGACCCCCTTGACCAGCCGCTTGAGCACGCGGGCAAGCGCCTCCCCGTCCCGGGGGTTCGCGGCGACGGAGACGCAGGCGAGCGCGTCCTTCACCTCGGCGCGCTTGAGCAGCCGCAGCTCGTCCGCGAGCATGAACCGCACGGGCGGCAGGCTGTCGTCGAGGCGGCTGGCGCGCAGGATGCCGCACACGTCGGCGCAGACCTTGTTGGTGCGGGTGATGATCGCGGCGCGGGAAAAGTCGGTGAGCCCGAGGGAGGCGATCTGCCCGTAGATCCAGTGGATTTCGTCGGCCGGGGTGTCGAAGGAGCGGACGACCACGTCGCCGCCGAATTCCACATGCCCCCCGCCGCCCGGCCCCCGCCCGAAGGCGTTCGCGAGAAAGGCGTTCCCGGCGGCGAGCAGGCCGGGGCTGCTGCGGTAGTTGACGGTGAATTCAATCACGCGCGGATGGAATTCCTCGGTAAAGCGCGCGATAAGCGCGCCGGGGTCGGAGCCGCGCCACTGGTAGATCGTCTGGTTGAAGTCGCCGCAGAGGAGCACCCGGGCGTTCCCGCAGAGCTTGGAGAGAAGCCCGTATTCCGCGAGGCTCACGTCCTGCACCTCGTCGACGTGGACAAAGCGGAACCGCTCCCGCCAGAGGGCGGAGGCGCGCGGGTCGGCGAGCAGCGCAAAGGCGCGGATGAGCAGGTCGGAAAAGTCGAGCAGGCCGTTCGACAGGAGCTTCAGGTTGTAGAGGCGCACGACCGACGCGCCGTATTTGACGAGGAAGCGGTGGAATTTGGGGTCGAACCGGCGGTCGGGGCCGACGCACACCCGCTCGACCTCCTCCCGCCGGTGGACAAACGCCCACGCCGCGGCGGCGGAGCAGTCCTCCTGCGGGCGGGCGAGCCAGCAGTCCTTGACCAGCCCGGTGAAATCCTGCAAAACCCGCAGCGCCTGGTCGCCCGGCTCGCGCCCCACCACCTCGAAGACGACCTCCCGGAGGATCTCCCGCGCGTCGTCGGCGTCGCAGACGGAAAAGTCCGGCCCCACGTCGGTGAAAACGCCGGGGGTCTCCCGCAGCAGCCACGCGCAGAAGGCGTGGACCGTCTTGACCGTCACGCCGCGCGCCGCCTCCCCCGCCATCCGCTCCACCCGCTCGGTCATCTCGCGGCAGGCGCGGTTGGTGAAGGTGAGGCAGAGAATCTCCTCCGGTTTTGCCAGCCCACCGGAAAGCAGGTTCGCCACCCGGCAGGCAAGCGTGTTCGTCTTGCCGGTGCCCGCGCCCGCGAGCACCAGCAGGTTGTCCGTAAAGGTTTCGGCGGCGATCCGCTGCTCGTCGTTGAGCGTGAACGCCGGCGCTGTGACCGCGGGCATCATAGGCCCCCCTCCGAAAGAAATGCGAGCCCGCCGCGAGCGCGTCGCGGCGGGCCCCTGTTCTTTTTTTTCTTGAAAAAGAACCACAAGGGGCTCCGCCCCTTGACCCCGCCGCCTTTAAAAAGGTGTCGCGAAGCGACGGCCCGAATGGGGACACCATTTGCCCGCAGGGCAAGTGGCGGCGAAAATTTTTGTCTGGTGAGTTCATTATCTCACGGGACGCGCGCGCGGAGTGGAAAGCGCCGCGCCTGCATCAAAAGTTTTGAGGGGTCCAGGGGAACTTTTTCAAAAGTTCCCCTAGTCTCTAAACGTAACCGACCCCGTTTCCGGGTCCATCGCGTCGACGATGGCGAGCGATTCCACCCGCACGCCCCGTCCGCGGATGAGCTCGCCGCCCTCCTGGAAGCCCTTTTCGATCACGATGCCCGCGCCCACAAGCGTCGCGCCCGAATCCTCGACGAGCTGGCAAAGCCCGTTGAGCGCGCTGCCCTTGGCGAGGAAGTCGTCGATGAGCAGGACGCGGTCCTCGGGGGAGAGGAACTTTTTGGAGACGATGATGTCGTAGACCCGCCCGTGGGTGAAGGACTCCACACGGGTGGTGTAGACCTCGCCGTCGATGTTTTTCGACTGGCTCTTCTTGGCGAAGACCACCGGCACGCCGAACTGTTCGGCGGTCAGGCAGGCGATGCCGATCCCGGACGCCTCGATGGTCAGAATCTTGGTGACGCCGCAGCCGGCAAAGCGGCGCTTGAACTCCTTGCCGATCTCGGCAAAAAGGGCCACGTCCATCTGGTGGTTGAGGAAGTTGTCCACCTTGAGGACGTTGCCGGCCTTGACGTGGCCGTCTTTGAGGATGCGCTGTTTCAGCAGTTCCATAGCGGGTTCCCTCCTAAATTCGACACGGTTCGTTGTCAACAGTTTAGCGCATCCCGCCGATTTGTTCAATGGGGAAAGAGAATTTTATTGCCCCATCCGCTCGTCGACCCGCCGGAAGACCTCGTAAGGCGTCACGCCGAACGCATCGGCAAGCCCCATGATTTTTCCAGCGCCGACCCGCCCCACGTCGGTGCCGCGTTCGAGCTTGCGGATGAGCCGCTCGCTCATCCCGCTTTCCCGCGAAAGCTCCCTCACGCTCCATCCGTGTTCCGCCCGCAGCTCCCGCAGCACCTCCGCCAGACATAAATAAAACCGTTCCTTGTCGGTCATTTTTTCATCCCTCCCGCGGTCATCATAGCACGAAATTTTTGCGGGCTCGGGTTTTGGCCCAATATGAATCAAAAAATTTTCCTTGCCATTTACCCTGTTAAAGTGTAAAATATGGGATATCCCTTTTCGCACGACTTTTGAAAGAAGGAGGAGCATCATGAACGACCAGATCAAGCAGATTGCCCAACGCATCCGCGAGCTGCGCGAGATCCTCGACGTAGACGCGGCCGACCTTGCAAAGCAGGTGAACGTATCGGTAGCGGAGTACAACCAGTACGAGAACGCCGAATCCGACATTCCGATAGGAGTGATCTACGCGGTAGCGGCGGCGCTGAACGTCGACCCCACGGTGCTCCTGACCGGGGACGCCCCCCGCATGAGCGACTACACCATCGTGCGCCAGGGGCGGGGCGTGTCGGTGGAGCGGTACAAGGGCTACAAATTCAGTTCTCTCGCCTTCAACTATATCGGCCGCCAGTTCGACCCGATGGTGGTCGATCTGGAGCCGATGGAAAATCCCCCCGAGCTCGTCGTGCACGGCGGGCAGGAGTTCAACTACGTCTTAAAAGGCACCGTACAGCTGGTAATCGGTTCCCGGGAATTTCTTCTCGAGGCCGGCGACAGCGCGTTCTTCAACCCGATGACGCCGCACGGACAGCGCGCCGTGGGCGGCCCGGTAAAATTCCTGACCATCATCAACGAATGAACGCGGACCAGAGAATTTAAGAAAGCGGTGCAAAAAAACATGATCGAAAAATTTTTACCCCGTACCGGGTTTGACTCGTACGAGGATTTCAAGGCGAACTACCGCCTCAACGTGCCCGGGGATTTCAACTTTGCCTATGATGTGATCGACGAGTGGGCCAAAGACCCCGAAAAGCCCGCGCTCGTCTGGGTGAACGACGCCCGCGAGGAGCGGCGCTACACCTTTAAGGACCTCTCGGAATATTCCTGCCGCATGGCGAATTTCTTCACGCATTACGGCGTCGAAAAGGGCGATTTCGTCCTGCTCGTGCTCAAACAGCGGGTGGAGGCGTGGGTGTGCATGCTGGCGCTCCACCGCATCGGCGCGGTGGTCATCCCGGCCACCTTCCAGCTCATGCCGCACGACATCGAATACCGCTGCAACAAGGCGGGCGTCAAGATGATCTGCACGGTGGACGACGACGAGCTGCTCCGCAACATCGCGCAGGTGCGTCCCGCCTGCAAGACCCTCGAACAGGTGGCGGTGGTCGGGGCGCATGTCCCGGCGGACTGCATCGACCTGCGCGCCGAGGCGGCGGCGTATCCCTCCGTTTTTCCGCGCCCCACGGGGGTGGCGGCCACCGACGTCCACGACCTCATGCTCGGGTATTTCACCTCCGGCACCACCGGGATGCCCAAGCTCATCGTCCACAACTACGCCTATCCGCTCGGGCACATCACCACCGCCAACTACTGGCACCAGGTGGAGGAGGGCGGGCTGCATTTCGTGTCGGCCGATTCGGGCTGGGCGAAATTCGGCTGGGGCAAGATTTACGGCCAGTGGATCTGCGGCGCGGTGATCGTGGCATACGACACCGAGGGCAAATTTGACCCCAGGCATATGCTTGAGACGGTCGAGCACCTGCGGCCGACGACCTTCTGCGCGCCGCCTACCGTCTACCGCTTCCTCATCAAGGAGGACCTCTCGAAATACGATCTCTCCTCCCTCAAAAAATGCACGATCGCGGGCGAGCCGCTCAATCCCGAGGTCTTCAACCGCTGGAAGGAGGCGACCGGGCTGGAGCTCACCGAGGGCTTCGGCCAGTCGGAGACGACGGTCATCATCGCGAACTTCCCGTGGTTCCCGATCAAGCCCGGCTCGACCGGCAAGTTTTCGCCCCTCTACGACCTCGACATCGTCGACGAGGACGGCAACTCCTGCGAGGACGGCATCGTCGGCACGATCGTCGTCAAAAACCTCGACAAATTCCGTCCGGCGGGCCTGCTCGTCGAATACCGCGACGACCCCGCCGCCAACGAGGACGCCTTCTTTGACAACATGTATTCCACCGGCGACACCGCCTGGCGGGACAGCGACGGCTATATCTGGTTTGTCGGCCGCAACGACGACGTGATCAAGTGCTCGGGCTACCGCATCGGTCCCTTCGAGGTCGAATCGGCGCTCATGACCCATCCGTCGGTGCTCGAGTGCGCCGTCACCGCCGCGCCCGACCCCGTGCGCGGACAGGTCGTCAAGGCCACCGTCGTGCTCGCCCGAGGCTACGAACCCTCCGACGCGCTCAAAAAGGAGCTCCAGAACCACGTCAAAAAGGAGACCGCCCCCTATAAATATCCGCGCATCGTCGAGTTCGTGAGCGAGCTGCCCAAAACCACCTCCGGCAAGATCAAGCGCAAGCAGATTCGGCTGGAGGACTCTCAGAAATAATTTTTTTGCCGCGCCCGGCAGGGTGCGGCGATTCTTTTTTTGCCGCTCAGGGAGCGGCAGAGCTTGTCGGTAGTCGGCCGACGGCGGATTTAGATTATCCGCTCATCGAGCGGCAGAGCTTGTCGGTAGTCGACCGACGGCAGGCTTAGATTTGCCGCTCAGGGAGCGGCGGAGCTTGTCGGTAGTCGACCGACAGCGAGTTCCTTTCTTGCTTGCCCAAGAAAGGAACCAAAGAAGGGCACGAGGGGCTTTGCCCCTGCGACCCCCGCGCCGCCTCCGGTTGGCCTGCGGCCAAAGTCGGCGGCGCCCCGTCCACGGATGAGCGAACGAGCCTACAGCATCCCGCCGGCCGCCGCGCCGCGGGCGCAATGCCTCTGCCGGTGAGTCTCCGGAACCGTATCGGAAGTGCATCCGGGGAGGCACGGCCGCTTTTATTTCGCTCGCATCTCTCACAGGGAGGCGGAAAACTGCGCGGCTTCGCCGCGCACGCGCGCAGAGCGCGCGAACGCCCGGAACGGGCGTTGTTTTCCGCCGTGCGTCCACGGCGAACCATCCGGCTTCGGTTGTTGGGTGCGTCCGTAACCTGAATTGAGCCCTCAGCTGGTGTACCCGTGGGGAGCGGCGGCAGTTTGCG
Organism: Anaerotruncus massiliensis (ex Togo et al. 2026); assembly: GCF_900199635.1. Classification (GTDB taxonomy): domain Bacteria; phylum Bacillota; class Clostridia; order Oscillospirales; family Ruminococcaceae; genus Anaerotruncus; species Anaerotruncus massiliensis. Next base: position 2,753,116 of record NZ_LT962687.1, on the reverse strand, counting down.
GGTTATGGCAAGGCACTCCCGGAGATTCCTAAGAACCCGGCGGAGGGTTCTTAGGCGGACTTTTGGTTCCTTTTCGTCCGTCCGAAAAGGAACCCGTGGTGCGCGGCGGAACGCGCTCGTGATTCTTGCCGCCCACGGGCGGCAATTCCCGTCTAAGCCCCGCCGGGCGCAGCGCGGCAAATCCAAAACCGCCGCCGGGGCGGGCCCCGGCTAAAACGCGCTGCCCGGCTTCGCCGGAGCGCCGCTGCGCGGCGACGCGCGTTCAAAGGGGCTTACGCCCCTTTGGATTCCCATAGAGGAACTGCCTGCGGCAGAATCTCTTACAAGGTGCGCCCCGGAGGGGCGCAAAAAAGGCCCTCCGGCCCCTGGGCGGAAAATCCAAGGAGAATCCCCGGCAATTGACTTCATTTCGGCGGTACCCTATAATGGAGAAAAGGATCATCATCCCGGGGGAACGCCCGAGAAACAGGAGGAACACGCATGTCAAAGGTACTTTTTGTCGACGCCTGCGCGCGCGGGTGGGAGGTCTCCCGGACCTACGCGGTGGCGGAGGCGTTCATGAATGCCTACCGGGAGCAGCATCCGCGGGATGAAATCGAGGAGCTGACGCTGGCGGGGCTGGGGCTCGCCTATTTCACGGGTAAGGAGCTGGAATACCGCGACGCGCTGCTTGCGCGGGGCGGGCAGGCGGACGACTATTTCAAGCTGGCGCGGCAGTTCGCGGCGGCGGACAAGATCGTCATCGCTGCGCCCTATTGGGATTTGAGCTTCCCCGCGCTGCTCAAGGTCTATATCGAGCGGGTGAGCGTGAGCGGCATCACCTTTTCGCCCGAGCCGGACGGCAGGCTGCGGGGGCTGTGCCGGGGGGAGAAGATGCTGCTGATCACAACGAGCGGCGGCGACTTCACGCACGAGGACCTGTCGCTGTACGGGACGGCGCTTTCCTACCTGCGGGGCATCTGCGCGATGTTCGGGGTGGACGGGTTCGATTACCTGTGGACGCACGGGCTGGACATCGTCGGCAACGACCCCGAAGCGATCCTGCGTGGCGCGAAAAAACAGGCGGCGGCCTTCGCCGAGAGCTGGTAAGGGCGGATTTTCGGACCAGAAAGGGCCGCAAAGCCCCTGAAATCGCAGGAAAAAGGGGATAACCGCTTGCAATCCGGAAAAAATTGTGATAGAGTATATTACTGTAAGAATAGTAACAACTGTGAAAGAGTGAGGTTGACCTCACTCTTTCCTTTGTGTATGGAGGGATTTGGTTGACCCAGCCAAAGGGCAAGCGCCCCAACACGGCCGCGGTCTGCGCGGAACTGGCCGCGCCGGTGGCCGAGGGGATCGGCGTCTATCTGTGGGACGTCGTGTTTGAAAAGGAGGGCGCGGGCTGGTACCTGCGCTACTTTATCGACAAGGACGCGGACGGCGGCGTGACGATCGACGAATGCGAGGCGTTTTCCCGCGCGATGAGCGACCTGCTGGATGAAAAGGACCCGATCCCCCAGAGCTATACGCTGGAGGTCGGCTCGCCCGGCGTCGAGCGGCGGCTGACGAAGGACTGGCATTTCAGGAAGTACCTCGGCTCCGACGTGCTGGTGCGGCTCATCCGGCCGGTGGAGGGGGAGCGCGACTTTATCGGGACCCTTTCCGCATACCATGAGGATGGGACGATCTCGGTCGAGCTGGACGGGGACGTGGAGATGGCCTTCACCCTGGCCGAGACCGCGTTTGTGCGGCTGTACGAAGAATTTTAACGGGAAAGCCCGGATTACGACATTGATGGAGGCAACCGAAAAATGGAAACGAGCAACACCGAATTTTTTGAGGCTCTGGCGCTTCTTGAAAAGGAAAAGGGCATCCCGCGAAGCCTTCTGGCGGAAAAGATCGCGACCGCGATCGGCAACGCGATCCGCCGGGACATGGGCGCGTCCGAGGACAGCGTCGTGGAGATCGACCCCGGCACCGGCCGGTTCTATGTGGCGATGCGCAAGACGGTGGTCGACGACGTGCTCGACCCGGCGCAGGAGCTCCTCCCGGAGGAGGCCGCCAAATACCAGAGCGGCGCGACGCTCGGCGACGTGGTGGAGATCCCGCTCGACACCAAGCAGTTCGGCCGCATCGCGGCCCAGACCGCCAAGCACGTCATCCGCCAGGGCATCCGCGAGGTGGAGCGCGGCCAGCTCTTTGAGGAGTATTCCTCCCGCCAGCACGACATCGTGACCGCCACGGTCATCAAGACCGACCCCAAGAAGGGCAACGTCACGCTGGAGATCGGCAAGTCGGAGGCGATCCTGCCCAAGAGCGAGCAGGTCCCCGGCGAGGAGTTCCCTGACAACTCGCGCGTCAAGGTCTACGTCGTCGACGTGGTCAACGGCGAAAAGGGCCCGCGCATCATGATCTCCCGCACCCATCCGGGGCTGGTCAAGCGCCTCTTCGAGATGGAGGTGCCCGAGATCTTCGACGGCACGATCGAGGTCAAGTCGATCTCCCGCGAGGCGGGCAGCCGCACCAAGATTGCCGTCTGGTCGAACGACGAGAACGTCGACCCGGTGGGCGCCTGCATCGGTCCCAAGGGCCAGCGCGTGTCGGCGATCGTCGACGAGCTGGGCGGGGAAAAGATCGACGTGGTCAAATATTCCGCCGACCCGGCCGAATTCATCGCGGCGGCGCTCTCCCCGGCCGACGTGCTGGGGGTCGAGCTCGACCCCGAGGGGGCCAAGAGCTGCAAGGTCACGGTGCCCGACCACCAGCTTTCGCTGGCGATCGGCAACAAGGGCCAGAACGCCCGCCTCGCCGCCAAGCTGACCGGCTGGAAGATCGACATCAAGCCGGAGAGCGGCTTCTACGGCGAATAACTTCCCGACCCCGGCCCGCGAGCGCGGGCGCGACAAGGAGGAAAAGATGGTACAGAAAAAACAGCCGGTGCGCATGTGTTCGGGATGCGCCGAGCACAGGCCGAAAAAGGAGCTCGTGCGGGTGGTTCGCACGCCGGAGGGGGAGATCCTGCTCGACCCGACGGGAAAAAAATCGGGCCGCGGCGCCTACCTCTGCCAGAACCCCGACTGCCTCAAAAAGGCGCGCAAGGCGCGCCGGCTCGAGCGCGCGTTCGACTGTAAAATCCCCGACGAGGTGTACGAGCGCCTCGAGCGAGAAATGGGGGAACCTCCGGATGAATGATAAGCTGCTCTCGGCCCTCTCCCTCTGCCGCAAGGCGGGCAGGCTCAAAATGGGCGGGGACGTGGTACGGGAAGAGATTATGAAAGGCGGCGCCCGGCTGGTGCTGCTCGCGTCGGACGCGGCCGAACGCACGGTGCGCCAGATGCGGTTCGCGTGCGAAGAGGGGAAGGTCCCCCTGCGGATGATCCCGCGCACGATGGATGAGCTGTGGGCCACGGCGGGCAAGCGTTACGGCGTGTTCGCGGTGTGCGACGGCGGTTTTGCAAAGATGATCGCCGGCCTGCTCCCCCCGGAGGGGGCGGAGACGGCCGAACAATAGATCCCGGGAAAGCGTTCCAACTCCGCGGTGACGGCTGTGGTTTGCGAACGTCAGGTACCGTCACTACGGACTAAGAGGAGGATTTGATTCTATGATAGAAAAGTACAGGGTCCACGAGGTCGCGAAGGATCTCGGCGTTGCGAGCAAGGAGGTCGTCGACCTGCTCGCGGCGAATTTCCAGGGGGAGCGCAAGAGCATGACCGCCCTCAACGAGCAGGAGCTCAGCGTGATCTTCAACCACTACACCAACCAGAACCAGGTGGAGAGCTTCGACGAATACTTCGCGGCGGGGCGCGCCAGGAAGGAAGCCGCGCAGGAAGCCGCCCGGCAGGCCGCCGAGCAGGCGCGCGCGGCCCAGGAGGCCGCCCGTCAGGAGGCGGCGCGCCAGGCCGCGGCCCAGCGCGCGGCGCAGCAGCCGAAGGCCCCCGCCCCGCAGGCGGCGGCCCCCGCGCGTCCGCAGCAGCAGGGCGGCCAGCAGAACCGCCCGCAGCAGAACGGGCGTCCGCAGCAGGGCGGCCAGGGCCAGAACCGGCCGCAGCAGAACGGCAGGCCCCAGCAGGGCGGCTTTAACCAGAACCGCCCGCAGCAGGGACGTCCGGCGCCCCAGCAGGGCCAGGGCGGCCAGCAGAACCGCCCGCAGCCGCCCCGCCCGGCGGCGCAGCCGCCGCAGCAGCCCAACCGGAACCAGCCGCCGCGCCAGCGCGGCTCCGCGACGGTGGATATGCGCGCGGGCGCCACGCAGGTGGAGCTCGACCGCTACAACGAGAAATACGACACCCTCGCCCAGCAGAAGGTGGGCAACCAGAATATGACCGCGCAGAAGCAGAAGCTGACCCAGCGCAGCGCCGAGCGCCGCCGCGGCAAGCCGGTCATGTCCCGCAAGGAGCGGGAGGACGCCAAGATGCGCCGCCTGGAGCTGGAGCGCCAGCGCCGCAAGAACCTCGAGGTCGCCCTGCCCGAGGAGATGACGGTGGGCGAGCTGGCCGCGCGGCTGCACCTGACCGCCTCCGAGGTCATCAAGCGGCTCATGACGCTCGGCGTGATGGCGTCGATCAGCGACACGATCGACTACGACACCGCCGCCATGGTCGCCATGGAGATCGGCGCGAAGGTCGAGAAGGAGGTCGTCGTCACGATCGAGGACCGCCTCTTCCAGGTGGAGAACGAGGACGACGACTCCACCCTCGTCGAGCGCCCGCCCATCGTCGTGGTCATGGGCCACGTCGACCACGGCAAGACCTCCCTGCTCGACGCGATCCGCAACACCAACGTGACCGAGGGGGAGGCCGGCGGCATCACCCAGCACATCGGCGCCTACCAGGTCATGGTCAACGACCGCCCGGTCACCTTCCTCGACACCCCCGGACACGCGGCGTTCACCTCGATGCGCGCCCGCGGCGCGCAGGTCACCGACATCGCGGTCATCGTGGTCGCGGCGGACGACGGCATCATGCCCCAGACGGTCGAGGCGATCAACCACGCCAAGGCGGCGGGCGTCTCGATCATCGTGGCGATCAACAAGATGGATAAGCCCCACGCGAACCCCGACAAGGTGATGCAGGAGCTGACCGAATACGAGCTGGTGCCCGAGGCGTGGGGCGGCGACGTGCCCTGCATGCCCGTCTCGGCCAAGAGCGGCGACGGCATCCCCGACCTGCTCGAGATGATCCAGCTCGTCGCGGACACGAGCGAACTCAAGGCCAACCCCGACCGCATGGCGCGCGGCACCGTCATCGAGGCGAAGCTCGACAAGGGCCGCGGCCCCGTCGCGACGATCCTCGTCCAGACGGGCACGCTGCATGCGGGCGACGCGGTCATCGCGGGCAGCACCTTCGGGCGCGTGCGCGTCATGCTCAACGACCGCGGAGAGCGGGTGGAGGAGGCCGGCCCCTCGACGCCGGTGGAGATCACCGGCCTGGACGACGTGCCGGAGGCGGGCGACGTGCTCAACGCCGTCGAGGACGAGCGCCTCGCCAAGGAGCTCGTCGAGCAGCGCAAGCACGAGCAGAAGGAGGCGCAGTTCAGCGCCTACGAGAAGGTCACCCTCGACAACCTCTTCAGCCACATCTCCCAGGGCGACGTCAAGGAGCTGCCCATCATCGTCAAGGCCGACGTGCAGGGCTCGGTCGAGGCCGTCAAGCAGTCGCTTGAAAAGCTCTCGAACGAAGAGGTGCGCGTCAAGGTTATCCACGGCGCGGTCGGCGCGGTCAGCGAGAGCGACGTCATGCTCGCCGACGCGTCCAACGCGATCATCGTCGGCTTCAACGTCCGTCCCGACCCCGTCGCCAAGGAGAACGCCGAGCGCGACGGCGTCGAGCTGCGGTTCTACCGCATCATCTACGACGCCATCAACGACGTCGAGACGGCCATCAAGGGCATGCTGACGCCCAAGACCCGCGAGGTCGAGCTCGGCCGCGCCGAGGTCCGCCAGGTCTACAAGATCACCGGCGTGGGCACCGTCGCGGGCTGCTACGTGCTCGAGGGCAAGATCACCCGCAACGCGGAGATCCGCGTCGTGCGCGACGGCATCATCATCGCCGACGATAAATTGGCCTCCCTCAAGCGCTTCAAGGACGACGTCAAGGAGGTCGCGAAGGGCTACGAGTGCGGCACCGGGCTCAACAAGTTCAACGACATCAAGGAGGGCGACATCTTCGAGGCGTATGAAATCGAGGAATATCGCGAATCCTAACAGCGCGGGGCTTCCCCGCGAAAGTGACCGGAAGGAGGGCTCGTCATGGGCTCTTACAGGGCTTCCAGAACGGAAGAGGACGTCAAACGGGAGTTGAGCGACATCATGCGCTCCCTCAAGGACCCGCGCATCACGGGGCTGCTGTCGATCGTAAAGCTCGACCTTGCGAAGGATCTGAGCTCCTGCAAGGTCTACATCAGCTCGATGGACGGCCTCGAGGCGGCCAAAAGCGCCGTCAAGGGGCTCACGAGCGCGGCCGGCTTCATCAAGCACGAGCTGAACAGCCGGCTCAAGCTGCGCAGGCTCCCCGAGTTCAGCTTTGTGGCGGACGATTCGATCGCCCACAGCGCGGATATCGCCAGGATGTTAAACGACCTTCAGAAGTGAGGTGACGCAATTGGGAACCAGCAGACCGGTGGACGCCGCGGGCGCGGCCGCGATCATCCGCGGGGCGGACCGTATCGTGATCCTCTGCCACCAGAAGCCGGACGGCGACACGCTGGGCAGCGGCTTCGCGCTGCTCGGCGCGCTGCGCGCGCTCGGCAAGACCGCGCGGATCGAATGCCCGGACGGGTTCCCGCCGCGCTACTGCTTCATGTACCCCGGCTTCACCGGGGAGGACCAGCCGGCGTTTGCCCCCGAGCTGGTGGTCGCGGTGGACATCGCGGACGTGCAGCTTCTGGGGGACCTGCGCCCGCGGTATGAGGGGAGGATCGGCCTCTGCGTCGACCACCACCCCTCCAACACCCGCTACGCGGAAAACCTGCTGCTCGACACCGGCGCCGCCGCCACGGTGGAATCGATCTACTGCATCATCCAGGAGCTCGGCGTGGGGATCGACTACCGCATGGCGGTGTGCATCTACACGGGGCTGGCGACCGACACGGGGTGCTTCCGCTACTCTAACACGACCGCCCGCACCCACATCCTCGCGGCCGAGATGATGCGCACCGGCATCGACAGCTACCGCATCAACAAGATGATGTTCGAGACCAAGTCGGTCGCGCGCATGGAGCTCGAGCGCCGGGTCATGGACACGCTGGAATACCACTACGACCACCGCATGGTGATCACCGTCATGACCCGGCGGGCGATCGTGGAGACGGGCGTGCCCGAGGAGGATATGGAGGGCATCGCGGCCGTCCCGCGGCAGATCGAAGGGGTGGACGTCGCGGTGATGCTCCAGCAGAAGGAGGAGCGCCGCTGGCGCGTCTCGATGCGCAGCAGCGAGCATGTGAACTCGTCCGCGGCCTGCGCCCGCCTGGGCGGAGGCGGACATGCCCGCGCGGCGGGCTGCACCCTCGAGGGGACGCTCGAGGAGGTCAAGGCCCGCCTGGTGGAGGAGCTCCGGACCGAACTCACCCCCGTTTGAGGGAAGGATAAGGGACAGGAAGACATATGGCGGAACAAAACGGGATCCTTTGCATAGACAAGCCGGAAGGCTTTACATCGTTTGACGTGGTGGCGAAGCTGCGCGGGATCGCGGGCACCCGCCGCGTCGGCCACGCGGGGACGCTCGATCCGATGGCGACGGGCGTGCTTCCGCTTTTTTTCGGCCGCGCGACCAAGGCGTGCGACATTCTGCCCCGGCAGGACAAGCGCTACCTCGCGGATTTCCGGCTCGGCGTGACCACCGACACGCAGGACGCGACGGGCAGGGTGCTCTGTGAGCGGGACCCTTCGGGGGTCTCAGAGGCGGACGTGCGAAAGGCCGCCGCGCGTTTCACGGGGGAGATCATGCAGGTGCCGCCCATGTACTCCGCCCTGCGGGTGGAGGGCAAACGCCTTTACGAGCTTGCGCGGCAGGGGGTGGAGGTGGAGCGCAAGGCCCGCCCCGTCACCATCCATTCGCTCGACTTCGTCTCGTGGGACGGGGCGTCCCACACCTGCCGGATCGACGTGCACTGCTCCAAGGGGACCTACATCCGCACGCTGGTGGCCGATATCGGCGAGGCGCTCGGATGCGGCGCGGTCATGACCGGGCTGCGGCGCACGATGGCGGCGGGCTTCACGCTCGCCGACTGCGTCACGATCGGGGAGGCCGGGGATCTCGCGCGGGAGGGCCGGTTTGCGGAAGCGCTGCTCCCGGTGGGCGCGGCCTTCGCGGGGCTGCCCAGGGCGCGCCTCAGCGAAAAGCAGGCGAAGATGTTTTTAAACGGCGTGCGCCTCGACCCGGCGCGCGTCGCCCGCCCCGGGGGGGAGGGCCCCTTCGCGGTCTATCTGGGGGAGGAGACCTTCCTCGGGACGGCGGAGGTGAAAAACGGGGAATTCCGGATGGTTAAACTATTTACGCTGGAGGTGTAGCCCTTGCGGGTCTTTCATACGATCGCCGAGGCGGCCCCGGCCGGCCGGTCGGCCGTCGCCTGCGGCTTTTTCGACGGGCTGCACATCGGGCACGCCGCGGTGATCGGCCGCGCCGTCGAACGGGCCGGGGAGGCGGGGCTCACCCCCGGCGTCTTCACCTTTACGATCCACAGCGGGCACCCCGCCCGCAAATGCGACAACTGCGAGATCATCACCGAGACGAAAAAGTTCCACATGCTCGAGAAATGGGGGGTGCGGCTGCTGCTCTCCCCCGACTTCACCGATTTTTCCGCCATGCCGCCGGAGGAATTCGTCGACGAGGTGCTCGTGCGGCGGCTCGGCGCGGCGGTCGTCTGCTGCGGCGACGACTTCCGGTTCGGGCGGGACGCCGCGGGGGACGTGCCGATGCTGAAAACCCTCTGCGCGGCGCGCGGCGTCGAGGTGGACGTCGTCCCGGCCGTGCTGTGGGGGGGCGAGCGGGTGAGCAGCACCCGCATCCGCCGTCTGCTCGGCGAGGGGGAGGTCGAAACCGCCGGCGAGCTGCTCGGGCGGGCGTTCGGTTACGACTTCACCGTCGTGCACGGCAAGCGGCTCGGCCGCACGATCGACTCCCCGACGATCAACCAGCGGTTCCCCGCCGATTTTGTGCGGCTGCGCCACGGGGTCTACGCGGCGGCGGCGCGGGTGGACGGGGTCCTGCGCCCGGCGGTCACCAACATCGGGCTGCGCCCGACGGTGGAGAACGCGTCCGCCGTCAACTCGGAGACCTACATCATCGGCTTTTCGGGCGACCTCTACGGGCAGGCGGTCGAGGTGCGGCTGCTGCGGTTTCTGCGGGGGGAGCGGAAGTTCCCGTCGGTCGGGGAGCTCAAACGCCAGATTCAGGCGGACGCGGCGGCCTCCCTGCCCGTCGCGGAACGGTACATTGCCGAAAAAAACGGAAAATAAAGGGGCATGATCCCTTTACATTCGGTCAACACTATGCTACAATAAACAATTGATGTGACCTTTTTCACGGAGACAGGGTTTTACGCCCGGGCGAAGAGCCGAACGGGATGTCACCCGCCTGTCCCTGAGATCAAGGCAAATTTAACATGAAAGGTGATTCCCAACATGATCCGCAAGGAAGAAAAACAGGAAGTCATTCTCCAGAACGCCACCCATGAGGGCGACACCGGTTCGCCGGAAGTCCAGGTTGCCATCCTCACCAAGAGGATCGCCGACCTCACCGAGCACCTCAAGACCCACAAGAAGGACCATCATTCCCGCCGCGGCCTCTTTAAGATGATCGGCCAGCGGAGAAACCTGCTCAACTATCTGGCCAAAAAGGACATCAACCGCTACCGCGCGCTGATTGCCAAGCTGGGCCTGCGCAAGTAAGTCATAAACGAAAGGCAGGCGGAGCGTCCGCCTGCCTTTCGATGCATCATCCAGAAGAATTTTACGGAGCTGTGGGCGTCCTTTTAGCAGTTACTTGAGCGCTCGAATTCCCCTCGAACGCTGAAATACTTGCTAAAAAGTACGCAGCTCCGTGAGATAAAATATTTTGATTACGGAGGAACTGCAATGTTTGAAAACTACAAGGTATACGAAATCGAATACGGCGGCAAGAAAATGACCTTTGAAACGGGCAAGATGTGCTGCCTGTCCAACGCGTCGATCCTCGTGCGCTGGGGCGAGACGGTCGTGCTCTGCAACGTCACCGCCTCCAAGAAGCCCCGCGAGGGCATCGACTTTTTCCCGCTGTCGGTCGACTTCGAGGAGAAGCTCTATTCGGTCGGCAAGATCCCCGGCTCCTTCATCAAGCGCGAGGCGCGCCCCTCCGACAAGGCGATCCTCAACTCCCGCCTCGTCGACCGCCCCATCCGCCCGCTCTTCCCCAAGGACATGCGCAACGACTGCTCGGTCGTCATGACCGTCATGTCGGTCGACGCCGACTGCCCGCCCGAGATCGCCGGCATGTGCGGCGTTTCGCTCGCGCTGACCATCTCCGATATCCCCTGGAACGGACCGATCGCCGGTGTCAACGTCGGGCTTGTCGACGGCGAGATCGTCGTCTGCCCGACCGCCGAGCAGCGCGCGAAGAGCGACCTGCACCTGACCGTCGCGGCGGACGAGGACGTCATCTGCATGATCGAGGCGGGCGCCAACGAGGTCGCCAACGACGTCATGCTCGACGCGATCATCCAGGGCCACACCGAGATCAAGAAGATGGTCCGCAAGATCAAGGAGATCCAGGCCGAGATCGGCAAGCCGAAGTTCGCCTTCGAGTCGGTCAAGGTCCCCGCCGACCTCTTCGAGGCGGTCAAGGAGTTCGCCATCGAGGACGTGCGCGCCGCGCTCGACACCGACGACAAGAGCGTGCGCGACGAGCGCCTTGCCCCCGTCGAGGAGCGCGTCCACGCGCAGTTCGACGACGAGGAGAAGTCCAACGCCGCCCAGATCGACGAGGCGTTCTACCAGCTCCAGAAATTCGTCGTCCGCCGCTGGCTGCTCGACGAGCAGAAGCGCGTCGACGGCCGCAAGATGGACGAGATCCGCCCGCTGGCCGCCGAGGTCGGCCTGCTGCCCCGCGTCCACGGCTCCGGCATGTTTACCCGCGGCCAGACCCAGGTGCTGACCATCTGCACGCTCGGCACCGTCAGCGAGGCCCAGAAGCTCGACGGCATCGACGACCAGGACCAGAAGCGCTACATCCACCACTACAACTTCCCCTCCTATTCGACGGGCGAAACCAAGCCCAGCCGCGGCCCCGGCCGCCGCGAGATCGGTCACGGCGCGCTCGCCGAGCGCGCCCTCGAGCCGATGATTCCGTCGCTTGAGGAGTTCCCCTACACCATCCGCCTCGTCTCTGAGGTGCTCTCCTCCAACGGCTCCACCTCGCAGGGCTCCATCTGCGGCTCCACGCTGGCGCTGATGGACGCGGGCGTGCCGATCAAGCGCCCCGTCGCGGGCATCTCCTGCGGACTGATTACCGAGGGCGACCGCTGGATGACGATGGTCGACATCCAGGGGCTCGAGGACTTCTTCGGCGACATGGACTTCAAGGTCGGCGGCACCGAAAAGGGCATCACCGCCATCCAGATGGACCTCAAGATCAAGGGCCTCAACTACGACATGATCAAAGAGGCGTTCGAGAAGACCTACCAGGCGCGCATGTATATCCTGAACGACATCATGCTGCCGGCCATCCCCGCGCCGCGTGAGGAGCTCTCCAAGTACGCGCCCAAGGTGAAGAGCATCCACATCAACCCCGACAAGATCCGCGAGGTCATCGGTTCGGGCGGCAAGGTCATCCAGAAGATCTCCGCCGACTGCGGCGTCAAGATCGACATCGACGACGACGGCACCGTCGTGGTCTCGTCGGTCGACGCGGACGGCATCCGCCGCGCCGTCTCGATCATCGAGACGATCGTCAACGACCCCGAGGTCGGCGCGATCTACAAGGGCAAGGTAACCCGCCTGATGAACTTCGGCGCCTTCGTCGAGCTCGCCCCCGGCAAGGAGGGCCTCGTGCACATCTCCAAGCTCGATATGGGCCGCGTCGAGAAGGTCGAGGATGTCGTCGCCCCCGGCGACGAGGTCATCGTCAAGGTCACCGAGATCGACCAGCAGGGCCGCATCAACCTCTCCCGCCGCGACGCGCTCATCGCCATGGAGGCCAAAAAGAACGCCGCCAAGCAGCAGTAAAAGACCAGTTTCACGGGCCCGCCTTCCGGCGGGCCCGTTCTTTTTTTTCTTGAAAAAAAGAACCAAAAAAAGCGCTTCTCAGGATAAGCTGCCGCGCTTTGCGAAGCGCGGCAAGGGGCTCCGCCCCTTGACCCCGCCGCCTTTTGAAAAAGGCGGGCGAAAACTTTGAGCGGGCGGGCGAAAACGTTGAATCAAAAGTTTTGAGGGGGTCCGGGGGAACTTTTTCAAAAGTTCCCTGGGAGGGGCTTCCAGGGGCCTTTTGCAAAAGGCCCCCTGGAAAAATTGAATTTTCGGTGAATATATGCTATAATCAATTGTTATCGGGCGGGATATTTGCTATGATAGCATCTGTACACCCGTACAAAATTCTAACGACAATATGGAGGTTGGTTTTTTCTTGGACAGTACAAGCGGCATATTATACCTGGTTTTGGTGGTACTGCTTTGCTTCTCCGCCTTTTTCTCCGCGAGTGAGACGGCCTATTCGTCCCTCAACAAGATCCGCATGAAGAACTACGCGGACGGCGGAAACAAAAAAGCGAAACGGGCGCTCGCGGTCGTGGACGACTTCGACCGCCTGCTCTCGACCATCCTGGTGGGCAACAACGTCGTCAACATGGCGAGCGCGTCGATTGCCACGGTGATCGCGACGGCGGTCTTCGGCGCCTCGGGCGCGGCGATCGCTACAACGGTGATGACCATCCTGGTACTGATCTTTGGAGAAATCCTGCCGAAAACGCTGGCGAAGGAGAACAGCGAGTCGATCGCCATGAAGACGGGCGGCCTGCTCCAGTTCTTCATCAAGCTGCTGACCCCCGTGGTCTTCTTCTTCGTCAAGATCAAGGAGCTTTCCCTGCGCCTTTTGAAGGGCGCGGAGGCGCAGCCCTCCGTCACCGAGGAGGAGCTCAAATACATCGTCGAATCGATCGAGCAGGAGGGCGTGCTCGAGGAGCAGGAGAGCGATCTCGTGCAGTCGGCCCTCGACTTTGACGAGATCACCGTGCAGGAGATCCTGACCCCGCGCGTCGACCTCGTCACGATCGACGTCGAGGACCCGCTCGACGAGGCGCTCGAGGTGGTGCTCGGCGCGCACTTCTCCCGCATCCCCGTCTACCGGGGCACCGTCGACAACATCATCGGCGTTTTGCAGGTGCGCGACCTGCTCAAGGCGGTCGTGCAGAAGTCCGACACCCGCCTTTCCCACCTCGTGACCGACTGCGTCTTCGTGCACAAGACGATGCGGATCTCCACCCTGCTCGCCGAGTTCAAGGCGAAAAAGCTGCACTTGGCGGTCGTCACCGACGATTACGGCGGCACGATGGGTATCGTCACGATGGAGGACGTGCTCGAACAGCTCGTCGGCGACATCTGGGACGAGTCGGACGAGGTGCGGGACGACTTCGTGCAGGTCGGCCGCGGCACCTATATCGTAAGCGGCGACATGAACGTCTTTGAGATGCTCGAGGAGCTCGGCGAGGACGACCGGAGCTTTGAGAGCGATTACAATACCGCGGGCGGCTGGGCGATGGAGATGCTCGGCCACATCCCCGAGGCGGGCGAGCAGTACGGCTACCGCGACCTGGTGGTCACCGTGTCCGAGGTGGAGGAGCAGCGGATCCTTTCGCTGCGCGTCGAGCGGATCCCGACCCTCGAGGAGGAGCCCGGCCCCGGCGAGGGGCGGCGGGCGGACAAAAAGAAAGACGAATAATATCGTTCCCGCTTCGCGGGACGGGGAGCAGATGAATATGAGGGATTTTTCAAAGGCCAGGCGGGTCGTGGTGAAGGTCGGATCGTCCACCCTCACCCACGAGAGCGGGCTTCTCAACATCCGGCGGGTGGAGCAGCTCGTGAAGGTGCTCGCCGACATCGAGAACAGCGGCCGGCAGGTCGTGCTCGTCTCCTCCGGCGCCATGGCCGTGGGGGTCGGCAAGCTCGGGCTGCATGAGAAGCCCGCCGACATGCCCGGCAAGCAGGCGGTGGCCGCCATCGGGCAGTGCGAGCTGATGTACATCTACGACAAGCACTTTTCCGAATATAACCACGTCACGTCGCAGGTTCTGCTGACCCGCGACGTGGTCGACGACCCGATGCGCAAGCGCAACGTCCAGAACACGTTCGAGCGGCTGCTCGGCCTGGGCACGATCCCGATCGTCAACGAGAACGACACGGTCTGCACGGAGGAGATCGAGCACGCGGCCACCTTCGGCGACAACGACACCCTCTCGGCGACGGTGGCGGAGCTGGCGGGCGCGGACCTGCTGGTCATTTTGAGCGACATCGACGGCCTCTACGACGGCGACCCGCGCGAAAACCCCGGCGCGAAGCTGCTGCACGAGGTGGACGAGATCACGCCCGAGATCGAGGCGTGCGCCGCGGGCGCGGGCAGCGCGCGCGGCACCGGCGGCATGATCACCAAGCTCCACGCCGCCGGACTCGCGACGGCGGCGGGCATCGACATGGTCATCATGAACGGTGCGCAGCCGAAAAAGCTCTACGACCTGTTTGAAAACGCGGAGATCGGAACCTACTTCCCCGCGGCGAAACGGACACCCCCATCAAAAGGAGGCGGCGCAGATGAACAGCCTGACCGAAACCGGAAAACGCGCCCGCGCGGCGTCCCGCGTGCTCGCGTGCACGACCACGGGGCAGCGGAACGCGGCCCTTACCGCGATCGCCGCGGCGCTCGAGGCGAACGCGGCGGCGGTGCTGGCCGAGAATGAAAAGGACCTCGCGGCGGCAAAGGAAAACGGCATGATCGCGTCGATGCAGGACCGCCTGCGGCTGACTCCGGCGCGCATTTCGGACATCGCGGAGGCGGTGCGCGACCTCGTGAAGCTGCCCGACCCGGTCGGGCAGATCATCGGCGGCGGCAGCCGCCCCAACGGGCTCAAGATCGAAAAGGTGCGGGTGCCGCTCGGCGTGGTCGGCATGATCTACGAGGCGCGCCCCAACGTCACCGTCGACGCGGCCTGCCTCTGCCTCAAATCGGCCAACGCCTGCATTCTGCGGGGCGGCAAGGAGGCCATCCGGTCGAACACCGCGTTCGCCGAGATCATGTGCGGCGCGCTCGAGGGCGCGGGGCTCCCGCGCGACGGCATCCAGCTCGTCACCGACACCTCCCGCGCCTCCGCGGGCGACCTGATGACCCTCGACGGCTACCTCGACGCGCTCATCCCGCGCGGCGGCAAGGGGCTCATCCAGGCGGTCGTCAAGGGCGCGAGCGTCCCCGTCATCGAGACGGGCGCGGGCAACTGCCACATCTATGTGGACGACTCGGCCGATTTGGAGATGGCGGTGCGCGTCTGCGACAACGCCAAGACCTCCCGCCCGTCCGTCTGCAACGCGGTGGAGACGGTGCTCGTGCACCGGGAGATCGCGGCGGCGTTTTTGCCGAGGCTCAAGGAGGCGCTCGACGTCCACCATGTCGAGCTGCGCGGCTGCGCGCGCACGGCCGCCCTCATCCCCGGCGTCGTCCCCGCCGCCGAGGAGGACTACGACACCGAGTTTGACGACTATATCCTCGCGCTGCGGGTGGTCGACAGCCTCGACGAGGCGATCGAACACATCCAGCGGTACACCACCGGGCATTCGGAGGCGATCCTCACCGAAACTTATTCGCACGCGCAGGAGTTCACCTCGCGCATCGACGCGGCGGCCGTCTACGTCAACGCGTCCACCCGCTTTACCGACGGCGGGGAGTTCGGCTTCGGCGCGGAGATCGGCATCTCCACCCAGAAGCTGCACGCGCGCGGGCCGATGGGCCTCAATGAGCTCTGCTCCTGCAAATACATCGTGACCGGCAGCGGCCAGACCCGCTGACGGACCGCGGAAAGGACACTGGCATGGAGAAAACGAATCAGGCCCCGCGGCGGGACCCCGCCGAAGGGCTTCACTACCGGAAAAATAAATATGCCGCGCCGGTCGGGGGGATCTTCCTCTTTCTGGCGGCGGTGGGGCTCGTCGCGGTGGGCATCTTCTGCGTACGCTTCACCCAGAGCCTGCTCGACAATACCCGCGAAAAACAGAAGTTCGAGCAGATCATCACGCCGGTGCTGATGTTCGACCCGCTGCCTTTCGAGTCCCCCTCCGACGTGAACCCCCTCTTCCTGCTGCAGTCGTCGCTTTGGAGCGCGATGCTCGGGGAAAAGCGCGCCAGCTACCAGGAGGACCCGCTCGAGCGCGTCATGGTGCCCGCGTCCGACGTGGATGTGGCGTGCGCCCGGCTCTACGGCCCCGACGTGAAGCTGGAGCACCAGACCTTTACGATCAACTACGTCGACAACTACGTCTACGACGAGGAGACCAGGACCTACTACGTGCCGGTCACCGGCCAGGTGGGCATGTACACGCCGAGCGTCGAGCGGGTGGTCAAGAAGGGGGACGTCTACACGCTGACGGTGGGCTACCTCCAGCCGACGACCGCCTGGACCCAGGCCACCGCCGACAAGGACGGCAAGCCGGAGGCGGACAAATACATGATCTACGAGCTGAAAAAGGTCAAGGACCACTACCAGCTCACGGCGATCCGCGACCTGCCCTCCGAGCTGCTCCCCGAGTACGGCCAGCAGGTGCAGGCCGATTCGGCCGCCCAGCCCGCCGCGTAATCAAAGAGATGAGAAAAGCCCCGTTCCGCGAAAGCGGAACGGGGCTTTTTTGGCGTGAGCAGATCACCGGCCGGAGCGCCTGAGGGAGAGGCAGAGGGCCGCCGCGTAGAGCCCCGAGAGGAAGTAGAAGACGGCGGCCGCGGGGGAAAGCCCGAGCGCGACGGTCTTCCCGGCGAGCGCGGCCGCGATCATGCCGCCCGGCACGGCGATCGCGAAGAGGGCGAAGGCGGGCCCGAAGAAGAGAAGCTGGCGCACGCCCTTTTCGGCGCCGACGCCCGACAGGATGCGCGCGTGCGCGAGCAGGAAGGGGGCCATCAGGATCAGCATGACGATCGTGAGCATCTGGTCGGAGACGTTGCGCAGCGCGGTGTAGGCCATAAAGGAGCTGAGCAGCTCCCCGATCTCCCACACGAGCGGCAGCAGCATCAGCCAGCCGTTCATCCGCAGATAACCGTGCGCCTCCCTAAGGTCAAACGGGTTGATTGGGTGGGCAAAATCCGGTTCGTCCTTTCCGGGTAAGTCTTTCCATAGTTTCCGATTCGGGACGAATCCGGCAATACACTCAAGAACATAGATGAAGACTATTGGCAGGACCAACCGGAACAGAACGACGAAGAGACAATAGAATAGTTTAAACAACAGTCGGGAATCGGGGGTAAGGACCTCGGGGAGGATTTCCAAGATCCCCTCCACATTCAGAAACGCCCAGACGGCGAGCGAGATTCCCGCCGCAAAGGCGAGCGCCCGGAGCGGGATGGTGAAGGT
This sequence comes from Anaerotruncus massiliensis (ex Togo et al. 2026), assembly GCF_900199635.1. Taxonomy (GTDB): domain Bacteria; phylum Bacillota; class Clostridia; order Oscillospirales; family Ruminococcaceae; genus Anaerotruncus; species Anaerotruncus massiliensis. Next base: position 2,735,568 of record NZ_LT962687.1, on the reverse strand, counting down.
GACGGACGCGCCGCGCGTCCTCCGCCCGGAGAGGTACCCGGCCGCCAGCAGCAGAAGGACCGAAACGCCCAGCAGGATGTTGAAAACGAGGGGGAGCGCGCCGCCGCCCTCGTAAAAGCCGGTGGCGGGGTCGACCGCGGTGAGCTTGAGCACGACGCGCAGGATCAGGCAGACTGCGGCGCAGCCCGCGAGGGAAAAGAAGAGCGGACGGTTTTTCGTCATGGCGGCCTCCGTGAAACGGGGGCGCGAGCGCCCCCGGAATTGATTTTCAGAAAATGGATATCTAAATAATTATACCGCCTGACCGGGTCCCGGTCAAGCGGTATTGTATTTCCCTCATTTTGGATGGGCCGCCGCGCCGGGGGAGCGGATGAGACCCATCCGGATAAAAATCAGATGCCGGCCTTTTGCGCCATAAAGTCGATCCACTTGTCGCGCTTCATCATGGAGATCTTGTCGGTGACGAGCTTGCCGGTCTCCATCTCCTCGTAGGTGATCGTGATGCCGATCGGGACGAGGAGTTGGGAGCATTTCCCGAGCTCCCGGATGTTCCGGTAGGGGACAACGATGTTGTCAGCCAGAAGCCCGGTCAAAACGATCAGCCGCTCCTCCGTGAAGTAGGCCCACCCCTGTTTCCAGGGGCCCATCTTTCCGACCAGCCGCTCCACGTAGCTCGCCTGCAAATAGTCGACCAGGGTGTCCGACGGGTCCATGACGCCCAATTCCACCAGATTCTGCTTCTGCTTTTCCAGTTTTGCTTCGTTCATGATCCTTGCCTCCTTAAAATCGACCGGATGCCTCAGCTCCGGAAAATTTGACGGCTGGTTCAGCCGCGCTGCGCGAGGGGGACGTAGGAATGCGCGCCGACGATCGACTTGTAGGCGGGACGGATGATCTTTTTGCCGGTCGAGAGCTCCTCCAGCCGGTGGGCGCACCAGCCCGCCGTGCGCGCGATTGCGAAGAGGGGGGTGTGCAGCTCGTCGGGGATGCGCAGCATCCGGTAGACAAGCCCCGAATAGAGGTCGACGTTGGCGCAGGTGATCCGGTCGCTGCCCCACTTTTCCCGCAGCACGTCGGGCGCCAGCCGCTCGACCGCGTCGAGCAGGCGGAACTCGCCCTCGTAATCGGTGCCCTTGGCCAGCTTCATCGCGTTCTGCTTGAGCACCCGGGCGCGCGGATCGCTTTTCGTGTAGACCGCGTGCCCCATCCCGTAGATGAGCCCCGAGCGGTCGCCCGCCTCCCCGGCGACGGCCTTGCGCAGGTATTCGCGAATCTCGTTGTCGTCGTCCCAGTCGTAGACGTTCGCCTTGAGGTATTCGAGCTGCTCGATCACCTTGTGGTTCGCGCCGCCGTGGCGGGGGCCCTTGAGCGCGCCGATGCCCGCCGCGATGGCCGAGTAGGTGTCGGTCTGCGCGGAGGTGAGCACCCGCACCGCGAAGGTGGAGCAGTTGCCGCCGCCGTGTTCGCTGTGCAGCGTGAGGCAGAGGTCGAGCAGGTGGGCCTCCTCCTCGGTGAACTGTTTGTCCGAGCGCAGCATCCGCAGGATGTTCTGCGCGGTGGAAAACTCGGGGTTGGGATTATGCAAATACATCGAGCGGCCGTCGTACACCCGCTTCTTCACCTGGTAGGCCGCCGCCATGATCGACGGCATCCGCGCGATCAGCTCGATCGACTGGCGCATGACGTTTTCGATCGAGTAGTCGTCCGGCCGGGGGTCGTAGGTGTAGAGCGCGAGCACCGAGCGCGCGAGCATGTTCATGATGTTGGGGCTCGCGACCTTCATGATCATGTCCTCGGTGAAGTTTTCGGGCAGCTCGCGGTTGTCCGCGAGGATCTCCGAAAAACGGTTGAGCTGCGCGCCGGTGGGCAGGAAGCCGAGCAGCAGCAGCCAGGCGGTCTCCTCGCAGCTGTAGCGGTTTTCGGCCTGCGCGCCCGCGATCAGGTCGGTGATGCTGTAGCCGCGGTAGGTGAGCTCGCCGTCGATCGGCAGCTTTTCCCCCTCGCTGAGCAGGTAGCCGTGGACGTTGCAGACCTGCGTGATCCCGGCGACCACGCCGGTGCCGTCCGCGTTGCGCAGGCCGCGCTTGACGCCGAATTTGTTGCACAGTTCCTCATCGAAACCGTTATACCGCGCGTACTCGCCGCATAGTAATTGAATATCCTGATTGAGCTGCTCATTGGGTGCAGCAGGCGTTTTGCCGTACATAACGGGAGCGCTCCTTTCCTCTTTCCACACAGATGCCCGGTGGGCGTTATCTCATATTGTATTCCGGTAACGTGTGAAAGTCAATAGACGTTTCCGCCGAAAAGCGGCAAAAATGAAATTTCCAAATAGAAATCTTGCATAAATAGGAGGAAGTGCAATGCGGTTCAGGGTGGCGGCAGGGCTGGTATTCGCCCTTTTGATGTTTCTGATCCCCCTTTTGGCGCTTGTGGGAAATGTGGACATGGTGCAGTATTCTCCCCGGGAAGATGCATCCTTGCCGCAGGCGTCCGCGCCCGCCGGGACGGGACAGGCCGCGCCCGAAAAGGACCCGTCCGCGCCCGCGGCGTCCTCCGGGACAACCCCCGCGGTGACGGTGGCGGACGACGGCTTCCGGATCCTGGACGATCGGACGGGGAAGGTGTTCGAGGTGAGCGCGCGGGACTATGTGCGAGGGGCGCTCGCGGCCGAGATGCCGCCGACCTTCCACCCTGAGGCGCTCAAGGCGCAGGCGGTGGCGGCGCACACCTACGCGCTGCGCCTGCGGGAGCAGAACCGCGCCGCGCCCGACGAGTCGCTCAAGGGGGCGGACTTCTCCGCCGACCCGCAGGGCTGGAAGAGCTATACGACCGAAAAGCTCTTCCGCGAGCGGTACGGCGATCTGGCGGACGCCTACTGGAAGGCGATCTGCGGCGCGGCGGACGAGGCGTGCCCCTACCTGCTCACCTGGGAGGGGGAGCCGATCGTGGCGGCCTACCACTCGATGAGCAGCGGCACCACCGAGGACGCCTCCAACGTATGGACGGGCAGCGAGCCCTACCTCGTGCCGGTCGAGAGCTTTGGGGACACCCTCGCGCCCGACTATGAGACGACCGAACGGTTCCCGGTGCAGGAGGTGGCGGAAAAGCTGCAAAACGCCTGGCCGGACATCTCGCTCGGGGAGGACCCGGCCGGGTGGCTCAAGGTGACCGAACGCTCGGAGGGGGGCTATGTCACCGGCATGACGGCGGGGGACCGGGCCATCCACGGAAAGGAGCTCCGAAGCCTGCTCGGCCTGCGCTCCTCCGACTTCACGGTCGCCTGCGACGGCGCGTCCTTCACCTTTACCGTGCGGGGCTACGGACACGGGGTGGGGCTTTCCCAGTACGGCGCCGACTATCTGGCGCGGCAGGGCGCCACCTTCGACGAGATCCTCGCGCACTACTATCCCGGCGCGACGCTCGGCGTCATCGCCGGGGAGGCGGCGTCCTGAGGGTTGCAAATCGGCCAGAATATGTTAAAATGAAGGCTGTATACGGACGTGAAAAGGGGAAAAGAGACGTGGAATTTGCAAAACGCATGGACCGTTTCGGTGAGGGCATCTTTTCGGTGCTGCTGGGCATGAAGAAGGAGCAGCTCGCGCAGGGCAGGCATGTGGTGGACCTGAGCGTGGGCACCCCCAACATCCCGCCCGCGCAGCACGTTATCGACGCGCTGGTCTCCGCCGCGCAGGACAGGGGCAACTACGTCTACGCGATCAGCGACACCGCCGAGCTCCAGGACGCGGTGGCGGCGTGGTACCGGCGGCGGTACGGCGTGGAGGTCGACCCGCGCCGTGAGGTTGTCTCGCTGCTCGGCTCGCAGGAGGGGCTCGCGCACATCGCGCTTTCGGTCGTGGACGAGGGGGAGACGGTGCTCGTGCCCGATCCCTGTTATCCCGTCTTCGGCGGCGGGCCGCTCATCGCGGGCGCGAAGCTCTGGTACATGCCCCAGCGGCGGGAGAACGGCTACATCATCGACCTTGCGGAGATCCCCGAGGAGGTCGCCCGCGCGGCTAAGCTGATGGTCGTCTCCTATCCGAACAACCCCACCACCGCCATCGCGCCCGACAGCTTCTATCTCGACCTGATCGCGTTCGCGCGGAAATACGGCATCATCGTGCTGCACGACAACGCCTACAGCGAGCTCGTCTTCGACGGCGAGAGCTGCGGCAGCTTTTTGCGCTTTCCGGGCGCGAAGGAGGTCGGCGTCGAGTTCAACTCCCTCTCCAAGACCTACGGGCTGGCGGGCGCGCGGGTCGGCTTCTGTATCGGCAACCGCGAGGTCGTGTCGATGCTCTCCACCCTCAAGTCGAACATGGATTACGGTATGTTTCTGCCCGTCCAGAAGGCCGCCATCGCCGCGGTCACCGGCGACCAGTCGTGCGTCGCCGCGACCCGCCGCGCCTACCAGGACCGGCGCGACATCCTCTGCGACGGCCTCACCGCGATCGGCTGGCCGGTCGAGCGGTCCCGCGCCACGATGTTCGTCTGGGCCAAGCTCCCCGGGGGCCGGACCGACGACCAGGCGTTCGCCCAGGAGCTGCTCGCCAAAACCGGCGTGCTCATGACCCCCGGCAGCGCCTTCGGCCCCTCCGGCCGCGGGTATCTGCGCATCGCGCTCGTCCAGGACGAGCCCGAGATGCGCCGGGCGATCGAGGCGATAAAGAGCAGCGGGTTGTTGAAGTAACGGCTTTTTTGAAAGGAAGCCTGTCGCGGCGCTTTGCTGCGGCCGTGTCTGATAAAACAAAAGTTTTCGGGGCCGGGGGGCGCTTTTTCAAAAGCGCCCCCGTCGCGTTTCGCAAAGCGCGGAACACTTTTTTCCTTCAGGCGTATTTTTCGGTTCCTTTTTACAAGAAAAAAAGGAACATCCGCAGGGGCGGTTTTCCGGAGGGAAAACCGCCCCTGCGTCCCACTTATTGGCAGGAGGCAAATTTTCACCGGAAAAAGCCGCGCAAAACTTGCCGAACGCTGTCATTTGTGTTAAGATCGCATTAAAGCGACGTTAAGAAAAGCTAAAGATACTATAAAGATGGGGTGCCCGCGGCCGTGACGGCCGCGGGAATCTCTGCGTAGGGGCGAAACGGAAAGATGAAGATTGTCATAGTAGGCGACGGAAAAGTCGGATGCACGCTGACGGAACGCCTGTCCAAGGAAGGGCATGACATCGTGGTGATCGACAACAACCGCCAGGTGCTGCGCGAGTCGGCGGAGATCTTCGACGTCATGGCGGTGCACGGCAACGGCGCGAGCCTGCGGGTGCAGAAGGCGGCGGACGTGCAGAACAGCGACCTGCTGATCGCGGCGGCGTCGGGGGACGAGCTGAACCTGCTCTGCTGCATCATCGCGCGCAAGCTCGGCTGCAAGCACACGATCGCGCGGATGCGCAACCCGGAATATGTTGAGCAGCTCTTTTTCCTGCGGGAGGAGCTGGGGCTGAGCATGATGATCAACCCCGAGCGCGCCTCCGCAAAGGAGATCTTCCGCCTGCTGCAGTTCCCGACCTTTTTGAAGCGCGATTCCTTCGCGAAGGGGCGCGCGGAGATCGTCGAGATCGTGCTGCGGGAGGGGAGCATCCTCAGCGGCAAGCGGCTGAACGAGCTGTATAAGATCGCGAAGGTCAAGGTGCTCGTCTGCGCCGTGGAGCGGGAGGACCGCGTCTATATCCCCGACGGCTCCTTCCGGCTCCAGCGGGGGGACAAGCTCTATGTCACGGCGCCCACCCAGGATTTGACGGCGCTCATCAAGCACCTTGGACTGGAGAAGATCAAGGTGCGCAACGCCATCCTCGTGGGGGGCAGCCGGATCGCCTACTACCTCGCGCGGGAACTGGAGGAGGCGGGCATCGGCGTCAAGATCATCGAGACGTCGGAGGACCGCTGCAACCAGCTCGCCGAGCTGCTGCCCCGCGCCCAGATCGTCCACGCGGACGGCTCGAGCCAGGCGGTGCTGCGCGCCGAGGGGATTGAGCAGACCGACGCGGTCGTGACGCTCACCAACATCGACGAGGAGAACCTGCTCATCTCGATGTTCGCCAACTACCTGCACGTCCCCAAGGTGGTCACCAAGATCAACCGCACCGAATATACCGAGGTCATCCGCGACAAGGGGATCGACAGCGTCATCAGCCCGAAGCTGCTCTGCGCCAACGACATCGTGCGCTATGTGCGCGCGATGCAGAACACCACCGGCTCGGTGCTGGCGCTCCACCGCATCGTGGACGAGCGGGTGGAGGCGCTGGAATTCCTCGCAAGCCCCTCGACCCGGCACCTCGGGGAGACCCTCCAGCAGATCACCCTCAAGCCGGACATCCTCATCGCCTGCATCAACCGGAAAGGCCGCATCATCATCCCCAAGGGCGACGATACGATCGAGCCGGGGGATACGCTGATCGTCGTGACGACCGCCGACCGGATGATCGTCGACCTCAACGACATCTTCGCCGACGCGCCCGAGCGGCTGGCGGCGGTGCAGTAAACGGCGGCGCGGGAGGAAATGGCGGAATGAATTACCGGATTATTGCATATTTCATCGGGCGGATTCTGCGGCTCGAGGCGGTCTTCATGGCGCCCGCGCTCGCGATCTCGCTCTACCAGGGGGAACACGCCGCGGCGGCCGGCTTTTTGATCGCGATGGGCGCCCTGCTCCTCGTGGGCGTGCCCTGGTCGTGGAAGCGCCCCGAAAACCGCTCGTTCGGCGCGCGGGAGGGGTTCGTCACGGTGGGCCTCGTGTGGGTGGTCGTCTCCCTCTTCGGGGCGCTGCCCTTCTTTTTCGGCGGGGGCATCCCAAGCTATGTCGACGCCGTCTTCGAGACGGTGTCGGGCTTCACCACCACGGGCGCGAGCATCCTGACCGAGGTGGAATCGATGGCGATGGGGCTGCTCTACTGGCGCAGCTTCACCCACTGGCTGGGCGGCATGGGCGTGCTCGTCTTCCTGCTGGCGATCGTGCCGATGACGCGCGGCTCGGGCGCGTCGCTGCATCTGCTGCGCGCCGAGAGCCCCGGCCCGCAGGTGGGCAAGCTGGTGCCCAAGATGCACCAGACGGCGAAGATCCTCTACGGCATCTATGTCGCGCTCACCCTGCTCCAGATCGTCCTGCTGCTCGCGGGGGGCATGCCCCTCTTCGACGCGGTGACCACCGCGTTCGGCACCGCCGGCACGGGCGGCTTCGCGGTCAAGAACGACAGCATGGCGGGATACAGCTTCTACCTGCAGACGGTCGTCACCGTCTTTATGGCGGTCTTCGGCATCAACTTCAACATCTTTTACCTGCTGCTCATCCGGGAGTTCGCCAAGGCGTTCTTCAATGAGGAGCTGCGGGTCTACCTCGGCATCATGCTCGGGTCGATCGCGCTTGTGACGGTCAACATCTCCCACCTCTACCCGTCCGTGCGGGAGGCGCTCCACCACGCGGCCTTCCAGGTGTCGTCGATCATGACGACCACCGGCTTTGCCACGGCGGATTTCAACCTCTGGCCGGAGTTTTCCCGCTCGCTGCTCGTGCTGCTCATGGTGCTGGGCGCCTGCGCCGGGTCGACGGGCGGCGGCATCAAGACCGCGCGTCTCATCATCCTCTTCAAGTCGGTGCGCAACGAGGTGTGGAAGATGCTGCACCCCCGCTCGGTCAAGCTCGCGCGGATGGACGGCTCGATCCTCGACGAGGGCACCCTTTACGGGGTCAACGCCTATATGGCGGTCTACTGCATCATCGTCGCGGTTTCCGCCCTGCTCGTGTCGTTCGACAACTTTTCCTTTGAAACCAACGTGACCGCCGTCTTCGCCTGCCTGAACAACATCGGGCCGGGGCTGGGACTGGTCGGCCCGATGGGCAACTATTCGGCTTTCTCCGATTTCAGCAAGCTGGTGCTCACCGCCAACATGCTGATCGGAAGGCTGGAAATTTTCCCGATCCTCGCGCTGCTGATGCCGACCACCTGGCGGCGCGGCTGATCCGGGGTGGGCGGCGGCGCCTGCGTGCCGCGCGCCCGCCTTTTTGCTTTCGGGAAACCGGCCGCGAACGGGGCGCGCCGCGCGGCCCCGCCGCCGCCCGGGCCGCTTCCGGCGCCTTTGGCGCCCCCGCGGCCCGCTTGACATCCCGTTTTCACGCGGCTACAATGACAGGGACGGCATATCTGATTGAGGAGGTTTGGCAATGCAGAGCTTTTCCTACTACTCCCCGACGCGCGTGGTGTTCGGGAAAGAGACGGAGACGCAGGTGGGCTCCCTTGTAAAGGAGCTGGGCGGCAGCCGGGTGCTGGTGCTCTACGGGGGCGGCAGCGCGGTCAAAAGCGGGCTGATCGGCCGGGTGACCGGCAGCCTCGCGGCGGCGGGGCTCGCCCATGAGGCGCTCGGCGGGGTCAAGCCCAATCCGCGGCTCGCCTTTGCGCGCGAGGCGCTGGAACGGGCGCGGGCGTTCGGGGCGGATTTCGTGCTCGCTGCGGGCGGCGGAAGCGTCATCGACACGGCCAAGGCGGTCGCGCTGGGGCTGGGCAATCCCGGCGTGGACATCTGGAAGTTCTGGACGCGGGAGGCGGTCCCCGTGGGCTGCGCGCCGGTGGGGGTCGTGCTGACGATTTCCGCGGCGGGCAGCGAAACGAGCAGCTCGTCGGTGCTGACCGACGAGGAGACGGGGGAGAAGCGCGGGCTCGGCAGCGATCTGGTGCGGCCCCGCTTTGCGGTGATGAATCCGGAGATCACCTTCACGCTGCCCGTCTACCAGGTGGCGTGCGGCGTGGTGGATATCATGATGCACACCCTCGACCGGTATTTCTGCCCGATCCTGGGCAACGAGCTGACCGACCAGATCGCCGAATCGGTGCTGCGGGTGGCGATCGAAAAGGGCCGCGCGGCGGTCCGGGACCCGCACGACTACGACGCGATGAGCGAGCTCATGTGGGCGGGGAGCCTCTCCCACAACGACCTGACGGGGCTGGGCGGCGTCAAGGATTTCGCGCCCCACCAGCTCGGGCACGAGCTGTCCGCGATGTTCGATGTGGCGCACGGCGCGAGCCTTTCAACGGTGTGGGGCTCGTGGGCGGACTACTGCTGGGAGACGAACCCGGCGCGGTTCGCGCGCTACGCGAAAAACGTCTGGGGCATTGAAAACGCCGACGAGCGGACGGCGGCGCGCGCGGGCATCGACGCGACGGTGGACTATTTCCGCTCGCTCGGGATGCCGACCTGCTTTGGCGAGCTCGGCATCGGGACGCAGCCGGACGAAGTGCTGCACCGGCTCGCGGTCAACTGCATGTACGGCGGGACCCGCAAGGTGGGCACCTTCCGGGTACTTGACGCGCCCGACGCCTACGAGATCTACCGCCGCGCCAACCACTGAAGGGCTTCGGGATTTGAAATTTTCGCCGCCACTTGCCCTGCGGGCAAATGGTGACCCCATTCGGGCTGTCGCTTCGCGACACCTTTTTTAAAAGGCGGCGGGGCCGCGGGGCAGCGCCCCGCGCCGCGCTTCCCGGGAAAAGACGCGAAGGGCTCCGCCCTCGAAAATGCCCGGCGTTCCATTCGGAACGCCGGGCATTTTCTCACCCGCGGCCTTATCTACGGCCTAAGAGCCGCCCTTTGGGCGGTTGGCCTCCGACACGCCTCGCTGCGGCTCGGTGCGAGAAGGCCGGCGAAGCTTTTCAGAGGCGGAAGACCGCCTCCGTGATCAGCCAGAAGAAATCGCTCAGGCCGTCGCTCAAAAAGGCGAGCGGCCGGTCGAGGACGCCGGTGAAGAGCAGCACCATCATGATGAGCGCGCCGTACCGCTCGTAGCGCATGTAGCCGAAGTATTTGTCCTCGGGCAGCACTGCGCCGAGCACCTTGGAGCCGTCGAGCGGCGGCACCGGGATGAGGTTGAAGAGCCCCAGGCCGGTGCTGATCGCGGAGGTGTAGAAGAGCAGGTAGTAGATGTAGCGCACGACCGCTCCCACATAGCCGCCCGTGAGCCTGAGGATGAGCCCCATGCCCAGCGTGCAGACGAGAGAGATCAAAAAATTCATGCCCGGACCGGCCAGCGCGGTGAGCACCATGCCCCTTTTGCGGTTTTTATAGTAGCGCGGGTCGACCATCACCGGCTTTGCCCAGCCGAAGTGGAAGACCAGCAGGCAGAGGGTGCCGATCGGGTCGAGGTGGCGTAGCGGGTTGAGGGAGAGCCTCCCGGTCGCCCGGGGGGTGGGGTCGCCCAGCTTCCACGACGCCCAGCCGTGCGCGAACTCGTGCAGCGAGATCGCGATGAGCACGGCGGGCACTGTGTAGACGAGGGTCGGGATCAGGTTGGAAATCCATCGCATCGGTCTGGTTCCTCACAGTCGGGCGGGGGTCACGCGTTTAGAATCCGCATGAATTCCTCGCCGGTAATCGTCTCCTTTTCGAGCAGGTATTTTGCCAGCTCGTGGAGCTTGGGCTCGTTGTCGCGGAGAATTTTGACGGCCTTGTCGTGCGCCTCCCGGATGATGCCCATGACCTCCTGGTCGACGCGGGCGGCCGTCTCGGCGGAACACTCGAGCGACGCGTCGCCGCCGAGATAGGGGTTCTGGACCGTCTCGAGCGCGACCATGCCGAAGGCGTCGCTCATGCCGTAGCGGGTGACCATTGAGCGGGCGAGCCTGGTGGCCTGCTCGATGTCGTTGGAGGCGCCGCTCGTGACCGACTGGAAGACGACCTCCTCCGCCACGCGCCCGCCCGTGAGGGTGGCGATCTTGTTTAAGGCCTCCTCCCGGGACATGAGCACCCGTTCGCTCTCGTCCACCTGCATCGTGTAGCCGAGCGCGCCCGAGGTGCGCGGCACGATGGTGATCTTGTGGACCGGCGCGGAGTCGGTCTGCCTGGCGGCGACGAGCGCGTGCCCGATCTCATGGTAGGCGACGATCTCCCGCTCGCGCGGGGAGATGACCGCGTTTTTGCGCTGGTAGCCCGCGATGACCACTTCGACCGATTCCTCAAGGTCGCTCTGGTTCACGAGGGTGCGGCCATATTTGACGGCGCGCAGCGCGGCTTCGTTGACGATGTTGGCAAGCTCCGCGCCCGAGGCGCCCGCGGTCGCGCGGGCGATCACGCCCCAGTCGATGTCCGACTCGGTCCGCACGTCCTGTGCGTGGACCCGCAGGATCGCCTCGCGGCCCGCGAGGTCGGGCAGCTCGACGGGGATGCGCCGGTCGAAGCGGCCGGGGCGCAGCAGCGCCGGGTCGAGCGATTCGGGGCGGTTGGTGGCGGCGAGGATGACGACACCCTTGCGCCCGTCGAAGCCGTCCATCTCGGTGAGCAGCTGGTTGAGGGTCTGCTCCCGCTCGTCGTTGCCGCCCATCACACCGCTTTCGCGCTTTTTGCCGATCGTGTCGATCTCGTCGATGAAGACGATGCAGGGGGCTTTTTCATTGGCCTGCTTAAAGAGGTCGCGGACCTTGGCCGCGCCCATGCCCACGAACATCTCGACGAACTCGGAACCCGAGATCGAGAAGAAGGGGACGTCCGCCTCGCCGGCGACCGCCTTGGCGAGCAGCGTCTTGCCCGTTCCGGGAGGGCCTACAAGCAGCGCGCCCTTGGGCAGGTTTGCGCCGATCTCCGCGTATTTGCGGGGGTTGTGGAGGAAGTCGACGATCTCGGTGAGGGCCTCCTTGGCCTCGTCCTCGCCCGCCACGTCCTTAAAGGTCTTGCCCGTCTGGGCCTGCACATAGATTTTGGCGTTGGACTTGCCGAAGGTCATCGCGTTGCCTCCGCCGCCCATCCGCTTCTGCATCGAGCGCATGAAGAACTGCCCGATCAGCGCGAAAATGGCCAGCGGCAGGATCCAGGTAAGCAGAAAGCTCATCAGGGGAGAGGCCTTTTCCGGCACGATGTTGGAGAATTTGACCCCCTTCTCATAGAGGCGGTCAACCAGCCCGGTGTCGTTCGGCATCTGCCCGGTCATGTAGAGATCCGCCTGCTTGGGATTTTTCTCATTGGGGATCGCATAGTAGACGTACCCGTCATCGAGATTTGCCTCGGTGACCTTACCCGCCTCCACGTCGCTCATGAAGGTGCCGTAATCAACCTCGGTGACCCGCGGCTGCAGCAGCAACGGGAAGACGAAGATGTTGAGCAACATCATGACCAGCATGACCATGACGACATAATATAACAGCGGTTTTTTCGGGATTTTCGGTTGTTCCTGCATATGAATCATCCTTTCCGGTCAGGGGTTCTCTTGAATGGAATCGCGCTTCTGGAGCAGGAGGCTGAGCCTCTGCATGCCGTCGAGGATCACCTCGGCGTCCTCCTCGTTCAGCAGCGGGAAGGCGCGGGTGACAAGCGCGTCGACCTCGTCGACCGTCCGGCGGCCCTCCCCGGTCAGCGTGATGTGCACCACCCGCTCGTCCCGCGGGTCGCGGGAGCGTTCAAGCAGGCCCTCGCGTTCGAGCCGCTTGCAGAGCGCGGAGACGTTGGTCCCCGCCGCGCACACCCTCCGGCTCAGCCCGCTGACCGTGCATCCGTCCTCCCGGCGGATTTCAAAAAGGACCCGCATCTGCATGATCGTCAGCCCGTAGCGGTCGATGATCGGATGGAACACGCCGTTCATCCGGTCGGTGATGTCCCGCATGAGCGCCCAGACCTGGTTTTTAAACTCCGCAGGTTCCATTGCGCCGTTCGCCTCCCGTCTCTTATTTAGCTATGAATTATCTATAATATAAATTGTAGTTATGTAGAATCATAGATAATTTTGTAAAGAAGCTGTGAATTTGGGTTTGCCGCGCTGCGCCCGGCGGGGCTTTTTTCGCGCCCCTTCGGGGCGCTTTAGGGGAGCCGCCTTCGGCGGCGGGGATTTCCGGGTCCCGCCCTGGCGGCGGTTTTGGATGTACCGCGCTGCGCCCGGCGGGACTTAGACGGGAATTGCCGCTTAAAAAGCGGCAAGAAATACGAGCGCGTTCCGCCGCGCACCACGGGTTCCTTTTCGGACGGACGAAAAGGAACCAAAAGTCCGCCTAAGAACCCTCCGCCGGGTTCTTAGGGATCTCCGGGAGTACCTTGCCAGAACCCGCGAACTACCGCTGCTCCCCACGGGTACACCAGCTGTGGGCACAATTCAGGTTGCGGGCGCTCCCAACAACGCACACCGGATGGCTCGCCGGGGACACCCGGCGGAAAACAACGTCCGTTCCGGGCGTTCGCGCGCCCTGCGCGCGTGCGCGGCGAAGCCGCGCAGTTTTCCGCTTCCTTGTGGGCGCTGCGCGCCACGCAAAGGCGGACGTGCCCCCCCAAACGCGCTCCCGGTACGGTTCCGGAGACTCTCCGGCAGAGGCATTGCGCCCGCGGCGCGGCGGCGGGCGGGATGCTGTCGGCTTGTCCGCTGATCCGTGGACGGGGCGCCGCCGACTTTGGCCGCAGGCCAACCGGAGGCGGCGTGGGGGTCAAGGGGATTTGGCCGCAGGCCATCCTTATAGAGAATCCGGCCCACAGGGCCGGGTCCGCGAAGCGGACTCAAGCCGGGGACGCGGGGCGGAGCGCCCGCGAGCGGCCGTCGCGCGTAGCGCGCTCCGGGCGCAGCCCGGGCAGGCCGCCCAAGCCCCCTGCGGCTTCTTTCCCCCATTTCTTGTCCGTACAAGAAATGGGGCCGCCTGCCGGGGCGGGACCCGGCAACTCCGCCGTTCCCCGAGCGGCAAATCGAAAACCGCCGCCGGTCGACCACCGGCAAACGATACCGCTCGATGAGCGGCAAGTCCTCGCCAAAAGGAAAGGCCGCCCTCGCGGGCGGCCTTTCCTTTTGTAATGCTACTTCCAGACAAGGCGGAGCTTTTTATCGGGGCAGCGCGCGACGCACAGCCCGCAGCCGGTGCAGCGGGCGGGGTCGGTAACGATGCCGTCCGCCTCGCGGCGCACGCCCCCGTAGAGGCAGCCGCCGGCGCAGAGAGAGCAGTCCTCCCGCGCGCAGGGGGAGAGCAGCTCGCTCACAAGCGGCTGCTCGGGAATCTCCTCGAAGGGGATGAGGGAGCCGAGCGCGGCGCCCCGCAGACGTTCGATGCTCCCGCCGTGCCCGTCGGCCCACGCCGCGAGCCCCTGGACGATTTCGGCGATGCGGCCGTAGCCGTGCAGCATGACCGCGGAGGCGAGCTGGACGGTGTTGGCACCGAGCATGATGAATTCCAGCACGTTTTCAAAGCTCTCGATCCCGCCGATGCCGCAGATCTGGCAGCGGGTGAGCTGGGAGAGGGTGGCGGTGACCGCCAGCGACACGGGCCGGATGTTGGGGCCGGTATAGCCGCCGTAGGTGGGCATGACGGCCTGCTGGCGTTCAATGTCGACGCCCGACAGCCCCTTGAGGCTGTCGATCGCGCTGACGGCGGAGGCGCCCGCCTCCTCGATCGCGCGGACAAAGCCCGTGTTGATGCTCGCGTCGTAGGAGAGCTTGACCATCACCGGGATCTCCACCGCCGCCACAATCGTGCGGACAAACTCGCCGATGTGTTCCGGATGGCTCGAAAGCCGCTCGTTTTTGGTGCCGATGGGGGCGCTGATGCTCAGCTCCACCGCATCGGCGCCCATCCGCTCCACCTTGGAGGCGATGTAGGCGGCCTCCGAGGGGGTCGCCCCCCAGATCGAACAGATCAGCATACAGTCCCGCTTGTCGATCCGGTCCATCTCCTGCTCCCACTGCTCGAGGTCGAGGGTGGAATAGAGCATCGTGTTGAAAAGCCGCCCGTCGTCGAGGTAGAGCCGGGGCCGGATGACCGTGCCCGCCTCCAGGGTGATCGTTTCGGTGACGACCGCGGCGGCGCCCGCGTCGATCGACCGCTGAATGGCGGCCGCGCTGCGCGACCAGGGACCGGCGGCCACGATGACCGGGTTTTTCAGCTGCCTGCCCAGAAAAGGCACTGCTAACGACATGGAACCCAACCCCTCTCATTCAAACAGCTCATAGATATATTTCTCGTTGCCGCAGGAGCGGCGGATTTTCAGCTTGGGCTGGAGCACGACCTGCTGCGGCACGCGGTCGGCAAGCTGCTCGTCCTCGATCAGGTCGAAAAGCAGGCGCGCGGCGACCATACCCAGCCGGTGGGCGGGCTGCTCGACGCTCGTGAGCTCGGGAGTGACCAGCTCGCACATGGGGGAATCGCTGAACCCCGCCACCGCGAGCCGCCCGGGGATATCGACCCCCTCGGCGCGCGCCGCCTTCATAACGCCGAAGGCGAGCTCGTCGCTCGAGGCGAAGATCGCGTCGGGCAGGCTGCCCGTCGCAAAGAGCCGCCGCGCCGCCAGATAACCGCCCCGCAGGCTGTCCTCGGCGGTGTGGACCTGCCCGGCGGGAAGCCCCGCCTGGGCGCACGCCGCGCGGTAGCCCTGGAGGATCGCGCCGCTCTTCGAGTGGGAATCCTCGTCGAGCAGCAGGTCGACCCGGCGGCGGCCCAGCTCAAAGAGGTGCTGGGTCATCCGGGCGGCGCTGCCCTCGAAGTTGATGTAGCAGGCGGTCACGTCGCCCAATCCGTCCCCGCGCCCGATGATCACGAAGGGACGCTCCCGCAGGCCGGTGGCGTCGAGCTGAGCGGCGCTCAGGCGGGCGGCCCCGAGGATGACGCCGTCCACCTTGCGGTCGAGCACCATGCGCAGCGAGTCGACCTCCCCCTCGGCGGTGCCGTGGGTGTTGCAGAGCAGGACGCCCGCGCCCTTTTTGGCGGCGACCGTCTCGACGCCGGTGATGACCCGGTGGTAGATGCCGTGCTCAAAGGTGGGGACGAGCAGGGCGACCGTGTTGGTGCGGCCGAGGTTGAGCCCGCGCGCGAACCAGTTGGGGGTGTAGTGGAACTGCTCCATGACCGCGAGCACATGCTCGCGGGTCTCCGGCTGGACCTGTTCGGGGTGGTTGAGCACCCGCGAGACGGTCGCGACCGACACCTGCGCCTGTCGCGCAATCTCCTTGATATTCAAGCCCCCGCCCCCTGTCCACTCGTCTACCTATAGCTTACCAACCCGTCCGGGAAAATGCAAGGCCCCGGGAAGGCCTCCGGCAAAAAAAGACGCGCTTTGTAATCGGTTTCATGATTTGCTTGCATTTGGACAGTTTTCACATGGCTTGTCAACAACTTGCCAAAGAAAAAGACAATAATTTGTACAAAAATCAGGTGGCAAAATGCGGATTCATATGATATAGTGTGGATAGCGGCTAATGAAACTACTTACATCAATGCGCGCCCAGCGCGTGTCACAGACAGAAAGGGAGGTAACGATGAGCGAACTGAAAGAGAAAAAAGTCCAGGCGGAGGATTCCGAGTATTCCCTCAGCGCGGTACCGAAGGACAAAAAGGTACAGGGCATGTGGGCGGCGATGGTGGTGCTGGTGGGCTTCACCTTCTTTACCCCGAGCATGACCGCGGGCGGCAACCTGGGCATCGGGCTGACGCTGAGCGGCTTTCTCATCTCCATGATCGTCGGCAACGCGTTTTTGGGCATCTATTGCGGCACCCTCGGCTACATCGGCCAGAAGACCGGTCTTTCGCTCGACCTGCTGGCGCACCGCTCGTTCGGTGAAAAGGGCTCGTTTTTGCCCTCCGCCATCATCAGCATCACCCAGATCGGCTGGTTCGGCGTGGGCGTCGCGATGTTCGCGCTCCCCGTCACCGAGCTGACCAAGGGCAAGCTGCCCGTGTGGGCGCTCGTCATCGTCACCGGCGCGGTCATGACGATTACCGCCTACCTCGGCATCAAGGCGCTGGCGGTCCTCGGCTCGATCGCCGTGCCCCTCATCGCCATCCTCGGCGTCTATTCGGTGACCTGGGGCATCCAGAAGGCGGGCGGCATCATGAACGTCTTCGGCGTGGAGAACAAGATGACGCTCGCCGCGGGCATCGCGATCGTCGTCGGCTCGTTCATTTCGGGCGGCACCGCGACGCCAAACTTCACCCGCTTCTCCAAGACCCCGAAGGTAGCCGTCACCGCGACGGTCGTCGCCTTCTTCGTGGGCAACTCGGTCATGATGATCTTCGGCGCGGTCGGCGGCGCGGTCACCGGCGTGGCGGACATCTTCAACATCCTCATCCTCCAGGGCCTCGCGATCCCGGCGGTCATCACCCTCGGGCTCAACATCTGGACGACCAACAACAACGCCCTCTATACCGCGGGCCTCGGCGTCTCGAACATCACCAAGATCCCGATGAAGCCGATGGTCCTGCTCGGCGGACTGGTGGGCACCGTCTTCTCGGTGTGGCTCAACAACAACTTCGTCAGCTACCTGAACCTGCTCTCCGGCATGATCCCGCCGGTCGGCGCGGTCATCATCCTGCACTACATCCTGCACCGCGGCGACTATTCCAGGGAGGACGTCAAGAACCCGGTGGTCAACCCCGGCGCGATCCTCGCGGTCATCGGCGGCGCGCTCATCGGCATCTTTGTGAGCTGGGGCATCAAGCCGGTCAACTCGCTCGTTGTCGCGGCCGTGATCTTCCTCATCTGGGAGATGGCCGTCCGTCCGAAGCAGAAGGCATAGGCCTGTTGGAAGAGAACACACGTGACGAAAGGAGATCATCGCATGCTGATCAAAAATATCTTTGTGGAAAACGGGACCGAGGCGGTCGACATCCGCGTCGCCGACGGGAAGTTTGAAAAGATCGCCGCGAACCTCGCCCCCAACCCGGGCGAAGAGGTCGTCGACTGCACCGGATGCCTGGCGATCCCGCCCTTTATCGAGCCACACGTCCACCTCGACACCTGCCTGACGGCGGGCGACCCGGTGTGGAACATGTCGGGCACCCTCTTCGAGGGGATCGAGTGCTGGGCCAAGCGCAAGGAGAAGCTCTCCAAGCAGGACGTCAAGGACCGCGCCCGCCGCGCGGTGCAGATGCAGGCGTCCAACGGCGTCCAGTTCGTGCGCACCCACGTCGACGTGACCGACCCGACGCTGATCGCGATGGAGGGGATGCTCGAGCTCAAGGAGGAGCTCAAGGGGATCGTCGACATCCAGATCGTCGCCTTCCCGCAGGAGGGCATCATGAGCTATCCGAACGGCGAGCAGCTCATGGAGAACGCCGTCAGGATGGGCGCGGACTGCGTCGGCGCGATCCCGCACTTTGAATTCACCCGTGAATACGCGGTCGATTCGGTCAACTTCTGCGTCAAGCTCGCGGAAAAGTACGGCAAGCTGGTCGACGTCCACTGCGACGAGATCGACGACGAGCAGTCCAAGGGCCTCGAGGTGCTCGCCTGCCGCGCGCTCGAAAGCGGCATGAAGGACATGGTCACCGCCAGCCATACCACCGCGATGCACAGCTACAACAACGCCTACTGCGGCAAGCTCTTCCGCCTGCTGCGGATGAGCGACATCAACTTCATCTGCAACCCGCTGGTCAACACCCATTTGCAGGGCCGCTTCGACACCTACCCTAAGCGCCGGGGCGTCACCCGCGTCAAGGAGCTGCTGGAGAACGGCAACAACGTCGCCTTCGGCCACGACGACATCTTCGACCCGTGGTATCCGCTCGGCGACGGCAACATGCGGGACGTCATCCACATGGGCCTGCACGTCTGCCAGCTGATGGGCTACCAGCAGATCATGGACTCCTACAGGTTCTGCACCTACAACGCCGCCCGGGCGCTGCACCTCGGGGACAGCTACGGCATCCGGGAGGGCAACCCCGCGAGCTTCATCGTGCTCAACAACGACAACTTCTACAACGCCCTCAACAAGAAGAGCGAGGTCCTCTACTCCTACAACCGCGGCAAGCTGATCGCCAAGGCGACCCCCGCGCGCAAAGAGGTCCTCTTCTGACAGCCGCCCTTCGTCCGGGAGACCGGATCCGGCGCGCCGCCCGCAGCCACGGGCGGCGCGCCTCTGTATGTCCGGAAAAGACCAAAAAGCCCGCGCCGCCCCAAAGGGCGGCGCGGGCCGCGTCTGCGCCCTGCGGGGGCGGAGACGGAAAGCGGGAGAGAGGGCCGGTCAGTCGCCGAGGCGGATGACCGTGAGGGTCAGGTCCCTGCCGGTGAAGCCGGCCCCGCTGGCGACGACGTTGAGGTTTACCGGAGTGGCCGTCACCTGGAAGGGGACGCTGAAGGTCAGCTCCGCGGTCTCCCCGGTGGCGGTAAAGGTGTGCCGGGCCGTTCCCCCGGTGACGGCCGCGCCGTTCTGGTTGAGGGTCGTCAGCAGGGTCGTGGGGATCGTGGTGCCGGCGTCGGCCGTAAAGGAGCCGCTGAAGGACGCCTGGTAGATGCCGGGCTGGCTGATCACCACGTCGGTGCTGCCCGCGGTATGGGAGATCGCGGTGCCCGAGACGAGCGGGTTGTCGGTGAAGGCGAGCGCGCCGCCCGCGGCGGTCGGCTGGGCGGTGGGGTCCACCGTGGCCAGCACCTCGGGGGTCCCGCCGCCGCCCGGCTCCCCGCGCGGGATGACAAAGTCGAAGACGGCGTCCTCGTCGGAGCCCGAGTTGGTGACCTGGGCTTCGGTGCCGGGGTCGCCGGTGGTCACGGTGCCGATCCGGATGGTCGCGGCCGCGCCCGTGGGCCCGGTCTCTCCGGTGGCTCCGGTCTCTCCGGTCTCTCCGGTGGCGCCGGTTTCACCGGTCGCGCCCGTCGCGCCGACAGCGCCCGCTTCGCCGGCGGGGCCGGTCGCTCCGGTGGGTCCGGTCGCTCCGGTGGGGCCCGTCGGTCCTGTCGGCCCGGTGGGCCCGGTCGCGCCGTTGCCGCCCGGCTGTCCCTGCGGGCCCTGCGGTCCGGCGGGGCCTTCCGGCCCCTGGTCGCCCCGGGGTCCCTGGTCGCCCCGTTCGCCGGCGGCTCCGGTTGCACCGGTTGCGCCGGTGGGTGCGGGCCGGTCTGCACAACCGGCCGTTTTCCGGGAAAGGCCGGTCATAAATTCCATTTTCGGCCCTGCGGCCGCGAAGAGCGTATTACGGAGATCGGCGTCAGCGGCGTCCAACCGGGATTTGTATAAACATGGAAATTTTCCTATCAAAATCTGACGAATTATTCTTTCGCAATTTGTGGGATTGAATAAACATCACAAAATATGATTGACGCAGGCGGAAAAACCGGATAGTATGATAAAGACAAGAGAATACTAGTAAATTTCACGTAGAGAGTTAAGAGAACGAGAAATTTGCCTTACCTTTGGTATTGCAAATTTTTCGTTTTTTTTATTGCTGAAAATGCTGCAATACAAAGGAGGAAAAGAAATGTCAAAGGCGAAAAGAATCCTGGCCGTACTGCTGAGCGCCTGCTTGGCGACAGGGCTGTTCTATGGGTGCGGCGACGAGGGAGCGACGCAGCCCGACGCTGCGAATCCCCCGGCCGCGGGCGGCTCCGCGGAGGACGGGGAGCTCCCGCCGCTCAAAATCGGCATGGTCACCCAGCTGACCGGACCGAACGCGTTCGGAGGGCACGAGTACCAGTACGGCGCGGAGATGGCGCTTGAGCACGTCGGGGGCGAGATCAACGGCCGCAAAATCGAAATGGTCTTTGCCGACGGCCCCACCCAGGACGCCACCCTCTCCGAATTTGAACGCCTTTACAACGACGGCGTGCGCGTCTTCATCAGCGGCTACGGCTGCATCGCGGACCGCACCTTCGCCACGATGGCGGACGACATGCAGGCGCTCTACCTGTCGCTTGCGTGGGACGCCGACCTGCTCCAGGGCCCCAGCACCTATTTCTTCCGCGGCGGCGCGAACGTCGACGATTTCTCCAGGGGCGCGATGATGCAGGCCATCGACATCGGCAAGACCTTCCTCGGGAAGGACGCTAAGGACCTGAAGGTCGCGCTGCTCTACACCACGAGGCTTCAGCACGTCGCGAACCCGATGCTTGAGACGGCGGAGGCCAACGGCGTCCAGGTGGTCATCAACGAGGGCTATCCGGACACCAACAAGGACTTCATGCCGATCATCACCAAGCTGCAGAACACCGATTACGACATCCTGATCCCGATCCAGGGGACCCCGGACGGGACGCTCTTCCTCAAGAAGATCCACGAGCTCAACTACCGGCCGAAGGTCATCCTCGCCGGCGGCATCTTCTACGACACCCCCAACTTCTCCGACCTCGGCAACGAGATCACCAACGGCATCCTGACCCAGTCGTACACCAACCCGTCGATCTCCGAGGACGCGGCCCCCGGCATCACCAAGTTCAAGGAGGACTTTGAGGCGGAGTACGGGCACAAGCCCCTCGCGCACGCCCTGCAGGCCTACGGCGGCATGAACGTCTATTTCGAGTGCCTCAAGAAGGTCGATCCAAAGGACTGGGACGACACCGCCAAGCTCGCCGCGGCGATGAAGAGCCTGGACTTCGAGGAGGGCAAGCTCCCCTGGTACTGGGGCATCAAATGGGATGAGTTCAACAGCAACACCCGTGCCGGACAGATGGTCATCAGCGAATGGATGGACGGGGACATGTATGCGGTGTATCCCGATTTCCTGCGGACGAAAGACCCTGTGATCCCCTGGGAGCAGTAATCCCGGGAACCCTCCGGAAAGCCCTTGTCCATACCTTCGTGCGGCAGGGGCTTTCCCTTTGGCCCTTCATAACCGGCCCCTGTCATTCCTTCGCGCGGACGGGGGCCGGCCCAAATCCCGAACATCAGCCGGCGCGCGCGGCGGAATGGAGTACCACATGGGCGTATCGGCTTATATCAATATCATTCTCAATGGAATCTGCGTCGGCGGCATGTACGGGCTGATGTCCAGCGCCTTCACATTCCAGGTTGGCTCCCTGCGCATGGTCAACTTTACCTACGGCGCATGTATCATGCTTTCGATGTACCTGACCTTCTTCTTCATCCGGATGGTCAACGCGCCGGTCATCCTGGCGGCCCTCGGGGTCATCGTCATCAACTTTGCGATCGGCTGGCTGATGCGGAAGACCCTTTTAAAACGAATCGACGAGGGCATGAACATCCTGACGACGATGGGCCTTCAGCTCGTCATCATGAATCTCGTGCTCTTTTTCTTCACCTCCTATCCGAGGGACCTGGCCGTCTTTGAAAAGCGCATCTACTTCACCCCGAAAATCAGCGTGGGCATCATCCAGCTCGCCTGCTTCGTCATGGCCGGGGTGATTCTCGTGAGCTTCCAGCTCTTCCTCAACAAGACCTGGACCGGGCGGGCGATCCGCGCCGTCGTCCAGAACCGGGACGTCGCCGGGCTGATGGGAATCAACAGCGAGCGCACCCTCGACCTGGCCTTCTCGCTGAGCTTCATCCTGATCGGTGTCGCGGGTATGATGCTGATGACCATGTTCACCGTCGAGCCGAACTTCGGCGACTACATCACGCTGATCGGCTTCGTCATCTGCATCACCGCCGGGCTGAACAACCTGACCGGCGCCTTCATCACCGGCGTGCTGGTCGGCGTCCTCTCGGCGCTCATCTCCGGCGTGCTCGGCACTGCCTACCACGATCCGATGCTCTTCGGCCTCTTTGTGGTCGTGCTGCTCGTGCGGCCCTACGGGCTTTTCAACAAACGTAAAAACGCCGTGCGCAACATTTAGAAAGGAGGAGTCACAATGAGACAGTCCAAATATAAAATCGACAAAAGAGTCATCCTGTACCTCCTCCTTTTGGCCGCGGCGCTCCTGTTCCCGATGGCGGCCAACCGGCGGGTGCTCAACATCGCTATCATCACGCTGATGTACGTCACCCTCGGGGAGTCCTGGAACCTGCTCTCCGGCATGTCCGGCCTCTTCTCGATCGCGCACGCGCTCTTTTTCGGGCTCGGCGTCTACGGCATGACGATCACCACCAACCGCCTGGGGATGGGCCTGTTCGCGGGGGTCGTCATGGGGCTGGTCGTCAACACCCTGATGGCCCTGCTGGTGGGCGTGATCGCCTCCAAGCTGTCCGGGCTCTACTTCACCATGGCCCTCATCGGGCTGCACCAGACGGTCTATTCCCTCTCGATCCAGCTCATCGACCTCACGGGCGGCAGCATGGGCATCTCGATGCCCCGGGAATACCTCTTCAGCAAGACCCAGCAGTACTACATGGTCCTCACCCTCGCGGTCGCCTCGATGCTCTTCTATGTGTTTATCCGGAGAAGCCGCATCGGCACCAACTTCGTGGCGCTCAAGGAAAACCCCGACCTGGCGCGCGCGCTCGGTTCCAACATCGGGAACTGGCGGATCCTGGCGACCGTGTTCAGCGCCCTGATGGCATCGCTCGCCGGCTCCTTCTACGCGCTCTACCTGATGTCCAACAACACCGAGGTCTTCAACGCGTCGATCTCGCTCAAGATCATCATGGTGGTCATCGTCGGCGGCATGGGATATGTGTGGGGCCCGGTTTTGGGCTCGTCGATGATCGTGCTCGACGAACTGGTCCGCGGAATGATGCCGAGCAGGTTCGCGCCTTTCTCGGTGGTGATCTACGCCGGCGTCCTGATTATCATGGCGCTCCTCAAGCCGGCGGGCATCATCAGCTTCTTCCAGAGAGATGAAAAGAAAACGCCGGCCAAAAAAGAGCGCGCGACGACCTGAGCCGGAAAGGAGCTGCTGCAAATGTTTTTCAAACTCGAAAATTCGACGATCGCTTTCGGCGGGCTGGTCGCGAACAAAAATGTCACCGCCGAGGTGGAAAAGGGCCAGATCGTCGGGCTGATCGGCCCGAACGGCGCGGGCAAATCCACCATGTTCAAGTCGATTTCCGGCTTCAACAAGATCGACAGCGGAACGATCCGCTTCAAGGACCGGGACATCACCAAACTCGGGCCGGTCGAGGTCTGCCGCGCGGGGATCGCCTGCACCTTCCAGAAGGCGCAGTCGTTTGCCGGGATGACGCTGGAGGAGTCGGTGCTGGTGGGCGCCTACCTGCGCCGCAAGCGCAAGAAGGACGCGCTGCCGTTTGCCCATGAGATGATCCGCTTCGTCGGGCTCGAGGGCAAGGAGCAGGTCAAGATCCCCCGGCTCAACATGTTCGAGCGCAAAAAGGCGGAGCTCGCGGCGGCGCTGGCCACCGAGCCCGAGATGCTGCTGCTCGACGAGCTGTTCGCGGGGCTGGTCCCCACCGAGGTCGAGATGATGCTCGAGCTGGTGAAAAAGGTCAACGGGGAGCTCGGCATCGCGCTGTTCATCGTGGAGCATGTGCTGCGGGTCATCATGAGCCTGTGCGAAAAGGTGTATGTGCTGGAATACGGCGAGATCATCGCCTCCGGCTCCCCGCAGGTGATTTCCTCGGACGAACGCGTCATAAAAGCTTATTTGGGAGAGGATTACGATGTTGCTGACGATCAATAACCTGGACGTAACGTTGGGCGGCCTGCAAATCTTGCAGGACGTCAGCCTGCATGTCGACGAGGGCGAGCTGGTCGTCGTCGTGGGGGCGAACGGGACCGGCAAATCGACCCTGCTGCGCAGCATCTCCGGCATGAACCCGATCGCGGGCGGGGAGATCCTTTTCTGCGGCGAAAAAATCACCGGGCTGCCCTCCAGCCTGATCGCGCGCAAGGGCCTCTGCATGGTCCCCGAAGGGCGGCAGCTCTTCCCCGAGCTCTCCGCGCGGGACAATCTGCTGATCGGGGCCTACCCCTACCGCAAGGACAAGGCGCGCGTGCAGAAGAATCTGGATTTCGCCTACCAGATGTTCCCCGCGATCCGGAAATACGAGGACCGGATGGCCAACACCTTTTCCGGCGGCGAGCAGCAGATGATCAGCATCGCGCGCGGGCTGATGAGCGAACCGAAGCTCATGATGATCGACGAGATGTCCCTCGGGCTCGCGCCGATGATCATCGCCGACCTCTTCAAGGTCATCAAGCGGCTCAACGCCCAGGGGATCAGCATCCTGCTCGTCGAGCAGAACGCCCGCCAGGCCCTGCGGATCGCCGACCGCGCCTACGTCATGGAAAACGGCCGGATGGTGATGGAGGGCTCCGGGAAGGAGCTGCTCGAAAACGAGCACGTCAAGGTCGCCTACCTCGGGATGTAGGGAAAGCGGCGGAATGAAGGAGGTTCTTCATGCAGCATGAGATTACGAAACCCCATCCCCTCCTGGACGGGGACGGAAACCTGATCGAAGCGGGCTGGTGCCGCGCGCCGATTCTCGCCTACAACCGGGAGGCGATCCGGTTCCCGCGGGAGGAGATCCGGGAATGGGACTACTACTTCGCCGGGAACGACCGCTACGGCCTGGGCTTCTCCACGGCCAGCGTCGGCAGCCTGCACCGCCTGTCGGTCAACTTCATGGATTTCCAAAACAACATCCAGGCGAACGACACCGCCTTCTGCACGCCGGAGGAGAGCGTCCTGCGCTCGCCGCCGACCTCGGACGGCCCGCTGCATTTCTCCTGGAACGGCGCGGAGAGCCGGTACCTCCGGAACGGCGGGGAGACCCGGCTGAAGGTCGTTTTCCCCAACCTGCTGGACGGGGAGACCCTCGACGCCGACCTGCGCCTCGAGATGCCGGGGGGGGACACCACCGTCGTCGTCATCCCCTTCGGGGACGCGCCGGGGATGTTCTACTACAACCACAAGGTCAACTGCATCCGCGTCTCGGGCGGCTTTACCCTCGGCGGGCTGCACTACGATTTCGACGGGCGGGACGCCTACTCGGTCATGGACTGGGGACGCGGGGTCTGGCCCCGCCGGAACCAGTGGTACTGGGGAAGCGCCAGCGGCCGGATCGGCGGGAGGCCGTTCGGGTTCAACATCGGCTACGGGTTCGGGGACACCTCCGCCGCCACCGAGAACATGGTCGTCTACGACGGCGTGATGCATAAGCTGGAAGAGGTGTCCTTCCTGATTCCCGACGGGGAGGCCTCTTTTATGAAGCCGTGGAAGTTCACCTCCTCCGACAGCCGGTTCGAGATGGATTTCACGCCGGTCCTGGACCGCCACTCCAACCCGCCTCCGGGCGCCCGATACGGCTCGGACCAGCACCAGGTGTTCGGGTATTTCACCGGCCGGGCGGTCCTGGACGACGGGACCGCGCTCCCGGTGGAACGGCTGTTCGGATTCGCGGAAAAAGTGGTCAACCGCTGGTAGACAGGAGGAGCAGATGCAGCACGAAATTTTAACGCGGCACGATCTCTTAAAGCCCGACGGGACGCTGGTGGAGGCGGGCTGGTCCCGCGCCCCCCGCCTGCGCTACAACCCGGAGAACATCCGGTTTCCGAAGGAGCTCTTCAAGGAATGGCACTACTATTTCGCCGGGGACGATCACTACGGGCTCGGATTTTCGATGGCCAACATGGGGGCTTTTCACCGGCTGTCGGTCAGCTTCATGGACTACCGGGAAAACCGGCAGGTCAACGAGATGGCCTTCTGCCCGGCGGAAAGCAGCGTCCTGTCCCCGCCGCGCACCTCGTGGGAGGACGTGCGGTTCCAAAACGAACGCGCAGTGGGCGAGTACCGCTATTCCGGCAGGCAAATGGCGCTGAACGTCCGCTTCGAGGATTTCAGCGGCGCGGACCCGCTCGAGGCGGAGCTGGCGCTCGAGTTCCCGGAGGGGGACATCTGCGAGCACGCCTTCCCCTTCGCGGAGGAGCCGGGGCTGTTCTTCTACTGCCACAAGGTCCCCTGCATCCGCGTGAGCGGCGGGTTTCGGCTGGGCGGGCTTTCCTACCGCTATGACCCGTCGCGCGCCTTTGCCGTCCAGGACTGGGGCCGCGGGGTCTGGCCGGAGCACAGCACCCCCTGCTGGGGGAGCGCGGGCGGGGTGGTCGGCGGCAGGCTGTTCGGCTTCAACATCGGCAGCCGGTACGGCGACACCTCCGCCGCCACCGAAAATGTTCTCTTTTACGGCGGCAGGGCGCATAAGCTGGAAGAGGTGGACTTTGTCATCCAGGACGACGAGACCGCCTTCTCCAAGCCGTGGACCTTCCGCTCCTCCGACGGGCGGTTTGAGATGGCCATGGACCCGGTGCTCGACCGCCATTCCAGCGCGCCCGCGGGGATCCGCTACGGGGCGGAGCAGCACCAGGTGTTCGGATATTATTCCGGGACGGCGGTGCTGGACGACGGCACGCCGCTGAAGATCGACCGGCTCTTCGGCTTCGCGGAAAAGGTGGTCAACGACTGGCCGTTCTCCGGCGGGAAACGGGAGGCCTGCGGGTGACCGGCGGGCCGGTACCATATGGAAGGAGGGTGCCAAGATGCTTGGAAAGAAGGAATTTTTGGAGGCGCTGCGGGACAGCCCGGTGATCGCCGCGGTCAAAAACCCCGAAGGGCTCCAAAACTGCCTGACGAGCGACTGCTCGATCGCGTTTGTACTCTATGGGGATATGCTGAATATCGCCGGAATCGTGGCGCAGCTGAAGGAGGCGGGGAAACTGGCGTTCGTCCACATCGACCTGGTGGACGGCCTCACCTCGCAGGACGTGGTGGTGGATTTCATCGCGAAGAACACCTGCGCCGACGGCATCATCTCCACCAAGCACTCCCTCGTGCGGCACGCCAAGGGCTGCGGCCTGCTGACGGTGCAGCGGTTTTTTGTCCTGGATTCCATGGCGCTTTTCAACATCGGCAGACAGCTGGCGACCGCCGAGGCCGACGCCGTGGAGATCCTCCCGGGCGTCATGCCCAAGGTGATCCGCAAGATTTCCGGAAGCACCGACAAGCCGATCATCGCCGGCGGGCTGATCAGCGACAAGGAGGACGTGATCAACGCGCTGGCCGCCGGGGCGGTCTCGGTCTCCTCCACCCAGAGGGCGATCTGGTTCCTGTAGCGGGCCGTCCCGGCCTGAAAAGAAGAAATGCTGCAAGAGTTTTAGAGTACGGCAGAAGGGCGCTGGAGACAGCGCCGGATGTCGTGCTCTCTTTTTCTGCACCGCGGCGCGGACGGGCGCCGGGGACCAATTTATGCCGGTAGAGCGGCGAAAGGAGCTTACCATGTTAGATGTTGCAATCATCGGGGGCGGAATCGTGGGCGCCGCGTGCGCGTATGAGCTGTCGCGGTACCGGCTTTCCGTGGCGGTTCTCGAGCGGGAAAACGACGTGGCCTGCGGCACCACAAAGGCGAACAGCGCCATCCTGCACGCGGGATACGACCCGCCTCCGGGCACCCTGATGGCGCGGCTCAACGTAGAGGGGGTCCGTCTCGCGGAGGAGCTCTGCCGGAAGCTGGACGTTCCCTACCGCCAATGCGGCTCGCTCGTGGCGGCTTTTTCCGGGGAGGACGCCGGATTGCTGCGGACGCTCTATTCGCGCGGCGTGGAAAACGGCGTCCCCGGCCTGTCGCTGCTCGACGCCGCACAGGTAAGGAACCTCGAACCGAACCTGTCCCCCGAGGTGGTGGGCGCGCTCTACGCGCCGACCGCGGCGATTGTAAACCCCTGGGAATACGCCCTCGCGCTGGCCGAGACCGCCGTGCGCAACGGCGTTTCGCTTCACCTGAACGCGGGCGTGACGGCGATCCGGCGCTGCGAGGGCGGCTTTGAACTGGACACGGCGGCCGGGCGCTTTTGGGCGCGGTATGTCCTGAACGCGGCGGGCCTTTACAGCGACGAGGTGCACAACATGGCCGCCGCGCCGGCCTTCCGCATCCACCCCGACCGGGGGGAATACTACCTGCTCGACAAAAGCGAGGGGGAGCGGGTCAGCCATGTCGTCTTCCAATGCCCGACCAGGGCGGGCAAGGGGACGCTGGTGGCCCCCACGGTGCACGGCAACCTGATCGTGGGTCCCAACAACGAGCCCCCCCGGGAACGGGACGATACCGCGACGACCGCCGGGGGGCTGGAAGAGGTCATGCGCCTTGCGCGCAAATCGGTGCCCTCCATCAACTTCCGGGAATCGATCCGCAATTTTGCCGGGGTGCGCGCGGCGGCGGACGGCGCCGACGACTTTATCATCGCGGAGGCGGCGGACACCCCCGGCCTGATCGACATCGCGGGGATCAAATCCCCCGGCCTTTCCGCTGCGCCGGCGATCGCGCGCATGGCGGCGGAGCTGCTGGAGGGCTGCGGCCTGCGGCTCGTCAAAAAGGATTTCTTTATCGACACCCGCCGCAGGGTGCGCTTCAAGGAGCTGACCTGCGAGGAGAAGGCGCGGCTGACGGAGGAGAACCCGGCTTACGGCAGGGTGATCTGCCGCTGCGAGACCATCACCGAGGGAGAGATTCTCGACGCGCTGCGCGGCCCGATTCCCCCCTGCTCGGTCGACGGGGTCAAGCGGCGCTGCAACGCGGGGATGGGCCGCTGCCAGGGCGGCTTCTGCGGGCCGAGGGTCTTCGAGCTGCTGGCGAGGGAGCGGGGGCTCCCTCCGGAGGAGATCCTGCAGGACCGCGCGGGGTCCTATATCATAACGGGAAAAACCAAGATGGGGGGTGCGGGCCTTGTATGATCTGGTGGTGATCGGCGGCGGCCCGGCCGGGCTGGCGGCCGCGGTGCAGGCATACCGGGAGGGACTCGAAAGGGTCCTGATCCTCGAGCGAGACCGCGAGCTCGGCGGGATTCTGAACCAGTGCATCCACAACGGGTTCGGGCTTCATTACTTCAAGGAGGAGCTGACCGGGCCGGAATACGCCCAGCGGTTTGTCGAGATGCTGCGGGACACGCGGATCGAGGTGCGCTCGGACACCATGGTGCTCGAAATCACGCCCGACCGCAGGGTGCACACCGTCAGCAGGGCGGACGGCTACCGCGTTCTCGAGGCGAAGGCAGTGATCCTGGCGATGGGATGCCGGGAGCGCACCCGCGGCGCGGTGGCGATCCCCGGCACCCGCCCGGCGGGCATATTCACGGCGGGTACGGCGCAGCGCTATTTGAACATCGAGGGCTATATGGTGGGCAGGCGGGTGCTGATCCTCGGCTCGGGGGACATCGGGCTGATCATGGCGCGCCGCATGACGCTCGAGGGCGCGAAGGTGCTGGCCTGCGTCGAGCTGATGCCCTATTCGGGCGGGCTTACCCGCAACATCGTCCAGTGCCTGCACGATTACGATATCCCGCTCTACCTCTCCCACACGATCGTCGACATCCAGGGCGGCAGGCGGGTGGAGCGCGCGGTGGTCGCGCGGGTGGACGAAGACCGCAGACCCGTCCCGGGGACGGAAATGACCTTCGACTGCGACACGATCCTGCTTTCGGTGGGCCTCATCCCCGAAAACGAGCTGACCCGGCGCGCGGGGATCGAAATCGACCGCAGGACGAACGGGGCGGTGGTCTATGAGAACATGGAGACCTCGATGCCCGGCGTGTTCGCCTGCGGCAACGTGGTGCATGTGCACGACCTGGTCGACTTTGTCACGGCGGAGGGGCAGCGCGCGGGCGCGGCGGCCGCCGCGTATGTCAGGAAGGGCGCGCGCGCCGGGGGGAGCGTCACCGAGGTCCGCGCGGGCGGCGGGGTGAGCTATACGGTGCCGCAGCGCATCCGGATGGACGCGGCGGGGGAGCGCACCGAGCTGTTTTTCCGGGTGAACCGGGTCTGCGGGGTCAGCACGGTCGAGGTCGAAGCGGACGGAAATCGAATCGCCGGGTTCCCCCGCGAACGGCTGGCCCCCGGCGAAATGGAGCGGATCACGCTTCCCAGACAGCTGCTGGAAAGGGCGGCCGGGAAGGATTTGACGGTATCGATCAAGGAGGCGCAAACATGAAAGAGCTGACCTGCATTGTCTGTCCGAAGGGCTGCCGCCTGCGCGTGGATGAGGAAAACGGCTTCACCGTGACCGGAAACGCCTGCCCGCGCGGCGCGGAATACGGGCGCGCGGAGCTGACCAACCCCACGCGCGTGCTGACCTCCACCGTCTGCGTCTCGGGCGGCGCGCATCCGCGCTGCCCGGTCAAGACCGACGGCCCGCTCCCAAAAGGGAAGCTGTTTGAAGCGATGGCGCTTCTCGACGGCATACGGCTGAAGGCCCCCGTTTCGCTGGGGCAGGTGGTCGTGCGCAACGTCTGCGGGACGGGCGTGAACATTGTGGCGACGCGCAGCCTGCCCGCCCGCCCGCTGGAATCCGCGCGGCCGTCCGCCGCCGGCAGGGAGGAGATCGCATGAGCCGCTATATTTTGTCCCTCGACCAGGGGACCACCAGCTCGCGGGCGATCCTCTTTGACGCCGAGCAGAACATCGTCGGGCTCGCCCAGAAGGAGTTCACCCAGTATTATCCCCGCCAGGGCTGGGTGGAGCATGACCCGATGGAGATCTACGCGTCGCAGTACGCGGTGATGAGCGAGGTCATCACCCAAAACGACGTCGACGTGCGGGACATCGCGGCGATCGGCGTCACCAACCAGCGGGAGACGACCATCCTGTGGGAGCGGGACACCGGCAGGCCGATCTACAACGCGATCGTCTGGCAGTGCCGCCGCACGGCGGACATGATCGGGGAGCTGCTGGACCGGGGCCTCGGGGAGACCATACGGGAAAAAACCGGGCTCATTCCCGACGCCTATTTTTCCGGGACAAAGATCAAATGGATCCTTGACCACGTGCCGGGCGCGCGCGAGCGCGCCGAGCGGGGGGAGATCCTGTTCGGGACGGTCGACAGCTGGCTGATCTGGAGGCTGACCGACAAGACGGTCCATGTGACCGACTATACCAACGCCTCCCGCACGATGCTCTATAACATCCACACGCTCGACTGGGACGACGCCCTGCTGGAGGCGCTCGACATCCCGCGCGCGATGCTGCCGCGGGTCTGCGGCTCCAGCGAGGTTTACGGGTATACCGTGCTCCAGGGGACGAAGATCCCGATCGCCGGCATCGCGGGCGACCAGCAGGCGGCGCTGTTCGGGCAGGGCTGCTTTGAAGCGGGGGACGCCAAAAACACCTACGGGACCGGCTGCTTCCTGCTGATGAACACGGGGGAGACCGCCTGCGAGAGCAAAAACGGACTGCTGACGACGATTGCGGTCGGGCTGGGCGGAAAGGTCCAGTACGCGCTGGAGGGCAGCGTGTTTGTCGGCGGCGCGGTCATCCAGTGGCTGCGGGACGAGATGCGCTTCTTCAACGAGAGCTGCGACGCGGAATACTACGCCCAAAAGGTGAAGGACACCGGAGGGGTGTACCTCGTGCCGGCCTTCACCGGTCTCGGCGCGCCCTATTGGGATATGTACGCGCGCGGCTGCATCATGGGGATCACGCGCGGGACCAAACGGGAGCATCTGATCCGCGCGGCGCAGGAGTCGATCGCCTACCAGAGCCTGGAGCTGGTCGAGGCGATGGAACGGGACACCGGCCGCCGGATCTCCGAGCTCTGCGTGGATGGCGGCGCGAGCCGTGACCGGTTCCTGATGCAGTTTCAGGCGGACATCTTGAATAAGCAGGTGCGCCGCCCGATGATCCGGGAGACCACCGCGCTCGGCGCGGCCTATCTCGCGGGCCTCGCCGTCGGGGTGTGGAGCGGGACGGAGGAACTGAAGAGCCTCTGGCGGTGCGACGTCACGTTCGAACCGGACATGGAGGAACCCCGCAGGGCCGCGCTGCTCGCCGGATGGCGCAAGGCCGTGGACAGAAGCCGCGGATGGGCCGACCGCCTGTAGCCGGGCGAAGGAAAATGCCGCGCCGTCCTATGCTCCGACGGCGGCGGATCAAATCCAAAAGGGCCGCTCAACTCGCAAGAGTTGAGCGGCCCTTTCTCTGGCGTGCCGCCAAATACGCGGGGACATGCAAGGAAAGGCCGTGCCGGGCATAGCAATTAGGCGAGAGGGGGAAGGCCATTGACTCGCGCCGAACTTGACGCCATGCGCCGCGCGGACATTCGGGACCCGGAGATCTCCGGGCTCGCAGAGCTTGCGGACGTTTGGACGGACGCTTCCCGGCCGCCCGCCGGGAGGCTGGAACGCCTGATCGAACGGACGGGCAATCCCTATTGCTTCCTGGTGGACGGCGTCCCGGTCAAAATCAGCTTCAGCGATGAAAACAGAACGCTGAAGGAGGCGCTTTTACACTACCTTGCACACGGGGACCCCTGAACGGCGGGCCGGGTATTTGGGCGTGCGGCCGCGCGGGGGAGAGGGGAGGCGTTATGTCCCGGCGATATGCGGAAAAAAAGGATTTGGAAACGGCGGCGGAATGGCCGACGGGAATCTACCTGAGGCTTTCCCGCGAAGACGGGAACGACGAGAGCTACAGCATCGCCAACCAGCGCCGGTGGCTGCTCGATTACATTGCCGGCCATGAGGACCTGAAGCTCCGTAAAATCTATGTTGACGACGGCGTCAGCGGGACGAGCGAGGACGAGCGCGCCGGCTTCCGGGAGCTGCTGGAAGACATCTATGGCGGGAAAATCAATTGCGTCCTGGTAAAGGACCTGTCCCGTCCCTTCCGCAACAGCGCCGACCAGACACGTTTTCTGGAGGAGACGCGGGTCCGGTACAACGTGCGCTTTATCTCGACCCGGCTCCCGTTCATCGATACCTACCGGCACCCGGAGACCTTAAACATGCTGTCCATCGGTTTTCAGGGCATGATGAACGAGAACCACTGCCGGGAGACGAGCCTCAAGGTCCGCGACGTCTTCGACATCAAACGAAAAAAAGGGCAGTTTATCGGGGCGTTTGCCCCATACGGTTACGGGAAGGACCCGGACGACAGAAACCACCTGGTGGTCGATCCCGAGGCGGCGGAGGTGGTGCGGGAAATTTTCAGGTGGTACTGCAAAGGCCTCAGCAAGGAGGGGATCACGAGGAGGCTCAACGGGCTCGGCTATCCGAGCCCCGCGGAATACAAACGGCGGAAGGGCCTCAAGTATCAAAACCCGCATGACAAATACCACAGTTCCCTCTGGACCCAGCGGACGGTCTATGAAATCCTGCGCAATCAAATGTACCTGGGGCACATGGTCCAGGGGAAGCAAAGGGTCCGGTCGTACAAGGTGCACGAACGTGTGAGCCTGCCGGAGGAAGATTGGTATGTCGTCAAAGACACGCACGAGCCGGTCATCGACGGGGAGACGTTTCGGACCGTTCAGCGGCTGCTGCAAAAAAACACGCGGACGCCGCCCCGGCAGGGGGAATTGCACCTGCTGTCCGGCTTTGTATTTTGCGCCGACTGCCAAAAGGCCATGCACCGGAAAACATCCAAGGAGCTCGCCTACTACTGCTGCCGGACGAACCGGCAGTCGAAGGACGGCTGTACGCCCCACTCGATCCGGGAGCAGCGCCTGTGCGGCGTCATTTTGAAGGCGGTCCAAATGCAGGTGGACCTGACGGACGGCCTGGCCGGCCTTGCGGAAGAGGCGGGCCGCGCCTCAAAACCGGATTGCCGGCAGGACCGGCTTCAGGCCCTGCTGAGCCAGGGCGCGGAGGAACTCGAAAAGCGGAAGGGCTATCTGAAATCCTTATATACCGATATGAAGGACGGTTTGCTCTCGCGGACGGAGTATCTGGACTATAAGAGCTCCTTCGAGTCGGAAGTTGACGCGCTCCAAAAGGAAATCAGCCGGCTGAAAGAGGAAGGAGCCGTATGTGAAAGAGAACCGGCGCGGGACGATTCGCGCCTTGAACGGTTTAAAAGGACCCGGCAGCTTCAAGCCCTGGATCGGGCCATTCTGGCTGAGCTTGTCAATAAGGTGTATGTCCATGCAAACGGCCGGGTGGAAATTCAGTTCCGTTTCCGTGACCCATATGAACAGATTCTGGGCCTGGAGCATGGCGGTTGAGCGGGGGGCGTGATCACCGGAGAGCACGCCGCACGGAAGACGGTTGTGCAGAAAGGAATGCACCGGTCGGTCCGGTGGGCCCGGTCGCGCCGGTAGCCCCGGTTCCCGTGGCCCCCGTCGGTCCGGCGGGTCCTGCGGGCCCCGTTGCGCCGGTGGCTCCCGCCGCTCCGGTCGCACCGGTCGCGCCGGTAGCCCCGGTTCCCGTGGCCCCGGTTGCGCCGGTCGGCCCGGTGGGACCCGTGGGTCCGGTCACGCCGGTGGGTCCGGTCGCGCCGCGGGGGATGGTGAAGTCCAGGACGTGCGTCGGCCCGCCGGTGACGTCCACGACCGAGGCCGGGGTCCCGGGCTCGGAGGTGGTGGTGTTGCGGATGACGATATTCTCGGCCGCGCCGGTTTCTCCGGTGGGGCCTGTGGGGCCGGTCGGCCCGGTGGGTCCGGTCGGTCCGGTGGGACCCGTCGCGCCGGTGACCGAAAGTCCGGTAGCGCCCGTCGCGCCGGTGGCGCCTGTCGCGCCCGTGGCCCCGGTCGGCCCTGTGGGGCCGGTCGCGCCGGTCGAACCGGTGACGGAGACGCCCGTGGGACCGGTGGGCCCGGTCGCGCCCGTCGCGCCCGTCGGTCCGACGGGGCCTATGATGCCGACGCCCGTCGCGCCGGTCGCGCCGGTGGGTCCGGCGGGCCCGGTCGAACCGGTCGCACCGGTGGGCCCGGTGACGCCGATGGGGCCCTGCGGCCCAATCGGTCCCTGCGGTCCGATCGGACCGGTGGGCCCGGTGATTCCCGTCGGGCAGGGACAGGGCGGCGGGCAGGGCGGAACCGGAGGAGGACAGGGCGGGATGGGCGGAGGACAAGGCGGAACCGGAGGACGGCAGTTACAGATCCGTTCCTCCGGGAAGATAGGGTTCAAGAATCGATTGTTAGCCATAGATGAAGCCTCCAAAACAAATCGGGCAGTTGCCCATACCAGCATATGCCGTCCGGCCGCGTCCGGTGCCGGGAGGAGGCGCCGCGGGAGGCGGGGCAGAATGAAAAACGGGTGCAAAAAAGGGCCCGGACGCAGGAGGCGTCCGGGCCTGACATTTAATTTTTCGGGAAGCCGGCAAATGGGAAAAAACAGCCCATCCGGATTAAGCAAGCAGTCGGCGGATCGCCCGCCCCATTTCCGCCGTCCCGGCAGTGCCGTCCAGGTCGGGGGTAACGGCGGACTTATCGTCCAGCACGGCCTC
Source organism: Anaerotruncus massiliensis (ex Togo et al. 2026) (assembly GCF_900199635.1). Taxonomy (GTDB): domain Bacteria; phylum Bacillota; class Clostridia; order Oscillospirales; family Ruminococcaceae; genus Anaerotruncus; species Anaerotruncus massiliensis. The sequence continues at coordinate 2,699,872 of NZ_LT962687.1, read as the reverse complement.
CGCTGCTTCCTGGATTTCCCGCGCGGCCTGGACGGCCTGCGGGTCGCGTTTCTTTTCGCCGAGCCAGGAGAGCATCATCTGCGCGGACATGATCATTGCGAAGGGGTTGGCGATCCCTTTGCCGGCGATGTCGGGCGCGGAACCGTGGGTGGCCTGCACCATGCAGTAGTCGGGTCCCACGCAGAGCCCCGCGGCCATGCCGAGGCCGCCGACGAGCCCCGCCGCCTCGTCGGAGAGGATGTCGCCGAACATGTTGGTGGTGACCACCACGTCGTAGTCCTGGGGATCCATCAGCATCTTCATGGCGAAGGTGTCGACGACGACCGTCTCGAGCGTGATGTCCGGATAGTTCCGGGCCACCTCACGGCAGGCGTCGAGGAAAAGCCCGCACCCGAGCTTGAAGACGGTGTTCTTGTGGACGGCGGTCAGCATGAGCCGTTTGCCGACGTTTTTGAGGTTTTTGACGTCGAGGGACGCCTCAAGGTTTTTGATGTACTTGCTCAACGCGGGCTGGGAGAGGTAGAGGGACTGTGCGGCCTTGGAGAGGTTCTGGTGCTCCTGGATTGCGAGAACGTAACGCAGCTCTTTCAGTGTCAAGCGACCGCCTTCTGAAATTTCATGATAAAAAGTTATGATTCATATGAGGATTAAATATTAGACAAATCAGTGGTTATAGGATACAGTAAAAACGAAAATAGTCAATTTGTCAAAAAAGGTTCGCCCGCGGCCGCCCCGGCGGCCCCTTCGCAGAAGGCCGCTCCCGCGGCCCCGGACGCACTGGAGGGCTTCCCGGCAAACAGGTCTAGGTCGTGACCCACTCGGGCGTCTACCGCGTGCTGCTCGAGGCGGGCGCGCAAATCCTGCCCCCCTGCTGCGGGCCCTGCGCCGGCATCCACGGGGGCCTCATTGCGGATGGGGAGACGGTGGTCTCCACCACCAACCGCAACGCGGCGGGCCGCATGGGCGGCGGCAGGGGAAAAATCTACATCGCATCCCCGCTGGTGGCGGCCTGTTCGGCGCTGGAGGGGTATCTTACGGCGGGAGGTGACGCGGGATGATCGAAGGAAGAGCGCGGCTGCTCGGGGACAACGTCAGCGGCGACCAGATCATCGGCGGGCAGTACCTCGGCGGCGGCGCGCCGCCGGAGGAGTTGGCGGGAAACCTCTTCGAATCGTGCAGGCCCGACCTGGCGCAGAGCCTGCAGCCGAAGGATATTCTCGTGGCGGGGGAAAATTTCGGCTGCGGCTCCTCCCGGGAGCAGATTCTGCTGGTGATGAAGTCGGCGGGCATCCGCTGTGTGGTCGCGCGCTCCTTCAGCCGCAATTTTTACCGGGGCGGCGTGAACCTGGACATCCTCCCGATTGTCTGCGCGCCGCGGGTCGAGGAGTACGACCGCTTGACGGTGGACGTCGAGGCGGGTATCATAAGTGTGGAGGGGAGGGGGGACTGCCCTTTCCCGGCCTTTCCCGTCCAGCTGGCCGGGCTTGTGCGCGCGGGAGGGCTGATTCCCTATTACAAGGCGCATGGTGGTCTGGACTGAACCGGCCGCCGCAAAAAACGGGCGGACGGGATTCTCCCGCCTCAAAAGGGCGGGGGAATCCCTGCGCGCGTCGAAAGGACGGGGGTGGGGTGTTGGATGCAAGGCGCGGGCTTCCCAGGCCGCTCTGCTGTTTCCTGCTGCTCTTTAAGATCGGGCTCTTCACCTTTGGGGGCGGCTGGAGCATCGTGGCGCAGCTCCAGAGGGAATTCGTCGACAAGCGCGGCTGGATCTCCAAGGAGGACCTGCTGGATATCGTGTCGGTGGGACGGTCGTTCCCCGGCATCATGGTCATCAACATCGCCGTAATGTTCGGCTACCACGTGGGCGGGGTGCCGCTCGGCGTCATCGCCGCCGTGGGCGTGGCCGCGCCCTCCGTCGCCGTGCTGTCGGTGGTCACGGTCTTCTACGAGCAGTTCCGCCGCAACATTTATATCGCGCGCGCCATGGTCGGCGTGCGCGCCGCCGTCGTGCCGATCATCCTCTCCGCGGCCGCCGGCCTGCGCTCCATCGCCATCCAGGAGAAGGTCCAGTACGGGATCGTGCTGGGGGGCTTTCTGATCTGCCTTTTCCTTCCGATCAACAACATCCTCGTGGTGCTGCTCGGCGCGGCCGCGGGGCTCATGCTCAGGGGGGTGCGGGGATGATCTGCTTGCAGCTCTACTGGAGCTACCTCAAGATCGGCTTTTGCAGCTTCGGCGGCCTGTCGATGATCCCCTTCATCAACCAGGAGATGCTTGCTCACCACTGGATGACGATGGAGCAGCTCTCGGACATCGTGGCGATTGCGGAGATGACGCCCGGTTCCCTCGGCATCAACTGCGCGACCTTCGTCGGCATCCAGGTGGCGGGCCTGCCGGGCGCGATCGCCACCACGCTCGGGGTGATGACCCCCTCCCTCACCGTCTGCATGCTCGCCTGCCACTTTATGGTCAAGTTCCGGCAGAACCGGTTCCTGCAGAACGCGCTCTACGGCGTCCGCCCGATATGCATCGGCATGATCCTCGCGGTCGCCGTCCCGCTCGGGCAGGCAAACTATTTTTTAAACGGCGCGCCGCTCTGGCCGGCGGTCGTCATCGGGGCGGCGGCGGGGGCGCTGCTGCTTGCAAAGAGAAGCATTCCCACCGTCATTCTGGCGGGGGCGCTGCTCGGCCTTGTGCTGGTCAGATAACGATAAGGAGGCAGGTTATGAAAATCGTGGTGCTGGACGGATATACCGAAAACCCCGGCGACCTGAGCTGGTCGGGCCTGGAGGCACTCGGCGAGCTGACGGTCTACGACCGCACGCCGCCCGAGCTGGTCCGGGAACGGATCGGGGACGCCGAGGCGGTCTACACCAACAAGGTCCCGCTCCCGGGGGAGGTCATCGAGGACTGTTCCGCGCTCCGGTTTATCGGCGTGCTGGCGACCGGCTACAACGTCGTGGACGTCGCCGCCGCGCGGGAGCGCGGCATCCCCGTCTGCAACGTCCCCACCTACGGGACCGCCGCCGTCGGGCAGTATGCGATCGCGATGCTGCTCGAAATCTGCCACCATGTGGCCCATCACAGCGAGGCGGTGCACGCCGGGCGCTGGCAGCAGGGTCCCGACTGGTGCTTTTGGGACTATCCGCTGATCGAGCTGGACGGCAAGACGATGGGGATCATCGGCTTTGGGCGGATCGGCCGGGCGACCGGGAAGATCGCTAAGGCGATGGGGATGCGGGTGCTCGCGTACGATGCGTTCCCCTGCGACGAGGGACGCGCCCTCGGGGAATACGTCCCGCTGGACGTCCTCCTGGCGGATTCGGACGTGATCGCTCTGCACTGCCCGCTCTTTCCGAAGACGCGCGGGATCATCAACCGGGAGAGCATCGCGAAGATGAAGGACGGGGTGATCCTTCTGAACAATTCGCGCGGCCCGCTCATCGTGGAGGAGGACCTCGCCGCCGCGCTGAACAGTGGGAAGGTGTACGCCGCGGGGCTGGACGTGGTGTCCGACGAGCCCATCCGCGCGGACAATCCGCTCCTCAGCGCGAAGAACTGCCTGATCACCCCGCATATCTCCTGGGCGCCCAGGGAGAGCCGCCGGCGGCTGATGGACGTGGCCGTGGAGAACCTGCGGGCGTTTCTGGCGGGCCGCCCGGTCAACGTCGTGAACAAAGAATGAAAAAAGCCGTCCCACATGCGGGGACGGCTTTTTGACAAAAAAAGAACGGGGCCGCGGCCCCGTTCAGCAGATCACGCTTCGGATGTCGTTTTCCCCGCCGCCGGCCTCTTCGCCGTTGAGGTAGCCGACGAGGTAGCTTTCCAGCTCATCATAGTGGATGGGATAGTACTCCAGGGGCTGATCCATCGAATTCCCCCTCAGTCGTAGTCGCTGAGCAGCTCCTGCGCACAGGCCTGCAGCTCGGGGAAGCTGTGAAGGCTTTTGGCCTGCCAGCTCACCGCGTCGCGCACGCCGTCGGGCAGGGCGGCGAAAAACCGGTGCGCCCTGCCGTCCTGTGCGATCAGGTCGTAAAGATCGCTTGTCTGCATGCTGCCGCCTCCGCTCATGGTGTAAAGTGCTCCGCCAGCTGGCGCATGCGTTCGTCGGTGATGCCGACGACGCTGCCCTGGTAGGAGCGCGTGGAGCCGAACCGCTGGGACAGCGCCCGGAGGTCCTGTTCCGACAGGACTGTCCGCCGGGGTTCGGGAGGGATCTTCTGGTTCAAAGGCTGTTCCATTTTAATCACCTCGGCATTATTGTCTGCAATTTCTGCGAAATGATCAGAGGGAACCGATGGGCGCGCAGGAAAATCCAAACGAAAAAAGAAACGGACGGCGTGGCGGCCGGCCGTTTTTCGCATAGGATGGCATTAAGAGGAAATCGCGAAAAAACGCGGTCCTTTCGCCGCCCGGCAAAAGCGCGGGCCGGTCCCGCCGCGCGGCGGGGATTGGCCTGATCCGGCAAAGCCGGGCGCATGGAGGTTTTTATGCAGAATCGTCAACCCGGCCAGACGCCCCAGCGCCAGGCCATGCGGCAGCCCCGCCAGCAGCAGACGGCACAGCGGCAGATGGGGCCGCGGCAGATGTCCCGGCCATCCGGGCGCCCGCAGCAGATGAACCGAGGCGCGGCGCAGAACGGGAACGGGAACCGGCCGAAGGGCATCCTGGGGAACCTGCTGAATATGCAGGATCCCATCGGGTCGCTCAACAAGATCGTTTCGATCTTCAAGCTGCTCGGCTGACCGGATGAAAACAAAGCGGAAGGCGCCCGGCAATGCCGGGCGCCTTCCGCCGTTTCAGCAGTTTTCGGCGATTTTATAGAGGAGCTTTTCAGTGTCGGCCCAGCCGAGGCAGGGATCGGTGATCGACTTGCCATAGATGTGCGTCCCGCCGATCTTCTGGCAGCCCTCCTCGAGGTAGCTTTCGATCATCACGCCCTTGACGAGCTTTTTGAGGTCGGGATTGTAATTGCGGCTGTGGAGCACCTCGCTGACGATGCGGATCTGCTCCTTATACTGCTTGTTCGAATTGGAGTGGTTGACATCCACGATCACGGCGGGATTTTGGAGGCTGCGCTCGCCGTACATCTCCATGAGGCGCACAAGGTCCTCGTAGTGGTAGTTGGGGATCGTGGTGCCGTACTTGTCCACGCCACCGCGCAGGATGACATGCGCGAGGTCGTTGCCGCCGGTGGTGACGTCGCAGCCGCGGTAGATGAAGTTGTGGGGATGCTGCGCGGCGAAAACTGAATTGAGCGTCACAACGAAATCGCCGCTCGTCGGGTTCTTCATCCCCACGGGGATGTCCATCCCGCTCGCGGTCAGGCGGTGCTGCTGGTTTTCCACCGAACGCGCGCCGACCGCCTCGTAGGAGAGCAGGTCGTCGAGGTAGCTGCGGTTTTCCGGGTAGAGCATCTCGTCGGCGGAGGTGAGTCCGCTTTCCATGATCGCCCGGGTGTGCATCCGCCGGATGGCGATGATGCCCGCCAGCAGGTCGGGCGCCTTGTCCGGCTCGGGCTGGTGGAGCATGCCCTTGTAGCCCTCGCCGGTGGTGCGGGGCTTGTTCGTGTAGATGCGGGGGATGAGCATGAGACGGTCGGAAAGCCTGTCGTTGAGGGAAGCCAGCCGCGACACATAGTCGCAGACCGCGTCCTCGTTGTCGGCCGAGCAGGGCCCGACGATGACGACGAACTTGTCCGAACGCCCGGTGAAGATATCGCGGATTTCCGCGTCGCGCCGCGCCTTGACCCCGGTGATCTCCCCGGAGAGCGGGTATTCCGCCTTGAGATCCGCGGGCAGCGGCAGCTGCTTGTTCAGTTGCATTGCCATATGGTTGCCTCCGTTTTGCCGGTTCGTTCCGTACCGTAACAGCGTAATGCCAAACGCCGCCGATGTCAAGCGGAAAGATGCGCAAAAATAGCTGGTTCCGTGCGCGTTTTTTGGTTCGGGGCGCTTTGCCGGCGGAGGACGCCTGTCGATTTACCGTGAAGCAGGGAAACAGGCCGCTCCGGGCAAAAGCCCGGGGCGGCTTGTTCGGCAGATTACACGGCGGCCGCATTCACCCAACGGAAAGATGATCTGCGCCGGATTCGTCGACGTCGACCAGCTGCAGAGAGACGCCGACCTCTTTGGCCAGATTGATGTAGTAGCTGTCCAGGAGCGAATCGGTGATAATGACATGCTTGGGGAAAAAATGCTCATAGCTTATGTAAGATTTTGACGTAAACTTACTGTGGTCCGCCAGGATATACACCTTATCGGACCGCGCCGTAACGAGCCGGTCCATATTGCCCGTTTCGTTATCCGACGCAATCAGCCCGTCGGTCAGTTCCACGCCGTCGACGCCAATATAGCTCCTGTCGAAACGCGCGCCCCTGATCGCGGACTCGGAGATGTGCCCCGCCACGTCGCGCCGCCGCTTTCGGAACTGACCGCCTGTCAGAATGACCGGCATAAAATCCTCCGCCATCTCGATGATCAGCAGGGAATTTGTCATGATGGTGACATTTTCGATTTCCCCGTCCGCAAGCCGCCGGACGAGGTTCTTCATGAATTGCTGGGTCGTGGTTCCGCCTGAAACAAAAATAATCTCGTTGGATTCCACCAGGCTGCTGGCGTATTTTCCGATCGCGGCCTTTTCGGGGACATGCTCCACCGTCTGCACCTCGTAGGAATACTCCGGGTGAGAAGGAACATGCCGCAGCGACTGCAGGCCGCCGCCTTGGACGCGGATGCCCAAACCGTCCCGTTCCGCCTCGATGCACATCCTGCGGGCGGTCGATTCGGACACACCGAACCGCGCTTGGATTTCCTGAAGCTCCAGTTTGCCGGCTTCTTCAAGCAGCGCGGCGAATTCGATATACCTTTGACTGATCTTTCCCATAGCGCACCATATTTCGGATGAATTTTTTGTCCCGTGCGGCAATTCAGACGAACGATTTGAGAAACGCGGCTTCCTCTTCCAACTGATCGAGCACGCGGTCCCCCAATATCGCACATTCCAAATTCACATAACCATTATATCCAGCTTTCCCCATAGTTGCAAACATCTTTTTCCATGGCAGGCACCCTTTTCCGGGCAAAAGGCGGTTGTTGTCGCCCAGGTGTACGTGCCGGATGAGGGGCGCAAACCTCTCGAAGGCGGCGCACAGGTCCGCCTGCTCGATGGACATGTGGAAGGTGTCGAAGAGCAGGCCGGTACCCGGAAGCCTCACCTCCTCGACGATTTCGGCGTTATCTTCTATGCAGTTGAGATAGGGCGACTCATACCGGTTGATCGGCTCGAGCAGCAGCAGGGCGCTGCCCTCCAGCTCTCCGGCAAGCTCCGCGTAGATCGCTTGAAAGCGCTTTTGCTCCTCGCGCTCCATTTTGAGATAGGGGTCCAGCAGCGGCACCGGCGTACGCGGCGCGTACTGGTATTCCATCTCGGACACCGCGCCCAACTGGTTGCACACCTCGATCGCGCGCCGGTAGATCGCCTTTGACCGCGCCGCAACGGCGGGATCGGGGCTCATGAGCTGGCCGTAGTCCGCGCCTGAAAAGCAGAATTCACAGACGCGGACGCCGGTGCGCGCCTCCAGCGTCAATAGCTCCTCCTCTTTTTTCGGCGTCCAGTCCGTAATCTCCTCAAAGACGGAGATGCCGTCAAACCCGCATCGGCGCAGGTTCTGCGCTTTCTCCGTCAGCGTCCCGCCGGGGACCATCGTATTCGTACAGGAAATTTTCATGTGATTTCCTCCTTGCGGCCGTCCGGCCTTTCTTTACCGATATCATAACTAAAATGAAAATATCCGTCAACAGATTTCAAAAAATATTGTAGATAGTGACATATATTGTAGTTATTGCTTGGAATTTTCGACAAAATATTTCAAAATATGAAAAATTCGTTCAATTATTCCTTGACAAACAATTTTTGCCCCGTTATATTCAAAACAGAATTCACCCTTTTCAACACCGCGACGGGAGGACTTCCATGAGCTGTCTGCTTGTGACGGACGTCGGCACGACGTCCATCAAATCCACGCTGTTTGATCTGCAGCTGCGCCCTCTGGCCTCGGCCACCGGAGAATACAGCATCCGGTCCTATCCGGACGGCCGCGTCGAACTGGATCCGGAGACCTATTGGACCTATTTCCGCCGCGGTCTGGCAGCCGTCTGCGAACAGGCGGGAATCCACGCGGGGGAGATCGAGCGGCTGACCTTCACCACGCAGGGCGAGACGCTGATCCCGGTGGACGCCGGGGGCCGCGCCCTTGGAAACGCGATCGTGTGGCTGGACACGCGGGCGGAGGCGGAGGCCGGAATCGTCTCTCGTGAAGCCGGCGCTGACGAGCTGTACCGGCGCACCGGGATTGCGGACTGCAATGCGACCTGTCCCATCAGCAAGCTCCTGTGGATCAAGAAGCATGCCCCCAATCTTTACACGGCGGCAAGCCGCTTCCTGCTCGTGGAAGATTACCTGATCCTGCGGCTGACCGGCCGGTTTGTCAGTGAAAAAAGCGTCATGTCGACGACCGGCTACTACGATATCTACCACGACGCGCTGTGGACCGAACTGCTCGAGGCGCTCGGCCTCGACCCCGGCAAACTCCCCGAAACGCTCGACTGTGGGGAGGAAGCGGGTACGGTCCTGCCCTCGGTGGCCGCCGAGCTGGGTCTTTCGCCCCGCGCGCTCGTTGTGACCGCGGCAATGGACCAGATTGCCTCCACGCTCGGCGCGGGCAACGTGGCGGACGGCATCATCACGGAGACGACGGGCACCGTCCTGGCGATCGCAGCCACCTGCGGGAAGGAGAGCCTGTGCGCCGACAAGCATGTCACCGTCTATAAACACGCGCTGCCCGGCAAGTACCTCTACCTGCCCATCTGCATGACGGGCGGTATGGCGCTCAAGTGGTTTAAGGATCAATTCTGCGCGGCTGAGCAGTCTTTGGCGAAGGAGCGCGGCCTGCCGGTCTACCGCCTGCTCGACGAGCTGGCGGAGCAGAGCCCGCCCCTCTCGAACGGCGTTTTGACGCTGCCCTATTTCAACGGAACTTTACAACCGCAGTTTAACCCGGCTGCACGGGGCGTTTTTTTTGGCGTCGGGCTCGAAAATACACGGGCCGACTTCGTCAGAAGCATCCTTGAATCGGTCGCCTACATGCTCCGGGAAAACATCGAGATGATCGCTGCCCTCGGAGGAGGCGCGCCCTCCCGGCTCCACTGCTGCGGGGGCGGAAGCCGCAGCGGCGTCTGGAACCAGATTAAGGCCGATGTGCTGGGGCTGAACGCCTATGAGCTCACCTGCTCCGAGACGACTTCCATCGGGGCCGCCGCCCTCAGTCTCCTGCCCAAATACGGAGAGGCCGGCGTCGTCTCCCTGCTTGAGCAGGCAAACCCGATCCGGCGGGAGTACCTGCCTGACCCGGAAACCGGCGAGGCATACCGGTCCGGCTATGTGCGTTATCTGGATTTGTACCAGTCTCTCAAGGGCTTATTCTGACGGAGCCTCAAAACAACGGCGCGGCCCGCTGCGCCCGGGAGGTGGTTGAGCGACCTTTACCATTCGAATACGGACACGAAAATCCATGGAGGAGAGATGAAATGAAAAAGTTGTTAGCAATGTTCCTGAGCGTCTGCATGATCGCCGCCTTAGCGGCTTGCGGCCAGAGCGCCGCCGCCCCGGCTCCCGCCGCGTCCTCGGGCCCGAAGGCGCCGGAGAGCGTTCCGGCGGAGAACGGAATCCCGAAGGAGGGACATCTCAAATGCGGCATCGTCCTTGACTGGATGGGCGCCTCCGCGTTTGTCGAAGCCATCAACAACATTCAACAGGCGGCCGCGGAGATGGATGTCGAGCTTATCACCTGGGACTGCAATCTCTCCGCCGAGGCGTGCGTGCAGGGAATAGAGAATTTCATCGCCGCCGATGTGGATATGATCTATGTACAGAACTGGACCGGCTATGATACGATCCGTGACGTCTGCAACAAAGCGTTGGAAAAAGGTATCACGATCGTCGCCTACGACAACTTCGTGGACGGCAGCGTCTACACGCTGATGGCCGACATGGAAGGGATCGGATACACGCTGGGCGACGCCGCGGTGCAATGCTTTGAAAAACTCGACAGCGCCCCCACCGACACCATCGTCGTCATCTGCGCGACCGGCACCGAGTACAGCGTGACCCGAACCAATCTTGCGATCGAGCGGATCAAAGAAAAACTCCCGGAGGCCAACGTCGTGGTCTTTGACGTCGTCTCCTACGGCGGCAGCGGCAACACCGCGGGCGTGGCGATCGGCGAGGCGCTCATCAGCGGGTACGACGACGTGCGCGCCGTCCTCGCCACCGACAGCGCCAACACGGCGCTGGGCGTCTATGAGGCGTACAAGGCCGCGGGCATCACCGACGGCGTGGGCGTCATCACCAACGACGGCTCGCTCGAGGAGCTGCGCGCGATCGCCGAGGGCGGCACCTTCTACGCCACCGTGGACCTGGGTCTCGTGACGCTGATGACAGACCTCTTCGAACGCGGGATCAACTACATCCGCACCGGCGAGATCGTGGAAGCGGAAAAACTCGTCTATTTCAACAGCGACATCGTGACGCTGGAAAATCTCGCGGACTACTACGACGTTGAGAAAGGCGAGCGCGTCCTTAAATAACGGAAAGCAGCCCGCGGCCGCTCTGCGGCGGCCGCGGGACTACCCCGGAGTTTGCCCGCCGCGAACTCCCAGAAAGGAGCGATGCATCCTGGCGAATCAGATTATGGAGCTGCGGGAGATCACAAAGCGATATCCCGGCGTGCTCGCGCTCGACGGCGTCTCCATCGGCTTTGAAGCCGGCGAAGTCCACGCGGTGGTGGGGGAAAACGGCGCGGGCAAATCGACCCTGATGAAGGTAATGGCCGGCGCAATCCGGCCTGACGCCGGGGAACTGTGGTTCGAGGGGACCCGCTACGAGCATATGTCTCCCCAGCTTGCCCACCGGCTTGGAATCGAGATCGTCTACCAGGAGTTTAATCTTCTCCCCTCCCTCACGGTCGCGGAAAACCTCTTCGTCGGCGAACTCAAGGGGCACGCCCTCTGGATCGACCGCAGGGGCATGGAGGAGGAAGCCGGAAGGCTGTTTGAGACGATGGGGGTCAAGATCGATCCGCGGGCGCGCGTCCGGGAGCTGTCGGTCGCGAGCATGCAGCTCGTCGAGATCGCCAAGTCGCTGCGGCGCGGAGCCAGGGTGCTGATTATGGACGAGCCCACGGCCCCGCTCACCCTGCACGAGGTGGATATCCTCTTCGGCCTCATCCGCAAGCTCAGGGCGGAAGGCATCACCGTTATCTACATCTCCCACCGGCTGGAGGAAATCTTTGAGCTGTCCGACCGCGTCACGATCATGCGCGACGGACGGGTCGTCGAACTGCGGCAGACGGCGGACACCACGAAGGAGGACCTCATCCGCGGGATGATCGGGCGGCAGATTTCCGAGCTTTTCCCCGTCCGCTCCCCTGTTTCCGGGGAAACCGTCCTGGAGGTGCGCAGCCTGTGCGGGAGCGGGGACAGGGATATCCATTTCGACCTGCGCCGCGGGGAGATCCTCGGCGTGTCCGGGCTCGTGGGAGCGGGGCGTACAGAGATGGCCCGCATGCTGTCGGGCGCCGATCCGATGGAGAGCGGGGAGGTAACGCTCGAGGGCAAAAAACTGCATATCCGGAACCCAAAGGACGCGCTGGAGCAGGGGATCACACTGCTGCCCGAGGACCGGAAGCGCCAGGGGCTCTTTCTGGGACTGCCCATCGACCAGAACATCTCCATCGCCAGCCTCGAACAGTTTTCCCGCTTTGGCGTGATGCTCCGGCACAGACAGCGCCGGAAGGTGCTTGAGCAGATCAAGGTGCTCCGGATCGCCACGCCTTCCCCGGTCCAGCTTGTCAAAAACCTCAGCGGCGGCAACCAACAGAAGGTTGTGCTCGCCAAGTGGCTCATCACCAACGCGAAAGTTATGATCTTCGACGAACCCACGCGCGGCGTGGATGTCGGAGCGAAACAGGAAATATACAATCTGATGGGGCAGCTGACCGGGCGGGGCATCTCGATCATCATGATTTCTTCCGACATGGAGGAGATCCTCGGCATGTCCGACCGGATCCTGGTGCTCTACGAGGGAAAGCAGATGGGGATCCTTGAGCGGGGGGCGTTTTCCCAGGAGGCGGTCCTGACGCTGGCCTCCGGCTATCAGGGAAGTGAAGAAGGTGCTTAATATGGAAAAAAAGACGATATCCACGACGTTCAAACGGTTCCTGCGGCACAATGCGGTGCTGCTGTGCCTCGCCCTGCTGATCGTATATTTCAGCATCCGGCGCCCGGCGTTTATCGCACCCGACAATATCATGACGATCATCCGGCAGGGCGCGTGCACCGGGATTCTCGCGGTGGGGCTGGCTCATGTCCTGATCATCGGCGGCATCGATCTGTCGATCGGCGCCATGGTCTCCCTCACCAGTGTGATCGCCGGAGTCTTTATGGTCAACCACGGGTGGCCGGTCTGGCTCTCGTCCGTGCTGTGCATCCTGCTGACCTGCCTGCTCGGGCTTATCAGCGGCACCGCCATTCACCTGACCTTTATGCCGCCGCTCATCGCCACGCTGGGCGTGATGAATATTGTGCAGGGCCTGGCTTATCTCGCCAACAACGGCATGCCGATCTACAACATTCCCGAGTCGCTGCGCCGCGTGGGGCAGGAGTCGCTTTTCGGCATCCCCAACCCGGTCATCGTCTGGGCGATCGTGCTCCTGATCGGATGGTTCACGCTCATGAAGACGAAGCTCGGGAGGCGGATCTTCGCCGTCGGCAGCAATGAGGAGGCCGCCCGCCTCTCAGGCATCAACACCTACCGGGTGCGTGCGGCCGCCTACGGGCTGTGCGGCGCCTACGCCGGGATTGCCGGAATCGTGATGACCGGCCGCCTCAATTCGGGACAGACCAACGCCGGCGGCACCCTTTATATCGACGCGCTCACCGCATGCGTCGTCGGCGGCATCAGCATGTCGGGCGGCGAGGGGCGCGTGCCCGGGATCATTGTCGGTATCATTATCATGGCGGCGCTCTCCAACGGCATGGTTGCCGTCGGGCTCAATTCCTACTGGCAGCTGGCCTGCAAGGGGCTGCTGATGATGTTCGCCGTCGGATTCGATTCCTACCAGCGCGTGAAAAAGACGGCCGCCGCATAGCGGCGCGGCACAAAAATGAACGGCAGGAGGCACCATGAGAATTTTTAACGACTCTTTTACGATCCAGTCCGAAGCCCGGCCCACCTTCCACGACGTGACCGACAGGGTCGCCGCCGCCATCAAAAAGCAGGGCGTCATAACCGGTGTGGCCATGGTCTATTCCCAGCACACGACCTGCAGCGTCCTCATCCAGGAGCAGTCGGACGACGTCAACTACTATGGGGAGCAGTTGATTCTGCAGGACCTGGTGAATGTCCTTTCGAAGATCATCCCCACCTGTGAAACGGAGGGGCAGTACCTGCACCCCGGGCCGCTGCATGTGGAGATCGCCGGACGGGAACGCGGCGAGCTGGCCAGATGGAGCCTGAACACGGATGCGCATCTGCGTTCGGTGCTGCTCGGACGGTCCGTCCTGGCCCCCGTAATCGACGGGGAGCCGGTGCTGGGAGAATTCGGGCGCATCTATTTCGCCGATTTCGACCAGGTCCGTGCGCGGCAGCGCACCGTGCGGCTCACCGTTTGGGGCGACTGACCTCACCGCCCGCATCCACAAAAAGGAGGGGGTTTTGTGAAACCCATATTGAGGACGCCGTTCTTTGAGTTCGGAGTCAAAAACTATATTTACGGCGACGACGTCCTGCGGATTGCCGAAGCGGCGGACATCGCCGCCGCCCGGTACGATATCGACGTGCTGATGATCGTGCCCTATACCGAAATCCGCCGGGTTGCGGAGAACACCGCTCGCCTGGTTATCCTCGCGCCCTATATGGACCTGCTCTCCCCCGGACGCGGTATGGCGGACGTACTGCCCGAGGCGCTCAAGGCGGCGGGCGCGCGCGGGGCGGTCGTCAACCACTGTGAACGCCCGATGACCCTCTCCGCGGTCAAACGGACGATCGATCGGGCAAGGGAGCTGGGGATGCTCTCCTTCGCCTGTTCCGACAGCATCGCCGAGGCCCGCGCCCTTGCACAGCTCGGGCCCGACATCATCAATCCCGAACCCAGCGAACTGATCGGTTCCGGCACGCCCAGCGGCCCCGCTTTTGTACGCGAGGTGACCGCGGCCGTCAAGCACATCGATGATACGATCCTTGTGGAGCAGGCCGCGGGCATCTCATCGGGAAAGCAGGTGTATGACCTTATCCTCGCCGGGGCGGAGGGATGCGGCGCGAGCTCGGGCATTTTCCTGTCCGATGACCCGCGGCGGATGGTTGAGGAAATGATCCGGTCTGTGCGTATGGCACGCGACGACCGCGCTCAGGCCATGAAAAAACAGGGGGCGTCATGATGAAAGTTTACAGGGAAACCCTTACGGTCCATTCCCCCGGGCACAGGCCCGCCTTCCACACGGTCACTGACGGGGTCAGGGCGGCGCTTGAGCGGTCGGGCGTGCAAAACGGCATCTGCGTGGTCTATTCCCATCACACCACCTGCTCGGTGCTGACACAGGAGTGCTCCTTTGATCTGGCCTACAACGGCTTGGAATATCTGCAGCAGGACCTTGTGGACGTCCTTGAGGCGATCATCCCCACCTGCCGCAGGGAGGGGCAGTACCTGCATCCCGGCCCCAAGCTGACCGAGTTTTCCGCGCGGCACGGGGAGGGCAAGCCGGAGACCCTCAACACGGACGGACATCTTCGTTCCTCCATCATCGGGCGCAGCGAGACGATCGTCGTCGCGGGAGGCAGGCTCGACCTGGGAGAGTTCGGGCATATTTATTTCGTCGATTTTGACCAGACCCGGCCGCGCGACCGGCAGGTGCAGGTGCAGATTCTCGGCGAATAACCAAAAGGAAGCGAGGAGAATGACATGACAGAGATGATGAAGGCGCTGGTGGCGTACGCACCGCACGACTACCGGTACGAGGATTTTCCCCGCCCGGTGCAACCGCGCGCCGGGGAGCTGATTCTGAAGGTCAGAGGCTGCGGCGTCTGCGCGGGGGACATCAAGGAATATAACGGCCTGCCCGACGCCTGGGGAACGGGCAACGACGACATGGAAATCGAGCCGCCCATCATCCCCGGGCACGAATTCTGCGGTGAGGTCGTCGCGATCGGGGAAGGCGTCAAGGATTACGAATGCGGTGATATGGTCGTCGCGGAGCAGATCGTCCCCTGCGGGGAGTGTCCGGACTGCCTGGCCGGGACGCGATGGATGTGCAGCAAAATGCAGTTGTTCGGCTTTAAACAGGTCGCACACGGCGGTTTTGCGGAATATGTGCGGATTCCGAGCAAAGCGATAACCTATAAGGTCCCGGAACGTTTTTCAGTCGAACAGGCCGCGCTCATCGAGCCCTACGCCTGCGGGATGCACGCGGCCGAGCAGGCGGGGGTGCGGCATACCGACGTGGTGGCGATCGCCGGCATGGGCGCGATCGGACTGGCGATCACGAACATTGTGCGGCTTTCGCTGCCGCAGAGAATTCTCGCCATCGATACGAACGGCGAGCGGCTTCGTCTGGCGAAGGAGTTCGGCGCGGACGCCGTGCTGAACCCGCTTGAACAGGATGTGCCCGCGGAGATCCACCGCCTGACCGGCGGTGCGGGATGCGACGTTTATATTGACGCGTCCGGTTTCCCGGACAGCGTTCCCCAAGGCCTGGCATCGCTGAAAAACCATGGGCGTTATGTCCAGTTCGGCCAGTTCCCCCGCGAGGTGACGGCGAACTGGAACATCATCGGGGACGGCAAGGAACTGACCGTGATCGGATCCCACCTCTCCGCAAACTGCTATCCCCCCGTGATCCGCGGCATTGAAAGCGGCCTTCTCCGTACCGACGGCCTGATTTCGCATACCTTCCGCCTGAAAGACTGGAAGGAGGCCTATGAGCTGCCCGGGAAAGACAAGACGGCCATGAAAGTGCTGATCGTCCCTTAAACGATATCGATATTGGAAAGAGGGCCCATTCCTACCGAATGGGCCCTCTTTTCCTGATTGACGCGGTTGAGTTTCCCCCGCTTCTGGGGTAAAATGAGCCTATGAAACGGAAACGCACGCGATCCGGCAGGAAACCGGAAGCACCGGAGGAGGGATTTCTATGAAAAAGCGGCCCCCGCTGGAGAAGATTTACGAGGCATACAGCGCCATCGCCGACGGCCGCGTATTGATGGGGGAACACGAGGCCGCGGTGCGCTCGTCGGACGGAGGCGGGGAGTACCGTGTGACTTGGACGGAGGACGCCTACGCCTCCACGGACAACGCCACCTACTGGCAGGGGTACGCGGGCTATCCGGTGCTTGCGGTGCTGCTGCTTCAGGGGCGCCTGCCCCTGGACCGGACGCTTGCCGGGCGGTTCGCCGGGATCCGCTGGCATGAGCTGAACGCGCGCCATAAGCGGGATTATGCCGCGGCCGCGTGGGAGGCGATGGAACAAAACGGGATCCCCGCCGAGGAAGCCGATACGGAGGCGCGGCGGGTGCTTGCGGCGCTGGAGGCGCTTCCGGTCACGCTGGGGCGCGGGAGACGCCCCGGGAAGGGATGACGGCGGCCGGCGCGCCGCGAAAAAATCAGATGGAAACGGGGAAATGGGATGGAACGCTGTGAATGGTGCCTTTGCAACGAAAAGATGACCCGGTATCACGACGAGGAATGGGGCGTCCCGCTGCACGACGACCGGGGACAGTTTGAATTCCTCATGATGGAGGTGATGCAGTGCGGGCTCAACTGGAACATGATGCTCCAAAAGCGGGAGATTTTCCGGGCGTGCTTCGACGGGTTCGACTATGACAAAATTGCGGCCTACGGGGAGGCGGACGTCGAACGGATTCTGGCGTGCGACGGGATGATCCGTTCCCGCCGCAAGGTGGAGGCGGTCATCCAAAACGCCGGGCACTTTCAGGAGATCCGCGCGGAATTCGGATCGTTCAGCCGGTTCCTCTGGGACTTCACAGACGGGAAGAGCATCCTCTACGCCGGCCATCAGAAGGGCAGGATCCCCGCGAAAAACGAGCTGTCCGACCGGATCAGCAGGGAGCTCAAGGGGCGCGGCTTCCGTTATCTCGGACCGGTCACAGTCTATTCGCACCTGCAGGCGTGCGGCGTGATCAACGACCATCTGGAGAGCTGCGCCCGCCGCCAGGAGATCGCGGAGCGGTACCCCACCGTCCGGAAACGGGACCGGTGAAGGCCGAATGGCGGAGCCTGCGGTCAGATCAATGAACCGTACGCCGTAAATACTCGGACTCAGAAAGAATATATGGAAACAAAAAACCCGCATGACAGCCATCAAACTGGCTTATCATGCGGGTTTTGGCGGAGATGGAGAGATTCGAACTCTCGCGCCCGTTTCCAGACCTACTCCCTTAGCAGGGGAGCCCCTTCACCGACTTGGGTACATCTCCAAATGGGTGGTGCGTTCAGGATATTTAGTTGTGGAGGGGATGTTGGCGGAGAGAGTGGGATTCGAACCCACGGCTCTTTCGAGTCACCGGTTTTCAAGACCGGCTCCTTAAACCGCTCGGACATCTCTCCGTACGTAACGCCAATCATAATACCATATTTATGGAGACAAGTCAAGTGGTTTCCCCGCGCGGAGCGCGGCGGGGGGCGGATTTTTTGCCCGGGGCGCGGCGCTTGGCGGCGGGCTTTTTGCGCACCGAGAAGCCGAAGGTGCCGAGGCTTTTCCCCAGCGCGAAGTATTCCCCGTGGGCGTAGGCGGCAAGCCCCACGGAGCCCAGGTGCAGCTTGCCGGCGCGGTCGACGAGGGAGGGGTCGACGCCGACGGCGACGATCTCGGCTAGAAACATGTCGTGGGAGCCGAGCGGCAGCACCTGCCGCACGACACATTCGAGCGAGAGGGGACACTCGGCGACCGAGGGGGCCGACACCTTGCCGGAGGCCTCGGGGGTGAGGCCGCAGGCGGAGAACTTGTCAAGGCCGCGGCCGGAACGCACGCCGCAGAAATCGGCGGCGCGCACGAGCGCGGCGGTCGTGAGGTTGACGACGAACTCCCCCGTCTCGGAGATCAGCCCGTGGGAATACCGTTCGGGGCGCACCGAGACATAGGTCATGGCGGGATTCGTATTTACGATGCCCGTCCACGCGACGGTCAAAAGGTTCGGCTTTTCGAGCGTTCCGCAGGAGACGAGCGCGGGCGGCACGGGCGCGAGCAGCGTCCCCGGCTTCCAAAGCAGCTTCGGCATGTATAGGTTCCGCCCTTTCCGGTCAATTTATCCTTAGTATACCATCATTCCGCCGCAAGGTGCAACGTTTTACGGATTTCTTTGGTAGACAAGCCCAATTTGGACGGGTATAATTGTAGTCAGACGGACCGCGGCCGGTGCCCGGGCACCGGAGGAACGGCCGGACCGGCGGCGTCAATTTCGCCGGGGCTTGCCCGGTTGGGGAAGCCGGAAAGAAAGCGGGAAGGGATGACCTCCAATGAAGGATGGACTGATCAAGGCGGCGGTGGGCACGCCGGAAATCCGGGTGGCGGACTGCGCCTACAACGCGGCGTCGGCCGCTGCGGCGGCCAGGCGTGCCGCGATGGAGGGCGTGCGGATTTTGGCGCTGCCCGAGCTCTGCCTGACGGGGTACACCTGCGGCGACCTCTTCCTGCAGGACACGCTGATCGAGGGGGCGTACGCCGCCCTCGAGACGGTGCGCCGGGAGACGGAGGACCTCGACATGCTCCTGGCGGTGGGGCTGCCGGTCATGTGGCACGGAAAGCTCTACAACTGCGCGGCGGTCCTCTGCCGCGGGGAGGTGCTCGGGCTGGTGCCCAAGACCCATCTGCCCAACTACGGCGAATATTATGAAAAACGGTGGTTCGCCCCCGCGCCGGAGGAGAACGGCTATCTGACGGGCGTCTTTGGGGAGGATGTGATCCCCTTCGGCGCAAAGCAGCTCTTCCACTGCGAGGAGCTGCCCGGGCTGGTGCTCGGCGTCGAGGTGTGCGAGGACCTGTGGGCGCCCTGCCCGCCGTCGATCACGCTCGCGCAGGCGGGCGCGACGGTGCTCGTGAACCTTTCGGCAGGGGACGAGACGGTCGGCAAGGCCGCCTACCGCCGGGAGCTGGTGAAGAACCAGTCGGCGAGGCTCGTCTGCGGCTACCTCTATGCCAACGCGGGCGAGGGGGAGTCGACCACCGACATGGTCTTTTCGGGGCACGGGCTCATTGCGGAGGACGGCGCGCTGCTCGCGGAGAAGCCGCCCTTTACCGGCGGGTTCGCCGTCACCGACCTGGACATCGGCCGGATCACCGCCGAGCGCAGGCGGCTGACCACCTTTCCGGCCGCCGCCCGCGAGGGCTACCTGAGCAGCACCTTCTCCCTCTCCCCACGCGAGACGCCGCTCACCCGGACGGTGCCGCGGCACCCCTTCCTGCCTTCGCTGGGGGAACGGGACGGCTGCTGCGAGCAGGTCCTGCAGATCCAGTCGCGCGGGCTTGCCCGGCGGCTCGCCCACTCAGGCGCGAAGACCGCCGTCGTGGGCATCTCGGGCGGGCTCGATTCGGCGCTCGCCCTGCTCGCGGCGGTGCGTGCGGCCGACCTGCTCGGCCGTCCGCGCGCCAGCGTGCAGGCGGTGACAATGCCCGGCTTCGGCACGACCGCGCGCACGAAGGGCAACGCGGAACTCCTCTGCGAACGGCTCGGCGTGAGCTTCTCTTGCGTGGATATTGCGGACGCGGTCGGCGTGCACTTCCGCGACATCGGGCAGGACCCCGGCCTGCGCGACGTGACCTATGAAAACGCGCAGGCGCGCGAGCGCACCCAGGTGCTGATGGACATCGCCAACCGCACGGGCGGGCTGGTGGTCGGCACGGGGGACCTCTCCGAGCTGGCGCTCGGCTGGGCCACCTACAACGGCGACCACATGTCGATGTACGGAGTCAACGCGTCGGTGCCCAAGACGCT
This sequence comes from Anaerotruncus massiliensis (ex Togo et al. 2026), assembly GCF_900199635.1. GTDB lineage: Bacteria > Bacillota > Clostridia > Oscillospirales > Ruminococcaceae > Anaerotruncus > Anaerotruncus massiliensis. The sequence continues at coordinate 2,679,811 of NZ_LT962687.1, read as the reverse complement.
GGCGCGGGAGCTCGTGGCATACGAGGCGGACCGCGCCGGCGACCCGGTCCTCGCAAAAGTGCTGCGCGACATCCTCGACACCCCGGTGAGCCCCGAGTTGCTCCCGCCCGCCGAGGGGGAGATCGGGCAGAAGACGGAGGATCTCGTGGGGCCCTACGAGCTGCACGACTTTTTCCTCTACTACCTCGTGCGCTGGGGATTTTCCCCCCGCAAGATCCTGCGCCTCGCCCTGCGCGCCTTCGACGGCCAATACGGGCGCGAAACGATCCTCCACTGGCTGCGGACCTTCTGCCGCAGGTTTTTCGCGCAGCAGTTCAAACGCTCCTGCCTGCCCGACGGGCCGAAGATCGGTTCGGTCTCCCTCTCGCCGCGCGGCGACTGGCGGATGCCGAGCGACGCGGCCGCCGCCCTCTGGCTCGCGGAGCTCGACGCGCTCTCCTGATCCCGCGACACAGCCTCCCGGCCCCCGCACAGCGGGGGCCGGGAGGCTTTTTTGACGCGCCCGGACGGGCTGAGGGGAAACCGGCGCCTGCTAAAAAATCGCATATTTTGGTCTTTTCATTGTAAAGACTTTCCAGCGGGCGGGTGGTAGGATAAAAACACCGAAAGGGAAAAACACCCGAATCTGCGAGAAGGAGAAAAGAAAAATGAAAAAGAGAATCCTGGCAATCGTCCTGGCAGTGTGCATGGCGTCCATGGTGTTCGCGGGGTGCGGCAGCGAGCCCGCGGCGGCTCCGGCCCCGGCCGATACGCCCGCCTCCGCCGACGCGGCCCCGGCTCCCGCCGAGCCCGCCGCCAAGCCCGCCAACGACAAGCTCGTCGTCGGGTTCGCGCAGATCGGACAGGAGTCCGGCTGGCGTGACGCCGAGACCCAGTCCATCCAGTTCTACGCGGGCCAGAACATCGACACGATCGACCTCAAGTTCGCGGACGCGCAGCAGAAACAGGAAAACCAGATCAAGGCGATCAAATCGTTCATCGACATGGGCGTCGATGTCATCGGGCTCGCCCCCGTCGTGGAAACCGGCTGGGACGCGGTCTTCACCGAGGCCAAGGAGGCCGGCATCCCGATCGTGCTCGTCGACCGCAAGGCTGACGTTCCCGAGGACCTCTACGCGACCTTCATCGGCTCCGACTTCATCAAGGAGGGCAACGACGGCGCCGACGAGATGGCGCGCCTGCTCGACAACAAGGGCAAGATCGTCGAGCTTGAGGGCACCGTGGGCGCCTCCGCGGCCAATGACCGCAAGAAGGGCTTCGACGACCAGATCGCGGCCAAATATCCCGACATCGAGATCCTCGCCTCCCAGACCGGCGACTTCACCCGTGCGAAGGGCAAAGAGGTCATGGAGTCCTTCCTGAAGACCTACGGCAGCGAGATCCAGGGCGTTTTCGCCCACAACGACGACATGATGCTCGGCGCGATCGAAGCGATCAAGGAAGCCGGACTCAAGCCGGGCGTCGACATCAAGACCGTCTCCTGCGACGGCGTCAAGGGCATCTTTGAGGCGATGGCCGCCGGCGAGGCGAACGTCACCGTCGAGTGCAACCCGCTGCTCGGACCCCAGTTCTTCGAGACCTGCGCCAAGCTCAAGGCCGGCGAGACGGTTGAGAAGTGGATCAAATCCGAAGAGGGCGTCTACCGCGCCGAAACCGCGGCCGAGGACCTGCCGAACCGCGTCTACTGATCCAAGTCTTTTCATTCTTTCTTCCCAACACGAATAGAAACGTTGAAATCCGCTCCGGCGCTGGGTCGGAGCGGATTTCGACAGTCATGCAGGAATAGCGAGAGGAGGATACGGCGATGGATGCGGAAAAGCTGCTTCTGCGCATGGAGCACATCTCCAAGCGGTTCCCGGCGGTCGTGGCGCTGGACGACGTGGAGTTTTCCCTGCGCGCGGGGGAGATTCACGCGCTGCTCGGCGAAAACGGCGCGGGCAAATCCACGCTGATCAAGGTGCTGACCGGCGTGGAACAGCGCGACAGCGGGACCGTCTGGCTGGAGGGGAAGGAGATCTTCCCCCGGACCCCGCAGGAGGCGCAGGAGACCGGCATCAGCACGGTGTATCAGGAGGTCAATCTCTGCCCCAACCTGTCGGTGGCGGAGAACATCTATATCGGCCGCGAGCCCCGCAGGGCGGGGCGCATCGACTGGAAAACCATCAACCGGAAGGCGGCGGAGCTGCTCGGCCGGTTTAATCTGAATATCGACGTCACCCAGAACCTCGACGCCTATTCGGTCGCGGTGCAGCAGATGGTCGCCATCGCGCGCGCCGTCGACATTTCGGCCCGGGTGCTCATCCTCGACGAGCCGACCTCGAGCCTCACGGCGGTCGAGGTGCAAAAGCTCTTCGAGATCATGCGGATGCTCAAAAGCCAGGGCATGGGCATCATCTTCGTCACCCACTTCCTCGACCAGGTCTACGAGGTCACCGACACGATCACCGTGCTGCGCAACGGCGAATATGTCGGCACCTACGCGACCGCCGAGCTGCCGCGGGTCCAGCTGGTCGGCAAGATGATCGGCAAGGAGTACGCCGAGCTCGAGGGCAGCGCCGCCGCGAAGGGCGGCGAGGAGCGGATGGGCGAGGTGCTCGTGGAGCTGCGCGGGGCGGGCTCCGCCTCGATCCCGGACGTGAACCTCGAGATCCGCCGGGGCGAGGTGCTCGGCCTCTCCGGGCTGCTCGGCTCGGGGCGCAGCGAGACCGCCCGGCTCATCTTCGGCGTCGACCGGATGGAGCGGGGGGAGGTCGACGTGCGGGGCAGGAAGACGGAGGTGCGCGGCACCCTCGCGGCGATCCGCAGCGGGTTCGCCTTCTGCCCCGAGAACCGCAAGACGGAGGGCATTGTGGGGGATTTGACCATCCGCGAAAACATCGTCCTCGCCCTCCAGACCAAGCGGGGGATGCTGCGGGCGATCTCCCGCGCGGAGGCGGAGAAGATCGCGGACGAGTACATCGAAAAGCTCGCGATCAAAACCCCCTCGCAGGACCAGCTCATCCGCAACCTGTCGGGCGGCAACCAGCAGAAGGTCATCCTCGCCCGCTGGCTTGCCACCAACCCCGACCTGCTGATGCTCGACGAGCCGACGCGCGGCATCGACATCGGCACCAAGGCGGAGATCCAGAAGATCGTCATCCAGCTGGCCGAGGAGGGCATGGCGCTCATCTTCATCTCGTCCGAAATCGACGAGATGCTGCGCTGCTGCAACCGCATGGCGGTGCTGCGGGACAAGGTGAAGGTCGCCGAGCTCTCCGGTGAGGAGATCTCCGAGGCGGCCATCATGAATCTGATCGCGGGAGGTGCGCAGAATGAACAGCCGGCTTAAAAAGCTCACGAAGTGCCAGTCCTTCTGGCCGCTGATGGTGCTGCTCGCCATCCTGCTCGTTAACGGCGTCGTGTCGGGCGGCGCCTTCTTCCAGATGAGGATCGTCGACGGCCACCTCTACGGCAGGCTCATCGACATCCTGCGCAACGGCTCCAAGCTCATGCTGCTCGCGACCGGCATGACGATGGTGCTCGCCACCGGCGGCACCGACATCTCGGTCGGGTCGGTCATGGCGATTTCGGGCGCGATCGCCTGCTCGGTCGTCGACGGGCGCATCCTGTCGTCGCTCGGCGGCAGCGTCACGGCCGCGGTGCTCATCGCGGTGCTCGCGGGCGTCCTCTGCGGCGCGTGGAACGGGCTGCTCGTCTCCAAGATCAAGATCCAGCCGATCGTCGCCACGATGATCCTCATGGTGGCGGGGCGCGGCATCGCGCAGCTCATCACCGACGGCAAGATCGTCACCGTCAATTCGGACGCCTACTACTTCATCAACGGCGGCTACATCCTCGGACTGCCCTTTCCCCTCTTCATCGTCGGGTTCTTCGTGCTGCTCATCATGCTCTTCACCAAGAAGACCGCGTTCGGGCTCTTCGTCGAGTCGACCGGCTGCAACCCGGTGTCGAGCCGGTTCGCGGGCATCAACGTCGACCGGGTGAAGCTGGTCATCTACACCTTCTGCGGCGCGATGGCGGCCATCGCGGGACTCATCGAGTCGGCGGGCATCAAGGGCGCCGACTGCAACAACGCCGGCCTGATGATCGAGATGGACGCGATCCTCGCGGTCGCGATCGGCGGCACCTCCCTCGCGGGCGGGCGGTTCTCGATCCCCGCCTCGATCGTCGGCGCGCTGATCATCCAGTCGATCACCACCTCGGTCTACGCGATGGGCGTCGCCCCCGAGGTCACGCAGGTGGTCAAGGCCCTCATCGTCGTCGCGATCTGCCTGGCGCAGTCGAAGAAGTTCAAGGCCGCCGTCGCGGCCAGGCTGACCTCCCGGAAGGCGGTGAGCGCGGCGTGAGCACACTGGAAAAAACAAGGCGCAGGGGCGGGATCAAAAACGTCTCCCTCTTCATCACCGTCATCCTCTTCGTGGGGCTGTTCGCGGCGGGGTCGGTCAGATACGACCGCTTCCTCTCCCTCTCCACCTTCTTGAACCTCTTCAACGACAACGCCTACCTCATCATCGTCTCGGTCGGCATCACCTTCGTGCTGCTGACCGGAGGCATCGACATCTCGGTCGCTTCGACGTTGGCGTTTACCTGCGTCTTCTCCGCCTTCCTGCTGCGGCTGGGAGTGCCCGCCTTCGTGGTCATCCCGCTGGTGCTGCTCATCGGGCTGGGCGTCGGCGCGCTGATGGGCTTCCTCATCCACAGCTACGATCTCCAGCCCTTCATCGTCACCCTCGCGGGGCAGTTCTTCATGCGCGGGCTGTGCGCGGTGATCAGCACCGAGTCGATCCCCATCTCCGACGGCTTCTACAAGAGCATGGCGCTGGGCAAGGTCGCCTTCGGCAAGGCGAAGCTCTATTACTACGTGTTCATCGCGCTGGCGGTCGTGGCGCTCGCCTACTACGTGCTCAAATACACCAAGTTCGGCCGCGGGGTCTACGCGGTGGGCGGCGGCGAGCAGTCGGCGGTGCTCATGGGGCTTCCGGTGGCGCGCACCAAGATCTCCGTCTACGCGATCAGCGGCTTCTGCGCGGCGCTGGCCGGCGTGGTGTTCAGCTTCTACACGCTGGCGGGCTATTCGCTCCAGAACATGGGCCTCGAGCTCGACGCGATCTCCTCGGCGGTCATCGGCGGCACGCTGCTCACCGGCGGCGTCGGCACCGTGATCGGCACGATGTTCGGCGTGCTCATCCAGGGCGTCATCCAGACGATCGTCACCTACCAGAACCTCAACACCTGGTGGACCAAGGTCACGATCGCGGCGCTGCTCTGCGTCTTCATCGTCATCCAGCGGATCATCGCCATCCGCGCGGAAAAGCTTAAAAACAAGGGTTAACGCGGGCTTCGCGTGACTGCCGGTCCGGCCGCTTTGACAAAAGCGGCCGGACAATCTTGGTTATATTGAACCTGCCGCGAAAGCGGTTTTTCCGCTATAATGGAAAAGTCCGGAAAAATGGGAAAGGGGGACGCGCGATGAGGCGGCTTTGGGAGCTCTTCCAGAACAACCGGTTCCGCAACAAGATGGCGATCACCTACGTCTTTATGGCGCTCATCCCCCTGGTCATCTTCGCCGCGGTGAGCGCGGGGGTCTTCCTGTCGCAGGCGCGGCAGACGACGATGGCCCACACCGCGCAGATCACCGGGCAGGTGAGCAACTCGATCGACATGTACATCAGCACGATCGACAAGATGGCCGACTACCTGACCTGCATGCTCCAGCGCAGCGGGATGCTCGAGGACGCGGCGGCGTGGGAACGGATGCAGACGCCCGTCTCGAGCACCCTCAGCGACATCGCGCGCTCCCACCCCGAGATCGCGGGCATCCTGATCGCCACCGAGCAGGACGACAGCGTAAGCACGGGGATGAGCCGCATCTCCCGCGACCCCTTCACGAGCGAGAACTGGTACCGGCTGGCGTCGACCGAGCCCGACCGGGTGGTGCTGGTGGGCAGCACGACGGGGCGGAACATCGTCACCAAGCAGGACTACAGCGCGGACAACGTCTTTTCGCTGGCCAAGGCGGTCAAGGACCGCCGGACGGGCGAGGTGCGCGGGGTCATCCTCTTCGACGTGAGCCACGAGATCATCACCGACTCGATCAAGAACGTGACAATCGGGGAGAAGGGGTTCGTCTTTGTCGTCGACTCCGACGACAACATGGTCTTCACCCCCGTCAACGAGATCGTCTACCGCGTCGACCCCGCCTGGCTCGACGGGGACGCGGGCGTCCCGGTGACCGCGCAGATCGCGGGCGGGCGCTACCAGATCCGCTACGAGCAGAGCGGCTTTACCGGCTGGAAGACGGTGGGCGTCTTTTCCCTCGACGAGGTCATGGGCGGCATCAACACGATCGTCTATGTGCTCATCCTCTGCATCGTCGGGACGGGCGCGCTGGTGCTCTTCGTATCGCTCCAGCTCGCCAACTCGGTCACCAAGCCGATCTCCAAGCTCCAGAAGCTCATGAAGCAGGCGGAGTCGGGCGACCTGTCCGTGCGGTTCAACAGCCTCTACAGCGACGAGATCGGCGACCTCGGCCACAGCTTCAACCATATGATCCACCGCATCGACCACCTGATCCACCGGGTGTACGAGGAGCAGCAGAGCAAGCGGGACGCCGAGCTCAAGAGCCTGCAGGAGCAGATCAAGCCCCACTTCCTCTACAACACCCTCGACACGATCAGCTGGATGGCGCGCGACTACGGCGCCGACGACATCGTGAGGCTGGTCGACGCGCTCACCAGCATGTTCCGCATCGGCCTCTCCCACGGCAAGGACTTCATCAGCGTGCAGGAGGAGATCACCCACGTCTCCAACTACCTCTATATCCAGAAGATCCGCTACAAGGACAAGCTCAATTACGCGGTCGACGTCCCGGCCGAGCTTTCGGGCTGCCTCGTGCCCAAGCTGATTTTGCAGCCGCTCGTCGAAAACGCCATCTACCACGGCATCAAGCAGAAGCGGGGCGGCGGCACGATCGCCGTCACGGGGCGGATGTCGGAGGAGGGGCTTCGCATCACCGTGCGGGACGACGGCGCGGGCATGCCGCCCGAACGCCTCGCCGCGCTGCGGGAACAGCTCAAAAAGCCGCTCGACGAGATGGAGAAGACGAGCTTCGGGCTCTTCTACATCGCGGAGCGCATCCGGCTGTGCTACGGGGACCGCTACGGGATATCGCTTGACAGCACGCCGGGGGAGGGCACGACGGTGACGGTCTCGCTGCCCGCCCGGGCGGAATTGATCAACCGGGAGGTTTTCCATGTATAAGGCATTGATCGCGGATGACGAGGAGATCATCCGGAGCGGCCTTTCTCGGCTGCTCGCAAGGGACCCGGACTTTGAAGTCGCCGCGCTGGCGGAGGACGGGGAGCAGGCGCTCGAGCTGGCCGCCGAGCGCCTGCCCGACCTGCTGCTCGTCGACATCAACATGCCCTTTTTGAACGGGCTGGAATTCATCGAGCGGCTCGAGGGGGTGCTGCGGGGCGCGGTCATCATCGTCATCACCGGCTACGACGATTTTTCCTACGCGCAGCAGGCGCTGCGGCTGGGGGTGTTCGACTACCTGCTCAAGCCGGTGATGGAGGACGCGTTCTACGACGCGGTCGGGCGCGCCAAGCAGCAGCTCCAGACCAACCGCAGGCAGGTCAAATACCTCGACTGGGCGCGCATGCAGCTCGAAAAGAACCGCTCGTCGCTCGTCGCCGCCTTCCTCGACGGCTGGCTTGAGGGGCGGTACAGCGAGCCGGAGGTGGCCGAGCAGCTCGGCTACCTCGGCATCTCCATCCCCGAGCCCTACGGCGTCACGGTCGCGCACCTCTCGGTGAACGAGGGGAAGACGATGGTGGGGCAGGAGTGGGACGAGAACCTGCTCTATTACGCGGCGGAGAACATCGCGCGGGAGCTCTTCGAGCCGCTCGGCCCGGTGACCTCCTGCAAGAACGCGAGCGGCGATCTCGTGGTCCTCTCCTCCTGCCTGCCCGCCGCGCGCTGGAGCGCCACCGCGCGGGAGCTGCGGGAGCTGCTGGAGGAGCACCTGCCCGCGCAGGCGGTGCTGTCGCAGGTCCCGGGCGACCGTCTGGCCGGTCTGCCCGAGGCGTACGACGACGCGATGGAGCTGCTCGAGCAGCGGGAAAAATGCCCGCAGTCGGTGCTGGAGGCGCGGCGTTACATCGAGGAGCGCTACGCCGACCCCTGCCTCTCGCTCCAGGGGGCGGCGGACCGCCTGCACCTCTCCCCCCAGCACCTGAGCCGCCTCTTCCGCCACGAGACGGGGGTCACCTTTGTCGACTACCTCTCGCGGGTGCGCATCCGGCGGGCGGTCGAGCTGCTCGCCGACGGGGAGCTCAAGATGTACGAGATCGCGGAGCGGGTGGGTTATTCAAGCCAGCACTATTTCAGCAGCGCCTTCAAAAAGGTGCTCGGCGTCTCCCCGATGGAGTATCGGAGGGGCGGCGCCGCGCGGTGACGGAAAAGGAGGGGACGGCCATATGAGAAGGGGATTCCGGCGGCTGACGGCGGCGCTGCTCTGCGCCGCCCTGCTCCTGCTGCCCGCGGGCTGCCGGTCCGGGCCGGAGGAGGGGAAGATCCGGTATGTCATCGGCGTCTCGCAGGCCAACATGCGCGAGCCGTGGCGGCTGGTGCTGATCCGCGAACTGCAGGAGGAGGCGGCCAGGCATCCGGAGATCCGGCTGGTCATAACCGACGCGACCTCCGACGGCGAAAAGCAGGTCGAGGACATCCAGCGCCTGCTCGGCTACGGCATCGATCTGCTGATCGTCTCGCCCCACGACGTCGAGCGGATCACGCCGGTGGTCAGCGAGGTCTACCAGAAGATCCCCGTCATCGTGCTCGACCGGGTGGTGGAGGGCTACGACTACTCCCTCTTCATCGGGCCGGACAACGACCTGATCGGCAAGCAGGCGGGGGAGGCCGCCGTCCGGCTCGTGCGGGGCTCGGCGGCGAAGGTGCTCGAGCTCAAGGGCGGGCCCCATTCGCAGGCGAGCGCCGAGCGCAGCGGCGGCTTTCGCTCGGTCACCTCCCTTTTCCCGCTCATCGAGATCGAGTCGGTCACGGTGGAAAACGAGTCGCGCGACGCGGCGGAGGACCTGGTGAGCGCCTACGGCGAGCGGCTCCGGGAGTTCGACGTGATCTTCGCGCACAACGACTATATGGCGCTCGGCGCCTATAAGGCCGCCCACCGGCTCGGCTGCGACGACGTGAAAATCGTCGGCATCGACGGCTTCACCGGGCAGGACGGCGGGCTGGAGCTCATCCGCGGCGGGAAAATCGACGAGACGATCACCTGCCCGACCGGCGGCAGGGAGGCGATCCAGTTTTCGCTCGACATCCTCGGGAAGGTGAGCGGCGTGCCCAAGCAGGTCATCCTGCGCAGCCACGCGATCACGCGGGAAAATGTGGACAGCTACGAGCGCCAGCTCGACCGCGCGACCCGTCCGGTCGACCGGACGATCCGCGTGGGCTACGCACAGGTGGGCACCGAGAGCGGCTGGCGGCTGGCGAACAACCAGTCGATCCGGGACGCGGCGCGGGAGTTCGGCGTCGATCTGACCGCCATTGACGCGGACAACGACCAGCAGGCCCAGCTCGAGGCGGTGCGGGAGTTTATCCGGCAGAGGATGGACGTGATCGTCATCTCCCCCATCGTCGACAGCGGCTGGGACGAGGTGCTCATGGAGGCGCGCGACGCGGGCATCCCCGTGCTGCTTTCCGACCGGAAGATCTCCGTGGCGGAGGACGACCTCTTCATGACCTTCATCGGCGCGGACTTCATCGAGGAGGGCCGCCGCGCCATGCGCTGGACGGCGGCAAACGTGCCCGCGGATAAGCACCCGGTGCGCATCCTTGAAATCCAGGGAACGGTCGGGGCCACCCCGACCATCGAGCGCAAGCGGGGCTTTGAGATGCTGTTGGCCGAGCATCCCGACTATTCGATCGTCTATTCCGCGGGCGGCGACTTCACCCGGGAGGGGGGACGTCTCGTCGTCGAGCGGTATCTGCGGGAGCACGCGTGGGACATCGACGTGATCTATTCCCACAACGACGACATGGCGCTCGGCGCGGTCGACGCGCTCGAGGCGGCGGGCATCCAGCCGGGCCGGGACGTGAAGATCATCTCGGTGGACGGTACAGAGGAGGCGGTCAAGGCGCTCGAGGAGGGCAGGCTCAACTGCGTGGTCGAGTGCAGCCCGCTGCTCGGGCCGCAGCTCATGAAGGCGGTGACCGACCTGATGAGCGGGAAGGAGCTGCCGCTGCGGATCATCACAGACGAACGGGTCTTTACCGCGCAGACCCCCAGAGAGGAGCTGCGCGGGCGCAAATACTGAGGCGCGAAAAAGGACCGGCGGCCGTTTGGCCGCCGGCCCTTTCCGGGTTTTTTCAGCTCTGGCGGAGCACGCAGATCCGGTAGCTCCCGGTGTAAAAGGGCGCGGACTCTCCGCGCGCCTCCTGCCGGTCGCAGAAGAGGTCGTAGCGGTAGCGGGCGGGCTCTTCCCCCTCCACGCAGAGGGCGCTGGCCGCGAAGGAGACGTAGAGGTAGCCCGGCTTCTCCCGGTCCTCCCCGAGCTCGTCGTCAAAGACCATGCTCAGATCGAAGCGCTGGCCGGGGAAGATAATGTTGCGGACGCTCTGCCCGTCCACGTTTTGAAAAATCTGCGTGGACTCGTAATAGCCGTTCTCATACTGCACGTCGGTCACGACGCCCACCATAAAATCGGAGAGGGTCAGTTCGGTGATCGGGACCTGTCCGGGGTTGACGAGGCTCAGGGTGAGCTTGCGGGTGTCCTCCCCCACCGACTCGGTGAAAAAGAGGGTGTCCCCGCTGAAAAGGTCGATGCCGTCGAACGCGCTGTCCCACACCTCGCAGAGCACGGGCCGGTCCTTGCAGACACAGAGCATGGGGAACCTCCTTCCGCTTTGCAGCAGCTGCTTGAGGTTGTTTTCCGTCCGGTCGATCCGGTCGATCACCAGGCGGGCGTTTTCCTTCCCGTCCTGCCGGTTCGCCAGCAGCGAAAGGCGCCCCTTCTGCCCCAGCTGGGCGGAAAGGTACCTGTCCAGCCGCGCGTAGCAGTCGGTAAAGAGGTGGTCAAGCCGTTCGCTGCGTCGGATGTCGGGGTGCTCCCGGTAGAACCGCTCGGTCAGTTCGGCGCGCCAGTCGTCGGTGAGGACCTGGGGATCGGTGTACGCGTAGGTCAGCTTGTCCGCAGCGTCCCGCACGGCCTCCGCCTCCGCCCCGCCGGAGCACTGGCGCTCGATGGCCGCGTCCAGCTCGCCGTACAGCCGCTCCAGCGCCCGCTCGTCGAGCCTGTCCTGCGCAAACCCCTTGAATGCTTCCTGCACGGCGCTCTGCACGAATGAGGCGATCACGCCCGCAGCCTGTTCGATCATCCTGCCCGCTCCCTTCCGGTTTCTTCCATTCATTATAGGGCTATTTTCAACAAAATACAACCGGGGCGGTCCAAAAAAACCGTCTGGGACGGAGAAAGCGGCGGCGGGCGCGGGGAAATGACGGAAGCCCCTTGGCAAAGGGGCTTCCGCCGTGTTACACTGGACCCGGCCGCACGGCGGCCGGAAACGGGGGAGTTATGGTGATCAAGCTGGTTGCGAGCGATCTGGACGGGACGCTCCTGCAAAACGGGGCCCAGGCCCTGACGCCCGAGGCCCTGCGGCTGATCGGGAAGCTGCTGGAGCGGGGGATCCTCTTCGCGCCCGCGAGCGGGCGGCAGTATCCCAACCTGCGGCGGATGTTTTCGCCCCACTGGCACGAGATGCTCTTTATCTGTGAAAACGGCGCGCTCACGATGCACCACGGCGCGGCGCTCTCCACCATCCCGCTCGAGCGGGAGACGGGGGAGGCGCTCATGCGGGACATCCTCGCGCGCGACGACTGCGAGGTCATGCTCTCGGGGCGGGAGACCTCCTACCTCTGCCCGCGCCGGAGGAGCTACTCCGACTTTGTCGTCTACACGATGAAAAACACCGTCACGATCGTGGACGACCTCTTCTCGGTGGACGAGGAATTTTTGAAGGTTTCCGCCTACGTCCACGGGGACGGCGCGGCGCGCGTGGCCCCGGCTTTCATCGAAAAGTGGGGGAATGTCGTGACGGCCGCCGTGTCGGGCGCGGCGTGGATCGACTTCACGGTCGCCGACAAGGGGATGGCGATCGAGGCGGTCGCCCGGCGGCTGGGCATCGGGAAGGACGAGATGATGGCCTTTGGGGACAACTTCAACGACGTGGAGATGCTCGAGGCGGTCGGCCGCCCCTGCCTGATGGAGACCGCCGACCCGGCGCTGCTCGAACGGTTCCCCAGCCGCTGCGCGTGCGTGGAGGAGGCGCTGACGGCGCTTCTGGCGGAGATTTCCTGAGGCGTGCCCCGGAAAGAAATACCAGCCGTGGGGGCGGCGCTTTGATTGACAGGAAACGGAAATTCCCTTATAATGAGGATAAAGTGTGCATCACCGCGTCAGCGGGGAAAAGCGTACGCTACATCGTGAGGAGGACAATTTTATGGCACCAAAGGGCAAAACCATGTTGAAAGTGGTCAGCATTCTGTACATCATCTTTTCCGGCATCAGCATCCTGTTCGGGCTGCTCGCGCTGGTGGGCGGCGGCATGATCGCGGCCGGCGGCGACATGATGGGCGCCGGGGTCGGCGCGGTCGCGGCGATCATGGGCGTGGTCGTCATCCTTTCCAGCGTTTTCAGCCTGATCGTCGGCATCATCGGCGTCAAAAACTGCGCGAAGCCCGAGAAGGCGCAGGTCTGCTTCGTGCTCGGCATCATCCTGATCGTGCTCGCCGCGTTCAGCCTGATCAGCTCCTTCGGAAGCGACGGCAACGTCTTCTCCGGCCTGATCGGCCTCGTGCTGCCGGTCCTGTACACGCTGGGCGCCTACTGGAACAAGCAGTCGGCCGCCGCCCCGGCGGCGCCCCAGGCTCCGTCGGACGACGCGAACCGGAACGGCCCCGAGCTGTAAGAATATCCCGGATAAAAAGAACCGCGCCTAGCGCGGTTCTTTTTTTGATTGCATTTCCAGGGACGCTGTGCGATACTGGAACAAGAACGAAACAGAACGAGGCGTCGCCATGGGCAGTCCGATTTGATCTTCGGAATTTCACCGGCAAAATGAAATTCGGAGGGAACACAATTGAATCGAAAAATCGGGATTCCCCTGTTCTGCGCGACGGCGTTTTTACAGGGCATGGTATTCTATGGCCCGATCGCGACCCTTTACCGGCAGGCGCGCGGCGTCTCGGTCTTCCAGATCACACTGATCGAGAGCATCTCCCTCGCCTGCCTGATCGCTTTGGAGATTCCGTGGGGCTACGTGGCCGACCGGATCGGCTACCGGCGCACGCTGGCCGCCTGCAACGTCCTCTACTTCCTCTCCAAGATCGTCTTCTGGCGGGCGGAGGGCTTTGGAGGATTCCTGCTCGAACGGCTGATGCTGTCGGTGGTGCTCTCGGGCTTCTCCGGCTGCGACTCCGCCTATCTCTTTTCCCTCGCGGGGGAGGGGGAGAGCCAGAAGGCCTTCGGCGCCTACGAGGCGTCGGCGACGGCCGGCCTGGTCGCCGCGTCGCTTCTCTTTTCCACCGCGGTCGGCGGCGACTTTGACGCGGCCGGCTTTCTCACCGTCCTCTCCTACGGGGCGGCGATGGTTTTGACCTTCTTTTTGCCCGAGGTGCCGCCGCCCGCGCGGCGGAGCGCGGGCTTTGGGGCCCGCGCCGGGGAGGCCGCGCGGGAGGTGTGGGACAACCGGCGGTTCCTGCTCTTCCTCGCGGCGGCCGCCCTGCTCACGGAATCGAACCAGACGATCACCGTCTTCCTCAGCCAGCTCCAGTATGTCCGCGCGGGCATTCCCGCCCGCGCGATGGGATACCTGTTCATCCCGCTGACCCTCATGGGGCTCTTCGCCGCGCGTTCCCACCGGCTGACCGCCCGGCTGGGGGAGGGGCGGGCCCTTTCGGGGCTCTTCCTGCTCGGCGCTCTCTCCTGCGGGCTGCTCGCGGTAACCGGAAGCCCCGTGCTTTCGGTGGCGGGCATCCTTGCGCTGCGGCTGTCCGCGTCGGTCTTCGCGCCCATCGGCATGGAGGTCCAGAACCGGCAGGTGCGTTCCTGCGGGCGGGCCACGATGCTGTCGGTCTACTCGAGCGTGATGAACCTGGTCGCGGTGGGCACCGGCCTGATCTTCGGCAGGCTCGCCGAGGAGGGCGTCGGGCGGGCGATGGCGGCGGGCGCGGGATTCTGCCTGACGGGCCTTTTGCTTTACACCCTGTGGCGGCGATTGACGGAAGGGACGGCCGGTTAGCCCGCCGCAATTTTCCGATTCGTCAAACTTTACACACAGGAACTTCACAATAGCGCCGCATACTGGAAGGGTGGAAAGGCGCGGGCCTTTCAAAATGAACGTTGGGACGGTGCCGGAATGGATAGTAAAATATTGATCGCGGAGGACGAAGCGAAGATCCGACAGCTCGTGGCGAGCTACCTCGTGCGGGAGGGCTTCAAGGTGGTGGAGGCCGCCGACGGCCAGCAGGCGGTGGAGAAGTTCGAGGACAACGACGACGTCGTGCTGGTCATGCTCGACGTGATGATGCCCCGCAAGGACGGGTACGACGCCTGCCGGGAGATCCGCAGCAAGTCGGACGTGCCGATTTTGATGCTGACCGCGCGCGACAGCGAGCGGGACGAGGTGACGGGGTTCCACATGGGGGCGGACGAATACATCGCCAAGCCCTTTTCGCCCACCATCCTTGTGACGCGGGTGAAGAACCTTTTAAAGCGCACGAACGCCAACGACATGAGCGACGCGGAGGTGGGCGGGCTCAAAATCCTCTACCGCGAGCGCACGGTGCTGGTGGACGGGCAAAAGATCATCACCACCCCCAAGGAGTTCGACCTACTCTACTACCTCGTGAAAAACCAGGGGATCGTGCTCACCCGCGACCAGATCATCTGCACGGTGTGGGACATGGACTACAACGGGGACGACCGCACGGTCGACACCCACATCAAATGCCTGCGCGCCAAGCTGGGGAAATACGCCTCCTACATCACCACCGTAAGGAAAGTGGGATACAAATTTGAGTGGACGGATTAAAAGCGGCATCCGCAAGGAGCTTTTCGGGGTCATCTTCTTCATCCTCGTGGTGAATGTGGTGGTCCTGCTTTTCATGGGCTCCACCCTGTTCGAGCGGTTCTACCAGAGCAACAAGGTCAGCGAGCTGGAGCAGAGCGCGCGGGCGATCCGCGCCGCCTACCAGGAGAACAGCGGGGAAATCTACGACGCGATCGGGAAACTGGAAAACGGCAACGCGATCGTGAGCCTCTTTGAGATCGGCGGGGACGGGCGCGTTCAGATGCGCTACCACTCCCGCACCGGACGGGAGGAGATGCGCCCGTGGGGCGACCGGGAAAACGCCCCCAAGCCGCGGGGGGAGGACGTCGACCGGTTCCAGGAGAAGATGCTCGCGCGGCTGCGGGACTCGGACGAGAGCTTTGACGTGCGGCTGGAGGAGTCCTTCAACCCGTGGGAAGACGACGGGATGCTCACCCTCTCCACCCGGCTGGACGACAACCTCTACCTCTATATCCAGACCCCGCGCGGGTACCTCAAATCCTTCGCCGACCTCGCGGTCAAGTACACCGCGCTGATGTCAATCGCGATCCTGCTGGTGGGCGCGGTGATCATCTATTTCGTGGTCGGGCGGATCACGCGGCCGATCCAGGGAATCCAGCGGGCGGCGGACAAGATCTCGCGGCTCGACTTCTCCGAGCGGTGCGAGGCGAAGGGCCACGACGAGATCGCGATGCTCGCCGGGAGCGTCAACCAGATGTCGGACGACCTGCAGGCGGCGGTGAGCCGGCTGGTGGAGGCCAATGAGGTGCTCCAGAACGACCTCGTGCGCCAGCAGCAGACCGACCGCCTGCGCCAGCAGTTCGTGGCGAACGTCTCGCACGATTTCAAGACGCCGCTCACCCTCATGATCAGCTACGCCGAGGCGCTCGCGGAGGAGGAGACCGACCCGCGGCGGAAGGAGTCGTGCGAGATCATCATCGCGGAGAGCAACCGGCTCTCGCTGATGGTGGGAAAGCTGCTCGAGCTTTCCCGGCTGGAGAGCGGCGTGGAAAAGGCGCAGCTCTCGATCTTCTGCCTGAGCGAGGTGCTCGACAGCGCCGTGCGCAGCCACCGCATCCTCACCGAGCGCAAACGCCTCACGGTGAAGAAGGAGCTCGAGGAGGAGTTTATCGTCTCCGCCGACTATTCGATGATCGGGCAGGCGGTGAACAACCTCTTTGAAAACGCGGTCAAATATTCCCCGGAGGAGGGCGTCATCCGGCTGTGCGTACAGGATGGCGGGGCGGGCCTCTGCCGCGTGTCGGTGGAGAACCAGAGCCCGCCCATCGCAGAGGACGACCTCGGCAGCCTCTTCGACAGCTTCTACCGCGCCGACAAGTCCCGCTCCCGCGAGGTGCAGGGCTACGGCCTCGGGCTCGCGATCGTCAAGGTCGTCATGGAGGCCCACGGGATGGACTACGGGGTCGAAAACATCGAGGGCGGGGTCCGGTTCTGGTTTTGCCTGCCGCTCGCGGAGATCGGCGAGGAGGCGGACCCGGAGGAGGACGGCGGGGACGACGGCCTCTGAGACTCTGGAAAATGATGGGCTGTGACCGCAAAAGACAGGGAAAGACAGGAAAAACGGCGCGGCGGGTATCCGCCCGCCGTTTTTTTTGCATGTTTACGGGCGCGCGGGATGCGGGAAGCATTGATTTGTGACCGCAAAGGGAATACAATGTCTATAGCGGATGCGCCTTCCGGCGCGGACGCTTGGAAAGAGAGGCGCCCGCCAATGAAAAAGAACATCCTCATGCGGACCAACCTGCTGGTCTGCCTGATCATCATCGTGGGGTTCCTGCTGACGGCGGTGCTCAGCTACCGCGCGAACTACAGCGCGTCGCTGCAGAATATCGAGGAGGTCTCCTCGCTGACCTCGGAGGGCATCTACTACCAGATGGCCACCACCTTCACCAAGCCGGTCAACGTGTCGCTGACGATGGCCAACGACAGCCTGCTCCGGGAATACCTCTCCGGCGAGGGGGAGCATCTGGACGACCCCTCCTACATCGGCACCCTGAGCAAATACCTCGGCGCCTACCAGCGGAAATACGACTACGACGCGGTCTTCCTGATCTCCACGCGCACCGGCCGCTACTACAATTTCAACGGCCTCGATCGGGTACTGGACCCCGGCGACCCGGAGAACGTCTGGTATTACGAGCTGCTGCAAAGCCCCGAGGACTACGCCATGAACGTGGACAACGACGAGGTGGAGGGCGCGGAAAACCGGATCACCGTGTTCGTCAACTGCAAGATCCACGACGAGAGCGGAGAGGTGATCGGCGTCGTGGGCGTGGGGATGCGGATCACCAGCCTGCAGGCGGTGCTGCAGGGCTACGAGGACAAATTCGGCGTCGGCGCCTTCCTGGTCGACGGGAACGGCACGATCGAGATCTCCCCCCAATACACCGGCTACGAGACGGTCAACCTCTTCGACGTCACCCACTACAGCGACCGGGTCCGGCGGGAGATCCTCACCTGGAAGGAGGAGGGCATGGCGCGCAGCTTCTGGATCACCGGCGGCTCGGGGTTCCAGAAGACCGACTACGTGGTCGCGCGCTACCTGCCCGAACTGGAGTGGCACCTGGTGGTGAACCAGGACACCGCCGCGCTGGTGGAGTCCCTCAACCGCCAGCTCGTTTTGACCATGCTGGTGATCTGCGTGATCATCGCCGTGATCCTCTGGGTCATCACCCACGTGATCCGCGCCTTCAACCGCCAGATCGTCGAGCTGACCCAGTCGGTCGAGCAGGAGCGGCGCACGGTGTTTGAAAAGGCCACCGGTCAGCTCTTTGAAGACATTTACGAGCTGGACATCACCGCCAACCGGCCCGCCAACCACGCCACCGAGCAGTATTTTGAAAGCCTCGGCGCCCCGCACGGGATCCCCTACGACAAGGCGCTGCAGATCGTCGCGGAAAAGCAGGTCAAGGAGGAGTTCCGGCAGGGGTATCTTGACACCTTCCTGCCCGAAAACGTGCTGCGGGCCTTCCGGCAGGGCCGCGAGACCCTGCGGTATGAGCTCATGATCAGCAGGGACGGCGGGGAGTACTACTGGATGCGGATCACCGCGCGGCTCGTCCCGCTGGAGGGGGACGGCAGCCTGCGCATGCTGGTATACCGGCAGAACATCGACGCGGAAAAGAAGCAGGAGGAACGGATGCGCCTGCTCGCCCAGACCGACGAGATGACCGGGCTGTTTACCAAGGCGGCGACCCAGCGGCGGATCGAGGACTGCCTGCGGGAGAACCCGGGTCGCCTGTACGCCTTCTTCATCTTCGACATCGACAACTTCAAGCAGGCCAACGACAGCTACGGCCACGCCTTCGGGGACGGGGTCATCCGGGAATTCACGCGCATCCTGCGCGGGCATTTCCGCGCGGACGACCTGCTCGGGCGCATCGGCGGCGACGAGTTCGCGGCCTTCGTGGCCGCGCCGGACGAGACGTGGGCGGCCGAAAAGGCGGCGGAGCTCTCCGCCGCGCTCGACCGGGCCTACGGCGCGGAGGAGAAGAACTGGCACCTCTCCGCCAGCATCGGCGTCTCCTTCGCCCCCCGGCAGGGGGACGGCTTCGACGGCCTCTACCGGGCCGCGGACGCCGCTCTCTACGAATCCAAGGAGCGGGGCAAGAACGGCTACACGATCTCGGACGGCGCGCGCGGGAGGGACTGATCCAAAAGCGGAGGAATACGCAAAGGGGCCGCCCGGCAGACGCCGGGCGGCCCCTTTTATAGGAGGGGATTGCCGGTCAGAGAAATTCTTCGGGGACCGGGTCGCCGGAGACCTGGGGCTGCTCCCGGAGGTTCCGGCGGAAGAGGGATTTCCTGCCCGTCCGGCGGCCCTTTTTGCGGCGGTCCTCGCCGTCCGCCAGCAGGTAGACGGTCGGGATCAGGACGAGGGTGATCAGGGTCGAGAAGGTGAGCCCGCCGATGACGACGACCGACATCGACTGCATCATCTCGACGTTGCCGCCGATGCCGACCGCGGTCGGCACGAGGCCGAGCACGGTGGTCAGGGTGGTCATCAGGATGGGGCGCAGGCGGGTGGGGGCCGCGAAGATCAGGGCGTCCCGCGCGCCCAGCCCCTGCTCGCGCCGCAGGATGTTGGTGTAGTCGATCAGCACGATCGCGTTGTTGACGACGATGCCGACGAGCATGATGAGGCCGATGAGGCTGGTCATCGAGATGGTCATGCCGGTGAGCAGCAGCGCCAGGAACGCGCCGGTCATCGAGAAGGGCACCGAGAGCATGACCACGAGGGAGAAGCGCATCGATTCAAACTGCATGGCCATGACCACGAAGACGAGGAAGACCGCGATCGCCAGCGCGTTGTAGATTTTGCCGAACTCCTCGTTCATCGTCTGCATGTTGCCGCCCGCCGCGATGCTCACGCCGTCGGGCAGGTCCATCTGCCCGACGCGGGCCATGATCTGGTTGGAGAGCTGGGTGGCGGAGACGCCCGCCGCGGTCTGCCCGGTGACGGACACCTGGTATTCGCCGTCCTGCCGCTGGATCTGCGAGGGGGCGTTGTTAAAGACCACCTCGGCCACGTCGGTGATGGGCACCTGCCCGCCGCTGCGGGTGGGGATCATGAGGCCGGAGAGGTCGCTGACGTCCTTGAACCGGCCCTCGGGGTACATGACCTTGACGGTGTATTCCTGGTCGCTGGTCTGCAGGTCGGCGGCGTCGATGCCGGAGATCATGTTTTTCGCGGTGGAGAGGATGGAGGCGGGGGTCGTGCCGATGGCGGCGGCCTGGACCGGGTCGACGATGATCTCGGCGCGCGGGCTGCCGTCGCTGAGGCTGGTGGAGGCCGAGTCGATGCCGTCGAACCCGGCGACGACCGTCTTGATCTCATCCGCGACCTCCCGCAGCGTATCCAGGTTGGAGCCGGTCAGGTTGATCTGCACGCCCCGGCTGCCGAAGGACATCGAGCTGCGCTGCTCGACCTCGACCGACGCGTTGTCGATGCCGGAGGTCTGCTCGCGCATGAGAGTGATGAAGTCGTCGGTGGAGAGGCTGCGGTCGTCCTTCAGATAGACGGTGAGGCTGGCGGATCCGCCGTTGCCCCGCATCGAATAGCTTTCCACGTCCTCCTGGGCCGCCACGATCTCCTCCACCCGGGTCATGATGGCGTCGGTGGCGTCGATGTCGAGGCCGGTCTTGGTGGTGACGGAGATGCTGATCGAGCCCTCGTCGCTCGACGGCATCAGCTCCATGTCGATCTGGGTGAACATGACGAAGGTGCCCGCCAGCAGCACGACCGCGATGATGATGACGGTGAGCTTGTGGTTCAGGGCGGTGGTCAGCAGCCGCTTGTAGGCTCTTTCCAGGCTGTGCAGCCGCCGGTTGACCCAGGAGTCCTTCTTCTCCCGCGGCCGCATCCGCGCGAAGAGGAGCGGCACCATCGTCAGCGCCGAGATCAGCGAGGCGGTCAGGGAGAAGACGATCGTGAAGCCGACCTCCTTGAAGAGCTGGCCGGACATGCCGTTCATCAGGGAGATGGGCAGGAAGACGACGATCGTCGTGACGGTGGAGGCGATGATCGCGGAGTTCACGAGGTTCGCGCCCTCGACCGCCACCTGGTCGTAGCTCTTGATGCCGTCCTGCTCCTTGAAGCAGGAGTCGAGCACGACGATCGAGTTGTCGACCATCATGCCGATGCCCACGACGAGGCCGCCGAGCGACATGATGTTGATGGTCATGCCGAAGGCCGCCATGAGCACGAGCGCCGCGAAGACGGAGAGCGGCATCGAGATCGCCACGATGAAGGCGGCGCGCCAGTCGCCGAGGAAGGCCACCAGCACGAGCATGGCCAGCGCGAGGCCGAGGACGAGGGACTGGACGACGTTCATGATGTTCTCATAGATCGTTTCGCCCGAGTTGCTGGTGATGGTGATGGCCAGCCCCAGCCCCTGCCGGTTGAGGTCGTCCACCACGCTCACGACCTGGTTGCACACGTCGATCGTGTTGGCGGACTGGTTTTTGGAGACGGAGAGGGAGATGTTGTCCATGCCGTTGTAGCGGCTGATGGAGGACATGCTCTGCTCGGCCATCGTGACGTTGGCCACGTCGGAGACGTGGATGATGTCCCCCGAGGCCAGGGAGATGGGGATCGTTTCGAGGCTCTCATAGGTGTCGTAGTTCATGCCGCCCTGGAGCGTCAGGCTGACCTCGCCGCGGTTGATCTCGCCCACGGTGGTGGTGAAATCGGCGGAAGAGATGGCGCTGGAGATGTCGGTCATCGAAAGGCCGTACTGCTCCATCTCCTCCTCCCGGAGCTCCACTTGGATGTATTCGCGGGTGCCGCCGCGCATGCTCACCTCCGAGACGCCGGAGATCCGCTCGATTTCGGGCACGACGGTGTCCTCGATGTAGGAGTAGATGTTGTCCCCGGTCGCGGGGGTGGTGATCGACAGGTCCATGACGGAGGAGGAGTCCATGCTCATCTCCATGATGGTCGGGTCGTCCGCTGAGTCGGGCAGGCGCACCCGCTGGAGCGCCTCGTTGATCTCGTCGTACTTTTCGTCCATGTCGGTGTTGTAGTCGAACTCCAGCGTGGTCATGGAGGAGCCCTCCGACGAGCGCGAGGTCATGCTCTCCACGTCGCTGACGGTGGAGAGCGCCGATTCGATCACATCGGTAATCAATTCGTCGACCTCCTCCGGCGACGCGCCCGAATAGCCGGTGCGGACCATGAAGATGGGCATCGACATCTCGGGCGTGGATTCCATCTCCATGCCGAAGATCGAGGAGACGCCGAAGACCAACAGGCAGAGCACGCACATGAGCACCGATACCGGCCGTTTGACGGCTAATTTTGGAAGTGTCATCAGCGGTTAATCCTCCTGTACGGCCGTCCCTGCGGCGGATTCCTGTTCGGCGGCGTCCGCTTCGGGGTCGGCCTGCCCCTCGGCAAGCTGCACCTTGGCGCCGTCCTTGAGGTCGGGGTGCCAGGTGGTGATGATCCGGCTGTTTTCGTCGAGGCCGGAGAGGGCGACGACCGTCTCGCTGTTGGACATGCCCGTTTCAAAGTCGGTGCGGTGGGCCTCGCCGTCCGCGTATGTAAAGACGTATGCCTGCCCATCCTCGTAGTAGACGCTGTCGATCGGGACGAGCAGGGCGTTCTCCGCCCTCTGGGTGGCGGCGGAGACCTTGACGGTCACGCCCGAGAGCAGCGCGCCGCCGTCGTCCTGGATCTGGGCTTCGACGGGGAAGAGGCCGGTGCCTTCGTCCGCCTTGGAGTCGATCGAGGTGATGATGGCGGTATAGTCGTTCCCGCTCTTCTGGACGGTAACCTCGTCGCCGATCGAAAGCGCGGTCGCCGCGTCCGCCGTGGCGTTGAAGGTGACCGACATCTGGTTCTTGTTGGAGATCGTGAAGGCCGCGGTCTGGGTCGACGCATTCTCATGCTCGTTCACCGAGCTCGCCTCGATCACCCCGTCGATGGGGGAATAGACCTTGTACTTCTCCAGCTTCTTGGCGCTCTGCTCGAGGGAGAGCTGGGCGGATTTGAGGGAGTTGTCGACGCTCGCCTTGGTGTCCTCGAGGGAGGAGCCCTTCGCGAGGTTGTATTTTTCGAGCGCGGTCTCGTAGTTGGTCTGCGCGTTCTTGTAGCTGTTGCGCAGGCTGCGCAGGGTGCTGTCGTCGTCGTTTTCCAGGTCGTTGACGGTGCTGCGCGCCACGCTGTAGGCGCTTTCCGCCTTGGAGACCGCCGACACGAGGTCCTTATAGGTTTCGCTCGACTTGTCGCCGGGGTTCGCCTCCGCGTAGGCGTCGAGCTCCGCCTCGGCCGCGCGCATCGTGGTCTCCGCCTTGTCCATCGCCTTCTGCGCGGAGATGAGGGAGTCCTCGCTGTCGTCGTTGTAGTCGCGCAGCTCGATGCGCGCGTTGTTCAGCGACTGCTGGGCGCTCTTGAGGCTGGATTCCAGCGAGAGCAGGTTGGATTCGTAGCTGCTGCCGAGGGTGGTGTCGGCGGAGATGACCTTGGAGTCGTAGCTCGCCTGCGCGATCTCATAGTCGAGCTGCGCGTCGCTGTCGTCCATCTCGAAGAGCAGGTCGCCCGCCTTGACGGTGTCGCCCGCCGTAAAGTGGACCGCCGTCACCTTGCCGGCGACCTCGGGGTAGACGTTGACGCTCTCGCCCGGCTCGATCCTGCCGATGAATTCGGTGCTGCGGGTGAGGCTCCCGATGGCGGGGGCGGCGAGCTTGACGCTGATGACGCTCTCGCTCATCTCGATTTCGCCGAGGTTGCCTCCCATGCCGCCCGGGCCGCCCCCGCCGCCGGGGCCCCCGCCCGCGGCCAGCACGACGGTGGAGACCGCGACCGCGCCCAGCGCAATGACGATGGCGGCCGACGCGACATTCTTTTTGTTCAGGAAATGTTTCATGCTTCCCACTCCTATCTCCGGCCGGGGCCGGCGCTGATTTGACAGAGTCAGCCGTTCTTTCCGGCTTTTACCGCCTCATCATATGTCGGGAATGTGTTGGACAGGGCAAAAATCTGTGAATACGGTGTGAATGATGAAAAACTTCCCGCAAAGTTCTCCGGAATTTTTCAGGCCTGCACGCTCCCGTCAAAAGAGGAAATTTTAGAGGTCTTTTTCTGGCAAAATAGGCAAAAAACCGTTTATTCTTCAGGATTCCTTGCCCCGGTGCCGGAAATCCGGTATAATAAGTCATATATAGTCTTTGCCGCCCAAAAAGCGGCTTGTTCTGCGACCGGGGAGCGACCCCGAAAAACGGAATCGAGTGATCGTATGCTGAAAAAATGGATCGGCCTCCTGCTGGCTGCGGCGCTGCTCGCCGGCGGCTGGTCGCTTCCTGCCGCGGCCGCCGGGCAGGAAGACCGCGTCGTGCGGGTCGCCTATCCCGTCCAGGCCGGGCTGACCGACTTTGACGAGTTTGGGAATTACAGCGGCTACACTTATGAATATCTGGAGGAAATCGCGCAGTATACCGGCTGGGACTATGAGTTCGTGCAGGTGCCGGGCACGATGGACGACAGCCTGTCCGCCCTGATGGGGATGCTGCAGGAGGGCGAGATCGACCTGATGGGCGCGATGCTCTACACCGAGCAGATGGGAGAGATGTTCGACTACGCCAGCCACAACTACGGCGTGGTCGAAACGGTGCTCCAGGTGCCCTATGACGACGTGCAGGAAGTCGTCATCAACTCCCAGGTGCAGCAGACCATCCGGGTAGCGGTGGCGGAGGCGTCCCAGGGCGGCCGGATGCAGCGGGAGCTTGAGGACTACTGCGCGATGAACCTGATCACGCCCGTGTACGTCTACCGCGACACCATCGAGGAGCAGCTCGAGGCAGTCCGGGAGGGCAGCGCGGACGCGCTGCTCAACACGAGCCTGAATTATGTCGAAGGGTCGCGCGCCGTCGCGCGGTTTGCCCCCAAGCCGTTCTATTTCATCACCACCAAGGGGAAAAACGCGGAGATGATGGAGGAGCTCAACTCCGCCATCATGAGCATTGAGCAGACCGACCCCACCTTCTCCAACCGGCTTTATGAGAAGTACTTTACCACCACAGGCGAGGACCTCCGGCTGACCGACGCGGAGGCGGCGTACATCGACGGGGCGGGGGCCCTGCGGGTGGACCGACGCGGAGGCGGCGTACATCGACGGGGCGGGGGCCCTGCGGGTGGGGGTGCTGACCGAGCAGCCGCCTCTGCAGTACCTGGATGAACGGACGGGGGAGCTCGACGGCATCTCGGCCGACCTGCTGAGGCTGATCTCGGATAAAACGGGCCTTGCGTTCGAACTGGTGCCCGTCGATTCCCCCGAGGAGCTCTACAGCCTTGCCGAGCAGGGCGGGATCGACCTCGCGGCTGGCATCCCCTACGACTACGACCTCGCGCGGGAGCGGCACCTTTCGATGACGCGGCCCTACATCTCCTCCCAATACCTGCTGATGATGAAGGAGGGGAGCAGCGAGGAGACGATCAAGGGCAAGCGGCTGGCCCTGACGACCACGAGCCCCTACCGCGGGGAGACGGTCGGTCAGGTCGCGCGCTACGCCAAGGTGGCCGACTGCATCCGCGCGGTGGAATCCGGAGAGGCGGACTACACCTATGTGGACGCCTATATGGCGCAGTATTTCATCAACCAGCCGCAGTTCCGCGACCTCAAGCTGATCCCCCAGACCTACGAGCCGCGCCGGCTCTGCTACGGGGTGGTCAAACCCGCGCCGCAGGAGCTGCTTTCGATCCTCAACAAGGCGATCATGACGCTGTCCACTGCGGAGATCCAGGGGGTCATCAACCAGAACACCCTCCAAAAGCAACCCTTTTCCTTCCGGGCGGTCCTGATGGCCAACCCGGTGGAATCGGTGGCGGCCATCGTCGTCGTCTCGCTGGCGGTCATCGCGGTTCTACTGCTCTCCCTGCGGCGGCGTGTCCGGGCCAGCCGGGAGGCGGCTCTGGAGCTGAAAAAGCATTTCCGCGTCTACGCGCTGGTGAACGAATACTTCTTTGAATACAGCTACCGCAACAACACGATGTTTGTCTCCGACCCCTCCAAGGGCGGCAGCGAGCCCGATCTCCTCCGTTACGATTACTCCGTGCGCCCCGAAACCGAGCGGGAGGCACAGCGGCGGGAGGCCTTCCTCAAGGTGGTCCGCTCGCGGGAGGACGGCGTCCACGAGCTCTACACCGAGTGCATCGACGGCATGTCCCACTGGCTGCGCATCGCGCTGGAGACGGTCTACGACGGCGACGAGCCCGCCTACGCCCTCGGAAGGATCAATGTGATCGACGAGGAGCGGCAGGAGAAGGACCAGTTGATGGAGCGGGCCCAGCTCGACAGCCTGACCCACGTCTTCAATTCCGAGGCGTGCCAGACCCACGTGCGTGCGAGCCTTTCCCGTATGCGGGAGGGGGAGAGGGGGGCGCTGCTGCTCATCGACATCGACTACTTCAAGCAGATCAACGATACCTACGGGCACATGCAGGGGGATGAGGCGCTCGGGCAGATAGCCGGGCTGCTGCGCTCGAGCTTCCGTGCGGACGACATCGTCGGGCGCCCGGGCGGGGACGAATTCCTCGTCTATCTGCCGCGGATTAAAAACCGCGAATTCCTCTTCAACAAATGCGCCGCGCTCTGCTCCCGGGCGCGCGACCTGCCGCTGGCGGAGGGCGGCCGGATCACGATCAGCGTGGGCGCGGCGCTTTCCCGCGCGGGGGACAACTACGCCGCGCTCTACCAGGCGGCGGACGAGGCGCTCTACGACGCGAAGAAAGCGGGGCGCGACCAGTTTGCCATCGCGGAGCGGAAGGAGCGCGCGTGATCCCGATAGAACTGCAAGAAAAACCGGACCGGCTGCCGCCGGTCCGGTTTTTTATCAGCATGATCAAAGGGCCGCCGGCAGCTTGCCGGCGGCCCTCATCCGCGACAGGAGACGACCTGCGTCAGAGTCCGTAGCTCTGGAAGATATGCTCGTATTTTTGCAGCGTGCGTTCGCCCACGGCGTCGACCGCCGCGAAATTCATGGCGCCCGTATAGTAGCCCTCGAGCTGGTCGTGCAGGGCCTTGGCCTCGGCCAGCAGGCGGGCGGCCTGCTCGAGCATCTGCGCGGAGGCCTTTCTGTTGAAGGTGATGCGTTTTCTGTGGGCGCGGATCTGTTCGGCGTCGGTGAACCGCCTGGACCGCACGATCTTATAGGGTTCGACGTCGGGCAGGTGGTTGTCGTTGGCGGTCATGAAGCCGAGCCGGAGGGCGGGGATGAAGAGGTGCTCGATCTTCTCAAACGGGGAGAGGGGGCAGTAACAGGTGATGACATCCCAGCCGGCCTCGAGCGCCTGGCTGCGCAGGGCGGAGAGGAAGAGGCGGGAGGCGGCGCCATAGACGTCGTCGACGAGGTAGATGCGGTCGCAGAGCGCCTTGGCGGTGCCGTCGAAGAGGACGGGGCCCTTGTTGGTGACGCAGGAGAGGAAGCGTACCGATTCGCGGCCCTGGCCCCCGGGTCCGCCTTTGAACTCGCTGAGCGCGATGCGCCGGGCCGCCTTGACCACCTTGCTGACCGAGGTGCCCTCGAGCGCGATGCGGTAGGTGTCGGAGAGCAGGCTTCCCGCCGCGCCGAGGAAGCGGCAGCAGTGCTCGTGGCAGCGGCTGATCTTTGCCGCCAGCGCCATGATCGCCTCGCGCGACTCGAAGAGCGCGTGCTCGTCCCAGCAGGAGGACAGGTCGACGACCTGCTCGAACGCGCCCGGATATTTGGGTTCGATCACATGGGCGGGTGTCGCGGAATCGAATACCGCGCGCCTTTCGTTTCGGGTGGGGCTGGAAGCCGCACGCGCATGGGAGAACAGCGGCCGGGAGTTGACGGAAAAAGCCGTGGAGCCAGATCCAACGCTCCAACGGGTCTGGCGGAATGCTCAGAGCAGCCAGCGGATCGAAACCTCCTGCGTGCCGTCCGGCCGCCGTTCGCCGACCGTGACGGTGTCGACCAGCAGGACGAGCAGCTCGCGCGGCATGGGATCGAGCCTCAGCAGCGCTTCCGCGCGCTTTGCCAGAAGGCCGGGCGGCTCCGGGGGAGCCTCCCGCATCCGGGCCTCCAGCGCGTCCAGCCGGGCCTGGAGCGCCTGCCGCTCCTCCCGGAAGCGCGCGCTCATCCCGGCGAACTCCTCCCGCCCGATGAGGCCGTCCGCCCGGTCGAGGCAGAGGGTTTCGAGCGCCCTCGAACGCCGGGCGATCTGGTTTTGCAATTCCAGCGCCTCCGCCCGCTCCCGGCGGAGGCGGGCTTCCGCTTCGCCGGGGGGCAGCAGCCGTTCGGGGCTGGGAAGCCGGTAGCGGGTGCGCACCAGCGCGCGGACGCGTTCCTCCACGACGCCGGTCAGCGCGTCGAGGCGGACGGAATGGCGGGTGCAGTTCGGATGCGGCCGCGAGGAGGCGTAGCGCCCGCATTGCAGGTAGGAGCGCCGCACCCCCTTGTAGAGCTGCGACACCTTGACGAGCGGCCCGCCGCAATCGGCGCACCGCGCGATGCCGGCAAGCGGGTGGGGCTCGCCCGTCCCGCCGGAACGGGTGCGGCGGTCAAGCAGCGCCTGCGCCGCGTCGAAGGACGCCCGGTCGACAATGGCCTCGTGGGTCCCCTCCACGCGGCACCACGCCTCCTTCGGGACCCCGGCGCACGCCTTGGATTTGTAGCTCACCCGGCGCTTGGTTCCCTGCACCATCGTACCGGTGTAGAGCTCGCTGCGCAGAATCCGCCCCACCGTTGTGCGGTTCCAGCCGTCGGCGCCGGCCTCGCCGCGGGTCCAGCCGCGGGCGCGCTTATAGGCGGAGGGGCTGGGAATCCCCCGTTCGTTGAGCAGGGCGGCGATCTTCTGCTTGCCGAACCCCTCCAGGCAGAGGGAGAAGATGCTCCGGACCACCTCCGCCGCCTCCGGTTCGACCAAGAGATGGTTGTGGTCGGCGGGGTCCTTCCGGTAGCCGTAGGCGGGGATGCTGCCGATGTATTTGCCCGCGCTGCGCTTTTGCGCGAACACCGCGCGGATGTTCTCCGACAGGTCCTCGAGATACCACTCGTTGATAAGGCCGTTAATCTGGCGGGCCTTTTTGTTGCCCTTGAGGTCGGTGTCGACGTGGTCCACCACCGCCACGAACCGGATGCCCCACAGCGGGAACAGCCCGTGGAGGTATTTTTCCACGAGCTCCATGTCGCGCGTGAAACGGGACTGCGTCTTGCAGAGGACGATCTGGAACTCCCGGCGCTCTGCTGCGGCGAGCATGGCGTTCCAGCCGGGGCGGTCCCGGTCGGCGCCCGAATAGTCCTCGTCGCAGTAGACCGCGCCGACCTCCCAGCCCTGGCTGGCGGCGTAGTCGGCCAGCATCGCCTTCTGGTTCTGGATGCTCTCGCTCTCCCGGATCTTTTCCGCGTCCTCCCGGCTGAGCCGGCAGTAGATCGCGCAGGTCATGTCTCCGCGCCTCCCGCGTCCTCCCGCCCGGCGGGCGGCGCGGGCGATTCCCCGCGGCGCAGGGCGCGGGCAAGATACTGGTCGACCGCTTCTTGGAGGGCGTCCGTCCGGGCCTTTTCGGACGCGGAGCGGAAGGTCTCGGTGACGAAAAACACGGCGGGTTTCATAGGCTTCACCTCATCACAGCCTATGAGGCGGACAACGCTCCCTATGCCGCCGGCGGATGCGAAAACGGGGCCGGCGCGTCCGCGCCGGCCCCGCCGTCCCGAATGATACGATGCGGCTATGACTCCTCCGCGAAGGACGGTTCGAGCACACGGCGGATCAGCTGCTCCCGGCTTTCCGCGGTGAAGGCGCAGAGCGCCGAGACGGCGTCCCGCCGCGCGCAGCCGGGCGGCACGCCCAGACGCTGCAAAAAGAACGCATAGAGCAGGGTGTACTCGGTGAAGATGCGGTTGGACTCCCGCACGCCCTCGGGAGTGAGCTGCACGGCGCCGTAGTGCTCCTTGCGGATCATCCCCTCCCCGGCCAGCCGCTTGAGGCACTTGACGACGCTGGCCCGGCTGACCTTGAGGGCGTTCGCGATATCGACCGACCGCACGGCGGCGCCGCCGTCGGAGAGCTCGTAGACCGCGAGCAGGTAACGGATAGACGCGGGGGAGAGCATGGCATACCACTCCTTTGCAGATGCTTTGGCCGGAAAGGAGGAAGCGCACAGCCGCGGTCTGCCGCGGCTGTGCGCTGTGGATGGGGAACACCGGCTTCCCGGACAAAAAAGCGGGAGGCCGCACGGGCCGGACGCGCCGCCCGGCTTCGGTTTGCAAAAGCTAACCGAAGGGGAAAAGAAAAGGCGGAAACGTCCGCGTTCCGACGATTAGCTACCGCTAACCTGCGCTTATCTTATCACGCCGCAAGACGGTTTGTCAAGGGCCTGAAATGAAAAACCTGGAGGCGGCGCCCGCCGTCCCCGGCCGGAGGAAGGCGGGTCATTTCCCCGCGTACCGCCGGATATGCTCCCGGAGCTTATCGAAGGTTTCCTCGCTGATGTCGTGCTCCATCCGGCAGGCGTCCGCCGCGGCGGTTTCGGGGGAGACGCCCAGCGCGGTCAGCCAGTCGGTCAGGCAGCTGTGGCGCTCGTAGATGCGCTCGGCGATTTCGCGGCCCGCGTCGGTCAGCTCGATCCAGCCCTCTTTATCCATCGTGATATAGCCGTTCTCGCGGAAGAGGCTCATGGCGCGGCTCACGCTCGGCTTGGTGAAGTTCATGTGGCGCGCCACGTCGATCGAACGGACCGCGCCCGCCTCCTTTTTCAGCACCAGGATCGCTTCCAGATAATTTTCCGCGGACTCTTGAATACGCATGGTAATCTCCCTCGCTGTTGTTAGCCTCAGAAAACAAATTCGTGGGAACTCCACAAATTCGTTTCCGCTCATCTGCGCTTATTCTAACACAGTTCCTTTTTTCGCGCAAGGCGGGAAAATTTTTTCGTCAAAGGATTGACAAAATAGGTTAGCAATGGTAAACTATGCCCGTAAAAGGTTAGTTACGTCTAACCATATGCCAGGCGGGCGCCGCCCGCACAGCGATACCAGAGAGGGGAGAACAGTGGAGATGCCGTTAACGATGGCGCGGACAGGCGAAAAAACGACCGTCAGGGGGATCCACGGGAAGGAAGAGACCCGGCGCTTTCTGGAGAGTCTCGGCTTTGTGGAGGGCGGGAAGGTCACGATCGTTTCGGAGATGGGCGGAAACCTGATCGTCAATGTGAAGGACACCCGGATCGCCCTGAGCAAGGCGATGGCAAGCAAAATCATGGTTTGAGGAGGATCGGTATGAAGACACTCAAAGAGGTCAAATGCGGCGAAACGGTGACCGTCGCCAAGCTGGGCGGCGAAGGCGCGCTCAAGCGGCGGATCATGGACATGGGCATCACCAAGGGCACGCCCGTCTATGTGCGCAAGGTGGCCCCGCTGGGCGACCCGGTGGAGATCACCATCCGCGGATACGAGCTCTCCATCCGCAGGAACGAGGCGGAAAACATCCTCGTCGAATAGACGGCGGGACCGGCGGCGGAGCCGCGTTTTTTCGGCGGATGGGTTAGCTTCCGCTAATATGTGCAACGTCAGTCAGCGGGGAATCCCGCAGAGGGGGTAAACGGAAATGGCAATCAAGCTTGCGCTCGCAGGCAATCCGAACTGCGGCAAGACAACGATGTTCAACGACCTGACCGGTTCGAGCCAGTACGTGGGGAACTGGCCGGGCGTCACGGTCGAAAAGAAGGAGGGAAAGCTCCGGGGGCATCAGGACGTCATCGTGACCGACCTTCCCGGCATCTACTCGCTTTCTCCCTATACGCTCGAGGAGGTCGTCACACGGGACTACATCATGAACGAGCATCCCGACGTGGTCATCAACCTCGTGGACGCCTCGAACATCGAGCGCAACCTCTACCTGACCACCCAGGTGACCGAGATGGGCATCCCGGTGATCATCGCGCTGAACATGATCGACATCGTCAAAAAGAACGGCGACCGGATCGACACCCACAAGCTGGCGGCGGCGCTCGGCTGCGAGGTGATCGAGACTTCGGCGGTCAAGGGCGCCGGCTCGAAAGAGGTGGCCGACCGCGCGGTGCAGATGGCGAGGGCGGGGATCATGACCCGCCCGCAGCACACCTTTTCGGGACCCGTGGAGGACGCGCTGGCGCGGATCCGGGAGTTGGCCGCGGACCTCGTCCCGGCGGAGAACGCCCGGTGGTACAGCATCAAGCTGTTCGAGCGGGACGCGAGGGTGCTTGAACGGCTCCGGCTCCCCGCGGACGTCAAGGCGGAGCTCGAGACGATCGTCTCCGACTGCGAGAAGCAGTTCGACGACGACAGCGAGAGCATCATCACCAACGAGCGGTACCAGTACATCTCCGGGCTGATGAAAAGCTGCGTGCAGAAAAAGAACGCCGGCATGACCACCTCGGACAGAATCGACAAGGTGGTCACCAACCGCTGGCTGGCCCTGCCGATCTTCGCGGCGGTCATGTTCGTCGTCTACTATGTGTCCGTCTCCTGGCTCGGCACGATCGTAACCGACTGGACCAACGACACCCTCTTCGCGGAGACGGTCCAGCCCCTCGCCGGCGGCTGGCTCGAGGCGGCCGGCGCCGCCGAATGGCTCACCGGCCTCGTGGTCGACGGCATCATCGGCGGCGTGGGCGCGGTGCTCGGCTTCGTCCCGCAGATGTTTATCCTCTTCTTCTTCCTCTCCATCCTCGAGGATTGCGGCTATATGGCGCGCGTGGCCTTCATCATGGACCGGATCTTCCGCAAATTCGGTCTTTCGGGCAAGTCGTTCATCCCGATGCTGATCTCCTCCGGCTGCGGCGTGCCGGGGATTATGGCGACCCGCACGATCGAAAACGAGAAGGACCGCCGCATGACGATCATGACGACCACCTTCATCCCCTGCGGCGCGAAGCTGCCGATCATCGCGCTGATTGCGGGCGCGGTCTTCCCGGAGATTACCTGGATGGCCCCGGCGACCTACTTCTTCGGCATCTTCATGGTCATCCTCTCGGGCGTCATCCTCAAGAAGACGAGGATGTTCGCGGGCGACCCCGCCCCCTTCGTCATGGAGCTTCCGCAGTACCACTTCCCGGCGCCGAAGGGCGTGCTGATCCACATGTGGGAGCGCGGCAAGGCGTTCATCATCAAGGCCGGCACCGTCATCTTCGTGGCGTGCGGCGTGATCTGGTTCCTCCAGAATTTCGGCTTTACGGCCGGCGGCTTCGGCATGGTGGAGGATGAGAACATGAGTATGCTCGCGGCGATTGGCGGCGTGATCGCTCCGATCTTCGCCCCGCTGGGCTTCGGCAACTGGCAGGCGGCCGTGGCGAGCGTCTCCGGACTGGTGGCGAAGGAGAACGTCGTCGGCACCTTCGGCGTGCTGTTCGGGCTCGGAGAGGTCGGCGAGGACGACCCGGCGCTGCTGGCGTCCCTGCCAACCCTCTTCGCGACGAGCGCGAGCGCCCTGGCCTTCATGGTCTTCAACCTGACCTGCGCCCCCTGCTTCGCGGCGATCGGCGCGATCCGCAGGGAAATGATGAGCGCGAAATGGACCTGGTTTGCGATCGGTTACATGACCGGTATGGCATACATCATGGCCTTCATCATCAACCAGCTCGGCGGAGCGTTCTTCTACGGCGTGCCGTTCGGGGCCGGGCAGGTGCTCGCGCTCTGCTGCGTGGCCGCCCTGCTCTACCTGCTCTTCCGCAGCTGCAACCCCGATAGGAAGATGCGCAAGCCCGCGACGGTCGGCGCAGGCGCCTGACGACGGCAAACGCCTCCGCCCTCTCCCGCCGCGCGGGAGGGCGGAGGACCTCCCCGGCGCGGCGGAAAGCGAGGACCTCTATGGTTACCTGGGTGATTTTGGGCGTGATCCTGCTGGCGGCCTTCTGTGCGGTGCGGTACGCGGTGCGCAAGGCCAAAAACGGCGAGTGCGTCGGCTGCTCCGGCTGCAAGGGCCGTTCCGGCTGCCGCTGCGGACACACGGCGCCGTCCGGCCCGGACGGGCGCTGAAGCGGTGAATACAAAACGCCTCTCACATCATACACATCACCTCCAAAGACAGCCGCCCGGACGCGTTCGCGTCCGGGCGGCTGTCTTTGGGCTATTTCCGCCGGGGCTTTTTGTGCAGCTTCAGTTCGATCCCGCCTTCCGACGCGGCCTGCCGGAAGAGGCCCGCGGCCAGCTCGGCCCGGGCCTTCGGGTCCCCCGGGCCGCCGGGGGACGCCTCCTCCGCCGCGAGCCGCTCCATGACGCGGCGGACCTCGGAAAGCGGCAGGAGGTTCACGGCGACGCAGAAGAGGGTCTTACGCCGTCCGTCGTTATAGCGCGCCAGCAGTTCCCGCAGGATGGCGGTCTTTTCGTCGAGCTCCGCGCGGAAGGCGGGCAGGCCCTCCGCCTTCAGCCTGTCCAGGTCCCGGCGGGCGTTCCGGGAGGGCAGGAGCTGGTCGTAGAGGGGCGGCTCGAGGTAGCGCTCGCAGGGGTAGGCGGGACAGTCGCAGCAGAATTCGGGCCCGCCGTGCTCCCGGCCGCACCGGATGACCGCGCAGGGCTGGTGGCCGTCCCCGCCGCCGCAGCCGGGACAGCCGTTCTCCATATGGTGGATGGGGCAGAGGCCGCAGAAGAGGCCGCAGAGGGAAAAAGAGGGATATTGCCGCTGATAATCCTTCATCCGGATACCTCGCGAGTTTCGGGTGTCGGGCGTACGATGTCAGTTTACCGCGCCCGCCGGCCGATGTCAAATTGATTATATTGGGAACGCCCGCGTGGGGGGAGGTACCATCAGCAATCGAAGTCTTGACGTCGTGCAGGATGACCCCGTCGAGCGAGTCCGCATCGGAGGAGCAGTGGATCAGCTCGATCTGTTCGCAGCGGCCCTCGGCGGCTGCGGCGACGCGTTTCATCAGCGTGGATTTCCCCGTCCCGGGGCCGCCCTTTATGACGAATTCACGCCACCCGCCCGCAGGGTCGGCGAGCTGGTCAAAACGCGAAACGAACCCCTGCGGCGTGTTCGCTCCGAGGAAAAAGTGTAAGGGTTCCGCGGTATGATTCATAAAAAATCCTCCTAAAACGATGATTACTTCATGGTATTCGTTTTTGGGGGATTTGGTTCATTCCCATGCGGCGCGCGAAAGGGTCCGGCGCGGTTTTTTAAAACCGCGCCGGACCCTTTTGAATCAGGAGGGGGAAGCTCAGAGGTTTTTGACGTTCAGCGCGCGGGTGGCGTTGAGGATGGCGATCACCGAAACGCCCACGTCGGCAAAGACGGCCTCCCACATATTGGCGTCGCCGAGCGCGCCGAGCAGAAGCACAAGCGCCTTGACGGCGAGCGCGAAGACGATGTTCTGCCGCACGATGGCAAGCGTCCTGCGGGAGATTTTGATCGCCGCAGCGAGCTTGGAGGGGCGGTCGTCCATGATGACCACGTCGGCGGCCTCGATGGCCGCGTCGGAGCCGAGTCCGCCCATCGCGATGCCGATGTCGGCGCGGGAGAGGACGGGCGCGTCGTTGATACCGTCGCCCACGAAGGCGAGCACCCCGCGCGGGGATTTTTCCGCGAGCAGCCGCTCCATCCGGTCGACCTTGTCGGCCGGGAGCAGGCCCGCGTGGTACTCGTCGAGTCCGAGCTCCTTCGCCACCTGGGCGGCGACCGGCTCGGCGTCCCCGGTGAGCATCACCGTTTTGCGCACGCCCGCCTCGCGCAGGGCGGAGACCGCCTCGCGGGCGTCCTCCTTGACCTCGTCGGAGATCACGATGTGCCCCGCATACTCCCCGTCCACCGCGACGTGGACGGTCGTGCCGGACAGGTGGCAGTCGTGCCACACGGCGCCCGCCTCGTCCATCAGCTTCCCGTTGCCGGCGCACACCTTTCGTCCGTCGACCGTGGCCTTCACGCCCCGGCCGGAGACCTCCTCCACGCCGGAGACGCGGGTTTCGTCGGGCTCCTTCCCGTAGGCGGCCCGCAGCGAAAGGGCGATCGGGTGGCTTGAATAGCTCTCGGCGAGCGCCGCCAGCTCGAGCAGCCGGTCCTCGGAGATCTCGTCGGGATGCACCGCCGTGACCCGGAAGGAACCCTTGGTGAGGGTGCCGGTCTTGTCGAAGACGACCGTTTCGGTCCCGGCGAGCGCCTCGAGGTAGTTGCTGCCCTTGACAAGGATGCCGCATTTGGACGCCCCGCCGATGCCGCCGAAAAAGGAGAGCGGCACCGAGATGACGAGCGCGCAGGGGCAGGAGATGACCAGGAAGATGAGCGCGCGGTGAATCCACATCGGGAAGGGACCGCCCGTGACGAGCGGCGGGACGACCGCGAGCAGCGCCGCGCCGATGACGACGGCGGGGGTATACCAGCGGGCGAAGCGGGTGATGAAGTTTTCCGCCTTCGCCTTTTTGCTGCTCGCGTTTTCGACGAGGTCGAGGATTTTGGCCACGGTCGATTCCCCGTAGACGCGGGAGACGCGGACGGTGAGCAGGCCGCTCAGGTTGATGCAGCCGCTGATGACCGCGTCGCCGGGCGCTGCGTCGCGGGGGAGGGATTCGCCGGTGAGCGCGGCGGTGTCCAGCGTGGAGCTGCCCTCGGCGATCACGCCGTCGAGCGGCACCCGTTCGCCCGGCTTCACGACGATCAGGTCGTCGACGGAGACCTCCTCGGGGTCGACCCGGACGAGCTCGCCCTCCCGGCGGACGTTGGCGTAGTCGGGGCGGATGTCCATCAGGGCGGAGATCGACTGGCGCGAACGCCCGACCGCGTAGCTCTGGAAGAGCTCGCCCACCTGGTAGAAGAGCATGACGGCGACCCCTTCGGGGTATTCGCCCACGCAGAAGGCGCCCACCGTGGCGACCGCCATCAGGAAGTTCTCGTCGAACACCTGCCCGTGCGCGATGTTGCGCAGGGCGCGCAGCAACACGTCGCCGCCGATGACGAAGTAGGGCACGAGGAAGAGGGCGAGCCGGAAGACGCCCCCGAGGGGGATGAGGAGCGCGGCGGCAAAGGCCGCCGCGCCGATGATCAGACGGACCAGGGTCCGTCTTTGTTTTTTGGACATGGCGCGGACCTCCAAAAAAAGATTTGGGAAGGCGGAGAGGGGACTCAGACGAGCACGGTGCAGTCGGGCTCGACCTTCCTGCAGACGCGCACCGCTTCCTTGAGCACCTCGTCGAAACGCGCGTCGTCCGCCTCGAGCGTGAGGCGCTGGGTCATGAAGCTTACCGTTGCGCTCTGGACGCCGTCGAGCTTGTTGATCGCGTTTTCCATTTTGGCGGCGCAGTTGGCGCAGTCGAGGTCGCGCAGGCGAAAAGTCTTTTTCATGGGTGGTTCCTCCGTTCAGTCGATTTATTCGGCGACGTGCTCCATGCCCTGCCCCAGGATGGTGCGGACATGCCCGTCTGCCAGGGAATAGAATACGGTTTTGCCGTCGCGGCGGTATTTGACCAGCTTGGACTGCTTGAGCACCCGCAGCTGGTGGGAGATCGCCGACTGGTTCATATTGAGAAGCTGTGCGATATCGCACACGCACATCTCCGACTCAAAGAGCACGTAGAGGATCTTGATGCGGGTGGAGTCGCCGAACACCTTGAAGAGCTCGGCGAGGTCGTAGAGGATCTCCTCGTCGGGCATCTGCGCGTTGACGGCGTTTACGATGTCCTCATGCGCGTGGATGTAGTCGCAGCGTTCCATGCCGTCCTTGTCTATCATTCGAATCACCTTTCATATGAGCTATTGTTCATATGTTTATTATATCCCATCGCCGCCAAATGTCAATAGGACGCGATCCTTTTTTTGCGAGGCCGCCGGCCGGCGCGCGCCGGGGGCGGAAAACCGGGCGGCGCAGCCGCCCGCGCGCGAAGGACGCGTCCTTCGCACGGGCGCCCGCAGGGCGCCGTTTTCCGCCCCGGTCCCGCGCTTTTCGCGCGCGGAAAAGCGGCCGTCCCTTTTGGGACGGCCGCCGGGAAAAAGCCTGCCGGACGGCGGGGCGCGTCAGCGCCCGGTCCCGCCGAGCTTGCGCGCGAGGGCGTCGGGGTTGGTGCTGTAGAGCAGCGCGTTCTCCCGCGAGATCACGCCGTCGCTGAAGAGCCGCAGGATGCTGCTGTCCATGTCGCACATCCCCTGCGAGGAGGAGGAGTAGATCACTCCGCCGATCTGGTGCACCTTGGATTCGCGGATCATGTTGCGCACCGCGTCGTTGGCGAGCAGGATCTCGAACGCGGGGACGAGCCCTCCGTCCACCGTGGGGATAAGCTGCTGGGAGACGACCGCGCGCAGCACCATCGAAAGCTGGACGCGCACCTGCTGCTGCTGGTTGGGCGGGAAGACGTCGATGACCCGGTCGATCGTGTTGGCCGCGCCGACCGTGTGCAGCGTCGACAGGACGAGGTGCCCCGTTTCGGCGGCGGTCATGGCGACGCTGATCGTCTCGTGATCGCGCATCTCGCCGAGCAGGATGACGTCGGGCGACTGGCGGAGCGCGGCGCGCAGCGCCGTCACATAGCTCTGGGTGTCGGTCGCGACCTCCCGCTGGCTGACGATGGAATGCTTGTGCCGGTGGAGGAACTCGATGGGGTCCTCCAGCGTGATGACGTGGGCGCTGCGGGAGTTGTTGATCGCGTCGATCACGCAGGCGAGCGTCGTCGATTTGCCGCACCCGGCCGGGCCGGTGACGAGCACGAGTCCCTTTTGCATCTCCGCGAGGGAGAGCACCCCGTCTGGAATGCCAAGGTCGTGCGGGTTGGGCAGCTCAAAGGTGATGACGCGGATGACCGCGGCGAGCGAACCGCGTTGTTTGTATGCGCTGATCCGGAAGCGCGACACCCCCTGGAGCGCGAAGGAGAAGTCGTCGTCGCCTCCGCCTTCGACGATGGCGATCTCCCGGCCCGCGAGCGCGTAGGCCCCCTGGATGAGGGCCTGGGAGTCGGCGGGGGTGAGCCGTCCGCCGTCGGCGCGCAGGAGCTGGCCGTTGACCTTGAAGGTCACCGGCAGCCCGGCAATGATGAAGATGTCGGAAGCGCGGCGGTCCACCGCGTCCTGAAGGAAATGCAGGATATCCATTTGGATTACCTCCGGTGTAATGGTTCAGAGGGTGCCGTCCCACAGCTCGATGGTCTCGTCGCCCTGCCACTCCCGGGCGGAGGCGGCCTGCCACCGCAGGATTTCGTGGCGCGCCCCCCCGGGGCCGGGGTAACGCACCTCGACGCGCAGCTCCTGCGCGTCGGAGATGGGGACGGTATAGGAGGCGACGAGCGCCCGGCCCCGGCGCTCGAAGGAGACCCCCGCGGCCTGCGGCCGCGCGGGATTCGCCTCCACGGCCGCGTCGGCCTGGACGAGCAGCTCGACCGCCCGGCTGTCGGCGGCGTAATATTCGGACACCGTCTGCGCCGCGCGGCGCGCCATCTTGAGGTCGGCGTTGGCCGACGTGAGGGAGAGGGCCGCAAAGGTCGTCAGGCAGAGCACGATGAAGATGACCAACAGGGAGGAGACGCCGATGAAGACGCTTCCCGTCTTGCGCCGTCCGCTCATTTGCCGCCCTCCTTTCATTCTATTCCGCCGTCACGCGGCGGGTTGATACCGCCGCGCGCTCAGGCGGTAAAGCTCTTCGAAAACGCCGTCCGCCGTCCTGCCGACGGTGATTTCCGCCTCCCACAGGCCGCCCGGCCTGCCGGGCAGGGACCCGCCGCCCTCCGGCCCGTGGATCAGGATGTCTAGGCGGTAGCGGGCGTCCCGCTCGGCGCAGGGGTTCCACGCCCGGTCGTACCAGGCGGTCAGGACGCCCGGCGTATCCCCGGCGCGCACGCCCATGAGCCGCACCGCCTCGTCGAGGTCGTCCGCGCCCTTGAAGGACTCGGCGGCCGATTCGGCGGCCAGCACCGCGCGGTTGAGCGCGGCGCTCTGCTCGCTCGCCGTGTGCGCCCGTGCGAAAAGCTGCACGCAGACCGCGCTTGCGACCGAGAAAAAGAGGATCGCGAGGATCAGCTCCATCAAAAAGAGGCTCGATCCAGAATGGGTGCGGGGCTGTCTCATGCCGAACCCTCCTTGCCGCTGCGCAGCGAGAGATAGAGCTGCGCGTCCCGCCCGTCCGCATCGGGGCAGGAGACGCGCAGCAGGCGCGGGTTCACCTGCTCCACCTCAAAGGCGGGCACCTTCGTGATGGGGGTCCCGTCGACGGGGGAGGGGTCGTCCATGCCGGTGAAGAGCTCGCAGAGGCTGCCCTCCCACGCGTAGAGATAGGTGCGGTAGACCTCGCCGCCGAACTCCTGTTCGATTATGAGCGCGGGCGCGCCGCCCAGCTCCCCCGCGTGCACCGCGCCCGCCGCGTCGCACTGGCGGACCTTCGCGGCGACATAGTGCAGGGAGGTCTGAAGATCGAAATTGCGGTCCATGCCGCGGGCGGAGGACTCGTAGACGTCCGCGCCGATGAGCACGACAAGCAGGGCGGAGGCGGCGAAGACACAGAAGAGCGCGAGGGTGAACAGCAGGTCGATCACATGCCTGCGCGGCTGAAAACGGATGTTCATGGCGGCCTCCCTTCCCGTGAAGTCCCGGTTTATTTCGTCAGGGGAATCACGTCGATCTCCGGCATCAGGTTGGATGCGAAGCAGTGGTAGTGGATGGAATAGCGGGCCCTGTCGACCGTGAGCCCGTAGTGCTCCTCAAGATAGTCGAGGCTGGGGGGATAGGACCCTTCGATGGCGTAGCAGTGGACCGCCGCGCGGGTCACCGAACGGCGGACGGCGCCGAGCTGTTCCTCCCGCGCCGCCTCCGAGACGGAGTCGGCCCCCCACGCGGCGAACGCGATGATTACCAGGGTGGCGGCGGCCGGGAGCAGGAGCCCGGCGAGCGGACGGCGGCGTTTGGAAACAAAGCGTCTCATCACGCGCCTCCCGTCAGCCGATCGAGGACATGACGCCCATCAGGGGCAGCATGACCGACAGCAGGATGATCCCCACCACGACGGCGAGGATGGCGACGAGGGTGGGCTCGAGCACAGAGAGCATCCGCGCGACCCGCGCGTCGACCTCCTCCTCGTAGCGGGAGGCGAGCTTGCGCAGCACCGTGTCGGCGGAGCCGGTCGAAAAGCCGACCGACACCATCCGCGCGTAGACGCCGGGGAAGATGCCCGCCTGGCTGACCGCGTCGGCAAAGGAGGCCCCGCCCGAGACGAGTTCGCGGCAGCGCTCCGCCCTGCGGCGCATCGGCCCCTCGTCGAGGAGGCGGACGGCCATGTCGAGCGACTGGTCGGAATCGAGCCCGCTCGAAAGCATCATCGCCATGGCGGAGGCGAACCGGCCCGAGGCGACGCGCGCCGAGATCCCGCGGGTGAGCGGAAAGACCGCGCTCCACCGGGAGAGGGCGGCGCGTCCCGCCGGGAAGGCGCGCATGAGAAGGTAGGCGGCGAGCAGCAGCAGCACGACGGCGGTCAGCGCGATGGCGATCCGCCCCGAGGCGGCGCCCAGGCGCATGACCTGTCCGGCAAAGCTCGACGCCCCGCCGCCCAGCTCCACGAAGACCTCGCTGAACACGGGCAGGACCTTGATGACGAGCACGCCGACGACGAGCGCCATCATGACGATCATGACGAGCGGATAGGCGACGGCGCTGCGGATGCCCTCCGACACCGACTCCTCCCGCTCATAGTAGGCGCACAGCGCGTCGAGCACCTCGTCAAGGCGGCCGGACCTCTCCCCGATCTCCACCATGCTGACGAAGTAGCGCGGGAACACCCCCGCCTCCGCCAGCGCGGTGCCAAGCGCGGCGCGGTCCTCCAGCCGCTCGCCGATCGCGGCGAGCAGCTCCCCGCCCGGGCCGCCGCCCGCGTCTCCCCGCATGATCGAAATGGCCTCCGCCGCGGGGATCCCCGAGCGGACGAGCATCGCGAGCTGCGCGCAGAAGGCGGAAAGCTCCCGCGGGGAAAGCGGCGTTTCGACGGCCCGCCTGTTTTTCTGGTTGCCCATGACGTCACCCCTTATATTGTCAATACCGGTATTTCATCTGGTAGTTGGCCCCGTTGCCGATGAACTGCATAATCTCCGGGCTGCTTCCCCCGTTGGAGGCGAAGGTGGGGTCCATCAGCTTCCAGCTCTTGCCGTCGAACTGGATGATGCCGTCCACCCAGCCCACCTCGGCGATGTAGGTGCTGATCCACGCGTGGTAGGTCCCGCCCGACACGTACCCCACCTCCAGCCGGGTGGGGATCTGCTGGGACCGGAGCATGGCGGCCATCACCGCCGCGTAGTCGAAGCAGATGCCGGTCCCGGCTGCCAGCGTGCTGTCGACCGACGGCAGATAGCCCGACTGGACGTTCGCCGCCTTGTAACTGTCATAAGTGATGTGGCTGATGACATAGTTGTAAATATTTGTGACGACCCCGAGCTGATCCGCCGCGTCGGCGGCGAGGGTGCCGGCGACGCTCACCGTCCGGCTCGACGCGGAGAAGTTCACATACTGGTTGGGATAGAGGAAGGGCAGGAAGGCGCTTTCCAGCTTGACGGAGATCTGTTTGCTGTAGGCGAGCGCGTACTGGTTGCCGGTCACGCGTTCGTAGACCGCCACGGTGTAGGACCCGTCCCCCATGGTGAGCGGGAACACCTCCTTGCGTCCCGCCGTGTTGAGGTTGTAGGTATAGGTGCTCCCGCCGCCCGTGATCTGGACCTTCACCTTGTCCGCGGACCCGCCGTACCAGGCCATAATGTAGCCCTGCGAGGCGTTGGAGGCATCGAAGCCGGCCTTGGCGTTGCCGTGGACGACGGTGCCGGGCGCGGCGGGGGTGCGCACATAGGTTCCGGCGGGCGCCGCGGCGTCCGCCGGCAGGGCGCACAGGGCGGCCAGCAGGAGGAAAACCGCCGGCAGCAGCGCGAGCCGCAGGGCGCGCCGCCGGAGCCGGCAAAAGATCGGTTGCACGACGGCCCGCCTCCTTTCTTCCCGCTTTGAAAACGGCTTTTGAGCGGGCAATGACAGGCAATCAGTCACATTTCTTCAAAATATTACAAATTTCCAGTTATTGTGATACTTATTATACATCACGGGGGAACAAAAGAAAAGTTTTAATTGTAATTTCTGAAGAAAATTGTTATAGTTAATACAGGAGAAACTTGGATATTCCCGGGAGTCCCTGGAAATTTCCTCGTGATGGGCAGATGCCTTCCATGTCGACATAAGGAGAGAGCATCCATGGCAGAAAGCGTACCGAACTACGACGGTTCCCCGATCCAGATTGAGATGCTGGGCGGCTTCAATATCACGATGGGGGAGGTCACAATCAGCGATTCTTCCGCGCGGACCCATCAGGTTTGGAGTCTTCTGGAATACCTCATCGCCTACCGGCACAAGACGATCTCCAACGAGGAGCTCATCCGGGTGCTCTGGTCGGAAAACGACAGCGAGCAGCCCGCAAACGCCTTAAAAAACCTCGTCTACCGCATCCGCACCCTCTTTGCCAACAACAACGTCCCCTTCGCGAAGAACGTCATCGTCTACGAGCACGGGTGCTATTCGTGGAACGAGGGCCTCAACTGCACGGTTGACGCGGAGGAGTTTGAACGGCTCTACGGCGAGGCGTCCAACAAGAACCTGACCGAGGAGGAACGCCTGCGGATCTACCTGGAGGCGCTCGACCTTTACAAGGGGGATTTCCTGAGCAGCTCTCACTTCGAGGAGTGGGTGGTGCCGCTGAGCACCTATTTCCACGCGCTCTATTTCAAGTGCGTGCAGGAGTCCTGCCAGCTGCTCCAGAAGCGCGGCGATTACCAGTCGATCGAGACGATCGCCCAGAAAGCGATTATCATCGACCAGTTCGAGGAGCGCGCGCACATCACCCTCATCGACGCGATGATCCATCAGGGCAAGCAGCAGCAGGCCCTTTCCCACTACAACTATGTCACCGACCTCTTCTACCGCGAGCTGGGGGTCAGCCCGAGCGAGCCGCTGCGCAACCTCTACCGCGAGATCAGCAAGACGGTCAACAGCGTGGAGACCGACCTGCAGGTCATCAAGGAGGATCTCAACGAGTCCAACCTCGTCAAGGGCGCCTATTACTGTGAATATGAGGTGTTCAAAAATATGTACCGCGTCGAGGCGCGCAGCGCGGCGCGCACCGGGCAGTCGATCTTCATCGGCCTGCTCACCGTCACCGACATGCACGACGGCGTGCCCGAGATCAAGCTGCTGGGCAAGACGATGAAGCAGCTTCTCGAGACGATCCGCAACAGCCTGCGCAAGGGGGACATCGTCTCGCGCTTCTCCGCGACCCAGTATGTGCTCATGCTGCCGACCGTCACCTTTGAGAACGGCTCGATGGTGCTCGACCGCATCGTCAAACGCTTCCGCGCCGAGCACCCCTCCAAGCTCGTCAAGATCCACAGCAAGCTTTTGCCCCTCGATC
Organism: Anaerotruncus massiliensis (ex Togo et al. 2026); assembly: GCF_900199635.1. Classification (GTDB taxonomy): domain Bacteria; phylum Bacillota; class Clostridia; order Oscillospirales; family Ruminococcaceae; genus Anaerotruncus; species Anaerotruncus massiliensis. The sequence goes on along the minus strand of NZ_LT962687.1, from coordinate 2,635,832 downwards.
CCATCATGTGAGGCGCGCGTACTTTTGGTTCCCGACCAAAAGTACATTTCAGGAAGGGCGGGGCTGCTCGACGCTGCGCGTCGACGCCCGTCCGGCGCGCCTCATGGGGGATGGTCAGCGACCCTCCCCCATGGGCCCCCACCCGGCAACTGCATACAGACGCGGCCGCCCCTCCGGGCGGCCGCCTTTTTCTTTCCGCCACGGGGCGCGGCGGAGGGAGGGGGCGGCGGTCCGCCTGAACCAAAAGCTTTGAGGGATTTCAGGGGAACTTACCCGAAAGTTCCCTTAATCAACAAACCACCCGTCCCCCCGTTCCTCGTCCCCTCGTTCCCTAAGTGAGCTCGTCGTACTTCTCGCGCAGGCGGACGAAGTCGTCGAGAGCGCCGGGGGTGTTGGCGGGATTGCGCAGCAGCGCGGCGGGGTGGAAGGTGCCCATCATGACGGTGCCGTTCTTTTCGAAGAACTCGCCGTGCTGGCGGGTGACCTTAAAGCCCGGGTCGATGAGCGCGCAGCCGGCGACCCGCCCGAGGCAGACGATGATTTTGGGGCGGATGAGGCGCACCTGGCTGCGCAGCCAGCCCATGCAGGCGTCCAGCTCGTCGCGCTCGGGGTCGCGGTTTTTGGGCGGGCGGCATTTGACCATGTTGGCGATGTAGACGTCCCGCTCGCGCGAAAGGCCCACATGGGAAAGCATCCGGTCGAGCAGCTGCCCGCCCCGCCCGACGAACGGCTCCCCCTGGAGGTCCTCGTTTTCACCGGGGCCCTCGCCGATAAACATCAGCTTGGCGGCGGGGTTGCCGGCGCCGAAGACGACGTTGCGGCGCGTCTCGGCGAGTTTGCAGTTGCGGCAGGCGAGCGCGGCCTCGCGCAGCTCGTCGAAGTTCTCATACATTCCGGACCCTCCCATGCGGCAGAATATGCAAAGTGTATCTATTATAGCACAGATTGAAGCGGAAATCAGCAACAAAGCTACTTGAAAAAAAACGCCGCAGGGCGTAAAATGAATACGGTAAAAAAATTACACAAAATGGAGGAACCGTTAATGTCTGAAAGATTTATCGTTGAGACTTCGGCGCGCCATCTGCACGTCACCGAGGAGGACCTCGAGACGCTGTTCGGCAAAGGCGCCAAGCTGCACTATAAGAAAGAGCTCTCCCAGCCGGGACAGTACGCCTGCGAGGAGCGCGTCGACGTGGTCGGCCCCAAGAAGACGCTGAACATGTCGATCATCGGCCCCTGCCGCCCCTCCACCCAGGTGGAGATCGCGCTGACCGACGCGCGCACGCTCGGCGTCACCCCGCCCGTCCGCGAGTCGGGCGACGTGGAGAACAGCGCCCCCTGCAAGCTGGTGGGCCCGTGCGGCGAGGTGGAGCTCAAGCAGGGCGTGATCGCGGCCAAGCGCCACGTCCACCTCGATCCCGAGACCGCCGAGAAGATCGGCGTCAAGGACAAGGAGATCGTTTCGGTCAAGATCGACAACCCCGGCCGCGCGCTCGTCTTCGGCGACGTGGTCATCCGCGTCAGCCCGAGCTTCCGCCCGGCGATGCACATCGACACCGACGAGGCCAACGCGGCCGGCTGCTCCGGCGAGGTCTGGGGCGAGGTCGTCAAGTAAGATTTCGCAGCCGAAAACCGCGGCAGGACCCCTGCCGCGGTTTTTTCTGTCCCGCCCGGGGAAAAACAGAATGATCGGAGGGTATGAGATGGATGCACCAAACAAAAATCCGAACGGCACCTTTGGCACCCGTCTGGGGTTCATCCTGGCGTCGGTCGGCTCGGCGATCGGCATGGGGAACATCTGGATGTTCCCCTACCGGTTGGGGAAATACGGCGGCGCGGCGTTTCTGATCCCCTATTTCCTCTTTGTGGCGCTCTTCGGCCTTGTGGGGCTGTCGGGCGAGTTCGCGCTCGGACGGCTCACCGGGACCGGCCCGGTCGGCTCCTACGACTACGCGATGCGTTCGCGCGGCAAACGGGGCGGCAGGCTGCTCGGCGCGTTCCCGCTGCTCGGGTCGCTCGGCATCGCCATCGGCTACGCGGTCATCGTCGGCTGGGTGCTGCGCTCGATGGCGGGCGCGGCCACCGGAGAGCTCTTCTCCACCGCGTCGGACGCCTATTTTTCGCAGGCGACCGGACGGTTCGGCAGCGTGCCGTGGCATCTGGCGGTCGTGCTGCTGACCGTGCTCTTCCTCGTCAGCGGCATCATCAAGGGGATCGAAAAGGTCAACAAGGTCATGATGCCCGCCTTCTTCCTCCTCTTCATCGTGATCGCCGTGCGCGTCGGCTTTTTGGACGGCGCGTCGGAGGGCTACAAATACCTCTTCATCCCCCAGTGGGAGGCGCTTCTCAATCCCACCACCTGGGTCATGGCGATGGGACAGGCGTTCTTCTCCCTGTCGATCACCGGCTCGGGGATGATCATCTACGGGAGCTACCTCTCCAAAACGGAGGATATCCCCCATGCCTCGGCGCTCACCGCCCTGCTCGACACCGCCGCCGCGCTCGTCGCGGGCATGGCGGTCATCCCGGCGGTCTTCGCCTTCGGCCTCGACCCGCAGGCGGGCCCGCCCCTCATCTTCATCACACTGCCAAAGGTCTTCGCGCAGATGCCCGCCGGGCGGCTTTTCGCGGTGCTCTTCTTCCTGTCGGTGCTCTTTGCCGGGGTCACCTCCCTCATCAACATGCTGGAGGTCTGCTCCGAGGCGGTCCAGCGGCAGTTTGGGCTCGGACGCACCCCGGCCGTGCTGCTGACCGGCGCGGTTGTCTTCGCGGTCGGCCTCTTCATCGAGTACGAGCCCTACACCGGTAGCTGGATGGACGTGATCACGATCTATATCGTGCCGGTCGGCGCGGTGCTCGGCGCGGTGATGATCTACTGGGTGCTCGGCCTGCCCGCCATCAAAAAGGAGCTGACCACCGGCAGGAAAAAACCGCTCGTGCGCGGCTTCGACTTCCTCGCCAAATACGTCTACGTCTTCCTCGCCGCCGCCGTGGTGGTGCTCGGCGTCGCCTACGGTGGCATCGGATGATGCGGCTGGCGGCGGTCGCCTGCGAGGTGTTCCGCCGAGAGCTCACCGCCGCTTCCGAAAAGAGCCGCAGCGCCGTGGAGACGCACTGGCTTCCCCAGGGGCTGCACGACACGCCCGATGAGCTGCGCCGCCGCCTTACGGAAACCCTCGCGGAGATCGAGCGCGCCGACGCGCAGGCTCCGCCCGATGGGCGGCTCGACGCGATTGTGCTCTGCTACGGGCTGTGCGGCGGCGGGCTTGCGGGGGTGCGCGCCGGGAGGCTGCCCCTTGTGCTGCCCCGCACCGACGACTGCATCGGGGTCCTGCTCGGCTCCCAGCGGCGCTACCTCGACTACTTCCACAGCCGGGGCGGCATCTACTGGTACACGCCCGGCTGGCTCGACTTTGCGAAGACCCCCTCCCGCACCTGGTACGACGCGAAGCTGCGGGAGTATGCCGAACGCTACGGCGCCGACAACGCCGCGTGGCTGCTCGAGCAGGAGAACGCGTGGATCTCGGCCTATGACACCTGCATCTACATCGATCCGCCCGCCTGCCCGAGCCCGGCGCACGCCCGCCGCGCGCGGGAGGCGGCCGTAGAATACGGGTGGCGGTTCGAGGCGGTCCCCGGGGGAGCCGGGCTGCTCGACGCGCTGCTCGCGGGGGCGTGGGACGAAACGCGGTTCCTCCTCTGCCCGCCCGGGAGGGCGGTCGCGCCGAGCTGGCGGGAGGACATCGTAAAAGCGGAATAAAAAAGGAGGCCGCCCGGCGGCCTCCTTTTTTCGTTTCCCCACAAAAGCGGCCCCGCGGGATTGTGAGATGCCACAAACCGGTTCGCGGATGGATTGACAGGCGCGCGGGAAGGATGGTAGACTTTTCTTAAATCTAGACCGTCTAGATGTTATTGAGGGGGACAGATCATGGAGAGACGGCTGTACGACCATGTCAAGGAACTGCTCATAGAGGAGCTCGCCGGCTCTCCGCCCGGGCAGAGACTGCCCTCCCGCGCGGCGCTGGCGGAGCGCTTCGGGGTCAACCGCACCACGATCGAGCGCGCGGTCTCCGAGCTGATCGGCGAGGGCCTGCTCTACGCCCGCGACAAAAGCGGCACCTATACGACGGGACGGCTGCCCGCCGCGCACCATGCGGAGGGCGGGCGCAGGTGGGCGGTGGTCATCCCCGACATTCAGCACGACACCTATCCGGGGATCATCCGCGGGATCCAGGACGCGGCGGGCGACCGGGGGATCGACGTGATCCTCAGCAACACCGACAACAGCGTGCGGCGGCAGACCGCCTGCCTCGAGCGGTTTTTGGAGGGCGGGACGGACGGCATCATCCTGATCCCCGCGGTCTACGAGGGCACGGACCTGCGCCCGCTCATGCGGATCCTCGAACGGAGGGTGCCGCTGGTGCTCTGCAACCGGGAGGTCCCCGGCATCCAGGCGCCGGTCGTCAAGTCGGACAATTTCCTCGGAGGAAAGCTGGCGGTGCGCCACCTCGTGCGCACGGGGCGGCGGCGGATCGCCTATGTCTCCCCGCCCATCTACCAGACCTCGGCCGAGCGGTACCAGGGCTATCTGGCGGCGCTCGCGGAGAACGGGCTGGAGCAGGACCCGTCGCTGGTGAGCTTCGCCTGCGCGCCCGGCGAACCCGAGAACGCGTTAAGGGCGGTGACCCGCCTGCTGCAGCGCCGGGCGGACGGGGTTTTCTGCTTCAACGATGCGGCCGCCTGCGTCGTCTACGACGCCGCCGCCCGGCTGGGCCGGAAGGTCGGGCGGGAGCTCGCGGTGGTCGGATACGACAACACGCCCCTCTGCGAGAGCTTCCGCCCCAAGCTGACGACGGTGGACTTCCGGACATACGAGGTCGGGCGGCGGGCGGCGGAGCTCATCTGTGCCATGACGGAGGGGGACGAATCCGCCCGGCGGCGGTCGGTGGTGGTCGAGCCCTCCCTGATCGTCCGGGAGAGTACGCCCGGGTGAAACGGAAAACGGAAGGGGTGTGTGGAGTATGAAACTGCCGCGCGCGGGAGGCCGGTATTTCGTCCGGCTGACCTGCTGCCTGCTCGTGATCGCAACCATCCCGCCGCTGGTGCTCGGGGCGATCCTCTTTGGGAACGCCCGGCAGAACATGTCCCGGCAGATGGCGCTGTTCAGCCAGAACTATCTGGGCCAGACCCTCAACGCGATGGAGGTGGTCTTCAGCCAGATCGAGGACAGCGGAAGGCAGACGATCCTCGACTCCTCCTTCAAAACCTTTGAGACGTTTACCGACGGCAAGGGCATGGAGGAGCTGATCTCCTCCCTCGAGGTCGGGGAAAACCTCCGGGGGACCGCCCGCTACCTCGAGGCAAAGGCGCGGATGCTTGAACAGCTCCGGAGCTTTGAACTGACGAACGCCTTTATCGACTCGATCTACTTCTGCGATTCGGGCAAGGGGCTTGTCTACTCGTCGGCGGGCCTGCAGTACGGCATGGCGGATTTCTTCGACAAGGAGTGGTTCGGCTACGCGGACCAGGCCTTCATCTCCCCGGCGGTCATGGACACGCGGACGGTCGATTTTCCCTATAAGGGAAACCAGCAGGTGATCACGCTCGTTTTCCGCTCCTACTACAACGAGATGAACCTCATGGCGGTCAACATCGACGCGCGCAAGTTCTACGACCAGATCGTGCTGAAGATCGAGCGGAAGGGGACCGACAGCCTCTTCGCCTATTCGGGGGAGGGGGAGCTCCTGCTGAAGGACTACCGGTATCCGGAACTGCAGCAGCTGATCCAAAGGGAGCGCGTCGACGCGTTCAGGGACGGGCAGTACCACTGGGATTCGGGAAAGCTGGGCAGGAAACGCTACCTGCTGAGCTATCTCGAGTCGGACAAGCTCGGCTGGAACTTTGTCATGGTCTCGGACGTCCAGCAGCTCTACCAGGGGGTCGAGGCGCTGCAGATGGTGTTCCTGCTGAGCCTCGCGGGAGTGACGGCCTGCGTGATCCTGGCGGCGGCGGTCGCCTCCCGCAGGCTGTATTCCCCCATCGAGAGGCTGATGGAGATCGTGGGGGAAAGCCCCCGGAAATCGGGTTGGAAAAACGAATTCGACGGGCTGGCCGGCGTCTTTGAGGAACTCAAGATGAATGAGATGGACCTTGTCGAACGCCTGCAGAACAGTCTGCCGGTGCACCGGCGGCGTTTTTTGATCTCCCTGCTGCGCCGCAACGACTACTCGGAGGAGGAGGTGCGGCGGCAGTTCAAGCTGCTGAACATCGGGCTGGACGACCGCAGCCTGCGGATCGTGCTCTTTTCCTACGACGCGCTGGAGGAGGGGGACCGGTTCGGCCCGCTGAGCATCAAAAAGGACCTGCTGCTCAGCTACCTGCTGGACAATCTCCGCCCCTACCCGTTTGAACTGGCGGAGATGGAGGACGGAAAGGTGGTCGCGCTGCTCAACGCGGCGGAGGGCGATACCGCGCAGCTGATGGACAAGCTCGAGGGGATGCGCCGGGAGCTGGCGCGCGCGGCGCAGATCCCCTGCACCGTCGTGCTCAGCGGACAGATCGGCGAGGTGGGAGAGCTGCGCCGGGCCTATCTGGAGGCAGAACGCGCCCTGCTGCGCCGGGAACTCTCGGATGAGGACGGCGTGCTCTTCGCGGACGCGCCCGCCGGAGAAAAGGGGGTCCTCCGCTACAGCCAGGACCGCATCGACAAGATCCTCGACGCGCTCCAGTCGGGGGAGGGGGAGAAGGCCTGCCGGGCCTTCCGGGAGCTGCTCAAGGAGCTCATGCAGGAGAACGACCCGCTCGAATACCGGCAGGTGCAAAGCCTTTACATGGACGTGCTCACCAGCGTCGTCAAGCTCGTCAACGCGGCGGGCGTGCCGCCCGGCAGGGTGTACGGGGACACCCGGAACCTTTACGACGAGCTGCTCCGGCTCGACGGGATCGGCGCGGCGCTCAAGTGGTTCGACGGGGTGCTCACGGCCACGGCCGACTGCCTGGGCACCCTCGCCACCAAAAAAAGCGACGCGCGTGTGGAACAGGTCCTGGCGATCATCCGCGCGGACTGCAGCCAGAACACCACGCTGGAATCGGTCGCGCAGCAGCTCAACCTCAACCCCGCCTACGTCAGCCGGATTTTCAAAAAGGAGACGGGCGTCAAGTTCATGGACTATCTGACCGGGATGCGGGTGGAAAAGGCGAAGGAGCTGCTCACGGGGAGCAACCTCAAAATCAAGGAGGTCTGCGAACGGCTCGGCTACTCCAACATCAACTATTTCATCAAGGTCTTCAAGGACGCCACGGGGGTGACCCCCGGCGATTACCGCAGGATGAACCAGGGCCGGTAGGCGCCGGAAAACCGTCCCGCCGCGTAAGCGGCGGGGCGGTTTTACATATATTGGACAAAATTTTCGTGGCGAGAACGATAAATATAGCATTTTTATCTATTCATTTTTGACTTTGTAGGTTTTTTGATGGAATTAGTCAAAATGCCGCCCTTTCAAAACAGCGGCTTCCTTTTTATACTCGGGGTGTGGCCGGGACCCGGCCGCACGAAAACCGACTTCAATGAAATGGGAGGAAAAGAGAAATGAAGAGAAGGATTCTTGCAGCCGCCATCGCCGCGATGATGCTGGCGGGCAGCCTGACCGGCTGCGGCGGCGACAGCCCCGCTCCCGCGCCCGATGCGGGCAGCGCCGCTCCCGGCGCCCCGGCGGAAGAAGGCGCCCAGGCCCCCGTCAAGATCGTCGTCTACAACAACAGCGGCTCGATCGCGGGCGCGGGCTCCGAGGCGGGCGCCGACCCCGCGATCATGGAGCAGATCCACCAGTGGATGCTGGAAAACACCGGCTACGACGTTCAGGTGATCGTGCCGCCCGCGGGCAACGAGACGGAAAAGCTCAACCTCCTGCTCGCCGGCGGCGACCAGGTCGACCTCTTCTGGGGGGACTGGTCGGAATACGCGAGCAAAAAGGTCATCGTCCCGATCAACAGCTACCTTGACGGCAAGGGACAGGACATCGTGAAGGCATGGCCGGAAGAGGCGTGGAAGGCCATGACCGACAAGGAGGGGAACATCTACGGCGTGCCGCGCAGCACGCCCAACCTCGGCAACCCGACCTGGATCCGGACCGACTGGCTGGAGAAGGAAAACCTGGAGATGCCCAAGACGATCGATGAACTGGACAACGTCCTGCGCACCTTCAAGGAGAACGGCACGGGCGGCGAGGGCACCATCCCGCTGCTGGCGGACATCGCGGGCAAGCACTCCTCCAAGGGGCTGCACAACTCCTTCCTCGGAGCGTTCACCGAGTATGGCTACAGCAACTGGCTCGACCCCACCGACAACAAGATCAAACCCGCCGAGCTGCAGCCCGGCTTCAAGGATTTCCTCGCCAAGATGAACGAGTGGTACACGAAGGGCTACATGTATCCCGAATTCGCCTCTCTGAGCAAGGATAAGATCCGCGAGATCGTCAAGCAGGGCAAGGTCGGCTCCGCGGCGGTGTGGTACTCCAACATCACCCTCTCCCTCTACGACTTGCAGAAGACCTTCCCCGAGGCGAATTACGACTACCAGCACGACGGACTCGAGGGACCGTCCGGCAAGGCGGAGACCGCCATGCCCGCCTCCACCACCGGCGCGCTCATCTCCGCAAAGTGCGAGCATCCCGAGGCGGTCATCGACATGCTCAACTTCATCTACAGCGATCCCGCCAACCATATGGTCACCTGGTACGGCCCCGAGGGGATGTTCTGGAAGTGGAAGGACAAGGACGCCCACATCTACGAGACGATCGGCGAAAAGACCGGGTACTACGCGGAATACGCCTTTGCGATCGGGCTCCCGATGGAGACCGCCGTCTCGGGCGACAACCCCCAGCAGGCCCGTCACCAGGAATATCTGACCAACGAGCACACCGACCTCAAGCGCGGCAAGATCCCGTTTGATTCGGGCATCGTCTACGACCCGGCGGTCATCAAGGCCAGAGTCCCCGGCGCCTCGGACATCTCGAGGATGCTCGAGGAGGAGACGATCAACTTCATCATGGGCACCCGCCCGATCGACGAGTACGACCAGTTCGTGCAGGAGCTCTACGACGCGGGCATGCAGGACTGGATCGACGCCTACACCGAGATGTATTTTGAACAGGTAAAATAGAAGGCCGGAAAGCCGGCCCGCGGGAGACGGACGGGGGCGCGGGCCCCCGCCGCCTTCCCGGCTATAGGAGGGATCAGCGTGCGAAATCAGCCGGCGGTACTGCCGCGCCCCGCCGCGGGGAAAAAGGGCGGCGTCCCCGCAAGGCGGGGGCTGCCCGCAAAGATGTGGAAATACAAGATGTTATACCTGTTCCTGCTGCCCGGACTCCTGTACTTTCTGGTTTTCCGGTATATCCCGCTCGCGGGGTATATGATCGCCTTTAAGGACCTGGCCCCCTTCGAGGGGCTGTCGGCGATGTTCACCGGCGAATGGGTGGGGTTTCGGCACTTTCAGGAGTTTTTGAATTCCTATTACTTCTGGAACGTGTTCGGCAACACGGTGATTCTGGCGGTCCTGCGCCTGCTCGTCGAGTTCACCCTGCCCATCCTGCTGGCGCTGCTCCTCAACGAGGTGCGCAGTAAATTTTTCAAGACCTTTGTGCAGACGGTGTCCTACATGCCCTATTTCGTCTCCAACGTCGTGCTGGCAGGGCTTGTGTTCACCCTCTTTTCCACCAACGGGGGAATCGTTCCCGCCATTGTGGCGCACTTCGGCGGCGTCCCGAGCTACTATGTCACCGACGTGCACTGGTTCCGGCAGATTCTGCTGGGGGCCATCGCGTGGAAGAATATCGGCTGGAGTTCGATCGTGTATATCGCCGCGATGTCCGGCATCGACCCGCAGCTCTACGAGGCGGCCGCGCTCGACGGCGCCGGAAAGCTCAAGCAGATCACCAGGATCACCCTGCCCTGCATCAGCTTTGCGATTACGATCATGTTCATCATGCGCATCGGCGTCATCATGAACGAGGGCTGGGAGGAGACGCTGCTGCTCTATTCGCCCAGCGTCTACAAGGTGAGCGACATCCTCGACACCTACGTCTACCGGGCGGGGCTCACCGAGTTCCGGTATTCCTATGCCACCGCCGTCAACCTCTTCAAATCGGTGATCGGGTTTATGCTGGTCATGATCACCAACTTTATCGCCAACAAGATGGGCCAGCAGAATATGTATTCGTAAAGGAGTGATCATATGGCCTGCAAGAGCACGGGCGAAAAAGTCTTTACAGTGGTCAACATCACCCTGCTGGTCCTGCTCTGCGTCTGCTTTTTGCTGCCGATGTTCATCGTCCTCATGCAGTCCTTCCTGTCACAGGACGAGATTTCCCGCCGGGGGACCTTTATCCTGATCCCTGAGGTGTTCGACGCGGCGGCCTACCGGATGATCCTCTCCAAGGGATCGAGCATCTTCAACGCCTATGGCGTCACCATTATGCGCGTGGTCGCGGGCACTGCCACCCAGCTGTTTTTCACCTGCACGATGGCTTACGCGCTCTCGAAAAACGACCTGCCCGGCCGCAGGCTGGTCATCGCGCTGATCAATGTGGCGATCGTCTTCCCGGTGCCGCTCGTGCCGCTCTTTCTGCTCGTGAAGGGGGTGGGGCTCTACGACAACTTCTGGTCGATGATCCTGCCCTTCGCGATCAATTCGGTGTACATCTTCATCATGAAGGCGTTCTACCAGCAGCTCCCGCCCGGCCTGGAGGAGGCCGCCATGATTGACGGCTGCAACCAGTTCCAGCTCTTCCGGCGGATCGTGCTGCCGCTGAGCCTGCCGTCGATCGCGACGGTGGGGATGATGTACGCCGTTTGGCACTGGAACGAGTGGTTCTATTCCTCGCTGTTCATCGTGGACAACGCCAAGCTGCCGCTGCAAAACATCATGCGCGGCATCATCCTCAACGCGAGCGGTTCCGACCTCGCCCTGCCGCTGGCCAACATGCCCCCGGCAGAGACGGTCAAATGCGCGGTCATCATTGTCAGCGTCGTCCCCATCCTCTGCATCTACCCCTTCGTACAGAAATACTTTGCCAAGGGCTTCCTTGTCGGAAGCGTGAAAGAGTAAGCATGTAAACGCGTGAGGAGAGAAGGAGAACCGAGCATGAGAGAGAAAAGGATGAAAAGAGGACTGTCCCTGCTGCTTGCGGTGCTCATGGCCTGCACCATGGGCGCCGGGCCGGTGTGGGCGCAGGAGGGTCTCTCCGCGCCTCCCGCGCGGTCCGAATCCGCGGATTCCGCGGTTTCGGACGCGCCCGTCGGCCCGGACGCGCCCGTCGGCCCGGACGAGCCTGTCGACCCGGACGAGCCTGTCGACCCGGACGCGCCTGTCGACCCGGACGCGCCGACCGACCCGGACGCGCCCGTTGACCCGGACGCGCCCACCGACCCGGACGCGCCCGTCGACCCGGACGCGCCCACCGACCCGGACGCGCCCACCGACCCGGACGCGCCCGTTGACCCGGACGCGCCCGTTGACCCGGACGCGCCAACCGACCCGGACGCGCCCGTCGACCCGGACGCGCCCACCGACCCGGACGCGCCCGTCGACCCGGACGCGCCAACCGACCCGGACGCGCCCACCGACCCGGACGCGCCCGTCGATCCGGACGCGCTGCCGGAAGGGTTCGTCGCCGCCTCGGCGGTGCGCGCCCGGAACGCGGCTGTTTCCGGGGAGACACTGCTCGACGAGAACTTTTCCCCCGACGGCCTGGCCGGGGAGTGGTCGTTCGCCGGCAACGCGGCGGTGGGGCCGGAGGGAGGCCTCCTGCTGACCGGCGCGACGGGCGTAAACGTTCAGGCGCAGCTGTTCCGCACCCTGGACGCCGACCGCTACACGGTGGAATTCAGGGCCCGGGTGGAGCAATACACCTCCGGCAGCGCCAACCTTTCCTTCAAGCTGGCCCTGGGGGGAAGGCGGCTGATGTTCAAGATCAACGAGGATCAGCTCCGGTACTGCACGCCGGAGGGGACGTGGGCCGGTTCCTCCGCTTTTGCGGCGGGCACCGACTGGCATACCTACCGGTTCAAGGTGGACCGGACCGGGGAGACCCCCTCGGCGAAGCTCTATGTGGACGACCGCCAAATAACGGAGATCGCCTTCCAGGAGGACGGCAATGAACCCGTCCTCGAATTCTGGGTGAACGGGACGGCGGACAGCCCGTCGGTCGCGGGCGTGGAGTACCTGCGGGTGACGGGCGGCGGCGCGCCGCAGGAATCCGGGGAGCTCTTCAAATATGTGGACGAGCATTTCGCCGACTTCGGAAAGGAGTACGCGTGGTCTTCAAGCGGCACGGTCGAGGTCACCGACGGGCCGGCGCTCCGGCTGGCCAGCACGAACCAGCCGAACTCGATCATCGGCCTCGAGACCGCGGTCCCGCAGAAGCATGTGCTGGAATTCAAGGCGCGCGTGGGGCGGTTCGGCACGGGCGAAGTCACCTCGAACAAGAGCACCCTCGCCAGCAAAATCGCAATCGACGACACCTACCGCCTCATGTTCAGCATCGAGGAGACGGAACTGCGCTTCTGCAGCGGCGGGAGCACCTGGGGCGGCCATTATTCCTTTGAGGCGGGGAACGACTGGCATGTCTACCGCTTTGAGGTCGAGAAGAGCGACAACCCCACCGCCAAGCTCTACATTGACGACGACTACAAGTGCGACATCACACTGCAGAAGGACAAGAACGGCGACCTGATCCAGTTTTGGAGCCAGGGCACGCCCGGACAGCCGACCGAGGCGTTCCTCGAATATGTGACCCTCGCCTACGAGGTGCCGGCGGACTCGGTGCCGATCTGGAGCAAGCGGGAGAAACTGCGGGTAACCGAGGTGCTTGACGACCGGATTTCCGTCGAGTGGGACGCCCCGCGGATGGCGGTCGACGGCTACCGCCTTTACGCCGACGGGAAGCTGGCGGGGGAGGTGGACGGCGCGGCGGCCTCCTATACCTTTACCGGCCTCGAGGAGAGCACCTCCTACCTCTTCAAGGTGGAGGCGGGCAATGCGAACGGCTACAGCTCCGACGGTCCGTCGGTGACGGCCTCCACCCCCTTCGACCCGGCCTCCAACAAGCTCGGGGAGAGCGTCGTCTGGCAGGCGGGCACCGAGGGGTACGGCCACTTCCGCATCCCCGGCATCGTGACCACCGCCGCCGGGACGCTGCTCGCCTACACCGAGGCGCGTAAAAATGCGGGCGACTGGGCGCCGATGGACGTGCTGATGAAGCGCAGCACCGACGGCGGCAACACCTGGAGCGAATCGCAGATGCTCGCCGCGGGTTCCCAGGCGGGCAAGACGGTGAATAACCCCGTCATGATCGCGTCGCGGGACGGCACGGTGCATCTGCTCTACTGCGTCATGTACGGCGTGGAGTCGTCCAACGGAGGCGTCTTCTACCGCCGCAGTGACGACGACGGGGTGAGCTGGAGCGAGCCGGAGGAGATCTCCGACATGACGAGCCCGGAGATCCGCAACGTCATCGCCACCGGCCCCGGCCACGGCATCGAGCTGCGCGACGGCACGCTGCTCGTGCCCGTCTGGCTGGTGCTCAAGGAGTCGGGCGAGGCGGACATGTCCCACCATCCGGCGGTGGTGACCACCCTTTACAGCACCGACGCCGGCGGAAGCTGGCAGCTCGGCGAGCTGGTCCATCCCACCGGGGAGATGTCCGACCCCAACGAGACGACGGCGGTCGAGCTGAGCGACGGCAGCGTCATGCTCAACATGCGCAACGTCTCTCCCGCCAAACGGCGGTCGATCACTGTAAGCCCCAACGGCTACGACGGCTGGAGCGAGCCCCGCTTCGACGACGCGCTGCCCGACCCCACCTGCTTTGGCAGCCTCGTGCGCTACGACAGCGGCACCATCCTCTTTGTCAACGCCGAGAGCACGAGCTCCCGCTCCAACATCGCCGTCAAGGCGAGCTATGACGACGGCAGGACCTGGTCTGCCAAGCGGACCATCCTCGCAAAGGACGGCGGGTATTCCGACATCACGGTGGACGAGGACGGCACGGTCTGCGTGCTGGCGGAGAACTCCCCGGGCGGAAATTTCACCCTGAAGCTGCTGCGCTTTTCCCTCGACTGGCTCGAGGCGGACAACAAGGCCAGCCTCAAGGCGGTCTCCTTTGAGCCGCAGGCGGAGATCGAGCCGGCGTTCAGTCCGCTTGTCAACGACTATCAGGTGCGTGTGGCGGAGGGGACGGCGGCGCTCGACATCCGGTTCGTCCCCTTTGACGGGACGGCGGAAATCGCCGTCAACGGGGAGGTCCTTTCGGGGGACAGCTTCCGCGCGGAGCTTACCGGCCTGCGCACGCCGGTCTCCGTTGAAGTCCGCGCGGGTGGCAGGACCGTCGGGTACACCTTCACCGTTCTCCGGGACGGGAAGGTCCCGGAGGACGCCCTGATCCTCCACTACGACATGGAGCGGCTTTCGGGCGGCATGGTCCCCGACCTCTCGGGCCTGGGCAACAGCGCCGCCGCGCGCAACGTCTCCATCACCGCGGACGGGCGGTACGGCAGCGGGCTCGCCTGCGGCGGCAGCGGGAGCTTCCTCGACGTCAACGAGCCGCTGGGCGGGGACTTCGGGGAGGGCGAATTCACCGCCTCCCTCTGGGTCAAGCCGAGCGACCTCACCGACCAGAAGCTGCTCTTCTGGTACGGCGGATATACGGCGGGTGCGAAACAGTGGTGGGTGCGCCTCAATAGCGGCACCCTCCAGTTCAACATCGGGAACGGCGCCGAGGAGTCCACGCTGAACGCGGCGGAAAAGATCAGGGCCGGCCGCTGGACCCATCTCGCGATCGTCAACCGCGCGCAGGCGCAGGAGATCTACATCGATGGGAAGCTCTCCGCCTCCAAGCCGAAGGACCGGCAGTACGACGTCAACGGGGAGAACATCCTGCGCATCGGCATGAGCAAAAATAACGGCAGCGCAACGCGGGAGTTTAAGGGCGCGATGGACGAGGTGCGCCTCTATAACTACGCCCTGTCCGCCGGGGAGATTCTGGCGCTTAAGGGCGCGCGCAGCGCCGATGAGGCCGCCTCGCGCGGGAGCTTTACCGACTCGGCGGGGACGACGCTGCCCTACCGGCTCATCCTGCCCGAGGATTACAGCGCGGACAGGACCTACCCGCTCGTCCTCTTCCTGCACGGGGCGGGCGCGCGCGGAACCGACAACGAAAAGCAGCTTGCCGAGGCGGGCGTCTTCCAGAAGATCCTCGACAGGCAGGATGCGGACTACGACTGCATCATGGTCGCCCCGCAGATCGGCACGGACAGCCAGTGGGTGAACACCCCGTGGGCGGACGGCTCCTACGACCTGTCGGAGACCCCGGAGAGCGCCTCGATGCAGGCGGTTGAGGAGCTGCTCGAAAAACTCTGCGGCGACTACCGCGTCGACAGGGACCGGCTCTACCTGGTCGGGATTTCGATGGGCGGCTACGGCGTGTGGGACATGGCGATGCGCAGCCCGGACCTCTTCGCCGCGGCGGTCCCCATCTGCGGCGCGGGCGACCCGGAGGAGGCGGCGCTCCTGAAAAACCTGCCCGTCTGGGCGTTCCACGGCGACGCGGACCCGACCGTGCCGGTTGCCGGTTCCCGCGAAATGACGGAGGCCCTGCGGGCGGCGGGCGGAGAGGCGCGCTACACCGAATATCCCGGCGTGGGCCACAGCTGCTGGTTCAACGCCTATAACGAGCCGGAGCTGCCGGGCTGGCTCTTCGCACAGAAGAGGTCCGCCGATACGCCGCCGGCTCCCGGCGGAAAGCCGGGACGCGGCGGGTCGGGCGGCGGCGGTTCCCCCCGCGGCGAGGCGGACGCCTACTGGAGCAGGCTTGCGGACGCCATCCGCCGTGCGAAGGACGGCGACGTCGTCAAAGCGAACCCGGGCAAATTCGACGAAATGCCCCGCTCGGTGCTGGACGCGCTGCGCGGACGCGACGTGACGCTGGTCGTCAGCGGAAACTTCGCCGGCGGCCCCATCGTGATCTACGGCGGCGACGTTCTGCCCCGCGAGAAGGGGAGGGTCTTCTACCCGCTAAGCGATCTCGCGGAGCTCTATGCGGAAACGGGCGGCGAAAGCCTGCCGGAAGCGTCCGCGCAAGGCCGTGTGAATCCCGTCACGGGCGGTACGGTCCACGTGGTCGACGCGCCCGCCGCGGCGCGGGGCACGCCTCCCGCGGAGCCCGAAACGGCGGCGCCCGACGCGGCGGTCAAGGCGGCGGTTCCGCAGGCGCGGCCCGCGACGGATGCCGCCGCCCCTGCGGCGGCCCCTGCGGCGCCCGCGCTGGCGCTCCTGCTGGCGGCCTGCGCGGCCGCCGCGGTCGCCGGACTGGCATGGAAACGGAAACAGCCCTGAAAAAACACACCCCCGGGGCGGCGACAGCCGCCCCGGGCAAAAAGGATGCGACATGATGAAAAAGGAATACGCGGGCCTGCACGCGGCGCTGGTGACCCCCTACACGGAGACCGGGGAGGTGAATTACCGGGAACTCAAAAAGCTGGTGCGCCGCCTGATCGCGGAAGGAATCGACGGATTTTACGTGGGCGGCAGCACGGCGGAGACCTTCCTGCTGACCGAATCGGAGCGCAAGGGGATCCTCGAGGCGGTGCTCGAGGAGAACAACGGCGAAAAACTGGTCATTTCCCACGTGGGCGCGATCTCCACCCGGCAGGCGGTCGACTTTGCGCAGCACGCCGAGGCCGCGGGCACCGACGCCGTCTCCGCGATCAGCCCCTTCTACTATAAGTTCACCCAGCGGGAGATCGAGGACTACTACCTCGAGATCATGGCGGGGAGCGGACTGCCGATGTTCGTCTACAACTTCCCGAACCTCTCGGGGTTCGCGCTGACCGACCCCTTCCTCGAACGGCTCAAATCCAGCTCCCGGCTGGCCGGGATCAAATTCACCAGCTCGGACATGTTCCAGCTCGAACGGATCAAGGCCCGCAATCCCGGCCTCACCGTGTGGAACGGCTTTGACGAGATGCTCCTGTCCGGGCTTGCCGCGGGAGCGGACGGGGGCGTGGGCAGCACCTACAATTGCCTGCTCCCGCTTGTGCGCGGGGTATACGACCGGTTCCGCGCGGGCGACCCCGCGCGGGCGCTCGCCTTCCAGCGCAGGGCGAACGAGGCGATCGAAGTCATCTGCCGCCACGGGGTGTTCGCATCGGTCAAAAAGCTGCTCGAATATTCCGGCATCGAATCCCACGGATGCAGGCGCCCGTTTTCCCCGCTCTCCCCCGAAGGGGAGGCGGAGCTGCGCCGCGTCTACGAGACCCACCTCGCCCGCTGAGGCGGACGGGGACGCAAAAAGGGCCCGCAGGCTTTGCCTGCGGGCCCTTTTTCATTATGCTGTTCAGCTGTACTGCGGCTTCTTGGGATCGGGGTTGACGGTCATCTCGAGGGTATCGGGAGTGGCCTCGCCCGGACGGACCAGGCGGGCGCAGATGAGGAACTTGGTGGCCTCGTCGATCGCCTTGTTGGTGTAGCCGGTCGGATATGTACAGGTGGAGAGGATCAGGATCTTGTCGGAGGGGGTCACGTCGACGTCGATGTCGAACTGGGAGCGGTCCTTGAGCTCCGCGATCAGCTCGTTGAAGTTCTGGTCCTTATACTCGGGCAGGTTGTAGGAGAGCTTGGTGTCCACATAGGAGACCGCGAAGACCTTCCAGGTCATGTCGTCCTCGGCGGTGGAGAAGTAGATGTAGGGGTGCTTTTTCGCCCACTCGATGTCGAGGTATTTTTTCAGCTGGGTGAACTTATCCTGCTCCGGGTCGTCCCTGATCGTGTCGGACATGCTGTGCCCGTAGATGATCGTGTTCTGGGAGAGCTCGTTGCGGTTGCCGATCTTGTTCTCATAGTCCGCCCAGTAGCAGCCGTAGAAGCTGTAGTTCTTGTTGATGTCCTTACGCTCGTAATAGAGGTTGTCGGACGCCTGGGGCGGGGTGGAGACGTACTGAAGCACCTCGTTGTCGATCAGGGTGTCGGGGACGCGGATCCAGCCGACGACGTCGTTGTTGACGTTGTAGGCCTTGTTGAGTTTTTCAAGCAGTTCGCCCTCGGGAGCCACGGGTTCCGCGACGGGGGTGAGGTCGACATCCTCCAAGGGGTTGATGAACGCCGGGACTTTCGGCTGAGAGGAGACGTCGGAGGAGGAGGGACCCTCGTCCTCGCCCGGCTTTGCGCGCTCGCCGCAGGCCGCCATCGTGAGCAGCATGGCAATCGCCAGGAACAGCGCGATCAAACGGTTGGAAAGGTGTAAGCGTTTCATATACAGACTCCTTTATCGTAGACTCATTTATCGTGACGCCCCGCGGGGGGCATTGCCAGCGTTTTATTCTGTCCTGGTGCGGTTGCTGACCGTACCGGCCGAGGCGTCGACCTCCACGACGGAGGAGGATTTGAGGATCGCGGTCGCGTTCTCCGCGAAGACGATGACGGGGATATCGAGCGCCATGCCGACGATCGCGGCGTGGGAATTGAGGCCCCCCCGCTCGGTCACGATGCCGGACGCCTTCTTGAGGATGGGCAGCAGCGCGTTGGAGGTCTGGGGGATGACGAGGATGTCGCCGTCGTTAAAGTTCTTGAGCGCCTCCTCCTCGGTCCTGGCGACGCACAGCCTGCCGAAGGCCGACCGTTTGTTGACTCCCTGCCCGGTGACGAGGATGTCGCCGACCACATGGACCTTGAGCAGGTTGGTGGTGCCGTTGACCCCCAGCGGGACCCCCGCGGTGATGACCACGATGTCGCCGTCGTGCACATACCCGGCGGCCTTCGACTTCGCGACGGCGTGGGTAAAGAGGTCGTCGGTGTTCTCCTTCACGTCGCAGAGCAGGGGCGTGACCCCCCACGAGAGGGCGAGCTGCCAGTAGGTGGCCTTCTCATGGGTGCAGGCGATGACCGGGATGTCGGGGCGGTACTTGGAGAGCATCCGCGCCGTCGTGCCCGACCAGGTGACGGTGATGATCGCGGCCGCGCCCAAATCGTAGGCGGTGGTGCAGGTGGCGTGGGAGATCGCGTTGGTGATATCGGGGAGCCGCTCGTTCGAGCGGGAGTAGAAGCGTTTGCGGTAGTCGATGTCCCGTTCGGCGCGCTCGGCGATCTGCGCCATCGTGCGCACCGCCTCGACGGGGTAGTCGCCCGCGGCCGTCTCGCCCGAAAGCATCACCGCGCTCGTCCCGTCGTAGATCGCGTTGGCCACGTCGGCGGCCTCGGCGCGGGTGGGGCGGGGGCTGTGGATCATGCTTTCGAGCATCTGGGTGGCGGTGATGACCATCTTGCCGGTGTTGTAGCATTTTTTGATCAGCAGCTTCTGGAAGACGGGCACGTCCTCAAGGGGGACCTCCACGCCCATATCGCCGCGCGCGACCATGATGCCGTCCGAGACGCGCAGGATCTCGTCGATGTTTTTGACCCCTTCCGCGTTCTCGATCTTCGCGATGATGCGGATGGTCTGGTTGCCCTGCCGCTCGAGCAGCTGGCGGATCTCCAGAATGTCGTCCGCCCGGCTGACGAAGGAGGCGGCGATGAAGTCGAAGCCGGTCTCCGCGCCGAAGAGGATGTCCGAACGGTCGCGCTCGCTGATGTAGGGCATCGAGAGGCGCACGCCGGGGACGTTGACCCCCTTGTGGTCGGAGATGACGCCGCCGTTGACGATTTCGGTGTCGATGGCGCCGTCGTGGGTTCCGGTGACGCGCAATTCGATGGCGCCGTCGTTGAGCAGGATGGTGTCCCCCCTGCCCACGTCCTCGGCGAGGCCGGGGAAGGTGATCGAGGCGCGCGTCTCGTCCCCCTCGCACTCGTCGGCGGTCAGCGTGAAATGGCTGCCCGCGTGCAGTTCGGCCTTCCCGCCCTTGAAGACGCCGAGACGGATCTCCGGGCCCTTGGTGTCGAGCAGGGTGGCGACGGGCAGGCGCAGCTCTTCGCGCAGGCGGCTGACCCGCTCGAAGGTGGCCTTGTGGCTCTCGTGGGAGCCGTGGGAAAAGTTGAAGCGCGCGACGTCCATGCCGGCGCAGATCAGGCTGTGAATCCGTTCTTCACTGTCGGACGCGGGGCCGAGGGTGCAGACGATCTTGGTTTTCCTCAAAAGCAATCCACCTCGTGATTTAGTGTGAAAAGACAGGGGCCCGAAAAAGCGCTCACGCGGGCTTCCGGCCGGGAAAACCGGCGCGGCGGACCCGCCGTCAGGAAGCAATTTCAGATCATATCTCCCTAAAGTATACCATCATTTTTACGGGTGTCAAATGGATTGGGAAAAATTCATAAAACCTTTAAAAACGCCCTCTTTCGGAAAAAGCCGCAATTTCCTCTTGCATTTTCCTGGCGGGTGTGGTAAGCTGTAACTGTACTAATCGTTTTAATACAGACGATACGATTAATCGACCGAAAGGGGTGGAACCGTGCTGTCGCTTGATTTGCAGAGCCGCCAGCCGATCTATGAACAGCTGGTCCGGGGGCTCTCCGAACTGGTATCTCTGGGGGCGCTCGCGCCCGACGAGCAGCTGCCGAGCGTGCGCAGCCTCGCGAGGGACCTGGGCGTCAACCCGAACACCGTGCAGAAGGCCTATCAGGAGCTTGAACGCAGCGGCGTCATCTACTCCGTCGCGGGCAAGGGCAGCTTCGTTTCGCCCGGACCGGCCGCGGCGCGGATGCTGCGCGGGCAGCGGCTGGAAAAGCTCCGGGAGGCCGCCGCGGAGGGCCGGCGTGCGGGAATCCCGCGCGAAGAGGCGCTCGGGGCGGTCGAAGCGGTATATGAGGAGGGAACGAACCATGATTAAAGCGCAGTCGCTCGTGAAGTGCTTCGGGGATTTCACGGCGCTTTCCTCGCTCGACACCGAGATCCACGCAGGCTCGATCTACGGGCTTGTGGGGTCCAACGGGTCGGGCAAATCGACCTTCCTGCGGCTGGCGTCGGGGGTCTACATGCCCGACGGCGGGCAGGTCACGGTCGCCGGGGAGCCGGTTTACGAGAACATCGCGGTCAAGGAACGGATCTTTTTCGTCGCGGACGACCTGTACTTCCTGCCGCAGAGCACCCTCGAAGAGATGGCCACATTCTATAAACAAATTTATAGACGGTTTTCGGACACAAAATACAAAAAACTTTGCACAATTTTCCCCCTGGATCCCCGCCAGAAACTCGGCACCTTTTCCAAGGGGATGAAACGGCAGGCGGCGCTGCTGCTCGCCCTCTCCTGCGAACCCGACCTGCTGCTGCTCGACGAGGCGTTCGACGGGCTCGATCCGGTGATGCGCGGCGCGGTGAAGAAGCTCCTGTCGGACGACATCGCGTCGCGGGAGATGACCGTCGTGATCACAAGCCACAACCTGCGGGAGCTTGAGGACCTGTGCGACCACGTGGGGCTTCTGCACCAGGGGAAAATCCTCTTCGAGCGGGAGCTCGACGAGCTCAAGCTCGGCTTCTGCAAGGTGCACGCGGCCTTCCCGCAGGGGATGGACGACGCGGCGCTTGCGGGGCTCAACATCATGCAGGCGGTCCGCACGGGCAGCCTCGTGACCCTCGTCGTGCGGGGAAATTCCGCCGAGGCGTCGGACTATCTGCTGCGGCAGGGCGCCGTCTTTGCGGAAGGGGTCCCGCTCACCCTCGAGGAGGTATTCATTCATGAAATGGAGGCGGTCGGATATGACTACAACAACATCCTCTTCTAAGCCCGGCCGGTTCCGCGAGCTCTACCGGGACATCCTGCACCGCAACCGGGGCTACCTCTGGCTCTATTCCGCGCTTGTGGCGGTCTGCTACCCGCTGCTCTTCGCGCTCGAGGCGTTCAAGCGGGTGGACCCGGCCGAGGCCGCCCGCATCCAGGCGTACGCGCCCGAAACGCTCGCCCAAAACCCGATGTATTTCTACAGCTTCGAGGGCCTCGGCTGCAACTTCGCGGGCGTGTCGATCGTCTTTTTCCTGATGATCGCGCTGCTCGCGCCCATGATTCTCGCCCTCGTGCTCAACAGCTACATGCACTCCAAAAAGGCGTCCGACGTCTACCACGCGATTCCCGTCTCCCGCGGGACGCTCCTGACGGCAAACGCCGCCGTGGGCATGACGATCGTCGGGCTTCCGCTGGCCGCCTCCAACCTCTTCATCATGGCGGTGCAGATCGCAAAATTCGGCTTTCTGCCCGACGTGACCGCCTACCTCTGGCTCGACGCGCTCGGCTGGATGATCTGCGGCTTTGCGATCTACGCGGTCACCACCTTTGTCTCGGTCTGCGTCGGCACCGTCTTCGACACCTTCGTGCTGTCGGGGACCCTGCTGCTCGCCGCCCCCGTCCTTTCGGCGCTGGGGCTCACCGTCACAGAGCTCTTTCTCTTTGGCTGGAGCGCGGGGGTGGACGCGCTCACCTTCGTAACCAGGCTCTCCCCCGTGACGCTGATGATCGAACGGTTCGCCATCGCGGACGGGACGCTCGGCGCTTCCTCCCCGATCAGGCTGTTCGGGCCGGACCGCCTGCCGGGCGCGAACCTCGCGCTGCTCGTCTGGCTGGCGCTCGGACTGCTCATCTTCCTGGCCGCCGTGCGCGTCTACCGCCGCCGCAGGACCGAGGTCGCGGAGACCACCTCCTCGCGCGGCGTCCTGCAGGCGCTGGTCAAGCTGGCGGGCACCGCCGTCTGCGGCGTGACCGCCGGGCTGATCGCCTGCTCCGGCAGCCACGGGCGGACCGATTTCCTGCTCTGGACGGCGCTCATCGGCGCGCTCGCCTACGCGGTGGCCGAGGTCGTCCTCAACCGCGGCTTCAAGACGCTCGTGCGCAGCCTGCCGCTGGGCGCGGCGACGGTCGCCGGCGTCGTGCTCGTCTCCCTCATCCCGATGACCGGCGCGTTCGGCTATGAAAGCCGCGTGCCCGTGCCGGAGGAGGTCGCTGCGGTGGAGATCGGCTACACCGGCCGCTACGCCGCGGACATCAGCATCTGCCGTGTGGAGCCCGGCCTCCCCGATAACGGGGGCAAAGCCGGCCGGGCCGTCGGCTACACGAACGAGGTGCTGCTTTCGTCGCCGGAGGATCTGTCGGCGGTGGAGGCGTTCCACCGGGACGTGATCGCCAAGCGGTACCGCCCCTACGAGGGGATCACCCTCGAGCCGGGCGAGGAATACATGCACCTGGGCAGCACGATCACCTACACCCTCAAGAACGGCCGCACCCTCACCCGCCGGTACGAGGGCGCGGGCACCAGCTCGATCCGTCTGCTCGCGCCGCTGGAGACGAGCCCCGACCTGCTCGCGCAGACCCACCCGGCGTTCTTCGACCGGGGTCAGGACGTCAAAAAATGGCGGATCTCCGACCCCTTCGGGGCCTGGACGGTGGAAAAGGCGTGGCCGGCCGCCGATTCGCAGGCGCTTCTGGACGCGATGCGGACCGACCTGCTCGCGCAGACCGCCGAGGACCTGCTGCACCCGTCGGACGCGCCCGTCGCGTGGGTGACGTTCGAGGCGGACCTCCCGCCCGAGGGTGCGCCGCGCGCCTCCACGAGCGGCAGCTTCCTCGTGACGGAGAGCTCCTTGCATACCCGCGCCTTCCTCGCGGAGAAGGGAGTGCTCGACGAGATCGCACCTGACTTGGACGCCTGCTACGCGGTGGGGGTCTCCGGCTCGGGCGTACGGTATCTCACCACGTCGGACAGCGCGGTGCTCCAGGTGATCCCGGGGCGTGGGGAGTTCACCGCCAACGACTACGACTACCTGAAGGAGAACGTCGAAGCCTCCCGGCGGTATTACGCCGAGAACCCAGACGTGCTGGCGGCGGACTTCTCGCCGGGGGAGGACGTGGAGCTCGACGAGTGGGGGAACGCCGTCGTGCAGGCCCAGATGGCGGGCGCGAGCGAAGTCCTCTTCGAGGACCCGGCGGATATCGCCGTGCTGGCCGCGGCCGCCGTGCCGAGCTGGGACACGACCGAGCCGGTCGTCTGCGCGAACTTCTGGTTCAGGGGCGCGACGGGCGGAACGCCGGTCCTCCTGCCCCTCTCCCGCCTGCCGGAGGACCTCCGCCAGCGGATCGCATATCCCTATGGGGTCCCCGGAGAATAAACCGTCTCCTCCTGCAAATAGAAGCGGGCCGCCTGGTAAAGGCGGCCCGCTTCTGCATAAGCCGGAAAAGGCCTACATGATGGGCGAGAAGAGGCGCAGGAAGGCGCGCACGATCCGCTTCCACAGCTTGACGTGCTTGATGTAGTCGCGGGGGATTTCAAAGCATTTGCCGAAGGTCTTTACGATGTCGTCCCGGACGTCGGCCACGACGCCCGACTGGTAGAAGCAGACCCCGCACTCGAAGTGCAGGTAGAAGCTGCGGTAGTCCATGTTGGCGGTCCCGACGATCGCGACCTTGTCGTCCGAGACATACATCTTCGCGTGGACGAAGCCGGGGGTGTATTCATAGATGCGCACCCCCGCGTTGAGCAGCGGCTGATAGAAGGACTGGGTGGTCTGGTGCACGACCCATTTGTCGGGGATGTGGGGGGTGATGATGCGCACGTCGACTCCGCTGCGCGCCGCAATCTGCAGCGCGGTGATCATCTCGCTGTCGAGGATGAGATAGGGGGTGGTGATGTAGACGTAGCGGGTGGCGCGGTTGATGATCTGCATGTACGTCTCCTCCGAGACGTTGATCTGGTCGAGCGGAGAATCGCCGAACGGCTGCACGAAGCCGTCGCACGGCTGGGGCTGGGTGGGGCGGTACCGGGCGAAGTCATGGTCGGTGGGGACGGTGAAATTCCACAGAGAGAGGAACATCGCCGTCAGCCCCCACACGCCGTCGCCGCGCAGCAGCACGCCGGTGTCCTTCCAGTGGCCGTGCTTTTCGTAGTCGTTGATGTATTCGTCGGCGATATTGATGCCGCCGCAGAACCCCACGTTGCCGTCGATCACGGTGATCTTGCGGTGGTCGCGGTAGTTCATCATCGAGTTGAGGTGGGGCTGGAAGGGGTTGAAGAGCGCGCACTTGATGCCCGCCTTGCGCAGCTTGGCGGCGTAGTTGGCGGGCAGCGTCATGATCGAGCCGAGGTCATCGTACATGAAGCGCACGTCCACCCCCTCCGCGGCCTTTTCGCGGAGGATCTGAAAGATCGGCTCCCACATGACCCCCTCCTCGAGGATAAAGTACTCCATGAAGATGAACCGTTTGGCCTTGGGCAGCTCCTCGAGCATCCGCGCCCACATCGTTTCGCCGATGGGCAGGTATTCCGACTGGGTGTTTTTCCAGAGGGGGGATCCGGTGGTGCGCAGGATATAGTCGGAGAGGGTGGCCATGCCGGGGTCCGCCTCCCGCAGCTCCTCGACGCAGGAGGCGTCCTGCGCCAGCACGCGGGGGGCGCTCTTCTCAGCCAGCGTGATCCGCCGGGCGAGCTTTTTCGGCATGCTCTTGTTGCCGAACATGAGGTAGAAAAGCCCGCCGAAGATGGGGAAGATCAAAATGGGAATGATCCACGCCAGCTTGTAGGCGGGGTTTTCATCCTTGCTGACCAGCCAGACCGCGATCGTGACGCTCAGCGCGGTGAGGAATCCGTAGACGGCCACAAAGTGGTCGCCCAGCAGGATGATCGCCACCAGCAGGATCGCCAGCTGGACCAGCATCAGCAGGATGACGATGGACAGCTTGCCGAAAAGCAGGCTGAATACGGATTTTGCATGCATCTGTTGTTTTTTCTTTGCCATAAACATCCCTCGATCTTTTTTCGGCAGGGCCAACACATTCCAAACAAGTCACATCATAGCAGTTTTCCCCATAAAGTTCAAGAAGATGACGGAAGGGGCAAAAAAACGGGAGGCGGCCTTCGCCGCCTCCCGGAAAGGACTCAAAGCCCGTTGGGATTCTTTTTGCTGAAATTCCAGTTGTCCTCGCACATGTCGTCGAGCGTCCGTTCGGCCGTCCATCCGAGCAGCTCCTTCGCCTTGGAAGCGTCCGCGTAGGAGTTGGCGATGTCGCCGGGGCGGCGGGGCGCGATGTGGTGCTTGATCGGCTTGCCGCAGGCCTTCTCGAAGGCGTGGAGCACGTCGAGCACCGAGTAGCCGTGGCCGGTGCCGAGGTTGATCGCCTCCACGCCGGTGCGGTCGAGGACGTAGTCGAGCGCCTTCAGATGTCCCACCGCGAGGTCGACCACGTGGATGTAGTCGCGCACGCCGGTGCCGTCGTGCGTCTCGTAGTCGTCGCCGTAGATGGCCAGGTCCTCGAGCTTGCCGGTCGCCACCTGCGCGATGTAGGGCAGGAGGTTGTTGGGGATGCCGTTGGGGTCCTCACCGAGCAGGCCGCTTTTGTGCGCGCCGATGGGGTTGAAGTAGCGCAGCAGCGCGACGCTCCACGCGGGATCGGCCATCCACAGATCGGTGAGGATCTGCTCGATATAGAGCTTGGTGGTGCCGTAGGGGTTGGTGGCCGCGTGGGGCAGCGGCATATCCTCGCGGAAGGGGACGGGATTCTCCATGCCGTAGACGGTGGCGGAGGAGGAGAAGACGATCTTTTTGCAGCCGTGCGCCGCCATCACTTCGCAGAGGACGAGGGTGCCGGTGAGGTTGTTGTGATAGTAGCGCAGCGGAATGCGGCAGGATTCGCCGACCGCCTTGAGCCCCGCGAAATGGATGACCGCGTCAATCTGGTTCTGCTCGAACACCCGCTCCACCCCGGCTTTGTCGAGCAGGTCGGCCTCGTAGAATTTGAAGTCCTTGCCGGTAATCTGGCGGATGCGTTTGAGGGCCTCGGGCTTGGAGTTGACGAAATTGTCCAGCACAACGATTTCCTTGCCCGCGTTCAGCAGCTCCACGCAGGTGTGGGAACCGATGTAGCCGGCGCCTCCGGTGACTAAAATTGACATGTGCGATCACTCCTTATCATAACTGTATGGATGTCATTTTCCGTAATTTCAGTATAGTCGGAGCGGGTATCGCTGTCAATGCGCTGGATAAAACACGCAACAATCCTCCATAAAGTCGCAACAAAACTGACGCTCCGCCGGGGGATTTGCCGCGCTGCGCCCGGCGGGGCTTCTTTTTAGATTTTCCGCCCGGCGGACGGAAGGCCTTTTTTGCGCCCCTCCGGGGCGCTTTAGGGGAGCCGCCTTCGGCGGCATAGATTGCCGGGTCCCGCCCCGGCGGGCGGGCCGACTTCTTGCGCGCCCAAGAAGTCGGCGGAAGAAGGGCGCTCAAGGGGACTTCCGCCAGTCCCCTTGAGAAACCCCCGGGAGTACCTTGCTATAACCCGCAGACTACCGCCGCTCCCCATGGGTACACCAGCTGAAGGCTCAATTCAGGTTGCGGGCGCTCCCAACACAGGAACAGAAGGCTCAGCCACAAAGGAGCGCCGCCCGGTGGGCGGCGCTCCTTTGCGTTTTTGCCGTCGTATCTCCCCGAAAGCATTTCGGGTACGGTTCCGGAGACTCTCGGGCAGAGGCATTGCGCCCGTGGCGCGGCGGCTGGTGGGATGCTATAGGCTCGTTCGCTCATCCGTGGTGGGGCGCCGCCGACTTTGGCCGCAGGCCAACCGGAGGCGGCGCTGGGGTCGCAGGGGATTTGGCCGCAGGCCATCCTTATAGAGAATCCGGCCCACAGGGCCGGGTCCGCGAAGCGGACTCAAGCCGGGGTCGCGGGGCGGAGCGCCCGCGAGCGGCCGTCGCGCGTAGCGCGCTCCGGGCGCAGCCCGGGCAGGCCGCCTAAGCCCCCTGCGGCTTCTTTCCCCCATTTCTTGTCCGTACAAGAAATGGGGCCGCCCGCCGGGGCGGGACCCGACAATCCTCGCCGCCGAAGGCGGCACCTGTAAAGCACCCCGAAGGGACGCGAACAAAAGCCCTCCGCCCGCTGGGAGGAAAAGCCTGAGGGATTGCCGTCGGTCGACCACCGACAAACTGTGCCGCTCGATGAGCGGCAAATCTAAAACCGCCCCGGGGGGGACCCGGCAATCCCCGCCGCCGAAGGCGGCACCTGTAAAGCACCCCGAAGGAGCGCGAACAAAAGCCCTCCGCCCGCTGGGCGGAAAAGCCTGAGGGATTGCCGTCGGTCGACCACCGACAAACTGTGCCGCTCGATGAGCGGCAAATCTAAAACCGCCCCGGGGGGGACCCGGCAATCCCCGCCGCCGAAGGCGGCACCTATCTAAAACCGCCCCGGGGGGGACCCGGCAATCCCCGCCGCCGAAGGCGGCACCTATAAAGCGCCCCGAAGGGGCGCGAACAAAAGCTCTCCCGCCCGCTGGGCGGAAAAGCCTAAGGGGTCGCCGTCGGCCGGCCACCGACAAACTGCGCCGCTCGCCGAGCGGCAAATCTAAGACTTTTCAGTTTGCACGGCAAGCTGTTCCCCGTCCGAAGTGACGACGACGGTGCCGTTGCGGTCGGTGCGGTAAAGGGTGACGCCGCGCTTTTCGAGCCGTTCGAGCACCTCCGGATTCGGATGCCCATAGGTGTTGTCCCAGCCGACGCAGCAGACCGCGACCTCCGGGTCGACGGCGTTCAGCCACTTCTCCTGCGAGGAGGTGTCGCTCCCATGATGCCCGAGCTTAAGCACATCGGCGGAAAGGCCGTCGCCATAGGCCTTGACGAGATCGTTTTCACTCTGCCTGCTGGCGTCGCCGGTGAAGAGGAAGGAGGTCTCGCCGAAGTCGAGACGGCAGACGACGGAATTTTCATTGAGGTCGTCGCGGTATTCGTCCATCGGCCCGAGGACGGTGAGCATCGCACCGCCGCCAAGGTCATATTTGATGCCCGGCTGCGCCTTGGCGACCTTCAAATCCTTGTCGGCGATCGCGTCGAGCAGGCGTTCGTAGGTTTTGGAGGTCGGGGTCAGCGATCTCGGCACCTCCGCGAAAAGGACCTTGCCGATCTCGAACTGGTTTACCACGTCCGCCATGCCGCCGATGTGGTCGGCGTGAGGATGGGTGGCAATCAGCAGGTCGATGCGCTCAACGCCCTGCGCCTTGAGGTAGGCGGTGACCGCATCCCCGCCGCCCACGTCGCCCGCGTCGATCAGCACATTTTGTTCGGGCGTCTGGATGAGCTCGCAGTCGGCCTGCCCCACGTCGACATAGTGGACGGCGAGCTCCCCCTCCGCCCGCGTGACCGCCGCGGGGGAAAGCCCGGCCTTTTCATAGAGGCCGCCAAGCCCGTTCATCACGTCGTCCGTGCCGGGCAGCGGCAGGCCGCTTCCGAGCGCCTCGTTGAGGAGAATCAGGACGAAGAGCGCAGCCAGCACCGCAAGGGCGCTGAACAGGACCTGTTTCAAGGGCAGCGGCCTGCGCTTTTTCCGGCGGGTCCGGCTCATTGGTTCCCCTCCGGCTGATCCTCGTCAAAGACGAGAAGGTCGTTGGGCGTACAGCCGAAAATGACGCACAGGCTCTCAAGAACTTCGTAACGGATGGATTTCGTCTCGTTGTTGAGCATCCGATTCAGGTTTTGTCCGCTCATTCCCAACTGCTTATTGAGCCAATATTTTGTTTTGCCGATCTCCTGGAGCTTTTCCAACGCGGCTAAGCGTAACATACTGAAGCCTCCATGCCATATGTTTTAATATGATGCTAAAACATATGGTATGTATGCATAAAGACTATTGCATTGCACAATGGATACATGCTATCATATGCATAGAAAGACTTCTTCCCACACATGGCAACGGAACGGGGGCCCCGCTATGCGGGACCCCCGTTCCGTTATCCATTGTCCAGTCGGACGATTCGGTTTGCCATCTGTTTGCGGACCCGCTGGTAGAGCGCTTCGGCGCGGCCGAAGGGAACGCCGAGATATTCGGGCACGCCGCGCAGGCCCATGGAGACGGCGGAACCCACCATGCCGCAGACGGCGGCTTCCAGAAGCGGCCTCCCGCGCAGCAGGTTGATGCAGAAGCTCCCGCAGAAGCTGTCGCCCGCGCCGGTGACGTCGATAATTTCATCGTCCCGCGCGCAGGGCGGCACCAGATAGAAGGCGTCCTCCTCCCTGACATGGAGGACGGCGCCCTTCCCGCCCATCTTCAGGACGACGACTTCCGGCCCCATGGCGGCGAGCCTGCGGAGATAGGGCATGTAGTTTTCGACCGGCTGCCCGTAGGGGATCTCCCAGAACTTGGTGAACTCGTCCTCACTCGGGGTGACGACCGTCACCTTTTTGAGGATCTGCTCCCACAGGCCGATATGCCGCTGGAAAAACCACTCGTAATGCGGGTCGAGCTGGACGACGCGCCCCTCCGGCAGGGCGTTCAGCAGGGCGAGGACCTCCCCGGGGGGAAGCGGGGCGATATGAAAGCCCCCGGCGTCGAGGTAGCGGGGCGGGATGTCCCCGGGGGCGGGCGCCGCCTCCATGCGGTTGGCGGAATCGTGGTGCTTGACCCAGTGGCGGTAGCCGTCGAGGTCGTAGAGCAGCCACAGCTTGATGCCCTCCCCCTCCATCACCCGCACCCCCTCGATGTCGAGGCCGGGATGCCGGGCCAGCGGTTCGAGCAGGACGGGGGGCATGGCGGAGGCCCGCCGCGTGACGAGCCCGACTTCCCCGTCCTTCGCCCAGTAGGACGCCCCGGCGGCGGCGTTCATGCCGCCGCCGCCCAGATATCCGAGCTGGAGCCTGCCGTCATAGGTGACGATAAAATCGCGGGTGGTGTGTCCGAACACCGCCAGTTCGATCCTTCCTGCCATGATGACTCCTCATCCGCAGGCGGGGGAGCCGCGTCCGCCCGCCCGCGTTCTTCCACACGTATTTTCAGAGTTCTCCCGCCGAAAGCGCGGCGAGCGCCTTGGCGATTTCGCTTGCAAGGCGGACGTTGTTGTAAACCAGCTGGATGTTGGTGTCGAGGCTGCGCCCCCCGGTGATCTGCTTGACCCGGTCGAGCAGGAAGGGGGTGGAATCCTTGCCGTGGATGCCCTTCTCCTCGGCCTCCCGGACGGCCTGTTCGATGACCGGGTTGATCTCCTCCTGCGGGATTTCATACTGCCTGGGCACGGGATTGCAGACCAGCATGCCGTTGGAGAGCCCCATCTCCTGCTGGAGGTGGAAGATCCGGGCGATGTCGGCGGGGTCGTCCAGCCGGTAATCCGGGCTGTAGGGGCTTTGGGAGGAATAGAAGGCGGGCAGGCGGTCGGAGCGGTAGCTGACGACCGGGACGCCCTTCGTCTCGAGGTATTCGAGGGTGAGCGGGATGTCGAGGATGGCCTTGGGCCCCGCGCAGACGGTCAGCACGGGCGTGCGCGCGATTTCATCGAGGTCGGCGGAGATATCGAAGGATTCCGGCGCGCCGCGGTGGACGCCGCCGAGCCCGCCGGTCGCAAAGATCCGGATGCCCGCCAGATGCGCGATGATCGAGGTCGCCGCGCTGGTGGTCGCGCCGTCCAGCCCGAGGGCGACGGCCGCGCCCATGTCCCGCCGGGAGAGCTTGCGGACCGCGAGGCCGGCCTTGCCCATATAGGTGATCTCATCGCGGTCCATGCCGACGATGATCTCCCCGTGGATGACGCCGATGGTCGCGGGGACGACGCCCTTCTCCCGGATGATCCGGTCCACCTCGAGGGCGGTCTCGACGTTTTGCGGGTAGGGCATGCCGTGGGAGATGATGGTGCTTTCCAGCGCCACCACCGGCCTGTTTTCGGCAAGTGCCGCCTCGACCTCCGGGGAAATCCGCAGATAGGTTTTTTTCATGTGCTTATGGTCCTTTCCTGGTTTGATGATTTCACTGGCCGGAAGCCGCCGCCCGGAATCTTGCGCGGAGCTGCGGCAGCTTCTGTACGGTGATGATGACAATGACGATCCCCATGAGGATTTTGGCCATGGCCTTGGGGACGCCGCCGAACATCTCGATCGCGATGGACCCGCTCGTCATGGCCCCCATAAAGAAGGCGGAGAGGGGCACGAGCGCGGGATTCCCGCCCGCGAGCAGGGAGACGACGATGCCGTCGAAGCCCACGTCGGGGGAGAAGTCGATCATAAACCGCCCGTAATTCCCGAGGATCTCGACCGCGCCGCCCAGTCCCGCGATGGCGCCGCTGACGGCGTAGACGAGCATCTGCCGGCCGCCGACCCGCAGGCCGGAAAACTCGGCGAACCGTTCGTTCGCGCCGATGACCCGGCACTCGTAGCCGATGACGCTCTTCGCGTCGAAAAAGGCGATGACCGCCACCGCGATGAGCGCGATCAGGATCCCGGTGGTGACGTTGGTGCCGCCGATCAGCACGGTCAGGCGGGAGCCCTCCGGGATGTAGGCGGTCGAGCCGCTCTCCCCGAGGGTGCCCGGCTCGTAATAGGGATATCGCACGAGATATTCGGTGAAGAGGGTGGCCACGTAGTTGAGCATGAGCGTGACCACCACGATGCTCGCCCCGAAGCGGATGCTGATGGAGCCGGCGAGCACCGACCAGAGCATCCCGGCGGCCATTCCGGCCAGCATGGCGAGAGGAAGGACCACAAGGCGGGGCGCGCCGGGCAGGGCGAGGCCCACCGCCGTGGCGGCGAAGGCGCCCAGGTAGAGCTGGCCGGCTGCGCCGATGTTGAAGATGCCGCACCGGGAGGAGACCGCGAAGGCGAGCCCGGTGAAGACGAGCGGGGTGGCCCAGCGCAGCGAGCGCGCCAGGTTGTAGACGCCGCCGAACGCGCCCTTGAAGAGGGCGGAATAGATGGTGGCGGGGCTTTTGCCGCTGGCGAGCAGCACCAGCGTATTGAGCGCGAAGGCGCACAGCAGGATGAGCAGGATGCGCGCGAGCCCCCGGAAAAACCGTACCGCTTTTTGATTCATCCCTCCGCCTCCTCGCTTTCCGTGATGCCGAACATCATCCGCCCGAGCTTGTGCTCGTCCGCCTCGGCGCGCAGCAGCTCGCCGGTCTTTCTGCCGCCGTACATGACCATGATCCGGTCGCTGAGCTCCATGACCTCGTCGAGGTCGGCGGAGATGAGCAGCACGGCGTTGCCCGCGTCGCGCATCTCCATGAGCATCCTGCGGATGTACTCCGACGCGCCGATGTCCACCCCGCGGGTCGGCTGGCAGGCGATGATGACGCGGGGCTTCTTGGAGAGCTCGCGCGCCACGACCACCTTCTGCATGTTGCCGCCCGAAAGGTTTTTGCAGGCCTCCTCGGGGGAGGACGCCTTGATCTGATAGTCCGCGATGAGTTTTCGGCTGACCGTCTGCGCCGCCCTCCAGTCTATGACCCCGTGCTTCGAGACGGGCGGACCGTTCCGGATGCTGAGGACGAGGTTGTCGGTGAGGGAGAAGTCAAGGATGAGCCCCTCCTTGACGCGGTCCTGCGGGATGTGCGCGAGCCCCCGTTCAAACCGTTTGCCGACCGGCATGCGGGTGATCTCCTCCCCCTGCATTTCGATGCGGCCCGCAGCGGGGCGGCGGACCCCGATGACCGCCTCGGCCAGCTCGGTCTGCCCGTTGCCCTCCACGCCCGCCACGCCGAGGATCTCCCCCATGCGCAGCTCGAAGGAGAGCCCCCGCACCTCCAGCGTGCCGCGGTCCCCGGGGACCGCGAGGTCCTCGACCGAGAGCGCGACCGGCCCCCGGTCGGTATCCTTGGGCTCGAGCCCCCGGATCTCCCGCCCGATCATCATCTGGGCGAGAAGGCGGGGGGTCACGTCGGATTTGTTCACCGTGTCGACCGACCTCCCCGCCCGCAGGACGGTGATCCGGTCGGAGATCTCCATCACCTCCCGCAGCTTGTGGGAGATGAAGATGACGGTGTGCCCGGCCTGCGAGAGCTTGCGGACGGTGTGGAAGAGCTCCTCGCTCTCCTGCGGGGTGAGCACCGCGGTGGGCTCGTCGAGGATGAGGATTTTCGCCCCGCGGTAGAGCGTCTTGACGATCTCGATCCGCTGCATCAGCCCGACGGTGAGGCTGCTCACCGGCGCGTCCAGCGGGAGGTCGACGTCGAAGTCCCGCCTGATCGCCTCGAGGTGGCGTTCCATCTCGCGGGGCTTCCACAGCACCCGCTGCCCGGGCGGCCGGTGCCCGAGCACGATGTTTTCCGCGACGGTCAGGGAGGGGGAGAGCATAAAATGCTGGTGCACCATCCCGATGCCGTTGGCGATGGCATCCTTGGGGCTGCGCAGCACGAGCGGCTTCCCGCCGAGGCGGATCTCCCCCTCGTCGGGGCGCAGAAGCCCGTAGAGGATATTCATGAGGGTGCTCTTTCCCGCGCCGTTTTCACCGATCAGCGAATGGACCTCGCCCTTTTTCACGCCGAAATGGATGTGGTCGTTGGCGAGCGTCGCGCCGAACCGCTTGGTGATGCCGGAGAGCTCCAGATCGTATTCAGGATTCATCAAAGTCACCTGCCGCATCCCGGTCGCGTGGAACCGGCCGCGCCCAGAGGGCGCGGGCCGGTCCACTGGTGTGTCACTTCTGAATGTTGCGCTCGACCGTCAGCTCGCCGGCCTTGATCTTTTCGGAGACGGCTTCCACGTCGGCCACGCCCTCGTCAAAGGCGGCCTTGTCCTCCGCGCTGAGGTGCTCGGAGATGAGCGGGCTCACGGTGATGCCGATGCCGCCCTCCGCCAGCGTGGAGAAGTGGGTGCCGGGGGAGAAGCTGCCGTTGGCGAATTCACTGACCACCGAGTACATGGCGGGGCCGAACTGGGTCATCGTGTCGGCCAGCACGACCGCGGGGGAAATCTCGTTGTGGGGGGAGGAGTCGCCGATGATGAAGACGCCCTTCTCCTCGCCCGCCTCGATGACGCCCATCGCGGTGGCGGCGCAGTCGGTGATGATCAGGTCGCAGCCCTGGTCGATCAGGCTGATGGCGGCCTCCTTGCCCTTGGCGGGGTCGTCGAACGAGTTCGCGTTGGAGAGGAGCACGTCAAAGTCGGGGTTGACCGATTTTCCGCCCGCCTTGAAGGCGTTGTAGTTGGCGATCAGCGCGCTCTGCTCGGCGCCGATGACGTGCCCGGCCTTGTTCACCTTGGTCATGTGGCCGGCGAGGACGCCGCACAGGTAGTAGCCCTCCCAGGTGGCGAAGTCGACGCAGACCACGTTGTCCATCTCGATCTCCTCGAGCGGGAAGACCATGCAGAATTTGGTGTCGGGAAACTCGGGGGCCACGGCCTTGAGCGCCTCCACCATGGTGGGCATGGCGCAGATGATCATGTCGACCCCCTCGCGCGCGAAGGTGCGGACGACCTCCTCGTGCTGGGAGGGCTCGAGCGCCTCGTAGATGGAGGTGTCGAGGTCGAACTCCCCGGCGGCCTTCTCAAGATTCTGCTTGAGGCTGTCCATCGGCCCGGAGTCGCCGAGACTCTGGGGGATCACCATGACGACGCGGCGTCCGCCGGAAGCGGGGGCGGGTTCCTGGGAGGCGGCCGGGGCGGCCTGCGCGCCGCTGTCGGGAGCGGGGGAGGCGGCCGGACTGCCGCCGCAGCCTGCCAGCAGGGAAAGGGACAGGGTCAAAACGAGCATGAGAGCGAGAGCCTTTTTCATGAGATTCCCTCCTTATTCATCGTCAGAATTTGGTGTTCCCGGCGTCCACGTTGATCGACTGGCCGCGGATCATCGCGGCGGCGGGCGTGCAGAGGAAGGCGACGACCCGGCCGACCTCGACCGGCTGGATCAGCCTGCCGAGCTGGGGCGGGCCCCAGGTCCTTTCGCAGTCGGCGACGGTCACCTTGCCGCCCGTCTGCTGCTCGGTGGCGGCCATGCAGGCCCGGAGCATGGCGGTGTCCACCGCGCCCGGGCAGACCGCGTTGACGTTGATGCCCAGCGGGGCGAAGTTGGAGGCCATGCACTGGGTCATGTTGCTGACCGCCGCCTTGGAGGCGCAGTAGTGCACCTGGTCGTCGTAGGTGACCTTGGCGCCGTTGGAGGAGAGGTTGACGACGTTGCCGCCCTTTCCCGCCCGGCGCAGCCCGTCCGCGAAGAGCTGGGTCATCCGGAAGAGCCCCTTGACGTTGACGCCCAGAATGAAATCCCAGTCCTTGTCCCCGATCTCGAAGATATCCTGCATCAGCGTGACGCCCGCGTTGTTCACGAGGATGTCTGGCACGCCGAGGACCTGGCGCGCGCGTTCCAGCGAGTCCCGCACGGTGTCGGGCTTGGTCACGTCGCAGTAGCTGGCGGCGGCGTCGATCCCCTCCAGCCGGAGCTCCTCGGCCGCCCTGCGCAGGCTCGATTCGTTGATGTCGCAGAGCATGACGGACGCGCCGAGCTGGCCGAGCGCCCGGGCGATGCCGAGGCCGAGCCCGCTGCCGCCGCCCGTGACGATGGCGACGCGGTTTTTGAGGGAGTAATAGTCGTTCATGGAAGCCTCCTTCTCTAGTAGGCCTCGGCGAGCATGACGCCGCCGTCGGCCAGGATGGTCTCTCCCGTCACCCATGCGGAGAGCTCGCTGCAGCAGAAGATGCAGACGTCGGCGATGTCGACGTGCTGCGCGATCCGCCCGAGAGGGGCCCGGCCGCTGTAGCGTTCCCGCCAGCCGGGGACGTTCTGGTCGAGGCCGGGCGCGTCGATAAGCCCGGGCGCGACCGCGTTGACGCGGATGCCGTACTTTCCAAGCTCGAAGGCCATGCAGCGCGTGACCATCTCGAGCCCCGCCTTGGAGGAGCCGTAGACGAGCCCGTCGGCCATCGGCCGGAAGGCGTTGATCGAGAGGATGTTGACGATGGCGCCGCCCGTCCCCTGTCGGATCATCTGGTTGGCGGCGGCCTGCGCGCAGAAGAAGGCGCCCCGCAGGTTGGACTGGTGCATGTCGTCCCATTCGGCCTCGCCCACGGTGAGCAGGTCGTGGTGCGGATAGATGCCCGCGTTGTTGACCAGCATGTCCACCCGGCCGAAGACCTCCGCCGCCTTGGCGATCATCTCCCGGCTCCTGGCGGCGTCCCGCACGTCGGTGCGGATGGCAAGCCCTTTGGCGCCGCGTTTTTCGATCTCCGCCACCACCTCGGCGGCGGGGTGCGCCGGGTCCTCGGTGCGGTAGGTGATCACGACGTTGGCCCCCGTCTCGGCGAACCGCTTTGCGATCCCCGAGCCGAGCCCGGCGCGGCCGCCGGTGACGATCACGGTTTTCCCCGAGAAGTCGAGCATCTTTTGAATTGGTACTGCCATGGAAATCCCCCTTTTTCGGTTTAGTTGTTGGTCGCGGCTGGGTTTGGCTTATGGACGGCGGGCTTTTTCAGGCGCAGGTTGCGCAGAATCAGCACCGCAAGCGTGACGAGATAGGGAATGGTGAGCACGAGCGGCCCGGGGAGGTTCAGGTTCTGGACGCGGAAGGTGACGACCTCCGCGAGCCCGAACACAAAGCTCGCGAGCGCCGCGGCGAAGGGGTTGGCGTGCCCGAAGACGACCGCCGTGTAGGCGAAGAACCCGCGCCCCGCCGTGATGTTCTCGGTGAACATCTTGACGTACCCGAGGGAGAGGTGCACCCCCGCCAGCCCACAGAGCATCCCCGCGAAGACGGAGGCGGCCAGCCGGTAGCGGTAGACGGGGATCCCGGCGGCGGCCGCGGCCTCCGGCTTTTCCCCCACGGCGCGCAGGGAGATGCCGAGGTGGGTGTGGAAGAGCAGGAAGTGGAGGGCCGCGACGAGGAGCAGGGAGACGTAGACCAGCGCGGTGTGGTTGTTGAGCACCTTGTCCAGGAAGGGGACCCGGTCGAACAGGGGGATCGAAATCCGCGGGAGGCCGATGATGCGCGGATTCCCGACCGTCCCGGCGTCCCCGAAGATCATCTTCATCATGTAGGTGGTGGCGCCGATCGCCAGCGTGTTGATGCCGATCGATACGATCGTGGCGTTCGCGCCCATCCGCTCGGTCAGCCAGATGTAGATGAGCCCGCAGACCGCGCCCGCCGTCAGCGCGAAGGCGACCCCCATGAGGGGGGAGGCGGTCAGGTAGACGCCCAGCACGCCGAAAAACGCGCCGAAGAGCATGATGCCCTCGTGTGCGATCGTGAACACCCCGGATTTTTCAAAGACGACGCCGCCCATGGCGGCGAGCAGAATGGGGGCGGCGGTGCGCAGCATGCCAGCCAGAATTTCGAGCATGGTCTTCCCCTCCTTGAAAGGTTTCGCGTGTAACGGCTTTGTGCCCGCAGGCGGAATGTGAAAAAATCTGTTACCGGAATTACCGGCTGCAAGCCCATCTTAACACGGCGTTTTTACGCATTGCAATACGGATGTGGGGGCGGACGGAAAGATTCGGAGAATTGGCCACATGGGGGTCCGGGAGCTTGGGAGAAAACCACATAAAAAATCACAAAATAAATCATTTTGTGATTTTTGTGGGAGAAAACAGGCGCTATATTGACAAAATATTCACATATGCTTGAATTTTCCAACACAATTTGTTATGATTTGGCAAGATCATAACAGGAAGGGATTGCTTCGATTGGACAAAAAACTGTTGCGGATCAACCGGATGACAGAGCTTCTGCAGCAAAGGCGCTCCTCCACGGTCCGGGAGCTGGCCGGAGAACTGAAGGTGTCGGAAATGACCGTCCGCCGGGACCTGGAGGTGCTGATGGACGGCGATATTGTGACCGTCGCGCACGGCCACGTCCTGCTCAAGAACCCCCAAGCCCGGCCGGTCATCGGACCGGACTATGAGTGGGCCTATGAAAACAGCTCCCACTTCGAGGAAAAGGAGCGGATCGCCCGTTTCGCCGCGTCGATGATCGAGCCGGGCGACATGGTCATCCTCGACGTGGGCAGCACGCTCGAGCGCCTGCCCCGTCACATCCCGGCGGACATGGACTTTTCCGCCATGTGCTTCAGCGTCAGCGTCTTCAACCAGCTCCGGCAGAGGCCGAACCGGCGGCTCATCCTGGGGGGCGGGAGCTACCACCACGCCACCGACATGTGCGAATCTCCCGAGAACGTCACGATGGTCAACAACCTCCGCGCCAACAAGGTTTTCCTCTCGGCGGGCGGGGTGCACCGGGAGCTGGGGGTCACCTGCACCTACCAGTACGAGGTGGACCTCAAGCTGGCGGCCATCAGTTCCTCCAAGACGCGCATCCTCGTGACCGATTCCAGCAAGTTCGGCAACGTCCGGGTGGCGTTTTACGCCCACCTGTCCCAGTTCGACGCGATCGTGACGGACACCGGCCTGCCCGAGGACTGGCGGGAGTGGATCGGGGAGGCGGGCATCAAGCTGCACCTGCTCTAGTCGCTCTTTCGCGCAGCAAAAAAAGCGGACATTTTCCGAAGAAAATGTCCGCTTTCCTTATGGAGAAAACGCTCCCGCGTGCCCGCTATCCGGGGCCGCGCCCGCCCGCGGGACGGGCGGGGCGCTTCCCGCGCGGGGACGGCGCGCCGCGCCGCTCCCCCCGGCCCTTCGCGCGGCCGGGCGCCTGGCGGCCCGCCGGTTTTTCCGCCGCCCGGTCGGGCGCGCGCCGGTCGGGCGGGATCAGGCAGTTCGGCCCGTTTCCGACGAGGTCCATCCGGCCGGTGCGCTGGAGCGCGGTGAGCACGGCGCGGCGGTTCTCGGGCTTATAGTACTGGAGCAGCGACCGCTGGAGCCATTTGTCCTCCTGCGAGCGGGGGACGAACACCTCCTTGAGGGTATAGGGGTCGAGCCCGGTATAGAACATGCAGGTGGAGACGGAGCCGGGCGTGGGGTAGAAGTCCTGCACCTGCTCGGGGCGGATGCGGTGCTTTTTGAGGAAGACCGCGAGGTTGACCGCGTCCTTCAGCGTGGAGCCGGGGTGGGAGGAGATGAGGTAGGGGACGAGGTACTGCTCCTTGCCCACCTGTTTGGTGAGGCGGTAGAACCGCTCGGCGAACTTCTCGTAGACCTCGATGTGGGGCTTTCCCATGCAGTCGAGGACGTGGGCGCTCGAATGCTCGGGCGCGACCTTGAGCTGGCCGCTCACATGGTACTGGAGCAGCTCGCGCATGAAGCGGTCGTCCTGTTCGAGCATCATATAGTCGTAGCGCAGGCCGGAGCGGACGAACACCCGTTTGACCCCGGGCAGCCCGCGCAGGCGGCGCAGCAGATGGAGGTATTCGCTGTGATCCACCTCCAGCGCGGGGCAGGGGGTGGGCGCGAGGCATTTGCGCCCGGCGCAGAGGCCCTTGGAGAGCTGCTTTTTGCAGGAGGGACGGCGGAAGTTGGCGGAGGGGCCGCCCACGTCGCTGATGATCCCCTTGAAGCGGGGGTTTTTGAGAAAGCCCTCCGCCTCGGCGACGACCGACTCCTCGCTGCGGCAGGTGACGGCGCGGCCCTGGTGGAAGGCGATCGAGCAGAAGTTGCAGTTGCCGAAGCAGCCGCGGTTGTGCATGATCGAGAACTCGACCTCCTTGATCGCGTCCACGCCCCCCTGCGCCTCGTAGGAGGGGTGGTACATCCGCTCGAAGGGCAGGGCGAACACCGCGTCGAGCTCCTCCGTCGTGAGCGGAGGCATCGGCTCGGTCTGCACGAGGAAGCAGTCGTCCCCCTGCTTCTGGATGATCTTGCGCCCGCGCACCGCGTCCTGTTCCTCAATCTCGGTGCGGGTGGCCTTGGCGTAGGAGAGCTTGTTCTCCTTCACCTTGGCGTAGGAGGCCACCGACACGGCGTCGGCGGGCAGCCCCGGCTGATTGGTGAGGTAGCAGACCCCCTTGCAGCGGATCTCTTGGGCGGGCACACCCTTTTCCAGCTCCCGCGCGATATGCTCCGTCTGCTTTTCCCCCATGCCGAAGATGAGCAGGTCGGCGCGGCTGTCGACCAGAATGGAGGGCATCACCGTGTCCGCCCAGTAGTCGTAGTGGGCGAAGCGGCGCATCGACGCCTCCAGCCCGCCGATGACGATCTGCGCGTCGGGGAAGAGGGCGCGGATCCTGTTGCAGTAGACGGTTGTGGCGCGGTCGGGGCGGCGGCCCGCCTTCCCGCCAGGGGTATAGGCGTCGTCCGAGCGTTTCCGCTTGGCGGCGGTATAGTGCGCGACCATCGAATCGATGTTGCCGCCCGTCACCCACCAGCCGTATTTCGGCGCGCCGAAGCGCAGGTAGTCCGCGTCGGACACCGGCTGGGCGATCATCGCCACCCGGTAGCCGAGCGATTCCAGCAGGCGGGAGACGATCGCGATCCCGAAGCTCGGGTGGTCGACGTAGGCGTCGCCCGTCACGCAGATGAAATCCGGCCGGTCCCATCCGCGTTCGCGCAGTTCCTGTTTGGTCAGCGGTAAAAACATCGTAACGCTCCTCGGCCGCGCGGGGCGGCGGAAATGAGAGATGCCGCCGGGGGCGGCATCTCTGGGACAAATTTTATTTAATCGGCGCGGTTCAGCTTCATTTCGGCCCACCGCTCGGGGGAGATGAGCACCTGGCGCGGCTTGCTGCCCTCGAAGGGGCCGACGATGCCGCGCTGCTCCATCTCGTCGACGATGCGCGCGGCGCGCGCGTAGCCGAGCTTGAGGCGGCGCTGGAGCAGGGAGGTGGAGGCCATCCCCGCCTCGACGACGCATTCGATCGCGGGCAGGAGCATCTCGTCCTCCGCGTCCTCGCCCGCCGCCGCGGAATCGCCGCCGCCGTTTTTGCTCCCCTTGCCGGCGACGACGTGGTTGTCGATCTCGCTGACGATCTCCTCGTCGTACTCGGCGGAGGCGTCGCTCTTGATGAAGGCGATCACGTCCTCGATCTCCTCGTCGGTGACGAAGCACCCCTGCACGCGCACCGGCTTGGCCGCGCCCACGGGGTTGAAGAGCATGTCCCCGCGACCGAGCAGCTTTTCCGCGCCGCCCATGTCGAGGATCGTGCGGCTGTCCACCTGCGACGACACCGCGAAGGCGATGCGGGAGGGGATGTTCGCCTTGATGACGCCGGTGATGACGTCGACCGACGGCCGCTGGGTGGCGATGATGAGGTGCATGCCCGCGGCGCGGGCCATCTGCGCCAGGCGGCAGATGTAGTCCTCCACCTCGGTGGGGGCGGCCATCATGAGGTCGGCGAGCTCGTCGATGATGATGACGATCTGCGGCAGGGTGGTCATCCCCTCGGTGCGGGCGGCGAGGTGGTTGTAGGAACCGAGGTCGCGCACCGAGTTGTCCGCGAAGAGCTTATAGCGCTTGAGCATCTCGGTGACCGCCCACGAGAGGGCGCCCGCCGCCTTTTTCGGATCGGTGACGACCGGCACGAGCAGTTGCGGGATGCCGTTATAGACCCCCAGCTCGACCACCTTGGGGTCGATCATGAGGAAGCGGACCTCCTCGGGGGTGGATTTATAGAGCAGGGACATGATGATCGAGTTGATGCAGACCGACTTGCCCGAGCCGGTGGAGCCGGCGATGAGCAGGTGGGGCATCTTGGAGATGTCCGCCAGCGTCACATTGCCCGCGATGTCGCGGCCGAGCGCGGCGGTGAGCTTGCTCTTGGCGCCCTGGAACTCCTTCGAGTCGATGATCTCGCGGATGGACACCGCGCTGATCACCTTGTTGGGCACCTCGATGCCGACGGCGGCCTTGTTGGGGATGGGGGCCTCGATGCGCACCCCCGCCGAGGCGAGATTGAGCGCGATGTCGTCCGCCAGTCCCGTGATGCGGCTGATCTTGACCCCCGCCGACGGCTGAAGCTCATACCGCGTGACCGCCGGGCCCCGGGAGATGTCCACGATGCGCGTCTGCACGCCGAAGGAGGCGAGCGTGTCCACCAGCCGCTGGGCGTTGGCGCGCATCTCGTCGGTGATGTCCGTCTCGCTCTTGCGGCGGGGTTCCTTGAGCAGCCCGACGTGCGGCTTCACATAGGCGGGGTGCACCGGGATGGTGGATTCCGCCTCCAGCTCCATCTGGATGCCCTCGTCCGGCTTGCCGCGGTCGAGCGGCGGCGCGGGGACGGGGTCCGGCTCAAAGGGCGGCGCGGACTCCGGTTCGGGCGCGGGCTCCGCCTTGAAGGAGAAGCGGCCGGTGTCGGTGGCCGCCTTGCTCACGAGATCGTCGATCGACGGCTGGGGCGCGGGCACGAACTCCATCGCCTCGTCGGCGGGCAGCAGCGAAAAGCCCCCCGCCAGCGCGGGGTCGAAGTCGTCGTCGAGCGGGATGTCAATCGCGGCGGCCTTCGGCCTGGGCGCGGGCGGCGCGCCCGCCTGCGGCACGTCGGAGGTGAGGTCGGGGGCGGCCTTCGCGGTTTTGCGGCCCCGGCGCGGGGTGTCGAGCGGGATGTCGATGGGCGTCTTCGGGGCGGCCTGGGCGCGGGCGGCGCGGCGCTCCTCCTGCTTCTGCATCTGGTCGGCGTAGGTCTCCTCGATCTTTTTGACGGGCTGGTGCGCCGCGCGCGCGAGCCCGATGAGGGTGCCGCCGGTGAGCAGCATCAGGAAGACGAAGATGAGCAGGACGATGACGACCCCCGCGCCCACCTTGCCGAAGAAGTGCAGGAGCGGAAGCCCGGCGATCGCGCCGAAGAGGCCGCCGCTCTTGACCTCGGTGCCGCGCAGGATGCATTCGACGAGCATGTCCAGCAGGTGGTCGCTCTCGGGCAGGCCCATCTGGAAGATCTGCAGCGCGCCGCAGAAGAGGACGACCAGCACGCCGCATTCAAACGCGCGGGCTTTGAAGGGCTTGTCCATCGTGAGCAGCGCGGCTATGTACAGGAGGGTGACGGCGACGAAGATCGCGCCCCACCCGAAGAGGCCGAACATGGCGTTGTGCAGCCAGTTCCAGCCGCTCGAGCCCTTGACCAGGGTGAGCGCGGCGACGAAGATGCCGACCGCAAAGAGGATGATCGCGTGGATCTGCCGCCGCGCGCGCTGCTGGGCGGCGTTTCGTTTGCGGGTGGCTGCGGCGGATTTGCCGCGGGAATTGGATGAGGTTTTGGTGGCCATGATACCCTCCTGAGCAACTGCGGTTTATTTGCCGATGAAGAACTGCTGGATGGGATGCCCTGCGAAGTTGTCGATCACGCCCACGGTGAGCATGACGGCGCCGAGCGCGAGGGTGTACCAGCCGAAATATTTGAGCTTGTTGCCCTTGACGACCCACTGCACCAGCTTGATGGCGAGCACGCCGAAGACGGCCGAGGTGAGAAAGCCGGTGAGGATGACGGGCAGGGGCAGCCCGGACCCCTCGCGGAAGGCGTCGGGCACCTCGAAGATGATCGCGCCGAGCACGGCGGGGATGCCGAGGATGAACGAATAGGTGACGGCGTATTCCCGCTCGAAGCCCCACAGCATCCCGGCCGAGATGGTGGACCCGGAACGGGAGATGCCGGGCATCGTGGCGACCACCTGCGCCACGCCGACCGCGACGGC
Organism: Anaerotruncus massiliensis (ex Togo et al. 2026); assembly: GCF_900199635.1. Classification (GTDB taxonomy): domain Bacteria; phylum Bacillota; class Clostridia; order Oscillospirales; family Ruminococcaceae; genus Anaerotruncus; species Anaerotruncus massiliensis. The sequence goes on along the minus strand of NZ_LT962687.1, from coordinate 2,591,691 downwards.
GTCCTTCGCCTTCATGCTGGAGGCGTTCTTGCGGCCGTGGTCGTGCTTGCAGGCGGTCAGGAGCATGACGCCGGTGAGGAGGAAGCAGAAGCCCTCAACCGTCACGTCGTTGTCGGTGGAAAAGCCCTCGACCCAGTCCTTGATGAGGAACATCACGGTCAGCGGGAGGAGCGAGAGCAGCAGGAAAAGCAGCATCCGCCGGCTGGGGGACATGTTTTTGGCGGAGAAACGCCCGGTGAAGAGGTCCCGCAGCAGGGAAAACGCCTCGAGAATCAGGTCGGCGATGGTGCGGCGGAAGACGATGAACACGGCGATCAGCGTACCCGCGTGGAGCAGGATGGAGAAGAGGAACCCGGTGTCGCCGCTGTTCCCGGTGAAATACTGGAAAAGGGAGAGGTGTCCCGAGCTGGACACGGGGAGAAATTCGGTCAGGCCCTGCAGGACGCCCTGCAGAAACGCCTCCAACACGCTCATGGCAGACTCCTTTATGTAGGGCGCGGCGCGCCCTCCGGCTTATTTTGACAGTTGGCCCCCCGGCGCGTACCGGGGGTCGAGGTAGAGCCTGGGATCGGTGGAAATCAGCCGGGAAACGGTAAATTTTCCGTCGATATTTACTCCTTGTATATAACTGTTATGCAGCTCCTGGTATTCGTATGCGGCGTTTTCACCGCCCGGGAAGATCTGCTCGGGCGGGATGATCGTGTGCAGGATCATGACGCTTCCTCCCGCCCCTCGATCATCGCGTAGAGCGACTCGATCACGTCGGACACGCCGCCGAGCGCGTCGATGAGCCCCTCGTCGACCGCCGACTGCCCGTCGAGCACGGTGCCCACGTCCATGACGAGCTCGTCCTTGTTCATCATGAGCTGGCGGAACCGCTCGGGGGTGATGTTCGAGTTGTCGGTGACGAATTTGACGATCCGCTCCTGCATCTTGTCGAAGTAGGAGAGGGTCTGCGGCACACCGAGCACCAGCCCGTTCATCCGCACCGGATGGACCGTCATCGTGGCGGACGGCACGATGAAGCTCTTGCGCGCGCTCACCGCGAGCGGCACGCCGATCGAGTGGCCGCCGCCGAGCACGAGGGAGACGGTGGGCTTCTTCATCCCCGACAGCAGCTCGGCGATCGCGAGGCCCGCCTCCACGTCGCCGCCCACCGTGTTGAGGATGATAACCAGCCCCTCGATGTCGGGGTCCTGCTCCACCGCCAGCAGCTGGGGGATGACATGCTCGTATTTGGTCGTCTTGTTGGTCGCGGGCAGGATGTAGTGCCCCTCGATCTGCCCGATGATCGTCAGGCAGTGGATCGTGTGCTTGCCCTTGCCCGTCGTGATGCCGCCGGTACGCTCGATCTGTTCGGTCTGCGCCTGCGAGCCGGTCTCCTGTTCGTCGGATTCGGCCTCGTCCTGCTTTTCGTTGTTTTGGGGGGCGTTCTGCCGGGTTTCCTCATCGTCAAACGCTTTCACAATCGGTACCTCCTTCAGAATGGTAACGACTGTAGCATTGACCGTTCTTCATCGGAAAATGCGGCAAAACATACAACTTTATTATAACATTACAGGGCAGAATGTCAAACGAACAAGCGCGAAAAAAAGAAGCCGCCGCGCGTTTGCGCGGCGGCCGGGGATGTGGTTATGCATATCTGCAAACGAAGGCCCGGGATACTACTCCAATTCTGACAGAAGCCGGCGGAGGGCGCGGATTTCGCGGCCCGCATAAATTTCGGGCTCCCGCGCCCCACAGGACAGAAGCTCAATGCTCAGCCAGCCATCATAGTGGTAGCGACGGATCAGATCCAAAAGCTCCCGCATGTCCAATACGCCGGTGCCGATCCCCATGTGGGTCTGGTCGATGCCGTTGCTGTCCACAAAGTGGATATAGTCGAGCTTGTCGCCCAGCTTTTCAAAGTGTTCATAATAGGGCTCGTAGTTGATGAGGGGGGTGACGGTGTCAAGCATGGATTTCACGCGGTCGCTGTTCAGATCCTCGATCAGCTCCACCAGGTCGTCCAGCAAAAAGATGGTGTTGCTCTCCATGGGGGTCAACGCCTCGATGATGATATCGACGCCGACCTTCTCCGCGTGCGCGACGACCGGAAGAAAGACGCTGCGGATGTTCTTCATGTTTTCCCGCCGGGTCGTGCCAAAGCCGGCGTGTCCGCTGTTGATCAAAACACGTGGAATGCCAAGCGCCCGGGCGACCTCCAGACCTCTTTTGAGGTAGACGACGGTTTCCTCCCGTTCCACGGGATCGGGAGAGGAGACGTTGTAGGGGTAGCTGGTGACTTCAGGCAGATAGATGGGGATATCGACCCGGTAACGCTCCTTGAGGCGCAGGATCTGATCGATCCGTTCGGGCGTCATGTCGTACGCATATGCATGCGGGCGCCCGCCCCACAGCTCGATTCCGTCATACCCCAGCGAGGAGGCGATTTGAAAGGCCTTTTCCAGAGGATGCCTGGCAAAGAGCGGGGATGTCGTTGCGATCTTCATGGTGATTTCCTCCGCAGCCGGACGGGCCGGCTCTTATTTTTTCAGATAGGAGACGACGGCTTCGATCTGTTCGGAAAAGGTCCCGCCGAACTTCCCCTCGAAAAACGCGCCGCCGACGGTGAACGTCCACGGGCCGGCTTTTTTGATCAGGTCCAGCCGCTCATAGCTGTCGATGCTCCCGACGATGCTGACGGGCTTGTCCATCGCGTGCACCAGCCCGGTGATCAGTGCGGGCGCGTCGCCGACATAGCGGAAGCCGGACAGGTTGATGCCGTATACGCCCTGCGCACTGACTTCCCGTGCGTGGGCAATGATCTCGTCGATTTCCCCATAGAGCCGGTGATCCCTCCGTTTGCCCACGAAGGGGAGGTAACGCAGACCGTTCTCAGAGGCGAGCTGCTGGATTTTCGGGAAAAAGTTCGTCCCCGTAAAATAGTCGAAACCGCAGCTGATTGCGAGCCGGGCGCTTTGCAGCCCCTCTTCCTCGGTATAGGCGAGGGATTCCAAAAAGACGGTTTTCCCTTCACGCTTCATACACTGGACAAGCTCGCGCATTTCCCGCTCAGGCAGACCGATGTCCTTGAATCCCCAAAAGTCTGCGGGGGCGTCTTTTGCCTCGAGAAAAATGTCCATGGCGTTGGGCACGGTGATGTCGTGGTGTGTGAGCATGACGGTTAAATGCGGACCTTCCATTGCGTCGTCTTCCTTCCTTCTTTCCTTACAGCTGGGAGGTGATCCCCCGGAGCTGCGCGGTAAGCAGCTTGTATCGCCTGAGCAGGTCGTCGTAGGGGGCGCGGTTTTCCGGGGCGGGCAGATACCGTTCCCGTTCCCGGGCGATCCGCAGGGAAATCTCCTGCACGGAGGGCCACAGCTTCGCGCCGGCGCCCGCCAGAAGCGCGGCCCCCAGGCAGGCGGCGTCCTCGGTGTTCTGCATGGTCAACAGGGGCCTGCCGAGCATGTCCGCCTTGATTTGGCACCAAAGGGGGCTTTGCGCACCGCCGCTGAGCGACCGGATTTCCGTCACGGGAATCCCCATCTCCTCCACAGCTTCCACGATGCGGCAGAGAGAGGCCGCGACCGCCTCAAGGTAGGCGCGGATGATGTGCGCCTTGGTGTGATTGAGACCGAGACCGTAGATCAGGCATTTTGCGGCGATATCGGTGTCGGGCGGACCGGCCCCCTGGAAATGAGGCAGCACCGTCAACCCCTCGCTTCCTGGCGGGATGGCCGCGGCCTCCATGTCCATGAGCGCATAGGCGCTCCGGCCGAGCAGCCGCCCCACGGCGGACTCCTCCGCGCACAGGACGTCGCGCAGCCATTTCAGAGCGATTCCGCCGCTTGAGAAGCCATGGATCATGTACATGCCGGGAATCGCCGTGTAAAAGCAGGAGAGCCTGCGGTGCGGATCGATGGCGGGGCGCTCGGTCAGGGTGCAGACGACCATGGCAGCCCCAGTGCTTTCCGACAGGATGCCCGGCCGGGCGTTTCCCACGCCCAGCGCGCCGCACGACTGATCCAGACCGCCCATGACGAGAAGGATCTCTTCCGAAAGCCCGAGCTCGGCGGCGACCTCCGGCAGGATTGCCGGGAGCGGCGTGCCCGACTCTACGATTTTTGGAAGCTGCTCCCGCCGCACGCCCAGCTCCCGCAGCATGGGCTCCCAATAGTCCCTGGTGCGGATGTCCCACATATGGGTGGAGCACCAGAGGGAACCCTCGCCGAAGGTCTCTCCGCATAGACGGAAAAAGAACCAGTCCTCCAGCAGCAGGATTTTGCCGAGGCGTTCAAAGAGCGCGGGACGGTTGCGTTTGAACCACAGCACCTTGCAGCCGGGAGAAAGCGGGATCACGTCGGTCTGCCCGGTGGCGCGGTGGATTTCATCCGGGTCGAAGCGGCCCGCGAGGAACCGGGCCTCCTCCTGCGCGCGGTTGTCCATCCAGACGATGGCGCGGGAGAGCGGCCTCCCGGCTTCATCGAGGAACACCATGGTTTCCCCCTGCGCGGAGACGCTCAGGGCGAGAATTTCCCGGCCGGACAGGCGCGACTCCACCAAAACCTCCCGCAGGCCGGCCTTGAAGGCATCCCAATAGACGGACACCTCCTGCTCCACCACGAAATGAGATTCGGTGATGAGCCGGTACTCCTGCGTGGAGGAGCAGATCTTCCGGGCCTGGGAATCGAACAGGCCGACCTTGACCGCGGTGGTCCCGAGGTCCACGCCGAGCAGGTATTTCATTTCAGGAATCCCCCGATCACAGACAAATTTTCTGAAAAGGGCGGCTTACTTCGCCCACTCCTCCGCGACATCCTCGGGGTTGACGGTCTGGAGGCCGCCGAGCAGGGTGGCGAACAGCGCCTTCTGGGCGATGCATTCGAGGAAACGGGCGTTGGTAAACGCTTCGTCGAGGGTGCGCCCGACCGTTACCGCGCCGTGGTTGCGCATGAGGACGGCGTTGTTTTTGCCGAGCGCGCTGACGATTTCCTCCCCCAGCTCGTCGGAACCCGCTTTGCCGTATCCGGCGCAGACGACCTCGCCGGCGCCGAGGTGCGCGTATTGCTCGGCAAGCACGAAGGGGATGTTTTTGCCGCAGATGGCGAAGACGGAGGACCAGGCGGCGTGGGTATGCACCACCGCGTTGACGTCGGGACGGGCCCGAAGGATCGCAAGATGCATCGGCATCTCGATGGTGGGGCGGGACCAGGTGGTCATGCGATTGCCTTCCATGTCCACGACGGCCATGTCGCAGGCGTGGTATTCGCCGAGATTTTTGTAGCCGATTTCGATCGGCGAGGCGGAGATATACACCAGTCCCGTTTCCGGATCGCGAACGCTGATGTCCCCGTTGTCGCCGGAGGGGGAGAACCCAAGCTCGTAAAGCATCCGGGTCCCACGCGCGGCCTCCTCCCGGTACAGATCCTTAATTCCGAGCCTGCGGTCGTTTTCCGACTGTTCCTCCCGATACGCCGTTTCACGCGCGGCCAGTTCCCGATACATCTGATAAACTTTTTCCCGATCCAATTTTTGACCCTCCTGTCTTTGTAGGCCGACTCCGGCCGGTTTGCATGCCGTGACGATCCCCTCGATGAGCAGGCAGGCGGCCGCCGCGCCCGGATCGACCAGGCCGATTGTTTTTTCCCGGAATACGGCGGCTTTTCCGTGCTGGCTCATCAGCGCGCGTGTGTTTTCCAGGCTGATTTTTGCCTGCGTCAGCCCGGCCTGCGCGCGCTTCCAGATGTCCGGGCTGTCGCACCCCTCCACGGCGCGGGCGGCCGGGAAAAGCACGTCCAGCAGCGTCTTTTCTCCCTCTCCGGCGTTTCCCCGTTCGGCCGCGGCTTCCGCCATACTGCGGAAAAGCAGGGCGAAGCCTGTCCCGTCGAGCTGTTCGCGGCCGGATAGGGCTTTCCCCGCGCCGAGCAGGGCGGAACCGAGCAGCGTCCCCATCGTGGAGGGAGCCGCCCGGATGATGGAGAGGCCGACCTTCGTAAAAAACATGCCGAGATCGGAATCGGCGATGCTCTCGGCAGTGTCGGCGGCCGCGGAAAATCCGCGGACCATCGTCAGTCCGAGATCTCCGTCCCCGATTTTACTGTCCAGTTCGATCAGGGAATCCCGGTTTTCCTTCATAAGCGCATAGACGCGTTTCATTGCATCGACCGCGTGCTTCTTTGTGAATTCGATCATAGTTCCTCCAATGGGCAGCTAGCCGGCGTTCTGGGTAAAAAAGGGCGTATGCGCCTCCCGGCGCAGCAATTCTTTCAGCTCCCCGTCCAGTTTCAAAAGGGAGAGGGAAAACCCGGACATTTCCATGGAAGTGGCGAATTCCCCCACATAGGAGGAAAAGATCGAAATCCCCTTGTCCTCCAGGATCGCGGCGACGCTGCGGAACGCGATGTAGAGTTCCTCCAGTGAGGTGGCCCCCAGCCCGTTCACCAGAACGGAGACCTCGTCTCCGGGAGCGGCGTCCATTTCGCCCAGAATGAGGGCGAGCATGTCGGAGACGATTTCCTCCACCGGGCGCAGCGGTTGGCGCAGAATTCCCGGTTCGCCGTGGATGCCCATGCCGAACTCCATCTCGCCCTCCCCGATTTCGAAGGAGGGACGGCCGACTTCGGGGATCACGCAGGGGGAGGCGGCCACGCCGACGGTGTGGACGTTCCGGTTGGCCTTTTCGGCGACGCGGCACACCTCGTCGAGGGAACCGCCCGCGTCCGCCATCGCGCCCGCGGCCTTGTAGACGAAAAAGATTCCCGCGACGCCGCGGCGTTTGTGGGCCTCGTCCAGCGGGGCGGATGCGGCGTCGTCGGTGCCTGCCAGCGTCCTTACCTTGATACCGTCCATTTCCGCGAGCTCCGCGGCGATCCCAAAATTCATGAGATCGCCGGTATAATTCCCGATCAGGTAGAGCACGCCCATCCCACGGTCGACGGCTTTGGTGACCGCATAGATGTCGTCCGCGCCGGGGGATTGGAAGACGCCGCCGACCGCACAGCCGTCGAGCATCCCGTCCCCGACATACCCGAGGAAGAGCGGGAGATGCCCGGTCCCGCCGCCGGTGACGATGCCGACCTTCTGTTTTTCGCGGTTCCTTTTGACATAGCACCGCAGGTTCCCATTGAGGCATTCGACCGTATCGTGGTGGGCTGCGACGATGCCCTCCATCATCTCGTCGACGTAGGCCTCGGGGGCGTTAATGAACTTTTTCATGCGCAGCCTCCTTTTTGGCGTTGATGACGAACCGCAGGCAGAACACGGCGAGCGTTGCAAAGATCAGCAGGGACGAGATGGCCGAAATCGCCGGGCTGACTTCGTACTTCAAGCTGTCGAACATCAGTTTGGGCAGCGTGGCGGTGTTCCTGCGGGCGATGAAAACCGATACCACGGATTCGTCGAACGAGGTGACGAAGGCGAACAGCATGCTGGTGAGGATCGCGGGCCTGATGAGCGGAAGCACGATTTTGCGCACCGCCGTGAAATGGGTCGCGCCCAGGCTCCTTGCCGCGTCGTACAGGTTTGAATCCACACCGTACAGGGAGGCCGCCGTCAAGGTCACCACCATTGGGATCGCAAGACAGGTATGTGCCAGGACCATGCCCGTGTAAGTGCCGATGAGCTTCCACTGCCCGTAGACCATGTACATGGAAATCGCCACGATGATCGAGGGCAGGATCATGGGGAGCAGCAGGATGACATTGAAGACCTTGCCGCCCTTTTTCATGGTCTTGCTGGTGATCCCCAACGCCGCGGAGATTCCAAGCGTGCAGGCCAGCACCATGGTACAGACCGCGATCCGCAGGCTGTTCCACGCCGCGTTCAGCCATTTGGGGTTGGAGAAGAAATCCCGGTACCAGCGCAGGGAAAAGCTGCTGGGCGGGAACTCCAGGAAATCCGAACCGCCGAAGGACATGGGGATGATGATGAGCACCGGCATGATCAAAAAAAACAGGACCAGTCCGCAGACGATATACAGCCAGACCGGCCGCCGGTCGAACCTTGAAATTCGCGTCCGCATGAGGCACCTCCTAGACAAGCCGTTTTTGCAGGGAATCCATTCCGAAAAAGCGGTCGAAAACCCCGAGGAACAGGACCGTGATCAACAGGAGGATCACGCCGAGGGCGGAGCCGAACGACCAATCCAGGAACGTAAAGATCTGCCGGTCGATGAGCCCTGAGGCGACCAGCGTCTGCGCGCCGCCGAGAAGCATGGGGGTGACGTAGAAACCGAGCGACTGGATGAATACCAGTAAAATCCCGGAGGCGATCCCGGGGACACTCAGCGGCAGGGTGACGCGCAGGAAGGCTTTCGTCCTGGAAGCGCCCAGCGACATGGCCGCCAGGCTCAGGTTTTTGTCGATGCTGCGCAGCACGCTGTAGATCGGAAGAATCATGTAGGGCAGCAGGATATGCACCATGCCGATCAGGACGGCTGCCGGCGTGTACATGATCTGGACCGGCTCGCTGACGATGCCCAGCGCGAGCAGGAAGCTGTTGACGACCCCCGTGCGCTGCAGGATCACCATCCAGGAGTAGGTCCGAACCAACAGGCTGGTCCAGAGCGAAAGCAGGATGATCGTCATGATTGCGCCGGCGGTCTTGGACTTTACGATGGAGAGAAGATACGCCACCGGGTACCCGAGGATAAAATTGATCGCCGTGGTGGCCAAACACAGCCAGATGGTGCGAAGCAGCGTTTTGATGTAAACCGGCTCGGAAAAGATATGCTGGAAATACTGCAGGGTAAAGGCGTGATCCTCATAAATACTTTGGGGCAGCAGCTTCATCATGGGATAAAAATAGAAGATCATCAAAAGGATCAGCGAGGGCAGGATCATCGCAAAAGAGGAGATCCAGGGGCTCCTCCTCCGGGGGAGGGAAGCACCCTCCCGCTGCCTTCCGGACCCTGCGTTCTGCGAAAATATCATGGTCATCCCTCCCAAGGGACATCCGCCGCCGGCGTCCGCGCAGGGGAGCCGGCGGGGCGGATGCTTGATTAAAGGACCGATGCGTCAGCCCGCGAGCCATTCGAGATAACGCCGCTCCGCTTCCTTGAAGTTCTGTTCCCACCATTCCACATTGACCCAGATCGCGCCGTCGATATTTTGCGGGGAAGTCGCCATTCGGTTGGCCTGTTCCTCTGTCATATAGTCGAACGCGGTCGTGATAACGGGGCCGTAACCCGACTGGATGGAGAATTTGGCGGCCAGCTCAGGGTCGCAGCAGTAATCGAGGAAGGCGTAGACCACGTCGACGTTGCGCGCGTTTGTGGGGATTGACCACGCGTCGACGTTCATCAGCACGTCGTCGAAGCCGACCTCGACGTTGACGCCCGAATCCTTGACCTTATAGGCGTAGCCCGGCCAGAAATATCCGGCGTCGACCTCCCCGTCGTTGAGCGCCTGCATGATGTCCGCCCCCGAGCCCCACCATTTGGTGATGGAGCCCTTGATCCGGTCGAGGCTCTTCAGAGCGCGGTCGATGTCCAGCGGATACAGGTCTTCCCGCGCGACCCCGTCGCCCAGCAGGGCGAGTTCGAAGGTCTGGGTGGGGACATAGCTGATCATCGAGCGGTTGCCGGGGAATTTCTCCAGATCGAAGTATTCCACCGCATTTGTCGGGCCGCCGTTGGGGAATTTGTCGGCGAGGTAGACGGGATGGATCGAGCTGGCGTAAGCGCCGATGCCGTACTCGTACTTCACGTCTTCCATAATGTTATCGGCGGATTTCAGCCTGCTGTAGTCGATCGGCTGCAGCGCGCCCGCCTCGGCGCACACCCACAGGGTGTCGGTTGTGCCAAGGCCGGAGACGAGGTCGTAACCGGGGATATCCTGCTCGTACTGGGCGCGGATCTTTGCGCTCAAGTCGTTGCCGTATTCTTCGAGGATCACAGTGGCTCCGGTGTCCTCTACGAAAGGATCGACAAAACAGGTCTGGATGTTATTGGCAAAATTCCCGCCCCAGACGCCGACGGTAATCTCTTTTCCCTCGAAGATCTTACCGCCGCTTTCCGGCTGCGCACCGGACTCGGCGGGGGCCGGAGCCGCATCCGGGATCACCGCGTCGGCGGCGGGCGCGGCAGGCTCCGCCCCGCACGCCATCAGAGAGACGCCCAATACCACGCACAGAAGTAACGCTGTCAATCGTTTCATTTTTTTCGCCTCTTTCTCTCAGCATTCTGGTTTGTATCGAATATGCAGCGGCCGTCCGGCCGATGGATCCAACGTCCGTCAGGAGAGGAGCTGGCTGTTTTCACTGTTCCATGTCAGGTCGATGAGATCCCCCACCGAAAAATGGGAACGGATATCCATAGTCTGTTCCTTTGCGGAGAAGTGGTAGCTGCCGTCGATTGAAATGATGTATTTTACCGTTTCGCCAAGGTAGATGACCTGCGCCACCTGCCCGCGAAGCTTCGCCTCCGGCCCGAGGTCCCTGCCGATCGCGACCTTCTCCGGCCTGATGACGAATTTCAGATCGTCCGTCGGTTTGGGCTGGGCGCCGCGCCTGGGGCAGCGGATGAGGGAACCCTGCTCGGACTTGATCCGCAGGATCAGTTCCTCCCCCTCCTGACCGGCTATTTCGACCGGTACAAAGTTTGACTCCCCGATAAAGTCGGCGATAAAGGAACTGTTGGGATGCTCGTAGATGTTCTTCGCCGTGTCCAGCTGGGCGATTTCCCCATCCCGCATGATTGCGATGCGGTCGGAAAGGGTGAGGGCCTCCTCCTGGTCGTGCGTGACATAGATCGTCGTAATATTCAGCTTTTGCTGGATCCGCTTGATTTCAAGCTGCATGGCCGAACGCAGCTTTTTGTCCAGGGCGCCGAGCGGTTCGTCCATCAGGACGATCGGCGGATGGAACACGAGCGCGCGGGCGAGGGCGACGCGCTGCTGCTGGCCGCCGGAGAGTTGGGAGGGATACCGGTCCTGATATCCGTCAAGCTGGACAAGCTGGAGGATTTCCGCGACCATCCGCCCGATCTCCGCCTCCGGAAGCCGTGGCTTCTTCATATGGAGGGGGAAAGCGACGTTGTCTTTGATCCTCATATGTGGGAACAGCGCGTAATTCTGAAACACCATGCCCAACCCCCGTTCATTGGGCGGCAGAAACGTTATGTCGCGCTCGTTTACCGAAATCATGCCGCTGGTGGGGGTCTCCAGCCCTGCGACCATTTTCAGCGTGGTGGTTTTGCCCGACCCGCTGGGGCCGAGAATCGTCAGGAACTCCCCCTCGTGCAACTCAAGAGAAAGGTCCTTTACCGCCACAACCTCCTGATACTTTTTGGTGAGCCCGTCCAATACGAGCATCGCATCCATTCAAATCCCTCCCGCGAATCAAATCTGCAAGTTTTTTCGAACGATGTGGTTCCCCAAAATTGCGATGACTGCCGCCGAAAGCAGCGCTGCCGACAGGATTACGGGCAGAAAAGGATTCCCGTACCGTTCTGTCCCATAAAAGCCGCTGAACAGCGAACCGAGAAAGGTTCCCAGCCCAAGCAGGCATTCGGCGGCGCCGCCGTAATTCCTTCCTCCCGGCCGGGAGGCGAAGACCCCGATCCGCAGCGCGGTGAAATGCAGGAACCCCGCCACGGTTCCCACGAGGGCCATTCCGATCCCCATGGTCCAGGCCCGTCCCGCATTCCCGAGCAATAGAAAACAGAGGCAGAGCGCCCCTTCCGACAGGGCGATGATCAAAGCGGTCCAAAGCTTGGCCAACTGCTCGGGACCGGATCGCTTTAACGCGGTGGCGACCGCCATTTGCGCAAAGAGCCGGATGCCCAGCAGCACGCCCCAGAAACTGGCGCCGAACCCGGCCCGGCGTACAAAAAAGGCGCCTGTCGCGCGGAAGGCCCCTTCGGCCAGCCCGGCCGCGCAGATTCCACCCAAACCGGAAAAAAGCAAAATCCGTTGTTCGGACCGGCAGAGGTCCGCCCATGGGGAACCGCGGTCCTCTCCGCTTCCGTCGCCGCCGGCCGATACGGCGGCCCTGCCGGCCGCTTTCGGAGAAATGGGAGGCGGACAGACGACCGACGGCAGCAGCATGGCCGCCGCAAGCAGGAGCAGACAGCGCCCCAGCAGGGGATACAGGAAGCCCGCCAGCACGGGCGCGGCGACCGACGTCATGGTGATCCAGATAAAGCTGTTGCACAGAAGCCCCGTGTCTTCGCCGTTCCCGCCGCGGGCGGCATGAAAGGCCCAGAATTCCGGCCAGAACGTCCCTTGGCAAAGACCGTGCAAAAGCACCAGCGGATAGAGGAGCGGACGGGTGGGACAAAGAGCGCTTATCAGGTATACGGCCGCGGCCAAAAGAATCGACCAACGCGCCGCGAAGGCTCCGCAGAGATGGTTCCGGCGCATCCCGCTCAGGCAGGTGACGGCGATGTAGCAGACCGAGTGGACCGCCGTCAGCAATCCAATTTCGGATTGGGACATCCCCAGCCCGGAGGAAAGGTAGGGCAGGACGAAAAAATAAATGCCCATATCGGTGTTGAGCAGAAGCGCGGCGGTCATCATCCGAATCATGAAACGCTCCCCAATCCCATTTAAACACAATCCATATTGGGTTACTATGTGGCCCGCTGACAAAAGATTTTGTCTCGCCCCCACAAGCCGGAAAGCTTTCAGGAGTCACCGGGGACGGGAGGACTTCCGCCGGGGGGAGGAAAGGTAAAACAGGAGCCCTAAAACCGCCCACCCGCCGACAATCACCCATTCATAGGGCCAGCTGAGCGATGCGGGGGAGCCCGGGAGATAGGCCGCAAGCATGACGGCGCTGAGCAGGAGGGAACCGCCCCCTGCGAGCCGCCACCGCGCCGCCGAATAGGGACGGGGCATATCGGGCTCCCGCAGGCGCAGCCTCAAATAGGAAACCGAGACCAAAAGATAGGTGACGACGGTGGCGAAGCTGCCCGCGTTGGCCGCCCATTTCAGTACGGTCGCGCCGAAAAACGGAGCGGCGGTGGTGAGCACCATGATCAAAAGGATGGCGCGTGAAGGGGTTCGGTACTTTGGATGGATTTTTCCAAACCAGGCGGGGAGCAGACCCTCCCGGGACATGGCATAGACCGTACGGCTGGCGCCGATATAAAAGGCGTTCCAGCAGGTTACGATTCCGGCCACTCCGCCGGCGACTAGGAGTCTGGACGCAGCGGTGTTGCCGCCGAAAGCAGCCGCCATCGCGTCGGCGGTGGGAAGCGCGCTCGACGCGATCTGCTGCCTGCTGAGCGTGCAACTGACGCAGAGGATGATGGAGACATACCATATGACGGCAAGCCCGACGGATAAAACCAGCAGCTGGCCGATTTTGCGCGGCGGGATATTCATCTCCTCCGCGGCATGGGGAATGACGTCAAAGCCGCTGTAGATGAAAGGCGTCATGACGACGACGGTCAGAACCCCGTGCGGGCCGTTTGAAAAGAGGGGAAAAAGATTTTCCGGTTTCCCGTTGACGACCGTGCCGCCCGCCAGCAGAATCCCCGCAAGAAGGATGACGGCCATCAGGACCGTCTGTAAGAGGGCCGCTGTTCGGACCCCCCGGTAGTTGACGGCGCAAATCAACAGAGAGCTTCCGACGCCGATCAGCAGCCAGGGAGCATGGATCTCAAAACCGGCGGCGCTGTAAAGGTAGCCCGAAAGGATATCGGGAAAGAGGTAGGCGAAAACGTTGGGGAAGGCGACGGTTTCGAAAGAGATGACGGAGAGAAAGGTGAGGATGACCGCCCATCCGCAGAGGAAGGAGATCCGTGTGCCGAAAGCGCGCCTGCAAAAGCCGATGACCCCAAGGCTGTTCGGCATGGCGGAGGAAAGCTCCGCATAGACAAGGCTGACGAAGGAGACAAAGATACCTCCCAGGACGAAAGCAGCCGCCGCGCCGAAGGCGCCCGCGGACAGAATCCATTCCCCGGTTAGGATCACCCAGCCCCAGCCGAGCATGGCCCCAAAGGTGAGGAGGATGACATCCAGCTTGTTCAATGCGGCGTGCAGCCCGTTCCCGGAATCAGTCCATACCTTAGGCTTCATTTTCCCACCCCTTGCACGGCCGGATGACAGGACCCTACTCACCGAGCCACTTTTTGCCAGAAAAGAAACACTTGATTTAAACTGCTCACACATATAAACTGTAAAATAAGAAGAATAACTTAAAAAATGAAAATAAGTTTATAAAAGTCATGCAAAACAGACAAACATTTTTCTTTGGGATTATTAAATCATAAATATCCGGTGATTGGTATGGCTCGAGTCGACGAATAAAACTATCTCGTTCGGACATGCGGTGAGTGTGTGGCGCCGCTTATAATGGAACTGTGTCACGAAAGGGGATGTTGTCAGTGAGTTTTCAATGCCGAGAGATTCTAACGATTCCTACCATTCGGAACCTCAGGCTCCTCAGCGGGGCCGAGGGTTTGGACAGGGTGGTCCGTTGGGTCTATGTCGCCGAGGCAATGGAAAATATCAGCATGACGCTTGACTGGCTCATCGGCGATGAGCTCGTCATCATAACCGGCAGTAACCTCAAGGAGAACGTCACGCAGGAGCTGCTGAGGTTTATCCAGCGCTGCAACGACAAATTTGTGGCGGGCATCGTGGTGAACACGGGAAGGTATATCCCGAAACTGCCTCCGGAGGCGGTGGCGCTTGCGGATGACCTCCACCTGCCGCTCTTTGAAGTCCCGTGGGAGACCAAGCTGGTGGAATTTACCAAGGATATCGGGGCGGCGATCATCGACTCCTCCCTGGAGGAGGAATCCATCAACGCGTTTATGAACGACCTTCTTTTTGGGGACATCGGCGGGGAGGAAAATCTGCTTCCGCGGCTTGCGCGGTATGGGATGGAGCCGAACGACAAATACAGCATTGGGATCATCAACGCCGATTTTTCGGAAGCGGCGCGTGATTACAACAGCTATAACGTCAAAAACTACCTTTGGGATCTGGTCGGGACGTCCTTCGAGGAGTACGGGGTCACCAAACTGCTGACCAACAAAAAAGACCGGATCATATTTCTGGCAAAGTGCGATCAGCGGTACCGCTACCTGGATCAGATTCTGTCCTATGTGATCACCGTTATGTCGGGAAGGTACCCGAAGCTGACACTGGAAATCGGCGTGGGAAGGGCGTTCGAGGGAATGGAGAATCTTCTCAAGAGTTACCAGACTGCGCAGCAGGCGTTGAAGGTGCTGCGGATCGAAAAGCCGGATTTCCCGGTGATGTATTACGAGAACATCGGATTGTATTCTCTTCTCCTTTCCGTGCGGGAGTCCTCCGTACTGCAAAATTATTACAACAACCTTTTCCATGCGCTGCTTGAATACGACAGCAGCAACCACACCGAATTGATGAGGACGTTGGAATGTTATTTGAACAACAATGCGAAGCTGGCGCCGACGGCGCATGTCCTTTACATCCATGAGAACACGTTGAAGTACCGCTTGGACAAAATCAAGACCCTTTTGGGCGTCAACATCAACGATTTGCATGAACAGTTCCGAATCAAGATGGGCTTTATGATCGGCAGGGTGCTGGCGCCGCCGCCTGACATTCCGGAGATTGAAATAAAGCATAAAATAAAAAACGAGCGGTTCGCAATTTAGCGAACCGCTCGTTTTTTTGCGGAAGCCCCGCCGGAAAACGGGGCGGTTATTCTGCTTCTGCGGCAAGCGCCGCGTATTGCGCGGCGGAGGCGGCGTTATGTTCGATTTCGGAGGGCATGAGCGGGCGCATCACCCGCGCGGGCTGGCCGAGCGCGAGGGAGCCGTCGGGGATTTCCATCCCCTGCGGGACGAGCGCGCCGGCGGCGATCAGGCAGTTTTTCCCGATCCTCGCGCCGTTTAAGACGATCGCGCCCATGCCGATCAGCGTGTTGTCCCCGACCGTGCAGCCGTGGAGGATCGCGCCGTGCCCGACGGTGACGCCGTCGCCCACCGCGACGGGGAACCCCGCGTCCGCGTGAACGACGCAGCAGTCCTGGATGTTGGTGCGCGCGCCGATTGAGATCCGCTCGATGTCGCCGCGGACGACCGCGTTGTACCAGATGCTGCTTTCCGCCCCGGCGGTGACTTCCCCGCGCACGACCGCGCCCGGGAAGACGCGGGCGGAGGGGTTCAGTTCAGGCTGTTTCATCCGCGCGCCCCCTATCGGTAGCGCAGCCAGCGCGCGAGCAGGTAAACGGCCAGGATGATCTGCCCGAGGAAGGCGATGCCGACCGGCTGCCGCTCGAACAGCATGACGAGCCGCAGGGTAAGGCCGCCGCCCGGATAGGCGCCGACCGTGAGCCCGAGGGCCGGCAGGAGCGCAAGCCCGGCCGCGGCGGCCCCGGCGCAGGCGCCGGAGGAACGCGCGCGGGCGCAGAGGACGGCCGTCGCCGTGAGGTAGGCGGCGACGGCGAGCATGGTGAAGAACTGCCAGCAGAGGGCGGGCCACACGAGGAAGGCGCGCTTCATCTGCTGCTCGAGCGGGTAGGAGACGGCGGGGAAGCACCCGATCAGTGCGGGCGCGAGCGCGAGCAGCAGGCAGAGCGGGAGGCTGTTGCCCCCGCGCCGTCCCGAGAGGTCGATGCGGTTATGTCTGTTCACGGCGGAGTCCCCCTTAGTTCAGTAGTTGCTTTCTCCGCGCAGCGTCTCGTCGTTGACGATCCATTCGTCGGCAACGTTGATGACGCGGAAATTTTCCTTGTCGTCCCGCACGATGACGGTCGAGATGCCCGCGTTGATGATCAGGCGGGTGCACATCGAGCAGGGGAAGGCGTTCTGGACATATTCGCCCGAGGCCACCTCCCGGCCGACGAGGTAGAGGGTGGAGCCGAGCATGTCCACGCGGGCGGCGTGGATGATCGCGTTCATTTCGGCGTGGACCGAACGGCAGAGCTCATAGCGCTGCCCGCGCGGGACACCCATGCGGTCGCGGGTGCAGTAGCCCAGGTCGGAGCAGTTCTGGCGGCCGCGCGGCGCGCCGACATAGCCGGTGGAGACGATCTGGTCGTTTTTGACGATGATCGCGCCGAAGTTGCGCCGCAGGCAGGTGCCGCGCTCGGCGACGGTCTCGGCGATGTCGAGGTAGTAGTTGATCTTATCGCGTCTTGTCATATCGGTTCACATCCTTTATAATGATACCATTCGGCGGAAGGGCGTTCGTCCTTTCAGACCATTTTACTATAGTTTGCCGGACTGTGCAACAATCGGTAAAAATTTCACGTGCCGTGCGGAAATCCGCCGCGTCGGCGGAAAGGAGGGAAACGCCGTGGAAAACCTCTCGAATATCGGTGTCATCCGGGACCTGCTCGCGCGGCACGGCTTCCGCTTCTCCAAGGCGCTGGGGCAGAATTTCCTGGTCAACCCCACCGTCTGCCCGCGCATGGCGGAGCAGGGCGGCGCGGGGCCGGGCGTGGGCGTGATCGAGATCGGCGCGGGGGCCGGGGTGCTGACCGCCGAGCTGGCCCGCCGCGCGGACAGGGTCGTCTGCGTCGAGATCGACGGACGGCTGCTCCCCGTGCTCGCGGAAACGCTTGCCGGGTTCCAAAATGTCGAGATCGTCAACGCGGACGTCATGAAGGTCGACCTGCGCGCGCTCATCGCGGAAAAGCTCGGCGGCCTGCGGGTGGTCGTCTGCGCGAACCTGCCCTACTACATCACCTCCCCGATCGTAATGGGCCTGCTCGAACAGCGCCTGCCCATCGAATCGGTGACCGTCATGGTGCAGAAGGAGGCGGCCCAGCGGCTGTGCGCCCTCCCCGGCACGCGGGAGGCGGGCGCGGTGTCCTGCGCCGTGCGTTACTACAGCGAGCCGAAGGTGCTCTTTCCCGTTTCGCGCGGGTCATTTTTGCCCTCGCCCGACGTGGATTCCGCCGTCATCCGGCTGGATATCCGCCGGGAGCCGCCCGTCGACCCGGGGGACGAAAAAACCTTCTTCCGGGTGGTGCGCGCCGCCTTTTCGATGCGGCGCAAGACGCTGCTCAACTGCCTTTCGGCGGGCCTGCCGCTTCCCAAGGAGCGCGCCGCGGCCCTGCTCGAGCGGGCGGGGGTGCCCGCGGGGGCACGCGCCGAGCAGCTCACGCTGGAACAGTTCGCCGCCGTCAGCCGCGCGCTGGCGGAGGAGCCGTAATCAAAAACGGGGCGCCGGAGGCGCCCCGTTTTTGATTGCCTAGTGGGTCATGCAGTATTCGACGATATGGGCGGGCAGCCCGGTGAACGCCGCCGCCTGCTCGGAGGTCCAGCCGTTGCGCAGGCACTCCTCCACCGTCTCGCCGTCGAGCAGCAGGTACCCCGCGAAGAGGTCGGCCTCCCGCTCGTAGCGCTCCATGACGAAGTCGGTGCGCTCCCGCAGGAAGAGGGCGTTGTGCCCCTCGTGCAGCAGGGCGTGCCCCAGCTCGTGGGCGCACACCGTCCGGCGCTCGTTTTCCTCGAGCGCGCCGTTGAGGTAGAGGATGCGCGCCCCGTGCGCGCACCCGTAAAAGCCCCTGACGCCGGGAGGCAGCCCGACGGGCAGGACCGTGATGTCGAGCGCGGCGCAGAGCGCGAACGGGTCGGCGGTGCCGAACCGCTCGGCGAGCTGGCGCGCCAGTTCCTTGATGCGTTCCATGCTGTCCTGCTCAGACGTCCTTTCCGCCGCTTTTGCGGCCCAGCTTGTTGACGGCGACCGACGCGCCCACCTCGATCGCGCTGACGACCTGGGTGATCTCCTCCTCGGTGAGGGGCACGCCGTTGAACATCAGGCCCTCCTGGGCGAGCAGCCTGCGCCGGAAATCCTCGAGGAACTCCCCGAGCTCGGGCGGCCCGGCGGGGCTTTCCGCCCCGTCGAGCAGCAGGTAGTCGCTCGGCACGCCGAAGAACCGGCAGAATTTGGTCAGCGTCTCGTTGTCCGGCTCCCGCCGTCCCTGCTCGTACATGCCCACCGCGCTCGCGGAAATTTCCAGCGCGCCCGCCAGTTCCTGTTGGGTCAGCCCCTTGGCCCTGCGCAGGGCCCGCAGCCTGTTAGCCAGCATTCCGGTCACCTCACTGTCCTGATAATAACACATTTCGTGTATTTCGTCAACAAAATATTGCAAATTGTGCGAATTTTTCTTGTGAATACACATTTCGTGTGGTACTCTTAAGATAGGAAGCAAAAATCACAAGGAGGAATTGAATGGATTTAACCGCTTTGTCGGAGGAGTACCGGACGGCGGCCGACCGCCTGCAGGAGCGCCTGCGGGAGCTGAGGGTGTTCGCGCAGACGGCGCGCGGCGAGGAGGCGTTCGCCGCGCAGCGGCGGATCGACGCGCTCTACGCCGAACTGTACGACCTGCGCGTGGTCATGGATTACCTGCGCCACTATTATGACTGAGGGGGGCGGGGCGCATGTTTGACGTACGTGAAAGCACCTTTTCCCTCCAGGATTTCGAGCGGATCGCCGCGCCGCAGTGCGCCGACAACGCGCCCGCGCGCGCACGGTACGCGCGGTTCCTGCGCAGCGCCGTGCGCCACCTGCCGCCCAAGCAGCGGCAGGTCGTCGCGCTCTATTTTTTCGGGGGGCGCAACATCCCGGCGATCGCCCTGGAGCTCGGGGTGCATCCCTCCACCGTGAGCCGCAGGCTCGCGGCCGCCAAGCGCACGCTGCGCGCCCAGGCCGAGATGTGCAGCGAGGCGGGGCTGTTCCCCTCGTAAAAGCGGGGGCGGCGGCCGGATTTCTTTCCATCGTTCATTGACAATGGGGTAAGTCTGTTATAAAATTATCATATATAGACAGACCGTCCGGCGTGAGAGCGCGCGGGGGAAATGAAACATATGGGAGGAAACGCGATTGGACCAGAAAGTCAAAGCCGCCGCTGAAAAGTTCGCGGCGCTCGTGGAAGCGCAGCTCGCGCGCAGCGAGCGCATCAAGGCGCAGAAGGAGTTTACCGACTACGGGAAGCTCGACACCATCGTCATCGGCGTGTGCGGGGGCGACGGCATCGGCCCCATCATCACGAACGAGGCCGCGCGGGTGCTCCGGCACCTGCTGGCGGACGAGGTCGGGGCGGGCAAGGTGGAGTTCCGCACGATCGACGGGCTGACGATCGAGAACCGCGCGGCGCAGGGCAAGGCGATCCCCGACGACGTGCTCGCCGAGCTCAAAAAATGCCACGTCATCCTCAAGGGCCCCACGACGACCCCGCGCGCGGGCGACCCGTGGCCCAACGTCGAGAGCGCCAACGTCGCGATGCGCAAGGAGCTCGACCTGTTCGCCAACGTGCGCCCCGTCAAGGTGCCGAGCGAGGGGATCGACTGGACATTCTTCCGGGAGAACACCGAGGGTGCCTATGCGATCGGCTCCTGCGGCCTCAACGTGGACGAGGACGTGGCGTTCGACTTCGTCGTGACCACCACCGAGGGCACCGAGCGGATCGCGCGGCTCGCCTATGACTACGCGAAAAAGAACCACAAGAGCCGCGTGTCGATCATCACCAAGGCGAACGTCGTCAAGACGACCGACGGCAAGTTCCTGAAGCTCTGCCAGAAGATCGGCGAGGAGTACCCCGGCATCACGACCGACGACTGGTACATCGACATCACCACCGCCAAGCTGATCGACCCCAAGCGCCGCCGCGACTTCCAGGTGTTCGTGCTGCCCAATCTCTACGGCGACATCATCACCGACGAGGCCGCCGAATTCCAGGGCGGCGTCGGCACCGCGGGCAGCGCGAACCTCGGCAAGCGCTACGCGATGTTCGAGGCGATCCACGGCTCCGCCCCGCGCATGATCGCCGAGGGCCGCGGCAAATACGCCGATCCCTGCTCGATGCTGCGTGCGGCGGTGCTGCTCCTGAGCCACATCGGCTATCAGGCCGAGGCGGATAAGCTCGAACGGGCGCTGGATATCTGTATGTACGAGGAAAAGAAGCTCGCGGTCACCGGCCGCGACACCGGCTGCACCTGCGAGGAATTCGGCAACTATGTGATGGACACCATCGCACGGCTGTAACCGGGAATTCTGGATCGAGAGGTTTTGCATATGCCGAAACACGAGGGTGTTTCCCTATCCGTTATCAAGCGGCTGCCCAGGTACTACCGGTTCCTCGGCGACCTGCTCAGCCGCGACGTCACCCGCATCTCCTCGCGCGAGCTGGCCTCCCTGATGCAGCTGACCGCGTCCCAGATCCGCCAGGACCTCAACTGCTTCGGCGGCTTCGGGCAGCAGGGCTACGGCTACAACGTGGCCGCGCTCCACAAGGAGATCGGCAACATCATGGGGCTCAACAAGCATACCCCCATGGTTCTCATCGGCGCGGGCAACCTCGGCCGCACGATCGCGCGCCACATGGATTTCGAGAGCAGCGGCTTCAAGCTCGTCGGGATCTTTGACGACAGCCCCCGCGTGATCGGCCAGAAGGTGAGCAGCCTGACCGTGCAGGACATGGCGGGGCTTGAGGCGTTCTGCAAGGAGCAGTCCCCGCGGGCCGCCATCCTCTGCATCCCCAAGGAGGTCGCCTTCGAGACCGCCCAGCGGCTCATGAAGCTCGGCGTCAACTGCTTCTGGAACTTCTCCCATTACGACCTCTCCCTCGACTTTGAGGGCGCGGTCGTCGAGAACGTCCACCTGGGCGACAGCCTCATGACCCTCTGCTACCAAATCAACGCCGCCTACCCCGAGGATGAATGACGGGGAGGCGAAAATAAGAAGGCCCCCGCCGCAAGGCGGGGGCCTTCTTTTGTCCGGCTTCCACCGGAAGCCGTCAGCCCCCTTTCTTGAAAAAAGGGGCAAAGAACGTTTGACGCGGGCCGGCCGCGTCCCCCGCAAAGGGGGCGCGCGCCGTGGGGGAAAGCCCAGCACATTTCAAAGCCACACCTCAGGGGCGGGTCGCGAATTGACAAGGAATACGTTTAGAAGTAAACTAATGGATTAATAGGATATCCGCTATTTGCGCTTAAGGCATGTATTCACAAATTTTTTGCGAGGTGAGAACGTGAAGAAAGCGTTGGGCTCTTGGAGTGGTATGCGTAAGTACCTCGAACAGGAAATGCTTGCGGACTGTCTGCATGGAAGGGTTCGATACAGCTGCACCTCATATGTGGGTATGGACGGATGCCGTGTTTTTGAAATCTATGTGGATGGCGAGCTGCTGAAACGATTTTCCTGGGAGACGGTGAACACCTATTTTATTGAGAACGGTTACAAAAAGAAGGATACTTCTGTCGGAATCGAAGCATATTGGAATGATTTTTGGATACTGATGGATACGGTCCCGATACAAGCCCGCTCAGAATACACCGACAATGAATTTTGTGAAGCGCTTGAGAAATACCGAAATCAAAGCATTCAAGACAGCATAAATTCTGAAAATCCATTGGAAAGGATGTTTGGAGTACTGGACAGGCGGGTTGGCAAAATGACACTTGCAAACGCTAATAAAATGTTAGACAACCAGCCGAAATGGCTTGTGCCACTCTATCGTTTGAGATTGGATTCGGAGAAGATGTAAAGCGGAGACAAGCCTTGTCTTAGAGAAATCCTTCTTGTACATTTTCTAACGTAAAAGCTGAGGGGGACAGAGGGCTTTGCCCTCTGTCCCCCTCAGCTTTCCGCGATAACGAAGTCCGCGGTGATCTCCGAGCAGGCGAGCGCCTGCCCGCCGGTATCCGCGAAGCAGCTCAACTGCGCCGCGCGGTAGGTGCCCGGCGGCAACGGCTCGTCGAAGAGGTCGATGGGCAGCGTAATCGTGACGGTCTCACCCCCGTGCAGCACCCGTTCGGCGTTCACGTCGTCGGGGTTTGCCATCAGCCCCGCGCGCGGGGTGAGCGGCACGACGGCGTCCCCCTCCACCCGCCGGAAGTCGAACCAGTGGGTGTAGATGAGGTCGTTTTCCGTCCGGTTGGTGACGACGAGCGCGATCTCGCCGGTCCCAACAGGGTAGCTCTCCCGCTCGGGACGGGCGTCCACGCTGCGTTCCCCGGCGGGGAGCGCGGCGGCTTCGGGAAGCGGGGCGGTATTTTCCGGTTCGCCGGATTCGGACTCGGCGGACCCGGCCTCGGAAGCCGCGGAGGATTCCGCGGGGACCGCTTCCGCCCGGGAGGGGACCCCGTCGGCGGGGGATGCGCTTTCCGGGGCGGGCGCGCCGCCGGGCAGGCCGACCACGCCCAGGACGAAGTCGTTCTGCGCCTCGGGCAGGAAGGCGGCGCGCTCCGGGTGCGGCCGCAGGAACAAAAAGAGCAGCGCGGCGAGCGCGAGCGCGCCGCACAGGACCAGCGCCCGCTTCATCAGACGTTGAAGCGGAAGAGGACGACGTCGCCGTCCTGCATGACGTATTCCTTGCCCTCCGAGCGGACAAGGCCCTTCTCCTTGGCGGCGGCCATCGAGCCGCAGGCGATGAGGTCGTCGTACGCGACGACCTCGGCGCGGATGAAGCCCTTTTCAAAATCGGAATGGATCTTCCCGGCGGCCTGCGGGGCCTTAGTGCCGCGCGTGATCGTCCACGCGCGCACCTCCTGCTTGCCGGCGGTGAGGTAGGAGATCAGCCCGAGCAGGGCGTAGCTCTTTTTGATGAGGCGGTCGAGGCCCGACTCATGCAGCCCCATCTCCTCGAGGAAGAGCAGCTTGTCCTCGGCGGACATGTCGGCGATCTCCTCCTCGATCCGGGCGCAGATGGGCAGCACCTCGGCGTGCTCCGCCGCCGCGATCTCCTCCACCTCATGGTAAAAACGGTTCTGTTCGATGCCGCCGGTAAAATCCGCCTCGCTCATGTTGGCGGCGTAGATGACCGGCTTGTCGGAGAGCAGCGGCATGTCCTCGAGCGCGGCGCGCTCCTCTGCGTCGCACACGAAGCTGCGGGCGGATTTCCCCTCCTCGAGGTGGGCCTTGAGCCGTCCCAGCACGTCTGCCTGCGCGGCGAGCGTTTTGTCGCCGCCCTTGGCGGCCTTGAGGGCGCGGTCGATCTTGCGGTCGACGATGTCGATGTCAGAAAAGATGAGCTCGAGATTGATCGTCTCGATATCCCGCCGGGGGCCGATCTCCCCGTCGACATGGATGATCTCGTTGTCCTCGAAGCAGCGCACCACATGCACGATCGCGTCCACCTCGCGGATGTGGGAAAGGAACTTGTTGCCCAGCCCCTCCCCCTTGGACGCGCCGCGCACCAGCCCGGCGATATCGACGAATTCGATGACGGCGGGGGTGTATTTGTCCGGGTCGTACATTTTGGCGAGCACGTCGAGGCGCTCGTCCGGCACGGTGACCATGCCGACGTTCGGCTCGATGGTGCAGAAGGGATAGTTCGCGGACTGCGCGCCCGCGTTGGTGATCGCGTTGAACAGGGTGGACTTGCCGACGTTCGGCAGCCCGACGATTCCTAATTTCATGGCTGATTCCTCCGATCTTACAACTGCTCATTATACAGGAAAAACGCGCGGCGCGCAAGCGGTTTCGCCCGGCTGTGGGCGACGGATATTCATGCAAAAAACGTATATGAAAAAACCGGAGCCAAAAAGATGCACAAAGAAAACCGCAAAAACACCCCCAAAAAGCCGGGTTGACAGGACGAACGGACGGCGGCTATACTATTGTTTGGATAGCCGCTCACATTTTTGTGTAAAATGACGGTTGGATTATCCGGTGTGTATAATGATGAATAAGTATGAGGAGGCAACCAGAATGAAAAAACTGTTGGCGCTGGTCCTCGCGCTCGCGCTGGCCCTGCCGCTCGGCGTGACCGCCTTTGCGGCGGACGCGGAGAAGGTCGATCTTTCGATCCCCGACCTTGACGCAGGCGTCCTTTACGACGGCGACGGAAATCGTTATGACCCGGAGGACCTGATTCCGCCGGACAGCACCGTCTATCTGCCCTTCCGCATCTTCGCCGGGGAGAACCCGGACGACCCCGACGAGGTCGGGGCGTGGTACGGTGACAGGGACAACTACAAGGTGAAGTTCGACAAGGGCGACAACAACGCCAAAATGATCAAAAAAATCAGCTTTGTGGAGAAGAAATTCGAGGTCCGCGGCTGGCGCTGCCACGCGCTCAAAATCGAGCTCGCGCAGGATTTCAGCGGCGACGAGTTCAAGCTGACGCCGTCGGTCACCTTTACGGCCAAGCGCTATCTGGTCGACTCCATATCGGCTGAAGACGGGGAGCCCGGAAACGGCGTAAAGGGCCACTACGGTTTTGACACGCTGGAGGAGCTCAACGGGGCTTCCGAAGGGGACGTGGCTTTTAAGGACCTCGCGCAGGGGGTCTACGCGCCGGGCTCCAAAATGACGATGGGCCTGAAATTTTTCATGGGCAACGGCGAACGCAGCGCGGACGCGGATTTCAAGGCGGGCGACGGCGGCGTGGTTGTGAAGCCGCAGAAGAATGAGGACAACGAGATCACCTGGGAGGAC
The DNA here is from genome assembly GCF_900199635.1 of Anaerotruncus massiliensis (ex Togo et al. 2026). Taxonomy (GTDB): domain Bacteria; phylum Bacillota; class Clostridia; order Oscillospirales; family Ruminococcaceae; genus Anaerotruncus; species Anaerotruncus massiliensis. The sequence goes on along the minus strand of NZ_LT962687.1, from coordinate 2,566,381 downwards.
GAAAAGGACACGCTGGCGTGGCTCAACTTCACGAGCGACGACGACGCGAAGAAGTTCTTCCCAAAGATGACCACCAAATGGGACGACCAGGAGTACGCGGAATATTTTGCGGACCAGGACGCCTACCTCTTTGATTTTATCGGCAATCCGAAGATCGCTGCGACGAGCCGCGCCTCCCTCAGGCTGCGCATCCCCTTCCTCAATGAGGATGGGGAGCTGTCGGTCGACGAGGATTCGATTGTGGTTTACCAGGTAGTGGACGGCGCGCTTGTGGACATCACCGGCAAGGGGAGGATCCACGAGACGGACGACGGCGACTGGGTCTTTGAGCTGAAGACCCGCGAGCTCGGCACCTACATCATCGCGGAGAAGCCGGCGGCCGCTGAGGAAGCGGTCGAGGCCCCCGCGGAGACGGCGGAGGAAGCCCCCGCGGAGGAGGCGCCCGCGGCTCCCGCCAAGGCGTTCCTCCCCTCCTTTGCGAAATAAGCGGAACCGGGCCGCCGGAAGGGCGGGCGCGTGAGCGCCCGCCCTTCTTTTTTACGGATGCGCGCGCGGCGGGCGTTTCTTTGCAGTTTGGACAATCCCCATTCAAAAAATATTCACCAAAACGGGTGATTTTCCGCTATAATTGTGATATGATAAAGCAAATAATCTGCCTGTTGCGGCGGGCAGAATGGGGGTACCAGACATGTCAATCGGGAAAATCCTGGTCTGCGACGATGATCGCAATATCTGCGAGCTGCTCCGGCTCTATCTCGAGAAGGAGGGCTACGCGGTCGTGATCGCCAACGACGGGGAAGAGGCGCTCGCAAAATTCTCTTCTGAAAATCCCGATCTCATGCTGCTGGACATCATGATGCCCAAGCTGGACGGCTGGCAGGTCTGCCGGGAGGTCCGCAAAAAATCCAACATGCCGATCATCATGATCACCGCCAAGGGGGAGACGTTCGACAAGGTGCTCGGGCTCGAGCTCGGGTCGGACGACTATGTGGTCAAGCCCTTCGACCCCAAGGAGATCGTCGCGCGCATCAAGGCGATCATGCGGCGCACCGGCAAAACGGCCGCGGAGGCGGACGTCAAGGAGGTCAGCTACGACAAGCTGGTCGTGAATATGACCAAATACGAGCTCAAGGTGGACGGCAAGGTGATCGACACGCCGCCCAAGGAGCTCGAGCTGCTCTACCACCTGGCGAGCAATCCCAACCGCGTCTACACCCGCGACCAGCTGCTGGACGAGGTGTGGGGCTTCGAGTACTACGGCGACAGCCGCACGGTCGACGTGCACATCAAGCGCCTGCGTGAAAAGCTCGAGGGCGTCTCAGACCAGTGGACCCTCAAAACCGTGTGGGGAGTCGGCTACAAATTCGAGGTCAAGGAATAACCTGTTGATCACGCGGGGCGGGCGGCAAGCCCGCCCTTTTTCGCATCAAACAATCAGAAAAGTGGGTCGGGTATGCAAAAAACGCTCTTCAGTAAACACTTCATCACCATCGCCGCGATCATCCTTTTGAGCATCACGATTCTGGGCGCGGTGCTGCTGGCGTTCGCCAGCCAGTACTTCAAGCAGGACCGTTACCGTCTGCTTGAGCACAACGCCCAGCAGGCGGCCGAGCTCACCTACGCGGACTTCCGCTCCAACCTCTACCAGGGGGTGACCCCGGCGGTCGTGCTGCCGCGCTACACCATCCTCGCGGACGCGATCGAGGCCGATATCTACCTTGCCAACACCGACGGCAAGCTGCTGCTCTTCGTGAGCGGCTCCCATTCGGATTACAACGAGGTGGACATCCCGAAGAACATCATCTCCGAGGCGTGCGCCGCGGGCGAATACCAGGAGGTCGGCAAGGTCGGGGGGCTCTACTCCCAGAACCACTATACGGTGGGCATCCCCGTCAAGACCGAGAGCGGCGTCCCGGCGGCGGTCATCTTCGCGTCCGCCTCCGCGGGCACGCTGACCGTCTTCCTCAAGGAAATCCTCAAGATGTTCATCATCAGCTCGCTCGCCGTGCTGATCCTCGCGTTCGCGGCGGTCTATTTCATCACCGCCGACCTCGTGCGCCCGCTGCGCAAGATGGTCGCCGCGACCCAGAGCTTCTCCAAGGGGGATTTCACCGTGCGGGTGCCGGTGGAGAGCTACGACGAGATCGGGCAGCTCGCGATCTCCTTCAACAATATGGCCACCTCGCTGGCCACCACCGAGGTGGCGCGCCGCTCCTTCACCGCCAACGTCTCCCATGAGCTGCGCACGCCGATGACGACCATCGCGGGCTTTATCGACGGCATCCTCGACGGCACCATCCCGCCCGAAAAGCGGGACGACTACCTCAAAATCGTCTCGGAAGAGATCAAGCGGCTCTCGCGGCTCGTGCGCTCGATGCTCAACATCGCCCGCATCGAGGCGGGCGAACTGGAGCTGAGGCCCGACCTCTTCGACGTGAACGACACGGTCATCCGCACCGTCTTTACCTTTGAGCAGCCGCTCGAGGCGAAGAACATCGAGGTGCGCGGCCTCGACGGCGGCAAGGTCATGGTCGAGGCCGACCCCGACCTCATCCATCAGGTGGTCTACAACCTCATCGAAAACGCCGTCAAATTCTGCAACGAGGGCGGCTTTATCGACGTGAACTACTCGGAGGACGACAGCTATACCTCCGTCGGCATCCGCAACACCGGCGACGGCATCCCCAAGGACGAGATTCCCCACATCTTCGACCGCTTCTACAAGGCCGACAAGTCCCGCAGCCGCGACAAGGGCGGCGCCGGACTCGGGCTTCACATCGTCCGCTCGATCGTCAACCTGCACGGCGGCGACATCATCGTCCGCTCGGTCGAGGGCGAATACTGCGAGTTCGTCTTCACCATCCCCAAGCCCCATAAGAGCAAAAAGAACTGACCGGGGGGCTTTGAAAAGCCCCCCGGACCCCGAAACTTTTGATTCAATCAAGCCGTCGCGCCCCACGGTTTCGCGCCGCCCGTGCGGCGGAGTTCCCCTGGCCCGGCGGCACGGGCAGAGGCGGCAGTGAGGAGGGGTGGCCGGCCTGATAAAAGTTTTCGGGTCCCGGGGACTTTATCCGCCCGTGCGGCAGAGTTCCCCTGGCCCGGCGGCACGGGCAGAGGCGGCGGTGGGGAAGGGTGGCCGGCCTGATAAAAGTTTTCGGGTCCCGGGGACTTTTTCAAAAGTCCCCGGGTTCACAAATTCTTCAACAGATATGAATAATTCTTTTAAATCTCATCTATTTTATTGCAACAAATCTGCGGTATACTAACGCCAGAAGAACAAAAAAAGGACGCCTCCACAGGCGGAATCCAACCGTGAAAGGTATGAGATATATGAGCGATTATTACAATCCGAACGAAAATCCGCACGAGAAGGAAAACGGTTCGGCGGAGAGCGGTCCGGCTGGCGGGCAGCATGTGTGGAACGTGCCTCCGCAGAACGAGGGGCAGGGCTACCGCCCTCCCTATGAGCGCGGCGCCGCGGGGACGGAGGAGAGCGGGCGGCAGGAGCCGCCGCAGGACCTGACCCCCAACCAGTATTCGGCGAGCGGCGGCTGGCAGCGTCCCGACGGGCGCAGCGCGCAGCGCCGGGACGCCTACCAGTGGAACATCTCCGACTACGAGCAGGCGGCCAAGGCCAAGCCGCGCCGCCGCAACAAGGGCCTGATGGTCTTCGGGATCATTCTGGCGTCGGTGCTGGTGGTGTCGCTGGTGTCGCTGACGAGCATCGGGATCTACAGCAGCATGAGGAAGGACGCGGGCGCTCCGCCCGCGTCGGACAACGGCCCGACGCTGAACGTTCCGGCCGACGACCTGCCGGGCATCACGCTGCAGGATAAGCCGCAGTCGGCCGGGGAATCGCTGCCGGGCGGCAAGCTGTCGAGCGAGGAGATCATCGAAAAGGTCTCCCCCTCCGTCGTGGCGATCACCACCTACGTGAACTACCAGAACTACCAGGCCGAGGGCATGGGCAGCGGGATCATCATCCGCGAGGACGGCTACATCGTGACCAACGCGCATGTGGTCGAGGGCGCGAAGGGGATCACCGTGCAGTTGGGCGACGGCACCTCCTATGAGGGGCGGCTGGTCGGCTCGGACAGCAAGACCGACCTCGCGGTCGTCAAGGTCGACGCCGAGAACCTGCCCGCGGCGACCTTCGGCAACTCCGACCAGGTCAAGATGGGCGAAAAGGTGCTTGCGATCGGCAACCCGCAGTCGATGGACTTCGCGGGCAGCGTGACGCAGGGCATCGTCTCGGGGCTCAACCGCCAGATCACGGCGGGCGGCCAGAACGGCACCACCGTGACCCACTACACCAACCTCATCCAGACCGACGCGGCGATCAACCCGGGCAACTCGGGCGGCGCGCTGGTCAATGAATACGGCCAGGTCATCGGCATCAACTCCGCAAAGGTCATCGCGACCGGCGCCGAGGGCATGGGCTTTGCGATTCCCTCCAACGAGGTCAAGCCGATTGTCGACGACCTGATCGCCTACGGACGCGTCACCGGACGGGTCCGTCTGGGCATCTACGCGACCGAGGTCGACGAGGTGCTCGCGCGCCTCAACCACGTGCCCACCGGCCTCTTCGTGCAGTCGACCGAGGAGGGCTCCGACATCTCCAAAAAGGGCGTCGTCCCGGGCGACATCATCACCAAGGTGAACGGCAAGGACATCACCGGCACGCAGGACCTTTCGGCGGAGATCGAGGGCAAAAAGCCGGGCGACACCGTCGAGCTTGAGGTCTACCGCCCGAGCCAGCGCCCCAACGCGGAGGGGAAATTCTTCACCGTCACCGTCGCGCTGATGGAGGACCTGGGGGACAGCGTTTCAACGCAGGGCGGCGTCCAGGACCCGTCGGACGCCTACGGGCAGAACCCCTACGGCAACGGCCAGAACCCCTATGGGAACGGCTATGACGATTACGGCGACAGCTACGACGAATTCGAGGACTTCTTCAACCAGTTCTTCGGCTGACGGTCCGCGCGGACCGGCCGGCCGCGGCCTCCTTTCCTGTACCGCGCCCCGCCTTGCGGGGCGCGGTTTTTGTCGGTATCGGACGGGCGGCGGTTTTTTATAAAAATCGGGTTCTTTATCATAATTTGTTTACAATTTTGTTGTATACTGATTGGGAAGAAAACATTCCGCCGTCCCCGGCGGATCCGGATAGAGGAGGGCGTCATGAATCAGACGCAGCCGAATGTCTATAATACCCTTGTGCTGGTCACCGACCAGTTCACCTGCGAGCGGATCATCAAGGCCGCGCGCGTGATCGCGGACCTGAGCAAGACCGATCTCACGGTGCTCAGCGTCATGAAGACGGGCGCGCAGATCAACCCCGCGGCGCTCGAACACCTCTTCGGCGTCGCCAAGGAATACGGCGCCAAAATGACGGTGGAATTTTCCAACAACCCGCAGAGCGCGATCGTCCATTCGATCCGGGAGAACCGGGTGATCAACGCGGTCACCGGCATGCCGCGGGACGAGAGCTCGATCCTCGTGCGGATGTGGAAGACGCTTCAGAACGTCACCTTCTTCACCGTCAACGAGAAGGGGGAGCTGCACGAGGTGGTCGACCGCGAATTCGCGGCGGCCATTGAGATCGGCGCGCGATGAATCGGACGGCAGGACGCCTGCCGCGGGAGGAACGAACAAGATGAACATCACTGTCAGGCAGATCGAATTCAGGAGCACCAACGGCACCGACACCATCTTTGGATGGATTTATATCCCGGCGGGCCCGGTGCGCGCCGCCGTGCAGATTTCCCACGGCATGGTCGAGCACATGGGCCGCTACCACGAGTTCATGCGCTGGCTCGCGCAGCAGGGGTACGCGGCGTGCGGCGTCGACCACCTCGGCCACGGCCGCTCGGCGCGGGACGACGGGCACCTCGGCTATTTCGCCGAGCAGGACGGCTGGAAGCGGCTGGTCGACGACCAGCACAAGTTCAACAAGATCATCCGCAGCGAGGTCCCCGGCGCGCCCGTCGTGCTGCTCGGGCACAGCATGGGCTCCTTCGTCGCCCGCCTCTACGCCGCGAAATACCCCCGGACGATCGTCGGGCTCGTGCTCTGCGGCACCGCGCGCGCGGGCGTGCGGGTCGACTTCGGGCGCAGGCTCGCCGCCCGTTCGATCAAAAAGAACGGCGAGCTCTACCGCGACCACGACCTCCAGCACCTCGTCTTCGGGCACTATAACGACCGCTGCATCCCCGCCGTCACCGGCTACGAGTGGCTCAGCCGCAACACCGCGCTCGTCGAGCGGTACGCCGACGATCCGCGCTGCGGGTACCTGCTCACCGTCTCGGGCATGGCCGACATGTTCACGCTGCTCAAAAAGTGCAACGAGAACGCCTGCTTTGCCGGCGTCGACAGGCAGACCCCCATCTATATCGTCGCCGGCACGATGGACCCGGTGGGCGAGTACGGCAGGGGCCCCACGCAGGTGTACGACCGCTATGTGAAGGCGGGGGTCGCCGACGTGGAGCTGGTGCTCTACGAGGGGGCGCGCCACGAGGTGCTCGGGGAGCAGGGCCGCGAGCAGATCTGGCAGGAGCTGCTCGGCTGGCTGGACGACCACTTCGTCCCCGCCCCGGAGGAAGAGGAGGAGCCGGACGACACGGAGACCTGATGAAAACCAAAAGCCCCCGGCGCTTTCGCGCCGGGGGCTTTTTCCGTCCCGACGAAGGGTCAGGACTTCTGGTTGCGGATGGACATCTGCTCGACGACCTCGGCAAAGAAGAGGAAGAGGAAGCAGACGGCAACGAGGCAGACGAGCGGCAGGACCATGCCGATCAGCGAATAGAAGAGGGAGAGGTTGAGGGAGGACATGCTCTGGTTGGTCTGCCCGAGCGCAATCATCAGGTCGAGCTGGGACTTCTGGGTGAAATAGCTCGAGAGGGTGAGGATGAGCTGGCTGAGCAGGTAGACCGCGGTCACGACCAGCCCGCCGATGTGCAGGCGGTAGAGGGTGTTCGCCGTCCGGTGGGTATAGCGGGCGGCCTTTTTCGGTTTGTCCGCGGGGATGGGGCCGGCGGATTCCGGCGCGGCCTCCTCCGGAGCGGCGGGCTGCGCCTGCTCCACCGGCGCCTCGGTCTCTTCCTGTGGGAGTTTGTTTTCCTGTTCGTTCATCATGCTTCCTCCGTTTATCAGAAAATTTTATGGTTCCTTACGCTTCGTACAGCCCCGACGAGAGGTAGCGTTCCCCCGTGTCGGGGCAGACGGCGACGATCAGCCTGCCCGCGTTTTCCTCCCGGGCGGCGATCTTCGCGGCGGCGGCGATCGCCGCGCCCGACGAGACGCCCACGAGCAGGCCGTCCTGCCTGGCGACGGCGCGGCAGGCCTCGAACGCCTCCCCGGTCGTGACGGTCGCGATTTCGTCGAGCACCGAACGGTCGAGGTTTGCGGGGACGAGGTTGGCGCCGATGCCCTGGATGCCGTGGGGGCCGGCCCGGCCCTCCGAAACGAGGGGGGATTCGGCCGGTTCCACGCCGACCACTCGGATGTCGGGGTTGTGGCGCTTGAGGGCCCGGCCGACGCCCGAAACGGTGCCGCCGGTGCCGAAGGTCGCGACGAGGATGTCGATCCGGCCGTCGGTGTCCCGCAGGATCTCCTTGGCGGTCGTCGCCTCGTGGATGGCGGGGTTGGCGGGGTTCTCGAACTGCTGGGGGATGAAGGCGGAGGGGAGCTGCGAAGCCAGCTCGGCCGCCTTTTCGATCGCGCCGGTCATCCCCTTCGCGCCCTCGGTGAGCACGAGCTCGGCGCCCAGCGCGGCCAGCAGCGCGCGCCGTTCGCGGCTCATCGTCTCGGGCATCGTGAGGATGAGGCGGTAGCCCCGCGCCGCGCAGACGAACGCCAGCCCGATGCCGGTGTTGCCGCTCGTCGGCTCGATGATCACGGTGCCCTCCTTGACGAGGCCGCGCTTTTCCGCGTCGACGACCATCGCGTAGGCGGCGCGGTCCTTGATCGAGCCGAGGGGGTTAAAATATTCCAGCTTGACGGCGAGCTTCGCGGTCAGTCCCCGCGAGGCGCTGTAGTTGGCCAGGTACATGAGGGGGGTGTTGCCGATCAGCTGGGTGAGATCGTTCTTGATGTTCATGGATCGCTCCCTTCTCCGCGGCGCGCGGCGCCGGGCGGCAGGGCCGCGTGGCGCGGCCCGACAGCTCTATTATACACGATCGCGTGCTCGAATGTTGAACAAAAAGAAAATATTTTGTCGTGTAAAGAAAATCGCCTTGACAGACGGGGGACTGTCCGTTATAATACACAAAGAGGGAACGTGTAAAGCAGATCACTTTACATGATGGGAGGCAGGATGGTGGCTAAAAATCTGGAAATTTCGCTGCTGCTCGATTTTTACGGAGACATGCTCACCGAGAAACAGCGCAATGTCGTGGAGCTCTACTACAACGAGGACCTTTCGCTCTCCGAGATCGCCGCGCACAGCCGGATCACACGCCAGGGCGTGCGGGATTCCATCAAGCGCGCGGAGGGCATCCTGCTCGACCTTGAGGACCGGCTGGGCCTGGCCAAAAAGTTCCGGACCATCCAGGACGGGCTCGACCGGATCGTGCAGAACGCGCAGGAGATCCGCGCCTACAACAGCCGCTTCGGCACCTCCAAGGAGATCACCGACAAGTGCGGCGAGATCATCGAGATCGCCGGCTCAATCAACGAATAACACGCTTTTTACATAGGACTGTCAGGAGGGAACCCCATGCCATTTGAAGGCCTGTCCGACAAGCTTTCCGCCGTCTTCAAAAAGATGCGCAACAAGGGGAGGCTCAAGGAGAGCGACATCAAGGAGGCGATGCGCGAGGTGCGTCTCGCGCTGCTCGAGGCGGACGTCAACTACAAGGTCGCCAAGGAGTTCGTCGCCAACGTCACCGCCAAGGCGGTGGGGGACGAGGTCCTCGAGAGCCTCACGCCCGCGCAGATGGTCGTCAAGATCGTCAACGACGAGCTGACCGCGCTGATGGGCGCGGAAAACGCCCGCCTGAACTTTTCCAGCAAGCCCCCGACGGTCGTCATGATGTGCGGCCTGCAGGGCTCCGGAAAGACCACCCATTCCGCCAAGCTGGCGCTGCACTTTAAAAACCAGGGCAAGCGCCCGCTGCTCGTCGCCTGCGACGTCTACCGCCCGGCTGCGATCGACCAGCTCAAGGTCGTGGGGGAAAAGGCGAACGTCCCCGTCTTTGAGATGGGGCAGGGCGACCCGGTGGAGATCGCCAAAAAGGCGGTCGCCCACGCGAAGGACTACGGCAACGACCTGGTCATCCTCGACACCGCCGGCCGCCTGCACATCGACGAGGAGCTGATGGGGGAGCTCTCCCGCATCAAGGAGACCGTGTCGCCGCAGGAGATCCTGCTCGTCATCGACGCGATGGTCGGCCAGGACGCGGTCAACGTGGCCTCCAAATTCGACGAGACGCTCGGCATCGACGGGGTCATCCTCACCAAGCTCGACGGCGACACCCGCGGCGGCGCGGCGCTTTCGGTGCGCGCGGTGACCGGCAAGCCGATCAAGTTCGCGGGCACGGGAGAAAAGCTCGAGGACCTCGAGCCCTTCTATCCCGACCGCATGGCCTCCCGCATCCTCGGGATGGGGGACGTGCTCACCCTCATCGAGAAGGCGCAGACCGATTTCGACGCCAAGAAGGCGGCCGAGATGGCCGAGCGGCTCAAGCAGAACACCTTTGATTTCAACGACATGCTCGAACAGATGCAGCAGCTCAAAAAGATGGGCCCGCTCTCGAGCGTGATGAATATGCTCCCCGGCGCCGCAGGAAAGATCGGCGACGACGAGGCCGAGCAGGGGGAGAAGGAGCTTCGGAAGGTCGAGGCGATCATCCACTCGATGACCCCCGCCGAGCGGGAAAAGCCCGCGCTCATCAACCCCTCCCGCAAGCGCCGCATCGCGGCGGGCAGCGGCACCGACGTGTCGGACGTCAACCGGGTGCTCCGCCAGAACGAGCAGATGCAGAAGCTCTTCCGGCAGATGTCCGGCGGCGGCAAAAAGAAGGGCAAGCGCCGCAGGAACCCCTTCGCCGGGATGCCCGGCATGGGCGGCGGCATGCCCGGGATGCCGTTTTAAGGCTGTCTCTCCGGGGATTCCCGGCGGACGATAGAAGACAGAAGGTCAATAACCATAGGAGGTGACATACATGGCTGTTAAAATCAGACTGAGAAGGATGGGTGCGAAGAAGGCTCCTTTCTACCGGATCGTGGTTGCGGATTCCCGTTATCCCCGCGACGGCAGGTTCATCGAGGAGATCGGCACCTATGACCCCACCAAGGACCCCTCCGTGATCAAGGTCGACGCGGAAAAGGCGAAGAAATGGCTCTCCAACGGCGCCCAGCCCACGGACACCGTCAAGGCGCTGCTGAAAATCGAAGGCGTGCTCTAATATGGGCGTGGAGGTAAGTCGTTTTGGATAAGCTGATTGTTACCATCGCGCGGGGCCTTGTCGAGGACAAGGACGCCGTCAGCGTCACGGTCGACGAGCCCAACGAGGAGGGTCTGGTCGTGTACCACCTCCACGTTGCCCCCGACGACATGGGGCGCGTCATCGGCAAACAGGGGCGTATCGCCAAGGCGATCCGCACCGTCGTCAGGGCGGCGGCCAACAAGGCTGAAACCAAAGTCGCCGTCGAGATCGACTGATTGAGAACCGGAAAATGGGGGAGCGTGCGCTCCCCCATTTTTACCCTCTTGCAAGCAGGGAGGACGTCATGAAAAAACAATTTCTGGAATGTGGAAAGATCGTCACCACCCACGGGATCAAGGGCGAGGTGAAGGTCCAGCCGTGGTGCGACAGCCCCGATTTCCTGCTGGACTTTGAAACTCTTTTTCTCAGGCGCGGCGAGACCCCGCTCACCGTCGAGCGGGCGCGCGTGCAGAAGAATATGGTGGTGCTGAAAATAGCGGGCGTGGACACGCCGGAGGCCGCGGCGGCGCTGCGAAACCAGGTGCTCTACATCGACCGCGCGGACGCGCCGGTCGGGGAAGGGGAGTACTTTGTACAGGACCTGATCGATTGCGAGGTGTTCGACGCGGATACCGGGCGCAGCTACGGGAAGGTTTACGACGTGCGCCCGACCGGCGCGAACGACGTCTATTACCTGCGGGACGAGGTGGGGAAGGAGCGGCTGGTGCCCGCCATCCCCGACGTGGTGCTCGAGCGGGACGTCGACGCCGGGCGGATCGTCATCCGGCCGCTGGAGGGGCTTTTCGATGATTAAGATCGATCTGGCGACCCTCTTCCCGGACATGTGCGAGACGGTGCTCTCCGAGAGCATCGTCGGCCGCGCCAGAAAAGCGGGCCATCTCGACATCAAGTGCTGGCAGATCCGCGACTACACGGTCGACAAGCACCGCAATGTCGACGACACCCCCTACGGCCCCGGCAAGGGGATGCTGCTCCAGGCAGACCCGATCTACCGCACCTGGGAGGCGGTCTGCGCCGAGCGCGCCTCCCGGCCGCATGTGATCTACCTGTCGCCGCAGGGAAAGACCCTCACCCAGCAGCGGGCGAAGGAGCTCTCCCAGGCGGAGCACCTCTTTGTGCTCTGCGGCCACTACGAGGGGGTCGACCAGCGGGTGCTCGACGAGATCGTCGACGAGGAGATCTCCATCGGGGACTATGTGCTCACCGGCGGGGAGCTCGGCGCGCTCGTACTGATCGACTGCGTGGCGCGGCTCTGCCCCGGCGTGCTCGCCGATGAGAGCTGCTTCACCGAGGAGAGCCACTGGAACGGCCTGCTCGAATACCCGCAATACACCAAGCCCGCCGTCTGGCACGGCGTCGCCGTGCCAGAGATCGTCACGAACGGCAACCACGCCGCCATCGCCCGGTGGCGGCGTGAAATGTCCCTCAAGAACACCTATGAAAAGCGCCCCGAGCTTTTGAAAAACGCACAGCTGAACGAAAAGGACAAGTGGTTCCTGCGTACGCTCGGCTGGGAGGAGCTTTGATTTTTTTGCCGCGCTGCGCCCGGCGGCAGTTTTGGATTTGCCGCGCTGCGCCCGGTGAGCCTTTTACGCGCCCCTCTGGGGCGCTTCAGATGTGCCGCGCTGCGCCCGGCGGGGCGTAGACGGGAATTGCCGCTTTCCAAGCGGCAAGAATGACTTGCGCGTTCCGCCGCGCGGCACGGGTTCCTTTTCGGGCGGACGAAAAGGAACCAAAAGTCCGCCTAAGAACCCTCCGCCGGGTTCTTAGGAATCTCCGGGAGTACCTTGCCATGACCCGCGAACTACCGTCACTCCCCACGGGTACACCAGCTGAGGGCTCAATTCAGGTTGCGGGCGCACCCAACGACCGAGGCCGGATGGCTCGCCAAAACCCGCGGCGGAAAACAACGCCCGTTCCGGGCGTTCGCGCGCCTTGCGTGCGTGCGCGGCGAAGCCGCACAGTTTTCCGCCTCCCTGTGGGCGCTGCGCGCCACGCAAAAGCGGCCGTGCCTCCCCGGGAGCACCCCCGGTACGGTTCCGGATACTCGCTGACAGAGGCATTGCGCCCGCGGCGCGGCGGCTGGCTGGTTGCTATAGGCTCGTTCGCTGATCCGTGACCAGGGCGCCGCCGACTTTGGCCGCAGGCCAACCAGAGGCGGCGTTGGGGTCGCAGGGGCGAAGCCCCTCGTGCCCTTCTTTGGTTCCTTTCTTAGGCAAGCAAGAAAGGAACTCGCTGTCGGTCGACCACCGACAAACTGCGCCGCTCGATGAGCGGAAAATCTAAGCCCACCCCGGGGCGGGACCCGGCAATCCCCGCCGCCGAAGGCGGCACCTATAAAGCGCCCCGAAGGGGCGCGAACAAAAGCCCTCCGCCCGCTGGGCGGAAAAGTCTGAAAGATCGCCGTCGGTCGACCACCGACAAACTCCGCCGCTCGGTGAGCGGCAAATCCAAAGCGGCCGCCGGTGGAAACCGACGAACCGCGCCGCATTCTGAGCGTCAAAACCGAATTCGCGGGGAACCCCGCGCAAACACGGCACATACAATGACAGAAACGAGGCAGAATAGATGGGAACGATAGTCAACGCAATTTCAGTGATCGTGGGCGGCATGATCGGCCTGCTGATCCGCCGCGGCCTCCCCAAAAAGGTGGAGGAGACGGCGATGAAGCTGCTGGGGCTGGCGGTCTTTCTCGTGGGGATCGAAGGGGTCATCACCTCGATGGTCACGGTGGGCGCCGACGGCAAGCTGTCCGCCGACGGGTCGCTCCTGCTGATCGCCAGCATGGTGATCGGCGGGGTGCTCGGGGAACTGTGCGACATCGACGCGGCGCTCGTGCGCGGCGGGAAGGCGATCGAGGCAAAGTTCGGCAGAGAGGGCTTCGCAAAGGGATTCATCAACGCGTCGCTCATCTTCTGTATCGGCGCGATGGCGATCATCGGCGCGCTCAACGACGGCCTCACCGGCGACCCGAGCGTCCTGTTCATCAAATCCGCGCTCGACTTCATCTGTTCGATCATCCTCGGTTCCACATTGGGCTTCGGCGTGGTGTTTGCGTTCATCCCGGTGCTTGCCTACCAGGGCGCGATCACGCTGCTTGCCGGGGTGCTCGCGCCGATCGTCTCCGGCCCGATGCTCAACGCCATCTGCATGGTGGGTTATACAATCGTCATGTGCATCGGCATCAATTTTCTGGAGTTCACAAACATCCGCACCGCCAACCTGCTGCCCGCCCTGCTCGTGCCGGTGGTCTACACGCTGGCCCAGCCGCATGTTGCGCGCTTTTTCGACCAGGTTCGGCAGATGTTTTGAAACCCGGCCGATCTTTCCGGGTATCTTGCTATAATTGTTGAAAACTTTATAGCAAAGTTGCACAATTCCGTGGGAGCGGTAAAGCGGCCGAACTGGGAAAGAAACAGAAAATCCCTGCGATTGGCAAAAGTGGGACAAAAAGCGTTGACGCTTTGGCGCAATGCGCTTATAATAGTAACAACTAATTCAACGCCACATACTTGAGAAATAGGAGAGTATTGAAATGTTTGTGAAAGAAGTCGCCGTTCAGAATCAGGTCGGTTTGCACGCCCGCCCCGCAACATTCTTTATTCAGAAGGCCAACGAGTATAAATCCTCCATCTGGGTTGAGAAGGAGGAGCGCCGCGTCAACGCCAAGAGCCTGCTCGGCGTTCTTTCCCTCGGCATCGTCGGCGGCACCACCATCCGCATCATCGCGGACGGTTCCGACGAGCAGGCCGCCGTTGAGGGGCTTGTCAAGCTGGTCGAGTCCGGCTTCACCGAGTAATCGCACCCACCTGCTGAAAATGCACCGCTCAGAAGCCTGACGGTGCATTTTTTCATTTTATCGGCAAACAATTCCTATTGCGGGAAGGAGGGCTCCCTTGGATAACCCGCGTCTGCCATACCTCGCCGAAAAGGCGCACAAGCTGCCGCTGCGGCCGGGCGTGTACATCATGAAGAACCGCGCGGGCGACATCATCTATATCGGCAAGGCCAAGGCGCTCAAAAACCGCGTGAGCAGCTATTTCCGCGCGGTGGAAAAGCATCTGCCCAAGGTCTATCAGATGGTGAGCCACGTCCACGACTTCGACTATATCGTCACCGACAGCGAATTCGAGGCGCTCGTGCTCGAGTGCAGCATGATCAAGCTGCATTCCCCCAAATATAACATCCTGCTCAAGGACGACAAGGGCTACAGCTACATCAAGGTCTCGAAGGAGTCCTACCCGCGCATCCGGCACGTCTTCCAGCGGGAGGACGACGGCGCGACCTATATCGGGCCGTACATCTCCTCCTTCGTCGTCAACGAGACGGTCGACGAGGTGAACCGCGCCTTCCTGCTGCCCACCTGCACCCGCAGGTTCCCGCAGGAGTTCGGCAAGGGACGCCCCTGCCTCAACTTCCATATCAAGCAGTGCATGGGAGTCTGCCGGGGGCGGGTTTCGCAGGAGGAGTACGCGGAGGTCCTCGAGCAGGCGCTCGAATACATCCGGGGCGGCGGCGCCCAGTCGGTGGAGCTGCTGACCCGGCGGATGAACGAGTGCGCCGAAAAGATGCAGTTCGAGAAGGCCGCGCAGCTGCGCGACCGCATCAAGGCGATCAGCCGGATCAGCGAGTCGCAGAAGGTGGTCTTTTCCAAGGTTGCCAACCAGGACATCATCGCGCTCGCGCGCAGCGAGCAGGACACCTGCGCCGTGGTGCTCAAATTCCGCGGGGAGCGGCTGGTGGACAAGCAGGATTTCCTGCTCGGCGCGGTGGACGACCTCGACGGCGCGCGGCTGGAATTCCTGCTGCGCTACTACACCACCCGCGAGGACATCCCCAAGCGGGTCCAGCTCGACGGGGAGATCGAGGACGTCGACATCGCCGCGCAGCTGCTCTCCGAGCAGGCGGGCCACCGGGTGGAGATCCGGGTGCCCCAGCGGGGCGAGCAGCAGAAGCTCGTGGAAATGGCGCGGGCGAACGCCGCCGAACGGCTGTCGCAGAAGGCGGAGCGCACCGGCCGGGAGGTCGCGGCGCTCGACGAGCTGGCGCGGCTGCTGGGGCTTTCAAAGCCGCCCGCCTACATCGAGGCCTACGACATCTCCAACATCGGCTCGGACACGGTGGTGGGCGGCATGGTCGTCTTTGAGAACGGGCGGCCCAAACGTGCCTGTTACCGCAAGTTTACGATCAAGACGGTGCAGGGCACCGACGACTACGCGAGCATGTCGGAGGTGCTTTCCCGGCGGTTCGGCCGCTATTTCGACGAAACACAGAAGGACGAGGCGTTCGACCGGATGCCCGACCTCATCCTGCTCGACGGCGGAAAGGGGCACGTCTCCACGATCGTGCCGCTGCTCGCCTCGATGGGGGTTTCGGCGCCCGTCTTCGGCATGGTCAAGGACGACCGGCACCGCACCCGCGCGATCGCCGAGTCGGGCGGCGAGATTGCGATCAATTCCCACCGCAGCGCCTTTACCCTCGTGTCGACGATCCAGGACGAGGTGCACCGTTTTTCCATCACCTTTTCCCGTGCGCGGCACCAGAAGTCGGCGTTTGAATCGACCCTCACCCAGTGCGAGGGGATCGGCGAAAAACGCGCGGCGGAGATCTTCCGGCACTTCAAGACGATCAAGGCCATCCGCGCCGCGACCCCGGACCAGCTCGCGGAGGTCAAGGGGGTCTCCAAACCCGCCGCGCGGAAGCTCTACGACTTCCTGCACGCCGAAGATTGACAAACCGCGCAAAACCCCGTATCATGACCAAAGGGAACTTTCGAGAAAGTTCCCTTTGGAAACCCTCAAAGCGTTTGGTTCAGGGTTCACACCCCGCGCCGGGATGATCCGCCGCCCGTGCCTGAAGCGCGGGGTAAGGCGAAGGAAGGTTCCTTTGGAAACCTCAAAGCGTTTGGTTCAGGGTTCACACCCCGCGCCGGGATGATCCGCCGCCCGTGCCTGAAGCGCGGGGTAAGGCGAAGGAAGGTTCCTTTGGAAACCTCAAAGCGTTTGGTTCAGGCTTCACATTCCGCGCCGGGATGATCCGCCGCCCGTGCCTGAAGCGCGGGGTACGGTGAAGGAAGATCCCTTTGGGAACCCTCAAAGCGTTTGGTTCAGGGCTCACACCCCGCGCTTTAGGCACGGGCGGCGGAGGGCTAATTGATAAAAGTTTTCGGGGTCCAGGGGGACTTTTTCAAAAGTCCCCCTGGCAGGAAGGGAATCGATATGAGAGTAATTACCGGAACGGCACGCGGCACGCGGCTGGAAGCCCCGGAGGGGCTTGCGACGCGGCCGACGTCCGATATGGCCAAGGAGGCCATATTCAGCATCCTGCATTTCGAGCTTGCGGAGGCGGTCGTGCTCGACCTCTTCGCGGGGAGCGGGCAGCTCGGCATCGAGGCGCTGTCGCGCGGGGCGAAGCAGTGCGTCTTTGTCGACCGGGAGCGCGCGGCGCAGGAGGTCATCCGCCGCAACCTTGCGGCGGCCAAGCTTGCCGACCGCGCGCGGGTGGCCGCGATGGAGGCGCAGAGCTTCCTGCTCGGCGCCAGGGAACGGTTCGATATCGCCCTGCTCGACCCGCCCTACGGTGAAAACCTCATCCCCGCGGTGCTGCCGAAGCTCGCGGGACTCATGAAGGACACGGGCGTCATCGTCTGCGAGACGGAAAAGAACGAGGAGCTGCCGGAGGCGGCGGGAGAGTTCCTGCTGCACCGGACCTACCGATACGGCAAGACGAAGATCACGACCTACAGAAAACGACAGGAAGAGGAATGACGAATGGAAAGACTGGCGATCTGCCCCGGGAGCTTTGACCCGATCACCAAGGGACATGAGGAGATCATCCGGCGGGCGGCGAGCCTCTTCGACCGGGTGATCGTGGTGGTGAGCGCCAACCCCGACAAGAACCCGATCTTTTCCCTCGACGAGCGGGTGCGTCTCATCCACGCGGTCTGCGTGGACATGCCCAACGTGGAAGTTGACAAGTTCAGCGGTTTACTGATAGACTATGTTCGTAGGAAGTCCGCGGTCGCCATCGTCAAGGGCCTGCGGGCGGTATCCGACTTTGATTATGAGTTCCAGATGGCGCTGACCAACCGCAAGCTGATGCCCCAGGCGGAGACGGTGTTTCTCACGCCGAGCAGCGACAACATGTACCTGAGCTCGAGCATGGTGCGGCAGATCGCCCGCTTCGGCGGCGACGTGAGCAGCTTTGTCCCCTCCATCATCCTGGATACGGTGGTCGAGCGGCTCAAAATCAAATTTCCCGAAACCGAAACAGCTGACGAATAACCGATAAAGGAGTGGATTCCGAATGAATATCGATGAAATTCTGGACGTGATCGACGAACTGCTCGACCGTTCCTGGAGCCTGCCGCTTTCGGGCGGCCGGTGCGTGGTGGACGCCGACAAGGTGCGCGACCTGATCGACGATATCCGCCTGAATATCCCGGCGGAGATCAAGCAGGCCAAGGCGATCGTCTCCGACCGCACCGACATCATCGAAAACGCCAAGAAAGAGGCGGAGCAGATCGTACGCAAGGCGGAGGACCGCGCCCGCACCCTCATCGCGCAGGAGGAGGTCAGCAAGGCGGCGCAGGCCAAGGCGTCGGAAATCCTCTCCCAGGCGCAGCTCAAATCCCGCGAGATCCGTCAGGCGGCGCAGGAGTTTTCCGACAACTGCCTGCTCAAGACCGAGGAGGTCCTCGTCAAATCCCTCACCGAGATCAAGGCGACCCGGCAGGCGTTCCGCAACGCCACCAGCCGGTGATTTCAGATGCAAAAGAGGCCCGGACGCAGCGCGTCCGGGCCTCTTTTTTCGCCGTTATTCCCCGATCGCCTTCTGAATTTTCAGGACGATCTCGAGCGGGAACATGGTGCGTTCCGCCACCTGCTCGGGGCGCATCCCCTGCTTCAAAAAGCGCGCGGCGACGTGGTCCATCGGCTCGCCGACCTCGATGATGTGCCGGTCGGGGTCGTAAAAACATACGCACCGCTGCCCCCAGTTGTGCTCGTGGCAGGGCAGGATGTATTCGATGCCGGGCCATGCCGCGAGCTTTTCGAGGAACCGGTCAAATTCCGGCTCCTCAAAATAGAGCTCCGCGTCGTTGCCGCCGTAGCGGGTCGGAAACCGCTCGGGGTCCAGCCCGCAGATCTCCTGATACTTCACCTGGATGGAGAACCCGCCGTCGAAGGTCACGTTCTCCCCGTAGTCGAGCACGAGCTTCTGCCCGAGCAGGCCGGTGTAAAACCGTTTGGATGCCTCCATGTCCCGGACACAGAGCATCGGTCCGCAAAATTTCATGATACCGCCTCCTTTTCAGCGTCGCGCCAGCAGCGGCACTGTTCGATCCGTTTTCCGTCGTCCCCCTGGCCGGGGTCGTAGGCAAAGCCGGTGAGCAGCGCGCAGGGGAATTCTCCGCAGGTCCCGCAATGCTCCAGCTCCTTTGCCTCACAGCAGGATTTCACCGGGCACGCGTCGCCCCAGAAGGGCTTTTCGATCGCCGGGCAGCCCTTGCAGCCCATCGGCTCCCGGTAATTGCAGGCGCTGCACAGCAGCCCGCATCTCGACTCAATCATGGTTTCAGCCTCCCTCGTATGGTACCGCCCGACCGCGCCGTGACCAAAACGGCAGAGCCGTTTTGTTGGGCCGCAAAGCGGCCCCGCCCGCCCTGCGGCGGGCGGTCACGGCGCGGGGCCGGCGGGCCCGTGCGCCCCGGGAGGGGCGCCGCGGCACGCCGGCGGGGTTTGCTAAAAGCATACTTCAAAATTTGAAAATTTCATTGTAAAAAGCGGACAGGTTCTGCAGGTAGGCGCCCGGGGCGACCCCGCAGATATGCGAAAAATCGTGGATAAAATGGGACTGGTCGTAAAAGCCGGCCTCCTGCGCCAGCGCGGCGAGAGAACCGGAGCCCTGCCGCAGCAGCCGGATGGCGCCGTTGACCCGCACCAGCCGCGCAAAGGTCTTGACATTCATGCCGACCGTCTCCCCGAAGAGGCGGTTGAGGTGTCGCTGACTGTAGCCGCTCTCGGCGGCCAGCTCTCCGACGGGCAGCATCCCCGACGACTCCCGCAGGCGCTGCATCGCGCCCCGCACCGCGCCGGGCAGGGCACGTCCGGAAAACCGGGCGAGCAGCAGACGGTCGGTTTCCTCCGCGAGAGCATCCGCGTCCGCCGCGCGGCCGGCGGCGGCTTCGAGGGCGGCGGCCAGCGCCGCGTCCGCCTCGCCCAGCGTGAACCGGCGGTCGCGCAGCTCCTCCTGCGGGATGCCGGTCAGGGCGCCCAGCGCGCCGGGCAGGAACTCGATGAAGAAGCGCACGGGCGACTCGTTGAAATCCCGCCGCACGACGGCGACTCCGGTGGTCGCGCCCCACGCAAGGGCGCGGGCCTCTCCGTCGAGCGATAGGAGGATACAGCCGCTCGCGTCGGGGATGAGGGCGAGGGTCCCGTCCTCCGGCGGGCCGGACGGGAAGGTGAAGGTGTAGTGCGCCACCCAGGGGCGGAGCAGGGGGTGGGGCGCGAGGTAGAGGTGGTTTTGCGCGCGTGCGATCGCCCGCGCGCTGCAAAGTGAAAATACCCGTTCCATCGCCCGTCCCCCTCTCAAAAGCAGTATCTCCATCATACCCGGAACGGGCGGAAAAGTCCACAGGAAAATAAGAACAAATGTTCTAATTGTACTTGCTTTTTGGCCTGCGGTCGTGTATAATGCGAATAGTGAATATCCGCGCGGCCGTCCGCCGCGCGACGATTTTTGATGGCGGAGGCAGGGCTATGGCGGATAAAAAAATGGGGCCTGTGAGCGAGCGCAGGCAGAACATCTCTGCGGAGGACCGGCAGAAGGCGCTTGAGACCGCGCTTGGGCAGATTGAAAAGCAGTTTGGCCGCGGCGCGGTCATGAAGCTCGGGCAGGACAGCACCCTCAACGTGGAGGCGATCCCGACCGGGTCGCTCTCGCTGGACATCGCGCTCGGCATCGGCGGCGTTCCCCGCGGGCGTATCATTGAAATTTACGGGCCGGAGAGCTCCGGCAAGACGACCGTCGCGCTGCACGTCGTCGCGCAGGCGCAGAAGATGGGCGGCGAAGCGGTCTTCATCGACGTTGAGCACGCGCTCGACCCCGTTTACGCGCAGGCGCTCGGGGTGGACATCGATTCGCTGCTCGTCTCCCAGCCGGATACTGGCGAGCAGGCGCTCGAGATCGCGGAGGCGCTCGTGCGTTCGGGTGCGATCGACGTGGTCGTCGTCGACTCGGTGGCCGCGATGGTCACCAAGGCGGAGATCGAAGGGGAGATGGGCGACAGCCACGTCGGCCTGCAGGCCCGCCTCATGAGCCAGGCGCTGCGCAAGCTGACCGGCGCGATCGGCAAGTCCAACTGCGTGGTCATCTTTATCAACCAGCTGCGCGAGAAGATCGGCGTCATGTACGGCAACCCCGAGACGACGCCGGGCGGCCGCGCGCTCAAATTCTACGCGTCGGTGCGCCTCGACGTGCGCCGCATCGAGGCGCTCAAAAGCGGCACCGAGGTCATCGGCAACCGCACCCGCGTCAAGGTGGTCAAGAATAAGGTCGCGCCTCCCTTCCGCGAGGCGGAGTTCGATATCATGTACGGCACCGGCATTTCCCAGGAGGGCGAGGTGCTCGACCTGGCGAACAAGCTGGACATCGTGGTCCGCGGCGGCTCGTGGTTCAACTACGGCGACATCCGCCTCGGACAGGGCCGCGACAACGCGAAGGAATATCTCAAGGCCAATCCCGAGCTCATGGCGGAGATCGAGGCAAAGGTGCGCGAGAACGCGGATAAGCTGTTGAAATCCCCGCGCGCGGCCGGCGGCAAAAAGCCGGTGAAGGTCGGGGCCGCCCCTGTGGAAGCGCCCGCCGCGCCCGCCGCACGCGTCAACATCGACGTGGAGACGGATGACGAATGAAGCTGACCGCCGTCAGAATGACAAAATGGGGACGCGTCGCCCTCTATGGGGACGATGAGTTCCTGCTCAGTATGCACCCCGACGTCTTTGCGGCGTCGGGGCTTTCGGTCGGTTCGGAGATCGACGGGGAGCGCCTTGCCGGGCTCGCCGCCGAGGCGGAGCTCAAAAAAGCCAAGGAACGCGCCTTTTCGATGCTGTCCGGCCGGGAATACACCTCCAGTCAGCTTCGGGACCGCCTCGCCCGCCATGTGGACCCCGAGGCCGCGGGACAGGCGGTCGAGCGGATGGAGGAGCTGGGCCTTGTGGACGACGACGGCTATGCCGAACGGTACGCGCGGGAACTCAGCGAACGCAAACACTACGGCCTGCTGCGCATCCGCCAGGAGCTGCGGCAGAAGGGCCTTTCCGCCGAGCAGATCGAGTGGGCGGTTTCACTGCTCGACGCCGATCCGCAGGAGCAGATGTTAGAGGTGCTTGAAAAGAAATATTCCGCCGCACCGGAAGACGAGGCGGTCAAGCGCCGCGCCTACAACGCCCTTTTGCGGCTGGGCCACCGTCCCTCCGACGTGCGCCGGGCGCTCGCCCGCTTCTGTGGGGCCACTGAGGAGTTTTAGATTTGCCGCTCAGTGAGCGGTGGAGCTTGTCGGTGGCCGACCGACGGCAGGCTTAGATTTGTCGCTCAGTGAGCGGTGTAGCTTGCCGGGTCCCGCCCCGGCAGGCGGCCCTATTTCTTGGCCGCCCAAGAAATAGGGGAAAGAAACCGCAGGGGGCTTGGGCGGCCTGCCCGGGCTGCGCCCGGAGCGCGCTACGCGCGACGGCCGCTCGCGGGCGCTCCGCCCCGCGACCCCGGCTTGAGTCCGCTTCGCGGACCCGGCCCTGCGGGCCGGATTTCTTAAACAGAGTCCCTTTCGGGGACAAAATCCTCCCTCGTGTGCCCCTACCCGGTAAGCTCGTCGCACCGTTGTTTCCATCGTTGGGTGCGTCCGCAACCTGAATTGAGCCTTCAGCTAGTGTACCCGTGGGGAGTGACGGTAGTCTGCGGGTACTGGCAAGGTACTCCCGGGGGTTTCTCAAGGGGACTGGCGGAAGTCCCCTTGAGCGCCCTTCTTCCGCCGACTTCTTGGGCGCGCAAGAAGTCGGCGCGCCCGCCGGGGCGGGTCCCGGCAATCTATGCCGCCGCAGGCAGCTCCCCTAAAGCGCCCCGGAGGGGCGCGAAAAAGGCCGTCCGTCCGCAGGGCGGAAAATCGAAAACCGCCGCCGGGGCGGGCCCCGGCAATCCCCGCAAAATCCGCGCCGCTTTATGAGCGGCAGCTCAAAAAGCCTCCGCCGCGCAGGCGGCGGAAAAGGAGAAGATCATGGCAGTCAAAGTTGGAATGGTATCCCTCGGATGTTCAAAGAACCAGGTGGACGCGGAACTGATGCTCGCGCTGATCGTGCAGGGCGGGTACGAGCTTTGCGCCGACGCGCAGGCGTGCGACGTGGTGATCATCAACACCTGCGGGTTCATCGAGGACGCGAAGCGGGAGAGCATCGAGACGATCCTCGAGTTTGCGCAGATGAAGGAAGCGGGGAAGATTAAGGCGGTCGTCGTGACCGGATGCCTGGCCGAGCGGTACCGCGAGCAGGTGGCGATGGAGATCCCCGAGGCGGACGTGGTGCTCGGCATCGGGCGCAACGCGGAGATTATCCGGGCGATCGAGGACGCGCTCGCGGGCAAAAGGACGGTCGCCTTCGGGGAGAAGGACGCCCTGCCGCTCGAAGGGGAGCGTATCCTTGCCAACGAACCCTTTTACGCCTATCTCAAGGTGGCGGACGGGTGCGACAACCGCTGTTCCTACTGCGCCATCCCGCTTATCCGCGGGGATTTCCGCAGCCGCCCGATGGAAAAGATCGTGGAGGAAGCAAAACGTCTTGCCGCGCGAGGCGTGACTGAACTGAACGTTGTGGCGCAGGACACCACGCGGTACGGCGAGGACCTCTACGGCCGGCTGGCACTGCCCGAGCTGCTCGAGGAGCTCTGCAAAATCGACGGGGTCCGGTGGGTGCGCATCCTCTACTGCTATCCCGACCGGATCACCGACCGCCTGCTCGACGTGATGGCGCGGGAGGAGAAGATTGTCAAATACATGGACGTGCCCATCCAGCATGTGAGCGGCCGGATTTTAAAGCTCATGAACCGGCGCGGCGGCGCGGAGAGCCTTGCGGCGCTGATGGAAAAGATCCGCTTGAAGGTGCCGGGCGTGGTGCTGCGCACGACGCTGATCACCGGATTCCCGACCGAGACGGAGGAGGAGTTTACCGAGCTGTGCGAATTTATCCGTGCGGTACGCTTCGAGCGGCTCGGTTGTTTTGCCTATTCCGCCGAGGAGGACACGCCCGCGGGGGAGATGGACGGGCAGATCGACGAAGAGGTCAAAAGACGGCGCGCGCAGGTTGTCATGGAGCAGCAATATGATATAATGGAGGAAGTGAACCGCGCGCAGCTGGGCAAGACGCTGACGGTGGCGGTCGAGGGACGCGAGGGAAAGCTGTGGTACGGCCGCAGCTATATGGACGCGCCCGACATCGACACAAAGGTCTTTTTCACGAGCGGGCGCAAACACCTGCCGGGCGACTACGTCGAGGTCATGATCGACGGGGTCGAGCAGTATGATTTAAAGGGAAGGGCTCTGGACTGATATGAACCTGCCAAATAAACTCACCGTCCTGCGCATGGCACTGATTCCGGTGTTTCTGGTCTTCCTGCTGGCGGACGGGATTCCGCACGCCTATCTGTTCGCGGCGGCCGTTTTTGCCGCCGCCTCCTTCACCGACTATCTCGACGGGCACATCGCCCGCCGGGACGGGCTCGTCACCAATTTCGGCAAGCTCATGGACCCGCTCGCGGATAAGCTGCTCGTCTTTTCGGCGCTCATCTGCTTCATCCCCAAGGGCCGCGCGTCCGCGCTCGCGGTGTTCATCATCCTCGCGCGGGAACTGCTCGTCACCTCGGTGCGCCTCATCGCCGCCGAACAGGGACGCGTCATCGCCGCCGATATCTGGGGCAAGCTGAAGACCGTCTTCCAAATCATCTGGGTGCTCTATACCCTGCTGGCCATGTGGGTCACGTGGAGCCTGCTGCCTCCGTCGCCCGAGTCCTATTCGGTGTGGTTTTTCATCGGGGACGTGGCGCTTCAGGCGGTCGTCGTGCTGCTGACCGTCCTTTCGGGGGTCAACTACGTGTGGAAAAACCGCGACCTGCTCTCCGACGTGAAATAACCCCTTGCAAGTTTCACACAAATATGGTATGGTTTGCATATAGTAGATCAATACTGCGTTGACCGGGAGAAGTACCCGCAACACCCCGCGACAGAGAGAACGCGCCGTCGGCTGCAAGCGCGTTTCGCGGCAGGCTGCGTGGGAAATGCGCCCGCGAGCACGCGGCCTGAACGGGGCTTTCCCAATTAGGGCTGCGCGTATCCCGCGTTAAGGGAAAAGGGTGTCAGCCCTGAGCGAGAAATCGAAGTGGAACCGCGGAATATCCGCCTTCGTTTGGCCAAGTGCCGGACGGGGCGGTTTTTATTTTGCATCTACGGATTCATAACAGCCTTTCTGGGAGGTATGATAAGGATGTTTGACGCGATTAAAAAGGATGTCCAGGCCGTCAGGGAACGCGATCCGGCGGCGCGCAACAGCTTTGAGGTGCTGCTGCTTTCGAGCGGTTTGCACGCCATCATGATGCACCGCCCCGCGCACTGGCTCTATGAGCACAAGGCCTATCTGCCGGCGCGCTTTCTCAGCCAGTTTTCCCGGTTTTTGACCGGTATTGAGATACACCCCGGCGCGAAGATCGGCCAGGGGGTCCTGATCGACCACGGCATGGGGGTCGTTATCGGCGAGACCGCCGAGGTCGGCGACGGCTGCACGATCTACCAGGGGGTCACCTTGGGCGGCACGGGCAAGGACAAGGGCAAACGCCATCCGACGCTCGGCAAAAATGTGACGGTCGGCTGCGGCGCCAAGATTCTGGGGCCGTTCAAGGTCGGCGACGGCGCGAAGGTCGCGGCCAACGCCGTGCTGCTCGAATCGATCCCGCCCGCCTCCACGGCGGTGGGCGTTCCGGCGCGCATCGCGCGGGTGGGCGGCCGCAAGCCCAACACCCTCGACCATGTCCACCTGCCCGACCCGGTCGCGCAGGAGATCTGCAAGCTGCAATTCGAGCTTGACCGGCTCGAAAAGCGCATCCGCGAACTCGAAAAGGAACAGGCGGCGGCCCCGGCGGACGACCGGGTGCGCGTCCCGCAGGAATAGACGGGTTCTTCCGCCGGCGACGGCCGCGGAGGCGCCGCACGGCCGGGCGGCGGGCCCGCCGCGCGGTGCGCGGCGTTCGGCTCCCCGAAGGGGAGCCGCCGGCGCCGTCCGAAGGACGGCGCGGCCCGCCGCCTCATGCGCGCCCCGCGTCCCCACCTCAACAACACGGAAAAGGAGAGCAGAAAAGATGAAGATTTACAATACGTTGACGCGCCGCAAGGAGGAGTTCGTGCCCCTCGAGCCGGGGAAGGTGAAGATGTATGCCTGCGGGCCGACCGTCTATAACTTCATCCACATCGGCAACGCGCGGCCGATCTGCGTGTTTGACACGCTGCGCCGCTATCTCGAATACCGGGGCTATGACGTGACCTTCGTGCAGAACTTCACCGACATCGACGACAAGCTCATCAACAAGGCCAACGAGGAGGGCGTGACCGTCCGGGAGGTGGCCGAGCGGTATATCGGCGAATACCTGACCGACACCGAGGGGCTGGGCATCCGTCCCGCGGACATCCACCCGCGCGCGACCGAGAACATCGATACGATCATCGGCATGGTCAAGACGCTTGTGGACCGCGGGTATGCCTATGAACGGGACGGCAGCGTCTATTTCCGTTCGCGTAAATTTGGCGAGTACGGCAAGCTCTCCCACCAGCCGCTGGAGGATCTGGAGGCGGGCGCGCGCATCGACGTGAGCGACGTCAAGGAGGACCCGCTCGACTTTGTGCTGTGGAAGGCGGCCAAGCCGGGCGAGCCGAGCTGGACTTCGCCGTGGGGCGAGGGCCGTCCCGGCTGGCATATCGAGTGCAGCGCGATGATCCGCAGACACCTGGGGGACACGATCGACATCCACTGCGGCGGCCAGGACCTCATCTTTCCGCATCACGAAAACGAGATTGCCCAGAGCGAGTGCTGCACAGGGACCACCTACGTCCGCTACTGGATGCACAACGGCTATATCAACGTCGACAACCGCAAGATGAGCAAGTCGCTCGGCAACTTCTTCACCGTGCGGGAGGTCGCGGATAAATTTGGCTATGAGCCGATCAAATTTATGATGCTCCAGGCGCACTACCGCAGCCCGATCAACTATTCGCTCGAGGTGATCGAGCAGTGCCAGGCGGCGCTTTCCCGCCTGCACAACTGCCGGGACGGACTGGACTTCGCGCTGAAAAACGCCTGCGACGCCCCGACCGAGGGGGAGGACGCCTTCCGCGCGCAGGCGGACGCGCGTGTGGCGCAGTTCGT
Source organism: Anaerotruncus massiliensis (ex Togo et al. 2026) (assembly GCF_900199635.1). Lineage (GTDB taxonomy): Bacteria > Bacillota > Clostridia > Oscillospirales > Ruminococcaceae > Anaerotruncus > Anaerotruncus massiliensis. The sequence goes on along the minus strand of NZ_LT962687.1, from coordinate 2,539,482 downwards.
CGAGGCGATGGACGACGACCTCAACACCGCCGACGGCATCGCGGCCCTCTTCGAGCTTGCGCGCGACTGCAACACCTTCTTTGGGAACAACACCCGCTCGAAGGGGATCGTCGAATACGCGATCCAAAAGTTTGACGAGCTGTGCGGCGTGCTCGGCCTGCTCTACGGCCGCGGGGCGGACGACCTCGACGCCGAGGTCGAAGCCCTGATCACCGAACGCCAGGCGGCCCGCAAGGCGAAGGATTTCGCCCGGGCGGACGCCATCCGCGACCAGCTCACCGCCATGGGCATCCTGCTCAAGGACACGCCGCAGGGTGTTCAGTGGAGCAGGAAGTAGTTGCCGCTCGGGGAGCGGCGGAGGTTGTCGGTGGTCGACCGGCAGCGACTCCTTAGGCATACCGCTCATCGAGCGGCGTAGTTGCCGGGTCCCGCCCCGGCGGGCGGCCCTATTTCTTGGCCGCCCAAGAAATAGGGGAAAGAAACCGCAGGGGGCTATGCCCCCTTGACCCCCGCGCCGCCTCCGGTTGGCCTTCGGCCAAAGTCGGCGGCGCCCTGTTACGGATCAGCGGACGAGCCTACAGCATCCCGCCAGCCGCCGCGCCGCGGGCGCAATGCCTCTGCCGGCGAGTCTCCGGTACCGTACCGAAAGTGCGCCCGGGGAGGCACGGCCGCTTTTGCGTGGCGCGCAGCGCCCACGGGGAGGCGGAAAACTGCGCGGCTACGCCGCGCACGCGCGCGGAGCGCGCGAACGCCCGGAACGGGCGTTGTTTTCCGCCGGGTGTTCCCGGCGAGCCCTCCGGCTTCGGTCGTTGGGAGCGCAAGGCGCACGTCAGTTGCGGCCCCTGCCCGCAACTGACCCCGCGATCGGTCAAGCCGATGCGCGTGCGCCTCACGGGGGGAGGGCTTAGGCGGCCTGCCCGGGCTGCGCCCGGAGCGCGCTATGCGCGACGGCCGATCTCCGGCCTAAGAGCCGCCTTCGGCGGTTGGCCTCCGAAACGCGGTCTGCGGATCGCAGTCGCGGGCGCTCCGCCCCGCGACCTCGGCTTGAGTCCGCTACGCGGACCCGGCCATGCGGGCCGGATTTCTTAAGCAGAGTCCCTTTCGGGGACAAAATCTTCCCCCGTGTGCCTCCACCCGGCAAGCTCGCCGCGCCTTCTGTTCCCGCCTGTTGGGAGCGCCCGCAACCTGAATTGAGCCTTCAGCTTGTGTACCCGTGGGGAGCGGCGGTAGTCTGCGGGTTATGGCAAGGTACTTCCGGAGATTCCAAAGGACCCGGCGGAGGGTCCTTTGGCGCCCTTCTTTCGTCCATTTCTTGGGCGAACAAGAAATGGACCCGCCCGCCGGGGCGGGACCCGGCAATTTCTGCCGCCGAAGGCGGCTCCCCTTAGCCCTCCAAAGGAGGGCGATAAAAGCCCCTCCGCCCCCCGGGCGGAAGGCGATTACGATTCGTTATGAGTAAAACGCATAAAATCGCGCCTTTGGCTAGCATCGTGCTATCATACTAGCGAGGTGATCGCCATGTGCTATCCAAGGCTGCGCGCGTTGCGGGAGGAATCCGGTTTGGGACAGGCAGAGACTGCAAGGATACTGGGCATTGACCGGCGGACCTATGTGCGCTACGAGGAAAAAACGCGGCGCATCCCTCTGCGGATTGCGGTGAAGCTCGCCGCCTTTTACGGCGTGACGATCGACTATCTGGTGGGACGCAGCGACAGGCGCGCATCCGCCCCGCAGGGATGAACCGGGCGTTTCATATCGGCGGGCTCGTGTGGTTTGCCGCCGTTCTTGCGGCCGGGACGTTCGGCTGGGACCCGCTTATCTGCGCGGGGATCGGGGCCGCTGTCTTTGCCGCGCTGCTCCTGAAAGGCAGGCTGCCGCTGTGGACCTATTCCGCGGCGGCGGCCTTTTGCGCCTGTATGCTCTCGCTGGCGGTTTATCACGCGCTGGCCGTGGAGCCCGCCGCGCGTTGGGAAGGGACGCGGCGGGTGCGTGCGGTGGTGACCGACCGCGCGGATTACGGCAGCTACGCCCGGCTGTCCCTCACGGCGGACCGCGAGGGGATGCCCGCGGGCCTTTCGGGCGCGCGGATTCAGGTGAGCGCGCCCGCCGCGCTTGCGGTTGCCCCCGGCGATGTGGTAGAATGGGAGTTAAAGCTGGAGGTCCCCGAAGCGGAACGGGAACGCCTTTGGGCGGACGGCTTCCGCTTCCGGGGGACGGTCTCCGGCGCGCCCGCCGTCGTGGGGGAGCGGCCCGGCGGCCTGCGGGTGGCGCTCGCGGAATACCGCTCGGGCATCCGCCAAAATATCCTGCACGAGCTTCCCAACGAATACGGCGAGCTGCTCGCCGCGCTCGTGACGGGCCGTACCGAGGGGCTTTCCCCCGAACTGCGTTACGACTATTCCCGCGCGGGGATTTCCCACCTGCTGGCGGTGTCCGGCCTGCACCTTTCCGTTTTCGTCGCGCTCATCGACGCGCTGCTTGCCGCCTGCTTCCTCTCGCGGCGGCAGCGGGGCATCGCGGAGATCGCGGCCGTCCTCTTCCTCATGGGCCTCACCGGCTTTTCCCATTCGGTCGTGCGCGCGGGCGTCATGCTGATCGTCTGCCGCGCCGCGCTGCTTTGCGGCCGCGATTCCGACACGCTCAATTCCCTCGGGTTTGCCGTCGTCCTGATGCTGCTCTGCAACCCCTACGCCGCGTTCAGCACGGGGCTTCAGCTCTCCTACCTCGCCACAATGGGCATCGCCGCCGCATCCGGCCCGATGACCGGGTGGTTTTCCAAACGCCTGTGCGGGGTCGGCGGCTTCACGCTCGAGGAGACCCGCCCGAAGGCTTACGCGCTCCTCTCGATGCTGTCCGCGACCCTCTGCGCCCAGCTGTTTACCGCGCCGGTGCTCTGCTGGCGGTTCGGCCAGATATCCCTTGTGTCGCCGCTCGTCAACCTGATCGTCGCGCCCGCGGTCCCCTTCGCCCTCGCGGGCGGGCTGCTCTGCGGGTTCGCGGGGTTCCTCCCCGTGCTCGCGGTCCCGGCGCGGTTCTTCGGGCTTGTGGGCGGCGTGTCCGTCCGCGCGATCACCGAGACGGCCCAGTGGTGGTCACGGTTCCAGTTTGCAGCCCTGCCGCTTCGCAGCGACTGGCTCGTGCTGTGGATGGGCGCCTGCCTGCTGGGCGGCGCGGTCCTGGCCGCGCTGCGGGTGAAGCCGGCCGTCAGGCGGCAGGCCGCCGCGCTGTCGGCGCTGGCGCTCACGGCGGGCGCGTTTTCCCAGTCGCTCGCGTGGGGGAACACGATGGAGATCGCCCTGCCGGAGAACGGCTCCGCGGTCGCCGTGGCCTATCATGGGCAGGGCGCGCTGATCGGCGTTCCCGATTCCCTCTACGAGGCGCGGAACCTGCGCGCCTTCTTCCGCGACCACGGGGTGGAGCGGATCGACCTGCTGGCCGCGCGCCGGGAGGCGGACCTGCGTTCCAACCCCGCGCTGCTCCTTTTGGGGGAGGTGCCCGCCGACGCCGCCTTTGGGCTGGACGGGACCTACGGGTTTTCGGCGGAGCTGTTCGGGTGCGCGGGGCTTGCCGCCGAGGGGCGGGACGCGGAGACCCTGCGGCTCGAGGCGGGAAATCTGCGCATCGTCAAGGAGTTTACCCAGTCCCCGCAGGAGGCGGATCTGCTCGTCAACGCGAAAAACGAGCTGGTCGCCGCGCCCGGCGTGGCGGTCAAAACGAACGACCGGTATTTCGGCAGCGTGGTGGTCACGCTGCGGATTCCATAGAAGAAAGGGGGGCGCGCCGTGCGCTTCCAGATGGAGAGCGATTTTGCCAAGCACGTCAAGGGCCCCGAGCTCGAGCGGGTCTACCTGCTCCACGGCACCCAGCCCTACCTGATTGCGAACTATGAAAAGCTGCTCGTCAAAAAGGCGCTGGGCGGGGAGTTCAACGACTTCAACCTCCACCGCTTCGAGGGGGACAGCCTCGATTTGCAGGCGTTTTACGACGCGGTGGAGTCGCTGCCCTTCTTTTCGGAGGGGCGGTGCGTGACCCTCGACATCGACCCGGACAAGCTGGACGCCGGGCAGCTCGACGAGCTGTGCGGAGTGCTGGCGGACCCGCCGCGCACGACGACGGTGGTCATCACCGTCAAGAACCCGCCCGCCAAAAGGGAGAAGCTCGCCAAGCTCGTGAAGGCGTGCGACGGCGCGGGCTGCGTCGTCGAGCTGGGCAGCCGCAGGAGCAGCGACACGCTGCGCTTTTTGCGTGACCGCGCGCAGAAAAACGGCTGCGAGCTGGAAAGCGCGGTGGCCTCCTACATGGTCGAGCGGTGCACCGACGACTTGCAGCTGCTCGCCACCGAGCTCGACAAGCTGTGCGCCTACGTGGGCGGGGGCAGGATCGAGCGCGCGGACGTCGACGCGGTCGTGACGACGGTGCTGCAGGCGAAGGTGTTCGACCTCTCCAAAGCGATCCTGCGGGGGCGGTTCGACGCGGCGATGGAGCTGGTCGACCAGCTCATCTACCTGCGGGAGCCCGCGGGTAAGGTGCTGGCGGTGCTGTCGGGGGCGTTCTGCGACCTCTACCGCGGCTTTGCGGCGCGGCAGGCGAACGTCCCGGCGGAGCGCGCGGCGGCGGAGCTCGGCTATGCCAAAAACCGCACCTTCGCGATCAAGAACGCGATGAGCGACAGCGGCGGCTATACGGCCGGGCAGCTCGGGAAGATGCTGACGCTGCTCGCCGACGCGGACATGCGCCTCAAGAGCACGGGCGGGGACGACCGGGTCGTGCTTGAGGAAACGATCACCAAACTATTTTTACTGACGGGGAAGCGAGCGGGATGATCAAATTAAAGCAGGCGGTGATCGTCGAGGGAAAATACGATAAGGCGAAGCTCTCGTCGCTCGTCGACGCGACGATCGTGACGACCGACGGGTTCGACGTCTTCCGCGACAGGGAAAAGCTCGCCTACATCCGCGCGCTCGCGGAGAAAAACGGCGTGATCATCCTGACCGACTCCGACGCGGCGGGCTTCCGCATCCGCGCGCACATCGCCGGCGCGGTCGACCCCGAAAAGATCATCCATGTCTATATCCCGGACATCTTCGGCAAGGAGCGGCGCAAGACGCAGCCCTCCGCCGAGGGCAAGCTCGGGGTGGAGGGGATGCCCGCCGGGGTGCTGCTCGACGCGCTGCGGCGCGCGGGCGTGGCCGTGGAGGGGCAGGACGCCCCCGCCCCGGCAAAGCGCGCCGCGCCCGTCACCAAGGCGGATCTCGTCGAGTGGGGGCTGTCCGGCGGGCCGGACAGCGCCGGCAGGCGCCGCCGCGTGCTCGCCGCGCTCGGTCTGCCCGCGCGCATGAACGCCAACGCGATGCTTTCGGCAATCAACGCCCTCTACACCCGCGGGGAGTTCCTCGCCTTCCTGGAAACCCACTGATCCCGCCCAAACCAACGAAAGGGGGTGCGCGGACGTGCATCTCGACAGCCTCTCCTTCGTCTACCTGTTCCTGCCGCTGACGATCGCCGTCTGCCTCATCAGCCCCATGCGCTGGCGCCCGGCGGTCCTGCTCGCCTTTTCCGCCCTCTTTTACTGGTGGCTCGAGGGGGAGAACCTCCTGCTGCTCGCGGGCATCGTCCTCTTCGACTACCTGATGGGCCGCCTGCTTGAACGCGCCTCCAAGATGCCCCGCCTGCGCCGGGGAATCATGATCTGCTCGGCGGTCAAAAGCGTGGCGATCTTCCTGCTCTACGGGGCGCTCGGCCCGGTCTGGGGCGCGCATTTCCCGCTCGGGCTCGGAGTGGTGGCGCTCACCTCCTGCGGCTATGTGATCGACTGCTATTTCGGCTACACCTACGCCGAGCGCAACCTGCCCGCGCTCGCGCTGATGAACCTCTTCTTCCCCCGGCTCTACGCCGGGCCGCTCGTCTACCACAACAAGCTCATGCCCCAGGTGAAGGGGATGCGCATGACGCTGGAGCGGGCGGGGGAGGGCGGCAGGCTCTTCCTCGTCGGCCTCGGCAAAAAGGTGATCATCGGGGACGCGGTCTACGAGCTCTACGGCTCGCTGCGCGGGATGCCCACCCTCAATATGACGGCGCTTTCGGTGTGGACGATGGTGGTGACGCTCGCCTTCTCGGTCTATTTCATCTTTTCCGGCTACTGCGACATGGCCAAGGGGATCGGGCTGGTCTTCGGCGTGGAGCTGCCCGACAACTTCCACTACCCCTACCAGGCGACGAGCGTCAACGACTTTTTCGCCCGCTTCAACATCACCGTCAACCGCTACATCCGCCGCTATGTCTACATCAACCTCGGCGGCGCGCAGGGCAGCGTGATTTCCGGCGTGTTCAACATTCTGCTCGTCACCATCCTGATGGGGCTGTGGTTCGGCATCAGTTTAAACCTTTTACTTTGGGGCGTCTATTTCGCGGCGTTCGTCATCTTTGAGCGCTATTTCCTCAGCCGCTATATGGACGGGATCCCCACCCTCTTCCGGTGGCTCTATACCACCCTCGTCGTGCTCGTCTCCTTCGCGTTCTTTTCGGGCGGCACGCCGGGGCAGTCGCTCGGGTTCCTTAAAATGATGTTCGGCGTGGGGGGCTTCGCCACCCTCGAGAGCAGCAAGAGCGTGCTCTACCTGCTCGCCTCCCACTACCTCGTGCTCATCCTGGCGGCGGTGTCCTCGACGGGGCTGGTCGGCTGGTTCGCGGGCCTGTGGAAGAAGCACCTGCCGCGCACCTACGGCGTCGCCTCGGCGGTCTTTACCGCCGCGCTGCTGGTCGTGACGACCGCCTACCTGCTGTAGCGGGAGGCAAAAATTCTCTGAAAGGGGGAACCGCGCATGAGCAAAAAACTTTCGGGCGTCGTCTTTCTGGCGGCGGTCTTCGCGGTGCCGCTCTTTTTGCTGCTGCGCGGCGGCGGGCGGCCGCTGTGGGACGCGGTGGCCGGAGAGTCGGGGACGTTTGCGAAGCTCGAGCAGGCGTTCGCGGAGCGGTTCCCCTCCTCCGACGCGCTGCGCCGCCTGCAGGTCTCCCTCAACTATATGGGGGGCGGCAAGGAGCAGAACGGCGTCTTCATCTCGGGCGATTCGCTGACCCTCGACGTGCAGCCCAAGAGCCTGTCGGTCATCAACGACAACACGCTCGCGATGATCGACTTCGCGGACGACTACCAGATCCCCAGCTACGTGATGCTCATCCCGACGGCCTGCGCCGTTCAGCAGGGCAAGGTGCCCTACGACAGCATCGCGCCCCTCTATAACCAGCCGCAGCTCATCGACGACGTCTACCGCCGCGTCTCGGGGCATGTGACGGCGATCAACGTCTACCCGACCCTCTTCAACCACCAGGACGAATACATCTACTACAACACCGACAACACCACGACGGGGCTGGGCGGCTTCTATATCTATACGGCGGTGGCCAAAAAGCTCGGCCTGCGCCCCCGCGCGCTCGAGGATTTCTCCATCGAGCACATCGACTACGACTATTACGGCGATCTCTACGCGCTCTCCCCCTACCGGGAGGTGTCGCCCGACCGGGTGTCGGTCTACAACTACAACTCCCAGTACCAGCGCAGCTACACCGTCACCCACTACAGCGCCGACGGGACCTCCCGCCGCTACTACACCCTCTACCCGAAATTCAAAAAGGAGCTCGGCGGCACGATGGACATCCCGCTCGGCGGGATTTCCCCGGTGATCGACATCGACATCGGCAATCCCTCCTACATCAACCGGCTGCTGATTTTCGGCGACCGCTCGGTGCAGAGCTACCTGCCCTTCCTGCTGATCTACTACGAGCAGGTGACCTTTGTGGACACCGCCACCGCCACGCCCGAGCTGCTCCAAAGCCTCAGGCTCGGCCGCTACAACCAGGTGCTCTTCGCCTTTTCGGTGGACAGCTACGTCTCCGCCGACCAGCTCTCCCTGCTCTCCGAGCTGCCCGCGCCGCCGGGCCGCCAGTCTTGACGAATCGGTCCGCTTGGGGTATGATAGGAGGGCGGAATCTGCCGCAGTGGCGGAATCGGCAGACGCAAGGGACTTAAAATCCCTCGGGGGCAACCCCGTGACAGTTCAAGTCTGTTCTGCGGCACCATTTCCTGTGGGTTGGCTCTCAGACCGCATCTTAAGGATGTGGACTGGGAGCCTTCCTTTTTTATATTTGAAAGGGGCCAGGGCTGGTTCCGTTTTTTGTCCCGATTGGGGGCCTGAAAAATATGGGACCCCGGCCTTTTCCTTGAAAAGGCCGGGGTCCCTGTGCTTTTGCGGCGGGGGCTAGGCTTTCGGCCGCTCATAGAGGAAGCCGTATTCCGCGAAATCCTGGTTCAGCATGGTCTTGCCGCGCTTGAGGTTCTCGTTGCGCAGGCTGTCCAGGATGTGGCGCATGGTGACGGGGCCGTCCTCCTCCGCGGCGAGGAAGGCGGCGTTCAGGGCGATATTCTTGATTGCGCCGCCCGCCAGCTCGAACCGCCGGGCAAGGTAGCCGAAGTCCACTCCGCTTGACGGCACCGTTTCGGGCAGGCAGGCCCGCCAGAGCTCCTCCCGCTGGGCCTCGCCGGGAAGCTGGAACTCCACCACATAGCGCATCCGGCGCATGAACGCCTCGTCGATGTTTTTTTTCAGGTTGGTGGCCAGAAGGACCACGCCGTCGTAGTCCTCGATCCGCTGGAGGATGTAGGACACCTGGATGTTGGCGAAGCGGTCGTTGGCCTCCTTGACCTCGCTGCGCTTGCCGAAGATGGAGTCCGCCTCGTCGAAGAAGAGCAGCACGTTCGACTTTTCGGCGGTGGCGAAGACCTGTTCCAGCCGTTTTTCGCTCTCGCCGATGTACTTGTCCACCACCTGCGAAAGGTCGACCCGGTAGAGCGCCAGCCCGAGGATGGAGGCGAGAATGTTGGCGGCCATCGTCTTGCCGGTGCCGGGAGGCCCTGCGAACAGCACCGACACCGCCTTGCCGTAGGGGTATTTGCTCTCCAGCCCCCACTCGTCGTAGACCTGGTGCCGGCGGAGCACATGGGTGCAGACATGGCGCAGCATCCGCTTCTGGTCCTCGGGGAGCTTGAGGTCGTCGAGGGTCCAGCCCTGCGGCACCTGTACGATCTTGCCCGAGACCGCGCGCGGCAGCGCCATGTAGCAGGCGCCGGAAACGGCCGCCGCGTCGACCGGTTCCCCGGCGCGTTCGAGCCGCGCAAGCTGCCGAACCGCCTTGCCGATGTCCCGGGGACTGGTCTTGTAGGTGGCGGCGTAGCGGGCGAAATCCCCCTCGGCCTTTAGGCCGTAGTATTTCCAGAAGCCCTGCCAGAGCGCGATCCGGTCCGCGCGGGTACAGGGCGGCAGATCGAACCTGACGGTGTGGCGGTCGGTGTAGGGAAGCAGCGCGAAGCCGGGATCGGTGCAGAGGAAGACGGGTGCTTCCAGGTCTCCCAGCGGCTCCAGGCAGCATTGCAGGAACCGCCGGGGCGCCCGCTCGTCGTCTGCTGACACGAGACCGTGGAAGCAGAGCGCGTCCCCGTAGAGGACGGCCTCCCGCCGGATGAGGCGCAGCAGGGAGGCGCGCGGCCCCTCCTCCGGTTCCATCAGGCGTTCGGCGTCCGCGAAGAGGACGCCGAAGCCGAGCCGGGCCGCCGCCGTCTGAAGCAAAAACCGCTTGCCCGCGCCGGGTCCCCCGGTGATCTGGATGCAGGCGCCGCCGGCCAGCTCCCCCGCTTCCTCGGCCGCGGCCAGCCGTTCCAGCTCGCCGGTCAGGCGGTCCGGCAGCTCGGGGCGTGCAAAGAACGGGTGAAGCGGCTCCGCCGGGGAAAAGCGGCGGCAGATTCCCGCAAGCGCCTCCGGCAGGCGGTCCCCGCCGCCGAGCCAGTCGACCAGCCGCCCGTCCGCCTCGAGCGGCGCGCGGTAATCGGGCGACGGCGATCCCTCCGTCCACAGCAGTTCCCCCAGCGCGCGGGAGGACTCCTCCAGCCGGTCCGGGGCGAAGGCATACCCCTCGCCGCCGAGGAGCTGCGCGGCGCTTTCCACCGTGACCGCGCCGATGTGGGCGTGCTCCCGCAGGTAGACCGCCGTCTCGGGGTAGACATGGACGGCCACGCAGAGGCCGAAGGCCAAAAGCGCCGCGTCCGCCCCCTCCAGCAGCTCGTGAACGCGGTTGAAGCGGGCTTCGGAGATTTCCCACAGGGCGTCCCGCTCCGGCTCCCGGACGGGCAGGGCGAGCCGCCCCCCGCCCTGCGGACGGAGGAGCGGCTCCAATTCGGCGATTACCCGCCGGGCGTATAATTCGCAGTAGGACATGCGGTTCCCTCACAGTCTTGGCGGGGATTTCCGGCGGGGCGGCTACGTCCCGCGGATTTTGCTCCAGAGCTTCTTGAAGGGGTTGCGCGACTTCTTTTTCGGGGCGGGGGCGGCCTCCCCGGACGAGCCGAGCCAGCGGCTCATAACCTCCTGCTGGCGCTCGGTCATGGGCTCGGCGGCCCCGGTTTTCCAGTGCTTCGCGGATAGGTAGCCCGGGGAGACGTAGCGGGATTCCTCAGCAGGGGCGGCCTCCGTGGGTGCGGCTGCCGCCGGCTGGGCCAGCGCCCGTTCCTCATCGGACAGTTTCCCCATCACCTCCGGCCGCACGGCCGGCATGCCGGTCTGCAAAACCCTTTGACGGATGCTCTCATATCTTCCAATAAAAGGACGGAGTTCCTCCGGGATCTGCTCGATGTCAATCCGGCGGAGGTCCTCGCCTTTTGAAAGGATCGCAGCGGCTTTTGTCATCATCGAACTCTGGCTCTCAATATTATCATTGGCCTTATTATAGATTCTTTGCGCCTCTTTTGGATCCTTGTGCTTGGAAAAGATATCATTTCTGCGCTTCATCCCGGCGGGCGCGGTCGGATCCAAACCTTTTACAGCCAGCGTACCCATCATATACTGGCTGAAATGGGAGTCCCCCGGCTGCGCCTGATCTGTTTCCCTGACTCTGTCGTAATTGGCGCCGCCCTCGTTCGCGAACAGGTCCCGGACATAATTCTGAAACTCTGGCTCATCCACCAGGTCGGAGACGATGTCAAAAATCTTGTCGGCGCTTTTTATTGTGGAATCGTCATAAAGAAGGCCCTTTGTGGCCAGCGCGCCGGTCCCGCCGCTGAACCGCCTCATAACATCCGCATTGGGGTCGTGCTTTTTTCCCAGCTTTTTTGCCTCGCCGCTATTGAGAAACGCATTGTAGCGGTCGAGCGCGTTTCCCATGACCGGCATATACCTTCTGTGCAGGTTATTCCCAGAACTCATGCGGGCTCCGCCTTCGAAGATGCTTTGACCCTCCTCCGGCGACATCGGCTCATACGCCGGGACTGGGGCGGCGGCTTTTTTCTTCCTGCCCAGCATCTGCGCTGGGGCGCTCTGCCCGGCGAGCGCGCCGGCGTCGACCGGCCCGGCGGATGTGAGGCTTCCGGACGCGAAGGCCGCGCCCGCGCGGTCGGCCGCCGCCTCGAAGGACGGCTCCTCCAGCACCCCGCCGGTCATCGGGACCTCGCCCTCGGCCTGGCTGCGCACATGCTCGAGCTCGTGCCCGAGCACCATGCGTCCCTCCGCCGTTCCGGGCGTGAACTCGCCCGGCGCGAAGGAGATCACGTTTCCCCGCGCGACGGCGCGCGCGCCCATCGCCTCCACCTCGGGCGACTCCGCAAACGAAATCCGTGCCGGGTCAAGGCCGAAGGACCGGCGCACCTCCTTTTCCGTGCGCCCGTCGAGGCGCAGCGGCTTCGGGGCCGGGGCCTTCTTTTCCTGCATTGCTGTGGTCATCGGCATACCGTTCTCTCCTTTCGGGGCGCGGATTAATTCCCGCGGATTTTGCTCCAAAGCCGCTTGAAGGGGTTGCGCGACTTTTTCGGGGCGGCGGGGGCGGGAAGAGGGTTGCTCTCCTTTTGCAGGCCGCCCATGATGTCGGCCCACGCCCGGGTCATCTCCTTGTTGCCCTTGTGCTTTTCCATCATGAGGCGGGCCTGCTTCATCCGCTGGTCAAGGCTCATCTCATTTGCGTCGCTCTGCCCGGGCAGCTCGGCGGACATGTAGTTCGGCGCGGTCTTCTCGCCCCCGGGCGAGAAATGATAGGGCGCCGCCTCAGGGGCCGGGGCAGGAAGCTCGAGCCCCGTCTTTTCGAGGATTTCCGGGCGGATATTGGGCGCGCCGATACTCCACACCTTGTCATAATACGGAATAAACGCCTGAAAAGCGGGCCACAGTTCCGGGGCCATCATGGATTGAAAATCGGCGTCTCTGTCGTTCTCAGAAAGCCATTCCGAAAAGAAATTGCCCACCTGTCCCGCGTCGCCCGCAATATTGGCGGGATGGTTGCGGGAATCAAAGGAATCCGCAGGCACGGCGGATCTCATGGCCTGCCCGTTCACCACGCCCGTCATACGCGCAAGCACGTCGGTCATGAAATACCCTTTCGGGGACTGGTCGGTGGCGCCAAAATTTCCGCCCATATTTGCAAACGTGTCCTTGATAAAGCCCTGTACCTCCGGGTCGTCCAGATGGGGCATGATCATCTGAAACATTTTTTCGCTGACAGCCGCGCTCTCAGCGGAATACTTGGAAGCACCGCCTTCAAAGGTGTGCCGCTCACCGCCCATTTTTTTGAGCGCGGCGACCTTTTTGATGAGATCTTTTGACTGATCCCGGAAGGGGGCCATGGCTTCCGGCAGTCCGGCTTCCTTCATAATTGGGTTTGCGCTCGCTCTGGTTCCGCCTTCAAAAATTCCCTTTGCATTCTCTGGAGAGTAGCCTCTCCATTTTTCGCCCGCTTTTCTTGCACGCGCTTGGGGAATTTGTATGTCGCGGATTTGATCCACATAGCTCTTTTTTTTCATCTGCGCGGGGGCGCTGTGCCCGGCGAGCGCGCCGGCGTCCACCGGCCCGGCGGCCGTGAGGCTCCCGGACGCGAAGGCCGCGCCCGCGCGGTCGGCCGCGGCCTCGAAGGACGGCTCCTCCAGCACCCCGCCGGTCATCGGGACCTCGCCCGCCGCCTGGCCGCGCACATGTTCGAGCTCGTGCCCGAGTACCGCGCGCCCCTCCGCCGTCCCGGGCGCGAACTCGCCCGGCGCGAAGGAGATCACGTTTCCCCGCGCGACGGCGCGCGCGCCCATCGCCTCCACCTCGGGCGATTCCCCGATCTGAAGCTGCGCCGGGTCGAGGCCGAAGGACCGGCGCACCTCCTTCCCGGTGCGCCCGTCGAGGCGCAGCGGCTTTACGGGCGCCGTCCGGGTTTTCTGTTTGCTGTTCGTCATCATTTCGGACATCCTAGACCACCTGCCTTCCATTCATCAGCCCAGCGCGATAAATCCATCCAGCGTCCCGGCGTTCGCGGCCGCCTCACCGGGCGTGGCCAGCACGCCGGTCCCGTCCAGATAACAGTGGTCGTCCGCGCGGCTGCACGGGTTCAGGAACACCAGCCGGTGCGGGGTGCCGATCGGGCTGTAGAGCCGGATCAGCCGTTCGAGCCGCCCGGGTTCCGGAAAGCCGGGCAGGGGAGGCAGCAGCACGCAGAAACTGCCGGAGTCGCCGCCGTAGAGCCGCCCGTAGAGCGCCCGCCGCGCGGGCGGGAGGGGAATGCGCTCCCATTGGAACCGCTCCACGATGCGCGGCGGCACGCCGCATACGAGCTCCAGCACCGCCTCGAGGGCGGCGCGGGTGCCCTTCATCCCCTGGTAGAGGTCGAGGCCGGAGATGATCGTCCGCAGCTGCGCCGGGGTAAAGAGCCCGTCGCAGCAGAGCCCCAGCCAGTCCGCGAGCTCCAGAAGGCCCTCATCCGGGACCGTCTCGTAGTCGAGGCGATGCGGCAGTTCGTCCGCGCGGCGCTCGAGGTCGAGGTAGAGGGACTGGAACACCGCGATGTAGCGGTCGAAAAAGTCGTCCTGCCGGTAGATCTCGGGGAAGTATCCGGTGAAGCTCACCCGCGGGAATTCGAGCCGCAGCCCCCGCAGCGTCCAGTCGCATTCTCCGGCCGGGTAGGCGCCCGCGTAGATCCAGACATACCGCCCGGTGAGCGAATGCAGCAGCAGATCGGTACAGTCGACGGCGCGGACGTGCCGCAGGGCGCAGAGCAGCTCCCGCTTCCGCGCGGGGTCGACGCCGGGGTCGGCCAGAAGCTCCGACAGGTCCGCGTCCCGGTCGTCCACGACCGCGTCCGGCGTGTCGGCGGCGGCCACGACCACCTCGAGGCGCACCCCCTCGAATTCCCCGTCCACCGTCAGGCGGTTGAAGGTGCAGTCCGGGTCGCGGGTGTCGAACATCCGCGTCACGTATGCCGCGGGGTTCGCCGTCTCCGCGGGATGGAGAAAGAGCTCCCCGTCCGCCTTCAGGTTGTGCGGGCACCCGCGCAGGAGGTCCCGTTTATAAAAATTGACAGCTTTCAGCGGTTCCGTCATCTGCCGTCCGCCCCTTTCCTATTCGACTTGGCGGGCGCCGGGCGCCCTATACAAATTCGATCCCCGTCTCCCAGAGGTAGGCCAGGCAGTCGGGAAGCAGCAGGATGTCCCCATGCTCGTTTTTGCGCCCGCCCTCCCCGAGGTACTCGAGCGAGAGCTGGCTCACCGCGCGCACCGCGGGCAGCAGCTCCAGCCGGGAGAAGAGCCCGCCGTAGTCCACCCGGCGTCCGAAGACGGGGTTTTCGCTTTCGATCCAGACGCGCAGAGCCTCCAGCACCCCGTCTTCCGCGGCCCTGCCCGGATCGGCCAGGCGGATGCGCCCGTAGACGCCGACGCCCACATAGCGGGCCGGACGGACCTGCAGGTCGTTGGCCAGCATCCGGTGGCGGCCGAGGTGCGCGCGGATGATCCGCGCATAGTCCTCGCTGAGGATGGGGAGCCGCCGTTCCGATTTGGGGCGCACCGCGATCAGGATGGTGTTGACGGGCGGGGGAGCTTCGCCCGCGGCGGCGCAGTAGTCCGCCATGGGGATGACCGCCGCGTCCTCGATGAGCAGCCCCGGCGTCCCGAGCGTCAGCGCGCGGATATCCTCCGCCGTGACCGCCCGGAGCACCGCGCGCAGCTTCTCCTCCACCAGCGGCTCCAGCTCCTCCGAGGTGCAGCGGTATTCGCCGCCGCCGGCATCCTCCAGGTTTTCCGCCGTGACGCCCTCCACCGGGGTCTCCAGCCGGTTCACCTGGCCCCGGAGCACGTTGCCCCCGCCGAAGGAGGAGCGTGCCAGCTCCAGCGCCTCCACCAGGAGCCCCGCCTCGGGCTGCACGCCGTGGACGCCGTCCCCAAAGACGACCGATCCCTCGCGGCGGTCGAGCTGGAACACCCGGTCGTCGCAGCCCGCGCCGGAAAGGTCCGGGCATTCGTCGTAAATTTCAAAGGCCCGCCGCCCGTCCGGGCCGGTGCGGGAGAGCGCCAGACGCAGGCGGCAGAGGCCGTCCGGGTCCAGCGCGACCCGGCGGGAGGCGCAGCCGTCCGTCTCCCCGAGCAGCAGCGGCGCGCCGGGGCGCGCGATGGTCACGAGGACCCGGCTTCCCTTGGCCGGGACCCGGCCGAACCGCTTTTTGTGGAAGCGCACCGCGCCGTCCTCCACCGCGCAGAGGTCGTCCCCGGAGGGGCGGAAGTCCCGCCACACGACCCACTCGTCCTGCTCCCGGACCGCGACCGAGACCCGGTCCTCCGATTCCAACGCATAGCCGACCGGGAGGGAGGGCTCGCCGCGGTAGAGGAGCTCCACCGTGTGCGCGGCCGTGTCCGTCTGGACCGCAGTCCCGCAGCAGACCGCCGCCCGGCCGACGCGGGGGCGCCGATCGTAGCAGCCCTGCCGGAGGGCGCAGCGCAGGTAATGGGCCGGCGCAAGCCGCCCGTTTTCATAAAGCGCCGTTTCACCGGACAGCCGCAGGGTGAGGAAGCCGCTCCGCAGCAGTCCGCGGGTCTCGTCCGAAAGGACCTCCGCCCGCTGCCAGCCGCCGCCGTCCCGGCAGGACCACTCGAGCTGTACGAGTGAGAAATCGTCCCCGAAGGGGTTGCGACCCGTCCCGGCCACCGGGATAAACAGCCGCACCGTGCCGCTGAGCGGTTCGGCGAAGCCGAAAAACGCCTCGGCGGGGCGCGACGGCTCGTCGGTTAGGATGGGGGCGAACCCGCCGTCCGCCTCCACAAAGGGGCCGAGGTCGTAGCACCTGCCGGACTCCTCGCTGTAGAGGCGGATCAGCCGGTTGGCGCGGCCCTCGACCGCCCGCTCCAGCTCAAAGACCGTGTCTCCCGCCAGAAGCCGGGTCCCGGCGGGCAGGGAGAGCGCGGCCCCGGACGGCGCGCGGAATTCCACGCGGCAGCGCGCGGGGGAGCGGCGGGGGCGGATGCCCAGGAGCTTGAGGTAGGCAAGCCGGTGGGCCTCGCCGGTGGCGTTGATGTAATAGTTCAGGCTGTCGCAGAGCCACGCGAACGCCTGGAGCGTCGTGACGCCGGGATCGTGGTCGTTGAGGTCGGTCCACTCGGGCGCCAGCACCGGCGCCATGGCGCGGGCGCGGTCCCAGAGCTTCTGATAGTCCAGATCGTCCAGCCGGGGCAGATTCAGCATCCCGGACACCTCCTATTCCCTGCGGTCCCGCAGATTGACATAGACGATGTGCTCGCCGTTCACCGCCATGGCGAAGGGGCTTTGCACGGCGGCGGCCAGCTTTTCGTCCACCGGGTATTCCCGCCCGCGGCTGCGGGCGGAAAGCGCCATCCGCGCGATGAGGATGCCGGGCCGCCGCAGCCCCAGCCAGGCGAGCAGCTGCGGCCGGGTGGGCAGCGTGCCGATCTCCCAGCCGTCTCCGTCGTAGCCGCCGGTCAGCGGGTCGAGGAAGGCGCGGATGTCGGCGAGGGTCTGCTGCTGGAGCTCGTAGGGATCGCCGTCCGGCCCGCACTCGAGCCACACCCGCACCGAAAACCGCACGAACCGCGGCTGGCAGAGCATCAGCGCCCGCCCCTGGGGCAGGATGCCGCTCGAGGCGAGCAGCTTTTCGCGGATGGTGTCCCGCACCGCCGAAAAGATATGGCCGCCCTTTTCGTATTCCTCGATGAGCAGCGCCACGGTGATGGCGCGTTCGTCCCGCTGGCCGAGCGGCGTGACGCCCGGCAGCACCCTGATCCGCCGCACGCCGTAGCTGACGCTCGAGATGAGGTCGAAAAAGTCCTGCTCGGTGACCGCCCGCCCCCGGGTGCGCAGCAGGTTGCGGACCGAGGCGGCGTAGGCCTCCTCGGTATGCCCGTCGCAGCCGCCGTAGGCCGCCATCGGGTTTGTGGCGGAGGAGATGTAGCGGACCGATTCCTCCAGGACGGTGATCGTGTCCGGCCCCACGTTGGCCGCCGCGCCCTGGTAGCTCCGGTAATCCACCCGTACCGCGGGACCGCCCTCCTTGAGGGGGTAGGGCGCGAAGGCGTTCTTTTCGAACTCCACCGTGCCCGCGGCCAGGTCGACGCCGCAGTACCGGCCCTGCTGGCCCCGGCCGATCCGCCGGTTCCAGCGCACCCAGTTTTCCGCGTTTTCCGGATTGCCGTCCTCCTCGTTGACCCACACCTCGAGCGAGACGAGGTTCTGCTCCGCCAGCGCGATCCCCAGCGGCGCGTCCGGGTCGGCAAGGTAGAAGACCTCCGAGCTGCTGCGCCGGTTTTCCACCCGCGCCATATTGGTGAGGACCTCCCTGACCAGCGGGAGCTGTCCGGAGGGCTGCCGCCGCAGCACCAGGCGCAGCCACCAGCACTCCCGGCCGAAGAGCTCCTTCTTTACGATGTCGTCCGGCACCGGTAAAAGCAGCGTGCCCGCGTAGAGGAGGCCCCCCGTGTTGTCCACCGCCTGGAGCTGTGCAAAGCCGTCGGGCGAGAGGTACTCAGCCGTGTAGTCGAGCGCCGCGTCCTCGTCGTTCTCCACCTCGAAGTAGAGGGAGAGCGGCATTCCGCGCGGTGGCAGGTCGAAGCCGAGATACATGGCCGTGCGGCCGCACTCGTTGTTGTAGAAGACGGGGAACGCCCGGCGGGAAGCGATGGCCCCGGTGACCTCCGCCGTCTCAAAGTTGTTGCGGGTGCAGGCGTAATCGGGCGGCAGGCTGTCCTCCTCGTACCGGTAGGAGAAGGAGAGCCCCGTGATCACCGGGCAGAGCTGCACGCAGGGCATGCTGTAGAGATTGTCCGCCCGCAGGAGGCGCAGGCGCAGGCGCGGTTCCCCGTCCTCCTCGGCGATGTCGCGGGGGAGCAGGAAGGAGCACTCCACCGCGCCCTCGGTCGAGCCGTTGAAGAGCAGCGCCGCGTGTTCCTCCTCCAGAAGCCTGCGCCAGCCGCGGACGCTGCGGTATTCGAACAGCGCGTAGTCGGCGCGCACCTGCATGGGCTCCAGCCTGGGGGCCTCGCGCGGCCCCTTCATGAGGAGCTTGTAGTCGATGTCGCTGACCGCCTCGGGGAGCTTGCGCTCCACCGTCTCGAATCCCAGCGAGAAGCGCATCGCCACCCGCGCGCCCCGGCGGGCGAACGCCTGGCGGCATTCGATGCCGCACTCGGCGTAGATTTCCATCGGCCCGCCGAAGGGCAGAAAGCGCCCGGCGTTCTGCGTCACGCCCGCGCAGCGCACCTCGTCGGGCGGGAGCGCCTCCCCCGCGAAGGAGAGCTGCGCCCCGCAGAGCTCGAGGTCCAGCGGGCCGGGCGCGCGCACGCAGAGCACGTACCGTTCCCGGCCGCCCAGCTCCACCTTCTGCGGCGTGCAGCCGGGCAGGGAAAGCCGGATGGCGTCGCCCTGGCGCTCCACCGTCCGGAAGACGCGCTCCCCCTCCGGTTCGAGCAGGGAATAGCGCAGCTCCTTCCGGCAGAGCGTTTCGATCGCCCCGTCCAGCTTTTCGGGATCGGGGGTGCGCACCCGCAGTAGGAGCTCCAGATCCTCCAGCGCGTCGAACGCGCCGTCAAAGCCGAGCAGCAGCCGGTGCTCCGCCTCGCTTTCGCCCGAGAGGTCAAACGCCGTGAAGCTTCCCTCCGAGGCGCCCGGCGCGCCCTTGTCCAGAAGGCGCACGATCCGGTCGGTGGCGCCGTCGGTGACCGCGACGCTCACAAGCTCGGCCTGTATGGCGGTGATGGCGTGGGTCGTTTCGAAGACGAGCCGCCGGCCCTTTTCCTCGGCGTAGAGGCGGGTGCCCCTGGGGACGTGGACCGGGTCGTCCATCCCCGCCGCCTGGGTGAAGCGCACGAAGCTCTTGGCCGATTCGGAGGGCTCCTCGCGGAGGCGGTCGAAGAGGTTCAGGTACTGGACGCGGTATTTGCCGATCGCCCGGCCGAGGCGCTTTTCGCTCTCCAGAAGCATGTCGTCCACCAGCAGCGCGACCGCCGAACCGCTGTCGGGGTTCTTTTCATCGAAGCGCCATTCGGGGACGTAGGAACGGGCCAGCGCGGCCAGCGCCGGCCGCCCGGAAGTTTTCGGTTCTGCCATGATCTGTCGCCTCCTTCATTGGGCGCTTAGTCCTGCCCGACACCCTCGTAGAGATAGTAGGGAAACACCAGGTTGTTGGGGTTGTTGGTGTCCCGCACCGTGTAACGGATGTTGAAGAGGAGCTTGCCCTCGCGGACGCCGCTCTCGTCGACCTCCACCTCGGTGTCCACGATGCGCGGCTCCCAGCGTGCGAGCGCGTCCACGATCTCGGTGGCGATCAGGTTTTCCGCCGTCTGGTCGGGCAGCTCGAACACGTAGTCGTGGATGCGGCTGCCGAAATCGGGCAGCATCGCGCGTTCCCCCATACGGGTCATAAGGATGATATAGATCGACTGGCGGATGTCCTCCTCCGCGTCGACCATGCAAAAGCGCCCGGTGGCCGGGTCCACGCGCGGCGGAAAACAAAGCCCCCGCCCCAGGAACCCTCTTGTGTCGGCCATATCAGCACTCCCTTTCTTTCCGCGTTATCCCAGCTTCACCATGCCGCCGGATACCTGGGTCATGGCGCTGCCCGAAACGGACACCTGCGTGCCCTCGGCCTTGAGCATGGTGCCCTTGAGTCCGAGGCTCTGGCCGCCGTCCAGTTCGGCCTGCATATCGGCCTTGATGGAGAGCTGTCCGCCCTTCAGTTCCAGCTTGCCCGCCATTCCGTCCATCGTGATCTCGCAGCTTCCGGCCTTGATCGTGAGCTTCGACTTGCCCTCAAGGCTTACCTCGCCCTTCTGGCAGTCGATGGAAAGCTGGTTCTGGCCGTTCTTGTCCGCGAGGGTCATGAGCTGCTTCCCATCGTCGAGGGCGAGACGCAGTCCGCCCGGCGTCACCGCCTCCACCGACGCCTTGCCCTGCGCGTCCGAGAGGGTGAGGTCGACGCCGCCCTTGGTCTTGAACCTGCGGGTGGTGTTCTTCTTCTCGAAGCTGTCGCTTTTCATCTGCGCCGTGGCGGGGAAGAGACTCCCGAGCACCACCGGGCGCCTGAAGTCGGTCCCGATGAACCCCACCAGCACAATGTCCCCGACCTCGGGAACCAGATAGCTGCCGTAGTCCTTGCCCGCGTAGGGGCGCAGCAGCGGGATCCATTCGCAGACGTTCTTGCCGCTTTTCCAGGCGGTGAATTCCACCTTGACCATGCCGGGCTCCCCGCTCTCCGCGTTGTCGGTCACCGTCCCCTGGACCATGCCGCCGGGGCTGAGGAAGGCCCGGTCGTTGCCGTATTCGCCGCCGAGCAGTTCCGCAATCGAATTCATAGGCTGTTGATCCTCGCTTCAAACGTCGTTGTGTACCCGTCCGTCTCGTCGAAGGCGTGCCGGACAGCGGTCACGTAAAAGCTCCCGTCCATTCGCCCGGAGAGTCCCTTCACACGGACCGCCCGGCCCGGCACAAGTTCCGGCAGGCCGATGCACCGGCATTCGAGCGTCCCGAAGCCCTGCTCGATGCTGCCGAGCAGGGCCTTGGCGCGGGCCTGCGCCTGGGAGGCCGACTCGGCCTGCGCGTCCAGGTAGACGCGCTCGGTGCCCGAGAGCATCCGGGAGGGGGCCGCGCCCTTTCCAAACTTCCCGCGGGACTGGGCGCTGCCGGAAAATTCCCTGTCGGTCTGGGGATCGATCCCCACCACCGTCACCTTTTTGACCAGCGGCGCGCCCCGCAGGCTGAGGCCCGCCGAAAGGAGCGCCTCCCCGGGGCTCACCGTCATGACCGGCTGGCCGGCGGCGGGGCGTTTGCGGAAATACGCCTTGCCCGCCAGCAGGAAGAACTCGCAGCCCGCGTAGCGCGCCTGGCGCACGAGGAAGTCGTAGCTCGTCTCCATGCCGGCCGCCAGCATTTTGATCTCCCCGGGGACCGGATCGACCTGCCTGCCCTTGAGGTAGCCGCCCACCGGCTGTTCGCCCAGCAGCGCCTGCACCGCCCGGTCGATTCGCTTCTCCCGGAAGATTTCCAGCCGCTGGGTCTTCATGAGCAGGCATTTGGCGTCCATGCATTCCACATGCACGACGGGTGCCTCCTCGGGGTCGAAGCGGTAGTCCAGTCCGGTGATGAGGCCGTAGAAGACCGTCTCCGTGGCGATGTAGCCGAGCTTCACCTCCACCTTGGCGCCCAATTCCAGCAGGCGCAGCGCGCCCTTGGAGTCGAAGTCGCTGTCGGGGGGCCGGTACTCCCCGAGCAGGTCGAAGCTGCACCCGGAGGCCGGGTATTCGCTCGTGAGCTCGACCGAAACATTGCTGAGCGCCGCGTGGTACCGCTCGCCCAAATCGCTCCCCTCCACCAGGACCCGGACGGTGGGAGCCGCAAATTCCCGGTATTTCTTTTTCAGCAGCGCGTAGGCCGTGCTCTGCTTCATCAGGTCCATCTGCTTCACCGCCCTTTCCTGAAAAGAGGACTCACTTGATGGAAGGCACCTTGAGGCGCATCGCCCCGGAAACCTTCCGGGGATTGAGGATTCCGTTGGCCTCGGCGATCGTCCGCCACATGGCCGGGTCGTCGTACTCCTGCTGCGCCATCAGCCAGAGGGGGTCCCCCTCGGTGAGCGTTCGCTCCTTGGTGCGGTTGGGGGAGCTGAAGGTGCGGATCATCCGGCGCTGCAAAAGCTCGGTCTCCTCGCCGACGATGGTGAGCTGCAGCTTGGCGCGCAGCGGGGTGCCGTCCCGCGAGAACATGGTGTAGCTGATGGAGGAGCTGGCCACGTAGCCCATGAAGTCGAGCCGCCCCCACACGAAGCGCACCTTGAGGGGGGCGTGCTGTTCGTCGTTGTACTTCAGCATGTTGGCGATCGACTGGCAGACCTCGGTCGGTTTCTTGCCGAGATTGGGCAGCAGGACCGATTTGAGCGCGGAGGAGAGGCTCCCCGTGTCGAAGCCGCTCAGGTCGGTGTCGGTGTCGAAATAGAGGGTCGCGGAAAAGGTGGCGAAGTTGCCGGCCGCCGCCTGCATCTTGTCGATATCCTGGTCCTTCCCGATCGAGAGCTTCCTGCTCAGGTTGACCGATCGGGAGATCTGGTACTCGGAAGGGTTGAACTGGACGGGCAGCATATCGCCCATCTGCATCCCCCTGACGACGCGGAAAAGCTTCGCCTTCTCCAGCTTGCCCTCATAGAGGGCGTCCGCCGCTCTGGAAGCCGCCTTCTTCAACATGTTACCACTGCCCCCTTCTTGCTTTTTCCGACCGCAGCCGGGATTCCAGGTCCCGGTAGACCCGGTCGGAGAGTTTTCTCAAATCCAGATGCGCCAGCGCCTCTTCCACCGCCTTCGTCAGCGCCCGCCCGTCCGGTCCCGGGAGCTCCCCCCGGGGCGCGTTGACCGCGCGGTTGAGGGTGGTCCGGACCTCGGTTTCCGTCTCGACGCGACGGGTGCGGACCGTCGGGATGTCCGGGGAGTCCGTTTCCGCGGCAGCCTGCCGGATGGCGGGCGGTTCGGCGCGCAGGATGATCGGCGCGGGCCCGAAGGCGGGCTGTGCGGGCTGCGAGAGCTCCGTGACGCTCCGGGCCCGGGCCTTGGGGGCGGGCTCCGCCATCGGGGCCGGCGCCGGCAGATGCGGCGCCGCCGGGAGAACGGGCGCCGCGGACGGTTCCATCGGATACGCGGGCCGCCGCGTCAAAAGCCACTGCGGCGCGGCCGGTCCCGGAGAACCGGGCGTGTCCGCCGGACGTGTCGGCCGGGCGGAGGCGCGCATCGGCTGCGCCGGGAAAAACGGGGAAACCGCCGACGGTTCCCGCGCCCGCTGAATTGGATGGAGCGCGGGGGCCGGCGCGGGCTGGTCCGCCCGCCGCACCGGCGCGAAGGCCGGGGCTTCCGGAGCGTCCGCCCGCCCAATTTGCCGCGGAAGCGTCGGCGCGGGGAGGATCCGATTCGGCGTCCGCTGCGCGGCGGGCTGTGCGGAAGCGCGCTCCGCGGCCCGCGGCAGCGGAGCGGGAACCTCGGCGGGTTCCCTTTGCGCCGCGCGCGGCTGCTGCGGGCGCTCCGCCGGGACCGGCCGTGCCGGGACCGGGGCCTCCGTCTGCTCCCGGCGCGCCGTGCGTTCTGCCTGCGGGGGTTCCGACGCGGCCCGCGGCCATAGCAGGCGGACGGGCGCCGGCATGGGGAGATCTGTCGGGCGCGCGGTCCGCGCCTCCCGCCGCTCCGCAGCCGGCGGCAGCGCCGCCGGGAGAGGGGACGCGGGGGGCGTCCCGGGCAGTCCGCGCCCGGTCGGGGGTTCCGCCCGCGGGGGCGGCACGGCGGCGGGAGCCGCAGGCGTCTGCCGGAATGGCTGGAGAGGAGATCCCGGGACCGCCGGCGGCGCCGGCAGGTCCGGTCCGCCTTGCCGCCTCCCCGGCGCATCGGCGTCGAAAACGCGCGCCGGTTGGACCGGTGCCGCCGGGGGAAAGCTATGTTGACGAACCGGCGGGGAATCCGCCGGCCCGCGCTTTTCCTGATTGAAGACCTGAAAGCTGTGCCGGATGGCGGAGGCCTGGCGCTCCACGAGCGACCGGCGCTCCAGGAACCGGAGGGTTTCACGCTCCCGGCCGTCCGGCGCCGCTTCCCCGCCCGGCTTTCCGTCCGTTTTGGCCGGGAGAGGCGCGGACGCGCGTCCGGGGGACGCCGGGAGAAGCGCCGTATGTCCGCGCAGGGCCAAAATCCGCGCGACCGCTTGGCCGGGCGTGGGGAGAGCCGGCGGCAGAATGCCCGCGTGGATCTTTTCCACCGGCAGGGGGCGCGCGCCGCGCGCTTCCCCCGCCTCCGCGGCCTCCAGCGGCCGCGGGGCGGCCGTCTGCAGGACCCGGATCTCCCCGTCCGAAGGCGCGCGCGTCCAGAGCGCCCGTTCGGTGAGCATCCGGGACCGGACCGCGAGCATCGCGGCGGGCGCCGCGGCGGCCGCGACGAGCCGCTGCAAAAAGGAGAGGTTCAGATTCAGGGTGAAGAGGTTGTTCTGCTCGAGGCAGTTCTGGATATTCCAGACGGTCCGGGGGAGGGGAGGGGGCGTCCGGATGCTGCAGGAGCAGCATCTGCGCCCCGTCGGAAATGCTGTAGACAAATCCGCCGTAACGGGCGAGGATCGCGTCGCCGAGGCTGGTATCGACCGTCAGGAGCATCCCGTTTCACCGCCTTTCTCACGCGCCTGGCTCAGACGAAGGTATTCACTCCCGCGAGGCCCTGGAGGTTCCCGAGCACGTCCTCCGTCTTGTCAAGGCACTTGAGCGTCTCGTAGGCCAGCTCGAAAGTCTCGATCATCACCTCGTTGCTCATCGAGTCGAGCGGGGAGAAGGCCAGCTTTTTGACCACCGCGCCGTGGACCTCGAACATCTTTGCGATCGTCCCGTCGCGGTCGTAGGCGATGATCAGGATGTCGGTGTGAATGCGGTTGCCCACCTCCAGCTGGCTGGAGAGCGCCGCCGTCAGGAACCCCCGGTTGGCCACGCCGCGCTCC
The DNA here is from genome assembly GCF_900199635.1 of Anaerotruncus massiliensis (ex Togo et al. 2026). Lineage (GTDB taxonomy): Bacteria > Bacillota > Clostridia > Oscillospirales > Ruminococcaceae > Anaerotruncus > Anaerotruncus massiliensis. The sequence continues at coordinate 2,514,694 of NZ_LT962687.1, read as the reverse complement.
ATCACAAGCGTCTTTTCGGTGCTGACCGGCCGGGTGAGGCTGTAGACGCGGTCGTTCACCCCGCCCTCCTGCAGCGGCTCGGTCTCCACCGACTCCTCGATGTTGGTGATCTTGGAGAACCCCAGGCAGGTCAGCTGGAGGTAGACCTTGAATTTGTAGACCGGAATCGGCTCCGGGTGCAGGTTGATCATGAGATCGGCTGCTGGCATGGCTCACACCTCGAAAATGTTCTTGGGAGCGTTGTTCAGCTCCTTGTGGATGGCGGAAATCTCGGCGCAGAAGCGCCGGCGGGTCCGGTGATCCAGCGTCATAACGGTCCGGTAGTCCCAGTGGTAGTAGTAGGCCAGAAAGGAGGCCTCCTTGTAGAGCTCCGTTTCCGGGTAGACCGCTATTCCGCCTCCGTAAAATTTACCGGCTGCTCGAATTTGTGCCCGCACTCGGGGCAGACGCAGCTGTTCATCATCGGCTCGATGGCGTTCACCTGCTGGTACATGTTCTGCAAAAACGCGAGGTCGGGCGAATAGAGCTTCTCGATGACCCGGGGGTCCACCTTGGGGACGGTCCCGAGCGAGGTGACCACCCGCGAAAGCAGGATGATGGTGAGGTAGCCGGGGTTCTGCACGACGCGCGGGTCCCGGAGCGGCAGGATCTCGTCCGCCGCGGTGGCCAGGCGCATGGTCCCGTGCCGGTGGAGCGCCCCCTGCGCGTCCAGGTAGCCCTTGGGCAGGTCGAATTCGAACTCGGTCTGGAATTCCTGGTCCATAGCGGTCTCCTTTCCTCGCCGGGCGGCGCGCAGGGCGCCGCCCGGCCGTTACACACGCGGATTACTGGTTCCTGCGCATCTCCTCGAACGCGAGCTCGACGCTCTCAAACGCGATCTCGCTGGAGGAGGCGTTGAAATCGGGGGCGGTGTACTTGCAGGGCCACGCGTTCACCAGCGTCCAGCTGGCGATGTCGTTATGCTGGTCGTCCTGCAGATAGATGGTCACGTCCTGCACCCGGTCCTCGGCCGCGGACTTGGTGCCGTTGGAGATTCCGCTCACCCACTCGTAGAAGCTCATGCTCTCGCTCATGCCCCATTTGAGGGTAACGTTGCCGTACTTGGTGAGGCCCGGCATCTTGCGCGGGGAGTTGATGGGCTCGGTGCCCTCCCGGTACTCGATGACGTCCACGCTGGCGTCGAAGCCGCTGACCTCCGAAAAAGCCGCCACGTCGATGCTGTCGATCTCCAGCCGGTAGTTATATTTTTTGAAGGGGTACATATTGATCGCCACTGTCTATCCATCCTTTCGTTTCAAATGTGGGACCTGCCGGAGAAGGGTCATTCACGCATGTTCTGGGTGATGCGGAAGATGACGAACTCAGCCGGGCGGCTGGGCGCGACGCCGATGACGCAGATGAGGCGGCCGTTGAGGATGTCCGACTGGGTCATGGTGTCGTGGCCGATGTTGACGAAGAAGGCCTCGTCCTCGGTGGCGCCCACCAGCGCGCCCGAACGGTACATGTCGCGCAGGAAGGAGGCGATCGTCCGCTGCACACGCAGCCAGAGCACTTCGTCGTTGGGCTCGAAGACCGCCCAGTTGGTCTGGGCCTTGATCGTCTCCTCGAGGAAGATGAAGAGCCGCCGGACGTTGACGTATTTCCACAGACTGTTGGAGGAGCAGGTGCGGCCGCCCCAGACGCGGATGCCCTGGCCGGGCAGCGCGCGGATGAGGTTGACGCCCGCCGGATTTAAGAGGTCCTGCTCGCCCTTGTTGTAGAGGCAGCTCAGACCCATGGCGTTGTTGACGACCTCGTTGGCCGGAGCCTTGTGGACGCCGCGGGTGTTGTCGCTGCGGGCGTAGATGCCGCAGACCGCGCCGGAGGGCGGGATGTAGGCGGCCTTTTTGGCGGCCATGTCGTAGACCTGGAGCCAGGGATGGTACATGGCGGCGTAGTCGCTGTCGATGATCGCCCGGTGCTTGAGGAGCTCCTGGGGCTTCACCATGTCACAGGGCATGTCGAGCACCGCGAACCGGCTGGCGAGGTTCTGGCAGTGGGCGACGAGCGCGAGCTGCACCGCCGCCGAGGTGATGCCGGGGATCGCCATGATGCTCACGTTGGAGATCTCCTCGAAGGCCGCGAGCCCCGTGCGGGTGCCCGGTGCGTCGCCGCCGCCGATGAAGGCCGCGTCCGGTACGTTGAGGACGTCCCCGTCGCTGCCGCCCGCGAGGGCGAAGACCGCCTTCTGCGCGGAGGCGTTGCCGGCGAGCGCCAGCATGGGCGGGCAGATCTCCTCGATCGGATTGATCTTCACGTCCACCAGCGTACTCTTGGAAAGCTTGTTTTCGATCGAGTCTGGACTCTGGGGATTGAGGGAGACGTTTTCAAACAGCTCCACCGCGTCCCCGCAGAGGACCTCGATGTCCGCCTCGCAGGTGGCCAGCAGCTTCTGCGGGATCAGGTTCTTGTCGACGACCTCCTGCTCGAAGTCGTTCTCGAAGTAGAGGGAATTCCCGTCGATCTTGGTCACGCGGTTGTAACCGGCGGTTTCCCCCCTGTCCTGGAAGGCCACCACGTCGCCGGGGACGAAGCCGGCCGCGTTCTTGACCCGGTAGGCCTTGCTGGCGGTGACCACGTCCTCGGTGATCTCCAGCACCTGGGTCTTCGCCTTGGAGGCGGCCGACACGGTCACCCGGATGCCGTTGCCCCACTTGCCGGGGCTCTTCGCGGTCATGACCACCGAGCTCATGGCGGCGGCGGCCGCCTTGGCGTCCTCCGGGGCCACCCGCATCACATAGCAACGGGAGCCGCCGTTTGCAAAAAACTGTTCCACCGCGTAGGGCAGGAAGCGGTTTTTCCCATAGGCGTTCTCAGGCAGATAGCCGCCGAACTTGCGGACATACTCGGCGAAGCTCGTGAGGTACTCGGGCGTTCCCTTCACCAGGCCGCGCTCGGCCAGTCCGAGGAAGCCCGCCGTGCTGGTGCTCACGCCCTCCATCGCCCGCATGCCGGATTCGAATTCTTCCACGTAGACGCCGGGAGATAAATACTCAGCCATTGTTCTTTCTGGCCCGAAGCGCGTTCAGGCCAATCCTCCTTTTCTGTAAAATGTTGTAGCGCTAATCCATGACGGTCGTCTGACCGGGATTTACCACTGTGATGACGCCGCCCCAGGCGCAGTTGAGCATACAGGTGTTGTCCACGGCGGGCATTCCGCCGATGAGCACCTTGGGACAGCCGGGTTTCCAAGGGCCCGCCGGGACCGGCACGCAGGGCGCCGGGGTGAAGAGCACCGGCGGCGGACGCTTGGTGGCCGGATTCGCCACGCTGTTGCACATGGCGAAGGGCGGGACGTTTGCATTGGGTTTGAAATCCATGATGTTGGCGGCCGGCGCGCCTGCGAGCACCTTGTTGACGGGCGGCACCACCAGCGCGGAGGGCGCCGTCCCGAAGGAGCAGGTCATCTGGGCGCCGGCACAGACAAGCACACCCATTTCTTCGCCTCCTCGTCGTAATATTGGGCTTCCCGGACCGTTTGGCCGCGCTCGGTGCAGACCGCGAACCTGCCGTCCGCCGCGCTCAGGCAGGCGCTTGCGCGCTCCACCGGTTCGCCCGGCCGATGCCGGCGGCGGAGTCCCGGCCGGATGCGGTAGCCGCCGTCCGGAAGCTTCTCCTCCATGACGAACACCTCGCGCGCGTTTCCCTGCCCCACCGAGAAACGCAGGCCCCACAGGGGTTTCGCGGTGTAGCTGCCGAGCGTGAGCACCCCGTCCTTTTCGCTTTGGAAGGTGAGGGCGGGGTCCTCCGGGGCGAAGGCGTACACCGTGACGCCGGGCGGCGCGGTCCCCTCGAACCGGCCGCAGTCGGGGAACCGGAGGTCCCCCCGGCGCAGCAGGCGCACCGGGAGCACCGGGTCTTCCGCGTCCAGCGACTCGGGGTCCACCCGCAGCGTCCGGGGGCTGTAGCGGGCGCTTTCGATCACGACCTCGCAGGGGGCGCGGGGCTCGAGGAAGACGTAGTATCCTCCGGGCTTGCGCTGCGGTCGCGCCGCGCGGCCGTCCACCCAAAACAGGTGGCCGCCGTCGGAGGCGGAGCCGGTGAAGTCGTCGAGCAGCCGGAGAACGAATGATACGGTCAGGCGGATCATGGGGTTCCCCCCCTTCCGGCCGAAGCTTCACGCTGCGAGAGCGTGACCTCCGACTCCCGCACGCGGACAAAGCTCTCGCTGCGGGTGGAGGAGAGCAGCACCGGGGACACCGAGAAGTAGACCCCGAGCTGGTAGGGGACCGAGAGCGACGACCAGATCTTGCTCTTGTCGTCGAAGCTGAGGTTCAAAAAGGTGATCGCCGCGTCCTCGTCCGCCTCGCCTTCGAAGGAATGAAGCCTTGCGAGCCCCACGGCCGGATCGTCCGCCAGCGCCTGGAGCGCGCGCCCCAGGATGCGCTGCTCGGCCTCTGCACCCGCCGCGATCTGCGCCTTTCCGTTGAGGAAGAGCAGGTAGCAGAGGGTCAGCGGTCTGGGGGGGAACTCCCGCCGGTTGCCCGGCCGGACCATCTGGGCGCTGGAGCGGTATTCGCCCATCTCCCTGAGGTCGTAGAGGAAAAGCCCGAGCTGGAAATCCGCGTTTTTGTCCGCCGGGCTCGCCAGCTGGATCGATTCGGGCGACTGCACCGGCTCGGGGCAGAGGCCTTTGCGCAGGGCCTTCAGCAGCCCGGCGCTCACGTCGGAGATAATAGAGAATCCTGCCACGTTTCATCCCTCCTTTCAGCGCTCCACCGAGAAGTAGAGCGGCGTTTCGTCGTCGGGGTCCTGGTAGGCGTAGCGGTAGGTCAGATCGCCGCTGAGATAGGCCCTGCGGTCGATCCTGCTTGCGAAATCGAGGTTCCACAGCCGCACGAACAGTCGGTTCTGCCGGTCCGCCTCGAAGCGGATCTGCGGGAAGGAGGTGGGCAGCTTCTGCCGCAGCAGGTCGATGGCCACGCAGTCCTCCAGTCCCACCGGGGAGTCGTCCTCATATTCGACCGCGCCCTCCGGCGGCGCGGGGATGTCGCCGGTATAGACGGTGACTTTGCGCACCCGCACCTTTTCGGCGTCCAGCGTGTCCTCGGCCTGCCACACGTTGGTGTCGATCTCGAAGTAGAGCGTCTGGGCCTTCTCCACGAAATCGGGATAGGGGCTGGCCTGGGGCTCCGGAGCGGAGGAGGCGGCGGTACCCGCGTCCTCATGGAGTTCCGGCCCGGAGGAACCGCTCCCCGGCGCGCTTTCGGAAGACGCGCCGCCGGAGGAGGCGCCGTCAGAGGAGGCGGAGGAACCGTCCGTGGATGGGGGCGCGTAGGTCCCCTCGTTATCCTCCGCCACATACCAGCTCATCTGCCGCGCGAGCGGGGAGCCGACGGGGGAGAGGAGGACCTGCGTCGCCGGCGGGCCGGCGGGGAACACCCGAAGGGCCGTCAGCCGCGCCGCCTCCGGCGCCGCGGGCAAAGCGGCGAGCTGCTCGCCCCCCTCCGGGGGAAGCAGGCTTTCGAGGGCGGGAGGCTCCTCCTCTGCCTGGGAGGACGCGTCCGGGGCGGCCCACCATCCGGAGGAGTCGTCCGGCGGGGAGGTGCCGTCGGATTCATAAAGCTCGCCGGAGGAGGCCTCCCCATACTGGCCGGGCATGTAGTAGTAGGCGCCGCCGTCCCGCTGTTCGGCGGGGCGCACCCAGGTGTCCACCCGCACCCGGCAGTCGGTGGTAACGACCACGCCCGCCTGCTCGAAGAGGAAGGCGCTGTCGGTGTCGGTGTAAAAGACGCGCGGCGTTTCGGCAAAGGCCGCCTTGATCTCCGCAAAATTGTAATCGGTGAGCGCGCGGTAATTGATCTTTCCCTGGTAGACGTCGCCGGTGTAGAGCCGCTTGCCGGTCTCGCTGTAGAGCTCGCCCTTGCCCTGCGGGAGCCCCTTTAAAAATTCGCCCTTGTATTTGGCGGTGCCGTCCGGGTAATAGCTGACCCCCTGCCCGTGGTACCGCCCTCCCGAGAAGCCGCCCTCGTAGAGCAGCACCCCGGAGGCGGACCAGGCCTTGCCCTCGCCCTCGTACAGGCCGTTTGCGAACTGGCCCGCGTAGAGCTGGGTGACGCCGTCCTCGGCGTAGAGGACGCCCTCGCCCTGGTAGAGGTTCTTGGCCCACTGGCCCTCATATTTCTTTTTGCCGTCCGGGTAGTAGTAGATCCCCTGGCCGGAGAACTGATTCTGCTCGAACCCGCCCCGGTACTCCAGACGGCCCTTGCGGTCCCGGAGGGTGCCGTTCCCGGTGCAGACGCCCTTGTCGACGTCGCCCGTATAGACGACGGAGCCGTCGGCCGCCCGGATGTTCGCAACGCCCGTGAACTCCCGCAGCTTCATGTCGTCGTAGTTGAAATAGACGTCCGTTTCCACCGAGGCGGCGGTCGCCATCGCGGCGGGGAGCTTGGGCGCGAACATGGTGAAATAGATGAATACCCCCGCGCAGAGCGCCAGCAGAAGGGTCAGAAAGAGTTTTTTGTAGATCCACCAGCGCCCGATGACGAAGTAGTCCTCACGCGTCTGGGGACGCAGGGTGATGAGCGCCTTGACCTTCTTGGTCAGCGGGCGGACGAGCTTGGCGGTGATGACGTTGATGTTGAACATCCGCTGGATGCGGACGATCAGCATCCGGAACGGATTGGTGACCGCCGTCACGATCCGGCGGAACGCGCTCAGCAGCAGCTTCAGCATCAACGACTCCTCCTTTTATCGGCTTTTCGGGCCATCAGCGCCGCTTTTTGAGGCTGTCCCGCAGCCCGCGGCGGATGCTTTCGTTCAGGGGGCGGATGAGGCGATGGGCGGCCCTGCGGGGATCCGCCCCCGCCCGGGCGCGTGAAAGGGCGTTCCGGGACGGGCCCGTCACAGCGGACGGGAGCCGGCCGAGCATGGAATCCAAAAATCCGGGCATGGCTTTCCTCCCGTGGGGAGCTAGAGCTCCTGTTCACAGCGGAACACATAGTAGCGCGCCGCGTCGTCGTATTGGTTTTCCCGCAGCACCAGCGCGAAAAGGTTTTTCGCCTCCGGGAAGCGCCCTTCGAGGTAGAGGGCCATCGCCTTGTCGAAGGTGGGGCGGGTCTCGGTGAGCAGGCGGGTGACCTCCGGGGCCGCCGCGTCGTAAAAGTCGTAGAGCCCGTAGTTCTGCCGCCGCTTCCCCTCCGGGTAGCCGATGAACCGGCTGACGTAACGGTGGTCCGCTGGAAGCTCCTCAAAGGCCGCGCGGGTCACCAGCAGCCGGCAGCCGAACTGCCGCAGCTTTGCCGCCCCGCCGGATAGGTCGTCCAGATCGCCGGAGAGCAGCGCGGGCACCAGCCGGTTCTCGTCGCCGCAGATTCCATAGTAGACGCGGGTGCTGTGGATGAAGAGCAGCGGGCGCAGCCGGTTTTTGATCGGCAGCCCGGCGTTGAGGTTTTCCACCTCGGTGAGCACCGCCAGCGCGATCTCCACCGCGTCGGCGGCCCCACCCGGGCAAATCACCCGCAGCCGGTGCAGGTTGACGCTGTCGGTCATGAGCGTCGCGCCGCAGCGGTCGGCGGCCCGGTTGAGGAGGTTGAAGAAGCGGTTGGTGAGCTCCTGCTCCCGCTCGGGCGAAAGGCCGTCGGCGGAAAACTCCAGGTCGGCGCAGAGCACGGGGCACTCCCGGCCGCTGCCGCTTCCAAGCTCCACCTCGCCGAGATTGTCCTTGCCGAGCAGCTGGAGCATCCGCTGGGGGATGAACCGGAAGTAGGTCTCGCTCTGCCGCCGCAGGCTGTAGAGCTGGGCGTCGATGTCGCCCGCCATCTTGTTGAACACCCGCACGATGCCGGAGAACTCGTCGGTGACGGCTGTTTCCAGCCGGACCGTCCGGTCCCCCTGGGCGAACGCCTCGAGCCCCGCGCGGATCTGCCGGATGGGGGTGAGCACCCGCCGGAACAGGAAGGTGAGCAGCGCGCCGATCGCCGCCAGGAAGAGGAGCGAAACCACCACGTAGGTGCGCAGATAGCTCGCGGTGTATGCGTCCAGGTTCGACGTCAGAATGCCCGCCTCGAGCAGGTAGACCGCGGTCCCGGAGGTGCCGCCCACCGGCGTGACACTGACGAGACGCCGCCCGTTTTCGTCGTCCAGGACGCCGGACTGCGCCCGGCCGGTATAGGCCGCCTGCAGGTAGAGCTCCCGCGCGCCGGCGTCCAGCCGGACGTCGAAGGGGTAGAAGCAGGGGTTTTCAAAGTCCACGCCGATATAGAGCTGCTGGTGCTCATAGTAGGCGGTGGCGGTATGGACCGGCCGGGTGGACATCTGCTGGTGCAGGTATCCGTAGGCCTCGCCCGTGTAGTCGTAGGGATATTCGATCTCGTCGAAGCTCTCGGTGCCGAAGAGGGCGGTCAGCAGGTTGCCCTCGTCCTCCACCTGCTTCTGAAAGCTCTGCGTGATGGCGGCCGAATAGGCGCGGTAGGAAAAGACGCCGAATACCACCAGCGCCACCGCCAGCAGCGGGATGGAGGAGAGGATCAGCTTGGCGAGGATCGTGCGTCCCCGGCCCAGCAGGTGAATGAAGCCGTAGACCAGCAGCATCGCGGCCAGCAGGAGCGCCAGATACCGCAGGAAGGTCCAGAGAACCTTCAGCGCCAGGCCTCCCAGGGAGGGACGCAGGCTCTCGGCCGCCGTGACCTCCCCGTCTTGGGAGGTGATCAGCGCGAAGCCGTCGGCATTGGGGGCGAGCGCGGAAAAGTTCTGCGGGTCGGTCATCGACACCGCGCGCAGGCTTCCCGGCGTATAGCCGCTGACCCCCGAGAAGGGCTCGGTGCCGCTCTTGAGGAGGGTCGTTCCGCCGTCGCGCAGGCCGAGCGAGAGAAGGTCGCCGCTCTCCTGCTCCCCGATGTAGATTTCATCCGCGCCCTGGGGCGCCAGAAAGAGCGGATACATCAGCTCGGTGAGCACCCGGTTCGGGTAGACCTCGACCGGGTCTCCGCCGCCCTCGGCGGTCAGGAAGACCTTGCCCGACTTGGTGGCGTAGGCCACGTCGCTCCCGGCGATCACCGCCTCCCAGATGCCCTCCTCCGCGTCGAGCGGATAGTTCCGGGTTCCCATCGGGGCGGGCGGCTGCCGGCCGTAGAGGGAGGCCGGGTCGTAGGCCTCCCGGATGAGCGCGTTTCCCGACTGGTCGACCGCCATCAGGACCAGCGAGCTCTGGACGTTCAGCCAGCGGTAGCGGATGGGGAGCTGCGGATCGAACTGGTGGCGGGCCAGCCGCTTGCGGAAGAGGGCGGACGGGTCGTAGAGGGAGAGCTCCTGCCCCTGGTATTCGCCGCTCTCCGGGTCGGAGAGGTCGCAGAGCAGGTAGAGGACGCCCTCCGCGTCGACGTCCATATCGGCCACCGCATAGAGGTGCCCGTCCCGCACGCGGGGCAGCGACGCGCTCGCGCGCATGACGCCTTCCGCGTCCACCAGCCGGATTTTGATGGCATCCCCCTCGTACAGGGCGAGGCAGGTGCGCCCCTCGGGCGCGGCCGCGAGCCCGGCGACCCGGTCGATCGGGACGGCGTAGTCCGCGGCGGTGGCCACGGCCGTCAGGACGGCCGCCGCGGCCGCCGCCAGAACCACAATTGCCCGCAAGATCCTGGTCATTGGCCAGCCTCCCCTCGTTTAAATTGTCTCATCGCCGAGCGCGACGTCCCCGATGTTGGAAAGTCCCGCGTAGGCGGTGTTTTTTTCCGCTGCGCTCCGGTAGGAGAGCCGCAGGGTGATCTGGTAGCCCGCATAGATGACGGTCGCGAGGACCAGGGCCGCCACGAAAATGGCCATGCTGCGACTTTTGACCCATTCCAGCAGGTCCCCCGCGCGCCCCGCCAGCCTGCGCACGCCCACCCGAAGCTCGATGGGCCGGTCGGGCATGGCCTTGAGCGCCGCGAGAATCGCGCTGTGGGAGAGGAAGCCCTTGGTCTCGGCCTTCTTGTAGAAGGCCTGCAGCTCGCTGGGGTAGCTGTCGAACTGTCCCTCCGACCGCAGCTCATATTCCTGGGAGAGGATCTGGAAGACCGCCTGCGCGGCATACCGGTAGAACTGGCTGTCCTCCGTGTCCGGGTCCCACTTCTGGAAGTCGAGGAAGTAGTTGAGGTAAACCGTCAGATCGGGGGCGATGTTGAGGTTGCGCTGCGAGAGCAGCAGCAGCCCGACGGACCCGGTCACCTGCGACTCCGCCAGCGCGACCACGAGGTTTTGCGCGATCCGTTTGCGGTGGGCGAAGCTCGTGGCGTAGAACGGCCCCTGCCGCTCGAGCAGGTTCTCGTCCCGGTAGAGGAACACGAGGTTCAGCCGGTCCCCCTGGGAATAGGAGCCGAGGTAGTCGCTCGTCTGGGAGAAGAGGCCCTGCGCCAGCAGCGCGGCCACCCCCAGCCGGACGCGCGGCTCGGTGATCGAGATCATGGTGTAGAACACGCCCGTCCGCCGTCCCAAATCGACGCAGACGGCGATCTCGTTCACCTCGTTTTTGAGGACGGTGCGCACCGGCTCCAGCCGCATGCTGAGTAATTCCGACACGGTCCGCCTGGCCCCCTTTCAACACGGCGGCAAAGCCGCTATTCTTCCTTTTTCTTCTGTGTGACGATCATGAACGCGTGGGTATAGATGGTCGGATCGCTGACCGCCTCCACCCGGACCTCATAGGCGCCCTCCCTGGCGGGAGCGGTGTAGAGGCCGTTCTGGTCCACCGTGCCGCCCTCGGGATCTATCACCCGGAAGGTGCAGGCCTCGCTGGGCATGTTCACGAAGACGGGGGAGAGGTGGGCGGCGGCCTTCGGCGCCAGCACGATCGTATCGGGATTGAGCATCAGCATCCGTTCGCCCCTGTCCTGCGGCTTGAGCTGCTTGGAGAGCTCCCCGAGCCGGAAGGCGAACCAGCGGATCCGCAGGCTGATGAGCCCGGTCGGCTTCTCGAGGTTGACCGCCACGACGAAGGTGCCGCGTTCCGGAAGCACCTTGACGGCGGTGGAGAGGTTGTAGATCCGTTCCTCGCCGCCCGCGGGCGCGTCCGATTTGAAGAGGGAAACGTTCCCCAGCAGGATCTCGCCGCTGCCGCCCGGCTCGGAAGCCGCGTCGATGTACTCGACCCCGACGTCCACGTAGACCGGGCCCTTGCCGAGCCCGTGCATGATCTCCTCTGAAAAGGCGGGGCCCTTCTGGTCCGCGCCCAGCCCCAGCGAGAGGTTGAAGATGCCGCAGGCGGTGCTGCGCAGCCCGCCGGGCTCGGGGGCCGATACGGCCGGGGCTTCCGCCGTCCGGCCGGCGGGCGGGGCTTCCGCCTCCCCGCGCGGCGCGGGGTAGTATTCCTCCAGCTCCCGCAGCAGCATGAGCTGCTGGGCGTTGTAGCTGTACTGGCCAAAGGGCGGCGGCAGCACCCGGTCGACGATGATCGAGCTTCCGCGCCGCAGGAGCAGCAGCTTCGCGATCCAGAGCCGCTCGTCGAACGTTTCGGTGAGCTGCTTATCCATCGGCCTGCCGTAGCAGGCCGAGAGGTAAAAGGCGTCGAGCGTCTGGTCCACCGGCTTGACCACCGCTTCCATCCGGCGGTTGAGGGTGAACTCCTCGTCGCCGCGGCGGATCGCGAAGTTCTCCACGGCCAGCGTCACCGCGCCGCCGCCCCACAGGTAGGGCTCCGGGCGCAGCAGATAGTCGAAGGACCGCTGTTCCCCGTGGGAGAGCTTCACCTTGTCCGCCGAGATCTCCAGCGCCGCCCCGCTCCCGGTCTGGAAGCCCGGGGCCCCGAGCCGGCAGGAGAAGGCGTATTCCCCGGTGCCGGGCGTCTGGCGGGTGATGGTGAAGCGCACCCGCAGCGCGCTCTCCCTGGGCAGGCAGGCGGGAACCAGCAGCGCGGCCTCCACATCCTCGGCGGCGTAAATGACCACGCGGTTGACAAATTCATCCAGCTCCCGCGGCACCCTGGCGGCCATTGACTCGTCCGTCAGCGTGAGCTTGTAGCCCTCCGCCAGCTTGTTGAAGCGCGGCGCGCCGTTCTCGTCGCTCATCACCGAGTAGACCTCCTCCTCCGGCGTCTCCCCGTAGGAGATGCCGAGGTAGGCGCAGTTGGAGGTGAGCCGGTCGTAGCCCTCCACAGTGGGGAGCTTGATGACCCGGGTCTCCGGCACCACGATCTCGCGGCCGCTGGCGTCGAGCGCGCAGCCCGCCTGCAGGATCACCGAGGCGTCGTCCGCCATGATGACCCCCAGGCCGGCCACGATGCCGCTGCCGCCGAAGAGCCGGTTCATGAGGCGCCGCTTGTCGTTCATGTACCGCTGCTCCGCCTCGAAGTCGCGGGCGGTGAGCAGCTTGCCGGGATAAAAGGAGTTCCGTTCAAACGGAAAATACCTGCGGTTTTGCATCCGATCGACCTGCTTTCTCTATAGATTTGGAAGCGGACCCCGCGGCCGTCAGGCCTCCGGTAAATCCTCGCTCCGCTGTTTTTTCCTTCTCCGGCGGAGCGCCGCCAGGACGATCCCGGCCGCGGCCGCGGATGCGGCCAGGCCGCCGAGTGCCCATGGGAGACCGGAGCGCGCGCCCCCGCTCATGGCGGCGGCCGCTTCCGGGACGATGATCGCGTATTTGGAAAGATGGTCGCGCATGGCGTAGGCGATCCCGCCGGAACGCCGGGTGTCGCAGGCCTCCACCGACCCGTCCTCGGCCAGCCGGCAGATCATGACCACGCCGTTCTGGTAGTCCGCGGGGACCGGAAGCCCGAGCTCGGCCTCGCCGGAGAGCCCGATCTCCTCGCCGCCGCGTTCGAGCGTCACCTCAAAGGCGGAGACGATGGCGTAGCCGAACTGGGTCTGCACCGCCTGCCGCTCCTTCCTCGAGGGCTCCACCCTGCGGATCACCAGCCGGGCGTCCCCGGGGACGCTCCCGTCCGGTGCGGAGAGCACGGCGTTGAACTGGGTATCCACGAGCACGACGTCGGAGAAGCTCGGCCCGGCGGTCTCGTCCGAATAGGTCCGGCGGCTTGCCAGCCGGTCGGTCTCCAGACGCAGCAGCTTATCGGCTTCGTTTTCGGTTTCCGGCTTTTCCGGTTCGAAGACGGTGTAGGTGGCGGCGTTCACCACGCTGTCGTGGAGTCCGGGCAGCGCCGCCTTCGCCTTGAGGGTCACCGGCCGCATGATGGTCACCGGGGCGGTGTAGGTCATGCTCTGCTCGGTGGGCTCGGTGCCGTCGGTCGTGTAGTAGATGACCGCGCCGAGCGTCTCGGTTTTCAGCTCCACCTTGGTGCCCTGCTCGATCTCGCCGCCCGGCACGCTCATCACCGGCGCGGCCGTCTGGCCGGCGTGGGTGTAGACGTACTGGACGATCTCGCTGGGCTCCTTGCCCTCCGCGACGGCGACGGCCTTGAGCACCATCGAGCCGGTGACGGAGATGGGGCCTGTGTAGAGGGTGCTGGAGGTGGTCGGGTCGGCGCCGTCGGTCGTGTAGAAGATGTCGCCCTCCTTGACGGTGAGGACCACCGCCGCGCCGTCGAGCGTGACCGCCCCGGAGGGGATCGACGCGGTGGGCGCGGGGGTGCGCTCGGCGATCTGGTAGGAGAAGACGACCGTGGTGCCGCCGTCGCCGCCGTCCTGCACCGCCGTGGCCCGGATGGTGAAGGTGCTGCCGGGCTCTCCCTCCACCGGCACGGTGCTGCCCTCGACGGCGTCGCCCCGCGCCGAGTGGCGGTAGCTGCTTCCGGAGGAACGCACGTCGGGCGCGTCGCCGCCGACCGTGTAGAAGATCATGCCGTCGGTGAGCGAGGTGGTGAGGGTCACCGAGTCGTCCGGCCGCAGGACGCTGCCCGCCGGGGGAACCGCCGTCAGGTAGTCCTCCTTTTCACAGATGGTGTAGGTAAAGGTCGACGTCTCGCTGGGGGTCTTGCCGCCGCCGTAGCAGAAGGCGGTCACGGTCACCGATTCCCCGAAGTCGGCGTCGATCACCACGTTCTCGCCGTAGAGCACCTGGTCGTCCTTCTCCTTTTCGCCCGTGGTCACGGTGATGGTGGTGCCGCCGCCGGAGGAGTCCTTCTTGTCGTCCTCCTTCAGGATGGCCTTGGGATCGCTGCCGTCCACCGTGTAGGCGATCGTCTCCTTGCCGGAAAGCCTGATGCGGGTGCCCTTGTAGACCACCGAGCCGCTGTCGAGCGAGGAGGAGGGCTTCTTCAGGGTGCCCGCCACCTCGTAGTCGTAGACCGCCTCGGCGCTTTGCATCCCGTCCTTCTCGGCGATGGCCCGGATGACCGTGTCCTCGTCGATCTGGATGGGGGAGGAGTAGACGGGGCTCTTGTAGGGCTCGGGCGTGCTGTCGTTGGTGGTGTAATAGATGGTCGCGTCCCTGGTGGTGCAGGTGAGGGTGACCTTGGTGCCCTTCACGATCTCATCGCTGTCGTCCGGGCTGGCCAGCACCGCCTGCACCCGCGCGGGAAGCTGGTAGCGGAAGACCGCGACCTCGCTCTGGTCGTAGCCCGGGGTGACCGCGAACGCCCGGATGATGTAGAAGGTGAGGGCGTCCTTGTTCATGGGGATGCCGGTCTTCGGGTCGTAGAGCCTGGTGGTGCCGTCCGGAGTGCCGTCCGACTTCAGGGCGGGCGGAGTGTCGTCGTCAGTGTAGTAGATGCTTGCGCCGGCGGTCTTGCTGGACAGCTTGATCGTCTCGTCCGGCCGCAGCTCGAGCGCCTCGTCGTCCGGAGGCTTCGGCGACGCCTCGGGCGCCGCCGTCCGGTCCAGCAGCCGGTAGAGGAAGGTGGAAACCGCGCTGTTGTCATAGGTTTCGCTCTTGGTGAGCACCGCCGCCTTCACGGTGACGGATTTCTTGGGTTCCCCCTCGAGTGTGATCGTCTGGGGATTGCGATAGCTGACCGTGTAGGTCGTGACGCCCGCGTCGTCGGTGGTGCTGGTGACCGTCCGCAGCCCGTAGGAATAGGCGGTGCCCGCCGCGATCGGATCCTCGTCCCCCATGACATACTGCAGGGTGGGCATGGCGAAATTGTCGAGGGTCAGGATGCAGTTGATGTACTCGGCCCCGTCCTGCGGGGCGTCGCTGGCGCGGTCCAGCGAGATGGAGGCGTCGTTTTCGGAACCGGAATCCTGCATGACAAGATCGGTCAGCAGCTTGCCGCCGCTGTCATGAAGCCCGTCGGCGGCGTGATAGGTCACCCGCTGCAAAAAGGCGCCGGAGGTCCCATAGTTGCTGTCGAGCTGTTCGAGCGTCTTGTCCGAAAGGGTGAACAGCAGGCTTTGCCCGTTGGTCACCGACGTGTTGGGATTGACGCTCGCGGCCGGACCGTCCAGCGCCTGGCGCACGCGCACGGGGAAGCTGACGGTGTCGCTCACCTTATCCGGCACGTCCGTTCGCTTGAAATACGCCCGGATGGTCACCACCGCGTAGTCGCCGGGCAGGTCGAGCGGCTCCTGCTCGTTGTACTCCTTGGCGTTCGCCTCGGTGGGGGTGCTTCCGTCGATGGTGAAGCGGACGGCGCCCTTCCCCAGGAAGGGGTGGGTGAAATGGATCTTGCTTCCGGAGGGATAGGTCATGGCCGGGTCGAAGGCCAGCCCGTTTAGCCTGAGCTCCGGCGGGTCGGGCCTGCCGATGTTGGTCGTGGAGTTGTAGCGGATATACGACACCGTGCTGGGCAGCTTATCCCCCGCGGTCGCGATCGCCTTGATGCCGAAGGTCGTCTTGTCCGTGGGGAAGGGGATCGGCCCGGCGTAAACGGTGCCGGTGTCCCTGGTCGGGTCCGTGAAGTTCTCGCCCTCGTCCACGACGGAGGTGGTGTAGCGGATGACGGCGTCCGGCTCCCCCGGCACCGTGATGACGATGCCGATCGATTCGTCGATGATCCCGTCCTTGCCGGTCGAAAAGACCGGAGGGTTGGTTCTGCCGCCCGAGTTGCCGCTGCCCGAACCGGACGGGAGGAAATACTCCTCATAGAGGGCGTCGAAGGGAACTCTGGAGAGCCGCACGTTGGTGATCTCGATGTCCTTTCCGGAGACGAGGTCCTTTTCCGTGAAGCCGGTATGGCTGGTGGAATCCCTCGAATCCAGATACTCCAGCCTGGAAAGGTCCATCGCGGTCGGACTTTCCGCCCCTTCCGGCGTGTGGTCCGGTTTGTACGGGTTCACCGAGGCCGTATAGCTGCCGACCGGCTTGCCCTCGTCGGCGGTCCAGCCGGGCTCCGGCGGGAGCGCGGTGCTCCAGGACGCGAGCGGGACCTTGTAGACGACCGCCCCGCCCCTTGTGCGGCTGGCGTTGTCCCCATCGATATAGAGCTTAAGATAGACGGCGTTATCCGCCGCGGGGTCCTTCAGAGAGAAGCCGATCCCGGTCTCCGCGCTGCCCGAAAGGTCGGTGACGTTGTCGTCCTTTTCGCTCTCGGCAAAGCCGCTCTCATTCACGTTCGCATTCGCCTTGACGAACTGGTACTTATAGTACGCAAGCACGTCCATGACGGTTTTGTTGTCCCTGTCGGACACCGTGTGCGCGTTGAAGGTCAGCGTATAGTGGTTGCGGACCGGCCCGCCGGGATCCCCCGCCTCGACGTGCTTGCCGCTTCCGTCGAGCCGGTCCGGCGACGGGACCGTCACGGTTACCCTGCCGGCGGTGGGCGTGTCCGGCGTGTCCGGCGTCTTCGCGGTGATGGAAAAGACCGCGGTATAGTCGACCTCTCCGGGTGCGTCATCCGTGCCGGCGCCGACCTTCAGAGTGGCCGTGATCGTAACCGTGCCGCTGACGCCGTCCGCGGGCGCGGTATATTCCACGCTCGCGCCCGTGGCGCCGTCAAGTCCGCCGCCCGACCAGGCCGTGGTGGAAAGCGCGCCGGGGACCGCGCCCTCCGGTACCGTGGGGGCCGTCACCGAAAGCTTCACCTTTTGCCCGGGGAGGAGCTCTCTGCCGCCGCCGGAGCCGCCTTCGGCGGGAGCCAGCTGCAGTTCGTCGGCATATTCCGGGCCGGGGGCCTTTTCTTTCAGCGTGATCTCTTTGGAGGCGGTCAGCCGCGCGCCGGGGAAGCCGGCATTTTCAGCCGTGGCGGTGACGGTGAGCTTTCCGCCCGTCCCCGTTTCGTCCGGCGCGGCGTTCAGCAGGTATCCGCCGCCCTCCTTTGTCACTTCGGTGCCGGGCTTTCCCTCGACCGAAAAGACGACGTCCCATCCCTCCGGCAGCCCGGAGGTGACTTCCGCGCCGACCCCGACGCTCCCGCCGGGCTCCACCTCTTCGGCGGTGCTGGTGACCTTCAGGTCGCCGGCCTTCGGCGTAAAGGAATAGCTGCCGGTACCGACCGTGGAACCGCTCGCGGTGCTGACCGCGGCGGCGGTGACGGTGACCGCGATCCCGGCGGATTCCGCCGGGATCGCGAGCGCGCCGTCGGCCGTTGCGGCGGGCTCCGGCCCGGCGCTCCAGTTCACGCGGAACCCGTCCGTGGACGTGACGCCCGACAGCCGGGCGACAAAGTCGTAGGTCAGCCCGGCGTAAAAGTCGTCCTTGCCCGCCACGCCGTGCGGCGCGACCACGACCCCGGCCATGCCCGCCGAGGAATCGATGGTGATGCCTGCGGGCGGGTTGGCGGTGGGCATTGTGCCCATGACCGGGACCGACGCGTCGAACCGCCAGTCGTTGCCCGCCATGGGGTAGGGGGTGATGGCCACGGTGGGCGGCCAGGGACTGCCTGTCACCTTGACCTCGGGCGCGCCGCTTCCGACCAGCCATTTCAGGTTGGGGATGCTGGTGTTCACGTCGATCCACGAGGCGCCGAGCCTCGAGGCGGTGGCCGTCGTGCCGGTCTTGCCGTCATAACTGAGGCCGTTTGAGTTGACATGGCAGGTGAATTGGCTGTAAACGCTGCTGAAGCCGGCGGCGGTGTTGCCCGCCACGGTGCCTGCCGCGCCGCCGCCGATGACGGCGGGAAATCCCGAGAGGGGATTTGTACGGTTCCCCAGGTCATTTATCGTATTCCGAATATCGGTGCCGCCGTTCCCCTCCTGGATGTCGTAAATCCGCACGGCGCCCTTGTGGGCGTAGCTGTTCTGGAGCCCCGCGCCGCCCTCTGTGCCGCCGGCCAGGGCGCCCGCCGAGGCGGAACGCCTCGAGATGCTGGGGCACCTCTCTGGGTCGAAGTCGTAGACATAGACTTTTTGTCCGTAGTAGGCGCAGTTGCTCACGGCGGTGCTGCTGTCGCCCATCAGGCCCACCAGGCCGCCCACATACTTGTAGGTGCCGGAGATGTTGCCGCTTCCCAGACCGGCGTAGACGTCGGCGTCGGAATAGCATCCGTCGATGGACGTGCCGCCGTGGGCCCACCCGGCGAGACCGCCGACGCTGTAGGAGCCCAGGCCCATCGAAACGTTACGGATTTCCAGGCTTCCGGTCTTCACCCTGCTGACGACGGCGCAGTTTTTGATGTTGCCGCCGTATATCTCCCCCACGAGGATGCCCGCGTGGTAGACCGCCTGGCCGATGCTGGGGGAAGCGGGCTGGATATAGAAAACCCCGCCCTCCAGCAGGACCGTGATGTTTTTGAGGCTGCCGCCTTCGACGTAAGGGAAGAGACCGGCCGAATACCGACCCGTCTCGGGCGACAGCTCGGTGCCGTCCGCCAGCGTGATGGTCTTGCCGGCTCCGTCGATTTCCGCGGAAATGGAGCGCGCCGTCTTACCCTCAATTTCGAGCCCCTTCAGCTCGCTTCCGCTTGCCTCGATATTTTTCTGTTGTACCGCCTTGGTGTAAGTTGCCGCCGAACCGTTCTCTTGGCGCCAGCCGCGGCGGACATCGTTGAGGGACCAGGTTTCTTCGGTCTTTCCGTCCGAGAGGGTCACCAGAAAGGCGGTTTTGTCATTTGGGCCCACGGCCTCCGTATCCTCGTCCGCCGCAAAGACGGGCGCCGCCAGCGGCGCGGGCAGCTCCGGGACGGCCCCCAGCAGGATGGCAAAGGCCGCCAGCGTCGCGAAAGTCCGTTTCCAAAAGTTCATCCGTCCAGCTCCTTTCCTGTGGGGAACCTCTGCCCGAACCGTGCCGGGAAGGTTTTTCCAAGCTTCTGATATTCCTCGCGGGCGGCCCGGCAGAGCCGCTCCAGGTTGATTTCTCCGTTTTCTGCCGCCGCCATGCGAGCGGCGTTGAGGGCGCAGGCGCGGATTCCCGCGCCGGTCAGCTCCAGCTCCCTGGCCAGGAGCGGATAGTCGATATCGGAGAGCGGGGCCTCCTCCGGGAAGATCCCCCGCCAGAGCGCCTCCCGCATCGCCTCGTCGGGCGTGGGGAAGCGGATCATGAAGCCGATCCGCCGCCGGAACGCCTCGTCGAAGTTCTGCAGCAGGTTGGTTGCCAGCAGGATGATGCCGTCATACTGCTCGGTGCGCTGCAAAAGATAGGCGATTTCCGCGTTGGCGTAGCGGTCCTGGGCGTCGGCCGCCTCGGTCCGCCGGGAGAAGAGGGCGTCCGCCTCGTCGAAAAAGAGGATGCAGTCGGCGCTTTCCGCCGCGTCGAAGATTCTGCCGATATTTTTCTGGGTTTCCCCGATGTACTTGCTGATGAGCTGGGAGAGGTCCACCCGGTAGAGCGGCAGTCCCAGTTCGTTCGCGACCACCGAGGCGGCCAGCGTCTTGCCGGTGCCGCTCGCGCCGTAGAAGAGGGCGGTCAGCCCCTGACCGCCGGGGATTGTGCGCGCGAACCCCCAGCGCTTCCAGACGGTCTCCCGTCCCCGGGCGAACGCGCAGAGGCTTTCGAGCTGGCGCTTCTGTTCCGGCGGGAGCACGAGGTCCTCCATCCGCTTGCCGTTTTGAATCCGCTGGGCGCTCTGGTTGAGCGCCTGCCCGTTTTCACGGCGCAGGGCCTCCCGCAGGTCCCCGGGCCCGCCCGCGGCCGTCTCGGCCCGCAGCCGGGCTGCGGCCTTCACGAGCGCGCCCACCGGGGTGCGGCAGAGGGACGCGGCGCGGGAGAGCTCCGCATCCGGCTGGCCGGGGAAAAGCTCCCGCATCGCCCGCAGGCGTTCGGGGGCGGCGGGCGGCGGGACCTCCCGCTCAAAAAACGCCCGGCAGCCCTCCGGTGCCGAAACCGGCGTCCGCGCGCTGCACAGGACCAGCGAAAACCACCGGAACAGCCCCTCGGCCAGCGGCGCGTGGGCGTCCTCATACCGGTCGAGGCAGACGAGCGCGTCGAAGAGCAGCGCCAGCCCCGCCAGTTCCGGGAGGTCGTCCGTGCCAATCGCCGCGCAGTCGGCCGCGAGCATCCCGCAGCCCCGGCGGAAACAGCATTCGTTCAGCAGATATTTTTTCCCCGTTCCGGGCCCGCCCGTCAGGCAGGCCATCGCCGGGACGAGGTCCTCCCCGGCGGAGCAGCGCTCCAGAAAGGCGTCCAGCGCCGCCGGGAGCGCGCCGCCGTGGTAGCTTTCGCCGGCGGGCGGCGCGATCGGCCGCACCCAGGCGGGAAGCCGCGGCTCCCGGCCGAACGCGCATTCGCAGGCTGTCCGCAGAAGGCCGCCCGCCTCCGGGGAGAAGAGCAGCGGCAGCGGCGCGGGCGCGCCGCCCTCCGCAGCGCACAGCGCGGCCAGCTCCCGGGGCTCCGGGAAGGGCCGCAGGCAGGCGGCGCGGTAGAGGCACCAGGCGAACGCGGCGGTCGCGCGCGCGTCCAGTCCGAAGGCGGCGCACACACGGCCGAACGCCCCGTCCTCCGCAAAGCCCTGCGGGGCGCGGAGAATTTCGCCCCCGTCGCAGCGTTTTCCCAGCGCGAGGACGGCCTGCAGCGGTTCGCGGTCGGCTGTCTCAAAGGTCATTTCTTCTCATCCTTCTCCGGGGTCTCGGGCGTCAGGTTTTCCGCCTCGAGGCGGCGTGCGGCGATCCGGCCGCGGTAGTATTCAAACATCTTCTGCTTTTGCAGGTCGAAGGCGATGTTGAGCTTGCGGAAGAACCCGCGCGACTGCGCCTGCTTGCGCCGGACGATCGAACCGAGGAAGTCGAGCTCCCGGGAGAGCTCCCGCCGCTCGGCCCGCACCCCCGCGCGTTCCGGCCCCCGGACATCCCGCTCCGCCGCGGAGAGCGCCCGGTCCCTTGCCAGCAGGCCTCTGCGCTCCGTCCGCTCCTGCGCGGCGTTCAAAAAGGGCATCGTCTTCTGGAGGGCCTCCAGGCTCTGCCGCTGTAAGTAGGGGCGGATCGACTGCTCGCTCCAGGGCTTGTTCTCCGCCTTGTAGAGGAGCACCGAGCTGTTGGCCCGCCGCCGGGCGGAAAACGCCCGGTTCTGGTTGCCGGTCTTGAGCTGGCTCATCCGCTGGCGGTCGTTCATCTTGCGTTGCTCCTGGCTCGCGGCCGTGTCGAAGATCGAGGTTTTGATGTTCGCGAAGAGGAAGCTCTGGCCCCGCTTGGGGTCGTAGCCCATCTGGACGGTGCCGTAGAGGGTGTCCCACTTCCACAGCCGGTCGCAGCCCAGAAAGTCCGGCACCGTCCGGTCCTCGAAATAACCCTCGATGCTCTGATGCTCCTCAAAGCGGTTCTGGAGGATGTGTGCGGGGGAGGTCAGGCGCGCGGCGGCCTCCCGCCGCTGCTTCTGCCGCAATTCGGATATGCCCCGCATCCCGTTCGCCCCCTTCCCGCCCGCAGCTCGCTTTCATGAGTTTAAAGTAACACACTTTTTCTTTTCGTAAACTGGACTAAAGTATTGTTTCGGAAGAAAAATTTACAGGATTTTGAGCTCCTTGGCGATATTGACCGCCTCGATGCGGTTTTTCGCGCCGAGCTTTTCAAGGAGGTTGGAGACGTGGAACTTCACCGTCTGGAGCTTGACGCCGAGCTGCTCGCGGATCTGGTTGTTGGATTTGCCGGCGGCGAGCATCTGCAGCACCTGCAGCTCGGTGGGGGTGACGTCGGGCATGTAGCCGGCCGAAGCCTTCGGGGCCGCGCGGTCCTGGTCATAGAGCAGGGGGAAGAGCAGCGCGTAGTTTTTCGCGGTCTCCAGCACGCTTTGCAGGTAGGAGGCGGGCAGGCTGCCCGTCCGGCGGTTCTCTTTCACCAGCTGCCCCAGAAGCCGGGCCGCGACCTGTCCGCCGTCCGCGATGACCCGGACGTACCGGAAGGGCGCGGCCAGCAGGAGCGCCTCCTCCAGCTTATCCAGCGCCAGGTTGCGGCTCCCCAGCAGTTCGCAGGCGATGGCGCTGTCCACGAGGCATTCGATGGTGTCGAGCGGCCGGATGTCCGACCGGAACACGAGCATCAGGCTCTCCAGCAGCGTCACCGCCTCCCGGCAGCGCCCGAGGGCGATGAGCGCCTTGGCGCGGGACATCAGCTCATAGGCGTTGCTGAGGCAGCAGTCCTTCAGCGCGTCGACCTGGCTCGCGGCCGCCCATTCCTCCACCGCGTCCAATTGGCCGCGGTGGATATCGAAGCGGATGCACAGCGCGCGATAGTTGGGGAGCAGGTGGGCGGCCCCCCGCTCCTCCAGAAGAACCCCCAGTTTTTGCAGGACCTCCTCCGGCCGCCCGTTTGAAACGCCGTCCAGCCGGGCGATCCGCGCGAGCTGCGCGTAACCGGCGAAGGCGATCTCCACGTTGGGGCTGGAGAGCGCGCCGGCGACCTCGATGCTCGCGGCGTCCAGGCTGCCCCGCTCATAGAGCAGCTCCGCCACCGCCGCGGAGACCGCGCCCGCCCCGCCGTCCGGCAGCACCGAATCCTCCAGGGGGGTCACGATGTTGGCCACCGCGCGGTAGTTCCTGCCCCAATCGGAGAGGTCCTTCGCCCCGCGCAGCACGCTGGGCCTGCGCCCGGTGGCGCTCAGATGGACGGGCGGCAGACGGTGGCTGATCGTCTCGTTGTGCAGGATGGACAGCAGCAGCAGGATCTGGGCGTTGTCCGTCTGCGGCAGCATGATGCCCGCAAGGCAGACATACCGCACCACCGCCGCGCGCGCCGGGGACCCCTCCGGGCACTGGTCGCGCAGGACGGCGAGCTGGTTGAACCACTGGCGCGCCGAATTCGCCCGCCCCAGGCGAAGGTCCGCCGAGAGGGCGAGAAAGCACCCCTCGGGCGACTGCTGAAGCACCTGCTCCGGCAGCGAGGACAGGCAGCGTTCCATCCGCTCGAAGTTCCCGTCGTCCAATATGGAGACCGGTTCCGCCGCCAGCAGGGCGATGGCCTCCGGATATTTTTCGGTCCCGATCAATGCTTCCGCCTTTTCGTAGTCGATCATAAGGATCTCCCCCTCCAATCAATCTGTGTTCTCCCAAGCGCCCGCCCCGCCGGGCGGGGGCCTAGCACTCCAGCTTCATCCGCAGCTGGAAGCTGTCCTCGCATTGGGTCAGTTCCACCGAGGAGACGCCTTCCGGCGTCTTCCCGGATTCCAGGTAATACTTTCCCGCCGAGGAGCATTCCAGCAGCAGGATCTGCGGCTGGATGCTGACATGCAGGCTGATCCAGCGGTCCGCGGGCGCCAGGCGCAGGCAGTTTTCCGCGACCGGGGGCAGGATCACATCCAGAAGCTCGGCAATCCGTTCCTCGCCGCCGTTGTTGTCCTTCACCACGCCCTCGATCTCGTACTCGAGATAGGCGCCCACCTCAGCCGCCCGCTGGAACCACTGGTCGAGCACCCGCGTCAGGCGGAAAGCGGATTTTGCATTGCTGCACGCATCCATACGATCCCTCCCTTTCTGTAAAGTCACGGATTTTCCGGGGGATTAGTCCCCGGAAAAAAGGAAAGCACCGGCGCCCGATAATCCGGGCAGCCGGTGCGAATGATATTGTCCCCATTATAGCATGCCATGCGAAAAAAAGACGGAATTCAACAAAAATTGACTGGCGGGGCGCTCACTGGTAGTGCCCCAGCAGCTCCGCCAGGGTTTGGAGCCGCCCGCACTCCCGTTCCAGCGCGGCGCTCCGCGCGCCCAGCGCGTCCCGTTCCCGCAGGAGCGTCTCGCACAGGGCGGCGGAAAAAGCGCCCGCCGCCTCGGCGGCCTGCTCCCGCAGGCGGCGGGCCGCCTGGACGGCCGCCTGCCGGCGTTCTTCGACGATCTTTTGCGCCGCGCTTCGCGCCGCCTCCCGCAGCGCGGCCTGGCCCGGGGCGTCCCGCACGGCGGCCTCCCCGGGAAGGGAAAACGCCGGGAGCAGCCGGTCCGGCTGAGGACGCTCCTTGGCGGGCAGCCGGGAGAGGGCGGACCGCAGCGCCGACCGCAGCCGTTCGGGCTGGCGGGCCGGGCTCTGGAGCGGAAAGTTTTTGGCCGCGGCCTCCATCAGCCGGTTTTGCAGGCGGGAGGTGTCCGCGAACAGCAGGAACGCGGCCGCCTGAAGCTGGGCGGAGAGCAGCCAAAGCTGCTCCAGGTTGCGCCGGGCGTCGGCGGGGTCCAGGAAGGCGTAGGTTCTCTGCTCGCTGGTGTAGATGGTGCGGCGGCGCCCCCAGGTCCAGGGGCGAAGCGGCTGCGCGGCCGATTCGGTGCGCACCCGCGGGATGCTCTCCACACCCTCGCGTGAGTCCAGCTGCGCCCAGTCCCCGCCCAGGCGGTCAAGCTCGCGGGACACGTCGAGGCGGGCCTGCTCCAGAGGGGCCAGGTATTCCGCGAAGGCCTCGTCCACATCGGCCCGCACCCGGACGAGGTGCGCGCTCAGCTCCCGCTGGCGCTCCCCGATGGCGGCCTCCTCCGCCAGCAGGCGTTCCCGCTTTTCGAGCACGCCCGCCCGCAGACGTTCGAGCAGCATCCCAAGCTCGCCGCGGGCCGCGGCGGTGAGCTGCCCCGCCCTGCGGCGGAGCAGGTCGTCCTTTTCGGCGGCCACCCGGAAAAACGCCGCGCGCGCCTCTTCAAAATTGCCGATCCGTTCCAGCTCCTCCCGCCCGGGCTCCCCCAGCAGCCGGAGCAGCAGGCGCTCCCGCTCGCCGAGCTCCCGCGCGGGCCTGTGCGCAAGATCCTCCGCCAGCGAGGAGAGGAAGACCGGGCGCCGGCAGCGCTCGAGGGCCGCCGTCACCGGCTCGGGACAGCCGGCGCGCCGCAGCTCCCGCACCGCCGCGCCCACGCTGCGGGCCGCGTGCTCCTGCAGGGCGCCGCGCAGGTCGCGCGCCGCGCTCTCCAAGTCGGGATATCCGGGGAGCATGTCGATGAGCGCGCTGTCGAACTGCGTGGCCGCAAGGACGAGCTCCGCCGCCCCCTTCTGAGGGAGCTGGGCGGTCAGCAGGTCCAGGTCGCTGCGGTCCAAAAAGCTCCCGCACCGGGAGAGAAAAAAGATCGCGTCGCAGGTCTCCAGACACCGCCGGGTCTGTTCCGTGCGGGAGAGGACGGGATCGTTGAGTCCGGGGGTGTCCACCACGGCCAGGTCGCGCAGGCTGTCGAGCGGCAGCCCGAGCGTCAGGCTGTTCACGGCGGGGGCGAAACGCCCGCCCTCGCCGACATAGTCGTTCAGAAGCGGTTCCAGCCCGTCGGTCTCCTCGAGCGGGATCCGGCGGGTCCCCTCCGCGAAGCATTCCTCCAGCGGGGTGCCGAAGCGGCCGGCGCGGGCGGCCGTCTCCTGCGCCGCCTGGGCCTGAGGGGTGTCCATCCCCGAGCCCGCCAGACGGCAGAGCTCCTCCCACTCCGCCCGGGTGAGAAACCGCGCGGTCAGGGAGGCATCCTCGGCGTACTCCATCCGGGTGAGCACCGCGGTCTTCGGGGTGAGGCCCCTGGGCAGGACCTCGCGCCCGCCGAAGAGCAGCGTGTTGAGGAAGGTGGATTTCCCAGCCTTCACCCGGCCGGCCACCGCCAGCGTGAACCGCCGGTTCTCGCGGAAGAAGTCCTCCGTCCGGCGCCGAAAGCTGCGCAGCAGCAGTTCCAGCCCGCCTGCGTCGACCTCCGCGGAGTAGGGCTCCAGAGCGGCGCAGAGGGACGCGACGCGCGCGGCGAAGGCCTCGGCCCGCCTGCGCTGCTCCTCGATCTTCTCAAAGATCGGTTCCATACGCGTCCTCCTCATCCTTCCGGCAGCAGGCGGACAGGGCGGCGTCCGCCGCCTGCGCCTGCGCGCGGATCTCCCGCAGCAGCCGGGTCTGCTCCGCCGCGTTCGGCTCTCCCCGGCGCTCGAGCTCCTCCAGCGCGGCGCGCCGCAGGAGCGACTGCTCGCGGACGGCCTTTCCGGCGGCCTGCCGCACCGCTTCGAGCGCCGTCCCGCCCTCCTGCGCGGTAAACGCCAGCGCCCGTTCGGAGAGCTTCGGCAGCACCCGCACCGGCAGCATCACCCGCAGTGACTCCCGCCGCCGCCCCCGGGGAACCCCGCGCAGCAGCGCGAGGATTTCCGCGAACAGGCCGTCCGAGCCGGGGAACCCGGCGAGGACCCCCCAGGACGGGGACACGGCGCACCGCGCGGCCGCGTCCGGTCCGGAGGCGACCCCCTGCAGGCGGAGCAGGGCGTTCACGCTTTTCTGGTAGCCCCTGAGCGCGGGCTCCAGTTCCCGGCGCAGGCTGTCGAGCGCGGCCGCGCGCAGGGTGTCGTCCACATAGGACGCGGGATTCTGTTCGCAGAGCAGCATCGCCTCCATCGAAGGCGCCGCGCGTTCCACCGTCCCGGCGAGACGCGCGGCCAGCGACCGCTCCCAGTCGCCTGCCTGCTGCTCCAGCTTCCGCGCCTGCTCCTCCAGGGGGCCGGCCAAAAGCCGGCTGCGCTCCTCCAGCAGCTCGATCTGGCGGGCGGACTCCGGGACCGTGAGCCCCGCCGCGTCCCGGCGCATGCGGAGATATTCGCGCAGCTGGTTCGCGGCCAGCAGGAGCGCTTGTCTCAGCCTGTTTTCCGCCAGTCGCGCCGCCCGGGACTGCAAACCGCGCAGCAGCTCGCGCACCGGCTCCACGTCGCCCCGCGCGCTCACGCAGGCGACCGTTTCCGGGACCGTGCCCGTCAGGTCGGCGAGGCTCTCGCGCAGGTACGCGGCCGCCTGCTCCCGTTCGGCGGGCAGCAGCTTGTCGCACTTGGTCAGGACCGGGTGGAAGGGCGCGCCGCGCAGGGAAAGCTCCCGCAGGAAGGCCGTCTCGCTCTCCCGGACGACCGGGTCGTCGGCGGCGAAGACCAGCAGGCAGGCGCAGGGGTCGGGCAGGGACTCGCGCAGGGCGCGCTCCGATTCCAGGGTGCCCGCGCCGAGGCCGGGCGTGTCGATCAGGCAGAGGCTCGGGAGCTCCGCGAAAAACGGCAGCGCGCAGGAGGCGCGCAGCATGGTCACGCCGGCAAGGTCGATTCCCGCGCGCAGGTCCCCAAGGCCGATCGGCAGCAGCGCGCCGCCGCGCTGCGCGAAGGCCCCGTTCTCTCCGAAAACGAGCCCGGTGGGGACCGCCGTCGTGGCGGTGATCCCCACCGGCAGCAGCGGAAGGCCCGCCAGGGCGTTGAGCAGGGAGCTTTTCCCGCTGTTCATCGCGCCGATGAACGGGACCGCCAGCCGAAATTCGGCGCAGTCGTCCAGCGCGGCCCGCAGCGGTCCCGCGTCGAGGCCGTTGCCGCGCAGAATGGGAAGTATTGACAGAGCGTGCTCCCGCAAACGGTTTTCCATGGCGCTCCCTCCAGCCCTCTCGGGGCCCGTCCGGCCCGTCTTTTTTTCAGTATAGCATAACTCCCGGCGGATTGCATCCGTCCGAAGAAACGGCCGGTTCCGCCTTTTTGCTCGCTTGCAATCTGTCGATCCACTCACTATAATAAAGAAAACGGGCGCGATTCGGAGAGAAGGAAGTGATGCCGTGGAGCCGCCGCACATCCTGCTGGTCGAGGACATGACCAAGATCCTGAATTACAACCGGATGGCGCTGGAGAAGCGCGGATACCGGGTCACGGCCGTCCGGACGCTCTCCGAGGCGCGCAAGCGGATCGAGGACGCCCCTCCGGACCTGGCAGTGGTCGACATCCTGCTGCCGGACGGGTCGGGGCTTGACCTCTGCCGTCAGCTCCGCCACAGCGACGCGCCGATTCTCCTGCTGACCAGCCTCGGGGACAGCGACCAGATCGTGCGGGGGCTGCAGGCGGGCGGCGACGACTACATCATCAAGCCCTATAAGATCGAGGAGCTGATCGCCCGCATCGAGGCCCAGCTCCGCCGCGTCCACTGGCTTCTGCAGGCGGAGGTCGAGACCCACGCCGGCCGCCTGGTGCTGAACGCCCGGATGCAGCGGGCTTTTCTCGGCGGGCACGACCTGCTGCTCAAGCCCAAGGAATTTCTGCTTTTGTCCACGCTGCTGCGCAACCGCGGCAGGACGATGTCCGCCGAGGAACTCTATTCCGAAATCTGGGGGCAGGCTCCCAACGACGCGCTGCGCACCGTCTTCGTCAATATCTCCTCGCTGCGGATCAAGCTGCGGAAAAACGCGGGAGAATGCCCCTCCATCGTCATTGAGCGGTCAAACGGGGGGTACCGGCTGGTTTTTCCGGATGAAAAGCAAGGAGGCCGTGAATGAACGGTTCGGCAAGAAAGGTGGCCCTCTGGCTGCTCCTGCTGTTTTGCTGGGGCGCTTTTTCCCCGTTTGCGGCATCCGCCGCGGATGGGGAAAAAGCGCCTTTTTCTGCCGTTCCGGCCGTTGTGGAGGCCGAATCCTCCGCGCCTCTTCCGCCCGGCGGCGCGGAGGAGGACACCGCCGGGGAGCCGTCCGGAGAAGCGTCCGCGGAGCCGCCCGGGGAGGGACCCGCGGGAGAAGAGGAGCCGCCCGCGGACCCCGCGGAAGACACGGAGCCGCCCGTGGAGGAACCGGCGGAGGAACCCGTGGAACCGTCCGGGGAAGCGCCGGCGGAACCGTCCGCGGACGACGGGCTTTCCGGCGAGGCCCCCGTCCCCCCGGCGGAGCGGGAGCCGGAATTTTCCGTTCCCCCTCCGGACGGCGCGTTCGGCTGCGGGAGCGCGGCGGAGCTGCGGGAGCTGGTCAATGAGCGGGGGGCCGCGCACATCGTCCTCACGGCGGACATCGTGTGGGAGCGCGGCGGAGATTCCTTCAGCATCCTGAAGCCCCGGAAGCCCACCCTCGTGGAGATGGGCGGGCACGTCATCGAGATCCCCGGCGGGAGCTCGATGGAGGTGAGCGGCCCGGTGCGCTTCGAGGGCAGCGGCGGCCGGCCCCTCATCACGGTGTCCGGAAGCTTTTCGGGCGAGGAGGTGGAGATCGCGGCCTCGGGGGAGGGCGCGGCGGCGCTCTGCGTCGAATCGGGCGCGAGCTGGACCGCGGACTGGATGGAGCTCTCCGCCGAGGGCCCGGACGCGGTGGCGGTTTGGCTCAAGGACGAAGAACTCCAGGACCTCTATTATTTTTCGGCCGCGGCGCGAGGCGAGGGGGCCGTCGCCATCCGCACGGACGGCCCGCTCGAGCTCTACTGCTGCTCGGTCGTGGCCGATGGCGAATCGGTCGTGTGCGGCGGCGATCTCCTGCTGGACGCCTGCCGGGCGGAGCCGTTACCGGAGGGGGCCGAGACCGTCGGCCGCCACGCCGTCCCGCCCGGGCGGATCGAACAGATCGGCTACAGCGTCGTGGAGGGGACTCCCTGGGAGCAGGCCTCGCTCGACCTCAGCCTGGAGCCGGGCGTTCCCCGCACCAGCGAGTATTTTCTCTATGACCTGAAAGGCCGGGCGTCCACCCTCAGAGTCCGCGTTTCGGTGCTTACGGAGGGGATTCCGGTGGACTGTTCCACGGCGGGCGCCCATGAGCTCGCCTGCCGGCCGGTCGGCGTCCCGGATTGGTTCCCCGTGGAGATTCCCCCCTACACCGTTCCCCTCCATGTGGTTCCGCCCGACGCCCCCTGGATTGAGAACGCCTACCTGACGTCCGCCGGGGACCTGCACCTCGCCTTTTTGACCCCGATCGCGGGCGCGGAGCGGATCGCTGTCCAATATTCGGCCGACGGGGACGAAACCTGGCGGGACGCTGCTGCGCTCCCCCATTTTGAGCTTTTGCCCGGCGACGAAGCGGGAACGATGGCTTCGGCGGACCTGGGCGGGCTGGAAATCGATCACCGCTACTATTTCCGCCTGGTGGTGGAGGGCGGCGCGTTCGAGGGAATCTCGAACGCGCTGGAGTTCCCCTACGCCTCCGGGGACCCCACCCAGCTCGGCGGCGGCGACCGGGACGACGACGGCCGGGGCGAGCAGGGCGGCCTGCCGCCGATCGGCGTCGTCCCGCCGCCGTCCGGCGGCGGGAGCGGCGGTTCGGACGGCGCGCGGGAGCGGCCGTCTTCGGAGCCGGCCGGTTCCCGTTCAACGACGCTGGTGCAGTCGTCTCCGCCCGAACCGGGCGCCGAAGCGGCGCCGCGGCGGCCCGCAGGGGCGGACGTTTCCCTGACGCCTTCCGAGCTGGCGGCGCAGAGGACGGCCAACCCGGAGGGGATCACCCTGATCGGGCAGGGCCTGAGGGTGACGCTTCCCGCCGCGCTGCTGGATGCCCTTCCGGCGGACGCCGCGTTTTACGCTCAGTTGGAGAAGCCGGAGGAGGACCGGTTCCTCGTCCGGTTCTGGTCGGGGGAGGAGGCGCTTGCCGGGTTCGGGGGTCTTGCCTTCCGGGTCACGGTGGACTATGCCCCGGCAGATGAAAACGCGGCGTTTTTCTGCACCGGTCCGGACGGCCGGGAGAGGCCCGCCGACGGCTGGGAAGACGGCAGGCTGCGTTTTGAGCTGGAGACGGCCGGGGCGTACCTGATATCGGAGCGTCCCGGACAGGCGGAGGGCCGCGCGGCCTCTGATCCGCCCGACGTCCCCGCGGGCGTCCCCTCCGCGGACGGCGCATCGCCCGCGGTCGAAGCCGCCGCGCCCTCCAAGGCCGGCGCGGCGCCGGCCGGTTTGGCCGCGGCGCTGTGCGCCGCGCTCGCGGGCGGGGCCTTCCTGTATCTGCGCCGGAGGAAGGGGGGAGGCCGCCGTGGAGGATAAACGAAAAAACGCCCGGTTTGCGCTCCTGCTGGCGGCCGTGCTCCTGTCGAGCGTCCTTTATTTCTGGCTCTGCTGGCGGTTCGATAACAAATACACCTATCCCCGCCCCGCCGCCAAGATGGGCGTCGTCCGGCTGGACGGGGACTGGTATGAGGACTCCCCGTTCTTCTATCTGGCGGACGGATGGGCCTTCTATGGCGGCCGCCTGCTTTCGCCGGAGGAGATCGCCGGGGCCGAACCGGACGCCTATCTCTACATCGGGCAGTATGGGGGCTTCGATCTCGGCGATCCGGCGGCGCCCGCCCACGGGCGGGCCACCTACCGCACCGTACTGCTCACCGACGGGACCGAGCGTGACTATGCGCTGGAACTGACCGAGATTTTTTCCCGCTGGCGGCTGTGGATCAACGGACGGCTCATGCAGAGCGTGGGAATGGGGGACGCGGACGCGCCCGCGCCCGGAAGCCCCATGGTCACCTTCACCGCCGGGGAGCGGATCGAAATCGTCGTCGAGGTGGAGGACCGGGACGGCGTGTACAGCGGCATGGTCTATCCGCCCGCCTTCGGCAGTCCGTCGGAAGTAAGCCGGGCGAGCTTTTTGCGGGTAATCATCCACTGTGCCGCGTGCGCCGTCGCGGCGCTCATCGGCCTGCTCTGCCTGCTGGTCCGGTCCGGCTATCACTTCTCCATCCCATACGGCGCGCTGGCGCTGCTCTGCCTGTGCTTCTGCCTGAGCACCGCATGGCCCATCGCCCAGGCGCTCGGCTGGCAGGGGGGCGTGTGGCCGGTGCTTGAGCGGCTCGGGACCTACGGCCTCTTCCCGACGCTGGCCTGGCTGCAGGCCCGCATCATGGCGCTGCCCCGCCGCGCATATTATCCCGCCTGCGCGGCCGGCGCGGCGGTCTGCGCCGGGATTCTGCTGGTGCGCGTCTTCCCGGCCGAAAGCGCCGGGGCACTGATGGCCTGGTCGGGCGTGCTGTCGGCCTACAAGTGGGCGACAGCCCTCTGTATGCTTGCCTCCTGCTGGTGGGCCCTGCGCCGGAGCCTGCGCTATTCGAGGGCGCTGCTCGCGGGGAGCTGCGTCTTCGCCTGCGCGCTGATCATGGACCGGCTCCTGCCCTTGTACGAGCCCATCCTGCTGGGGTGGTTCATCGAGCAGGCGGGCGGCGTCCTGATTCTGGTGATCTGCGGCGTGCTCTGCTTTGACACGGTGCGCGTCTACCGGGAGCGCGACGCCCTGCACATGCGGGAAAGGGTGGCGGAGGTCCAGCTCGCGGCGCGCGCCGAACAGGCCCGCCTGTCGGAAGAGTATGTGCGCCGCACCCGGGAACAGCTCCATGAGAGCCGCAGCCGGCTGACGCTCATCCGTTACTATCTGGACGTCGGCGCGCTTGGGGAGTTGTCCGACTACCTCGACGAGATCGCCCCGAAGCTGGGCGGCACGGCGCCGCAGGACTATACCGGCCACAGCCTCATCGACGCCGTCCTTGCGGTTCAGCTCGCCCGGGCGGCGCAGATGGATATTTTCGTTGAACTCGACCTCGCCCGGCTGCCGGAGAAGCTCCCGTTTGACGACGGCGATCTCACCTCGCTGCTGATGAACCTGCTGGACAACGCCATGGAGGGCTGTCAGCGTTCGGCCGCGGCCGAACGCTGGATCTCCCTGGGCGTCTCCTGGACGGACGGCGAAATGGAGGTGCTCTGCCGCAACAGCGCCTGTGAGGACGCGGCGGACAAGGGCACCAGCAAAGCGGATAAACGCGCCCATGGCTTCGGCCTGCCGATCATCCGGGAGATCGCGAAACGGTATGGGGGCGCGGTCACGGCGGGCCGGGAGGAGGGGTGCTTCTCGGTGGAGGTGCGGATGGAAGCTTCGCGGGAAGCCCATGCGTGTCCATAGCTCCGAATCGGCGCGGGCGTCCGCTTGCATATCCGGACGCGGCCGCGCGCAAGGCCCCGCCCCTCTCCAGAGGAGGGGGACGGGGCCTTCTTTTTTTCCAGCCGAAATCCAGTATCTTACAGAGATGGAACAAGAAGGGCCCTCCTGGCGGAATATCCGCCTGTTTGGTCATAATACGCCGAAAAAGATTGCACAAGCCGCCTCCGCCGTGATAGAATGTAAACATCATGTGAACAGAGTAAACGGAGAAGCCGCGGGCGTATGCCCACGGCCGGGTCCGTGTTGGAGCAAGGGGCAAAGATATGGCTGCACAAAAAACGGTTTTGGTAGTGGAAGACAGCGAGATCAACCGGGCGACGCTCAGCGGGATCCTGTCTTCGGAGTACCGGGTCCTCGAGGCGGGGGACGGGCGGGAGGCGCTCGGCCTTCTGGAGCTGTACGGGGAGAGGATCGCCCTGATCCTGCTGGATATCGTCATGCCCGTCATGGACGGCTACACCTTCCTCTCGATCGTCAAGGCCCACCCCGATTACGCGTCCATCCCGGTCATCGTCACCACGCAGAGCGACAGCGAGGCCGACGAGGTGGCGGCGCTGTCCCATGGCGCCACGGATTTTGTGGCCAAGCCCTATAAGGCGCAGATTATCCTGCACCGCGCCGCCAGCATCATCAGCCTGCGGGAGACCGCCGCCATGATCAACCAGTTCCAGTACGACCGGCTGACCGGCCTGTGCAGCAAGGAATATTTTTACCAGCGGGTCCGGGAGACCCTCCGGCAGAACCCGGAGAAGGAGTATGACATCGTCTGCTCCGACATCGACAACTTCAAGCTCATCAACGACATTTTCGGCATTCCGGCGGGGGACCGCCTGCTGCACGACATCGCGGCGCTCTACCGCACGGTCATCGGCGACGCGGGGATCTGCGGGAGGCTCAACGCGGACCAGTTCGCCTGCCTGCTGGAGCGCCGGACGGACTACAGCGATGAGATGTTCGTCCGGGTGAGCGGGGAGGTAAACGCCCTCGCGAACGCCCGGAGCATTGTGATGAAGTGGGGGATCTACACGGTCGAGGACTGCGGCGTCCCGGTCGAGCAGATGTGCGACCGGGCGCTGCTGGCCGCACGCAGCATCAAGGGCCAGTACGGCAAGTACTTCGCCGCCTACGACGACCAGCTGCGGGGCAAGCTGCTGCGGGAGCAGGCCATCATCGACAATATGGAGTCCGCCCTGGCGCAGGGGCAGTTCCAGGTCTATCTCCAGCCCAAATACCGGATCAGGGACAGCCGCCTGGCGGGCGCGGAGGCGCTGGTGCGCTGGGCGCACCCCGAGTGGGGCCTCCAGTCCCCCGCGGAGTTCATCCCCCTCTTCGAGCGCAACGGGTTCATCACCAAGCTGGACCGCTTCGTCTGGGACAGGAGTTGTTCCTTCCTGCGCAAGTGGGACGACGCCGGCCTGCCGTCCATCCCGGTCTCCGTCAACGTGTCCCGGGCGGACATCTATCAGGCGGATATCGCGGAGATCCTGCTGGGAACGGTGCGGAAATACGGGCTGGCGCCCGCGCGGCTCCATCTGGAGATCACGGAGAGCGCCTACACCGAGGACCCCAACCAGATCATTGAAACGGCGGCCCGCCTGCGGGAGCTGGGCTTTGTGATCGAAATGGACGACTTCGGGAGCGGGTACTCCTCCCTCAACATGCTCAACCGTCTGCCGATCGACGTGCTGAAGCTGGACATGCGCTTTATCCAGAGCGAGACGGCAAAGCCCGTCGACCAGGGGATCCTGCGCTTCATCATGGATCTGGCGCGCTGGATGGAACTGCATGTGGTTGCCGAGGGCGTGGAGACGCGGGAGCAGCTCGAACGCCTGCGGGAGATCGACTGCGACTATGTGCAGGGCTACTACTTTGTGCGCCCGGTGCCCAGCGAAGAGTTTGAAAAGCTGCTTCGGGAAGAGGGGGCCGTCGCGGAGCAGGAGCCGGGCGCCAAACGCCGGCGGCCGGTCTTCCTGGCCGCCGATGAGGACGCGGCCTACCGGGATCTGGTGCGGGAGACCTTTGAGGATCTCTTCCAGGTCATGGAGGCCGGGACCGGGCGCGCCGCGCTCGACTGCATCGCGGCGAACCGGGACAAGCTCGCCGCCGTGCTCCTCAGCGCCACGCTGCCGGGGTCGGACGACTTCTCGGCGCTGGAGGCCGTGAAGCGCAGCCGGGCCGTGTGGAGCACGCCCGTCATCGTCACCGGCCCGCCGGACGCGCTGCTGGAGGAAAAGGCGCTGGAGCTGGGCGCGGAGGAGTACGTGGACAAGCCCCACACCGCCAAGAGCCTGCGCAGGCAGGTGCTGCGGGCGATGGGGACCACCGCCTTCCAGGAGTGGAAGGACTCCCTGCAGGAGGAGGCCTGCCGGGACTACCAGACGGGCCTTCTGAACCGGCGGGGCTTCACCGCCGCCGCGGGCGCGCTGCGGGCGGAGGACCTGCCGCTGGCGGTCTGCCTCTTCGACCTGGACGACCTGAAGAAGACCAACGACACCTTCGGGCATGTGGAGGGCGACCGGCTCATTGAGGAATTCAGCGCGCTCCTGCGCGCGCACACCCGCGAAAACGACATTCTCTCCCGCTACGGCGGGGACGAATTCGTGGTGGTCATGAGACAGGTGCGCTCCGAGGAGGCGGCGCTGAAGAAGGGCGGGGAGATCTGCCGGGCCGCCCGGGAGATCTGCGCCCCAAAGGGGGCCGCGGCCGCCTGCACCGGGGGGATCGTTTTCAGCGTCTCGGAGGAGCCGGTGACGGAGCTGATCGCCCGGGCGGACCGGGCGCTCTACCGCGCGAAGGCGGAGGGCAAGGGGAAATGCTGTCTATGGAAAGGGTAAGGGATATGGGTTATCGGGGGACGGCCATGGGGGCCGTGGAGGCGTTCTGCCGCGACTGGTTCGAACGGCGGGACGCGGAGGCGGCGATCGGGTTTTTGTCCGACGCGGTGGATTTCGTGGGCACGGGAGAAGACGAGCTGGCCCGCGGGAAAGAGGAGATGTCCGCCTACCTGCGGGCGGACGTGGGGGAGCTCCGGGAGCCCTTCGCCTGCGTGCTGGAGGCGCTCCACGAGCAGATGGCGGCGGAGCATGTCTGCTGCCTGTCCGCGGAGATGACCCTGAAGAATACGCAGTACACCTGGCGGCTTCGCATCTTCTGCACCCTCGTGCGGGAGGACGGCGAGACCTGGTTGGTGCGCAGCCTGCATTTCGCGGAGCCGGGCGGCAGCCAGCGGGGGAAGGAGCACTACCCCCAGACCCTGGTGGTGGAGCAGATCGCCAGGCAGCGGCAGGAGCTGCTCAACGATTCGCTGCTGGGCGGCATGATGGGCGGGTACATCGAGGAGGGCTTCCCCTTCTACTTCATCAACCGCCAGATGCTCCGTTACCTCGGCTATGAGAGCGAGGCGGACTTCGTGGCCGATATCGGCGGGCTGGTCGCCAACTGCATGCACCCGGACGACCGCGGGATGGTGGACGAGCAGGTGGAGGCCCAGCTCGCGGAAAAGGGAGAATACGTCGTCGAGTACCGGATGAAAAAGAAGGACGGCTCCTACATATGGGTCCACGACGCGGGGCGCAGGACGGTCGCGGAGGACGGACGCCCCGCGATCGCGTCGGTCTGCGTCGACATCAC
The DNA here is from genome assembly GCF_900199635.1 of Anaerotruncus massiliensis (ex Togo et al. 2026). Classification (GTDB taxonomy): domain Bacteria; phylum Bacillota; class Clostridia; order Oscillospirales; family Ruminococcaceae; genus Anaerotruncus; species Anaerotruncus massiliensis. The sequence goes on along the minus strand of NZ_LT962687.1, from coordinate 2,478,321 downwards.
CGCGCAGAGGGAGGCGCAGGAGGAGGTCCTGCGCCTTTACAACAACATCCCGGGCGCGGTCTTCCGCTGCCGGTCCGACGCGGATTTCACGGTGATCGAGGCCAACGACGGCCTGTTTGAGTTCATCGGCTACACCCGCGAGGAATTCGCGGCCATGGGGAACCGGATGTCCGCGGTGATCCACCCGGACGATTTCGCCCCGTCGGCCGCCCTGCTGGAGGAGCAGCTTCTGCGGGGGGATACCATCCAGCTGGAGCACCGGGTCATCTGCAGGGGCGGCGCCGTCAAGTGGGTCTCCATCAAGGCGCAGCTCTTCCGGGAGCGGGGCGAGGAGCAGTATTTCTACTGCGTCTTCGTGGACGTCACCGACGAGCGGCGCCTTCGCGACCGGGTCCGGGAGCTCTACGAGGAGGAGCTTGCCTATTTCTCCGAGCTCGCCTCGCGGGAGGGCAGCATCCAGGGGACCATCAACGTCTCCCGGGACCGTCTGGAGAGCTACCAGGCCACCCTGGACGTGGCCGTCGCGCATGTGGGGGACACCTACGTGAAGACGATCCAGAACCTCTCCGGGTCCGCCGTGGACGCCGCCTACGGGGTGGAGATCCGCCGGATGCTCGCGCGCGGCAAGGTATTGGAGGACTACGCGGCGGGGAAGGTGGACTACCGCCTGAGCTTCCTGCGCAGGCGCAACGACGGGAGCCTTTTCTGGGGCAGCACGAACCTGCGGACCTGCCTGAACCCCGCCACCGGCGACGTCATCATGTTCTTCTATACGGCGGACGTCACCGAGCAGCGGCTGCAGGAGCAGCTGCTCAACCGGATCGCCGAACTGGACTACGACGTCATCGCCGACATCGACCTGAACGGCGGCGGGTACCGCGTGGCCGCCTGCGGCGGCAAGCGTCCGCTCTCCATCCCGGCACAGGGGGATTTCCGGGAGGAGGCCCAAAAATCCGCCGAGCGCTGCATGGACGAGGCGGAACGGGCGGAGTTTTTACAGAAGCTCGATTTCGGCTACATCCGGCGGCGGCTTGCCGGACAGGACGCCTACACCTTCGTGCTGGAGCTTCGGGAGGCCGGGGAACGGCGGGTCAAGCGCTTCCAGGTCTTCTACATCAGCCGGGAGCTCGGCCGGGTGTGCATGACGCGGGCGGACGTGACCGACGTGGTGCGGCGGGAGCAGAAGCAGAAGGAGGAGCTGGCCGCGGCGCTCGTGGCCGCGGAGCAGGCCAACGCCGCCAAAAGCGACTTCCTCTCCCGCATGAGCCACGAGATCCGCACCCCCATGAACGCGATCATCGGCATGAGCACCATCGCGGCCAATTCGATCGGGGACGACGACCAGGTGGCCGACTGCATCTCCAAAATCGGGATCTCCTCCCGTTTCCTGCTCTCCCTCATCAACGACATCCTGGACATGAGCCGGATCGAGAGCGGCAAGATGCTGATGAAGAGCGAAAAAATTCCCACCGAGGACTTTTTGGGCGGCATCAGCACCATCTGCCACGCGCAGGCGGCCTCCAAGGGGGTGGACTACGAGTGCATCGTGGACCCCGTGCTCGACGACTACTATATCGGGGACGCGATGAAGCTCCAGCAGGTGCTCCTCAACATCCTTTCCAACGCGATCAAGTTCACCGGCGAGGGCGGGAAGGTCACCTTCTCCGCCGCCCAGCGCCGTCGGACCCAAAACGACGCCGAGCTCCGCTTCATCGTCAACGACACGGGCGTGGGCATGAGCGAGGAGTTCCTCCCCCACATCTACGAGCCCTTTTCGCAGGAGTCCACCGGCACCACCGCCCTCTTCGGCGGCACCGGGCTGGGCCTTGCGATCTCCAAGAACATCGTGGATCTGATGGGCGGGAAGATCACGGCGCGTTCGATCAAGGGGATCGGCACCGAGTTCACCGTCGACGTGAAGCTGGGCATCACCGAGGAGGAGAAGCTCCGCCATAACCTGAAGAAGCACCACAACTTCTCCCACCTCAAGACGCTGGTGGTGGACGACGACGTGGCGGTCTGCGAGAGCGCCGTCGTCACCCTCCACGAGATGGGCGTCATGGCCGAATGGGTCGACAGCGGCCGCAAGGCGGTCGACCGGGTCCGGGAGCTGTGGGGCGGCGGGAAGTATTACGACATGATCCTGATCGACTGGAAGATGCCCGAGATGGACGGGATCGAGACGGCCCGGCAGATCCGCGCCATCGTGGGGACGGAGGTCACGATCATCATCATGACCGCCTACGACTGGATATCGATCGAGCATGAGGCGAAGCTGGCGGGCGTCAACCTGCTGATGAGCAAGCCGATGTTCAAATCCTCCCTGGTCTCCGCCTTCTCCAGGGCGCTCGGGGAGAAGGAGGAGCGGGCGCAGCAGCCGGACGGCGCCGATTACGACTTCACCGGCAGGCGGGTGCTGCTGGCGGAGGACAACGCCCTCAACACCGAGGTGGCGGTCATGCTGCTGGAGAGCAAGGGCTTCGCGGTGGAGACGGCGGAAAATGGGCTGCGGGCGATGGAGCTGTTCAGCAAATCCCCAAAAGGGTATTACGACGCGATCCTGATGGACATCCGGATGCCGCTGATGGACGGCCTGACGGCCGCCGGGACCATCCGCCACCTGAGCAACGCCGACGCGGCGGCCATTCCGATCATCGCCATGACGGCGAACGCCTTCGACGACGACATCGAAAAGAGCAAGGCCGCCGGGATGGACGCCCACCTGGCCAAGCCGATCGACCCGGACCGGCTCTACCAGACGCTCTACGACTTTATTTTCCGGAAACAGGAGGGTTAGGAGATGGGGAATTTTCGTGCGGCCTTCGAGGCCTACGGCGCGGATTACGACGGCACGATGCGGCGCTTTTTGGGGAACGAGGCCATGTATCTGCGCGTGCTCGGCATGCTGCCCCGGGACGGCAGCGTGAATCGGCTGGGCGACGCGCTGGAATCCGGCGACCTGGGCGGCGCGTTCGAAGCCGCCCATTCGCTCAAGGGGGTCGCCGGGAACCTGGGGCTCGACCCGCTTTACAAGGCGGCGTGCGCCGTCGTGGAGCCGCTGCGCCTGCGGGAGGAGCGAAACGACTACCCCGAATTGTACCGGGCCGTGCGAAAGGAATTCGAGCGGGCGGGGCTGTTTTTGGAAGCCCTGAAAGGAGAACCGACATGACGTGGGAAAGCCCTCTCTCTGCGCCGGAGGTCCGGCAGCTCCAGGCCATCCTGGACAACGACCCGGTCGCCATCTTTGTCAGCGACGTCGAGAGCCGGCAGGTGCTCTACGCCAACCGGCGGGCGCGGGAGACGCTCCTGCCGCCGGACGGCGGCGAGGCCTGCTGCTACCACATCGCGGGCTACCAGTCCGCCTGCCCCTTCTGCCACGCGGGTAGAATGAGCCGGGACGACGTCCTCGTCCGCGAGTACCGCCACCCCCTCAACGGGCGCGTCTACCAGCTCAGCGGGAAGCTCGTCGACTGGGGGGACCGGCCCGCGCATATCGAGTACGTCAGGGACGTCACCGAGCAGCGGGCGGAGTCGGAGCGCGCCGACCGGCTGCAGGAGGGGCTGAAGGAGACCTTTACCAGCGTCCCCTGCGGGCTGTGCGTCTACCGGATCGAGTGGCCCGAAATCGTGCCGCTCTTCCACAACCCCGCCTTCTATGAGGTCGTGGGCTATTCCGACGAGCACATCCGGTCGGTCCGGGAGAAGACCGACTACCTGGGCGTGCATCCGGAGGACGTCGGGCTTTTGCGGGAAAAGATCGCCGCCGCGTACCATGGCGGCGGCAGCGTGCGGCACTCCTACCGGCTGTGGAACGACCGGCGGGGGGAATACCGCTGGATCAACCTCGACGGAACGATCAAGACCCATGAGGACGGCGCCAAAATCTTCTACGGCATCTACACCGACGTCAGCGAGCGCGTGCATTTGGAGGAAGAGCTGAAGGCTGCCAACGAGAAGATGCAGGACATCGTCAACGCCATCCCGGGCGGGGTTGCCATCTACCGGGTGTCGGACATCTTTGAGACGGTCTATTTCTCCGACGGCGTGCCGGAATTGACCGGGTACACCGTGGAGGAGTACCGGGAACTGATCAAACGGGACGCGATCGAGATGACCTATCCGGAGGACGCCGCGATGGTGGCCGCGAAGGCCAGGGAGGCCCTGCGCGACCGGACGGTGGCGGACTTTGAATTCCGCAAGCTGCACCGGGACGGGCACATCGTCTGGGTGCACGCCCAGGCGAAGCAGGTGGGGGAGGAGCGCGGCCGCCCCCTGCTCCAGTGCGTGTTCCACAACATCACCGCGCTCAAGGAGACCCAGCTGGAGCTCGACCACCTGGTCAACTCGATCCCGGGCGGGATCGCCGGCTACCGGGTGGAGGAGGGGCGGTTCGTCCCCACCTATTTCTCCGCGGGCGTGCCCGCCCTCACGGGCTACACGCGGGAGGAATACGGGGAGATCGTCCGGCGGGACGCCTTCGACGCCGTATATGAGGCGGACAGGCCCCGGGTCCTCGCCGCGGCGCGGGCCGCGCTGGAAAGCGGGAAGGTACTCGACATCTCCTGCCGGATGCGCCATAAGAACGGGACCCTCGTCTGGCTGCACCTCAACGGCCGCCGGATGGGACCGCTGTCGGAATCCACCCGGTTTTACGGGGTCTTCACCGGCATGTCGGCGGAGGCGCAGCTCTTCCAGAGCATCGCGAACGAGACGGCGGACGGCATTTACGTCATCGACCGGAAGAATTACGACCTGCTCTACATCAACGAATCGCGGGAGCTGTTCGCGAAGAGCGGCGGCCGCGTCGGGCAGAAATGCTACGCCGCGCTGCACGGGAGGGACGCGCCCTGCGTGTTCTGCACGCTTCACAGCCACGCGCCCGACGGAAAGGCGCACGAGATGGCGGTGGACGGGAGCGGGCGGTTTTACACCACCCGCTTCATGGAGAGCGACTGGAACGGCATCCCGGCCTATGTGAAGTACGTCCACGACGTGACCGAGGAGGTCCGGACCCAGAAGGAAAAGGCGCGCCTGGAGCAGTATTTCCAGACGGTGGTCAAGCACCTTCCGGGGGGTGTCGCCGTGGTCCGCTACAAGCCGGACGGCAGCATGATCCCCGAGTTTTTGTCGGACGGGTTCGCCGCTATGACGGGGATGACGCAGGAGGCGGCGTGGGAGCTCTACAGGCGGGACGCCATGGCCGGGGTGCACCCGGACGACCGGGAGGCGGTCGCCGCGCGGATGGCGGAGTTCATCGGCGGCGGTGAGAGCAGCTGTGAGCTGATCTACCGGCTGAAGAAGGGCGACGGCGGCTACATCTGGGTGAAAAACAGCCTTTCGATGCTCCAGAGCGAGGACGGGGAGCTCCGGATCTACGCGGGCTACCACGACATGACCCGGGAGCGGGAGGAACGGGAGGAGCTCCGGAAGCAGTTCAACGACCGGATCCTCCAGCACTACCGCACGCCCGGACCCAACGCGCTGGTCGTGGGCCACTGCAACGTCACGCGGGATCAGATCCTCGAGATCATCGACCACACCGACTCCGGCCTGCTGAGCACCTTCGGCACCGAGCGGGAGACCTTTTTCATGGGGCTTTCGAACCTGGTCGTCGACGAGGAGGGCCGGCGGATTTTTAGGGAGGCTTACCTGAACGGGCCCTCCCAGGCGGCTTTCGACCGGGGCGACACGGAAATCATCCGGGACTTCTTCGTCCGGCTCCCGAAGGAGAAGCGCGGGCGCTACGTGCGCTTCAAGGTAAATCTGGTGGAGACCCCCGACACGGGGGACGTCACCGGCATCCTGACCGTCACCGACATCACCGAGCAGACCATCTCCGAACGCATCCTGCGCCGCCTGTCGGTGGCGGGCAGCGACCTCGTGGTCGACGTGGACGTCCCCGAGGACCGCTACCGCGTCCTCAACGGGGAGATGGACGCGGGCGACATCCCGGCGCAGGAGGGCCGGCATTCCGACCGGATCGCCTACATGCTCCAAAAACAGGTGGTGCCCAGGGACCGCGAGCAGGTGAAGACCCTGCTGGACCCGGACTACATCATGGAGCGCCTGCAAAGGGAGGACTCCTATTCCTTCCACTACGCCATCTTCGGGGAGCGGGGGGAGGTCCTCACCAAAAAGCTCACCGTTTCGGCCATCGACCTGCGGCTGGGGCGGGTCTGCCTTGCGCGGGCGGACATCACCGATTCGGTGCGGGAGCAGCAGGGGCTGCTGAACGTCGTGGCCTACACCTTCGAGCTGCTGGGCCTCATCCAGGTGGTCACCAGGCGCATGACGATGCACACCCGCCAGACGGTGCTGGAAAACCTGCCCCCCTTCGTCGTGGAGGACTACAACGCCTCCATCAAACTGATCGCCAGGCGCTATAACCCAGAGGGAGGGACGGAGGAGCTGGAGCGCCAGCTCCGGCTGGAGACGATGCTCCGGCATCTCGAGGAGCAGCCCGCGGGCTATGACTTCGTCTTCCCGCACCGTTCGGAGGAGGGTCTGCGCTATAAGCAGATCACCGTCCTGTGGGGGGATGGAGAGCACAAGACGGTGTGCATGGTGCGCGCCGACGTGACCGATATGCTGGCGGAGGAACGCCGGTCCAAAAAGGCCCTGGAGCAGGCGCTGGAGTTGGCGGAGGAGGCCAGCCGCGCCAAGAGCGACTTCCTCTCCTCCATGAGCCACGACATCCGCACGCCGATGAACGCGATCATGGGGATGACCGCGCTCGCCAGCGCCTACATCGACGACCCCGCGCGGGTCGCCGACTGCCTGCGGAAGATCTCCGTCTCCTCCCGGCACCTGCTCAGCCTGATCAACGACATTCTGGACATGAGCAAGATCGAGCGCGGCAAGATCACGCTCAACCGGATGGAGATGTCCGTCCCCGGCCTGCTGGAGCAGCTCTCGACCATCATCGAGCCGCAGGCCCGCGCGGCGGGGCTCTCCTTCTGCGCGCGAGCCGGCCGGGTCCGTCAGGAGCGGTTCATCGGGGACGCCCTGCGCGTCAGCCAGATTTTGCTCAACCTGCTGAGCAACGCGGTCAAGTTCACCCCCGAGGGGGGAAGGGTGGAGTTTTTCGCGGAGGAATTGTCCGCGGAAAGCGCGGGCCGCGTCCGCTACCGCTTCGTCGTGCGCGACACGGGGATCGGGATGTCGGAGGAATTCCTCGCCTCGATGTTCGACCCCTTTTCCCGCAGCAGGGAGGCGACGCGCGTCGAGGGGACCGGCCTGGGGTTGAGCATCGCCAAGGGGCTGGTCGACCTGATGGGCGGCACGATCTCGGTGGAGAGCCGGCCCGGCGAGGGTTCCGCCTTCACGGTGGAGCTCGAGTGCGAGGCCGGCGGGGCCTCGGGGCTCCCCGCCGGGAAGGCGGCCGGGCCGCAGTCCGCGGCCCCCTCGGAGGAGGCGCCTTTCGCCGGCCGCCGCATCCTGGTGGCGGAGGACAACGAGATCAACGCCGAGATTCTCTGCGGCCTGCTGGAGATCTACGGGGCGGAAACGGTGGTCCGGACCAACGGCGCCAAGGCGGTGCGGGAGTTCCGGGAGCGGGCGCCGGGCACCTACGACGCCGTCCTGATGGACATCCAGATGCCCGAGATGAACGGCTACGAGGCCGCCCGGGCGATCCGGGGGCTGGACCGCCCCGACGCCCGGACGGTCCCCATCATCGCCATGACGGCGAACGCCTTTTCGGAGGATGTGCAGGCGGCCCTCGCGGCCGGAATGACCGCCCACGTGGCGAAACCGATCGACACCGCCATCCTGCAGAGCACGCTGCGCCGCGCGCTGGAGGATGCGGGCGGCGGTCCGCCGCGGGCGTGAGAAAGGGAGGAAGGCGCGCCCGTGGAAGGGACATACGAACGGTATAAGCTGATATATGATTATTATGCGGCCAGAATCTGCTTCGGCCGCTGCGCCTTCGGGGATTCCCTGCCCGCGATCCCGCGGATCGCTTCCGAGTTCCATGTGGCTGTCCCGACCGTCCGCAGCGCGCTGGCCCGGCTGGAGGCGGACGGCCTCATCCGGGTGGAGGCGAAAAAGGCCGCCCGGGTGGTCTACCGGGCGGGATCCGCCCGGTTCCGGGAAAACGCCGCGCGGTATTTCGTGCCGCGCCGGGAGGGGATCCTCGATATCGTCCGGACCGGCGGGCTCCTGTACGACCCGCTCTGGGAGGCGGGGCTCCGGACCTGGAACCGGGAGAGGACGGGGGCGCCGCCGGCCGCGGCGGGGTTTTCCCTGACCGTCCTCTCCTCGCTGGGCAACCATCTGGTCATGAACCTCTGCTGGGAGATGATCCGGTACCTGTGCTTTCCCCTGCTGGACGCCCACGGCGCGGCGGAGGACTGCCTGCGGGAGCTGAGGGCCGGCGGGGACGCTGACCGTGCGAAGCGCGCCTGTCTGGCCGGCTGGAAGCAGGACATCGACGAGCTGTTCGCCTTCCTCGAAACGGCGCGCGCGGAGTACGCGCTGGAGGACGTCCGCCCGGTCCCGTTCGAGTGGAACATCTACCGGCAGCGTCCCCAGCTGCGCTATTCGATCGCCTCCCGCATCATCCGGGAGATCCTGGAGGAACGCTACCCGGTCGGGAGCTTTCTCCCCTCCCTCCCGCGGATGGCGGAGCGGTTCGGCGTCGCGGTCTCCACGGTCCGGCGCACGCTGGACCTGCTGGCCGGGCTCGGCGTCGCCGCGTCCTTCCAGGGGAAGGGGACGCGGGTCCTCATGGACCCCCGGCGGATCGACTTTTCCAAACCGGAGGTCCGCGAGGCGCTGGGGCTCTACGCGGAGAGCCTGGAGTTTCTGGCGCTGACCGTCCGGAAGGTGTCCCTCTTTACGCTGGAGGCGGCGTCCGGGGAGACGCTGGACCGGCTGGCGGAACGGTTCGCGCGGATCCGGGAGGAAAAAAAGAGCTACCTTGTCTTTGAGGCATACCTCGCCTTCATCACCGACGCCTGCCCGTCCGCGGCGGTGCGCCAGTGCTACCGCAAGCTCAACGAGCTGCTGGCCTGCGGCTATCCGGCCACGCTGAGGCGGCTCGGGGAAAACCGGCTTGACAATGCGTTTTCCGGGACGATCGCACAGGCGCAGGCGGATTTGCGCGCGCGGGATTTCGAGCGCATCGCCGCCGGCTGGCAGGGCTTTCTGGAAAACGAGGCGGAACGGTTCCGCGCTTTCGCGGCGCGGCAGTGATCCCGCGCCGCGGGGAAAAGCATCACACACGGGGCCCGTCCGGGCCCCACGGTCAGGAGGGACGCGAGATGAAGAAAGGATCCGGCCGGGAACCCGGCGGCGGGCGGTCGATTGCCGGGGCGGCCCTGATTTTGCTCCTCATCCTGCTGGGGGTCGGCGCGTTCACCTTCCACCTCTATACGCGCATCGTGAACGAGAGCAAGACCCTCGCGTGGGAGATGACGCTGAAATCCGCCGAGGTGATGGAGCTGCGGCTGGAGGATATCCGTTCGTCGCTGGCCGCCTTTTCACGGAGCGTCGCCTCGAGCGGCGCGGGCCCCGGCGAGGTGGGGGAGATGGCCTCCCGCCAGCTGGACGGCCACCCGATCTTCCGCCTCCACGTCGTGACGGAGGAGGGCGCGCCGCTGACGGAGGACTACGGCCTGACCGCCGGGGACGCCGCGCGGCTGGAGGAGCTCTGCCCGGAGGACGGCGCGTTTTCCGCGGGGTACCTCGGAAAGAGCGGCCGCTGGCAGACCGCGGTCGCCGTCTCCGGCACGGTGGCGGGCGTCCCCTGCCGGTTTTACGCCGAGTGCGTGCTCGACGACCTGTACATGGACGACTTCATGGAGTTCCACAGCCAGCAGGGCTACTGCTATATGATCTCCGGCGGCGAGGGGACCTTCATCATGCTGCCCCACAACAAATTCGGGCAGGGGCTCTACTCCGGACTGTTCACCATGCTCGAGGCCTACCGCAGCAACGACCCGGCGGTAATCGCAGAGATCCGCGCCGTCTTGGCCCGGGGCGAGGCCTGCACGGTGCAGCTGGATTTCCGCGACGAGAACTGTTATTTCTGCTTTGTCCCGCTCGAAGAGCGGGCCGACTGGTTCATCGTTTCGATCATCCCGTCGGACGCGCTGCAGGAAAACGGCATGATCGCCATCGCGGCCATCGTCCTGCTGGGCGTCACGGTGCTGCTGGGCGCGGCGCTCCTGCTCTGGATGAGCCGCCGCCGGTGGAAGCTGCGTTCGGAGGTGGAGGCGGCAAAGCTCGCCAGCGAGGCCAAGAGCAGCTTCCTCTCCAACATGTCCCATGAAATCCGCACGCCGATGAACGCCATCGTCGGCATGACCGAGATCATGAAGCTGAACACCGGCGACCGGGACCGGATCGCCGCCTGCCTCGACAAGATCGGCGTCTCGTCCAAATACCTGCTCGGGATCATCAACGACGTGCTGGACATGTCGAAGATCGAGAGCAGCAAGATGACGCTCGAACACGCCCCCTTCCCGATCGGCGCGGTGGTCGAGGAGGCGGTCGATCTCGTCCTGCCGCTGATGCGCGGTCGCGGGCACGCGTTCGACGCCTGCGCCTTCTGGGACGGCCCGGAATGCCTGGTCGGGGACGGGATGCGTCTGAGCCAGATCCTCGTCAACATCCTGTCCAACGCGGTGAAATACACGCCCGAGGGGGGCCGCATCCGCCTGCGGCTCTTTGGCGGGCGGGATCCGCAGCGCGCGGACAACATGCTGGTGCGGATCGAGGTGGAGGACAACGGCGTCGGCATGAGCCCCGAGTACCAGGCGATGGTGTTCGAGCCGTTCACGCAGGAGAAAAATTCCCTCAGCCGGGGCACGGGGCTCGGCATGGCGATCAGCGCGCAGCTGGTCCGCCTGATGGGCGGGGAGATCACGGTGGAGAGCGCCCTCGGGCGGGGCAGCGCCTTCCGCGTACGGCTTTCCCTGCCCGCGGCGCTGCCGGACGGGGACGGCGGGCAGCCGGCGGGCAAGGCCGTCCTGGTGGCCGACGCCGACCCCGAGACGCTGGAGGCCGCGCGGCTCACGCTTTCGGCGGCGGGATACCGGGTATCCTGCGCAGGGTCCGTACCGGAGACGCTGGAAATGCCGGACGGCTCGGGACCGGATCTTGTGATCGTGGACGACCGGCTCGGAAGCAGACCGGAAAAAGCCGCGCGCCGGTGCGGCGCCGTCCTCTGCCTGAGCGGGTTCAGCCTGCCGTCCGCCGGGACGACGGAGGGAACGGGCTGCCTCGGCAAGCCCCTGCTTGCGTCGAAGGTCGCGGCGGCGCTGGGCGGCGGAACCAATCCCGCCGCGGACCGTACGGAGGACCGCCCGCTCGACGGCCTTCGCATCCTGCTGGCGGAGGACAACGAACTGAACGCGGAGATCGCGGTGGAGCTTTTGAGCCACTTTGGCGCCGAGGTGGACCGGGCGGCGGACGGGGAGGAAGCCGTGGACCGGTTCGTTTCGGGCGGGGAGGGCCGGTACGATCTGGTGCTCATGGACATCCAGATGCCGCGCATGAACGGCTATGACGCGGCGCGCGCGATCCGGTCGCTCGGGCGGGCCGATTCCTCCCTGCCGATCCTCGCCATGACCGCGGACGCCTTTTCCGAGGACGTTTCCCACGCGCTGGAGACCGGTATGGACGGCCATATCGCCAAGCCGATCGATATCCAGAACCTGCTCCAGACCATCGAGCGGGCGGTGAAGGGGGAGAAACGCGATGAAGCTGCGCCGTAGAGCCGTCTGCGCCCTCATGGCCGTCCTGCTCGCCCTTCTCCCGGCAGGGTGCCGGGAGAAGGGGGTCCAGGTGGTGGACGGGGCCGGGGAAACGGTCAACCTGCGCTTTCTGGGCTTCAAGGTGGGCGCGGACAAGGTGGAGGAGATCGACGGCATCCTCAACCGCTACATGGAGCAAAATGAAGATGTGGTGATCGTCTACGAGGGGCTGGGGGACAATTTCGTCGACATCCTGACCAACCGTCTCGAGAACGGGTACGCCGACGACCTGTTCATGATCAGCGACCAGGCGCTGACCACTTACGAAACCAGGGGCTGGTACGGCACGCTGATCGCCGACCTTTCGGGGGAGAAATTTGTACAGCGATACAACCCGATCATCCAACAGCTTATCACGGTGGACGGAAAAATTTCGGCGGTGCCCATGTGCCTGAGCGTCGTGGGGATGCTCGGCAATATGGACGTGCTGCGCGCCTGCGGGATCGGGGAGATGCCCCGCACCTTTGACGAGTGGGTGCGGGACATGGAGATCGTCCGCGACCATGGCTACACGCCGATGGTCAACTATCAGGGCAACGCCGCGAGCATCTCCTTTTTGATGTCGGGGCGCTCGGCCGCGCCCTTTATCGAGGGCGCGCGGACCGTGTCGGAAGGGCTGACCGCGGAGGAGGTCTACGCCGGGGGAATCCGCGACGTGTACGCCCTGGTGGAAAACGGCCTGATCGACCGGGAGCAGATGTCCGGCGAGACGGACGCGCGGTCCTACCGCAAGGTGCTCGGGGAACAGTTCGCGGGCGGCGGGGTGGCCTTCGCCGTGGCGCCGAGCTGGAGCCTGTCCGCCTTTCTGGCCGGGGAGCCCGGCTTTCAATACCGGTACGCCGGCCTTCCGGTCGGGGACGAGGGCCCGCTGACCTGCGTGCGCGCGTCGGTCCTCGTGGGGGTCAACAACGAGGGCCCGCACCGGGAGGAGGCACTGCGGTTTCTGGATTTCCTGATGCAGCCGGAGCACATCGAGAGCTACGCGGCGGAACAGAACAGCCTGAGCCCGCTTCAGGGCGCGCAGAGCGGCGACCCCCTGTTTGCCGAGCAGCTCGCGCTGATCGGGGAGGACCGGATATACAGCGACACCGATTCACGGATTCCCTTCAACCTGCTGAAGCTCCTGAACGGCGCGGCGGCGCAGATGGTGCGGGGGGACCCGCTGGACCGGATCCTGGCGGATTTTTCCGCGGGCGTGCAGGCCGGCCGCCGCCCGAAATGACAACGGAAAACAGGGGACGCCTCGTTGAGGCGCCCCCTGTTTTCCGTCAGAAGATCCGATCCGCGGCCGACCCCGGAGGGCCGCCGCCAGCACCGGAGAATCGTCCCGCCTGGACGCGGGGGCGCGGACGGTCACGCGTTCAGCTTCGCCGTGAAATCCGCCATGGCCTCTGAAATCCTGATCTGCTGGGGGCAGACCGCCTCGCAGCTGCGGCAGCCGAGGCAGGCGGGCGGGCGTTTGTCCTCGGGCAGCGCGGACAGGGCCATCGGCGCGAGGAACCCGCCCTCCGTGAAGCAGTGCTCGTTGTAGAGCGCCAGCAGCGAGGGGATATCCAGCCCCTGCGGGCAGTGGGAGGTGCAGTAGCGGCAGGCGGTGCAGGGCAGCGCGATCTTCCGGACCATGCCGTCCGCGACCGCGAGCAGGGTCTCCGTCTCGCGGGCGTCGAGGGGCTTTTCCGCCTCGAAGGTGCCGAGGTTTTCCTCGAGCTGCGCGAAGCTGGACATGCCGGAGAGCACGACCGTGACGCTCGGGAGCGACTGTAAAAACCGGAACGCCCAGGCCGGGACGCCCTCCCCCGGGCGAAGCGTCTTCAGCTTCGCGGCGTCTTCCGGGGAGAGGGAGGCGAGCCGCCCGCCGCGCAGGGGCTCCATCACCCAGACGGGGATGCCGTATCCGTCGAGCAGGGCGATCTTCGCCTTCGCGTCCTGGAAGGTCCAGTCGAGGTAGTTGAGCTGGATTTGGCAGAACTCCATCCGGTCGCCGTAGGCCTTGAGGAACCGCTCGATCACCCCGTAACTCCCATGGGCGGAGAAGCCCAGGTGCCGGATGCGCCCGGCCTCCTTCTGCCTGACCAGATAGTCGAAGATGCCGTGCCGCTCATCCAGATAGGCGTCGATATTCATCTCGCAGACGTTGTGGAAGAGGTAGAAATCGAAGCGATCCACCCGGCATTTTTTCAGCTGCTCCTCGAAGATCTCCTCCACCCTGTCCATATTGGAGAGGTCGTAGCCGGGGAATTTGTCCGCGAGGAAAAAGCGGTCCCGCGGGTAGCGGGAAAGCAGCTTCCCCATGACGAGCTCGGACCGCCCGCTGTGATAGCCCCACGCGGTGTCGAAATAGTTGATTCCCCGCTTGATCGCGTAATCGACCATTTTTTCCGCCGCGGCCTCGTCGATCCGCGCGTCGTCCCCGTCGACGACGGGCAGGCGCATGGCGCCCAGCCCGAGCGCGGAGAGCTTCAAATCCTGAAAGTCTTTGTAGATCATGTCCGGTTCCCTCTTTCCTTCCTCATTGCCGGTTTCGTTGTTTTTTATTCAGGCCGCCGCCCGTCGTACGCCGCGAGGACGTAGTCGGTAAAGAAGGGGCGCGGCGCGTAGCTGTTCTGCGGGTAGTGGCTGGCGATGACCGTCACCAGGTCGAGCTCGGGCACCACGAAGACGTACTGCCCCCATGCGCCGAAGGCGTAGTAGGTGTCGTAGCCCCCTTCGCCAAAGGAACGCACCCACCATTGGTAGCCGTAGCCGCCGGTGCCGTCCCCCGCGCCGTTGTTCTGCGCGGCCGTGGACTGGGCGAGCCAGTCCGCGGGGATGAGGCGGCGGCCGTTCCAGACGCCGCCCTCGAGGTAGAGCTGCCCGAACCGGGCCGCGTCCCGGGCGGTCATGGAGATGCCGTTGCCGCCGTCGGTGACGCCCTGCGGGTCGGCCCGCCAGACGACGCTGTCCATCCCGAGTGGCTCAAAGAGCTTCTCCCGCCCGTATTCCAGCAGGCTTTTGCCGGCGGCCTGCTGAAGGGCCGCGGAGAGCAGGTGGGTGTTTCCGGTGCTGTAGTTGAAGGCCGCGCCCGGCTCGGCCGTGAGCCGCCGCCCGAGGATATAGGCCACCCAGTCGGGGGCCGACTGGAACTCCGCCCAGTTGCTCTGGCCGCCGCCCCACTCATACCACTCCAGCCCGGAGGTGTGGGTCAGCAGGTGGCGCAGGGTGATCTGACGCTTGCGGGCGTCCTCCGGCTCCGCCGCCTGCGGGAGGTAGTCGGACAGCGGATCGTCCACCCCGCCGAACAGCCCCTCGTCGATGGCGATGCCGACGAGCGCGCCGGTGAAGGATTTGGAGCAGGAGTGCAGCGGGAACACGCTCGTTTCGTCGTACCCCTCGCCGTAATACTCGTCGATGAGAACCCCGTCTTTCGCCGTGACCATGGCGTAGACCGACGAGCCCGCCAGCGCCTCGTGCAGCCGCGTAAGCACGGCGGGGTCCATCCCGTGATTTTCCGGCGCGTCGAGCGTCCAGCTGTTGTCAGGCTCCGGTTCGGGGGCGGGCGCCGGTTCGGGGGCGGCGGGTTCCGCCGCGGCGCTGGAGGGCGGGGACCCGGAAGCGGCCGCGCCGGCCGCCCCGGCGCCGCACCCCGTGGCCACGCAGAGGGAGAGGAAGACGCCGGCTGCCGCCGTCAGTCGTTTTTTCAGGTTCATCGGGATACCTCCTTTTGGGTCCGGCCTTCTGGAAAAAGTATAATTTCCCGCGCAAAGAATAGCAAATGCTTATTTTTGATGGTGTAAAATGCCCGGAAGGCATGGAGCGCCGCGCGGCGCGCGCTCCGGGCCCCGTTTTTTGCACAGGGGATCCGGTTCGTTTAAACCCTACACCATGGAGTGCGCTCCAGGTCAAGTAAACAAATTGTGAACGGATCGATTTGGCGGAAATACGCAAAATTGGGGGTTGACTTGGAGTGCGCTCCAAGTGTTACAATGGGCTCACAAACGATAGGAGAAATGGGGAACAGCGATGAACTACCGTGAACTTGGAAAAACCGGCCTGCGGGTCAGCGAGATCGGACTGGGCTGCGAGGGCTTCGTCCTCCGGGACGACGCCTTTGCCGAAGAGCTCTTCCAGCTGGCCTTTGAAAACGGGGTCAACTGCATGGACCTCTACACCCCCAACCCCGACGTCCAGCGCCGGACGGGCAGGGCGATCCGGGACCGCCGGGGGGCGTTCGTCCTCCAGGCGCACCTGTGCGCCGTCTGGGAGGACGGGCAGTACCGCGCGACCCGCAGGATCGATGAGGTCCGCGCCGCGTTTGAAACGATGCTCGCCAACCTCGGCACGGATTACGTGGATGTCGGCATGATCCACTATGTCGATTCCCCCGCGCTGTGGCGGGAGATCGCGGAGGGGCCGGTGATGGCCTACGCGCGGGAGCTCCGTCGTGCGGGCAGAATCCGGCACATCGGCGTCAGCAGCCACAACCCCGAGGCCGCGCTCGCGGCGGTGGAGAGCGGGCTGGTCGAGGTGCTGATGTTCAGCGTCAACCCCTGTTACGACCTTCAGCCGCCGAACGAGGACGTGGAACAGCTGTGGGCTCCGGACAATTACAGCGGCGGCCTCACCAACATGGACCCCACGCGGGAGCGGCTCTACGAGACCTGCCAGCGCATGGGGGTGGGGATCACCGTCATGAAGGCGTTCGGCGGCGGCGACCTGCTCAGCGGGGAGCTCTCCCCGGCGGGCAAGGCGCTCACCCCCGTCCAGTGCCTGCACTACGCCGCCACGCGCCCGGCGGTGGCCTCGGTCATGGTCGGCGCGCGCAGCCTGGACGACCTGCGCGCCTCCCTCGCCTACGAGACCGCCTCCGACGGGGAGCGGGACTACGCCGCGGCGTTCGCCTCCTTCCCGCGGATCCGCTGGGAGGGCCACTGCATGTACTGCGGACACTGCGCGCCCTGCCCGAAGGGGATCGACGTGGCGACGGTGACCAAATTCCTCAACCTCGCGAAGGCGCAGGGCGGCGTGCCCGAGACGGTGCGGGAGCATTACGCCGCGCTCTCCCATAAGGCGGGGGTGTGCGTCGCGTGCGGGGCGTGTGAAAAGCGCTGCCCGTTCGGGGTCCCCGCCGTCGAAAATATGAAGCAGGCGGCCGACATGTTCGGGAAATGATGGGAGGGGAACGGCCATGACGATTGCGGAGGTCAGCAGGAAATATGAGATCAGCGCCGACACCCTGCGCTACTACGAGCGCATCGGGCTGGTCCCGCCGGTGCCCCGCAGCAAAAGCGGCATCCGGGATTACGACGAGGCGTCCTGCGGCTGGGTCGAGCTGATGAAGTGCATGCGGGCGGCGGGGGTCCAGATCGAGGCGCTGATCGAGTATGTGAACCTCTTCCAGCAGGGGGACGGGACGATCGACGCCCGCAAGGAGCTGCTCAAGGAGCAGCGCTGCCAGCTCGCGGCCCGGATGGCCGAAATGCAGCGGTCGCTCGACCGGCTCGACGAGAAGATCGACCGGTATGAAAAGGGTCTGATGACGGGCGCGCATCTGCGAAGGCAGGGCTGAACGAAAAGAGCCCCGGTTTCCGGAAAGGAAACCGGGGCTCTTTCGCGCCGCCGATTCCGGGATTGGCCGGCGCGGGCCTCCGCGCGGGTCTCATTTCGGATACAGGCAAACATTTCTCGGCAGAAAAAGGGAATATCCGGCTGTGCGCCGTTGACAAAATCCGCGAAAATCGGTAAAATTAATATTTATGGCGACGAAGTGCGACAGGCCGGTGTTTTTTGGCTGGAAACGCCTGTTTTTGCTCCAGAAACAGGCGGAGCCGCACTCTTGCGGCCCCGCGGCGGCGGGGCTGGGCCGTCGAAACGGCCCGGATTTCGACGCAAACAAATGAAGGAAGTGATACTGTGGGAAAATACATCCTGAAGAGGGTGGCGATGGCGGTGCTGACCATCTATCTGGTATCGACCATTACCTTTTTCCTGATGAATCTGGTGCCCGGCGGGCCGTTCCTGGCGGAAAAGGCGGTCAGCCCGCAGGCGCAGGCCGCGATGGAGGAGAAGTACGGGCTGGACAAGCCCCTCTCGGTCCAGTATAAGAACTATATGCTCGGCCTGGTCAAGGGCGACCTCGGACTCAGCGTCAAGCAGCGCGGGCGCACGGTGGCGCAGATCATCGCCACCAAATTTCCCGTGTCGGCGCGCCTGGGCGGGCTTTCGATCCTGACGGCCGTCTGCGTGGGCATCCCGCTGGGAAGCATCGCGGCGTTCAACCGCGGCAAATGGGCGGACAACGTGGTCATTTTCATCGCCACCTGCGGCATCGCGGTGCCCAGCTTCGTCATCTGCACCCTGCTGCTCATGCTGTTCGGACTCAAGCTCGGATGGCTGCCGACGGTGGGGCTCAACAGCGTGCTCCACTATATCATGCCGGTGACGGCGCTCGCCTTCTACCCGACGGCGTATATCGCGCGGCTCATGCGCTCGTCGATGCTCGACGTGCTCGGGCAGGACTATATGCGCACCGCGCGCGCCAAGGGCCTCGGGCAGTTCAAGTGCATCTTCAAGCACGCGCTGCGCAACGCGGTCCTCCCGGTGGTCACCTACCTCGGCCCGCTGCTCGCCTATACGCTGACGGGCAGCTTCGTGGTGGAGAAGATCTTCACCATCCCCGGGCTGGGCAGCGAGTTCGTCGGCTCGATCACGGGGCGCGACTACCCGCTGATCATGGGGACGACCATCTTCCTGGCCGTGCTCATCGTCTCGATGAACGTGATCGTCGACATCGCCTATAAACTGATCGATCCGCGGATCAAGCTGAAGTGAGGGGGGAAGATTGATGTCGGAACAGAATAAGAAATTCCCCACCTTCCAGCTGAACGTGGACGACTTCCTCCCGGCCGACGAGGCGGAGAAGGAGAGCCTGGTCACGATGCGGGCGAGCGTCGGGTTCTGGAAGGACGGCTTCCAGCGCCTGCTCAAAAACCGGGTGGCGATCGTCAGCTTCGTGGTCATCCTGATCGTCATGATCTTCTCCTTTATCGTCCCGAGCTTCTATCCCTACAGCTATGAGCACCAGATCCGCGGCGCGGAAAACCTCGCGCCCATGCAGTATTCGGACGGCGAGCTCGAGCAGATCGCCGCAGGGGAGAGCGTCTTCCCGCACATCCTCGGCACCGACCACCTCGGGCGCGACTTCGCCGTGCGCGTGATGATGGGCAGCCGCATCTCCCTGCTGGTCGGCCTCATCGCCTCCGGCCTCATCCTGCTGATCGGCTCGATCTACGGGTCGGTCGCCGGCTTCTTCGGCGGATGGGTGGACATCATCATGATGCGCATCGTCGACATCATCTACACGGTGCCGGACATCCTGATCATCATCCTGCTGGCGGTCACGCTGAAATATCCGCTGCAAAACCTCGCCGAGCAGCCGGGCTTCGGCTGGATCGCGGCGGTGGGCGTCAACCTGACGAGCATCTTCATCGTCTTCGCGCTGCTCTACTGGGTCGGCATGGCGCGCATCGTGCGCAGCCAGATTTTGCAGCTCAAGGAGCAGGAATACGTCACCGCCGCCCGCGCGCTCGGCGCGAGCAGCGGCCGCATCATCCGCAAGCATCTGCTCACCAACTGCATCGGCACCCTCATCGTCACCACCACCCTTCAGATCCCGTCAGCGATCTTTACCGAGAGCTTTCTGAGCTTCCTCGGCATCGGCGTCGCGGTGCCGATGCCGTCGCTCGGCTCGCTCGCCAACGACGCGCTCAACGGCCTGCAGTCCTACCCCTACCGGCTGCTCGCGCCGGCGCTGCTCATCAGCATCATCATCCTCAGCTTCAACCTCCTCGGGGACGGCCTGCGGGACGCCTTCGACCCCAAGATGAAAGAATAGAAAGGAGAGGATTTTTATGGGAAACCTGTTGGATATCAAAGATGAACGCCTCTCCTTCTTCACCCCCGCGGGCGAGGTCAAGGCCCTGGGCGGCGTCTCCTTCTCGATGAAGGAGGGGGACGTGCTGGGCATCGTGGGCGAATCGGGCTCGGGCAAGTCGGTCACCTCCTATTCGGTGATGGGGCTGACCGCGCATCCGGGACGCCTCATCGGCGGCTCGATCGAGTTCAACGGCCACCGCATCGACCAGATGTCGGAAAAGGAGATGCGCAGGATCCGCGGCAACGAGGTGTCGATCATCTTCCAGGACCCGATGACGAGCCTCAACCCGGTCTATACGATCGGCAACCAGATCTGCGAGGTCATCCGCCTGCACACCAAAAAGAGCAAGGCCGAGGCGCGTGCGCGCGCCACGGAGCTGCTGACGCTGGTGGGCATCAACGAGCCGGAAAAGCGCCTCAAGCAGTACCCGCACGAGCTTTCGGGCGGCATGCGCCAGCGCGTCATGATCGCGATCGCGCTCGCCTGCGAGCCCAAGCTGCTCATCGCCGACGAGCCGACCACCGCGCTCGACGTGACCATCCAGGCGCAGATCCTCGAGCTCATGATCGAGCTGCGGGAGAAGCTCGGCATGAGCATCATCATGATTACGCACGATTTGGGCATCGTTTCGAGCATGTGCGAGAAGATCGCCGTCATGTACGCCGGGAAGATCGTCGAGTACGGCACGGTGGACGAGATCTTCTACGAGACGAGCCATGAGTATACCAAGGGGCTTCTGCGCAGCATCCCCAAGCTGACCAGCGAGACGCACGAAAAGCTGGTGCCCATCGAGGGCACGCCGGTGGACATGCTCAACCCGCCGAAGGGCTGCCCCTTCGCGCCCCGCTGCGGCGCCTGCATGAAGATCTGCCTGCGGGAGATGCCCCCCTACACCGACCTGAGCGACACCCATTACAGCGCCTGCTGGCTGATCCAGAAGCGGGAGTTTGAAAAAGCGGCGGGAGGGGAGAAACAATGAGCAAGCTGATCCAGGTGGAGCATTTGAAGCAGTATTTCCCCGTCGCGGGCGGCAAGCTCTTTGAAAACCGCGTGGTCAAGGCGGTCGACGACGTCTCCTTCTACATCGAAAAGGGGGAGACGCTCGGCCTGGTGGGCGAGTCGGGCTGCGGCAAGACGACCACCGGGCGCACCCTGCTGCGGCTCTATGAGCCGACGAGCGGGCGCATCGTCTACGACGGAAAGCCGATCTTTGACAGCGGCGACGTTCCGCTGACGGATGAAAACGGCGAGCCCAAAAAGGACGCCGCCGGCAGGGCGGTCTGCGGGCCGAAGACGGCTGTGAACATGATGCCCTACCGGCGCAGGATGCAGATCGTCTTCCAGGATCCCTACGCGAGCCTTGACCCGCGTATGACGGTCGGGGACATCATCGGCGAGGCGATCGACATCCACAAGCTCTGCAAAAGCAAGCAGGAGCGGCACGACCGGATCATCGAGATGCTGCGGCGGGTCGGGCTCAACTCGGAGCACGCCAACCGCTATCCGCATGAGTTTTCGGGCGGGCAGCGGCAGCGCGTCGGCATCGCCCGCGCGCTCGCGGTCGACCCCGAGTTCATCGTCTGCGACGAGCCGATTTCCGCGCTCGACGTTTCGATCCAGGCGCAGGTCGTCAACATGTTCGAGGAGCTCCAGGAGCAGATGGGGCTGACCTACCTGTTTATCGCGCACGACCTGTCGGTCGTCAAGCACATCTCCAACCGCATCGGCGTCATGTACCTGGGCAAGCTGGTCGAGCTGGCGGACAGCAGCGAGCTGACCTTCCACAGCGTGCACCCCTATACCCGCTCGCTCATCTCGGCGATCCCGGTCGCCGACCCCAGGCTGAGCCGCACCCGCCAGCGCATCGTGCTCGAGGGGGACGTGCCCAGCCCGGTGAACCCGCCCAGCGGCTGCCGGTTCCGCACCCGCTGCCCCTACGCGACCGAACGGTGCGCGCAGGAGGAGCCCGCCTTCCGCGAGGTTTCCCCCGGCCATTACGCGGCCTGCCACAACCTGGAGCAGGTAAAATAGAGGAAAAAACGGCAAAAATAGGTTACAAACCGGAGACATGCCTTGCATGACCGGCCGGATGCGTGTATAATAAAAGGCGATCTCATGCCGGCCGAAGGGCCGCGCGCACTCCCGGCGGAAACAGAATCCTGGACAAAAACAGCGGATATCCGCTGTTTTTGATCGCTCGTTTTACGAGCGATCATTCCTTTTGTTACCGCCGCGCGTCCGGGAAGGACGCCGCGGAAGACCGCGCGGGCGGCCGCAGCGCCGCCGGCTTGAGGGCTCCGTACGCATGCCCACGGTATGCAAAATGAAGAGGAGGAAAAAAAGCATGAAGAAACTGGCACTAGCCTTGGCAGTCGTGATGATTTTCTCACTGGCGTTCAGCGGCTGCGGACCCAAGACGGAGAATCCGTCCGGAACGGATGCCACCACCCCGTCGACGGACAACCAGCCTGCCGGCAGCGAGCTGGCGGTCTGCATCGGACCCGACCCCGAGACGATCGACCCGGCGCTCAACAGCGCGGTTGACGGCGCGAGCCTGATCATCCACGCGTTCGAGGGCCTTATGACGCTCGACCAGGGCGGCTCGGTCGTCCCCGGACAGGCCGAGACCTACGAGGTCTCCGACGACGGCCTCAACTGGACCTTCCACCTGCGCGACGGCCTCAAATGGAGCGACGGCCAGCCGCTGACCGCGGCCGACTTCGAGTGGTCGTGGAAACGCGCCGTCTCCCCCGACACCGCCGCCCCCTACGGTGAGTTCTTCAACGTCATCGCGGGCTACGACGCTGCCGCCGCCGGCGATTTCGACGCGCTGCAGGTCAAGGCGGTCGACGACAAGACCCTCACCGTCACGCTGGCCGCTCCCTGCGGCTATTTCACCCAGCTGCTCGCCTTCCCGACCTACGTTCCCGTCCGCAAGGATATGGTCGAAGCCAACGGCGAGGCGTGGGCCACCCAGGTCTCCAGCTATATTAGCAACGGCCCGTACAAGATGATCGAATGGACCCCCGGCGAGTACATCAAGTACGCGAAGAACGAGAACTACTGGAACTATGACGCGCTCGGCAGCGACACGATCAAGTTCCTGCTCATCGAGGACCCGAACGCGGTGCTCACCGCCTACCAGAGCGGCGAGATCGTCTGCGCCAAGGACCTGCCCTCCCAGGAGATCCCCGCCCTGCGCGAGACCGAGGACTTCCACCTCGACGACCTCATGGGCACCTACTATATCAGCCTCAACACCAAGCGCGAGCCGTTTGACAACGCGAAGCTCCGCCAGGCGCTGAGCCTCGCGATCGACCGCAACTATATCGCCAACACCGTCATGCAGGGCACCTACACCCCGGCGACCGCGTTTGTCGGCCCCGGCCTGCTCGACGCGGACGGCAAGACCCCCTTCATCGACAACAGCCCGCTCTTCATCGACCCGAACGACTATGAGGGCAACCTTGAAAAGGCCAAGCAGCTCATGGTGGAGGCCGGTTATCCGAACGGCGAGGGCCTGCGCGAGATCGAGTACTTCACCAACCAGCAGGGCTATCACAAGCCGGTCGCCGAGGCGCTCCAGCAGATGTGGGCCGAGCTGGGCGTCAAGCTGAACGTTCAGGTCGCCGACTGGGCGGTCGTCACTGCGGACCGCCGCCAGGGCAACTACGATATCGCCCGCAACGGCTGGGTCTTCGACTACAACGATCCGTCGAGCATGCTCGACCTGTTCACCACCACCAACGGCAACAACGACGGCAAATACAGCAATCCCGAGTATGACAAACTGATGGAGACCGCCCGCACCACCGGTGACGCGAACGTCCGGTTCGATTCGATGCACCAGGCGGAGCAGATCATCATGGACGAGGCGGGCGCGATCCCGGTCGCGTTCTACAGCGAGTTCTACCTGCTCAACCCGAAGGTCAAGGGCTTCTGGCATTCCCCGCTCGGCTACTTCTACTTCATGTACGCGACTGTCGAGTAATCAAATCGTTTCTCTGCCGCGCGGCGCCCTATGGCGCCGCGCGGTTTTTTTGCGTCCGGGAGTTGCCAAACGGGGGAAAAGGTGCTATGCTATATGCGTTAAAAAAATAACGATAGTAAGGAGTGCCGGACAGATGCATTACAGTTTTATCATGCTCAAGCCCGACGCGCTGGAGCGCGGGCTTGTGGAGGAGATTATGGACTACCTGCGGCGCGGCGGGGTGGAAATCGAGCGGCTCGGCTGCACCAAGGCGGGCGAGGAGCTGCTCTCCAAGCACTATGCGCAGGTCTTTGCCGAGCTGGGGCCCGACTTCAAACGCAAGATGCTCGACTATTTCAACGACAAATACGTGCTGCCGATGGTCGTGCGCGGCGAAAGCCCCGACCTCGTGGCCGACATCCGCAGGATTGTCGGCGCGACCAACCCCGCCAACGCGGACAAAGGCACCATCCGGGGCGATTTGGGGTGCGACTCCTACGAGAAGTGCAACCGTGAAAACCGCAGCTGCCAGAACCTCATCCACGCGAGCGACAGCGCGGAGAACGCGCGGATTGAAACCGCGCTCTGGTTCGGCGGAGAGGTGGCGGCGCGGTACTTCTGAGGCCGGGGGTCCGTCTTGATTTCGGCGGGCGAATCGACTATACTATAGGCGGGGAAACCGACCAAATTTTGTGAGGGACGGAGGGAGAAGTTGAAAAACTACGTCATCACGATCGCCAGGCAGTACGGCAGTGGAGGCAAGACGATCGGCAGGATGCTCGCCAGGGAGCTGGGCATCGGCTACCATGACAAGGAGCTGCTCGTCCGCGCGTCGGTCGAAAGCGGCATCAGCGCCGAGCTCTTTGCGCAGGTGGATGAGAAGATCAAAAAGAAACCGCTGATCAAGCCCGGGAAGCCGCTCTATACCGGGGAGGTGCTCCCGCCGGAGAGTCCCGATTTCACCTCCGTGCAGAACCTCCTGAACTATCAGGCCAAGGTCATCCGCGACCTCGCGCAGAAGGAGAGCTGCGTCATCGTCGGGCGCTGCGCGGACTTCATCCTGCGCGACCTGGACAATGTCCTGCGCATCTATGTGCATGCGCCGATCGACTACTGCATCGAAAAGACGATCGAGCTCCACCCCGATTTTGACGCGGAGGAGGCGCGGCGCTTCATCCAGCGCACCGACAAGGGCCGCAGCGATTATTACCGCTGCTTCACCGGGAACGACTGGAAGAACGCCGACAATTACGATCTGTGCATCAACAGCGCGGTGCTCGGCTGGGACAAGTGCGTCTCGCTCGTAAAATCCTATCTCGACATCAAGCTCTCCTGACGAACAAGGCGGATCGGACAGGATGCGGCCATTCGGCCGCATCCTGTTTTTGTTTACATGAAGTTCATAAATCAGGAAAATATATCCTAGAAAATGGAAGTAAAGTTACGGATTGGTTACAGATTCCGCGAAAAAGATTACAATTTGGTTACAAAATCCGTTGACTTTTTCCACCCGTCCGGGATATAATAAGGAAAAGAAGCCTGAAAAAGCATTTTTCGGAAAGGAAGCCCAACATGAAACGTCTGCTCTGCCTGCTGCTGGCCCTGCTGGCTGCGCTGGCCGCCGGGACCGCGTCCGCCGGCGCCGCGTCGTCCGGCAACGGTTCGGTCGCGGTACAACTCAATCGCGGCGGCGAGGCGGAGCTTGTCGACGGAGGTGGGGCCGCGGTCGCGTCGAGCGGGCCCGCCAGCTGCGACGCGGGCAATTACACCTTCGAAGTGGCCCCCGGCCAGACGGTCTACCTCTGCCTGGGCGAAAGCGGCTCGGCGGATACGACCGCGCTGTGGGACGTTTCCGCGGAGGCGATGGGCGCGGCCGCGACGGCCGACGAGCTCGCGGACAGCGGGCTGTTCCGCCTCAAGGCGGACAAGAGCGGCCCGGGCGGCAGCCTGCTGAAGATCAAACAGTACGGCGAGAAATCGCTGGGGGACGGCCCGCGCAGCTCCTGGCTGCGGATCGAGATCGCGGAGAGCGAGGCGGTCGAGGAGCAGAAGGCGGTGGCCGACCTCACCTTTTCCGCGCGCAAGGACGGAGACCGCTACGGCACGGGCGACTATGCGCTGCTGCGCCTCACCCTGTGGATCGCGAGCGAGGAGGCGTCGGGAGGCGACGCCGATTTGGAAGCGGGGGAGGGGGTCGTTTACCGCCCTGTCTCGAACGACAAAAATACCGCCGAGTGGGAGGGGATCGCCTCGGTGAGCTTTTCCGCGAGCAATGACGCGGACAAGTTTTACGCGAAGCTCTCCACCCGGATCGATCCCGATATTTACGGGCTTTACGGCGACCCGGCCGACGCGGACCTCTATTTCCGAGACTTCACCGGCGCGCTCGCGGCCGACTCCACCTCCCGCGCCACGCTGATCCTCTATAACCCGTGGGAGGACGAGGACTACCAGCCCGACCCCGCCGGGTGCCATATCTACCAGTTGGAGGCGGACGGAACCCTCAGCGACATCACCGGCATCTTCACCTATCTCGACTATGACGAGGACGGCAACGAGATCAACGGCTGGCGCACCCGCACCCGGACCCTCGGCTGTTATATCATCTCCGACGTGGCGCTGGACGTTTCGGTGGTCCCCGACCCGCCGCCCGAAGCGCCCGAGATCAGCGTGAACGCGAACCGGAAGGCCATCCCGAACACCGGCCTGGGGGAACTTTCGAGAAAGTTCCCCCAGGAACCCCCTCAAAGCTTTTGATGCAGGCGGAACGCGGCAGGTTGCCGGATGCGCCGCCCGTGCCGGAAGAGAAGCAAAAAATAAAAAGGAAGGGATGACGTGCCGTCATGCCTTCCTTTATTTGTTGCGGGGATATGGGGTGCGCCTGTCTGTAAGGCCCATCAAATAATCCACGCTTGTCCTATAATAGGAGGCAAGCGCTTCCATTACGGACAGGGGCGGCTCAACCTCGCCGATCTCATACCGCGAATAAGTTTGCTGTGTACAATGCAGATACTCCGCAAGCTCTTTTTGCAGCTTATGGTGTTCATCGCGGATATCGTATAATCTCAACCGCATCGCATCACCCCTGCCTTTATTATATGTACACAGAATCTGTGTATTGACGCATACACGGAAACTGTGTATGACAAAGGGAAAGGAGGCGTAGGAATGGCTTCGATTTTGAAAAAAGAGTATTCGGAGAGAAAACGATATCTGCTTGAATTGCTTCTGGAACCCTGCGATGCGGAAAAAAGTTTACGCAACTCTCTCGACGATCAACAGATGAGCTTGTTCCTTGACACTCTTGACCATCGGGATCGGCTTTACAATCATTTTGCTTGGCATTGTTATAAAGCCGCCTTCCGCAAGGGTGCGCGGACGATGATGGAACTGTGACCAAAGGGAACTTTTTTAAAAGTTCCCTTTGGAATCCTTTAAAACATTTGGTGCAGGCGGGGCGCGGCGGCTTTCCGCACACGCCGCCCGTGTTTCACACCGGCCTCTCCATAACCCTGTCTCACGGGCCGCGGATGCGGGGCGGGCGGCGGCTCGCCTGATCAAAGTCTTTGGGCGCTTTCTTCAGAAAGCGCAAAACGGACGCCCGGCTTTGTGCCGGGCGGTTCGCTTTCCCGTTCTTCTGCACGAAATCTTGCAAAGACGGTTATCGTGTGGTACACTGGTGGCACGGAGGGGCGACAGAAAAACAGGCCCCGGAATCCGTGACAGCGAGGGAGGACTGGACGATGAAAAAGATGTTGGCAGTGCTGATGGCGGCGGTGCTCGCGGGGAGCTTTGCGGGCGTGTGCGCGCTGGCGTACAGCATCACGACGGATACCCATCTCACCGGGGAGGCCTATGACGCGGACGGCGATTCGGTCGTGGGCGACTACAATTTCGCCTTTGGCGACAAGGTGTCGGCCGACTTTGTGCCCGCGGGCAAAAAAATCTACATCGAAATCGGCGACGGCACCGAATTTCACGGTGGCGCGGGGACGGTTTCGGCGGACGAGCTGGCCGACAGCGGCGAGTTCAATTTCCGCCTTGACCGCGACAAAAACGGCAGCCTGCTCGATTCCGTCAAGCTGGTGACCAAGAACCTCGACGGCAGCGGCCGGAAAAATTATATTGAGATCAAGCTCAAGGAAACGACCAGGACGGAGGAGCGCAAGGTCACCTTCGACGTCTATTTCAAGGCGCGCCACGCGGACGACGGCGACCGCTGGGAGAGCGGCGACATCGCGAACACGCGGTTTGAGCTGTGGGTGGACAACCCCGTGGAGGACGGCGACTACGCCGACATCGAAGCGGGACAGAACGTCGTCTTCAACCCGATCTCCAACGAACGCAACACGATTTCCTGGGGCGCGGACGACGACGTGGCCTGCCTCGAATTTGAGGCGGACGACGATTCGCGCAAATTTTACGCGAAGCTGTCCACCAAGATCGACCGCGACATCTACGAGGAGTACGGCGACCCGGTCAACGCGGAGCTCTTTTTCCGCACCTTTGTGGGGAGCCCGTCGATCGACTCGACCTCCCGCGCGACGCTGACCCTCTACAATCCGTGGAACGACTGCTACGACTGGTACGGCTCCCGTTACCGCGACGTGCGCCCGCGCGACGTGCACATCTACCTGGTCGACAGCGACGGCTACCTCGAGGATCTGACCGACCGGATGACCTACGCGGACGAGGACGACACCGAGGCGGGCATCGACGGATGGAAAATCCGCGTGCGTTCGCTCGGCACCTATGTGATCTCCGACCGCGACCTCGAGCTCGACTGGGGCGGGATCGAAGAGGCCCCCCCGATCGAGAAGACGGAGGAGACCCCTCCCCCCGCGCCCAAGCCGGGACCCGCGCCCGCGCCGACCGGCTCCCACGACGCCGTCGGCGTTGCGGTCATGCTCGCGGCGGCTTCCGCGACGGCATTCGCGCTTACGAGAAAACGCAGATAAGGATTCGCGCGCGTACGCGTATAGAAGAAAGACTGTAGCATCGCCGTCGGCCGATTCCGGCCGGCGGCGGTTTTTCATCCGCGCGAGGGCAAAGGCATTTGCGTTTTCGGTTTTCGGGAACCAAACGGCATTGCGCATTCGATTTTCCGCGTTTGCACACGGCAAATTTTGCCGCATCTCCATTTTCGCGGCGGATATGCGCGATGGTTGCATGGGATTGACAGAAATCCTGCATTTGCGTTTCCATTTTGCATAACTAATATCTAGAAATTGCTGAAAAAATCAAAAAATGAAATTATTATATGCGGTTTAATGTGCAATATGCACGATAATTATTACAATTTGGTAACAAAAACCTCTTGAAAAGTGCTTGATTCTCGGATATACTCAGTCTCGTTCCAAGCGGCTCGGATGTGCTGAGCCGGAGGATCGAAACTATTTTTCAGGAGGAACCCAATACCATGAAAAAAGTGCTTGCTATGATGCTTGCAGCCGCTACGACTCTGTCGATCGGCGTGACCGCTCTGGCTGATGACATCACCACCCTGGAGGATCCCACGAGCTCTTCGTCTTCCGAAGAATCCTCGTCCGAGTCCTCTACCGAGGAAAGCTCCTCTGAGGCTTCTTCTTCCGAAGCGTCCTCTTCCGAGGCTTCCTCTTCCGAGACTTCCTCTGATGCGACTTCTTCCGATGTCGTGACCGACGTTGACTTCAAGGATGCGACCGGCATTGCGATCGGCGCCGACGAAGACGGCGTTGTCCTGGGCGACGATATCCTCGAGCCCGGCACCGAGTACAAGTTCCCGGTTTCCATGATCGTCGGCGGCAAGTCTGTCAAGATCACCGACGAAAACATCAAGGATTTCAAGTTCCGCTACTCCAAGGTTTCCACCAAGGGTATGAGCCGCTTCGAGATCGAGGAGCACAAGGGCCAGTACTACCTGTACGTTGAGTCCCGCGACACCATGACCACCAAGCCTGTCGATATCAAGTACAACGTCAAGCTGACCCCGAAGTCCACCACCCTGCCGGTCTTCAGCCAGGAAGTCAAATTCCAGTACGGCTATGAGGAAATGGGCGGCGACTACATCGACAGCCTCGACAAGGGCGACACTGTCGAAATCGACAACAGCAACCCGGTCATCACCGCTTCCCAGTTCAACAAGATCGCGAAGATCAACGACTACAAGAACGTCACCCTCGCGGGCAACGGCTGGGAGTTCACCGTCAACGTGAGCGATGAGTCCACCAAGAACCTGACCCACTCCAACGCGGGTATCAAGGAAGTTCTCTCGAAGTTCCCGGATCAGGATTTCAAATTCTTCACCTTCGGCGCCAAGCCGACCTTCTCCGGCACCGGTAAGCTCTCTCTCGACGTTGACGACATTGTCGACGACTTCGACAAGATGTACACCTACCGCTATGCGGATGGCAAGCTCTACCGCATCAACGCGACCTTCGACGCGGATGAGAACACCCTCTCCTTCCGCACCAACAAGCTGGACAACTTCCTCGTCACCAACGAGCTCATCAAGGATGGCACCGTCGTGACCGAGGTCGACAACGACAACTCCTCCAGCTCCGACAAGGAAGAGAACACCGACAAGAACAACCCGACCACCGGTGCCAACGACATGATCAATGTCGCTGTCATGGCTGCGATCGCCTCCCTGGCGGCTGCCGGCACCATGGTCACCAAGAAGCTCTCCAAGTAATTTTACAAAGAGGCTGATTAGAGCGGACGGGGACGGGCGTATGCCCGTCCCCGTTTGTTTTGTTTTCCTCGGGCTTTACAAACCGGACCGGATGGTGTATAATAAATACCGCAAACAGAATAAGCCACGTAACGGGGGGCTGGCGTCAAGCCGGCTGAGATAGCGCGTATTGCCGCGCTGACCCGAAAACCTGATCTGGGTAATGCCAGCGTAGGAAGAGCGTTTCTCCTTTTACGCCGCAGGGATTATCTGTGGCGTTTTTGTTTGGAAAAAACAAGTGGAAAGGGGAAACCACCATGAAGCCAACCACCCGCAAACTGACCCACAGCGCCCTGATGCTGGCGCTCGCGCTGCTGCTTTCGATGATCAAGTTCTACCACTTCCCGAACGGCGGCTCGATCACCGCCGCGAGCATGGCCCCGATTATCATCATTTCGCTCATGTACGATACCCGGTGGGCGCTCTTCACCTCCTTCGCCTATTCGCTGCTCCAGATGCTCGAGGGCTTCTATCCGCCGCCGGTCCAGTCCTTCGGCATGTTCGTCGCCCTCATCCTGCTCGACTATGTGGTCGCCTTCGGCGTCCTCGGCCTCGCGGGCCCCGTCGCCCGCCGCTTTCAAAAGAAGCCCCTCGGCGCTGCGGTCGGCTCGATCGTCGTCGTCTTCTGCCGCTTCTTTTGCAGCTTCCTCTCCGGCATCATCGTCTGGGGAAGCTACGCCCCCGAGGGTACCCCCGTGTGGATCTATTCCCTCACCGTCAACGGCCCCATCATGATCGGTGAGATGATCACTACCTCCGTCGTCGTCGCCCTCCTCGTCAAATTTATCGACTTCCAGAAGCTGGCCGGCAAAAGCTCGGCGGCTGCCTGAGAAGGACGGAAAAAAAGGATCCCCCGGCATCAGCCGGGGGATCCTTTTTTGCGCTTTCGCGGGAGGACGGAAAAGCCAAACGCCCGGCGTCAAGCCGGGCGTTCGTTTTTGCGCTTTCTGAAGAAAGCGCCCAAAGACTTTGATCGGGCCGGCCGCGCGTCCTCCCCGCATTCGCGGCCCGTGAGACGGGGCCGTGGCGGGGCCAAAACACGAACGAAACGTTTTGAGGGATTCCAAAGAGAGCTGATGAGAAGACGGAGATCGGGTTGGGCCGCGAAACCGGTATGCGGGTTCCCTCCGGCACGGGCGGCGTGTGCGGAAAGCTGCCGCAGACCGCCTGAACCAAACGTTTTGAGGGTTTCCAAAGGGAACTTTTTCAAAAGTTCCCTTTGGCTACCGCTTCTTCAGAATTTTCTGCGCGTTGGCGAGCATCTGGCGGAAATTGAGGGCGAGCAGGAGGGCGCAGAGGAGGGCCTCGGGCAGGATCCAGCCGGTCTCAAGGTTGAGGAGCACCCACGTCTGGCCGAGAAGGATGGCGAGGTTGAGCAGCAGCTTGAAGGGGCTCCAGTGGAGCTTGATGAAGCGGCGGGTGTCGACGATGCGCACGGCAAAGACGATGAGGTAGCTGGCGAAGGTGGCGAAGGTGCCGCCGTTGATGCCGAAGCGGGGGATGAGCAGGGCGTTGAGGATGACGTTCGCGCCCGCGCCGAGCGCGGTGGTGACGAGGGTGGCGACGCTCTTCTTCTCGGTCATGTAGATGCTGCCCAGGAAAGTGACGAAACAGGAGAAGGAGGTGGCCAGCAGCAGGAAGGGGGTATACTTCCACGACTCCAGGTATTCGCCGTGCGCAAGAATGTGGATGACGAACTTGCTGAAGAGCAGCAGGCCCGAGGCGGCGGAGAAGATAAACGCCTGATAGGCGGCGAAAACGTTGCTGAAAAAGCGGGTGCGCCCGGGGCCGTCCTCGGTGAAGGCGGACATCTGCCAGGCGTCTGTGAAGATGCCGGAGAGCAGGTTGATGATCGTGGGGACCTTGTAGGCGATGGTGAGCAGGCCGTTTGCGTCCGAACCGATGTAGTATTTGATGAAATAGGTGTCGGAGGCGTTGGTGACCCACCAGAAGATATTCGCGGGGATGAGGGGGACGGCATAGCGCAGCATCGAGCCGAGCACCGACCAGTCGCAACCCCGGAAACGGATATACCGGCGCAGGCCCGCGATAGTGAAAAGGAAGACGGAGGAGAGGAAATCGGCGGCGATGGTGGCGAGCAGGTACCCTGTGAGGCCGAGGTGGAACACCACCAGAAAGATGATGTTGAAGGTGATGACCAAAATGGTGCTGAGCACCCCGTCGAAGGCATAGAGCTTGATGAACTGCTTGGCGCGCACGAACTGGGCGCAGAGGGAGCGCATGCAGGAGGTGAGCACATAGAGGTAGACGAGCGGCGCGCCGCCCTCGAGCATCTCGACGCGGGAGAGGAGCGGATAGAAGGCGAGCAGGAGCACATACCCGGAAAAAATGGCGGTGAGCGCGCCGGTAAAAACGTCCCGCTTGTCGGTGGCGCGGTCGATGCCGAACCGGATGATGGCGTTGGACATGCCGATCGACGCGAGCGGGATGATCAGGTTGGCGGTCTGCGCGAGCAGGTTGGCGTCGCCGAGTTCTCCCGGAGCAAGCACGCGGGTATAGAAGGGAACGAGCAGAAAAACAAGCACCTTCGAGCTGAAGGTGCCGACTGCAAAGATCAGCGTGTTGGAGAGCAGCTTTTTATACTTGTCCACACCGCCGTCCCCTTTCCGTTCATTTGGCGAGCCGTCAGAAGAGATTCAAAAAGCCGAGCAGCCCGTAGGACCCCACCGTCATGATGACCCCGGCGATCAGCACGCCCAGCGTGATCGAAAGCAGCGCGGGGCGCATACGCATCCCGAGCAGCGCGGCGATCGCCGCGCCCGACCACGCCCCGGTGCCCGGCAGGGGCACGGCCACAAAGAGGCAGAGTCCGATGGACTCGTAGCGGGTGACCTTGTCCGACTTTGCCATGAGCCGGTTTTCGATGCGGGTGGAAAGCCCGGAAAGCAGGCGCGTGGACTTGAGCCAGCGGAAGAGCGGCCTGCCGAAAAGCACGATAAACGGGACGGGCAGCAGGTTGCCGACGACCGAGATGACAAAGACGGTCGGCCAGTCCATCCCAAAGAGCGCGCCGAGCGGAATGGAGCCGCGCAGCTCGATGAGCGGCACCATCGACACGAGGAAGAGGGCAAGCTCGCGGCCCGCGCCTGACAGGAACTCAAATAACTGCTGGGTGAGCTGCTGCATAAAATCCTCCGAAAGCCCGGATAAACCCGGATAAAAATACCATTGCAGAATCATATTATAATCAAATTATGCACAAAAGACAATGGAATATTGTAAATTCCCGCTCCGCCCCGGAATTTCCGTGCAAAAAGACGAAGCCCCCGCCCGCAGGGCGGGCGGGGGGATGGATATGCTTGCGGCAAACCGCACGGCGGACCCGCCAAAGGTTTTGAGGGCCCGGGGGACCGTTTTTCAGCTCTGCCGCATGGGCCGAGCGGACGGCGGCGCGGGGCGGCGGGCCTGTTAAAAGTTTTCGGGGTCCAGGGGGACTTTTTCAAAAGTCCCCCTGGGGCAGCAGCCTCTCGGCGTTCCTCCACTTGATGTCCTCGAGTTCCTCCCCGGTAAGGCCGAGGCACTCGAGCATACCGAGCTCGTTTTCGACGGTGTTCCAGGGGCAGTCGGTGCCGAAGAGCACGTGGTCGGCGCCCTTCTTGCGGATGAGGCGGAGGTACTCGCCCGGTTCGAGGTAGACGGAGCTCATGGCCGTGTCGAAATAGACGTTGGGCAGATCGCAGAGATAGCGCTCGGCGGGTTCCGTCTGGCCAAGCGCGCCCATGTGCGCGGCGACGAGGGCGAGGCGCGGGAAGGCGCGCGCGACCGCCGCGATCTGGTCGGCGGGCGCGAAATTCTCTCTGCTGACGGGGTCGCGCCCCGCGTGCAGCAGGAGCGGCAGTCCCGCTTTTTCGATGGTGGCGTAGATTGGAAAATACGCCTCGTCCCCGAAATAGCACGTCTGATAGGCGGGGTGCAGCTTGACGCCGCAGAGGCCGGCGGCCTTGATTTCGGCGATCTCGTCGGCCGCGCCGGGGTCCTTCGGATGCACGGTGCCGAAGCAGAGCATGTTCGGGTTGCGCGCCTGCACCTCGGCGGCGAAGCGGTTGACGGTCTTCTGCTGTCCGGGTTTGGTGGCGATATGCAGCACGACGGCGCGGTCCACGCCCCAAGCGGACATGGCGTCGAGCGCGCCGCGCTCGGTGCCGTCGGTGTAGTAGGGGCTGTCATAGGCGATGTGCGAGAGACGCGGCAGCGTCTTTGCGGCGAGCGCGTCGGGGAAGATGTGGGTGTGAAAGTCGACGAGCATGGTGTTTCCCCCTATAAATCCGGATGGTTCCGGGAATCTTAGATAAGGCAGAGTTTATTATACATCATCGCGTTACCGATGTAAAGCGCGCAAACCCCTTGACAAGTGGATAAAATCGGTATAGAATAACAGCAGACCCACCCCCACCCCCGGGGGGTATCGAAAGGATGAAAGCCATGAAGCAAAAATTCGATGTGACGGGCATGACCTGTTCCGCCTGCTCGGCGCACGTGGAAAAGAGCGTGGCGAAGGTCCCGGGCGTCCGGTCGGTGACGGTCAACCTGCTCTCCAACAATATGGCGGTCGACTACGACGAGACGGCCTCGAGCGACGCCGCCGTCATCCATGCGGTCGAGGAAGCCGGCTACGGAGCCTCGGTGCACGCGGGTGCGGCTTCGTCCCGCCCGCAGGCGAAGGCGGCGCCCGCCGCCGACCCGATGGCGGCCGAGATTGCCAACATGAAGCGGCGGCTGATCGTCTCCTTCGTTTTCCTGATCCCGCTTTTCTACATCTCGATGGGGCATATGATGGGCCTGCCGCTGCCCCATTTCCTGCACGGGACGGCAAACGCGCTTGTCTTCGCGTTCACCCAGCTGCTGCTGACGCTTCCGATCGCCTACGTCAACCGCAAATACTACCAGGTGGGCTTCAAGACCCTCTTCAAGGGCGCGCCCAACATGGATTCGCTGATCGCGATCGGCTCGGCGGCGGCGATGATCTACGGCGTGGTGGCGATCTACATGATCGGCTGGGGGCTCGGGCACGGCGACACCGCCCTGGTGGAGCAGTATTCGATGGACCTCTACTTCGAGTCGGCGGGCATGATATTGGCGCTCATCACGCTCGGCAAGTTCCTCGAAACCCGCTCGAAGGGCAAGACGAGCGAGGCGATCACCAAGCTGATGGACCTCGCGCCCAAGACGGCGCTCGTCGAGCGGGAGGGCGTCGAAGCGGAAATCCCGGTCGAGGAGGTCGCGGTGGGCGATCTGCTGATTGTCAAGCCGGGCGCGAGCATCCCGGTCGACGGGGAGATCACCGAGGGCAGCGCAGCGGTCGACGAATCGGCGATCACCGGGGAGAGCATCCCGGTGGACAAGGGACCGGGCGACCGGGTGATCGCGGCGACGATCAACCGCTCCGGTTACTTCAAATTCCGCGCCACCAAGGTGGGCGCGGACACCACCCTCGCGCAGATCGTCGCGCTCGTTGAGGACGCGGCCAACTCTAAGGCCCCCATCGCCAAGCTCGCCGACAAGGTGAGCGGCGTGTTCGTGCCGGTGGTCATCTGCATCGCCGTGATCGCCGCCGTGACCTGGCTGCTGCTCGGGCATACGGTGGAGTTCGCGCTCTCGATCGGTATCGCGGTGCTCGTCATCTCCTGCCCCTGCGCGCTCGGCCTCGCCACCCCGGTGGCGATCATGGTCGGCACCGGCAAGGGCGCGGAAAACGGCATCCTCATTAAATCCGCCGAGGCGCTCGAGACCGCCCACACGATCGACACCGTCGTGCTCGACAAGACGGGCACGATCACCGAGGGCAAACCGCGCGTCACCGATATCCGGACGGCGGATGGCCTCTCCGAGACGGAGCTGCTGACGATCGCCGCCTCGGTGGAAAAGCCGTCGGAGCACCCGCTCTCCACCGCGATCGTCGAAGAGGCCGCACGGCGGAACCTCTCTCTGCGCGCCGTGACGGGGTTTGAAGCGGTCGCGGGGCAGGGCGTCGCGGCCGAGGTGGGCGGCGTCCGCTACCTCGCGGGCAACCGCAGGATGATGGAGGAAAACCGCATCGAGCTCGGCGGCTTCGCTGAAAAGGGCGAGACCTTGTCAGGGGAGGGCAAGACCCCCCTCTACTTTGCCGGCGAGGGCAAAGCGCTCGGCGTGGTCGCGGTGGCCGACACGGTCAAGCCGACCAGCCGCGCGGCGATCGAGGCGTTCGGACAGATGGGCGTCGATGTGGTGATGCTCACCGGCGACAACAAGCGCACCGCGGCCGCCATCCAGAAGCAGCTCGGCATCGGCCGGGTGGTGGCGGAGGTGCTCCCGCAGGACAAGGAGCGGGAGGTCGCCAAGCTGCAGGAGCAGGGCCGCAAGGTCGCGATGGTGGGCGACGGCATCAACGACGCGCCCGCCCTCACCCGCGCGGACGTGGGCATTGCGATCGGCGCGGGCACCGACGTGGCGATCGAATCGGCCGACGTGGTGCTCATGAAGAGCGACCTGCTCGACGCGGTGACGGCCATCGACCTGTCGCGCGCGGTCATCCGCAACATCAAGCAGAACCTCTTCTGGGCGTTCTTCTATAACTCGATCGGCATCCCGCTGGCGGCGGGCGTCTTCTTCTCGGTGTTCGGCTGGAAGCTCAATCCGATGTTCGGCGCGGCGGCCATGAGTTTAAGCTCGGTGTGCGTCGTCTCGAACGCCCTGCGCCTCAAGCTGTTCCAGCCGCGGAGGGCCGCGGCTTCCAATACAAATAGTAATCAGCAAGAAAAAATCAACCCAAAGGAGGAAATCATTTCCATGAAAAAGACGATGGTGATCGAAGGCATGAGCTGCGGACACTGCTCCGCGCGGGTGGAAAAGGCGCTGAACGCGCTCGACGGCGTGACGGCGAAGGTCGACCTCGAGGCCAAGACCGCCTCCATTGAGACGGAGGGCAGGGCGTCCGACGAGCAGATGAAGGCCGCCGTCACCGACGCGGGCTACGACGTCGTCTCGCTGAGCTGACATGCGGGCGGACAGGGAACAGGTCGCCCGCCTGCTGCGCACGGCGCGCGGGCAGATCGACGGCATCCTCAAGATGGTGGAGGAGGACCGCTACTGCATCGACGTGTCCAACCAGATCATGGCGGCCGAGTCGATTCTGGGGCGCGCCAACCGGGAGGTGCTTCGCGCGCATCTTGAGGGGTGCGTGCGGGACGCGTGCGAAAACGGCGCGGCGGAGGAAAAGATCGAGGAGATTGCCGCGCTGCTCGACAAACTGGTGAGGTGACAAAAAGCCCCGCCCCGGGTACCGGGGCGGGGCTTTTTCACCGCGGAAAACTCACTTCGCGCGGTCCTTTTCGGCGGTGAGCAGGAAGGAGAGGGGCAGCCCCCTCCCGTCGTAGGCGTCGGTCAGCCCGACGTCGTAATCGAACTCCCGCAGCTTTTCGACGCGCATCCCCGCCGCGCTGACCGCGCCGACGATGTCGGCCATCGTGTGCGAAAAGCTGGTGAAGGTTTTGGAGGCGTACCGCTCCGACAGGTAACCCATCCCCTCGTTTTCGAGCCAGGGCTCCCGGCGGAAATAGGAGTAGGCGACCCGGTCGGGGCGCTCCGGGTCGAAGGCGGGCTCGCCGGGCATGGGCAGCATGTTCATGAAGGGGTGGAAATCGTGGAGCAGAAACCGGCCGCCCGGCTTCAGGCAGTCCGCCGCCTTTTGGAAGAGCGGTCCCAGGTCCCGAAACCAGGTGATCGCCCCGATGGTGAAGAAGACGAAGTCAAAGCTACTGTGGAAGGTCTCCGGGATGTCGAGGATGTTGCAGGCGACGAACCGGCAGTTGCCGACGCCCGCCTTTTTCGCGGTTTCGGCCGCCTGCGCGAGGATGTTTTCCGCGATGTCGAAGCCGGTCCCGCTCGCCGCGCCGAGGCGCAGGAGGGAGAGCAGCTCGCGCCCGTTGTTGCAGCAGAACTGGGCGACCGCCCTGCTGCTCCAGTCGACGGCCTCCAGCTCCCTTGCCACGTCCGCGCAGAAGAAGGGAAGATGTTCGCCGAGCAGCCGTTCGTGGTTGTTCTCGCCCCAGCCGGGCTTCCGGTGCTCGAACGCCTCCTCCCAGGCGGCCTTGTTATTCTGGATATAGTCCATGTCGGTTCCTCCGTTCCCGTATGGTTTTTCCGGTCTATTCGCGCAGCGCGTTCAGCAGCGCGCGCACATCGGGGAACTGCCAGGTCGGCTGCCAGCGGGAGGCGGGGATCTCCTCCGGCTTCGCCTCGCCGGTAAAGACGACGGCGGTGTCCACGCCGGCGTTGACGCCGCAGGCGATGTCGGTGTAGAGCCGGTCCCCGACCACGAGCGTTTCGTCGGGGGAGAAGCCGGCGGCCCCCAGGCAGAGGTCGACCATCACGCGGTTGGGCTTGCCGATGAAGAGGGGCTCGCGGCCCACCGCGCAGCCGATCATTTTGCAGATCGCGCCGCAGTCGGGCACCGCGCCGAACCCCACGGGGCAGCAGAGGTCGGGGTTGGTGGCCAGGTAGTCGACCGGGCGGGTGAGGAGAAGCTCGCAGAGGAGCTCCACCTTGCGGTAGGTGAGCTCGTTGTCAAAGCCGACGACGGCGCAGGCGATGCCCGGCTCGAGCGTCTCGGTCACGTCGACGCCCGCCGCGCGCAGCTCCCCGGCGAAGGAGCGGGTGCCGAGCAGGAAGACCTTTTTCCCCGGGTAGTGGGCGCGCAGATGGATGGCCGCCGCGTAGGAGGCGGTGATGAAATTGCTTTCGTCGGTCTCGACCCCCATGCGCCGGAATTTTTCCATGTAGTCGCGGACGCCCTTGGTGGAATTGTTGGTGATGAAAATCGACTTGCCGCCGATCGAATCGATGTGGGAGAAGAGCTCGCGGCTTCCGTCGATCAGCGTTTCGTCGATGGCGACCGTCCCGTCGATGTCGAAGAGGAAGAGTTTCTTATCGGAAAGCATCTGTCACGCCCCTTTTGGGAATTGGTATTTTTTACAACGGTTCGAGACCATTATACCGCGAATGGGCGGATTTGCATAGTGGAAGCTCCACAAACTGCGAGTTGAAAAAACAGGCAAAATCCCGACTTTTTCTGGGAAAATTTTTGGAGGACTCCCCAAAATTGCGAAGGGGTGGATGGCGCGAATTGACAAGGAGGAAGATCGAAATTATAATTATTTACGTAAACGACAACGGTGTCGTGGAAATTTTTCCACGATGCCCATTTTTTTGTCGTTCCCGGCGCGCTGTACAAAGAGGAGCGGATGTGGTATGATGATTGTACAAAATAGGTTAATATTGTGATCAAAAATTATATAAATTGTCGAAAACTGGAAATTGCTTGTCTGTGTGTGGTCCTAACGGGGCGTAACGACGCGCCCCGATGGATAAATAAACAGAGAGAAAGAGGCGATGTTTTCATGGCGAGTGAGTCGAAACCGGTCCGCAGGGACGAAGGCAATGTCATCGCAAGGGTAGGTGCCTCCCTGACAAGATGGTCGATGAAGTACATGCCCGACCCGAGTATTTTTGCGGTCGTGCTGACCCTCATCGCGTTTGTCCTGGGCATTGTGGTCGCGCGGCAGACTCCGATGCAGATGGTTCAGAACTGGTACAAGGGTCTGTGGGAGCTGCTGGCCTTTGCAATGCAGATGTGCCTGATCATCATCACCGGCTCCGCGGTCGCGGAAGCGCCCATCGCGAAGAAGGGCATCCGCAAGCTGGCCGGGATCGCCAAGAGCGGCAAGCAGGCCGCCTGGCTGGTCACCTTCGTATCCGTCCTGGCCTCCTTCCTGCACTGGGGCCTCAGCCTGATCGTGGGCGCGCTGCTGGCCAAGGAGCTGGCCAAGGAGCTGCGCATCAAAAAGATCCCGTTTGAGTACGGCCTGATTGCGGCGGGTGCGTATGTCGGCCAGATGACCTGGCAGGGGATGCTCTCCTCCTCCATCGGCCTGCTCATCGCGACGCCGGGCCACTTCCTCGAGGACCAGATCGGCGTCATCCCGATTTCCCAGTACATGTTCAACCCGATGAACATCATCATTACGATCGCGCTGCTCGTGCTGCCGCCGATCTTCGCCGGCATGCTGCATCCCAAGGAGGAGCACGTGAGCCCGCTCGAAAAGACCGCGATCGAAATGATCGAGCTGGAGAGCGAATCGGTCGACGAGATGCCCGAGAACCCCTCCGTGGGCGACCGCCTCAACCACAGCCGCATCCTGGCCTATGCGCTTGCGCTGATGGGCGTGGTGTATATCGTCTACCACTTCGCGACCAAGGGCTTTGACCTCGATATCAACATGGTCAACGCCATCTTCCTCTTCGCCGGCATCATCATGCACGGCAACATCGCGAACTACATCCGTGCCGTCAAAAACGGCATCGGCGGCGTCAGCGGCATCGTCTTCCAGTTCCCGCTCTACGCTGGCATCATGGGCATGATCAAGTACTCCGGCCTCGTCGACATCCTCGCGACCGGGCTCGTCTCGATCAGCACGCCCTTCACCTTCCCGCTGTGGACCTTCATCAGCGCCTCGATCGTCAACCTGTTCGTCCCCTCCGGCGGCGGCCAGTGGGCGGTTCAGGGCCCGATCGCGGTCCAGTCGGCGATGATGATGAACGCCGATATCATCAAGACCGCGCTGGCGGTCGGCTACGGCAACACCTGGACCAACATGTTCCAGCCGTTCTGGGCGATCGCGCTGCTCGGCGTCACCGGCCTGAAGGCGAAGGACATCATGGGCTACACCACCGCCATCATGCTGATGAGCGGGCTGATCTTCATCCTGGGCGTCCTCTTCCTGCCTGTTTGACGCCTCTGACCTGAAAGGGGGAACCTGCAGTTATGCCTTTTAATTTTAAGGAAACCACGGTCGCCGAGGTGCACCGCGCGATGCTGGCGGGGGAAGTGACCTGCCGCGAGCTCGTGGAGTACTACCTGGGGCGGATCGACGCGTATGACCAGAAGGGGCCCTGCCTCAACGCGATCATCCTCGTCAATCCCAAGGCGCTCGAGGAGGCCGACCGCCTCGACGCGGCGCTCAAGGAGAAGGGGCTGACCGGCCCGCTGCACGGCATCCCGGTCATCCTCAAGGACAACGTCGACACGGCGGATATGCCGACCACCGCGGGCTCGGAGAGCCTGCGCGGCTTTACCCCCGACGAGGACGCCTTCATCACCAAGCGCCTGCGGGAAGCGGGCGCGATCATCCTCGCAAAATCCAACCTGCACGAGTTTGCCATCTGGGGCGAGACGATCAGCTCGATCCTCGGCCAGACCCTCAACCCCTACGACCTGACCCGCACGCCGGGCGGTTCGTCGGGCGGCACGGGCGCGGCGATCGCCTCCGACTTCGGCATCCTCGGCATCGGCACCGATACGATCAACTCGATCCGCTCCCCCTCCTCCGCCTGCTCCCTCGTGGGCATCCGCCCCACCATCGGGCTGGTGAGCCGCAGCGGGGTCGTGCCCTATTCCTTCACGCAGGACACCGCCGGCCCCATCTGCCGCACGGTGGAGGACGCCGTGGCCGTGCTCGACGTGATCGCGGGCTACGACAGGAAGGACGACGAGACCGCCTGGTGCGTCGATAAGCTCCAGCAGGGCAGCTACGCCGAATACCTCAAGAAGGACGGCATCCGCGGCAAGCGGATCGGCGTGCTCGAGAGCTTCTTCGGCAAGAAGGACGTGCACGAGGAGGTCAACCGCGTCGTGCGCGCGGCGATCGAGGTCCTGCGCGAGCAGGGCGCCAAGGTCGTCCCCATCACCGAGGAGATCGACTCCGGCTGGCTCACCTCGAGCGTCAGCGTCCATCTCTACGACCTCAAGGACCACCTCAACATCTACCTGAACGCCCTGCCTCCGCGCGCCCCCGTCCATTCGGTGGAGGAGGTCATGGCGTCGGGCAAGTTCCATCCCGGCATCAAGGAGAACCTGGAGAAGGCGATGCAGCTTTCGACCGGCACGCCGGAATACAACCAGCGGCTGATCCTGCGCGCGCAGACCCAGACCAAGGTCATGAAGCTGATGGCCGACTACGAGCTTGACGCGATGGTCTACCCGCACCAGCAGCAGCTCGTCTGCAAGACGGGCGGCAGCCAGCAGCAGCGCAACGGCGTGCTCTGCTCGGTGACCGGGTTCCCGTCGATCGCGGTGCCCGCCGGCTACAGCACGCCGGACGAGAACGCCCCCATCGGCGTGCCCGTCGGCATGGAGATCATCGGCCGCCCGTGGAGCGAGCCCACCCTCATCGAGATCGCCTACGGGTTCCAGCAGGCCGCGCCTTTGCGCAAATCCCCGCCGACGACCCCCGACCTTTAAGGATCAAATGCACAACGCCCCCGTACCCGGCGCGCCGGGTACGGGGGCGTTTTTATTCGTTACCGCAGCAGCGGCAGGCTGCCGGTGAGGCGGCTGACCTTTTTGGCGTCTCCGCAGATCGCCAGGCCGTAGTAGGTGAACTCCTCCGGGGAGGCCGCGGCGGCCCCGCTGATGTATTCGTCGTAGACGCGGCACCGCTGCGCCACATCGGAGAAATCGACGGTCAACAGGCCGGAAAATTCCTCCGTGCAAAGCCGCTCGCGCAGGTCGTGGAGCAGCGCGCGGTCCCCCTTCAGGATGGGGATGGGGGAGCCGGTGATGCCGGTGTGGACCCGGCCGGCCGCGTCGGCCACGTCCGGTCCGACGATCTCGGGGAAGCGTTTGCCCAGCGTGATCCCGAGGATGGCCGCCGTATTCGCGGCCACCCCCGCGGGCAGGGCCCCGTCGATCACCAGGACGCACTTTTGTCCGCTTTTGAACATACCGGCACATCTCCTTTCCCTGGATTCCGTTCCGAGAGGACCAGCCCCGCCAGCGTCAGCAGGACGCCCCCGGTCGCAAGGGGGGTGATCCGTTCCCGCAGGACGATCACCGAGGTCGCGACGGTGATGATCGGCACGCAGTAGATGTAGACGCTCGTCTTGACCGCGCCGAGCCGCCGGACCGCGAAGTTCCAGGTGACGAAGCAGAGGGCGGAGGCCCCCAGCCCGAGGTAGAGGATGTTGAAAAGGAGCATGGGATTCGCAAAGCGCGCGAAGCCCCAGTGGAAATCGGTGAACAGCAGGGCGGGGAGCATGAAGAGCAGCCCGTAGAAGAAAACGCGGCGGGTGGCCTGGACGGTGGGGCAGCCGAACGCGGCAATGCGGCGGGTGAGGACCGCGTAGACCGCCCACACGAGGGCCGCGAGCAGGGCGAGCAGATCGCCGAGGGGGTTGAGGCGCAGGACGGCGGCCCCATTAAAGCTGATGAGCGCGATGCCCGCGAGCGCGACGGCAAAGCCGATGAAAAAGCCGCTCCGCAGCGGCTCGCCGTTCAGGAAGAAGTGGGCGAGCAGCGCGGTGAAGAAGGGCGCGACCGAAATGATGACGCCGACGTTGGAGGCGAGGGAGTAGGTCAGCGCGATGTTTTCCAGCAGGAAATAGAGGGTGACGCCCGTCAGCCCCGCGAAGAGGAAATACCGTTCCTGCTTCCAGCCGGTGGAGCGCAGGCGGTGGGGACAGATCACAAGCAGGGCGAGAAAGCC
Source organism: Anaerotruncus massiliensis (ex Togo et al. 2026) (assembly GCF_900199635.1). GTDB lineage: Bacteria > Bacillota > Clostridia > Oscillospirales > Ruminococcaceae > Anaerotruncus > Anaerotruncus massiliensis. The sequence continues at coordinate 2,434,430 of NZ_LT962687.1, read as the reverse complement.
GATGCAGAAGCGAAAGAAGAGGATTTCAACGGGGGCGAAGTCGCGGAGCAGCACCTTGGTCGAGATAAAGGTGGTACCCCAGATCAGGATGGTCAGGGCCGCCGCGAGGTGGCCCTGGACGGTTTGCTTTGGCAAGATGGTTCCCTCATTTCTCACGGAAAATCTCCCGGTACTGACCGGGCGTCAGGCCGATGAAGCGCTTGAAGGCGTTGGTGAAGTGGCTCTGGTCGGTGAAGCCGCTGGACATGGCGGCTTCGATCGGCTGCGCGCCCCGTTCGAGCAGTTCCTTCGCCTTGTTGATGCGCACCGTCAGCAGGTACTGGTAGGGGGTGATGCCCCGCTCCCGCGTGAACGCCCGGAGCAGGACGAATTTATTCATGTCCGCCGCCTTTGCCAGCTCATCGAGGGAGACCGGCTCGGCGTAGTGCGCGTCCACGAAGGCGCGCACCCGCTGGACGCCCGCGTTTTCCGCCTCGGGACGGCCTGCGGCCGGCTGGGCGTAGCGGCCGACCACCCGCTCGATCAGGAAGAGGAATGCCTCCTCCTTGGCAAAGTCGGCGCTGCCCTCCATGATCATCTCGTGGACCTCCCGCAGGAGCAGGGCCTCCTCCGCCTGGGGCGCGACCGGCTCGGAAAATTCGGGCAGCCGGCGGCTGCCGGTGATCTCCTCCATAACCGATTCCATCACCGCCTCGGGGATGTTGAGGCAGCGGAAATCGAGCGCCCGCTCGTCCACCTGCTCGCACTCATGGTTTTCGCGCGGGTTTAAAAGCAGCATATCCCCCGACACGAGGATGTAGTCGCGGTTTTTGCAGGAGAGGTGGCGCTTGCCGCTCTCGATAAACCCCACCACGTAGTGGTCGTGGAAGTGGTTGGGAAATTTCTGCATCAGGCCCTGGAACTGGTAGGCCTCGATCTTCAGGTCGCTATCGTAACAGACGCGGCGTTCCTCCGCCATGGCGATCCCTCCCGGTTTCGGTCTGTCCCCTATCATAACACCCGGCGCGGAATTTGTCTTGTATCAAATTGACGGAATCCCCGGTTTCGGCGCAGGAAAAAAGCGGCACGCCGAAGGCGTGCCGCTTTTTCGCGTCCGTTCAGTGGAGGGTGCCCCGCGAGCCCCAGGTGTCGAGATCGACCATCGCGAAGTAGACCTGTGGGATTTCCAAGCCGAGCAGCTCCTTCATCAGGGCGTAGAGCGCCTCGATGTACGCCCTCTGCGCCTCGATGGGCAGGGACTTCTGGAAGACCGTCTCCAGAAAGGCGCACTCGGCGAGCTCGCCGCCCCGGTAGATTTCGCAGCCCGCGTCGATGCGGATCATGGCGCGGTCGGCGGGCTTGCCGGGCAGGAGCCGCACGCAGTCCGCGATTCCGGCGGAAAGGGCGGCCTTCTGCGGCGGGGTAAGCGCCTTGGTGGTGCTGAAATGCAAAAAGGGCATGGTGAAAACTCCTTTCGCTGGATATTAAGGGGTGACTTCCGGCAGGAAGGAGGTCCCGGCCGGGAAATCGTGGATGTCAAAGCGGTCGGCGACCGTCGCGGCGATGTCCGCGAAGGTGCCGCGCACGTGCAGGTTCACGCCGCTTTTGAGCCGCGGGCCGTACACGAGCAGGGGGATGTATTCGCGGGTGTGGTCGGTCCCCTTGGTGGTGGGGTCGCAGCCGTGGTCGGCGGTGATGAGGAGGATGTCGTCCTCCTTCAGGAGCGCGAGGATTTCGGGGAGCTTTTCATCGAAATATTCGAGCGCCTCGGCATAGCCTTTGGCGTTGTTGCGGTGGCCGTAGAGCATGTCGAAGTCCACGAGGTTCACGAAGAGCAGCCCGTCGAAATCGCGTTCGAGGTATTTAAGGGTCGACGCGATCCCCTCCCGGTTGTTGCGGGTGTGGTCGACCTCGGTGATGCCCACGTTATTGAAGATGTCCTCGATCTTGCCGACCGCGATGACGTCGCGCCCGGCGTCCTTCAGGTACTCGAGGACGGTTTTGCCCGGCGGGTCGATCGAAAAGTCCCTGCGGTTTTCGGTGCGGGTGAAGCCGGTCTCGGGGGAGCCGACAAAGGGGCGGCAGATGATGCGGGAAACGGTGTCGTCCCCCATCAGCAGCTCGCGGGCGATGCGGCAGATTTCGTACTGCCGTTCGAGGGGGATAATCTGCTCGTGCATGGCGATCTGCATAAGGCTGTCCGCCGAGGTATAGATGATCGGGCGGCCGGTGCGCATGTGCTCCTCGCCGAGCACCTGGATGATCTCGGTGCCGGAGGCGAGGTAGTTGCCGATCACCCCCACGCCGATGCGCTTTTCCAATTCGTCGGTGATCCGCCTGGGGAAGCCGTCCAGAAAAATCTTGTTCGGCTTTTCCACGAGCAGGCCGCTCATCTCGAAGTGGCCGGTGGTGGTGTCCTTGGCGGGGGCGAACTCCCGGCACTTGCCGTAGTTCGCGCGGGGGGCGTCCACCCCCTCAAGCCCGAGGCCGTCGATGTTATAGAGGCCGAGGGCGCGCAGGTTGGGGACGCGAAAGCCGCCCATGTTTTTTTCCGCATACTCCTTGACGTGGCCGAGGGTGAAGACCCCCTCGTCGCCGAACGCGGCGGCGTCGGGCAGGGCGCCCACGCCCACGCTGTCAAGGACGATCAAAGTAACCCTGGACATAAAATCCTTCCTTTATGATAGATTGTGGCTCCCAACCGAGAGGGGGCGCAGATGGAACCGGCCGTCCTGCCGGAGCTTGGTGGAGACGGAGCTGATCGTGAGGACTACGAGGGCCAGCACGTAGGGCAGCATCGAGATGATCGACGAGGGGATGCCTGTGCCGAGCAGCTCCACCCGGATGCCGATGGCGTCCGCGAAGCCGAAGAGCAGGGTGACGAGCGCCACGCCGATGGGGTTGGAGCCGCCGAAGACGACGGCGGTATAGGCGGTGAAGCCACGCCCTGCCACCATGCCCTCCGAGAACTCCGAGAGGATGGTGGTGGAGAGGTAGGCCCCCGCGAGCCCGCAGAACGCCCCCGACAGGAGCACCACGCTCCATCGGATGCGCGCGGGGGAGATGCCGGCGGATTTCGCCGCGCCCTCCGACTGCCCGAGGGCGGTCACCTTGAGGCCGTATTCCGTCCGCCGCAGCAGAAAGCGCATGACGAAGATGAGCGCGATCGTGAGCAGGACGACGTAGCTCTGGTTATTGAGGAACGCGTTGACGAGAGGGATGCCATCGAGGAAATCGAGGTGGAAGAGGGGGAGCTTCTGGATGTTCGAGAGGCGGTAGAGCCCCTGGGTATTGAAGACGGCCGCCATCAAAAAGGTGGTGAGCCCGCCGCTCAACAGGTTCATCGCGATGCTCGCGATGATGTGGTTGGCCCGAAAGCGCACGACCGCCAGTCCGAAGATCGCGCTGTAGAGGGCGGTGCCGGCGACGGCGCCCAGCATCCCGAGCCAGACGTTGCCGCCGCACTGGTCCGTCACGGCCACGCAGATGAAGCAGCCCACGGTGATGAAGCCGTCGATGGCGAGGTTGGTGATGCCCGCCTTGTCGCAGAGCAGGCAGCCGAACGCCGCCAGCAGAAGGGGAGTGGCCACCCGCACGGCGGCGGCCCACACGCTCGCGTTAAACAGCATTTCCATGGGTCTTTCGCTCCTTCCTTCTGCGGATGAATTTGAAGCCGACGTCCGCGCTGATTGTGAGGATGATGATGGCCATGATGATCTCGGTGACGATCTGGGGCACGCTGGTGACCCGCTGCATGATGCTGCCGCCGTTCTTGAGCGCGCCGAAGAAGAAGCCCGACAGGATGACGCCGAGGGGGTTGTTGTTGGCGAGCAGCGCGACCACGATGCCGTCGAACCCGATGTCGGGGTTGAAGGCGGCGATCAGCTTGTGCTGCACCGCCGTGACCTCCATGGCCCCGATGACGCCGGCCACCGCGCCGCTGAGCGCCATGACCTTCAATATGATGCCGTTGGGCTTCATACCGCCGTAGCGGGCGAACTGCTGGTTGGTGCCCACGAGCTTGATCTCATACCCCAGCGTGGTTTTGAAGAAGAGGAAGGCGGCGATGAGCGCGACGATGACCGCCAGGTAGATGCCGACGCTCGCCGAGGAGGCGCCGAACGCCCCCAGCTTGGGCATCCAGAGAGCCTCGGGGAGGGTACGGCTCGCGTTCATCTGGGTGATCTTTTCCGGGTCGCGCATCACTTCGGCTGCCATGAACTCGGTCAGCAGCTGGCCGACGAAGTTGAGCAGCAGAGTGGTGACGACCATGTCGGTGCCGAAATAGACCTTCATGAGCGCCGGGATGAGCGCGAAGAGCGCGCCCGCCGCCGCCCCGGCGAGAAAGACGGGCAAAAGCCCCAGCCTGCCGGTCGTCTCCGGCAGGGCCAGCGCGATCCAGGTGGAGGCGATCGCCCCCAGGTAGATCTGCCCGTCCACGCCGAGGTTGAAGACCTCGGCCTTGAAGGGGATGCAGACCGCGACCCCCGCCAGGATGAGGGGGGTGGCCCAGCGGATGGTGCCGGCCAGGTCGCGGGTGAAGGCGCGCCCCAGCCCCTGGAGCACGGCGGCGGGGTCGTAGCCGGAGACGGCGAGGAAGATCATGACGATCACGATTGCGACCAGCATCATCGCCACCTGGCGGCCGACCGCTTTGCCCGCGCCGCGTATGCGCTTGGCCCAAAGACTATTCTTCATCGCGCACCTCCCGGCGTTTCGCGCCCAGCATGTATTCGCCGATCTCATATTCGTCCGCCTCGCCGCGCAGGAACTGCCCCACAAGCTCCCCCTCGTACATGACGACGATCCGGTCGGAGAGGGCGAGAATCTCGTCGAGTTCGGCGGAGATGAGCAGGATGCCCCTGCCCTCGTCGCGCAGCTCGCCCAGCTTGCCGTGGATGTATTCGATCGCACCGATGTCCACGCCCCGCGTGGGCTGCGCCGCGATCAGCAGCTCGGGCGACGATTCGAACTCCCGCGCGAAGACGACCTTCTGCATGTTGCCGCCCGACAGGGTGGAGAGCGGATAGGTCGCGTCGGGGGTCTTGACGAGGAAGCTTTTGCAGAGCTCCTCGGAAAAGCGGGAGATCTTCGCGTGGGAAAAGACGCCGCGCTTTGAGTAGGGCGGGGTGTAATAGCGGTTGAGGATGAGGTTTTCGCTGATCGTGCAGCTCTTGGAGACGCCCGTTTTGAGGCGGTCCTCCGGCACGTGCCCGATCCCCTTCTGCCGCCTGCGGCGGATGGAGTCCCGGCCGATCTCGCGGCCGCAGAGGCGGACGCTGCCCGCCTCAAGGGGGATCATGCCCGCGATTGCCTCCGCGAGGTCGGACTGGCCGTTGCCCTCGACCCCCGCCACGCCGACGATCTCGCCGCGCCGCACCGAAAGAAAGACGTCGTGCAGCGGCATTCGCCCGGGCCGGGGCGCGGTGCGCACCTCCCGGAGCTCGAGCACCTTTTCACCGGGCGAAAAGGGCTTCATCGGGACCTCGGTGGCGACCTCGCGCCCGACGATCAGTTCGGAGAGCCTGCGCACGTTCATTTCGGAGGTCTCGCCCGCGCCGGTGACGACCCCCTTGCGCATGATCGTGACCCGGTCGGTGACGGCCAGGACCTCCTTGAGCTTGTGGGTGATGAAGACGATCGTGCAGCCCTGCTCCCGGAGCCTGCGCATAATGTTCAAAAGCCCGTCCGTCTCGGCGGGGGTCAGCACCGCGGTGGGCTCGTCGAGGATGAGAATTTTCACCTGCCGGTAGAGCGCCTTGAGGATTTCGACCCGCTGCTTTTCGCCCACCGAGATCTGGCTGATCTTCGCGCCGAGGTCCACCTTGAGGCTGTAGCGGTCCATAATTTCGGTGATCTCCCGGGCGGCGCGCGTCTCGTCGATCGAAAGCCCCCTGCGCGGGGTGCGCCCGAGGATGATGTTGCGCAGCACCGTCTCGTCGGGCATCAGCATGAAGTGCTGGTGCACCATGCCGATGCCGCGGCGGATGGCGTCCATCGGGGAGGAGATTTCACACTCCTGCCCGAAAATTTTGATGGTCCCCTCGTCCGGCTTCACCATGCCGTAGAGGATGCTCATGATGGTGGATTTGCCTGCGCCGTTCTCCCCGATCAGGCCGTGGATCTCGCCCTGCCCGATGCGGATGGAGACGTCGTCGTTGGCGATGACGCCGGGGTAGCGCTTGGTGATGTGGAGAAGCTCGATTGCAGAGGGCATGGACCTTACCTCCCGAACTCGCCCCGCTCATCCCACTCCTTCAGGATTTTGAGTGCCTCGGATGCAGCCAGGCAGGCTTTTTCCTCGCCGTTGTTGTAGGCAAAATTGTTGTTCTTGCGCGCCGCGACCACCGAAAGGACCGCCGCGATGCGCATGCCGTGCAGATAGCCGATGATAAACTGGCCGGCCGTGTCCATCTCGAGCACCTTGACGCCCTGCTGCTCGATGTCGGGCATGATGTCCTTCGCCCAGGAGGGCCAGTAGCTGTCCGGCTCGTCGCCGAGCGGGCGGCCCTGCCCGAGGTAGAAGGAGCCCGCGGTGTATTCGAGCGCGAGCCCGTAGCGGAAGCCGAGCCGCTCGCACGCCTCCGCCAGCGCCATGACCATGACGGGATCGGCGAAGGAGGGGAATTCGGGGTCGATGTAGCACTCGGAGGAGCCGTCCCGGGCGATGCAGGCCACCGGGATGAGCAGGTCGCCGTTTTCAAAATTGGGGTCGATGCAGCCGGTGGTGCCCACGCGCAGAACGGTGTGCACGCCGGATTTTTTCAGTTCGTTTAAGCAGATCTCCGCGCTGAGCGCGCCGATGCCGGTGGAGGTGGTGCCCTGCTCCATGCCCTGGTAGACGCCGCGTTTGGAGATGTAGTGGCGGCTGTGGGCCACATCCCGCACGTTTTCCCAGTTGGCGGCGATCTTTGCGGTGCGCTCGGGAGAACCGGGAATGATCACATAGCCGGGCATGTCGCCCTCCCGCAGGTGCAGGTAGTAGGATCTCCCGTCCTCCGTCTTCGGGTCGAGTATCTGGTCAAGTTTTTTCATAGTCGGTCCCCTTTCCTGTTTCTCGGTTCCGCCTCAGGCGTAGAGCGTGCGGATGGTTTTTTCGGTGTCCGTCTCCCGCAGGATGCGGATCGCCTCGCTCGCGATGCGGCAGGCCTTCTCCTCGCCGCCGTTGTCGCCCCAGGCTCCGGTGACGCGGTTCGCGTTCACAGCCAGTACCGCGCCCATGCGCATCTTGTGCAGGTAGCCCATGACCAACTCGCCGGCCGTCTCGTTGTCGACCGCCACGACCTTTGCGTTGCGCAGACGGTCGACGACGTTCGCAGCCTCGGGCGGGAAGAAGCTCTCCTCGTCCCCGTCGAGCGGACGGCCCTGGCCGACGTAGTAGGAGCTGATCGAGCAGACCACGCCCATCGTGTAGCGGTAGCCGAGCCGGCGGCAGGCCTCGATGAGGGCCTTTACGACGCGGGGGTCGGCGAAGGCGGGGAACTCGGGCTTCACGTAGTGGGTCACGGCGCCGCCCTTCCGCATGCAGGCGGCGGGGATGATGATGTCGCCGAGGTCGAGGTCGGTGCGGATCGCTTCGGCGCAGCCTACCTTGACGCAGGTGTGCACGCCCACCTTCTTGAGCTCGTTGAGGCAGATTTCCGCCGGCTGGCAGCCGATGCCGGTGGAGGTCATCGCCATGTCGAAGCCCTCATAAACGCCCGTCACGGTGCGGTATTCGCGGTTGTAAGCGATCTCCTTCGTATCCTGCCAGACGGCGGAGATGTGTTCGGTCGCGGCCTGGTCGCCGGGCAGGACGACGTAAGGGGGGACGTCCCCCTTGGCGAGACGCAGGTGGTAGACCTTTCCGTCGACGGTCGGCGCGGTTGCCTTGCTAGCCTGATTTGCCATAACAGTTTACCTCCCGGAAAATTTGATGCGGACGGCGGGGCCGCCCCGTTTTTTTGAAAGCGGCCCTGCGCCGCGCTCGAACGCGGCGCAGGGCCCGCCGGGGGATGCCTATTCAGCCGCGATGCGGTTCCAGTCGGGCGCGATGGGGTCGAACTCGACCACGAGCTCGCCCGCCTTGATCTTCGCCTCGATCTCCTTGCCCTTGGCGATGGCGTCCTTGAAAGCCGCGGCGTATTCCGCGTTGTCGGTGCGCTCGGGGAAGGAGTCGTATGCCTCCCAGTAGAGGTAGTAGCCGTCGTTGGTGATGTCGCGGATGCCCTGCTGCCCGCCGGGGAAGTTCCCGTCGACGACCGCCTGAATCGCGTCGTAGACGGCGGTGCCGTAGTTCATCTTGATCGTGCCGACGAAGTTTTTGCTTGCGTCGGTGTAGTCCATGATGCAGCTCATGACGAAGACGTCCTTGCCGGTCTCGTTCACCGCCTCGATGATGCCCGCGTCGGGGGCGGCGCAGTCGCCCTGGATGACGTCGCAGCCCTTGTCGATCATGGCGAGCGCGACCTCCTTGGCCTTGGCGCTGTCCTCATAGCTGGCATAGGCAAATTCCACCACCGCGTCGGGGTTGGCGTCGCGCACGCCGCGCATGAAGCCGTTGCCCTCGGCGTTCGGGCCGGGCTCCTCGCCGCCGACGATGAAGCCCACGCGGTTGGTCTTGGTGGCCAGCCCCGCGATGTAGCCGTCGACATAGAAGGTGGTCTGGCCGCGGAAGACGGCGTCCCACAGGTTGGCGACCGGCTCCTCGGGGGTGTTGATCTCCTGGAAGATGGCGGCGTACTTGGTGTCGGGGAACTCCTGCGCCACCAGCTTGGTCGCGTCGGACATGTAGCCGAAGGTGGTGATCACGAGGTCGTAGCCCTCCTGCGACATGCTGCGGATGTCCTCCTCAAAGGAGGCGGGGGAGGATTCGATCTTTTTGAACTCCACGCCCAGCTCGGCGGCGGCGCGTTCGCCCGCGGCGGCCATGTCGTCCATGGGGCCGTTGTCGCCGAACTTCTGGTTGCCGATGAGTACGACGCGCACGGCGTCCCCGCCGTCCGCCGCGGGAGCGGCGGAATCCGCCGGGGCTGCTTCGCCGGCGGGCTTGCCGCCGCAGGCCGCCAGCAGCGTCAGGATGAGGCAGAGGCTTAAAACGGTAGAGATGAGCTTTTTCATAATTTCCTCCTTGTAGGCGTTTGATAAGGTTCCTGTTGTCATGGGGGCGGGGGGTTCAGTCCACCCCGAGGGCTTTTTCGGAGACGGCGGCGACCCGCCGCTGAATCTCCCCGAGGTCGAGTCCGGGGATGCGGCGGTCCTGCACCAGGCGGCGGCCGCCGACGAACACGTCGGTCACATCCGCGCCGGTGGCGCAGTAGACGACGTTGGAACTCACGTTTTCGGCGCGCCCCGTCCGCAGCGGCGTCATGTGCGGGCGGGAGGCGTCCACGAGGATGAGGTCGGCCAGCTTGCCCTGCTCGATGGTGCCGAGCTCGTTTTCGAGGCCGAAGAGCTTCGCGCCGTTCACGGTGGCCATGTCGAGCGCGTCGTGCGCCGTGAGGGTGCGTACCCCGCCGTGCAGGCTGTGGACGAGCAGCAGGCATTTCATCTCGCGGAAGAGGTCGTTGGAGTTGCTCCACATGGCGCCGTCGGTGCCGAGCGCCACGGTTACCCCCGCCTTCAGAAGCGCGGGGATAGGGGCGAGTCCGTCGGCGATCTTCATCTCGCAGATGGGGGTGTTCACCACCTTGGCGCCCCGCTTTGCCATCAGCGCGATCTCCTCCCCGTCGAGGTAGACCGCGTGGGAGCCGATGTATTTTTCCGTCAGCAGGCCGCAGCGGTCGAGCGCCCTGACGGGGCTTTCGCCCATCCGCTCCACCGCGGCCGCGTGGCGCCAGGGGGTCTCCGCGAGGTGGCTCGTGAAATGGCAGCCGCTCTTTTCGACGATCTCCCGTACCCGGCGCAGGCGCTCCCGGGTGAATTCCTCCTCCGGCAGCGTGCCGAGCAGGGGGATGAGGCCGTACTCCCGGCAGCGGGATTGGAAGGCCTCGAGCATCCCGTCGGTCAAAAACCCGTCCGAACGGTAAAAGTCGTATCGCACATCCTCCGCCGGCGCGCCGCGCAGGCCGATCTTCGCAAACGCCTCCTGCGAGAGGGGCCCGAGGCTCCAGTACATGTTCTCCACCAGCATCGTGGTGCCGCTGAGCAGCGCCTCGGCATAGGTCAGCAGGCGGGCGTGGTAGCGGTCCTCGTCGGTGACGCGGTCGTAATACCAGTTGTGTTCCGCAAACCGCTCCATCTGCTCGCCCAGCGTGGTGTTGTCCGCGCCGCCCTTGGCAAAGCCCATATCGCCGTGGCAGTGCCCGTTCACGAGCCCGGGCATCACGATCTTTCCGCGCGCGTCCACAAAGGCGCGCCCGTCCGCCGCCGTGAGCGGATGGGACCCCGCATAGGCGATGCGGCCGTCCGTTATGCCGACGCTGCCCGAAAGGGGCTTGTAGCGGTCGTGGGCGGAGATGATCACGCCGCCGGATATCACGGTATCAAACATCTTCTTCTCTCCCACAGAAAGCAGGGATTATTCCGGAATCCCCTGCAGAATGGTCAGGCTGGCCGAGACGCCCAGCCGGTCGGCGCCCGCTTCCACCACGGCCGCCGCGTCCTCGTAGGTGCGGATCCCGCCGGAGGCCTTGACCTGCAGCTTGGAGCCGACCACGCCGCGCATGAGGGCGACGTCGTGAGGGGTCGCGCCGCCGGTGCCGAAGCCGGTGGAGGTCTTGACAAAGTCCGCTCCCGCGCGCATCGCAAGCTCGCAGGCGGTCTTCTTCTGATCGTCGGAGAGGTAGCAGGTCTCGATGATGACCTTTGTGAGGGTGCCCGCTGCGGCGTCCACAACGGCCTTGATGTCGCGGTAGACAGTCTCGTCGTCGCCCGCGAGCAGGGCTCCCACGTTGATGACCATGTCCACCTCCTCGGCACCGCGCCGGATGGCGTCCTGCGTCTCGAACGCCTTCACCTCGGGGGTGTTCGCGCCGAGCGGGAAGCCGATGACGGTGCAGACCCTGACGCCGCTGCCGTCCAACAGGCGCCTGGCCTGTTCGATGTTGCAGGGGTTGATGCAGACCGACGCCGCGCCGATCCCGAGCGCCTCCCGGCAGATCTGCTCGACCTGCGCGGGGGTGGCGGTCGCCTTGAGAATCGTGTGGTCCATCATTTTGGCTAACTGTTTTCTGTTCATATCCGGTCCTCCTTGGCCTTGTTTTGGTTAAAGCATCTCCTGTTCCTTCAGGATGGTTACGATTTTTTGTTTGTCGGACTCGCTTACCTCGCTCAACGGGGCTTTCATCCGGCCGAGCGGCGCGCCGACAAGTTCGCCGACGAATTTGTAGGCCGCCATAAAGGGCCCGATCTTCATCGCCTGGCGCACGCGCAGGATCTTTTCCTGCATGGCCCTCGCGGTTTCCCAGTCGCCCCTGTCGATCGCCCCGCAGATGCCGACGATGAGCTTGGGGAAGATGCAGGTCAGCAGGGAGAAGACGCCCACGCCGCCCAGCAGGCTCGTCGTGAGGATTTGCGCGTCGCTGCCGGCCATCAGTTCAAAGTGGCGGTCCCTGCCGATGAGGCGCAGCATCGTCTGCTGGTGGATGATGTCCTGCGTGCTGTCCTTGTAGCCCCACAGGTTGGGGACCTCGGAAAAGAGCCTCCCGATGAGCTCGGGGGAGAGCTTGTTGCCCGTCTCGGGGGCGTTGTAGAGATAGACGGGCAGCTTGGTCTGGCCCGCGATCCCCGCGAAGTAGCGGTAGAGACCCTCCTCGGTGTATTTGTAGACGAGGGGTGGCGTAATGATGATCGCGCCGCACCCGCATTCCTCATACCGCTTCATGCAGTCCACGGCCATGTCGACGCTGTTGTAGATCAGGTTGCCGAGCACGGGAATCCGGCCGTCCGCGGCCTTGACGGCCCTGCGCACCGCTTCCACGCGCTGCTCGGTGGGGAACATGAGCGCCTCGCTCGCGAGGCCGTTGACAAATACGCCGGTGATGCCGTTTGTGATCAGGTATTCGATCTCCTCTTCGAGCAGCGCAAAGTCAATCCGCCCGTCGGCTGTGAACGGCGTGATGACCTCTGAGGCGGGCCCGTGGAACAAGAGCTCCTTTTGCATGGTCTGCTGACCTCCTGTGTGGAAATTTGAAATTGCGTTCACTCTGCAGGTGATTGCTTGTTGCAGTTCCTACTATATGGCATTACCGAGCGTTTTTCAAGCAAATAATTGAAATTTAGATCAATTTTGTCAAGAAAACCAGAATAAGAATGCGTATTTATTGGTTTTATCCTTAAATAGTGAAAATTTGTTCAATTTATTGCTTCCGAAATTACAGATATGGGCGAAGATTAAAAAAACCGGACACGATTATTTCCGGAAAAACGAATAGAACACAAAATAATTGAAACTATTCTCGAAAAGTAAAAACTAAATTTGAAATTTAGTCCAAATCTATTGACAAAGCAATCATTTTTTTCTATTCTAGAGAAAGAGAAGGAAGCAAAATAATGGGAATCAACCGTGGGGGGAAGACGATGAACAGAGATGGGCAGCTGCTCTATACCGTCGCGCGGCTCTACTATCTGGACAACCTGAACCAGGCCGAGATTTCGGCCGAAATGGGGCTGTCGCGCCCGAAAGTGTCCCGCCTGCTCGCCAAGGCGCGCGAGGACGGGATCGTGAATATCCAGATCAGCCCGCCGCCCTGCGGCGACGTGCACGAGCTGGAGGAGCGTATCCGGGCGCGGTTCGGGCTCGAGCATGTGCTGGTGACCGAATCGCCCTACGCGGACGACAAACGGGCGCTGGCCGATACCGTGCGGCAGGCCGCGCCCTTTTTCCAGGGCTTCCTGCGGGACGGGGACAAAATCGGGATCGCATGGGGCTATACGTTGCTGAAGCTGGCGGAACACCTGCAGGAGGTTTCGATGCCCGCCTCGGTCATCCTCCAGATCGCCGGGAATCTCGACAACGCCGACAGCAACAACTTCGCCAATGAGATCGTGCGGCACTTTTCCCAAAAGCTGGGGGTCAAATCGCTCAACACGCTGCCCTGTCCGGTGGTGGTGGAGAACTCCATCATTGTGGACCTCCTGCTGCACGACTCCAAGATCAGCCACATCATCAACCAGGTCAACGGCGTGGACGTGGCGTTCCCGAACATCGGCGTGCTCAGCGAGGAGAACTGCCTGTGGCGCACCGGATACATTTCCACGGAGGAGCTTCAGCAGCTTCACCGGAGCGGTTCGGTGGGCTGCATCTGCTGCCGCTTCATCAACGAGCGGGGGGAGATCGTGGACCCCTCCCTCGACGAGCGGACGATCAGCATCGGGCTCGAGGCGCTGCGCAGCGCCCGCCACTCCTGCGCCTGCATCGCCAGCGACGACAAGGTGCCCCCGCTCATCGGCAGCCTGCGCGCGGGGCTGGTCGACGTCCTCGCGATCGACTCCCGCACGGCGGAGACCCTGCTCGCCTACGCGGAGGATTAGGGGCGTGAAACAGGACCATAAAAAAGGACGCGTCTGCGTCCTTTTTTTGCGCGCCGGGGCGAACCCCGCGGAATAGAGAGACACACCCTCCGCACATTCTTTGGAATGTGCGGAGGGTGTGCTTCTTTGCGGTGCGATATCGTGAATGAGAGGAGGTCAAACCAGGTCGGCCTTCAGCCGGGGTTCCCGGACGGACGCCTTCGTCAGCAGCTCCCTGCCGACGCGGTTGACGAGCCCGCACATCCCGGCCTCGTCGATATGGGTCAGCTTCCCGTCCCTGACGACGGTTTCCCCGTTGACCACGACGTCCTTCACCATGCGGGGGTCGCCGCTGATGACGATGCAGGCCGCGGGGTCGTTGCAGCCGCCGGCATATTGCAGCTGGTTCCAGTCCATAACGACCAGGTCGGCCGCCATATGGGGCGCGAGGAAACCGATGTCGTCGCGGCCAAGCGTTTTGGCCCCGCCGGCCGTGGCGAGGTAGAGAATGTCCTCCGGGCCGACGGCGTCCCGGCCCCAGGTGAGCCGGTTGACGAGATAGGCGCTGCGGATCTCCTCCATCATGTTGGAGGAGTTGCTGCTGGCCGCGCCGTCCACGCCGAGGCCGATGCGGCTGACGCCCGCCTTGAGGTAGGCCGGGATGGGGCTCACACCGGAATTCAGGAACATGTTGGAGATGGGGCAGTGCGCGATGCCGGTGTTCGTCTTCGCCATCTGCCGCACCTCCTCCTCGTTGATGTGGACGCAGTGCGCGTAGTAGAAGCGCTCGCCCAGCAGGTCGTGCCGCCGGAACCATTCAAAGGGGCGGCAGCCGAATTTTTCGAGGGTGAATTCGGTCTCATAGCGGCTTTCCGCCAGGTGCCCGTGCACGAGCAGGTCGTATTTTTCCGCGAGGTCGAGCGCGGCGCGCAGGCTTTCGAGGGTGCCGTACTGCGGCATGCTGGGCGCGACGCCCACCCGGCACATGGAAAACCGCGACGGGTCGTGGTAACGCTTCACGAGGCGCTCGGTGTCCGCGATGATCTCCTCCGGCGCGCTGATGATTTCGGGCGGGACGATGTTGCTTGCCAGCGATTCAAAGCCGCGGTTGGGATGGAACCGGATGCCGATCTCCTCCGCCGCCAGGATCGTCGCCTCCACCAGCCCTTCCACCGGGTGGGGATAGAAGAGGTCGTTGGAGGTGGTGCAGCCGGTTTTGAGCGCGTCGCCGAGCCCGGCGTAGACGCCCGCCCGGGCGACCTCCGGAGTCAGGTCCTTGAAGATTTCAAACATCACCTGGAGCCACGGCTCGAGCACCAGCCCGTTTGCAACGTTGATGTTACGGATGAGGGACTGCCAGGTGTGGTGGTGGACGTTGACGAACCCCGGGAGGATGACGCGCCCGGAGGCGTCGACCACCTCGTCGATGGGGGTGGTCGCGCGGTGCTTTTCGGCGAGGCGCTCGCCGACGTCCACGATCTCATTCCCGCTGATCAGCAGGTCGCCGTGGCGGTAGCGGCGGCGGTCGCCGTCCATCGTCAAAATCCAGTCGGCGTTTTGGTAAAGGATGGTTTTCATGAGGAGCCCCCTATTCTGATACGGTGTCTTTCGCCTTCTTTTCGGCGGGGATCAGGACGCTGAGCAGGATGGCGGTGATGGCGGTGCCCGGCAGGCCGCTGAGCATCGAGGTGACCCAGAAGGGGAAGGCCGCGAGGCTGTCCGCCACCGCGCTGAACCCGATGCCGACCGCCAGCGAAATTCCCACGATCGTGGTTTCGCGGTTGCCCATTTCGCAGTTCTTGAGGATGTTGATGCCCGAGAGGATGATGACGCCGAAGGTCATCAGCGCCACGCCGCCGAGCACCGCGTTGGGGACAAGGGTGAAGACGGCGCAGATTTTCGGGCAGATGCCGCAGAGCATGACCAGCACGCCGGTGATCGCGATCACAAAGCGGCTGGTGACGCCGGTGAGGCCGCAGAGGCCGAGGTTGGCGCTGATCGAAATGGTCGGGCAGAGATTGAAGAGCGAGCCGAACACGCTGCTGATCCCCTGCGCGAGGATGCCGCCGTGCTGTTCCTTTCCGGTGGGCAGCCGGTTTTCGGCGAGGTTGGCCGCGGTGGTCTGGTCGCCGAGCAGCTCGAGCAGGGCCACAAGGCAGAGGAAGCTGACCGTCACGATGGTGCCCAGCTCAAAGCGGATGCCGAAGTGCAGCGGCTGCGGCACCCGGAGCCACGCGGACTGGATCATTTCGGAAAAATCCAGCTTCCCCATAAAGCCGTAGACCGCCGTCATGACGACCATCGAGACGAGCGCGGCGCATTTTTGCAGGAGCCCCTTCGTAAACCGCTGGAGGAAGAGGGTCAGCAGGATGGTGCCGCCGGCCAGCAGGTAGTTGCTCAGGGAGCCGTAGTCGGCGCTCCCGGTGCCGCCCGCGCAGTAGCCGATCGCCACGCCGCACAGGCTGATGCCGAGGATCGCCACGATCGTGCCGGAGATGTAGGGCTTTACCAGCTTTGCAATTTGCTTGTAGAGCCCGCCCCACACGATCAGGCAGACGACGCTGCCGACCAGGCAGGCGCCCGTGAAGGTGTCGAGCCCGTGCTGGGCGGCGATGGCGATGCCCGGCGCCACGAAGACGAAGCTGTTGCCCAGAAAGACCGGCAGCCGCGCGCCGACGGGACCCGCGCCGATCGATTGGAGGATGCTGGCGATGCCCGCGACAAACAGGCAGGCGGCGATCAAAATGGTGATCTCCGAGGCCGGCAGGCCGATTCCGCCGCCGATCAGCAGCGGGATCGGGACCGTGTTCAGCAGCAGCACCGGCAGATGCGTAAATCCAAGGGCGATCGCTTCCCGCAGGGGGGGACATTCGTTGAGCCCGTAGCCTTTTGGAATTTTCTTAAACATTCTGTTTCCTCCTTACTCACGAGAAACTCGTGACACACACAGAAATCAGCTTTCCAGTGCCCTCCGCGGGAATTCGCGCGCAGACCCGCTGATGAAAATGGAATGTAACAAATGCACTTGTTACATTTACAAAATACCACATTGCCAAAAGGCTGTCAATCGTTACATCGACAGAAATAAACCCGGATTTGTTGTGTAAAACGCTTGAAACGGAGCAAATTTTTTAAAATTACCACCCGCCGGCTGAACGAGTGAATGGGGTCGCTTGCGCTGGAACTGATGTAACATAACGATGTTACCGGGATATGTTTCACTGATTATTCGGAAACTTCACGCGGAATACTTGATGAAAAGGGATTGCTGTGCTAAGATGGAAAAAAAGACAGGATGCGTCCAGAAACGGCAGGTGAGGCTTTTGAATATCCGGGAGATCGCACGGCAGGCGGGGCTTTCCATCGCCACCATTTCCCGCGTCATCAACCATCCCGAGACCGTCGCGCCCGAGACGAGGGAGCGCGTTTTGGGGATTTTGGAGTCCTGCAACTATTCGCCCAAGCTGGCCGCCAAGCCGCCCAGGAAAAAAACCGGCGCCGTCGTCCTGATCGTCCCGGTCCTGCCGCGGTATTACGGCATTCTTGCCGGCATCCGCCAGGTCCTGCAGGCCAACGGCTACCAGCTGACGATCTGCGAGACGAGCGGCTTTCGGGGCGGGGAGAACGGAAGCATCCGCGCGGTCGCGGCCTCCCGGCCGGACGGCGTGATCCTGGTGCGCGGCTACGAAGCCCCGCCGGAGCTCGGGCCGCTCCGGCAGGCGGGGATTCCCGTCGTCCTGGTCGGGAAGTGCGCGGACGCGGAGAGCGAGAACAACTGCAGCATCAACTTCCAGGACGCCGCCGCCAAGCTCACCGCCCACCTGATCGACATGAAATACACCCGTATCGCGCTGGTGCAGACCGAGGCGGACTATCCGGAAAAGCCGCAGATCACGGCGGGCTTTTTGCAGGCGCTCGCGGCGGGCGGCCTGGACGCGGGCGGCTGTCCCATTTTGGAGACGGAGGACAGCGTCCGGGGCGGGTACATCGTTTTAAAGGAGATGCTCGCGGAGGGGGAAGCCCTGCCGCAGGCGTTTTTTGCCGCCGATGACGGCATCGCGGTCGGCATCATGAAGGCGGCGCAGGAGGAGAAGCTCGCGGTTCCCCGCCAGCTGGCGGTCGCCGGCTTCACGGACTCCGAGATGGCCACGGTCGTCTGCCCGGCGCTCACCACGGTGGAGCATCCGTATGAGCGGCTGGGGACGGTGGCGGCCCGGCGGCTGATCGACCTTATCGAGAACAGCGAGCTTTACGACATCGAAACGCAGGAGATCGTGCTGAAATCCAAGCTGAAGATCCGCAAATCCTGCGGCAATAAGAAGAATATCTATGAGCAGTTCGAGTGAGGGGAGGGGAAGCGGTATGTGCACAGCGGTGGATTTTATGGGCCTGCCCCTGAAAAACCCGGTCATCGTGGCGGCCGGTCCCTGGTCGCGGGACGCCGCGTCGATCCAAAAGGCGATCGACGCGGGGGCGGCGGCCGTCGTCACCGAAACCATCACACTGGAAAAGAGCCAGCTTCTCCGGCCGCGCATCTACCGGCAGGAGGGGCGGCTACTCAATACGACGCTCTACAGCACGCTGTCCTTCGAGCAGCTGGAGCGGGAGCTTTCGCAGGTCCGGAAGGGGGACAGCTTTCTGATCTGCAACATCCGCGGCGGCACCCCCTCCGAGCTTGCCTACACCGCCACGGCGGTGGAGCGCTTCGGCGCGGACGCGCTGGAGCTCTGCTGCTTCACCCCCATCGGGACCAAGATGGAGAACCTCGCGATCCATCCGGATGAGATCTACGAGATGATTCGGCAGGTCACCCAAAAGGTCTCCGTCCCCGTGATGGTGCGGCTGCCCCATCACGCGGCGTCCTCCCGGGAGTTCGTCCAGGCGGTGGAGCGCGCCGGGGCGAAGGCTGTCAGCGCGATCGAAACCCTCTCCGGGCTCATCGGGGTGGACGTCGAGCGCGGCCGCTCCCGGACGCCCACGATCGGTGGGTATTCCGGCCCGCATATCCGTCCGGTCTCGCTGGCGGCGACCGCCATGCTCAGCCAGCTGGCGGACTGCCAGATCGCATCGATGGGCGGGGTGGAGGACGCGCTCAGCGCGCTGGAATTCCTCATGCTGGGAGCTTCGGTGGTCCAGCTGGGCTCGGCGGTCCTGCTGGGAGGATATGGGCGGATCACCCGGACGGTGGAGGATCTGGAGGCGTGGATGCGGGCGCACCGGTATGGCTCGGTCGAGGAGCTGCGCGGGATCGCGCTGGACTCCCTCTCCCCCTTTGAGGAGATCCTCACCCGCCGGCTGCACGCCTCGCTGGATTCCCCCTGCGGGCAAAGCTGCGGGGAGGGCGGCTGTCCCTGCGTCACCGCCTGCCTCGACGGCGCGGTCGTCCGGGAGGGGGACCGCGTCCGGGTCGTCCGGGAGCGGTGCTCCGGCTGCGGGCTCTGCGTTTCGCTCTGCCCCGGCGGACATTTTTCCCTGCGGAAATAGGCGCACATATCAAAAGAGGCCGCTGAACCTGTTCAGCGGCCTCTTTTGATATGGGTTGCCTTATGGATTGACGAGCGCGGGCCCGTCCCCTCCCTCCACCCAGGCGAAGATCTCCCAGATATTGCGCTCATAGTCGAGGAAGTAGGCGGCCCGCGAACCAAATCCGAAGGTCTCGGGCTTGCTGATGCAGACCACTCCCTTGGAGGTGAAATCCTCGTAAATTTCGTCCACGTCCTCCACCCGCGGGACCTTGATCGCGGTCATGAAGTTGTGCGCCTCATCCATGAGGTTCTGCTCGCCCATGATCTCGGCGACGGCATCCCGCGCCCAGATTGCGATCGTCGCGCCGCGGAAGGAATACTCGATAAAGTTGGGGTTTTCCACCGTCGGCTGGATCCGCTTCGGCTGGAATCCCCACTTGTCCTCAAAGAATCGGCGGGAACCGTCAAAGTCCTTCGGGAAAAAACAGATGGCTTCAATGTTGTCCAGTTTTTCAACCGCGCTCATAAAATCGCTCCTTCATATTTATTTTTACCGCGTGGTTATGCGGCCGGGTACCTGGTGCCTGGGGCGGGCGGAAGCGCCCGCCGTCACAGGGAGGAGAGCTGCCGGAAAGCGCCGCCGCGCAGGGAGGCGTACACCTCCCGGTAGACGCGGTGGAGTCGGCGGTAGGTCTCGGCGTTTTCCGGGATCGGCGGCACGGTATGCGAGATGTGCACCATTTCGCGCGCACCCTCCCGCACGTCGGCGAAGAGGCCCGCGCCCACCGCGCCGATGATCGCCGCGCCGACCAGCGTCGCGTCCGCGACGGCAAGCACCTTGACTTCCGTGGCGAACATGTCGGCGATGATCTGCCGCCAGAGGCGGGATTTCGTGGCGCCCCCCGTGATGGCGAGGGAACGGATGGAGACGCCGGATTCCCGCATTGTCTCGTACATGTCCTTCGCCTCGAGGGTGATCCCCTCCATGACGGCGCGGAGCAGGTCGTTTTTGGTGCTCGAGAAGGTCAGCCCCGCGAAGACCCCTCTGGCGTCGGGGTCCCAGTTGGGATACCCGCTTCCGGTCAGGTGGGGAAGGAAGACGACCCCGTTTGAACCGGGCGGGCTTTGTTCGGCGCGGATATCCATCAGCCGGTAGGCGTCCGTGCCGGTATCTTCCGCGTGAGCGCATTCCGCCTCCGCGAGGACGTCGCGCGCCCACCGATAGGCGCTCGCCGCCCCGAGCTGGTTGGCCTCCAGCTCGCAGATGCCGAAGGCGGGGGAGAGCGGGGCCATCAGGCCGGCGGTCTTGCTGAGGTCGAGGGACCGCGCGCCCGCCACGAGAAAACCGGAGGTGCCGAGGGTAAGGGAGGCCATGCCGTCGCTCACAACGCCCGCGCCGATGGCGGCGCACTGCTGGTCGCCCGAACCGGCGATCAGCGGCAGCCCCTCCGGAAGCCCGGAGTGGGCGGCGGCCGCGGCTGAGACCGAGCCGATTCGCGCGCCGGATTCCACGAGGGGCGGCAGCTTTGCACGGTCGATACCGGTCGCCGTCAGGATGCGGTCGGACCAGCCGCGCGCGGCGAAATCCACCAGCCCCAGCGTGCAGGCGGCCGTCAGCTCGGCGCGCAGCTCCCCGGCGCCGAACCGGTAGGACACATAGTCCCCGAGGTGTACGATCCACCTCGCGCGGCGGTATGTATCCGGGTCGTTTTTCAAAATCCAGACGAGCTTATGGATGGCGAAGGGAGGCGAGACGGGCATCCCGCTGATGCGGTAGAGTTCGCCGGGATCGATCCGTCCGGCCGTTTCGTCGATCGTCTCCGCCGCGCGCTGGTCCTGCCAGCCGTAGAGACGGCGGTCAATCATCCGCATTTCATCGTCCAGGAAGCCGAACGTCGACCGCTGGCAGGAAAAACTGGCGCAGGCGAGCTGGGAGGGGTCGACGGCCGCCGCTTCCACGGCGCGCCGGCAGGCCTCAAAGGTCTTTTCGACGATCTCCTCCGAATCCTGCTCCACCCATCCGGGGCGGGGATAGGCGGCGCCGTATTCCCGGTACCCCTGCCCCGCCACCGAGCCGTCCGTCCCGATGATCATCGCTTTCGCGCCGGTGGTGCCCACGTCGATTGCCGCGATATAATGTTCCAAACAGAGCTTCTCCTTTCCCGGCCCGTCAGAGGAGGCCGATTTCCTTCATCTGGTCGTACGCGTCGATGATCTGGCCGGACGCCCGCGTCCCGATGAGTTCCGCCCCGGCCTTGATGAAGGCGTAGGCGTTCTGGGGACGCGGGAATTTGACGCCGGCCACCTTCAGCCTGACCCCGGTGCCCGTGAGCGCCTTTTTCATGACAAGGAACTGGTCCATGCTGGGGCCCTCGTACTGTCCGGTGGAGGTTTTCGCGTAGTCCAGTCCCGCCTCGGCGATGAGCCCGCATACCCGCGTGATCTCCTCATCCGTCAGGAAGCACACTTCCAGGATGACCTTGGTCAGCGCGTCCTTCCCGGCGATGCGCTTGAACGCGTCCAGCTCCGCCTTCGTCACGTCGTAGCGGCCGTCGCGGACCGCCCCGACGTTGATGATCAGGTCGAGGGTGTTGCAGCCCGCCCGGAGCGCCTCCTCCATCTGGGCGATCTTTACGGGCAGGGGGGAGGCCCCGAACGGAAAGTCGATTCCCGTTCCGATCAAAAGGTCGCTCCCCGCCAGCTCCTCCCGGACGACAGGGGTCCAGTAGCTGGTCGCGGAATAGAACGCCGCGCAGTTGTAGGCGCGCGCGGTGCGGCAGCCCTCCCGGATCTCCCGTTCGCAGGCGTTTTTGGGGAGCACGCTGTGGTCGAACAGCTTGCCGAGTTCCTTTTTGGAGATGTGCGCAAGATCAACCATTCCGAATCCCTCCAGCAATCAGTAGGCTTTTTCAAGCAGGCGGGTGATGTCGGCGGCGTCCAGGGTCTGATAGTCGTTATCCAGCCCCACGCCCATATAGGCGACCGTCGCCTCGGCGATCGCACGCACGTCCGGGCCCACCCCGACCTCGCGCAGCGTCTTGTCGAGCCCGATATCCCGGAGCAGCGCCCTGATCTCATCGATCGAGCCGGCCAGCAGTTCCTCGTCGGAGCGGCCCTCCGTCTTAGCCGCGGGGTTCAGCAGCTTCCCGACCACCTTGTATTTGTCCGGATTGGAGCGCATGTCGTACTCGTAGACGACCGGCGCGAGCGCCGCCAGGAATTCGCCGTGCACGACGTTGTCGATGCCGCCAGCGGCATGGGCGACGGCATGGCAGTTGGTCACGCCGCCCATCGAGATGGCGATGCCCGCCAGCGTGTCCGCCAGCGCCATCTGCGAGCGGGCCTCGAGGCTGCCGCCCTGTATGACCGCCTCGCGCAGGTATCTGCCGACTATCGAGATCGCCCGCTCGGCGTAGAGGTCGGAGATGGGGGTGGACATGCGGCTGGTGTAGGCCTCAAGCGCGTGGCAGAAGACGTCGAAGCCGGTGCTCGCCGTAATCCTCGGAGGCAGGCTGAGCATGAGCTCGGGGTCGATAATCGCGTGCCTGGCCCAGGTGTAGTCGCAGCCGAAGCCGGGCTTTTCCTTTGTTTCGGGGTTGGTGATGACCACATACTGGGTCACGTGGCTGCCGGTGCCCGACGTGGTGGTAACTGCAACGACCGGTAAGGTCGCGCCCGTGATCGCCTGCCGTCCGCCGCTCGGGGTAGGGGCGAAGTCCCAGATCTTTCCCCGGTGCCCCGCCGCAATTGCGATCCCCTTGGCGGCGTCGATCGCGCTGCCGCCGCCGAGGCCGATCAGGACGTCGACGCCGCTGTCCATGGCAAGCGCCGCGGCCCGGTCGACATCGACCGAGAGAGGGTTGGGGCTGATATCGGTGAACGCCACCGACGCGACGCCGCTGTCCGAAAGGATTTTTTCCAGCCGTGCGAGCAGGCCGTTTTCCCGGAAGAAGGGCCCGGTCGTGACGATCATCGCCTTTTTCCCATACTGCTTTACAACTTCTCCGGCCTCCCTGATTTTCCCGGGGCCAAAGGTGAGCCTGACCGGCGTGTTCCAATTGAATTCCATGGTGTTCCTCCTAAAGCTGGGATGTGTTTGCGCGAGCAAAACATCCTCTGGTTTGTGGACGGCCCCGCGGTTCAGTTCTCCGGCCGGAGGAGCTCCCGCGGGCCGTACCGCGCGAGTACCCGTTCCCCGGCCTCCCGCGCGGCCTCCATGATCCGTTTCCGGTCCACGCGGCAGAGGCTGCGGTCGCGCATGACCGCGCGCCCGCCGATATAGCTGTCGCGCACGTCCTGCCCCGTCACGCTGTAGGCGAGGGTGGAGAGGACGTTGTCGTAGTGGCCGAGGCGCAGCGGGCAGAGGTGGGGCGCGTCGGTATCGATCGTGATGAAATCGGCGCGCTTGCCGACTGCAATGCTCCCGAGCTCCTTTTCCAGCCCAAAGACCCGCGCCCCCTGGATGGTGGCCATCTCGAGCGCCTGCCGTGCGCTGACCGCGCGGACGCCGCCCGTGATCGCGTGCAGGAGCAGGATCCCCTTGATCTCGCGGAAGAGGTCGTTGCTGTTGTTCCACAGCCCGCCGTCGGTGCCGAGCCCGACCGGGACGCCCGCGGCGAGGTAATCGGGGATCGGCGCGACCCCGTCAGCGATCTTCATCTCGCAGAGCGGGGTGTTGACGACGCGGAAATCGGCCCTGCCGAGCATCCCAACCTCCTCCCGGTCCACCTGCACCGCATGGGAGCCGATGATGGGGGCGATATCGAGAAGCCCGCGCTCCTGGAGGTAGCGCACGGGGGTTGTGCGGAAATGCTCGGCGATGTGGCGGGATCGCCAGTCGGTCTCGGCGAAATGCTGGGTAATGAGCACCCCGCTGTCGCGCGCGAATTCCTCGATCAGGCGCAGTTGCTCCTCGTCGAAAAATTCCTCCGAAAGGCTGCTGACGACGGGCAGGATGCCCTGTTCCCGGCACTCCGAAAAGAACGCCGCATAGTCCTCCCGCAGGGCTTTTGCCCCGCCGGCGGCGAGACGGTCCTGGATGTCGTCGGAGACGCCGCCCCGGATTCCCGTTTCGGCCATCGCCCGTATCGAGTCCTTCCCGAGGGAGGTGTACTCGTGCTCGAGGAGGAAGGTGGTGCCGGACATGATCGCCTCGATATAGGTCAGCTGGCGCGACCAGAAGAGGTCCTCCTTCGTGAGGTCCTCCAGGAAGTAGCGGCGCGGCTCGTAAATTTCGTTCTGCTCCAGCAGTGTGAGGCCATCCCCAAGCCCACGCAGGACGGTCATGTCGCCGTGGACGTGGCCGTTGACCATGCCGGGGAAGATGATTTTGCCCGCCGCGTCGACGCGCTCCCGCGCCTCGCCGGGGAGCGCGCCCTCGCATACCGCGGCAAACCGTCCGTCCGTCACGCCGATGGAGCCGACGAACGGCCGGCAGCCGGGCTCCATCGTGACGATGATGCCGTTTTCAAGTTTCAGATCAAACATGCGACCCCTGCCTTTCAATGGCGGAAGCGGCGGGGAACCCGGGGCTCCCCGGCCGCTCCCGTCCTTTGGTTCGTTTAGGCCTTCGCGGAGGCCTCGTCGTCGACCACCTCGCCGTAGATCACCGGCTCGGGGTTTTCGCCGCGCTTGAGCGCGGGCAGGTAATTGTCAAAGAAGTCGTGGAAGAGGCGCATGATCTCCTTGCGGTTTCCGATGATCAGCGTGACCGTCAGCAGGATGAAGACGGCGCTGATGAGGTCCTGCAGGGCCCAGATCGCGGCGACGTCCAGCGTGGAGAGGAAGACCAGCGGCAGGACGTAGTAGCAGATGTGGGCGTATTTGAGCACGGGCGTCAGCCGCCGCTTGCCCAGACAGAAGTTCAGCGACTTTTCGCAGGAATAGAAGAGCGCGATGATCGTCGTCCAGACGAAGAAGCCCAGGATGATCGCCATCAGGTAGGCGCCCCACTCGCCGTAAGCCATGCGGAAGGAGATCGTGGAGAGCTGGCCACTGGTGATGTCGCCGTAGTCGATGTAGGAGTTGGTGATGATCAGGGTGAGCGCGGTCATCGTGCAGATGACGATGGTGTCCACGAAGATTTCGCCCCATGCCCACGCGCTCTGGCGGACCGGATGGTCGGTCCTGGCCGGGGCGTGCAGGACGATGCCGAGCCCGGTGCCGGCGTCGTTGGAATACATCCCGCGCGCGAGGCCGTAGCGGACCGCGTCGCGGACGGTGGCGCCCGCAAAGCCGCCGATGCCGGCGATCGGGGTAAAGGCGTGGGAGAAGATCGAGCCGAAGGCCGCGGGGATCCGGTCATGGAAAATGACCAGGATGCCGACGCAGGCGACGATATAGAGGATCGCCATGAAGGGGACGGCCTTTTCCGCAACGGCGGAGATCCGCTTGAGGCCGCCGGCGACAGTGATGAACACCGTGATGCCGAGGAAGGCGAGGATGAAGCGCTTGTCGATGCCGAACGCCTCGTGGATCGAGTTGGTGAACGCCTCGCTCTGGGTCAGGTTGGACCAGGGCCCGGAGATGACGCACCACAGGCCGACCAGGAAGCCGCCGACCTTCCAGCCCATGGCGTCGCGCACGACGAACGCGCGCTCGCACATGAACTCGTTGGAGGATTTATACCGGACGCGGTATCGCTGCCCGAGGATAATCTCGGCCGCCTTGGTGGACATGCCCACCAGTCCGGCGACCCACATCCAGACGATGGCGCCGGGGCCGCCCATCGTGACCGCCGTCGCGACGCCGGCGATGTTCCCGACCCCGACCGTGCTGGCGAGCGCCGTACATCCGGCCGCGAAGCTGGAGATGGTCCCCTCGCCTTTTTCCCCCTTCTTGAAGAGCTTGCCGATGGAATTCTGGAACATGAACTTGAGGGAGAACTGGTATTTGAATTTGAACTTGATCGTCATGTAGATACCGATGCCCAGCAGGGCGATCGTCATCGGGGTCCCCCACAGGAAATTGGCGACCGCCTGTATGCCGTTAACCAGGAAATCCATTATCTTTCCTCCTCATCTGATCTGTCAGGTGAATACGTCCAATGCGGAATTGAATTCGGAAATCAGGTCGTCAATGTCCTCCGTTCCCACCGAGACGCGCAGCAGCCCCTCGTGGATTCCCATCTTGAGGCGGATTTCCTCGGGCACGCCGTAGTGGGAGGAGGAAACCGGATGGGACATGCTGGTGCGCAGGCCGCCCAGCGTGGTCAGGTATTTGACGAACTGGAGACGGTGCAGGAATTCGTTGATCTTCTCCCGGTCGTCCGCCACCGAAAAACTCAGCATCGCCCCGCAGCCGTGGGGGAACATCCGCTTGGCCAGCTCCCGCTGCGGGTGGGTGTCGAGGCTCGGATGGTTGACGCGCCGTACGTGCGGATTTTTAAGCAGCGCCCGGGAGAGCAGTTCGGCGTTTTCGATCTGCTTTCTGACGCGCAGGCCCATCGTGCGGACGCTGCGCAGGCAGAGCCACGAGGACACCGGGTCCGCGCAGCAGCCGGTCAGGATATACTGGTTGCGCAGCTCCGCGCCGATCTCGGGATCGTTGTAGGTGATGGAGCCCGCCGTCAGATCGCTGTGGCCGCCGAAATACTTGGTGAGGCTGTGCATGACAAGGTCCGCGCCGTGCTCCAGCGGCTTGATGACGAACGGGGTGGTAAAGGTGCTGTCCACCATCAGGACGGCGCGCGCGCCGTGCGCGACAGCCGCGACCTCGTCCAGGTCCACCAGCGTGGTGAGTGGATTGGAGATCACTTCGGTGTAGAGGACCTTTGTATTGGGCCGGATCGCCTTGCGGATTTCGTCCGGGTTGGTAAAATTGGCATAGCTTGTCTCAATCCCGTACCGGGGGAGGATGTTGTCCATCAGGTCGATCGTCTCGCCGTAGAGCGAGCTGTTGGCCAGGATGTGATCCCCCTGTTTGGTGCAGGTGTGCAGGGCAAGGTTGATCGCCGCCATGCCGGAGGAACAGACGAAGGTCTTCTGCCCGTTCTCCAGGTAGGAGATCGCCTTGCCCAGCGCGTTGCGGTCGGGGTTTGCGATCCGGTTGTAGACGTAGCCGTCCGCGTCCACCGTTTCGACGAGCTCGTGCAGGTCGCCCATGGCGTAGGCGCTGGCGAGGAAAATCGGGGGCGCGTCCGCATGCAGGACGTCCCCGTCCAGCTCGTCTCCCGCGTAAAGAAGCCCGGTATCGTCTTTCATTTGGTTCATCATAACTCACCTCAAAAATTGGTATCGCCGGTGTCCGGTGAATGGTTCCGCGCCGTCCGGGGCCTGTCGCGACCAGGCCCGACGGTACAGGGGATTTTAACAGTTGCCCGCTTGACGACCTCATTGTAGACCTTGACGCTACGTAAAGGTCTATTCACGTTTTGTTGGAGAATCGAACAAAATATTCTGTAGATTTAGCCAATTATTGATCAAACAAGCCAATACAACCCGCGTGTGGGAAACACAAAACGGTCGGCCTGGCAGGGCTGTCTCAAACGTCAACAATCCTGTCAGGCCGGCCGTCCGGCGGGCCGAAGAACCTTTGGTTCCCGTTTTTTCAGAGGAGGATCTGGATTTCGTACTCCGCCCGCTCGTACTCCTTAAGGTTGTCCTCATACTCGTTGGCGATGACGAGCGTGTGCGGGGGCGGCTCCCGAATGTAGTCCCGGATGCGGTGGGTGTCGATGTCGTCGAGGAAAATCCGCGAGCGAAAGCAGAGGTACTCCCCGGCGGGCAGGCTGCGGATGCCCGGGGAGAGGACGGCGGGCTTCTCCCGGAGGTAGACGAAGTAGCCAGCCTCCAGAAAGCGGCCCTCGAGCATGGCGTCGAAATCCATCAGGAAGCCGTATTGGCGGCGGTAGGCGAGGCGTTCCTCCTGCTTCCGGCTCTTCAGGGCGGCCAGCCGCACCGCCTTTTCGTCGACGGGCTCCCCCGCGAAACAGGGGGTGTTGAGGATATACCGCTCCTCCAGATGGACGCGGTAAAACTCCTCGGGCGGTCTGCCGGAGGCCCCGTAGGTGAAGTATTCGATATACCACTCGATGTCCCGCAGGATTTTTTCCGATTCCTCGATGGCGCGCCGCTGTTTTTCCCGCTGCTCGTTGAGGTGGGAGAGCAGCGTTTCCACGCTTCCCGAGAGGATGACCTCCTTGATGCTCTCGAGCGACAGGCCGAAGCTCTGCAGGTACTTGATGCGGTCGATGTAGTGAAACTGCTTGAAGGAGTAGTAGCGGTACCCGGTGTCCGGGTCGGTGTAGGAGGGGGAGATCAGCCCCATGGAATTGTAGTAGCGCAGGGTGCGCGTTGTAATGCCCATCAAGGCCGCGGTTTCGCCAATGGTATACAATTCTTTCATAACGCACCTCCGTTGTTAAATCAACCTAACATGATTATACCAATACGATCATATATTGTGCAAGTATGATTTTGTGCATATAAATCTCTTGACAAGTGGGTCCGCAGACGCTACTATATTTGTATATACAGGAACGTTCAAGTAAAGGCGGAGAGGGAGGCTGCCGCGCCGGGGACGGTTCCTGTCTATCCCGCTTGCACGCCAAATGCCTGTCTACAGGCGTTTGGCACGACCCTGTCCGCTTGCTTGACATTGTCCAGACACGTAATATAATGAAGGAGGATACATAAAAATTTCCAACTGCTGATAAAGCGTCGGAAACCGGAGGGAAAGTATGGTACTGGACAAAAACAGCCCGAAGCCGCTGTACGCGCAATTGGAGGACATCCTGCGCACCGCGATCCTCAACAAGGAATGGGAAGTGAATCATGCCATCCCGTCTGAGATTGAACTCAGCCGGATGTACAGCATCAGCCGGATGACGGTGCGCGCCGTCATTACCCAGCTGGTGAACGAAGGGATGCTCTACCGCGTGCAGGGGAAGGGCACGTTTGTCGCCGAGCCCAAAATCTCCACGAAATCGCTGGCCTACATGGGCGTGCGCGAGCAGCTGGAACGGATGGGTTATCAGACCTCGACCCGCCTCGTCCGCTTCGAAACGGTCAGGGCGAACGCGCACATCGCCGGAAAGCTGGGGATCACCCGTGGGGACGAGGTCGTCTTCATCGAACGGGTGCGCCTGGTCGAGGGCTGCCCGCTCAGCCTGCATCTCTCCTACCTGCCGAAGGCCATGTGCCCCTCCCTCACGGAGGAGTACCTGGAGACCGAGCAGCTCTGCGTGATCGTGGAAAAACAGTTCGGACTGAAGGCCGCCGCGGTTTCCGAATCGCTCGAATCGGTGCTGGCCACCGAGGAGGAGGCGGAGCTGCTGGAGATCGACCGAAGGTTTCCTCTCCTGATGCTTGAGGACGTCAACAAGTCCCCGGCTGGGCGCATCTTTGAATACAGCAAGGTGCTCTTCCGGGGGGATAAGATCAAACTCCATTTTGAATACGAAACCAAATAATCAGGCATTCGGCCGCGGTATGCCGCAGGGAGAGCGGGAAACAGCCGCGTTCCGCCTGCCGGAAAGCGAGGCTGTTATGAACGGCAATCTGTTTGTCCGCGTTTTGAGGCGGGCGAGGGAGTCCTCGACCGCCTGTGCATCCATCAACATCCTCAACTACAACACCGCGCGCGCGGTCATCCACGCGGCCGAACGGGCGGGGCGCCCGGTAATCCTGCAGCCCTCCGTCGGTACGGTGCGGCGCTATGGGGTCTCCGAGATGTTCCGGATGATCGACGGGCTGCGTTCGGCGGCGTCCGTCCCCGTCGCGCTGCATTTGGACCACTGCAGGGACGAAGAACTGGCGCGCGCCTGCGCCGACGCCGGATGGGACGCGGTCATGATGGACTATTCCGCGCTGCCGCTGGAGGAGAACATCCGGAAGACCCGTGAAATGGCCGCGTACGCGCACCCGCGCGGCGTTGCGGTCGAGGGGGAGGTGGGCGTCATCTTGGGCGTGGAGGAGGAGGTCTCGAGCAAGACCGCCAGCGCCGCGTCCTATGAGGACACGCTCGCCTTCATCGAAGGGGCGGGCGTGGATGCCATCGCGCCCTCCATCGGGACGGCGCACGGGCTGTATACCGGCGTGCCGGCGCTCAATTTCGGGCTGGTGGAGCGGCTCGCCGCGCAGCCGGTCCCCATCGTCATCCATGGCGGCACGGGGCTGCCCGCGGCGGATTTCCGCCGGCTGATCGCCCTCGGCGCCGCGAAGATCAATCTTTCCACCGCGCTCAAGCAGGTCTATCTCGGGGAGTCCCGCAGACAGCTTGAGAACCCGGACGTCGCCCCGGTCGCCTTCGACGAGGCGGTCGAGAACGCGGCCTCCCTGCTGATGGAGAAGTTCATTCGGCTGTTCGCCGGGGAGGACGTCGAGCTGTGAAACCTGTCACGGTAGGCCCGGCCGGCCGGGCTGCTTACGAATGCGACCTGCACAGCCACACGACCCGGTCGGACGGGAACGACACTCCCCGGGAGTCGATCGACCGCGCGGCGGCGCGCGGGCTCAGGGCCCTCGCAATCACCGACCACGACGTCCTGCCGCCGGCGGAGGTGTCCCTCCCCGACGGGAGCGTCCGGGAAATCCACGCCTATGCCGGGGAGCGGGGCGTCTGCCTGCTGCGCGGCATCGAGTTTTCCTGCGAAACGGAGATTCAGGACGTCCACATCGTCGGCCTCGGCTGCGACTGGGAGGGGCCTGATATGGCCCGGGAGGTCGCCCGCATCGCGGAGAGCAAGTCGGGCTCCTACCTCGAGCTCATCCGCAGGCTGAACGAACGGGGCTACCGGATCGACCTCGCGGAGCTGCTCGCCGCGGGCGGGCGGGAGATCCCCGTCGCGGAGCTGCAAAAGAAAGCGATTTTTGACTACATGGCGGCAAAGGGGTACGTCTCTGCCTGGAGCGAGGCGAAGCTCCTGGTCCGGGAGGACCCCGCCCTCAATGTCGAGCGGGAGAAGCCCGGCGCGCTGCGGATCATCGAGGCGATCCACCGCGCGGGCGGGACGGCGATCCTCGCGCATCCCTATCTGATTGACGAGCAGGTCCGCTTCCAGGGGGAGCGGATCGGGCGGTGGCGGCTGATCGAGCGGCTGGCCGGGGCCGGGCTCGACGGCATGGAGGTGCGCTATACCTACGATAAGACGACCTGCAAGGACCGCCGCCCGCCGGAAGCGATCTGGGCGGAGGTGCGGTCGCGGATGCCGGAGGGGCTGTTTGTCTCGGGCGGCTCCGACTATCATGCTGATTACAAGAAAGGACAGGACAATCCGCGCGACCTCGGGGAATGCGGGCTGACAATGGAAGAGTTTTTATCCGTCCCCGTCTTCGCGCGCCTGTACCGGACGGGAGGTTAAGATGAAAGAGATTGTGGAGATCAGATGGCACGGCCGCGGCGGCCAGGGCGCAAAGACGGCGTCGCTGCTGCTTGCGGACGCAGCCTTCAACACCGGCAGGTATGTGCAGGGATTCCCGGAATACGGGCCCGAGCGGATGGGCGCGCCCATCACCGCCTACAACCGGATCAGCCGGGAGCGCTGCACGGTGCACAGCAACATCTATGAACCCGACTACGTTGTGGTGGTGGACGAGACGCTGCTCTACGCGGTCGACGTGACGAAGGGGCTCAGCGAAGAGGGCGCGGTGATCGTCAATTCGGACAAAAAGCCGGAGGAACTGCGTGGGAGCCTGCACGGCTACCAGGGAAAAATCTGTACGGTGGACGCGGGACGGATCTCGGAGGAGACGCTTGGAAAGAACTTCCCGAACACGCCGATGCTCGGCGCGGTGGTGAAGGTGAGCGGCGTCATCCCGGAAGAAAACTTCGTGAAGGACATGCGCCAGTCCTTCGCGCACAAGTTCGCCACCAAGCCCCAGATGATCGAGGGAAATATGCGGGCGCTTGTCAAAGCGATGCAGGAGGTGCTCATCGGGTGAATAGCAAACGAGCGGCGGAAATCCGGGAGGATATCCGCTGGCAGGAGATTACACCGGGCGGCGCGGTCTATGAGGGCGGAACCGCTTCGGCGGTGAAGACGGGGGACTGGAGGGTCATGCGCCCGGTCTTCCACGCGGATCGGTGCAGGCAGTGCCTTCTTTGCGCCCCAACTTGTCCAGACATGGCTATTCCGGTAAAGGACGGTAAACGGGAGGATTTCGACTATTTCTACTGCAAGGGCTGCGGAATCTGCTTCAAGGTCTGCCCCTTCCAGGCGATCAGCTTTGAAAAGGAAACGCATCAGGAGGTGAACGGCGATGGGAATCCGTGAACGGCTCTCGGGAAACGAGGCGGTGGCATACGCGCTCAAGCAGATAAACCCGGACGTCATGGGGGCGTTCCCCATTACGCCCTCCACCGAAATCCCCCAGTATTTTTCCCAGTATGTCGCCAACGGGGAGGTCGACACCGCTTTTATCCCGGTCGAATCGGAGCACAGCGCCCTCTCCGCCTGCATCGGCGCGGAGGCCGCGGGCGCGCGCGCGGTGACGGCGACCTCCTCCTGCGGGCTTGCGCTGATGTGGGAGCTGCTGTATGTGGCGGCGTCCTCCCGCCTGCCGATCACCCTCGCGTGCGTCAACCGGGCGCTTTCGGGGCCGATCAACATCAACAACGACCACAGCGATTCGATGGGCGCCCGGGACAGCGGCTGGCTCCAGCTCTACGCGGAGACCAACCAGGAGGCGTACGACAACATGCTTCAGGCGATGCGGATCGCCGAGCATCCGGACGTGCAGCTTCCGGTCATGGTCTGCCAGGACGGCTTCATCACCAGCCACGCGATCGAGAATATCGAGCTGGTTGAAACCGACGCGGTCCGGGCGTTTGCCGGCCAGTACCGTCCGGAGCACAGCCTGCTCGGGCCGGAGCCGATGTCGGTCGGTCCATATGACGTCCCCGCCTACTATATGGAGCACAAGCGCCACCAGGCGCAAGGGATGATCAATGCCAAACGGGTCATCCTGGATGTCGCGCGCGAGTTTGAGCGAATGACCGGGCGCGGGTACGGCCTCATCGAGACCTGCCGGATGGAGGACGCGGAATGTGCGCTGGTGCTGATCGGTTCGTCGGCCGGGACCGCGAAGGCCGCGGTCGAACGCCTCCGCGCGGCGGGGAAGCGGGTCGGGCTCGTGAAAATCCGCGCCTTCCGGCCCTTCCCGGCGGAGGAGCTCGCGGCGGCGCTCCAAAACTGCGGCGCCGTCGCGGTAATGGACAAGTGCGCGGGCTTCTCCGCGGCGGGCGGCCCGCTGTTCGCGGAGGTCTGCGCGGCCCTGTACGGCGCCGCGCCGCGTCCCTTGCTCGTCAGCTACACCTACGGCCTCGGCGGGCGGGATGTGACGGTGGACAGCATGGAGCGGGTGTTTGGAGAGCTCGAGGAGACGCTCCGGACCGGAGCGGCGGCGGAGCCCTGCCGCTGGCTGGATGTGCGGGGATAAGGAGGAGAAAACATGTCATACAGCTTAAAGGAAGAACTGGCGAAACCCGAGCGGCTCTCGGGCGGGCACCGGATGTGCGCGGGATGCGGGTCCCCCATCGCGGTCAGGACGGTGCTGCGCGCCGTCAAACCGGAGGACCGGGCGGTCGTCTGCTGCGCGACCGGCTGTCTCGAGGTGTCCACGTTTTTATATCCGTATACGGCCTGGAAGGACAGCTTTATCCACAGCGCGTTTGAAAACGCGGGCGCGACCATTTCAGGCGTGGAGACGGCGTACGCCTCCCTCAAAAAGCAGGGCAAGGTGAAGGAAAACTGCAAATTTATTGCGTTCGGCGGGGATGGGGGCACCTACGACATCGGCTTCCAGTCGCTGTCCGGCGCGCTGGAACGCGGGCATGACATGGTCTATGTCTGCTATGACAACGAGGCCTATATGAACACGGGAATCCAGCGGTCCTCCTCCACGCCGCACTTCGCGGACGCGACGACCTCCCCGGCGGGCCGGGTCGTCCCTGGGAAAACGCAGGAGAAAAAGGATTTGACCCGCATCGTCGCGGAGCACCACATCCCCTATGTAGCCCAGACGACCTTCCTCGGAAACTTCCGGGACATCAGCGAAAAGGCGGAGCGCGCGATTTACACGCCCGGGCCGGCCTTCCTGAACGTCATGGCCCCCTGCCCGCGCGGCTGGCGCTACCCCTCCGAGGAACTGATGGAGATCACCAGGCTGGCGGTGGAGACCTGCGTCTGGCCGCTGTTTGAGGTCATCGAGGGCCGGTGGGTGCTCAACTACCAGCCCAAGAACAAGCTTCCGGTCGAAGAGTACCTCAAGCGGCAGGGCCGGTTCAAGCACATGTTCGCACCGGGAAACGAGTGGATGATCGAGACCTGCCAGAAGGAGGTCGACCGCAGGTGGGAGCGGCTGTGCGCCGCCTGCAACGCGTAACCGCTCATCATGATACAAAAGGGCAGAGGGCCCGCCGGAAATTCCGGCGGGCCCTCTGCCGCGTGTTTATGCGATCGGGTCCAGCTTTTTGACCGTCAGGGTCGCGTTCGCGTTGCCGTTGATGATTGCGTCCAGATTGGCGGGAAGCGTCCGCAGGATCGCGATCGCCAGGTCCAGGACGTCGTTGGCGGCCAGCGTCACGATCGTCGAGCAGGAGAGCCTCGCGTCAAAGGTCAGTCCGGTGCTGCCGTCGGCGGATAGGGTCTGCGAGCCGCGGGTCTGCTGGATGATGGCGCCGTTCCTGCGCACGCCGATCGCGGCGTCCACCGCCTTATTGGCGTTCAGCAGGACGTTGTAGTTGATTTCGTAGTCCCCCGGCTCGGCCACCATCAGGGAGTTCGCGGCGGGGTAAGCGACATTCCGGGCGGACATCGGGGTGTTTAGGGAAACCGGGAGATAGGTGTCCGCCTGCGTAAAGAACAGGAGCTGGGTGGTGGCGTTGTAGAGACCGCCGTAGGCGGCAAGCCCGTTGCCGGCGGTTCCGGGTCTGCATGGCGGAGGACAGCAGGGCGGCGGGGGAGGGACCGGACAGCACCG
This sequence comes from Anaerotruncus massiliensis (ex Togo et al. 2026), assembly GCF_900199635.1. Lineage (GTDB taxonomy): Bacteria > Bacillota > Clostridia > Oscillospirales > Ruminococcaceae > Anaerotruncus > Anaerotruncus massiliensis. The sequence continues at coordinate 2,399,635 of NZ_LT962687.1, read as the reverse complement.
GGCGGAGTTGTTGGGGGCGCTGGAGTTTGGGTATATTGTCATGTGGCATCTCTCCGTAAAAATGGATTGGGAATTCTCCCATATCAGTCTATGGCGCGCCCAACCGAACCGTTCAAATTGCCGCCGGGAGCGGCGGAAGCGAAAGAAAAAGCGGCCCCGCAGTTTTGCGGGGCCGCTTTTGCGTCATGTGGAGGAGGTCTCCCCTGACGGGGCCTCCTTACTGGAGGTATTCCGGCATGGCTTCCTTGTAGTTGTCCTTGGTGACCATGATGCAGCTGACGGCGGTCTCCTTGGGGGGCTCCTCGCCGTTAACCATCATCATGATGTGCTCCGCGCTGATCCGCCCGACCTCGAGGGCGGAGAAATACGCGGCGGCCTTGAAGCAGGAGCCCTTTTCGAACTCCGCGGGGGCCAGATAGCCGCCGAGCCCGACGGTGCAGGAGCCGTCCGCGAGGCCGGCCTGCTCGATCGCGCGGGTCGCGCCGACGGTCCCCTCGTCCCCGGTGGTGAGGACCATCCACTTTTTGATCTGCGGATTGGCGACGATCACGCCGTTGGCGGACTGGAACGCGACGTTCAGGTCCATCTTATAGTCGGTCTTGAAGATGTGGTCCGCAGGGAAATCGGGGAGCATTTCGGCGATGATGTCGAGCTGGCCCTCCGAACGGGGGATGCAGCTGGTGACGGTGTCAGTGGTCATGATCATGATGCCGCACTCGGGATCGTCAACCAGGTTGTTTTCCTGCATGTAGTTGACCAGCCACTTCGCGCTCTCCTGGCCGATCATATAGGCGTCGATTCCAACCCAAGGCGCGATTTTGTTGCCCGCGTCGTCGATCAGCGCGTCATCGGCGGCCAAAACGGGGATGCCGGCCTTTTCGAGCTTCTCCACCGCGACCTGCGAAAGCGTCTGGTCGGGCGGGCAGCAGATGACGCCGTCCACCTTCTGTGCGATGACGGTGTCGACCATCTGGAGGAAGAGGTTGCCGTCGTCCTTGGCGTCGAGGTACATCCAGTCCTTGGCGCCGAGCTCCTTCACCTTTTCGCCGGCCGCCACGCCCTCATTGATAAACCAGGTCGCGTCGGCAAACTTGTAGATTCCGGCGATGACGACGTCCTTCTTTTCGGCGGGTGCCGGCTCCGCGGCATCGGGCTGCGTTTCGGGGGCGGCCGCCGGTTCGGCCGCCGATGCGGGCGCGGGCGCGGGCTCCGCGGGGGCGGACTGTGCGCAGGAGGCCAGGAGGGTGACCGCCATTGTCAGTGCGAGCAGAATGGCCAATGTTCTTTTCATACTAGTTCTCCTCTCATTCATACCGATAATGACCACGCGGCAGAGCCGCGCTGACGACTTAGTTTGCGCCGGAACGCCCGGCCTCGATGCTCTGCATCAGCATCTTCTTCTGGTGCTTGTTGCGGCGGTAGAAGTCGAAGGCGAGCGCGATCAGCAGGAGCAGGCCGCGCGCCACGGTCTGCCAGTAGACCTGGACCTGCGCCATGATGAGCCCGGTGTTGAAGCACTGGAGGATCAGCACGCCGAGGATCATCCCGCCGACCGACCCCACGCCGCCGGACATCGCCACGCCGCCGAGGACCGACGCGGTGATCGCGTCGAACTCGAGCCCGCTGCAGGAAGAGGGCTGGCTGGACTGCATGCGCGCGGCGAGCAGTCCGCCGCCGAGCGCGGAGAGCCCCGCGCTGATCATAAAGAGGATGGTGGAGATCTTTTCGGGATTTAAGCCCGCCAGCCGGGCGGCGTATTTGTTTCCGCCCAGCACATAGACGCTGCGGCCGAAGAAGGTTTTGCTCAGGACGATCGCGGAGACGAGGAAGGCGAGGATCAGTACCAGCACCGGCAGGTTGAAGATGCCGAGGACCTGCCTGGAGCCGATGTCGGTAAAGGATTTGTCTGAGATGAAGACCGGTTTTCCGCCGCAGAGGATGTAGCCCAGCCCCCGGAAGATCGACATGGCGGAAAGGGTGACGATGAACGGTTCCAGCTTGAGCTTGTTGACGCCCATCCCGTTTAAAAAGCCGATCAGCAGGCCGATCAGAACGACCAGCGGGAGGATCAGCATGCTCGGCACGCCCATTGTCAACAGAAGCCCCGCGACAACCGAGGAAAAGGCGGCGATCGAGCCGGGCGAAAGGTCGATCAGTCCCGCGATGATCAGATAGGTCTCGCCGATTGCCACGAGGCCGGTCAGGGACGCGGAGGTGAGGATGTTCAGTAGGTTCTGGGTGCTGAAATAGTTCTTGTTGATCACGGTAAAGACCACGACAATGACGAACAGGGCCACCATCAGGCCGATTTTTTCCACGAATCCGCTGTTTTTCCAAAACGATTTTCTCTTATCCATCGCTTAGTCCCCTCCCAGCATGGCGTACTGCAAAATGAGTTCCTCCGTGGCGTCCTTCCGGGAGACCTCGCCGGTGACGCGGCCCTCCCGCATGACAATGATCCGGTCGCTCAGCCCGATGATCTCGGGAAGCTCAGACGAAATCAGGATGACCCCCTTGCCCATCCGGGCATATTCGCAGATCATCTTGTAGAATTCCGATTTGGCCCCCACGTCGATCCCCTTGGTGGGTTCGTCCAGAATGATGACGTCGGGGTTGGTCTCGTGCGCGCGGGCGACGACCGCCTTCTGCTGGTTGCCGCCGGAGAGCTCGAGAATTTTTTTCTGCGCGTTCGGCGTCCGGATTTTAAACTGGCGGATTCCGCCCTCGATCAGCTGCGTCTCCCGTTTGGCGTCGATCAGCAGACAGGCGTTGCGCAGCCGCTTCAGCACGCTGATGGAGATGTTCATGCCGACCGAAAGGGTGGGGATGATCCCCTGCTCCTTGCGGTCCTCGGGGCAGAGGGCGATCCCGTTCGCGATGGCCTGCGCGGGCGAACGGTTTTCGATCTTCTTCCCGCCCAGCAGGACGGTCCCGGAGCGGGTCGGATCGGCGCCGTAGATCGAGCGCATGAGCTCGGTGCGCCCCGCGCCGACCAGCCCGGAAAAGCCCAGGATTTCGCCCCGATGCAGCTCGAAGGAGACGTTTTTCACATAGTAGTTGCAGAGGTCCCGCACCTCGAGAATGGTTTCACCGATGGAGTCGCTGCGCTCGAGCGACTGGAACAGGTCCCCGAGATCGCGGCCGACCATCATGCGGATAAGGTCCTGGTTGGTGCATTCCTGCCGGCCGACCTCCGCGACCAGCTGCCCGTCCTTGAAGACGATCACCCTGTCGACGATCTGTTCCAGCTCCTTCATCCGGTGGGAGACGTAGAATACGATCTTTCCCTGCGCGCGCAGCTTCCGGATGATGCGGAAGAGCACGCCGATCTCGTTGTCGGTCAGGCTGGCGGTGGGCTCGTCGAACGCGATGACCTTTGCGTTGCGGATGTAGGCCTTCATGATTTCGACCATCTGCTGGTGGGCGGTGGAGAGGGTGCGCACACGGGCCGCCGGGTCGATGCTGACGCCGAATTCCTCGATGACCTTCCGGGTCTCCGCGAGCATCCGGTTATAATCGATCAGGCGGTCCTTCCCACGCGCCCAGCTCCCCAAAAAGACGTTTTCCGCGACCGTCATATCGAGGATGACCTGGCGCTCCTGATAGATGACGCTGATGCCCGCCTCGATCGCGTCCTTCGGGCAGGTGAAATGCTGCTCCCGTCCGTTGAGCAGCACCTTCCCGGAGGTCATGGTGTAGTCCCCGTTGAGGATTTTTAAGAGCGTGGATTTTCCGGCGCCGTTCTCTCCGACGAACGCGTAGACCTGCCCGCTTTCCGCACGGAATGAAATCCGGTCAAGCGCACGGACGCCCGGGAAATACTTGCAAATCTCCCGGAACTCCACGACGTTTTTGGCCGGGGATTTTTGGGCCTCTTCCTTCATTCCTCATCCCTCCATTCTGTCTGTCATACTTCAATAAAACCGGATCCCGCCGCCGGGCTCCGCCCCATGCGCGGGCCCCGCGCGGAAGGCGATCCACCAGGCGGACTGCCGCCCGCTTCCCACCCAGCCGGTGTCCGCCGCGCTGCGCTCGGCCAGGTGGATGGATTTCTGGGTGGAGGGCTCGGGCGCGATCTGCCATTCCTCCGGACCGCCGGCCCGCGCGTCCATCCAGATTCCCAGAAAGGGGAGCCGGTCGGGCGGGAAGGTGATCTCGACCGCGTAGCGGGATTTCGGCGCCCAAAGGGCGCACCAGCCTTTGGATACCGGCCGGGAAAGGACATATTTGCAGCCCATTCCCGCGGGAGGCATCCGGGTGAGGTCGAGAATTCCTCCGCCCTCCAGCGGAAGATTTCGGAGCGGGGCCTCCCGGACGCGGGAGGGGACAAACCCCTCGGCGCAGGCGATATCCGCTTTTGCCTCCCCGCCGGGCAGAAGAACCTCCATGCCCGGTTCCGCCCGGAAGAGCGGATGGGCGGCCCAGAGAAAGGGGAACCCCGGCCCTCCGGTATGCCGGACGCGGTAGTCCATCCGGACCGCCGGCCCGCTGAGGCGGATACGCTTTTCAAAGAAGCAGGGGAACCGGCGGCTGCGGTATTGCAGGCTTACGCCGTCCTCCATCCGCAGCGCGCGCAAAGTCCGGTACCAGACCTCCCCGTGGTCCGGCAGGCGGACCCGCCGCCCGTCCACCGTTTCAACGGCCGCCGCGGCGGCGTTGGGGAACATGTCGTCGATCCCGGCGCACTCCGCGTCTTCAAAGCGCAGCCCGCGGGGGACCGGGCGGAGGACGTCTCCGGGGCGCTGGTAGAGCAGCTCCCGGTCCGCGCGCTTATCAAAGAGGGAGGCGATGTTCCCGCCCCGTCCGGGGAGCACCAGCAGGCGCAGCGCCTCGTTTTCCAGCCGCAGGCAGGGGGCCTGCTTATAGCGGGCGGGGACGATCTTGACCGCCACCGCTAAACGAACATGTTCTCCGGCACGCACGCCAGCAGCGCGCCGCCGTCGATATCGATGGTCGCGCCGGTGATATAGGCAGCCTTGTCGGAGGCGAGGAAGACGATGCCGTCCGCGATTTCCGACGGGTCGGCAAACCGCTTGAGCGGGATGCGCGGCTCCGCGGACCAGATGGGGTTCTGTTTGTCCCAGCCGATATCGGTGTAGCCGGGCTGTACGGTGACGACCCGGATGCCGTAGGGGGCAAGCTCCATGGCGCAGTTTTTCGTGAACTTGGAAAGCCCTGCCTTGGCTGCCGCGTAGACGGAACAGTCGGGCCAGCAGCCGACGGCGTGGTTGGAGGAGATGTTGACGATAACGCCCCTGACGCCGCGTGAGATCATCTCCTTCGCCGCGCGCTGCGCGCCGAAGAAGTTCCCCCGCAGATCGGTGTTGATCACCGTTTCAAACAACTCGGGCGTCGTCTCGAGGAAGGGGGCGGTGAGCCCCACGCCCGCGTTGTTGACGAGCAGGTCGATCCGCCCGAAGGCATCCAGGAAGGCGTCGTACATCCGCCGGATGCTTTCAAGGTCGGAGACGTCCGCTTGGATCGTCACGGCGCGCCTTCCGAGCCCCTCGATGACGGCGGCGACTTCGCGCGCGCCCTCTTCGCGGCTGTGGTAGGTGACGCCGATGTCATATCCCGCCTCGGCGAGGCGGATGGCGGTCGCGCGCCCGATGCCGTGGCTGGAACCGGTGACCAGTGCGGTCTTTTGCATAGAATCCACCTTCCCTTCTCAGAAATCCGCGTGAGGCAGTCGGGCCGCGAACGTGCGCAGCCGGCGGATTGCCTCCTCGATGTTTTCAATCGAATTTGCGTAGCTGAAACGGATGAAGCCCTCTCCGCAGCTGCCGAAGCAGCTGCCGGGCGTACATACGACACGGGCCTCCTCCAAAATCCGTTCGCAGAGAATCTGGGTCTCCATCCCGAACGCGCGCACGTCCGCAAAGGCGTAGAAGGCCCCCGCGGGCATTGCGCAGCGGATCCCGGGGATGGAATGGAGCCCCGCGACCATAACCTTCCGGCGGGCGTCGTAGATTTCACGCATGGCGTCCGCCGCCTCAAAATGCTCGACCGCCCACTGCGCGGCGTACTGGCAGGGGGTGGCGACGCAGGCGTTCAGGTACTCCTGCAGCTGGGTCATCTTGGCGATCAGCTTTGCGGGGCCCATTGCGAAGCCTACCCGCCAGCCGGTCATGGCGAACGCCTTGGAAACGCTGTTGACGACCAGCGTGCGTTCCTTCATGCCGGGACACTCCGCGATGGAGGCGGAGGGGACGCCGTCGTAGATAAGCGTCCGGTAGACTTCGTCGCAGACGACCAGCAGGTCGTGTTCGACCGCCACCCGGGCGATCTCCTCCAGCTCCGGGCGGCTGAGCACCACGCCGGTGGGATTGCCGGGCGTGTTCAGCATCAGGACCCTGCTGTTGGGGGTCAGGGCCTGCCGGACGCGCTCGGCGCTGACCCGGAAGCCCTCCTCGGGGACGGTGCGGATGTGGCGGACCTCCCCGCCCACAAATTTTGCCAGCTCAAAGTAGTCCAGCCAGACGGGGTCCTGGACGAGGATGCCCTCCCCCGGTTCGATGATGCACATCAGGGCGAGCGCGAGCGCGTTGATCGCGCCGACCGTCACGATGACCTCCGTTTCGGGATCATAGGAGAGCCCGTTGGCAAACGGGGAAGCGGCGATTGCCCGGCGCAGGCTCGGGATGCCGTTATTCGCGGTGTAGTGGGTTTTGCCGTCCCGCGCGGCCCGGTCGGCCGCCTCGACGGCGCCCGCGGGGGTCGGCAGGTCGGGCTCCCCCATCTCGAGGTGGATCACGTCCCGCATCCCGGACGCACGGTCGAAGAGCTTGCGGATCGGGCTTTTCTGCATCTGCCCGGCGCGCGTGTTAATCCATTCCATAGCGGTCCTCCCTGTCGTTACAAAAGCGTCGGCGGGATGCTGAACGAACGGAAGCCGTCGGCGGCTTTCCGGACCACACGGTCCGCGCGGTTCAGGACCGGCTGCAAGTGCCCGGGGAAGAGCGCGTCGACCGGAAGCCCTTCCAGCCGCAGGATGCTCTCCCGGTAGCGCAGCAGGTCGGAATCAAAGGTGCTGAGCAGGTTGATCCTGCCGCCGAAAAAGAGGACGTCCCCGGCGAACAGGACCTGCTTTCCGTCCACCCTGCCGTAGAGGCAGAGTCCGCCGCCCGTGTGCCCGGGCAGGACCAGGCAGGTAAGCTCCAGCCGCCCCAGCCGGAGGCGTTCGCCGTCCCTGACGATTTGCCCGGCGGGCGCGCCGGGGAAGGAGAAGCCCTCCGGGTAGAGCCCGGCCTCTATGTATTCCGCCATCGTGCGGTCGAGCAGGGACTGGTCCCCGAGGACGCGCGCCTCGTGCGCGTCCGCCACGAGCCGCGCGCCCGTCCTCCGGAGAAAGTGGGGGACCCCGGCGGCGTGGTCGGCGTGCGCGTGCGTGACGACCAGATAGCGGATGTCGGAAAGCCGGTATCCGTCCGCGGCGATCTCCTCCTCGATCCGGAGGTTGTCGAGATTCACCCCGGCGTCCACCAGGATGAGCCCCTCCCCCGAATCGATCAGCCATGCGTTGCAGTCGAGCGGGTGGGTCAGCCCGAGGCCGTTGTCGCCCGAGGCTGCGAGGGAAATGCTGCGTGTAACCTTCATGCTCCGTTCTCCCTTCCTGTCAAACGGCTGCTTCCATCCCGTCGACGACCCGGTTCAGCTGCGCCGGGTCGATCTCCACCTCGGCGGGGCGGGGCATGTGCCTCGCGGCGAGCTGCAGGTCCTTGAGCCCGCTGCCCGTGACGACGCAGGCGACCGAATCGCCCGCCTGTACGACGCCCTTTTCCCGCAGCTTTTTTGCCGCCGCCAGCGTCGTCGAGCTGGCGGCCTCGGCAAAGATTCCCTCGGTGCGCCCCAAAAGCCGCTGGGCCTCCAGAATTTCCGCCGATGAGACCGATTCGCTGCAGCCGCCGGAGTCGTAGATCGCCTGCAGGGCGGTCTCCCCGTCGAGCGGGTAGGCGTCGGCGATTGCGACGGCGATGCCGGCGGGGTTCTCCACCCGTTCGATCTGCGTGGGCTTTCTGCCCGCGCGGAAGGCGTTGACAACCGCGCAGCAGCCCTCCTCCTGCGTGCCGACCATCCGGGGGAGCTTTTTGACGAGTCCCAGCCGGAAGAGATCGAGGTAGCCCCTGTAGATGCCCGACAGGATTCCGCCGCCGCCGATCGGGACGAAGAGCCAGTCGGGGACCTCCCAGCCGGAGGCCTTCGCCATTTCGTAGGCGATCGCCTTCTCCGAATCGGCCTGGAAGGGGTTGTAGGCGCTCGCCGTCGTCACGTTGTGCCAGCCGCGCTCCCGGTATACCCTGGCGATCAGGTCGATGCAGTCGGTCACCGAGCCGCGCACGAGGATGACGCGCGCCCCGTAGAGCTGGATCTGCGCGACCCGTTCGGGCGGGGTGGACGCCGGCACCATGACATAGCAGGGGATGCCCGCCCGGGCCGCGTAGGCCGCGGCGGCGGCGCCCGCGTTGCCTGCCGAGCCGATCACAACGGCGGACGCGCCGAGCGCTTTTGCCTTGCTGATGGAGATGCTCATGCAGCGGTCCTTGAAGGTTCCGGTCGGGTTCAGCCCCTCGTTCTTGACGGACATCTGCCGGATGCCGAACGCCCGGGCGATCCCGGGGGCCGGGACGAGGGGGGTGAAGCCCTCGCCCATCGTCACCTTTTCACACTCCCGGCCAATGGGGAAGAAGGGCTCGTAATCCCAGTACTGCCGGGCGTTTCGCAGGGCGGAGCAAAGCGCGTCCCGCCGGTCGAACGGATATTCCGTGTTCAGGATGCCGCCGCAGGAGGGGCAGCGGTAGGCGTCGCCTTCGCACCTCTCCCCGCAGCTTCTGCAGACGAGCGAATAATTACCCATGACGATCCTCCTGTGCGGTGCCCAGATACTCCACGGCCATCCGGGCGAAGATTTCGGCGCCCCGCGCCAGCTGGTCCAGCTCCACGTACTCGTTTGTGATGTGTGCCTGCCGGATACTGCCCGGCCCGAAGATCAGTGCGGGGATCCCCAGACCCTCCATGAGCATCGCCATCTCGCAGCTCGCCAGAAAGGGCTTCAGCGCCGCCCGCTCAGGTTCGCCGGGGGAAACGGCGGACATCATGGCCTTGACCAGCGGGTGCTCCGCCTCGATCTCGCCGGGCGGGCAATTGGTGGTCATCTGCAGGGTGCAGCGGCATCCCTCTTCCACGGACGAGACCTCGTCGATCAGCCGCTGCGTCTCCGCAAGAATCTGTTCCGCCGTCTCCCCGGGCAGGTAGCGCCTGTCGACGCGCATGTCGCACCGGTCGGGGATGGAGTTGAGCTCTCTTCCCGCCTGGAGCATGGTCACCGTCATGGTGGAGTGCCCGAGCAGGCGGGACTGCCTTTTGTCGAGCGTCCCGGACTGGAACGCGCGGATCTTTTCAACCATTTCCGCCGCATGTACGATCGGGTTGATACCCATTTCGGGGCGGGAGGCGTGCGCCCGCCGTCCTGAGAAGGTCAGCCACAGCCCCATCACGCCCTTGTGCCCCAGGTTGATTTCCAAATCCGTGGGCTCTCCGACGATGCAGGCGTCCGCCCGGACGCCCGACGTCAGCAGGCGGCGCATCCCCTTGTTGCTGGTCTCCTCGTCCACGTCGAGCGCCAGCAGGACCTCCCCGCGCAGGGGCACCGCGCACTGCCGCAGAACTTCCAGCGCGTGGAGCATCGCCGCGATGCTGCCCTTCATGTCGCAGGCGCCGCGCCCGTAGAGCCGGTCCCCGCGGACCTGCGGCTCAAAGGGCGGGGAGTCCCAAAGCTCCTCCGCGCCGGGCGGGACCACGTCGATGTGCCCGCTGTAGAGCAGGGTCTTGCCGCCGGGGGCGCCCCGCATGCGGATGAGGATGTTGGAGCGCCTGCCCTCGACCGGCTGCTCCTCCGCTTCGAGCCCCATCTCCGCCGCGATCCGCATCAGGAGCTGTCCGGCGCCGTACTCCATATCGCCGGAAAGATCACTGCGCTCCCGGATCAGACGGCCGGCCAGCTCGGCCACCCGGTTTTTTGAAACCGTGCGGTGGATGGCATCCCGCACACTGTCTGTACAGCGGGACATGGCGGCCCCTTACGGTTCGAGATAGGCGACGACGTCGACCTCGACCGACGCCCCGTCGGGCAGGGAACCGGCGCCGATGGCGATGCGGGAATGACGGCCCCTTTCGCCGAACGCCAGCTCAAAGAGCTCGGAGGCGCCGTTGACCACGCGGGGCTGTAGGGTAAAATCGGGGCCCGCGTTGACGAATCCGGTCACGCGGACGATGCGCAGCCGGTCGAGGTCGGCGACCGAGCGCAGCTCGCTGATGCAGCGGATCGCCGCGATGCGCGCCGACTGGTAGGCGTCCTCAAGCGAAATCTCCGTGCCGACCTTCCCGGCATAGAGCAGTTTTCCGTCGACGGTGGCCGCCTGCCCGGACGCGAAGACGAAATTTCCCGCGGTCTGGGCCGGAATGTAGCTTGCGACCGGCACGGGGCAGTCGGGCAGCGTGATGTGGTTTTCCGAAAGCCTTTTTTCTACATTGGTCATGGTTGGGCCTCCTTAAATTGCAAACAATTTGTCTTTTATACCAGACAAATTATCTTTATTCTTTGGGGCCATTATAGTTCCTGCGGGCAAACATGTCAATATAATATTCAAAAAAATTAAAAACAAATTACTTATTTTATGGAAACTATCTATTTTCTGTCATTGGAGAAAAACTTTTTGTTTTGAATATTTGTAAGAAAGCCTTTACATTTTGTTTTTGGCTTGCTATAATATTCCATAACAATCGGATGTTTGAGCGGTAATATTTAGTTAAAGGGGAGACTGATTTGCGACTGATCAGCGAGGAGCTATCCTTCTGGCGGGACCTGCTGTCGATGCTGGAGGCCCAGTATGGGAGCAACTGCGAAATTGTGCTGCACGACCTGACAAAGGACTATAACCACACAATCGTCGACATCCGCAACGGCCACATCACCGGCCGCAAGATTGGCGACTGCGGAAACAATCTGGGGTTGGAGGTCCTGAGTGGGAACGCCAAAAACGGGAACCGGTACAATTACGTCACCCGGACCGATACCGGGAAGATCCTGCGCTCCTCCACGCAGTTCCTGCGCGACGACGACGGCAAGATCATCGGGTCCCTCTGTATCAATATGGATATCACCGAATCGCTCGCGTTTGAAAAGTTCCTGCACAACTATAATGGGACGGGCGATCCCGCGGTCGAGGTGCGGGAATTCTTCACCACCGACGTGAAGAGCCTGCTCGAGTGCCTGATCCAGGAGGCGCAGCTGCCGATCGACAAGACGCCGGAGCATATGGACCGGGCGGATAAGCTGAAATTTCTGGAGTACCTGGACAGCAAGGGCGCGTTTCTGATTACGAAATCGAGCGAGCGCGTCTGCGAGTACCTGGGGATCTCACGCTATACCCTGTATAACTATCTGGATCTGCTGCGCTCCAAGCAGGAGCAGGATTAGGAGGAAACAATGGAAAAGGTCTTGTGGGAGCTTCTGTCCGGACGGCTGGTCGCCATTGTGCGCGGCGTCGGCCCGGAGGAAATCGTCGACACTGCGCGCGCGCTCGCGGCGGGCGGAATCCGCGCGCTGGAGATCACCTTCGATCACACGCGGGCGGACGGCGCCGCGCGGACGCTGGAGTCCATCCGTCTGCTGAAGGAACGGATGGGCGGGGAACTTTTGCTGGGGGCGGGGACCGTCCTCACGCCGGAGGAGGTGGACCTTGCGGTAGAGGCGGGCGCCGAATATATGATCTCGACCTGCGGGTTGGTGTCGGGCGAGATCATATATTCCGCGCCCGACACCAACCCGCAGGTCGTCCGCCGTACCAAGGAGTTGGGAAAGGTCTCGATCCCGGGAGCATTCACTCCCACCGAGGCGGTGGAGGCGCACCGCTGCGGTGCGGACATCGTCAAGCTGTTCCCTGCGGCGCTGCTCGGCGTCGATTATCTCAAGGCGCTGCGCGGGCCGCTGGGACATATCCGCTTTTCCGCCGTCGGCGGCATAGACGCCCGGAACGCGGCGGCCTTTTTGGAGGCGGGCGCCTGCTGCCTCGGGGTCGGCGGGACGCTGGTCTCGCTGCCCGCGATCCGCTCGGGGCAGTACCGGCTGCTGACCGACGCCGCCCGCGGGCTGTGCCGCGCGGTCTCCGGCGCGAACGCCTCGGACGGGGGGGTGACGCGATGGAACGCTATATTCTGACGATCGATTCCGGAACCAGCAATACGAGGGCGGTCCTGTGGGATCTGGACCGCCATGTCGTGGATATGGAAAAAAGCGGCGTGGGGGTCCGCTGCACGGCGGCCGACGGACACAACGGACGGCTGAAGGAGGCGGTCCGGGGATGCCTGGAGGAGCTCCTGCGCCGGAACGCCGCCTCGTGGGAACAGGTGGAGCGCGTCATGGCGAGCGGGATGATCACCGCCGACGTCGGGCTGGTGGAAGTCCCGCATGTGACGGCCCCCGCCGGGCTGGAGGAGCTGTCCGCGTCGCTGGCGCCCGTCCTTGTCCCAGACGTCTGCCCGCTGCCGATCCATTTTATCCCCGGCGTCAAAAACCGCGTCTCCGGGGTTTCTCTCGAAACCTTTGAGGCGATGGATATCATGCGCGGGGAGGAGGTGGAGGCCTGCGCCCTCATCGACCGGCTTGGGGTGCGGGGGGAGGCGGTCCTCGTCCTTCCGGGTTCCCACACCAAATTTGTCTCCGTCGGGGCGGACGGGAGGATCGCCGGCTGCCTGACCACCATCACCGGGGAGCTGCTCGCCTCGATCATGCACGATACGATCATCGCGGATTCGGTGAAGCGCACCTTTGTGGAGGCGGACACCTACCGCCGGGAGATGGTCCTGCGCGGCTACCGGGCCGCGCGGGAGGTCGGACTCAGCCGCGCCTGCTTTTCCGGGCGGATCCTGAACCAGTTCGCGGTGAAGGACCATACGCTGATCGCAAACTTCATCCTTGGGGCGGCGCTGCAAAACGACCTGTACGCGCTCCGGCATTCCACAGCGATCGCCTGCGGACCGGACGCCCGGGTGATCGTGGCGGGGAAGAGCCCCTTCCGTGAGGCGTTTGCCGACCTGATGGAACGGGAGGGCTGCTGGCGGAGCGTGCGGAGCTATGAGCCGGAGGGCGGCGCGCCGCTTTCCGCGCTGGGGGCGTACCTGCTGGCGGAGGCCTCCCTCGCAAAAGAGGCGGAAAAGAAGGGCAAATAGGATACAAAAAACGCGCTGCAATCGATCCGATTGCAGCGCGTTTTTTATATTGCGGGGCGGACGTCCCGAAAATCCCGCGGCCGTCTACCTGAGCAGGTTCGGCAGGAACATGATGATGCCCTCGAATCCGATCAGCAGCGCCAGGACGACGAGCGCACAGCCGATATAGGCGAACAGGTGCCGGTTGATGACCCGCTCCACCTTTTCCCCGCACAGGCTGACGGCCGTATACAGGTTGATGCCGACGGGCGGGGTGAGCATGCCGATGCCGAGGGTGATGACCATGATGACGCCGAAGGAGACCGGGTTGATGCCATAGGCGCCGAGCATGGGCGTCAGGATGGGCGCCAGGATCATGATGGCCGGGATGGTCTCCATGAAGGTGCCGACGAACAGCAGGAGCAGCGTGACCAGCAGGTAGAACATGAGCCGGTTGGAGGCCACGCTCATGATCGCGTTGCCCACGATGACGGGAATCTGCTCACGCGTCATGATGGCCGCAAACACGGTGGAAGACAGGACGATGAACATGCAGATGTTGGTGGTGATGACCGTGCGGCGGATGATCTGCATAAGGCCCTTGAGGGAGAGCTGGTGGTAGATGAGGGTGCTCACGAGCAGTCCGTAGGCCACGGCGACGACGGCCGCCTCGGTCGGGGTAAAGATCCCCAGGTAGATGCCGCCCAGGATGATGATGGGCATTCCCAACGCCCACAGCGCGTCGACAAAGGAGCGGCCGACCTCATGAATGGAGAACTTCCTGGTGGCGTGCCGCATGTGCTTCCTGCCCCAGAGGACGGCGTACACCGACATGCCGCCCGCAAGCAGGAAGCCCGGGATAAAGCCGCCGAGGAAGACGTCGGTGATCGCCACGCTGCCGACCGAGATGCAGTAGAGCACCATGGGGATGCTGGGCGGTACGATGACCCCCAGCCAGCCGCCGCTGGCAATGGTGGCCAGGATAAAGGGCATCGGGTACCCGTCCTCCTTCATCGAGGGGATCATGATCGACCCGATGGCCGCCACCGTCGCGGGGGCGGAGCCGGAGATGGCCCCGAAGAACGCGCAGGCGAGAAAGGAGACCACGGCCAGACCGCCGGGCAGCCAGCCCACCAGGGAGCGCGCCAGATTGACCAGCCGTTTGGAAACGCCGCCGGTGTCCATCAGGTTGCCGGCCAGGATAAAGAAGGGGACGGCCATCATCGAATAGCTGTTGGCGGACGAAAAGAGGCGCTGGACGACGATCCCGAGGGGGATGTCGGTCAGGGCCATAATCGGCACGATGCCGCCGAGCAGCAGGGCGATGGCAATCGGGCAGCCGATGAGCAGGACCAGGACGAATACCCCGAATATGAGTGCGACCATCATTGGTCATCGCCGCCTTTCTGGACACCCAGCGGATGGGTGGTCGTGAGATAGTCGCTCCAGAAGAGCATGGCCGACCGCAGCGCGGAAAGCGTCAGGCCGAGCGCCATGACCGTATAGATGACGGCCATGGGCATCCCGGTCGTCACGCTGAACTGCGGGCGGGCCAGGCTGCTGGCGACATAGAGCCAGCTTAAGACGCTGATGAAACCGAGCGTCACGGTCGTGATGATGTCCGCGATGACCATGACAACCCGGCGCAGGCACGCGGGCAGCATGTCCACGAAGATGGTGACGCCCATATGGCTCCGCGTGCGCACACACATGCTGATGCCGATGAAGACGATGGTCACCAGAAGATAGCGTGAGATCTCCTCGCCCGCGATGTTGGGGACCTTCAGCACATAGCGCAGGACAATGGCCAGCAGGACCGAAACGGTCATGCCCAAAAGGGCGAGGGCGGACACCGTCATTTCAAACAGGTCCAGACATTTGTCGATCAATCGGATGATTCCGGTTCCCCCGGACTCGTTTTCCACTTGCATAAGGAACCTCCCAGAGTGTGATCAGTTCGCCGCGCCCGGGGCCGGGGCGCCATCCTCCGGAGCGCCGCCCCGGCCCGGCCTTTTCTGCGGACCCGCGTCCGCGCTTTATTTGTCCGCGTTCACCATATCGATCAGCTCCTGCGGGACATACTTGGGCACCATGGCGTCCAGGCACTTCTGCTGCAGGGCGTCCCTCCAGACGTCGCGGTCGGGACGGATGATGGTGACCCCTTCCTCTTCCATCACGGCGGTCAGGCTGTCGATGCTCTCGGCAAGAACCTGCCGCTGGTAGGCGGTGGCCTCGATGCTGGCCTGCGTCAGAATGTCGTGGTATTCTTCCGGGACGCTGTTCCAGGCGCTTTCGCTCATGGCCGTCATGATGGAGGTCGGGATGGGATCGATCAGCGTCATGTAGTCGGTCGCCGTGTAGAACTTGTTGAAGTAGGCGACGACGACCGGCCAGGTGCCGCCGTCAAGCGTGCCGTTCTGCAGGGCCGTAAAGACCTCGCTCATGGCCATCGGGACGGGGTTGGCGCCCAGGGCGTTCATATAGGCGATGAGTCCCGGGCTCTCCATCACGCGGATGTTCATTCCCTTCGCGTCCTCGGGTTTTTCGATGGGATGCCCGTTGTTGATGATGTTGGAGAAGCCCGCGTCGGAGATGGTCAGTACGTGAACCCCCAGCGGGAGGCACTCCTCCTTCAGCTTATCGCCCAGCTGGCCGTCCATGACCTTGTACTCATGCTCATAGCCGTCAAACAGGAACGGGATGTCGAACACCATGAAGTCGGGAATCCAGGCGGTCATCGTGGCGGTGGAACCGAGGTAGCCGTCCACGGTGCCCATCTGCATCCCCTCGATGAGCTCGCGCTCGTCGCCCAGCTGGGACGAGGGGTAGATCTCGATCTGGACGGCGCCGTTGGTCCGCTCCTCGACCAGCTCCTCGAACTTGGCGATGCCCTGGTGCTGCGGGGTTCCGGGCGCGAGCACGTGCCCGAATTTCAGCGTGACCGCGCCGTCCGGGACGGACTGCGCGGGGGCTTCCGTGTCGGCCGGGGCGGCCGGCGCGTCACCGGGCGCGGGCGCGGCCGGCTGCCCGCCGGGGGCGGCGCCGCACGCGGCCAGCGACAGGATCAGAACGAGGGCCGTCAGAACAGAACATACAGTTTTCAACATGGATGATAACTCCTTTCAAAAGCGGGATGATTTGATTTGCGCTTGATCCGAGCGCCGGGCGTCATTCGGCGATCGTTGCGGGGAAAAGGTCGTCCACCGTGATCCGGGGCAGGCACAGGCCCTGCTCCTTGGCGTACCGCAGCATCGTCTCGAGCACGTGCCGGTTTGCCTCCACCCCGTACGGCCAATAGTCCCTTCCCATCAGCTCCATGGCCTTTTCCGCCTCGGAAAACGCCCAGGGCAGGGTCACCGGCAGGGTGCCCATCCCGGTCAATTTCCCCAGCGCGATTTTCTTCGCCCGGGCGAAGGCGCTGCAGAGGCTCCGGGCCGCCCAGGGGTACTTCAGGGCAACGTCCCTTCGGAGGACGACGACGTGCATGATCGGAAAGATTTTGGTCCGGGCATAGTAATCCGTTTCCATCTCCCGGTAGTTCTCCCACAGCCGCGTGATTTTCCGGCCGTCGAAGCAGCCGGGCTTGCGGGGGTTCAGCAGGACGTCGATCTCGCCGTCCTCCAGCATGCCGCTCAGGCACTTGCCGGGGGGAATCCTGTGGATTTTGACTCCCGGGGGCGGCGCGAAATCCCCCATTCTGTCGTTGGGGCCGGGACCCTCGACGCCGCCGGTGAACCATTCGACCTCCTCCGGAGAGACCTGGTATTCCTCCCACAGGATCCCCCGGAGCCAGAGCGCCAGGGTGGTGTGGTATTCGGAAACGCCGATCCGCTTCCCCCGAAGGTCCCGGGCCTCCCGGATCTCCGACGGTTTATGAATATAGATGTTCGAGTGCCGGAACGCGCGGGAGAGGAAAACCGGGATGGCCACGAACCGGCGGGGGCTTTTGCCGCATTCCATGATGTAGTTGGAAAGCGACATCTCCGAGACGTCGAATTCCTCGTCCTTCAGCATCCTGCGGAAGATTTCGTTCGGCTCCCGCACGACGCAGTCCAGCGTAATCCCTTCCGGATGCACGGAACCGTCCCACAGCGGCCTTGTGCGGTCATAGTCGCCGCAGGCCAAAGTCAGCCTGATGTCATCCGCCATACGCTTCCTCCCTCCGGCAGACCGCGCGCGTGCGCGGCGAATCCATTACCGCTTTCCGCAATCCACGATCACTTCCACTTCCACGATCGCGCCCGGAACCAGCCCGGTCACCTCGACCGCCGTGCTGGGGGGACGGGGCGCCGAAAAGAATTGGTTCCGGAGCTCCCGGAATTTGCCCAAGTTGTTGATGTCCTTCAGGTACACGGTGAATTTGATGACGTCGTCCAGAACCGCCCCGGCTTCCTTCAGGATGCTTTCGATGTTTTTGAAGATCCGGACCGTCTGCGCCTCAAAGTCTTTCTCGAGGATCTCTCCCTTTTCATTGCGCGCCGTGATACCCGAAAGGTAGAGGAGATCCCCCACTTTCATTGCCTGTGAAAAATCGTCGGTGACAAATACGTTTTTGCTGACCACCAGTTCTTTCACTTTGTTTTCACCTCCGCGAGATTCAAAATGATGGGACGGACGGGGAATTTCCCCGTTCCGGCTTTAACAGGTCGTATAGGTAGGAAACGTTGTTTTTCTGCACCTTCTGCATCAGGTCCTCCGTCCCCGGGGACATGGGATACCGGTCGGCAAAGGAGATCCCCCGGATCGCCTCCTCCTTGGTCCAGCCCCGTTCGACGGCCTCCTTCACCCGGTCGATCCACTCCAGGATAAACGCGCGCTGCTCCCGCAGATACGATTTGCCGCACACCTCCCCGTGCCCGGGGACGATATAATCCACATCGAGCTTTTCGATCTCCGACAGCGACTCCAGCCAGAGGTAGATGTCTCCCGAATGGAGGAAGGACTGCGTCTTATAAAACACGTTGTCGCCCGTAAAGAGCACGCGCTCCTCCGGGATCAGGACGCTCGTCTGTCCCATCGTGTGGCCCGGGTGGTGGATCAGCCGGATGGTATGGCTCCCGGAATGGAGCGTCAGCCGGTCGGAAAAGGTGATGGTCGGCGGATTGGGCTCCCGTTCGGCGACGAGGCGGCACCCCTCCGGGTCGATGACGGCCACACGGCTCAGAATATCTTCTTTGGGGACGGACAGGATTTCTTCGCGGGTTTTCTCCTGCCCGATCACCGGGACCTTGAAAAAACAGTTGCCCGTGAAGTGATCCCGGTGGCACTCCGTGTTGATCAGGTATTTCGGCTCCCCCTTGGACGCGATTTCCCTTGCCCATTCGCAGGCAACCGTGGGGCGCTGCGGCGAGTCGATCAGAATGATCCCGCCGCCGGTGAGGACGTAGCCCACGTTGCAGCCCCCGATTTTGGTTTCCACAAAAATGTTCTTTGTTAATTGCATTGACCGCGCCTCCAAGCCAAATCACAGATGCCGGAACAGATAGCTGCCGTTTCCTTTTTGCTCCGCCAGGCGGCCGTCCTCCGCCGCGACCCTGCCGTTGACGATGGTCATCACGGGCCATCCCTTGAGAGTCTTCCCCTGGAAGATGGAAAAATCGCTGCTGGACCCGAGCCTCGCGGGATCGACCTGCTGCTCCTTGTCCAAATCCAGGATGACGATGTCGGCGTCCGAGCCGACCCGGATGGTCCCCTTGCGCGGATAGAGCCCGAAAATTTTGGCGGGCGACATCGTGGCCTTCCGGACGATATCGAGCAGCGGCACGCCGCGCTTGTGGTATCCCTCGCTGATCAGCACGGGCAGGTGGGTGCCGAGGACCGCGTAGCCCGTCCGGCTTCCCCACATCCCCTGGTCGAGGCGCTTGTCCGCGATGGTCCGCGTCACGTTGTCCGTCCCGAAGGTGTCGACGACGTCCTCGCGGACCCCTCTCCACAGGGCTTCCGAATCCTTTTTTTCGCGGATCGGCGGGATCATCTTCGCCAGCATCCCGATGGGGTCCTGCGTGTTCAGCCCCAGATGCGCCGAGGTGACCTCCGCGTACAGGTTTTTGTTTTCCTTTTTCAGCAGGCGCATCCGTTCGATCGCCGCCTGCGAGGTGATGTGGACCACATACAGCCTCGCCCCGGCCTCCTGCGCAAGGCGCGCGGCGCGGATGACGGCCTCCTCCTCGGCGATCGCGGGGCGGGTGTCCTGCCAGTCCTGGAGGTTCCCGTCCTGCTTGACCGCCATTGCTTCCCGCGTCCACCGGTCGATGATGCGCTCGTTTTCCGCGTGGACGGACGCCATCGCCCGTTTCCCCAGGGCGGCCACCTTCCGGAACCCGGCGTAAATGAAGCCGTCGTCGGCGCTTTCGACAATGCCGGGATTCCCGCACATGTAGAACTTGAAGGTCGTGGACCCGATTTCCGCGGCGTAGGCGGGCAGCTCGCTCAGGTGCTCTTCGGTGCTGATTTGAATGTGGAAGCACATATTGGAGTAGATCCCGTTGTCGATGGTCTCCAGATAGTCCTTGTACGACTTTAAATAGCTGCCCTGGTCCCGCAGGTAGCAGCCGACCGTCGTGACGCCGCCGATCACGGCGGCCCCCGTTTCGCTCACGGCCAGCCTGGAGAACTGCTCCGGGTTCGTCCCCAGATGGACATGCGGGTCGATGACGCCGGGCATCACGTATTTCCCGGACGCGTCGATGGTCCGTTTTGCCTCCGGGAGGCAGCCGGGGGCGCCGATCCCCACGACTTTGCCGTTGTCGATCGCCACGGCCGCCTCCACCAGACCCGCCTCGGGGATCACCAGGGTTCCGTTTTCTATTCGTAAATCCACCACTTCGCATTGCCTTCCTTCCCGCTTTTTTGGTACCTGGTCCGCAGCGTTTGGGCGGCGTCCGCCGCCGCGGCGCCTGCTCGCCGGGGATTTTCACGTTGCTTCTATGTTATATATTATATATGATTATGTCAATGATTCGATTGACTAAAAATCCGACTTTATCTTTGTGGAAATTAGAGATTTCCGAATAAAATGATCGGGAATTCCGTGAGAAAAGGCCGATAAGCCCCGGCTGTTTATCGGATATTCACAAGAATACGGAGTGAGATTTAGGCAAAATCTTAGTTGCACATAAACCAAATATCATATATCATATATAATAATCAACGACAGAAAACCGTTGGCCGCCTGCGGGGGAACCGCAGGAGGGACGGCTTGGCGGTCCTCCTGTCCATGCTCGAGAAAAAGGAAAGGGATGATGTAAATATGGACACGCGCTTATGGAAAAACGAGAACTATTGGGTCAGCGGCTACAATTTCGATCCGGAGACGGTGGCGGGACATCACATATCCGACAACCTGAAAATTCACGACGCCACCCTGCGCGACGGGGAGCAGACCCCCGGGGTCGTGCTGCGCAAAGAGGAAAAGGTGCGGATCGCCCAACTGCTGGACGAAGCCGGCGTTCAACGCATCGAGGCCGGGATGCCCGCCGTTTCGGACGAAGATAAGCTCGCCATCGCCGAGATCAAGCGCCGGGGCCTCAAGGCCGAAATTTTCGGATTCGTGCGGGCGCTCGAATCCGACCTGATCCTCTGCAAGGAATGCGGCGTGGACGGCATCGTGCTCGAGGTGCCGATCGGCCGGCCGAAGCTGGAACTGCAGTTCAAATGGGATATCCGGCGCGTCATCGACAGCAGCGTGGCCTCCATCCGCAAGGCCAGGGAGCTGGGCCTCAAGGTGATCTATTTCCCTTACGACACCACCCGCGCCGACGAGGACGACCTCGACCTGCTGCTGGATTCGCTGCGGGGGGACGCGCGGCCCGACGCCATCGGGCTTGTGGATACCATGGGCTGCGCGCTGCCCGGCGCCGTCGCCACCATGATGCGCTACATCAGGGAGAGGACCGGCGGCCTTCCCATCGAGATCCATACCCACAACGACTTCGGCCTTGCGGTGGCCAGCACCCTGCAGGCCGTGCTGTGCGGGGCGGACACCGTCCACTGCTGCGTCAACGGGCTGGGCGAGCGCACCGGGAACTGCTCCCTGGAGGAGATCGTCTGCGTCATCCAGATCCTTTTGGGAAAGGACCTGGGCATCGATCTTTCGAAGCTGCAGGGGCTTTCGGACTATGTGGCGGAGAAGAGCGGAATCCCCGTCATGCGCAACAAGCCCATCGTGGGAAAGGACATCTTTGCGCGCGAGTCGGGGATCGGCGCCGATACGCTTTTCAGCGCGCCGCTCGCGATGTTCGCCCTCAACCCCGCCTTCCTCGGGAAACAGCCGCGGCTCATCCTCGGGAAAAAGAGCGGCATGCTCTCAATCGGAAAGAAGCTGGAGCTGCTGGGCGTCACGCTGGATGACGACCGGAAACGGGCCCTGCTCGGCGACGTCAAGGCGCTGGGGATCCAAAAGGAGCGCGCCCTCACCGACGAGGAGTTCCTCGCCCTTCTCAGGAATTATCAGTAAGAGCGCGGGAATAAGGCTATTGAACTAGCTTGGCAAATTCTGCTATAATAGCGGTGGAGAACAGGACCCCATTACAGCGGTAGGAGAAGCCTTCATGGAAAAATATAAAAGCAAAGTCGACATCATCTACGATCTCCTGATGACGGATATCGCCAAGGGCGTTTACCGGCAGGACGACCGGCTGGTCATCAGCCAGATCGCGCGGCAGAACAACGTCAGCGACATCCCGGTCCGGGAGGCCCTGCGCCGCCTCGAGAGCGAGGGGTATGTCAAGATCAGCGCGAACCAGGGCGCGACGGTGTGCGCGTTCAGCATCGACCGGCTGCTGGAGATTATCCGCATCAAAAGCGTGCTGGAGGGCTACGCTACGCGCCTGAGCATCGATTATGTGACGCCGGCGCTTTTGAAAAAGCTGCGCAGCCTCAACGGCCAGATGAAAAAGGCGGTTGACGCCGGGAACTACCCGAAATATTCGGAGCTCAACGTCAAGTTCCACATGAGCATCTACGAAGCGACCCCCTACACTGAGCTGTACAATATGATCCAGGACCTCTGGCGGAAGTGGAGCATCACCCGGTCGGTCTTCGCCGTGGACCCAAACCGCATGCAGGAATCCACCCGGGAACACGAGGAGATCATCCGGCTGCTGGAGGAGCGGCAGTACGATCAGGTGGAGCAGTATGTCCGCCTGCATAAACAGCGGACCGAAACCGTGTTCCTGAGCCGCGAGCGGCTGGACGATTCCCGCGGCGCGTGATCTTTCGCGCGGTTTTCCGCATGAAAAAAGCCTTACGCAGGTTTTCTGCGTAAGGCTTTTTGCTGCTTCGGCGCTCTCGGGCCGCCCGCGGACGGCCGTGTCAGACCGCGCAGTTTTGGGCGATGAAATCCAGCGACTCGCGGATTGCCCGCTGCACCTCTTCCGGCGCGGGCGTCAACTGCTCGATCGCGAAATCCGACGCGCGGACCCGGAAGCTCTGCGGCACCTCCAGCCCGCAGGGGATGGAGGGGCGGCGCTTTTCCAGCGCGGAAAAAACCGCGGCGTACCCCACCTCCCCCTGGCCGATGGGCGGGTTGTAGATATAGCCGTCCCGCAGCAGGGCGTCCTTGAGGTGCAGGCAGTCGAGGACCTCGAGGCTTTCGCAGATGTCGTCTGCGATGGAGATTTCCCCCCGCGCAAAGCGGTAGTTGTTTCCGGGGTCGTAGTTGCAGCGGACGGACGGATGGCCGATCTCCCGAAAGATGGGGCCGCATTCCCGGGCGGTGCCTACGATGTCCCCGTAGGATTCCAGGTTGATCCGCAGCCGGTAGGGCGCGGCGGCCTCGACCGCCCGGGAGAGGTTTTTGCGGAACTTGACGGTCCGGCACACGGGGCCGCACCGGGTGTTGATCCGCGTCGCGCCGATCTTCCCGGCGAACTCCAGCTTCTTCAAAAACCGGGCGAACTGGCGGTCGTTCGTCAGGTCGCAGTGCCCCGAGACGGCGACGCAGCGGAGCCCGCGCTCCTCCAGCCGGGCGCGCACCCACGCGACATACTCGTCGCAGACCCGTTCCGCGACGATCTGCTCGCTGATGCCGTCGATGGCGGAGAGCTCCACGTCGGAAAACCCGAATTCCCTGGCGGCGTCCAGCGCCGGTATGAGATCGTCGCCGGGCACGCTGTTGGTACAGAACCAAAAAGGGGAGAGGTGCAGCATCCTTGACTCATCCTTCCTCATCGAATTGCAGCATCACCTTGGCGTGGACGCCGCTTGCCTTCTCGGCGAAGGCCTGGATTCCCTGTGAAAAGGGGAACAGCCCGGTCACGACCTCCTCCAGCCTGAGCCTGCCGGCCATGGCGATGGCGGAGGGGAAGTAGCCGCTGGGGACGCAGACGCAGGAGATGGTCGCGTCCTTCCAGTAGAGGTTGAAGAGGTTGACCTCGAGGTTGAAATCCATGCCGTAGAGCCCGAAATAGACGACCGAACCGCCCCGGGCGACGATATTGAGCGCCGTCTGGGCGGAGCCACGGCTACCGGAGGCCTCGATGACCGCGTCGTACCCCATGCCGCCGTTCAGCAGCAGCGCCTCGGTCACCAGGTTGCACCCGCTCGGGTCGAGGACCACGTCCGCGCCGAACCGTTTGGCCATCTCCCGCTTGGCCGCCACCGGCTCGACGACCACGATCTTCCCCAGGGGATACTGCCGCGCCAGCTTCAGGATGATCTGCCCCATGGCGCCGCCGCCGAGGATGATGAGGTTCTTTCCCCAGTCGAGCCGCGCCTTCGAGATGGCGTGCATGGCCATCATCAGCGGCTCGATCAGGCTGCCGGCCGGCAGGGAGACCTCCGTGGGCAGCAGGAAGGCCTGCTTCGCGTCGATCGAGATGTATTCCGTCATCAGATCGGAGCGGCCGCCCGGGTTGATGCAGAAATTCGGCTGGTTGCTGCGGCAGGCGTCGCACTGGCCGCAGAAGGTATACGGATTGATCGCCACCCGGTCCCCGGGCTTGAACTCCGCGGGGGAGACCCGCTTGCCGACCGCCTCGATGATCCCCGAGCCCTCGTGCCCCAAAACGCCGTTTTTGGGGTAGGCCGCCTTGCCGTTCAGCATCATCATGTCAAACCCGCAGATGGAGGCATATTTCATCCGCACCAACACCTCGTCCGGCCCCGGCTCGGGAGGGTCGGGCAGGCCCAGGAAATAGAGCTCCCGGTTTCGGCGCATCCGAAGTGATTTCATATGCCTCCCGCCTTTCGTAATTCCGTCCGGTATTGCTGCGGGGTCTTGCCGACCTGCTTTTTGAATACCTGGCTGAAGTATTTCGCGTTGTCGAACCCCACCATCCCGGCGATATCGATGATCTTGTAGGGGGTTTCCAGCAGCTGCATCGCCCGCTGGATCCGCCGCTCGTTCACATAGGCGCTGAACGAGCTGCCGGTCTCCCGCTTGAAGAGCCGGCTGAGGTAGGTGGCGTTGATGTGGACGTGCCCGGCCGCGCGCTCGAGGCTGATCTCCTCGCCGAGGTTTTGATTGATGAAGCTGGTGACCTCGATGATCAGCTGGTTGGAGCTCCGGTTTTCGTTGCAGAGCTGGTCGTAGAGCTTTAAAAACAGCTCCCGGAACGCCTCGAACGCCTCGTGGGCGCTGGAGAACTGCCGGATGCGCAGGGCGAACTCGTCGTCGGAGCCGGTCAGCCCGAAGTTGTAGCGCAGGCGGCTGTACTGGACTGACAGCTGCGTGGTGACGAAGGAATAGAGGTCGGTGGACATGTCGTGGCAGACCAGCGCCTCCAGCGAGCCCAGCGAGGAGACCAGCTGGGGCCGCGCGAGGTTTTGCAGCGCGAGGGAGAGGACGCTCAGCAGGTCGCGGACCTGTCCCTGGGTGGCCGTGGACTGGTAGGCCCGGACGGTTTTGGGCTGCAAGAAGGGCGGGGAGAAGAAGAACCGTTTGTGCCGGAGCTGCAATAGGTCCTTGCACTGGCTGTGCCAGCGCTCTATGGGGAGCGGCACGTCGGAGATCTCGAAGGCGAGCGGCGGGATGCTGTAGGGGGCGAGGGCGAGATTGATCTTTCCGATCAGCCGTTCCCAGTCGGGTTCGTCCTGCCCCTCCGCCAACAGGATGCAGAGGTTGCTCTCCCGGTAGACGCACAGCTCGCATTTGCCGACCGGCTCCAGAACGGCGAAGAGATCGTGGAGCACCGCCTCCAGGCTGTCGATCTGGCTGAAAAAATTGAAGGGCTCGTCGTTGCGCGGCTTCGGGCTTCCCAGAAGCTGCCAGCAGTCGCTGCGCCCCACGCGCAGGCGGCCGAACTCCACCTGCGCCTCGCCGGTGCGCAGCGGGATCAGGCCCATCAGCAGCTCCATGACCTCCAGGCTGTGCTGCACCGCCTGGTCGTGCTGCTCGCGCGCCGGCGGCTCCCGCTTCTTCCGTCCGTGCTGCTCGGCGGCGGCGCAGAGCGCCTGCAAAAGGTCCTCCTCCGGCGGGAGCTCGGTCGGGAAGACGGCCGCCACCCGGGAGTTCACGGGCGCGCCGAGGGAGAGCCCGGGCTCGTCGTTCAGAAGCAGGAAGGTCGGGCAGATGCCGCGGGGGAGCAGGTAGTTGATGAGGTCCTCCGCGTTCCAGAAGTTCATGTAGGCGGGCATGATGACCAGGTCGGGCTGGGTCGATTCAATCAAGCTCATGCCGAGGACGCTGTTGTCGGCGGTCCCGCCGAGCTGGAACTTGTCGGGATATTTCTGGAGGATCCCTCTGAGGTACTGGATTTGGGAATACTGGGTCGAAATCATCAGCACGGTATGGATCTCCGCCGCCCCCTCTCCGTTGTGGATGCAAAAAAACAACCTTTTTCACGCGCCCGCGCAGAAGGTTATATTAAATATATATCCTACTTTCCGCGCGAAAGCAAATGTTTTTTCCCCTTTTTGGGCGATTCCCCGAAAGTGGTAGAATATGCGGACTTTTTCCCGCCGGTCTTCTGACCGCCGCAAAATATTGACCGTGCCGCGGGCCACCCTGCAAAAGGATACTGTCCATTTGAAGTAAAAAAATTGAACCTTTTTCCAAATCGGATACCGGCTTCCCCCGGCGGACCGCGCGCCCGCATAAAATTGCACAACAAATTCGACCAAAATGGAAAACACAATGCGCCTATTTTTTGTTGATATTATAATATGATTTAGAAAAGCCATCCACCACATCAATTGTAGAAAAGAGGAGTGCATTATGCGCAGTATTCGTTATTTCGGAAACGGAACCCTGAAGATGCTCGACATCCCCGAGCCCCAGATCACCCGGCCGGACGACGTTAAAATCAAAGTGGCCTACTGCGGCGTCTGCGGTTCCGACCTGCATTTCAAACGCGCTGAACTGGACTTCCTGTTCGATAAGGAAAACGGAACGCCCATCGGGCACGAGGCCTCCGGCGTCATCACCGAGCTCGGGCCGGCCGCGACCGCCAAGGGGCTCAAGGTGGGCGACCAGGTGACCTATTACTACAACGAGCACTGCGGGAGCTGCTATTACTGCCGCAACGGGCAGGAGCAGTTCTGCGAGAATATGACCGGCTCTTCCGCCGCCATGTCCGATTATCTTGTCGTGCGGGAGCAGGCGGTCCACAAGCTGGTCGGCGGCTGCGACCTCAAGCGCGGCGCCCTCATCGAGCCGATCTCGGTCTGCCTGCACGGCATCGACCTGGCGCGCATCAAGGTGGGCTCGACCGTGGCGATCTCGGGCGGCGGCACCATGGGGATGCTGATGACCCAGCTGGCCAAACGCTCCGGCGCCACCAAGCTGACGGTGATCGAGCCGATCGCCATGAAGCGCGAGATGGCCAAAAAGCTGGGCGCGGAATATGTGATCGACCCGGTGGGCCAGGACCGCAAGGAGGAGGCGCTGAAGATCACCGACGGACGCGGATTCGACGTGGTCATCGAGGCGTCCGGAAGCTGGCGGGCGTGCGACGGCATCGAGGAGCTGGTGGGCAAGGGCGGCACCCTGGAATTCTTCGCCGCGCTTTACCGCAGCGACTACGATTACAAGCTGAACCTCTTCCAGGCGTTCTTCAAGGAGATCCAGATCGTGGGCGGCGTGTTCCAGTCCCCCTACGCCTTCCCGCGCAGCGTGGCGCTGGCCAACGTGCTGGAGCTGGATCCCATCCTGGTGGACGGATGCGTCTTCGAGGCGGAGGATTTCGAGCAGGCGTTCGAGGCCCAGATGGACGGGCGGACCATCAAATCCCTGATCAAGTTCGACTAGTGACAAGTGTGTGTTAAGGAGGAAAGAGGCGAAGTATGGACAACAAACAATATTACGTCAAGCTCCCAGTCTGGAAAAAATGCGCGTTCGGCTCGATCGACACGGCCAACAACTTCAGCTGGTCCTACATCAGCTCCTTTTTGGCGATCTATCTGACGGACACCTTCCTGATCCCCGCGAGCTATGTGTCCATCATGTTCCTGGTGTGCCGTTTCTGGGACGCGATCAACGACCCCATCGTCGGCTATCTGGCCGACCGCACCCGCACCCGCTGGGGCCGCTACCGGCCGTGGATCTTTTTCGGTACCGCGCCGCTCTTCATCACGACGGCGCTGCTCTTCTGGCCGCACCCCGATTGGGCGCTCCCGACCAAGATGGTCTACGTCTGCGCCCTTTACGCGCTGGTGGTGCTCTTCTACACGATGGTCAACCTGACCTACGGCTCCCTCAACGCGGTCGTCACGCAGGACCCGGCGGAGCGCGGGTCGCTGGCCTCCTACCGGCTGCTCTTTGCCTACATAGGCTCCACGGCGATGACCCAGCTGGTCGTGCGCGCGGAGCCCGTCCTCTCCAGCAAAAACCCCGGCATGGGCTACTTCTACCTGGCCGTCATCTTTGCCGTCTTCTGCATCCCCATGCAGATCTTCGGCGCGAAGGTGCAGAAGGAGGTCATCCCGCCCTCCAACACGGGCGTCAAGATGTCCATCTTCAAGCAGCTGCGGCTCTCCTTTAAAAACGTCCCCTTCATGATGGTCTGCATCATGTTCCTCGCGCAGGGCTTCTCCCTCTACGGCGTGGGCGCGATCAACACCTACTGGTTCAAGTACGTGGTGGGCGACACCAACCCGCTGGCCACCTACTCCCTGATCACGCTGGTGCCCTCGATGCTCGGCTGCTTCACCTCCCAGTTCTGGAGCAACAAGCTCCGGAACAAGGGCAAGGCCATCGGCATCACCTACGTCGCGCAGGCGGTCTTCTTCACCCTGCAGTTCTTCCTGTTCCGCAACACGGTCAACATCGGGGTGATGTATTTCCTCGGAATTGTCGTGCAGTACTTCGCGGGCGCCAACATGTCGCTCATCTACGGCATGGTCCCGGATACGATCGAATATTCCGAGCTCATCACCAAGGGAGAGCGGATGGACGGTTTCCTCAACACCCTCTCCTCCTTCTGGAACAAGGTGGGCATCACGATCGGCACCGCGGGGACCGTGTGGATCCTGGACCTGGTGGGCTATGTGCCGAACGCGGCGGACCAGCCCTCCAACGTCATTCTCGCGCTCGACCTGATGAAGTGGATCCTGCCGACCATCTTCTGCATCATCGCCCTTGTCTCGCTGATCTGGTACAAACTGGACTACGCGAACTTCGACAAGCTGGTCGCCACCCTCAACGAACAGCGCCCGGTCTGGGAGGCCGAACGCAAAGCCGCCGCCGGGAAGTGACCCCGTCCGGCCGGAGGAAAAGGAGGATTTCCAATGTATCAATCCGACGTGCAGCGCTTTGAACGCTCCAAGAACACCGACCTGTTCGTCACCTTTTTCCCGCTCGTCCTGGCGTTCGGGCTGCGCGGCTTTCTCCTGAAAACCGGCCTTCCGGAGGCGGCCCTCTTTGCGGCGCAGGCGCTGCTGGCGGTCTTTCTGGCCGCCGCGTTCCTGCTCAGCCACCACTGCTATTTCCGTCTCTTCCGCTATACGGTGGCCGAGCGGGGCGGGAGCGGCTACCCCGCGGAGTCGCTCACCTTTGAGCGGCTCTGCGGCAAAAAGTCGCGGATTTACGAGCGGGTCCTGCGCGGTGAAATGCTTTATCTGGCCGCGCCGGATGAGCGCTGCGCGGCGTATGGGAAGCCCTCGGCTTCCTACCGCCTCACGGTCCTTCCCTCCCGGAGCGCCTGCCGGCTCTATTACCGGCAGGAGGGGACCCTCTACTGCGCGGCCTTTCATCCGGACGAACGGCAGGCCGCCGTCCTGCGCCGGTGGACCGGCCAGGACAAAGCGGAAAACCGGCCTGAAGCGGCCGGATCATGTTAGGAGGTAAAATCTTTTATGGCTGAGAAATCACTGGTCCGGAGGCTGGAAAAGGCCTCTCTGGACACCAAGCTGCGTCTGCTGGACCTGTGCCACCAGACGATGATCCACATTGGCGGCGACCTGTCGGTCTGCGACATGATGACCGCGCTCTGGCAGTATGCCATCCGCTACGACGTGGAGAACCCCCACTGGGACGGGCGGGACCGTTTCGTCCTCTCCAAGGGGCACGCGGCGGCCGTCACATCCTTCAGCCAGGCGGCCATCGGCTGCTACGACGTCCAGGACATCTACAAGGAATACGCCACCGACTTCGGGCGGTTCGGCATGCACTCCTGCAACCTGGCGAACCCCTATGTCGACGTTTCCACCGGCTCGCTCGGGCATGGGATGCCCGTGGCCGCGGGCATGGCGGCGGCCCTCAGGCGCAAGGGCTCCCAGAGCAGGGTCTACTGCGTCATCGGGGACGGCGAGTGCGGGGAGGGCTCCATCTGGGAGGGCGCGATGTTCGCCCACCAGTACCAGCTGGGGAACCTGGTCGTGTTCGCCGACCGCAACGGCTTCTCCTTTGACGGCCCCACCGAGGAATACATGGCGCTCGAGCCCTTTGCCGGCAAATGGCGGGCGTTCGGCTGGAATGTGGTGGAGATCGACGGCCACGACATGGACGCGATCATCGATACGATCGACCGCCTCCCCGACGTGTCCAGCGACACGCCGACCATCGTCATCGGCAAGACCGCCAAGGGACACGGCGTGAGCTTTATGGAGAACAACGCCTCCTGGCACGCGGGCGGCGTCAATACGGAGGACTGGGAAAAGGCGAAGGCGGAGCTGACCGCCGCTTATCAAGAGAAATGGGGTGCGGCCGTATGAGCGGAATGACGCTGAATATGGAAGTAATGACCAGCCTGCGGGACGCCGTCGGAAAATGCCTGGCGGAGCTGGGCAAAAAGTACGACAACATGCTCGTCATGACGGCGGATGTGGACACCTCCTCCCGCATTCAGGCGTTCAAGGAGGCGTTCCCCGACCGCTGCTACAACGTGGGGATCGCGGAGCAGTGCCTGATGAGCACCGCCGCCGGGCTCGCCCATGAGGGCTTCAAGCCGCTGACCTTCGCCTTCGCGCCCTTCGCCTCGATGCGCTGCTACGAGCAGGTCCGCACCGACATCTGCTACACCAAGCTGCCGGTCATCATCATCGGCAACGGCGCCGGGTATTCCAACGGTGCTTCCGGCTGCACCCACTGCGGCCTGGAGGATTCGGCGCTGATGGTGGCCTGCAACAACATGACCGTCATCGAACCGGGCGACCCGGCGCAGATGGTAAAGGTGCTTGAGGCGGCCATGGAGCTGAACGCGCCGGTCTATATCCGGCTGGGCCGCGAGGCCACCACCTCCCTGTACGCGGAGGACGTCAAATATGAGATCGGCAAGGCTCTGATCCCCCGCGAGGGGAACGACGGGGCGTTCGTCTGCACCGGCATCATGGTCCACTTCGCCATGGAAGCGGCGAAACGGATCCGTGAGGAGCTCGGCAGGGAGATCCGGGTGGTGGATATGCACACCGTCAAGCCCCTCGACCGCGACGCGGTCATCGCCGCCGCGAAGACGGGGCGCGTGGTCGCCGCGCAGGACCACAACATCAACGGGGGACTGGGACAGCTGGTCGGCTCCACGATCGCCGAGGCGGGAATCACCTGCAAGCTGGCCATCCGCGGATGCCCGGACGAGTTCGTCCCGATCGCGACGCCGGAGTTCCTCTACGCCCGCAACGGCATGGACGCCGACGGGCTCTACCAGGCAATGAAGGCTCTGCTTTAATCTACCGCCGCAGGAGATGGAGGCGGGCGGGAGACCGCCCGCCTCCATTTTGTGAGAAGGGGGAAACGCCATTGGATAAGCTCCGCGCCGGGCTCCTCACGGGGAGGGAGGCCCGCCTGCTGCTGCTCCTCGCGGGCGCCAGCTTTTTGCGAAACCAGCTCTGGCTCACGCCGTCCCCCCTGATGACCGTCATCATGGACGATATGCGCATCGGGTACCGGCAGGGCGGGCAGCTGCTCTTTATTGTCACCGTCCTGATGGGGATCTCCCTCTTCGTCGGGAGCAGGGTCATCGACCGGCTGGGCGCCAGCCGCGCGATGGCGATCGCGATCGGCTGCCTCGCGCTCG
Organism: Anaerotruncus massiliensis (ex Togo et al. 2026); assembly: GCF_900199635.1. Classification (GTDB taxonomy): domain Bacteria; phylum Bacillota; class Clostridia; order Oscillospirales; family Ruminococcaceae; genus Anaerotruncus; species Anaerotruncus massiliensis. Next base: position 2,368,040 of record NZ_LT962687.1, on the reverse strand, counting down.
ACGGCCTTTTTGCCTTCTTTTGCAGAAGCTACCCGCTCGTCCTCGTGGGGCGCGCGTTCAGCGGGATCGGTTACGGGCTGGGCAGCGGGGCGCAGGGCGTCCTGGTCACGGAGCGGTTCCCGCCCGCCCGGCGCGGGCTGATCAACACGATCAACGCCGCCGTAAACGCGCTGAGCATCGCGGCCGCCTACGCGGTCACCGTGCCCCTCTACCGCTTTTTCCACTCCTGGCGCGGGACGCTGCTCTTCTGGTCGCTCGTGTCCGCGGCTTGGATGGGCATCTTCATTCTGTTCGACGCCGCCCACGCGCCGGCCGCGGCCGGCGCGCCGTCCAGGGCGCCCGCCAGCCTTGCGCAGGCGGCGCGCCTCCCGAAGGTGTGGTGCATGGCCGCCGCGATGGGCGGACTGACGATCCTGTACACGGGCTACTCCTCCTATCTGCCCTCCTTTCTCGCCGAGGCGCGCGGGTTCTCCCTGCAGGCCGCCGGGACGGCGACCGGCATGATCTCCGTGGCGGGGCTGGCCGGATGCCTGCTGTGCGGCCCCCTCTTCACGCGGCTGCGCGCCGTCCACATCCCGCTGCTTGCGCTGGAGCTTCTGGTGCTGGCGGGCGCCGCGGGGACCGCGCTCTTTCCGTCCCACACGGGAATCTACGGCGGCATCTTGCTGCTGGGGTTCTGCTTCAACGGCTGGGGGACGGTCTCGGTGACCGCCCTGATGAACATGGACGGGATGACGCCGAGGCTGATGGGCGGGGCGGTCGCGATCTACAGCGGCCTTGGGGGGATCGCCGCCGTCTGCGTCCCGGGCATGTTCTCCTTCTTCCAGGCGCGGTTCGGTATCCGGAGCGCGCTCGCCCTCTTCTGCCTCTTCGTGCTTCCCGCGCTGGCCGGGACCGGGCTGTACGCCCTCCTCTGCCGCCGGCGCGGCGCATGAAAAAAGCCTTGCGCGGAACCTCCACGCAAGGCTTTTTTCACCGGTGCGGCAAATTTTCGGCAAAACAAAACCGGCCGGTCAGAAGACCGGCCGGTTTGATCTGGTGGGAACACGGGGACTCGAACCCTGGACTTCCTGCGTGTGATGCAGGCACTCTAACCAGCTGAGCTATGCTCCCGAGACAAGTGATATTATAGCACATCGTCCGGGGAAAGGCAAGCCCTTTTTTGCACTCAGTCGTCGAACTCCTGCATGACGTTCCCGATCGTGATCGTGCGGTGGGGAAGCCAGACATACTGCCCCTCCAGCCGGGGGACCGCCTCCTTGACGTCCCGCCCGGTGGAAAGCGCGTAGGCGAGCTCGAAGATCGCCTCGGCCTGTCCCTTGGCGTCGTTGAGCACGGTTCCGGTCAGCGTCCCCTCCTTGATCGCTTCGCGGGCGGGGGGCGTTGCGTCGATGCCGACGATCACCGGCAGGTCTTCGATGCCCGCCGCGCGGTAGGCGTCGATCGCGCCGAGCGCCATATCGTCGTTGTTGCTGAAGACCACCTCGATGCGGGGGCCGATCTCCTCGTCCTTCAGCCACTGCCCCATCTTGGCGGAGGCCTGCGCGCGCTGCCAGTTGGCGGTGTCGTTGGCGAGCTTCTCCACGCTGATGCCCGCGCCCGTCACCGTCTTGATCGAATATTCGGTGCGGATGGCGGCGTCCTGGTGGCCAGGCTCCCCCTCAAGCATGACGTATTGGATCTTGCCGTCCCCGTTGCGGTCGACCAGCTCGGGGTTCTGGTTGAAGAGGTTGGAGACGATCCGTCCCTGCAGGACCCCCGATTCGCTGGCGATGGCGCCGACATAGTAGGCGCGGTCCCACCGCTGCATATCCTCCTCGACCGGCTCGCGGTTGAAAAAGACGATGGGGATGTTCGCGGACTTGGCCTTGTCGATAATGACGGAGGCGGCCGTGCGGTCGACCTCGTTGACGCAGATGACGTCGTAGCCCTGCGAGAGGAACTTGTCCACCTGGTCGTTCTGGATGCCCTGGTTGCCCTTGCCGTCCATCACATTGACGGAGATCTTGACCTTGTCCCGGGACTCGCGGGCCTTTGCGGTCTCGAGGAAATACCCGCTGAGGGTGGAGATAAAGGTGTCGTCCTGCCGGTAGACGGTCATGCCGATCTTGATCTGCCGCAGGTCGGGGTTCTGGCTGTCGTCCGAATCGCTGCATCCGCCGGAAAAAAGCGTCAGGCAGAGCGCGGCGGACAACAGGAGCGCCGTCCTTTTCCAGAGCGTGTTCATGCGAAAACCTCCTTCTTGCGGGTCCCCGCCGGGGCGCCGGTTCAGCGGATAAACGGGAAGAGCAGCCGCTGGTTTTCCGGGTCGTACATGTTTTTCCAGTTGATCATGCGGTGCTCGACGACGGTGGCCGGCGCGACCGGCCGCTTCTTGAGGGAATCGACGGCCGCCTTGACCCCCAGGTATCCGATGCCGAAATCGTTCTGCACGATCGTGGCGTTGACAATGTCCTGCTCGATATAGGAAGCGACCTTTCCGGTCGAGCCGATGCCGAAGAGGGTGAGGTAATCGGCCTGCTCGTCGATGACCGCCTGCGCGGCCGCCTCGAGCGCGGTGACGTCGAGGGTGACCACCACGTCGACCGACTTGGGCCGCAGCTCCTGGGCCAGCGTCCGGGCGGCCTCCGACGATTCGTCGGGGAGCGTCCAGCTGATTACCTCGCCGCCGATCTCGCCGAGCACGCTCATGAGCCCGGCGCGCCGCTGCTGCACGTTGCTGCACTGCGCGCTCGATTCCACGACGGCCAGCCGCTTGCGGGCGTTGCCGCTGCGCACGATCTCCTGGCCGAGCTGGACACCCATGGCGTAGTTGTCCGCCGAAATATAGGACTTGACCGCGGCGCTGTTGACGGTCGATTCGATGCAGACCACCGGAATGTTCTCGGAGACCTGCTCGACCGTGCTGACCAGGCCGTTGCTGTCGGCGGCGGCGAGGACGATCGCGTCCACGCCGCTGTCGTATTCGCGCTGGATCAGGGAGATCTGCTCGGGGAGGTTGTTCTCCTCCGACAGGGTGATGAAGCTCAGGTCGACGTTCATCTCGCTGGCGGCCTGGTCGGCCCCCTGCTTGATGCTCTCCCACTGCTCGCCCGTCTTGCCCCGCACGATGAGGGAGACGTCGTAGACCTCGGGGACCTTCTCCTCCCCGAGCACGTCGAAGGTGAGGATCGCGAAGGAGATCGCGAACGCGGACAGGAGCAGCACAAACACGAGGATCTTTCGCTGCGTCATTTCACATCCCCTCCTTTCACAGCCTCGTCGTAGCTGTGGCGGGGCAGGTGGATGCGCACGGTGGTGCCCACGTCCGGCTCGCTGAGGATGGTCAGGCCGTAGCCCTCCCCGTAGCGCAGCTGGATGCGCTGGTTGACGTTGCGCAGCCCGATGCCGGACCCCTTGGAGCGCACCCGCGTCTCGTCGGTCAGCAGGGTCCTGCAGACCTCCTCGGGGATGCCGCTGCCGTTGTCCTCGACGTCGATGTACAGATCGCCGTCCTCCCCGACGTAGGAGCGGACCCGGATCTCGCCGTCCCCGTCCATGAACTCCATGCCGTGGTAGATGGCGTTTTCCAACAGCGGCTGGACGATCAGCTTGATCGTCTCGAGGCGCAGCGTCTCGGGCGCGGCGTCGATCGAGACGGCGAATTTGTTCTTGTAGCGCATCTTCTGGATGGTCAGGTAGTTGCGCGCGTGCTCGAGCTCGTCGTTCACCGGGATGACCGTTTTGCCCTTGGACAGGCTGATGCGGAAGAGCCGCGCGAGCGCGGTGACCATCGTGACCGCCTCCTCGTACCGCTCGTTCTCGATCATCCAGACGATCGAATCGAGGGTATTGTAGAGGAAGTGGGGATTGATCTGGCTCTGGAGCGCGTCGAACTCGCTCTTGCGCTTGGCCTCCTGCTCGACGACGATGTCCTCCATCAGCTGGCGCATCTGGCCCACCATCCGGCGGATCGTCTTGCCGAGGTGCTGGATCTCGTAGGAGCCGCCGACGGCGATGTTGACGTCGAGGTTGTTCTTTTCCAGCTCCTTGACCGAGTTTTCCAGCGCCTTGATCGGGTTGGCGATGCGCGACGAGACGAAGAGGTTCGCGAACACCATCAGAAACATCGTAAAGAAGATGATGAAGACCGCGAAGGTTCGGATGTGGTAGTAGTCGGCGGTGATGTCGGCCATCGGGGTCACGCCGACGATCTTCCAGCCGGTGTAGCCGACCGTCTTGACGGTGACCACCCGTTCCCGGCCGTTGAAGGTTTCCACGTGGTTGCCGTCCTCGTAGTGGACGGCGGCGTGGTTGTTTTCCTCGAGCAGGTTGGAGTAGAGCAGCTGCTGACGGGGGTGGTAGATGATCTCCCCCTCGCTGTCGATGAGGTAGACGTAGCCGCTGCCGCCGAGGCGGACGTTTTTGAAGAGCTGCTCGATGCCCGAAAAGTTCATGTCGACGAGCAGCACGCCGTGGCGGACGTTTCCGCTGCTGGTCAGCTCGACGGCGCGGGAGAGGGAGACCACCCACCGGTAGCGGTAGTCGGGGTCCTCGAAGAGGTTCTGCACATGCGGGGCGGAGAAGTGCAGGTTTTCGATCTTGCCCATCGCGCGCACGAACCAGTCCTGCCCGTTGGGCTGGACCGTCTTTTTCAGGATCGAGAGCGGGGACGCAGCCACGAGCCCGCCCTCGTCGTCCACCACCACGATGCTGACGAGCAGGTCGCGGTTGGTCTCATAGAGCAGGTTCATCTGCGCGTCGATCGTCTCGTCCGCGAGGTCGACGTTCTTGATGACGCGGTAATACATCGCGTCCGAGACGCGCATCATATTGCGCAGGTAGGTGTCGAGGTTCATGTTGACCTGCTCGATGACGCGCCGGTTGTCCTCCTTGACCATCTGCTCGGTCGAGGTGGCGAAGCGCAGGTAGAGGGTCAGCCCCAGGAAGATCATCCCCACCATCGCCACGATCGTAAAGGAGATCGAGATCATGTACTGGATGCTGCGCTTCTGGTAGGACTTGGTGACGCGCCGGAACCACTCCCGAATGGCGTCAATCATGTGCGGCCCCCTGGCTGCTGCGGTATTTGGTCGGCGACATGCCAAACTGCTTTTTAAAGACGTAGCTGAAATAGTTCGGCTCGGTGTAGCCGACCTTCAGCGAGATCTCGTAGGTCTTGTCCTCGGTGGTCGAAAGGAGCTTGACCGCCTCGTCCATGCGCACCTGCGTGAGGTAGGCCACAAAGCTCATGCCCGTCTCCTTTTTAAAGAGGGTGGAGAAGTAGGCGGGGGAGACGTGCAAATGGTCGCAGAGCATCTCGACCGAGATGTCGGGGCTCTGGTAGTTTTCCGATATGAACTGCTTGGCGCTCTCGGCGATCTCCTTGGAGGAGTTGGTGCGCTCCCGGCGGATCATTGTGGAGATCGTCAGGCACATCTCGGTCAGGCGGCGGCCCAGCTCGTCAAGGGAATCGAAGCTCGTGAGGGCGAAGCCGTTGTCGAAATCCCGCCCGAACACCTTGGAGGCGTCGAGCTGGTAGGTGCGGATGACCTTGAGCAGCTCGGCCATCATCTCCATGAGGCAGAGCTGGTACTGCCCGATCGGCAGGCGCGCCTCCTTGAACCGCCCGACGCAGCGGTCGACGGCGTGGCGAATATTCTCCGGGGTCCCCAGCTTGATGGCGGCGAGCAGGTCGCGCTTGTCCTGCTCGTCGAAGGGGAGCTGCGCGGTGGGATCGGGCTCGACGTCGTCGATGTAGATCGCGCGCCCCGAGCCCATCAGCACCCGGTAGTCGAGCGCGCTGCGCGCGCCCTCGGCCGAAAAATGCAGGTCGGCGAGCGACTCGCACAGGCTCCCGACCCCCGCGGTCAGCGTCAGGCGCAGGAACCGCTTGGCCAGCTTGCAGACCTGGTTCATGCCGTCGATGAGGGCGAGCACCTGTCCGCGCTCGTCGAAGCTGGCGATGACCGCGACCGAGTCGTTGTAGAGGGTGCTCTTGAAGCAGCACCGCCGCCCGAGGTTCTCGTCGATGATCTGCCGCACCGAGAGGGGAAGCAGCTCGCTCTGGCGGATGGGCGCGTCCTCCGGCGTGTCGCTGTCGAAATGGGTGAGCACGACCGCCCAGTACCGCCCCGACAGATCGATGCCGTACTGCTCCGCCTGTTCGCCGGCGCGGCGCTCGGTAATCCGCCCGTCGAGCAGGCGGGCGTAGAACTGCTCGCGCAGCAGCGGCAGGCTGCTCTGGTAGCGCTGGCGCAGCAGCGCGATGTTTCGCTTTTCGGCGAACTCCGCGTCGAGCTGGCTTTTCAGGCGCTGCAAAACCGCCGTCAGTTCGGCGGCGTTGATCGGTTTTAGGATGTACTCGGCGGCGCCCATCTGGATCGCCTTCTGGGCGTACTCGAAGTCGTCGAAGCCGGAGAAGATCACGAGCTTGGTGTCGGGCATCAGCTCGCACAGCCGCTTCCCGAGGGTGAGCCCGTCCATGAAGGGCATCTTGATGTCGGTCATCACGACGTCGGGGTGGAGCTGCTCGGCCAGCTCGAGCGCCTCCTGGCCGTTTTCGGCCGAGGCGACCAGCTCGAACCCGTTGCCCTTCCAGTCGATCTTGCGCCGGATCCCGTCGCGGATCTCCTCCTCGTCGTCGACAAGCATAACGCGGTACAGGGACATGGAATCCTCCTTCCGGCCGGCGGGTCCCCGCCCGCGGCCGCAAAACCTCCCCGGCGGGAGGGCTTTTCAGGCGGGCGGCCCTTCGCGCCGGCCCCCGCTGCAGTGGGAAAACAGGGCGCGTCGTGCGCGCCGGAAGGGGTTCTGTGCAGGATACACAGTATTGTTCCCCTGATAATCACTAGCATTATATCATTTTCTTCCAAAAAAAGAAAGGGCCGACTTGAAAAGCCGGCCCTTTTTTTGGGAAACCAAACGGTTAGGATTATTTCTTGCGATATTTGCCCATGTCGATCGCGACCGCGACGGCGATGATGATGCCCTTGATGACCTGCTGCCACATCGGGGAGATGTTGATAAACTGCAGGCCGTACTGGATGACCGAGAAGATCAGAACACCGGAGACGATGCCGCCGACCTTACCGATACCGCCGTTCAGCGAGACGCCGCCGACGACGCAGGCGGCGATTGCGTCGAGCTCATAGCCGTTGCCGTAGTTGTTGGTGGCGCCCGCGGTACGGGCGGCCTCCAGGACGCCGCCGACGCCGTAGAGGGCGGAGGCGAGGATGAAGATGCCCATGATGGTCTTGAAGACGTTGACGCCCGAAACGACCGCCGCTTCACGGTTGCCGCCGATGGCGTAGACGTTCTTGCCGAAGACCGTCTTGTTGAGCACGAACCAGATGATCACCAGCACGACGAGGGCGATCGGGACGAGGATCGAGATGCCGGGGAAGACGACCTGTCCGGCCGCGTTCCTGATTTCACCGAGCTTGGTGAGACCGAGGGCGGAGAAGTCGGAGCGGATGCCGCCCAGAGGCTGCGAGTTGTTGGGAGGCAGATCGAAGTAGAGGGAAGTCGCGCCGTAGACGATAACCTGGACGGCCAGCGTTGCGATGAACGGGTGCATGTCGTATTTCGCGACGAGGAAACCGTTCAGGGTGCCGAAGAACATGCAGGCGACGATCGCGAGCAGGATCGGCAGGATGATCGGGACCTGCGGCAGGTCGGGGTAGAAGCGGTTGGCATATGTAGCCGTCTGGAGCATCGAGCAGGAGATGACCGCCGCCAGGCCGACCATACGGCCGGCGGAGAGGTCGGTGCCCGCGATCAGCAGGGTGAAGCAGATACCCAGCGCGATGATCAGCCTCGTGGAGGAGATCGACAGGATATCGAGGATAACGCGGACCTGCATGAACCGGCGCTCCTTGATGCAGATGATCACAACGAGCACGAGCAGCGCGAGGATGATCGCGTAGTTGGTCAGGAAGGCTTTCGCCGCTTTTTTGGAGAACGTGACGTCGCCGAGGGTGGCGCGCCGGGAATACTGGATGCCGCCGTAGATGGCGACGATGATGCCGAGGCCGATCATGATGACCGGCAGGTCAAAAATCACCTTGGACAGGTCAACGGCGAATTGCAGGAGCAAACCGAGGACGATCAAAACGCCGCCGCCAATGATGAAGCCAAGGGAGAATTTCGCGCGGGGGACGATCTTTCCTTGCATTCCTAGTACCTCACTTTCCTAAATCATTTCATAAACTGGGTTGCCAGGCGCATAACCTCGACCTGGTCGAACTGGTCCTTCTCGAGGAAGCCGGTAACCCTGCCCTCGCACATGACCATGACGCGGTCGGCCATGCCGAGCAGCTCGGGCATCTCGGAGGAGATCATGATGATGCTCTTGCCCGCCTTGACGAGGTCGAGCATAATGGTGTAGATCTCATATTTGGCGCCGACGTCGATGCCGCGCGTCGGCTCGTCAAGAATCAGGATGTCGGGGTCGGTGAGCAGCCAGCGGGCGATCAGCACCTTCTGCTGGTTGCCGCCCGAAAGGTTCTGCATGGCGGTCTCAAGGGTCGGGGTCTTGACGTTGAGCTGCTTGTCGGCTTCCGACGCGGCCTGGTAGCGTTTCTTCTCCTGAAGCACGCCGTGTCTGGCGTATTTCTGCTGGCTTGCAATAACGGTGTTGTCGAGCACCGAAAGGGAACCGAACACGCCGGTCGCGCGCCGTTCCTCGGTCAGCAGGGCGATTTTGGCGGCTTTGGCGTCACGCACGTTCTTGACGTGGAAGGCCTTGCCGTTCTTCTCGATGATGCCGGAAGCGATCTCCCGCAAACCAAAGATCGCTTCGACCAGCTCGGTGCGCTGCGCGCCGACCAGTCCGCCGATGCCGAGAATCTCGCCGCGGTGCAGGTGGAAGCTGACATCCTGGAATGATTTGGGAAGTGGGGAGCAGAGGTCCTTGACACGGAGCACCGTCTCGCGCGGGAAGGGCTCGTAGTCCTTGGGCGGGAAGCGGTTGGTCATGTCGCGGCCGACCATGCGGCTGATGATCAGGTCGGTGGTCAGCTCGGCGGCGGGCCAGGTGCCGACATACTGTCCATCGCGCATGATGGTGACCTCGTCCGCGATGCGCAGGATCTCTTCCATCTTGTGCGAAATGTAGATGATGGAACGTCCTTCGTCGCGGAGCTGGTTGATGATCTTGAAGAGGTGCTCGGTCTCATTATCGGTCAGCGACGAAGTCGGCTCATCCATGATAATGATCTTCGAGTTGTAGCTGACGGCCCTTGCGATCTCCACCAGCTGCAGGGTGGATGCGGAGAGCTCGCCGGCGCGGATTTCGGGGTCGATGTCCAGATCGACCTTTTTGAACAGGTCCTTGGTCATCTGGATCATTTTCTTGCGGTCCACGGCGATGCCCCTCATGGGGAACCTGCCCAGCCAGATGTTCTCCATGACCGGCCGGAACCGGATCGGGTGGAGCTCCTGGTGGATCATGGAAACGCCCAGATCAAGCGCCTGCTTGGAAGTGTTGATGACTTCCTTTTTCCCGTCGAGAATGATCTCGCCGCCATCTTCGTGATAGATGCCGAAAAGACATTTCATCAGGGTGGATTTGCCGGCGCCGTTCTCACCCATCAGAGCGTGCACGGTGCCCGGACGGACTTTTAGTGTAACGCCGTCCAAGGCGGTGACGCCGGGAAAAACCTTGGTGATCTTGTTCATTTCCAGCACGTATTCGCCCATACAGTCGTCCTCCTTCTTTCCTGAAATAAGATGCCCGCGTTTGCCGTGCTGCGGGAAACAGCGCACGGCAGCCCGGCGACCGGTCCGCGGACATAAAATTCGGCGGGGAACGCGGAAAGCGCTTGCTTTCGCGTTCCCCGCCTAAAGGTGCCTAGGAATGCCCGTTTATCAAACTAAATGCATCTGAGTGATTCAGATTACATGAAGTCCTGATAGTTGTCGGCAGTGACCTTGACATACGGGACCCAGATGTACTTGCCATCGGTGACGTCGTAGCCAACGGTATCCTTGGTGATCTCGAGACCCTGCGCAGCCGCGACGGCCACGTTGACGGTCGCGATGCCCTGGTTCTCAGCGTCGTTCAGGACGGTGCCGAGCAGCTCGCCCTTGCTCATGGACTCCAGAGCCGGAGCGGTCGCGTCAACGCCGACGACCGGGATGTACTTGGAAGCGTCGCCAGTGTTGTAGCCTTCAGCCTTCAGGGCTTCGATCGCGCCGAGCGCCATGTCGTCGTTGTTCGCGAAGACAGCCTCGATCTTGTCAAGACCCTGGGAAGCGATGAAGCTCTTCATGAGGTCGGTCGCCTTGACCTTATCCCACATGGCGGTATCCTGGCCGAGCGCCTCGGTCTTGAAGGTGCCGTCGTCCTCGATGGCCTTGATGCAGTACTCGGAGCGGAGAACCGCGTCCTGATGTCCGGGCTCGCCCTGGAGCATGACGTACTGGATCACGCCGTCGCCGTTCTTGTCGGCGCCTGCATTGGCCTTGAAGTAGTCGAGAATGATCTGGCCGGACATCGTGCCGGACTCCTCGGCGCGGGCGCCGACGTACCAGGTCTTGTCATACTTCGCCATGTCCTCTTCGGAAGGCTGACGGTTGAGCAGAACGATCGGGATGCCAGCGGCGGAAGCCTTGTCGATGATCGGGCCGGCGGCGGTCAGGTCGACCGGGTTGACAGCCAGAGCATTGACGCCCTTGGTGATGTAGGTGTCGACCTGCTCGTTCTGGGTCGGCTGCTTGTTCTGGGAGTCCACGATCTCGATGGTCGCGCCCAGGGACTCAGCCTGCGCGGTCATGTTGTTGCGGACGCCGGTCATGAAGGTATCGTCGAATTTGTAGATGCAAGCGCCGACGGTGATGCCGTCGCCGTTCAGGGTCGCGGGGGCAGCATCCGCAGCGGGAGCTTCCTCGGACGGAGCGGCGTCTTCGGCGGGAGCAGTGGACTCGGCCGGAGCGGCGGGCTCAACCGGAGCAGGCTCGGCGGCGGGCTTGCTGCCGCACGCGGCCAGAGACAGAATCATGAGTGATGCGAACACGAGAGCGAGAATTTTTTTCATCATTCAATTCCTCCTAAACATTTGTGTTCTTTCTTCCGGCGGTATGGACGTATTCTCCCGATACGCTCACGCCACCGTTTTCATTATAGACGGGGGTAACTTCGAAAACCATCAAATTTTCTTTGCAGTTTCATGAAATATCTTCACAGATATGACATTTTGGACGATAAATGCACCGATTGATTGTTTAATTTGACAATGAACTGTAAAATACAAACAGAAAGCATTGAAAAATGTGAGATTTTTTTGCCCAAACTAAACAGGAAAGGAGTGTTTTCCCACCTTTTCCAGATATTGACGAAACGCCCGAAAACAGCCGCTTTGCGGCGTATGGGAGCTGTAAATTTGGTGCAATATTCCATTGTGGGCGGGTCTTCCTTGACAAGCGCGGCGGGGTGGGGTAAAATATGAAATCGGAATTCATTTTCAAATTACAGGGGGCGAAGGGATGCCGGACGGATACAAGACGCGCCAGCGGGAGCGGATTCTGCAGTTTCTGACCGAGAACCGCGACAGGCACCTGTCCGCGGAGGACGTGGCCGCCCATCTGCGCGCCCAGCAGCTCCCCGTCGGACGGACGACCGTCTACCGGACCCTCGACCGGCTGGTCGAGCAGGGCGCGGTGCGCCGCTACTACCTCGGGGAGGGCGCGGGCGCCTGCTACCAGTTCACCGGACGGGAGGACTGCCATGAGCACTTTCATTTAAAGTGCACCGGCTGCGGCAGGCTCATCCACGTCGAGTGCGACTATCTCGGCGAGGTGTCGAAGCATGTGCTGGAGCACCACCAGTTTACGATCGACAACACCAAGACGGTGCTCTACGGCCTCTGCGCCGACTGCGCCGCGAAGAACCAGGGAGAACCCAAATGAAAAAGATCCAAAGAATAGCCGCCGCCCTTCTCTCGGTCCTCCTGCTGGCGGGCTGCGCGGCCCCGGCCGGAGACGGCGGGGAGGACGGCCGGGTGAAGGTCGTGGCGACCCTCTTTCCCCAGTACGACTTTGCGCGGCAGATCGCGGGGGAGCACGCCGACGTGACGCTGCTGCTGCCGCCGGGGGTGGAGAGCCACTCCTACGAGCCGACCCCCGCGGACATCATCATGATCGGGAAGGCCGACCTCTTCCTCTATACGGGCGAATATATGGAGCCGTGGGCGGAGAAGATCCTCGCCGGCGCCGGGGAGGGCGTGCGGGCGGTGGACCTGTCGGCGCATGTGACGCTCGAAAAGGACGATGACGGGGACGGCCACGACCACGGCGGGTACGACCCGCACATCTGGACCGACCCGCAGAACGCCAAGATCATGGTGGACGACATCGCGGCGGCGCTCTGCGCGGCCGACCCGGGGAACGCCGGGGAGTACCAGACGGCCGCGGCGGAATATAAGGAACGGCTCGGCGCGCTCGACGAACGGTTCTCCGAGGTCGTGGAGACGGGAAAGCGCCGGGAGATCGTCTTCGGCGGCCGGTTCGCGCTGCACTATTTCGCCGAGCGGTACGGGCTCACCTGCATCTCGGCGTTCGACTCCTGCTCGGGCGAGACCGAGCCGAGCGCGGGCGCGGTGGCGCAGATCATCCGCGCGATCGAGACGGACGGCGTCCCCGTCATCTACTACGAGGAGCTGACCGACCCGAAGGTCGCGCGCTCGATCGCGGAGGAGACGGGCGCGAAGCCGCTGCTGCTCCACTCCTGCCACAACGTCTCCAGGGAGGAGCTGCAAAACGGCGCGACCTACCTCTCGCTGATGGAGCAGAACGTTGAAAACCTGCGGGAGGGGCTGAACTGATGGCGCTGATATCCTGTAAAAACGTGACGATGGGCTACGAGAACCAGCTGGCCGTGGAAGACGTCAGCTTCGACATTGAGGACGGCGACTACGTCTGCATTGTCGGGGAGAACGGCTCGGGCAAGTCGACGCTGCTCAAGGGGCTGCTCGGGCTCCTGAAGCCGCGCGCCGGGGAGATCGCCTTCGGCGACGGGCTCAAACAGAATATGATCGGCTACCTGCCCCAGCAGACGATCGTCCAGCGGGACTTTCCCGCGTCGGTGTGGGAGGTCGTGCTCTCGGGCTGCCTCAACCGCCGTGGGATGCGGCCCTTCTATTCGCCCGCCGAACGGAGGATCGCGTCGGCCAACATCGAAAAACTGAGCATCGGCGGGCTGGTCAAAAAATCCTACCGCGACCTGTCGGGGGGGCAGCAGCAGCGGGTGCTGCTCGCGCGCGCCCTCTGCGCCACCGAAAAGCTGCTGCTGCTCGACGAGCCGGTGACGGGGCTCGACCCGGTCGTCACCAGCGAGCTCTACGCGCTGATCCGGCAGCTCAACCGGGAGGGCGTGACGATCGTCATGGTCAGCCACGACATCAACTGCTCGGTGCATTACGCGGGCAAGATCCTGCATATGGACACCGGCGTGCTCTTCTACGGGCCGTCGGAAAAATATCTGGAAAGCGACGTCTGCCGCAGGCTGCTGGGAGGTGACGCGCATGGGTGAGCTGTTCCGCGAGCTCTTCTCCTATTCCTTTATCAGCCGCGCGCTCATCGTGGGCATCCTCGTCGCCCTCTGCGCCGCCCTGCTCGGGGTCTCCCTCGTGCTCAAGAGGTATTCGATGATCGGCGACGGCCTCTCCCACGTCGGGTTCGGCGCGCTGTCGGTCGCGATGGCGATGAACGTCGCGCCGCTGGCCGTATCGGTGCCCGTCGTCGTGATCGCCGCGTTTCTGCTGCTGCGCATCAGCGAAAGCAGCAAGATCAAGGGGGACGCCGCCATCGCGCTCATCGCGTCGAGCGCGCTCGCGATCGGCGTCATCGTCACCTCGCTGACCACCGGCATGAACACCGACGTCTACGGCTATATGTTCGGCAGCATCCTCGCGATGAGCGGGGGGGACGTCGTGCTCTCCGTCGCGCTGTCCGCCGTCGTGCTGCTGCTCTTCGTCTGCTTTTACAACAAGATCTTTGCCGTCACCTTCGACGAGGCGTTCGCGCAGGCCACCGGCACCAATGCGAAGCTCTACAACATGCTCATCGCCTTTTTGACGGCGATCACCATCGTCGTGGGCATGCGCATCATGGGCGCGATGCTCATCTCCTCCCTCATCATCTTCCCGGCGCTCACCTCGATGCGGGTCTGCCGCAGCTTCAAGGGGGTCGTCGTCACCTCCGCGGCCGTGTCGGTCGTCTGCTTCTTCGCGGGGATCGTGGGGTCGTTCGCCTTCTCCACCCCGGCGGGCGCGTCGGTCGTCGTCGCGAACATCGCAGTCTTCGCCTGCTTCTGGCTGGCGGGGCTCGCGCGTTCCCGCTTCGGGAAGGCATAGCAAATAAAAACGGGCGGGCCGCGTGAGCGGCCCGCCCGTTTTTCGTTTATTTTAAGAATCCCTCAATGATCTTCTGTTCGGCCTCCTGCTCGGTGAGGCCCAGCGTCATCAGCTTGGTGAGCTGCTCGCCCGCAATCTTGCCGATGGCCGCCTCATGGATGAGGGCGGCGTCGACGCTGGCCGCGGTCAGCTCGGGGATCGCGCTGACCGACCCCTCGTCCATGATGATCGCGTCGCAGGCGGAATGCCCGGTGCAGCGGGTATTGCCGTTGATGACCGAGCGGAACACCTGGTGGGAGCTGCCGCGCGCGACCGACCGGGAGACGAGGTCGCAGCCGGAGTCCTCCCCCGTGAGGTCGACGGAGAAATCGGTCTCGGCGGTCTGCTCCCCGTGGGTCATGAGCTTTTCGCGGATGACCAGCCGGGCGTCCTTCATGAGCTCGGCGCGGGTGATCCGTTTGGTCGAGTCGACCCCCTTGATCTGGGTGGTGTCCATCTTCATGTAGCCGCCCTCGTCGATGCGGACCCAGGTCTGCGGGTTGATGATCCGCCTGCCCGTCCCCTCGCCGACGCCGACGTGCTTTTCGAGGTAGAGGACCCGCGCGTCCTTGCCGATGAAGAAGCGGTGGACGCCGTTGTGCTGGGACTCCTCCTCCCCCTCGTTGTGCACACCGCAGCCCGCCACGATCGTGACGTCCGCGCCGTCGCCGATGTAGAAGTCGTTGTAGACGAGGTCGCGCACCCCCGTGTGGGTGACGCAGGCGGGGATGTAGACGGTTTCGCCCTTCGTGCCGGGCAGCACCCTGATGTCGATGCCCGGTTCGTCGGTCTTGGAGGTGATGCGCACGTTGTCGGTCGAGGCGCGCCCGGCGCAGCCGCCGTCCTCGCGGATGTTGTAGGCGGCGTTCTTCGGCACGCCGGAGAGCTCGGACACCATCTCGAGCAGCATTTCGGTGATCTTATTCATGGCAGATTCCCCCTTCCTGCGGGCAGAAGGCGCAGCGGCTCCCGTCGCCCTTGAGCAGGCCGGGGAGGATCTCCTCCCGCGGGCCGTGCGCCGTGACGACGCCGCTCGCGAGCACGACCAGCTCGTCCGCGATCTCCAGGATCCGCTCCTGGTGGGAGATGACGACGAGCGAGCCGCTCGTCTCCCGGCGCAGCTTCTGGAAGACGCCGATGAGGTTCTGGAAGCTCCACAGGTCGATGCCCGCCTCCGGCTCGTCGAAGATGGTGAGCCGCGTTTTGCGCGCCATGACCGACGCGATCTCGATCCGCTTGATCTCGCCGCCCGACAGGCTCGCGTTCACCTCGCGGTCGATGTAGTCCATCGCGCAGAGCCCCACGTCGCTGAGGTAGCCGCAGAGCTGCTGCTCGCTCAGGGAACCCCCGGCGGCCAGCTCGACGAGGTCCCGCACCGTCAGCCCCTTGAAGCGCACCGGCTGCTGGAAGGCGAAGCCGACGCCGCGCCTGGCGCGCTCGGTGATGCCGAGGCCGGTGACGTCCTCCCCGTCGAGGAGGATGCGCCCCGCCGCAGGCCGGGTGATTCCCGCGACGACGCGGGCGAGGGTGGATTTTCCGCCGCCGTTCGGCCCGGTGATCACGACGAATTTCCCGTCGTCGATTTTGAGGCTCACGTCCCGGAGGATGCCGCGGCTGTCGTCTACATCCACGGTGATATCTTGCAGTTCCAGCATGTTTTCACTCCTGTTTCTGTTGCTGATGTCCCAATTTTTCTGTTATCCCAGCGCCACGTCGAGGATCATCATGACGAGGAAGCCGAACATGACGCCGATGGTGCCCACATGGGAGTGTTCGCCGAGGTGCGCCTCGGGGATCAGCTCCTCGACGACCACATAGATCATCGCGCCCGCCGCGAAGGCGAGCAGCCAGGGCATGACGGGGGAGACCGACCCGGCGATCAGCACGGTGAGGATGCCGCCGATCGGTTCCACGATGCCCGAAAGCGCGCCGTAAATAAAGGAGCGGGTATTGGAGAGCCCCTCTTTCTTGAGGGGGAGGGAGATCGCGGCGCCCTCGGGGAAGTTCTGAAGCCCGATGCCAATGGCGAGCGCGACGGCCGCCGCGAAGGTGTTCGCCGCGCCGCCCTGCGCCGCCAGCGCGAAGGAGAGCCCGACCGCCATCCCCTCGGGGATGTTGTGCAGCGTGACGGCGAAGACGAGCATCGTCGTGCGCCGCAGGGAGGAGGGCATGCCCTCGGGGCTGTCGCTGCCCGGATGCAGGTGGGGGAGCAGGCGGTCGAGCAGCATGAGGAAGAGCCCGCCGAGCACAAAGCCGCCCGCCGCAGGGATCCAGCCGATCATCCCCTGCTCCTCCGCCATGTCGATGGCGGGGATGAGCAGCGACCAGACGGACGCCGCGATCATGACGCCCGCCGCGAACCCAAGAAAGACCTGCTGGAAGGACGCCTTGATCTCCCCGCGGAAGAAGAAGACGACCGCCGCGCCCAGCGCCGTCATTAAAAATGTAAACCCCGTGCCGATAGCGGCCGACAGGACGGGATGCAATGCGTTCATCATAACTACCGCCTCCTTGGTCGCCTTATATTATACCAGACAAGTATAGAAAAGGGAAGAGCCATTTTTGCGGCTGCGCGCCGGTCCCCAGCAGAACAGAAAAGAGCGGGGCGCGGCCCCGCTCTTTTAGGATGCTCCGCGCGAGTCCGTAAGATACTGCGCGGCGGAAAAGTCCAGGTATTCATACCGGCGGCTGTAACATCCGTCGGCGCCCCGGTCGACGGTGCTGCGGTTGCGCTCAAGGAAATTGACGAGCTGGTAGACGTCGATCCAGATCTCCCCGTTGCCGGTCTTCTGCGATTCGTCGAAGATGAGCTGCATGCCGAAATGCAGGTGGGGCACCTTCATCCCGTTGACGTCCTCGGTGTTGGAGTAGCCCGTCATGCCGAGATAGCCGATGACGTCGCCCGCCTGCACGACGCTCCCCTTTTCGAGCCCCGGCTGGTAGGGGCCCCCCTTGCGGAGGTGGGCGTAATAATAGTAGCGCCTGCCGTCAAAGGAGCGGATGCCGATCCGCCAGCCCCCATACTGGTTCCAGCCGAGCTCCTCGATCACCCCCGACTCGACCGCCACGATGGGACTGCCGACGTTGCCCATCAGGTCGTTGCCGAGATGCCTGCGCCGGTAGCCGAAGGAACGGGCGTTGCCGAAATCGTCGCAGTGGGAAAAGCCGAAGCCCTCCGCCACCGGGCAGTAGGCCTTGAGCCCGTATTTGACCTGCCAGCGCGGCTCTCCGTCCCCATCGGGCAGCGCGATGGCGTAATCCCCGACCATGCCGTCCAGCACCGCGCCGTAGGCCTCTTTATAATAGGGATAGTCCTTATATTCCCCGCCGATGCCGTCGAGCGCCTCCCCGGCGCGCAGCCGGTCCATCAGCCGGTCGAGGTCGGCGGCGCGGTAGGACTTCCAGTTGCCCCAGTAGCCCGCCGCGAGGCAGGCGAGCAGGTCGGGCATCGGCGCGGAAAGCCCCTCCCCGTGCGCCGTCACCGCCGCCCGGTAGCTCCCGTCGAGCGCGGCCGAGGGTACGTTGAAATCGACCCATTTGATATAGGAGGAGGCGGGCAGCGCCTCCGAAGCGGGCGCCGCGGCGGGACGCGCGGCAAACAGCGCCGCCCCCGCGGCCGCCGCCAGCAGAATCCCCGCAAGAACGATTTTTCCGCGCCGCATGGCAACCCCTCCCCGTCCCACCATTATATGTGCGGAGGGGGCGGCGGTATGCGCTTTGCGCGGCGCCTCTGACGCTTCCGCCCAGATGCGCGATGATACCACACGCGTTTTGCATGTGGTATAATGGGAACCGGAAGGGAGGGCTGCCATATGGATATTTCCAAGCGGAACGCCATGCAGATCGTCAACGAGATCAGCGGCATCATCGGCCAGCACGTCAACATGATGGACGCGGACGGCACGATCATCGCGAGCACCGACCCCGAGCGGATGGATACCTACCACGAGGGCGCCGCGCGGGTGATCGGGGAGCATCTCGACGAGCTGATCATCCAGAGCGACGACGAATACGAGGGGACCCGGAAGGGGATCAACCTGCCCATCCTGCTCGACGGGGAGATCGCGGGGGTCGTGGGGATCACCGGCGAGCGGGACGAGGTGGTCAAATACGGGCAGATCATCAAAAAGATGACGGAGATTCTGCTGATCGAGAATTTCGACAAGGAGCAGAAGAAGATTGACGACCGCATCCGCACCCGCTTCATCGACGAATGGCTCTACGGCGACGCGATCAGCCAGGGACAGGCGTTCATCCAGCGGGGCGCGCGGCTGGGCATCGACATCACGCTGCCCCGCCGGGTGCTCGTGGCGGAGATCGAAAACCTGCGGGACTACAGCGACAGCCCCGAGGGCCAGCGGATCATCGACCGGGTGAACAAGACGGTCCGCCGGATGGTCGGGGAGGAGAAGAACGGCGTCTTCGCCAAGACGGCCTCCCAGATGATCTGCCTCATGCCCGACTGCGAGGACGCGAAGCTGCGGTTCTTCGCGCAGCAGATCCAGGCGCAGGTGTGGCGGCAGTTCAGCATCCGCGTGATCGTGGGCGCGGACAGCCGGGACGGCAGCCTCCTGCACCAGTCCTACCTGCGCGCCCACAAGGCGCTCAGGGCCTGCCGCGCCTCCCGCGGGAGCACGATCCGGTTCTATGACGACATCAACCTCGAGCTCTTCATGGATGAGATTCCCCAGACCTCCAAGGCGGAATTCATCCGCCGCATCTTCCGCGGCTTCACCCCCGAGGAGATCGACTCCTGGGTGCACCTGCTGGAGGTCTATTTCGAGGCGGACGGATCGCTCTCCGACGCGGCCGCCCAGCTCTTCATCCACAAGAACACCCTCCAGTACAAGCTGCGCAAGCTCTGTGAGCAGACGGGCTACGACCCGCGCAGCCTGTCGGATTCGTCTCTCTTCTATCTGGCGGTGCAGTTCTACAACGAAAACCGGGACGAGCTGAATTTTGTATAGAATGTGAACAAAGGAGGGGCGCTTTCTATAATTCTGTTTTCAGGGACAGATTCTATTGATAGAATCTGTCCCTGAAAACATAGACGGCAAACAAATGGCATAGTATAATTATGACAGAAAAAGGGAAAAATCGGCGGGACAAAATGTGGAAAACACCCAATCGTGTAAAAGCCGCTCCTCCGGGCCTCACGGGATGGCCCCGGATGGGCGGCTCGTTAAAGAACGAGAGCGGACAATCGGGGCAGGCGGCGGCGAAAGCCGCATCACATAGGCATGTTTGAATGGAGGTAGAGACTATGACAGGAGTACCGCTTCTCATCACATTTGTCATCGCGATCGTCGTGATGATCCTCGCAATTTCCAAGCTGAAACTGCACCCCTTCCTCGCCATCATGGGCGTGGCGCTGCTGCTGGCGATTATCGTCGGCATCCCGCTTGCCGATATCCCCGGCACGATCGGCGCGGGCTTCTCCGGCACCTTCTCCAGCATCGGCATCGTCATCATCCTCGGCGCGATGATCGGCTTCTTCCTCGAGAAGACCGGCGGCGCCATCCGCCTTGCCGACGCGGTCGTCAAGATCGTGGGCAAGAAGCACCCCGAAATCGCCATCATGCTGATGGGCTGGATCGTCTCGATCCCCGTCTTCTGCGACAGCGGGTTCGTCATCCTCAACCCCATCCGCAAGGCGATGGTCAAAAAGACGATGTGCTCCTCCGTCGCGATGACGGTGGCGCTGTCGGGCGGCCTTTACATCTCGCACGTCTTCATCCCGCCGACGCCCGGCCCGATCGCGGCGGCCGGCACCCTCGGCATCGGGAACAACCTGCTGCTCGTCATCGGCATGGGCGCGCTCGTCTCGATCCCCTGCCTGGTCGTGGCGTATTTCTTCGCCAAATACATCGGCAAGCGGGTCAAATCCCCCTCTGAGGACAACCCCGACGACAATGAGGTCGTCAAGAGCTATGAGGAGCTCGTCAGGGAGTACGGCAAGCTGCCGAGCACCCTGGCCTCCTTCGCCCCGATCGTTCTGCCGATCATCCTGATGGCGCTCAGCTCGATCTCCTCGATCCTCGGCTGGCAGGGCGGGCTCGCGAGCGTCTGCGCCTTCCTCGGCGCGCCGATCATCGCGCTGGCGGTCGGCCTGCTGTGCAGCATCGCGACGCTGGTCACCACCGGCAAGATGGGCGAATTCCGCGATCTGACCGACGAGACCCTCAAGACGGTCGGCCCGATCCTCTTCATCACCGCCGCGGGCGGCGTGCTCGGCAAGATCATCTCCACCGCGGGCTTCGTCGACTACATGTCGGAGAACGCGGCGTTCCTGTCGAGCGTCGGCATCTTCTTCCCCTTCCTCATCGCCGCCATCCTCAAGTCGGCGCAGGGCTCCTCGACGGTCGCGATCACCACGACCGCCGGCATCATGGGCGCGATCTCCGAGTCGGGCAGCATGATGGCCGCGCTGGGGCTGACCTCCCCGGTGGCCGCCGCCCTGACCGTCATGGCGATCGGCGCGGGCGCGATGACCGTATCCCACGCGAACGACTCCTACTTCTGGGTCGTCACCAACTTCGGCGAGCTCAAGGCGCAGGACGGCTACAAAACGCAGACCATGCTGACGCTGCTGATGGGCGTCGCGGCTATGATCTTCATCTGGATTCTCTCCCTCATCCTCATTTGACGCGGGCGGGGGCAAACATTTCAAGGATGGAAAGCCGGACAGGATCTGTCCGGCTTTTCTCCAAAGGGGGATATGCATGAAAAAAGTGATCCTGATGCCCGACTCCTTCAAGGGGACGATGAGTTCCTCGGAGATCTGCGGCATTATGGAAAAGGCGGTCCGCGCCTACTATCCGGAAGCGGAGGTCGTCCCGATCCCCGTCGCGGACGGCGGGGAGGGAAGCGTGGACGCGTTTCTGGCCGCCGTCGGCGGCGAGCGGGTCACGGTCCCCGTGAGGGGACCCTATATGGAGGAGATGGAGGGGTACTACGGCCTGCTGGACGGCGGCTCCACCGCCGTCATCGAGATGGCGGCCTGCGCGGGCCTGCCGCTCGTGGGGGAGAACCGGCACGCCGAAAAGACCACCACCTACGGCGTCGGCCAGCTCATGGCCCACGCCGCGGGGCGCGGCTGCAAAAAGATGATCGTCGGGCTGGGCGGCAGCGCCACCAACGATTTCGGGGCGGGCGCGGCCGCGGCGCTCGGCGTGCGCTTTCTCGACGAGGCGGGGGAGGAATTCGTCCCGGTGGGCGAAAACCTCGCGCGCGTCGCGAAGATCGACATGTCGGGGCTGCTGCCCGCGCTCCGGGGGATCGAGGTCATCACGATGTGCGACATCGACAATCCCCTCTGCGGCAAAAACGGCGCGGCCCACATCTTCGGCCCGCAGAAGGGCGCAGACCCCGCGATGGTCGAATACCTCGACGGGCAGCTCTCCGCGATCGCCCGCACGGTCGGGCGGGAGCTCGGCCGCGACGTGGCGGACCTGCCGGGCGCGGGCGCGGCGGGCGGCATGGGGGGCGGCATGGTCGCCTTCCTCGGCTCCCGGCTGCAGATGGGCATCGAAACGGTGCTCGACACCGTCGGCTTCGACCGGCTCGTGTCCGACGCGGACCTTGTGCTGAGCGGCGAGGGCAAGATCGACACCCAGAGCCTGCGCGGCAAGGTGGTCATCGGCGTGGCCCGCCGCTGCAAAAAGCACGGCGTGCCGCTCGTGGCGCTCGTCGGGGACATCGGCGACAACATCGAAAACGCCTATGAGGAGGGGGTGTCGGCGGTCTTCAGCACCAACCGCGTGGCGGTCGACTTTTCGGTCGCCAGGACGCGCAGCAAAAGCGACATGGCGCTCACCGTCGACAACCTCATGCGTTTTCTCAGCCGGATCGGCTTTTAAGGGGGCGCTGTCATGAAGATCGGATTTATCGGCCTCGGCATCATGGGCAGGCCGATGGCAAAGAACCTCCTGCGGGCGGGGCACGCGCTCACCGTCTGCGACCACCATCCCGAGCATGTGGCAGAGCTCGCCGCGGCGGGCGCGCGCGCGGCGGATACGCCGCGGGAGGCCGCCGCCGGAAACGAGCTGGTGATCACCATGCTGCCCAACTCCCCCAACGTCCGCGAGGCGGTCTGCGGGGAGGGGGGCGTGCTCGAGGGGGCGGCGCCGGGGACGGTCCTCGTGGACATGAGCTCGATCGCGCCGGGCGCTTCGCAGGAGATTGCGGCGGCCTGCGCGGAAAAGGGGGTCAAAATGCTCGACGCGCCGGTGAGCGGCGGCGAGCCCAAGGCGGTCGACGGGACGCTGTCGATCATGGCGGGCGGCGAACGGGCGGTTTTCGACGCGGTCAGGCCGGTGCTGCTCTGCATGGGCGCGAGCGCCGTCTGGTGCGGTGAGATCGGCGCGGGCAACACGACCAAGCTCGCCAACCAGGTGATCGTCGCGGCGAACATCGCGGCGGTTTCCGAAGCGATGATGCTCGCCCGCCGCGCGGGGGTGGACCCCGCGCGGGTATTCGACGCGGTGAAGGGCGGGCTCGCGGGCTCGGCGGTGCTGAACGCCAAGACGCCGATGATGCTCGAACGCAATTTCGCCCCGGGCTTCCGCATCGACCTGCACGTCAAGGACCTCGGCAACGCGCTCGAGACGGGACACGCCGTGGGCGCGCCGCTGCCGCTGACCGCCGCGGTCATGGAGATGATGCAGACGCTGCGCGCCGACGGCCGCGGCGGAGACGACCACAGCGCGCTGGTGGGATTTTATGAGAAGATCGCCGGGGAGACGATCACTTAGGGGGACCTCGCCCTAAGCGCCGTTTCCGGGGACTTTGAAAGGTCCCCCGCGCTTCGTCAAGCGCGGAACAAAAAAAGTCAGGCGGCCGCCCGTTTGGGCGGCCGCTCCTTTTATGCGGGTTATGCGGGCGCGGAAGGGGGATATCGGCAAAAAAGGCGGCGCGCATCCCGGAGGGCAGCCGCCCGTCGGCCCGGAATGCACGCCAATCTGCGAAAAGAGAAAAGAAAGGGACAGAGAAAAAAGAAGGAAATAGAAGTGGTCAAATATTGAAGAGCAGTTCCCCATAGGTCGGGAAGGGCCAGTATGCCTTGCCGGTGAGCGATTCGAGCTCGTCTGCGGCGGCGCGCAGCTCCTGCATGGCGGCGAAGAGGGCGCCTGCGCAGAAATCGGCCTGCTCCTTGGCGGAGGGGAGCTCCCCGAGCCGCCGGAGCTGCTCTTCCAGAAGCTCGGTCCTGCGGTAGACGCCTCCCTCCAGGTCCGAGAGCCTGCCGAGCAGCTCGCGCTCCATGACGCAGCCCAGCTCGCGGTCGAACGACTGCTTGGCCAGGGCGGCGGCGGTGAGGTCCTTCACGTAGGCGTTGACCGCCGGGAGGATCTCCTTGCGCGACATCTCCAGCATCGTCTGCGCCTCGATCGCGAGGGTCTTGGCGTAGCTTTCCAGCAGGATTTCGTAGCGGGAACGCATCTCCGTCTCGGTAAAGATCTGATGCCTGGTGAAGAGCGCGATGTTCTTCGGGCTCACAAAACAGGGGAGCGCCTCGGGGGTGGTGCGCAGGTTGAGCAGGCCGCGCTTTTCGGCCTCCCGCTTCCACTCGTCGCTGTAGCTGTTGCCGTTGAAGATGATGCGGCGGTGCTCGCGGATGACCCGCCTGATGAGGTCGTGCAGCGCGCCGTCAAAGTCGTCCGCATTTTCCAGCGCGTCGGCGAACCGGCCCAGCGATTCGGCCACGATCGTGTTGAGGACGATGTTCGGCCCCGAAATCGAGAAGGAGGAGCCGAGCATGCGGAACTCGAACTTGTTGCCGGTGAAGGCGAAGGGGGAGGTGCGGTTGCGGTCGGTGGCGTCCTTGGGGAAGCGCGGGAGGACGTGCACGCCCACGCGCAGCTCCCCGGCGCTCTGGGGGTCGTAGGGTGTTCCGCTCTCGATCGAGTCGAGGATCCCGGTCAGCACGTCGCCCAGATAGATCGACACGATGGCGGGCGGGGCCTCGTTTGCGCCGAGGCGGTGGTCGTTGCCCGCGCTCGCGACGGACACGCGCATCAAATCCTGGTAGTCGTCGACCGCCTGGATGACGGCGGCGAGGAAGAGCAGGAACTGCGCGTTCTCCTGCGGGGAATCGCCCGGCTCGAGCAGGTTCTGCCCCGCGTCGGTGGAGAGGGACCAGTTGTCGTGCTTGCCGCTGCCGTTGACTCCCGCGAAGGGCTTTTCATGCAGCAGGCAGACCAGCCCGTGACGGTCGGCGACGTTCTTCATCAGCTCCATGACGAGCTGGTTGTGGTCGGTCGCCGCGTTGGTGGAGGTGTAGATGGACGCCAGTTCGTGCTGGGAGGGCGCGACCTCGTTGTGCTCGGTCTTGGCGGGGATGCCCAGCTTCCACAGCTCCTCGTCCAGCTCCTTCATATAGGCGGAGACGCGTGGCTTGATCGCGCCGAAATAATGGTCCTCCAGCTCCTGTCCCTTGGGGGGCTTCGCGCCGTAGAGGGTGCGCCCGCAGAACACCAGATCCCGCCGCTGCCGGTAGAGGGCCTTGTCGACGAGGAAATACTCCTGCTCGGGGCCGACGGTGGTGACCACCCGCCGGACCCCTTCGTTCCCGAAGAGGCGCAAAATGCGCAGCGCCTGCCGGTTAAGCGCCTCCATTGAGCGGAGCAGGGGGGTCTTCTTGTCGAGCGCCTCGCCCGAATAGGAGTAGAAGACGGTGGGGATGCAGAGGGTGCGGTCCTTGATGAAGGCGTAGGAGGTGGGGTCCCAGGCGGTGTAGCCGCGCGCCTCGAAGGTCGCGCGCAGGCCGCCGGAGGGAAAGCTCGACGCGTCCGGCTCCCCCTTGACGAGCTCCTTGCCGGAAAATTCCATGATCACGCTGCCGTCGGAGGAGGCGGAGATGAAGCTGTCGTGCTTTTCGGCGGTGACGCCGGTCATCGGCTGGAACCAGTGGGTGAAATGGGTGCATCCGCGCTCGACGGCCCAGTCCTTCATGGCGTTGGCCACGACGTTGGCGATGTTGACGTCGAGCTTCTTGCCGTTCTCGATCGTGTTCCGGAGGGCCCTGTAGGTCTCCTTGGGCAGGCGCTGCCGCATCGCGCGGTCATCGAACACCATGCTGCCGAAGATGTCGGGGAGTTTGTTCGCGCAGTTTGCAGTCATGACAGATGCTCCTTTCATTTCGCTGGCGCAAAAAAGAAATAAAAAAGAGGCGCCGCGGGCTGGAACCCGCAGCGCCTTTGCTGTGCATGTCGTTATTATAGGCGGCGGAAATCCCGATGTCAATGGGGTTTTGTAAAGTTGGTGCGATTTATCCGTTTAACCTGCCGAATCATTTGTGAGTTTCGGTGAATCTGCCAAAATCGCAGGATTTGCATGACAAATATGCAGGATTCTCTTGACACACCTGCATATTTCCCGGTATAATCAATAGGAACAAAGGCGTTCGTCAAGGACGCGCCCGCTCTGCGGCGCGTCCTCTGGTGGGCGTCTTCTTTCATTTTTGAAAGAAGTGGTGGAAGCGATGCAGAAAGAGAGAAAACGAGAGGGAGACGTCCGGATTCCGTCCGGTTGCGCGATCTCGGGGATCTTCCGTCGGGACGGCAGGCGGATCGGCGGGGAAAAGATCGTCGAGTCGATCTCGGTGATGCACGACCGCTCCAACGGGCTGGGCGGCGGCTTCGCCGGGTACGGCATCTACCCCGAGTACAAGGACCTCTATGCGTTCCACGTGTTCTATGAGTCCACCGCCGCCCGGCAGGAGTGCGAAGCGTTCCTCGAGCGGCATTTCGACATCGTGAACCTCTCGAAGATCCCGGTGCGCAGGACGCCCCGGATCACCGACGAGCCGCTCATCTGGCGGTATTTCGCCGCGCCGCTGCCGACGAGGCTCGCGGCCAGCCAGCTCGACGAGCGGGAGTTCACCGCGCGCTGCGTCGTGCGGGTCAACAGCACGGTCGACGGGGCGTACATCTTTTCGAGCGGCAAGAACATGGGCGTCTTCAAGGCGGTCGGCTACCCCGAGGACGTGGGGGCCTTTTACCGTTTGGAGGAGTATGCCGGCTACTGCTGGACGGCGCACGGCCGCTACCCGACCAACACGCCCGGCTGGTGGGGCGGCGCGCACCCGTTCGCGCTGCTCGACTACTCGGTCGTCCACAACGGCGAGATCAGCTCCTACGACGCCAACCGCCGCCATATTGAAATGTTCGGCTACCGGTGCAATCTGCTGACCGACACCGAGGTCATCACATATGTGATCGACTACCTCGTCCGCCGTCAGGGCCTCTCACTCGAGGAGGCGGCGAACGTGATCGCCGCGCCCTTCTGGTCGACGATCGACGGTCTTCCCGCCGAAAAGCGGGAGCGCATGACCTACCTGCGCAACGCTTTTTCCTCCCTGCTGATCACCGGCCCGTTTTCCATCCTGCTCGGCTTTACGGGCGGCATGATGGCGCTCAACGACCGCCTCAAGCTGCGGTCGATGGTCATCGGCGAAAAGGGCGACACGACCTATGTTGCCAGCGAGGAATGCGCCATCCGCGCGGTCGAGCCCGCGCTCGACAAGCTTTGGGCGCCGCGCGGCGGCGAACCGGTCGTCGTGACCCTGAAGGGAGGCGTACGGTGATGGAGGCATTTGGCTTCTTCTATCCGGAATACGAGGTGGTCCGCGACGGCGGCCGCTGCACCGTCTGCCGCGTCTGCGAGCGGCAGTGCGCCAACGGGGTGCACACTTACGACCCCGAGCGGGGCGTGATGCTGGCCGACGAGACGAAATGCGTCGACTGCCAGCGCTGCGTCTGCCTCTGCCCGGCGCGGGCGCTCAAGATCGTGGAAAGCGGCAACACCTTCAGGCGCGACGAGAATTGGACCGCCCCGGCCATTTCGGAGGTCTGCCGGCAGGCGGGCAGCGGCGGGGTACTGCTCTCCTCGATGGGAAACCCCGGGAAATATCCCGTCTACTGGGATCGGATGCTGATCAACGCCTCGCAGGTGACGAACCCGCCGATCGACCCGCTGCGCGAGCCGATGGAGACGCGCACCTTCCTGGGCGCGAAGCCCCAGAGGATCGAGCGGGACGAAAAGGGGCGGATCAAAAACAACCTCGCCCCCCAGTTGGAGCTGGAGGTGCCGGTTATGTTTTCCGCGATGAGCTACGGCTCGATCTCCTATAACGCCCACGCGGCGCTCGCGCGCGCGGCGGAGGAACTGGGCACCTATTATAACACTGGCGAGGGCGGCCTGCACGAGGACTTCTACCGCTACGGCAAAAACACCATCGTGCAGGTGGCCTCGGGACGGTTCGGGGTGCATAAGGACTATCTGAACGCGGGCGCGGCGATCGAGATTAAGATGGGGCAGGGGGCCAAGCCGGGCATCGGTGGGCACCTGCCCGGGCGGAAGATCGTGGGCGACGTCTCCCGTACCCGCATGATCCCCGAGGGGTCGGACGCGATCTCTCCGGCGCCCCACCACGACATCTATTCGATCGAGGACCTGCGCCAGCTCGTCTATTCCCTCAAGGAGGCGACCGGATATCAAAAGCCGGTCATCGTCAAGATCGCGGCGGTCCACAACGTCGCGGCGATCGCCTCGGGCGTCGCGCGCTCGGGCGCGGACGTCATCGCGGTCGACGGGTTCCGGGGCGGCACCGGCGCGGCGCCCGCCCGAATCCGCGACAACGTGGGCATCCCCATCGAGCTCGCGCTGGCCGCCGTCGACCAGCGGCTGCGCGAGGAGGGTATCCGCGGGAACGTGTCGGTCGTCGCGGGCGGCTCGATCCGGTCCTCCGCCGACATCGTCAAGGCCGTCGCGCTCGGCGCCGACGCGGTCTATATCGCGACCGCCGCGCTGCTCGCGCTCGGCTGCCGCCTCTGCCGCTCCTGTCACCAGGGCCGCTGCAACTGGGGCATTGCAACCCAGCGCCCCGAGCTGGTGCGCCGCCTCGACCCGGAGGCCGGGGCGCGGCGGCTGGTAAACCTTGTCACCGCCTGGAAGCACGAGATTGAGGAGATGATGGGCGGCATGGGCATCAACTCGATCGAGGCGCTGCGCGGCAACCGGCTGATGCTGCGCGGGATCGGCATGACCGACAGGGAGCTTGAGATCCTCGGTATCCGGCACGCCGGGGAATAGGAGGGATCCACATGAGGATCACGGCGGGAAACATGCATTTCCGGGAGCTCAACGAGCAGATCCGCGCCTGCCCCGACGCGGAGATTGAGATCGACGGCTGCCTCGGGCAGCGGTATATCGGCAGCGGGCTCGCGGACAAGACACTGCTGGTGGGCGGAATCCCGGGCAACGCGCTGGGCGCCTACCTCGACGGCGGCACGATCGTGACGGAGGGCAACGCGCAGGACGCGGCGGGCGACACGATGAACGACGGGGCGATCATCATCCACGGCTCCTGCGGCGACGGCGCGGGCTATGCCATGCGCGGCGGGAAAATCTATATCCACGGGGACGTGGGATACCGCGCGGGCATCCACATGAAGGCCTACCGCGGAAAGCTGCCGGTCCTTGTCGTGGGCGGCACGGCGGGCAGCTTTCTCGGGGAGTACCAGGCGGGCGGCGTGATCGTCGTGCTCGGCCTGCGCAGGCCCGCCGGGACGCCGCTCACCGGCTATTTCTGCGGCACCGGCATGCACGGCGGGAAGATGTTCCTGCGCTGCCCGGAAAGGCCGGAAGGCCTGCCGGAACGCATCCGCGCGGCGGAGGCCTCCGCCGCCGACCTTACGGAGATCGGCGGGTACCTGGACGAGTTCTGCGCGGCGTTCGGCGAGGACCGGCGGGAGCTGCTCGCCGAACGGTTCTGGGTGCTCACGCCGGACGGCGAAAATCTCTACCGGCGGCTTTATACGAGCGTCTGATCCGTGCTGTCATGCCCATAGACCAATCCCCCCGTGAACGCGGGGGCCGGAAGGAGACTGTCAAATGGATACCACCGTATCGGAGGTCCTCCGGTTCGTGGAGGAAAACGGCGTGAAATTTGTCCGGCTGGTCTTCTGCGATATTTTTGGCGCGCAGAAGAACATCGCCATCATGCCCTCCCAACTGAGGCGCGCCTTCGGACAGGGCGTCTCGTTCGACGCGTCCGCGGTGCGCGGCTTTCTGGACGTGACGGAGAGCGACCTCTTCCTGGTGCCCGACCCGGGCACCCTGTCGGTGCTGCCCTGGCGGCCGGCGCAGGGACGGGTGGTGCGCTTTTTCTGCGGCATCCGCTACCCGGACGGCAGGCCGTTCGAGGGGGACGGGCGCGGGCTGCTCGCCGAGGCCACCGCGCGGGCGGGGCGGGAGGGCTTCACCTGCAAATTCGGGCCCGAGTGTGAATTCTATCTCTTCACGACCGACGAGGAGGGCTACCCCACCCACACCCCGCACGACCGCGCGGGCTACTGCGACCTCGCGCCCTGCGACCGGGGGGAGAACGTGCGCCGGGAGATCTGCCTGACGCTCGAGGAGATGGGGCTTTCGCCCGAGCGGTCCCACCACGAGCAGGGCCCCGGTCAGAACGAGGTGGACTTCCACTGCGCGGGCCCGCTGGAGGCGGCCGACAACCTGATGGCTCTGCGCATGGTCGTCAAGGCGGTGGCTGCGAAGAACGGCCTCTACGCCTCCTTCCTGCCCAAGCCCCTCGAGGGGGCGAGCGGCAGCGGCCTGCATGTGAACCTCTCCCTCTGCCGGGAGGGGCGCAACCTCTTCGACCGCTTCGGCGTCCGCCCGGAACCGGAGGCGCTCGGCTTTACGGCGGGCATTCTGCGCCGCGCGCGGGAGATCACCGCCTTCCTCAACCCGCTGGCCAACTCCTACCGGCGGTTCGGCGCGTTCGAGGCGCCGGGCGTGGTGAGCTGGTCGGGGCAGAACCGCTCCCAGCTCGTGCGGGTGCCCGCGGCGGAGGGGGAGTCGAGCCGCATCGAGCTGCGCTCCCCCGACCCGGCCTGCAATCCCTACCTCGCCTTCACGCTGCTGATGGGGGGGTGCGGGAGGGTCTGGAGCTCTGCCCGCCCGCCGACTTCGACCTCTACGGCGCGAACGCGGCGGCGCTCGCGGGATACGAGCGCCTGCCCGCCTCGCTCGGCGAGGCGCTCGCACTCGCGTCGGAGAGCGGCTTCATCCGCCGGGCGCTGCCCGGGCGGATCGTCGAAAACTTCCTCGCCCACAAGCGGCGGGAGTTTGAGGAATGGGAAGCGGCCGAGGACAAATTCGGCTTCGAGCTTGAGCGGTATTTCGGGCGCACCTGAAGGGGCGGGCCGTTTTGACGGAAGGGGGTGTCGGGTTTGGAGGAGCGGATGCTCTTGGTTTCAGGGGAGAGGGGCCGCGCCGCGCTCGAGGGACTCATGCGCGAATGCGGTTTTTCGGCCGTGCGCGCCGCCGGAAGCGGCGGCGAGGCGCGCAGGCTGTTCTCGGAGGGCGGCTTTGAGCTGGTGCTCGTCAACACCCCGCTGCCCGACGAGTTCGGGAGTGCCCTGGCGCTCGAAACCGCGCGCGAGAGCGACGCGGGCGTCGCGCTGCTCGTGAACGCCCCGCAGGCGGACGCGGTTTCCGCCGAGGTGGAGGACTTCGGCGTCTTTGTCGTGGAAAAGCCGTTTTCCCGGCCGATGCTCTTCCAGTCGCTGCGGCTGGTGCTCGCCTCCCGCCGCCGGATGCTCGGCCTCCAGCGGGAGAATGTCCGCCTCAACGAAAAGCTCGAGGAGCTGCGGCTGGTCAGCCGCGCCAAGGGGGCGCTCATGCGGGTGCTGGGGATGACCGAGCCGCAGGCGCACCACTACATCGAGAAACAGGCGATGGACCTGCGCGCCACGCGGCGGGAGGTCGCGCGGAGGATCCTCGGCGCCTGCGACGAATAGACATATCCCCGCCGCGCGCGGGAAAGCTAGAATGACCGAACGGGAAGGGAAGGCGGAAAAACCGATGGGCAAACAGGAGACCAGCTATATCTTTGTGACGGGGGGCGTCGTTTCGGGGCTCGGCAAGGGCATTACGGCGGCGGCGCTCGGGCGGCTGCTCAAGGCGCGCGGGCTCACCGTGGCGGCGCAGAAGCTCGACCCCTACATCAACGTCGACCCGGGCACGATGAGCCCCTACCAGCACGGGGAGGTCTTCGTGACCGAGGACGGGGCGGAAACCGACCTCGACCTCGGCCATTACGAGCGGTTCATCGACGAGGACCTCAACCGGTTTTCCAACCTTACCTCGGGGCGGGTCTACTGGAATGTGCTCAACAAGGAGCGCGCGGGGGAATACCTCGGCGAGACGGTGCAGGTGATCCCCCACGTCACCAACGAGATCAAGTCGTTCATCTATTCGGTCGGCCGCGAGACGGAGGCCGACGTGGTCATCACCGAGATCGGCGGCACGATCGGCGACATCGAAAGCCAGCCCTTCCTCGAGGCGATCCGCCAGATCTCCCGCGAGCTCCCGCGGGGGCGGTGCCTCTTCCTGCATGTGACGCTCGTCCCCTACCTCAAGAGCTCGGGGGAGCACAAATCCAAGCCCACCCAGCATTCGGTGCGCGAGCTGCAGGGTATGGGCATCATGCCCGACATCATCGTGGCGCGCTGCGACGAGCCGCTCGAGGAGGGCCTGCGGCAGAAGATCGCCCTCTTCTGCAACGTCGAGCCCGACTGCGTCGTCGAAAACCGCACCCTTCCCGTCCTCTACGAGGCGCCGCTTATGCTGCGCGGGGCGGGGCTCGACGACATTGTCTGCCGCAGGCTCGGGCTCGAGGCGCATGGGGACGGCCTCGGCGAGTGGACCGCCATGTGCGGGCGGATCGCGCGCGCGACCGAGCCGGTGGAGATCGCGCTCGTCGGCAAATACGTCGAGCTGCACGACGCCTACCTTTCGGTCGCCGAGGCGCTGCGCCACGGCGGGTACGAGTGCGGCGCGCGCGTCGTCATCCGCTGGGTCGACTCCGAGACGCTCACCGACCGCAACGTCGCCGAGCGCCTCGCGGGCTGCGGGGGGATCATCGTGCCGGGCGGCTTCGGCGGCCGCGGCGTCGAGGGGATGATCCGCGCGGTGCGCCGTGCGCGGGAGGCCCGGATCCCCTATTTCGGCATCTGCCTCGGGATGCAGGTCGCCGTGATCGAGGCGGCGCGCTCGCTGGCGGGCCTCGCGGGGGCCGACTCCCGCGAATTCTCCCCCGGGGCGGAGCACTGCGTGATCGACCTCATGCCCGACCAGCGGGGCGTCGTGCCCAAGGGCGGCACCATGCGGCTGGGCGCCTATCCCTGCGCCGTCGCGCCGGGCAGCCTGCTGGAAGAGGCGTACGGTGCGCGGGAGATCCGCGAACGCCACCGCCACCGCTACGAGGTCAACAACGACTACCGGGAGCGGCTTGTATCGGCCGGGGTCCGGCTGTCGGGCCTTTCGCCCGACGGGCGGCTCGTCGAGGCGGTCGAACTGCCCGGCCACCCCTTTTTTGTCGGGGTGCAGTACCATCCCGAGTTCAAATCCCGCCCCAACCGGGCGCACCCGCTCTTCCGGGAGTTCGTCGCGGCGAGCCTGCGCGCGGGGCGCGGGGCCGGGTGAAATTTGCCTTCGGCGGTTGACACGGAAAAGCGCCGGTGCTATACTATGGAAAAATCCAGAAACCGATGAGCGAGAGTAGTAGGGACCGCCGGGTGTGTCCAGAGAGCCGACGCGGGTGGGAGTTCGGCAGCACAGGCGATTTTGAATGGACTCGCGAGGGCGGCCCGAAACCGGGAGGGAGTAGGCGCCGACGGGGATCCCGTCCGTTACCAGGGGGTGCGCGTGCCTGCGCGCAGAACGAGTGGGCGGTTTCGGCCGCCAATCTGGGTGGTACCGCAGAAGCAAAGGCTTTTGTCCCTGTTTTGGGACAGAAGCCTTTTTTGACGCAATTTTGCCGAAGGGAGTCGATAGAGATGTCAAAGGGACGGTTCGGCGTCCACGGGGGACAGTATATCCCCGAGACGCTGATGAACGCTGTGATCGAGCTGGAGGAGGCCTACGCCCGCTGGAAGGACGACCCGGGCTTCGTATCCGAGCTGGAGGGCCTGCTCAAGGATTACGCGGGGCGGCCGTCGCTGCTCTATTACGCGGAAAAGATGACGAAAGACCTGGGGGGCGCGAAGGTCTACCTCAAGCGGGAGGACCTCAACCACACCGGCTCCCATAAGCTCAACAACGTCCTCGGGCAGGTGCTGCTCGCCAAGCGGATGGGCAAGACCCGCGTGATCGCCGAGACGGGCGCGGGACAGCACGGGGTCGCCACGGCGACCGCGGCGGCGCTGATGGGGATGGAATGTGAAATCTACATGGGCGAGGAGGACACCGTCCGCCAGGCGCTCAACGTCTACCGGATGGAGCTGCTCGGCGCGAAGGTGCACCCCGTCAAAACGGGCACCCGCACCCTCAAGGACGCGGTCAACGAGACGCTGCGCGAGTGGACGGCGCGGGTGTCGGACACCCATTACGTGCTCGGCTCGGTGATGGGGCCGCATCCCTTCCCGACGATCGTGCGGGATTTTCAGAGCGTGATCGGCCGGGAGGTCCGGGCGCAGCTGCTCGAGAAGGAGGGCCGCCTGCCCGACGCGCTGCTCGCCTGCGTGGGCGGCGGCAGCAACGCGATGGGGCTCTTTTACGACTTTATCGGCGACCCCCAGGTGCGGCTGATCGGCTGCGAGGCGGCTGGGCGCGGGGTGGAGACGGGCGAGACCGCCGCGACGATCGCGGTGGGCACGCCGGGGATCTTCCACGGCATGAAGAGCTATTTCTGCCAGGACGAGTACGGGCAGATCGCGCCGGTCTACTCGATCTCGGCGGGGCTCGACTACCCGGGCATCGGCCCCGAGCACGCCTGGCTGCACGATACAAAGCGGGCGGAATACGTCTCGATCACCGACGACGAGGCGGTGGACGCGTTTGAATACCTCTCCCGCACCGAGGGGATCATCCCGGCGATCGAAAGCGCCCATGCGGTGGCCTACGCCAGGAAGCTCGCGTCGCGGATGGGGAAGGATCAAATCGTGGTCGTCAATCTTTCGGGCAGGGGCGACAAGGATGTCGCCGCCATCGCCCGGTACAGGGGGGTAGCGCTCTATGAGTAAGCGGATTCGGGAGGCGTTCTCCCACGGCAAGGCGTTCATTCCGTTCGTAACGGCGGGCGACCCGTCGCTCGAGGTCACCGCGCGGCTGGTGCCCGCGATGGCGGCGGCCGGGGCCGACCTCATCGAACTGGGGATTCCCTTTTCCGATCCGGTGGCGGAGGGCCCGGTCATCCAGCAGGCCGACGAGCGCGCGCTCGCGGCGGGCGCGACCACCGACCGCATCTTCGAGCTTGTGCGGCAGATCCGCCGGGAGACGGACGTCCCGCTCGCCTTCATGACCTATCTGAACCCCGTCTTCACCTACGGGGCCGAACGGTTCCTCAAAGCCTGCGGGGAGACGGGCGTCGACGCGCTGATCGTCCCCGACATGCCCTTTGAAGAGAAGGGGGAGCTCGCCCCCTTCTGCAGGCGGTACGGCGTGGACCTCGTGTCGCTCATCGCGCCCACCTCCAGAGCGCGCATCCGCATGATCGCGGCGGAGGCGGAGGGCTTTCTCTACTGCGTCTCCTCGATGGGGGTGACGGGGGTGCGCAGCCGGATTACCACCGATATCGGCGGCATGGTCGCCGAGGCGAAGCGGGCGTCCGACGTCCCCTGCGCGGTGGGCTTCGGCATCTCGACCCCGGAGCAGGCCGCCGAAATGGCGAAGCACGCCGACGGCGCGATCGTCGGCAGCGCGATCGTGAAGCTCGCCGCGAAATACGGCGCGGACTGCGTGCCCCATGTGGAGCGGTACGTCCGCGAGATGAAGGCGGCGCTCAACCTCGGCTGACCCGCCCCGCCGGCTCGGCGGAGATGGAAAAACGGCCGGTCCGCGAGGGAACGGACGGGCAAAAAATTTTCTGCGGGCGGTGTCCCTTTTTGAGGGCCGGGATGGTTTGTAGTATTAGGTGGTTCCGATGCTGCCAGATGTTGTCTGCCGTTTTGGGATTGTTCACAATTCGGTCATAAGAATAACATTTTTGCCACAGGAAAATCGGGTATCATTGGAACACGGACAGAGAAGGGCGGCGACCCGCCGCACGACAGAGAAACTGATTTTTTCAAGGAGGTACCCTACATGAAGAAGCTACTGAGCATCTGCCTCGCGGTGCTGGTCGTAGTGGGCCTGATGCCCGTCTACGCGCTGGCGGACGACGGCGGAGACGAACCCTATGTCGTCTCCTACAATGCGACGCCGGAGGGCGGCACCGTATCAGTCAGCGGTGTCACGACGAATGAGGAAGGCAAAACCGTTGCGACCGGGACGTCGATCACCGTCACGGCCACCGCGGACGAAGGCTATGAACTCAAGGAATTGACCGCAAAGACGGGCGACGGTCCGGCGCTGTCCATTGTGAGCGGCATCGCGTTCACGATCAGCGGAAATGTGTCCATCCACGCGGCTTTCGAGAAGCCGACGACCCCGGAGCCGACGACCCCGGAGCCGACGACCCCGGAGCCGACGACCCCGGAGCCGACGACCCCGGAGCCGACGACCCCGGAGCCGACGACCTCGACGCCGACCCCGACGACCCCAACGACCTCTGGCTCGAACGGTCTGACCGGTACGAATGATGGGACTGCCCCGGCAGCGGACCCGGTTGTCACGGTTGCTTCCGCCGAGAACGGGACGCTATCAGTCAGCTATAGTGGTGGCACAATTACTGAAGGAAACAATGCCTCGGTTGCGAGCAGTACCAAGATCACTGTTACGGCTGCTCCGGATGAGCACTATAAATTGAAGTCCATCACCCTAAGTTCCGGTGAAAACATTACGGATGCCAAAGAATTTACGGTAAACGGAGATGTTACCGTTTCCGCCGAGTTTGAGTTGATCACCTATGCGGTAAACTATACGATTACGGGGGCCGACGGCAAGCTGGTAATCAACGGCACTGAAAAGACCGCAAGTGGAAACGTTTCCGCAAACGAGGGGACCCAGCTCACCGTTAATGCGGTGCCGGAGGCCAACTATAAGGTCAAATCCTTCTCCGTCACGATGGATGGTCAGAGCGGGGAACAGGGCGGCAACGGAAACAACAGGACTATTAGCAACGTAACGGGTATTGTAACAATTTCCGTGGAGTTTGAAGCAGATTCCCCTGCGCCCGTCGTGACCCATGCCGTCAAGTGGAAGGCAGGCAGTAACGGCAGCATCAAGGTGACGGTAAACGGTACTGAGATCAAGAGCGGCGACCAAGTCGCGGAAGGTGCGAAATTTACCGTTACGGCAACGCCGGATAACGGCTATGTGCTCGATAAGCTCACGGTCACCGGAGCAACACAGGACGGCGATACTTCCACCTATACAGTTGGAACTTCTGATGTCGATATTTCTGCGACCTTTAAGTATAATGGAGGCACTTCCACTCCGTCGTATGTCTACCGCCCCATCGGCGTCTACGACGACGATGGCGACTGGCTGGAGGATAATTCCGGCAGCAGCTTCCCGCGGCCTTCCAGCGACGGCAAGGTCGTGCTCGACGGCGTGCTCCCGAACCAGACCTTCTATATCAAGCTGGGCGATGCGGGCAACGACTACGTCACCGAGTTGAGCGGCGGCGGCAAGGCCCGCGCGAGCCAGCTTGTCGACGACGACCTCTTCAAGATCTCGGTCGACAAGGACGGCGACGGCAAGTCCCTCATCAGCAAGATCGAGCAGGTGGAGGAGAAGCGCCTGGGCGGCATGACCCGCGCCAGCTACCTGAAGGTCACGCTGAAGGACATGACTTCGACCGACGAGCGCAAGGCGAACGCCGAGATCGAATTCAAGGCGAAAAAGGATAAGGACGGCAGCTGGAAGAAGGGCGAAACCGCCATCCTGAACCTCAACATGTGGATCAGCAACAAGAAGGTTTCCGGTTCGGACGGCGACGCCGACACGGGCGAGAAAATCTACTTCAGCCCCGAGGCCAACGAGAACAACGTCCTCATCTGGGGCGACGACCGCGCGGCGCTCGAGTTCACCGCCGACGACGACGCGAAGGACTTCTACGCGCGCCTGTCCACCAAGTCGATGAGCGACATCTATTCCGAGTACGGCGATCCCGTCGACGCAGACCTGTGGTTCTATGACTTCGTCGGCAACCCGAGCATCCCCTCGACCTCCCGCGCCTATCTGACGCTGGGCATCCCGTGGGACGATGACGACGACTACACCCCCAATCCGCACGACGTCTATATCTACCGCCTTGACAAGGACGGCTACCTCGAGGACGTGACCGCGATGTTCACCTACTCGGAAGACGACCGCGAGATCGAGGGCTGGACCACCCGGACCCGGACGCTCGGCACCTACATCGTCTCGGACACCGAGCTGGATATCGACAGCTACTATGACGACGATGACGATACCGAGGTCCCGTCGATCGACGTTTCCAACAACCAGAAGCCGGTCCCGAACACCGGCCGTTAAATCAAAAATCTCTTCCGAAAGGCCCCGCGGGCATTGCCCGCGGGGCCTTTTTACGTCTCGCCGCGAAAAAATAGAACCGTGTCAACAGAGAGAATTTCACCGAATTTATGTGCATATTGCCAAAATGAATTCCCTTGACACGGGATATTTTGTGTGCTATATTCATAGTAGATTGTCGACATAATTTATACGTTATGACGACGAAGAGAATACCGAGAAGGGTGGGGTATCAATTGACGCACATCAGAAGGGACGTCCCGCGCTGCGATCCCGCGCTGCTGCGCGCATACGAGGGACAGGCGGCCGCGACCGTCCATGAGGCGATGGGCCGCAGGGGCGCGCTCGATCCCGCGATCAAACCGCTCGCGGCGGATATGACCGTCTGCGGCCGCGCGCTCACCGTGCGTTGCCACACGGGCGACAACCTGATGCTTGTCAAGGCAGTCAGCATGGCTGGCCCCGGCGACGTCATCGTCGCGGACATGGGCTCGGCGGTCGCTTCGGGGCCGTTCGGCGAGGTGCTGGCGGTGGAGTGCATGGCGCGCGGCGCTGCCGGCCTGGTGGTGTCCTGCACCGTACGCGACAGCCGCGAGATCATCCGGATGGGCTTCCCCGTCTTTTCCGCGGGGCTCTGCGTGCGCGGGACCGCCAAGGCGACGCTCGGTACGATCAACCACCCCATCTGCATCGGCGGCGAGATCGTCCGGCCGGGCGACCTCATCGTCGGGGATGCGGACGGCGTCGTGGTGGTCCCGCTGGAGGAGGCGCCGGACATCCTGCGGCTCGCCGAGGAACGGACGGCCAAGGAGGCGGCCGTTATGGACCGGCTCCGCGCGGGGGAATCGCTCTTTGACATCTACGGGTACCAGAGGGTGTTCGACTCGCTGCACTGTGTGGAAGAATAAGGGCTTTTCTGCATACGATTTGTCGAAAATGTTTCGTTCCAGTGTATGATCAGATTGTACAGTGTGAAGATTTATAGTATAATAATACTTTAAGGTGCTTGTCTTCGCATGGATCATCTATGAGCGCAAGTTACATTGGAGGGAATAAACATGGCAGACAGATCGACAGGAGCGGCCGGACGGGCGTACGATTACCTTTACAGCGGGATTTTATCGGGGGAATTCCCACTCGGGTCCCCGATTGCGGAGGTGGAGATCGGCGAGGCGCTGGGCCTGAGCCGTTCTCCGGTGCGCGAGGCGCTCAAACGGATGGAGGCGGAGGGACTGGTGTCCCATTTCCCGGGAAGGGGAACCTTTGTCACCGATATCACGCAGCGGGACCTCGAGGAGATCTTCGAGCTGCGGATCATGTTCGAGCTGCACGCCCTGCACACCGCCTGCCGGTACTTTGATGAGGAGATGCTGGACCGACTGGAACAGGCCTTTTTGGATCTGAACGAAAACTCCGACCCCCAACAGTATTATGACGCAAATCATCTGCTGCACACGTCGATTATTGCGTATGGGGGCAACAGCAGGCTGGAAAAGTTCTACGACATGCTTACGGCGCAGTTCGCGATTGTGAACCGCATTTCCGCGCGGGACCCCGAGCACTTCAACGCTTCCAAAAAGAAGCACCTGAACATTATCCGGGCGTTGAAGCAGCGGGATGAAGCAAGCGCCGAACGGTATCTTTTCCAGCATCTCAACGAGGTCCGCGACCGGACCATCAAGGAGTATTCGGAGCCGTTCCCGATCAAAAAGGCCCGCTCCCTCCCGGCCAGGCGGCTGGAAAGCGAATAGCGGCGCGCGGCGCG
This sequence comes from Anaerotruncus massiliensis (ex Togo et al. 2026), assembly GCF_900199635.1. Taxonomy (GTDB): domain Bacteria; phylum Bacillota; class Clostridia; order Oscillospirales; family Ruminococcaceae; genus Anaerotruncus; species Anaerotruncus massiliensis. Next base: position 2,328,479 of record NZ_LT962687.1, on the reverse strand, counting down.
TCCCGAATCAAACGCGCCGCCGCCGATCTGCTTCCTCATCAGTTTCAAAAGGCGTCCCGCGCCCTCCCCGGTATCCGGGGAGCGGAGTGGGACTGGACCGGAATGAACCTGGTGGGGATATTTTTTTACAAGGGGGCTTTTCGATGAGGATCGGAATGATCGGACTGGGCGCCATGGGGCTGCCCATTGCGAAGCGGCTGCTGGGCGCGGGGCACGAGTTGTGCGCCTTTGACCTCTCCCCGCGCGCCGCGGGCGAGGCGGAAGCGGCGGGCGCGCGCATCTGCCCGACGGCGGGGGAGGCCGCCGCGGATACCGAGGTGCTTTTCTGCTCGCTGCCAAACGCGGCGATCGTCCGGTCGGTGCTCGAGGAAATCCTCGGGCGGGAGTCGATCGGCGCGTCGGTCATCGCCGACCTGAGCAGCATCGCGCCCGAATCGGCGCGGAAATTTTCCGAGATGGCCGCGGCGCGTGGGATCACCTACATGGACTGCCCGGTGAGCGGCGGGGTCGGCGGCGCGGCCGCCGGAACGCTGACCGTCATGGCGGGCGGCCCGGACCAGGCGTTCCTGCGGATGCGCCCGCTCTTCGAGACGATCGGCAGGAAGATCTGCCACATCGGGCCGGTCGGCGCCGGCTCGGGCGTCAAGATGGTCAACAACTACCTGCTCGGCTGCAACATGGCGGCCGCCGCCGAGGCGCTGGTGCTCGGCGCGAAGATCGGACTCGGGCTCGACACGATGTACGAGATCATCCGGGAGAGCTCGGGGCGCAGCTTCATCATTGAAAACAAGATCCCCAACTTCATCAAAAAGAGGTCCTTCGAGGGCGGCTTCGCGGTGGATTTGGAATACAAGGACCTGGGGCTCGCCGTCGAAACGGCAAAACAGCTCTCGATGCCGATCCCGATGGGGAGCACGGCGGTGCAGATGTTTGAGGCGGCGCGGGCCAAAGGATTCGGCAGGCAGGACATCACCTCGCTCTTAAAAATCTGGGAAGAGCTGATGGACACCGAGGTCAGATAGGGGGAGACGGCATGAAACCGGTTGCGGAGACCGCACGGGAATTGGACTACGACTATGGGCATATGACGCTGGGGGAGTGCATCCGCGTGGCGGAGGAGACCCGGATGAGCGTCGGAGAAGTGATTTTGCGGGAGGCGGTGGACAGCACCGGCCTCACCGGCGAGCAGGTCGCGGCGAGCATGGAGGAGGCGTTCGCGCACAACCTCTGCGCCGCCGGAATCGGCGCCACGACGGGCAGGAGCTTCCTGCTCGGCGCGGTGGGGCAGGACCTCGCGGCGGAGGACGGCGCGAAGATTGCCGGGGACCCGTTCGTCGACCGGATCGTTACATACACCCTCGCGGCGCAGGTGGGGAACCACACGATCGGGTTGTGCCCCTGCGCCGGCACGGGCGACGCCTGCCCCTACACCGGGTTCGTCAAGGCGGTGAAAGAGTTCTATACCGACAAGGACCTGATCACGCGGGTCATGGCCGTCATCCTCAAGATCGGCGGCATCTTCCGGGTGGGCAAGCGGACGACCGGCTGCAACATGGAGGGGATCGGCGCGGGCGCGGCGGCCTCGGCGGCCGCCTTCGTCGAGCTGGCCGGGGGGACCCCCGCCCAGATGGAGCGGGCGGTCGTGCTCGCGATCTCCCCGACGATCAGCGTGCCCTGCACCCCGCGGGTGCTCGTGCCCGGGCTGTGCGCCACCCATATCGGCGGCGGCATCCTCATCGCGCGCCTGGCAAGCCAGCTCGCGATGCACACCTCGATTCCCTCGACCGTCCCGGTGGACGTGATGATCGCCATGGCGGCGCAGTGCCATCTGGCCTCCGCGAAGCACGTCGTCCCGGTGACGATCGAATACATGGAGCCCTTCTTCAAGCACGACGAGCGGGTGGAGGCGTACATCGACCCGGCCGTGCGGGAGGCGGAGAAGCTGCGGCAGGAGGAGCTGATCGTCCGCGCGGCCGCTGAGAGCCGCGAGCTCGCGCGCCGCGCCAACCCGATCACCAAGCCGTTCGCGGAAGCGGTCGTCGGCGGCAGCAGCCAGGGGGTCGGTTCCCCGACCAACTGCGGGAGGATTGCGCACTTCCTGTCGGAGGGGCGGATCAAAAAGGTAAAAATCGAGCTCTATTCCGAGCTCTTCGCCCGGCGGGCGATCAACGTGCCGGGCATCCTGATGGCCGCGGTCGACGGGGCGGGCACGAGCGACGCCGACGCCTACAGGGAGATCCTCGCGGAGGTGCGGCGGCGCGGGATCGAGGTGGAAATCCTCGAGGTCGACGAGCCGTCGGTCCAGCGGGTGACGATCGAGGCGGAAAAGCAGAATTCCATGGTGGATTCCCTCAACCGCGGCGGCGCCCGGCTGGTGCTGCGGGACGCCAGCCCCAGCGTAGAGCGCGCGCGGGAGATTGCGGAGGAGCTGAACATCGTGCTGATCGACCAGTGACCCGGCGGAAGATTTTTGTGGGCGAGGCCTGTCTAAATATGTCGACATTTTGTCGATCCAAATTATACAATATTTGCAAAGAGATCAAATATCTGGAATTGGACCGCGCGGAAGGGAAGGTGACGGGATGGGCGTCGTGAACAGGCTGGTCGGCGGCATGCCGATCCCCCGGATGGTCCGGGTCCGCCAGGAATTCGACGGCGCGCGCCTCGCGGACGTCGGCGGCGCGGTGCGGGAGACCCTCCGCGGGAGCGGCGTCCTGCGCGGCGTGAGGCCGGGCATGCGCGTCGCCGTCACCGCCGGGAGCCGGGGGATCGCGAACATCGCCCTCATTCTCCGCACGATCACGGAAGCCCTGCGGGAGGCGGGCGCGGCCCCCTTCGTCGTGCCGGCGATGGGCAGCCACGGCGGCGCGACGGCCGAGGGGCAGCTCGACGTGCTGCGCAGCCTCGGAATTACCGAGGATTACCTGGGCTGCCCGGTCGAGTCCTCGATGGAGGTCCGGGAAATCGGGCGCACGCCCGACGGCCGTCCGGTGCAGATCGACGCGCGCGCCGCGGCGGCGGACGGGATCGTGGCCGTCAACCGCGTCAAGCCCCACACCTCCTTTACCGGCCCCTACGAGAGCGGGCTCATGAAGATGCTTGCCATCGGCCTTGCAAAACAGGCGGGCGCGGAGGTCTGCCACCAGGAGGGCTACGCCAACATGGCGGCGAACATCGAAAAATACGGGCGGGCGATCCTCCGCGACGCGAAGGTGCTCTTCGGCGTCGCCATCCTGGAAAACGCCTACGACCAGACCTGCGAGGTCGCGGCGCTGCCCCCGGAGGAGATCGCAAAGCGGGAACCGGCGCTGCTTTTGCGGGCCAAGGCGCTCATGCCGGGAATCCTTCTTCCCAACGTCGACGTGCTGGTGGTCGACCGGATGGGCAAGAACATCAGCGGCCTCGGGATGGACCCGCATATCACCGGCTGCTTCGCCACGGGCTACGCAAGCGGGCCGCCGCGGCCGGGCAAGCTGGCCGTCCTCGACCTCACCGACGAGACCCACGGCAACGCCAACGGCATCGGCGTGGCGGACGTGACCACCCGGCGGCTGCTCGAGCGGTTCGATCCGGAGGTCACCTACCCCAACGCGATCACGGCGACCCTCACCCAGGCGGTCCGGATGCCGCTGGTCATGGACAGCCACAAACTGGCGATCCAGGCGGCGATCAAGACGGCGCCGGGGTTTGACAAGGCGCGCATCCGCATGGTGCGGTTGCGGGACACCCTGCATCTGAGCGAAATCTTCATCTCCGAGGCGATGCTCCCCGACGCGGCGGCCAACCCGCGCGTCGAGGTGCTGGGGGAACCGGAGGAGCTCCCCTTCGACGGGGAGGGCAACCTCTTTTGAACCGGTCGTTCCGGCCCAGACGGGCCCGACAATAAAGAATCCCATGCAGGAATTGACGAAAGGGGAGATGTATTTGCGAACGGAAAAAGTTGCAGTCATCACAGGCGCTACCCGGGGCATCGGGAACGCGGTCGCTCTCCAGCTGGCAAAGGACGGCTATGCGATCGTCGGATGCGGGACCATGGACCCCGCCCGGGCGGAAGGGCATATGAAGGAGATCGCGGACGCGAGTCCGGAATTCCTCTATGTGCAGGCCGACGTTTCCAGGGAGGAGGACCGCAGGAACCTGATCGACAGGACGCTCGAACGGTTCGGACGGATCGACGTGCTCGTCAACAACGCCGGGGTCGGCTCCCTGGTGCGCACGAACATCCTCGATGTGACCGAGGAGAGCCTCGACCGGGTGTTCGGCATCAACCTCAAGGGCTACCTCTTCCTGGGGCAGCTGGCCGCCAAGCAGATGATCAAACAGGTGGAGGCGGGGGACCCCGCGCCCAAGCCGGTGATCATCAACATGTCGTCCATTTCGGCGTACACCCTCTCGGTCATGCGGGGCGAATACTGCATGTCCAAGGCCGCCATCGCGATGCTGACCAAGCTGCTCGCCTTCGCGCTGGCCGACTACGGCATCAACGTCTATGAGATCCGCCCGGGCAACATCCTCAGCGACATGACCCTGCCGGTCAAGGAGCATTTCGACAAGCTGATCGCCGACGGCCTGCATCCGCTGCGCCGCTGGGGGACCGGCGAGGACTGCGCGAAGGCCGTCTCCGCGATCTGCAAGGGCTACCTGCCCTACACGACCGGCTCCGCCATCGACGTCGACGGCGGCTTCCACATGAAATGGATCGACTGAATATCCGCCGGGGCGCCCGCGGCGCGGACGTCCCGCACACAACAGCCCTCCATGCGGCGCATGGAGCTATGAAGAGGAGGCGCAAAAAATGAAAAGAAACAGACTGCTCAGCATGCTACTCGCGACGGTGCTGGTCCTGACGCTGCTTGCCGGCTGCGGTTCCGAGCCCGCCCCGGCCGCCACGCCGGAACCCGCCGCCCCCGCGTCGGAAGCCCCGGCCGCGGAGCCCGCGGCCCCGGCTGAAGAGCCCGCCGCCGAGAAGTTCGTCGTGCTCAACAGCACCAAGGGAATGGATAACCAGTACTACGTTGAGCTCGACCGGGGCGGAAAAGAAGCCGCCGCCCAGCTCGGCATGGAGTATGTGACCCTCTCCGCCGAGAACAACGAGCAGAAGCAGGTCGCCGACCTGGAGTCCGGACTGGTCACCTACCAGCCCGACCTCGTCATCATCATGCCGATGAGCCCGTCGATCGTGCCGGCGCTCTGCGATCTGTGTGAAAACGCCAAGGTCCCCTTCATCACCCTCTTCGACTACCCCGAGGGGATGGATTTCACCGCCTACGAGTACCATCTGGCCCACCTGCTGACCGACCTCTACCAGGAGGGCAAGACCGAGGCCGAGTACCTCTTTGAGGCGATGGGCGGCGAGGGCGGCATCATCGCCATCGACGGACCTGCCGGCAACACCACCGCGGTCCGCCGCCATGAGGGCCTGCTGGACGCCATGAAGGAGTATCCGGGCATCACCCTGCTGGAGTCCCAGCCCGGCGATTTCGACCGTTTCGCGGCCGCCCCGGTGTTTGAGGACATGTACATCAAGTACGGCGATCAGATTGACGGCGTATGGTGCGCCAACGACGATATGGCCATGGGCGTCATCGAGATCCTCGACGGCGTCGGCAAGCTGGGACAGGTCAAGATCAGCGGCCTGGACTGCCTGCAGGATTTCCTCGACCACATGAAGAAGGGCAACACCTGCGTCAGCCTCAGCGGCGACGCCCCCGGCATGCAGGCCCGCGCCGTCTGCTTCGGCTATGACTACCTGACCGAGGGCATCCGCCCGGTCACCGACGAAAACAAACACGCGATCTGGGATCCGCCGGTCGTGACTCCGGAAAATGTCGACGAGTACTACGACCTGTGGTATGGCTCGAAAGCCGCCGGCCGCGACTGGACCGCCGACAGCAAGGTCAAACATCCGGCATAAACGGAAACGCCGGCATCAAAAGATTCTCTGTTGCGGCAGGCATACCCCGCGTCCGCAGGGTATGCCTGCCCGCAGATCACGACATCGGAAGCCAACGCTGCTGTGCGCAGCCCCACGGCGGGCTGTGCCGGGCGGACTGCCCGGCTTCCCATCTATAGCGGGAGGAGCGTAGCAAGTATGCAACAGACCGACGACAGGCAGAGCATCCTGTCCATGCGCGGCATCCGGAAAAGTTTTGCCGGCGTCCAGGCGCTCAAGGGGGTTTCGCTGGAGCTCTATCCCGGCGAAGTCCTGGGGCTGATCGGGGAAAACGGCGCCGGCAAGAGCACCCTGATGCGCGTACTGATGGGGATTGAAAAACGAGACGCCGGGACGATCCTGTGCCACGGGGAGGAACTGAACCTGACCAAGCCGATCGAGGCCTATGAAAAGGGGATCGGGATGGTGTTCCAGGAGCAGGCGCTCTTTCCCAACCTTTCGGTGGCGGAGAACATCTTCCTCGGGCACGAGGAACATTTGCAGACGGCGGGCTTTTTGCACTGGAGCGAGATGTACCGCGAATCGAAGATGGTTTTGGAGAAGGTCGGGCTGGCGAACCTCGACCCGAGGACCCGCTTGAGCAGGCTGAGCTTTTCCCAGCGGCAGATGGTGGAGATCGCCCGGGTGCTCTATACGGCGCTGCACACCGACCGGCAGGTCATCGTGATCCTCGACGAGCCCACGGCCGTGCTCTCGCCCAGCGAGGTGGAAAACCTGTTCGCCATCATCAACTCCCTCCGGGAACAGGCCGCGTTTATCTTTATTTCGCACCATCTGGAGGAGATCGTGGAATACACCGACCGCGTGGCCGTCATGAAGGACGGCTCCAACGTGGGCGATGTCATGACCAGGGATGTGGATATCCGGATTTTGCAGGAAATGATGGTGGGACGCGAATTCTCCACCGACTTCTTCTTCGCGCAGGAGCTGCGCGTGCCGGAGGACGAGGTGGTCCTGCGGCTGGAGGGCGTTACCAACAAGGAAGTGAAGGACGTCAGCTTCAGCCTGCGCAAGGGGGAGATTCTGGGGATTGCGGGGCTGATGGGATGCGGCAAGGAGGACCTCTCCAAAATCATCTTTGGGGACTCTCCGGTGGAGAAGGGGACGATCACCGCCGCCGACGGCAGCCAGCTGGGCAACAGCATTGCCCTGGCGGTAAAGGCGGGGATCGGCTATCTGCCCAGCGACCGGCGCAATGAAGGGATTTTGGGCGTCTTATCCGTAATCACGAATACGACCATCGCCAACCTAGACAATTTTACCAGGGCGCTTGGCTTTATCGACCAGCGCCGGGAACAGCAAGGCGTGGATGATTATATTAGCCGGCTGAAAATCAAAACCCCATCCGGCAGGACAAAAATCATGAATCTATCGGGAGGCAACCAGCAGAAGGTCATTTTGGCGCGCTGGCTGAGCTTGAAACCCCGGATTCTGCTGATGGAACAGCCCACGAGAGGCATCGACGTCGGCGCGAAGCAGGAAATTTACCGGCTGATGCGCGAACTTGCCAACGAAGGAATTTCCATTCTAGTGGTATCCGACGAAATGCCGGAGCTGATCGGGCTGTGCAACCGCATCGTCACCATGAGGCGCGGCGCCGTCACCGGCGAAATTGACTGCCAGAAGGAGGTTAAACCGAATGAAAGGGACATCATCCGCTACATCGCATAAGACCGCGCCGGCCGCCCGCCGGGAGATCGACTATTCCCTGATCATCGCGCCGGCGGCGCTGGTTGTCTGCGTAATCTTTTTTACCATCATGAACCCTCGCTTTATTTCGCTGGATAACCTGATGAATATCCTGCGCCAGGGCGGCCCGCTGTTTATCGTATCGTTCGGCCTGGTCGGGGTCATCCTGATCGGAAGCATCGACATCTCGTCCGACGGCCTGCTCAGCCTGGCCGGCGTTTCGGCGGTCATGCTGGCCAACATCGTCCAGGACGGCGGCGGCTGGCTGAGCGTGCTGCTGGGCACGGGGATCGGGCTGGTGTTCGGCGTGTTCATGGGCTTTCTGGTCTCCTATGTGCGTCTGCCCTCCTTCCTGGTCACCTACGGCACCTCGACCATCTGCCGCGGCATCGCGCTGATCGTATCGGGCGGCATCGCCCAGAACACCATGTTCGTCCAGTTTAAGAAGCTGGGGTCCGGAAGCGTCGGCTTCCTGCCGACGCTGGCGATTTTCGCGGCCGTGATCCTCATCTTCATGGTCGTCCTCACGACCAAGACCAAGTACGGCCGGTCGCTGTACGCCATGGGCAGCAACGAGCGGGTGGCCGGGCTGTGCGGCCTGCCGACCCGCAAATATAAGATGATCGCCTTTACCGTAGCGGGCGCCTGCACCGGGCTCGCGGGCGTGCTGATGAGCGCGCGTCTGGGCGCGGGCACCCATTCCCAGGGCCAGGGCATGTCGCTCGACGCGATCGCCGCCGTGGTCATGGGCGGCACCTCCCTCAGCGGCGGCAAGGGCAGCGTCACACGCACCATCACCGGCGTGTTCGTCATCCTGATGCTCAACAACGGCCTGAACCTGATGGGCGTCTCGCCCCACGTCCAGATCCTCGTCAAGGGCATCGTCGTGATCCTCGCCGTGGCCGCCTCCTCCGACTGGAAGAGCAAGGACATCGTCAAGTAACCGCAGACAACGCGGAAGGGGGAGATTTTTTATGAAAGACACCATGAAGGCGGTCGTCTTCAAGGAGCTGGGCTCGGTGGTCCTGGAGGACCGCCCGGTCCCCGCGATCCTGCACCCGAAGGACGCGATCGTCCGGGTGACGCTCGCGGCGATCTGCTCGAGCGACATCCACATCAAGCGCGGCATGATCGCGAAGGCGAAGGAGGGGGTCATCCTCGGCCATGAGATGGTCGGGGAGGTCGTCGAGACGGGAAGCGGGGTCGAAAAATTCCACAAGGGCGACCGCGTGACCGTCAACAACGAGACCTTCTGCGGCGAGTGCTTCTTCTGCCGCCGCGGATACGTCAACAACTGCTCGATGGAGGGGGGCGGCTGGGCGCTCGGCTGCCGCATCGACGGCGGGCAGGCGGAATATGTGCGTGTGCCCTACGCGGACAACGGCCTCAACCACATCCCCGACGCGGTGTCGGACGAGGCGGCGCTGCTCGTCGGCGACGTGCTCGCCACCGGGTTCTGGGCCGCGGAGATCGCGGAGATCAGCCCGGCGGAGACGGTCGCGGTGATCGGCGCGGGACCCACCGGGCTCTGCACGGCGATGTGCGCGCGGCTCTATTCCCCGGCGCGGCTCGCCGTCATCGACGTGTCCGACGAGCGGCTCGAGTTCGCGAAGGCGCACGGGCTCGCCGACCTCACGATCAACCCCCTCCGGGAGGACCCGCTCGAAATCGTGCGCGGCCTCACCGACGGGCGGGGGGCCGACCGGGTCTTCGAGGTCGCGGGCGGGCGCAACACCTTCGAGATGGCGTGGCGTCTCGCGCGGTGCAGCGGGACGGTCTGCCTCGTGGCCCACTACGAGGAGGACCCCCAGAAGCTGCCCCTGCGGGAGATGTACGGCAAGAACCTCGTCTTTAAGACGGGCGGGGTCCACGCGAACGCCTGCGCCAAGACCCTCTCGCTCATCGAGGCGGGCATGCTCGACACCCGCCCGCTCATCACCCACCGGATCCCGCTCGACGACGCGCTCGAGGGATACCGGCTGTTTGAAGCGCAGGAGGACCATGTGATCAAGGTCGCCATCACGCCCCGCAGGGGATGAGAACGGGACCCGAAACGGAAAAGGAGGTTCGGTATGGCAACGGAACCCAACATCAGGAAACTTGTCGTCTTCCGGGAGACGATCCGCAGCGAGGGAGGCTGTGAGCTGGAAAAGCCGCTCAGGAAGTGCGCGGCCGCCGCGGTCATCAAAAATCCCTACGCGGGGGCCTACCAGGAGGATTTGACCCTGCTCATGGAGTACGGGGAATACCTGGGCGGTTATCTGACCCAAAAGGCGGTGGAGGCGATGGGGATTGACCCGTCGGAGGTCCACAGCTTCGGCAAGGCGTGCATCGTCGGGCTGGACGGCGAGCACGAGCACGCCGCCGCGCTGATGCACCCGCGCCTGGGCGCGCCGATGCGCGCCTACCTTGGGGCGGGCAAGGCGGTCATCCCGTCGGCCAAGAAGATCGCGGCCCCGGGCGCGACGCTCGACGTGCCGCTGCTCCACAAGGACGCGATGCTCGTGCGCTCCCACTACGACGCGATCACCATCCGCATCCCCGACGCGCCCCACGCCGACGAGGTCGTCGTCGCCGTCGCGTTCACGACGGGCGGCAGGCCCCACGCGCGCATCGGCGGCGTTTCGGCGGAAGGGATCAAGGGACAGAATGGGCTCGATTAGAGCGGAAAGGGCGTGATCGGATGAAACCATATGTGCGCAAGGAAGTTGTAATCATCGACGAGATCCGCGCGGAGATCGGCAGGCCCCTGCCCGTGCCGCTGCGCAAATGCGCCTCGGTGGCGATCGTGGAGAACCTCTTCGCGGGGAAGCGGGTGGAGGACCTCTCCCTCTACGGCGAATACGGCGAATGGCTCGGAAGGCTGCTGGTCGAAAACGCCCTCGAGGCGCTCGGCGTGGGTCCGGAGGAGATCCAGAGCTACGGCAAGGCCGTGGTGACGGGGCTCGCGGGGGAGCAGGAGCACGGCTCGGCGCTCCTCCACATCGCCTTCGACGGGCCGGTGCGGGAGGCGCTCCGGGACACCCTCTCGATCATCCCCTCGACCGAAAAGGCGGGTCCCGCGGGCTGCTCGGTCGACGTGCCGCTGCACAGCAAGCGGGCCGTCAAGGTGCGGACCCACTACGACGCGATGGAGGTCTCCGTCGCGGACGGCCCAAGGCCCGATGAAATCATGGTGGTGCTCTGCCTGACCACCGGCTCCCGCCCCTTCCCGCGCGTGGGCGGCCTGCTGCTCGACCAGGTCAAGGGCGCGGACGGCGTGAGCTGAGGAGGAATGTGAGATGCCTGATCTGATTATCACCAACATCGGTACCCTCGTAAGCGGCGACTGGGAGCACCCGGTCCTCGACTGCGACACCGTCGCCATCCGCGGCGGGCTGATCGACGCGGTAGGCGGCGCGGAGCTGCTCTCCCGCTACCCGGACGCGCAGGTGCTCGACGCGATGGGGGTCACGGTGGCCCCCGGGCTGATCGATTCCCACTGCCACCCCTGCGTGGGGGACTATACCTTCCGCCAGAAGGCGGCGGACTTCCTCGAAAGCGAGGTGCACGGCGGGGTCACGACGATGATTTCGGCGGGGGAGCCCCACTTCCCCGGACGGCCGAAGGACGCCGCCGGTGCGAAGGCGCAGGCGATCTTCCTCTCCAAGTGCTTCCGGAACCAGTCGCCGCTGGGCGCGAAGATTCACGGCGGCGCGCTGATTCTGGAGCAGGGACTCGTGGAAGCGGACTTCGCCGAGATGGCGCGCGAGGGGGTGTGGCTCGTCGGGGAGATCGGGCTCGGCTCGGTCAAATCCCCGGCCGACGCGGCCCCCCTCGTCGAGATCGCCAAGAGGTACGGCTTCAGGGTCGCGATGCACACGGGCGGCACCTCGATCCCCGGCAGCTCGCCGGTGAGCGCCGACGACGTCATCCGCACCGGGCCGACGGTCGCCTCCCACTGCAACGGCGGCCCCACCTCGATCTCCACGGCGGAGGCGGAGCGGATCATCCGGGAGAGCGACGCGGCGGTCGAGATCGTCCAGTGCGGCAACTACCGCATGACCAACTTCATCCTCGAGACGGCGGGGAAGCTCGGCCAGTGGGGCCGCGTCATCTTCGGGAACGACGCGCCCTCCGGCACCGGCATGATCCCGCTGGGCATCCTCCGCAACGTCTGCTACGCCAGCAGCGTCTGCGGCGTGCCCCCGGCGGTCGCCGTCGCGATGGCGACGGGCAACACCGCCCGCGTCTTCGGGCTCAACACCGGCGTGATCGCGCCCGGCCGGGAGGCGGACCTCGTCTGTCTCGACGCGCCGATCGGCTCGGTCGCGGACACCGCCCTCGGCGCGATCGAGGCGGGGGACATCCCCGGCGTGACCTATGTGATCATCAACGGAAGGGTCGCGGTGGTCAAGAGCCGCAACACCCCGCCGGGAAACCGGACGCCCCGGCCGGCTGGCCAAAACGACGCCTGAGGAGGACGGACAGATGGGAAAAGGCTTCAGCGACTACTATACCAACCGCGAAAAGGCCCTCGACCTCAAAAAGAGCGCGGTGCTGATCGTGGATATGATGAACGACTTCTGCAAGCCGGGCGGCCGCATGGTGCTGGAGGACGGCTACCTGATCGTGGAGCCGATCCAGCGGCTGGTCGCCGCCGCCCGCGCGCACAAGATCCCCATCGTGTGGATCTGCCAGAAATACCGGATGGACAAATACGACAAGGTGACGGAAAAGCGGGTCGGCACCTGCTATGAGGGCACCTGGGGCGCCGAGCAGATCGACGAGCTGCCCATCCTGCCGGAGGACTATGTGGTCAACAAGCGCCGCTACAGCGGCTTCTTCCAGACCGACCTCGACCTCACGCTGCGGGACATGGGCTGTGAAAAGGTGATCGTCGGCGGCGCGGTGACCAACATCTGCGTGCGCGGCACGGTGGCCGACGCCTTCCAGCTCGACTACGAGGTGTTCGTGCCGAAGGACTGCGTGCGCGCCACGAGCGAGCGGGAGCAGGAGTCCCAGCTGTGGGACTTCGAGACCCACTTCGCGACGGTGTGCACGTCGGAGGAGCTGATCGCGGCGATGGATACTCTGGAGCCGGGGGACGAGTGCCGGATCCGGTGATCCGCGCCCCCGCAAAATGATAAAGGAGCGATGTATGATGGGAAAATTGACCAAGGAGCTGCGGGAGCGGCTTGACAGGCTTTCGACGACCAACGTCTCCGACGCGCTCGACGCGCTCGGGCTCAAGGGCTCGACCTACGGCGTCAACAAGATGTACGAGGGCTGCGAAAAGATCATCGGCGAGGCCGTCACGATGAAGGTGGTCGCCGCGGGGCTCACCAAGTCGACCACCCACATGGGAGTCAACGCGATCGAGGTCGCCAAGGAGGGCGACGTCATCGTCATCGACAACGGCGGGCGCATCGACGTCAACTGCTGGGGCGGCGTGCTGAGCACGGGCGCCAAATATAAGGGCGTGTCCGGCGTGGTCATCGACGGCGCCTGCCGCGACCTCGACGAGTGCATCGAGATGGGCTTCCCGGTCTACGCGCGCGCCACCATCTGCGCGACCGCCCGCGGCCGCGTGATGGAGGAGGCGACCAACGTGATGGTCTCCTTCCACGGCGTGCAGGTCCGCCCCGGCGATATCGTCATGGGCGACATCACCGGCGTGGTCTTCATCCCGCAGGAGCGGCTGGAGGACGTGGTCGCCAAGGCGGAGACGCTGCTCGAGAAGGAGGAGGCCATGTGCCGCGACATCAAGTCGGGCATGTCGATGATGGAAGTCGACAAAAAATACAACTATGAGAACATGCTGAAATGATCAGCTGGATGAAGAGAATTTGAGAGGGGCGTTCGCATATGCAAATACCGAAACTCGACCCGGCCGTCATTGAAGCCTACAAGAAGCTGGATTCCACCAGCATTTCGGACGCGCTGGACCGCCTGGGCATCCCGGGCGGGCTCTATGGGATCAAACCGGTCACGCCGGGCGTGGTCATGTGCGGCCAGGCGTTCACCGTCCGTTACGTCCCCTGCGGGGAGGTCAAGGGAACGGTGGGCGACTTCCTGGACGACGTGGAGCCGGGGCAGGTCTGCGTGCTCGACAACGGCGGCCGCGACTACTGCACCGTCTGGGGGGACATCATGGCGATGGCCGCCTCGATGAAGGAGATCGCCGGGACGCTGATCTACGGCGTCTGCCGGGATGTCAAGGACGTGCGCGCGATCCGGTACCCCATCTTCACGATGGGCTACTACATGGTCACCGGCAAGGACCGGGTGGAGGTCGCCGCGGTCAACGAGCCGGTCACCGTGGCGGGAATCAAGGTCTGCCCGGGGGATCTGATCTTCGGGGACGAGACGGGTGCCCTCGCCGTCCCCTTCGACCGCGCGGAGCAGGTGCTCGCCATCGCGCGGGAGATCGAGGAGAAGGAGGAGCGCATCCGCCAGGCGCTGAAGGAGGGTATCCCCCTGCGGGAGGCCCGGGCGCGCATGGGGTACCACCATCTCCAGACCAAAGAGGCGTAAATAAAATTGTGGAGGTTTTTCCGTGAACACAAGAGTACTCTATCTCGATAAGCTCAACGAGCACATGGAGCGGATGATCCTGGACATGTGCCCGCCCGACGTGACGCTGCGGTTTTTAAACCCCACCATCGGGGAAAAGGGAACGCCCGAGGACGCCGACTGCTTTTTCGTCACCACCTTCCGCACGACGAAGGAGATCATCGACCAGGCCCCCAACCTCCGCCTCATCCAGCGCACCGGCGTGGGCGTCGACATGGTCGACGTCGCCTACGCGAAGGAGAAGGGCATCCCCATCTCGATCTGCAAGGGCTTCAACGCCTCCTCGGTGGCGGAGCTCGCGGTGCTGGATATGCTGGCGCTCTACCGCCGCATCATCACCCTCGACCCGCTGGGCAAAAAGGGCGAGTGGCACACCTGGACCTACCGGCACGACAGCTATGAGCTGCTCGGCAAGACGGTCGGCGTGATCGGCGGCGGCACGATCGGCCGCGAGGTCATCAAGCGGGTGAAGGCGTTCGGCACCCGCGTCATCTACAGCGACGTCTTCCGGATGCCCCCGGAGGAAGAGGAGAAGCTGGGATGCGAATACGTGCCCTTCGACGAGCTGATTGCCTCGGCGGACGTCATCACGATCCACGCGCCGCTTCTGGACAGCACCCGCGGCATGATCGGCCGGGAGCAGTTTGCGCGCATGAAGGATTCCGCCATCCTGATCAACACGGCGAGAAGCCAGATCGTGGACGAGACGGCCCTGCTCGAGGCGCTCCGGGAAAAGAAGATCTGGGGCGCGGCGTTCGACGTGTTCGAGCCGGACGACCCGATCTTCGGGCTGGACGAGGGGCTCAACCTCATCACAACGCCGCACATCGGCGCGGCGACCTACGACAACTACTACCGCGTCTACAAGTTCAGCCTGGAAAACGCGCAGCGGATCGGCCGCGGCGAAGAGCCGCTCTTCCTGCTCTGACATTTCCGTCGTCTCCCCATAAAAAGCGGCTCCGCAGAATCCTGCGGAGCCGCTTTTTTGATGCTGTATAAAATGAATTCAGTCGCCGAGGGCGGTGACCGCCGCGCTGGCGCCCAGCCGGTCGCAACCGTTCTCCAGGAAGAGGCGCAGGTCGGCCTCGGTGCGGATGCCGCCCGACGCCTTGATCTTTACCCGGGGCCCGATGTGCTCGCGGAAGAGGAGGACGTCGGGAAGGGTCGCGCCGCCGGTGCCGAAGCCGGTGGACGTTTTGATGTAGTCCGCGCCCGCCTCTGTGACGAGCTCGCAGAGGCGGATTTTTTCCTCCTCGGTGAGGTAGCAGGTCTCGACGATCACCTTGAGGACCTTATCCCCGGCCGCCCGCCGCAGCGCGGCGATCTCCGCGAGGACCTTGTCGTAATCGCCGTTTTTCACGTCGCCCAGGTTGACCACCATGTCCACCTCGCCGGCGCCCTCGGCGATGGCCTGCTCGGCCTCGAAGACCTTGACGGCGGTGGTGTTGTATCCGAGCGGGAACCCGATGACGGTGCAGATGTTGAGCGCGGGGAAATGCTCGTGCGCCCGCGCGACATAGGAGGGCGGGATGCAGACCGAGGCGGTGTGGTGCGCGAGCGCCTCCTCGCAGAGCTTGTGGATATCCTGCCAGGTGGAGACGGCTTTGAGCTGGGTGTGGTCGACGTGGCTGTAGATTTCCTGTTTCTCCATGATAAACCTCCGTTTTTTTGAATCGGCGAGCGAGCTCAGCCGGTATAGACGTTGACGCCGGAACTGCGGTAGAAGGCGAGGTACCTGCCGTCGGTCTCCGGGTTGGTGACGACGTTGGCGATCCGGTCGATCGCGCAGAAGTAGGCGAAGGCGCGCTTGCCGAACTTGTGGCGGTCTGCCAGCAGGTAAAAGTCCCTGGAGTTGTCCAGCAGGTGGCGGTAGAGGGGCGGCTGAAGGCGGCTGTTGATCGAGTAGCCGTATTCAAGGTCGACGCCGTTCACCGTCAGGAAGACCTTGTCAAAATAGAGCCGCCGGAGGGATTCGATCGTGTATTCGTCGAGCGTTTCGATGTAGTTGCTCCCCACATGCACGTCGCCGCCCAGCAGGATCATCGAAAGTCCCTGCGATCTGGACAGCTCGACGACCGCGTCGATGTTGGAGGTCACCACGGTGAGCCCCTTTTTGCCGCGGATATAGCGGGCCAGGAGGGTGCAGGTCTTACCCGCGCCGATGAAGATCACGTCGCCGTCTTCGACCAGGCGCGCGGCGGTTTGCGCGATCCGGTCCTTTTCGCCGTAGAAGGGGTCCTCCTCCCGCCCGTCGTCCGTGGGGCGTTCGGCGGCGGGCCGGTCCCGGTTGAGCCGGGCCGCGCCGTGGGTCTTGACGATCAGCCCGCGGCTGCTCAACGCGTTCAGGTCCCTGCGGACGGTCGCGATCGAGGAGCCGGTCACCTCCTGCAGCACGGCGGTCGGCGTGACCCCGTGCGTCCCGAGGTAGTCCAGGATGCGTTCTTCCCGTTCGGATGCATACATCTTTATCCCAGCTTTATACATGATTGATTGTGCTTAGTATAGCACCTCTGAAAAACAAAATCAATCTAAAAAGATCATAAAAAGACAACAAAATTAGAAACGATCAAAATAAATCAAAAAGGTCCCGGCCGCGAAGACGGCCGGGACCTTTTTTACATCTACGCCTCTTCGGGTTTCGCATCCGCGAGGTCGATATACCCCGTGACGTTCTGTGCGATGGGCGTGCGTCCAACGCGCGACGCGCTGTTGGTGATCCGCAGCCTGCCGTCCACGGCGATCCCGTCGTAGACCCAGTAGCGCCCGCTGATGGTGGCCGAGCGTGTCTGCGCTGTGGCGCTCGCATAGAGCGGAACGCCGTAGAGCAGCAGAGCCGTCCCGGCGGCCGGACCCTCGGGAAGGGCGGGCTCGCCCTCCCCGCCGCCGTCCTCCGCCGCGTAGTCGCGGAAGGAGACGTCGAGGTCGACATACCCGGAGATGCCGTCCACCAGCCCGCGCGAGCTGTGCTGCCAGAGGTCCACGCCGCCCTCCAGCGAGGGCTTTTGGCTGCTCCAGTCCGCCACCCACCGCTGGACGGGCTTCAGCTCCGGGAGGTCGAGCATCGTCTCAAACCAGTAGAGGCTCGAGTAGACGCCGGGGGTGAGGCCGCCCTGCGCCACCCTGCCGCAGAACGCAAGCGCGAGCCCGGTGCGCTGGTCGTTGGTCAGCGCATGCTGTCCGGCGCTCTCCATATCAAGCGAGGCGGGGTATACGATCTGGTAGGGCTTTGCCAGCTCCAACAGAAAGGCGGCTTCCTCTTCGGCCTCGCCCGTCGTGACGGCCCTGCTGTAGAGGTAGGTTCCGACGGGGATCCCCTGCGCGGCGGCGCCCTCCATGTTTCTTGCGAAATTCGGATCGGCCGCGAGGCCGTAGCCCGCACGGACCATTGCAAAGCCGACGCCGCCGGCTTTTACGCGCGCCCAGTCGATTTCTCCCTGCCAGACGGAGACGTCGATTCCATTTATAGCAGTCATTGAAAGACCTTCTCTCGTGGATTCAGATGGGGAAACTTCCCCGGATATCCTATGCCCCCGAGCTGGAAAGCGTTCCCGGAAGGAGTGGGAGAAAATTCGCGCAAGACTCAAAACATATAAATTGATATAAATTTGAAAAAATTTGTGACCAAAAAACCTGAATTATAAAAAAATTGTGAACAGAAAAGAATTTTCAAGAATGGGCTGGAAAAATCATATTGATGGAACTGGAAAATAATGATATAATTCAATTATATTGGTAACAATTTCTAACGAATTTTTATAAAATTATTGAATTGAGTGCTTATATTAACCGATTTTAGGGGGATATTCAGGAAAACAGGAACAATTATTGGATTAATATTGGTAACAAAATTTAGGAACAATTGGGAACTTTTCTTTTGAAAAGGCTTCCTTCAGAAAGTACCGGCAGGCGTCGGAGGAGGGGCGGAACATGAAATCTTTCGCGTACAATGGGGGAAAAACATGGAGAAAGTCGGTCGCGCTGTTACTGACAGCTTTGATGCTGATCAGTGCGACTTCGGTTTTTTCCTACGCGGAAATGATGGACGGCAGTCCGGACGGAATGGAGACCGCCGGCACCGTTTCCGAACCGGAAAAACCGTCCGCGCCCCCAGAAGAGAGCAAACCGGACGGGGAGCAGCCTCCTGAGAGCGGGCCCGCAAGCGGCGAAAGCCCGTCCGAGGAGCGCCGCCACAACGAGGACGACAAGGGGAGCACGGACGAATACAGCCTGACGGCGACGCAGGAGGAGGTCTTCACGGAGGACGGCCTCGCGGTGGAGATCACGGCGGTGTCGACCTTCCCCTTCACGCGGAACTTACATATCGAGGCGAAGGACGGCGGAAAGGCCGAGGGCGCCACGGAGGGCGCGGAGAAGGTCACGGGGGATCCGGAGGCGGCTTCGTCCGAGGCTTCCGGCCCGGAGGAGAACGGTTCGGAAGCTTCGAGCGTCCCGGAGGAATCCACAAGCTCGGAAGCGGCAAGCTCGGAAGCGAGCAGCGTTCCGGAAGTGAGCAGCGCTCCGGAAGAGAGTGCATCGAGCGAAGAGAGCAAACCGGAGGAGACGCCGGAGAGCGGAAAACCGGAGGAGAACGGCAAACCCGGCGGGGCGGAGGACTCGTCGAATCCCATCAGTGAACTTGCAGAGGCTGCGGCAAGCGCGCGGATCAATCTGGTGCGGGTGCTGTCGGCGGAGATCACGGCGGAGGAGATCGTGCCGTTGCCGGAGAGCGGCGTGTCGGAGCCGAAACCGGAGAGCAGCACAGCGGAGTCAAAACAGGAGAGCAAGCCGGAGGACCCGACGGCGGATACGAGCACCGGGGAGGAGAAGGCCCCGGCCCCGGATGGGAGCAGTTCGGAGAATCCCGCGCCGGGCGGGGAGAGCGAGGCCGCGTCCTCTTCCGGGACGGGCCCGGAGGATACCGGTTCTGAAAATGCGGGTTCCGATGTGAACTCAGATGATTCCGGTTCGGAGGCCGCGAGCTCTGATTCGTCGAGCACGGACGAGACGATGAGCGAGGGCAGGGTGACGGTGAACGGGGAAGGGGAGCCGTTCCGGTTCCAGCGGAAGTTCACGGTGACGAAGAACGGGACGTATGTTATCCGGATCTATGACAGCGAGGGGCCGCTGGAGGAGCGCTCCTTCTACACGGAAGTGGAAGTGACCTCGCTGGGAGAGCTGACGGCGGAGATCGCGCCGGGAAGCAATGGACAGTACGAGGTGGCGATGGCGTCGACCTATCCGGGGACGGAGCGGTTCACGGTGGAGTTCGTGCCGGCGGTGCGGGCAATGGCCCGGTCGCGGAGCGCGGAGCCCGCGGAGGGGGAAGCGGTGGAGCTGCCCGTGGAGGATGTGACGGTCAAGAGCGGCGAAGAAAACGGCCACGAAGAAAACGCCCCGTCGGAGGTGACGGAGGCGAGCACCGCCGTGCCCGCGAGCGCGGACGGGGTGTACACCGTCAAGGCGTTCCGTGGCGAAAACCTGTTGCGCGCGGCGGCTTTTTCCGCCCCGGCGGCGACTGCGGCAGAGAGCAGCCTTGCGACCGTTTACTGGAACCCCGACCCGGCGTTCCAGGACGTGGATCAAACAATCCCCGGAGGAAACGACGACGCGGCCGGGGACAGTGCGCTGGCGTCGGTAAAGACGCTGGAACAGGCGCTGTGGCTTGTTAAAGAGGGCGGAACGATTGTCTGCATGAGCATGTGCAGCGATACCTATCATAAGGAAGGCGATGCTTCGACCTACACCTTCGACGGAAAAAATGCGACGGTCAAACGCTGGAACAAGTATCCTTCCGGCCCGTACTTTTACATTGACAAGGGAGTCAATCTGTCGCTTACAAATCTGACGCTGTCCAACACGACAGAGAGCGGCGGCTCCGCTGCGGATTCCGTCGTGACGCTCGCGGACGGCACGCTGACCGCCGGCGCCGGGCTCACGATGGGCGGACCGGTCTATTTCGAGCAACGCCCCACCGCCCCCGGAATCATCTTTACACAGGCGCCTGCCGCTCCCTATCCGATCAAATTCGCCCCAAACGTCGATCCGTTTACCAGCGCGTTTGACGCGGCTTCCGCTCCGGAGACGATCACGGCGGACAATCTGGAAAGTTACCTGGCGCTGGACGGCAGCGTCAATGAGGCCAAGGACCCGCAGTGGGCGCTGCGCGTCAAGCCCGGAACGGGCAACGAACGGATCATGCAGGCCTACCCGATCGTCACCTACACGGCGATCTACCTCTCGGGGACAGGCGACGACAACAACGACGGTGCGACGGCAAATACGCCGGTCGCGACCTTTGCGCGCGCAAAAGAGCTGCTGCTCACAGAATTAAAGGGCAGCGGAGTCATCTATATCTGCGGGAGCACGGTCGCGGTCACCGGGGAAGAGACATGGTCTCTGCCGCCGGCAAGCTTCCCGTCGGCCAAGCTAGCGAAATACAGCGGCTTCACCGGCTCTTCCATGGTCAGCGTGGCAGGAGCGCTCATGCTTGCCGATATTACCTTTGAAAGCGACAAAACCATTCTTCAGACAAGCGTAGACACCGCCTTGCTGAAGATTACCTCCGGGACAAAGCTTGACTATACTGGTACGGATACCGCGGTAACTTTGTCAGATGGGACAGCGTCGATGACCGGCGGGGAGATCGTCGGAACGTCCGAAAAGGGAACCGGCGTGAGCGTAAAAGGTGCCGCGATATTTGACATGTCTGCCGGGAGCATCGACAAATTTTCATTTGGAATAAAGAATTCTGGTATTACGACGATCTCCGGGACAGCGGCGGTTTCTTCAGCGACCGGCGCTTATACGAATTGGATAATGACCTTCTCGAATGCAGCCATTTCTGGTTCGTCCTGCGGCGTCGAGATTGCCAGCGGTGGAAAATTCATCATGGAAAGCGGGACGGTTTCGGGCGCTTCGGGTAAACAAGCGGTGCTATGCAGCAATGGGACATTCGATATGAATGGCGGTACGGTCACGGGTGGAACTTCCTATGGCGTGATGCTGTCCGGGACCTCCGCGAAGTTCAATCTGTCTGGGGGCACGGTTTCCGCGCTCAACCCCACGGAACAAAGCGCAGTCTATGCGAACTCGCCCGGATTCACGCTCAATGCCGCGGCTGCAACGGTCAACGGCCGGATCAGCCTGCCGGACCCGACTTATGTGATCAATCTGTCGGGCGTGCCGGGCGTCGGCAAGACGTTTGACGTGGCCGTAGGACCGAGTCATACCTCCGGCGTCAGCGTGGTGGTTCCCACCAACCCGCTTACAGACGCTTCAAGCTATGAGGCGCATTTTATCCTCAAAAATTACACTGACAAATTTACGATCGGCGGTTATGGAAACGACCTGATTCTGCTTGAAATCGGGATATATCTTGATGGCCAAAATGGAGGCGACGGCAATACCGGCCGCTCTCCCGCGCAGGCGGTCAAGACCTTTGCCGAGGCGAAAACGAAGCTCATAGGACTTGCGCAAGAGCAAAAAGATAATACAAGCTTTGTCCCGCATATCTTCCTCTGCGGCGAGGTGACGGTGAGTTCGGGTGCGGAAACTTGGGACCTGAAGGAGGTTAACGCAATCAAATCCGGCTGGACGGCGGACATCCGTCGGTTCACCAATAAGAACTTCAAGCCGGTCTATCTTGTTCAGATATCGGGCGGCAGTGTGACGCTCTCCAACATCGTCGTGGACGGCCTCCAGGACATATCCCCCGGACTGCAATCCACAATGGACCTGTTTCGGGTGACGGGTGGGAGCCTGACGCTTGGGGAGAACACGACCCTTCAGGGCGCCTACCTCAGCGCGGCGCGGGTGTCGGGCGGGTCGCTCACAATGGGAGACGGCGCGCTTGTCACGGGGAATGGGAGGACAAATAGCACCAGCGGTACGGCGGCCGTCGTGGTTGGCGCGAGCGGCACGTTTACGATGAACGGTGGGCGGATCACCAATAACGAGGCATATAACGCGGTGGTCCTTTCCGGGAGCGGCGCGCGCTTCGAGTTGCATGGCGGCGAAATCAGCAACGGATCGTCCAATGCGATTTATACAAGCGGTGTGCGTCTCAGCGCGGCAAACGCGGTATTCGACATGGACGGCGGCACGATCTCCGGCTTTAAAAATACCCGCAACTACGGCGGCGGCGTGTGGCTCAGTTCTGGCGCGGCGTTCGATATGTCCGGAGGCACAATCACCGGGAACAGCTCAGGCTCCAGCTCCAACGGTTATGGCGGCGGCGGTGTCTATGTGTCGTCGGGTGCGGCCTTCAAACTTTCGGAAGAAGGAATCATTCGCGGGAATACGGCTCCATACGGAACGGGGGGCGGCGTGTATATCGCTTCCGGCGCGAACTTTTCCATGGCCGGCGGGCATGTCCGCGGAAATACGGCGAAGGATTCCGGGTCGAACAATATTTATTCCGTCAATGCTGCAAAATTTGAAATTGGCGGCGAGATTGACGTCAACGACGGCGTGATGTTATGGAACGACGGCACCACGAGTCACAATGTAACCCCAATTACACTGACAGCTGCATTGTCCCAGCGCACGCCGCCAACAGGACTTGCCGCGGTCAGCGCCATTAAGTTAACGATTTCCGAATACTATCTTGGGGAAATTGTCGTAAACGGCAAAGATCAAGGCCTCCCCGCGGCCCAGTATCTGAACGAGGGGGGCATTCAATTCATACTGGCGGCCGCGCCGGCAAAGACGATGCGCCTCATGGCGGATCCGGCGGACGGGTCGTCTCCGTCGGACATTGTCGCGGCGGGCTGGAACGTCTATATTTCCGGGACCGGCAGCGACGGGGACGGCTATGGCTGGAGCCCAAAGAAGCCGGCGAAGACCTTTGCGCACGCGAAGGAGCTCTTGCAGACCATTGCCGATATCCCCGAAGGCGGAGAGGCCAATATCCTCGTCTGCGGGACGGTGAACGTGACGACAAGTGAAAATAACGGGATTTGGGCCATGACGACGGACAGCGGAAGTCCGATCATGGTTGGCGGCCGCACGCCCGTTTTGCGCCGGATGCGCGGCTTTACGGGTACCATGGTCGGCATGACGGGCGGCACGCTGACGCTGCAAAATATCACAATTGACGGCGATGCGGCGGCGGGCAGCGAAACCAGCTATCTCGTCAGCCAGTCGGGCGGCACGTTCACGATCGCGGACGGCGCACTGCTCCAAAACAATGGGACCTTCAGCGGCAGCGCGGGTGTCAACGTATCGGGCAGCGGCTCCCACTTCTCGATGACCGGCGGCGAGATTTCCAACAACTATTACGGGCTGAAGATTTCCACCGCGACGGATGTCGTCCAGTCTGGGGGAGGAATCACCAGCAACGCCAGCCATGGGGTGTATTTGGATAGCGGCGCTTTTACGCTGGAGGAGGAGAAGGACAGCACGGGTACAGTGATTTCGGAAGGACGTATTTCCGAGAATTCTAGTGGTGCCTCTAGTGGTGTCTATGTCTCTTCTGGAAGTTTTACGATGTCTGGCGGAACAATTAACGAAAATTATTCGGGTGTCTCTGTCTCCGGTTCCGGCAGCTTTAAAATGAGCGGAGGAACGGTCGACGGGAATAACGGCTACGGTGTTGGTTGTTCAGGATTTTTCCAGATGGATGGCGGAAAGATTAGCCGCAACAAGGGTGGAGTTTATGTAAGCTACGGTAATATTATAATGAATGACGGGGAGATCAGCGGAAACAACGCAGGTCATGGAGGCGGTGTCAGCATCGGCTATTCCGGAAATTTTACAATGAATGGTGGGAAAATCAGCGGGAACACATCACAGTATGGCGGCGGTATCTATGGCTATGCCGACTATTCCCGCCACGGCAGATTCACGATGAATGGTGGGGAGATCAGCGGTAACACGGGAACTGTCAGGGGCGGCGGCATCTATGCCAGTGATTATATCGAATTAATCATGACCGATGGGAAAATTCGTGGAAACATGGGAAGCGAAGGTGTCTATATCAATCGTGGCACTTTTACGATGAGCGGCGGAATGATTGATGAAAACACGAACAGCAATGGCGTTTATCTCAATATTGGCAGTTTTACAATGAGCGGCGGGACGATCAGTGGGAACACGGCGTCTAACGGAGCAGGTGTCTATCTTGAGGCCGGCACCTTTACGATGAGCGGCGGAACAATTAGCGGAAATACAGCGAAAAATAACGGCGGCGGACTTTACAACATCGGGGGAGCCGCCGTGATCACGGGCGGCGAGATCACCGGGAATACCGCTGGTCAAGGCGCGGGCTGCTATTGTTCTGGGAGCGCCACCACCACCTTCAAAGGCGGGCGGGTGTCCGGAAACATCCTTTCGAACGCGGCCGGCGTGGGCAGGGGCGTCTATGTCGCGTCCCCGAACTTCATCCTTGAGGACGGCGGCGCGGATCTCGCGGACGGCGTCTACCTGAGCAGCAACGCGTACCCAATCAAGCTGTCCCGGACGGTCCGGCAGGCGGGCCGCCGGTACAACGTGGAGCTGGCGACGCCGGCCGTGGCTTCCGCAAACGGCTTCAGGGTCGGCGACAGTGTGGTGATCCCCGAGGGTATGCTCGAGAGCGCGGCCCCAAACCTGCGCTACTTTGCGACCGATTACGAGGGCGCGGTGCTCGACCGCGGCACGGGAAACAAGGCCAAAAATATCGTCCTCAAAAAGATCATCTTTGTGGACGGCGTGAAGGGCAGCGATCAGAACGACGGCAGCACGCCCGATCTCGCATATAAGTCCTTCGCGGCGGCGAAAGCGGCGCTGGGCAGCGACCCGGGCAACATCTACATCTGCGGGAAGCTCACGGTTTCCGCAGACGAAAATTGGAGCCTTGGGGCGGACCAGTCCCTGCGGCGCTATTCGGGCTTTGCCGTGGCGGGCAAGTACAGCTATGCGCCCTATCGCGGCGACATGATCGAGGTGACGGGCGGTACCCTGACCCTTGGCGGGATTACGATCCTGGGCCGTCACGACGCGGATCAGGGCTTCACCGCGGACGGCTCGATCATCAAGGTGAACGGCGGAATCGTCACGATGGGCGCGGGCACGACGCTCGCAAACAACACGACGACCGGCAATGGCGGCGCGGTGAACATCGCCTCCGGCGCACTCTCGATGGAGGGCGGCATGATTGTCAACACGCAGGCGGCGAAGGGCGGCGCGATCTACCAGAACGGTCAAATAATTATTACTTATGTGGTGGAAAAGGTCGAAGGGGATATCTACCTGACAGGCCGGGGAAGTGAGGAAACCAGCCGGGTCATTACTGCATTTGTCTATGATGAGACAGGCCCGGAGCTTACGATCAATCTGGAAGATGCCTATAACGGACGACCGGTAATAGTCGGTGCAGATGATCAGACCGATGAAATGAAGGCAAAGTATACCCTTGCGCCGGAAATCCTGATGCAGTATAAGCTTGAACGCCGTGCGGATCGTCCTTATATCCTCGAATTGCAGGAAAAGGGCATCGTCTACATCGACGGAGTGGACGGAAGCGACGGTCGTGACGGCACGACTCCCGATACGGCGGTCCTGACGCTCAAGCACGCCTACGAACTGCTTGCGGAGCAGGGCGGCGTCATCTACGTCGTGGATAACGTCTCTGTCACAGGCAGCGTCACGCTGGCTGACCGGGAGTATGCCGATGACACCGGGACGGTTGCGATCGGCGGGCCGGTGGTGATCCGGCGCTACTCCGTGCCGACGAATCCGCCCTCAACCGGTTTTACCAGCGAAAAGGCGAAGCGGAGCCATACCGGCATGCTCTTTACCGTGACCGACGGAGGATTCGTCGTCTCGGGCGTGACAATCGACGGCCACAGCGCGGCGCTCAACACCGGCAGCCCCAAAACCACGGCCCCGGCGGTGGAGGCGCAATCCCCGCTGATCGGAGTCACGGCGAGCGGCGTCCTGATCGTTGGGGAGGGCACGGCGCTCCAAAACAACAACAATATCAGCGAGTCCGTTTTTGGCGGCGCGGTCTTTAATGCCGGGAATTTCCAGATGACTGGCGGCGCAATCGCCAACACCGGGGCGGCCAAGGGTGCGGCGGTCTATCAAAACGGCAGCTTCCTTGTGAGCGGCGGCCCGTCGATCGTGGGAGAAATCTATCTGACGGTCGGCAAAATAATGGGCAAAACAGACAAGAAGATCATCGAGGTAATGGGTGACTTCGCGCCCACAAACTCGCTGCTGGTCAACATGGACGGCGCGGAAAACGGCCGCAACGTGGTCAAGTATCCGGATCCAATTGTGGACGCCGACGTCTCCAAACGGCTCGCGGACTACACCCTCGCGGACGAGATCGCCGCGCTCTACACGCTCGGCCGGAAGGACGTAGATAACAGTATCCTCGAACTGCAGGCGAAGAACGCGGTCTACATCAACGGCGTAAGCGGCGACGACGGCAAAGACGGCAATACGCCGGCAGCCGCCGTCAGGACGCTGAAAACCGCATTTGATAAGCTCGCAGGCCTGAAAGGCGGCACCCTCTATGTGGTGGACACCGTCGATGTGAGCAGCGCGCGGATTACCGCCGGGACGGATGAAACGACAGGCGCGGCGAGCACGAGCTATAGCGGCGAGGGCGGCAGTGTCTCCGTCGCGGGCGGGGTGCTCATCAAGCGCTATGCCCAACCGGACAACATCTCCGGCCTCACCGGATTTGACGTGGCCGACAACCAAAACGCGCTCTTCAACGTGACCGGAAGCCTGACGCTCGACGGGATCACGTTGGACGGGCATGCAAAAGCCGTCACGGGCGGAAAACAGGAGGTCGTTGCGGACGGGGTAACGGCGAAAGCGCCTCTGATTACCGTCGCGGCGGACGGACTGCTCACGACGGACAACGGCGCGCGCCTGCAAAATAACGCCAACAGCGGCGACGGCGGCGCGGTGGCCAACAGCGGCACCTTCCGGATGGACGGCGGTTCGATCACCGGGAATCGTGCGGCAAACGGCGCGGGCGTCTGGCAGAACGGCACCTTCCGGCTCGGCGCGAACGCGCCTACGCTCGGGACGGACCAGACGGTCTATCTGACGGCGGGCGCCGACGGAAAGACCGCGAAGGTCATCAACGTTGATTCCGCGCTTGAAAGCGGTGCGAAGATTTCCGTCGACATGGATAGAACCACACCGCCGGATGGCGTTTACGAAGCGGGCAGGGATGTGGCCGTGTTCGCGGAGGGAGCCGCGTCCTATAACGACGTGGCCAACGATGCGGCGCACTTCTCCCTTGCGAAGGGAATCACGGAGGAGTTTGCACTGGTCAAATCCGCGACCGAGCAAAACACGCTCGAGCTCGGCCTGCCCTTCCACTTCACCACCACGCCGGACGACATGTTCGTGCGGGTGGGGGACAAGGTGACCTTTACGGCTGACGTCTCCACAAGCTCGGCTGCGGATGTCAAGCTGTACGATAAAAACGGAGTCGAAATGGAGGCATCCTCCCGCGACGATATGCCGGAGGAGATGTCCTTCCGGGCGGTGGTGCGCTCGAACAACGAAAGCACCTCGACTGTGAGCTTTACCTTCCAGCCCGAGGCCGGAACCCGCGCAGGCGAATATTACCTGACCGCGACCGACGCAAACGGCGTCACGGCGAAGAGCGAAGCATTTGTCCTGTCGCTTTACGAAGCGAGCACTCTGACGGCGAAATCGACCGGTACCTCGGATAACACGCCGAACAGCGATACGGGCGCCCTCACGGTGTATAACGGCTACGGCGTGGATAAAACGGTCACCTCCACCGGCGTGGGGCTCTTGGATGGAATGGGGATTTTACTGGGCATGGACACGCCCACGATCGGGTTCGCGACGGAGCAGGAGATCAACGAGAACTTTAAGCTCTGGACGGCGGACGACGCGATGTACAAGTTCAACTTCAAGGTGGACGGCGATGAGCTGAATTCCTCCACGGTGCTTCCCGGGATGAAGATACCCGCCAACGGGTACGCCTCCTGGACGGTGACGCTAAAAAACGCCAACGCCCTCAACGCGGCCCAGACCAAAAAACTGCTGATCAAGGAGTGCAAAATCGGCGAAACGCCGCTGACCGGCTTGTCGTCCGGGGGGGCCTCCATGATGGGGCTGGACGTCCCGACGGCTGCGAACATGGAGGTGCCGTTTGAGACGGAAACCGCCCGCCTCGACGTGACGGTGCCGCTTTCGATCACCGTCTGTGTGGCGAAGGACGGCACGCTCGCACAGCCGAGCGCGGACAGGATGTATGTGGAGAACCGCTCCGCGTTCCCGGTCAATACGCAGGTAAAACCGATGTTGACGCGGTTGGCCGCGGACAGTGGTGATGCGATGCGGCAGATCGACGCGCCGAAAATCGGGGAAGGGACCGGCTACGACCTGGCGATCCGCCCGATTGACGTCCCTTCGCAGACGGCTCCCATTGCATTTAAAACCAGCGATTCGAGCAGTACCACAAGAGCGTTGGTGGTGTCCTATCAGGACTTCGCGGAGATCCCTTGGAACCGGAAGTGCACCTTCGATTTCCTCAGCAATCAAATGCCCAGCGGGCAGGGCGAAAACGGCGCGCCCGCGAACTACAGCTACCAGATTACCTTTAAAGCGTCGATCGCCGGGGAGCCCCAAATGGGGATCCTGCAATAAAAAGTGTGAAAGAGGTGATATCCCATGAATGAGATACCGGAGCAGGGCGCGGCGGTGGCGGCCCCGCCGAAAAAATCGAAGCGCGGCGTGATCGTGGCGGTGGTGATCGTCCTGTTGCTCGCCTGCGGGGCGGCGTGGTTCTTTTTCGGACGCGGCGGAAGCGGCATGGCGGATTTCTTCGACCCGAACGCCACGACGGGAATCCTCCCGGGGATGACGGAGGAACAGATCATCGAGGAGCTCAACCGCATTGTCGAGGAGGGGATGTTCAACATCTCGATCAACACCCAGATCAGCTTCCCGAACGGGACGGCGGAGGGGCAGGCCTATATCGACAACATCTCCGCCAACCACTACAACATGACCGTGCAGATCGTGCTGGACGATACGGGCGAAACGGTATATCAATCCGGAGGCATCAGGCCGGGGCAGTACATCGAGAATATCACGCTGTCCAAGGCGCTGCCGAAGGGTTCCTATAAGGCGACTGCGATCTTTACGGCGCACGACCCGGAGGACCAGTCGGAAGTCGGGCAGGCGGCGGCGGAAGTGCTCCTGACGGTGGAGTCGTAAGCCGCGCGCAGCCTGTGGAAAAGGAGGTTATGGCTTTACATAAATTCACACGTAACCCCATCAATCAATTGAAACAGGAGGTCAAAACAATGAAAAAGGTATTAGCAACGATCCTGGCAATGGCAATGATTCTCTCCCTCGGCGTGACCGCGTTCGCGGCGCAGAACTATGATGCCGACGGCACGGCGGTAGACTCGAAGACAAACGACGTCAGTACCGATGGTGGTACGGCCGACACCCAGTTTAAGGTTATCGACAAGAGCGCGACGGTCCCGACTTATCAGATGAGCGTTACCGTCCCGATGACGGTCACCTTTGCGGTCGCCAAGGATGGCACCACCTCGGTCCCGAGCAAGTACAAGCTCATCAACTATTCCTTCAAAGATATCACGGTTTCGAGTGTGAAAGCGACGAACGGCGAGTGGACGCTTGCTACTGAGACAACTGCGAAGGAAGCGGCCAAAGCCAGCAAGACGGTCAATATGAAGATCAAGGACATCGATCTGTCCACGGCTACCAGCGGCGTCGATCCCTCCTGGGGCACGGTTGCCAAGGCGACGGACATCAAGGGAACGGAACTCGACCTGACGCTGACCGCCGTGGCGGCCCCGCAGGATGAAACGGTCGCTGGGAATTCCTCGGAAGATGCATTTACCGTCACCTATACGATCGCGATGCCGACTGTCTAATCGTAAGCAAACAACTAAAATACCGGCACAGGGGACCCCTGTGCCGGGGAAAGCGCCGCGCGGCGCGGCGTTTTCCCCGGTACAGGCACGACAAAAGAACATAGGAGCGCGTTATGGAAGAAAAGACGAAAAAGAACGGCGGAGCCGTCAAATGGGTTTTCCCGGTTGTCATCCTCATCCTGGTCGGCGTGATCGCCTGGCTGCTGCTGCGCCCGCAGGAACAGCCGGCGGGCCTCACGCGGGCCGCCGACGCGCAGCTCGGACAGCTCGAGGGCAAGACGGAGGAGCAGATCGTCGAGGAGCTCAACCGCATCGTTGAGGAGGGGATGTTCAACATCTCGATCAACACCCAGCCGGAGTTCCCGGACGGGAGCTCCCCCGGAAACCTCTGCATCGAGAACTCCCCCGCCAACCACTATCTGATGGTGGTGGAGATCACCCTCAACGACACGGGGGAGCAGGTGTACACCTCCGGCGCGCTGGAGCCGAACTACCACATCCAGGAGGCGAAGCTCGACCGGGCGCTTGCAAAGGGGACCTATCCGGCGACGGCGACCTTCTACGCCTATACCGCCGACACACAGGAGCTGGTGGGGACCGCGGGAGCGGAGATGCAGCTGATCATCCAGAACTGAGGAGGGGAGGGACCGCATTGAAAGGACTGGGAAGGGGAGCCGCCCTGCTCGCGGCCGCGGCGCTTGCCCTGACGGTTTCGCTGACGGCGCTGGCCGCCGGGGAGATCGGCGGGGAGGAGACGGACAGGGACCTCTCGGATATCGTGAGCGTGAGCGAAGAGGTGGATACGGCGACGCCGGAGCGCCCGTCCGCGAGCACGCAGTTCAAGGTGATGACGCTGCCGGGCCCGGAGGTATGGGGCGCGGATGTGAGCGTCTACGTCGGGGAGACGGCGGAATTGACGGTGAGCGCGAAGGACGGGGTGCTGCCCTACCGCTTCGCGTGGTATAAGGTGCTCGACGCGGACACCCTGTCGGAGGTGCTCTTCGAGGGGGAGAACTACGCGGGCAACGTCTACACGATCCCGAACGCGCAGAAAAGCGACGCGGGGGTCTACCGGATCGTGCTGACGGACAAATACGGAAGCTCGGCGGAATGCGACGTGGCGCTGGCGGTGCTGTCGAAGTCGCCGGGCGGAGGCGGCGGGGACGGCGGCTCGGACGAGGGTCCGGACATCCACATCGTGGCCCCGGCCGACCCGACGATCATCAGGGACCTGCCCGTCCCGCTGATGAAGCTGCCCAATACGGGCGACGGTTCCGCGCCGGCACTCGCGCTCGCGCTGCTGGGGCTTTCGGCCGCGGCCATAGCGTCAGCCGTTTCCATCCGCAGGAAGCCGGATTAAACATTGTTGCGGAAAGGGGCGCCCCATGCGGGGCGCCCCTTTCCGCCCGCGCGGCGGGGAAGGATTGTATCCGCGGCCCCGGTGTGCTATACTTTCATGGACAGCTGTTTCCGGGATGCCGGGCGGGCTTTCGGGGCCGCCCGTTCATGCCGCTTACGGGAAAAATCACCTCAGGAAAGGGGCCGCCATATGGAGACACGCGCATACCGCGGAACGGACGACCGAGTCTCCCTGCTGGGCTTCGGGGCGATGCGCCTGCCGCGCGTTTCCCCCGACACGCAGGAGATCGACTTCGAGAGGGCGCGCGAGCTGATCGACTGCGCCTATACCCACGGGGTCAACTATTTCGACACCGCCTACCGCTACCACGACGGCGATTCCGAGCCGTTCCTCGGCCGGGCGCTGGCGGAATACCCGCGCGAGAGCTACCACCTCGCGAGCAAGATGCCGACTTGGCTCGTCCACAGCCTGGACGAGGGCAAGCGGATCTTCGCCGACCAGCTCGAACGGTGCCGCACCGATTATTTTGACTTCTACCTCTGCCATTCGGTGGGAAAATCGGTTGAGGAATTTACCGACGTCTACGAGAAGACCGGCCTGCTCGACCACCTGCGGGCGCAGAAGGCGGCGGGGGCCATCCGCCGCCTCGGATTCTCCTTCCACGGGACGCCGGAGGTTTTGCGGGAGCTCATCGCGCGCGGCGGATGGGACTTCGTGCAGATCCAGCTCAACTACCTCGACTGGGAGCTGCTCGACGCCGCGCAGCAGTACCGCATCCTCGAGGAAAACGGCCTGCCCTGCATCGTTATGGAGCCGGTGCGGGGCGGCAACCTCGTCTCCCTCTGCCCGGAGGCGGTGGAGATCCTCCGCGCGGCGCGCCCCGGCGCGAGCACCGCGTCGTGGGCCATCCGCTTCGCCGCGTCGCTGCCCAACGTGCTGACCGTCCTGAGCGGCATGTCCACCCTTGAGCAGGTGCGGGACAACGTCGAAACGATGTCCCCCTTCGAGCCCCTCTCCGACTCCGAGCGGGAGACGCTCGACCGGGCGCGGCGGGCCTACTTCGCCCTCGGGACCATCCCCTGCACCGGCTGCCGCTACTGCATGGACTGCCCGTCGGGCGTCGACATCCCCGGCGTCTTCGCGGCTTACAACCGCTGCGCCGCCGAGGTTGGGCTCGACCCTTCGGACGGCAGGGCGCTGCGGGAGAACGCGAAGGCAATCCGCGCGATTTACGACGCGCTGCCGGAGGAGCGGCGCGCCGGCCGCTGCGTCGGCTGCGGCAGGTGCGTCTCCCACTGCCCGCAGGGGATCGCCATCCCGCAGAGGCTGGGGGAGATCGCCGCGCTCATGAAGATTCTTGAATGACACCCCCCGGGCGCGGGCGGCCGTTGACCGCCCGCGCCCGGTCCGCGTTTCCGGGAAAATATTTTTTCCGCGGGGGGTTGACAAGACTATCTGTAACAGATATAATTACAGTATAAACTGACACAACAAAATTTACAGTTAGGAACGGAGGAACCTCATGAAGGCGAAGCATCTCATGGCCCTGCTGGGCGCGGCACTCATGGCGGCGGCGCTCACGGCGTGCGCGCGGGAGAGCGGGGAGGTCCCGTCCGCCCCGCAGGCACCGGCCTCCGCAACGGACGCCGGGGAGAGCGCGGACGGCGCGGCCCCGGCGGCGGAATACCACAAGATCACCGCTGAGGAGGCCAAGGAGCGGCTCGACGCCAATCCCGACGCGGTCATCGTCGACGTCCGCACGCCGGAGGAGCACGCGGCGGAGCGGATCGAAGGCTCGATCAACGTCCCGAACGAGTCGATCGGAGACGAGCAGCCCGTGCTGCTGCCCGACCTCGATGCGGAGATTCTCGTCCACTGCCGCACGGGGGTGCGCAGCCGGCAGGCTGCCGAAAAGCTGGTCGCGCTCGGCTATACCAACGTCTATGACTTCGGGGGCATCGTAGATTGGCCGTACGGCACGGTGACCGGCGAATGACCCGGGGCGAACGGCTGCAAATCCTGCTGGCCGCAGCGGCGCTTCTGCTCCTGCTGGCGCTCTTTTTTCAGGGCCGGGCGGCAAGCTGTATCATATAAGGAGGAACGGATGTGAAGAACCCACTGATGACCCTGCTCGGCGCGGCGGCGATGGCCGCGCTGCTCGCCGCCTGCGCGGCTCCCGCTCCGGAGGCTCCCGTCCTCCCGGAGCCGTCCGGTCCCGTGCGGAGCGCGGAACAGGCCGAGGTGGCATCCGCGCCGCGGGAGACCTCCTCCGAGGACCCCGCGCTCCAGCCGCCGGGCGGGGAGCTGCCAGTGAAGGCAATCCCCGGCTGCCGCGCCGACCTGCCCTACCCGCTCAAGATGTCGGGGGAGAGTCTGGCCACCGACTTCACCCACTGGGCGGCGAAGGACCTCGACGGCAACGTCGTCACCGAGGAGGTGCTGGCGGACAGCCGTCTCACGCTCGTGAGCGTGTGGAGCACCTTCTGCGACTCCTGCGTGGCGGATATGGCCGCGCTCCAGCAGCTCTACACGGAATATGACCGCGCGGACCTGAACATTATCGGGATCGCCGCGAGCGCGCAGGCGGAGGACGGCTCGATCAGCGAAGGAGAGGTCGAGATCATCCAGCAGATCCAGGAGATGACGGGCGCGGAGTTTTTGCAGCTGCTGCCCTCCGACGACCTGATCGCGATCAAGCTGAAGGACCTCGGCACCGTGCCCGAGAGCTTCCTGCTCGACAGCGCGGGCAACGCCGTTGGCGGATCGCTCTACGGCGGGCGCACGGCGGAGGAGTTCCGCCGGATGGTCGACGACGGACTGCGGACGCTTTCGGAGGAGGCGGACGCATGACCCACTTCGTCCTGAGCACCCTGCTCTCCTTCGCGGGCGTGGCGGCGGCCCTCGCGGTCCTGCTCGCCGCGGGCGCGCTGGTGAAGCTGGGCGGCAACCGCGCGCCGCCCCTTCTCTGCATGGCCGTCTCCGCAGCCTACGGCGCCTCCCAGCTTGCCGTCCTCGCCCGCCAGCAGAGCGGGCTGGCCTGCGC
This sequence comes from Anaerotruncus massiliensis (ex Togo et al. 2026), assembly GCF_900199635.1. Taxonomy (GTDB): domain Bacteria; phylum Bacillota; class Clostridia; order Oscillospirales; family Ruminococcaceae; genus Anaerotruncus; species Anaerotruncus massiliensis. Next base: position 2,293,989 of record NZ_LT962687.1, on the reverse strand, counting down.
GCTCGCCCCCGGAAGGACCGTGCTTTTGCACGGCGCGCTTCTGGCGGTGCATCTCGTCCTGCTGGGAGGGCTTCTGCGGCGGCTGCGGCAGATTGCCTCTTGATTCCGCTAACTGTATGATGTACAATTACAGTTAGTGGATGCAATAAGGAGGAAACACAGATGACAAGTGAATTCGCCATCGCGGTGCACGCGCTGGTCTATCTCAACCACAAGGGGGAAACCGTCTCGAGCGAGGCGCTCGCCGAAAACATCTGCACCAACCCGGCGCGGGTGCGCAAGGTGATGGCCAAGCTGAAGAAGGCGGGCCTCGTCGCCACCAAGGAGGGGGTCGACGGGGGATACCATTTCATCAAGGCTCCCGCGGAGGTCACCCTCCGCCGCATCGACGAGGCGGTCGACGTCCGGCTGGTATCCGCCTGCTGGAAGCCGGGCGACCGGGAGAAGGCCTGCCTGGTGGCCTCCGGCATGGGGGACATCATGGACGACATCTATTCCGACCTCGACGAGCTCTGCCGCCGCAGGCTGGGGGAGATCACCATCGCGGACATCGACCGGAAAATATTCGGACCACACACGAGCTGAGAAAGAAGGCATTTTTGTGAAGCAGTATGACGCAATCGTAATCGGTTTCGGCAAGGGGGGCAAAACCCTCGCGGGCAAACTCGGCGCGAGCGGAAAAACCGTCGCAATGATCGAAAAATCCGACAGGATGTATGGGGGCACCTGCATCAACGTGGGGTGCATCCCCTCCAAATCGCTGGTGCGCAGTTCGGGCATCTCCCACGGGCACCGAAACGCGGACTTTGAGAAGAAGCAGGCGTTCTACGCCGCCGCCATCGAGGAGAAACGCCGCCTGACCGCCATGCTGCGCAAAAAGAACTTTGACAAGCTCGACGGCAACCCCAACGTCACCGTCTTCAACGGCATGGGCAGCTTCCTTTCGCCGACGCAGGTGCGGGTCGTGTCCGACCGGGGGGAGACGCTCGTCCTCGAGGGGAAGCAGATCTTCATCAACACCGGCTCCACCCCCGTCGTCCCGCCCATCGAGGGGCTCCGGGAGAACCCGTTCGTCTACCTGAGCGAGGGGCTCATGGACCTTGAAAAGCTCCCCCGCCGGCTGGCAATCATCGGCGGAGGCTACATCGGGCTCGAGTTCGCCTCGATTTACGCGGGCTTCGGCTCGCAGGTCACGGTGTTCGAGGGCGCGCCCGTGTTCCTGCCCCGCGAGGACGCGGATATCGCCGCCGAAATCAAAAAGGCGCTCGAAGCAAAGGGCGTCGCCTTCCAGATCGGCGCGGCGGTCAAAAAGGTCGCGGACGCGGGCGACCACGCGGAGGTGACCTTCGCGCGGGAGGGCGCGGAAGAGACGCTCGCGGCGGACGCGGTGCTCGTCGCGACCGGCCGCCGCCCCAACACCGACGGCCTCAACGCGGCCGAGGCGGGAGTCGAGCTGACTCCGCGCGGCGCGGTCAAGGTGGACGAAAAGCTGCGCACCACCGCCCCGAACATCTGGGCGATGGGGGACGTTGTGGGCGGCTTGCAGTTCACCTACGTCTCCCTCGACGATTTCCGAATCGTCTGGTCGCAGCTTTCGGGCGGCGATTACGACGCCGCCAGGCGTAAAAACGTCCCCTACAGCGTCTTCATCGACCCCTCCTTCTCCCGCGTCGGCCTCAACGAAAGGGAGGCGCGCGAGGCGGGCCGCAATGTGAAGGTCCTTACCCTGCCGGCCGCCGCCATCCCCAAGGCGCAGGTGCTGAAGCACCCCGTCGGCCTGCTCAAGGCGGTCGTCGACGCGGACACCAACAAGATCCTGGGCGCGATGCTCTTCTGCGAGGAGAGCTACGAGATGATCAACATCGTCAAGCTCGCGATGGACCTCGACGCCGACTATACCGTGCTCGGCAGGCAGGTCTTCACCCACCCGACGATGAGCGAGGCGCTCAACGACCTCTTCGCCTGATTTCTTTTGACCTCCTCATATCCCCAAAAAAGAGACGCAGCGGCTTGCCGCTGCGTCCCTTTTTATGGGATAAATGATAGAATATATTACCAACTGTATAACATTACTCCGACAGCTGCACGATCCCGATGCAGGTGACGCCGATAGACAGCAGGGTGGCCGCTGTCCGGCCGTCCAGCTTCCCGAGCACGGAAAGCACCAGTGTGGCGACGCCCATCGCGAGTCCGACCGCCCGGAGGACCGGCAGGGCCGTCCGGCGGAGCTCCCGCCCCGCGGGCGCGCCGCGGTTTTCGGCGGGAGCCTGCCCGCGGCAGCGCAGCAGCTCGTCGGTCGAGATCCCGAGGATGTCCGCGAGCGCGGGAAGGGTGCCGATGTCGGGGCAGGAGATTCCGCGCTCCCATTTGGACACCGCCTTGTCCGTCACGTGCAGCAGGTCGGCGAGCTCCTTCTGCGTCATGTTTTTCGATTTCCGAACGCTGCTGATGAGGTCCCCCATATGGTTATAATCCATCCGCGCCCCTCCTTTGGTAATTGTGTTCATGATACCAGAAGCCGCCGGGTTTGGCACGCGAATGACGGTCGACCGGGGTAAACGGCTGGTGGAATCCCCGGTAGAGCCCGGTCAGGACGGCTCCTTCCAGCGGCAGAGCCGCCGCGCGAGCAGGTCGACGGCCAGAAAGAGCGCCGCGCCCACCACCGAGATCACGACGATGCCGCCGTACATTTCGAGGTAGTCGATGCGGCTCCATGCGTCGAGGATGTAGTAGCCGATCCCCGCGCGGGTGCCGTACGCCTCGACGATGAAGAGGACGGCCAGCGCGGTGCCCACGCCGATGCGCAGGCTGGTGAAGAGCTCGGGCAGCACGGCGGGAAGCGTGATCTGTCCGAGCAGGCGGCCGCGCGAGGCCCCTGCGCTGACGGCCACCTGGTAGAGGCCGGGGTCGACGGCCCGGGCCGCGTCCCGCGTGGCGACGATCACCTGGAAGAGGACGGTCAGCAGGATGATGAGGATCTTCGAGCCGTCCCGCAGGCCGAAAAGGAGCATCGCGACGGGCAGCAGGGCGGTCTTGGGGACGGGGTAGGAGAAGTAGACGACCGGGTGGAGCAGGGCGTTCCAACGGGGGGAGGCGGCCATCAGCAGGCCGACCGGCACCCCGACCGCGAGCGCGAGGAAAAGCCCCGCGAACACCCGCCAGAGGCTCGCGCCGATGTGGCGGAAGACGCCCGCGGCGAGCACGTCCCCAAAGTGGGCGTACACCTCCGCGGGGCCGGGCAGCGCGCGGGTGTCGAGCAGCGCGGCGGCGGCCAGCCAGAGCAGGTTGACCGCCGCGAAGCCGAGCAGGAAGGCGCCCGTCTTTTTCATGACGCGGCCTCCTCTCCGGCGGCGAGCAGGATTTCCCGCCGCAGCTCGTGGGAGAACGCCTCGAAATAGGGGCCGCCCGGCTCGGGCAGGCCCTGCCAGGGGTTCTCCAGGAGGCGGGTAAAGCGCCCGCCCTTTCCCATGACGGCGATCTGGCCCGCGAGGTAGAGCGCCTCCTCCGGGCGGTGGGTCACCACGACCGCCGTTGCGCCCGAATCCCGCCAGAGCTCGAAGCAGAGCCGCCTGGCGCGGTCGGCCGCCGCCGCGTCGAGCGCGGCGAAGGGTTCGTCCATCAGCAGCAGGCGCGGCTTCATGAGCAGCGCGCGCGCCAGCGCCGCCCGCTGCGCCTGCCCGCCGCTTAATTCGCGCGGGTAGCGGTCGAGCAGGCCGCCGATGCCCAGCCGCGCGCAGAGGGCGTCAAGCTCCCTTTCGCCGGACGCGCCGCGCAGCCGCGCGCAGAAAAGGCAGTTCTCCCGCACCGTCTTCCAGGGGAGCAGGCCGTAGTTCTGGGGGATGAGGCCGATGGCGGTATCACGCGGGGAGAGGGGTGCGCCGCAGAAGCGGACGCTCCCGCCCGTGGGTGGGAGCACCCCGGCCAGCAGGTTCAGTAGCGTCGTCTTGCCGCAGCCGGACGGCCCGAGCAGTGCAAGCAGCCCCCCTTCCCCGAGGGAGAAGGAGAGCCCGTCGATGACCGGGCGGCTCGCGCGCGGGTAGCGCGCCGTGAGGTTTTCAACTTCCAGCATCGCGCTTATCCGAGGTCGCCGAGCAGGTCGGCTGGGGTGAGGGAAGCGGGGCAGAGCCCCTTGCCCGAGGCCCAGGCGACCGCGTCGGAGAGGACGGCGGCGTCGGGCAGCGCGTTTTTGCGGAAGACGGGCAGCTCGATTCTGCCCGCGAGCTCCTCTGGGAAGCCCGCGCCCGCGATCACGACCGGCTCGTATTCCGAGAGGGGGGTGTTGTTCACGTAGTCGACCGCCTCGTCGTAGGCGGCGTAGTACTTTCTGATCGCGCCGGCCTTCCCGTCGATCGCCGACTGGGTGAAGGCGGAGACGGCGGGATAGAGCCCCGCCGTGTTGGCGCTGCCGAGCTCGACGGCGCCGTCGGTGAGGGCGAGGGTCGCGAACGGCTCGGGCAGCAGGCAGAGGTCGACCTCGCCGCTGCGCAGCATCTCAAGGCGGTCGGGGATGCGGGGGACGACCTCCTTTTTGAGGTAGTCCGCGCCGTACCCCTCCTGCGTAAGGATGTAGTCAAGCGCGTATTCGATCAGCGTGTTTTCCGAAATCGCGATCGATTTCCCGGCGGCGTCCGCGAGCGTCGTGACGCCGGAATCCGGACCGGCGAGCAGCAGGTAGTCGCCGTCGGTCATGCCGGTGATCTTCACGTCGAGCCCGGCGTTTTGGTAGATGCACGCGCCGATGAAATCGGTGAACACCCCGTCGAGCTCGCCCGCCTGCAGCGCCGCGTCGCGGTCCTTGGCGGAGGAGAAGACCTGCATGTCGAGGACGACGCCCTGCTTTTCATCGAGCTTCTGGTCCTTCATGACCGCCAGCGGGATGATGTCGGACGAATACATGACGCCGATGCGCAGCGTATCGGGCTCGGGCTGTCTGCCGCACGCGGCGAGCCCCGCCGCGGCGAGCGCCGCGAGCAACAGGGCCGCGGCGCGCTTCAAAATGGTTTTTTTCATGGTTCTTCCCTCCAACGCTGATATAGATGGTTTTCAACGCCCAGGCAGTCGAGCGCCCGGCCCGCCACGAAGGAGACAAGGTCGTCGACCGTCCGGGGGCGGTGGTAAAACGCGGGCATCGCGGGCAGGATCGTCGCGCCGCACTGACTGAGCGTCAGCATGTTTTGCAGGTGGATCGAGGTGAGCGGCGTTTCGCGCGGCACCAGCAGGAGGGGCCGCCGCTGCTTGAGCATGACGTCCGCCGCCCGGGTGAGCAGGTCGGTCGTGACGCCGCACGCGAGCCTGCCGAGCGTCGACATCGAGCAGGGCGCGACCACCATCCCCGCGAACCGCCGCGAGCCGCTCGCGAGCGGGGAGAAGAGGTCGGCGTTGTCCTCGAGCACGGCGTTGGGGCGTTCCCCGGACCAGCGTTCGAGCGATACGCCCGTCTCATATTCCAGCACCCGGCGGCCGGTATCGGTGGCGACGACCCGCAGGGCCGCGCCGCTTTCCAGCAGGGCGTCCGAGATGCGCAGCGCGTAGGCGCTCCCGCTCGCGCCGGTGATCCCGATGATGTAGGTTTCCATAGAAGCCCTTCTTTCAGAGGTAGATGTCGAGGATGCCGAAGACCAGCAGCGCAAGGCTGGTGAGCTGGCTCATGCTGTAGGAGGCGACGTTGACCCCCTCAAGCCGCCGGGGGGAGACCATTGTGTGCTGCACCGCCATGAGGGCGGCGGCGGCGAGCAGCCCCGCGCCGAAGAGGAGTCCCATATGCGGCTCCAGCAGGAGGAAGGCCGCGAGGCAGACGAGCGCCGCGGCATGAAACGCGGTGCTGATATGCAGCGCGCCCGCCACGCCGAACCGCACGGGGATCGAATGAAGGCCGTTTTGCCGGTCGAAGTCATAGTCCTGGCAGCCGTAGATGACGTCGAAGCCGGCGGTCCACAGGCAGTTGGCCGCGCCGAGCAGCAGCGGCGGCAGGGAAAACCGCCCCGTCACAGCGAGCCACGCGCCGACCGGCGCGATGCCGCAGGTCGCGCCCAGAAAGAGGTGGCAGAGCCAGGTGAACCGCTTGGTATAGGAGTAGAAGGCCATCATCAGGAGGGCGAGGGGGGAGAGGACCAGGCAGAGGGGGTTCAGCATCGCGGCGCTCACGACGAGCAGCGCGAAGCAGGCGGCTGAAAGCGCGACCGTCTCGCGCACGGAGATTTCGCCGCGCGGGATCTGCCGTCCGGCGGTGCGAGGGTTTTTCGCGTCGATCTTCGCGTCGACCGCGCGGTTGAGGGCGTTGGCCCCCGTGCGCGCCGACAGGAAGGCGAGCGCGGCCCACGCCGCCGTCCAGAGTCGCGGCCTGCCGTTCGACGCGGCGAGGAAGGCGACGGCGCCGAACGAGAGGGAGAAGATCGTGTGGCTGAACATCACGAGCGTCCCGTAGGCGCGCAGCTTCCGAATCAGTTTATGAGCGAGTTCCATATCGAAGGCGCCTCCACGTCAGAATCCGTATTCTTCCCACCGCGCGTCCACCCGCGCGGCCATTTCCGGCGACATCGTGATGTCGTCCGGCCAGGGGCGGGTGAGCCCCTCCCCCGGCAGCTTTTTCGTCGCGTCGAGCGCGATTTTCCCGTCCTTCACCACGAGGTCGCGCCCCGCGTCGATGTTGTTGAAGACCCGCCAGAGCACCTCCGAGCGGTCGGCGAGGTCCACCGTGTCGTCGAGCGCCACGGCGAACGAGACGCCCTCCGCCTCGAGCGCGGCCAGCGCGGCCTCCCGGCCGTCGCCCGGCGCGCGCTTTTGGACCGGCAGGAGGGCGTAACGCCCCGGACGGGGCGTTACGCCCGGTTTCGCGGTTGCGTCGACGCCCAGCCGCGCGCCGTAGAGGGCGCGGTCGGACGAGTGGTCGAGCGCGTCGAGCGGGCCGTCCGAGAGGAGGTAGTCCGACGCGGGATCGGCGTTTTGGAGCACCGCCGCGAGCACTGCGCCGGTGTCCCGCGGGTCGACCGACGCGTCCACCGCGACGATCAGCTTGGTGTAGCGCATCTGTCCCATCCCCCACATCGCGTTCATGACGGTGCGCGCCGCGCCGGGGAAGTCGTTTCTGACCGAGACGACCGCGCAGTTGTGGAACACCCCCTCGAAGGGGAGGCAGAGGTCGCACAGCTGGGGCATCTGCAGCTTCAGCACGGGCAGGAAGATGCGTTCGGTGGCCTTCGCCAGATAGCAGTCCTCCATCGGGGGCCTGCCCACGACGGTCGCCGGGTAGACGGGGTTTCTCCGGCGGGTGACGCAGGTGACGTGGAAGCGGGGGTACCAGTCGGTCAGCGAGTAGTAGCCGGTGTGGTCGCCGAACGGGCCCTCCCACACGGGGGGCTCCTCGGTGTCGACGTATCCCTCGAGCACGAACTGCGCGTCCCGCGGCACCCACAGGTCGCTGGCGACGCATTTTGTCAGCGCGACGGGCCGCCTGCGCAGGAAGCCCGCGAGCAGCATCTCGTCGAGACCGGGCGGCAGCGGCGCGGTCGCGGCGTAGGTGATCTCGGGGCCGCAGCCGAGCGCGACCGCGACGGGCATTTTCCCGCCCCGCGCCCGCCACGCCTCATAGATGGCAGAGCCGTCCTTGTGCTTGTGCCAGTGCATGGCGGTGGAGGTCTTATCGAGCACCTGCATCCGGTACATGCCGCAGTTCTGCGTCCGCGCGCCCGGCAGCTTCGTGAAGACGAGCGGCAGGGTGAAGAAGCGGCCGCCGTCCTGCGGCCAGCAGTGGAGCACCGGCAGCGCCGAGAGGTCGGGCTCCCGCTCGATCACCTGCTGGCAGGGCGGGCGGGTAAGGCGCAGGCGGCGCCGGTGGGGAAAGCAGGCGGCAAGGCGCGGGAGACGAGGGGCGAAGCGGACGAGGTTTCCGAGAGAGGTGTAGTTGCCGAAATCGAGGTAGCGGGCCACGTCGCCGCCGATTTCGTCGAGGCTTTCGGCGCCCAGCGCGAGCGCCATGCGTGCGTCGGAGCCCATCGCGTTGATGAGCAGGGGGAAATCGGAGCCCTCGACCCGCTCGAAGAGAAGGGCCGGGCCGCCGCGCTTCATGACGCGGCCGGCGATTTCGGTGATCTCCAGGATGGGGGAGACGGGCGCGGAAATCCGCATGAGTTCGCCGCGCTTTTCGAGCGCGGCGATGAATGCCTGCAAGTCCCGGTAGGCCAATCCGGACGGCCTCCTTTCTCTGGAAAAAACGGTTATCGGGTAATTTGTTAAATAGATGGCGGGGAAGTTGGACACATTATATAAAATGGCAAAAAACCATTGATAAATACTTGACAAATACCAAAGATATAATTATATTAGAAATTGCTTAATTACTAATTTCCTTAATATTATACACGAAAAACGGGGGGGAATCAATGGCGAATCCAGCGAAGGACGCGGCGGCGCTCTGCGCGCTGCTGGCGAACGAAAACCGCATGGTCATCCTCTGCCATTTGATGACCGGCCCCATGAACGTCGGGCAGCTGCACAAGCGCCTCAAGGGGATCACCCAGTCGGCGCTCTCCCAGCACCTGACGCTGCTGCGGGCCAACCGGATTGTTGAGTGCGACAAACAGGGACAGAGCATGGTCTACAAGATCGTCGACCAGCGGGCGATCCGGCTGATCGAAACGGTCGAGGAGATCTTCCTGCTGAAGGCCGCGGCGGGGATGCCCCCGGACGGCGAAACGAACGAGCGCAAATGATTTCACGCCGGGAGCGAACTGGCGGAGTTCACATTTAGGAGATGAAAGCATTGAAAAACATTGTCATTGTCGGCGCGGGCTACGCGGGCGTCCTGACCGCCAAAAAACTGGCGAAACGGCTGAAAAAACAGGAGAACGTGCAGATCACCGTCATCGACAAAAACCCCTTCCACACCATGTACACCGAGCTGCACGAGGTCGCCGCACACCGCGTGGATGAGGACAGCATCAAGATCAGCCTCGAACGGGTCTTCGCGGGACGCAACGTACATGTGGTGCTTGACACGGTCACCTCGATCGATTTTGACGGCAAGGTGCTCGAAGGGCGCGTGGGCACCTACCCCTACGACTATCTCATCCTCGCGACCGGCTCCAAGCCGACCTTCTTCGGCGTGCCGGGCGCGGAGGAGATCTCCTATACCCTGTGGTCCTACGACGACGCGGTCGTCCTGCGCGAGCACCTGCTCCACGTCTTCCGCCGCGCCGCGCGCGAGACCGACCCGGCCGAGCGCCGCAGGCTGCTGACCTTCTATGTGGTCGGCGCGGGCTTCACCGGCGTCGAGATGGCGGGCGAGCTGGCCGAGCTGGTGCCGCTGCTCTGCGAGAAATTCGAGATCGACCGGGACGAGGTGTCGATGTTCGACGTCGACGTGCTCGACCGCACGGTGCCCATCCTGCCGAAGAAGCTCTCCGACAAGGTGGAGCGCAGGCTCACGAAGATGGGCGTGCAGGTCATGCTCGGAACCGGCGTCGCGGGCATCGGCAAGGACTACATCGAGCTCAAGCAGGGAGACACCGTCGAGTGCCACCAGGCGGGCACCGTCATCTGGACGGCGGGCATCGAGTCGAGCGACATCGTCTCCGAGGCGGCCAAGGCCCTCCAGACCGCCCGCCGCGGCCGGGTCGTCACCGACAAATACCTGCGCGCAGTCGACCACGAGGACGTGTTCATCGCGGGCGACAACATCATGTACGTCCCCGAGGGGGAGGAGAACCCCGTCCCGCAGATGGTCGAAAACTGCGAGCAGAGCGCCGACACGATCGCCCACAACCTGACGGTGCAGCTCACCGGGCAGGGGGAGCTGGAGGACTACCGTCCCAAGTTCCACGGGGTCATGGTGTCGGTCGGCGGCAGGTACGGCGTCGCGCAGGTGGGCACCCCCAACCACATGATCTGCCTGCCCTCCTTCTTGGCGATGTTTACCAAGCATTTCATCAACGTCGTCTACTTCGTGCAGGTGCTCGGCTGGAACAAGGTCATCAGCTATTTGAGGCACGAGTTCTTCACCATCCGCAACTGCCGCAGCTTTGTGGGCGGGCATTTTTCCAACCGCACCCCGAGCTTTTTGCTCGTGCCGCTGCGCGTCTGGCTGGGCGTCTGCTGGGTGTTCGAGGGCGTCATGAAGATCGTCGAGGGCTGGATGCAGACCCCGCAGCTCACCGGCTTCTTCAGCGGCGCGACCGGCTTCTTCAACAAGATCCTCTCCGCCGCGGGCGCGCGCAACGTGACTGATATGGTCAACGCGGTCGCGGGCGCGACCTCCGGGGCCGTCGACGCGGTCGCCACCGCGACCGCCGAGGTCGGCGAGGCGGTGGCCAGCGGCGTGGCGGTGTTCAGCTACCGGCTGCTCGGATTTATGGACGTGACGCTTGTCAGCGGCACCGACCTGGCCCATTCCACGCTGGCGGACTACGCCTTCAAGATCGACATCCCCTTTATCAACTGGTTCGTCGACCATGTGGTGCTTGCCAGCGACGGGATGCAGATGTTCATGCAGATCACCATCGTGGTGCTCGAAATCCTCATCGGGCTGGCGCTGATCGGCGGCCTCTTCAACTTCCCGGCCTCCGCCGCCTCGCTCGTGCTGCAGTTCATGTTCGTCACCACGACGGGGCTCTACCTCAACACCTTCTGGATGATCTTCGCCGCGATTGCGGTGCTCATCGGCGGCGGCAGGACGCTGGGCCTCGACTACTACGTCATGCCCGCCCTAAAAAAACACTGGAAAAACGTCAGGTTTGTCAGAAAGTGGTATCTCTACAATGATTGACGCGACACAAAATCAGGCGCGCCCCCAGGCCGCCTGCTACCCCGGATTTGACGCGGCGTTCGAGGCGGTGAAGGAACGCATCGACGGGGCCCTCACCGGCTCGCCGGGTCTGATCCGCAGCTATACCGCGCACCTCGCGGGCGCGCGGGGCAAGATGATCCGCGCCGCCGCCCTGCTCGCCTGCGCACAGGGGGAGGACGGCGGGATTCCCGCCGACGCGGCGGAGCTGGCCGCCGCCGTCGAGATGCTCCACCTCGCGACGCTCGTGCACGATGACGTCATCGACGACGCCGACCTGCGGCGCGGCATCCCCACCCTCCAGCGCATGTACGGCAGGCGCACGGCGGTCATCTGCGGCGACTACCTGCTCGCCGCTTCCCTGCGGCTCGCGGCGCAGGTGGGCGACCGGGAACGCTACCTTGACCTGCGGCTGCCCGACTATGTGGGGCGCATCTGCCTCGGGGAGTTGGGCCAGCACCTCAATAACGGCAACCTCGAGCTGACCGCCTACCGCTACCTCAAGATCATCGGGGGCAAGACGGCCGCCCTCTTTGAGGCGGCGTTTTACGCGGGCGCGCTCTTCTTTACAGAGGAGGAGCGGCTCATCCGCCGGTACGCGCGGCTCGGGCGGCAGATCGGCATGATCTTCCAGCTCACCGACGACTGCATCGATTTTGAATCGGACGAGGCGACCGCCAAAAAGCCGGTGCGGTCGGACTACGAGCAGGGGGTCGTCACGCTGCCGCTCATCCGGGCGTTCGAACAGGACCCCGCCTTTCTCGAGCGCGCGCGGAGAGGGAAACTCGCGCGCGCCGAGGTGGACGAACGGGTCCGCGCGAGCGGCGGGCTCGACGACGCTCGCCGGCTTTCCAAACGCTATTACGACCGCGCGGCCAAGCTGCTCGGGGAGCTCGGCGCTCCCGGGGAGAAGCGGCGGCGGCTCACGGAGATACTGGACAGGGCATTTTACGGCCTCAAGCTACAGCCGGCGGCGAAGCCCGGCCGGTGACGATCGAAGGAGGAACCGATATGAAACGAATTTTTGCGACGGCGCTCAGCCTCGTCTTGGCGGCCTCGCTGCTGGCGGGATGCAGCTCCAATCTGCCGAAGGGGTATTCCCCCTTCGGCCCGCAGGCTTCATCCGGAAGTGAATCGCAGCAGCCGCAGGAGAACCCCGCCCCGGAGAATCCGGTGCAGGTCCCGGCGGGCGCGGAGCTTTCGACCGGGCTGGCGGTGATCAACTCGGTGGGCAGTTCGAAGGACGCGGGCGATGAGGACGGCCTCGCACAGGCGGACTCGAACGTCGTGGCGGTGCTCGTCGACGCGGACGGCCGCATCGTCGACTGCAAGATTGACGGGGTGCAGGCGAAGATCCCCTTCTCGAAGGAGGGGAAGCTGCTCGTCGGAACGGACACGATGTTCCGGACCAAGCAGGAGCTTAAGGAAGAGTACGGCATGAAGAAGGCCTCCGGCATCGGCAGGGAGTGGAACGAGCAGGCGGACGCGCTGGCCGCCTACGTGACGGGCAAGACGCTGGATGAGATCAGGGGCATCGCGGTGACGGAGGACGGGCACGCGGGCGACGCGGAGCTTGCGTCGTCGGTGACGATGTCGGTCGGCGGCTGGCTCGAGACGGTCGAGAAGGCGGTCGCGAACGCGAAGCCGATGGGCGCGAAGGCGGGCGACAAGCTCGGGCTGGGGATCGAGACGAACATGTCCAAGTCCGCCGACGCGGGGGACGAGGACGGCCTGGCACAGGCGTATTCGATGTACACGGCGGCGACCTTCGGGCCGGACGGCCGGATTACGAGCTGCATCCTCGACGGCTCGCAGAGCAACGTGAACTTCGACAAAGCGGGCAAGATCACGACCGACCTGACGGTCGCGCCGCAGACGAAGAACGAGCTCAAGGAGGCCTACGGCATGAAAAAGGCCTCGGGGATCGGGCTTGAGTGGTACCAGCAGGCGGAGAACTACGCGCAGTACGCGCTGGGCAAGACCCCGGCGGAGCTTTCCGGCCTGGCGGTGAACGATCACGGCTCCCCGACGGACGCGGAGCTGGCCGCCTCGGTGACGATCGGCATCGGCGACTTCAACACGATCCTCCAGAAGGCCGCGGAAAACGCGGGCGCCGCCTCCCTGAGCGAGGGCGGCCTTATGACCGGGCTGGCGGTAATCAACTCGGTGGGCAGCTCGAAGGACGCGGGCGACGAGGACGGCCTCGCGCAGGCGGACTCGAACGTCGTGGCGGTGCTCGTCGACGCGGACGGCCGCATCGTCGACTGCAAGATCGACGGGGTGCAGGCGAAGATCCCCTTCTCGAAGGAGGGGAAGCTGCTCGTCGGAACGGACACGATGTTCCGGACCAAGCAGGAGCTTAAGGAAGAGTATGGCATGAAGAAGGCCTCCGGAATCGGCAGGGAGTGGAACGAGCAGGCGGACGCGCTGGCCGCCTACGTGACGGGCAAGACGCTGGATGAGATCAGGGGCATCGCGGTGACGGAGGACGGGCACGCGGGCGACGCGGAGCTTGCGTCGTCGGTGACGATGTCGGTCGGCGGCTGGCTCGAGACGGTCGAGAAGGCGGTCGCGAACGCGAAGCCGATGGGCGCGAAGGCGGGCGACAAGCTCGGGCTGGGGATCGAGACGAACATGTCGAAATCCACCGACGCGGGGGACGAGGACGGCCTGGCACAGGCGTATTCGATGTACACGGCGGCGACCTTCGGGCCGGACGGCCGGATTACGAGTTGCATCCTCGACGGCTCGCAGAGCAACGTGAATTTCGACAAAGCGGGCAAGATCACGACCGACCTGGCGGTCGCGCCGCAGACGAAGAACGAGCTCAAGGAGGCCTACGGCATGAAGAAGGCCTCGGGGATCGGGCTGGAGTGGTACCAGCAGGCGGAGAACTACGCGCAGTACGCACTGGGCAAGACCCCGGCGGAGCTTTCCGGCCTGGCGGTGAACGACCACGGCTCCCCGACGGACGCGGAGCTGGCCGCCTCGGTGACGATCGGCATCGGCGACTTCAACACGATCCTCCAGAAGGCCGCGGAAAACGCGGGCTGAACGGAATAAAATGAAAAGGAAGGGACGGGGACCGTCCCTTCCTTTTTCGGGAGTGCAAACGGATGAGGAAATGGACGGCATGCCTGCTCGCGCTGCTGCTGGCGGCGCTGCCCGCCTGCGGGCGGCCGGAGGCGGAGACGCCGCGGTATGAGGCGACCTTTTTGACCCTCTTCGATACGGTGACGACGATCGTCGGCTATACCGACGACAAGGCGGCTTTTACCGAGGAGGCGCAGTTCGTTCACGACGAGCTGGAACGCTACCACCGGCTCTACGACATCTATAACGACTACGAGGGCGTCCACAACATCAAGACGATCAACGACCGCGCGGGCGTCGCGCCGGTCGTGGTGGAGCGCCCGGTGATCGACCTGCTGCTTGAGGCGAAGGAGCTCTACACCTTCACGGGCGGGAAGGTGAACGTCGCGTTCGGGAGCGTTCTGTCCATCTGGCACGACTACCGGGAACGGGGGATCGACGACCCGCTTTCCGCCAAGCTGCCGCCGATGGAAAAGCTGCGGGAGGCGGCGGCGCACACCGATATCGACAAGGTCGTGATCGACGAGGCGGCCTCGACCGTCTATCTCGCGGACCCGGAGATGCGCCTCGACGTGGGGGCGGTCGCCAAGGGATACGCGGTCGAGCGGGCCTGCCGGGCGGCGGAGGAAAAGGGGATCGAAAGCCTGCTCGTGAGCGTGGGCGGCAACGTGCGCGCGATCGGGAGCATGGACGGGCGCGGTTCCCCCTGGAAGGTGGGAGTGCAGAACCCCGGCATGGGGGAGGGCGGCCCGCAGTTCCTCTGCACGGTGGGGCTTCGGGACCGCTCGCTTGTGACGAGCGGCAGCTACCAGCGGTATTACACGGTGGACGGAAAGACCTACCACCACATCATCGACCCGGAGACGCTCATGCCCGCCGCTTATTATACGGCGGTGAGCGTGTTGACGCCCGACTCGGGGGCGGCGGACGCGCTGTCGACGGCGCTCTACAACATGCCCTATGAGGAGGGACTGGCGCTCGTGGAGGGGATGGAGGACACCGAGGCGCTGTGGGTGATGCCCGACGGGTCGCTGCGTGAGAGCGGCGGCTTCGCGGAAGCGGTTCTTTAAATGGGTTGCCGGCTTTTTAATAGCGGCGAAAAGCCCAATCCCTCAGGCGCTTTTCGGGTCCTTTTTACAAGCGAAAAGGAACATGATAAGGCCCGCCGCAGTTGCGGCGGGCCTTATCATTTGGGAATCTTACTTTAAAATCCCGTCGAGGGCGAGGTTCACCTCGAGCACGTTGACGGTAGGCTCCCCGAATATGCCGAGCAGCCGCCCGTCGGTGTATTCCGCGATCACCGCGCGCACCTCATCGGCGGTGACGCCGCGCGCCCGCGCGACCCGCTCCACCTGATATTCGGCCGCGGCGGGGGAGATGTGCGGGTCAAGCCCCGAGCCGGAACCGGTCACGAGGTCCACCGGGATGGGTTCGTCCGCGCGCTCGGGATGGGCGGCGCGGATTTTTTCGACCCGCTCGGCGATCATCCGCCCGTATTCCGCGCTCGCGGGACTTTTGTTGGAGGGGCCCGCGTATAAGAGCGGGCTGCCGTCATCATCGTGGAAGGCGCCGGTGTTGAGGGCCATCACGCGGCCCCAGAGGTACTCGTCGCCGGTAAATTCCTGCGCAAGCAGGGCGCTGCCGTACTTTTTCCCGTCGATCTCGATGATGCTGCCGTTCGCCTGCTTGGGGAAGGCGAGCTGACAGATCCCGGTGACGGCGAGCGGGTAGACGACGCCGCAGAGAATGGTGAGCGCCACGCAGACCACAAGCGCCTTGACCGTATATTCTTTCAGGGTTTTCATGTGATAACCGCCTTTCTTTAGAGCACGAGCCCGAAGAGGACGAGCAGCATGTCGATCAGTTTGATGGCGATAAACGGGGCGATGATACCGCCGAGGCCGTAGACGACGAGGTTGCGGGAGAGCAGCTTCGCGGCAGGCACCTCCCGGTAGCGGACGCCCCGGAGGGCCAGCGGGATGAGCGCCACGATGATGAGCGCGTTGTAGATGATCGCCGAGAGGATGGCGCTTTCGGCGCTGTGCAGGCCCATGATGTTGAGGGCGGAAAGCCCGGGGTAGAGCCCCATGAAGAGGGCGGGCAGGATGGCGAAGTACTTGGCCACGTCGTTGGCGATCGAGAAGGTGGTCAGGCTGCCGCGGGTCATGAGGAGCTGCTTGCCGATGCGCACGATGTCGATCAGCTTGGTCGGCGACGAGTCGAGGTCGACCATGTTGCCCGCCTCCTTGGCCGCCTGCGTGCCGGTGTTCATCGCGACGGCCACGTCCGCCTGCGCGAGCGCGGGCGCGTCGTTGGTGCCGTCGCCCGTCATTGCGACGAGGTGTCCTTTGGCCTGCAGGTCCCGGATCATCTGCAGCTTGCCCTCCGGGGTGGCCTCGGCAAGAAAGTCGTCCACCCCGGCCTCCGCCGCGATGGCGGAGGCGGTGAGGGGGTTGTCGCCGGTGATCATGACGGTGCGGATGCCCATTTTGCGCAGGTCGGCGAACTTCTCCCTGACCCCCTGCTTGATGATGTCCTTGAGGTGGATGACGCCGAGCACCCGCCCGTTTTTGGCGACGACGAGGGGGGTGCCGCCCTGGCGGGCGATCTGCTCAACGGCCTCCTCGCACTGTTTGGAGTAGGCGCCGCCCTGCCCGGCGACGTAGGCCCTGACCGCCTCGGCCGCACCCTTGCGGATTTCGTTGCCGGCGTAGTCCACGCCGCTCATCCGGGTCTTGGCGGTGAAGGGGATGAAGCTGGCGTGCAGGCCGCCGAGGTTCCGCCCGCGCAGGCCGAACTGCTCCTTGGCGAGCACAACGACGCTGCGCCCCTCGGGAGTCTCGTCGGCGAGCGAGGAGAGCTGCGCCGCGTCGGCCAGCTCGTGGATGTCGGTGCCGTCGACGGGGATCAACTCGTACGCCTGCCGGTTGCCGAGGGTGATGGTGCCCGTCTTGTCGAGCAGCAGGGTATCCACGTCGCCCGCCGCCTCGATCGAGCGGCCGCTCATCGCGAGGACGTTGGCCTGGTTGAGGCGGCTCATGCCCGCGATGCCGATTGCGGAGAGCAGCGCGCCGATCGTGGTGGGCGCGAGGCAGACGAGCAGGGCGGCCAGCGCGGTCACCGAGGTGGGATTGACCATCCCGGCCTGGCCGGCGGAGAAGGCGGAAAAGGGATAGAGGGAGACGGTGACGAGCAGGAAGATGATCGTCAAAGCGACGAGCAGGATCTGCAGCGCGATCTCGTTGGGGGTCTTCTTGCGGGAGGCACCCTCGACCATCGCGATCATCTTGTCCAGAAAGCTCTCGCCCGCCTCGCTTGTGACGCGGATGACGAGCTGGTCGGAGGTGACGGTGGTGCCGCCGGTGACCGCGCTGCGGTCGCCGCCCGATTCGCGGATGACCGGCGCGGATTCGCCGGTGATCGCGCTTTCGTCGACCGACGCCGCGCCGTCGATCACCTCGCCGTCGGCGGGGATCTGTTCGCCCACGCCGACGAGGACGAGGTCGCCCTTCCGGAGGCAGGCGCTCTTGACGCGGGTGATCTCGTCCCGGCGGTCGGGGGAGGGGATTTTGTTGGCGGTCACGTCCTGTCTGGCGGCGCGCAGCGCGTCGGCCTGCGCCTTACCGCGCCCTTCGGCGATCGCCTCGGCGAAGTCGGCGAAGAGGACGGTGAACCAGAGGATGACCGCCACGGCGAGGATAAAGCCGGGGCGCGCGTCCGCAACCCCGAAGAGGGAGCAGACATAGAGGGCGGTGGTCAGGACCGCCGAGACATAGACGAGGAACATGACCGGGTTGCGCAGCTGGGTCTTGGGGGCCAGCTTGACGAAGGAGTCCTTCACCGCCCGGAGCATCAGCTCCTTTGTGACAAAGGCCGTCTGTTTTTGATTCATGAGGTTCACTCCTTTAAGCAATCATCTGGAAGAACTCCGCGATGGGTCCGAGCGCGAGCGCCGGGAAGAAGCTCAGCGCGCCGACGAGCAGGACCACGAAGATCAGCAGCCCGATGAAGAGGGCGTTGTGGGTGGGCAGGGTCCCGGCGCTCTCCGCGACCTTCTTTTTTCCCGCGAGGGAGCCCGCGATCGCGAGCGTCGCGATGAGCGGCACGAACCGCACAAAGAGCATCACGAGGCCGATCGAGACGTTCAGGAAGGGGGTGTTCGCATTGAAGCCCGCGAAGGCGGAGCCGTTGTTTCCGCCGGCCGACGAGTAGGCGTAGAGGATTTCGGAGAAGCCGTGCGCGCCGGCGTTGTTGAGGGAATCGGCGGTGGCGGGCAGCGCGGCGGCAAGCCCGGTGCCGATCAGGATGGCGACGGGGGTGGCCAGACAGACGAGCACCGCCATCTTCATCTCGCGCGGCTCGATCTTTTTGCCGAGGTATTCGGGCGTGCGCCCGACCATCAGCCCGGCGATGAAGACGGTGAGAATGGCAAAGCCGACCATGCCGTAGAGACCGCAGCCGACGCCGCCGAAGACGACCTCGCCGAGCTCCATCTGGAGCATCTCCACCATGCCGCCGAAGGGGGTGTAGCTGTCGTGCATCGAGTTGACCGAGCCGTTGGAGGCCGCGGTCGTGAAGACGCCCCACGTTGTGGAGGCCGCGATGCCAAAGCGGGACTCCTTGCCCTCCATGTTGCCGCCCGCCTGCGCGCCGGACGCGGAGATGCCCACCGCGCCCTCCTGCGCGAGCTGCGGCGTGGCGCCCGCCTCCGAGGCCGCTGCGATGCCGAGGAAGGCCACCAGCAGGATGAGCATCGCCAAAAAGAGCGCGCGTCCCTGGCGTTTGTCCCGGACGCCGTACCCGAAGGTGAAGCAGCAGGCCACCGGGATGAGCAGCAGGGAGATCATCTCGAAGAGGTTGGAAAGCGCGTTCGGGTTTTCAAAGGGGTGCGCCGAGTTGACCCCGAAGAAGCCGCCGCCGTTGGTTCCCAGCTGTTTGATCGCGATCTGGCTGGCGGCTGGGCCGAGCGGGACGACCTGCCGGGTAACGGCGGCGCCGTCCTCCAGCACAACCGGCTGGAGCAGATCGACGGTGTCATAGGGCGAGAACGTCTGTACGACGCCCTGGGAGGCGATGACGAGCGCGACCACGATGGACAGCGGGATGAGTATGTAGAGGGTCACCCGCACAAGGTCGGCCCAGAAGCTGCCGAGCCCGGTGGATTTCACCCGCGTGAACCCCCGGATGAGTGCGAACATCACAGCGATTCCCGTCGCGGCCGAGCCGAAGTTCTGCACTGTCAGCCCGAGCATCTGCGTGAGGTAGGAGAGGGTGCTCTCCCCCGAGTAGGACTGCCAGTTGGTATTGGTCACGAAGGAGGCCGCCGTGTTGAAGGAGAGATGCCACGAGCAGCCGGGCAGTCCTTCGGGGTTGAGGGGCAGAACGCCCTGGAAGAGATTGAGAAGGAGCAGGAAGAGAAATCCGAAGGCGCTGAACATCACGGCGGCCAGCGCGTACTGCTTCCAGGTCATCTCCTGGGTCGGGTCGACGCGCATGAGTTTGCAGAGCCCCTTTTCGACCGGCCGCAGCAGGGGGGAGAGGAAGGTCCTTTCGCCGGTCATGACGTGGTACATATATTTGCCCAGTGGGACGGCCAGCAGAACCAGGATCAAAAGATAAAGGACATATTGCAGGATGTGGTTGGTCATTTTTCATCACCTCTGAACAGAATATAAACCAGATAAGCGAGCATCAGGACCGATGCGGCGCCGATGGCGGCGATTACGGCACTCATTGCGTTGGTCACCTCTTTCTTTCGTGTTGGGGTGTTTTGCTCAACGCTCTATTTATAGCACGGACGCCGTAAACGCGGCGTTAGGCTTTGGGGGGCCGGCGTTAAGGTTCCGTAAACGGAAGGGCCCTTAATGGAATCTTAACGGAATCTTTACATCGGGCGCGGATATCGTAATGTTCTTCTAACGATCTTTGTGGTAAACTGGGGAAGGAAACGGAGGTGCGCGGAAATGGACGAACAGCGCCTCGACCCCGACCAGCTCCTCACCCGGATCAAGGGGGAGAAGCCCAAAGAAAGCCGGGGCCGCCTCAAAATCTTTTTCGGGTATGCCGCGGGGGTCGGCAAGACCTACGCGATGCTTGAAGCCGCGCATGCCGCGAAGGACGCGGGCGTGGACGTGGTGGCGGGCTATATCGAGCCGCACACCCGGCCCGCCACGCTCGGGCTGCTCGACGGGCTCGAGCGGCTGCCGCCGCTCACCCTCTCCCACAAGGGGGTCGCGCTGCGGGAGTTCGACCTCGACGGCGCGATCGCGCGGCGCCCACAGCTCATCCTGGTGGATGAGCTGGCCCATACGAACGCCGAGGGCTGCCGCCACCGCAAGCGGTACCAGGACATCGAGGAGCTTCTCAAGGCGGGCGTCGACGTCTACACGACGGTGAACGTCCAGCACATCGAAAGCCTCAACGACATCGTGGCCTCGATCACCGGGGTGATCGTGCGGGAGCGGGTGCCCGACAGCGTCTTTGACTCCGCCGACCAGGTCAAGCTCGTGGACATCGAGCCGGACGACCTGATCGAGCGGCTGTCGGAGGGGAAGATCTACGCGTCCGACCAGGCGCACCGGGCGCTCGGGCATTTCTTCACGCGGGAGAACCTCGTGGCCCTGCGGGAGATCGCGCTGCGCCGCACCGCCGACCGGGTGAACCGCATCGCGGAGCGCGGCAAGCCGCTGGGCGCCGACTATTACACCGAGGAACACATCCTCATCTGCCTGTCGAGCTCCCCTTCCAACGCCAAGGTCATCCGCACCGCGGCCCGCATGGCGGGAGCGTTCCACGGCAGCTTCACCGCCCTCTTTGTCGAGACGCCCGGTACCGCCGAGCTGGACGGGGAAAACCGCGGCCGCCTGCGGGAAAACCTGCGGCTGGCCGAGCAGCTCGGCGCGCACATCGCCACCGTCTATGGAGAGGACATCCCGGCGCAGATCGCGGAGTACGCCAAGGTGAGCGGCGTCTCGAAGATCGTCATCGGCCGCTCGAACAACCGGAAGGGCCTCTTCGTCCGCCGCCAGAACCTGGTGGAACGGCTGACCGTGCTCGCGCCCAACATCGATATCCACATCATCCCCGACAACGCCCCGCCCTACACCGCCGCGCGCCGCTGGCGGAAGCTGTCCGCCGGGCTTTCGGGTGCGGACACCCTCAAGACCGCCGGGATCCTCGCGGCCGCCTCCCTGATTTCCATGCTCTTTTCCCGCTGGAACTTCCGCGAGGCGAACATTATTACCGTCTATATCCTCGGCGTGCTCTTCGTCGCGATGTGCACCCGCAGCAGGATTTACGGCGCGGCCGCCTCGCTGCTCAGCGTGCTCGCCTTCAACTACCTGTTTACGGCCCCCTATCTCACCTTCCGCTTCAACGACCCCGGCTACTACGTCACCTTTGGCGTCATGTTCACGGCCTCCTTCCTGACCAGCACGCTGACGATGCGGGTTCGCAGTCAGGCGCGGCAGGCCGCGATGAAGGCCTACCGCACCGAGGTCCTTTTGGAAACGAGCCAGAAGCTCCTGCGCGCCGAGACCGAACGGGAGGCGTTTGAGCAGATGGCCGGCCAGCTCATCCGCCTGCTGAACAAGACGGTGCTCCTCTATCCGCTCGACGCGGCGGGTCCCGGGGAGCCGGGCGTCTGGACCGCGCCCGGCGCACAGGGGGATACCGCCCGGTATACGGCGGCGGACGAGCGCGCGGTGGCCCACTGGGTCTACCGCAACAACAAGCACGCGGGCGCGACGACCGACACGCTGCCCGGTTCCAAATGCCTCTACCTCGCGGTGCGCAACCACGACACCGTCTTCGCGGTGGTGGGCATCGCGATGGACGACGGCGCGCCGCTCGACGTCTTCGACCGCAACATCCTGATCGCGATGCTGGGCGAATTCGCCCTCGCGCTGGAGAAGATGCGGGAGGCCGAGCAGAAGAAGCGGATTTCCATGCAGGTGGAGCAGGAACAGCTGCGCGCCAACCTGCTGCGCGCGATCTCCCACGACCTGCGCACCCCGCTGACGAGCATATCCGGCAACGCCGGCATCCTGATGGGCAGCGCGGAAAAGCTCGGCGAGGAAAAAAAGCACCAGCTCTACACCGACATCTACGACGACGCGATGTGGCTGATCAACCTTGTGGAGAACCTGCTGTCGGTGACGCGGATCGAAAACGGCACGATGAACATCCGCATGGAGCCCGAGCTGCTCGACGAGGTGATCGGGGAGGCGCTCCTGCACCTGAGCCGCCGGAGCTGCGAGCATACGATCGCCACCGTGCAGGAGGACGACCTGCTGATGGCGCGGATGGATTCCCGGCTGATCATCCAGGTGATCATCAACATCGTGGACAACGCCGTCAAATACACCCCGGCCGGAAGCCGGATTACGATCTCGGCCCGGCGGGAGGGGGAGATGGTCCGGGTGGAGATTGCGGACGACGGCGGGGGCATCCCCGACGAGGCCAAGGAGAAGCTCTTCCAGATGTTCTACACCGCGCAGCATAAGCGCGGGGGAGACGGCCGCCGCGGGCTGGGGCTGGGGCTTTCGCTCTGCAAATCGATCATAACCGCCCACGGCGGGACGATCACGGTGCGGGACAACCTCCCGCACGGCACTGTATTTTCCTTTACACTGCAAGCTGAAGAGGTGAACTGCCATGAATAAGACTTCCATCCTCGTGGTCGAGGACGATAAGGCGGTCCGGAACCTGATCGCCACCACGCTGGAGACGCAGGGCTACGACTACCTGACCGCCGAGACGGGTGCGTCCGCGCTGATGCAGGCGGTGTCCGGCCATCCGGACATCATGATCCTCGACCTCGGCCTGCCCGATATGGACGGGGTGGAGATCATCAAAAAGGTGCGCGGCTGGAGCAGCCTGCCGATCATCGTGGTGAGCGCGCGCAGCGAGGACCGCGACAAGATCAGCGCCCTCGACGCGGGGGCGGACGACTACCTGACCAAGCCGTTCTCCGCCGACGAGCTGCTTGCCCGCGTGCGGGTGGCGCTACGGCGCATCCGGTACGACAGCGCGCGGCCGGGGGCGGAGAGCAGCGTCTTTGAAAACGGCGGGCTCAAAATTGACTACGCCGCGGGCTGCGCCTATGTGGACGGCGAGGAGGTCCACCTCACGCCGATCGAATATAAGCTGCTCTGCCTGCTGGCGCACAATGTCGGGAAGGTGCTCACCCACAATATGATTCTCAAGGAGATCTGGGGCAACGTCCTGCCGAGCGACACCCCCTCGCTGCGGGTTTTCATGGCCACCCTGCGCAAAAAGATCGAACAGGTCCCCTCCCAGCCGAAATACATCCAGACCCACGTGGGCGTGGGCTACCGGATGCTCCGCATCGTGAACAGCCCGGAGGCCGACGCCTGACCGCCCGCGACCGGAAGGCCCGCCGCTGCAGACGCAGCGGCGGGCCTTCTGTCTTTATACAATATTAACGCCCCGACCCGAAAGCTTTACCCCGCCCTAACGGCCCGGGGGGTATAATGGAACCAGAAGACAGGGGAGGGGGCGCATGGAAGTGCTGATTGTCGCGGGACTGCTGTTCACCGGGGTGGTCGGGTTCCTCTGCGCGCGCGGGATGGAACGGTTCCTGGGCGAAAGCTACCGCCCGCGCTGGAGCGCCCGCAGGGAGCGTCCGTCGGGCGAAGTGATCTTCCTGACGCACGGCCCGGTGCAGAAGTAGGAGCTGAAAAAGGCCCGGAGCGAAGGCTCCGGACCTTTTTTGCGCCCGCGCGCCGAATGGGCAATTCCCTTCTCCTGCTTTTCTTCGGGCGGCCCGCATGCTATAATAAACGCGGGCAATCGGCGCCGGCAAATTGCGCCTGCCTGTGGCGGCGGGCGATTAGGAACGCGCCCGGATGCCCATGCTTTTGACAGGGCGCCCGCGCGGCGCGGACATTCTATCACGATGGGAGAATCACAATGTTTCATTTCGGCGGAAGTTTCCTCACCAGCCTGCTCGCGCTGGGCGTCTATCTGTTGCAGTCCTACGCGATCTACCGGCTCGCGGTCGTGCGCGGCCTTCCGAATCCCTTCTTTGCGTTCATCCCCTTCTTCCAGCTCTTCATGCTCGGACAGATCGGCGACTCGATGAAGCACCTCAACCGCCGCGTCTACGACGTGTTCGCCAGCGTTCCGCTCGCCTACGCGCTGCCGATCGTCTCGGTCGCCGCGGTGCTGCTGCGCTATCCGTTCAGCACGCTGGCCGACCTGCTCGTGAGCGTGGGCACGCTGGTGGTCTACTATCTCGTTTTTTATTTTTACTCGCGCAAGCAGTGTGTGCTTTTTACGGTCATCGCCGGCCTGCCCACGATCGTGAGCATCCTGGCCATCCTCTCGCTCATGCCGCTCATCGGCGGGGCGTTCATCTACGCGGCCGGCATCCTCGCCGTCGCGGCGGTGGTCACGCCGGTCGTCGGCCCGCTGCTGATCCTCTACAGCATCCGGGGCTACCGGATGTACCGCTGAATTTCCAGCCCAAAAGCCCCCGGCGGAGCCGGGGGCTTTTCTTTGGCTCTATTCCACAAAATGGAGGGGGAAAATCTGGGATATATCGTATAATCGCTTCCGTGCGACTTTATCTCTCCCGCCAATTGTAGTATACTGGAAAAAAAGAACCGGCGGGCCCCTTTGACATGGGAGGAGGAAATGACATGAAGAACATCCTGTTTGTCGCATCGGAATGCGTGCCGTTCATCAAGACGGGAGGACTGGCCGACGTGGCCGGCGCGCTGCCCAAGGCGCTCGACAAAAGCCGTTACGACGTGCGCGTCGTCCTGCCCGACTATACCTGCATCCCCGAAAAATACCGCGGCCAGTTCCAGTACGTGGACAGCTTCCAGATGGAGCTGGGCGGCCTGGGCCGCGTCTACGTGGGCGTCATGACCTGCCGGGTGGAGGGCATCACCTACTACTTCATCGACAACGAGCACTACTTCGGCGGCGACAAGCCCTACGGCGATTTGCTGTGGGACATCGAAAAGTTCTGCTTCTTCTCCAAGGCGGCCCTTTCGATCCTGCCGACCGTGGGCTTCCGTCCCGACGTCATCCACTGCCACGACTGGCAGGCGGGGCTGGTTCCCGTCTTCCTGCACGAGATGTTCAGGGACAATCCCTTCTACCGCGGCATCCGCACCGTCGTGACGATCCACAACCTGCGTTTCCAGGGGGTATGGGACATCCCGGCGATGAAGCGGTTCACCGGCCTGCCCGACCGGGCGTTCACCCCCGACCGGCTCGAGTTCCACCGGGACGCCAACATGCTCAAGGGCGGGCTCGTCTACGCCGACCGGATCACGACGGTCAGCGGCACCTACGCGTGGGAGATCCAGCAGCCCTCCTACGGCGAGGGACTGGACGGCCTGCTGCGCGCCAAGAGCGGAACCCTCAGCGGCATCCTCAACGGCATCGACTACGACATCTATGACCCGGTGACCGACCGCAAGCTCTACGCGAACTATGACAAAAACGGCGTGCGCCAGGGAAAGGCGGCCAACAAGGCCGCGCTCCAGCGGGAGCTGGCGCTGCCTGAGGACCCTGAGGTGATGATGGTCGGCATGATCACCCGCCTCACCGACCAAAAGGGGCTTGACCTCGTGGAGCGGGTGATGGACTGGCTGCTCACCTCGCGGATCCAGCTGGTCATCATCGGCACGGGCGACAAGAAATACGAGGACCTCTTCCGCCGCTACGAGTGGGAGCGCAAGGAGAAGGTCTCCGCCAACATCTACTTCAACGACGACCGCGCCCATAAGCTCTACGCGGCCGCCGACGCGATGCTGATGCCCTCCCTGTTCGAGCCCTGCGGCCTCACCCAGCTGATCTCCCTGCGTTACGGCACGGTGCCCATCGTGCGGGAGACGGGCGGCCTCAAGGACACGGTCGAGCCCTACAACGAGTACGTCCAGACGGGCACCGGCTTCTCCTTTGCGAATTATAACGCGGAGGAGATGCTTGACACGATCTTCTATGCGGAGCGGGTCTTCTACGACACCCGTTCCTGCTGGGACGAGATGGTGCGGCGCGGCATGGAACAGGATTTCTCCTGGCGCAGCAGCGCGCAGGCCTACCAGTCCCTCTACGACCAGCTCGGTTAGATTTCAGAAGAAAGGTCCCCCGGAGCCGCCGGCTCCGGGGGCCTTTTTGTGTGCTTTGGGCGGTCACGCCCCCCCGGAGGCCAGGATTCCGGTGACTGCGAGGCGGCTTTCGCCGAACCCGGCGGACAGCGCCGCTTCCCGCAGCCGCGCCGCTTCCTCCCGGCCGAGGAGCGGGATGCCTTCGTATTCCCACGGCAGGCCCAGCCTCCGGTATTTGCCAATGCAGGCGTTATTGAAGGCGCAGAGCTCCCACCGGGAGACGGCGTCCCCCAGCGTCCCCGCGAGGTAGGCGCCGATGGCGGAGAGGTTTTCCGCGTCGGCCGTCGCTCCGGGGATGAGCGGGGTCCGGATCCACAGCTCGCAGCGGGCGCGCCCGGACCGGATTTCTCCGCCGAGGAGCTCCAGATTCTGAAGGATCAGCCGGTTGCTTTTTCCGGTCAGGCGGCGGTGCCGGCCGTCGTCCAGCAGCTTGACATCGTAGAGGACGCAGTCGGTGAAGGGAAGGACCGCTTCGAGCGCTTCCCGGGGGGCGTACCCGCTCGTGTCGAGGGCGGTATGAACGCCTTCCCGTCTCAGCTCCCGGAAAAAAGCGGCGACAAACGAATGCTGCGCCAGCGCTTCCCCGCCCGAGGCGGTCACCCCGCCGCCGAACTGCCCGTAGTAGTGCCGGTCCTTGAGGACCTCGCGCATGAGTTCCGAAAGCCGCCACTCCCGCGCCACGAAGGAGAGAGCCCTGGAGGGGCAGGCGGACACGCATGCGCCGCAGCGGACGCAGGACGCGTCGTCGATGAAGACGCCCTCCTCCCGCGGCCGGTTCGCGCCGGTGGGGCAGGCTGCGCGGCAGCTCAGGCAGCCGATGCATTTGCGCGCCTCCCACCACACCCGCTGGGTGAAGGCGATGCCCTCGGGGTTGTGGCACCACCGGCAGGCGAGGGGGCAGCCCTTGAAAAAGACGGTGGAGCGCAGACCCGGCCCGTCGTGTGTGGTGCCCCGGTAGAGGTCGAAGATCATCGCGCGCGGTTCCGGTTCCATAGGAGGCTTCCTTTCCCCGGGCGCATGCCCGGCTGGAAAACGGCGCGCCGCAGGCCCGCGGCGCGCCGTTCGTCTTGTTAAAACCTGATCGCGACCTTGTAGTCGCCGTATTGGCCGCCGGCGTATTCAAACGCCTTTTCCCACTGCTCGATGGGGAAGACGGAGGTGACCACGCCGTCCGTCTTCAGACGCCCGTTTACGATGTTCTCGATGACGAACGGGTAGCAGTAGGGGCTCAGGTGCGCCCCGCGGATGTCAAGCTCCTTGCGGTCGCCGATGAGCGACCAGTTGACCGTCGTGTTTTCGGCGAAGACGCCGAACTCGACGAAGACCCCCAGCTTGCGCACCGCGTTGAGTCCGGTCACCACGCTGGCGGAGTGGCCGGTCGCCTCGATATAGATGTCGCAGCCGTAGCCGTCGGTGAGGCCGCGGATCGCCTGCACCGCGTCGGTTTCCGCCGGATTCATGACGAGGTCCGCGCCGAACTCCGCCGCCTTCTCCAGCCGCTGAGGATTGATGTCCAGCACGATCAGCTTCGCGGGGTTTTTCATGCGTGCGTAGGTGATCATCGCCAGCCCCAGCGTGCCCGCGCCCGAGATGACCACCACGTCCTCGCAGTGGATGTCCGCACGGTCCACGGCGTGCTTGGCGCAGGCGTACGGCTCGATCAGCAGGGCCTTCTCGAAGGGCAGCTCCTCCGGAATCTTGTAGACGCGCGTCTCGGGCAGGAAACGCACATATTCCCCCATACCGCCGTTGAGCTCCTTATAGAAGCCGAAGCCGCCCCGGTTTTTGCACATCCAGTACTTTCCCGTCCGGCAGAAGCGGCAATGCCCGCAGGGGACGATCTGCTCGGCGACCACCCGGTCGCCCGGTTGGAAGCCGGTGACGTTTTTCCCGGTTTTGACGATGCGGCCGACGAACTCGTGGCCGGGGATGAAGGGAGGCCGGCAGATGCCCACCATCCCGTCGCCGCCCCAGTACATCGACGCGCCCTGATAGTTTTTGAGGTCGCCCGCGCAGATGCCCGAGCCCTCGCTTTTGACGAGCATCTCGTCGTCCCCGCAGCCGGGTACGGGATAGGCCGGCTCGAGGCGGTAATCGTGCTTGCCGTACGCGACCAGGGCCCGCATGGTGGAGGGGATTTCGGCTGGCTTTGTCATAATGCACCTTCCCTTTCCTATTCGGATGAAAAACGGCTTACATTCCGGAGTAGTTGTTCCGGGCGCAGAATTCCTTCTGGAACGGCTTTGCCAGGCAGATGAACCGGCTGGTGTAGCCGGTGACCTTGATGATGAGGTTCTGGTATTCCGGTTTTTCCGGGTGGTCGATCGCGTCCCGGAGCGCCTCGAGGTCGATGATGTTCAGATTGATCTGGAACCCGCCCCGCTTGAAGAACGCCTCGGCGAAGTCCATGATGTACTGCGTCGGATTTTCGCGCCCGTCGAAGAAGCGGGGCTGCAGCTCCACCTGGAGGGAGCCGCCCTGGAATTTGACGTTTTGCGCCTTGGTGAGCGAGTTGGCGGTCGCGAAAAGCCCCCGCGTGTTCCTGCCCGCGGTCGGGTTGCAGCCGTGGGCGAGGGGCTCCTCGGCGAGCCTGCCGTCGGGCGTCGCGGGCAGCACGTCCACGCAGGTGTGCCCCTGGAACTGGAAGAGGGAGGCGCGGTACTGCTGGCCGCGGCTGTTGAAGGTATTGTCGAGCACGCCGGCGATCATATCGCAGATGCGCACGTACATCCCGTCCACCTCGTCGAGGTCGTTGCCGAACTTGTCCTCGTTGAGAAACCGCTGTCGCATCTCCTCGCGGCCCTTCCAGTTTTCCTTCGTTGCCTCGCGCACCTCCGCCATCGTATAACGCCCCTCCTCGTAGACAAGCTTTTTGATGGCGTGCAGCGAATCGGCCACGTTTGGAAGGCCGAGGATGTTGGTGGAGGTGTACTGCACGTCGACGCCGCGCGGCCCCGTGATGTCGACGCCGCGTTCGATCGGGCCGTGGCAGTTGAGGGAGGTGGCGATCTCCGGCCACACCCGGTCGAGCACCTCGTACTGCGCGTCCTTGAAGAGGCGCAGCGCCTCGACGGTGCGCCGGAACTCCGCCTCGAACAGCCGGTAGAAGACTTCAAAGTCGCCGGCGTTCTCCGTGACCGCGCGGTCGATTGCGCGCCACATCGGGTCGAGCAGGACGAGGGCGTTCACGTCCTGGTCGCAGTACTCCCGCCCGGGGATGCAGAACCACTGGCATCCGCTCACCGAGACGGTCCAGGCGATGTCGGGGTCCACGCCCGAGCGCAGTTCGCAGTCGACGAGCAGGTCGTAGTTGGCCAGCGACGGCACGCTCGCCCCGTGCCGGACGAGCACGTCGCAGGCGTAGCGGAAGAGGGCGGGGTCGATGTCCTTATGCCACATGAGAAAGAGGTTGTTGTAGTCGTCGATCATGTCGTAGGCTTCCAGCACGACGAAGCTCATTTCACAGCTCGCGTCGCTGCCGTCCTGAAGCCGCCCGCCGATCGAGAAGTGCTGCCCGCGTACCTTTAAAAAGAATTCGGCCAGGTATTCCCGCGCCTGCTGGCGGGTGAGGACGCCGCGCGCGACGTCCCGCCGGTAGAATTCACCCAGATAGAGGTCCAGCCGGCCGTAGCCGTTGCCGTGGCCGACCATGCGGTCGGTCATGATGGCAAACTGGAGCCACTGCACCGCCTGATGGTAGGTCTCGGGAGGGGCCGCGGCGATGTGGGCGCAGTCGCGGGCGATCAGCTCATAGAGCGCCTTCTGTTCGGGGTCGTCCGTCCGGGCGGCGAGGGCGCGAGCCTTCTCCGCGTGCTTCTCGATGTAGCGGATGATCGCCTCGCAGGTGATTTTGGCTCCGCGCAGGTACTGCGCCTTGCGTTCCTGCCCGAGTCTCGTGTACATGGCGAGGCTTTCTTCGGTCCGCCGGAGGATGCCGCCCCAGCCCTGGCTGAGCCCGATGGAATAGTCGGGGCAGGTGTGCCCGTGACTCGTGCCGCCCGCGCCCAGCTTGCGCACCTGCCTGCCGAGCTCATGCACCTTGTCGCCGAAGTAGTATTTGCGGATCTCGTTCATCTCCCAGTGGAATTCCCCGACGATCGATTCGTCCGGATGGATCTCCGCGGGGGAGTGCTCGAGGAGGAAGGCGTAGTCGCGTGCGAAGTTTTCGGGCGTCTCCTCGTACCCGTCGACATGCGAGGGCACCTCGTCGTACTTCGGGAAGGAAACTCCGATGTCCACGCGGCAGGCGTGGTCGCCCAGCGAGAGGTTCGTCTCCACGGGGTAGGACCATTCGCCCGTCTGGGGCACGATGCCGTTGCTTTTGTCGGTCCAGTGGTAGACGAGCTGGGTGGTGTCCGCGGTGTAGAGGTTGCGGCGGCCGGTCGATGCGAGGCGCTGGTTATATTCCATCACCCGCTGCAGCCGGTCCCCCACCGTAAATTTCGGCGCGTATTCCCTGCGGGGCTTGCTCATAAGCGTTTCCTCCTTACTATTGGCTTTGGGGGCGGCTATCGTCCCAGAAATCCGCCGTCGACCGGGATGACGGCGCCGGTGACATAGTCCGACGCGGCGGACGCGAGGAAGAGGAGCGTTCCGATGAGGTCCTCCGGCTCGCCCCAGCGGCCCATCGGGATACGACTGAGGATTTCGCGGTTGCGCGTCTCGTCCCGCATCAGAAAGATGGTGAGGTCGGTGTGCATATATCCCGGCGCGATCGCGTTGACGCACACCCCGCGCCCCGACCACTCGTTCGAGAGGGCCTTGGTGAGCTGGACGACGCCTCCCTTGCTCGCGACGTAGGCGGGGACGTTCACGCTCCCGATGTAGCTGCCCATCGACGCGATGTTGACGATTTTGCCGCGCCTCTGTTCGAGCATCCGTTTCCCCGCGAGCTGGCACATCGCAAAGGTGGCGGTGAGGTTCACCTCCAGCACCTCCTGCCAGTCGGGCAGCGGGAATTCCGCGCAGGGGTGCTTGCGCTGGATGCCCGCCGCGTTGACCAGCAGGTCCACCCGGCCGTCCAGCAGCTCCAGCGACTCCCGGAAGGCGCGCTCCCGTTCTTCCTGGCGGGAGAGGTCCGCCGCGACGCAGCCGTACTCCCAGCCGGGCCGCGCAAAGGCCGCGACCCGTTCGGCCGTCTGCGGGCTGGCGGCAACCACGGCGACCTTGCAGCCGTGTTCCATCAGCCCGACGGCCATCGCGCCTCCCAGCCCCCGGCTGCCGCCGGTGACGATCGCGCGTTTTCCATTGACATCAAACAGCTTCATGACGTTCCCTCCCGGTAAGGCGGTAAATGTTGCTTCCACCGTTATCATAGATGGCGCCAGGTGCGGTTTCAATGAGAAAAACCGTCATTTTCATGATGAAAAACAGCACATTTTCTTTTTGGGTATTTGCATATCCGGCGGAAAGGTAAACGGGTTTCAAAAAAATGTAAGCGAGTTATCCAGAATTCAATTTTGGCCGGCAGATATTTTGTCGGAAATGTCCGGGCGGGAGAGGTTTCCTGAAATCGGAAAATTATGAAAATTTGCCTAGGAAAATATTACATTTACTTATTGCGGCAAAATCTGTTTGCAATTAACATGAAGACAAAGGAGGTCGTGCCGCAATGCAA
Organism: Anaerotruncus massiliensis (ex Togo et al. 2026); assembly: GCF_900199635.1. Classification (GTDB taxonomy): domain Bacteria; phylum Bacillota; class Clostridia; order Oscillospirales; family Ruminococcaceae; genus Anaerotruncus; species Anaerotruncus massiliensis. Next base: position 2,262,356 of record NZ_LT962687.1, on the reverse strand, counting down.
TATTTTCATGTCAAAACAGATGTTCTGATGGAAAGGGACCTCGCGGCGGGTGTTGTCCACCTGCTGGATAAGGAGGGCAGCCGCAACGTCCTGGTGTTCGCGGACGAGCATGTCGCACAGCACCCCGCCGTCGCCAAAATGCTTTCGGCCGCCGAGGGACCGGGCAGGGAGATCAAGCTTCGGTCCATCCCGTCGGGCGAGCCGACGACCGGCCTGGTCAACGAACTGGCCGGGATCTACCGGGGCCGTGGGCTGGACATGTTCGTCGCGATCGGCGGGGGCAGCGTCCTCGACCTCGCAAAGGCGGTCTCCGCCCTGATCGAAAACGAGGGAGTGATCGAGGACTATCAGGGCACCAGCAGGCAGTTGACCGCCGGCGTCAAAAAGATCTGCATCCCGACCACGGCCGGGACCGGCTGCGAGATTTCGGGCGCGGCCGTCCTCATCAACACCCGGTCGGCCTTCAAGCGCGGCGTGGTGGGTCCGGGCGTGGTGCCCACCTACGCGCTGCTCTGCGCGGAGCTGGGCGCATCGCTCCCGGTGGACCTGACGGTCGGCTGCGGTATGGATGCCATCGTGCACGCGGTGGAATCCTACGTCTCCCCCAAGGCCAACGAGCTGACGCGGCTCTTCTCCCGCGAGGCGTTCCTGCGCCTCTACGAGACGCTCCCGAAGGTCGCGGAGGAGCCGGGGAACCTGCAATACCGTGAGGAGATGCTGCTGGGGAGCTGCCTGGCGGGATACGCCATCGACAACGCGAGCACCGGCGCCGCCCACGGGATGTCCTATGGGCCGGGCATCCACTTCCATGTCCCGCACGGCTTTGCGGTGGCGATCTTTTTCCCCGACACGATGGAGGTGAACATCCGGAACGGATGTCATGCCTACGCGGAGCTGTTCCGGAGCGTCCCGGGCGTGCGGGCGAGCGGCGACGACCGGCAGGACGCGCTGGCGTTCGTCCGCCTGATGCGGGAATACGGACCGATCATCCGCTATGGGAAGACGCTCTTCGACTACGGCGTCAAAGGCGGGGACATCGACCTTCTGGCCAAGGCGTCGATGCAGAACACGGTCGCCTACGCGACCAACCCCGGGCCGTTCACGATCGAGGATTCCTATGCGATCTATCATAAGCTCCTCGGGGTGTAGCCCCGGTGGAAATCTGACGGAAGGCGGAAAGAACCATGAAACGGATTGCAACGATCACCAAGCTCAAACCAGGCGTGGCGGAGGAGTACAGGCGGGTGCACGACGGCATCTGGCCAGAGGTTGTGGAAGCCGCCCATGAGGCGAATATGCGCAACTTCACCATCTTCCGCTGCGGCGACTACCTTTTCTCCTGCTATGAATACCTCGGCGACGACTTCGAGGCGGACATGGCGCGCAAGGCGGCCAAGCCCGTCAGCCCCAAGTGGCAGGAGACGACGGGCGCCTTTATGGAGCCGGTCGACGGGGAGGAAATGAAGATCGCGCTGGAGGAGTTCTGGCACCACGATTTTTAATGGGAAGCGGCCCCACGCAGGTGGAAGAAGCGGAAAAACGACGGACAATCGGAACTGGGAGGAAGGAATATGAAAAAGCGTATCCTGGCAATCACTGTGCTGCTCTGTTTTGCGCTTTCGCTGAGCGCCTGCGGGCAGCAACCCGCCGCGACAGCCCCCTCCGCCGCTGCCGCGCCCACGGACGGCGCGGCGGCCGATCCTGGAGATGATTTTCACATCACGATCAAATTCAGCGGCGCTTCCGCGGCCACGAATCCCGACATGATGATGCTTGACGAGATGTGCAAACGGGTCACCGAACGGACGGACGGCCACATCACGATGGAGATGTACCCGAATAACGAGCTCGGTTCGCTGGCCGACATCGCGGAGATGATCCAGCAGGGCGTGCCGATGATGACCAACTGCAGCTCGGACTTTTTGGCGGACTACTGCCCCGACCATGCGGCGCTTAACGGCGCCTACCTCTACGATAGCTGGGAGGACATGCAGGTCATCGCCAAATCCGACTGGTACGCGGGGCTCAAGGGGCAGCTGGACGACAGCAACATCCATGTGATGTTCTTCGGCTGGAACGGCGGCCACCGCCACATGATCAGCACCTTCCCGATCCGGACCCCGCAGGACCTCGTGGGAAAAAACGCGCGCGTGTCCGGCGGGCTGATGTTCGTCGAGATGTATAAGGCGTTCGGCTCTTCGCCGATCACCCTGCCCTTCAACGAGACCTACCAGGGCCTTCAGCAGGGAATCATCGACATCGTCGAGGCTCCCACCTACACGCTGCTTTCGAGCAGCCTCAACGAGGTCGGCCCCTACCTGACGCTGACCAGCCATATCATCTGCGCCGACGTTGTCATCATGAGCACCGACGTCTACAACAGCATTCCCGAGCAGTACCGCGCGATCCTGGACGAAGAGGTCAACGCGACCTGCCTTGCCTACAACGCGACGGTCGACGGCAACGAGGAGGAGGCGCTGGAGACCTTCCGCGATTACGGCACGACGATCATCGAGCTGTCCGACGAGGAACGTCAGGCGTTCGCGGACGCCTGCAAGGATATGTACACCAATATCCAGAGCTTTTCTCCCGACATCTACAATACAATCCGCTCGATTATCGAGGCGGGCTGACGGGGATCTATGTGTGTGTCCGCCGGCGGCGCGGGTCTGCGCCGCCGGCGGGCGGGAAAAGATTGTGAGAGGGGGCCGTGACCGGCATGGAAAAGGCCAGGGGCAGGCTGCGCTGGCTGGCGGACAACTGGGTGCTGCTGATCGCGGGGCTCGCGCTGGCGGGTGCCTGCACCACCACCTTTGTCAATGTCATCGTACGCTATTTTTTCACCAAATTCGTCCTGGTGGGCGCGGAGGAACTGACGACGCTGTTCGTCTCCTGGACGATCTTTGTCGGGGCGGCCGCCGGATATAAGGCGAAGATGATGTTCGGGATCGACGTACTGGTCAACCTCTTTCCCAAGTCGGCCCAGCGGGTGATCGGCGTCTTTGTCGATCTGGTGGTGCTAGTCACGTCCGCCTATGTGGCCTACCTCAGCTGGAACTTTTCCAACGCGGCGTGGATCAGGACGACGTCGAACCTGTCGATCCCCTATTTCTGGCTGGACATCCCCATCTGCATCGGCTTTGGAATGATCGCGTTCTACACGCTGACCGACCTGATCCGGCGGTCGGCCGCCGTCCTTCGAAGGGACGCGGCGGCGGACGGACCGGGCGAGACGAAAGGAGGCGGACGGGAATGAGCATGGGCGCGCTGCCGGTCTACCTGATGTTTGCTCTGTTCCTGCTGGGCGTTCCGGTCGCGATCGCGCTGATCGCCTGCGTTCTGCCCTATTTTTTATTCATCAACCCGACGATGCCGCCGCAGATGGTCCTGCAGCGGCTGGTCGCACAGGTGGAATCCAGCTCGCTTTGGGCGGTGCCCTTTTTCATCACGGCGGGCGCGGTGCTCAACTACGCCGGCGTGACCAAGCGGCTGATGAACCTCTGCGAGGGGATCGTTGGCCACCTGCCGGGCGCGCTCGGGCAGGTCAACGTTCTGCTCTCCGCACTGATGGGAGGGATCTCCGGCTCGGCGGCGTCCGACGCGGCGACCGAGTGTAAAATCCTTGTCCCGGAGATGCTGGAGCGCGGTTATGACAAGGATTTCAGCGCGGCGGTGACCGCGGCCTCGTCGATGATCACCCCGATCATTCCGCCCGGCATCGGGCTCATCCTCTTCGCCTTTGTTGCGAATGTGTCGGTGGGAAGGATGTTCCTGGCCGGATGGATCCCGGGGATCATCATGACCGTAGGGATGATGATGCTCGTACATATGATCGCCAAGCGGCGCGGCTACGTCCCCACCCGCACAAGGCCCGCGAAGGGGAAAGAGCTCCTGCTGCTGGTCAAGGACGCGGGCTGGGCGCTCGTGCTGCCGCTGGTCATCATCATGGCGATCCGCATCGGCATCGTCACCGCCTCCGAGTGCGGCGCGCTGTGCGTCTTTTACGCGCTGTTCGTCGGCGTCTTCATCCATAGGGAGCTCAAAATGGAGCACATCTGGCCGATCCTCAAGGATGCCGTCACCGGAACGGCCACCGTGCTGGTCATCATGTGCGCGGCGAACGTCCTGAGCTTCTACCTGAGCTATGAACGTCTGCCCCACCGCATCACCGAATACCTGACCACCGTCCAGTTCAACCGCGTCACCTTCCTGTTGATGGTAGACCTGATCTTCGTACTGCTGGGCCTCTTCATGGAGGGGGGCGCGGCGATCATCATCATGGTGCCGCTGCTGCTCGGGACGGCGCAGGCGCTGGGCATCGACATGATCCATTTCGGGCTGCTGATCGTCTTTATCACCCAGATCGGCGCGGTGACGCCGCCCTTCGGCATGGTGATCTTTCTGGTCTCCCCGCTGCTGGATATCCCGATATCGCGGCTGTCCAAGGCGCTGCTCCCCTTCATCGGGCTGCTGATCTTCTGCATGCTGCTCTTTACTTTCATTCCCGTGCTCTCGACCTGGCTTCCAACCCTTGTGTATGGATAAGCGGGACCGGGAGCTGCCGCGGGGTTTCGCTGTCGGGCGGGACCCCGCTTTTTGCAATTGCCGGCGCGCGGACAAATATTTGGGCGGCGTGCGGGAACTGCTAAGGTCAGGAACCCAGATACAAGGAGGACTGGTACCAGATGCCGAATACGATCACGGAGCTCGCAAGGAGGGCACATGTTTCTCCCGCGACCGTCTCCCGCGTCTTCAGCGGGCAGGGATATGTCAGCGAGAGCACCCGGGCGGAAATCCTGCGGATCGCGAAGGAACTGAACTATGCCCCCAAAAAGTATAAAAAGCGGAATCCGGCCTCCTCGGGCGGCAACGTGATCGGTATGGTGATTCCTGACATCCGCAACAGCTTTTATACCGAGATCATCCGGGCGATCGAGGAGACGCTCGACAAAAAGGGGTACGAGCTCTTCGTCTGCGACTCCAACGAGGATTCGCGCAAGGAGATCCGCTGTCTGGCCGCGCTGCGCCAGAAGCAGATCGGGGGCCTGATCATCACGCCGGTGTCCGACGTGGTGGAATACAACGCCGATTTCCTGATGGAGATGAACCACGTGGGGATCCCGGTGGTCCTTTTGGACCGGGATCTGCGCGGCGGCGGGCTGGACGGGGTCTTCCTGGACAACTTCAAGGGCTCCTACCAGGCGACGCAGGTGCTGGTGAACCAGGGACATACCCACATCGCGATGATCTGCGGACCGACCACCTCGAAGACGGGGCTTGAACGGCTGAACGGCTATCTGGAGGCCCTGCGGGAGAACCAGATCCCCATCCGGGAGGAGTACATCCTCTACGGCGACTTCATGGCCCCCAGCGCCTACGCGCTGACCAAAAAGCTCCTCAAAACCCAAAAGCGCGTCACGGCGATCCTGACCGCGAACAGCCGCATGTCGGTGGGGAGCCTCAAGGCGATCGCGGAATGCGGGATGAGCGTGGGGGAGGACATCGCGTTCATGTCCTACGGGCGCGCCGACTTTTTTGAGATGAGCGGGTCGCGAATTTCCGCCGTTTCGCAGCCGGTGCAGCAGATCGGGGAGGAGTGCTCGAAGATCCTGCTCGAGCGGATCGCGTCGGGAAAGCGGGCCCGCAACGCCCCGCGTAAGCAGATCATCCTGGCGTCCGAGCTGCTCCTGTACGGTTCGGAACGGTACCCTTCCAACCGGACAAGATAGCGCGCAAAACTCCCCGCGGCGATTGTCGCCGCGGGGAGTTTTACGGTGATCACACCGCGCTGATTGTAAACCAAAGAGAATATAATGGTTTACAATCATGGGAATCCATGCTATACTGACCGGGACAGGGGGGATATGATGTCGCTCAAAGAGGAACTGCTCCGCTATCTGGAGGAGCACAGGGAGGCGCCCGTCTCGGGACAGCTGCTCGCGGAAAGGCTTTCAGTGTCCCGCGCGGCGGTCTGGAAGGCGGTGAAGAGCCTCGAGGAGGAAGGCCACCGCATCACGGCGGCCACCAACCGGGGCTACCAGCTCGAGGCGGCCAGCGACGTGCTGACCGCGCAGGGGGTGCGGTACCATCTGCGCCCCGCGTACCGGGACTGCGCCGTTCTGGTGGAGCGGCGGGTCGGCTCGACCAACACGCAGGTCAAAAAGCTGGCGGCGGACGGGGCGGGCGGGCGGACAATCCTGCTGGCCGACGAACAGACGGCGGGCAGGGGACGGATGGGACGCGGGTTCTATTCCCCGGCGCTGACGGGCGTCTACATGAGCCTTCTGCTGCGGCCAGAAACGGACAGCGCGCAGCTCCCGATCATCACCGTCGCGGCGGCAGCGGCCGTCTGCGAGGCGATCGAGGCGCTGACCGGGCTGGAAACGCAGGTCAAATGGGTAAACGACGTGCTGGTCGGCGGCAGGAAGGTCTGCGGCATCCTCACCGAGGCGGTCAGCGACTTTGAGAGCGGCCGGACCGAAAGCGTGATCGTCGGCATTGGCGTCAACGTCAAGACGCCGCCCGCCCTTTTCCCGGCGGAGCTGCGGGAGATCGCGGGCTCGCTGCTGCCCGCGAGCGTCTCACGCAACCGGCTGGCCGCCGAGATCGCCAACCGGCTGTTCGACTACGCCGCCGACCTGCCGGGACGGGCATATCTCGAGCCCTACCGGCGGCGTCTGATGGTATTGGGAAAGCGCGTCCGTTTTTACCGGGAGGGCGCGTGGCAAAGCGGAAGGGCGGTCGGGCTCGACGGCGACGGCTGCCTCGAGGTCGAAACCCCGTCGGGCGCGGTCCTGCTGCGCGCCGGGGAGATCAGGATGGAGGGGGAACCCATATGACAACGACCGTGAAGACCCGCGGGATCGTGCTGTGCGGGCTCTTTTCCGCCCTCATCGCGATCGGGGCGTTTTTGCAGGTGCCGGTCCCGTTCATGGATTACTTCACCTTGCAGTTCCTGTTCGTCACGCTGGCGGGGATGCTGCTCGGCTCCCGGCGGGGGAGCCTTGCCGTGGCGGTCTATGTGGCCGTCGGGCTGGCCGGTATCCCGGTGTTCGCGGCGGGCGGCGGCATCCAGTACGTCTTCCGCCCGAGCTTTGGCTACCTGCTCGGGTTCATCGCCGCCGCGTGGCTCACCGGACGGATTTGCGAGCGGACCGGCGCGGGACGGTTCGGGCAGTTTTTGCCCGCCGCCTTCGCGGGGATGGCGGTCACCTATGCGGTCGGCTTCCTCTATAAATTTCTGATTCTCAATTACTATCTCGGCCAGACGACCCCGTTCGCGGTCGTCCTCCTCTCCGCGTTTCCGCTCGATCTGCCGGGCGACGCGGTACTGTGCGTCGTTGCCTCGGGGCTTGCCGGACGATTGCGGGCCGCGCTGGGAAAGGAGCATTTGCTGTGATTACAAAGCTGAAGGAACGGATTTTAGCGGGCGGGGCCGTCTCCCGCAAGGAGGTGCTGCGCCTCGCGTGCGAGGCGGATTTGGAGCCGCTCTGCAGGGCGGCGGATGACATCCGCCGCCAAATGTGCGGCAACCGGTTCGACCTCTGTGCGATCATCAACGGAAAGTGCGGGCGCTGCTCGGAGGACTGCAAATACTGCGCGCAGTCGGCCCGCTACCCGGCGGAGGTGGAGAGCTACCCGCTGCTCGGCGCGGAACCGATCGCCCGGCGGGCGCGGTCCGACTGCGAACGGGGCGTGCTGCGCTTTTCGGTCGTGACCTCGGGGCGGACGCTCACGGAGGGGGAGACGGACGCGGCCTGCGAAGTGTACCGGGAGATCGGCGCACGGTGCGGGATTGCCTGCTGCGCCTCCCACGGGCTGCTGGATTACGATCAGCTCGTGCGGCTGCGCGAGGCGGGTGTGACCCGCTACCACTGCAATCTGGAGACCTCCCGCAGGAACTTCCCGAACATCTGCACCACCCACACCTACGACGAAAAATGCGCGGTCATCCGGAACGCGCGGCGCGCCGGGCTGGAGGTGTGCAGCGGCGGGATCATCGGCATGGGCGAGACGATGGAGGACCGCGTCGACCTGGCGATCGAGCTGCGGGAGCTGAGGGTGCGCTCGGTGCCCGTCAACCTGCTCAACCCCATCAGGGGCACGCCCTTTGAGGACCGGCCGGTGCTGCCGCCGGAGGAGCTGCTGCGGACGGTGGCGGTCTTCCGCTTCCTGCTGCCCGGCGCCGCGCTGCGGCTGGCCGGGGGGCGGGGCCTGCTGCCCGACAGGGGCAGGGCGGCGTTCTGTTCTGGCGCGAACGCCGCCATCACCGGCGACATGTTGACCACCGCGGGCGTCACCGTCGAAACCGACCTCGCGCTGGTGCGAGGCCTCGGATATGAGGTGACGCGGCTATGAGGGAGGGCGTTTTTGTCACCGGCACCGGCACCGACGTGGGCAAGACCTACGTCTCGGCGCTGCTGGTCAAGACCCTGCGGGAGCAGGGCCGCAGCGCCGGATATTTTAAGCCCGCGCTCAGCGGCGCCCGCCGGCGGGACGGCGCGCTCATCCCCGGCGACGCGGAGGAGGTCTGCCGCATGTCGGGGCTGCCCGGCCCGCCGGAGCAGTATGTGGCGTACCTCTACGAGCAGGCGGTGTCGCCCCATCTCGCGGCGCGGCTGGAGGGCCCGCCGATCACGCGGGAGCGGATCATGGAGCGGTTTTCGCAGGTCGCCGCGCGGTTTGACTATCTCGTCGCGGAGGGGTGCGGGGGCCTTTTCTGCCCGCTCTGCACCGAGGGGGAGCAGCTGCTGCTCGGCGACGTGGCCGCGATGCTCGGACTGCCGCTCGTGATTGTCTCGCCGTCGGGGCTCGGAGCGATCAACGCAGCGGTGCTCACGGCGGAATACGCCGCGAAGCTGGGGCTCCCCGTCCTGGCGGTCGTGATGAACGGCTTTGAGGAGGGGAACCCGCTGCACGAGGACAACCGGGTCCAGATCGGGCGGTTCACCGGGCTTCGGACGATCTGCGCCGCGCGGGACGCCGGGACGATCGGGCTGCCCTGAGGGCGGACGGTAAAACAATATAAAAGGGCGGGAGCCGGGGCCATTTGGCCCCGGCTCCCGCCGCAAGGAGAATAATTGTCAGTGGTCGGCAAATGAAACGCGGCTCAGAGAGCCTCCGGCCAGACGGTGAAGCTGCCGTCGAGCTTGACCTCGATCATATATGGGCCGCCGCTTTTGCGGGCGGCCTCCATGGCGGCGGGGATCTGGCTGGCTTTGGTGACGATGCAGCCGTCGAAGCCGAAGGCTTTGGCGACGCTGAGGTAGTCGTAGTCGGGGAACTCCACGCCGATGTAGCGGCCCTCGCCCATCTTGAAGAGCTCCTCCTGTTTGATGTTGCCGAAAGCGGAGTCGTTCACGAGCAGCACGGTGACCGCGAGCTTTTCCCGCGCGATGCTCTCGAGCTCGCCCAGCGTCATGCCCAGCGAGCCGTCGCCGATGAGCGCGACGACCTCCCGGTCGGGCGAGGCCTCCTTGCAGCCGAGCGCCGCGCCCAGCGCGAATCCCATGTTGCCGTAGTTGACCGGCTTCATGTAGGCGGTGCCCTTCGGGAAGGTGGTGTAGTGGGTCCACGCGCCGGGGTTGCCCGCGTCCACGCAGAAGACGGTGTTTTCCCGCAGGGACTTTTCCAGCTCCCTCTGGAGCGCGATGGGCGGCACTGGGGTACGCTCGGTATCGGCGATGGGGCCGGAAAGCAGCGCTTCCTTCCACGCGGCCTTGCGGGAGAACATCTCGTCCCGGAATTCCGGCGTGCCCGCGAAACCTTTGAGCGCGGCGAGCAGCTTTTGCAGCGACGCCTTGGCGTCGCCCACGACACCCGCCGCCACCGGGTACTGGCGGCCGATCTGCTCGGGAAGGATGTCGAACTGGACGACGTTTTTGGGGGCGATTGACCAGCGGTTGGTGCTGATGGCGGTGAGGGAGGAGCCGACCAGGATAACGCAGTCGGCCTCCTCAATGCACGCCTGTGTGACCTGTGTGCCGTGGCGGGAACGGGCCCCCAGGAAATTCTCAAACGATTCGTCCACCGCGCACATGGCGTTGTAGGTGCAGACGATGGGCGCGCAGAGCTGTTTGGAGAGACGCGTCACCTCGTCGGCGGCGTGGGACAGCTTAACGCCGTTGCCGATCCAGAGCATCGGCTTTTTGCTCGCGCGGATGACCCGCGCGGCCGCCTCAATGGCTTCGTCGCTCGCGACGCTGTCGGGGCGCACGCAGTAGCCGGCCGGGTCTGCCGGGACGTAGGGGGCCTTTTGGTTCTCGATGACGTCGCGGTAGAGGTCCACCACCACCGGGCCCGGGCGGCCGGTCTTGGCGGTGCGGTAGGCTTCGCGCATCGCCCAGGGCAGTACGGAGATGTCGCGGACGGGGATGTATTTTTTGCAGATGCTGCCGAAGAGCAGCTCGTGGTCGCTCTCCTGCGCGTCGCCCCGGCCCGCGTCGGCAAGCCGGTTCTGGAAGACCAGCGCGATGACCGGGCTGGAATCCCGCAGGGCCCCGCCCAGGCCGGTGATCAGGTTGGTGGCGCCGGGGCCGGTTGTGGCGAGGCAGATGCCCGGCTCGCCGGTCAGCCGGCCCCAGCCGTCCGCCGCGGTGGCAGCGCCGTTCTCATGGCGGGTATGGACAAAGCGCATGCCCGGAACGTCCTGAATGGGATCGGTGACATAGAGGGTCTGCCCGCCGGGGACCCCGAATACCACTTTTGCGCCAAACTCTTCCATCACTTTGACGACCAGCTGGCCGCCTGTAAATTGTTCGCTCATGCCAGTTCCTCCTCCATGCAGGATCGCAGTTATTTAATACAATAATAATACTATTTTAGCGAATGAATGTCAATTGTATTTATTTTATTTTTGTAATCTTTGGTAAAAGGGCAAAAAATAATATTCCGGTTAACGGAAATAATATAATAAAAATACAATTTAAATAATTCTATAGAGCTCCGCTGTCATAAAGGGCTGCCATCGCTTCGTGGTCCGCGAGAAAACGGAGATAGAGCGCGTCGTACCGGGCCGCGGGCTGGGGGCGCGGCGCGAATTCGGCCTCGACGCCAGGTCGGGGCAGCTCGGAGAGGCCGGCCCCCGCCGCCTGCATGGCCAGCATGCACGCCCCGGCAAGGGAGGCCTCCTTGACCGCCGTCCGGAAGACGGGCAGGCCCAGTACGTCCGCCTTCATCTGGAGCCATACGTCGCTGGCCGCGCCGCCGCCGATGGCGAGCACCCGCCGGACGGACAGGCCGTTTTCCCGCACGAGGTCGAGGATGCGCCGGTTGGCATAGCAGTTGGCCTCCATCATCGCCCGGTGGAGATGCTCCGCCCGGTGGCAGGGGCGCAACCCCCGCACCGTCCCTTCCACCGCAGGACGCCAGAAGGGGGTGCGTTCCCCCGCGAGCGTGGGCAGGAAGGTGACCCCCTCGCTGCCCGGCGGGACTGCCTCGGCCAGTGCGTCCAGTTCCGAAAGCGGACGGCTTCCGCCCAGCAGGTCACGGGAAAACCAGTCGAGCGCGCCGCCGTACATGCCCATCGGCCCGCCGATGAGCCAGCGCCCCGCCGCGACATGGGGATTTACGAGCAGACGCCGGGTGCGGTCCTCGCAAGGGTGCGCCTGCACAGCGAAAAAGACGTCGGTGGTTCCCATCACGCTCACGACGTCCCCCTCCTCCAGGCCGCCCGCGCCGAGAATCCCGGTGGAGCCGTCGACGCTCCCCACCGCGACCGGCGGGGCCTGTGAGAGCCCCAGTTCGCGGCAGAGGGCGGGGGAGAGGGGCGCGAGCGCCGCGCCGGGGACGGAGAGGGGCGGCAGCTTATCCCGTTCGAGCCCGAGGGCTTCAAGGGCACGGACGCTCCAGCGGCCAGCCCCCACATCGTACAGCAGGGTATAGGCCGCCGTGGTGGCGTCCGTGGCGAACGCGCCCGTCAGCTTGCCGTTGATAAAATCCTTCAGGGAGAGGAAGGCCGTCGTCCGCCCGTAGGCTTCCGGGTCGCGGGCTTTCACCCGCGCGAGCTGGAAGCACCCCGACTCAGGGGCGGGGGCGCGGCGGCAGACCCGGTAGGCCTCCTCCGCGTCCCAAGGGGAGGCCGCGTACTCCTCCGGGCATGCATGCATGTAGGTGAAGCAGGGGGTGACGGCGTTTCCGCGCGCGTCCGTCCCCACCCAGCCGAGCAGGGCGGAGACCGCCACGCCCGCCAGGTCCCCTGCGCCGGAGGCCGCGGTCTTCATGAGTGCGTGCAGCAACGTCCACTCCGCCTCCGCGTCGAAGAGGGCGGGCACGGTGCGCCTGGCTGTCTCGAGCCGGAGGATGCGGAGGGTTTCATCGATGAGCGCCGCCCGGACCGAGCTGGTGCCCACGTCGAGGATCAAGTATTGTCTCATGGATGGTTTCCCTAACGGCGCAAGGTCATGGACAGTTTGTAGCGGTTGGCCACATAGAGGCTATCCGAATACTCGATGCACGCGCCGCTGTCGAGGAAGGTGGTGCGGCTGACTTGCAGCATGCAGGAGAGCTCCGCCAGTTCGAGCAGCGCGGCGACACGGTAGTCCGCCATGCGGGCCTGGATCTCCTGCACCGCGTCCAGGATCTTGAGGCCGTATTCCTTTTCAATGATCTCGTAGAGGGAGGTGTTCACCAGCTTCTGCACGTCCAGGTCGGGGCAGAGCCGCACCGGCAGGTAGAGCAGCTGGTAGCAGAGGGGCTTGCCGTTCGCGTAACGGAGCCGTTCGATCTTGTAAAGGCTCTCCTCGGGGGGGAGCTTCATCGCTTCGCCCACCTTCCCCTCGGCCCGCACAATTTCGCTGTCGAGGATAAAGGAGGAGCATTTGATGCCCGACGCCGAAAGCTGCTCCTTGAGCCCGCCCAGCCGGTTGAGGCTGCGGGGCACCGATTCGCACACGACGCGCGCGGTCTTACCGTGGCCGCGCTCGAGCACGCCCTCGTCGATCAGCTCCTTGATCGAGCGGCGGATCGTGACGCGGCTCGCCCCATACTCCTCACAGAGGCTGTTTTCGGTCGGGAGCACGTCCCCCGGGTGATAGACGCCGGTATGCACCTTGTTCTTGATGTCTTCTTTGATCGTGAAATACAACGGACGCTTGGTTGCCTGCGCTTCCATCCTCATCGCTCCTGTCTCTTGCGGATTCGCCTGTCCCCGGTAATACAAAAGGGGAAGATCGTATTGTATTGTCCGTGGGGATATCATATTTCAATTATACCATATTTTCGGGGATTTCCCATACAAAACTGGGGCGGGAAGGAAACTTCCGGCGGCCTGGCGCGGGAGGGTCAGGACTTCCCGAGGAAGATGCCGTTGGGGTCCGCCTGCTCGCGCAGGATGAGCAGCTCCTCGTCGGTCGGTTCGGGCGTCGTGGGGATGTCGTCCGCGATGTTGGGGATGGAAAAGCCGGTGCTGTCGATGACGTCCTGTTTGGAGACGCCCGGATGGATCGATTTGAGGTGGATGATCCCCTCCTCGTCGAAGGAGAAGATGCATTTCGGCGTGTAGATGTATTTCGGCCCCCCGCCGGTGAAGCCGAGCTTCCTGCGGCCCTCAGCCCCGCCCGGCCAGCCCACGCCGGAGATGTAATCCACCTTCTCGACGAAGCTGCGGCGCTCGTGGTTCGGCATCATGATGTATTCCCGGCCGAAGCAGGAGAAGTGCTCGGGCAGGAAGATCGGCCCCACCAGCTCCACCTTGGGATGGCGCACATTGCCGATGCAGGTGCTGTTGAGGTTGCCCTCCCGGTCCACCTGCACGCCGCTGCCAAAGCCAAAGCTGATATCCCCCGCCCGGTGGTGCCACTGTTCCGGCCAGCCGGGCATCTGCGCCTCGCTGGGCAGATCGACGAGCACCTGCTCGTACTCCGATTCGGGCAGGGTGTGCAGTTTAGCGATGTCGGGGTTGAAGTAGACCCCCGACAACAGGATAGTCAGGTTGGGGGCGTGGGTGCGCTGGGCCAGCTCCATGGCGGCCATCGGGATGCAGGTGATGTAGGTGGTGGCGGCCTTGCCGGTGGCAAGGCCGGTGAAGCCGACCTCGCCGTCCTCGATTGTGTGGGCCAGGTCGACCGCCAAAAGCTCTTCCAACGTATAGCGTCCGCTCATCGATACCCACTCCTTTCCAGCGCCTTCACCTGCTCGGTCCCCACGAGCTCCAGATACTGTGCGAAGCTGCTGACGCCGTAGACGTATTTGTCGAGATATTCCCGGAAGCCCTCCTCGGTCTGGCAGGCGTCCGCGTAGAGCTGCAGATGCAGTTCGTCGGTCGCGACCACGTCGAGGTCCATCGTCGGGTGGCTCCCGTGGGGCACGTGGGTGACCGACAGAGTGCGGAAGGAGGGCACGGTGGTGCTCTGTGGGCTGCGCATGATCTCCTCGGTGTCCACGAGGTGCTCCACCGTGGCGATCACCCGCTTGCAAGCCCGCGAAACGGTGATGTCCACCGACTGCGGGTTCATGCGGCGGGGCTGGGTCTGGAGATTGCCCCATTTGTCCCCCTTCCACATGTGGATGAGCGCCACGTCGGGGTCCGCCGCGGGCACTGCCCACATCTGCCGCCCGGTGATCGGGTCGGGGAAGGGGATGATTTTATCGTTGTACTTCACGATGTCGCTGCCTCCCAGCAGGTAGGTGGGCCAGAAGGAGAGGCCCTCCTGACTGGCGCGGAAGCGGTCCCAGCTGATGAGCTCGGGATAGTGGGTGATTTTGAGGACGCCCGCCTGCGCGGCGCGGCGGAAATTCTTCGCGAGGCCGAACTTTTCAAGCCCCATGTAGCTGGTCTCCACCGCGTCGACGCAGCCCGCGCCGACCAACATGTCCACCTCGATCGAGTTGGCCACGCCGACGATGGTGAGGTGCCGCAGCCCCGCCCGGATGATCTCGTGGGTCAGTGCCATGGCCTTGTTGTAAACGGCAAAGCCGCCGAACGCGACCCGGTCGCCGTCGTGAATCTGCTTCACGGCGTCCGGCAGGCCGCAAAGTTTTACAGTGCGTTCCGCCAAAATGTTCACTCCTTCCTGTCAGGTTCTCCGCCCAGCCAGTCCCGCAGGACCTCTTCGGTGTGCTGGCCCAGCGTGGGCGCGGGACGACTCAGGTCGAGCTCACTCTCCGAAAAATCGAAGGGCGCGCCCATCATCGTCATCTCCCCCATGACCGGGTGGCAAAGCTTCACGAGCTTACCCCGGTGGCGGAGCTGGGGATTTTCCGCCACGTCCCGGAGGTTCTCCACCTTGGCGGAGACGATGCCCGCCGCGTCGAGGATCTTCCGCAGCTCGTCCAGCTCGTGGGAGGCCACCCACCCGGCGACGATCTCCTCGATCTCGGCTGCGTGCTCGAAGCGGACCTCCTGCTTGGCGAACCGTTCGTCCTCCAGCAGCCATTCCATTTCCATGGCCTTCACGAGCCGTAAAAAGTGGGACTGGTTGCCGGCGATGATCATCAGCACTTCGCCGTCCTTCGTCTTAAAACAGTTGCCCGGCGCGGTGTAGCGGTCCCGGTTGCCGACGCGGCCGGTGACATGGCCGGTGGCGCAGTAGTCGGGTATGCCGGTCAGCAGCAGGGAGGCGGCGCATTCGAGCAGAGAGAGCCTGATATGCTGGCCTCGGCCGGTCGAATGGCGCACATGCAGCGCGGAGAGCGCCGCGACCGCCGCGTAGAGGGCGGTCGCGTAGTCGACCGCGTAGGTGCCGTACATCATCGGCATGCCGTCCGGCTCGCCGGTGATCGACATCAGCCCGCTCATCGCCTGCACCGCCGCGTCGAAGCCGGGCTTGTCCCGGTAGGGCCCGTCCGCTCCGAAGCCGGTGATGCTCACCATGATGAGGCCGGGGTTGTGTTTTTTCAGTTCCTCGTAGTCGAGCCCCATCTTTTCGATGGTGCCCGCCTTGAAGTTCTCGATCAGCACGTCGGCCGTACAGGCCAGCCGGAAGAGTTTTTCCCGGCCCTCGCCGCTGCGGAAGTCGAGCTCGATGCCGCGCTTGTTCCGGTTGACGGCGAAGGTGTAGAGGCTCTCCCCCTTCACAAAGGGGGGCAGCACACGGGTGTCGTCTCCGCTGCCCGCCTTTTCCGCCTTCACGACGTCGGCGCCGAGGTCGCCCAGCACCATGCCGCAGTAGGGCCCGGAGATGAAGCGGGAGAGGTCGAGGACCCGGATCCCTTCGAGAGGTGCGTTCATAGGTTTATCCCTTCTTTGTATCGTTTTGGCGCTCGCTACATCATGTTGGGCGCAAAGGTCTGCGGAATCCACAGCACGATCTGCGGCACGAAGATGATCAGCAGGATGATCGCGACCACCGCCGCGGTAAAGACGAGCGTGGGCTTCATGACCTTTTGGAGCGGGGTGTGGCCGATCTTGCAGGCCAGCAGCAGGCAAAGGCCGAAGGGCGGCGTGATGAGCCCCAGCGAGAGGGTGACCACGACGACGACGCCCATGTGGATCATGTTGACGCCCAGCGCCATGCCGATCGGCGCGAGGATGGGGGCGAGCATGATGATGGCGGGGGTCGCGTCCATGAAGCAGCCGACGATCATGAAGATGACAAAGGTGATGAGCAGGAAGGGCAGCTCGCTGTCCGCGACGGAAAGCACCATCCCCTTGACCGCGTCGGGCACATGGTAGACCGACATCATATAGCTGAACACCATCGCGATGCCGATGCACATGGTTGTCGCGGAGGTGAGGGCGGCGGTCTTCTTCACGGCGCCCCACAGCGCCTTCAGCGTGAGGGAGCGGTAGCAGGCCGCGAGGATCAGCGAATAGACGCAGGCGACGACCGCCGCCTCGGTGGGGGTGAAGAACCCGGCGGTGATGCCGCCGATCAGGATGATGGGGGTGCCCAGCGGGGGCAGCGCCACCCAGATGGTGTGCAGGGCCTTTTTGATCCCCATCTTCGCCTCGCGCGGATAGCCGTATTTGAGCGCGTAGACGTAGGAGATGAGCATCATCACGAGCCCGATGATCACGCCGGCGGAGAGCCCCGCCAGAAAGAGCGCGCCCACTGAGATGCCGACAGTGGCGGCGTAAATGACCGCGATGATGCTCGGCGGGATGATCTCGCCCAGCGTGGAGGAGGCGGCCGTGACGGCGATCGTAAAGTCGGGGGCGTAGCCCTTCTTGATCATGGCGGGGATGAGGATGCCGCCGATGCCCGCCGTATCGGCGGAGGAGGAGCCGGAGATCCCGGCGAAGATCATGCTGACGAGCACGTTCACATGCGCGATGCCGCCCCGGATGCGTCCGACGATCGCATAGCAGCATTGGACGAGCTTATCCGTGATGCCCGAAATGTTCATGATCTCGGCGGTCAGGATAAAGAGCGGGATGGCCAGCGTGGTGAACCCGCTGAGTCCCGAAAAGGTCCGCTGGACCAGGACGAGCGGGGTCTGGCGGAAGGTGTTGAGCAGCACGACGATCGAGGAAAATCCGATCGCGTAGGGCACGGGGACCGACAGGAAGATCAGTCCCAGCATGAGCAGCAGGAGCAGCAGAGCCATGGGTTCCATTAGTCCAGACCTCCTTCCGTGTCGCGGGCGACCTCAGCGGGAGGAATGACGCCCAGGTGTTCAAGCAGCATTTCAAAGGCAAAAAAGACGGTCAGCGCCCCGCCGATGGGGTACGCGATGTAGACGAAGATAAAGGGCAGATGGGCGGCCACGGAGGTTTTCCCCAGACCGGACTGCACGAAGCGTACGCCGTATAGCAGGAAGACCGCCCCGACCGCCAGCACCATCAGGTCGATCATGCAGAGGAAAACCCTCTTGTATTTGACCTTGTCTATGAAGAGCGGGATCACGAAATGTTCGCCGCGGCGCACCATCAGGGGCGCGCCCACCATGGTGAGCCACATGAAACAGTAGACGGCGATCTCCTGGGTCCAGGTGCTGGTGACCTTGAGGATATCGCGGCAGACGACCTGCACGAGCACGCAGAAGATGATCCCGATCAGGAAGACCGCCGCGGTAACCTCCGCGCAGCTTTGCAGCTTGTGTGAAACTTTATGCAAGGTAACCCCTCCTTTGCAGTGGGAAGAATTCGGGCAGGGCCCGGGACGTCCGTCCGGAGCCCCGCCCAAGAGATTCCAGTTTCAGGCGGTCAGTACTGCTGGACCTTGTCGAGCAGCTCCGTCAGGCCGTACTGCTCGCAGAACTCCTTGCGGACCGATTCCGTCGCGTCGATCCACGCCTGCTTGTCCGTCAGCTCGCAGACCTGGGCGCCGTCGCCGAGCATCTCTTCGAGGTCGCTGGCGGAGTTGGCGCGCTCGCTGGTGACGAATTCATCCGCGGCCGCCTGTCCGCACTCCTTCAGGATCGCCTGCTGCTCCCCGGTGAGCTTGGCCCACTGGTCCGCGCCGATGTAGAGCGGATGGCAGTTGATCTGGTGCTCGGTCTCGATGATGTAGGGGCAGCACTCGTACCACTTCTGGGTGATGAGGGTGGACATTTCGTTCTCCGCCGCTTCGGCGACGCCGGTCTGCAGGGCGGAATAGGTCTCAGAATAGGCGATCACGGTGGGCAGCAGGCCGAGCGCCTTCCAGGTGGCGACGACGATGTCCGACTGCTGCACGCGCATGGTGATGCCGGCCGCGTCGCCCAGCGTCTTGATCTCCTTGTCCGCGATGAGGTTGCGTGTAGCGCCCGAACCGTTGCCGAGGACCACGATGTTGCCCTTCTCCTCAAGGATCTGGTTGAGCTGCGCGATGTCGCCGCCGTGGACGAACTGGTCGCGGGCCTCGGGGCTCGAGAAGACGTAGGGAAGCGCCACGAAGCCCCACTCAGGCACGTTGGCGCTCACCGCGCCGTCGCCCGACCAGACGATGTCGACGCTGCCGGTCTGCACGGCCTCCCACAGCTCGTTTTCATTGCCGAGGGTTCCGTCGGTAAAGACGTCGATCTCAATGGAGCCGCCGGATTTTTCCTTGACCATTTCGGCAAAGGATTTGCTGGCCTGGGCGCAGGCGGTGTTGGAGGAGACTTCGATGGCCATGATCAGCTTGACGGGTTCCGCCGCGTCGCCGGCCTGCGGCGCGGACGGGTCCGCGGCGGGCGCGGAGGGGGTGTCGGACGGGCTGGAACCGCATCCTGCCAACGAGGCAAAACACAAAGACAAAGTTAATACAATCGCGAGTACCTTTTTCATAACAGAGACTCCTTTTCCTTATTTTTGCGAGATTATATTCAATTTTTCGATATTGTTATAATATCATTTAATACAATAAGATGTCAATTATAGATTGCTATTAAAATTCTTGTATTATTTTGTTCATAATGAACATGCGTGAAAAAATCCCATCCCGCGGGCGCGGGATGGCATAAGGGGGGGCAATGAGATTCGCCGCAAAAATAGAAAAGGCCCCGCCCATCAGGGCGGGGCCTTTTCGCGGTTCAGTCCCATTGGTATTCGGCGGCGGAAATGATCTTGATGGGGACCCCGTCGACCGACTCCGTTCCCACCGAGATCAGCTGGCTCGTTCCGGTCCCGGCGACCCAGCCGTTTTTGATCTGGTAGCCCGTGACCGTCACCTGGTCCGACACATTCACATCCTTCAGCGGGTCGGAGATGTAAACCTTGTATTCGTTGTTGTTGACCTTATAGATCCGAAAATCGAAATCCGTGGAGATCTTTAGGGATGCGGCGAGACGCTCCTTGATATCATCGCCGAAATTTGGCCCGGTGGAATTGAGGGTGTTTCCCGGACGTTTTTCGAAGTAGCTCTCTATGGCCAGCTGGAGCAGGTCGAGGACGTTCTTGTTATCGGAGTTGATCGTCTCCACCGCCGTCATCCCGTGCTTGGAGCAGCGGACCTTGATATCGCCGCTGGCGCCGACAGTAACGTTGTAAAAGCCTCCTGAGGGGCAGATCCCGCGATAACCGGAAGAAGTGGGGTCGGCGCCCATGGAATCCTTCATGATCGTGTCGATCACATCCGGAGTGAGCGTCCGATTCTCGACGACCTCATAAAATTCGAGCGTTCGGGTGGCCGTGGTGAGGTTTGCCATGCAGGCGGTTTTCCGGGCGGACTCCAAAAAGGAGGAGAACAAGGGGGCGGTGAGGGCCAGGAGCACGCCGATGATGGCGATGACGACCACCATCTCGATCAGGGTAAAGCCTCGCCGATGTTTTGTTTGCACAGGTCTCACCGCCTCAAATTTTCCGTAAAACAATCATTTATTGTTATTATATGACTTCCGGCCCGATTTGTAAAGCGGCGGACAGCTGATGACAGTTCTGGCCAAAGGCTGCCGAAAAATTTTTTTATGTTCGGGAAAGTTGCATTTTTTTGCACATTTGCTCCATTTATGTGGTACGGGTGGAAAGGACTTTTGGAGAGTCCTTCGATCAATGCGGAAAGGCGGGATGCGATGCGGGGACTTGAAGTATCGGGAGCGGCGGCATGGGACCGGACGTTGACCGGGCTGCTCGAGGACCTTCCGGAGATGCGCCGGAAGCTGCGTGGGGAGCTTATGGAACTTGCCGGAAAGGAAATGGAGAACAAAGGGACCAATCTGCGTAGTTCCTTCGAGGCGGAAGCGGTCTGGCTGGCGGAACAGTTCGTGGAAAAGTTCGCAAAAAAACTGGAGGGTGAGGAATGACGACACAGCTTGCAGTCATGGACGCGATCCAGGCTCTGGCGGCCAAAGTCCTGCCCGAGCTCAAGAGAATCTATACCGACCTTGTTCCCGCCGACTTCCTGCGACCCTGCCTGCTGGTGCAGCCGGTCACGACCACGCGGGAGGACGCGGCGCAGAATCTAGAGCATGTCACGGACTTCTACACGGGGCCGCGGAATAACGCAAAAATGCCGCCCTTTGGCGGCACAGGTGAAAGGAGCTGCTACATATGAAAATCAACTGGACAGTCCGAATCAAGAACCCGCTCTGGTGGGCGCAGATGGCCTGCGCCGTCGTCCTGCCCATCCTCGCGTACTTCGGCCTCGCGTGGGAGGACATGACGACATGGGCGTCGATCGGTGACGTGCTCCTGCGCGCGGTACAGAATCCCGTTGTCGTGGTGGCGGTGATCGTGAGCGTCTTCAACTGCATCACCGACCCGACCACTTCGGGCGTGGGTGACAGCAACCGGGCCATGGGCTACGAGACGCCACACAAGGACATCCCGAACACGGGGAGGTAGGCGGATGGTAAAGATTTGCCTGGACCCCGGCCACGGAGGGACGGATCCCGGAGCGCTGCTCGGGAAACGGTACGAAAAGGACGATGTGCTGCGGCTCGCGCTGGCCGTGAAGCCCCTGCTCGAAGCGCAGGGCCTCGGCGTGGTCATGACCCGGACGGACGACAATGCCGTCCCCTCAATCTCGGAACGGTGCCAGATGGCCAACACGGCGGGATGCGCCTATTACCTCTCCCTCCACCGGGACGCGGCGGGCCCCGCCGCCCACGGCATCAGCCTGTGGGTGCACAGCAGGGCGAACGACCCCACGGTGCGCAAGGCGCAGTACATTTTGGACGAGCTGCTCGCCGTCGTGCCGACGCAGGACCGGGGCGTGCAGAAGGGCGCCCCGCAGAACTATGAGAACTTCGGGGTGAACGTCTACACGACAATGGCCTCGGCCCTGCTGGAGCTGGGATTCATCACGAACGCGGACGACAACGACCGCTTTGACCGGTACTTTGACCAGTATGCCGAGGCGGTCGCATGGGGATTGTGCAAGGCCGTGGGGGTGACGTACACGGCGAAGGACAAGCCCGCAGAGGCCCCGGAGTCTTTAGCTTTCAACCTCAATAAGAGGTGTAATAGCGGGTGTAATAGGATAAAAAATCCGCGACAATTTCAGACATAACAAAATCCCTGCAAACCGGTTAACGGCTTGCAGGGATTTTACGTGGTGGAGACGAAGGGGATCGAACCCTCTACCTCTTGAATGCCATTCAAGCGCTCTCCCAGGTGAGCTACGCCCCCACGGTCATGGTGACCCATCGGAGATTCGAACTCCGGACACCTTGATTAAAAGTCAAGTGCTCTGCCAACTGAGCTAATGGGTCGATGCTGCGGTCGCAGGCACTGTGTCTGTACGACGCTTGATTATTATAGCAAAACAGGGACAGCTTGTCAACTATTCGGGACGAAATTTTTACAGGGAAAGGGATTCGACAGGAAAAGCCCCGTGACAAACCGGGGCCGATTTGGTAAAATGGGACCAATGGCTGAAAGGGGGTGCGCGCGTGGACGCGGGACAGATGGATATCCGGATGCTCCGGGGGGTGGGGGAGACCCGCGCGCGCACGCTCGCGAAGATGGGGATCGCGACGCTGGAGGATCTGCTGCTGCACTATCCGCGCGGTTACATCGACCTTTCGGCGCCCTGCGGCATCCTGGACGCGCCGCTCGACCGGCCGTGCGCGGTGCTCGCCACGGTGGTCAAAAAGTCGGGGGAGATCCGCACGCGCGGCGGGCTCAAGATGTACAAGGCGACCGTCGCGGACGACAGCGGCGAAATGGAACTGACCTTCTTCAACACGAAGTATGCGGTGGAATCGCTCGACTACGACGCGGCCTACCTCTTCTACGGGCGGGTGGAGGGCAACCTCCTGCGCCGGGAGATGCGCGCGCCGCAGATTTTCCCGCCGCGTGCCGACCGGCCCTTCTTCGCGGTCTACCCGCTGACGGCGGGCGTCTCCGCCCGGACTTTTTCGGGGCTGGTGGAGCAGGCGCTGAAGCTCTCGCCCATCCTGCCCGAACGGATCCCGGCGGACATCCGGGCCGAATACCGCCTGGAGGGGATCGCCGGGGCGGTGCGCGCCATCCACCGCCCGCAAAATCCCGACGAGCTCGAAACAGCCAAGCGGCGCCTCATCTTTGAGGAGCTCTTCACGCTGGCCGCCGGGGTCGGCCTGCTGCGCACCCGCACCCGCGCGGCCGCCGCGCAGCCGATGGAACCCCATTCGCTGCAGCCCTTCTACGACGCGCTGCCCTTCACGCTGACGGGCGCGCAGCGCCGCGCGATCGAGGAATTGACCGCCGACATGCGCAGGTCCGCCCCGGCCAACCGGCTCGTGCAGGGGGACGTCGGCTCGGGCAAGACGATGGTCGCGGCGGCGGGGGCGTATTTCGCGTTTCTGTCAGGCGCGCAGTCGGCGATGATGGCTCCCACCGAGCTGCTCGCGCGGCAGCACTATGAGGGCCTTTCCCCCCTTTGCGGGCGGCTGGGGATGAGGGTGGGCCTGCTCGTCGGCTCGATGACGCCCGCCAAAAAGCGCGCGATGCACGAGGCGCTCGCGGCGGGGGAATTCGACCTCTGCATCGGCACCCACGCGCTGCTCTCGCAGGGGGTGTCCTTCCAAAACCTCGCGCTCGTCATCACCGACGAGCAGCACCGGTTCGGGGTGGCGCAGCGCGCCGCGCTCGGCCAGAAGGGCCGGCACGCCCACACGCTCGTCATGTCCGCGACCCCTATCCCGCGCACCCTCGCCCTGATGATCTACGGGGAGCTCGACGTCTCGGTGATCGACGAGCTGCCGCCCGGGCGCAGCCCGGTGCTCACCTACAAGATCTCGTCGGGCAAGCGGGAGCGGGCCTTCGGGTTCATCCGGGAGCACCTCGACCGGGGATTACAGGCGTACATCGTCTGCCCGCGCGTCGAGGCGGGGGAGGAGGACACCGGCCTGCGCGCCGCGACCGACTACATGCTCGAGCTTTCGGGCGGGGCCTTCAAGGGCTACACGGTCGGCCTCCTGCACGGCAGGATGAAGGCCGCGGACAAGGAGCGCACGATGGCGGGCTTCCAGGACGGGACGGTGCAACTGCTCGTCTCGACCACGGTGGTCGAGGTGGGGGTGGACGTGCCCAACGCGGTCATCATGATGGTGGAGAATGCCGAGCGGTTCGGCCTGAGCCAGCTGCACCAGCTGCGGGGCCGGGTCGGGCGGGGGAAGGAGCAGTCCTACTGCATCCTGCTCTCCGACAGCACGAGCCCCGAGACGCTCGACCGCTTAAAGACGATGTGCAGGACGAACGACGGGTTCGCCATCGCGGAATACGACCTGCGCACCCGGGGACCGGGCAATTTCCTCGGACAGCAGCAGCACGGTCTGCCGCAGCTGCGCATCGCGGACCTCGCGGCCGACGTGGAGGTCGTGGCCGAGGCGCAGCGGGCGGCGAACCGCGTGCTTGCGGATGACCCGGCGCTGCAAAAGCCGGAGCACGCCGCGCTGCGCGCGGCCGTCGAACGGCTGATGGACTCGGTGGGGGAGCGCCCCAACTGAAGCGGCCCGCGGGCCGCGCCTTCCGGACAAAATCAAAAAGAGCGGCGGGGCTTTGGCCCCGCCGCTCTTTTGATATCGGCTTATTTCTGCTTGGACTGGTAGATCGCGTAGGCGTCGCGGGCGATCATGAGTTCCTCGTTGGTGGGGATGACCCAGACCTTCACGCGGCTGTCGGGGGTGGAGATCTCCTCCTCGTCGCCGTGGTTGGCGGCGTTTTTCTCCTCGTCGAGCCGGATGCCGAGGAAATCCATGTTGCGGCAGACCTCGCGCCGCAGGTCGGGGGAGTGCTCGCCGATGCCGGCGGTGAAGATGACCGCGTCGAGCCCGTTCATCGCGGCGGCATAGGAGCCGATATACTTCTGGATCTGGTAGTTGAGCATGTCGATCGCGATCTGTGCGCGCTCGTCGCCCTCGGCGCAGGCGTTCTCAACGTCGCGGTGGTCGCTCGAGACGCCCGAGACGCCCAGCAGGCCGGATTTCTTGTTGATGACGTTATGTATGCCCTCCAGGTCGAGGCCCGCCTTCTGGGCCATCGGAAGCAGAAGCGAGGGGTCGATGTCGCCGCTTCGGGTGCCCATCATGAGGCCGGCGAGCGCGGTGTAGCCCATCGTGGTGTCGACCGATTTGCCGCCGTCGACCGCGCAGAGGGAGGAGCCGTTGCCGAGGTGGCAGGAGACGATCTTGAGCTCCTCCACCGGCTTGCCGAGCAGCTTTGCGAGCCGCAGGGAGACATAGCGGTGGCTGGTGCCGTGGTAGCCGTAGCGGCGGAAGCCGTAGTCCTTGTAATAGTCGTAGGGGATCGCGTACATATACGCCTTGGGCGGCATGGTCAGGTGGAAGGAGTTGTCGTAGACGGCGACCTGGACCTTGCCGGAGAAGGTGTCCTGGCAGGCCCGGATGCCGGTGAGCATGCCGGGCAGGTGCAGGGGGAACATCTCGGTGGTGGCCTCGATGTCCTTCAAAACCTCGGGGGTGATCTCGTTGGAACAGGGGGAAACCCGGCTGAACGCCAGCCGGTGGCCGACGGCGACGATGTCGTCGATGCTGTCGATGACCTTGGTCTCGCCCGAAAGCAGCAGGCCGACGACCCGGTCGAGCGCGGCCTTGTGGTTGGGCAGGTCGGTCTCGACGACCTTCTTGGTGCCGAAGTACTTGTAGGTGATCTTGCCGCCGTCGATGCCGATGCGCTCGCAGTTGCCCGAGACGAGCACCTGCTCGCTCTCCATGTCGATGAGCTGGTACTTGAGGGACGAACTGCCCGCGTTGACCACAAAGACGTTGTTCATCCGTTTGCCCGCGTTGACCACATGCACGTTGTTCATGATGATTGCTCCTCCTTATTCTGCCCGCCGGATGATCCCCATGGGGGTCTGCTCACTGCACTGGCCGAGCGGGTTGTCCTTCAAAATTTTGCAGAGCAGATCGCGGTCCATCTTCCTGTCGGAGGTGCCGAGGATCTGCCCTTCGAGGTCGTTGATGTCGGTGATGGCCACCGGCGTGCCGCCGATGCGCCGGGAGATCTCCGCCGCGACCTCGTCGGGACGGTCGGGGCCGAGCACGACGTAGTGGTTGTAGGGCGGCAGCGTGAAGTCGCACGGCCCGTCGATGCTGCGCGCCTTGTAGCCCGCGATGTTGTAGAACCATCCGCGGATGTGGAAGAGCTTGCCCACGGCGGAGACGGCGGCGGCGAAGAGGATGCGGATGGTGCCGCACTCCTGGAGCGCCATCTCCATCGTCTCGGGCATCGCGAGCCCGATGCCGTAGGGGGTGCGCAGCACGAACCGGCTGAGGAAGCGCGCGAGCGGACGGGGATGGATGTCCTCGAGCGGAATGGCTCGGCGCTGGGTGCAGGCGACCGCCTTCTCGGTGATGAAGACGATATCCCCCGGCTCCGTGAGCGGGGAAACGTATTTTTCCACCACGTCGCAGATGTTGTCCTGGTCGGTGATGACGTGCGTTTTGATGCACAGCCGCCGGTAGCCGACGCCGTCCACCTCAATGACCTCGTTCTTTTCCGGGTTCACCACATAGCCCGCCGGGGTCTCCTCCCGCGCGGGTTGGGCCGCGGGCGTTTCCTGCGCGGATGCGTCCCCGGCGGGGGCGTCCGCGGTCTCCGGCGCGGCGTCCAGAACGGCGTCCTCCGGCTGCGCGCCGATGGGCGCGGTTTGTTCGTTCGACATGTTGACCATCCCTTATCTTAAATTACCTGTTTATTGTGAGGTTCAATCACCAAGATTATACAACGTTTCCGCCCGTCCGTCAAAGGGCGCGGCCTTATTCGGCTGGAACAAACTGGATTTCATCCGGAAAGAGGAGTTCGTCCTCCCCGAGCGCCGCGCCGTCCCGCAGCCGGAGGTCCGCGCCGCAGTCCCACAGGCTGAAGCCTTCGCTTCCGGTAAAGGCGCGGGACCCGTCGGGCATCGTGAGCCAGACGGCGGCTTCCTCCAGCCGGTCGGCCTCCGATTTGAAATAGGCCGCGATGCAGCAGTTTTCCGGGAGCCCGTAATTGAGGCAGACCGGGACGCGCAGGGCGCTGCCGTCGGCCTCCGGCTTGGAGGAGAGCAGATTGTAGCTGCGGGATTCCGGGGAACCGTCGGAAAATTCGTAGGCGCTCGCGCCGTCATAGGAGAGCGTCCGCCCGGAGGAAAAGAAGAGCAGGTCGGGCAGGCCGTTTTCGCCGGTGTCGAGGAAGCGGTAAACGGGCTGCGCGAGGGAAAAATACGCCATGCGGTAGCCTCCGCCCGGCTGGGAGTGGAAGAAATAGGCGGGCGCGGGCGAATTCCCGAAGTACATGGCCTGCGGCAGGGCGGAGACGATATAGTCCCGCGCGCCGTCACCGTTCACGTCGCCCGCAGCGATGTCGTACCGCATGAGCGGGAGCACCTCGGGTCCAAACTCCTCGGCGTACCCGGTGAGGAAGAAGTCCTCCGCCTCCGCCGGGAGGGAAAAGCCCACGGGCAGGTTGTCCTCCCCGGCTTCGTACTCCCCGGATTCGAGCGCGAGCAGGACATGGTCGCTCTTCCATTCGAGCGAGTCCAGCGCCACGGGCGGCGGAGGAACTTCCGTTCCCGCAGGGGCGGGCGCCGGAGAAGCCTCCGGAGCCGCCGCGCTTTCGGTGGCGGCGCTTTGGGACGCGGCGCTTTCCGGGGCGGGCGCCGCCGCCGGCGCGCCGCAGGCGGAGAGCGCGAGGGCGAGCGAAAGCGGCAGGGCGAACAGGGCGGACGTTTTCATCATAGCTCTCCCCGTCAGACGGTTTTCTGCGCGGCGAGCGAGCGGTCGCGCCAGACGCACCAGGCGGTGATCGTGACGATGACGATCACGCCGCCCGCGAGGGCGAAGACGCCGGGACGCTCGCCGGTGAAGAGGAAGACCCACACAGGGTTCAGAAGCGGTTCGATCGCGCCGAGCAGCGAGCACATGAGCGCGGGGCAGTCCTTGACGGCGATGCCGTAGAGGACGTAGGGGATGCCGAGCTGGACGACGCCGAGCGCGAGGATGCTCAGGACGGCGGGCGCGGTGACGGGGGTGTCGAAGACGAACATGAAGGGGATGCCCGCGGCGGCCGTGAAGAGATGGCCGAGCAGGATGCCGCTCATGCGGCTCTCCTCGTCGGTGTTGCCGGTGATGATATACATGCAGGCCATCGAGAGGCCGGCGAAGATCGCGACGAAGTTGCCCAGCAGGTTGCCGGGCGCGAGCTGGTCGAGGAAGAAGAGCGCGATGCCGCACATCGTGACCGACACGGTGATCACGTCCGCGCGGGAAAATTTCTGGCGCAGGAAGATCGCCGACAAAATCAGGATGAAGACGGGCGCGGTGAACTGGAGCACGATGGCGTTCGCCGCGGTGGTGAGCTTGTTGGCGGAGACGAAGGCGAGGAAGGTCAGCGCCAGAAAGACGCCGCTCACGAGGGAGGCGCGGTTGAGGCGCAGCCGCTGTTTCGTGGCGCGCAGGTAGATGACGACGCAGCCCGCGGAGATGAGGCTTCGCCATCCCGCGATGACCAGTCCGTTCCAGGGGATCATCTTGATGAAGATGCCGGCGACGCTCCAGAGGGTGGCGCAGATCATCATCAGGAAGATCGCGCGCTGCTGCGCCTTTTGGGAGTTCATGGGGAAGACCTCCGTTTCAGTGATTTACAACAGTTCCTATCCTATCGTAAAAAAGCCTCAAATACAAGGTCCTTATTCAACAAATTGCTTTATTTTACGGGAAAAACTGTGTATAATAGTACCTATCATCACCCGTTGAAGGAGCGCCGCATGGTTTTTGCAAATCTGCTGTTCATCTACCTGTTCCTGCCGCTCAATATCCTCTTTTACTTTCTTTCGAAAAAGCTCGTCTACCGCAACCTGGTGCTGGTGGCGTTTTCCTTCCTGTTCTACGCCTGGGGCGAGCCGGTGTGGTTCCTGCTGCTGCTGACCTCCGCCGCGTTCGACTACATGCACGGACGGCTGATCGAGCGCTACCGGGGGACCTGGGCGGCCAAGGCGGCGCTCGCCTCCTCGCTGGCGCTCAACCTCGGGCTGCTCGGCACCTTCAAGTACAGCGGCTTTCTCGTTCAGAACCTGAACGCCCTGCTGGGCACCGCCTTTCCGGTGCCCGCTTTCGCGCTGCCCATCGGCATCTCCTTCTACACCTTCCAGACGATCTCCTACGTCGTTGACGTCTACCGCGGGGACGCCAGGGCGCAGCCCAACCCCGTCTATTACCTGCTCTACCTGTCGATGTACCACCAGCTGGTGGCGGGCCCCGTCGTGCGCTACGCCGAC
The DNA here is from genome assembly GCF_900199635.1 of Anaerotruncus massiliensis (ex Togo et al. 2026). GTDB lineage: Bacteria > Bacillota > Clostridia > Oscillospirales > Ruminococcaceae > Anaerotruncus > Anaerotruncus massiliensis. Next base: position 2,233,371 of record NZ_LT962687.1, on the reverse strand, counting down.
GTGGCAAGGGAGATCACCACGCGGACGACCGACGCCGTCTCCTTCTCGGAGGGGCTGACGCGGGTCTGCTTCGGGCTGGCGAAAAAGGTGCTCGTCGCCAACACCGCGGGCTCCCTCGCGGACAAGTTCCTGCTGGCCCCCGCCTCGGGCCTCTCGGTCGGCGGGGCGTGGTTCGGCGCGGCGATGTTCACTTTGCAGATCTATTACGACTTCTCCGGCTACTCCGACATGGCCATCGGGCTGGGGCGGATGTTCGGCTTCCACTATAAGGAGAACTTTAACTACCCCTATGTCGCCCGCTCCGCCACCGAGTTCTGGCGGCGGTGGCACATCTCCCTCTCGAGTTTCTTCCGGGACTACGTCTACATCCCGCTCGGCGGCAACCGGAAGCACCAGTATCTGAACCTGCTGGCCGTGTGGCTGCTGACCGGGCTCTGGCACGGCGCGAGCTGGAACTTCATCCTCTGGGGGCTCTACTACGGCGCGTTCATCGCGCTCGAGCGGCTCTTCCTCGGGGACCTGCTCGACCGGCTGCCGGCGGTGTTTGGGCACCTCTACCTGCTGCTGCTCGCCACGACCGGCTGGGTGATCTTCTACTTCACCGACCTTGGCAAGCTCGGCGGATACCTCTCGGTCATGTTCGGCCTTTCGGGTGCGCGCGGCTGGGACAGCAACGTGCAGATCACCCTGCTCAACAACATCTTCTGGGTGGCGCTGGCGGCGTTTTTCTGCATGCCGGCCGTCAAATGGCTCAAGCGCGCGGTCTCTGAGCGGCTCGACCCGGGGAAATCCGCCGTCCTGCTGGCGCTTTCGCCCGCGCTCTGCTTCCTCCTGCTCATCGTCTGCACCGCGCAGCTGGTCGGGCAGAGTTACAACCCCTTCCTCTATTACCGTTTCTGACCGGGGGAATCCCCGGTTTTCGGAGGCTTTATGGACCAGTACCGCAAACAGAACTATGTCTACCGTCCCGCTCCCAAGCGGGCCGCGCGCCCGCGCGGCCCCGAGGAGGAGCGGGAACGGTATTACGCGCTCATCCGCCACCGCATCGATCCGGAGCGGCTGCACAGGCTGAGCTGGGTCAACATTGCTGTGCTCTGCGGGGCGCTGCTGGCCTTCTTCCTCGGCTCGCTGCTGGGCCCCAAGCCCGAGCGCTCCGCGATGGAGAAGCGCGACCTCGCGCGGTTTCCCGCCTTTTCGGCCGAGGCGCTGAGGAGCGGGACGTTCACGCGGGACATCGAAACGTGGTACGCCGACACCTTCCCTTTCCGGGACGGGTTCGTGGGCCTTTCCGCCGTCGTGGACGAGGCGCACGGCGTGCGCGTCGACGACGTGCGCATCGTCGCGCCCTCGGGCGGCGAGGCGCAGGACCTTCCCGACGCCTCCAACCAGCCGCCCGCCGCGCCGCAGGAGCCCCAGCCGGCGCCCGCCGGGCCGGGGGATTCCTCCTCCGCGCCCGAAACCCAATCCGACGCGTCCTCCGCGCCCGAAACGCCGCCGGCGGTGGACGACGGGGCCGCGCCCGGCGCGATCACGGGCGGCACCTTCGTCTACAGGGGGATGGCGATGTCCCTTTACGGGGGCGACCCGGCGAGCGGGAAGTGGTACGCGCAGGTGCTCAACTCCTACCATGAGGAGCTGCCCGACGTTCAGATCTACAACATGATCATCCCCACGGCGATCGAGTTCTACGTCCCGGACAAATACCGCGACCTCACCCAGTCCCAGAAGGCGATGATCGACCTCGTCTACGGGACGCTCGACCCGTCGATCAAGAAGGTGGACGCCTATTCGGAGCTCGCGGCGCACACGGACGAGTATATCTACTTCCGCACCGACCACCACTGGACGGGCCTGGGCGCCTATTACGCCTACCGGGCGTTCTGCGGGGAGGCGGGGCTGACGCCCAAGGAGCTGAGCGATTTTGAGACGCGCCGGCTCGACGATTTCATCGGCACGATGTATTCCCAGACGCAGGACACCACCCTGCTCAAGAACCCCGACTATGTCGACTACTATCTCTTCAAGCAGCCCTACGAGGCGCAGCGGTTCCTGGTGGACGCCCCCTACAGCGGGGTGGACAGCACCCTCTGGGGGGAGTACGCGCAGAGCCCCAACAGCTATTCCGTCTTCCTGCACGGGGATTTCCCCCTCGTCCAGGTCAAGACGGGCATCGGCAACGGGCGCAGGATTCTGGTCGTCAAGGAGTCGTTCGGCAACGCCTTCGCGCCCTTTTTGATCAACCACTACGACGAGGTGTATATCGTCGACCAGCGGTATTTCCAGCTCCCGCTCGTCGACTTCATCAGGGAGCACGGCATCAACGAGCTGGTCTTCGCGAACAATTCCTTCGCGGTCTGCACCCCCTACCACATCCGGTGCATCGACAACATGCGCCATCAGGTATTCGTTCCGCGCGCCCTCCAGGCGGACGTCCCCAAGGCCGGGGAACCGGAGGAGTCCGGTGAGGACGCTCGGGAGCAGGAGGAACAGGAGCCGCCGGACGAGGGGGACCGTCCCCGCAGGCTGCGGCCGCGCGGCGGATAAAGGAGGGGAACCGGCATGAAAATCGGGAGACGCGCGCTGGCGCTGGCGCTCAGCCTGGCGCTGCTCTGTTCCTGCGCGCCGATGGAACCGGGGACGCAGGAATCCGAGCCGATGCGGGTCGTGCGGGTGCTGACCCTCCTGGTGCCCAACACGCTGGACCAGGTCGTGCTCGAGCAGGCGGACGCGTTCGCGGCGGACGCCGCGCGCCTGAGCGGCGGGCAGCTCGTCATCGACGTGCGCACCGGACAGTCGCCCGCCGACGCGCTCACGGGCGGGGAGGCGGACCTCGCCTTTTTGCGCAACGCGCAGATGGCCCAGCTTGACGAACGCTTTTCGACCTTCGCGCTGCCCTTCCTCTACGACGACCACCAGCATTTGAGCCTCGCGCTCAATTCGGAGGAGCTGCTCGGACGGCTCAACACCGGCCTCCAGCCGCGCGGGATCCGCCTGCTGAACGCCTTCTACTCCGGCAGCGCCTTTCTCGTCTCGACGAAGGGGGAGCTGCGCACTCCCTCCGACTACAAGGGGATCGCCGCGGCGCTGCGCACCGACAACGCGGACAAGCTCGCGGTCTTTTCCTCGCTCGGCGCGCGGGTGCTGCCCTATTCGGCCTCCGCCATCCCCAACATGCTCGGCGCGCAGGCGGAGCTGCTCCCCGAGGGGGCGGACGGCCCCGCCGAGGAGGTGACGGTCGACACGATCGAGGTGGATACCGAGCAGGCGCTCGCCCTTGAGGCCGACCCCAACACCCTCTTCTTCATCAAGAGCTACCATGCGGCCGCGCCGCTCTGGCTGGGGGCGAACGAGCAGTCGCTCACGTCTCTCACCGCCTATGAACGCGCGGTGCTCAGCGAGGCCTGCGCCGGGCTGCTCGCCGGGCTCGAGCGGGTCTATACCGACAGGGAGGCGGCGGCCTTCGACGAGCTGCGCGCCCGCGGCGTGGAGGTCGTCGAGATCGAGCGCCAGCAGGTTTCGGCGGTGCTCTACGACAGCTCCCGCAACCTCCCGCTCGACCCCGGGCGGTACCTGCCGCCCGCCTACTTCGACCGCAGGCTCTATGAGATCATCCAGAGCTATTCGCCGCTCTCCTGAGGGAACGGAAGGCGCAGAGAGCTTGCCGGGCGGGGGCACACGGCGGAGGACGGCTTGCCCTCCGCCCGTGAGGCGCACGCGTGTCCCGCTTGCGCCATGGAAATGAAAAAAAGGAGCGGCCGCCCATTTCGGGCGGCCGCTCCTTTATTGCAGTCTGTCAGGGATGGGCACACGGGAGGGGGCGGCCCGCCCCCTGCCCGTGAAATGCGTCTGTACATTGCCGCAGGCGGCAATGCACATCGGTCATTTGCGGACGGGAACCGCAAATGACGCGCATTTTCAGTCGTCGTTATCGATGATGCGCAGGCCGCTCGGGGAGCGGCGGATGAGGCCGCCGCTCTTGCTGGAGGAGCTGCGCCCGCGGTCGTCGTCATCGTCGTCGCTGGAACGGCGGTCGTCGAGGTCCTCCGCGCCGATCGCGTCGCAGTAGGTGCAGACGGGCGGCATGTTGGTGGTCTTGTACCAGCCGGTGGCGGTGGTGGCGCAGCTGTCGCCCGCCAGGTCGCCCGATTCGGTGCAGTATTCCGCCTGCTGCACATCGCCCCAGATGGGGAACTGCTTGGGCTCGAGGCCCTCGTGGACCTGCTGCATCAGCGTGCGGTAGACCTCCGGCGGCGGATACCAGACGCCGGTGTAGCGGATGCGTTCCGGCTCGTCGTAGCCCATCCAGATCGCGCAGACATAGTAGGGGGTGTCGCCGATGAACCACTGGTCCTTGTCGTCGTCGGTGGTGCCGGTCTTGCCCGCCACGGGGAAGCTCGCCGAGTTCCAGGGGGCGCGCCCGCCCGTTCCGTGCGGGCCGGTTGTGACCCGCTGCATCAGGCGGTTGATGATTGTGGCCGTCTCGGGGGTGATGACGCGGCGGGGGGTGGTGTCCCGCTCGAGGATGGGGTTGCCGTCCGCGTCAAGCACGCGGGTGTAGGCGTAGGGACGGGTGAAATAGCCGCCGTTGGCGAAAATCTGGTAGGCGCCCGCCATTTCCAGCGGAGAAACGCCGTCGGTCAGGCCGCCGAGCGCCATCGGGAAGACGTCGATATCCGATTTGATGCCGCTGTCGGTGACCTTGCGGTCGACGAGGGAATACATGTCGAGCTTCTCGGTGAGGAAGTCAAAGGAGGTTTTGGGGCCGATCTGCTGGATCAGCTTATAGGGGACGGTGTTGGTGGAGCGCTGAAGCGCCTCGTCGACCGTGATGGGGCCGAGGTAGCCGGAATAGTGGTTGACGAGGGTGTGGGTGCCGAGGTCGACCGGGCCGTCGTCGATTTTGGTGGACCAGGTGACCACGTCCCGTTCGACCGCCTGCAAATAGGCGGAGATCGGCTTGATCGACGAACCGCACTGGCGGTAGGCGTCGGTCGCGCGGTTAAATTCACGCATGCCGCGTTTTTCGCCGATGCCGCCCGCGAGGGCGATGATCTTGCCGTTCGGGTCGAGGATGGCGGCGGCCGACTGCGGGTATTCGCCCTCGTTGGTGACGGTCGGGAAGTTCTTGACGTCGCTGTAGAAGTTGGTGACGATGTCCTGCACCCGCTCGTCGACGGTCGTATAGATCCGCAGACCGCCGCTTGTGACCATCTGCTGGGCGACCTGGTTGGTGTAGCCGTACTGCTCCATCAGATCGTCGATGACCTGATCGATCACATAGTCGGTAAAATAGCTGTAGACAGGGTTGACGCGGGAGGCGGCGAACTCGGTCTTGAATTCAAGCTTTTCGTTGAGCGCCTCCTCGTACTCCTTGTCGGTGAGGTAGCCCTGCTCGTGCATCGCGAAGAGGATGTTCTCCTGGCGGCGTTTGTTCGCCTCGGGATGGGCCAGCGGGTTATAGGCGCCGGGCGCGTTGGTGATGCCGATGATCGACGCGGCCTCGGCGACCGACAGCTCGCTGACGTCCTTGCCGAAATAGGTGTTCGCGGCGGCCTGCACGCCGTAGGCGCCGTTGTTGAAGTAGATGGTGTTCAGATAGGCCTCCAGGATCTGATCCTTGGAGTAGCGTTTTTCCAGGTTGAGGGCGCGGAAGATTTCCTGCACCTTGCGTTCGATACGCACCTCGTTGTCGCCGGTGATGTTTTTGATAAGCTGCTGGTCGATGGTCGAGCCGCCGGCCTGGGTGGGATAGATCGGGATGAACATGTTGACGAACGCGCCGAAGGTGCGCTTCCAGTCGACGCCCTGGTGCGTCCAGAAGCGTTGGTCCTCGATGGCGACAACCGCCTCCTGCATGTGCTTGGGGATTTTATCCAGTGAAACCCAAATGCGGTTTTCCGTGGTCTGGAGCTGCTGGAGCACCTTGGGCTCGCCCGTCTCCGGATCGGTTTCCTCGGTGTAGAGGATGGTGGAGTAGCGCAGGTTCAGGTCGCTTAAGCTGATCTCCTCGTCCGAGTTGATATAGCGCAGGATGTAGACGGTCAGCACCGACGCGATGATGCATCCGGTGATGATCCCCACCATAATCAGCGCGGCGATGACCCGCCCGATATTCGCAAGGGTGCCTCGGATGACACCCCCGCCCTTTTTATCTTTGCGAGATCCCAAAACAGAATCCTCCCATCTATCAGGAAAAAGTCACACTCCGGCAGTTTAGCATATCCTATAGTATACCACAATCGAAAGGCAAAGTGTTACGGTTTTTTAAACGAATTTCCGCGAAAAGGCGCGGGAAAGCAACAATTCCATCAATCTGTATATTCTGCCTATACTGTGTCCAAAATATTGTAAACGAATCCGTTTTCCCGGAATCTTGAACGAATCAAAGAGGTGCGTTCTTATGCGCAATGCGATTTTGCTGACTTTGGTGGGGATTGTCGCCGTTTCCCTGCTCACCGTGGGGGTGGTCTACGCCCTGCCCCAGGAATCCCCCGCGGAATTTTCCTCCGGGGCCTCCGCGGAAGCCCTTCCCTCGGAGGACACCTCCGGCTATCCTTACCTGCTGCGCAGCTACGACGGCAAGCTGGCGGTGTTTACCGACGACCTCGTGGAGCCGGACCTCGTGTTCGACGTCTACGTGCGCACCCTGCCCGAATACGATCAGCAGCAGCTGGAACGCGGGGTGCGCGTCAAAGATTACGACAAGCTGACCGCGCTCATCGAGGACTATATCAGCTGAAGAATCGATGCGGTGCTTCCCCCTTTTTCCGCCGCTCCTTTATAAGAGTGGCGGAAAGAGGGGATTTTTATGCGAAAGTGCACGGCCATCTTTGCGCCGCCGTCTCCGCGCCGGTGGGCGGAGGATTTTCGTAGGGACGGAAGGATCACGGTCAAGGCCAAGGATTTGGAGGAAAAAGGAAGCGGTTGAGAGGGAAAGGGCGTTGTTACGGTTCTGTCATTTTTCCCGGGAGGCTGTAACCGAATTGTAACCGCTTTGTAATCAAAAAAGGCGGAATCGGAACCCCTCCGGGGATATAATAAATACAGGGTAAGGGCTCTGGTAAAGCCTCCTCCTGAAAAATCAGTTTTAAAATGGCGTCGGGTCTGATCAGCCCGGAAATCTCTCTCTAATCTGCCTGAAGCGGCTGCGCATGCAGCCGCTTTTTATTTTGTTTTCGCGCCAGCGCGCGGGAAAAAGAGCCAGCCGGGCGACTGGCTCTTTTTCGCTTATTTGCGGAAATTTTCATAGATCAGCCGCAGCCCGTCGAGTGTGAGGGTGCGGTCGATCGCGTGGAAGACGCCCGTTTCATCCCCGATCAGCCGCGCGAGACCGCCGGTCGCGACGACCTTTACGTCGTCGCCCAGCTCCGCCTTCATCCGCGACACGATGCTGCTCACCGCGCCCACATAGCCGTATACCGCGCCAGCCTGGAGGCTTGCCACGGTGTTGCGCCCGATGACACGCCCCGGCGCAACCAGCTCGACGCGGGGGAGCTTGGCGGTCTTGGTGAACAGCGCCTCCATCGAGATGCGGATGCCGGGGAAGATCGCGCCGCCGAGGTAGGCGCCCCGCGCGTCGACCGCGTCGAAGGTGGTCGCGGTGCCGAAATCGACCACGATCAACGGGCCGCCGTACTTGTGGAAGCCGCCGACCGCCGCGACCAGCCGGTCCGCGCCGACCTCCTTCGGCTGCTCGTAGCGGTTCTCGATTTGAAAGGGGAGGTTGTCCCCCGCCACGAGCGGGACTTTGCCGTAGAAGTATTTTTTGACCGCGTTGCTGATTGAATACATCACCTGCGGCACGACCGAGGTGATGACCACGTCCTCGATTTCCCTGCGGTCAAAGCCGTTTTCACGGAAAAACTGGGAGGTGAAGAGCCCCACCTCGTCGGAGGTGATGTCCCGGTTGGTCCCCAGCCGGAATGAGCCCGCGAGCCGCTCCCCGTCGAATATGCCGAATTCCATGTTGGTGTTTCCGATATCAATTGCAAGCAGCATCCTGTTTCCTCCGTCCTCCGGGCGCGCCCGGCGTAAAGACGGCGGCCGAGCCGTCTTTTCTCAAACCAGTATAAGGCAGGGGAGAGCGTTCGTCAACGAAAACTTTTTGCCCCGCGCGGGAAGAATTTATGCAAAGGTTCTTGACGTTTTTCGTGCGGGATGCTATACTATTTAGGCATCAGCTGCTAGTATGGCTCAGTTGGTAGAGCAGCGCATTCGTAATGCGCAGGCCGTCGGTTCGAGTCCGACTACTAGCTCCAGGAAAACCCGCAAGGCAAGACGCCTTGCGGGTTTTCTGCCTTTTCGTTCCCTCTCCGCGGGGCTGGATTTGTCGTTCGTTTGTCGTTCATCTCCGCCGAAGCTCACGCCGCGCAGCCCTGCGCGATAAACCGGGACAGGAACCCATTGCCAAACACTGTTATCGGCCCCGGACGGCAACCCGCCGTCCGGGGCCTTTTTCAGCGGATTTTTCGGGGGAACCCCGGCCCGGGCCGGTGGCAGGGATGATTTCCCAGTACCGGAAAATGTCGAAAAAGGGGTTGACAAACGCCGAAAGTGGTATTATTATAACAATACCACATGAGCTTAATATACATATAAATTTTTATTAATTTAAGATTTAAACACATTATGCACAATATGGATATATCAAAATATGACCATATGGAGGCGGAGAGATGTCCTTTGTATCGACCGGTGAGATGACGCGAAAAGCCCAGCGGGAGGGCTATGCGGTCCCCGCGTTCAACGCGGAGAATCTGGAGATGGCGCAGGCGATTATCCAGGCGGCCAGCCGGGAGGGCTCCCCGGTCATCCTGCAGACCACTCTGCCGACTGCGCGCTACTGGGGGATGGAAGAGGCGGTCGCCGTGACCGCCTCGCTGGCCCAGGAGGCGCCGGTGCCGGTGGCGCTCCATCTCGACCACAGCAATTCCTTCGACGAGGTGATGCGCGCCGCGCGGGCGGGCTACACCTCGCTGATGTTCGACGGGTCGGCGATGCCCTATGAGGAAAACCTCCGCCTGACCGGACGGGTGGTGGAGGCCGTGCGTCCGATGGGCCTCACGGTGGAGGCGGAGCTCGGGCGGGTCGGCGGCAAGGAGGATTCCGCCGCGGCTCCAGAGGCCGCCCTCACCGACCCGGAAGAGGCGCGGGCGTTCGCGGAAGAGACGGGCGTCGGGCTCTTCGCCCCCGCGATCGGCACGGCGCACGGGTTCTACAAGGGGGAGCCGAGGCTGGATTTCGCGCTGCTGGGTGAGATCCGCGGACTGGTTTCCGTCCCGCTCGTCCTGCACGGGGGCTCGGGGCTCCCGGACGGGATGATCCGCCGGGCGATCGGGCTGGGCATCGCGAAAGTCAACTTCGCCACCGAGCTGCGCGCCGCCATGACCGCGGCCGTGTGGGAAACGATGGAGGGGGACCGGGAGGTCATCGACCCCAAAAAATACCTCGGCCGGGGCCGGGAGGCCGTGGAACGGCTGTGCGTCGAAAAAATCCGCCTGTGCGGTTCAAACGGGCGGGCGTAGCGGATCAGGGCAGAGACAGAAGAGAAGGGAGCTTGAATCGGCGTGAATCACAAGGAAACGGGAACCCAGTACAAATATGAGGAGCTCTACGACGCCCTCGTGGAAAAGATGAATTCCGGCTGCTGGAAGCCGCACGACAAGATTTTGCCCGAACGGGAGCTGTGCGCGCAGTACGGGGTCAGCCGTATCACCGTGCGGGACACCCTCAAGCGGCTGGAGGAGGACGGGTACATCTACCGCAAGCAGGGCCGCGGCACCTTTGTGGCGGTGCGGCAGATCGAGCAGAAGCTCACCAAGCTCTACAGCCTGCGGGAGGAGTTCGCCGCCAAGGGGATTCCCCACACCAACCGGATCCTCTCCTTCGAGACCGTCGCGGCGGACGAGGCGCTGGCACGCAGCCTGCTGATCTCGCCCGGGGACCGGGTGTACAAGCTGGTACGCTGCCTCTATGCGCGCAGCCAGCCCTACACGGTGGAGACCTCCTTCATCCCGGCGGCGGTCTATCCCGGCATGACGCGGGAGCTGATCCGGGAGCACGGGCTGTACGGGTCGATGCAGACCTACAACATCATCCCCCAGCGCGCGGTCGAAAAGCTGCGGCTCGTCCAGGTTTCCGCCGAGGACGCGGAGCTGCTCCTCATCAAGCCGAAGGAGAGCGCCATCCAGATCGAGCGGACGACCTTCAGCGGGGAGCGGTGCATCGAGTATACGATCAATATCATCAAGGGGGATTTTTTCGTCTACACGGTGGAACTGAAGTAACGTTGATCCGGGAGGAACAAAATGAACTATTACCTGAGCGTGGACGGCGGCGGGACCAAGACAGATTTCCTGCTGACCGACCGGGCGGGGCGCCCGGTGGCCCGCCGCAGGCTGGGCGGCTGCACCTACTCCTACATCGGGCAGGAGGGCGTGTGCGAGCTGCTCGAGGAGGGTGCGCGGCTCCTGCTGCGGGACGCGGCGGCCGGGGAGGACGAAGTGGCGTGCGCGGTCTGGGGAATCCCCTGCTACGGGGAGGACCGGGCGTTCGACGGCTATGTGTCCCGGCGGCTCCCCCGCGTCCTGCCCTGCGCGCACAGGCTCTGCAACGACGTCGAGCTGGGGCTCGCCGGTTCGCTGCTGCTGGGGCCGGGGGTGCATGTCGTGGCGGGCACGGGCGCGATCGCGATGGGACGGGATCCCGGCGGGAAAACCGCGCGCGCGAACGGCTGGCACGAATTCTTTTCGGACGAAGGCTCCGCCTACTGGCTCGGACGGCAGGCGCTGGCGCTCTTCGCGCAGCAGGCGGACCTCCGCAGGGAACGCGGGCCGCTCTACGAGCTGCTCCGGGCCGAGTGGGGGCTGGAATCGGATTACGAGGTGATCCGCTATTACCGCGAAAACCTGGAGAACCGGCGGGAACGGATCGCGGCGGTGCAGAAGCTGCTCTGCCGCGCCGCCGAGGCCGGGGACCGGGACGCCGCGCGGCTCTACGAACAGGCGGCGCGGGCCCTCGCGCGGACGGCCGGCGGCGTGCTGCGGCAGCTGGATTTCCCGGAGGGGGAGCCGGTGCGCGTCTCCTACTACGGCGGCGTCTACCGGGCGGGAGCGCGGATCCTCGCGCCGTTCGGGCGGCTGCTCGGAGAAATGGGCGCGGTCCTCACGCCGCCGGCGCTGCCGCCGCTGTGCGGGGGCGTGCTGCTGGCCGCGCAGGCGGACGGGCGCGATGATCCCGCGGAGATCGCGGAGACCCTCAAGAGCTTTGAAGAAATGGAGCGGAAATGATGTTTACAATCGAACAGGAAATCTTTTCGCAGGACCGCGCCCTCGGGCGGACGGCGCGGTATTTGCAGGAATATGCCGGCGGCATCCGCGCGGCGCTCCGGGAGGACCGGCCGGAAAAGCTCGTCTTTCTGGGCTGCGGCTCGAGCTACATGCTCGCCGCCGGGGCGGCGCACCTCTTCTCCGTGCGGGGCGGGACGCAGGCGGTCGCGCTCGCGGGCGGCGAGGTGATGCTCGCCCCCGGCCGGTACGCCGGGCTCTTTGAGGGGGCGCTTGTGCTCCCGCTCTCCCGCTCGGGGGAGACGAGCGAGGTGCTGCTCGCGCTGGAGCGGATGAAGCAGCGGGCGCGCTTCCGGACGCTGGGGATCACCATGAAGGCAGACAGCAGCCTGCGCGGGCGGACCGACCTGCTGCTCGAGCTGCCCTGGGCGTTCGACGAGAGCGTCTGCCAGACGCGCACCGTCACCAACCTCTACGCGGCCCTGCTGGAGCTCTTCACGGTGTACAGCGGCGACGAAAGCCTCCGGGAGAGCCTTGGGCGGGCGGTCGAGGGCCAGGGGGCGTGGATTTCCGGCCACAGCGGCGACTGCCAGCGGATCGCCTCCGTCGGCTGGGACAACGTCACGGTCCTGGCGGACGGCGAACTCTGCGGGATCGCCAAGGAGGGCGCGCTCGCCTTCACCGAGGTCTGTATGCTGCGGGGGGAATACTTCCGCCTGCTCGACTACCGGCACGGCCCGATCGTCGTGGCGGACGGCAAAAAGCTCGTCATCGCCGCGATGGGACCGTGGGAGGAGAGCTACCAGAAGCAGATGGTGGCGGATATCCGCAAACGCGGCGCCGCCGTGGCCGCGCTGGGCGCGCAGGAGGAGAACATCTGGGGCGCGGACTTCTATTTCCCCGTGCGGGGGATCGCGGACTACGCCGCGTGGGGCCTGCCATTCATCGCGCTCTGCCAGATGATCGCCTTCTATAAGGCGGTGGAACGGGGCCACAACCCCGACATGCCCGACGGGCTGGATCCCTATATTTCGCTGGACTAGGCCGTGTGAAACGGCGCGGCGCTTGTGGAAGAGAGGAAGCCGATGAGAAAGTATGTACAGCTCTATCTGGGCGGGCCCGGGGGACGGGCGGTTTCGGAGGAGGCCATGCGCGCGGCGCTGGACCCGATGGAACGCGCGGAGTCGTTTGCCGGCGTGATCGCCGGCTGGACCGTCCGGCCGGAGCCCTATCGGTGGCTGCGCCGTTTCACACGGGAGCGGGGGCTGAAGCTCTATCTCTGGCTCCCGGTCCTCTCGGAGTTCGGGGAGCTGCGCCCCTTTCGGGGCGTCGAGGGGTTCGGCGGAAAGCCGCTCAGCGGCGCGCGCTTCGACGGCGACGAGACGTTCGATTTCTGCTGTCCCACCCGGCGGGACACCGGGCGGTTCCTGCTGGAAATCTATGAGGAACGGTTCGCTTGGGCGGAGTTCGACGGGGTGTTCCTCGACCGCATCCGCTTTCCTGCCCCCTCGGCGGGGCCGCAGGCGCTCTTTTCCTGCCTCTGCCCCGCCTGCCGGGAGGCTTACGGGGCGGCGGGGCTGACGGAGGAGATGCTGCGTGCGTGCCGCGACCGCCTACGGGCGGAGGAAAAGCCGCTCGGGATCGAAAGCCGCCGGGAGGGGCGCTACCGCTTTGCCGACCCGGCGTTCGCGGCCTATCTCGACTGCCGCGCCGGACTGATCACCGCCCTCGCGGGGCGGCTGGCCGACTGGTTCCACGAGCGTGGGCTCGCGGTCGGACTCGACCTCTTTTCGCCGCTGCTCGCGCCCTTTGTGGGGCAGGACTACGGGGCACTCTCCAAGAAGGCGGACTTTGTGAAGCCGATGCTCTACCGCTATACCGACACGCCCGCCGGGATCTTCTACGAGCTGCGGGGGATCGCCCGCGCGTTCGCGCCCGAAGGACGGGAGGAGGCCTACTTCCGCGCGCTCTGCGAAGCGGCGGGGGCGCGGCCCGAAGAGGGCGGCGGGGCGTGCTATTCCGCCGAGCTCGCGGCGGCGCGGGCGCTCTGCGCCTGCGAGGTGCTCGCGGGGATGGAGCTGCACACGGTCCCCGGGAGGCCGCCCGTCACGGCCGGCCAGGTCGGGGACAGCGTGAGGCGCGCGGCGCGCGGCGGCGCGGCGGGCGCGGTGGCCTCGTGGAACCTGCTGGCCGCGCCGGAGGAGACGGTCCGCGCCTTCGCGGAGATGCCAAAGGAGAAATGACCATGAAGCATACACTGGAATTCCGGGAAATCTGCAAATCCTTCGCGGGCGTCCGGGTGCTCGACCGGGTGAGTTTTTCCGTGGAGGGGGGCGAGGTGCTCGCGCTCGTGGGGGAGAACGGCGCCGGAAAGTCCACCCTGCTGAAAATCCTCAACGGCGACTACCAGCAGACGTCCGGAAGCTACCTGCTCGACGGGCAGGAGCGGCATTTTTCCAGCCCGCAGGAGGCGATCGCCGCCGGCATCGGGCTGATCTACCAGGAACGCCAGATGTTCCCCGACCTGAGCGTGGCGGAGAACATCTTTGTCGGCAACCTGCCCATCAGGGGCGGGCGGGTCGACTTTCCCGCCCTCAACCGGATGGCGCGGGAGCTGATCGCGGAATTCGGGCTGCCGCTGCGCCCGGGGGACAAGGTCCGGGACCTTTCGGTGGCGATGCAGCAGATGGTGGAGATCATGAAGGCCTACTCCCGGCGGCCCAAGGTGCTCGCCTTTGACGAGCCGACCGCCTGCCTTTCGGACAAGGAGGCGCAGGTGCTCTTCACGCTGATTGACCGGCTGCGGGAAAAGGGGCTCATCGTCATCTACGTCTCCCACCGCATGAACGAGATCTTCCGGCTCGCAAGCAAGATCGTCGTGCTCAAGGACGGGGAGTTCATCGCGGAGCACCGGGCCGCCGACACCGACGAAAACCGCCTGGTGAGCGAAATGGTCGGCCGTCCGGTGGGCGGCATGTTCAGCGGGCTCGTGCGCGCCGAACCGTCGGGGGAGGAGATCCTCCGGGTGCGGGGGCTCACCGGCAGGGGCTTTGCCGACGTCGGCTTCTCGCTGCGGCGGGGGGAGATCCTCGGGTTCTTCGGGCTTGTGGGCGCGGGGCGCACCGAGGTGATGCTCGCGCTCTTCGGGGCGGTCCCGGCCGAGGCGGGCGAGATCGAGCTGCGGGGGAAGCCCTGCCGCATCCGCCGCACGCGCGACGCGATCGACCAGAAGATCGCCTACTGCCCCGAGGACCGCAAGCAGCAGGGGATCCTCCCGCTGCGGCCGGTGAGGGACAACATCAGCGTCGTGGTGCTCCGCGGGCTGTGCAGGGGGCCGTTCATCAGCAGCCGGCGGGAAAACGCCTTTGCGAGGGACTATGTGGAGGAGTTCCGGATCAAGACCTCCTCGATTGAAAAGCCGATCTACCAGCTCAGCGGCGGCAACCAGCAGAAGGCGCTGCTCGCCCGCTGGCTCTCCGCCAAGCCGGAGATCCTCATCCTCGACGAGCCGACCAAGGGCATCGACGTGGGGGCGAAGGCGGAGATTTACCGGATGATCTGCGACGTCGCGGCGCAGGGGGTGGCGGTGATCCTCGTCTCCTCCGAGCTGCCCGAGATCATCGGCCTGAGCGACCGCATCGTCGTGATGCGCAACCAGCGGGTGGCCGGGGAGCTCGACGGGCGCACCGCCACCGAGGAGCAGGTGCTGCGGTACGCAATGCTGGATAACAGGGAGGGAACCACTTGAAAGAGTCGAAACTGCGGGAGATGAGCAGGCGGGCGCTGTCCTCCAATCTGCTGGGGCTGTTCGTCGTCCTCATCCTGATGTGCGTCGTCTTTACCATTCTGAAGCCCGGTTTTCTCACCGGGAAAAACCTGCTGAACATCCTGACCGCCGCGTCGCTGAGCGGGCTGATCGCCATCGGCGAATCCTACCTCATCATAGCGGGCCAGATCGACCTTTCCCCCGGCGCGATCGCGGCGTTCGCGGGCGTCTTTTCCGCGCTGCTCGCCCAGCGGGGGATGCCGATCCTGCTGATCATCCTGATCACGGTGGCGGTGGGCGCGCTCTTCGGCGCGGTCAGCGCCTTCCAGGTGAACGCGCTGAAGATCCAGCCGTTCATCGCGACCCTCGCGGTCATGTCGATCGCGCGCGGGCTGGCCTACATCATCTGCGCGGGCAAGCCCGTCTTCATCAGCCACAACACCTATATCAAAATCGGCATCACCCGCATATTGGGGATCCCGCTGCCGGTGATCATCCTCGTGGTGATGTTCCTCGTCTGGGGCGTCGCGCTTTCCAAGACCCGCTTCGGCCGCAACGTCTACGCGGTGGGCGGGAACCCGGCCGCCGCCCGGCTGGCGGGCATCAACGCCGACGCGGTCAAGCGCGGGCTGTTCATCCTCTCCTCCTGCCTCGCGTCGCTGGGGGGGATCATCCTGGCCTCCCGCATGAACACCGGGCAGCCGGGCGCGGCGAGCGACGTCGACTTCGACGCGATCACCGCCTCGGTGCTGGGCGGCATCGCGATGACCGGCGGGACCGGCTCGCTCAGCGGGACCTTTTTGGGGGTGCTGATTCTCCAGGGGTTCAACAACGGCCTGCTGCTGCTCAACGTCTCCACCTTCTGGCAGGACGTTGCGCGCGGCCTGCTGATGATGTTTGCACTGACCTTCGACTTCTATAGAAAGCAGCGAAGGGAGGGGTAGCCCCATCCGATGTTCCCGCGAGGGATGACGATCAGATTCGTATTTTAAAACCCGATGTGGAAAGGAGAACGTAATGAAAAGAAAGCTCACCACACTGCTCTTGACCCTCCTGATGGTGCTCGCCCTGCCGGCATGCTCGTCCGCGCAGCCCGAACCGGCCGCTCCCGAGGCCCCGCCCGCCAGCGCGGCTGACCCGGCCGGGGAAACCCCCGCGCCCGCCGAGACGCCCGCTTCCGGGGAGAAAATCAAGATCGCCGCAATCTACCGCGACATGACCCAGTCCTGGTTCATCCAGGAGGCGGCCGCCGCGACCGCCACGGCCGAGGAGCTCGGCATGGAGCCGCTCATCGTGGGCGATTCGAAGGAGGACCCCTCCGTCTACGTCAACGTGCTGGACAACGTCCTCTCGCAGGACATCCAAGGGCTTATCGTCAACATCTGCGACCAGCAGCTGAGCAAGATGACCGTGGACAAGTGCGCCGAGGCGGGCATCCCCGTCGTGGCGGTCGACGTCCCGCTCATCGACGACGCGGGCAACTACCTCGCGCCCGCCATCGAGCTCGACTCCTACCTCTCTGGCAAGACGATGGGTGAATGGCTGGCCGACTACATCGGCAAAAACGAGCTGATGACCGAGCCGGAGACCACCGGCATGATGATCCTCGCGATGGAGAAGGTCACAAGCTGTGTGCCGCGCTCCGACGGGCAGTACGACGCCTTCAAGGCGGCGTTCCCCGAGTTCCCCGAGGGGAACATCATCCGCATCGACTATGGCGGCGGCTCGTCCGACGAGGGCTACAACGCGGCCGCGGCCACCATCACCGCCAACCCCCAGATCAAGCGCTGGTTTGTGACCGCGGCCAACGACGAGGGCGCGCAGGGCGCGACCCGCGCGCTCGAGCAGGCGGGCCTCGACAAGGACGCCGTCGTGATCGGCCTGGGCGGCTACCACGCGAAGGACGAGTTCCGCAAGGACTACTCCTGCTTCATCGCCTCCGCCTACATCCAGGCGTCGGTGCCCGGACAGGAGTCGGTGAAGGCGCTCTACGAGAAGATCGCCAACGGCACGCCCATCTTTGAGGAGTACAAGACGGATAAGGCCTACGGCGTCTATCCGTTCAGCGCAGTCATGGTGACGGCGGAAAACTTTGAAGAGATCATGGGCGAGGACGCAAAATAACGCGACGCCCCCAAAAAAAGGAGGGCCCGCGGGGACAGACCGTCCCCGCGGGCCCTCCTTTTTGCCCGGTCCGCTCAGGAGTCGCCGAAGAGCTCCTCCTCGACGGCGGCGCAGAGCGCGTGGTAGATGGGAAGGTGCAGCTCCTGCACCTTGAAGGTCTCGGATTCGTCCACGCAGACGGCGACGTCGGCCAGCGCGGCGTTCTGCCGGTTGCGGCCGCCCATCAGCAGGATGGAGGGGATGCCGACGGCCTTCGCCGTGCGCAGGGCGTGGAGCACGTTGACCGACGCCCCCGAGGTCGTGATGCCAAGCAGCAGGTCGCCGGGGCGCGCGTAGGAGAAGACCTGCTGGGCGAAGGCCATGTCGGGCGCGACGTCGTTGCCGTAGGCGGTGACCAGCCCGCTCTGGCTGACCAGGGAGATCGCGGGCAGGCCCTGCTGGAGGTGCCCCACGAGGTAGGCGCTTTCGCTCCCGAGCGCCTCCTCGAACCGCCGGCTCTGCGCCGCGGTCAGGGCGCGGGGAAGGAGGAACCCCTTCATAAGCTCGCCGACGATATGCTCGCTGTCGGCCGCGCTGCCGCCGTTGCCGCAGACGAGCAGCTTGCCGCCCGACGTGAAGCAGCCGTGCAGCAGCGTGAAGGCGCCGAGGACCTCCCGCTCGCAGCAGGAGAGGGGATAGCGGGCGAAGAGGGTGTCGAGGATCTGCCTGGTGCTGTCTTTCAAGATGGCTCCGCTCCTTTATGTTAAACTACTTTTATATATATAGTATACAAAAGTTTGTGGATTGTCAACGGGAAACGGCAAAAAGAATTGTAATTCTATCCATAAATCCTGAAAATATGTTGACTGTCCGTTGGGAGTATGCTAAAACTAGAAACATAAGTAAAGCATATTTACAAAAATGGTTACGAATCCAACGGTCCGATCTTATGATGGTTCAGGATGCCCACCGCGAACCGCGGCGGGCATATGAAATAAGTATGTAAAAGGAGCGTAAAAGGATGAAAAAGATGAAAAAGCTGTTGGCAGTCATGTTGGCGCTGGCCCTGATGGCGGGCCTCGCGGCCTGCGGAGGGAGCCCGGCCCCCGCCCCCGCCGCCTCCACCGGAGACGCGGCGGCCCCTGCCGCGAGCGCGGCCCCCGCCGAGGAGCCCGCGAAGGCCCTGAAGATCGGCGTATCCCTCGACACGATCGACTCGGACTTCTGGGTCTCCACAATCGACAACATGAACGAGGCCGCCGCGGCGGCGGGCGCCGAAGTGGTGCAGCGCCTCTGCGAGGGCGACGCGAACAAGCAGAACCAGCAGATCGAGGACCTGATCGCGCAGGGCTGCGACGCGATCCTCTGCGGCGCGCGCGACGGCGGCGCCATCGTGGCGGCCGTCAAGAAGTGCAACGAGGCGGGCGTGCCGATCATCATGGTCAGCCGCGCGGTGATGGGCGACGAGGCGCTGCCGAGCCTGCAGGTCCTCGTGGACAACATCTCCCTGGCCTCCGGGTCGGTCGAGTGGGTCGCCCAGAAGGCCCAGGAGGAGGGCAAGAAGTACAAGGCGGTTCTGCTCGTCGGCAGCCTCGGCGACCAGAATGCGCTCGAGCGCCAGCAGGGCCACAAGGAGGCCCTGGAGAAATATCCCGACTGCTTCGAGATCGTCGCGGAGATCCCCACCGACTGGAAGGTCGACCAGGCGTACGCGGGACTCCAGAACGCCTTTGAGAAGGACCCGGACATCAACCTGATCATCACCCCGTCCGACGCGATGCTCACCACCATCCAGAGCGTGCTTGAGCCCCTCGGCAAATGGGTGCCGGCTTCCGATCCCAACCATGTGCGCATCGTCACCTTCGACGGCGACTCCACCTTCGCGAAGATGATGGAAGAGGGCTATGTCGACTGCGGCGCGGTCAACGACACGCGGTTCATGGGCGCGGAGAGCATGAACTGGGCGATCAAGCTCGCGAACGGCGAGAAGCCGGCCGAGCTCAACGCCCTCGACCCCGGCATCGTGGCCACGCTGGACAACTGGTCCGACGTGAAGGGCGACATCTGGGGCTACGTGGCCTACTCCTCCAAGTAAGCGCCTCCCGGCCGGGGGAGTCCCCCGGCGCAGACCGGTAAATGTTTTTGCAATCCGTCCGGCGCCGCTCCCGCGCGGCGCGGCGCCGGACGGACGAATATCCGCCAGAGGTTAGGAGAATGGTTATGAGCTTAAAAGAGACGTTTGACAAAAAGCGCGTGGCAGGCCGGCTGCTGGGGTCCCCCATCCTGCTGGTCATCATCGCCATGGCTGTGCTGTCGGCGGCCTTTGTCCCCAACTTCGCAACCCTGTACAACCTCAAGAACCTGCTGCTGCAGACCTGCGATCTCCTGATCATCTCGCTGGGCGTGACTTTCACGGTGCTCAACGGCGGCCTCGACTTCTCCTCCACGTCGGTGCTCGCGCTCTCGAGCGTGGTGGGGGCGTACATCATGGCGCTCTCCCCCCTCAAGGGGACGGGACTTTCCATCCTGCTGGCGATCGTCGTGATGGTCGCCATCGGCGCGGCGGTGGGCGCGATCAACGGGTTCTCCGTCGTGAAGCTGAAGATGCCTTCCTTTATCGTCACCCTTTCGACGCAGCTCTTCTTCAGCGGGATGGCGATCTACTTCACCAGCAAGGTCACCGACAAGGCGTCCATCATGGGGCTGCCCTCCGCCTTTTACCGCATCGGCGGCGAGAAGGCGTTCTTCCTGCCGATCGTCATCGCGGCGGCGGTCTTCCTCGTCTCCCACTGGCTCATGACCCGGACGATCTTCGGCCGGCATGTGCTGCTGGTGGGGACCAACCCGAAATCCTGCCACATCTCGGGCATCAACGTCAAGCGGGTCGTGTTTTTGCTCTTCCTGCTCAGCGGGATCTACGCGGGCGCGGCCAGCGTGGTGCTGACCGCACGCAACCAGGCGGGCATCTCCAGCCTGGGCGACAAGATGTTCATCGACATCATGTCCAGCATCATCATCGGCGGCACGAGCATCTTCGGCGGCTCGGGCGGCGCGAAGCACACCCTCTACGGCGTCATCTTCATCACGATGCTCAGCAATGTGATGAACCTGCTGGGTATGGACTGGTATGTGCTCAGCCTCGTCAAGGGGTTCATCGTGATCATAGCGGCGCTGGCCGATATCCTTTCCAACCGAAGGAAAAACTACGCCGCGGCGGCCGCCTGATGGGCGCCGCGGAATCCAATATAGGAGGTCGTCGGTCTGTGAGCAGTCAACCGCTGTTGCAGCTGGACAATATCCATAAGAGCTTTTACGGCGCGGAAGTCCTCCACGGCGTGAACCTGGATCTCTGCCCCGGGGAAGTGCTGGGGCTCGTGGGGGAGAACGGCGCGGGAAAATCCACGCTGATGTCGATCCTGGGCGGGGTCTACGGGTTCGACTCCGGGACGATGCGCCTCGGCGGGGAAGTCTACACGCCCGCCACCCCAAACGACGCGACCCGCGCGGGCATCGCCTTCATCCGCCAGGAGTTCAGCCTCTTCTCCAACCTGACGGTGGCGGAGAACCTCTTTGTGGACCGCTTCCCCCGCAGGGGGCTGTCGGTCGACAACAAAAAGATGGAGGAGCGCGCGCAGGTCTACATCGACCTGTTCCGCCTGGACATCTCCCCCCGCACCAGGGTGGAGAGCCTGCCCATGGGCGTGCGGCAGATCGTTGAAATCTCCAAGGCGCTCGAAAAGGACGCGAAGATCATCATCTTCGACGAGCCCACCACCTCCCTCTCCCCTAAGGAGAAGGAGGAGCTCTTCGAGGTCATCGGGGGGCTGAAGGCACGGGGCGTCTCGATCATCTACATCTCGCACATCCTCGAGGATGTGATGCGCCTGTGCGACCGCACCACCGTCCTGCGGGACGGCAACTCGGTGGGCACCTTTCAGAACAGCGCGCTGGACAAACGGGAGATCATCCGGCTGATGGTCGGCCGGGAGATGAACCAGGTCTACCCGACGATCGAAAAGGAGATCGGCGAGCCGATCTACGAGGTGCGGGAGTTCGTCCGCAGCGGCAGCAGGTCGCCCGTCTCCCTCGAAATCCGTAGCGGGGAAATCGTGGGCATGTTCGGCCTGATGGGCGCGGGGCGTACCGAGCTGCTGAGCTCCCTCTTCGGCGCCGAACCCTCGGAGGGGGGCGAAATCCTCGTCAGGGGTAAGGCGCTAACTCGTCCCACGCCCACCCGGTGCATCCGTGAGGGGATCGCCTACGTCACCGAAAACCGGCGGCAGGAGGGGCTCATCATGCCCAAGACGATCGAGGAGAACGTCACGATGGTCGTGCTCGACCGGATGACCGGCGCGCTCGGCGTGGTCGACCGGAGCCGGGAGAAAAGGACGGCGCTCGACCTTGTGAAGAAGCTGACCGTCAAGACCTCCGACCCACAGCGGCAGTTCGTCAAGAACCTTTCGGGCGGCAACCAGCAGAAGGTGGTCATCGCCAAATGGGTGGCCAGCGAACCGAAGGTGTTCTTCATGGACGAACCGACGCGCGGCGTCGACGTGGGCGCGAAGTACGAAATCTACACCTATATCAACGAACTGGCCAGGGAGGGCTGCGGGGTGCTGCTCGTCTCCTCCGAGATGGAGGAGGTCATGGGCATCTGCGACCGGATCCTCGTCATGTACCGGGACCGCATCGTCGCGGACATCCCGAAGGCCGCGTTCGACCAGGAACGAATCATCCAATACGCGCTGGAAGGGGGGATCTCGGATGCCGGCTAACCAGACGGCCGCCGCACGGCGGAGCTCCGGGAATTTCCTGGCCCTTGCGACAAAGTACGGGGTCTATGTCATCTTCCTGCTGGTCGTTGTCTATTTCAGCGTCGTCTGCGACAACTTCCTCTCCCTCTCGAACATCCTGAACATCCTCCAGCAGGCCGCGCCGCTCGGCATCGCGGTGCTCGGGATGGTGTTCGTGCTCTCCACCGCCTCCACCGACATCTCGGTGGGGCAGGTGATGTACGTGACGGGCGTCATCTGCGGGCTGGTGCTCGAAAAGTTCCGCGACAACGGGCTGGCCGGAAACGGCTGGGCGATCCTCGTGGTCTGGCTCGTGGGGCTGTGCATCGGCGCTGTGTTCGGCGCCTTCAACGGCCTGCTGGTCGGCAAATTTGGGATCGTCTCCTTCATCGTCACGCTGGCCACCATGAGCATCGCGCGCGGGCTGGGGCTCATCATCTCCCGCTCCAAGGTCTATTACATGAGCGAGTTGTCCCCCTTCTCCCAGAGCGTCGTCGGCCCCATCCGGTTCCCGGTGGTGGTCATCCTGCAACTCGTGATGGTGCTCATCTTCGCCTTCCTCTACCGCAAGACCCCCTTCGGGCGGCACATCGACGCGGTCGGCAACGACGAGGCCGCGGCCAAGAGCGTCGGCATCAACACGGCGCGGGTCAAGTTCCTCGCCTTCCTGCTCTGCGGCATCACGGCGAGCATCGCCGCGCTGCTGCTGGCCGGCCAGGTGGCGAACGTCTATTCGAGCTTCTCCTACGGCAACGAATTCGTCGTGATCTCGGCGGCGGTGCTCGGCGGCACGAGCCTCTTCGGAGGCAAGGGGAACATCATCCCCGGCGCGCTGATCGGCATCGTGCTGATCCAGACGATCATGAACGGGCTGACGATGCTCAACGCGTCCCCCTACTCCTACACCATCGTCAAGGGCCTCATCATCTTCGTCGCGGTCCTGCTCGACAGCGTGAACTACAAAGGCGAGCTGCGCTGAGCGCAGGCAAACATTACACCCGATAAGGAGTCATGGCATGATGGAAAACCTCTATATCGGCATTGAGATCGGCGCGACCAAGCAGCAGGCCGCGCTGGGCACCGCCGACGGCAGGCTGCTGCACACGATCACCGGGAAGATCCCGCTGCCCCGCGGGGCCCAAGACGTGCTCGACTGGCTGTCCGCCAAGGTCCCCGAGCTGCTGCGGATGGAGGAGCGGTTCGGCGGCAGGGTCCGGTCCCTCGCGGCCGGCTTCGGCGGGGAGATCGAAAGCAGCACGGGCAGGACCCTCAATTCGGTGCAGGTGCCCGGCTGGGAGGACTTCCCGCTGCGCGGGTGGCTGGAAGAGACCTTTTCGATGCCGGCGGAAGTCCTCAACGACACCGTCTCGGGCGGTTTCTCCGAGCTCTACCTCGGCAGGGGGAAGGAGGCCGGCAACGTCTTCTACACCAACATCGGCAGCGGCATCGGCGGCGCCTTCTTCATCGACCGGGTCTACTACGACGGCGTCGGCTACGGCGCGGCCTACTTCGGCAACACCTACATCCCCGACTGGCAGTCGCCCGAGCCGGGGGCGATGACCCGGGTGGAGGAGATCTGCTCCGGGCTCGGGATCGAACGGCGGCTGCGCCGGCCGGGATATGTCCCCGCGGGCTCGCGGATCATGGAGATGTGCGGGGGGGACCCGGCGGGGATCAGCTGCCGGATGCTGGAGGACGCGGCCCGCGCGGGGGACCCCTTCGCGCTGGAGGAGGTCGACCGGATCGCGAGGAGTTACAGCATCGGGCTGAGCAACGTCCTCACGCTGATGTCCCCCGAGCTGGTCATCATCGGGGGCGGCGTCGCCAAGATGGGCGGCCTGCTCCTCGACCGGGTGCGCGAATACACCGACCGCATCGCGTTCATCTCCTGCCGCGGGCACTACACGATCGAACAGAGCGTGATGATGGACGACGCGGTCATCGCCGGGGCGGTCTACTGCGCGGGGCACCCCGAACTTATCAGGAAAGGAAGCTGTTGATATTCCATGGAGAAGAATGGTATAATTGAGCAGGTCAGGGAGGAAGTTTTTCCCTCCGGAAAGGCCGCGGAGAAGCCGCTGGGCAAATACTGCGACCACACCGTCCTGCGGGCGTACACGACCCGGGAGACGGTCAAACAATTCTGCGAGGAGGCCGTCCGCTGCGGCGCCGCGTCGGTCTGCGTCAACCCGGTGCACGTGGCCTACGTCCACGAGCTGCTGCGGGGGACCGGGCTCTACACCTGCACCGTCATCGGGTTTCCGCTCGGAGCCAACCGCTCCTGCGTGAAGGCGATGGAGGCGGCGCTCGCCGTTGAGGACGGCGCCGACGAGGTGGACATGGTGATGAACATCGGCGCCCTGCGTGAAAAGGACTACGAGCTCGTCCGCCGGGATATCGCCGGGGTCGTGGCCGCGGCCGCGGGACGCGCGAAGGTCAAGGTCATCATCGAGACCTGCTACCTCACCGACCGGGAGATCGTCGCGGCGTCGCTGCTCTGCCAGCAGGCGGGCGCGGACTACGTCAAGACCTCCACCGGCTTCGGAACGGACGGCGCGCGGGAGCGGGACGTCCGGCTGATCCGGCAGACGGTCGGGGACACGATGAAAATCAAGGCGTCGACCAATATCAACACCCGCGAGGACGCGGAGCGGATGATCGCCGCCGGCGCAGACCGGCTGGGGACGAGCCGCACGCCGCAGATCGTCACGGGGGACGCCAAGGCCCATTCCGCGTCGATGGAGAACCAGCCCCCAAAGCAGGACTGCTGAATTTGTAAAGGTATTTTGTAAAGGTGTTGTGTGAAATGAGGAAAGCGGCAAACAGCAATAAGATCATCAAGCAGGCGAACGAGTATCTGGTGCTGGCAGTGCTGCTGAAAAACGACCCGCTTTCGGTGGAGGAGATCGTGACCCTCTCCCGCCTGAGCCGGCCGACGGTGCTCAACATCCTCAAGGAGCTCGACACCAGGGGTCTCATCTACCGCGCCGGCCTGGGCGAATCGATGGGCGGGCGGCAGCCGATCATGTACACCCTCAACCTCCGCCGCTACTTCGCGGTGGGCGTTGACCTCGAGTACCCGCCGGTGCGCGTCGCCTTTTCCGACCTGCGGGAGAAGGTCCTCTACTCCCAGGAGTGGGACTGCCTGCCGGGGGAGACGATGGAGGACATCGAGGAGAACCTCGTGAACGCGATCCGCGAGGGAATGCGCAGGCTGAACATCGCCACGGAGAACCTGATCGGGATCGGCCTGGGCATCCCCGGACGGGTGGACATCGCCAGGAACCTCGCCGTGCGCATGGACCGCATGGACCACATCTGGCAGGGCGGCGACATCGCCGCCCAACTGTCGATGAAGCTGGGCGTTCCCGTCACCGTGCGCAACGACATCCACCTGCTCGCGGCGGCCGAACGCACCGTGCAGCCCGCGCTGCCCAAGAATTTCCTCTATGTGGCGCGCCGGGTGGGCATCGGCATGGCGGTCTTCCTCAACGGGAAGAGCTACGAGGGCGGCTTCGGCAACTCGGGCTACCTCGGCCACACGGTCCTCGACCCCGAGGGGCCGGCCTGCCGGTGCGGCCAGCGGGGCTGCCTCGAATGCTACGCGACCACCGGCGCGGTGGAAATCAACTATGCGCGGGGGGCGGAGCGCCCCGCGGATTACGACACGATCGTCTCCCGCGCGCAGGAGGGGGAGCCTCTGGCGATGGCCGTCCTCGGGGACGCGGGTGTCAAACTGGCGATGGCGGTCGTCAACGCCATGCTCCTCTACGACATCCAGACCGTCATCATCGAGGACTGCGTTGACGACGGCACCTTTTTCGCGATCGTCCGAGAGAACATCGAAAAGCTGCTGGGCCCCTCGTCCGACATCCAGCCGCGCGTGCTGCGCGGCAAGCTGACGGGCAGGACCTTCGCGCTCGGCGGCTGCTCGATGATCGTCAAAAATTTCTTCAAAGCGCCCCAGCTCAAGGTGGACGGCTGAAGAGCCTTCCGGCAGGACGCCGTCCGCGGGCGGAAAGGACATCCCGATGACTGAATATATTGAAAAGCAGCTGGACTATTTTGTCAACCGCCGCGACCACAAGCGCCTGCGGCGGGAGATTCCCGTCGACCTGACGGATATCCTCGCGGATCCCGCTCTGAGCGACGAGGAGAAGGCGACGCGCGCCCATGCGCGCGTCATGCGAAGCGAAGAGATCGTGGTCTTCCCGTGGGAGCGGATCGCGGGCACGCGGGTGATGCTGCGCCTGCCCGAGTTTCCTCACGGCTCCTACGGGTACCTCGACGGGCGGATCAGCCACATGCTCAACGAGCCGACGATCGGCGGCATCTCCAACAATGTGGCGGAGTACGGCCACGCGATCACGGTCGGGCTCGAGGGCCTGCGCGCCGAGGTGTCCTCCCGGCTCGGGGAGCGCGGGGAGGAGGAAGAGGCGCGCGCGTTCTGGAAAAACCAGCTCCTGCTCATCGACGAGCTGGAGGCGTTCGCCGACCGCATCCGCGACGCGGCGGAGGCGCAGGGCAACGAGACGGTCCGCCGTACCTTCTCCAGGATTCCGCGGCAGGGCGCGGAAAGCTTTTTGGAGGCGCTGCAGTTTTTGAAGTTCCTTAACTTCGCGCTGCGCTATGAGAATCCGACCCATTCTCCGCTCGGGCGGTTCGACCAGTATATGTACCCCTTCTTCGCCGCCGATCGCGCGCGCGGCATGACGAAGGAGGAGGCGCTCGAGCTGGTGGAGGACTTCTTCATCTCCCTCAACCGGGACACCGACATCTATTTCGGCATCCAGCAGGGGGACAGCGGCCAGGCGATGGTGCTCGGCGGCGTAGACGCGCAGGGAAACTGCGCCTATAACGAGTTGAGCGAGCTCTGCATCCGGGCGAGCCTAGAGCTGGCGGTCATCGACCCGAAGATCAACCTGCGGGTGGACAAAAATACGCCGATGGAGGTCTTCCGGCTGGGCAGCCGCCTCACGAAGAAGGGGCTCGGCTTCCCCCAGTACTGCAACGACGACGTCGTCGTCCCGGCGCTAGTCGGCTGGGGCTACGAGCTCGAGGACGCGCGCGACTACGCGGTCGCGGGCTGCTGGGAGTTCGTCATCCCCGGGTACGGCGCGGAGGGGATCAACTACGAGGCGATGCCCTTTGTGAAGCTGGTCAACCGCTGCATGGAGGAGCATCTGGAGGAGTGCGCCGATTTCGACGCGTTCATGGACTGCCTCGAGGGGGAGATGGAGGCGCAGATGGCGAGGATCGACGCCGTCTTCCACAACACCGCCCCGCGCCCCTCGCCGATGCACTCCCTGCTTTCCAAGCAGGCGGTCTCCATAGGGCGCGACATCTCCAAATGCGCGAAGTACAACAATTTCGGCCTGCACGGCCCGGGCATCGCCACGGCGGTCGATTCGCTGGCCGCGATCAAGAAGGTCGTCTACGACGACGGCAGCGTCCTGCCGCACGAGCTGATCGACGCGGTGGCGCGCAACTTCGAGGGGTGGGAGGATCTCCACCACACCCTGCGGTTCGACGCGCCCAAGATGGGCAACGACGACGACCGCGCCGACGGGATCGCCGTGCGGCTGGTCGACATGTACGCCCGCGTGCTCTCCCACTACCGCAACGGGTTCGGCGGCCGCTACCGCCCCGGGACCGGCTCCGCCATGTACTACATGTGGATGTCCGAGGACATGGGGGCCTCCCCCGACGGAAGGCTGCGGGGGGAGCCGCTGCCCGCCAACTATTCTCCCAGCCTCAACGTCCGGCTGAACGGGCCGGTGTCGATGTTCAAGTCGTTCTGCAAGCCCGACCTGCGCAAGGTGTGCAACGGCGGGCCGGTGACGCTCGAGCTGCACGACAGCGTCTTCCGCAACGAGGAGGCGATCGACAAGGTCGCGATGCTCGTGCGCGCCTTCATCCTGATGGGCGGGCACCAGCTGCAGCTCAACGCCGTCAATTCCGACCTGCTGCGCAAGGCGCAGCGTGAGCCGGAAAACTACCGCAACCTGGTGGTGCGGGTGTGGGGCTGGAGCGGCTACTTCGTCGAACTGAGCCGGGAGTACCAGGACCACATCATCGCCCGCGCCGCGATGACCCTGTGAGGCGGCGGCATGGAGCGGGGACTGGTCTTTGACATCAACGAATTCGCCGTCCACGACGGGCCGGGCATCCGTACGACCGTCTTTCTCAAGGGCTGCCCGCTGCGCTGCAAGTGGTGCCACAACCCCGAGGGGCTCTCCTTTTCGCAGGAGGTCCTGCGCGGGAGCAACGGATGCATCCACTGCGGCGCGTGCGAGGCGGTGTGCCCCAGCCCGGACCACTGCATCCTCTGCGGGAAGTGCATCCGGGCCTGTCCCAAAAACCTGCGGCGGTTCGCGGCCCGGGAGCTTTCCAGCCGGGAGCTGGCGGACATCCTGCTCAAAAACCGCGCCTTCCTCGCGGAAAACGGGGGCGTGACCTTTTCGGGCGGGGAGCCGCTGGCGCAGCCGGGGTTCCTCTTTGAGACGATGGACTTTTTAAAGCCGCTGCACCTCGCGGTGGAGACCTCCGGGCACGTGCCTGCGGAGGTCTTCCGGGAGATGCTCGGGCGGGTGGACCTCGTGATGATGGACGTCAAGCACGCGGACAGCGAAGTGCACAGGGAATATACCGGCGTGCCGAACGGCCGGATCCTCGCAAACCTCGCGCTCTTAAAGGAGAGCGGCCGGCCGTTTATCATCCGCATCCCCGTCATCCCGCAGGTAAACGACAGCGTGGAAAACATGGAGCGCACGGCGGCGCTGCTCAGGGGGGCCGAAGGGCTGGAGCGGCTCGAGCTGCTGCGCTACCACCAGACGGCTGGCGCGAAATACGAGCTGCTCGGGAAGGAATACCCCTTCCGCTACACGCGCGAGACCCCCTCGCTCGAGCCGTTCGCGCGCGTCTTTGAAGAAAACGGCATCCCGGTCTTCATCCCCTGAGGGCCGGGCGCGACGAAAGGGAAAACCGATATGCAGGCATTTTTAAAGGCTTATACCGATATGATCGCCGAGACGATCGCCCGGCTGGACCCCGTGGAATTCCGGAAGGCGGTCGACATCCTGACCGAGGCCCACCGGAACGACCGGCAGGTTTTCATCGCCGGCAACGGCGGCAGCGCGGGCACCGCGAACCACTTCTCCTGCGACTTTGGGAAGAACGCGGTGCAGACGCCCGGCGTGCGGCGGTTCCGCATCCAGTCGCTCTCCTCCAACGTGGAGAAGATCACCGCGTTCGGAAACGACATCGCCTTCGACGAGATTTTCTCCCAGCAGATGGAGAACCTCTTCGACCCCGGCGACGTGCTGATCCTCGTGTCCGCGAGCGGCAAGTCCCCCGACCTGATCAAGGCGTGCGAGCACGCCAAACGGAAGCGGTCCCCCATCATCGGGCTGACCGGCTTTGAGGGCGGGCTCGTCAGGGATTACGCGGATGCCAACCTCATCGTCCCGCTGACGAGCTACGAGATGATCGAGGACATCCATTCGATGATCCTGCACCTGTTCGTCTACTACTTCAAAACCCACCCGCAGGTACTTTCTGCCTGACGGCCGCGGAGGGAACAATGCGCGACGAAAATACCATGCTCCGCTATATCGAGGCGGAGCCGGACGATATCAGGCGGATCGTCAGGGACCGGGAACGCTACACCGCCGCGTTTGTGAAGCACTTTTTGAGCCACCCCGTGAAGCGGGTCTACCTGAGCGGGAACGGTTCCCCCCACTCGGTCTGCGTGGTGGCGGGCATGTGCATGGAAAGGCTGCTGGGCGTGGAAGCCAGCAGCTCGTTGCCCGCCGTCCTCAACCGCCACACGCCCTTCAACGCGAACGGCGTCTACCGCCCGGAGGAGATGCTCCTCATCTGCCCGGCGCAGACCGGCCGGACGACGGGCCCGATCGAAAGCGCGCGCCTCGCGCGGGCGGCGGGGATCCCCGTGCTCTGCACGACCCTGTCGCCCGGCGGTGCCCTCGCGCGGGAGTGCGACATCGTCATCGAAAAGCCCACCGGCTTCGAGGAATCCTTCCCCGAGAGCAGGGGGCATGTGGCGTCGATGGTGATCCTGCTGCTCTGCGCGGTGGAGGCGGCCCGCGCGCTCGGGCGGCTGGACGCGGACGAATACCGCCGCTGGATGGACGGCTTTGAGCGGCTGCCCGAAAGCTGCGGCCGCGCGGCCGACGCCGCGAAGGCGTGGTACGCCGATCACCGCGGGATGATGCTCGCGGCGGACGCCTACCGCTTTGTGGGGTACGGCCCCTGCTGCGGGACGCTCCAGGAGTCCTGCCTGAAGATCCTCGAGACCACCCGCAGGCCCTCGATGGCCTACGAGCTGGAGGAGTTCCTCCACGGCAGCGGCTACGGCGTCAAGGAGGACTCGGTCGTCTTTTTCGTCTGCGCCGAGGACGGCCCCGAGCGGGAACGGGCGCAGGAAATCTACCGGTGGTTTGCGAAAAAGAGCAAAAACTGCGTGCTCGTCTGTTCGGGGCGCACCCCCGGGCGGCAGCCCAACTGGCTGGTCAGCGACTTTCTCGACCTGCCCTTTTTGAGCGCGGTCGAGTATCTCGTCCCCTTCCAGGTGCTGAGCCACCTGACGGCGCGGGAGCTGGGCCTCAGCACCCTGACGCAGGCCTACCCGGAAATTTTTACCGAGCTGCACGCGATCGTGGAGGCTTAAAGATGAAATCGAAAAAGGAGCGGCGCCCGCGGGCGCCGCTCCTTTTAATCATTGCGTCACTCGGGCGCGCCGGGCTCCGAAAAATGGCGCGAGGCGTTCCGCGCGACCTTCAGGAGCATCTGGGAAAAGATGGCGCGTTCGATATCGGTCAGCCCGGAGGCGAGCTCGTCCATCCAGTCGTCGCCGATTTTTTGGAGAAAGGGGTAGACGTCGCGGGCGCGGTCGGTGGGGAGGACGTCGAACGCGCGCCCGTCGCCCGAGACGGCCCGCCGCCGCACATAGCCCTGCGCCTCCAGCCGGGAGAGGGTCTTTGCGACGGTGCTCTTATCCATATCGAGCAGGGCGCAGAACTGGTTCTGTGGCACCCCGCCGGTCTCGCAGGCGATCAGGAGGAAAGGCACCTGCCCGCTTGTGAGCCCGAGCGGCTCGACCCGGCCGTTCAAATACATCTGCGTCTTGCGGTGGACCAGGGAGATCAGCTTGAGGAGGTTGGGCCGCGGGTCGCCGGACATAGGCATCGTCCTTTTCAATCAAGTTTCCAGTGCAACCTTATTTTAATTGCCTCTGCCGGGAAAGTCAAGAAAATAACCGCTTGACAATTAAATTTATCTGGCTTAGAATAGACCAGTCGGAAAGAATAAACAAAAAATAATTGAGATTTTTGGCTTTCTATCGTTGCAAAGCCAACGATCTGGGAGGGGACAAATTGGGAAAGAACCTTGACGTCCGGGAGGACCGGACGGAAGGGGCGGCCGCCGCGGGCGAGCGGCGGGATCTGCCCGCTGAAAACAAGATGGGAGTCATGCCCGTCAACCGCCTGCTCATCTCGATGTCGCTGCCGATGATGGTGTCGATGCTCGTGCAGGCGCTTTACAACATCGTGGACAGCATGTTCGTGGCGCGGCTGAGCGAGAACGCCCTGACCGCCGTCTCGCTGGCCTTCCCGGCGCAGAGCCTGATGATCGCCGTGGGCACCGGCACGGGCGTCGGCATCAACGCCCTGCTCTCCAAAAGTCTGGGGGAGAAGAACTTCGAGCTCGCCAACAAGACCGCCGACAACGGCGTTTTCCTGGCGGTTATGAGCTTTTTGGCGTTCGCGCTGGGCGGGATTTTCCTGACGCGGCCCTTCTTCCTGCTCCAGACGGGCAACGCCGCGATCGTCGAGGACGGCGTTTCCTACCTGACGATCTGCTGCGTCTGCTCCTTCGGGCTCTTCGGGCAGGTCACGCTGGAAAAGCTGCTCCAGTCGACCGGGCGCACCTTCTATACGATGATTACGCAGGGCACCGGCGCGATCATCAACATCATCCTCGACCCGATCATGATCTTCGGCCTGCTGGGCTGCCCGCGCATGGGCGTCGCGGGCGCGGCGGTCGCCACCGTCATCGGCCAGATCGTCGCGGCGGCGCTCGCCCTCTGGTTCAACCTGCGCAAAAACCACGAGATCGCCCTCTCCCGGCGGATCCTGCGCCCCGAGGGCCGCATCGTGCGCAAGATCTATTCGGTCGGGCTTCCCTCGATCGTCATGGCCTCCATCGGCTCGGTGATGACCTTCGGCATGAATAAGATCCTCATCGCCTTCACCTCGACCGCCACGGCGGTGTTCGGCGTCTACTTCAAGCTCCAGAGCTTCGTCTTCATGCCCACCTTCGGGCTCAACAACGGCATGGTGCCGATCATCTCCTACAACTTCGGCGCGCGCAAGCCCGACCGCATGAAACAGACCATCCGGCTGAGCGTCCTGTACGCGGTCGGCATGCTGACCTTCGGGCTCGTGATCTTCTGGCTCTTCACCCCGCAGCTGCTTTCGATCTTCAACGCCTCCGAAACGATGCTCGCCATCGGCGTGCCCGCCCTGCGGATCATCAGCCTGAGCTTCCTCTTCGCCGGGTTCTGCATCATCACCCTTTCGGTCTGCCAGGCGCTCGGGCACGGCCTGCTCAGCCTCACCGTCTCGGTCGTCCGCCAGCTGGTCGTGCTGCTGCCCTCCGCCTTCCTCCTCGCCCGGTTCGGCGGGCTCTCGGCGGTGTGGTGGGCCTTCCCCTTCGCGGAGCTCTTTTCGCTGACCCTCTGCGTGGTCTACATGCGCCACCTCTACCGCTCCGAGATCAAGCCGCTCGAGGAAAGCGCGGCGGAGGGCTGATTGCCTGAAAATTCACCGCATCAGCGCGGAAAAATTGGCGGGGAAACGATTGCATCCGCCATGGAGAAACTGGTATAATGGACGCGGAACCCCCCAACAATTTATTATGAGGAGAGAGAATTCACTATGGGTAAGAAACTTGCCGCGCTGCTGCTCGCCGGCTGCCTGCTGCTCGCCGCCGCGGGATGCGGCGCGAAGGACGTCCTCGAGGACGTGGGCACCGAGATCAAGGCGGACGGCCGCGCGCACGGCCAGACGACCTCCCATTCGGAAGGGGAGACCGCGAAGACCGCGTTCTTTGAGTACACGGTCAACTCCGCGCGCATGGAGCCGGAGCTCGAGGACTATACCCCCACTGACCCAAACCACACCTTTGTGGTGGTCAACATCACCGTGAAGAACACCTTTGAGGACGACGCGAAGATCCCCATGTTCTATACCGACTTCACCCTGACCTGGGACGGCATGGGAGATACGACGGTCTATCCCGAATCGGAGTTTGCCGAGGGACAGCTCCCCGACGAGTATGAGCTCTTCAAGGGCGAGAGCCGCACGGGCGACCTGATCTTTGTCGCCCCGGCCGACGCGAAGGGCTTCAGCCTCCGGTATATCGAAGTCTGGGACGACGATTTCGAGGGGAACAGCTACTTCATCCCCTTCTCCGTGGGCTGAACGGGATTTTAAAAGCTGACGCGGCGGGATGTTCCGCCGCCGGAAAGGATGGGAACGATGCTCGAACAGATTCGTGAAGAGGCGCGCCGCGCGGTGCTGGAGCTGCTGCCGCAGGCGCGGCTCCAGCGGGGAGACATCCTGGTGGTCGGCTGCTCGACGAGCGAGGTGGCGGGGGAGCGGATCGGCTCCGCCTCCAACACCGACATCGCGGCGGCGGTCTTTGAGGGCGTCCACCCCGTGCTCGCGCGGGCGGGCATCTTTTTGGCGGCGCAGTGCTGCGAGCACCTCAACCGCGCGCTCATCCTCGAGCGGGAGGCGGCGCGCCTCTACCGGCTCGAGCCGGTGAACGTGGTGCCCCAGCCCAAGGCGGGCGGCTCCTTTGCCACGGCCGCGTGGGCGGGCTTCGATGCCCCCGCCGCGGTCGAGCATGTCCGCGCGAAGGCGGGCATCGACATCGGCGACACGCTGATCGGCATGCACCTGTGCGAGGTCGCGGTACCGGTGCGCATCCAGGTGAAGCGCATCGGCGAGGCGAACGTCGTCTGCGCGCGCACCCGCCCCAAGTTTATCGGCGGCGCCCGCGCCCACTACGACGAGGACCTGCTGTAAACCAAAAAAGCCGCCCTTATGGGCGGCTTTTTTCTTTGCGGGGATCAAAACGGCCGCCCCGCGGGCGGCCGTCTGTCTGTGCCTTATGGCCCGCCGGGGGCAGGGGCCTCACTGGTTATCCAGCTCGTCGATCTCCTGCTCGAGGGCGGCGATGCTGCTCTCCCATTTGGTGATCTCGTCCTGGTTGCCATGCGTTTCGGCGCGGCGCAGGCCGAGCTTGTAAATGGTGAGACGGCTTTTCATGCTGGATAGGTTCTTTGTGGTGGACATGGGAAAACACCTCGCATTTCCATTCAACGGTTCCGTTGCGTACAGCGGCCCTCCTGCACTCCACCGCGAAAAATCCTGCACAAAAGGGCGCTTCGCCCCGCTGGGATTCCCGGAAGATGCCGGCCGCCTCCATTCGTTCAACAGTACCAATGATAGCACAAATCCGCATAAAATGCAAGTCTGCGGGGATTCTGCTGCAAAATGGAGGCATGCGCAGGGAGGAATTGACAAAGGGGGCGGGTTGTGCTAAGATATATTTGTAACAACATGCGCATTTGAAAACTGAATCGCCCCGGGGGAGTAGTCGGCACGTTCGGTGCAGTTAAATCAACATCTCGGGCCATTTGGCCGTGGTTTAACTTGAAATGACAAGACCTGTGTTTCGTTTTCCGGAACACAGGTCTTTTTTGTTTGGCGGCGGGGCAAGATAAATCAGGAAAAGGGGAGTTGCAAATGGAATTTCTGCTGCGCGGCGTCACGGCCATCACCTGGCAGCAACTGGTTATGTATGCGATCGGCGGGCTGCTCATCTATCTGGCGATCGAAAAGGGGTTCGAGCCCGCCCTGCTCATGCCGATGGGCTTCGGTGCCATCCTTGTGAACCTGCCCTTCTCCGGGGTGCTCGACCAGGTGCTCCAGGGCGGCATCCCCGCGCCGGGCATCATCCAGTGGCTCTTCCAGACGCTGATCGACGCGTCGGAGGCGCTGCCCATCCTGCTCTTCATCGGCATCGGCGCGATGATTGACTTCGGGCCGCTGCTCTCCAACCCCAAGATGATGATCTTCGGCGCGGCGGCCCAGTTCGGCATCTTCTTCACCTTCTCGCTCGTGACCCTGCTCGGGCCGTGGTTCGGCTTCACCCTCGCGGACGCGGCTTCGATCGGCATCATCGGCGCGGCCGACGGCCCCACCTCGATCCTCGTCTCGAAGATTTTCGGCACCCCCTATTTCGGGGCGATCGCGGTGGCGGCCTACTCCTATATGGCGCTCGTGCCGATCGTCCAGCCGTTTGCCATCCGCCTGGTCACCACCCGGAAGGAACGCCGCATCCGGATGCCCTACCACCCCAAGGACGTGACCCGGAGGACCCGCATCCTCTTCCCGATCCTCGTGACGGTCATCGCCGGGCTGGTCGCGCCGATGTCGGTGGCGCTCGTGGGCTTTCTGATGTTTGGCAACCTGCTGCGGGAATGCGGGGTGCTCAACTCCCTCTCCCAGACGGCGCAGAACGAGTTCGCCAACATCATCACGCTGCTGCTGGGGCTGACGATCTCCTTCTCGATGCAGGCGGACGCCTTCGTGACCCCGCAGACGCTGGTCATCATGCTGCTGGGGCTGGCGGCCTTCGTGATGGATACGGTCGGCGGCGTGCTCTTCGCGAAGCTCATGAACGTCTTTCTGCCCGAGGGGAAAAAGATCAACCCGATGATCGGCGCGGCGGGTATCTCCGCTTTCCCGATGTCGGCGCGCGTCGTCCAGAAGATGGCGCTCAAGGAGGATAACCAGAACCACCTGCTCATGCACGCGATCGGCGCGAACGTCTCGGGGCAGATCGGATCGGTCATCGCGGGCGGGATCCTGCTCTATCTCGTCCCGCTCTTCCTGTAAGGAGGCTGTGAAATGGAAAACTTCATCATTTCCCTGGAGATCATGGGCCTTGGCATGGCGGGCATCTTCGCCGTCATGCTCCTCATCATGGGACTGGTGGCGCTGCTGGCGAAGTTCGGCGGCGAAAAACCGGAGGAATAGAACCCGCGGGCGCGTTCCGGCGCGCCCCGGCACCGGTCCGCAAGGAGAAGGAGGCCACCGTGGCGGAGCTGGGAATGGTTCCGCCGCTGGCGCTTTCGGGGCGGATGCTCCTGCTCGGGCTGGCGGCGATGGCCGTGGAATATGATAAGCGGGGGGAGTGACCCCGCGCAAAAAGGGCGGACGGCCAGAGGCCGTCCGCCCTTTTGGTTTTGAGGGTTAAAATTTCTTGCGCAGCATGGTAAAATCAAAGAAGTCGGTATAGAACTCCAGCGAACGCAGCACCGGGCGGCTCAGCTTGCAGAAGCCGACCTCGTCGAGCAGGAGCAGCGCGTCCCCGTCCGGGACGCCGAGCTTCTGCCGGATGGCGGGGGTGGCGTTGGTGGCCGAGACGCGGGCGATGTCGGTGACGACGATCAGCCCGCAGTGGCGGTCGAGGATATCGAAGATCGGCTCCGACCAGTCGATGTCGGCGTAGCTCATGCCGTCGAAGAGGGAGAGCGCCAGGTAGTCGACCGAGTAGATGACGGGGATGCTGCCGGCGAGCACCCGCTTTTCGCAGACGATCACGCCCGCGCCCACGTCGATCTGGAGCTTTTCGGCGAGCTCCTCGTCGGCGTATTCGACCCGCAGGGAGATGCTGTCGCTGTGGGGGGTGTAGCCCGCGGCGCGGATGAGCTCGTTATATTCGAACTTGAGGTCGAGGCGGCTGGTGAGGTTGACAATCTCGCGGTTGATGACGGTCCCGATGCCGCGCACCCGCTCGATGAGCCCCTCCCGCTCGAGGTCGGAGAGGGCGTCGCGGATGACGGTGCGGCTGACGCCGAGCCGCTCGGACAGCTCCACCTCGCTGGGCAGCCGGTCCGCCTGCTGGAAGACGCCCTCCGAGAGCTCCCGGATAAGCAGCGCGCTGACCTGCGTGGACATCAGCTTTCCCCCGAGGTGGGGCAGTTCGTATTCTGCTGGCATGGCCGATTCCCTCTTTCCTGCGAAATCGCCCGCATGGCGGACGGGCGCGACTGTGAGAACTCACAATCCGCCTCAAACTATTTTATGGAAAATGAATCTTGCTTTCATACTTTAAATAGGATATCATTATGAAGTAATAAGTATGACTTATACGCGAAACACACAAAAACTTTCCACAATCGCCGGGCTTGGAAGAAGTATATGTTCAATTATACTCGATATTTGTCAAAAACACAAGCGGCGATTGCAAAAATCTTCTGGAGGCAGTATTATGTTAGAGAAGACAACTTTCGCGCTCAGGGGCCATATTCTGCATACGCCGACCCCCCGGGCGATTGTCTGCATGCCGGAAAGCTACCTCGTCTGCGAGGAAGGGAAGACCGCCGGCGTTTTTACCGAGCTGCCCGAGCAGTTCAAGGGGATTCCCGTCGAGGACTGCGGGGACAGGCTGGTCATCCCCGGCCTCGTCGACCTGCACCTGCACGCGCCCCAGTATTCCTTCCGGGCGCTGGGCATGGACCTCGAGCTGCTCGACTGGCTGAATACCCACACCTTCCCCGAGGAGGCAAAATACGCCGACCCCGCCTACGCCGGGAGGGCCTACCGCATCTTCGCTGACGACCTGGCGGCCTCCCCGACCACCCGGGCGGCGGTGTTCGGGACGATCCACCGCCCCGCGACCGAGCTGCTGATGGACCTCATTGAGGAGACGGGCGTCAGGGCGCTGGTGGGCAAGGTCAACATGGACCGCAACAGCCCCGACATCCTGCGGGAGGAGAGCGCGGCCGCCTCGCTCGAGGACACCGCGCGGTGGATTTCCGAGACGAAGGGGAAGTACAGGAACGTCGCCCCGATCCTCACCCCGCGCTTCACCCCCTCCTGCACCGACGAGCTGATGGAAGGCCTCGGAAAGCTCCAGCGGGAGACGGGCCTCCCGGTGCAGTCCCACCTGTCGGAGAACTTCTCCGAGATCGCGTGGGTGAAGGAGCTCTGCCCCTGGTCAGGCTGTTACGGCGGCGCCTACGACCGGTTCGGCCTCTTCGGCGGGGACGCCCCGACGATCATGGCCCACTGCGTGCACAGCACCGGGGAGGAGATCGACCTCATGCAGGCGCGCGGCGTCTTTATCGCACACTGCGCCCAGTCGAACACGAACCTCGCATCGGGCGTCGCGCCGGTGCGCGCCTACCTCGACCGCGGCATGAAGGTCGGGCTCGGCACCGACATCGCGGGCGGCTTTTCGCTCTCCGTCTTCCGCGCGATGGCGGACGCGGTGCAGGCCTCCAAGCTGCGCTGGCGGCTGCTCGACGATTCCCTCCGGCCGCTGACCGTGCCGGAGGCGTTCTACCTCGGCACCAAGGGCGGCGGGGAATTCTTCGGGAAGGTCGGCTCCTTCGAGGAGGGGTACGAGTTCGACGCGGTCGTGCTCGACGACAGCGGCTTCCCGCATCCGCAGGCGCTCACCCCGGTGGAGCGGCTGGAGCGGATCCTCTACCTGGACGACGGGCGCTGTGTGCGCGGCAAATATGTCGCGGGCGCGCGCGTCAGATAAAACAGATCGGAACCCATGCCTGTCAGGACATTCCCCCGGCCGCCCGTGGCGGCGGAACAGTTTTTGTATGGGCGCGCGGAAGCGGACGGACCACCCGCGGCCGCGCATCTCATAGAAGCAGTCCGGCCGGAGGGCCGGAAACCATTCGCGCCGTGCGGCTGCGGCAATGCCGCACGGCCAGATGCAAACTGTGAGGAGGTAATTCAATGACACAGACAAAAGAGAAGGGGTTCTTTGAGCGCTATTTTGAGCTCGAAAAGAACCACACCAACGTGAAGACCGAGGTGCTGGCCGGCTTCACGACCTTCGTGGCGATGGCGTACATCATCGTCGTCAACCCGACCATGCTCGCCGACCCCTTCAACATCATGGGACAGGCGGAATATGCCGCGCAGGTCCAGAACGGCGTATTCTTTGCAACCTGCCTGATCTCCTTCTTCGGCACCTTCCTGATGGCGATGTACGCGAAGGTCCCCTTCGCGCAGGCGCCCGGCATGGGGCTCAACGCCTTCTTCGCCTACACGGTGGTCCTCACCATGGGTTATACCTACGGGCAGGCGCTGGCAATCGTCTTCATCTCCGGCATCCTGTTCATCCTCATCACGGCGGTCGGCTTCCGCGAGGCGGTCGTCAAGGCGATCCCGCACTGTGTGCGCGGAGCGATCAGCGCCGGTATCGGCCTCTTCCTCGCGCTCATCGGGCTTAAGAACGCGGGCCTCGTGGTCTCCAACTCGTCCACCCTCGTGGCGCTCGTCGACTTCTCCAAGATGGGCGATCCCGAGCTGCGCGGCCTCATCTGCTCCGCGATCGTCGCGCTTATCGGCCTCGTCGTGATCGGCGCGCTGCACGCCCGCAACATCAAGGGCTCGATCATCATCGGCATCGTCGTGGCGACGATCGTCGGCATTCCGCTCGGCGTGACCTCCTTCCACGGATTCTCGCTCGACGTTGGCCGGCAGTTCTCCGACTTCGTCAACGTCTCCCTCTTCAAGATGGACTTCGGCGGGCTCTTCGCGGGCGCGACGAACATCTTCCAGATGATCTTTACCCTCGTGATGATCGTCATCTCCTTCTCGCTCGTCGACATGTTCGACACGATCGGCACCCTGCTGGGCACCGCCCGCCAGGCCAAGATGCTCGACGATAAGGGCGAGATGCCCCGCATGCGTGAAGCCATGATGTCCGACGCGATCGCGACCACCGTGGGCGCCTGCCTGGGCACCTCCACCGCGACGACCTTCGTCGAGTCGAGCACCGGCATCGCCGAGGGCGGCCGCACGGGACTCACCTCCCTGACCACCTCGATCCTCTTCCTCGCGTCGATCATCATCGCCCCGATCGTCGGCATCATCCCCAGCGCGGCGACCGCTCCGGCGCTCGTCTTCGTGGGCGTGCTGATGCTCAGCTCGATCAAGGACCTCGACTTCTCGGACATGTCCGAGGCGATCCCCTCCTTCGTGACGGTTTCCTTCATGCCGTTCACCTATTCGATCGCCAACGGCATCGCGTTCGGCCTGTTCACCTACGTGCTCATCAAGCTGCTCTCCGGCAAATACAAGGAGATCAAGCCCTTCACCGTGGTCCTCGTCATCCTCTTCGTACTCCGTTTCGCGTTCATGACGACCGGCTGATTGCCGCCGTCCCGTGCTTTTGCCTCCCGCCGCGGGCGGGAGGCAAAAGCACCTTGTTTATCCCCGCTGGTGCGGTTCTGTTTTTTTCTCGTCGGAATAGTATTACTTATGACTAATGAACACCCTGCCGCGCTGCGCGGCTTGCCGTTATAAATCGATCCCTCTAATTTATCCGCAAGGAGGCTTGTCATATGGGAATCGGAAAGAGCATCACCCGCGTGGACGCATACGAGAAAGTGACCGGCGGGGCCAAATACACCGACGATTTGCGCCCCGCGAACTGCCTGGTCGCCAAGGTCGTGCGCAGCACGATCGCCAACGGGCTGGTGAAATCGTTCGACCTCTCGGAGGCCGAGAAGGTCCCCGGCGTGGTGAAGATCGTCACCTGCTTCGATTCGCCGCAGATTCAGTACCCCACCCCCGGTCATCCCTGGTCGGTCGAGCCCGCGCACCAGGACGTCGCCGACCGCATGCTGCTCAACCGGCGGGTGCGCATCTACGGCGACGACATCGCCGCGGTCGTCGCGGAGGACGAGGTAGCCGCTTCCCGCGCCGCGCGGCTCATCCGCGTGGAGTATGAGGAGTACCCGGCCGTCACCACCGTCGAGCAGGCGCTCGCGCCCGGCGCGCCGGTCATCCACGAGGAGCGCCCCGACAACCTGCTGGCGCACAGCCGTTTCACGATCGGCGAGGGGGACTTCGACGAGATTGTGAAGGCGGATCCCTCCCTGCGGGTCTTCGAGGGGGAGTACGACACCCAGGCGGTCCAGCACTGCCACATCGAGGTGCCCGTCTCCTACGCCTATATGGAAAAGGGGCGGGTCGTCGTCGTCTCCTCCACCCAGATCCCCCACATCGTCCGCCGCGTCTGCGGACAGGCGCTGGGCATCCCGTGGGGGAAGATCCGCGTCATCAAGCCCTATATCGGCGGCGGCTTCGGCAACAAGCAGGAGGTCCTCTACGAGCCGCTCAACGCCTTTTTGACGATGCAGGTGGGCGGGCGCCCGGTCAAGATCGAGCTTTCGCGCGAGGAGACCTTCTCCTGCACCCGCACCCGCCACGCGATCAAATTCAAGCTCAAAACCGCCGTGCGCCCCGACGGCCGGCTCGTGGCGCGCAAGTTCGAGGCGTGGTCCAACCAGGGCGGCTACGCCTCCCACGGCCACGCGATCGTGGCGAACGCCTCCAACGCCTACCGGCACCTCTACCAGGATGAAAAGGTGCTCGACGCGGACGCCTACACCGTCTATACGAACCTGCCGTCGGGCGGCGCGATGCGCGGCTACGGCATCCCGCAGGTCGATTTCGCGATGGAGGCCCACATGGACGACATCGCGCGGGGGCTGGGGCTCGACCCGGTCGAGCTGCGCGAGAAGAACTGCATGAAGCCCGGCTACGTCGATCCGGGCACCGGCATCACCTGCTATTCGAGCGGGCTGCTCGCCTGCATCGAAAAGGGCAAGGCGCACATCCATTGGGACGAAAAGCGCGCGGCCTACCGCGGCCAGACCGGCCCCGTCCGGCGCGGGGTGGGCATGGCGCTCTTCAGCTACAAGACGGGCGTCTACCCGATCTCGCTCGAGACGGCGAGCGCACGGCTCATTCTCAACCAGGACGGCTCGGCGCAGCTCCAGATGGGCGCGACCGAGATCGGCCAGGGCGCCGACACCGTCTTCACCCAGATGGCCGCCGAGACGACGGGCATCCGGCTGGAGGACATCCACATCGTCACGGTGCAGGACACCGACGTGGCCCCCTTCGACACGGGCGCCTACGCCTCCCGCCAGACCTATGTGAGCGGCATGGCGGTCAAAAAGACCGCCGAGAAGTTTAAGGCCCGCATCCTCGACTACGCGGCCTACCTCAAAAAGCGCCCGGCCGACACGATGGACCTGCGGGACAGCGCGGTGGTGGACGCGCACACCGGCGAAAAGCTCGTCGAGCTCGCCGACCTCGCGATGGAGGCGTTCTACAGCCTCGACCGCTCGGTACATATCACGGCGGAGGAGACCTACCACTGCAAGGACAACACCTTCTCGTTCGGCTGCTGCTTCGCGGAGGTGGAGGTCGACATCCCGCTGGGCAAGGTGAAGGTGCTCGACATC
The DNA here is from genome assembly GCF_900199635.1 of Anaerotruncus massiliensis (ex Togo et al. 2026). GTDB lineage: Bacteria > Bacillota > Clostridia > Oscillospirales > Ruminococcaceae > Anaerotruncus > Anaerotruncus massiliensis. The sequence goes on along the minus strand of NZ_LT962687.1, from coordinate 2,191,038 downwards.
ATCAACGTCCATGACAGCGGCGTGCTCATCAACCCGCAGCTCGCCGAGGCGCAGGTCCACGGCGGCATGAGCATGGGGCTCGGCTACGCGCTGGGCGAGCAGCTCCGCTTTGACGACCGCGGCCGCCCGCTCAACGGCAACCTGCTCGACTACAAGCTGCCCACCGCGAGGGACACCCCGGAGCTGAACGTCGGCTTTGTGGAGACGATCGACCCGAGCGGGCCGTATGGAAACAAATCGCTCGGCGAGCCGCCGGCCATCCCGCCGGCCCCCGCCATCCGAAACGCGGTGCTCGACGCGACGGGCGTGGCGGTCGACAGCCTGCCGCTGAACCCGCAGAAGCTGGTCGAACAGTTCACCGCCGCTGGGCTCATCCAATAGAGGGGAGGACGAAGGGATGTACGATATCGAGAAAATCCACCTGGCAAAGAGCGTCCCCGACGCGATCGCGGCGCTTGTGAAGGACCCGTCCGCCGTCGTCATCTGCGGCGGCAGCGACGTGCTCGTCAAGATCCGCGAAGGCAAGCTCGCGGGCTGCTCGCTCGTGAGCATCCACGGCATCCGGGAGCTCGAGGGCGTCTCGCTCGAGCCGGACGGCACGATCGTCATCGGCCCGGCGACCACCTTTTCCCACGTCACCAACGACCCGCTGGTCGAAGCGCACCTGCCCGCGCTCGGCGACGCGGTAGACCAGGCGGGCGGACCGCAGCTGCGGAACATCGGCACAATCGGCGGCAACGTCTGCAACGGCGTGACAAGCGCGGACAGCGCCTCGACGCTGCTGACGCTGAACGCCGAACTCGAGCTCACCGGCCCGGACGGCGTGCGCCGGGTGAAGCTGGAAAATTTCTACCGCGGCCCCGGGAAGGTCGACCTCGCGCACGGCGAGCTGCTGACCGCCATCCGGATCGCGAAGGCGGACTATGACGGCTTTGGCGGCCACTACATCAAATACGCGCAGCGCAACGCAATGGACATCGCGACGCTCGGCTGCGCGGTCCATGTGAAGCTCACGGCGGACAGATCCGCCGTGGAGGAGCTGCGGCTGGCGTTCGGCGTCGCCGCGCCCACTCCCATCCGCTGCCATAAGGCGGAGGAGCTGGCGCGCGGGCGGGAAATCGGGCCGGACCTCTTCCAGACGGTGGCGGAGGCGGCCGCCGGGGAGGTCAATCCCCGCACGAGCTGGCGCGCCTCGAAGGAGTTCCGCCTCCAGCTTGTGCGCGAACTCAGCCGGCGCGCCCTGAAACAGGCGATCATCCATGCGGGAGGTGCGGTAGAATGCTGAAACTGATTCAGATGACGGTCAACGACAAACCGGTCGAGCTGGCGGTCGACGAGCGGGAGAGCCTGCTCGACACGCTGCGCAACCGCCTGGGGCTCACAAGCGTCAAGCGCGGCTGCGAGGTCGGCGAATGCGGCGCCTGCACCGTGCTGGTGGAAGGCGAGGCGATCGACAGCTGCATCTACCTGACCGTGTGGGCGGAGGGGAAACACATCCTCACCGTCGAGGGCCTGCGCGGCCCGAACGGGGAGCTGTCCCCCATCCAGCAGGCGTTCATCGAGGAGGCGGCGGTCCAGTGCGGCTTCTGCACGCCGGGACTCATCATGACGGCGGTGGAGATTGTCGGCACCGGCAAAAAGTACAGCCGCGAGGAGCTGCGCAAGCTCATCTCCGGCCACCTCTGCCGCTGCACCGGCTACCAGAACATCCTCAACGCGATGGAACGGATCGTCAACGAGACCTACAGGGTCGTCGGGAAATAACCCGTTGATCCTGTCCCGGGCGGCCCCGCCGCAGGCGCGGCGGGGCCGCCTTTGTCAATCCTCCACATTGACTTTTCCGGAATTTGTGGTAATATGGTGAAAACGATATATTTTCGATAACATAACGGTCGGGAGGGACGCGGAATGATGCCAGAGGGGTTGTCCTTCTCGCTGCGGGTGAGCCTGCGGCGGTCGGAAAAGTTTTTCGGACCGGGCGTGGCGTCCCTGCTGCGGCTGGTCGAGCGGACCGGGTCGCTGCAAACGGCGGCCGCCGAGATGCAGATGAGCTACAGCAAGGCGTGGAAAATCATCCGCAAGGCGGAGGGGGAACTGGGCTTTCCGCTGATGGAGCGCCGCGTCGGTGGCGCCGGCGGCGGCTCCTCGAGCGTGACCGCCGGGGGAAAGCGGTTCCTCGAGCGCTACGAGCGGTTCCGCCAGGAGGTGCAGGACGCGGCCCAGAGGCTGTTTACAGAATGTTTTGAAGGCGGGGATACGAATGAAACGGATTAAGACGGAGGATGCGGTTGGGCAGGTGCTCTGCCATGACATGACGCAGATCATTCCCGGGGTGACCAAGGACGCGCGCTTCCGCAAGGGGCACGTCGTGACCGCGGAGGACATCCCGGTGCTGCTCTCGATGGGCAAGGACTACCTCTACATCTGGGAAAAGCAGGAGGGCATGCTCCACGAAAACGAGGGGGCGCGCATCCTCTGCGACCTGTGCAAAAACGAACACATGTCCGAAAGCCCGGTCAAGGAGGGAAAGATCGAGCTTTCCGCCACCTGCGACGGGCTCTTCTCCATCGATGTGGAGCGGCTCGACGCGATCAATTCCCTCGGCGAGATCATGATCGCGGCGCGCAGCAACCACCTGCCGGTGAAGGCGGGCGACAAGCTTGCGGGCACGCGGGTGATCCCGCTGGTGATTTCCGAGGAAAAGATGAACGAGGCAAAACGGATCGCGGGAGACAAGCCGCTGCTTTCCCTGCTGCCCTACCAAAAAAAGAGATGCGGCATCGTCACGACCGGAAACGAGGTCTTTTACGGCCGCATCAAGGACGCCTTTTCGCCCGTCGTCGCCGCCAAGCTCGAGGAGTACGGCGGCGAGGTGATGGGGGTTACCCTCTGCGGCGATGACCCGGCGGGCATCACCGCCGCGATCGAGGCGTTCCTCGCGGACGGCGCGGACCTCGTCGTCTGCACGGGCGGCATGAGCGTCGATCCCGACGACCGCACCCCCGCCGCCATCAAGGCGACAGGCGCAAGGATCGTCAGCTACGGCGCGCCGGTGCTGCCGGGCGCGATGTTTCTGCTCTCCTATCTCGACGGAAAGCCGATCATGGGTCTGCCCGGCTGCGTCATGTACGCACGCCGGACGATCTTTGACCTTGTGCTGCCCCGCGTCATGGCGGACGACCCCGTCACCGCGAAGGATCTTGCACGGCTGGGGAACGGCGGCCTCTGCCTGAACTGCGAGACCTGCCACTATCCCAACTGCGGCTTTGGAAAGGGCGGCGTGTGATGAGCGGGCTCACCCACATCGACCGGAACGGCAACGCCGTCATGGTGGACGTCGGCGGAAAGGCGGAAACGCTGCGCATCGCGGTCGCCAAGGGCCGCATCCGTATGAGCGCGGAGACCTTTGAGACGATCCGCACGGGCGCCGCGAAAAAGGGCGACGTGCTCGGTGTGGCGCGGGTGGCGGGCATCATGGCCGCCAAGCGCACCTCCGAGCTGATTCCGCTCTGCCATCCGCTGATGCTCACCAAATGCACGGTAGACTTCGAGCTCCTGCCCGAGACGCTCGAGGTGGAGGCGGCCTGCGCCGTCCAACTCACCGGGCTCACCGGCGTTGAGATGGAGGCGCTCACCGGCGTATCGGTCGCGCTGCTGACCATCTACGACATGTGCAAGGCGATCGACCGGGGCATGGTCCTCGGAGACATCCGTCTCATCCATAAGGAGGGCGGGAAATCCGGCGTGTTTGATCGGTGATTTGCAGATTTGCCGCTCAGCGAGCTGCGAAGCTGCCGGGTCCCGCCCCGGCGGGCGGCCCCATTTCTTGTACGGACAAGAAATGGGGGAAAGAAGCCGCAGGGGGCTGCGCCCCCTTGACCCCCGCGCCGCCTCCGGTTGGCCTGCGGCCAAAGTCGGCGGCGCCCTGCCACGGATGAACAGACGGGTGTACAGCATCCCGCCAGCCGCCGCGCCGCGGGCGCAATACCTCTGCCCGAGAGTCTCCGGAACCGTACCGGGAGTTCCCATAGGGGAGGCACGGCGGCTTTTGCGAGGCGCGCATCTCCCACGGGGAGGCGGAAAACTGCGCGGCGAAGCCGCGCACGCGCGCAAAGCGCGCGAACACGCCGCAGGCGTGTTGTTTTCCGCCGAATGTTCCCGGCGAGCCTTCCGGTGTGCGTTGTTGGGAGCGCAAGGCGCACGTCAGTTGCGGCCCCTGCCCGCAACTGACCCCGCGATCGGTCAAGCCGATGCGCGTGCGCCTCACGGGCGGAGGGTCAGCGACCCTCCCCCGTGTGCCCCTACCCGGTAAGCTCGCCGCACCGTTTCCATCGTTGGGAGCGCCCGCAACCTGAATTGAGCCTTCAGCTGGTGTACCCGTGGGGAGTGACGGTAGTCTGCGGGTTATGGCAAGGTACTCCCGGGGGATTCTCAAGGGGACTGGTGGAAGTCCCCTTGAGCGCCCTTCTTCCGCCGACTTCTTGGGCGTGCAAGAAGTCGGCCCGCCCGCCGGGGCGGGACCCGGCAATCTCCGCCGCCGAAGGCGGCTTCCCCAAAGCGCCTCGAAGGGGCGCGAAAAAATCCATCCTGGCTCAGCGCGTCTCTGGCTTCAAAAATAAGGTGGTGAACCAATGAAAGACCAATATAACCGCGAGATCGACTATCTGCGCGTCTCGGTGACCGACCGGTGCAACCTGCGGTGCGTCTACTGCATGCCCGAGGAGGGTGTGGAGCCGGTCGCGCACGAGGAGATCCTCAGCTACGAGGAGATCCTGCGGGTCTGCCGGTGCGCGGCGAAGCTCGGCTTCTGGAGGGTGAAGCTGACGGGCGGGGAACCGCTCGTGCGGCGGGGCGTCGCGGGGCTGGCAAGGGAGATCAAGGCGATCCCCGGCATCCGGCAGGTCACGATGACGACCAACGGCGTGCTGCTGGGGGATTACGCGGAGGAGCTCGCGGCGGCGGGACTGGACGCGGTCAACGTGAGCCTCGACACCCTTGACCCGGAGGCGTTCCACAGGATCACCCGGCGGGGGGAGCTTTCGCGGGTGCTCGATTCGATCGACCGGGCGCTCGCGGCGGGCCTGCGGGTCAAGCTCAACTGCGTGCCCACCCGGGGGAACGACGAGGCGGAGCGGCTCGCGGCGCTCGCCAAGGACCGCCCGATCGACGTGCGGTTCATCGAGCTGATGCCGGTCGGGGAGGGGGACCCCTCCGAGGGCGTCCCGGCGGATGAGATCCGCGCGCGGCTGGCCGCCGCCTACGGGCCGTTGACGGAGTACCCGGGGGAGTGGGGCAACGGTCCCGCTTCCTATTGCGACATCCCCGGCTTTGCGGGCAAGATCGGATTTATCTCGGCGATGAGCCACCGGTTCTGCGGCGGCTGCAACCGGGTCCGGCTGACGGCGACCGGCTTTTTGAAGCTCTGCCTTCACTTTGACGAGGGGACGGACCTGCGGGGGCTCCTGCGGGGCGGCGCGGACGACGCGGCGCTCACTGAGGCGGTCCGCGCGGCGGTGTGGGGCAAACCGGCCCACCATCTCTTCGGGGAGACGGCGGCGCATGTGGAACAGCGGAAAATGGTACAGATCGGAGGATAAGGATCGTGGGAAAGGTGATTGCGGTGTGCACGAGCGAACGCCGCGGAATTCAGAAGACGAATATTCATTCGGCGCAGTTCCGGGAGAACTGGGGCATCGAGGGGGACGCGCACGCGGGGGACTGGCACCGCCAGGTGAGCCTGCTCTCCTTTGACAAGATCGAGGCGTTCCGGGCGCGCGGGGCCGAGGTGGGCGACGGCGCGTTCGGGGAGAACCTCGTGGTCGAGGGGATCGACTTTCGCAGCCTGCCGGTCGGTACGGTGCTCGAATGCAACGGCGTGGTGCTCGAGATGACCCAGATCGGCAAGGAGTGCCACTCCCACTGTGAAATCTTCAAGAAGATGGGCGAATGCATCATGCCGACCGAGGGGGTCTTTGCGCGGGTGATCCGCGGCGGGACGATCTCGGAGGGCGACCGGATGGAGGTACGCCGTGTTTAGGGTCGCGATTGTGACGCTGTCCGACAAGGGCGCCGCCGGACAGCGGACGGACGAGAGCGGCGCGGTCATCCGCGAGATCGCCGAGCAAAACGGCTACGAGGTCGTCTCCTACACGCTGCTGCCCGACGAGCGGGAGCAGATTTCCGCCGAGCTGCGGCGGCTGTGCGACGAGAACGTCGCTGAGCTGGTGCTCACCACGGGCGGGACGGGTTTTTCCCCCCGCGACTGCACGCCGGAGGCCACGCTCGACGTGGCCGAACGGCTCGCCCCGGGCATCGCGGAGGCGATGCGTTATTCGAGCTTAAACATAACGAAGCGCGCGATGCTCTCCCGCGCCGTCGCGGTCATCCGGGGAGGCACGCTGATCGTTAACCTCCCCGGCAGTCCCAAGGCGGTCCGGGAGAACCTGGAATACGTGATCCCCGCACTCGGGCACGGCCTGGAAATTCTCACCGGCCGCGCCGGGGAGTGCGCAAGGAAATAGACAATAGCTTTAGGAGGACAGCAACCATGAAAAAATTCTTCAGCGTACTGCTCGCGGCCCTGATGCTCTTTACCGTCGCAGGATGCGGCGCGTCCGAACCCGCGCCGGCCCCCCCGCCGAGCCCGCCCCCGCGCCCGAGAGCGAACCCGCCGAAGAGCCCGCGGCTTCCGGGGAGCCGGTGACCATCCTTGTGGCGGCCGCCGCGAGCCTGGAGTATTCCTATAAGGACAAGCTGATCCCGATGTTCACCGAGAAATATCCGTGGATCACGGTGGAGGGCACCTACGACAGCTCGGGTAAGCTGCAGACCCAGATCGAGGAGGGGCTTGAGGCGGACGTCTTCATGTCCGCGGCGACCAAGCAGATGAACGCGCTCAAGGACGAGTCGCTTGTCGACGCGGATTCAATCGTCGATTTGCTGGAGAACAAGATCGTGCTGATTGCGCCGGCCGGTTCCGAGCCCGCCGCGAAGAGCTTTGAGACGGTGACCGACGCGGCGACGATCGCCGTGGGCGATCCCGAGAGCGTCCCCGTGGGCCAGTACTCCAAGGAGGCGTTCACAAATCTGGGCAACTGGGACGCGGTGTCCGCCAAGGCGAGCCTGGGTACCAACGTGACCGAGGTGCTCAACTGGGTGGCGGAGGGCAGCGCCGACGTGGGCGTCGTCTACGCGACCGACGCGGCGACGACCGACAAGGTGCAGGTCGTGGCCGAGGCGCCGGAGGGCAGCCTGGAAAAGAAGGTCGTCTACCCGGTCGGCATCGTGTCCGCCTCGCAGCACAAGGACGCCGCGCGGCTCTTCGTCGAGTTCCTTCAGAGCGACGAGGCGCTGGCCGTCTTTGAGGAGTACGGCTTCACCCCCAACAAATAATCCGAAATCATAAATCCCGCGCCGGACCCTGGGTCCGGCGCGGCGGGGAGGGACGGCATTGGATTTATCCCCCATCCTGATATCCATGAAGACGGCGGCGCTCTCGATCTTCATCACCTTTTTCCTCGGCGTGTTCGCCGCCCGGCTGGTTGCCGGGATGCGGCGGGAACATCTGAAAATGGTGCTCGACGGGATCCTGACCCTGCCGCTTGTGCTTCCGCCCACCGTGGCGGGTTTTTTCCTGCTCTACATCTTCGGCGTCAAACGCCCGATCGGCCGGTTCTTCATCGAATATTTCAGCGTGAAGATCGCCTTTTCATGGGGCGCGACGGTGCTTGCGGCAGTGGCCGTCTCGTTCCCGCTCATGTACCGGTCGGCGCGGGGCGCGTTTGAACAGGTCGACCAGGACCTCGTCTGCGCGGCGCGCACGATCGGCATGTCCGAGCGCGCGATCTTCTGGCGGGTCGTCATGCCGCTGGCGGCGCCCGGCGTGGCCAGCGGCGGAGTCCTCGCGTTCGCGCGCGGGCTGGGCGAATTCGGCGCGACCGCCATGATCGCGGGCAACATCGCGGGCAAGACCCGCACGCTGCCGCTCGCGATCTACTCCGCCGTCGCGGCGGGGGACATGGCGGGTGCCTACGACTACGTGGCGATCATCGTGATGATTTCCCTGCTCGCCGTCATCAGCATGAACTGGTTCGCCTCCCGGGAGAGCCGCTACAGGCGGAAGGGGGCGAAGAGATGAGCCTCGAAGTGCGGATCAGGCGCACGCTGCGCGACTTTTCGCTCGAGACGGCGTTCACCACGTCGGACGGGGTGCTCGGCATCCTCGGCGCGTCGGGGTGCGGCAAAAGCATGACCCTGCGCTGCATCGCGGGGGTGGAGACCCCCGACGAGGGGCGCATCGTCCTCAACGGGCGGGTGCTCTTCGACTCGGCGGCGGGGGTCAACCTGCCGCCCCGGCAGCGGCGGGTGGGCTATCTCTTCCAGAGCTACGCCCTTTTTCCGCACATGACGGTGGAGGAGAATATCGCCTGCGCCCTCGGGTGGGAGAAGGACCGGAAAAAACGCGCCGGGACGATCGCCTCGCTGGTTGGGCGGTTCCGGCTGGAAGGGCTGGAGAAGCGGTATCCCGGGCAGCTTTCGGGCGGCCAGCAGCAGCGGGTCGCGCTCGCGCGCATCCTCGCCTACGAGCCGGAGGCCCTGCTGCTCGACGAGCCCTTTTCGGCGTTGGACGCGCACCTCAAGGAGAAGCTCCAGCTCGAGCTGCTCGAACTGCTGCGCGGCTACGCGGGGGACGCGGTGATGGTGACCCACAGCCGGGACGAGGCGTACCGCCTCTGCGGGCGGCTGCTCATTATGGAGCACGGCCGGCCCGTTTCGGAGGGGGACACGCACGAGCTCTTCCGAAACCCAGGCACGCTGACGGCGGCCCGTCTGACCGGCTGCAAAAACCTCTGTCCGGCCCGGAAAATCGGGGAGGACCTCGTCGAGGTCCCCGGCTGGGGCGTGCGGTTTAAGGTCGTTCCGCCCGTCCCCGATGACCTCGCCTATGTGGGCATCCGCGCGCATGATTTCCATCCCGCGCGGCCGGGCGCGGAAAACGCCATGCGCGTCGAGGTGTGCGAACGGGTGGAAAGCCCCTTCGAGTGGTACATCCTCTTCCGGAACGCCGACGGCGGGGAGGGGGAGGCGCTCTGGTGGAAATTCAGCAAGCAGCTTGCCGGAAAGGGGGATGCGGAATACCTTTCGGTCGCGCCCGAAAGCATCCTGCTCCTGAGGGATGCTTTCGGAGAGCACGGTCTGAACGGGTGATTTTACCGCGGATCGCTTGCTCTGCGGAGAAGTCGAGATAAGGAGGCGGCCGCCCTTTTGGGCGGCCGCCTCCCGCATTTCCTCGGGACTCCGACGGGGAGACGCGGCGAAAATTGCCGTCCCTTTCCATGGGCGGCGGATGGTTGTGGGCGGAGGATCACCTGCATCAAACGTTTCGTGGTCCGGGGGATGTTTCGCCGTTCCCGCACGGCTTTTTTATCCCTCCTCACGGACGGCGGCGGATGGTTGTGGGTGGAGGATCACCTGCATCATACGTTTCGGGGTCCGGGGGACTTTTCAAAGTCCCCCGGAGTTCCCAGGGGTAAGAAAATTTTGTTAAATTTCTGAAAAATGATAATAAAAAACTATCATTTTGCGGCGGGGTCTGGTATAATAAAGACAACAACCAACCATAGGAGGCAGTCAATATGAACAAAATGATTTCTGCAAAGAACGCGCCCGCGGCGGTAGGACCCTATTCCCATGCCGTGCTGGCGGGCAACACCCTCTACACCTCCGGACAGCTGGGGCTCGACCCGGTGAGCGGAGAGCTTGCGGCCGGGGTGGAAGCGCAGGCGAAGCAGGCGCTGGAAAACCTCAGGGCGGTGCTCGAGACGGCGGGAATGGACTTTCAGGACGTCACCAAGACGACGGTTTTCCTCTCGGACATGGGGGATTTCGCGGCGATCAACGCGATTTACGCGCAGTATTTCACGGGAGAGGCCCCGGCGCGCTCCTGCGTGCAGGTCGCGGCGCTGCCCAAGGGCGCGGCGTTTGAGATCGAAGCGGTCGCCGTCAAATAAAGACGCCGCATTAGTATGACTTATAGAGAAAGTACCCAAAATCGACGTTGATATTTTTTTATCAACATCCGATAAAATGATTGCAACCGCCCTCGTTTTGCGTTATAGTGGATAGCGGGAAGACAAAAAAATATTAGCACAAAAAAATATTTGTTAGGGCGTGTTGTGATGAATGAAATGAAAGCTCCCGCAGGTTCCGTATTCGAGATGTCCGGCGTGCCGCCGATGAAACAGGTCGTCCCGCTCGGCCTGCAGCATGTGGTCGCCGCGATCGTCGGCGTCATCACCCCCGCGATCCTCGTCTCCAACGCCGTGGGGCTGGAGGTGGCGGACAAGACGCTGCTTATCCAGGTGTCGCTGCTCATTACGGCCATCGCGACGCTCGTGCAGGTGTTCGGGCTGTGGCGCGTCGGCGCGAAGCTGCCGGTCGTCATGGGCGTCAGCTTCGCCTATGTCCCGACGCTGCTCGCGCTCGCCAACGGCTACCACGACCTCAGCGTCATCCTGGGCGCGCAGATCGTGGGCGGCTGCGTCGCGATCCTCTTCGGCATTTTCGTCAAGCAGCTGCGGGTCTTCTTTCCGCCCATGGTCACCGGCACGGTGATCTTTACGATCGGCCTCTCCCTCTATCCGACCGCCGTCAAATACATGGCGGGCGGCGCGGGCGCCGCCGACTTCGGTTCCTGGCAGAACTGGCTGGTCGCCGTCATCACGCTGGCGGTCGTCATCTTCTGCAACAACTTCACCAAGGGCGTCACCAAGCTGGCGTCCATCCTGATGGGGATCATCGTGGGCTATCTCGTGGCGCTCTGCTTCGGCATGGTCGATTTCTCCTCGGTGGGAGCCGCGGGGATCGTCGCGGTGCCCGTGCCCTTCAAGTTCGGGATCAAATTCGTCCCGGCGGCCTGCGTGTCGATGGCGGTCATGTACATCGTCAACTCGGTCCAGACGATCGGGGACCTCACCTCGACCACGCTGGGCGGACTCGACCGCGAGCCGACCGACAGGGAGCTTTCTGGCGGCATCGTCTGCCAGGGCGCCGCGAGCGTCGTGGGCGCCTTCTTCGGCGGCCTGCCCACCGCGTCCTACAGCCAGAACGTGGGTATCGTCACCGTCAACCGGGTCGTCAACCGGGTCGTCTTCGGCTTCGCCGCCGTCGTGCTGCTGATCGCCGGCTTCGTCCCCAAGTTCTCCGCCCTGCTCACCACCATCCCGCAGTGCGTCATCGGCGGCGCGACCATCTCGGTCTTCGCCACCATCACGATGACCGGCATCCGCATGATCTCCTCCGCCGGGCTCACCCCCCGCAATGTCAGCATCGTCGGCATCGCGGTCGCGCTCGGCGTGGGCGTGACGCAGGTGTCCGGAAGCCTCGCGGGCTTCCCCGAGTGGGTCGGAACCGTATTCGGTGGCTCTTCGGTGGTCATTTCCACGCTGATCGCCATTCTGCTGAACCTCATCCTGCCCAAGGACCGGGCAGCGGGTAAATAACGGTTTTCAAAAGGAGCGGATGCCTTTGAACAAGACTCTCACCGCATATCTGCCGCTGGTCGACTTTCTGGCCGACTGCATGGGGGAGAACACGGAGGTCGTGCTGCACGACCTGACCGACTGGCACGAGTCGGTGGTCGCGATCCGCAACGGGCATATCAGCGGCCGCCAGATCGGCTCGCCCGTGACCGACCTGACCCTCAACGTGCTCAAGTCGGCGGCGTTCGAGCAGCAGTCCCATATGGCCAACTACCAGGGAATCGTGAAAAACGGGCACCGGCTCAAATCGTCCACCTTTTTCATCAAGGACGAGACGGGCAAGCTGGTGGGGCTGCTCTGCATCAACACCGACTACCACGAGCTGCTCGAGGCGCACGACAAGCTGGGGGCGCTGATCGGGGAGCTGGGCCTGCGGGCCAACCTGCCGATCACCGAGAGCTTCAACATGAACGTGCGCGAGCTGGTGCAGGCGAACCTGCACCGGGTCTGCCCGGGGTACGAGGAGCAGGTGGGGCGCATGAGCCAGAAGGAGAAGCTCGAGGTGATCGAGGGACTCAGCGACCTGGGGACCTTCCTCGTCAAAGGCGCGATCGGCTGCGTGGCGGAAAGCCTCGGCGTGTCGGTCCCGACGATCTACCGCTACCTGAATATGATCAAGAAATAGACAGAGGCCCGCTCCACAGGAGCGGGCCTCTGTTTCGCGCGGGGGGCTACGCCTTCGCGTCGATGTAGCTGTAGAGGGTGTACTTGGAGATGCCGAAGTACTTCGACACCTTGTCGCCGCTCTTGGTGATGAGGAAGGCGCCGGTGTCGTTTAAAAACTGGATGGCCTTGACCTTGTCGTCCTTGGTCATGAGGGCGACCGGCTTGCCGACGAGGCGGACGCTCTGGGAGATCAGCTCGTCGAGCAGCTCGTTGACGTTCTGGGAGATGCGCTCGGGCTCCTTTTCGGGCGCGGCGGTGGAGACGATGGGCTTAAGGGCGCTCTCCACCATGAGCAGGCCGGTGATGTCGAAATTGATCGAAAAGATGCCCACCGCGTCGCCGTTCTCGTCGCGGATGTAGATGGTGCTCGACTTGAGGATGCGGCCGTCCTTCGTCTTGGTAAGGTAGCCGATCTGGTCGTGGAGGGCGCTGCGGTCGCCGTGCAGCGCCTCGAGCACGATGTGGGAGGGGCCGTCGCCGAGCTTGCGGTGGGTGACGTGCCCGTTTTCGATCGCGACGACGGTGTGGTCGACGCTGTTGTCCGAAAGGTCGTGCACGACGACTTCACAGTTCGGCCCGAACTGCTCGGCAATCCCCCGGGCGAGCTGGCGCAGGAAGGCCAGCGTGGTGGCGTTCAGCATGGCGGTAGCTCCTTTGTCGAAATTGGTCTGATTCCATCATAGCACGTTCCCGGCAATTTGCAACAAAAACTTTGCAGGCTAAAAATTTTTTTTGAGAAAACACGCAGGAACTATTGCATTTTGGGCCCGTTCATGGTAAACTAAAACCAAAGACGAAGGACGGAAAATTCTGTACAATTCCAATAAATTCTTTTGTACAAAGCGACAAGTTTATCGGATTCGTGGCTGCAACGGAGTGCTTCGCGCACGGGCTGGATGATCACCCCACCGGGGAGGTCCCATGCGCGGCATGCCTGCGGGGCCGGACGGGGAAGGGTGTTCATCCACAGGATGGACGCCTTTTTTGGCTGTTATGCGCTTTTCCACAAGCGTACCGCATGATGAAGGAGGAAAAAACATGTTACTGATCGGAAACGGACGGCTGATCACCCGCGGGGCGCACAACCGCCTGATCGAAAACGGCTGCGTGGCGGCCGACGGGAATGTGATCGCGGCGGTCGGGACGACGGAGGAACTGAAAAAACGCTATCCCGGGGCGGAGTTTATCGACGCGCGCGGCGGCATGATCCTTCCGGGGCTCATCAACGCCCACAACCACATCTACAGCGCCTATTCGCGCGGCATCGCGATCAACGGCTACAACCCGCAGAACTTCCTCGACATCCTCGACGGCATGTGGTGGACGATCGACCGCAACCTGCTCCTCGGGGACACCCGCATGAGCGCGCTGACCACCTATATCGACTGCATCAAAAACGGGGTCACAACCGTGTTCGACCACCACGCGAGCTACGGCGAGATCCCGGGGAGCCTCTTTGCGATCGCGGACGCGGCGAAGGAGACGGGGGTGCGCACCTGCCTGTGCTACGAGGTGTCCGACCGCGACGGCGCGGAAAAGATGCGCCAGGCCGTGAAGGAGAACGCCGATTTCATCGCCTTCTGCAAAAAGGACAAGACCGACATGGTCAAGGGCATGATGGGCCTGCACGCCTCCTTCACCCTCTCGGATGCGACGCTCGCCCTCTGCCGCGAGAACACCCCCGCGGACGCGGGCTTCCACATCCATGTGGCCGAGGGGATGACCGACGTGTACGACTCCCTCAAAAAATACGGCAAACGGGTCATTAACCGCCTCTTCGACAATGACATCCTCGGGGAGAAGACGATCACCGGCCACTGCATCCATGTGAACGGCACCGAGATGGACATTCTCAAGGAGACGAACACCATGGTGGTACATAACCCCGAGAGCAACATGGGCAACGCGGTGGGCTGCCCGCCGACGATGGAGATGATCCACCGGGGGCTGACCGTGGGGCTCGGCACCGACGGCTACACCAACGACATGTACGAGTCGATGAAGGCGGCCAACTGCCTGCATAAGCACAACCTCTGCGACCCGACCGCGGCCTGGTCGGAGGTGCCCTACATGCTCTTCGAGGGGAACCCGGCGATCGGCGCGCGGTTCTTTGAAAAGAAGCTCGGCGCCCTCGAGCCCGGCGCGGCGGCTGACATCATCGTCACCGACTACGACCCGCTCACCCCGCTTTCGGCGGACAACGTGAACGGCCACACCCTCTTCGGCATGAGCGGCCGCCAGACGGTCACGACGGTCATCGACGGGAAGGTGCGCATGAAGGACCGGGAACTCGTCGGCATCGACGAGCGGGAGGTCCTGGCAAAGTCCCGCGAGCAGGCGGAAAAGATGTGGGCGCGCATCAACGCGCGGTAAACGAGCAGAACAAGCCGGGCGGGGAAACCCGGATAACAGGAGGAATCTTTTATGAGCGATCGCATGCGGCCGATCCCCTTCGGCCAGTTGATGGACTGGATCATCGAGGAATACCAGACTTACGGGAGCATCTTCGGCGTCTCGAAGCTCGTCCGCCACGCGGAGGACGAACCGCGGCTACCCCTTTTCGGCGAGCGGATGGAGGCCCCCTTCGGCCCCGCGGCCGGCCCGCACACCCAGCTCGCCCAGAACCTGATCGCCGCCTACGCGGCGGGCAGCCGGTTCTTTGAGCTCAAGACGGTGCAGACCCTCGACGGCGAGGACCTGCCGGTCGCAAAGCCCTGCATCAACGCACAGGACGAGTGCTACAACGTCGAGTGGTCGACCGAACTGCGGGTGCCCGAGGCGTACGACGAGTACGTCAAGGCGTGGTTCGCGCTCAAGCTCCTCTCCCGCGAGTGGGGGCTCGGCAGCCCGGACGGCTTCATCTTCAACATGAGCGTCGGCTACGACCTCGAGGGGATCAAATCCCCCAAGATCGACGCCTTCATCGAGGGGCTCAAAAACGCGGAAAACACCCCCGTCTGGGCGGAGTGCCGGGCGTGGGCGCTCGAGCACCTCGGCCGCTTCCAAAAGCTCGACGCCCGCTATGTCGAAGAGATCTCCCCCAGGGTGTGCACCTCGATCACCCTCTCGACCCTGCACGGCTGCCCGCCGCAGGAGATCGAGCGGATCGCGACCTACCTGCTGACCGAGAAGGGGCTCAACACCTTCATCAAGTGCAACCCGACCCTGCTCGGCTACGAGTACGCGCGCGAGACGCTCGACGCGCTCGGGTTCGACTATATCGCCTTCGACGACCACCACTTCAAGGAGGACCTGCAGTTCGAGGACGCGGTCCCGATGATCGGGCGGCTGCAGGCGCTCGCCGACGGGCGGGGGCTGGCGTTCGGCGTCAAGCTGACCAACACCTTCCCGGTCGACATCGCGGCGGGGGAATTGCCCGGCAATGAGATGTACATGTCCGGGCGGAGCCTCTTTCCGCTGACCGTCTCGGTGGCCAAGATGCTCTCCAAGGCGTTTGACGGAAAGCTGCGCATCTCCTATTCGGGCGGCGCGGACATCACCAACGTCGAAAAGCTCTTCGCGGCGGGCATCTGGCCGATCACGATGGCCACCACCCTCTTAAAGCCGGGCGGCTACCAGCGGTTCGCCCAGATCGCCGAGCGGCTGCGCGGCTGCGGGGACCAGCCCTTCGCGGGGGTCAACACCGCAAAGGTGAGCGAGTATGTGGAGGACGCGATGGGCGACCCCTACTACCGCAAGCCGATCAAACCCCTGCCTTCCCGCAAGATGAAAAAACACGTCCCGCTCGTCGACTGCTTCGCCGCGCCCTGCCGTGCCGGCTGCCCGATCGAGCAGGATATCCCCGCCTACCTGCGCCTCGCGGGGGAGGGCAGGCACCTCGACGCGCTGCGGGTCATCACCGAGCGCAACCCCCTGCCCTTCATCACCGGCACCATCTGCTCCCACCGCTGCATGGACAAGTGCACGCGCAACTTCTACGAGGATTCGGTCCACATCCGCGAGGTCAAGCTCGAGGCGGCCCAAAACGCCTATGACGAACTGCTGAAGGAGCTGCGCCCGGCCGCACCCGCGAAGGGCAAAAAGGTCGCGGTCGTGGGCGGCGGCCCGGCCGGGATCTCGGCGGCCTATTTCCTCGCCAGAGCGGGCGTGCCCGTCACCGTCTTCGAGCGCAAACGGCAGCTCGGCGGCATCGTGCGCCACGTCATCCCCGCCTTCCGCATCCCGACCTCCGCCATCGAAAAGGACGCCGCGCTCGCGCGCGCCGTGGGCGCGCGGTTCGAGCTCGGCGCGGAGATCGGCTCGGCGCAGGAGCTGCTGGACCGGGGCTACACCGACGTCATCCTCGCGACCGGCGCGTGGAAGCCGGGGAAGCTCCCGCTCGAATACGGCGGGGCGATGAACGTCATTGAATTCCTCGAGCGGTGCAAGAGCGATCCCGACGGCCTTTCGCTTGGGGAGAACGTCGTCGTGATCGGCGGCGGCAACACCGCCATGGACGCCGCCCGCGCCGCCGTGCGCGCGCCGGGCGTCAAGAAGGTGCGGCTCGTCTACCGCCGCAGCCGCCGTTACATGCCCGCCGACGAGGAGGAGCTCGCGCTCGCCCTTTCGGACGGCGTCGAGTTCTGCGAGCTGCTCGCCCCGGTCGGCGTCCGGGACGGCGTGCTCAAATGCGAAAAGATGGTCCTCGGCGCGCCCGACGCGTCCGGCCGCCGCAGCCCCGTCCCGACCGGCGAGACGGCGGAGGTGCCGGCCGACACGGTGATCGCGGCCGTCGGCGAGCGGGTGGACACCGCGCTCTATGAGCGCTGCGGCGTCGCGGTGGATTCGCGCGGCCGCGCGGTCGTCGACCCCGACACGCTTGAGACGGGCGTTCCCCACGTCTATGTCGCGGGCGACGCGAACCGCGGGCCCGCCACCGTCGTCGAGGCGATCGCCGACGCGACGAAGGCGGCGAAGGCGATCGCGGGCGTCACGGTCGAAACCTATACCGCTACCAACGCGAGCCCAGACTACGGCCACGCGCTCGCAAAGAAGGGGACCCTCTGCACCGACTGCGCGTCCTGCACCGAGTCCCAGCGCTGCCTCGAGTGCGCCACCGTCTGCGAGTGCTGCGCGGACGTCTGCCCCAACCGCGCGAACCTCGCCATCCGGGTGCCCGGACGGCGGATGCGCCAGATCGTGCACGTCGACGGCATGTGCAACGAGTGCGGCAACTGCGCGACCTTCTGCCCCTACGACAGCGCGCCCTACAAGGATAAGTTCACCCTCTTCTGGAGCGAGGCGGACTTCGCGGACAGCGGGAACGAGGGCTTCCTCCTGCTTGACGCCGAACGCCAGCTCTACCGCGTACGCCTCGACGGGCAGGTCGCGGATTACGCGGTGGGCGAGGAGGGCTGCGGCCTTCCCGACGAGATCCGCCAGCTGATCACGGCGGTGTGGGAGGGCTACCGCTACCTCTTCGGCCGCCAGACGGTCACGACGGTATAAAAACGACCCTCAAAGAGGGGCGGGGCGCGGCCCCGCCCCTTGAACGCTTTTCAACAGGAGGCTTTCATATGGCAGTGCTCATTCAAAACGGCCGGGTGGTGACGCCCGAACGCACCTTCGCGGCGGACGTCCTCGTGCGGGATGGAAAGATCGCCGCCGTCGGGCCGGGCCTGCCCGCCGACGGGTGCGAAACCTACGACGCGGCGGGCTGCCTCGTCTTTCCCGGCTTCATCGACGCGCACACCCATCTCGACATGGATAACGGCGTCACCGCGACGGCGGACGATTTCGCCACCGGCACGCGGGCGGCGGTCTGCGGCGGCACGACGACGGTCGTCGACTTCGCGACGCAGGACAAGGGGGGCACCCTTGCCCGCGCGCTCGAGGCGTGGCACAAAAAGGCGGATGGCAAATCCTCCTGCGACTACGCCTTCCACATGGCGATCACCGACTGGAACCCTGCGGTGGCGGAGGAGATCGGGGAGATGGTGAAGGCGGGCGTGACCTCCTTCAAGCTCTACCTCGCCTACGACAACCTGCGCGTCACCGACGCCGAGCTCTACGAAATCCTGAAGAGGGTCGGGCAGGCGCACGGGATTATCGGGACCCACTGCGAAAACGGCGACCTCGTCAACGAGAAGGTCGCCGAGCTCCGCGCGGCCGGAAAGCTCGGGCCGCGGTATCACGCCCTTTCCCGGCCCGACTATGTCGAGGCGGAGGCGATCGCGCGTTACTGCTACATCGCCGGGGCGGCGGGGGTGCCGGTCCACATCGTCCACCTGAGCACCCGCGCGGGGCTCGAGGAGGCGCGGCGCGCCCGCGCGCGCGGACAGAAGGTCTACCTCGAGACCTGCCCGCAGTACCTCGTCCTCGACGGGAGCCGGTATGACGCGCCCGGCTTCAAGGGGGCGAAATACGTCTGCTCGCCGCCGCTCAGAAGCCTCGATGACCAGGCGGCGCTGTGGGAGGCGATCCGAAACGGCGAGATCGACTCGATCTCCACCGACCATTGCAGCTACAACTACGCGGGCCAGAAGGATTTGGGCCAGAACGATTTCAGCAAAATCCCCAACGGCCTGCCCGGCATCGAGCACCGGCCCGCGGCGGTCTATACGGCGGGGGTCGCCGCCGGGCGGATGACGGAAAACCAGATGGCGGCGCTGCTTTCGGAGCACACGGCGCGGCTCTTCGGCATGTACCCGCGCAAGGGGGCGATCTCGGTGGGCGGCGACGCGGACATCGTGGTGTGGGACCCCGCCGCCCGCTGGACGATCTCCGCCGAGACCCAGCACCAAAACTGCGACTACACCCCCTATGAGGGGATGGCGGCGCGGGGCCGCGCGAAGGCGGTTTTCCTGCGCGGCGAGCTCGCGGCGGAAAACGGAGAGCCGGTCAAAGAGGGACTGGGAACCTTTGTCGCGCGCGGCGTGAGCGAATACTATTGATGACACTGATGACACATAAAAAAGGAGGAGGCCCCCGGCCGGGGGCCTCCTCCTTTTTTTATCCGTTACGGTTCCATCTTTGCGATCGCATCGAGGTCGCCCCGGTAGTCCACGTCGAGCAGCTCGCGGCGGTTGGCCGCCTCGACGACGCGCAGCAGCTCCGGGTGCGCGGCGATCACCGCGCCGCCCGATTTGCCCGGCGGCAGCGCCGCCAGTTCGCCGAAGAGGGCGCGCGGGAAAAAGACCGGGTTGCCGCGCTTGCCACGGTGGCCGAGCGCGGCGATCGAACCGGGGTGCGCCAAAAATTCGGCGCGCAGCGCCCCGATGCTCCGCGCGGTGAGCAGCGGCTGGTCGCAGACCGAAAACATGCAGCCGACGGCTTCCGGGTCGACCGCCGCAAGCCCCTTGCGGATGGTGACCGCCATGTCGCCCGTCGTGTCGTCGTTTTCCACCACCGAATAGCCGAGCAGCGCGGCGGACACCGCCACCTGCGGGTAGCGGGTGACGACGATTACCTGCTGGAACAGCTCGCCGGGGAAGTTGCCGAGCACCACGTCGGCCATCGGGCGGCCGCCGAAATCGGCGAGCAGCTTGTTGTCGCGAAAACGCGTCGAACGGCCCGAGGCCAGGAAGATGCACGCCAGTTTCCGCGCGTCGCCCATATCGCGCCCTCCTTCTGCCGCCGGCGTTTTTGCCGGCCTCTCTGCTGACAGTATACCACGGCCCCGCCCGCGAAACAACTTCGTTGTTTCGCAAAGCCGCCTGCGGCGGCTTCCGCCCGGCAGAGCCGGGCGGGGCGGGGCCTTCCCGCGCCCTGCGGCGCGTTTTATTTTTTGCGGCTGTAGGGGGTGTCCTCGAGCGGGAGCCGGGTGCGGAATTTGCCGTCGAAGTTGTAGTAGGCCAGCTGGACGGCGGGCGCGGTCGGGATCGAAGCGATCTCGCCGATGCCCTTGGCGCCGCGTGCGAGCTCGGATTTGGCGGGCCCCTCGACGATGACCGCCTCGACGTCGGGGGTGTCGGTCGCCTTGAAGAGCCCGAGGGTGCCGAACTTGGCGGTGGGCCTGCCGTGGTCGAGCGGGTAGTCCTCGGTGAGCGCGTAGCCGAGGCTCATGACCACGCCGCCCTCGATCTGCCCCTCGACGCTCACCGGGTTGATCGCCTGGCCGACGTCGTGCGCGGCGATCACCTTGCGGATGCGGCCGTTCTCGTCGAGGTCGACGAGATGGGTCGCGTAGCCGTAGGCGACGTGGCTGACGGGGTTGGGCTTGTCGGAGCCCAGCTTATCGGTCACGCCGAGGTATTCCGCGGAAAATTCCCGGCCCTCGAGCGCGCCGAGGGAGGAATCCGCGAGCGCGGCTTTCAGTTGGAGCGCGGCCTGCCGCGCGGCCTCTCCGGTGAAGAGGGTCTGGCGGGAGGCGGTCGTGTTGCCGGCGTCGGGCGCGAGGGCGGTGTCGGGGGTCTGGTAGGCCACCCGCTCGAGGGGGAGCCCGGTCACGTCGCAGACGATCTGGGTGACGACGGTGCCCATGCCCTGCCCGATGCAGGCGGCGGAGGTGTGGATCTGCACCCGGCCGTCCCTTACGAGCAGGCGGCAGCGCCCCGTGTCGGGGATGCCCACGCCGAGGCCGCTGTTCTTGATCGCGCAGGCGATGCCAGCCCTGGGGTGCGCGTCGTAGTAGGGCTTCACAGCCATCAGCGTCTCGACGGCGGCGGTCGTCTCGTCGGCGATCTGGCCGTTGGGGAGCACCTGCCCGGGCCGGATGGCGTTGCGGTAGCGGATCTCCCACGGGGAGATGCCCGCCTTTTCGGCGAGCAGGTTGAGGTTGCACTCGGTGGCAAAGCAGCTCTGCGTCACGCCGAAGCCGCGGAAGGCGCCCGCGGGGGGGTTATTGGTGTAGTAGGCCTTGCCGTCAATCTCAATGTCCTGGTAGTTATAGGGGCCCGCCGCGTGGGTGCAGGCGCGCTGGAGCACCGGCCCGCCCAGCGAGGCGTAGGCGCCCGTGTCGGAAATAAGCGTCGCCTTCATCGCGGTGAGATAACCGTTTTCGTCGCAGGCGGTCGTGAACTCCATCTCAAAGGCGTGCCGCTTGGGATGGATGAGGATGCTCTCCTTCCGGGTCAGCGCGACCTTGACGGGGCGTTTGGCCGCCAGCGCGAGCAGGGCGGCGTGGTGCTGGACGCTCATGTCCTCCTTGCCGCCGAAGCCGCCGCCCACCATCCTGGCGACGACCCGCACCTTTTCGGGCGGCAGGCCGGTCGCCTCGGCGCACTCCTTCTTGGTCTGGTAGATGCCCTGGTCCGCCGAATAGATGACGACTCCGTCCCCGTCGGGCATCGCGAGCGCCGTCTCGGTCTCGAGGAAGGCGTGCTCGGTCGGCGGGGTGGAATAATGGGTGGTCACCACATATTTGGAGCGGCTGATCGCCTCGTCGGCGTTTCCGCGCACCAGATGCTCGTGGGCGAGCAGGTTGCCGGGAGTTTCCTCGTGTACGAGCGGCGCGCCGGGGGCCATCGCCTCGGCGGGGGAGAAGACGCCGGGCAGCTCCTCGTATTCCACCCTGACGAGGGCCTTCGCCCGTTCGAGCGTCTCACGGTCCTCGGCTGCGACGAGCGCGACCGCGTCCCCGAGAAAGTGGGTGATCCCGCCGACGGGGATGAGCACGTCGTAATCCTTCTTGAGATGGCCGACCTTGGGGTTCCCGGGCAGGTCGTCGGCGGTGAGCAGGGCGACGACGCCGGGCAGCGCCCGCGCCTCGGTCGCGTCGATCGAGAGGACCCGCGCGCGCGGATAAGCGCTGCGCACGGCGCTGCCGAAGCAGAGCCCCTCGACGCGCATGTCGTCGACATATTCCGCGTCGCCCACCGTCTTGGCGGGCGCGTCGACGCGGGGCAGGTTTTCGCCCACCCTGCCGGTGAAGGTGCAGGCGGGGGCGGAGGTACCCTCACGGAGGAGCTTCGCGGCCAGCAGCACCGCCTCCTCGATCTTTTTGTAGCCGGTGCAGCGGCAGATGTTGTTTTTGAGCGCCTCCTTGACCTGCGCGCGGGTCGGGTCGGGCACGGCGTCGAGGAGGCCCTTGGCGCTCATGACCATGCCGGGGGTGCAGAAGCCGCACTGGACCGCGCCGCAGCTGGTGAAGGCGTAGGCGTAGACATCCCGCTCGCGGGGGGTGAGCCCCTCGCAGGTGACGATCGATTTCCCGGCGCATTTGGAGGTTTTGAGCACGCAGGCCTTGGTGGCCCTGCCGTCCACGAGGATCATGCAGGTGCCGCAGGCGCCCTCCGAGCAGCCGTTTTTCACCGAGGTGAGCCCGAGCGTCTCGCGCAGGAAGGTGAGGAGCTTTTCGTCCTTTTCGGAGACCACCTGTCTGCCGTTGACCGTCATTGTAACCATCGTACCGTCCTCCATCCGAATTCCGCTGAATGCCGAAAAATAAGTAATACTTTTATAAATCCACCCTAAGTTTATCATGCCGATGGTGGAAAAGCAATAGTCAATTTCGACAAATTCTAAAAAATTTTTAGGTAAAACAAATTTTTTTAAGAAAATCTATTGACTTGCATTTTTCCTGTGCTATGATGGGGTTAAGAACAAAAGTCATACTTGCCCCGGAAGACCGTTTTAACAGGAGGAGAGCAGAGCATGGAACAGATCAAATGGGCGGCGAACCGGATGCCGAAGGGGGACGACCGGGAGCTGTCGGTCATGGCGCTCGAGAATGTGGCGAAGGCGCGCAGATTCCACCAGAGCTTCCCGCAGTATTCGGTGACGCCGCTGGCGCGGCTGGACCGGATGGCGGCGCAGCTCGGGTTGGGCGGGTTCTTCGTCAAGGATGAGTCCTACCGCTTCGGCCTCAACGCCTTCAAGGTGCTGGGCGGGTCGTTCGCGATGGCGCGCTATATCGCCGGAGAGCTCGGCCGGGACGTCTCGGAGATGACCTACGACTACCTCACCTCCCAAAAGCTGCGGGAGGAATTCGGGCAGGCGACCTTCTTCACTGCGACCGACGGCAACCACGGGCGGGGCGTCGCGTGGGCGGCCAACAAGCTCGGGCAGAAGGCTGTGGTCCATATGCCGAAGGGGAGCACCAAAACCCGCTTCGACAACATCGCCAGAGAGGGCGCGCAGGTGACGATCGAAGAGGTCAACTATGACGACTGCGTGCGCATGGCGGCGGCGGAAGCCGCCGCGACCCCGCGCGGGGTGGTCGTGCAGGACACCGCGTGGGAGGGCTACGAGGAGATTCCGGCGTGGATCATGCAGGGCTACGGCACGATGGCGTCGGAGGCGGCCGAGCAGCTCCGCGAGGCGGGCGTCGACCGTCCGACCCACATCTTCATCCAGGCGGGCGTCGGTTCGCTGGCGGGCGCGGTCCAGGGCTACTTTGCAAACCTCTTCCCGGAGAATCCTCCGACAACGGTCGTCATGGAGGCGCAGGCCGCCGACTGCCTCTATAAGGGCGCGGTCGCGGCGGACGGCAAGCCGCGCATCGTGGGCGGCGATTTACAGACGATCATGGCGGGGCTCGCGTGCGGCGAGCCGAACACGATCTCGTGGGAGATCCTGCGCAACCACGCGGGCTTTTTCGTCTCCTGCCCCGACTGGGTCGCGGCCAAGGGGATGCGGATGCTCGGCGCACCCTGCAAGGGCGACCCGCAGGTCGTCTCGGGGGAGAGCGGCGCGGTCGGCATGGGGCTGGCGGCGGCGCTGATGGAGGACAACACCTACCGCGAGCTGCGCGAGGCGATCGGGCTCGGGAAGGACTCGAAGGTGCTGATCTTCTCCACCGAGGGGGACACCGACCCGGAGAACTACCGGAAGGTCGTGTGGAACGGCGCGAACCCGTCCTATCAAGGTTAAAGTTTTCGCCCGCCTTTTTTCAAAAGGCGGCGGGGTGCCGGGGCGGAGCCCCGGCGCGGCCCCGCAGGGCGCAAGAAGCCTCATCCTTCAGGCGTATTTTTTGCAAAGCTTTTTTACAAGAGAAAAAAGCGTCCCGATGTTCTGTACGTGTGATACCGTAATCTATAAGGAGGAAACGACGATGGATTTCAGCAAGATCAAAGAGGCGGCGCAGGGCTACCGCGCGGACATGACCAGGTTCCTGCGGGATCTGGTGGCGATCCCGGGCGAGAGCTGCGGCGAAAAGGGCCACATCCTGCGCATCAAGGAGGAGATGGAGAAGGTCGGGTTCGACGAGGTGGTCATCGACCCGATGGGCAACGTGCTCGGCTATATGGGCGCGGGCGAAACCCTGATCGGGTTCGACGCGCACATCGACACGGTGGGCGTCGGCAACCGCGACAACTGGAACTTCGACCCCTACGAGGGCTATGAGAACGACCTCGAGATCGGCGGCCGCGGCACCTCCGACCAGATGGGCGGCATCGTGTCCGCGGTCTACGGCGCGAAGATCATGAAGGACCTCGGCCTGCTGAACGACAAATACAGGGTCCTCGTCACCGGCACGGTGCAGGAGGAGGACTGCGACGGCCTCTGCTGGGAGTACATCGTCAAAGAGGACCACGTCCGTCCCGCGTTCGTCGTCTCCACCGAGCCGACCGACGGCGGCATCTACCGCGGGCAGCGGGGCCGCATGGAGATCCGCATCGACGTCAAGGGCGTCTCCTGCCACGGCTCGGCGCCCGAGCGCGGCGACAACGCGATCTACAAGATGGCCGACATCCTCCAGGACGTGCGCGCCCTCAACGAGAACGACGCGGCCGCCGGCACGGAGATCAAGGGCCTCGTCAAGATGCTCGACGAGGCGTACAACCCCGAGTGGAAGGAAGCCCGCTTCCTCGGGCGCGGCACCGTGACGGTGTCGGAGATCTTCTTCACCTCGCCGTCGCGCTGCGCGGTGGCGGATTCCTGCGCCGTGTCGCTCGACCGCCGCATGACCGCGGGCGAGACGTGGGAGAGCTGCCTCGAGGAAATCCGGAACCTGCCGGCCGTCAAAAAGTACGGCGGCGACGTGAAGGTCTCGATGTACCAGTACGACCGGCCGAGCTACACCGGCTGCGTCTACCCGATCGAGTGCTACTTCCCGACCTGGGTCATCCCCGAGGACCACAAGGTCACCAGGGCGATGGAAACGGCCTACAAGGGCCTCTACGGCGACAGCCGCGTGGGCGTGCCCGCCAACGAGGAGATGCGCAAGGCCCGCCCGCTGACCGACAAGTGGACCTTCTCGACCAACGGCGTGTCGATCATGGGCCGCAACGGAATCCCCTGCATCGGGTTCGGCCCGGGCGCCGAGGCGCAGGCGCACGCCCCCAACGAGATGACCTGGAAGGACGATCTCGTCCGCTGCGCGGCGGTTTATGCGGCGCTGCCCACCTGCTATTGTGAATAAATCACAAGGAATTTTGGGTTTTGCACCTGCCGCTTCGGAGTGAAAATGCACAAATTTACGGCGGAATCAAACAAATACAGCCGGAGAACTTGCAATCAATCGCCAATTCATGTATGCTGTAAGGGAAGATATTCGTTAAAATTGCATATAGGATTGGCCGATTTCTGAAAACCATTCAAAATCAGTAAACATTTGTGAAGGAGTTACAGCCATGGATCAGAAATTACAGGCCTATATCGATAAACTCAACAAACTCAACTTCAAAGAGATGTACATGAACGACTTCTTCCTTACCTGGGAGAAGACGGACGACGAGCTCGAGGCGGTCTTCACCATCGCCGACGCGCTGCGCTACATGCGCGAGCAGAACATCTCCACGAAGATTTTCGAGAGCGGGCTGGGCATCTCCCTCTTCCGCGACAACTCCACCCGCACCCGCTTCTCCTTCGCCTCCGCCTGCAACCTGCTGGGCCTCGAGGTGCAGGACCTTGACGAGGGCAAATCCCAGATCGCGCACGGCGAGACCGTCCGCGAGACGGCGAACATGATCTCCTTCATGGCGGATGTCATCGGCATCCGCGACGACATGTACATCGGCAAGGGCAACGCCTACATGCACGAGGTCTCCAAATCGGTCCGCGAGGGCTATCAGGACGGCGTGCTCGAGCAGATCCCGACCCTGGTCAACCTCCAGTGCGACATCGACCACCCGACCCAGTGCATGGCGGATATGCTCCACATCATCCACCACTTCGGCGGCGTGGAGAACCTCAAGGGCAAAAAGGTCGCGATGACCTGGGCCTACAGCCCCTCCTACGGCAAGCCCCTCTCGGTGCCGCAGGGCGTCATCGGCCTGATGACCCGCTTCGGCATGGACGTCGTGCTGGCACATCCCGAGGGCTACGAGGTCATGCCCGAGGTCGAGGAGGTCGCCAAGAAGAACGCCGCCGCGTCGGGCGGCACCTACCGCAAGACCAACTCGATGGCCGACGCCTTCCAGGACGCGGACATCGTCTACCCGAAGAGCTGGGCGCCCTTCGCCGCCATGGAAAAGCGCACCAACCTCTACGGCGAGGGCGACTCGGAAGGCATCAAGAAGCTCGAAAAGGAGCTGCTCGCGCAGAACGCCAACCACAAGGACTGGTGCTGCACCGAGGAGCTCATGAAGACCACGAAGGACGGCAAGGCGCTCTACCTGCACTGCCTGCCCGCCGACATCAACGGCGTCTCCTGCGAGGACGGCGAGGTCGAGGCCTCGGTGTTCGACCGCTACCGCACCCCGCTCTATAAGGAGGCCTCCTTCAAGCCCTACGTCATCGCGGCGATGATCTTCCTCTCGAAGGTCAAGGACCCGCAGGCGGTCCTCAAGGCGCTCGAGGAGCGCGGCACCCCCCGCTGGACCAAGTAAACGGCGCGCAGCCCCGCCCGCAGCGGTACGGATTCCGCCTTTGCGGCGTCCCGGGGAGCGCGCTTCCCGGGACCGACGTCACAATCTGCCGGCGCCGC
This sequence comes from Anaerotruncus massiliensis (ex Togo et al. 2026), assembly GCF_900199635.1. Classification (GTDB taxonomy): domain Bacteria; phylum Bacillota; class Clostridia; order Oscillospirales; family Ruminococcaceae; genus Anaerotruncus; species Anaerotruncus massiliensis. The sequence goes on along the minus strand of NZ_LT962687.1, from coordinate 2,164,083 downwards.
CGGTTTGAGCCGATATTATGAAAAGGTGGTAATTTGGTATGGGAAAGAGAATCGTCATCGCTCTGGGCGGTAACGCGCTCGGCAACAACCTGCCCGAACAGATGATCGCGGTCAAACAGACCTCCAAGGCGATCGTCGATTTGATCGAAGAGGGACACGAGGTCGTCATCTCCCACGGCAACGGCCCGCAGGTCGGGATGATCCAGAAGGCGATGGCCTCCCTCAACGCGGTCGATCCCAAGCAGTACCCGATCCCGCTGTCGGTGTGCGGCGCGATGAGCCAGGGCTACATCGGCTACGACCTGCAAAACGCCCTGCGGGAGGAGCTGCTCGACCGCGGCATCCACAAGCCCGTTTCGACGCTCATCACCCAGGTCGTCGTCGATCCGGAGGACCCCGCCTTCAAGAAGCCGACCAAGCCGATCGGCAGCTTTATGACCGAAGAGGCCGCCAAAAAGCTGGCCGCGGAAAAGGGCTACACCGTCATGGAGGACGCGGGGCGCGGCTGGCGCCGCGTCGTGGCCTCCCCCCGCCCGCAGCACATCGTCGAGATCGAGACGATCCGCACCCTCGTCAACGCGGGGCAGGTGGTCGTCGCGGCGGGTGGCGGTGGCATCCCCGTCATGGAGACGGAGGGCAACCATCTCAAGGGCGTGCCCGCCGTCATCGACAAGGACTTCTGCAGCGCGCGCCTGGCCGAGTCGGTCGACGCGGATTGCCTGATCATCCTCACGGCGGTCGAAAAGGTCGCCATCAACTTCGGAAAGCCCAACCAGGAGTGGCTTGACGAGCTCACCCCCGAACGCGCCCGGCAGCTCATCTCCGAGGGCCACTTCGCTCCCGGCTCGATGCTCCCGAAGGTGCAGGCCGCCCTCCAGTTCGCCGAGTCCAAGCCGGAGCGCTACGCGCTGATCACTCTGCTGGAAAAGGCCAAGGACGGCATCGCCGGAAAGACCGGCACCATCATTCGCTGACTTCGCTCCATCTGTTGATACCCTCCTTCTTGCCGCCCGCGGGATTCTTGCCCCCGCGGGCGGCCCGCGTTTTCGAGAGAGATGTGGAAAAGAACCGCCGCCCGAAAGGGCGGCGTTTTCTTTTGCCGCTTTCTTTCAAGAAAGCGGCAAAGAACATTTGATTCAGGTGGGGCCCTTCCCGAAGCGGCGGGGTTCCGGAGAGGACAAAAGGGCCGCCCCGCGGGGCGGCCCTTTTGTGTGGTAGGATATGCGGATTGGAGTGACGGGTTATCGGTTGTCGATGGCCGGAAGGTAGCGGCCGGAGTCCGTCCGCACGAGCTGCTCAAGCCCCGCGCGGTCCAACTCCCGCGGATCGCCTTCATAGGCGAAGCGGGCGCAGGTCCCGCAGGAGGAGCTCAGGCTCCGAGGCACGGGGGAAAGCTGCACCGCGATCCCCTGCCCGCGCAGGTCGCCCGCGAACCGGACCGCGTCATAGTGGGTGAAAAAGGTTGCGATATACTGCAAAGGCGGTTCCCTCCCGGCGGTCAATGTGGGGCTGCTATTTCACGAGGGTCAGGCGGTAGTCCTCTCCATCCGCCGAGACGGAGACGCGGTAGCCCGCGCGTTCGGCGTAACGGGTGACGTTCTCCCGCGCGGTGGGATTGTCCACCAGCACCTCGCAGGAGGAGGGGGCCTTGTCAAGCGCGTTTTTTGTCAGGACGACCGGCTGCGGGCAGGAGAGCCCGCGCGCGTCGATGGTCTGTGCCATGATGATTCCTCCTTCTATGCCCGCTGGGGCTCTTTTACGCCTGCTGCGGCCGTGGCTTTCGTATTGAGGAAGGCGACGACGAACAGGACGATGAGTGCGATGACGGTAAAGAGTTTCCCCGCGGCGGTGGGGCCGCCAGTGATGGCGCCGTCCTCGGCCACGGCGGTGGCGGCGGAGGCGAGGCCGAAATTGTGCGCGAACGCCGCGCCGACGAAATAGCCGGCGACGGTGACGGCGGAATCGGAGTTGCCCTCGCCCGCGAGGATGAGCTGACGGAGCGGGCAGCCGCCCAGCATGACCGAGCCGAGCCCGACCGCGGCCATCGAGAGGAAGTTCCAGACGCCGTCGATGTGGGCGACCGGCTGGCCCATGAAGCCGAGGCTGAAGTAGCCGCCGAACACGGCGTTGAGAACCAGGTTCCCGGCGAGCGCGGCGACAAGAATGGCCACAAAGCCGGAGAGCAGCGTCCAGTCCTGAAAGAGCAGGACGTCGCGGATGCCGCCGACCATGCACAGCCGGATGCGCTGCGCGAGCGCGCCGACGACCAGCCCGGCGATGAGGGAGATCCAGATGGGGGCGTGCATCGAGCCAGGGCCCTTTTCGCTGAAGAGGATGAACGCGGGCGCGGCGCAGAGCAGGCCGAAGAGGGCGACCTGGACGACCGACAGCCAGACGCCGTCGACGGCGGGCAGGGTGTAGGTGCGCTTCAGGCTGTAGCCGCGTTTGAGAAACTGCACGCCGCAGAGGATGCCGATGGCGAAGCCGACGAGCCCGACGATGGCGTTGAGGTCGCCGCCGGCGATCCGCAGGACCATGCGCAGCGGGCAGCCGAGGAAGACAAGCGCGGTGATCATGACGAACGCGCCGAGCACGAAGCGGGTCATCGGGGAGGAGCCGCCGCGGGGGAGGAACTCCTTCTTCACGGCCGAGACGATGAGCGCGCCGAGCACGAGGCCGATGATTTCAGGGCGGATGTACTGGACGACCGCCGCTTGGTGCATCCCGACCGCACCGGCGGTGTCGCGGATGAAGCAGGCGATGCAGAAGCCCATGTTTTTGGGGTTCCCGAACCAGACGAGCGCGGCGGCGATGACGCCGATGACCACGCCGGCGAGGATGATTTTACGTTTTTCCTTCAATGCCAACACCTCAAAGCAGATTTGATTCGCATGCGTTTCCTTTGTTATTATAGTACAAATATTTGGCATATGGAAATTGCGATTTTGAATAAACCGACGGTATTTATAGATATCATCTATATATATGGCGCGGGAGGAAAAAGTGGCGTACAATAGAAGCCAGAATCTGCAAAGGAGGCCCCAGGAGATGCAAAAAGTATATTTCGACCACGCGGCGACCTCCTTTCCCAAGCCGCCCGAGGTCGTGTCCGCGATGGTGGCGTATATGGAACGGGTCGGCAGCAATGTGGGCCGCGGCGGCTACGCCTCCGCCTACGAAGCCGCCGGGACGGTGCTTGCCGCGCGTGAGCGGCTTTGCGCCCTGCTGGGCGGCCCCGACCCGCGCAACGTCATCTTCACCCTCAACGTCACCGAGGCGCTCAACATGATCCTCAAGGGCTTCCTGTGCCCCGGAGACCACGTCCTCGTGAGCGCGGTGGAGCACAACGCGGTCATGCGCCCGCTCGTGCAGCTTTCACAGACGGGCGTGGCGTTCGACCGCATCCCTTGCGACGGGGAGGGGGCCCTCTGTCTGGACGCGCTCGACGGACTCGTCCGTCCCAGCACCCGCGCCGTCGTCCTGACCCACGCGTCCAACGTCGCGGGCACCATCCAGCCGGTCGCGCAGGTCGGCGCGTTCTGCCGCGCGCATGGCCTGCGCTTTATCGTCGACTGCGCGCAGACCGCCGGGATGGAACCTGTCGACATGGGCCCGATGGGCATCGACGCGCTCGCGTTCACCGGGCACAAGGGGCTGCTCGGACCGCAGGGAACGGGGGGATTCCTCGTCACCGACGCCTTTGAGAAGGAGCTGGACCCGCTTATTTCTGGCGGGACGGGCAGCTTTTCCCACCTCGAGACGGTGCCCGCGCTGCTGCCAGACCGGTTCGAGGCGGGAACCTTGAACCTGCCGGGCATCTACGGCCTGCACGCGGCGCTCGGTTTCCTGGAGGAGACGGGGATCGATGTCATCCGCGCGTGGGAACGGGCGCTGACCGCGCGGTTCCTCGCGGCGGTGGCGGAGGACGGACGCATCCGCGTCGCCGGTCCCCGGACGGCGGAGGGGCGCACGGCGGTTGTCTCGCTCGATTTCCCCGGGCGGGACAACGCGGAGATCGCCTTCCGCCTCGACAGCGAATACGGCGTCATGACCCGCTGCGGCCTGCACTGCGCCCCCAACGCGCACCGGACGCTCGGGACCTACCCGCAGGGGACGGTGCGGTTCTCCTTCGGGTATGGGAACACGGAGGAAGAGATCGATTACGCGTCCGACGCGATCGGGCGCATCCTGAACGGATAGGAGGGCGCGGTATGGAGGACAGGACGGCGCTGCTGCGGGCGATCCCGCAGGTGGACGAGCTGCTCCGGGAGCCCGGGCTCGCCCGGGCGGCGCAGCAGCAGGGGCGGGCGGCGGCGCTCGGCGCGGTGCGCGCCGAGCTCGACGCGGTGCGCGCGTCGGTCCTGCGGGGCGAATGCCTCGCGGTGCCGCCGCCGTCCCTGCTGTGCGCAGTCGTTCTCGAACGGCTGCGCAGCGCGGGTTTCCCGCGCCTGCGCCGCCTCGTCAACGCGACGGGCGTGGCGCTGCACACCAATCTGGGGCGCGCGCCCCTCTCGGACGCGGCCCGCAGCGCGGTGGGCGACGCGGCGGGCTGCTGCGACCTGGAATATGACCTCGAAACGGGGGAGCGGGGCAGCCGCGGCGCGCATGTGGAGCCTCTGCTGAAGGACTTCTGCGGGTGCGGGGACGCGCTCGTCGTCAACAACAACGCGGCGGCGGTGCTGCTCGCGCTGGCCGCGCTGGCGCGCGGGCGGGAGGTCGCCGTATCGCGCGGGGAGCTCGTGGAGATCGGGGACGGCTTTCGCATCCACGACATTTTGGAGCAGAGCGGCGCCCGGCTCAGGGAAGTCGGCTCCACCAACCGCACCGGTCCCGGGGACTATGAGGCGGCCTGCGCCGAAGGGGATGTGGCCGCGCTTTTGAAGGTGCATACGAGCAACTTCCGCGTCGTCGGGTTCACCGCGTCGGCGTCGGTCGGGGAGCTCGCGTCTCTCGCGAAGAGGCGGGAGATCCCGCTCGTCGTGGATTTGGGGAGCGGTGCGCTGCTGGAGGCGGGGGAGTACCCCTTTCCCGGCGAGCCGACCGTCCCGCAGACACTGCGGGAGGGCGCGGATGTCGTCTGCTTCTCAGGGGACAAGCTGCTCGGCGGCCCGCAGGCGGGCATCCTCGTCGGGAGGGCCACGCTGATCGAACGGATGCGCCGCCACCCGCTGGCGCGCGCCCTGCGCATCGACAAGCTCTCCCTCGCGGCGCTGGCCGCGACGCTGGAGAGTTACGCGGACCCGGCCCGCGCGAAGCGGGAGATCCCGGCGCTCCGGATGCTCTGCGCCCCGCCCGAAACCCTGCGGGCGCGCGCCGAGGAACTCTGCGGAATGATCGCGCGGCTGGGCGCGGACTGCGCCTGCGAGGTCGTCCCCACAGAACGCCCGGTGGGGGGCGGCTGCGCGCCGGGACAGCTCCTCAAGGGATCCGCGGTCGCGGTGACGGCGCGCGCTTTCGGCGCGGACGCGCTTGCCGCGCGGCTGCGCGCCGCGCCGGCCCCCGTTGTCGCGCGCATATCGGAGGGCAGGCTGCTGCTCGACGTTTCGACGATGCTGCCGGAGGAGCTTGCACCGGCGGCGGAGGCGGTGAAGGCCGGGTGCGGACCGTGAAGCGGATCGTGATCGGCACGGCGGGCCACGTCGACCACGGCAAGACGGCGCTCGTGCGCGCGCTCACCGGCATCGACGCCGACCGGCTCGCGGAGGAGAAGCGCCGGGGCCTGACGGTCGACCTCGGCTTTGCGTGGATGGAACTGCCGGGGGAGGTCCACGCCGACATCGTCGACGTGCCCGGCCACGAGCATTTTGTCAAGAACATGCTCGCGGGTGCGGGCGGGATCGACCTCGCGCTGCTGGTGGTTGCCGCGGACGAGGGGGTCATGCCCCAGACGCGGGAGCACCTTGTCATTTTGTCGCTGCTCGGCGTGCCGCGCGGCGTGGTCGTGCTGTCCAGATGCGACCTCGCGGATGGGGAGACCCGCGCGCTCGCGCGGGAGGAGATCGCCGAAGCTGTGCGGGGCAGCTTTCTGGAGGGCGCGCCGGTCGTGGAGACCTCCGCCCAAACGGGGGAGGGCCTCGACGTGCTGCGCGCCCTGCTCGCGGAGGAAGCCGCGGAGCTCCCGCCCGGGAATATCGACCGTCCCTTTTTCCTGCCGGTGGACCGGGCGTTTACCGTCCGCGGCTTCGGCGCCGTCGTGACCGGGACCGCGCTTGACGGGCAGGTGCGCCCCGGCGACCTGCTGACCGTCAGCCCCGGCGGAGCCCGCGTGCGGGTGCGCGGCCTGCAAAGCTGCGGCCGCGAGGCCGCGGCCGCCTTTGCGGGCCAGCGCGTCGCCGTCAACCTGGCCGGGGCGGAACCCGGCTCGCTCGCGCGCGGCGACGCGCTGGCGGCCGCACCGTCCGCGCGCGCAAACGCGCTGCTCGACGTGCGGCTGGCCGCGCACCCCGCCTCCGCCCGCGCGATCACCCACAACCAGCGGCTGCACCTCGCGCTCGGCACCGCCTGCGTCCTTTGCCGCGCGCGTCTGCTCGACCGGGAGGCCCTGGCGCCGGGCGAGAGCGGCTATGCCCAGCTGCTGCTCGAGCAGCCGGTCGCGGTCCGCCCGGGAGACCGGTTCGTCGTGCGGTTCTATTCGCCCGTTGAGACGGTGGGGGGCGGCGTGGTGCTCGACATCCCCGCCCGCCGCCACAGACGGCTTGACAGCGCCGTGCTCGCACGGTTACAATGTTACGACGGGGCGGACGCGCGCGGCCGCCTGCGTTCCGACCTCGCCGAAGAGCCGATGACGCGGGAACAGGCGCGGGAGCGGCTCTTTTTTCTCTCGGACGCGGAATTTTCCACCGCGTGGGAGGGCCTGCTCGCGGACGGGGAAATCCGGTGCGCGGGCCGGCTCGCCCTGACGCCCGGGACACTCGCCCGCCTGCGGGAGGAGCTGCTCGGCGTCCTTGCGGATTATCACGGGGCGCATCCCCTCGACCGGGGGATGCCGCTTAACCTGCTGCGGGAACGGTTTCCCGGCGGACTGCCCGAGTGGTTCGCGGAGGAGGGCGCCGTCTCCCGCGCGGGGGACGCGCTCTCGCTGCCCGGCTTTGCGCCGGAGGGGACGGAACTCTATCGCCGTACCGCCGCGGAGCTGCTCGCTCTCTATGCGCGCGAGCCCTGCGCGCCGCCCGACCGGGCGGCGGCGCTCGCGGAATTTCCGCCGTCCGTGCCCGCCGGGCGGGTGTTTGATCTGCTGCTCGAGGCGGGCGAACTGGTCGAGGCCGCGCCGGGACTCTGCTTCACCCGCGCGGCGTGGGAGAGCGCCCGGGAAACGGCCCGCAATGTCGCCGGGGAGCGGGGAAGCGTCACGCTCTCCGGGTTGCGCGACGCGCTTGGAACCTCCCGGCGGTACGCGCAGGCGCTGCTCGAGCGGATGGACGCCGACGGCTTCACCCGCAGGGAGGGGGACGCGCATCTCCTGCGGGAGTGACGGGCCGGTTACCTGCGCGGACAAAAAAACGCGCGGCGTTTTGCCGCGCGGATATGGGGGCGGATGGGCGCCGGTGTGCCTCCCGGTCTTCAAAACCGGTGTGGGCGGCGCAGAGCCGTCCGGGTGAGTTCGATTCTCACACGCCCCCGCCAAAATGAAAATCCCCGTGCGGACGCCTCGTCCGCACGGGGATTTGTTTGATGAAGCCTCTATTTGTTCCGGCCCGCGAGGGTGACGACAAGCGCGGCGATGGCGAAGGCTATCGCGCCGACCGTCAGGACCGAGCCGGGGACGCCGGCAACGAAGAAGCTGGCGGCGAGCAGCAGGATCGCGACGACCCAGAAGGCCTGGATGACTTTACGGTTCATGATGCATATCCTCGTCGATCAGTTTTTTGAGATACTCCGCCATGCTCATGCCGCGGCCCGCGGCATGAGCTTTGATTTTGTCCTTATAACCCTTGGGCGCCCAGAAGCGGATCTGTTCCAGATTCTCCCGCTGGTATTTCATCGTGGCGTTTTTGCTCGCTTCGTTGTAAGCCATGAGACCGACCCCTTCAATATTATAGCAATTATAGAACATTATTACAATGTTTACTGATCGTAACAGGGAATCGGCATTTTAGACGAAAATATTTTTGAAATTTGCACAGATCCGTTTATTGAAATATAGTGCACTATACATTAAAATAAAAAAGGCGTCACGAAACGGTAAAAAACGATTGGAAAATCAGGATAATACGGCTAGGATTATGAGGTCATTGGAAAATATTTCATACCTGCTTATGATAAAGGTATGGAGGGAGTGCTTTGAGAACGATTGAAATCGTAGCAAAGAACCTCAAATTCTACAGACAGCAGCGCGGCCTGACGCAGGAGGAACTGGCGTCGAAGGCTTATACCAGCGCGTCCTACATCAGCAGGATCGAACGGATGGTCGCCAACCCGTCGATCGAATCGCTCGACAGCATTGCCATGGCGCTGGGGCTTTCTCCGGCGGAGCTCTTCCGGATAGACGAGGTGGACATCCTCCCCGAGCAGTACGATGAATTCCGCCACCTGCGGGGGATCAGCAGCACCATGGAGCCGTGGCGGAAGTCCCTTTTTCTGCGTGTGGTATCTTCGACGCTCAATGCGCTAAGGGACTGGAAGCCGGTTGAGGAACCGGAAAAGACCGAACAGGAATAAGAAAAACAGCCGCCCGGAGGCGGCTGTTTTTTGATTGTTTTTCCGTTCAAGCGGTGACGTCCACGTTGCCCTTCAGCAGGGGATCGCAGCAGACGGGGTGGCTGGACGCGTCCTCCCCCAGCCCGTCCGGCGGGCAGCTGGAGCACACCTCGGGCCAGGCCTCGCGGCATTTCGCCCCGAGCGCGGCCCTGCTGCGGCTGTTATTGTGTCCCGGCGATGGAAAGCGGTCAGAGGATGGGGTCGAGCAGCACCTCGACGGTGCCGCCGCACACCATGCCCGCCTGGCGCGCGTCGTTGTTGGTCATGTCGCAGAGGACGACGCGCGGCGCGCCCGACGCGAGGACCTCGGGCGCGGAGGCGACCACCCGCGCCTCGGCGGCGCCGCCGCCGATCGTGCCGTAGAGCGCGCCCTTTCCGTCGGCCAGCAGCTTGGAGCCGGTGCCGCGCGGCGCGGAGCCGCGCTTCTCGATGATGGTGGCGAGCATCATCGGTTCCCCCCGCGCGAGGCATTCGAGTCCCTCGCGGCTGACGCTGCCCGCCGACAGCCCGCTGCCCACCTGGATGATCTCGGCCGCGATGCACACGGCGATCTCGGCGGGGGTTTCGGCCCCGATGCGCAGACCGATCGGGGAATGGACCCGCGCGAGCTGTTCCCTGGTATACCCCTCCCGCTCCATCTGCTCCATGACCACGGCGACCTTTTTACGGCTGCCGATCATGCCGCAGTAGGCGAAGCGGCGGGGGAGGATGCGTTCGAGGCAGAGGCGGTCGTCCGCGTGCCCCCGGGTGATGATGACGAAGTAGCTGCCGTCGGTGTAGGGGACCGCCTCCATCGCCTGCGCGAAGGGCATGCAGAGCACCTGGCCGGCGCGCGGGAAACGCTCGCGGTTGGCGAACTCCTCCCGGTCGTCGATCACCGTCACGTCAAAGTCGAGCAGGGAGCCGATCTCCGCCAGCGGCTTCGCGATGTGCCCGCCGCCGCAGATGATGAGCTGACGCCGCGCGCTCAACCGCTCGGCGAGCAGGCGCACGCCGAGGACCTCGGCGGAGAGCGGCCGGTCGCCGCCCGGCAGGGCGGCCGTCAGCTCCTCCCACAGCCCGCGCAGCCCCTCGTCATAGGGGACGAGGCCGTCCGCCGTCACGAGCGCCTTCTGGGCGGTGAGCGCGCGTCCCTCCCGTTCCCCCGCGAGGATGGTCAGCAGGTCGGCGCTGCCGCCCGCGTCGAGGATGTCGGCGAGCGTGCGGAAAAATACCCGGTTCACAGGACCCCTCCCCTCAGGTGCAGGACCGCCTCCAGCGCGCCGCCCGCGATGGCGCGCGCCTTGTCGGAAATGGTGTGACAGTATTCCACGATGCCGCGCGGGTCGATGTCGCCCGACTTCATCCCGCGCGTCACCGGGGTCCCCTCGGGCAGCATGCCGCGCACGACCCCGTCGATCAGGGCGCGCACCGGTTCCCCCTCCACACGCGCGACGACGTCGCCCGCCCGCACGAGCTGCCCGATCCTTGCCGCGGGGGCGAAGGGGCCGTCGGCGGGCGCGCGGATGATCCGCTCGGAGGTGTAGCCGCCGATGTCGCCGGGCACGCCGGTGTTGGCGATCGCGCTTCCCGCGTAGATCACGCGGCCGAGATAGTGCCCCCGCTTGGTCTCGACGACCGCGTGGCAGTCCGCGCCGGCGGTGAAACCGGGGCCGAGCGCGATCACAACGGGCGCGTCGGTGATTCTGGTGCCGAGGTTGCGCTTGGCGAGCACCGCGTCGATGACGACGGGGGGCCGCAGCATTTCGATCGCGGCCGCCTCGGGGTCGACGAGCACCGCGATTTCGCCCTCCCCGGTGATCCGCAGCGCGTCGGCGGGGTCGCGCGCGAGCCGCGCCGTCACCCCTTCGATCTCGGCCGCGCCCTCATAGACCGCGCGGGAAAACGCGACGGTGCAGCGCACGGCGGTGGGCCGGGCGATGTCGGTCATGACGACCTGGAAGCCGCAGTTGTGCAGCCGCCAGGCCACGCCGGTGGCGAGGTCGCCCGCGCCCTTGATGAAGATCAGCATGTGATTTCCGCCTCCTGTCTGAGCGAAAGAATGAGTACTTTTTCAATGCCGCCCGCACGGAGCAGGGCGGCGGCTTGCTCCCCCTGTTCCCGCAGGGCGGGGGTGTCCGCCTGGTTGAGCAGCACGGTGGGGGAAAACCTCCCGTAGCCCGCGAGCAGCAGCCGGGCGATGATCCCGGGGGTCACGGAGGCCCCCTCCGGGATGCCGAGTGCCTCCCGCGCGAGCGGGGCGCGGTGGCAGACCTCGTCGAACGGCCTGCCGAGCGCCGACAGCCCCGCCACGGCGATCACCCGGCCGGTCCCCTCCGGGATGACCGGCTCGGTGGAGTTCGGAAACTTCACCGGCAGCCGCCGGGAGCCGTCCGCCTCGAGGAAGAGCGCGTCGGTGTGCGCCGCGAGCCACGCGAGCGTCTCGGGCGCGGGCGCGGCGAGTTTCCCGGGGGCGCCCCGCGCCGGCGTGCCGGCAACGGCGATCCGCCCGCCCGCGAGCGCCCGTTCCAGCGCGCCGGGATCGCCGTCGCAGACGACCGCGACGCGGCCGTCTGCCGCGGGGCGCAGGATGTGGGTGGTCGTCCCCGCGCCCACGCGCAGCCCCCGCCGCGCATATTCCCCGGCGAGCGCGTACATGAGGGTGGTCTTGCCCCCCGCGCCCACGATGGACACGATCCGTTCCCGCCCGGGGCAGAGCCCCAGCCGTTCAGAGAGCTCCATACGGTTTCCCTCCTTCGGCGTCCCGGAACTGCCCGAGCAGAAATTCCGCCAGCGCGCGCGCGGCGGGGGAGAGGCGGCCGTCCCTGCGCTGAACGAGGTAGAGCCGCCGCCCGAGCGCGCCCCCCTCGAGCGGGAAGGCGAGCAGCAGCCCGAACCGCTCAAAATCGGCGGCGGCGCGTCGGGAGAGAATGGAGATCCCCAGACCCTGGGACACGGCGCGCTTGATCGCCTCGGGGTCGTCCATCTCGGCGGCGACCTTCAGCCGTTCGGGCGAGACCCCGATCTCCTCGAGGAACCGCTCGAACTCGCGGCGGGTTCCTGACCCGGCCTCCCGCTGGATGAACTTCTCCCGCAGCAGCAGCGAGCGGGGAAAGCCCTCCCGCGGCAGCGCCTGGTAGCGTTCAGTGTTGGGGGTGACGACGACGAGCTCGTCGCCGCACAGGTCGTGGAAGACGCAGCGCGGGGAGGGGATCGCGGTGCCGGTCATGCCGAGGTCGGCGGTCCCCTCCGCGACCTGCCGGACGACGGCGGCGCTGTCACAGCGGAGACTGCGCACCGCCGCGTCGGGATGGGTGCGGCCGAAAGCGGCGGCCGCTCCGGGCAGGACGTACTGGGCCGGGATGCTCGACGCGGCGACGGTGACGATCCCGCCGACGGGCGGGGCGGAGGAGGTGACGGCGGCGATCGCGTCGTCCCGCAGGCGGAGCAGCTTCTGCGCGTAGGCGTAGAGCCGCTTGCCCTCCTCGGAGGGGTAGACCTCCTTGGTGGTGCGCACGACGAGCTGCACCCCGAGCTCCCGCTCAAGGGAGCGGATGTGTGCGCTGATCGTCGGCTGGGTGAGGAAGAGCCGCTCCCCCGCGCGGGAGAAGCTGCCGAGGCTCACCACGGCGGAAAACGCCTCGAGCTGTTTAAAATCCAACCGCCCGCCTCCCTTCGGAAAAGTCCGACTTTTCATCCATTATACCAAAATCCGCCCCAAAAGTCATCCTTTGAGGCTTGTTTTTTTAGGCAAAGTGGGCTATGCTATAGATAATCCCGATAGATCCATGATAGCACAACCCGGCAGGATTTACCATCCCCGGGCGCGGGATACGGGAAATCGCACGGAAGGGAGGCTCGCATCGTGGCGGAACAGGAAAAACGGCTCACCCAAATGACCTCCACGGCCGGTTGAGCGGCCAAAGTCGGACCGGGGGTCCTCGCACAGGTTCTGTGCGGCTTACCAAAGTTCCACGATGAAAACCTGCTGGTCGGCTTCGACACCAGCGACGACGCCTGTGTCTACCGCATCAGCGACGAGCTCGCGCTTGTGCAGACGGTCGATTTCTTCCCGCCGGTGGTGGACGATCCCTACGCCTTCGGGCAGATCGCGGCGGCCAACGCCCTCTCGGACATCTACGCGATGGGCGCCGTCCCGAAGCTCGCGATGAACCTGCTCTGTTACCCCTCCTGCCTGCCGCAGGAGACGGTGCGGGCGATTCTGGCGGGCGGCGCGGACAAGGTGCGCGAGGCGGGCGCGGCGCTCGCGGGCGGGCACACGATCCAGGACAACGAGCCCAAATACGGCCTCTGCGTCAGCGGCTTCGTCGATCCGCGCAGGATCCTCGCGAATGCCGGCGCGCGGCCGGGCGACCTGCTGATTCTCACCAAGCCCCTTGGGGTGGGCGTGCTCAACACCGCCGCGAAGGCGGAGCTCATCACGCCCGAGGCGTTCGCCCCGGCGATCGCGTCGATGTCCGCGCTCAACCGCGCGGCGGCGGAGATCGCGGCGGACTTCCCGGTGAGCGCCTGCACCGACGTGACCGGCTTCGGCCTGCTTGGGCACGCGTTCGAGATGGCGGAGGGCTCGGGCGTCACAGTCCGGCTCTTTTCCGGGGAGCTCCCCCTGCTGGAGGGCGCGGCGGATTTGGCCGAGATGGGCATCCTGCCCGCCGGGGCCTACGCCAACCGCGACTATGTCGGGGAGCGCGCCGCCTACGGCGCGGGGGTGCCGCGCGTGCTGCGCGACCTGCTTGCCGATCCGCAGACGTCGGGCGGCCTGCTGCTCGCGGTGCCGAAAGCGCAAGCGGACGAACTGCTGCGCCGCTTGAAGGACGTTTTGCCAAGCGCGGCCGTGATCGGCGAGGCGGTCGAACGCCGGGCGGCCGCGATCGTTGTGGAATAGAAGCGGAGGACGGCTGATCAATCAGCCGTCCTCCGGCTTTTCCCCGCTCGGGGAGGGGCGCGCCGCCCGGGCGCGGTGAGAAAACGGATAAAAAAGGGGACGGTTCCAAGAACCGTCCCTTTTGTTATTCCGGCGAGAACTCAAAACCGTTTCCCCAAAGCCCGAGCCCGCGGATAACCTTGATCATTACGGCGCTACCGGCAACTTGCACAGTGTGTTCCGCATACTTTTTAGCTATTATAACATGTGCTTTTCACAAAGGCAAGAGAAAATCCGCGGCAAGAAAACAAAATATGAAAGATGTACATACGTAACATACAGCTGTTACGTGCGAAAAAACGCCAATGCGCTCTTGCCTTTTCTGCGCGGATTTGCTATACTATCCTCGTATCCGCCGGTATGATGGAATTGGCAGACGTGACGGACTCAAAATCCGTTGGTAGCGATACCGTGCCGGTTCGACCCCGGCTACCGGCACCAAAAAGGCCCCCGGGCGACTGTATTCAGTCGCCCGGGGGTCTTTTCCGTTTCACGCAGGCCGCACGGGGACCGCGTCATGCGGCCCCTTTTCCGCCCTTTTTCCCCGGTGCGAGCGAGAGCAGCGCCCCGAGCAGGATGCCCGCGGCGGCGGGCGGCACCCAGCCGAGCCCAAGCCCCGCGAGGGGGATGCTCTTCATCGCGGGGGTGAGGACGGGGATGGCGAGATGGGCGTCCGCGAGCGCGTAGAGCACGCTGGCGGTCGCGGTGAAGAGGATGGAGACGGGATAGATCTTCCCGAGCGGAGCGATCCAGCGGTGGAAAAAGGAGAGCAGGATGAGCACGATCGCCACCGGATAGATCGCGCCGAGCACGGGAACCGAGACGGCGAGGATCTGGTTGAGGCCGAGGTTGGCGATCGCCATGCTCATGAGCGCAAAGAAGAGTGCCCACCAGCGATAGGAGACGCGCGGGAACAACTCGTGGAAGTACTCGCTGCAGCAGCTGATGAGGCCGATGCAGGTGTTGAGGCAGGCGATGACGAAGACGGCGGCGAGCAACACGCTCCCAAAGGGTCCGAAGAGGGCGGAGACGAGCCGGGTGAGGGCCTCCGCGCCGTTTTGGCTGCCGGGGAACGCGCTCCCCGAAAGGGCGCCGATATGGGCGAGCATGGCGTAGACGGCCAGCAGGACAGCGCCGGCGAGCCAGCCGGCACGGACGGTGCCGCGCACGACGGCGCCGTCGTCCTTAACGCCGCCTGCGCGGATGTTGAGGGCGATGACGATGCCGAAGTTGAGCGCGGCGATCGTGTCCATCGTCTGGTAACCGACGAGAAACCCCTGCACCGCGGGGTTGGACGCGTACGCGTCCGTCACCGCGCCGTACCCGCCCGGGGGCCGCAGGGCGCAGCCCAGAAAGATGACGAGGATGAGCAGCAGCAGGGTGGGACAGAGGACCTTGCCCAACCGGTCGGTGAGCTTTTCCGGCTTGAGGGCGAGCAGGAGCGCCACGCCGAAGAAGAGGGCGGAGTAGCCGAACTGAAGGAGCCCGAACGGTGCGTCCGGCGGGAGGAAGGGGGAGACGGCCATTTCAAAGGAGGTGCTGGCGGTGCGGGGAATGGCGAGGCAGGGCCCGATGGAAAGATAGATGAGCATCGTATAGACGGCTGCAAAGCGCGGATGCACCCGCCCGGCCAGCCGGGAGAGCCCGCCCGACCGCGCCACGGCGACCACCCCGAGGATGGGGAAGCCGATGGCGCTGAGCGCGAACCCGGCCATGGCGGGCCAGGTGCTTGTCCCGGCCTGCGCGCCGAGAAAGGGCGGGAAGATCAGATTCCCCGCCCCGAAGAACATTGAAAAGAGGGTGAACCCCACCAAAAGCAATCGTTTTCCCTGCAGCTGCATGACATCCTCCCCGTTCCTTGAAAATCACCGTTTCCATTTTATCATGCATAGCGGGCGCTGGCAATGTGAAAACACTCCATACCGGTCCGCTCCCGCTGCCGGGAACCGGGGCCGCGGGGTTCCCGCGGCCCCGGTTGCGACGGTTGCGGCGGTCAGGCGTCGGGGTAGGGGCCGATGCGCGTGATCGTCAGGTAGGCGTTGCGGTAATCGGGCGTAGCGGGGAGGGATACGGGGGTGTTGTTGTCGGTGGCTGCGACGTGCAGGCCCACCCATGTCTGCGCGCCCAGCCGGCTGATGATCGAGCCGCCCACCATCGTGTTCGCCGTGAGCGGGACCCGCCCGGCCACGTCGTACCCGCCGGGCGTAAAGGAGACGGTGCAGTACCCCGGCGTACCCGTCGTCGCGCGTACGCCGTATTCGATCAGATAGAGCCCCGCGATCCCGGCAATGAGATTCTGGCGGTTGTTGGAAAGGGAAAAATTGTGCAGGCTGCCCGTCTGGTCGAAGGTGACCAGACCGTAGTTGGGCCCGTTGAAGGTCTGTGCGTCGTGACTCGAAAGGGAAGCCGCCGCGCCGATGACCGGCCCGGTCGGTCCCGTCGCACCTGTCGGCCCTGTCGCACCTGTGGGACCTGCTTCTCCCGTAGGTCCCGTGGCTCCGGTGGGTCCGGCCGGGCCTGTCACAGAAGCGCCTGCCGCGCCTGTGGGGCCTGTGGGACCGGTGCCGCCTGTGGCGCCCGTCGCGCCGGTGGCTCCTGTGACGCCGGCAGGCCCGGTTGGCCCGGTTGGACCTGTCACAGAGGCACCTGCCGCGCCCGTGGGGCCTGTGGGACCGGTGCCGCCTGTGGCGCCCGTCGCGCCGGTGGCTCCTGTGACGCCGGCAGGCCCGGTTGGACCTGTCACAGAAACGCCTGCCGCGCCCGTGGGCCCCGTGGGGCCGGGACCGCCCGCAGGCCCCGCCGCGCCCGTGTTTCCGGTGGGTCCCTGCGGACCTGCCGGTCCGGTTGTACCCGCAGGTCCCGTGACGCCCTGCGCGCCGATGGGCCCCTGCGCGCCGACGGGTCCCTGCGGACCAGCTGGTCCGGTGGCGCCGGCGGGTCCCGCCGGCCCGGTCGCTCCGGTGTTCCCCTGTGGGCCGGCCACTCCCGTGTTCCCGGTGGGCCCGGTGGGCCCGGTCAAGCCGGGAAGCCCCATGGGCCCCATCGGGCCCGTGGGCCCTTGAAGCCCTGGCTGGCCTGCGGGCCCCGTGGCGCCGGTGGGCCCCGCCGGCCCGGTCGTCCCGGTGTTCCCCTGCGGGCCGGCCACTCCCGTGTTCCCGGTGGGCCCGGTGGGCCCGGTCAAGCCGGGAAGCCCCATGGGCCCCATCGGACCCGTGGGTCCCTGCATGCCCGGCTGCCCCACAGGCCCGGCGGGTCCGGTATTTCCCCGTGGTCCCGTGGGTCCGGCTGGCCCCATGGGTCCCGCGGGACCGGCTGGCCCCGTGGGACCGCAGCAGCAGGAGGGCCGGCCGCAGCGGGGACGGCGACATTCGTTTGAACGTTCGGTTGTCATATGCGTTCATCCTTTTCAGGGAAAAATCCCAATATTCTCTCTCCATTTTATTCAGGGAGGGGGGATGCCGTTCTGGCCTCCGCCCGGTCAAAAATGCCGAATGGATTTCGGTGGATTCCATTCGCTTTTAACCGCGTTCGGGCTCCCCCGGAAAAAGTAAAAACCCCCAAAAGGGACCAATTGTTTTGCGGCTGTCCATTTTGCTCTCCGGATTCGGTTTTGCGCCCGTTTTTTCACTCGTTCCCGGCGACCCGCGGCGGCGCTGTGACTGGAGGCGGGTCCGCGGATACCGCCCGCGGACGGTTTTGCGGGCCTCGGGGATATCCTTTTCAGGGATTAAATCCCATTTGATTTTATACGAATTTCAGGGAAACGGGTGCGTAATCAAGGGCGGAATCCCGCAAAAAAGGCCGCGCAAAAACTTTTTGGGTTTTCGCGCGGCCTTTTGGTCACAAATTTTAAAGATTCTAAATTGGAAAATGAAAAATAAATTACAAAGCGCATTTGGGCATTTTGTTCTTCTTGGGGACAGTTGGAAAAATTCTCAAAAAGTACACTTTTTGTGACCCAATTAGTCAAGAAATTTTAAGATTTTATGAACAATTTCTATTGTAATCTGGAGCTTTGTGTGCTATACTTTTAACAGTATTTTCCTATATATACTAATATTATTCAGAACTAAAAATATTTTACTGGGAATTCCACCTATTTCATATCGTGTACCTTTTGTGACATCTTTGGGACTTATAAGCGGTAACGAACGGAGGGCGGGCGGATGAAAGCCGCGATCAGACAGTATTCCGGCAACATCCCGGTGACGATCGTTAACGTCAATACGATTTCAGAGTGTGTGGTTCGCCGCCGTTCGGGCGGCGGAGGCCTTACGGAGGCCGTTCCCCTGAGAATCGTTCAGGGTGAATTGCATAACGGTTGTTTTGCGGAAAAGATTCCGTTTACCGGGTTCCACGACCTGGTCATGAAATTGGACGTCCTGCTGGACCATTTGGCATTCCCCCAGCGGGACACCGCGCTCAGATCCTTTGGGAAGAATGGAATCAGGCGCTACCATCAGATGAAAGAGGACCTGCTCCCCCGGCTGGAACAGCCATGGAACGAACGGGTGATGCAGGAAGGCTGGGGCAGTTGCGCGACCTTTTCGGTGCATGTGTACGCACGGCAGAACAGCAGCTGGCAGGGAACGGTCCGCTGGCTGGAGGCGAAGGAGGAACGGAAGTTCCGAAGCGTGCTGGAGCTCAGCTACCTTTTGGAGAGCGCGCTGGATTTGGAACCTGAGAATCAAACGTCTGTTTAAAATATGGAATCGTTAAGGCATGGAGGGAATCAGGAATGAAGTCGCAGGGATGGGAAAAGAGAATGGGTTGGAGAAAGCATACGGCGCTGCTTTTGGCGGTGCTGATGCTGATGAGTACGATCCCGGTCTTTACATACGCGGAGGATATCGTCGGGGGAGCTTCTGAAGAGGGGAGCGCGCCGGCGAGCGAAGCCGCGCCCGCGGAGGAGAGCAAACCGGATGGGGAACAGCCTCCTGAGAGCGGGTCCGCAAGCGGCGAAAGCCCGTCCGAGGAGCGCCGCCACAACGAGGACGACAAGGGGAGCACGGACGAATACAGCCTGACGGCGACGCAGGAGGAGGTCTTCACGGAGGACGGCCTCGCGGTGGAGATCACGGCGGTGTCGACCTTCCCCTTCACGCGGAACTTACATATCGAGGCGAAGGACGGCGGAAAGGCCGAGGGCGCCACGGAGGGCGCGGAGAAGGTCACGGGGGATCCGGAGGCGGCTTCGTCCGAGGCTTCCGGCCCGGAGGAGAACGGTTCGGAAGCTTCGAGCGTCCCGGAGGAATCCACAAGCTCGGAAGCGGCAAGCTCGGAAGCGAGCAGCGTTCCGGAAGTGAGCAGCGCTCCGGAAGAGAGTGCATCGAGCGAAGAGAGCAAACCGGAGGAGACGCCGGAGAGCGGAAAACCGGAGGAGAACGGCAAACCCGGCGGGGCGGAGGACTCGTCGAATCCCATCAGTGAACTTGCAGAGGCTGCGGCAAGCGCGCGGATCAATCTGGTGCGGGTGCTGTCGGCGGAGATCACGGCGGAGGAGATCGTGCCGTTGCCGGAGAGCGGCGTGTCGGAGCCGAAACCGGAGAGCAGCACAGCGGAGTCAAAACAGGAGAGCAAGCCGGAGGACCCGACGGCGGATACGAGCACCGGGGAGGAGAAGGCCCCGGCCCCGGATGGGAGCAGTTCGGAGAATCCCGCGCCGGGCGGGGAGAGCGAGGCCGCGTCCTCTTCCGGGACGGGCCCGGAGGATACCGGTTCTGAAAATGCGGGTTCCGATGTGAACTCAGATGATTCCGGTTCGGAGGCCGCGAGCTCTGATTCGTCGAGCACGGACGAGACGATGAGCGAGGGCAGGGTGACGGTGAACGGGGAAGGGGAGCCGTTCCGGTTCCAGCGGAAGTTCACGGTGACGAAGAACGGGACGTATGTTATCCGGATCTATGACAGCGAGGGGCCGCTGGAGGAGCGCTCCTTCTACACGGAAGTGGAAGTGACCTCGCTGGGAGAGCTGACGGCGGAGATCGCGCCGGGAAGCAATGGACAGTACGAGGTGGCGATGGCGTCGACCTATCCGGGGACGGAGCGGTTCACGGTGGAGTTCGTGCCGGCGGTGCGGGCAATGGCCCGGTCGCGGAGCGCGGAGCCCGCGGAGGGGGAAGCGGTGGAGCTGCCCGTGGAGGATGTGACGGTCAAGAGCGGCGAAGAAGACGGCCACGAAGAAAACGCCCCGTCGGAGGTGACGGAGGCGAGCACCGCCGTGCCCGCGAGTGCGGACGGGGTGTACACCGTCAAGGCGTTCCGCGGCGAAAACCTGCTGACCACGATGTCCCTGGACGCGCCTGAACCGCTTGCGATCACGGGGACGCTGGCGGAAGCTTACTGGAACCCCAACGCATCCAGCACCACTGTGGATGGGGTGGAAGTTCCCGGCGGTAACGATACGACCGGAGACGGCTCCAAGGATAAGCCTGTCCAGACGCTCACAAAAGCGATCGAGCTTATACAGGACAACGGTATCATCCACAATATGGCACAGTGGACAATTGGAACGGGTGAGGCGTCGTCCTTCTCGTTCAATGGGAAAAATGCAACGATCAAGCGTTTCGGGCATACGAACCCAATCTTTGGCATCGGACCGGATAAGGTAGTCCAATTTACCAACCTGAAACTCGACGGTGCCGGCGAAATGATTCGCGTTACCAGCAGCGGCCAGCTCATCTTTGGCGCCGACGTGGAGATGCTCAACGATGCCGCCATCCGTTTCGAAAAAGGTTCCACCAAGCTGCTCCAGCTCAGTGGGAAACCAAACGACGGTGCGCTCTATCGCCTCAGCGTTTCCGACGAGCACGTGAGCGGCACGAATCCTTTTGATGTGGTCCAGGTGACCGCTTCCTCCCTCACAGCCGCGGATGCGGCAACCTGCTTTGAAATCTCGATCGATAACAATACCGGATGGGGCCTGCGCGCGCGGGGCACCACAAAATACATCGAAGCATATAAGCTGGCGGACTATGCGGATAAAGCCGTCTACCTCTCGGCGGACGGCTCAGACAGCAACGACGGAGACCTTTCTTCCCGTCCGGTAAAGACCTTCGCAAGGGCAAGCCAGCTGATTAGGGACACCCAGCTCAAGGAAATCCGTATCACCGGAACCAAGCCGATCCCGGTTACTACAGCTGCAACCTGGTCCTTCCCGACGTCCTCCGGTTATCCGGAAGGCGTGGTCGTAACGCGCGATTCCCTGACCGGAGACATGATCAGCGTATCGAGTACCGGAAGCCTGACACTTCAGGACATCATTCTGGACGGCGCGTCTGTGAGCAATAACATCGTTCTTGTTGAAGGCGGTTCCGTGACCATCCATGGAGGCACCACGTTCCGCAAGTGGGGCTCTTCATCCTGCTATGCTGTCAAAGCGAGCGGGGCCGGTTCCACATTGTCGATGGACGGCGGCGAAATTGCCGGCGGCATGTATACGGATGGCCTATATGTCAGCGGCGAGGGCACCACGTTTACCATGTCCGGGAACGCGTCGATAAGCGGATGCAAATGGGGGGTATACATCACGACCAACGCAGCGTTTGTGATGGAAGGAGGGTCCCTCACCACAGCCTCCTCAACCAGTGCAAACGGCGTTTATGTCAGTGGATCGTACTCCACCGCGACTTTTAAGGCAATTGGCGGTACGATTACTTCCACGTCAGGGAATGCGGTGAACGTAGCGGGAACGGGATTTCAATTTGACCCGACAAAAGCCGTGATCAACGGAAAAATTTATCTGGGCGATAACGGCGCGGTTGTAAACCTTCTGGCAAAGCCGGCCGCCGGGAAGGTGTACAACCTTCAGCCGGGCAGCAATTACAGTGGAGTACCATACTTTGGCTCTGGAAGTGTTGTCGTCGTACCGGCGGGAGACCTCTCCAGCGTGGCAGACTGCGCGTCGAATTTTGTGGACGCGGAAGGAAAATATTCGATCGGTCCGTCGGGCAACAACCTGATTCTGGTCGGCTCGGGCGTCTACGTGGATGGCTCGTCCGGCGACGACAGCCGGGACGGCCTGACCCCCGCCACAGCGGTAAGGACGTTGGGCGCGGCGGCGCAGAAGGTAACCGGCCTTGGCAGCGACGACGACAAGATCGTCTACGTCTGCAGCACGGTGAAGGTCCTCACCGACGAAGGGACGGTCGACTTCGGCGGCGCGACGCTCCAGAGGCTGATGATGAATGACTTGGAGATCGGTCCCCTGGTGGAAGGGCAGGCGGGGAGCATTACGCTCCAAAACGTAACGTTTGACGGCCTGTACGGCTCCGCAAAAAATACCGGAAGCCAGACGGGGCTGCTCACGATGTCCGGCGGGTCGGTGACCTTGGGAACCGGGGTCACGCTGCAAAACCACGACACGAAAACCGGCCCTGCCGTGGTGGTATCGGGCGGGAGCCTGACCATGGCAAGCGGCAGCAAACTGACAAACAACATCCTTAATAAGGAGTCCTCTTCTGGTGGATGCGCTCTCTGGGTGCAGGACGGGACTTTTACGCTGCAGTCAAGCGCTTCGATTACCAACAATAAGGCAATTATCGGAATCGGTAGTACGAACGGACAGCAGACGGTCTACGTCTCCGGCGGCGTCTGCAATCTCTCCGGCGGCAACATTTCCGGCAATTCAGCCCTGTTTTTTGGTGCGATCCGCCAGAGCGGCGGCACCATCAACATGACGGGCGGCAGCATCTACAGCAACACGGCATCAGAAGAAGAATTAAACAAGAGGGATACCGGCGGCGTCAGTGTGGAAGGAACCGGGGTCTTCAACATGTCGGGCGGCAGCATCTACAGCAACAAGGCCACGAGTGTCGGCGGCGTGTACGTCTACGGCGACGCGACAACAGCCGGGACCTTTGCCATGAGCGGTTCGGCCAGCATTGGAACCAACACGGCGACCGCCGGCACGGCCGGATTGCTGGTCAGCGGTACCCTGAAGATGGCAGGAAGTCCGTCTGTTTCGTCGGGCGTTTCGCTACAGAATACGGAGCGGCCGATCGTCCTTACAGGCGCTCTGACCGGTACCAATAAATATACCCTTGCCCTCCCCGACACATTTGTCGGCAAGACGGTGGTGCAGGGCCTGGCGGGAACAGCCGACGCGGCAAGTTACCTGTCGCTCTTCCCGCTCAGCACCGCCAGCAAGCAAAGCCTGACGCTGCGCGGGGAATCTCCCAATATTGTCGCCGGGGGGCTGAACATCTATCTGGCGGGAGACGGCGACGACACCGCGGACGGCGAAAGCGTAGACACGGCGGTCAAGTCCCTGAGCCGTGCCTTGACACTGCTGAAGTCCAAGCAGTCCGGCGCAAAAATTCTTTTCTGCCGGGCGCCGGTGGAGATCAGCTCGGGATCGCAGTCCTGGTCGACGACCGCTGTAACGAATAACGACGGCGCGACATGGACGCCGGTCCTGCAGCGTGCGCAGGGCTATACGCAGCCCTTCTTCAAGGTGACCGGCGGCACCCTTACTTTGGGAAATATTACACTCGACGGAAATGCCAGCGCGTTCACCAGCTCGACGGATTCCATTGTTTACATAAAGAGCGGGACCATGAACCTCAACAGCGGCGCCGTCGTCACCAACAACAATGGGTGCGGCGTGGGGGTCCCCAAGCAATATGAAGATGGGACAGGGACCCTCAATATCTCCGGGGGCACCATCTCCAACAACAAAGAATTTGGTGTTGTGGTTTACGGCGATTCCGCCAAATGTGTCATGACAAGCGGGACCCTCGATGGAAATGCCGGAGGGGTACAGGTCAGGAGCGGAACCTTCACGATGAGCGGCGGCGTCATCCAGAATTCAAAGGGTACGGGTTATTCTGATGCGGCGGTTTCCCTTAGTTATAAATCAACGTTCAATATGAGCGGTTCGGCCAAAATCACAAACAATTCCGCTTATTCGTCGACGAACGGCAGCGTGATCGTTTCCAGCGGGACCTTCAACATGAGCGGCGGCCAGATTTCGGCCAATAAGAGCGGACGCGGCGTTTCCGTCAGCGGCGGGACTTTTCAGATGAGCGGTGACGCGAAGGTCGGCGGGGACAGCTTCACGGATGCGAACCCCGCCGGCGGGGTTTACGCAAGCGGCGGCACCGTCGAAATCACCGGCGGCCAGATTTCTTATAACTACGGTCCCGGCATCCAGGCATACAACACAACGACATCCTCCGAGGACACCAGCGCGTTAAAAATCACGCTGGGAGACGGCACGAAGATTTACGGGAACCGGGCTACCCAGGGGGCAGGCGTCTATCTTCAGACGTCCGCCTCCACGGGGATCGACTCTTTTAAGGTAAGCGGCGCCGCTGAAATCTATAACAACAACGCAACCGGAAGCGCCAGCAGCAATGGCGGCGGCGGCATTTACCTGGGCAAAAATGCGAAATTCGATATGACCGGCGGCAAGATTTACGGCAACGAGACCGCGGCTTCGGGCGGAGGCATCTGCGTGGGCGACGCAACGGCGTCCCTCACCATCTCCGGCGGCACCATTTCGAATAACCACGCGAATGGAACCACGGCGACTTCGGGCGGCGGCGGCGTTTCCCTTGTAAAGGGTGCGGGAATCACGCTCAACGGCGGAACAATTTCCGGAAACGACGCGGCGCGCAGCGGCGGCGGCATCTACGCGGCCGCGGGGAGTTCCGGCGCCATCGGCAATATCCAGCTGAACGGTGGAACCATCTCGGGCAATACCGCGAAGGGCACCACGACCGCCTATGGCGGCGGCGGAATCTGCCTGAACGACTACACGAAGGCAGAGTTCAATGGCACGCGGATTACCGGAAACACTGCCCAATATGGCGGCGGCGTTTATCTGACCGGAAGCAATGCGGAGTTCGTCGCGGTGCGCGGCGCTGTTACTGACAATACCGTCAGTTCCGGCGGAAACGGCGCGGGGGTCTACGTCGCAAGCCCGGGCTTCGAGCTACAGGGCGGCGGAGCCGATATTTCGGGCGACATCTATCTGTCAGGAACCTCTTATCCGCTTCAGGTTTCACGCCTGATCTCCCAGACGTCCCGGCAGTATGAGGTCAGTCTGGCCGATTCGTTTAAGTCCGGGGGCGTCGTGGTCAAGCCGGACGGTTCGGAACTTTCAAGCGTAACGGCATATCTGAAGAATTTCTACACATCCAAATCCGGTTCCATCCTCGGCGAGGATGGAAAGAACATCGTCCTGCAGAGCATTGTCTTCCTCGATGGAACCAAGACGGCGTCCGGGGACGGCAGCACGCCCGACAAGGCGTTCAATAACTTTGCGGCCGCTTCGGCTGCCCTGACTTCCGGCAGCACGGCGATCTACATCTCCGGCCCCGTGACCGTCAGCGGCACGGAGAGCTGGACCCTGCCCACCGGCAAGTCCCTGCGCCGTTACTCCGGGTTCTCGGTCGCGGGCAAGGACGAATTCGATCCCTATTACGGGGATATGGTCGTCGTGCCCACCGGCGCAACGCTGAACCTCGGCACGATCACGATCGAAGGCCGCCACAGTCAGGACATCGACTTTACGGCGACGGGCTCGATCATCCGGTTGAACGGCGGCACGGTGAATATGAATGCCGGCACGACGCTGCAAAACAACAGCACCTCCGGAAACGGCGGCGCGGTGCGCATCGACAGCGGCGCCTTCAACCTGAACGCGGGCACCATAGCCAATACGGCCGCGAAGCAGGGCGGCGCGGTTTACCAAAACGGGACCTTCAACGTGAAATCTGCGGCGACCGTCTCGGGAGAGGTCTATCTCGGCACGGGCAAGACCGTCGGCGTCGCCGGCAGCGCGGGGACCGCGCTCAGCCTCGACATGGACGACGCGGCGGCGGCGCGCGCGGTCGTGACCTACACCACCGCGCCCACCAGCTTGAATCTCAATACCGAGCTGGCGAAATACACCCTTTCGGACGACGTCGCGCCGCTCTATAAGCTCGCCCGCAGAAGTACGGATACCAAGGTCTTCGAACTCCAGGAGAAGGGCGGCATCTACGTCGACGGAACCCGCAGCGCCGCGAGCGGCGACGGTACGGAACCCTCCAAGGCGGTCAAGACGTTGGGCGAGGCATACCAGAAGCTGGCGGGCACAGGCGGCGGAACCATCTACGTGGTGAACCCGGTTACAGTCAGCGGCACGATCACGCTCGGCCGGAGCTACACCGAGAGCAGCACGACCTATAACGCGGGCGGCCCGGTGACGATCAAACGGTACTCCAAACCGGCCGCCTTCACGACGGGAAGCAATACGGGTACCCTCATCAACGTCACGGGCGGTACGCTGACGCTCGCCGAGGGCCTCACGGTCGACGGCCACAGCGCCGCGGTCACGCAGGGCAAGGAGACCGTCCAGGCCCCGGCCGTGACGGCGGCGGCCCCGCTGATCTCGATCAGCGGCGGAACCGTGTCCGTCCAGAGCGGCGCGGTGCTCAAGGATAACAACAACGCCTCCGGAAACGGCGGCGCGGTGGCGACGAGCGGCACGGGAATTCTGACGATGACCGGCGGCACGATCGCGAACATGAAGGCGCCGCAGGGCGCGGCAATCCACCACAGCGGCTCGGCGCTCAATCTCAGCGGCGGCCCGTCGATCGCGGGAGAGGTCTACCTGAACGGCACGGGCAAGGTCATCAGCGTGCCGGGCAATACGATTGGGAACACCGCGCTGACGATCGGCATCGACAGCGCGAGCGCCAAGGAAAACCGTGCCGTGGTGGCCTACTCCTCAACGCCGACGGCGGCGGTGGAAACGCCGAAATACACCCTCAGCGAGGCGGTGACGGCGGCCTTCTACCTGAACGCGAGCGGCAATAACCTGGTGCTCGCGGCCAAGGGCGCGGTCTATCTCGACGGGGTCAACGGCCTTGATACGCGGACGGGCGTAAGCCCGGCGCAGGCGGTCAAGACGCTGGGCAAGGCCTATGAGAAGATGAAATCCAATAACGCGAACACCCTCTATATCGTCAATACCGTGACGGTCGACTCGTCTGTCGAGCTCAGCGGCAGGTACTGCTATGTCGGCGGCGCGACCTATGACGCGGGAGCTCCGGTGACCATCCGGCGCTACTCCAAGCCCACCAATCCGCCGACAGGTTTTGAGGCGCTGAAAAATGGCGTGTCACTCTTCTCGATCGTGGACGGCGGCACCCTGACGCTCGAAAACATCACGATCGACGGCCACCGCTACGCGATCACTTCGGGCAAAACTTCCGTGATCGCACCCGGGATTAAGGCACATGAACTCATCAACATTTCAGCGGGCGGGACCCTCATGATGAATGAGGGCGCGGTACTCCAAAATAACAGCACCGACGGCGCAGGCGGAGGAGTATACAACTACGGCGCCGGAACAGTGGTGATGAACGCCGGAAGCCTCGTAACCAAGTGTACGGCGGATCTCAACGGCGGCGGCGTCTTTGTCAACGGCGGTACCTGCACCATTACAAACGCGGAGGTTTCAAACTGTGAGGCGGGGCTGAACGGCACATATAACGGCGGCGGAGTCTATGTCAGTGGAACGCTTGCGATGACCGGCTCGACGCTGTCCGAAAACACCGCGCCGAACGGTGCGGGCCTGTATCTGTCCTCGGGCAAGCACGAGATCAGCAATACCGTTTTCTCCAACAACACAGCCTCGGGAAACGGCGGCGGCGTGTATATGCAAAACTTTTCCCAAACGACCACGCTGAACCGCTGCACCTATGAGAACAACACAGCGACGCTCGGCGGGGGGATCTACGCGCTTATCGGCTTCGAAATGAACGGCGGGTCCTTCTCGGGCAACAGCGGAGGCGGCGGTGGCGGAATCTGTATGACCTCCACGTCGACCCGCTCCCTGACGTTGAACGGCTCGTCCGACCTGAGCTTCGGGGAGGGCCAGGAGATTTTCCTGGGCGGCAAAACACAGATCAATGTCACGGCGAACCTGCCCTCCGGCGCGAGCATCCCCGTGGCCCTGGATGGGGGAGACTGCTATCTCGGCCGCCCGATTGTCGTCTTTGATTCAAGCGTGACGAACGACGCGACCGACCAGCTTGGCAAATTCTCGTTGGCGCACGCCGAGTACCACACATTCGCGTTCGTCATTCGGGCCTCGGACAAAAAGGTCATTGAGCTCGGCTATCCGCGCTCGATCACAGCCCAGCCCGAAGACGCCTTCGTGAAGCTGGGAACCCCGGCGTCCTTCACAATCACGACGGCGGGCGACACCCCGACGGGCTACCGCATCTTCAATAAGACGAAGAACGCCTATGTGGCCGGTGCGATCCTGGCGTTACCCGCCGCCGGCGACCCCAATACCGTGACGGTTTCCTTCACGCCGACGCTTGCCGACGGCGCGGGCGAATACCAGGTCGAGGCGGTGTATGGGACCGGCGACTCCGCGGAAACCCTGCTCAGCGACCCGGCGGTGCTCTCCCTCTGGGAGCTCGCCTACAGCGCCGGAAACGACGCGCTGACCACTTCGGTCGAGTTGGCGTCGATGGTTCCCAACGACGCGGCGACCTTCACGGTGCGCAGTGGTTATAACAAGGCCATGAAGCTGGGGGTGGGAAGCTACCAGTATACCCCGGACGATGGATTTACTATCGACTGGGGAACCACCAATTATGTCAATCCCCAGATATATCGGACCACCTGGGGCAGCGAAGACGCCATGAAGAACATTGCGTTTATGCGGCATGACGGTACCCAATACATGAGCGTCAGTCCGGGCGATACACAAATGTCGGTCGACGTGGCGGCCAATGAGGCACATCCTTTCAAAATAGAGGTATATAACGCCAATGCGATCGCGGAGCGACACACCGGCACACTGGGCATGAACCTGTCGCTGCTGGACGGCGGCACGGAGACGAAAAAAGCCGAAAGCTCCGCCGAGGTCAAATTCCTGATGCAGCCCGCGGCGATCAACGCGACCCTGCCGCTCACCGTCCAGTCCTACGGCTACGGCGCGGACGGTTCGGTGGCGGTCCCGACGAACTACGGCATCCAGAACGGCTCCAACTTCCCGATCAAGGTGACGGGGCTCTCGGCGGAGGCCGCTTCGGGCTTCCGGCTCATGGACCCCTCCTCCTTCGTGGACGGCGCGGACAGGACCTACCTCGTCAACAAGAACCAGATGTCCCACGGGCAGGCGACCCTGCGGCTGGCGGACCAGCAGATCACGACCGCTTCCGCGGGCGGAAGCTGGATGGCGGGCGCGGACTTCACCGGCTGGGCGATCGCGGGCGCGGCGTCCGAGGGGGCGTGGGTCTCCTACCCGATCGCGATCGAGAGCTACATCGCCAAGGGCGAGGACAGCACGACCGGGAAGCAGCTCGCCCAGGTGACCTATACGGTGGGCATTTCGCCCGAGAGCGTGAGCTGAGGAGGTGATGTGAAATGAACGAGACCGAAAGCGCCCCGCGGAAAAAGCGGGGACGCGCATGGCTTGCCGCGGGAATCGCGGTTGTTCTGGTCGCGGCAGCGGCTGCGGGATTTTTCTGGTGGCGCAGCAGCCACCGGCAGGACAGCTTCTTTGACGTGAGCGCGCTGACCGGCGCGCTGCCGGGAAAGAGCGAGGAGGAGGTCATCGCCGAGCTCAACCGGGTGGTGGACGAAGGCATGTTCAACATCGCGATCAATTCCTACATCACCTTCCCGGACGCAAAGGGCGAGGGCGTCGCGAACATCGAGAATGTCCCGGGAAACCGCTACAACATGACGGTGTCAATCGTTTTGGACGACACCGGGGAAACCGTTTACCAATCCAAGGGCATCAAGCCGGGCCAATACATACAGAAAATCAGGCTCGACGAGGAGCTGCCCGAGGGTTTCTATTACGCAACCGCGGTATTTACCGCCTACGCTCAGGATGAGGCGCACACCCGCGTCGGCCAGGCGGCCGCAAAGATCCAACTGGAAGTGGGAGGCTGAGGCGGCCGCGTATCGGCAGAAGGGGGAATGCGAGCGAAACGGTCATTCATCAAACGTCATTATAAAACCCATATCATATCAACATCAGGAGGTCAAAAATCATGAAAAAAATGTTAGCAGTTCTTCTCGCGGTATCCATCGTTCTGACCCTGAGCATCACCGCTTTCGCTGCCGGCGAAACCAGCGTGGCGGACCCCACGCAGATTAGCCCGGATGCGGACGGTAAGTACAGCGCGGACACCTCGTTCAACCTCACGGTCGATAAAGACGCGACCAACCCCGATCTGAACTCCCAGATCAACGTCTCGATTCCGCTCTCCGTCGCCATGTACGGCTACGGCGCCGACGGTTCCGCCGCAGAGCCGACCGAGTACCGCATCGAGAATAAGGGCAAGATCGCCGTCAAGGTGACGAACATCACATCCGCGGGCCAGAACGGCTGGACGCTGAAGGCCCCGACCTCGATCGGCAGCCCGACCCTGACCGCCGGCAAGCTGAACATTGCGGACTACAAGCCCGGCGACAACAACCTGACCGCGAAACAGTTAGTCCTCTATATCAACGGCGTGAGCGTCCACGAGGAGATCACCGCCCCGGCCGCCGCCGACTGGACTGTCAACGCCCCGGCGGAAGGCGTTACCGACCCGGTCAAGAAGATGCTCCCGCTCGAGTGCTTCGTCGCGAAGGGCGATTCCACTGCCAACGCGCTGGCCGTCAAGGTCACCTACACGATCGCCGCCGCGTAATCGGATTCATATCCTGTTTGCACTTAACCTGAGACATTTCTCCGGGAACCCCGCGCGGAAGCCTTCCGCGCGGGGCCCGGGGCCCCTTTTACAAGAATACCCACCGAAGCCCGCGGGGTTTCCCCGCGCCCCAAATTTAGAATACACGCGCCCGCAGGGGCGGTTGCGATAGAAAAAACAGAGGATAGGCGGTCGAAGGTATGGAAGAGCAAAAGACGCCCGAGAGGGCCGAAGCCCGGACGGACGGCGGCAAAAAGCTGCTGCTGGCGGCCTGCGTGCTGCTGGCGGCGGCGCTGGTCGTCCTGCTGGTCATCCTGCTGCGGACCCCGAAGGCGGGGCCGTCCGGCATGGTGCGGGATACGGCCGCGCTGGCCGGGCAACTGGAAAACAAGACGGAGGAAGAGATCATCGCCGAGCTCAACCGGGTGGTGGACGAGGGGATGTTCAACATTTCGATCAACACCACGCCCACCTTTACGAACGGGAAGGCGGAAGGACCGCTCCAGATCGAAAACGTGCCGGGCAACCAGTACCTCATGCAGGTGCAGATCACGCTGGACGACACGGGCGAGCTGATTTACCAGACGGGGCTCATCGAGCCCAACCACCACATCCAGTCGGCAAAGCTCGACGTGGAACTGGAAAAGGGCGAATATCTCGCGACCGCGGTCTTCAACGCCTACGCACTCGAAACGGAGGAGTACGTCGGTTCGGCGGGCGCCAAAATGACCATCACGGTTTTAAACTGACAGGGGAGGGACCAGAATGAAACGAATGATCAGGCTGCTTGCGGGGTGTCTCCTGAGCCTCTGCCTGCTGCTTCCCGGCGTGACGGCGCTGGCCGCGCCGGACGATACGGGAGAGGTGATCGATCCGTCCCTTCCGGCGGCCGCCGGCCGGGCGGGCACTCCGGAGGAGGAGACCGGCAGCCCCTCGGGCACCGAGGTGGGGGACCCGGGCGATTTCACGCTCGGCGAGGACGGCAGGCTCCAGGCCTCGACCGCCTTTTTCCTCACGATTGAAAAGGCGCCCTCGGGCGGCGGGAGCTCGGGCGGCGGTTCGGGCGATTCCGGCGGCATCCTGCGCCCTCTCGTCCCGCTCGACGTGAAGATCATCGAGGAGATCCCCATCCCGGTCTCGCCGATCCCCGACACGGGCGACGGCTCCCTGCCGCCCGCGCTGCTCTTTGCGCTGCTCGCGTCGTCGGGCGCGGCCGCCGCGCTCTGCGCGCGGCGGAAACAGGACCCGTAACCATGCGTTTCCCTGCCGGTTCCGCTTTCTCCGGAAAGCGGGGCCGGCTTTTTCTTGGATCTTTCAATAATGCAAATAAAACGGTGAAAACCGGTTGAAACGGGCGTGAAAAAGTGCTATTCTCGTATTAGGGGATTTTTGCAGAAAAAATCGCCGAATTGAGCAAAAAAGGAGGAAAAATCAGTGGATAACTGCGGCCGAAGTACCAAAATAGACAGCGACGTTCCGTTGCGGGCCGGGAAAACCGCGTTTCCGCCTGATTTTTCCCGCAGATAGCATCCCGCAGGAATATCGCCGTACGGGGGCGCCGGGTTTGGCCGGGGTCCCCGTGCGGTTTTGTCTGTTTGGGGCTTCCTCGCTGTAACGAAAGCAGACAGGAGGATGAACCAATGGAAATGGAATACGATTTCGACCTGCTCATGGGGTACCTTGAAAACCGCGATTACCGCAGCCTGCGCGCCGCGCTCGCCGAGGAAAACGAGGTGGACATCGCCGACTTCATCGAGCGGCTTCCGCAGGAAAAGGCGACCCTCGCCTTCCGCACGCTGCCCAAGGAGCTGGCGGCGGAGGTCTTTTCCAACCTGCCGCCCGAGACCCAGCAGGTGATCGTCGGGTCGATCACCGACAAGGAGCTCTCCGCCATCGTGGAGGACCTCTTCGTGGACGACGCGGTCGACATGCTCGAGGAGCTGCCCGCCAGCGTTGTGAAGCGGGTGCTCAAAAGCGCGGCGCCCGAGACCCGCAGCCTCATCAACCAGTTCCTCAACTATCCCGAGAACTCGGTCGGCAGCATCATGACGGCGGAGTTCATCGACCTGCGCAAGTCGATGACCGTGCAGGACGCGATCAAGCGCATCCGGCGCACCGGCGAGGACAGCGAGCTGATCTACACCTGCTACGTGATCGACGACCGGCGTCTGCTCGAAGGGGTCGTGACCGTCAAGGACCTGCTGCTCGCCCAGGACGACGAGACGATCGGCGCGCTGATGGAGCCCGACGTGATCACCGCCGAGACGACCGAGGACCGGGAGGAGGCCGTCCAGCGGATGATGAAGTACGACTTCATCTCAATGCCGGTGGTCGACCGGGAAAACCGCCTGGTCGGCATCGTCACCGTCGACGACGTGATGGACGTCATGGAGGAGGAGGCCACCGAGGACTTCGAGAAGATGGCCGCCATCGTCCCCTCCGAGCGTCCCTACCTGCGCACCGGCGTCTTTACCCTCGCGAAAAACCGCATCGTCTGGCTGCTCGTGCTCATGGTTTCGGGCATGATCACCGGCGGCATCCTCGGGCGTTATGAGGCCGCCTTCGCCGCCATGCCGCTGCTCGTCACCTTCATCCCCATGCTCACCGACACGGGGGGCAACGCGGGCAGCCAGTCGAGCACGCTGGTCATCCGCGGCATGGCCGTCGGCGACATCGGGCCCGCCGACTTCTTCCAGGTGCTGTGGAAGGAGCTGCGGGTCAGCCTCGTCGTCGGCGCGGCGCTCTCCGCCGTCAACTTCGCGCGGCTGCTGATCACCCATCCCGGAAGCCCCGCCCTTGCGCTGACCGTCGCGCTCGCCCTTTTTGCCACCGTCGTCATGGCCAAGACGATCGGCGGCGTGCTCCCGATGGCCGCGCGGATGCTCAAAGCCGACCCCGCCATCATGGCCGCTCCCCTCATCACCACGATCGTGGACGCGTTCGCGCTCGTCATCTATTTTTCGGTGGCGCAGGCGCTGCTCGGCCTCTGACGGACCACGCGCGCCCCGGGACCGCCTTGGCGGTCCCGGGGCTTTTTCGCGGGCGTCTGCGGGAAAAGGGGTTGACATTTGAACTGTAAATGATATTATTACAGTTGGAGAATGGAATTTTCCGGATGTCCGCACGTGCTTCCCCTTGACAACCGGGGCGGCGCGGCATATGATAGAAAAGTAAACAGTATCAGTTATCGTTTTCGATTCCGCGGACGCGCATAAACCGGCGGGCCCCGCGGCATGCTTGTGACAGACGGAAAGGAGACGGGTATGGCAATTCTCACGGGATATCTCGGCACCTACGATTCGCCGCGCAGCCGCGGCGTTTTCCGCTTCTCCTTCGACGGGGAGACGGGCGCGCTCACCGCGCCCGAGCTCCTCCTTGAGGCGCCCGACGCCAAATACCTCGCGCTGCGGGACGGCCTGCTCGCCGCTCCGGTGCGGCGGGGCAGCCGCGCGGGGCTCTGCCTCGCCGACCTGCGCGTCTCCGGCGGGCCCTGCGTCGTCGAATACCTCTGCGAGATGACGCCCGGCTGTTATACCGCCTTTGACGGGGACCGGGTCTACGGCGCGAACTTCCACGAGGGGACGGTGACCGTCTACCGGCTGGAGGCGGACGCGCCGCTCTTTGAAAAGCGGATCGAGATCGCCCCGGGGGCCGGCTGCCACCAGGTGCTGGCGCGGGGGCGGTTCCTGCTTGTGCCCTGCATGAACCTCGACGAGATCCGCCTCTTCGACCGGGAGAGCCTGGCCCCCGCGGGGAGCGTCCCCTTCCCGAAGGGGAGCGGGCCGCGCCACGGGGTGTTCGACCGGGCGGGGGAGCGGCTTTTCGTGGCGGCGCAGGGGGACAATACGCTCTACAGCTTCGAGGCGGGACCGGAGGGGTTCGTCCCGGCCGGGGCCGAGCCGCTGCTGCCGCCCGGCGCGCGGGAGGGGAGCGAGGCGGCGGCCGTGCGGCTCTCGAACGACGAGCGGTTCCTCTACGTCTCGGTGCGGGGGGAAAACGTGATCGCCGTGCTCGAAGCCCGGGGGACGCGCACGCGGGTGATCCAGCGCGCGCCCTGCGGAGGCGACCACCCGCGCGACATCCTGCTCTCCCCCGACGGGCGGTTCCTGCTCGCGGCGAACCGGAACGCGGGCGGGCTTGTGTGCTTCGCGGTCGACCGGGAGACGGGGCTCATCGGAAAGGAATGCGCGCGCGTGGACGCGTGCGAAGGGGTGGCGGTTGTGCTCGACGCCCCGAATGAAGACGCTCAGGCCGCCCCGGGGGGCGGCGGGAAAGGATGGATGACGGATGCAGGCGCTTTTTGACATCGGAATGGTGGGGCTTTCGGTGATGGGCCGGAGCCTCGCGCTCAACATGGCGGACCACGGCTTCCGGGTGGCGGGCTACAACCGCAGCCGCGAGGTGACCGAACAGGTGATGCGGGAACACCCGCATGAGAACCTCTCCCCCTTCTACAGCCTCCAGGAGCTCGTGGCGGCCCTCAGACGGCCCCGCAGGGTCATGCTGATGATCCAGGCCGGTTCGCCGGTCGACGCGGTTATCGGGCAGCTGGAGCCGCTGCTCGAGGAGGGGGACATCCTCCTCGACGGGGGCAACTCCTTCTTCGAGGACACCCGGCGGCGGCAGGCCGCGCTCGAAAAGAAGGGGATCGTCTACTTCGGCGTGGGCGTCTCGGGCGGCGAGGAGGGCGCGCGGCACGGCCCCTCGATCATGCCGGGCGGCGACGAGCAGGCATACCCGCTCGTGCGCCCGGTGCTGGAGGCGGTGGCCGCGCGCGCGGCGGGAGAGCCCTGCTGCGCCTACATCGGCCCGGACGGCGCGGGGCACTACGTCAAGATGGTGCACAACGGCATCGAATACGCCGACATGCAGCTCATCGCGGAGAGCTACCTGCTGCTCAGGCATGTGGGGGGCTTTTCCAACCGGGAGCTGGCGGACGTCTTCGCACGCTGGAACGAGGGGGAGCTGCGCAGCTTCCTGGTCGGCATCACGGCGGGCGTTTTCCGCGAACGGGACGACCTGGCGGAGGGGGAGCTCATCGACCGGATCGTCGACAGCGCCGCCCAGAAGGGCACCGGCCGCTGGGCGAGCATCGAGGCGCTCAGGCAGGGGGTGGACCTCTCGATGATCACCGCCGCCTGCAACGCCCGCATCCTCTCCAACCGGCTGGAGGAGCGCGCCGCGGCCGCGAAGCTGCTGCCCGGTCCGGAGCCGGCGCGGGCGGGGGACCGGGAAGCCTTTGCCGAGCAGGTGCGCGAGGGGCTCTACGCCGCGAAGATCGCCGCCTACGCGCAGGGCTTCGCGCTGCTGCGCGACGCGTCCGGGCGGTACGGCTGGGACCTGAGGCTCGGGGAGATCGCGTCGATCTTCCGCGCCGGGTGCATCATCCAGGCCGCCTTCCTCGACGACATCACCGCCGCCTACCGGCGGGACCCGGGGCTCGAAAACCTCATGCTGGACGAATTCTTCCGCGCGCGGGTCGCCGATAACCAGCGGAGCCTGCGCGCCGCCGCAGGGGCGGGGATCGCCTCCGGGCTGCCGCTGCCCGCGATGACCGCCGCCGTCTCCTATCTCGACGCCTTCCGGGGTGCGCATGTCGGCGCGAACCTCATCCAGGCGCAGCGCGACTGGTTCGGCGCGCACACCTTCCTGCGCACCGACCGGGAAGGCAGCTTCCACCACGAATGGGGGAAGGGACTATGAAGGCGTTCACCATCTTCGGCGGCACCGGCGACCTCACCTTCCGCAAGCTGCTGCCCGCCCTCTACAACGCCGGCGAGTCCGGTGGGCCGGGCGCGGATTACCGCATCCTCATCATCGGGCGGCGGGACTACACCGACGAGGGCTACCGCGAGCTCGCGCGGGAATGGGTCCGCAAATACGCCCGCCTGCCCTATTCCGAGGAGGCGTTCGGCCGGTTCGCCGGACGCATCGGCTACTACCGGATGGACTTTTCCGACCCGGCGGCCTACGCCGGGCTGGAGGAATACTATGAGGCGGAGGGAGTCGACGGGCATATCTTCTACCTCGCGGTCGCGCCCCGCTTCTTCGGCGTGATCGCCGACGGGCTCGCCGCGGTGCGCGGCGCGCGCCGGGGCAAGGTCATTCTCGAAAAGCCGTTCGGCGAAAGCCTCGCGGCCGCCGGGGAGCTCAACCGCAGGCTGGAGGCCTTCTTCGACCCCGAAAACATCTACCGCATCGACCACTACCTCGGCAAGGAGATGGTCCGCAACATCCAGACCATCCGCTTTACCAACCCCATCTTCACCAACCTCTGGGACGCGCGGTTCATCGAATCGGTGCAGATTTCCGCCCTCGAGGAGGAGGGGGTCGGCACGCGCGGCGGTTATTACGACACGAGCGGCGCGCTCAAGGACATGGTGCAGAACCACCTGTTCCAGATCCTGTCGATCGTCGCCATGGAGCGGCCCGCGCAGTTCTCCGGCCCCGATATGCACGCCGAGCAGCTCAAGGTTCTGCGCGCCCTGCGTCTGCCCGAGGCGGGCGGGGTGCGCGACGCCCTGCTGCTCGGGCAGTACGCGGGCTACCGCGCGGAAAAGGCGGTCGCGCCCGATTCCTCCACCGAGACATACGCCGCGCTGCGCCTCTTCATCGACAACGACCGCTGGCGTGGCGCGCCCTTTTACATCCGCACCGGCAAAAAGCTCGGCCGGCGGGAGATGCAGGTCGCGGTCGTCTTCCGCCGCCCCTCCCCCGACGTGGCTCACGACGTGCTCCTCATCAAGATCCAGCCCACCGAGGGGGTCTACCTGCAGTTCAACATCAAGCGCCCCGGCGACACCGACGAGGTCGCGCAGGCGAAGATGGATTTCTGCCAGAGCTGCTCGCTCGAAAACCGCATCAATACCCCCGAGGCGTACGAGCGGCTGCTCGGCGCCTGCATCCGCGGCGAGCGGTCGTGGTTCTCCCAGTGGGACCAGATCGAAACGAGCTGGCGGTTCGTCGAACGCCTGCGGGAGCTCGGCCGTGCCGAGGGCCTGCCGGTCCTGCCCTACGAGCCCGGCTCGATGGGCCCGCCCGAGGCGGACGCGCTGCTCGCGCGGTTCGGGCACGGCTGGTTCCATTGAGCGGAAAGCCCGGTCTTGCAAATCGCGGGGGAGTCCTATATAATAGGCAGTACAATCGTTGAATGATAGTGAAACCAAAGAGAACGGGTATCCGACGGAGACATTATGGTAACGAGCGTCATGCTTGCCGACAGAAATCCATGCCCGGCCCCGCGTCCTGGTACAATTGAAAAGGATATTGTTGTCAAAGCGGCTCCAAACCAAAACCCGGTTTGGAGCCGCTTTGGGTTTTACTGCCCTGATTCTGTCAGATTTAACAGGATTTGCACCCGCTCCCGCCGCCCGGACGGGCGTATGGGGCGGGAAAGAAGCGGGCGGCGGGTGTTTTATCGGGCTTCCCGGTGATACTACCTTATGACACGTTTTCAGGGAGATGTCGCCGGCGTATCCGCGCCGGAGGAGGGAAGGATTTTTGGAGACACGTATATTCGGATACGCGCGGGTGTCGACCCGGGACCAGAACGAAGACCGCCAGCTCATCGCGCTGGCGGAGGCCCGGGTGCGCCCGGAATTCCTCTTTGTGGATAAACAGAGCGGCAAGGACTTCAACCGTCCCGCCTACCGCAAGCTCTACCGGAAGCTCAAAAAAGGGGATATGCTCGTCGTTAAAAGCATCGACCGGCTGGGCCGCAACTACCAGGAGATCATGGAGGAGTGGCGCAACATCACCAAAAAGAAGGGCGCCGACATTCGCGTGCTCGACATGCCGCTGCTCGACACCAGCCAGAGCCGCGACCTGCTCGGCACCTTCATCAGCGACCTGGTGCTCCAGCTCCTCTCCTTCGTCGCCCAGAACGAGCGGGAGAACATCCGCCGCCGCCAGGCCGAGGGGATCGCAGCCGCCAAGGCGCGCGGGGTCGAGTTCGGCCGGCCCCATAAGTCGCTGCCCAACCACTTCGACGAGCTGCTCTGCCAGTGGCAGCGCAAGGAGCTGACCGCCGCCGAGATCGCCAAGCTGTGCGGCGTCAGCCGCTCGACCATCTACCGCCGCCGCAAGCAGACGGGGGAGAGCTGATTTGCCGCGCTGCGCCCGGCGGGGCTTTTTGCGCGCCCCTCCGGGGCGCTTCAGATGTGCCGCCTTCGGCGGCGAAGATTGCCGGGTCCCGCCCCGGCAGGCGGGGTACTTTCTTTGCGTCAAAGAAAGTACCCAAAGAAGGACGCCTAAGGGGGCTCCGCCGCCCCCTTAGGGATCCCCTGGAGTACCTTGCCAGAACCCGCAAGTTACCGTCACTCCCCACGGGTGCACCAGCTGAAGGCTCAATTCAGGTTGCGGGCGCTCCCAACGGCCGAAGCCGGATGGCTCGCCAAAACCATACGGCGGAAAACAACGCCCGTTCCGGGCGTTCGCGCGCCTTGCCCGCGTGCGCGGCGAAGCCGCGCAGTTTTCCGCCTCCCCGTGGGCGCTACGCGCCACGCAAAAGCGGCCGTGCCTCCCCTATGGGAACTACCGGTACGGTTCCGGGGATTCTCGGGCAGAGGCATTGCGCCCGCGGCGCGGCGGCGGGCGGGATGCTGTACACTTGTCCGTTTATCCGTGACGGGGCGCCGCCGACTTTGGCCGAAGGCCAACCGGAGGCGGCGCTGGGGTCGCAGGGATTTGGCCGCAGGCCATCCTGATAGAGAATCCGGCCCGCAGGGCCGGGTCCGCGCAGCGGACTCAAGCCGGGGCCGCGGGGCGGAGCGCCCGCGAGCGGCCGTCGCGCGTAGCGCGCTCCGGGCGCAGCCCGGGCAGGCCGCCCAGGCCCCCTGCGGTTTCTTTCCCCTATTTCTTGGGCGGCCAAGAAATAGGGCCGCCCGCCGGGGCGGGACCCGGTAGCTCCGCCGCTCGCCGAGCGACCACCGACAAACTGCGCCGCTCGATGAGCGGTAAACCTAAGGGGTCGCTGTCGGTCGACTACCGACAAGCTCCGCCACTCGGCGGCAAACAAATAGCGGCCGCCAAAGGCGGCCGCTTTATTGCGGGATGCATTGATCGGGCGGGGGTACGCGGGGAGGGCCGCCGGCCCTCGTCCGTGAGGCGGGGATACCTTAGACCGCCCACTTTTCGATCTGCTTGATGAAGTGGCTGTCCTCGGTGACGACCTTGACGGGCTTGTTGTAGTCGAGCGCCATCAGGCCGAGGATCGATTTCGCGTCCGCGATCTTGCCGTCGGTGGTGTGCACGCCGATGTCCTCGGACGACTGCATGGCAAGATACATGAACTGGCGGAGGTCCTCCGCGGAGTGAAGCATAACGTCTTTGATGATCATGATAAAACCTCCTTATGTTGTCGGTTGTGAAATGGTTGATTCTCTCTCTGTCCCTATTAAACTACAAAATGGAAGCAATGTCAATATGTACAATGAATTTTTTAAAGTTTGTACATAATTTACATAATTAGCATTCTCATATATAGAGTGCTAGAAATTCTGTAAACATTTCGTGAATTCCCTTGACTTTGCAGAAAAGTGTGGTACATTATAGTTGTTGGCACTCGTAAATAATGAGTGCTAAAGAGCCCTTCGCCGGGAACGGGAATGTGAGGTGGGAACGGTGAAGCTCGACATTCGAAAACTGAAGGTCCTGACGGCCATCGTCGAAACCTATATCGAGACGGGGGAGCCCGTCGGATCCAAGACGGTCGCCCGGAAGCTTGACTTCCAGGTGTCCTCCGCCACCATCCGCAACGATATGGCGGCGCTCTTCGACATGGGGCTGCTCGAACAGCCCCACACCTCGGCGGGGCGGGTGCCCTCCCATCTGGGCTACCGCATCTACGTCGACCAGCTCATGCACTGCCAGCCCCTCTCGGAGGAGGAGCAGCGCGAGATCGACGCGCTTTTCAACGTGCGCGACCCCGATCCCGACAGGCTCCTGGAGGACGCGGCCGAGGCCCTCGCCGACTACACCAAGTGCGCGACCGTCTCGACCACCATCACCCCCAAGACGGTGCAGGTCAAGCGGGTCGAGATCGTCCCTGCGGGCGCGCGGACCGTCGTCGTGCTGGTCATCGCGACCAACGGCGTCATCAAAAACAAGGTCTGCCGCGTCGACTTCGGGCTGACCACCGAGATCGTCGAATTTCTCAACCAGTTCTGCAACGGCCGCCTGGTCGGCAAATCGGTTTCGGACATCTCCCAGTGGTACATCAACTCGATCGCCGTGACCCTCGGCGACTACTCCACCCTCTTCGTCCCGGTGCTCGCCACCGTGTACGAGCTCTGCCGCGAGATCAACGAGGGGCAGTTTTACACCTCCGGCAGCGTCAACCTGCTGGGCTACAAGGAGTTCTCCGACATCGCCCGCGACCTGCTGCTGACGATGAACAACCGTGAACAGCTCCTCGGGGTGCTCGCCTCCAAAAGCGACGCGGTCTTTATCACGATCGGCAAGGAGAACCCCCAGAGCGAGCTGGCGGACACCTCGGTGGTCGTCACGCGCTACAAGATCGGCGAGCAGAATTCGGGCGCGATCGGCGTGATCGGGCCGGTGCGCATGGATTACGCGAAGATCATCCCGCACATCGAGTATTTCTCCAAAACGCTGGGAAAGCTCCTTGCGGAGACGTTTGAGCAGGAATAACAATAACAGAGATAGGTTGTGAGCAGATTTGGCAGAAGAGACGAAGGACACGGCCCCGCAGGCGGAGCCGCAGGAGCGGGAGGAGGCCCCCGCGCAGGAGGCGGAACAGACCGCTCCCGAAAAGAGCGAGGCCGAACTCCTCAGGGAGCAGGTCGATTCCCTGAACGACAAGCTGCTTCGCACGATGGCGGAATACGACAACTTCCGCAAGCGGAGCGTCCGGGAGAAGGAAGCGATCTACCCGCAGGCCACCGCCGCCGCGGTCGCGCAGTTTTTGCCGGTCGTGGACACGATCGAGCGGGCGCTCGCGGCGCCCTGCACCGACGCCGAATTCAAAAAGGGCGTCGAGATGATCCTGCAAAACTTTAAGGACGTTTTCGCCAAGCTCGGCGTCGAGGAGTTCGGCGCGGCGGGCGACGTCTTCAGCCCCGACTTCCACAACGCGGTCATGCACGTGGAGGACGAGGACGCCGAGGCGGGCGTCATCGTCGAGGTGTTCCAGAAGGGTTACAAGCTCGGGGACCGGATCATCCGGCACGCGATGGTCAAGGTCGCCAACTGACGGCGCAAATCAGGTTCAGACGATTCCGCGGGAGAGCCGCGAAACGATATCCCTTTCGTAAAAACTAAGTTTAATAGATCTGGAGGGCTTTTATCATGGGAAAAATCATCGGTATCGACTTAGGTACGACAAATAGCTGCGTGGCGGTCATGGAGGGCGGCGAACCCGTCGTCATCGCCAACGCGGAAGGCGCGCGCACGACCCCGTCGGTCGTCGCGTTCTCCAAGACGGGCGAGCGCATGGTGGGTCAGGTGGCCAAGCGCCAGGCGATCACCAACCCCGACCGCACGATCTCCTCGATCAAGCGGCATATGGGTTCCAGCTACAAGGTCACGATCGACAGCAAGAACTACACCCCGCAGGAGATTTCCGCGATGGTCCTGCAGAAGCTGCGCGACGACGCGGAAGCCTACCTCGGCGAAAAGGTCACCGAGGCGGTCATCACCGTGCCCGCCTACTTCTCCGACGCGCAGCGCCAGGCCACCAAGGACGCCGGACGCATCGCCGGCCTCGACGTCAAGCGGATCATCAACGAGCCGACGGCGGCCGCGCTGGCCTACGGCATCGATAAGGAGCAGGACCAGAAGGTCATGGTCTACGATCTCGGCGGCGGCACCTTCGACGTCTCGATCATCGAGATGGGCGACGGCGTCCAGGAGGTCCTCGCCACCAACGGCAACACCCGCCTGGGCGGCGACGACTTCGACGAGCGGATCATCAACTACCTGGCGGACGAGTTCAAGAAGGACTCCGGCATCGACCTGCGCGGCGACAAGATGGCCATGCAGCGCCTGAAAGAGGCCGCCGAGAAGGCGAAGATCGAGCTTTCCGGCATGACGCAGGCGAACATCAACCTGCCCTTCATCACCGCCGACGCGACCGGGCCGAAGCACCTCGACGTCACGCTGACCCGCGCGAAGTTCAACGAGATGACCGCCGACCTCGTCGAAAAGACGATGGAGCCGGTGCGCAAGGCGATGGCCGACTCGGGCCTCAAGGTCTCCGACCTCGACAAGGTGCTGCTCGTCGGCGGTTCCACCCGCATCCCCGCCGTGCAGGACGCGGTCAAGGCGTTCTGCGGCAAGGATCCCTTCAAGGGCATCAACCCGGACGAGTGCGTCGCGGTCGGCGCGGCCATCCAGGGCGGCGTGCTCGGCGGCGACGTGAAGGGGCTCCTGCTCCTCGACGTCACCCCGCTCTCCCTCGGCATTGAGACGCTCGGCGGGGTCTGCACCAAGATCATCGAGCGCAACACCACCATCCCGACCAAGAAGAGCCAGATCTTCTCCACCGCCGCCGACGGCCAGACCTCGGTCGAGGTCCATGTGCTCCAGGGCGAGCGCGAGATGGCCCGCGACAACAAGACGCTGGGCATGTTCCGGCTCGACGGCATCCCGGCCGCGCCGCGCGGCGTGCCGCAGATCGAGGTCACCTTCGACATCGACGCGAACGGCATCGTCCACGTCACCGCGAAGGATCTCGGCACCGGCAAGGAGCAGAACGTCACGATCACCGCGTCGACCAACATGTCCAAGGACGACATCGACAAGGCGGTCAAAGAGGCGGAGCAGTTCGCCGAGGAGGACAAGAAGCGCCGCGAGGAGATCGACGTGCGCAACGCCGCCGACCAGATGGTCTACCAGTCCGAAAAGGCGCTGACCGACCTGGGCGACAAGGTGTCCGCCGACGAGAAGAGCCGCGTCCAGCAGAAGATCGACGCCCTCAAAGAGGCGCTCAAGGGCACGAACGTCGACGACATCAAGCAGAAGCAGGAGGACTTGCAGAAGGATTTCTACGAGATGTCCTCCAAGATGTACCAGCAGGCGCAGCAGAGCGCCGGCCCCGAGGCGGGCGCGCA
This sequence comes from Anaerotruncus massiliensis (ex Togo et al. 2026), assembly GCF_900199635.1. GTDB lineage: Bacteria > Bacillota > Clostridia > Oscillospirales > Ruminococcaceae > Anaerotruncus > Anaerotruncus massiliensis. Next base: position 2,120,737 of record NZ_LT962687.1, on the reverse strand, counting down.
GCAGGATGACGGCGGCGCCTCCGCCGGCGGCGGGGACTATGTCGACGCCGACTACCGCGAGGTTGACGAGGACGACAAAAAATAATACAATGGAAAAAGTCTGCGGCAAGGCGGGGGGCGGGGCCTCTCGCCTTGCCGCGTGAAACAGCCGTTCCGGTGACATGGGAGCGGAAAGCAGAGGTGAGGGCAATTGGCTGATAAACGGGATTATTATGACGTACTGGGCGTCTCGAAGGACGCCTCCGCGGACGACCTCAAAAAGGCGTACCGCAAGCTCGCCAAACAGTACCATCCCGATATGAACCCGGGGGACAAGACCGCCGAGGCCAAATTCAAGGAGGTCAACGAGGCCTACGAGGTGCTCAGCGACTCCACCAAGCGCCAGCGGTACGACCAGTTCGGCCACGCGGGCGTCGACCCGAGCTACGGCGCGGGCGCCGGGGCGGGCGGCTTCGGAGGGGGCTTCGGCGGCTTCGACGTCGGGGACATCTTCGAGAGCTTCTTCGGCGGCGGATTCGGCGGATTCGGCGGCGGCTCCTCCCGGCCGCGCAACCCCAACGCCCCGATCCGCGGCAACGACATCAACGTGACGGTCGGCCTCTCCTTCATGGAGGCGGCCAAGGGCTGCAAGCAGCAGATCACGGTCCAGCGGCTTGAAAAATGCGAGACCTGCGGCGGCTCCGGCGCCAAAAAGGGCACCTCCCCCGAGACCTGCCCCGAGTGCGGCGGCACCGGTCAGGTGAAGGTCCAGCAGCGCACCCCCATCGGCGTCATCCAGACCACCCGCACCTGCACCAAGTGCTCGGGCAAGGGCAAGATCGTCAAGGAGCCGTGCGGCGACTGCCGCGGCATGGGCCGCGTGCGCCACACCCGCACACTGGAGGTCTCCGTCCCCGCCGGCATCGACGACGGGCAGACCTTCGTGCTGCGCGGGCAGGGCGACGAGGGGCTCAACGGCGGGCCGTCGGGCGATGTGAACATCATGGTCACGCTGCGCCCGGACACCCTCTTCGAGCGCGACGGCTTCGACGTGTGGTGCGACATCCCGATCACCTTCACCCAGGCGGTGCTCGGGGACGAGATCGTCGTGCCCACCATCGACGGCAAGGTCAAGTACAACGTCCCCGAGGGCACCCAGTCGGGCACCGTCTTCCGCCTGCGCAACAAGGGCATCCCCTACGTGAACGGGCGCGGGCGCGGCGACCAGTACGTCAAGGTCAACATCGAGGTCCCGCGCAACCTGAACGCCAAGCAGAAGGACGCGCTCAAAAAGTTCGAGGACCTGTCGAGCGACCGCAACTATGAAAAGCGCAAGAGCTTTTTTGACAAGCTCAAGGATGCGATGAAATAAGAATTGTTTACAAAACCGCCCTTTCTATGGGGGCGGTTTTGTTGTATAATTAAACATTAGCGTACTAGGACAAGGAGGAGCGGCATGCAGTACAGCGAAGTGAAACTGAAGGTGCCCGTCGAGCGCATCGAAACCGCCGAGGCGGTCGCCAACATGGTGGTGCCCTATGGCATCTATATCGAGGACTACAGCGACATCGAGGAGCTCGCCCCGCAGATCGCGCACGTCGACCTGATCGAGCAGGAGCTTCTGGAGCGCGACCGTACCCACGCGGTCATCCACCTCTACATCTCCCCCGGCGAGAGCCCGCTCGAGGCGGTCTCCTACCTGCGGGAGCGGCTGGAGGCGGAGGGGGTGCCCTTCTCGGTCGAGACGGACAAGGTCGACGAGGAGGACTGGGCCACCGCCTGGAAGAAATATTACTTCCCCACCAGGGTGGGGGAGCGGCTGGTCGTCTGCCCTTCGTGGGAGGACTACGCACCGGCGCCCGGCGAGGTCGTGCTCACGATGGACCCCGGCATGGCGTTCGGCACCGGCACCCACGATACGACGCGGCTGTGCATGCAGCTGCTTGAAAAATACGCGGCGCCCGGCGTGAAGCTGCTTGACGTCGGCACCGGCAGCGGCATCCTCGCCGTGGCGGCGCTGCTGCTCGGCGCGGATTCGGCCGTCGGCGTGGACATCGACGAGGTGGCCGTGCGGGTCGCGAAGGAAAACGCCGCCGCCAACGGCGTCGGGGACCGGGCGGCCTTTTTGGCGGGCGACCTCGCGGACAGGGTGGACGGGCGGTTCGCGGTCGTGACCGCGAACATCGTCGCGGACGTCATCCTGCGCCTCATCCCCGACCTCGGGCGGTTCCTCGAGCCGGGCGGCGTGTTCATCGCGTCGGGTATCATCGACACGCGGGAGGCGGACGTCGTGTCCGCCCTCGAAGGGGCGGGCTACCGCCTCGCCGACCGGCGCGAATCGGGCGGCTGGGTCGCGCTGGCCGCCGTGAGGGGGTAGCGGAATGCCCCGGTTTTTTACCGGCGAGGTGGACGGGCGGTCCGCTGTCATCACCGGCGAGGACGCGCGCCACATCGCGCTCTCCCTGCGCATGAAGCCCGGCGAGCCGCTCACCGTCTGCGACAGCGCCGGGCACGACTACCAGTGCGTCGTCGAGGCGGTCGATCCCGGGCGGGTGGACCTGCGGGTGGAGGCGGTCGCCCCCTCCGCCGGGGAGCCGGGGGTGGAGATCACCCTCTATCAGGCGCTGCCCAAGGGGGATAAGCTCGAAATGATCGTGCAGAAGGCGGTCGAGCTCGGCGTCGGGCGGATCGTGCCCGTGCTGACCCGCCGGTGCGTTTCCCGGCCCGATGAAAAGTCGATGAAAAAGAAGCTCGAACGCCTCAACCGCATCGCGCTCGAGGCCGCCAAGCAGTGCGGCCGCGGCCGGGTGCCGCCCGTCGAACCGCTTGTCGGCTTCGAGGAGGCAGTCGCGCGTATGAAGGAATCGCCGCTGGGCATCTTTTTTTATGAGAATGCCGACGAAAGCCTGAAAAGCGTGCTCTCCCGCCGACTCGGCGGGGAGGTTTCGATTATGGTCGGAAGCGAGGGCGGCTTCGAGCCCTCCGAGGCGGCTTTCGCCGCCGGGAACGGCCTGCTCACCCTTTCGCTCGGCAGCCGCATCCTGCGCTGCGAGACCGCGCCCCTTGCCGCCATCACCGCCATCCTTTATGAGGCGGGGGATATTTGAGACGGACGCGGCAGATACTACCAGGGGAAACTTTTGAAAAAGTTTCCCCTGGACCCCTTCAAAATGTTGGGTTCAGGCGTGGCGCGGACAACCGCCGCAGGCGCGCCCCGTGAGACGCGGCCGGGGGTACGGGCCTGCAACCTTTGAAAAAGTTTCCCCTGGACCCCTTCAAAACGTTGGGTTCAGGCGTGGCGCGGACAACCGCCGCAGGCGCGCCCCGTGAGACGCGGCCGGGGGTACGGGCCTGCAACCTTTGAAAAAGGTTCCCCCGGACCCCTTCAAAATGTTGGGCTCTGGCGCGGCGCGGACAATCGCCGCAGGCGCGCCCCGTGAGGCGCAGCCGGGGAACGGGCCTGCAACTTTTGAAAAAGGTTCCCCCGGACCCCTTCAAAATGTTGGGTTCAGGCGTGGCGCGGACAACCGCCGCAGGCGCGCCCCGTGAGACGCGGCCGGGGAACGGGCCTGCAGCTTTTGAAAAAGGTTCCCCCGGACCCCTTCAAAATGTTGGGCTCAGGCGCGGCGCGGACAACCGCCACAGGCGCGCTCCGTGAGGTGTGCGAAAGACGCGGGCGGAGATATCTAGAACAATTCTTCCTGCGCCCCGTCCAAACGTTGAGTTCGGGCGGGGAACGGGCGCCCGCCGCGGGACGGCGCGCCGGAACATACGAACAGGCATGGGAGGCATAGAATGAAACGATTATGGAAAGCCGGGACGGCGCTTTTACTGGCGGCGCTGCTGATTTTGAGCGGCTGCACCGCGCGCGGTCCCGCGCCGGAAGAGAGCGTTTCATCCGCTCCGGAAGAGGAGGGCGCCATGCCGGAACCCACGATGCTCCCCCGCAAAGAGGTGGGCGAATTGGAGAACCTGCTGCTTGTGAACGCGGAAAACCCCGTCCCGGACGACTACACGCCCGAACTCTATCCGGTGAGCGGCGCTTACCAGATGGATGCGGATGCGGCGGGCTCGATGCTGTGGATGCTCTACGACGCGGCCGCGCAGGGGGTCGACCTGATGGTCGTCTCCGCCTACCGGGGGACCGAGCGCCAGCGGCAGAATTTCAACAACAAGGTGCAGGAGTATATCTCGCTGGGCCTGAGCGAGGAGGAGGCGGTCGAGGTGACCTCCCAGTGGATCGCCCCTCCCGGCACGAGCGAGCATGAGACGGGGCTGGCGGCCGACATCGTGACCCCCGGCTACCAGATGCTCAACCACGGCTTTGCCGAAACGCAGGCCGCCAAATGGCTCGCGGCGCACGCGCCCGAGTACGGGTTCATCCTGCGTTACCCGGAGGACAAGACGGAGATCACCGGGATCACCTACGAGCCGTGGCATTTCCGGTATGTTGGAAAGCGCGCGGCGCGGGAGATCACTGAACGCGGCGTCTCGCTGGAGGAATATCTCGGAGTGGCGGGGGAGACGTATGCTGAGTAAGGAGAAGGTCGCGCACAGGCTGTCCCGCATGCTGGACGGCGGGCGGAGCCGCGCCGCGGCCGCGGCGGTGGCTTTCGCGGCGCTGGCCGCCGTCGTGGCCGCGGGGATGCTGCTCGCCTCCCGCGCGGCGGATATGCGCGGGGAGCTCATGCGCAGCAGCCTCGTCGCGGCGATCGCAACGCCCGGCGAGGAGGGGCGGCTTTCGCAGATTCTGAGCGATCCGGTGAAATCCGAGCTGCTCATGAAGTATATCAATTCGATGGCGGGGGTCGTGACCAACATGGAGGTCTCCCCGCGCCGGCACCTCTCCCAGTTTTCCGCGCTGCTAGACGCGGCGGAGGACGCGGGCGCGACGATTTTGGATTTCGACTGCGACGCGGGCGGACGGGTGCTGACCATCTCCTGCACGGCCCCGGACGGGAAATCCGCCGGGGCGTTCGCACAGCTGTTGCGGGAAAACGGATATTTTTCGCGGGTGGAACGCAAGGAACTGTCCGCAGGGGATGAGCAAAACTTCCTAATTGACTGCTATTTTTCGTAGGAAATTTATACAAAACGACGGAAATGTGGAAAGTTTACAAAATTTTCACACCTTCAACAGACAGTTTTGGCGCGATATGATAAAATTTTGATTGCAATGGAAGTAAACTGATGGATGAAAAAAGACTGGGCGCTTCCTTTTGTCCCTCACGCGGGCAGATTCGCTGGTTTTTGACCGTGCTGGTGGCGTTCGCCGCGCTGGTGCGGCTGATGGTCGCCTATATCACCGTGCACTATTTCGACCTGAGCTTCTACGTGGACTGGTCGACCGGAGTGGCAAACGACTTCTTCGGCGCTTATAACAATATAGGGAACCTTGACTATCCGCCCCTTTTTCTCTTCCCCCTCTTCCTGACGGGGAAGCTGCTCGGGATCGGCGCGGTGCGCGCCTTCGACCCCTATATGATGCTCGCCCTCAAGGGGTGGCAGGTGCTGTTCGACCTCGCGTGCATCCCGCTCCTCTACCGCGTGCTGCGGCGGGAGGGGCAGCTCGTGGGGCTGGCCGGAGCCGCGATCTGGGCGGTCAATCCCGCCGGGATCCTCAACTCCTCCTACTGGGGGCAGACGGACAGCATCATGATCTTTTTGGTGGTGCTCGCCTTCCTGCTGCTCGAGGAGGGAAGGCCCGTCTGGTCGGGCGCCGTCATGGCGCTGGCCTGCCTGATGAAGTTCCAGTCCCTTTACTTCGCGCCCGTCTACGCGGTCGCGCTGCTCACCTCCTATCCGCCCAGACGGATTTTCCGGACCGTGGCGGCGGGAGCGGGCACGGTGCTCGCGGTCTTCCTGCCCTTCATGGCGCGTTCGGGCTGGGCGCTGCCGCTGGAGATCTACTTCGGCGGCTTCGGCCAGTACCAGGGGGCCAGCCTCAACGCCTTCAACTTCTATTCGTCGGCGGGGCTCAATTACAAGCATTTCAGCACGAAAATCCTCGGTCTGATCCAGGCGGACCACCTTTCGACCCTGCTTTTGGCCGCGGCTCTGGCGCTGCTTGTGGCCGTGTGGTTCACGGCCACCGAAAAGAGCGTCTGGCTGATGGGGTTCCTCTTCATGCAGACCGTCTTCATGTTCACGACCCGTATGCACGAGCGTTACCAGATCCCCGTGCTCGTGATGGCGCTCATCGCGGCGGCGCGGCACCGCAGCCGCGGGATGTTCGCCTCGTTCGGGGCGCTGGCGGTCATGGTGTTCCTCAACCAGTTCCTGGTATTGCAGCAGATTTTCGCGGCCGACAAGCAGGCCGGGTGGATCGCCCACTACGACACGGTCGTCGTCGCGCTCTCCCATGTGAACCTGCTGCTCTACTTCGCGACGGCCTGGGTTGCGCTGCGCGTCTGTTACCGGCGCGGCCATTACGGCTTCGCGCGCTCCTTCCGGGCGATGCTGCCCGAACGGTGGCGCGGGTCGCCGCCAGGACCAAACCCGCAGCGCGGCGCGCCTTGACGCCTTGCAGATAAAGGGCCCCCGGGCCCAATAACCAGAAAGCGGTGTTTCCAATGAACCTATTTTCGCACATCACGATGGGCAGGTACCTCTACACCTACTTCACCGAAAATCTCGGCGTGGAGCTCGACAAGGGGAGCTTTGTGAGGTGGAACGTCCTGCCCGATATTGCGCCGAGCCTGCTCAAGCTCTCGCATTTTAAAAAGGACATTTACGACCTTGTGATGGCGCGCGCGGAACACCTGTCAAAGGAAGGCGACAACATGTCGGTGGAGGAATACAGCAAGCAGCTGGGCATCCTCTGCCACTTCATGTCCGACTTCTTCTGCTACGCCCATTCCGAATCGTTCGACGGCAGCAAGGCCGGCCACTTCAAATATGAAGTCCTCATGCAGTTCTACGGCTACCGACGCCGCAGCATGCTGCACGCGGTCGACCTCATCTCCAACGCGGCGGAAATCGACCACAGCACCGCGCTCTACGAGCAGATCAACGAGCTGCACGAGCAGTACTCCCAGCTCGCCCCCTCCTACGGCGTGGATTTTGTCTTTTCGCTGACCGCCTGCGTGGACCTGCTGATGGGGATGCTCGGCGCGAAAACGCCGGCGATTGCCGCGGCGTGAGCCCGGCGCGGAAATAACGTGATGAAAGGGCCCCGGTGCGTAAGCACCGGGGCCCTTTTTTGCCGTTCCCGGGGAACTCCTCAGCCGACGTGGACGCCGCCCTTGAAGACGTGCGCGCGGGGCTTGCCCATGACGGAGATGTCCTCGTCCGGGTTGCCGTCGATCACCACGAGGTCGGCGTATTTGCCGATCCTGACCGAGCCGGTCATGTCGGCCGCGCCGGCGATCTCCGCGCTGTTGATCGTGGCCTGGCGCAGCAGGTCGATGTTGGAGATGCCGATCAGGTCGCGGCGGACCAGAAATTCCTGCGCGGGGTTCTCCACGTAGGAGCCCATGTCCAGGTCGGTGCCCCAGCCGAACTTGAGCCCCGCCTTGTAGGCGGTCCGCAGGCTCTGCTGGAGCAGGGGGAGGTAGGTCTTGGCCTTGAGGGCGCGCCAGTCGTTCGAGTCGGCCTTGCTCAGGTCGATGAGGAACTGGAAGATGCCGATCGTCGGGACGAGAAAGGTGTCCTTCGAGCCGACGAGCATGTCGACGCCCTCCTCGTCGATGAGGGTGGCGTGCTCGATCGTGTGCACGCCCGCGCGGATGCTCATTTTGATGCCCTCGGTTCCGTGGCAGTGGACGGCCACGTATTTGTCGCGGGCCGCCGCGGTGTCGACCACCGTGCGCAGCTCCTCCTCCGTCGTGATCAGGTTGCCCGGCACGCTGCCCTCGTTGAGGAAGGCGCCCGACACCATGTATTTGACGAAGTCGCACCCGTGCGCGATCTCCTCGCGCACCGCGCCGATGACCGCCTCGCGCCCGTCCGCCTCGTTGTACATGAGGCTGAAGGCGTCGTTGCCCGCGTCCTTGGGGGAGATCATCAGCCCCGCGCTGTAGATGCGCGGGCCGGTGATCTGGCCCTTCTGCACCGCGTTGCGCACGGCGATGGCGCAGCGGCTGTTGCTGCCCATGTCGCGCACGGTGGTGTAGCCGAGCTTCAGATAGGTATTGGCGTATTCGCAGGTGTCGAAGCAGGAGGTGCCGAAATCCTTGAGCTGGTTCTCCATCAGGTTGCCCGAGAGGGAGTGCAGGTGGGTGTGCAGGTCGAAGAGGCCGGGCAGAACGGTTTTGCCCGCCATGTCGAGGACGGGCGCGTCCTCGTAGCTCCCGCCCGCCGGGCGGATGTCCGCGATGAGCTCCCCGTCGAGGACGAGGTCGGCGGCGGGCAGGTCGTATCCTTCGGTAAGCGCCGGGATCAGGCGGCAGTTTTTCAGTACCAGCATGAGAATCCTTCTTTCTGTTTGCGTTGTGCACCGGCGGGAAAACAAAAAAAGCCCAAACGGAATACGCATCGGCCGCTCGGCCCATGCGGAGAATTCCTGTCCGGCTTTGTTGTTCGGCTGCCCCTGGGGGCTGTTGATGTCCATTATAGGAACCCCGGGCGCAAAAGTCAAGGCGGGGAATGAATTTTCCGGAAAAACGCGGCGGGCTCTTGACAAATCGCTTTAAATTCGCTATGATTTAACACGTTAAAGCAAAAACAAACTATAGTCTGTACCGATAACGGGGGGCGGTTTGATTTTGTTGTTCGGCAATCAGTAAGGGGGCGGTGGAACCGGCGGCCGGCCACAGAAAAAGCGGCCGCCAGAGGTGTTTTTCGGATCAAAAGAATTGAGGAGCGGTAAAAATGAGCGATTATCTGTCGATAGCAAACAGCCCGATCATGTGGCTATCCTGCTTCCCGCTGGTGCTGCTGGTGCTCTGCCAGGCGGTTCTGTATACCCGCCGGGCGTTCGCCACCGCCGTCAAGATGGGAATCTCCAAGAGCGACTGCGTCAAGGCCTTCCGCGCCGGGATGATCTCGGCCATCGGGCCGTCCGTCGCGGTCTTCATCATGATGGTGGGACTCATGTCCGCCGTCGGGTCGCCCGTTTCGTGGATGCGGCTTTCCGTCATGGGCGCCGCCGCGGGCGAAATGATCAACGCCGGCCTCGGCGCGCAGGCCGTGGGCAGCGCGCTGGGCGCCGCCGACTTCGGCATCCGCGCCTACGCCGCCGCCCTGTGGGGGATGAGCCTCTTCTCGGTGGCCTGGATCGTCGTGCTGGTCTTTATCCCACAGATGAACAAGGTGCAGGTCAAGGTCGAAAAATACGACAAAAACCTCATGACCCTGATCAGCACGGCCAGCATGCTGGGCATCATGTCCTACATGACGATGGAAAACTGCCTGACCGGGCTGCCGATGATCGTCGCCTGCGTGAGCGCGTCGCTCTGCATGGTGGGGCTCTCCAGGACGGTGAAAAAGCTGCCCTGGCTGCGGGAGTACCACATGGGCATCGCCATGATCGTGGGCATCGTCTGCGCGCCGGTCTGCGCCTGGCTGATTGGAGGTTGAGGAGATGAAAAGTGCAGTGACTGAATCGAATTTCAAGGGCATGTCGGACGACCAGTTCACAAGGGAGTTTGGAAAGCCCTCCATCCGCATCGGGAGCATCACGCTGATCATCGGGTTCGTGCTGGCGTTCGTGCCCGCGTTCACCCTCTGGCTGGTGTACGGCGTCGTGCCCACCCCCGCCGAGATCGCGATCATCTTTACGCTCGTCGTCTCCTCCGGGTTCGCCTGGATGGTGGTCGAGCCGATCTCCTACTACGGCGTGCTCGGCGCGGCGGGCAGCTACATGGCCTTTTTGAGCGGCAACATCAGCAACATGCGCCTGCCCTGCGCGATGGTCGCGCAGGAGGTCACCGGCGTGAAGCCGGGCACCAAGGAGGGCGAGCTCATGGCGACGATCGGCATTGCGGGCTCGATCGTCACCAACCTGATCTTCGTCACCCTCGGCGCGATCGGCGGGACCCTGCTGCTCGGCGCGCTGCCCGCGTCGGTCAAGGACGCGTTCAAATACGTGCCCGCCTCGATCTTCGCGATCATGTTCACCAACTTCATGCTCAAGCGCCCCGACCTGGGCGCCTTCGGCGTCATCTCCGCGCTGCTCATCCTGACGGTGGGATCGATGTTCATCCCGCTGCCGCTGCAGATGCTGCTGAACGTCGTGCTGGTGGTCGCCGTCGGCATCCTGATCTACAGGAAGAAGAAAAAGATCTGAACCTCCCGCGCGTATCAGAACGTCCGGGGAGAGGGAGGCTGACAACATCAATATCACGGTAAAATCCATGTCCAAACTGCTGGTGGGACTGCTGCTCTACGCGGTGGGCATCGTCGTGTTCGCGCAGTCGGGCATCGGCATGGCCCCGTGGGACGTCCTGAGCGACGGCCTCTCCCACACGCTGGGCATCTCGCTGGGGGCCGCGGTGCTGGGCGTCTCGGTCGTGCTGCTGGCGGTCAACTGGCGGATGGGTATCCGCATCGGGCTGGGGAACATCCTCGACCTGGTCATCACCGGCCCGATCGTCGACGTCATCCAGGCGCATCATCTGATCCCCGCGGCCCAAAACCTTTCGCAGAAGCTGCTGATGGTGGCCTGCGGGCTCATGGTGCTCAACGTCGCCACCTACTTCTATGTGGGGGCGGGGCTGGGGGCCGGTCCCCGCGAGGGGCTCATGATCGGCATCGTCCGCCGGACGGGCTGGTCAGTGCGGTTCACCAAGAGCGGGCTCGAGCTCTCCGCCATTTTGGCGGGCACCCTGCTCGGCGGGCGGTTCGGCGTCGCCACCGTCATCGTGGCGCTCGTCACCGGGCCGCTCATGAACCTCACCTTCGACCTCGTCCACTTCGACATCAAGTCAGTGCCGCAGGTCTACCTCGACGACCAGCTGCGCATCCTGCGGGAGCGCGGGGCCTGCCGCAGGAAATAGCGATCCGCCGCGCGCCCCCTCGGGGGCGCGCGCTTTTGAGCCGGGGCCCCCTTGCGCGCGGGCGGCGGTTGGTATAAAATGAAACCAGACGGGGAGGGAAGGCCGATGGCAAAGACGGAAGTCCGGGAACGCATCGCGGAGGCCGCGTGGCGGCTCTTCGACGAGAAGGGCTATGAAAACGTGTCGGTCGACGAGATCATCGCCGCGACCGGCACCTCCAAGGGCGCGTTCTACCACTATTTTTCCGCGAAGGACGAGCTGCTTTCGGCGCTGCCCGACAAGTTCGACAACGACTACGACGCGTGGGCGGCCCAGTGCCCGCCCGTCATGCCGAGCGCCGACCGCATCGTGGCGCTCTGCCGGTTCGTCTGCAAGAACATGGAGCTCAAGCTCAGCCGCCAGATCATCACCGAGATCTATTCCACCCAGCTCGTGACGCGGGGGCCGAAGTTTTTGACGAGTGAAAGCCGCCGGTACGTCAAGCTGCTCAACCAGTATGTCCACGAGGGGCAGGAGCGGGGGGAGATCACCGGCGCGATCGCCTGCACCGAGCTTTCCCAGATGCTCGACATCCAGCTGCGCGGGCTCATCTACGACTGGTGCCTGCGGGACGGCGCCTACAGCATGGAGGCGATGTGCGACAAGCTCATCGGCGCCTTCATGAGGGCGATGCGCCCGGGGGAATAGCGGGAAAAACAGGAGGGACCGGTACCCGTTGGGTACCGGTCCCGTTTTTTTCCTGGAAAAAGAACCAAAAAGCGCTTCTCAGGATCCAGCCGCCCCATTGAAAAGGCGGGCAATTTTGGAGGGCGGCGGAAGCTACAGGACCTTGTTGAGGAAATCGATCGTGCGCTGCTCGCGCGGATGGCCGAAGATCTCCTCGGGGGTGCCCTGCTCGACGATCACGCCGCCGTCCATGAAGATCACCCGGTCGGCGACCTCGCGGGCAAAGCCCATCTCGTGGGTGACGACCACCATCGTCATGCCCGCGTCGGCCAGTTGGCGCATGACCGCGAGCACCTCGCCGACCATCTCGGGGTCGAGCGCGGAGGTCGGCTCGTCGAAGAGCATGATGTCCGGGTCCATCGCCAGCGCGCGGGCGATCGCCACCCGCTGCTGCTGCCCGCCCGAAAGCTGCGCCGGGTAGGCGTCCGCCTTGTCCGCGAGGCCCACCCGCTCGAGCAGCTCGCGCGCCTTCTTTTCCGCGGCGGGCTTGTCGAGCTTTTTCCGGTCGAGCGGGGCCATCGTGATGTTCCCGGTCACCGTCAGGTGGGGGAAGAGGTTGAACTGCTGGAACACCATGCCGATGTTCTCACGGATTTTGTTGAGGTCGGTCTTGCCGTCGGTGAGGAGGTATCCGTCCACCTCGACCTCTCCGCCCGTGGGCGTCTCGAGGAAGTTGAGGCAGCGCAGGAAGGTCGATTTGCCGGAGCCGGACGGCCCGATCATGCAGACGACCTCCCCCTCGCGCACCTCGAGGTCGATGCCCCGGAGCACCTCCAGCGAGCCGAAGTCCTTGCGGAGGCCCTTAACCCTTACCTTTGCCATTGTGGAGCCTCCTTTCGATCCGCTTGGAAATCTTGGACAGAATGAAGATGATGATGAAGTAGATCACCGCCACGGTCGCCCACACCTCGAAGGAGCGGAAGGTCCGCGCCACGATCAGGCTGCCGCTCTGCATGAGCTCGGGCAGGCCGATCGCGTAGAGGATCGAGGTGTCCTTGAGGGTGATAATGAACTGGTTGACCATCGAGGGGATGACGATCCGCACCGCCTGGGGCAGGATGACCTTGCGCATCGCGCGCCCATAGGGGAGCCCGAGGCTGCGCGCGGCCTCCATCTGGCCGACGTTCACCGCCTGGATGCCGCCGCGGAAGATTTCCGACAGGTAGGCTCCCGCGTTGAGGGAGAGGGTGATGACGCCCGCCTGCACGGCGGTGAGGCGGATGCCCAGGCCGTTCGGCACGCCGAAATAGATGAAGAAGGAGAGCACCATGACCGGCACGCCCCGCATGACGTCGATATAAATCTGGGAAATCCACTGGAGCGGCTTTTTGCCGGAGATCTGCAAAAGGCAGCAGAACAGGCCGAGCAGGGTGGCGATCAGCAGGGAGATGACCGTCACCTGCACGGTGCCGCCCAGCCCCTTGACCAGCATGGGGAACGACTCTTCCAACAGTTTCAGATAGCGCACGGCGATCGTCCTTTCATGGCAAGTGTGGACACGGCGTTTCGGCTCATCCTCCGCGCCGCGGGAGATCAGCCGGACCGCCGGGAAAACGCGGCTGTGCGGCGGGGCAAGCCCTGCCCCGCCGCACGGATGCGCGCCGAATGGTTACTTTTTGATATAGGTGTCGAGGATCTCCTGGTATTTGCCGCTGTCGCGCAGGTTCTGGAGGCCCGCGTCGAACATCTCGATCAGCTCGGGGTTCTGGCCCTTGTTGACCGCGAAGCCGTAGGAATTGCCGCGCTCCATCTCGGTGACGATCTTGAGCCCGATGTCCTGCGAGATCGCGTAGCCGAGAACCGGGTAGTCCTCGAAGCAGGCGGCCGAGTTGCCCGCCTTGACGTCCTCATACATGTTGGAGGAGTCGGCGAAGTAGGTCACGGTGAAGCCGTATTCATCCATGATGCTCTCGGCGAAGGCCGCGCCCTCGGTGCCCTTCTTGATGGCGACGTTTTTGCCCGCCAGGTCGGCGTAGCCCTTGATCTCCCCGTTGTCCGCCTTGATGCCCATCACGACGCCCGAATCAAAGTAGGGCTCGGAGAAGTCGAAGATCTCCCTGCGGGCGTCGGTGATGCTCATGCCGGCGATCATGCCGTCCGACTGGCCCGACTGCACCGACTGGAGCGACGCGTCGAAGCCGAGCACCTGGATCTCATACTGGAAGCCCTGGTCCTCCGCGATGGCCTTCAGCAGGTCCATGTCGATGCCGACGAAGTTGCCCTGCGCGTCCTGGAACTCGAACGGCGCGAAGGTCGTGTCGGTGGCGATGAGGTAGGTCTTGCCCGGGGCGGCCGGGGTCTCGGCGGCGCTTCCGGCGGGGGCCGCGCTGTCCGAGGGGGTCTCGGCGGGGGCCGGGCTGCCGCCGCAGGCGGCGAGGGCGGCCGTCATCGCGAGGGCGAGGGCGAGCGCGAGCAGTTTCTTTATCGATTTCATTTCTTTCTTCCTCCCAATTCAGATGTATATCGGACAAAGCGGCGTGCTTGCAGGAAAAACCGCTGGTTCCTGCATCCGTCCACGGGCGCGCCGGACGGCGCGCGGCATTTTCCGCTTCGCTCAATATCCTCTATTTTATCAGCCCGCATGGGGAAATGTCAATCCCCGGAAGGGTTTGCTATGGGAAAAACAGCACAAAGGAGCCAAAATTATTTTGTCGAATCTGTGCAGGACCGGAAAAACAGATGTGCAATTTCCAGCTAATCCAATTTCACGGGAAGCGCGCCGCGCGGCTGAAACCCTCCCGCGAGCAGGGAGACGGCGCTTCCGGTGGAGAGCGGGGTGTACTCGTAGCCGCAGACGGCGGTGACCTCCGGCGGGAGCAGGCCGGCCAGGTAGGGGCTCCCGAGCAGCAGCACGACGGTGTCGGGGTTGGCATCCGCGACCGCGCGCACAAGCCCTGCCTGCTCCGCGCGGGTCATCGCGATCACGACCCTGTCCGCCTCCGCCGCCGCGGCTGCGCAGGCCGCGGTCTGCGCCCCGTCGGGCACGGGGTCGACGAGCAGCGGCCGCCCGGAGAACCGGTCAGCCGCGAGGGAAGCGAAGGAGGCGGCCTCGGGGTCGGTCCCGAGAGGGGAAGGGGCGGGGAGATTGCGAGGAGGCGCTCCTCCGCGAGCGTCCCCAGCGGGAGCAGGCCGCGCGGGTCGCGCAGCAGCGTCATGCTCTTGTCGCTGACCTCCTGCGCGAAGCGGGCGTGCTCCTCCTCGTGGGTGTGGTCGAGACCGAGCGGCAGCCCGCCGTCGAAGAGCCCGTATTTCTCCTTATAGAACAGGATGCGCCCCACCCGGTCGTCGAGCGTCTCGCGGGAGATCGTGCCGTTTTTGACGGCGGCGAGCACCTCGTTGTAGGCGGCGCGCTGGACCTGCAGGCCCGCCGCGCCGTCCCCGCCCGTGCCGGTCGTGAGGATGTCGGCCCCCGCGTTCACCGCCAGCACGCACGCGTTCCCGATACCGTACTGCGAGGTGACCGCGCCCATGCGCATCGAGTCGGTGAAGATGAGCCCCTCGAAGCCGTTGGACAGGCCCTCCCCCTCCCGCAGCATGCCGGTGAGCACCGCCTTGGAAAGGGTCGCGGGCCGCCCGTCCGGGTCGATCCGGGGGTAGAGGATGTGCGCGGCCATCACGCCCGCGACGCCCGCCTTGCCTGCGGTCAGGAAGGGGACCAGCTCGGCCGCCGCGAGTTCGTCGAGGGATTTCTGCGAGACGGGAAGGCCGTAGTGGGAGTCGACCGACGTGTCCCCGTGGCCGGGGTAATGCTTGGCGACCGCCAGCACCCCACGGCTCTGCAGCCCGAGCGCGTAGGCCGCGGCGGCGCCCGCCACCCGCTCGGGGTCGTCGCCGTAGGAGCGCACCCCGATGACGGGGTTCAGCGGGTTGGTGTTCACGTCCGCGACGGGCGCGAGGTTGCAGTTGATGCCGAGCGCCCGCAGCTCCTCCCCGACGAACTCCCCCTCGATCCTAAGGGCGTTCGCCTCGGGCACGGGGTCGAGGGCGGTGGGCTTCCCGCCCGATGCGGCGAAGGCCATTGCGCCGGGGTAGACGGTGGCGCCGTCGGTGACGCGGGTGACCTCCCCGCCCTCCTGGTCGACCGCGATGAGAGCGGGCGCTCCGGTCGCCTCGGTCACGGCGCGCTGAATGGAATCGGTCAGGGCGGAGATCTGCGCCCCGTTTTCACAGTTGTTGCCGAAGAGGATGACGTTCCCGATCTTCGCCTCGGTGAGAAAGGCGAGGGAGGCCGCGTCGAGGCCCGTCCCGGGGATCGAGACGAGGAAGAGCTGGCCGACCTTTTCCTCGTCGGTCATCCCCGCGAGCAGTTCCCGCGCCCGCTCCCCCTCCGGCGCGGGGGCGGGCGCGGCGGGCGGAGCTGGGTCCGCGTCCTCCGGCGCGGAGGAGGCGGGCGCGGACTGCGCGGGCTCCCCGAGCGGCGCGGGAGCGGGCGCGCAGCCCGCGAGCGTCAGCGCGCAGAAAAGCGCGCACAGGGTCGGTTTATGAAACATATTGAAACTTCCTCCAATGGATTTCTATGGTTGACAGCGGGTCTTTCTTATTCTATCATATTTAGATAGGGCCGCCAACCGGGGATTTGGATGCCGGTGGAATACGGATGTATTTTGCAGGCGGAATTTCTTCAAAGACGCGCCCAAATCCTTGTGAAATCTTCCGATGTCCCTGACCGATTTGTCAAAAAAAGCGGCATGTCTTTTGGGATTTAAAACAAATACCAAAAAATCAATTAAAATTTTATGAATAATCCTAAAAGAAATCGTGTTTGTCTTTTGAGGATTGGCGAAAAAGACTATGGATTTTACAGGGTATTTGCAATATACTTGAAAAAAGTAATCTGTTACTTTAAAGCGGTAGCGGCCGACACCGGACGCCGCCCCTTTACCAATTGAATTGGGAGGAAAGAAAATGAAAAAGTTACTGGCACTGACCTTAGCGGTCATGATGGTGCTCTCGCTGGCCGCCTGCGGCGGCAGCGACACCCCTGCGGCCCCGTCCGCCCCCACCGACGGAAGCGCCGAGGCCCCTGCCGCGGACGGCGCGCCCTCCGCTTCCGGCGACACGATCAAGGTCGGCCTGCTGGCCAACACCACCGGCGACAACGCCATGTACGGCAACGCGGTCAAGAACGGCGCGATGCTCTACTTCGACGAGGTCAACGCGGCCGGCGGCGTGAACGGCAAGCAGATCGAGGTTATCGCCCTCGACGAGAAGGGCGACGCCACCGAGGCCGTCACCGCCTTCAACCGCCTGCTCGACCAGGGCATCACCGCGCTGGTCGGCTCGGTCCTCACCGGCCCGACGATCGCCGTCGCCGACGAGACCTATCCGATCAACATGCCGCAGGTCACCGCCTCCGCGACCGCCGCGGGCGTCACGATGATCGACCCCGAGGACCCCGCGAGCGAGATCCGCACCAACATCTTCCGCTCCTGCTTCATCGACCCGTTCCAGGGCGAGAAGATGGCGCAGTACGCCTCCGAGAAGCTCGGCGCCAAGACCGCCGCCGTCATCTTTGAGACGGGCAGCGACTACTCGGTCGGCCTCAAGGACGCGTTCGTCGAGAAGTGCGGCGAGCTGGGCGTCGAGGTCGTCGCGGCCGAGGGCTACAGCAAGGGCGACGTGGATTTCAAGGCGCAGATGACCAACATCGCCTCCAAGAACCCCGACGTCGTCTTCTCCCCCAACTACTACCAGGATGATGGCATGATCGTCACCCAGGCCCGCGCCGCCGGCGTCACCGGCACCTTCCTCGGCGGAGACGGCTGGGGCAGCGTCAAGGACTACGCCTCCGCGGAGGACCTTGAGGGCTCCGTCTACTGCTCCGGCTACGCGCCCGGCTCCAACGACGCGGTCAAGAAGTTCGAGGCCGACTACGAGGCCAAGTACGGCGAGGCGATCCCCAACATGTTCGCCCCGCTCGGCTACGACGCCGCCCTGCTGCTGGTCGAGGGCCTGAAGGCCGCCGAGGCCGCCGGGCTGGAAGCCGGCTCCGACGACTACAAGCAGGCCGTGATCGACGGCATCAAGGGCATCAACGGGGTCGAGGGCATCACCGGCTCCTATGCGTTCGACGAGTACAACAACCCCATCAAATCTGCCGCGATGATCAAGCTGACTGGCGGCGAAGAGGTCTTCACCGAGCTCTTCTGATCCGCGAACGGAACAACTGCAAGGAACAACTGTGCCGGGGGGAAGAGCATCTCTTCCCCCTAGCATGGTTTCTTCTGCTTCATGGAGGGCGGACGCCCAATGGGCATTCCTACGCGGGCAAGGGCGCTTCGCGTGGAAACGGCCATTGGCTGTTCGCAATTTTTGCTACCATCGGGCCGGCGCGTGCCGGGCCCCATCCGCCGAAGAAAGGACGTGGCAAAGCCTATGTCTCTGTTCTCTACCATCGTCAGCCAGCTGGTCAACGGACTCCAGTCCGGCTCCATCTACGCCCTGGTGGCCCTGGGCTACAGCATGGTGTACGGCATCATCCTGCTTTTAAACTTCGCGCACGGCGACATCATCATGGTGGGCGCCTACGCCGCGTGGATGTGCATGGTGAACTTCCACCTGCACCCGGTCGTCTCCATCCTCATCGCGATCCTGACGAGCACCCTGCTCGGCGTCGTCATTGAGAAGGTGGCCTACACGCCGCTGCGCTCCGCGCCCCGCCTCTCGCTGCTCATCACCGCCATCGGCGTCTCCTTCCTGCTCGAAAACGGCTTCCAGCTCATTTTCGGCGCGGGCGCGAAGGACATGTCCAGCGCCATGACCGCGGTCACCGGCGGGCCGAGCATCTCCTTCGGCGGGACGACCCTCAGCTTCCCCGCCATGCTCACCATCATCGTCTCGATCCTCTCGATGGCGGTGCTCACCTTCCTTGTCCAGAAGACCAAGCTCGGCAAGGCGATGCGCGCCGTCAGCGAGG
The DNA here is from genome assembly GCF_900199635.1 of Anaerotruncus massiliensis (ex Togo et al. 2026). Classification (GTDB taxonomy): domain Bacteria; phylum Bacillota; class Clostridia; order Oscillospirales; family Ruminococcaceae; genus Anaerotruncus; species Anaerotruncus massiliensis. The sequence goes on along the minus strand of NZ_LT962687.1, from coordinate 2,102,179 downwards.
ATATGGGCGCGGCCCAGCTCATGGGCATCAGCGTCAACGCGACCGTCTCCTTCACCTTCGCGGTCGGCTCCGCGCTGGCGGGCATCGGCGCGATCCTCTACCTCTGCGCCTACCCGCAGGCCAATCCCACCATGGGCTCGATGCTCGGGCTCAAGGCGTTCGTCGCCGCCGTGCTCGGCGGCATCGGCTCGATCCCCGGCGCGATGATCGGCGGCTTCGTCATCGGCATGGCCGAGGCGCTCGTTTCGGCGGTCGGGCTCTCCGTGTGGAAGGACGGCGTCGTCTTCGCCATCCTGATCGTCGTGCTGCTCGTCAAGCCCACCGGCATCCTCGGGCGCAACATCACCGAAAAGGTTTAAGGGGGGCGTTGAGATGAATCAGAATCAAAAACGCATCCCCATGCCCGCGCGCTACGCGATCAACGCTGCGCTGGTCGTCCTGGCGTTCGTGGCGCTCAACCTCATCACCGGCGCGCTCTCGAGCTACTACACCAAAATTCTCATGCTTGTCGGCATCAACATCATCTTGGCCGTCTCGCTCAACGTGGCGACCGGCTACCTCGGGCAGCTTCCGCTCGGGCACGCCGGGTTCATGGCGGTCGGCGGCTATGCGGCGGGCATCTTCCTCAAGGCGATGCCCATGCCCAATCTCGACAAGCTCCCCGAAGGGGCGAACGCCGCCGCCGCGCACCTCCAATACAATTTCTACGTCGTGCTGGCGCTTCTGCTGGCGGGGCTGGTGGCCGCGATCTTTGGCATCATCATCGGTGTGCCCGCCCTGCGCCTCAAGGGGGACTACCTCGCGATCATCACCCTCGGCTTCGGCGAGATCATCCGCGTCGTGCTCCTCAACATCGACAGCGTGCTCGGCTTCGACTTCACCTTCGGCGCCTCCGGCCTCAAGCGCATCCCCAAGGCCGCGACCGTCTCGAACGTGTTCATCTGCGTGGTGATCACCTGCCTGGTGATCCACATGGTCATGAAGTCCCGCCACGGGCGCGCGATCCTCTCGATCCGCGAAAACGAGATCGCCGCCGAAAGCTGCGGCATTCACACCACCTACTACAAGGTCATGGCGTTCACCCTCTCGGCGTTCTTCGCGGGGGTGGCGGGCGCGCTCTACGCGACCTACGTCGGCATCCTCCAGCCGAACACCTTCGGCTTCATGAAATCGATCGAAATTCTCGTGATGGTCGTGCTCGGCGGCATGGGCTCGATGCTCGGTTCGATCCTCTCCGCCACCGTGCTCACCGCGCTGCCCCAGGTGCTGCTCGCCTTCGACAAGTGGCGCATGGTGCTCTATTCGATCGTGCTCATTTTGGTGATGATCTTCAAGCCCTCCGGCCTGATGGGCACCTACGACTTCTCGATGAGCAGGCTGCTTGAGAAGTTCATGAACCGCTTTGGCGGGAAAAAGAAGGGGGAGGCGGTCAAGCAATGAGCGATTACGAGCTGACCTATAACGACTACGACAGCCGGGAAAAGATCCTCCCCGAGCGCGACAAGGCCTATACCCCCGTCATGGAGGCGATCGGGCTGAGCATCGAATTCGGCGGGCTGCCCGCCGTCGACGACTTCAACCTCACCGTCGGCCGCACCGAGATCTGCGGCCTCATCGGCCCGAACGGCGCGGGCAAGACGACCGTCTTCAACCTGCTGACCAAGGTCTACCAGCCCACCCGCGGCAAGATCCTCATCGACGGCAGGGACACCAAGGGGATGAGCACCATCCAGGTCAACCGGGCGGGCGTGGCGCGCACCTTCCAGAACATCCGGCTCTTTAAGAACCTGTCGGTGATCGACAACGTCCTGATCGGGATGCACAACCACACCCATTACAACATGCTGACCTCGACCCTGCGCCTGCCGAAATACTGGAAGGCGGAGAAGGCGGCGAGGGAGAAGGCGCTGGAGCTGCTCTCGATCTTCGGGATGCAGGACCAGGCGGACGCGGAGGCGGGAAGCCTCCCCTACGGCGCGCAGCGGCGGCTGGAGATCGTGCGCGCGCTGGCGACCGGCCCCAAGCTGCTGCTGCTCGACGAGCCGGCGGCGGGCATGAACCCCTCGGAGACGACCGAGCTGATGGAGAATATCCACAAAATCCGCGATACCTTCCAGATCGCGATCATGCTGATCGAGCACGACATGAGCCTTGTCATGGGCATCTGCGAGGGGATCGCGGTGCTCAACTACGGCAAAATCATCGCCAAGGGCACGCCGGAGGAGATCCGGCGCAACCCGGTGGTCATCGAGGCGTATCTCGGCAAGAAGAGGGGGGAGAAGCAGGATGCTGAAGGTCAGTGATATCAACGTCTACTACGGCAACATCCATGCGATCAAGGACATCTCCTTCGAGGTCGCCAAAGGGGAGATCGTCTCGCTGATCGGCGCCAACGGCGCGGGCAAAAGCACCATCCTCAAGACGGTCTCCGGCCTTCTGCGCACCAAGACCGGCAGCATCACCTTCCTCGACGGCGACATCCGCACGGCGGCCCCCAACCACATCGTCAAGCTGGGGCTTGCCCACGTGCCCGAGGGGCGGCGCATCTTTTTGCAGATGACGGTGCAGGAGAACCTCGAGATGGGCGCCTATACCCAGAAGCCCACCGCGCTGTCCGCCGACCTCGAAAACGTCTACGAGCGGTTTCCCCGCCTCAGGGAACGCCGCAGGCAGGTGGCGGGCACCCTCTCGGGCGGCGAGCAGCAGATGCTGGCGATGGGCCGCGCGCTCATGAGCCATCCGACCCTGCTGATGCTCGACGAGCCGTCGATGGGGCTTGCGCCCATCCTGGTGGAGCAGATCTTCGACATCATCCAGGAGCTGCACCGCGCCGGGACGACGATCCTGCTGGTCGAGCAGAACGCGCAGATGGCGCTTTCGATCGCGGACAGGGCGTACGTGCTCGAGACGGGGCGGATCGTGATGAGCGGCACCGCCAAGGAGATGCGGGAGGACGAGCGGGTCCAGAAGGCGTATCTCGGCATGTAAAAAAATTAAGGGGCGCGCCGAGGGCGCGCCCTTTTTTTGGAGGCGGACAGGATGGCGGAGGCCAAGACGAACGCGATGCGGATGCTCGAACGGGCGAAGATTTCCTACCGTGTGCACGTCTACGGGCACGCGGACGGGAAGATCGATGGGGTGAGCGTGGCGGAAAAGCTCGGGCAGGACGTCGACGCGGTCTATAAGACGCTCGTGACCAGGGGCGCGTCGGGCGGCAACTTTGTGTTTGTGATCCCCGTGGCAAAGGAGCTCGACCTCAAAAAGGCGGCGAAGGCGGTGGGGGAGAAGTCGGTCGCGATGATTCCGGTGGCGGAGATCAACAAGACCACCGGCTACATCCGGGGCGGCTGCTCGCCGGTGGGGATGAGGAAGCTCTTCCCCACGGTGTTCGACAGGGCGGTGGAATCGCTCCCGGCGGTCTGCGTGAGCGGAGGGCGGATCGGCTGCCAGATCGAGGTTTCGCCGGGCGACCTGCTGCCGCTCGTCCGGGCGAAAACCGCGCCGATCACTGCGGATTAAAGGGTTTAATCTAAAAGTTTTCGCCCGCCTTTTATAAAAGGCGGCGGGTTGTCAGGGCGGAGCCCTGACGCGTGCGCCGCAGCGCACAAGATACCTGATCCTTCAGGAGCATTTTCTTTGCTTCTTTCTTTTGCGATAGAAAAGAAAGAAGCAGATGCAAAGGGCCGCTTCCCAAATGGGAAGCGGCCCTTTTGCGATGTTCCTTTTTCTCTTGTAAAAAGGAACCGAAAAATACGCCTGAAGGATTGGGCGTTCCGCTCGCCGCGGCGAGCGGCGCGGGGCGCTGCCCCGCGGCCCCGCCACCTTTGAAAAGGTGGACGAAACGTTTGGATTTGGGTTAGTCGCCTGAGTAGACAAAGCGCGGGACGACGCGTCCGTCCTGCTCGACGTCCTCGAGGAACATGTCGAGCGGGCGCACCCAAAGCCCGCCTTCCCCGTAGAGGGCGCGGTAGACGACCAGCTCCTCGAGCGTCTCGCTGTGGCGCGCCTTGCCGATCACCTCGTATTCGCCGCCCTTGAAGTGACGCCACCGTCCGGTTTTCAGCTCGCGCGGCGCGGGCGGGACGGGCGCCGCCGGCGCGCCCGTGGATGCGGCCTCGCCGCTCGAAGCGGCGGAGAAGCGTTCCCACTCCTCCTGCGGCACGAGGATGCGGGAGCCGTAGGCGGGAACCTCCAGCTTGAGGTTGCCGTCGTTCGTCTCATAGGAGGTCCCGGTAAAGAGGTCGACGAGCGGGGAGGCGTCCACGCGGAATTCGAGGTATTCGGGATGCTCGGCGAGGTTGAGCGCCACGTAGACGCTCCGGCCGTTCAGCTCCCGGCGGAAGGCGTACTGTTCATTTTTGATGAGCGCGTGGTCGTAGCCGCCGTACTGGAGCGCGGGCAGCGCGCGGCGGACGGCGCCGAGCCGCTTGATGTGCTCGCAGAGCTGGTAATTCGCGTCCTCGATCTTCCCGAGCTCGAGGCAGGGGCGCAGCCCGGCGTCCGAGCCGTTCTGCTTGATGCCCTTGACGCCCCATTCGCTGCCGTAGTAGACCGACGGCGCGCCCGGCATCGTGTAGAGCAGGGTATAGACGTTTTCAAGGTGGCGCTCGTTGCGCAGCACCGACGCGAGCCGGTTCACATCGTGGTTGTCGACGAAGTTGTAGAGGCAGAGGTTTTTATAGATACCGCCCGGGCCGAACTGCCGCGCGAGCGAGTGGGCGATCTCGAAATAGTTGCGGTCGTTGTGGGAGGAGTAGAGCCCCTTGGCGCACTCGTAGTTGGTGACCGAGTCGAGCATGTCGGGGTTGGCCCAGCGGTTGTAGTCGCCGTGGATGATCTCGCCCATCAGCCAGAAGTCGGGCCGCTTGCCCCGGCAGAAGGCCTTGAGGCGGCGGAAGAAGTCGAAGTCGACGCAGTCGGCCGCGTCGAGGCGCAGGCCGTCGATGCCGAATTCGTCCATCCACATGCCCACCGCGCCGAGCAGGTGGTCGACCACCTCGGGGTTGCGCAGATTGAGCTTGACGAGGTTGAAGTGCCCCTGCCAGCCCTCGTACCAGAAGGCGTCGCCCATTGGGCTGCCGCCGCCGAAGTTGAGGTTGTGGAACCAGCTGCAATACCGGGAGGACTGCCCGTTCTGCTGCACGTCCCGGAACGCCCAGAAGCCGCGGCCGACGTGGTTGAACACCCCGTCGAGCACGATGCGGATGCCGTTTTCATGCAGCGCGGCGCACACCCTTTTGAAGTCCTCGTTGGCGCCCAGCCGCCGGTCGAAGGTGTAGTAGTCGCTCGTGTCGTAGCCGTGCTCGGACGACTCGAACACCGGCCCGAGGTAGAGGGCGTTGACCTGCATCTCCCGCAGGTGGGGAATCCAGCCGAGCAGCTTTTCAATCCGGGGGACGGGTTCGCCGCCCTCGTTCTGCTGCGGCGCGCCGCAGAAGCCCAGCGGATAGATATGATAAAATACCGATTCATTGACCCAGCTCAAAAAAACCATCCTTCCGTGCGGGGGAGACTCGATGCGCATTGCCCGCACCCGAACAGTATACACGACTTTACAGAAAATAGCAAATCCTCGGGGATGGAAAAAAGAGGACAAGCCCCGGCTGCGGGGCCTGTCCTCTTTGCGCCGCCGGGCGGCTATTCGTCAGTCAGACTGCGCAGGCCAACCACCCGGTTGACCGGCAGGGAAAAGACCGCGGCGACCCGGTCCTGCCTGGAGCCGGCCTTTTCCATGATGGCGCGGATGATGTTTTTTTCGTTCTCCTGCTTCGAGACGATGTAGATCACTTCCTGTTCCGAAGCGATGGACATCCCGAAAAAGGGCATGGCGCTTTTTTCGCCGATCCCCTTGGCGTGGATGATGGTGCCGCCTCCCGCGTCCGCTCCGCGCGCGGCGTCCATGACCAGCTCCGTATTGCCTTTGTGCGCGATGACCACGACGAGGGAAAAGCGGTTTTCTTCCATTACAAGCACCCCATTTTGTTCTGTATTCTGCCCCTGGGTCAGATATTGCAGGCTCGCCGAATTCGCGACGCTCTGCAGCGGGACCGTGAAGGCGATGCCGTTGCCCGGCACGTCGATCTGCATGGTGCGCATCAGCCCCTTCAGCAGGCCCGACGCCAGCGGGCCGGACACCACGGCGGAGAGCATGATCTTCTCCGTCTTTTCGATTCCCAGGCGGTCGAGGGTCTTCTGCTGCGCGGTGCCCTCGCAGAGGGCGGCGGTCAGGGAATGGACGCCGTTTTCGTAGAAGTATCGCAGGTAGGCGTCGCCGTATTCCCGCTTGGTAATCGTAACCAGATAATACAACATACTGCTCCCCTTTTTTAAAACGTGATGATATCGTCGTCGTTCAGGACCACGGGGTCCTCCGCGGGTTCTTCAGCCTCCCCGGCGCCCCTGGATTTGTACTTGTAGTAAACGCCCAGCAGCTGGATGGTGATCAGCGGGGTCATCGCCACCATGGCCACGACGCCGAAGGCGTCCACGACCACGTTGCCGCCCACGCCGCTGCAGGTCCCCATCGCGAGGGGAAGCAGGAAGGTGGCGGTCATGGGACCGGAGGCCACGCCGCCCGAGTCGAAGGCGATGGCGGTAAAGAGCGGGGGAGAGAAGAAGGTGAGGATCCCGGCGATCAGGTAGCCGGGAACCAGCAGGTACATGATGGGAAGCCCCGTCACGATGCGCAGCATGGCGAGCCCCACCGAGATCGCGACGCCGATCGAAAGGCTGGTGGACAGGGCCTTCTGCGGGATGGCGCCTGCGGTGATCGTAAGGACCTGCCTGTTCAGGACGTGGACGGCCGGCTCGGCCGCCACGATGAAATAGCCGATGACCACGCCGATCGGCACGATGATCCAGTTCTGCGCCATGCCGCCGATGATCTGGCCGATGTAGTTGCCGACGGGCATGAAACCGACGTTGACGCCGGTCAAAAAGAGCACCAGCCCGACATAGGTGTAGCCGAGGCCCACCCCGATCTTGATCAGCTCACCCTTCTTGAGGCGGAGGGCCGCGATCTGGAAGAGGAGGAAAAAGACGAGGATCGGGCAGAGGGCGAGGGCGACCTCCTCGATGTATTTGGGCAGGGAGGACAGAAAGAGCTGGGAGAGCTCTCTGGAGTCGGTCAGCTCGGGGATCACCACCGGGACGTATTCGCCCGTCCCCGCGCCGTAGACGATGCCGAGGAGCAGCACCGCCAGGATGGGGCCGACGGAGCAGAGGGCGACGAGCCCGAAGCTGTCGTTTTCGGCGTTGCTGTCGCTGCGGATGGCCGTGACGCCCAGCCCGAGCGCCATGATGAACGGCACCGTCATCGGGCCGGTGGTGACGCCGCCGGAATCGAAGGCCACCGAAAGGAACTCCTGCGGCACGAACCGCGCGAGCAGGAAAACGAAGACGTAGATCCCGATCAGCAGGTGGGAGAGCTTGACGCGCAGCAGCATACGCAGCATGGCGACGACCAGAAAAACGCCCACCCCGATCGCCACGGCGACGATCAGGACCATATTGGGGATGCCCGGGACCTGCTCGGCCAGCACCTGGAGGTCGGGCTCGGACATGGTGATGAAGATGCCCACGAGCAGGCTCACAAGGATGATCAGCCACACCCTGCGCGACTTGGTGACGGCGGATCCCACGTGGCTGCCGATCGGGGTCATGGCCAGGTCGGTGCCCAGGGTGAAGAGCCCCATCCCCAAAATCAGCAGAAGCGCCCCGAGCACAAAGCCCATCAGCAGGCTGTTGGGAACGGGGGAGATGGAAAAGCAGAGCAGGAAGACGATCCCCGTCACCGGCAGGACGGAGGAGAGGGATTCTTTCAGCTTCTCGGAAAGAATCGTTCGGTTCTGTTTCAGCAGAGGGAGCTTCGTTTTACCCACATAATCCCCTTTCTGTCGCTGGTAGCAACACGGCCGGCGGCATCCGGGGCCGGATGGCGGCGCCCACAATTTTTTTTATGGTTCATTATAACATATCTCTTTGGCGGATGAAAATGCTTCCGGCAAATAAAATGAAAATAAAAAAGCCGCCCGGTCTTCGACCGGGCGGAAAATTTGGAAGGCGTATTCAAAATTGGGGAGGAAACAAAATCAGTAGTTCTTGCACTGGAGCTGGAAGTACGCCTGCGGATGGTCGCAGACCGGGCAGACCAGCGGGGCCTTCTCGCCCACATGGATGTGGCCGCAGTTGGAGCACTGCCAGATGACGATGCCGGTCTTCTCGAACACCTGCTTGGTGTCGACGTTCTTGAGCAGGGCGAGGTAACGCTCCTCATGCTCCTTCTCGATCTTGGCGACCGACTCAAAGAGGAATGCGATCTTGTCGAAGCCCTCTTCCTTGGCTTCCTTGGCGAAGGTGGCGTACATGTCGGTCCACTCGTAGTTCTCGCCCGCGGCGGCGTCCTTCAGGCAGGCGGCCGTGTCGGGGATGCCGTCATGGAGCAGCTTGAACCAGATCTCGGCGTGCTCCTTCTCGTTGGCGGCGGTCTCTAAGAACAGGTTGGAAATCTGGACAAAGCCCTCTTTCTTCGCTTTGGAGGCGTAGTAGGTGTACTTGTTGCGCGCCTGGCTTTCGCCCGCAAACGCCGCGGCAAGGTTGGCTTCGGTTTTGGTGCCCTTCAGATCTTTCATGTCACATACCTCTTTCTTGAATTTATTTGTCAGTGCTTTTCGGCACAGTTTTGGCAGATCCCCGTGATGTAGACCTGATAGCCGGTCACGGTAAAGTCGGTAATGCCGCGGATGCGGGCCTCGAGGCCGCCCAGGTCGCCGAGCTCGATGTCGTAGAGCCGGCCGCAGCGGTCGCAGAGCAGGTGGTGGTGCGCGTCGGTGCGCGCGTCAAAGCGGTCGGACGCGCCGGGCAGGCAGATCTTGAGGAGCTCCCCCTGCTGGGCAAGCTGGTTGAGGTTGCGGTAGACGGTGCCGAGGCTGATGTTCGGCTCCCGCTCGCGCACCATCGCGTAGACGGCGTCCGCCGTCGGGTGCACGGGGTGCTCCGTCACAGCCTGGCGGATAAGCTCCCGCTGTCTGGAATATTTCATAGGCTCCAATCCTTACCGGTTATTTTTAATAATGATAATGATTACTGAATATTATTATAGCCGCGCCGGTCGATTTTGTCAACCCCATCTTACAAAATTTCGGGGAAAAAAGAAAGCGGCCCGCCCCCTCCCGCGAAGAGGGAGGAAAGCCCCCTCCCGCAGCGGCGGGAGGGGGCTTTCGCGTTCTATTCGGAAATCGGGTTGAGCACGAACTTGTGCGGGGCGGCGACCTTTTCGTCGTAGCAGGAGAAGGTCACGTCGAGGTGCGGCTGCGACAGCTTGGGGGTGACGAGGCTGACGAGCGGGGTGACGACGAGGGAGGCGACGATCGCGATCGCGCCCGCCGAGGTCGGCGCGGTGAAGGGGAAGAAGAAGTTCCACACGCAGATGCCGATGCCGACCACGAAGCTCACCCACACGCTCGCGGTGGTCGCGCCCCGCCAGAAGAGCCCGAGGATGAAGGGCCCGAGGAAGGCGCCCGCCAGCGCGCCCCACGAGAGGGACATGAGGGAGGTGATGAGGTTGTTGGGGTTGAGGGCGAGCACGACCGACAGCGCGACGAAGAAGATGCAGAGCAGCCGGATCCAGCGGAGCTGGACCTTGTGGGTCATGTCCTTCATGAAGACGCCCTTGAGGAAATCGAGGGTGAAGGTGGAGGAGGAGGTGATGACGAGGGAGGAGAGGGTCGACATCGACGCGGAGAGGACGAGGATCATGACGACGCCGATCAGCAGGTCGGGCAGGGAGGAGGCGAGCATCTGGGGGACAATGTTGTCGAAGACCGGCTTGCCCCCCTCGGGAACGGTGTAGTAGAGCCGCCCGAACGCGCCCATGAAGTAGCTGCCCCCCGCGATGACGAGCGCGAAGAGGGTGGAGATGATCGTCCCGGCGTGGATCGATTTCTCGTTCTTGATCGTGTAGAACTTGTGGACCATCTGGGGCAGGCCCATCGTGCCGAGGCTCGTCAGGATGACGACGCCGAGCAGGGCGAGCGGGTCGGGCCCGAAGAAGGAGACGAACGCGCCGTTTAAGGCGGGGGCCGTCTCGCTCGGGATGGCGGAGAGCCGGGTGAAGGCGGAGGAGAAGCCGCCCTGGCCGTTCAGGATGAAGACGACGACGAGGCAGATGCCGCCGAGCATGATGATTCCCTGCACGAGGTCGTTGAGCGCGGCGGCCATATAGCCGCCGACCACGACGTAGATGCCGGTGAGCAGGGCGATGCCGAGCACGCACCAGGTGAAGTCGATGCCGAACGCCATCGAGAAAAGGCCGGACAGGCCCTTGTAGACCGAGGCGGAGTAGGGCACGAGGAAGACGAAGATGATGACCGACGCGACGGTGCGCAGAGCGGGGCAGCAGTACCGCTTGGCGAAGAAATCGGGCATGGTGGCCGACTCGAAGTGCTTGGTCATGACGCGGGTGCGCCGCCCGAGCACCACCCAGGCGAGCAGGCTGCCGATGAGGGCGTTGCCGATGCCGATCCAGGTGGAGGCGACGCCGAAATTCCAGCCGAACTGCCCCGCGTAGCCGACGAATACCACCGACGAAAAGTAGGAGGTGCCGTAGGCGAACGCGGTGACCCACGGCCCCACGTTGCGCCCGCCGAGCACGAAGTCGCCGACGTTGCCCGCGTGGCGGCGGCAGTAGACGCCGATGCCGACCGTGACGGCAAAAAACAGCGCGATCATCAGGATTTTCTCAAACATAACGATGTCCTCCTCATTGCCGTCCCGTCTTCCGGGGGTTCCGGAGGAACAAAAATCCCGTCCTCCGGAACTTCCGGAGGACGGGACGTGTTCCCGTGTTACCACCTCGGTTTGCGCCGGCCTCGCGGGCGGCGCCTCTGCGGGTGCCCGGCTTCCCGGCCACCCCGCGCGTTAACGGGCGCTCCCGGCGCAGCCTACTGGGTTTCCCGTTCGGTGCGCGGCTCGCGGAGGGTATTCGGTGCCGTCCCTCCCCGCGCCTCTCATCATCCGGCCGCTTTCTGTGGGGGATCGGAAGGACCTACTTGTCTCCGGTCGCTGCCTTTCGCGCATCAACGCATTGGCGCGTTGATGTGAAATGCTGAATTCTATTTTAGCAGGCAAAATCGCTAAAGTCAAGTGTTTTCGACGGAAATTTTTCCACACCCGCAGGCCTCGTAATTTTCCCCGGCGAACTGCCAGTCGACGAGCTTCCACCAGGCTTCGAGATAATCGGCCCGCAGGTTGAGGTACTTGAGGTAGTAGGCGTGCTCCCACACGTCGACGCAGAGGACCGGCCGCAGCCCGAGGGGCAGAGGGGTGTCCTGGTTCCCGGTGGAGAGGACGCACAGCCGCCCGTCCCCGTCGCAGGCGAGCCACGCCCAGCCCGAGCCGAACCGGGTAAGCGCCGACTGGGTCATCACGTCGCGCAGCCGCTCGCAGGAGCCGAAGGCGGCGTCCACCGCCTTGGCGAGCGCGCCGCAGGGACAGGCGGAGGCGGGCTTTGGGGTCATGCAGTCGAAATAAAACTCGTGCGACCAGACGCCGCCCGCGTTGCGCAGCACGTCGGTGCGGATCCGCTCGGGAAGCCGGTCGCAGCCGAGGATGAGCTGCTCGAGGGACCAGCCGTGGAATTCGGGAAACTCCCGGAGGGCTTCGTTGAGCTTTTTGACATAGCCCGCCTGGTGGCGGTCGTGGTGGACCGTCACGGTGCGGGTGTCGATGTACGGTTCAAGCGCGTCGTAGGCGTAGGGGAGCGGGGCGAGTTCAAACGGATACTGTTCGTTCATGCTTCCCCTCCGTCAGCGCGGGATGCGGATGTAGCGGGAATCGGCGTAACCGACCGTGCCCCGGAAGTTGACGACGTACCAGTTGTTCCACTGGCCGTTGACGATGATGGGGTCGCCGTTCCAGGCGCGCGCGATCGACTGCGATTCGGTGGAGGGGAACTGGCGGATGTTGAGCCAGCCCGACCGGACGACGACGGTGCCCCGGCGCGGCGCCTGCGGCAGGACGAAGGGAATGCCGAAGTAATCGGTCAGCGAATAGGCGACGTTGGCGGCGATCTCGGCGATGTTGGCCTTGATCCATTCGGCGTCCTCGAGGTTGTCGTGGTAGGCGAATTCGATCAGCACGCCGGGCGCGCGCGTCTTGGCGACCTCGCCGAGCCGGGTGGTCGGGACCGTCTTGACCAGCCAGGGGTAGGGGTAAATCTCCTTGAGGTTCTCCGCGATGATGTCGGCCGCCCGCTTCCCGGCGGCGCTCGTCGGATAGTAGTAGACCTCCGAGCCCTGACGCAGCCCGGCCTCCCCCTCGGGCGCGGCGTTGGAGTGCAGCGCGAGGTGCAGGTCGTAGTTGCCGTGGTTGGATTGCGCGATCGACGACGCAGCGGTCATGTCGGGGGTGTTGCGCACCCAGCGGATGCCGGAGGAGAGCAGGTAGGGCTCCATCGCGTCCGCGATGAGGTTCATATAGTATTCCTCGGTGCCGCCGTTGACAAAGTGATTCCAGTCCTGCGTGGACGGGCTCAGATAGATGATGGGCATAGAATTCCTCCTGTCGGTGGTTTTGGTGCCTTTTTTCCTGTTTCAGACTATGCCCGGCGGGGAAAAAAGGTGCCGGCGCTGCCCGGCGGGAAAAAACGCGCGCGGCGGCCGGGCCGCTGTCAGCCTGCCGGCAGAAAAATGGGAGGATGGTAAATGACTTTAAAAAGAATGATTAACTAATAGAAGAGCTTGGAAAAACATAGGCAAAAACGCCAAAACAGCATGCTTGATTTGTGTTATACAGACAAAAATACGAAAATATGGCAGAAAACCACTTTACACAGGGGCGGAAATCGGTATAATAAAAATAGATATTATTAAATTGATTAATTAAATAATTCTGGAGCGTCCTCCATCGTCCGCGGCCCGGTTCCGCGGCGCGATGACGGGGAGGCGGATGGGGGGAATCGCGATGAAACCAAAACAGGCGGCGCCGCTGCTTCTGCTGGCGCTCATCTGGGGGATCTATTATGTGGCCAGCCACAAGTCGGTGGAGCGGATGTCCGTCTTTACGGTCGGGATCGTCATCCGCCTGCTGACGATGGTGCTGCTGACCGCCGTCATGCTCTGGAAGCGGGAGCTGCCCTCCCTTTTGAGGGTGAAGGGCGTGTTCGCCCGGCTGCTGCTGATCGGGCTGATGGGCTTCCTGCTCGACCTCACGGCGTTCGTCGGCCTCTCCCTCTCTCCGGCGGGCGCGGGCACCGCCCTGCTCAAGACGGACATCCTCTTCGTCAACCTCATCAGCGTCATCATCTATAAGCAGAAGTTCACCGGCCGGGAGTGGATCGACACCTTTGTGATGCTCTTTGGCGTGCTGCTCGTGATGGATTTCGACTTCCTGCACGCCTCCCTCGGCGGAAAGGGGGACATCTTCTTCATCCTGAGCGCGCTCTTCGTCTCGATCAACGCGTTTCTCATCAAGAGCGTGCAGCGCAGCGGGAAAAATTCCGTCTCCAACGATGTGATCGCCTACTACAACAACTTTGTGACGATGATCCTCTTCACCGTCACCGCCTGCATGATGGGCACGATCGGGCAGCTCCGCCTCTTCGGGACCGACCCCGGGATTACCCTCGGACTCGTCGTCGCGGGGCTCGGGCAGACGGGCGTCTACATCGTCTACTACTACGACCTCGCGCGTTTCCCCGTCTGGCTCGTCAAGGTGTTTCTGCTCTTCATGCCGATCGTCTCGACCGTCATCAGCTTCCTGCTCTTCGGCGAGACCCTCACAGGGAAGCAGCTTTTGGGCGTCGCGGTGGTGCTGGCCGGCGCGATGGGCGTCCTGTTTGAACAGCGTAAGAAGGAGGAGGGGCATCTGGCCGCCTCCATGTAAACCATATCAAGACCAGGAGGGCGTTGACTATGAACACAAAGAATTTCCGCTTCCACATGCCGGTCGCCGTGCACTACGGCGTCGGCATCGCGCATAACATGACCGGGCGGATCCGGGGGGAGAGGGTCATGATCGTCTGCGATCCCTTTCTCTACCAAAGCGGCGTTGCCGAAAAGCTCGGCGGCGCGCTCGAGGGAAAGACCGTTTCCTACTTCAGCGGCATCGAGCCCAACCCCTCCACCGTGAGCGTGGACGCGTGCGCCGAGGCCGCGCGCGCCGCGCGCGCCGAGACGGTCATCGGCGTGGGCGGCGGCAGCGCGATGGATGTGGCGAAGGTCGTGGCCTGCCTCGTGACCAACGGCGGCAGCATCTACGACTACTACGCGGGCGGCACCAAACGGTTCGGTCCCCGCGCGGTGAAGCTGATCCTCATCCCGACCACCGCGGGCACCGGCAGCGAGGTCACCAACGTCGGCGTCTACACCAACCCGCGCGCGGGGGTCAAAATGCCCTTCGTCACCGACGAGTTTTGGGCGGACGAGGCGCTCATCGACCCGGAGATGACCTATTCGCTGCCTCCGGCGGTGACCGCCTCCACCGGCATGGACGCCTTCTGCCATGCGATCGAGGCCTACTGGAACAAGGAGAGCCAGCCGATGTGCGACTTTCTGGCGATGGGCGCGCTCAAGACGATTCTCGAGAACATCAAGGCCGCCTACGACCATCCGGACGACACCGCGGCGCGCGGCGCGATGATCACGGCGGCGCTGGTGGCGGGCGTGGCGTTCAGCCAGACCCGGACGACGGGCATCCACGCGGTCAGCTTCCCGCTGACCACCGAGTTCCACGCCAGCCACGGCGCGGCCTGCTCGATCACCCTCCCGGCCTTCATCCGGGCGGCGAAGCAGGGCGCGGCCGAAAAGCTGCGGGTGCTCGCCGGGTACCTCGGCTACGCGGACGCGGGCGCGCTCGCGGACGGGGTGGAGGCGCTGATGCGGAGCATGAAGATGCCGGTGCGGCTTCGGGAGCTGGGCGTGCGGGAGGCGGACATCCCGCACATCGCCGAAGTCGGGCTGACGGCGGCGATCATCCAGCTCACGCCGGCGGAAATGAACCAGGAGACCGTCGAAGCGCTGCTGCGCTCGATCCTATAAGAAAGGGGCCGGAAGCCTTGAATGAGAAAAAAACAGCCATGCTGCGGAAAAAGGCGCATGAAATCCGCAAATACACGCTGACGTCGATCGGGAAGCTCGGCGTGGGCCACATCGGGGGTAGCCTCTCGCTGCCCGAGGTCCTCGCGGTGCTCTATTTCGACGTGATGAACATCGACCCGGCGGACCCGAAGAAGCCCGACCGCGACCGCTTCGTCCTCTCCAAGGGGCACGGCGGCCCGGCGCTCTACGCGACGCTGGCGCTCAGGGGCTATTTTGGGCTCGACTGGCTGGACACCCTCAACCGTCCGAACACCAACCTCCCGAGCCACTGCGATATGAACCGCACGCCGGGCGTCGATATGACGACGGGCAGCCTCGGGCAGGGGTTCTCGGCCGCCGTGGGCATGGCGGTGGCGGGAAAGCTGAACCGCAGCCCCGTCCGCGTCTATACGATCATCGGCGACGGGGAGAGCCAGGAGGGGCAGATCTGGGAGGCCGCCATGCTGGCGGGCAGCCGCAGGCTCGGCAACCTGATCGCCTTCACCGACTACAACAAGATGCAGCTTGACGGGTACATCGAAGAGGTCAACGGCCTCTACCCGCTCGACAAAAAGTGGGAGGCGTTCGGCTGGCATGTGCAGTCGGTGGACGGCCACGACGTCGCGGCCATCTCCCACGCGATCGACAACGCGCAGAAGATCACCGACCGCCCGTCGATGATCCTTCTGGACACCGTCAAGGGCAAGGGCGGCTATTTCTGCGAGAACCAGGTCGCCTCCCACAACATGAATATCACCGGGGAAATGTGGCAAAAAGCGGTGGCGCTGCTGGACGAGGAGGACGCATGATGGAACTGGAAAACAGATGGCTGAGGGAGACCTATGTGGATGAGCTCATCGCGGCGGCCGAACGGGACGAGCGCGTCGTCATCCTGGAGGCCGATTTGAGCAAGGCGGCCGGCACCGGCCGCTTCAAAGAGCGGTTCCCCGAGCGGACGATCAACGTGGGAATCGCCGAGGCGGGCATGATCGGAACGGCCGCCGGCATGGCGGCGATGGGGAAGATCCCCTTCACCCACACCTTCACCCCCTTCTCCACCCGCCGGGTGTGCGACCAGGTGACGCTGTCGGTGGCCTACGCGGGGCTCGGCGTCAAGATCATGGGTAGCGACCCGGGCGTGACCGCCGAGCTCAACGGCGGCACCCACATGAGCATGGAGGATGTGGCGATCATGCGCAACATCCCCGGCATGACGATCTTCGAGCCGACCGACAGCGCCCAGCTGCGCGCCGCCTTCCCGCAGATCGTGGAGTGCGCGGGGCCGGTCTACATCCGCCTCCTGCGCCGCAACGCGGTGAAAATTTTCGAGGAGGGCTGCGCCTGCACCCTCGGCAAGGGGATCGTCCTGCGCGAGGGCCGCGACGTCACCATCGCGGCCAGCGGCATCATGACCGCCGAGGCGCTCGACGCCGCGGAGCTTCTAAGGGCGGACGGCATCGACGCGGAGGTGCTCAACTTCCACACCATCAAGCCGTTCGACGAGGCGCTGCTGATCGCCAGCGCCGGCAAGACGGGCGCGGTCGTGAGCGCGGAAAACCACTCGATTTTAAACGGACTGGGCGGCGCGGTCGCCGAGTGCCTGTCGGAAAACCGCCCCGTGCCGCTGCGCCGGGTCGGGGTGCGGGACCACTTCGGCGAGGTAGGGCTCACCGAGTTTCTCAAGGAGAAGTACGGCCTCACGGCGAAAGACATCGCGGCGGCGGCCAGATCCGCCGTCGCGGCGAAAAAGGGATAAACGGCGCGGGGAAGGCCCCGCGCGAAGGAGGAGTTATCGTGCAAAAGATCATCATCGGTTCGGACAAATCGGGCTTTTCCCTCAAGGAGGCGGTCAAGGCCCACCTGCTTGAACGGGGCGTCGAGGTGGAGGACTGCGGCACCCTATCGCTCGAAGCGGGCATCCCCTATTTCGAGGTGGCGCCGGTCGTCGCCGAGCGGGTCCAGTCGGGCGAATTTTCGCGCGGCATCCTGATCTGCGGGACGGGCGCGGGCATGGCCGTGGTGGCCAACAAATACCGGGGCGTCTACGCCGTGGCGTGCGAGAGCGTCTACGCGGCGGAGAAATGCCGGGCGATCAACGATGCCAACGTCATGACGATGGGCGGCTGGATCGTCGCGCCCGAACTGGGCGTCGCCATGGTGGACAAATTCCTCGACACCGGCTTCACCGACAACCTCGAGGAGTGGCGCAGGGACTTCCTCAAAAACGCGCGCGTCAAGGTGGCGAATCTGGAAGAAACCATTTACAAATAAGGAGAGAGCGGCATGAAATACTTTTTGGACAGCGCAAAACTCGACGAGATCAAATTCGCCTACGAGCACTACTGCATCGACGGCGTGACCACCAACCCCAAGCACATCAAGCTGAGCGGCAAGCCGTTCATGCAGTGCGTGCGGGACATCGCGGCGTGGCTGCGGGAGATCGGCCTGGAGGGGACGGATTTCCCCGTCTCCTTCGAGATCAATCCCCACCTCGCCCAGTGGGAGGAGATCGTGGCGGCCGCCAAGGAGGTCGCCTCCTACTCGAAGAACTACGCCATCAAGATCCCCTGCTGCGAGCAGGGGGTCATCGCCGCCAAAAAGCTCGAGGAGCAGGGCGTGCGCACCAACGTGACCCTCGTGTTCAGCCCCTCCCAGGCGATCCAGGCGGCCAAGCTGGGCGCGAAGTTCGTCTCCCCCTTCGTGGGCTGGAAGGAGAACAACGGCGAGGACGCGCTCGAATACATCTCCAGGATCGTGAAGATCTACCGCAACTACGACTACAGGACCGAGATCATTGTCGCCGCCGTGCGCAGCGGCAAGCAGATCGTCGACTACGCCTGCGCGGGCGCGGACATCGTCACCTGCGGGCTGCAGGTCTACAAGGACTCCTTCGAGCATCCCTTCACCTCCTACGGCCTCGGCGTCTTCCGCGACGCGTGGGACAGCACCGTGAAGGAATAAGGACACACATCCATTGACAGGAGGAAACGATATGAGCGACTATAAAGGCGTGCTGCACGAGACGGCGGTCCGCTTCCCCGACACTGACATCTGGATGGACTCCTGCGGGGAGGAGGAGCTGGACTACGGCCTCGCGCGCGGCATCGTGGGCGCGACGAGCAACCCGATCATCGTGGGCGCGGTGGTCAAGAAGGAGCTCCCCTACTGGGAGCCCCGCATCCGCCAGCTGATCGCGGAGAACCCCTCGGCCACCGAGGACGAGATCACCTGGCTGCTCCTCTACGAGGTGGGCCGGGAGCGCAGCAAAAAGCTGCTGCCCGTCTTTGAAAAATTCAAGGGCAGGAAGGGCCGCCTCTCGATCCAGGTGAACGCGAAATACTACCGCAGCAGGGACAAGATGGTCGAGCAGGCCGTCATGCTCAACACGCTCGGCAGGAATATGCAGGTCAAGCTGCCCGCCTCCGCCGCCGGCGTCGAGGCGATGGAGGAGGCCACCTACCGGGGCGTGTCGATCAACGCGACGGTGAGCTTCACCGTGGCGCAGGCGGTCGCCGTGGCGGAGGCCGTCGAGCGCGGCCTCGCGCGCCGGAAGGCCGAGGGCCTGCCCTGCGATGAAATGGCGCCCGTCTGCACCATCATGATCGGCCGCACCGACGACTGGATGAAGGCCGCGACCGCCGCCGAGGGCGTCACCGTCATCCCCGAGGCGCTCGAGTGGGCGGGCGTCGCCGTCATCAAGAAGGCGTACGCCATCTACAAGGAGCGCGGCTACACCACCCGGCTGCTGAGCGCTGCCAACCGCAACGTCTACCACTGGTCCGAGCTGGTGGGCGGCGACCTCTGCCAGACGATCAACTACAAGTGGCAGCAGCGCCTCAACGGCGGCTGCGACATGCCCGTGGAGGACCGCATCGGCGAGCCGGTCCCTGCGGAGTACCTCGCCGCCCTCGAAAAGCTCGGCGAGTTCCGCAAGTCCTACGACGAGGACGGCATGAAGCCGGAGGAGTTCGTCCGCTACGGCGGCTTTCACGACACGATCAAGACCTTCCTCGCCGGATACGACGATCTGGTCTGCCTCGTGCGCGGCTACATGATCTGATCCCCGTCATGACAGGGCCCTCCGGGCGGCGCCGGCAGGTTTGCCGGCGCCGCCCTTCCTGATGCGAAAAACCGCCCCGGCCGTAAGGCCGGGGCGGTTTGATCCGTTTTTTGGGGGTGGGAGGCTACGCCTCGCCGCCCGTGTCGATCAGGTAGGTCTTGATGGCGGTCGCGGCGGGGCCGATGTAGTCGGTCTTCCAGGAGAGGGCGCTGCGCTGGAAGAGCTCCCGCCCGATGAAGGGATTGAGCCGCACGACCTCGTCGATGAAGCGGTCGGCCGCGCCGGGCACCTCGAAGAGCACGCCGTAGAGGATGACCCGGTCGGGGGAGAAGACCTGAATCGCGTTGTTCACGCCGATGGCCAGATCGTGCACGCAGGCCTCGAAGAAGCCGCGCAGGGCGGGGCAGTCGGCGGAGAGGTAGGAGATGATGTTCGTGACGTGCGGCGCGCCGTGCGCCTCCCGCACCTGCTGGAGCGCGGGCTCGCCGGGCAGCAGCTCGAGGATCTTCTCCTCGATGCGGGAGAGGTTCACGCCCGTCTCGAGGCAGCCCCTGCGCCCGCATTTGCAGGTGCGGCCGTCGTTTCGGTAAAAATAGGTATGCCCGATCTCGGAGGAGTGGAAGGTGTGGTCCTTGCAGATCACGCCGCCGATCGAGGAGGCCGACCCGACGCCGGGGCCCCATTTGAGCGCGATGACGTTGGAATCGGTCGCGCAGCCGAGCAGGATTTCGGCGTTGAGGAAGGCGCAGACGTTGTTCTCCACGCAGATGGGGAAGGGCAGTTCCTTTTCCAGAAGCTGCCGGATGGGGACCTGCCCCTCCCCGAAGATGCTGAAGGGGTTGAGGCTGACCCCCGCCTCCTGGTCGACCGAGCCGACGATGCAGACGCACGCCCCGAGTACCCGTTCGCAGGGGATGTTGTTTTCCCACAGCAGGCGGATGCAGGCGTCGGCGAGCTTTTTGAAAAAATGCTCCGCGTCGTAGGGGGCCTCGACCGAGAAGGAGGTCCAGGCGACCGCCTGCCCGCGCAGGTCGGTGATCGCGATGATATGCCCGTTGTAGTGCAGGCTCACCGCGATGGCATATTTATAGGTGCCGTTGATGTCCAGGGGGCATTTCTTACGGCCGGGACTCTGGGATTTACCGCCGTCCGACTGGATCAGCAGGCCCTTCTGGATGAAATCGTTGCAGATGGACGTCAGCGTCGCAGTGGTCAGGTTCAGTTCCTCCGCGAGGTCGGTGCGGGACATCCCCCCGTTGCGCAGCAAAAGCTGCAGCACCGCGGATCGGTTGATCTGCTTGACGTTGGTCATGTTGACGCCGGTTGGTAACATAGCCCTTCAACTCGTTTCGGTACAGTAATGGTGGTCGCGGGCGCGCGCCCGCGGAGTTCCCCTCAAAAGCATTATACTCCACAGTAGGCGTTAAATCCACCGTCAACCGGCAAAACCACGCCGGTGATGAAGGACGCCGCCTGCGGGGAGAGCAGGAAAAGGAGCGCCCCGGAGAGCTCGTCGATCTCGCCGAACCGCCCCATCGGGGTGCCCGCGAGGATTTTGCGCGCGCGGTCGGTAAAGCCGCCCTCCGCGTCCAGCAGGTTGGGCCGGTTCTGGTTGGTGATGAAGAAGCCGGGCGCGAGGGCGTTCACACGGATGCCCTCCTTCGCAAAATAGGTGGCGAGCCACTCGGTGAAGTTGGAGACGGCGGCCTTCGCGGCGCTGTAGGCGGGCAGCTTGGTCAGCGGCCTATACGCGTTCATCGAGGAGACGTTCAGGATCGAGCAGCCCGGG
This sequence comes from Anaerotruncus massiliensis (ex Togo et al. 2026), assembly GCF_900199635.1. Lineage (GTDB taxonomy): Bacteria > Bacillota > Clostridia > Oscillospirales > Ruminococcaceae > Anaerotruncus > Anaerotruncus massiliensis. The sequence goes on along the minus strand of NZ_LT962687.1, from coordinate 2,081,256 downwards.
CGGCCCGGCATGTCCGCAGAAAAGACCTGGGTGGGAAGGAGGGTGCCGATAAAATTCAAATCGAAGACGAATTTGAAGCCGTCAAGATCGAGACGGTAAAAATCCCGGACGCCCTCGGCCGCGCGGGAGAAGAATTCGTCGTCGGTGTTGCCTCTGGGGTTGTTGCCCCCCGCGCCGTTGATGAGAAGGTCGCAGGGCCCAAGGTCGTCGAGGACCCGGCGGTGGACCTCCTCGAGGCTTTCCCGGTCGAGCACGTCGGCGCGGTAGGCCCGCGCCTCAAATCCGTCCGCGCGGACGGCGCGGGCGGCCTCCTCGGCGGCCCGCCCGTCAATGTCGAGCAGTGCGACCCGCGCGCCCGCCCGGGCGAGAGCGCGTGAAAAGTGGCTGCACATGACCCCGCCGGCGCCTGTCACAACGGCTGTTTTTCCGGACAGGCCGGCGGGGAAGGTCATGGATGCTGGCATGCTGGCTACCTCTTTTCCACACCAATAATAAACATAACTAATTAATACTATGAGAATTATATCCTACTACCGATATAAATGCAAGATAAAAAGGCAAAAAATAAGCAGATTATCTAATAAAGAAATGGAATTATTAAAAGAATTGTCAATTGACGGCAAAACAAACGGCGAATATAATAAATACATAAATATTAATCATATTAATTAATTGCTTTTAACACCCCGAATCCGGATTCCTTTTGCAGGATGCAAATGAAATAATCGTATAATTCAAAAAAGGGAGGATACTTATGAAAAACCTGAAAAAGCTGATTACGGCCGTTCTGGCGGCCGCGATGGTTCTCTCCGTTGCGGGCTGCGGCTCCAGCAACACCCCCAGCGCCCCGGACGCGAACAGCGCGGCCGCAAGCGGCGGCGAGAGCCAGGGTGCGGCGCTTACGAAGATCACGGCGAGCGGACAGCCCTACAGCCACACCCTCCCCGCCTGGCTGGCGGAGCAGGACGGCCTCTACGAGCAGGCCGGCATGGGCTTTGAAATGATCATGTTCACCGGCGGCGCCGCGCAGAACGAGGCGCTCGGCGCGGACGAGTGGGACGTCGGCACCATGGGTTCCCCGCCGTCCATCACCGGCGGCGTGGCCTACGGCGTGCACGTCATCGGCTTCGGCTCGCCCGACGACAAGGCGGTCACCATCTGGGCGCGTCCGGACAGCGACGTGGCGCAGGTCTCCGGCGAGGTTGACGGCTACCCGGACATCAAGGGCAACGCCGACACCTGGAGGGGCAAGACGATCCTCTGCCCGACCTCCACCTCCGCGCACTTCACGCTGATCGCAACCCTTAAGACGATGGGGCTCACCACCGAGGACGTCAACATCATCGACATGGGCGTCGCGCAGGGCTTTACCGCCTTCAAGGCGGGCGAGGCGGACATCGTCTGCCTGTGGGACCCGCAGGGCTTTGACGCGGAGAAGGAAGGCTGGACCTGCATCTCCTCCGGCGAGGCGACCGGCGAGGCGATGCCCACCGTCATCGTGGCCTCCGAAAAGGCGATGGCCGAAAAGCACGACGAGATCCTCGAATACCTCGACATCTACTTCCAGGAGTCCGAAAAGTACGCGAAGGACCTCGACGCCTACGCGCAGGCCCTGATGGACATCGGCATTGAAAACGGCGTCGAGCAGGACTACGAGACATCCTACAAATGCGCCGAGAAGCGCCCGCTCCAGACGCTGGACGACGAGATCGAGTGGTACAAGGGCGAGGTCGGCAGCCGCAAGGCGGACATCGCGATGGAGAACCTGATGGACTTCTTCGTCTACACCGGCACGATCGAGGAGGCCGACAAGCAGAAGCTGATCGACAACGGCTTCGTCGACAGCAGCTTCATCGAGGAACTGGCCGCCCGTTACGGCAAAACCCTGAACTGATCCGTAACGCCGGCCGTCGGGAAGAGGGGGCGCGAGCCCCCTCTTCCAATGAGAACGACACAAACGATTTGTTGGATTGGGTGAGTATATGGACAAAGCAAAAAACAAAAAGCGAAATCTGATTCTCCTGAGCATTTTGGGGCTGGTGCTCTTTTTCGGCACCTGGGAGCTGCTTGTCCACGTGGGCGTCATCTCCGAGCGGAACCTCTGCGCACCGTCGACAGCGGTCCAAACCTTCCTTTACAAGCTGACCAACACCAAGCCGGACGGAGCCACGCTCTTCGCTCACTTCTTCTCCAGCATCAAGCTCTCCCTCGCGGGATTCGTGCTGGCGGTGGTGATCGGCATTCCGCTGGGGCTCTTCATGGGCTACTACAAGGGCATGGATTCCTTCTTCACCCCGCTGTTCGAGGTGGTCCGCCCGATCCCGCCGATCGCGTGGATCCCGATCGTCATCCTCACGCTGGGCATCGGCTTCAAGGCGAAGGTGTTCATCATCTTCATCTCGGCGTTCGTTCCCTGCGTGGTCAATTCCTACCTGGGCATCAAGCTGACCGACCCCACCCTCATCGACGTGGCGCAGACCTTCGGGGCGAGCCGGTGGCAGATCTTCCGGACGATCTGCATTCCCTCTTCGATGAACATGGTCTTCACCGGCGTGCGCGTCTCGCTGGCGGCCTCCTGGTCCACGCTGGTGGCCGCGGAGATGCTGGCGTCCACCAAGGGGCTGGGCTACATGATCCAGATCGGCCGCAACCTGATCCGTCCGGACATCATCATCGTCGGCATGCTGACGATCGGCCTGGTGGGCGCGCTGATGGGCTGGGTGCTGAGCCTGTTTGAGAAGAAAGTCGCTCCCTGGAGGTATAAGTGATGAACGATAAAGTGAAAAAGCTCCTTTACGGGCTGCTTTCGGTCTCCTCCCTGGCGCTCTTCGTGGTCGTGTGGGTCGTCCTCTCCCACGCGGAAGGGACGATGCTTCCCACCCCGACGGCGACCTTCTCGCGGTTTATCGACATTATGCAAAACCCCATCTCCAAAGCGACCCTCCCGGTACATATCTGGGTCAGCCTGCGGCGGGTGCTCATCGCCTTCCTCTTCGCGGTGGTCATCGGCATCGCGCTCGGCGTGGGGCTCGGCTGGAGCGAAAAGTTCAACGCCTTCTTCGGCCCGCTCTTTGAGATGATCCGCCCGATCCCGCCGATCGCGTGGATCCCGATGATCATCATCTGGTTCGGCATCGGCGAAACGGCCAAGATCGTCATCGTCTTCATCGGGGCCTTCACCTCGATCGTGCTGAACACCAGCGCGGGCATCCGGGCGATCGACCCGCTGCTCATCAGCGCCGGCAAGGTGCTCGGCGCGAACAGGCGCCAGCTGCTCGTCGACGTGGCCATGCCCGCGACCATCCCCGCGATCCTCGCGGGCATCCGGACGGCGCTTTCAAGCGGCTGGATGTGCGTGGTGGCCGCCGAGATGATCGCGGCCCGGCAGGGCGTCGGCTTCCTGATCGTCCGCGGGCAGGAGATCGGCGACACCGCCCTCATCGTGGTGTGCATGTTGGCAATCGGCATCGTGAGCGCGCTGCTCTCGCTGTTCCTGACGAAAATGGAAGGAGTGCTTTGCCCGTGGCAGTTCTCAAAGACACAATAATCATCAAGGACCTCGCAAAGACCTTCTACCTGAAGAGCGAGACCAAAGAGGTGCTCAAGGACATCAACATCACCGTCAAGGAGAACGAGTTCCTCGTCCTGCTCGGCCCCGGCCAGTGCGGCAAGACGGTGCTCCTGAACATCCTGGCGGGGCTGGACGCCCCCACCGGGGGGGAGATCACCTTCGTGAACGGCCGCCCGCCGATGGGCGACCTGGGGGTGGTCTTCCAGCGGTACGCCCTCTTCCCCTGGAAAACGGTCATGGGGAACGTGGAGATCAACCAGAAGTTCAAGGGCAAATCCAAGGCGGAGCGGCAGGCGGCCGCGCAGAAATACATCGAGCTCGTCGGGCTGCAGGGGTTTGAAAACTCCCTGCCCAAGCAGCTTTCGGGCGGCATGCAGCAGCGCGTGGGCATCGCCCGGGCGTACGCCAGCGAATCGGACATCATGCTGCTCGACGAGCCGTTCGGCGCGCTCGACGCGCAGACGCGCTACTCGATGGAGGATGAGATCCTGCGCATCTGGGAGAAGGACCGCCGCACGGTCATCTTCGTCACCAACAACGTGGAGGAGGCCATCTACCTCGGCGACCGCATCATCCTGCTGGGCGGGCACCCCACCGGCGTGAAGAAGGAATATGTGCCCGACCTGCCCAGGCCGAGGAACTATACCGATCCGGCGTTCCTGAAATTGCGCAACGAGATCGTTGCCAACACGGACCTGGTGCTGTAAGCGGGAGGAGGCAGAACAGATGAGCGAAAACGACAACGTGAAAGTCCGGGTCAGAAACCTCACAAAGTGCTTCGGCGACCTGAAGGTGCTCGACAACGTCTCCTTCGATATCCAGAAGGGCGACTTCGTCTGCATCGTCGGCCCCACCGGCTGTGGGAAAACGACCTTTTTGAAATGCCTCGTCCGGCTCTTCTCCCTCACCGAGGGGGAGATCCTCGTGGACGGGGAACCGGCGGACCCCAAAAAGCACAACCTCAGCTTCGTCTTCCAGAACCCCTCGCACCTGCCCTGGCTGACGGTCGAAAAGAACATCCGCTACGGGCTGGAGCTGAAAAAATATCCCGAGCAACTCATCCGGGAGCGCACCGAGGAGATCCTCGGCCTGCTCGGCCTGGACAAGGTGCGCAACTCCTACCCGCACGAGCTGTCCGCCTCGACGGTGCAGCGCATCGTCATCGGGCGCAGCTTCGCGATGCACCCCGACCTGCTGCTGATGGATGAGCCCTACGGCCAGATGGACATCAAGATGCGCTACTACCTCGAGGACGAGGTCATCAAGCTGTGGCAGGCCACCGGCTCGACGGTCATCTTCATCACCCACAACGTCGAGGAGGCGGTCTACCTCTCCAACAAGTGCCTCATCCTCTCCCAGAAGCCCACGACGGTGAAGGAGGAGCTGAAGATCGACCTGCCGCGCCCGCGCGACATCGCCTCGCCGGAGTTTGTCCGCCTGCGCGAATACGTCACCTCGCAGATCAAATGGTGGTGATCTCCGTTTGAAGACGGTACCGATCGCCGAAAAGGGGGATTTATGAGCATGGAACAGATTCAGAACCGCGTCGCGCGGCTGACCGCGATCCAGAAGATCGAGATGGCGGACGCCCCGATGCCGAAGGCCGGCCCGGGCGAGGTCGTCGTCAAAACGGAGTACTGCGGCATCTGCGGCTCGGATATGCATTTTTACACCCACGGGAGCATCGGCAAGAAGGTCGCGCCCTTCCCGTTCATCCTGGGGCACGAGTGCTCCGGCTACGTCGCCGAGCTGGGCGAGGGGGTCACGACCCTCAAAGTCGGCGACCGCGTCGCGCTCGAGCCGGGCGTCCCCTGCGGCAGGTGCGAGCTCTGCCGCGAGGGGCTCTACAACCTCTGCCCCGACGTGCGCTTCATGGCCGCGCCGCCCTTCGACGGCGCGCTGCAAAACTACCTCGCCCATCCGGCCGACCTGTGCTTCCGGCTCCCCGACTCGATGACGATGCAGGAGGGCGCGATGCTCGAGCCGCTCGCCGTCGGGATGCACGCCGCCAAACGCGGCGGCGTCACGATGGGGCAGAGCGTCTGCATCCTCGGCTCGGGCACCATCGGAATCATGACCCTGCTCGCCTGCAAGGCGCTGGGCGCGACCCGCATCGTCGTCTCCGACCTCATCGAAAGCCGTCTGGAGAGCGCGAGGGCGTTCGGCGCGGACGTCGTCGTCAACCCCAGGGAGCAGGATCTGGAGGCGGCCGTGATGGAGCTGACGGGCGGCGCGGGCTGCGACGTCGTGTTCGAGACGGCGGGCAGCCCCCACACGATGGTCGACACGTGGAAATACGTCAGGCGGGGCGGCGTCATCACGCTGGTGGGCAACATCACCGCCGACGTGCCCTACAGCTTTTTGGAGATTTCCCGCAAGGAGGTGGACATCCGTCCCGTCTTCCGCTACCGCAACCTCTATCCGATGCTGATCGAGGCGGTCGCGAGCGGAAAGATCGACCTTTCGGGAATCCGGCCGCGCGAGTTCCCCTTCGGGGAGAGCGACGCCGCGTTCCGGTATACCGCGAACAACGCGCAGGAGGTCATCAAGACGCTGATCAGGGTGTCCGAATGACCGCATGAAGAGAGAAGGACCCTACAAAAGGCCGCGGAGGCGGGGCAGATGCCCCGCCTCCGCGGCCTTTCGCCATCCCCGAAACGTTGGGAAACGTAAATCGCCCCCGGCCGGGATTTACGCGGCCGGGGGCACGAAGGGGAGAAACAGGTGTTCGGATTTACAGGACCGCCGCCACCTTGGAGGTGATCCCCTCGAGGTTGAAGGCGTCGACGTAGCGCTCGATCGATTTCATGACCGCGTTCACGACGATCCGGTGGGGGTCCAGCCCGGCGGCTTCGAGGCCCGCGTACATTTTGGCGATCTCCGCCTTGACTTCCGGATCGTTGAAGGTGTAATGGCCGCAGATTTCGACCACCTCGGCGGAGAGCGCCTCGTCCGCCAGCACCTGGTCGACGGTGTAGCCGCGCGCGTCGCCGACCATCCATTTGCGCCAGCGCTGGCTTGCGATCGAGGCGCGGGTGAACACCTCGGGGAACCGGGAGGGGCAGGAAAGCATCTTCCGGTCGCAGAGCCACCGCTCGATCCTTGCCAGCCGCAGGAGCGTCTGGGTCTCGACCACGCCGTATTCGGGCGCGACGTTGGTGGCGGTGATGCCGAGCGCGGGGTGCAGCTCGAGGATGAAGTCGGAGAGGTAGTCGCCGTTGTGCTCCTTGAGGCCGACCCCGTGCACCCGGGCGGCTTTGGAGAGGGCGACCGCCTGGTCGGCGTTGAAGTGGCCGACGTTCTCGGTCAGGCGGGTGAGGGTGCCGGTCTGGCCGACGATGTACACCGGCAGCGGCAGGCCCTTGGCGTTCAGCCGCTCGACGAGCGTGTTGATGAACTGGTTGTAGGACTCCACACCGGTGAGCCCGCCGTTGGTCTCCTCGGTGCCCACCTCGTAGGCCACGGGCGGCAGGCCGAGCGCCTTGCGCTGCGCCTCGCAGTATTCGATCAGCTCGATCGTGAGGTCGAGCACCATGTCCATCGGGACCACGTCGCCCACGTCGGGGATCTTGGTGGGGTCGATGTGCAGCAGGTCGAAGCCCGCCTTGAGGTCGTACAGATAGGAGCGCTTGCCCAGCTCCATCGCCTCGGCCACCGGCAGCTTGTCGCTGCGCTCCTTGTCCCGCTGCCACGGGCCGCCGTGGTCGCGGCAGAGGTAATAGAGCCCGTCGTACCGGCAGCGCCCGGCGATCTTGGCGATGTCCCGCCGAAAGGTGTCCTGGTTCCACGAGCAGACGTACCCGCCGCCGAATTCGTCCGCGTCCACCTGGTTGCGGCTGGCGATGAACATCACGGGGAAGTCCTTCTTCTTCGCGAGCAGGAAGCACGCCTCAATGAGGTTTTCGGACATCGGCCCGATCCCCAGCATGGTGCAGCGCAGGTTCTGCGCCTCTTCGAGCTTGTAGATGCCCTGCATGAATTCCCTGAGTCCCGGTTTTTGCATCTGGATGACCTCCAATTCTATGACGTCGGTTCATAACGTTCCGTTTACAGCAGGTCGCGCGCCAGCAGGATCGCCCCGGTGGTGCCGACCAGCCCGCCGAGCTGCGCCCGCGCGAGCCGGATGTGGTGCGCCGTGTCGGTGTAGCAGTACCGCCGCGCGGACGCGAGGACCGGCCCCTCCATCAGATCCCAGGCGTTGGAGACCCCGCCGCCGAAGACGAACAGGTCGGGGTCGAGCACTTGGTTGAGGATGCCCACCGCGATCCCCAGCTTGCGCATCGCGGCATCCCAGACGCCGGCGCAAAGTTGGTCGCCCGCCCGCACGCCGCATTCGACGTCGTAGGCGGTGACCTCCTTCTTCCCGGCGAGAAAACCGCCGGGTCCGGCCTTGGCTGCCAGCTCCCGCGCCCTCCGGGCGATCGAACTTCCGGAGGCGTAGAGCTGGACGCACCCGCGGCCCCCGCAGGGGCAGGGCGGGCCGTCGGGGTCGACGGTGACGTGGCCGAGCTCGCCCGCGAAGCCGTGCGCGCCCTCCAGCAGGCGGCCTCCCGCGCAGATCCCGCCGCCGATGCCGGTGCTGACGGTCAGGTAGACCACCGTGCCGCAGCCGCGGCCCGCGCCCGCCCTGGCCTCGGCGTAGGCGGCGGCGTTCGCGTCGTTTTCGAGCCGCACGGGCACGCCGAACCGCTCCTCAAACAACCGCCGCACGGGCACCTCCCGCCAGCCGGTGGTCGCGACCTGCACGATGCTGCCCGCCGCGAGATCGAGCGGGCCGGGGCAGCTGATCCCGATGCCGGAGAGCTCCTTCAACGTGGCGCCGTGCGCCGCGAGCAGCTCACCGACCATGGCGGCGGCGGCTTCAAACACGGGGGAGAAGTCCGCGCCGGGAGGGGTCGCGCGGCGGACGGTGCCGAGGATGACGGCGTCATCCGCAGCGATGGAGGCGGCGATTTTGGTGCCTCCGATATCGACGCCGGCCCAGTACATATCCCAATCCCTCCTCCTGTTTGGTAGGTGGCTTTAATGTATCACGATAAGATATTTATGTCAACAACAAATGCAAATAAAAAATAATGTGACCATCAAGTTGCATATAAAACAAGAAATTTATAGTGAATATTAATGAAATTGGCGCAAAAAGATTGCGAAAGATATTTTGTCGTGATATCATTTAGGAAAAGTTTACATCACGATGTGATATCGGATGTTTGCCGGCCGCGCAGGCCGTGGAAAGGGGAATGATCCGTATGCAATCGCTGAAGGTCGGCCTGGTCAGTTCGTCCCAGCTCAGCTTCCCGGGCGACAAAAAAAGCGTCTATGAGGCGAGCGCCCAAAAGCTGCGGGCGCTGTCCGGGCAGCTGGGCTTCGAGCTCTATGTCCATCCCGGCACCGTCATCACGCCGGACGACGGCTACGCCGCCGTGAAGGCCCTCGAGGGGGAAGGCGTGGATTTCATCCTGCTGCAGTGCACCAGCTTTTCGGCGGGCGCGCTCGCCCCGATCTTCGCCCGCGCCCGGGCGGCGCTCGGCCTGTGGGCGATCCCCGAGCATGCCGACCATGGGGTGCTGCCCTTCAACTCCTTCTGCACCATCAACATGTATTCCGGCATCATCGGCCACTACCTCAAGGATTACAACATCCCGATCAAATGGTTCTTCGGGGACGTGGAGGACCCGCTCTTCCGCGGCCGCCTCGCGGTCACCGTGCGCGCGCTGCGCGCGATCAAGAACCTCAAGGCCTCCAAGGTCGCGCTGATCGGCGGCATCGCCCCCGGCTTCGACGACCTCTACGACGACGAGCGCACGCTCATCCGCCGCTTCGACGGCATCCGCATCAACCGGCTGCACGAGTATTCCGAGGTGCGCGACCGCGCGGTCGCCTACTCCGCCGCGCAGGTGTCCGCCGAGATGGAGCGCATCGCCGCCGAGGCGGGCGGGGTGCTCAACCGCCGGGCGGACGAGACCCTCGAAACGAACGCCCGCTTCTCGCTGGCCTATGACGACTTTATTAAGGAGTACGGCTACGACGCGATCGCGGTCAGCTGCTGGCCGAAGTTCCAGGACGAGTTCCAATACAGCGTCTGCGCGGTCGTGGGCGGGCTCAACGACAAGGGGATCCCCACCGCCTGCGAGGGGGACCTCACGAGCGCGATCAGCATGCTGCTGCTCAAATACCTGTCCGACGACGTGGGGATGCTCATGGACATGGGCGCCTTCGACCAGGCGGACGACACGGTGCTCATGTGGCACTGCGGCCCCGCCGCCAGCCGGTTCTGCCGGCAGAACGGCTACCGGCTCAGCGTCAACTACCACGGCATGGCGCACGAGGAGGGCGCGAAAGAGCCCAACTGCTGCGGCGTGACGCGGGACATGGTCTTCGATCCCGGCGAGGTGACCATCGCGCGCATCTCGGGGGAGGCCGACGAACTGCTCGTCGCGAACGGCAGCTTCCTCGGGGACACGAAGCCCAGCTTCTACGGCTCGCGCGGCTGGCTGGGCGGGCTCTCCCTCAACGGGACCCCCATCGGCGCGCTCGACCTGGTCAACACGCTGCTGGTGCGGCGGTTCTCCCACCATTTCCCGATCGTGCGGGGAGATTATTCAAAGGAGCTGCTCGAGGCGATGGGCTGGCTCGGCATGAAGAAGATCGAGCCGGTCCCCTACGCGGACTACTTACAGGCCCCCAATTGGTAATCCGGCGCCGGAAGACGCCAGAAATACACAGAAACGAGAGAATTTGGAGGTAAAAGAATGAAAAAGATCCTTTCCGCGCTACTCGTTGTCATGATCGTCCTGTCGCTGGGCGCGTGCGGTTCCGAGCCTGCGGCGGCCCCGTCCGAGACGGCCCCCGCCGCCGACGCGGCCCCGTCCGAGGAAGCCCCGGCCGAAGAGCCCGCGGCGGCTCCCGCACAGATCACCATCGGCGCGTCCATCCGCAAATACGACGACACCTACCTCACCGAGCAGCGCAACAACATGAAGATCAAGGGCGACGAGCTCGGCGTCACGATCGACTTTACCGATTCCAAAGCCGATCAGACCACCCAGAACAACAACATCGACATGTACATCACCAAGGAGTACAACGCCCTGGCGATCAACATGCAGGAGCGTTCCGCGGCCGACGTCGTGATCGAGAAGGCCAAGAACGCCAACATCCCGGTCGTCTTCTTCAACACCGAGCCGTTTGAAGAGGCCATGGCAATGTGGGATAAGGTCTACTATGTCGGCGCGAAGGCGGAGGAATCCGGCCTCATGCAGGGCAAGGCGATGGTCGATTACTGGAACAGCCATCCGGAAGCCGATAAGAACGGCGACGGCATCGTTCAGTACGTCATCATCATGGGCGAGCCCGGACATCAGGACGCCGAGCTGCGTTCCGAGTACTGCGTCAAGGCGATGACCGACGCGGGCCTCCAGGTGGAAGAGGTCGCGAAGGACACCGCGATGTGGGACCGCGTCAAGGGCCAGGACAAGATGGCCACCTTCCTCGCGGCGCATGACAACATCGAGGCGGTCTTCTGCAACAACGACGACATGGCGCTCGGCGCGATCGAAGCGCTCAAGGCGCAGGGCTACTTCACCGGCGACAAGTATATGCCCGTCTTCGGCGTCGACGCGACCGAGCCCGGCAAGGAAGCCATCATCGAAGGCACCATGCTCGCCACCTCCCTGAACGACGCGAAAAACCAGGGCTTCGCGGTGGTCCAGCTCTGCGACCTGCTCGCCAAGGGCGAAACCCCGACCTCCGAGAGCCTCGGCTACGAGATGGACGGCCAGTACGTCTGGATTCCGTACGTCGCGGTGAGCAAGGAGAACGTGGACCAGTTCAGCTGATCCGCGCCAGGCATACCAGCACGCGCGGGGGACGGGTTCCCGTCCCCCGCGCTCCTAAAGGGGGAACTCAGCGAGATGAGTGAAAACGGCTACATCCTGGAAATGAACAACATCACCAAACGATTCCCCGGCGTCCTGGCGCTTGACAAGGTCACCCTCAAGGTGCGTCCCGCCACCGTGCACGCCCTGATGGGCGAAAACGGCGCGGGAAAATCCACCCTGATGAAATGCCTGTTCGGCATCTATGTCCGCGACGAGGGCGACGTGATTCTGGACGGGCAGCCGGTCAATTTCTCAGGCGCGCTCGACGCGATCGAACATGGGATCGCAATGATCCACCAGGAGCTCCACCCGGAGCCCCACCTGAGCGTCATGGAGAACATCTGGCTGGGGCGGTTCCCGATCAAAGGGATCGTTGTCGATTATAAAAAGATGTATAACGACACCCGGGACCTGCTCGAGCGGCTCAACCTCCACCTCGACCCGAAGGCGCTCGTCAAGACGCTCTCCGTATCGCAGATCCAGTCGATTGAAATCGCAAAGGCGGTTTCCTTTAACGCGAAGGTAATCATCATGGACGAACCGACCTCCTCGCTGACTTCCGACGAGGTCGACCACCTGTTTACGATCATAAACGACCTGCGCTCCAAAGGAGTCGCGATCATTTACATCTCCCATAAGATGGAGGAAATCAAGAAAATTTCCGATGAGGTCAGTATCATGCGCGACGGTACGATGATCGGTACCTGGAACGCCGCCGACCTCACGACGGATATGATCATCTCCAAGATGGTCGGGCGGGACATGAGCAACCGCTTCCCGCCCAAGACGAACAAGCCCGGCGAGGTTTACATGCGCGTCGAGGGGTTCTCGTCGATCCACGACCGCAGCTTCCAGGACGTGAGCTTCGAGCTGCGCCGCGGAGAAATCCTCGGACTGGGCGGCCTGGTGGGCGCGCAGCGCACCGAGCTGGTCGAGGCGATCTTCGGCCTGCGCGCGCTCAGGGCGGGCAAGCTCTACCTCGACGGGAAGGAGATCCGGGTGCACAACTCGACCGACGCGATGGACAACGGCATCGCCCTGCTCACCGAGGACCGCAAGGGCTCGGGCATCTTCCCGGTGCTGGGCGTGGGCGAAAACACCTACATCGCCGTCTACAAGCGCCTGGCGCGCTTCCTCGGCCTGATCAACGGACGGCGCTGCAACGAGCTGGCCGAGGAGAGCATCGAACGCCTGTCGATCAAGACGCCGAGCATCCGCACCCCGATGAACAGCCTGTCGGGCGGCAATCAGCAGAAGGTGCTCTTCGCCCGGTGGCTGCTGACCGAGCCGGAGGTCCTGCTGCTCGACGAACCCACGCGCGGCATCGACGTGGGCGCGAAATACGAGATCTACACGATTATGGCCGACCTCGCGGCGCAGGGCAAATGCGTCGTGATGATTTCGAGCGAAATGCCCGAGCTGATCGGCATGGCCGACCGGGTCATGGTGATGTGCGAGGGCAAAAAGGCCGGTGAACTTGAGGGCGACGCGATCAATGAAGAGGAGATCATGCGCCTTGCCACCAAATTTATGGTTTAGAAAAGAGGCCGGAATATGGATGCAACGAACAAAACTTCCAAAAAACTGATTCGCTTCCTCGGCGACAACGCGATTACCCTCTGTCTGGTGGTGCTGGTGGTCGTCATCATCTGCATCAACCCAAAATTCTTCTCCTTCAACGTCCTGCGCGACGTCCTGCTCCAGAACGCGACCAAGCTGATCATGGCCTGCGGCATGATGTTCGTGCTCATCTCGGGCGGCGTCGACCTGTCGGCCGGACGCATTCTCGGGCTCGCGGCGGTGCTGACCGCCTCGCTCGGACAGACGATCGACTACAGCCGCCGGTTCTATCCCAACATGCCGGACATCCCGATCATCGTTCCGTTTCTGGTCGCGCTGGCCGTCTGCATGCTGCTCGGCCTCTTCAACGGCACCGTGATCGCGAAGTTTGCCATCCCGCCCTTCATCGTGACGCTGGGCACGCAGGTCATCGCCTGGGGCGTGAACCTCCTCTACTTCGACCTGCCGCCCAACTCCTCCCAGCCGATCGGCGGCGTCAAAAAGAGCATCACCTACATGGGCTCCGGGCTGCTGGGCGGCAAGGTGCCGGTCATCATCCTCATCGCGCTGGCGGTCACGCTCGCGGTGTGGTTCATCCTCAAAAAGCTGCGCTTCGGGCGCAACGTCTACGCGGTGGGCGGCAACGCCGAGGCGGCCAACGTCTCGGGCATCAAGGTGACGGCCACGCTGATCGGCGTCTACGGCATCGCCGGACTGCTCTACGGGCTCGCGGGCTTCCTCGAGTGCGCGCGGACGGGCGGCGCGACCTCCGCCTACGGCCTCAACTATGAGTTCGACGCGATTGCCTCCTGCGTCGTGGGCGGCGTCTCCAACACCGGCGGCATCGGCACCGTGCCGGGCATGGTCGTCGGCGTGCTGATCTTCGGCATCATCAACTACGGACTCACCTTCATCGGCGTCAACCCGTACTGGCAGCAGATTATCAAGGGCATCATCATTATCGCGGCGGTCGGCTTTGACATCCGGAAAAACCTCCGGCGCAAATAACAGATTCATTCCTCTGCGATACATACTGATCTGATCTATACCGGTACGGCGAAGATATCTCACTGGATATTTCCGCCTGCCGGCCTTTTTTCTGGAAACAAAATGGGACTAGGTTTTCAGCCGGACGCGTGCTATAATTTGACTGTTCCCCCCGCTTCGCGGCGGCAGCGTGAATTTGAATGATAAGGGATGATAACATGACGGAAACCGTCAGGCACGATTTGATGCGCAGCACGAACATGCTCAGCGTCTTTAACTGCATCCGCAAGCACGGCCCCATCTCCAAGCGCAGGATCCAGGAGGAGACGGGGCTGAGCTGGGGGGCGGTCTCCACCTTTTCCGCCGACCTGCTCGAACGGGGGATCATCAGCGAAACCGGGCGGGTGGACACCGGATCGCGCCGTTCGGCCACGGCGTTCGACATCAATCTGGAAAACAACCTCATCATCGGCATCGACACCAACGTCATCGGCATGACCGGCGTGATCATCGACCTCAAAAGCCGCGTCAAGACCAAGATCCACCAGGAGCTGGTCAGCAACCACATCTCCGAGTTGCTCGAGCAGATGAAGGGGATCATCCGCCTGCTGATGGCGGAGGTCAGCGACCAGTCGGTCATCAAGGGGATCGGCGTCGCCTTCCCGGGGCATGTCGACACCGAGCGCGGCGTCTCGGTGCTCGCCCGGCAGTTTTGCAGCCTCGAGCCGCTCGACATCTGCGGCATCTTGAAGGGGGAGTTCGGCCTGCCGGTCGTGATCGAGCACGACCCGAACTGCTGCGCGCTGTCGGAGCAGCTCTTCGGCGCGGGGCAGGGGCTGACCAACCTGCTCTATGTCCGCCTCTCCCGCGGCATCGGCATGGGCATCATCCTCGGCGGCGAAATCTACCACGGGTTCGCGGGCGCCACGGGCGAGATCGGGCACATCACGATGGACCCGGACGGCGGGCCCTGCTACTGCGGCAACAACGGCTGCCTGGAAATCTACGCCTCGTCGGAGGCGGTGCTGAGCCGGTGCGAGCAGGCCGCGCGCATGGGGGACGCCCCCCGGCTCGCGGAGCTCCTCGCGCGGGGGGAGCCCCTGACGCTCGAGACGGCGGAGAAGGCCGCGGCCGCGGGGGACGGGGCCGTCTACGACTTCTTCTACCGCGCCGCCGATTACGCGGGCCTCGCGGTATCCGCCGCCATCAACCTGCTCGATCCGCAGGCGGTCATCCTCGGCGGGGAGATGCCCGACGTGAAGGAGCCCTTCTACCGCCACCTGCGGGAGGTCATCGACAGACGGGTGTGGAACCGCCGCAGCATCGACATCCGCGTCTCCCATCTCGGGCGGTCTTCCGCCGCCATCGGGGCGGCCTCCCTCTTCATCCAGCAGGCGTTCTTCTCGGCCGTCGGGCCGGACGCCTCCTGAGGAGGCGCCGCGGATGTACCGTGCGGACAGCCACCTTCATTCGCTGCACTCGTTCGATTCCGCCGCGCCGATGGAGGCGCAGTGCGAAGCCGCGTGCGCGGCGGGGATGGAGGAAATCTGCTTCACCGAGCATTTCAGCGTGAACCCGCTGGTGCCGACCTACGGCTACCTCGACCGGGCGCGCTACGACGCCGATTACGCGGCCTGCCGCGGCGCGTTCGCCGGGAGGCTGCGCGTCTATAAAGGGATCGAGCTCTGCGAGCCCCACCGGTACGCCGAACGCTACCGGGAGCTCTTTGCGCGCGGGCCGGTCGACGCGGTCGTCGGCTCGGTGCACAACGTCGATAACGGCAAGCTGCGCGCCCTTGTGCGGGACGAGGGGCCCGACCGGGCGTGCGAGAGATATTTTTCCGAGCTGCGCGACATGGCCGGGCGGGCGGAGATCGACGTGGCCGCGCATTTCGACCTCGTCAAGCGGTATATCGGCGCGCCCTTCACCGAACGGGAGGTGGAGCACAACCTCCGGGTGATCGGGGAGATCCTCCAGATCCTCGTCGAGCGGGGGATCGCGCTGGAGCTGAACGGTTCCACCCTCGGCTCCCTCGGCCAGTTGATGCCCTGTGAAGAGATCGTGCGGCTCTACGCGCAAAAGGGCGGGCGGCTGCTCACCTTCGGCTCGGACGCACACAGCCCCGAAAAGCTCGGGCAGGGCTTTGCGGAGGCCGCCGCGCTTGCGAAGAGCTGCGGCTTTCCGGGATTTTACACCTACCGGGCGCGCCGCCCGGTCTTCCATCCGTTCGAGGATGAATGACCAGAAAAAAACAGCCGCAAAAGCGGCTGTTTTTTTGTGCTGCCATGCGGGCGCTACTGCGCCTGCTCGAGAAAGAGCGCGGCCGCGCCGAGCAGGGAGGCCTCGTAGCCGAGGCCGGTCGCGCGGATTTCAACGCCCGCGCAGGACTCGGCGGCGCGCGCGTCGAGCGCCGACCGCATCCGCGGAAGCAGCAGGCCGAGCGAGCGGGCGACGCCTCCGCCGAAATAAACCCGCTCGGGGTTGAGCATGCTCACGACGGGGGCGAGCGCCTGCCCGAGGTAGCCGCCCGCCCGATCGAAGAGCGCCCGCGCGGGCGAAAACCCGGCCTGCGCGAGCGCGGCGCAGCCCGCCGCGTCGGGGGACGCGCCCCGTTCCCGCGCGAGGGCGGCGGCTTGGGGGTCCTCCGCGAGCAGGAGGGCGAACCGGCGGGAGAGGGCGGCGCCCGAGGCGTGCGCCTCGAGGCAGCCGCGGCTACCGCAGGGACAGGGGAGGGGGTGCTCGAACTCGACCTTGCAGTGCCCGAGCTCCCCGGCGAGGCTGTTGCAGCCCAGCAGCACCCGCCCGTCCGCGACAACCGCGCCGCCGATCCCGGTGCTGACGGTGATCCAGAGGAAGTTTTCGGGCGCGCCGGCGAACCGGAGCTCGGCGCGGGCACAGTTGTTGACGTCGTTTTCGCACCAGAGCGCGCGGATGCCCAGCGCCTCCCGCAGGAATTCGGCCGCGGGGAAGTCCCGCCATCCCGCGCCGGGCGCGAGCAGCAGGACGCTGTGGCTGTGGTCGACCATGCCGGGCAGGCTCACGCCCACCCCCTCGAGCGCTTGGGCGGGGACGCCGTATTCCGCCGCGGCCTCGAGCAGCAGGGCGGCGCAGCGGTTGAAATGCGCCGCGCAGTCCGATTTTTCGGTGACGATCTGCTTTTCAATGAGCAGCTCTCCGTTTTCGTTGACGATCCCCGCGATCGTTTTGCTTCCGCCGATGTCAATCGCGCCGATATACATTACAATCCCCCCAATGCGGCCTGTTCTTCGGAGATGCGGAAAAAGACCCGCCGGATAAACATGGCGGCCGCCCCGATCGCGGCGGAATCGCCGCCGAGCGAGGAGACGCGCAGATCGACCGGGCCGCTCCACGCACGGCTTCCGACCGTCTCGCGCAGCCGTTCGATGCACAGGTCCGGGTAGGCGGCCAGCTCCCCCCCGATGACCACCGCGGCCGGGTCGATGATGTTCACGACGTTGGCTACGGCGATGCCCGCGTAGTCCGCCGCGCGGGAAAAGACTTCCGCGACCGCCCGTTCCCCCTGCCGCGCCGCCCGCGCGGCGGCCTCGAGGGTAATTGGGCCGTCCGCCGCGATCGAAGCGAGCAGCGGCGCCCGCCCGTCCGCCGCCAGCTCGCGGCAGCGGCGCAGGATGGCATCGACTGACGCGACCGTTTCGAGGCAGCCGCGGTTGCCGCAGCAGCAGGGCTCCCCGTCGGGCAGCATGGTCATGTGGCCGATCTCGCCCGACGCGCCGCTGTGGCCGCGGTAGACCGCGCCGCCCGTGAGGATGCCCATGCCGATGCCGTAGGAGAGGCGCACGAAGAGGAAGTCCTCAACGTCCTGCGCCGCGCCCATCCAGTGCTCGCAGACCGCCATGCAGTTGGGGTCGTGCTCGAGCAGGACCTCCAGCCCGAACGCCCGCTGGAAGATTTCCCGCATGTTGACCTCCGAGAGGCTCCCGAACTGGTGGGTCCAGAGGGAGACGCCCCGCTCGGCGTCGACCTGCCCGGGAAAGGCGATCGCGAGGCCCTTGACCGTGCCCGCGGCGGTCTGCCCGAGCAGCTCGGCGGCGGCCTCCTTCATGAGGCGGAGGATGTCCTCCCCCTTCCGCCCCTCGGTGGGCCGCCAGACGCGGGCGAGCACACGGCTGCGCAGGTCGCAGACCACGCCGGTGAGTCCGGAGAGGTTGACGTCCAGCCCGATGATGAGGTTGTCCTTCAGGTTGATGTCGAAGCCGGAGGGGTTGCGTCCCGCGCCCTCTGTCCGGACGGGCAGCTCGCGGAGGACGCCCCGCTCGAGCAGGATGGAGCAGAGGTTGGAGACGCTGCCCCAGCTCAGCCCGGTGAGGGACTGGATCTGCCGCTTGGTGACGGGCGCGTGGGCGCGGATGCAGTCAAAGACGCTTTCCATATTGGCGCTGCGCATGTCGTCATGGTTCACGGTGCGCTGCAAGGAGAAGCCCCCTTTCTGTAAATATCACGATATGATAAATTTTTTTGCCTGACCCTATTGCAATTATATCACATCGTGATATAATTGCAATAGGAAAGCTTGCACAAACCTGACACATCATCATCGGGAGGCGATTTGATATGGATTTTGACGGAAAAGCCATCTCCTCGGCCCTGCTGGAATACACCGGGGACGTCGCGGCGCGCGCGATGCGCACAGACTTCGACCTGCTCGCGCAAATCGCGCGGACGCTCATCGAGGCCAAGGAGCGCGGCGCGACGATCTACACGGCGGGCAACGGCGGCAGCGCGGCGACCGCCTCGCACATCTGCAACGACCTGCTCAAGGGCTGCCGCGTCCACAACCGCGAGGGCTTCAAGACCGAGTGTCTCGCGGATTCCTGCGCGGTCATGACCTGTCTGGGCAACGACTTCTCCTATGAGGAGATCTTCTCCATCCAGCTGCGCACCAAGGCGCACCGGGGGGACGTGCTGCTCGTCTACAGCGGCAGCGGGAATTCCCCCAACATCGTGCGGCTGGTGGACACCGCCCGGGAGATGGGCGTCGTCACCATCGGCTTTTCCGGCCGGGACGGCGGGAAGCTCGCGGGCCGCTGCGACCTGCTGCTCATCGCGCCCACCGACTCGATGGAGCAGATTGAGGACTTACATATGCTCTATGTGCACGCCCTCTCAAGCGTCATTCAGCAGGTCCTGCCCGACCGCTGGGGGGTGGAGTACGTCCGCTACCCCGACCCGAAGGCGGGGATCACCACCGCGCTCTTCGACTTTGACGGAACGGTGAGCCTCATCCGGGAGGGCTGGCGGGAGATCATGGTTCCCTATTTCGCCGAGGTGCTCGGCGCGACCGGGACCGGGGAATCGCCCGAGACGCTTTGCGAGGTGGCCGCCGACTTTGTCGACGCGCTCACCGGCAAGCAGACGATCTTCCAGTGCATCCGGCTGGACGAGGAGGTCCAGAAGCGGGGCGGCCCCCACCGGGACCCGCTGGAATACAAGGCGGAGTACCTGCGGCGGCTGGGCGTCCACATCCGGGACCGGCGCGAGGGGCTGGAAAACGGGACGATCGACCCGTCCGGGCTGCTCGTGCCGGGCGTGAGGGAGCTGGTCGGCGCGCTGCGGGAGGCGGGGATCGCCTGCCACCTCGCGAGCGGCACCGACGAGGCCGACGTGCTCCATGAGGCGCGCCTGCTCGGGCTGGACGGCTGCTTTGACGCCATCCACGGCGCGCGCGACGAGATGACCGAGTGCTCCAAGGAGCAGGTGCTGCGCGGGCTCTTTGCCGACGGCACCCTGCGCCCGGAGCAGCTCGTCTCCTTCGGGGACGGGTATGTCGAGATCGAGCTGGTCGCGCAGCTCGGGGGCTACACCTTCGGCGTCGCCACGGACGAGGTACGCCGGAAGGGGATCAACGAATGGAAGCGCCGCCGCCTGCTTTCGGCGGGCGCGGACGCGATCATTCCGGATTTTGTCGGGTACCGGCAAATCGTACACGCGATCAGGGAGGGGATTTAAATGCCGTTTGAGAAGTTTGACCGCTCCAGGCTGGAGATCTTCCCGCTCGAGCAGCGGGTGCACGACGTGGACATCAGCGTTGTGAAGTCGCTGGACGACCCCGTCCCGCCCTTTTCGCACCCCGAGCTGCCCTCCATCGCGCGCGACGTCGTGGCGGCCCGCCGGGAGCACGACGCGACAGTGCTGATGATGTACGGCGCCCACGTCATCCGCACCGGCAACGGCCTGCACATGATCGAATTGATGAAGCGCGGGCTGGTGACCCACTTCGCCACCAACGGCGCGGGCTCAATCCACGACTATGAGCTCGCGCTCATCGGCAGGACCTGCGAGAGCGTAGCCAAATACATCAGCATGGGCCAGTTCGGCCTGTGGACCGAGACGGGACGGCTCAACGACATCATCAAGGAGGGCGTCCGGGACGGACTCGGCTGGGGCGAGGCCGTCGGCCGCTACATCTGGGAGGAGAAGCTCCCCAACCGCGAAAAGAGCGTGCTGGGCATGGGGTACCACCTCGGCGTGCCCTGCACGGTGCATATCGGCGTGGGCAACGACATCATCCACGAGCACCCCAACTGCGACGGCGCGGCGATGGGGGAGGCGTCCTACAACGATTTCCTCATCTACGCGCAGAGCGTGACGAAGCTGGAGCACGGGGTGTTCCTCAACTTCGGCTCGGCGGTCGCGGGACCGGAGGTCTACCTCAAGGCGCTCGCGATGGCCCGCAACGTCGCGCGGCAGGAGGGGCGGCAGATCGCCCATTTCACGACCGCGGTCTTCGACCTGCTGGAGATCGAAAACGGGGACTTTTCGGCCGCGCCGCCCAAGAGCGACCCGCGCTACTATTTCCGCCCGTGGAAGACGATCCTCGCCCGCACGGTGGCGGACGGCGGCGTGAGCCATTACATCCGGGGAGAGCACCAGAGGACGGTTCCCGCGCTGGCGCGGATGATCCTGGAGCTCGACAGCGCGGGAAAGTGAGGGAGCGCCATGATCGACTATCGCCGGATGATCGGGGCGATTGAACGGGAGCCCGCCTGCACCGTCGTGGTGTTCGGCGACTACTGCCTCGACAAATACCTCTATACCGATCCCGCCAACGACGAGCTCTCGGTCGAGACGGGGCTTGTCGCCCGCCAGTTCGACCGCAAGGCGATCTTCGCGGGGGTGGGCGGTACGATCACCAACAACCTGCGCGCGCTCGGCGTTGGGGTGCGCTGCGTCGGGATGCTCGGAAGCGATGGGGAGGGCTGGGAGCTGGAGCGCGCGCTCCGGGAGACCGGCGCGGACACCCGCTTCATGCTTGAGACGCCCGGCCGCTGCACCTGCACCTACACCAAGCCGATGCAGAAGAACCCCGACGGCGGCTACAGCGAAACGGGGCGGCTGGATTTCCGCAGCCTGACGCCGCTTCCGCGGGCCTATGAGGACGCGCTCGTCGGCAGGCTGGAGGAAGCGCTCACGGGCGCGGACGCGGTGATCATCACCGACCAGTTCGTCGAGCGCGGGCTCGGCGCGCTGACCGACCGGGTGCGGGCCGCCGTCTGCGCGATGGCGGAGGCGAACCCGGAAAAGCTCTTTTATGCCGATTCCCGCGCGTTCGCGGGGGAGTACCGCCATGTGATCGTCAAGTGCAACCATCTCGAGCTGCTGCACATCTGCGCCCCCGGCTTTAGCGGGGAACCCGGGCAGGCCTTCCTGGAGGAGTGCGGCCGGGAGCTTTCGGCGCGCACCGGCCGTCCCGCCTTCGTCACAATGGGGGACAAGGGCTCGCTCGTCTTCGCAAACGGAGCGGTCACCGCGGTGCCCGCCTTCCATGTGGAGGGGCCGGTGGATATCGTCGGCGCGGGCGACGCGACCAACGCGGGCATCGTGCTCGGCTTCTGCCTCGGCTTCTCCGCCCCCGAGGCGGCGGCGCTGGGAAACTGCGTCTCCTCGATCACCATCCAGCAGATCGGCAGGACGGGCACCGCCACCCGCGCGCAGGTCGCCGAACGCCTGCGCACCCGCCTGGAACAATAGGATCGGAACCATAGGAAAGGCCGGCGCCGCGCGCCGGCCTTTTTTCGTGCTGTCTTTTCGCGCGCTTTGTGCTATAATAAGCGGGCGGCGCGGCTGTGCAAAGGCCGCCGGAATACATAGAGGACAAGAGGAAGTTATGAACGAAAAAGAAATTGCAGAAATCCGCCGCCGGTTCCGTCCCGACAAGTCGAACATCACCCACATCCGGGGATGCTACGTCAACGACAAGCGGGAGATCGTCACCGGCATTGACCAGTCGCTCGCGGTGATGCCGCAGGAGGAGTCCGAAAAGCTGCTGACAATCCTCCGCCGGGCCCTCTCGGGGACGGTCGGGAAGAATTTGGTCGACATCCCCTTTACGACGCAGCAGGTCGTCGACAGCGAGGAGCACCGGCTGCTGATGGCGCTGCGGGATTCCGCGCTGAAGGACGAGGAGGCCGTGCAGGCCTTTTTCCAGCGGGTGATCCAGTCGCTTACGCTGGAGGGCGGCTACCTGATCCTGCTGGCGGCGGACAAATACGACGTGCCCTACCGCTCGAAGGACGGGGAACGGCAGGACGACGCCTCCTCGGAGGTGTACTCCTACATCCTGTGCGCCGTCTGCCCGATCAAGGAGACAAAGCCCGCGCTGGGCTATTACGTCAACGAGAACGCCTTCCGCAGCTGCCGGACCGACTGGATCGTCGGCGCGCCCGAGCTCGGGTTCCTGTTCCCCGCGTTCGACGACCGCAGCGCCAACATCTACGGCGCGCTCTACTACTCGCGCGACATCGCGGAAAGCCACGGGGAGTTCGTGGACGCGGTCTTTCGCCGCGAGGCGCCGATGCCCGCCGCCGAACAGAAGGAGACCTTCCAGTCGATCCTTGGGGAGACGCTGGCGGGCGAATGCAGCTACGGCGTCGTGCGGGCGGTCCACGACCGGCTGTACGAGATGGTCGAGGAGCACAAGGCGAACAAGGCCGAAGCGCCGCTGGTGGTGTCCAAGCAGACGGTGCGGCGGGTGCTCGAGTCGTGCGGCGTCGCGGAGCCGCAGGCGGCGGAATTTGAGGAGAAGTTCGACGCCGGGTTCGGCGCCGACGCGGACGTCAGCCCGCAAAACCTCGTCGACGTGAAACGGATCGAGGTCCGCACCCCCGACGTGACGATCCATGTGAGCCCCGGGCGCAGCGACCTGGTCGAGACGCGGGTGATCGACGGCGCGCGGTATATCCTGATCCGCGCCAACGACGGCGTCGAGGTCAACGGGGTGAACATCAGCAAGTTTTGACGGCGCGCCCCTAAAAGCGGATGCGGAAAGGCGCCCGGCGGATTGACCGCCGGGCGCCTTTTTTGCGTGGGCTTGCGGCTTCGGGGCCGCGTTCAGGCCAGTTTTCCCTGTTTGCGGCGGCGGAAGCGGCGGACGATGAGGAGCGCGGCCAGCAGGAGGACGCCCCCGCCGCCCGCCTCCAGCAGCAGGAGCGTGGGGAACTGCTGCCGCGCCTGCCCGCCGGGGAATTCCGCCGTCCCCGCCCGGGACGTTTCCCTGCCGGACCTGCCCCTCGTCCCCCGGAGATGCGGGGCCTCCGGAGGGAAGGGCGGGCGGTGCGGCTTCCGCGTCCGCGGTACGGGCCTCCGGCTGCCCGCCGTCCGGCGGCGGTTCGCCCTCCGGGCGCGCTTCGCCTTCCGCGGGCCGGCCGGCTTCTGCCGGGGGTTCCCCGTCCCGGCCGCTTTCCCGCCGCTGGCCGCGCCCGGCGCGCGCCCCCTCCTCCAGGCCGGGAGGGGAGCCGTTCCCGCCGCGCCCGCCGCCCATGTTCATGCCGCCCATCGCGCTGAAATTGAGAGCGGAGGCGTCGACCAGCGCGGAGGGGTCCGCCTTTTGGCCCTCCCCGGTGGAGGGGATGGACCCGTCGAGCTGTCCGAGCACGCTTTCCGCCCGCAGGAGCACATAGAGCTTGAGGTTTACGACGGCGGTTTCGTACTCCTCATAGCTGTAGAGGGCGGTCGCGTCCGTCTGCACATGGGGGGAGATCAGGCGGCTGACCCGCTCGATCGTATCGGTGAGCCGTCCGCCGCCGACATAATCCTCCGCGATCTGCCGCAGGTAGCCGTGGTAGCGCGCGCGGTATTCCTCCACCTCAAGCAGTTTTTGGAGGATGGGGCTCTTTTCGGCCGAGGTGCCCGAATAGGGGTCGTCGATGGGGAAGTTGACCGCGTCGGAGGCGGAGCGGAGCTGGTGCGCCCCAAAGGAGAGGTTGTAGTCCCACGGCAGCATCGAGAGCCTGCCGTCCTCCTCATAGAGGTAGTAGTTGTGCTTGAGGTTGGACAGGTAGCTGTCGAGGTTGACGAGGAAGACGTTGGCCGCGAAATATCGCAGCACCTCGTCCACATCGATATACGCTTCGAGGTTCTCGCCGCTGTCGAGGTGCGCGAGCGCCTCGACGACCCGGTGCTCGTCCTCGTCGGACGTCCGGAAGACGGCGTTCTCAAAGACGGCGGCGTAGCTTTCCGGGTCGTCGCCGCTGTAAACGAGGTCGTTGCCGCTCCCGCGGCCCCCGCCGCCCTCCGATTCCGGCTTGTAGAGCTGGCCGTAGCCGCCGCCGAAACTGCGCTCGGCAAACTCCTCCTCCACCGCCTCGAGCAGCAGGTAGAGGCCGAACGGCTCGCCGTTCACGGTGACTTCGGCATAGGTGCGCAGCGGCGCGGGGATCCCGAGATAGTCCATCAAATCGTAGGAGAGGGCCTCCTTCATGTAGGTCGGGTCGGCGTAGGAATTGTTGAGCACGAGCTTGGAAAGACCCCAGAAGGACTGGCCGTCGACATATTTGTCCGCCCGGATTTTGAAGCTGAACCGCTCGGAGTCCATCCCGGCGATGCCGGTGAGGCTCGTGTTGCCCTTGGGACGGATGGCGACCGAGGAAAACGCCGTCCCGTCGATCGTCACGTCGCAGGAGACGTACTCCTCCTGCCGGGCGTTTTCGATCATGTCGTCCCACTCGCCGGGGTCCATTTGGATGTCGATCGAGACGATCTCCTTCCCGAAGAGCCTGTCGGCATAGGCGCCGCCCGACTTTTCGAGCGAGGCGCGCAGGGAGGCGGGCATCCAAAGCATGCCGAGCAGGAGCAGCACCGCCAGAGCCATGGCGGCCCCCGCGATCAGCCAGTAGCGCTTGCCGGTCATCATGGCGGCGCCCGGTCAGGACATGTACTCGCCGTTATAGCTCACGAGCACCGCGCTGTTCACGCCGGGAAGCGCGGAGATTTCGTTGACAAAACGGGTCGTCATGTCCTTGAGGCGGACCTCCACCGTCAGCTCCACGCCGCTCTGGGAGACGGTCTTGGATTTCAACAGGGATTTTTTCACCGCCCGGTTGACATAGCCGTTGACCGCCGCCTCGGCCTCGTCCCCCGCGCAGCTCACGACGAGGATGTAGGGGTTGTCGGTGCTCTTTTTATTGACGAAGAGGACGAGGAAGATGCCGATGAAGAGGGAGCCGAGCACCGCGAGGGGAAGTAAGCCCGCGCCGGTGACGATGCCCGCCGAGATCGACCAGAAGAGGAAGGCGATGTCCATCGGCTCCTTGATGGCGGTGCGGAAGCGCACGATCGACAGCGCGCCGACCATGCCGAGGGAGAGGATGACGTTGGAGGTGACGGCGAGGATGATGAGGGTGGTGACGAGGGTCATGGCGACGAGCGACGCGCCGAAGGAGGCGGAATACATCACGCCGCTGAAGGTTTTGCGGTAGACGGCGAAGATGAAGAGCCCGAGCAGGAGGGAAAGCAGCATGGCGAGCCCCATGTCGAGCAGGGAGAAGGAGGAGACCTTCTCGAGGAAGCTGGACTTGAAGATATCGTTGAAGGTGGTCATGTTGGGTACCTCACTGTTCTTTCAGAGTTGGCCGCAGAAGGTGCGGCAGGCGGCGTATTTGGAAAAGGCGGTCGACTGGCGGTCCCGCTCCTGGACGAGATCGCCGATGAGGTCGGGGAGGAACTCGTCGAATTTGACCTCCAGCAGGATGGGGCTTCCGGTCCGGACGGTGACCGCGCCGGGGTCGAGGAAGCCGGCGGCGGAAAAGCCGGTGCGGATGCCGCTGTCGACCGTCACGCGGACGTTGCCGGCGGGGTAGACGTACGCCTCCCGCGTGTAGACGACCGGCGTGAGCGGGCGCAGAAGCTGGCAGCGCATCTTCAGGAGCAGCTCCGTGACGAGCGCCCGCCCGTCGCCCTCCATCCACGAGACCTCCCCGGCGAGCAGCCGTCCGCACTCCTCCCGGGTGACGGCCGCCTGCGCCTTGCAGCCCAGGCCGTTTCGCTTGGACTTCTTCTCCAGCCGCAGGAAGGAGAGGTCGCCGTTATAGTAGCGCAGGCGGAACTTCTCCCGGTTGTTCACCCCGTCGAGCTTTTCCCGCAGGGCCTTGTTGTCGAGGTTGTCGAAATAGAGGCTGTGAACGGTGTAGCTCCCGTCTGGCCCGGAAAAGCGGTCGAGCGGGGCGATCTCCCGCAGCCGCCGGCGGATGGCGAGGTAGTCGGCGTGGTTGATGTAGTGCTTGAGCTCATGCCGGTATTTTCTTTCACACATGGCGGCGCTCCTTCGTTTTTTTCTATTTTTGCGCGCCCGTGTGACGCTCTTGTGTGCGGATCGAGACAAAATCCTGAACATTTTACCCGCGGCGCATCCAAATTTTACAGGTCCGGCGCGCAAAAAAGGAAGGCCGCAGGCAGATGCCTGCGGCCTTCCCGTATAAGTGGCAATGGATCGTCAGCCCCCGACCAGCTCCCGCACGAAGGCGGTGGCGGGACGGCTGCGCAGCTCGTCGGGCGGGCCGTCCTGCACGATGCCGCCGTGGTCCATGACGAGCACGCGGCTCCCCAGCTTGAGCGCCTCGCCGATGTCGTGGGTGATAAAGACGATCGTGACGCCCTGCTCCCGGTGGATGCGCAGAATCTCGTCCTGCAGCGCCTTGCGGGTGATGTCGTCCACCGCGCCGAACGGCTCATCCATCAGCAGGATGTCTGGGGAGGCGGCGAGCGCCCGCGCGATGCCGACCCGCTGCTTCTGCCCGCCCGAGAGCTCGGCGGGATAGCGCCTGGCAAGCTCGGGATCGAGGCGCACGACCTCCATCCATTTCTTCACCGCGCGGCGGGTCTTCTCCTTGTTCTGCTTGTTGAGCAGGGTGGGGACGTAGGCGATGTTGTGCCACACGTCCATGTGGGGGAAGAGCCCCACCCCCTGGATCGCGTAGCCGATGTTGCGGCGCAGGACGATCTGGTCGACGGTCGAGACGTCCCGCCCCTCCACATAGACGGCGCCCGTGTCGGGGGAGAGCAGGCCGTTGATGAGCTTTAAAAGGGTCGTCTTGCCGCAGCCCGAGCTGCCGATCACGGTGACGAACTCGCCGCGCGCGATCGAGAGGCTCACGTCGGTGAGCACGTCGTTGACGCCGTAGCTCTTGCCGACATGGTCGAAACGGATGATCGGGTCACCGCTCATTTGAGCAGCCCCTTGGAGGTCAGGAATTCCTTCGCGACTTCCTTTTCATCGCGGTTTTCCACCTCGACCTGGTAGTTCATCGAGGCCATCTCGGCGTCGGTGATGAGGCCGTTCATCTTCTCGAGCACCGGCTCGAGTTCGGGGTGCTTTTCAAGGGTGTCCATCCGCACGACGGTGCCGCAGTAGTAGTTGGTGAAGAGGTGCTTGTCGTCGGTGGGCAGCGTGATGTCCGCGACGCTGAGCTGCGCGTCGGTGGTGAAGGCGTTGGTCACGTCGATGTCGCCGTTTTCAAGCGCCTTGTATTTGAGGCCGATATCGATGTCGGAGGTGGATTTGAAGTTCATGCCGTAGGCCTCGGCGAGGTGGGGGAAGCCGTCCGCCTTCTCGAAGAAGTCGGGGTTCGCGCCAAAGACGAGGTCCGGGGAGACCTTTGCGATGTCGGAGTAGGTCTCGATGCCGTACTGCTCCGCCACATCGCGCCGGACCGCGAGCGCGAAGGTGTTGTTGAAGCCGTAGAGCCCCGTCCATTTGAGGCCGAGCTTCTGGTACGCCTCCTGCAGGCCCGCGTAGAGGGTGTCGTCGTCGGGGACGTCCTCCCGCTTCACGACGAACGCCCAGGCGGTCCCGGTGTATTCGGGATAGAGGTCGAAGTCGCCCTTGAGGAGCGCGGGGTGGATGTTGGTGGTGCCGCCGCCGATCCCCTTGGTGATCTCGACGGTGAGCCCGGTGTCCTGCTCGATGAGCTGCGCGAGCATTTCCGAGAGGATGAACTGCTCGGTCATCGGCTTGGTGGCGATCCTGACGACGCCGGAATCCTTTTTGCCGCAGCCGGAAAAAACGCCCGCGAAGAGCAGGACGGCCAGCAGAACGCTGAGAACCTTACGGATTTGATGTTTCATTGTTCCAGTCTCCATTTCTTTTTGAGATAGTGCTCCAGCCTGCCGAGCAGGAAATCGCACAGCAGCGCCACGGCGGCGATCAGCAGGCTTCCCGCCACGGTGAGGCTGATGTTGTTGGTGGTGATGCCGCGGTAGACCGCGACGCCCAGTCCCCCCGCGCCGATGAAGGCGGCGATGCCCGAGAGGGAGACGGTCATGACGACCATGTTGCGCAGCCCCGCGACGATGACGGTCATCGCCAGCGGCAGCTTGACGCGCACCATGATCTGGAGGTCGGTGCTGCCCATGCCGCGCGCCGCCTCGATGATCTCGGGGTCGATCGAGGTGATGCCGGTGTAGGTGTTGCGCACCATCGGCAGCAGGGCGTAGACGGTGAGCGCGATGATCGCGGTCGTGTCCCCGATGCCGGAAAACGGGATCAAAAAGCCCAGCAGGGAGATCGACGGGATCGTGTATACGACGTTGGTGACCCCGATGACGAAGGGCGCGGCCCGCCGGTGCCCGCTGATATAGACGCCCAGCAGCAGCCCGGCCGCCGCCGCGATGACGATCGCGGTCGCGGAGATGCGCAGGTGCTGCACAAGCAGCTCGGCGAAGAACTCCCGCCGTTCGCCATAGAGGCGCAGTATTTGTGACATGTGTGTTCCCCTTTATCTGAGTCCTACCGGTGCAGCCGGCGAATCGCCCCCACCGGGCAGGTCTCGGAGCAGAGCCCGCACTGCAGGCAGTGCTCCCATGCTATTTTGTACGGCGTGCCCTCCGAAATGCATTTCTGGGGGCAGGCGTCGGCGCAGGCGCCGCAGCCGGTGCAGCCGCCGGTGATTTCAAAGCCGCAGTGCTCCTCCGGCGCGCCGCCGAAGGAGAAGGTCTCGCGGCGGATGGGGTAGTGGAGCAGGTCGAACCATTCGCCGGAGCCCTCATAGATGAGGAAGGCGTCGAGCGCGTAGCGGCTCTCGCCCGGGTAGACCTCGTTCATGCCGGGGTTCTGCTCGAACACCCGGTCGACCCATTTCTGCTCGACCTTCCGCACGCGGCCGCTCAGCTTGAGCGACTGGCAGTCGGGCGCCATCGCCGAGAGGGCGATCTTCCCGGTTTCGGCAAGCTGCCGGTAAAACGGCTTTCCCCGCGAGGTTACGATATAGAGCCCCTCGGGTTCGCAGAGCATCACGTTGATGATGCGGGACTGCGGGTTCCCGTCGGCGTCCACCGTCGCGGCGGAGGCGATCTTTACCGTCCGGAACATCTTCAGATAGGATTGCGCGTCCATAAACCGGCCCGCCTTTCATTCTATTCCCGCGCCGGGAGGCGCGTTCTTTCGACGCTTTCATCATAATACACCGCCCGCGCAAAGTAAAGTAAGCACTTTCCGGTAACGTAGGTACCCAAAGGATACCGTGGCGGCGGGGAACAAGAGAAAACCGGCCCCCCGCGCAGGGCGGGGAGCCGGTCTGACGAGAATAGGAGAAAGAAATAAATGTGAATTGGGCGTTATTCGTAGACGAGCTCGGAGATCGAAGGATCCTGGAGCGCCTCGGCGTTGTACCACTTGGCGCCGGTGTCGACGATCGGGCTCGCGGCGGGTTTGCCGTTGATGGCGTCAACCGCCAGGGAGACGGCCTTGTAGCCGATCTGGTAGGGGTCCTGGGTCACGGAGCCGAGGAACCAGCCGTTCTCAACGGCGACGCGCTGGGTCTTGCCGGCGTCAAAGCCGATGGCGATGATGTCCTTGAACTTGCCGGTGTCCTTGTTGAAGTCGTTGCCGTCGTTGGAAGCGGCGAGGATGCCGCCGGCGGCGTTTTCATTGGAGCCGTAGATCGCGACGAGGTTGTCGAGGCCGAGCAGCGCCTCGGCGCCGGTCTTCTGGTCGGCGGCGGAGGTGGTGGCCGGGACGTTGACGTTGACGATCACCTTCGGGGAGGCGGCGTCCTTGGCATACTTGTCATGGCCGACAACCTTGACGGAGTCGTCGCCGACGAGCTCGACGAGCTTGTTGATGAAGCCGGAGGTACGGGAGATGATCGAATCGGAGGTCGCGTCCTGGGAAAGGACGGCCACGTTGATCGGCGCTTCGGGGGTGGCGGCGGCGAGCTTCGCCTGGAAGCCGGCGTCAGCGTACAGCTGCTCGGCAGCGATCGCGGCGGCGGCGGAGTTGTCGGTGGAAGCGGTCGCGTAGATGGAGCCTTCAGGAGCGTTCGGAACGCCCGAGTCAAAGCCGACGACGGGGATGCCGTTGTCCTTGCAGGCCTGGAGCTGCTCCTTCACCGACTCGGTGTCGAGCGCGGCGAGGCAGACGGCGGCGGGCTTTTTGTCCATCGCGGATTTGAGCATGTCGACCTGGATGGCGATATCCGACTCGGTCGGCGGGCCGTCGAAGGTGATTTCAACGCCGAGGTCGGCGGCCGCCTGATCGGCGCCCTTTTTGACGACCTGCCAGAACTGGTGCTGGAAGCCCTTGGAGACGACCGCGATGTAGGGCTTTTCGCCGTTGTCGGCGGGAGCGGGCGCGGCCGCGTCAGGGGCGGGTTCCGCAGTGTCGGCGGGGGCTGCCGGGGCCGGGGTCGGCTCGGCGGCCGGCTTGGAGCCGCAGGCGGAAATGGAGATCAGCATCAGGCCCGCGAGCACGATTGCCAGGAATTTTTTCATTTTGTTTTCCTCCTTAACAATTGGTGGCTATTTTAACACGGGAGTCCTCCCGCAGGAGCGACGGGTTATTTCGCGGCGGAAGCCTTCTTGTTGCGGTAGATGTCGAGCAGCACCGCGAGGATGACCACGAGGCCGGTGAAGAAGGTCTGGAAGTGGCCCTGCAGGCCCATCGACATGAGGCCGGTCTTGAGCACGCTCATGAGCAGCGCGCCGATCAGGGTGCCGGACATGGTGCCGATGCCGCCGGACATCGAGGTGCCGCCGATGATGACCGCCGCGATGGCGTTCATCTCGAGGCCGTTGCCGGTGCCGGGGATGATGGTGGTGTATGTAGCCGCGTAGACGATCGCGGAAAGGCCGCAGAAGAAGCCGCAGACGGTGTAGACGAGGGTCTTCCATTTGATGACATTGACGCCAGACAGCCGGACGGATTCCTCGTTGGAGCCGATCGCGTAGGTGTAGCGGCCGAAACGGGTCTTGTTGAGCAGGAGCATCGCGATGAGGAAGAAGACGAGCATGTAGACGATGCCGGAGGGGAAGCCACCGGGGGTCTTGTAGAAGACCGCCTTGTAGCCGCCGTCCGCGTCGAAGCCGGAGGGGAAGCGCTGGGTCTGCACCTTGGTGATGATCGAGCCGAAGCCCTGGGTCATCATCATCATGCCGAGCGTGGCGATGAAGGGGGGGAGCTTGAGGCGGGAGACGAGCGTGCCGTTGATGAAGCCCACGAAGGTGGCGATGATCACGATGACCACCAGGCAGAGCCAGATGTTGACGCCCTTGGTGTAGAGGTAGCCCGCGATGAGGGCGGACATCATCATGTTGGTGCCGATCGACAGGTCGATGCCGCCCGTGATGATGACGAAGGTGATGCCGAACGCCATCATCCCGACATAGTAGGTGCTGTCGAGGATGCTGACGAGGGTGCCGGCGGAAAAGAAGTTCTTGCCAAAGAAGCAGAAGAAGATATACAGGATGACCAGCGCCGCGGGGGCGAGGAGTTTCTGAATGTTGAGTTTTTTAGCTGTGTTCCCCATAACCAACGACCTCCGTTAATTTCTCATAGTGGCGTATTTCATGATGACCTCCTGCGAGGCGTCCTGGATATCCAGGATCTTGGTGAGCCTGCCCTCGCACATGCATACGACCCGGTCGCTCATGCGCAGGACCTCCTGCAGCTCGGAGGAGATCATGATGATCGATTTGCCCTCATGCGCCAGCTCGTTCATGAGCTTGTAGATTTCGCTCTTGGCGCCGACGTCGATGCCGCGCGTGGGCTCGTCGAAGATGAGGATGTCGCAGTTTTTGACCAGCCACTTGGCGATGATGACCTTCTGCTGGTTCCCGCCCGAGAGGTTGCGGATGAGCTGGGAAACAGACGGCGTCTTGATGTTGATCCTGCCGACGTACTCCTGCGTGGCCTCGCGGATCTTGCGGTCGTCGACGAAGCCGGCGCGGGAGAATTCCTCGAGGTTCGCGAGCACGGTGTTGTCCGCGACGGACAGCCCCACCGCGAGCCCGAACCGCTTGCGGTCCTCCGAGAGGTAGCCGATGCCGGCCCTGACCGCGTCCTCGGGGGTTTTGATGTGGAGTTCCGTGCCGTTCTTGCGGATGACGCCCCCGTCGCGGGGGTCGGCCCCGAAGATGAGGCGCGCCGTCTCGGTGCGCCCGGCGCCCATCAGACCGGCAAAGCCGAGGATCTCGCCCTTATGTAGCTGGAAGGAGACGCCCTTGACGTCCTTGGAGACGAGGTTTTCCACCTCGAGCACGACCGGCGCGTCGGGGGGGACGTTGCTCACCGTCTTGGGCTCCTCGTAGATGGTGCGCCCGACCATCGCGTTGATGATCTCGTCGAGGTTGGTGTCCTTCGTGTTGAGGGTGGTGATATACTCGCCGTCGCGCATGACGGTGATGCGGTCGGTGATCTCCATGATCTCGTCCATGCGGTGGGAGATGTAGACCATCGTGACCCCGCGGTCCCGCAGGTCGTTCATCGTCTTGAAGAGCTCGGTGATCTCCGCCTCGGTAAGGGCCGCCGACGGCTCATCCAGGATGAGCACCGACGAATCGAAGGAGATCGCCTTGGTGATCTCGACCATCTGCTGCTTGCCGACGGTGAGGGAGCCGACCTTGTCGGTGGGCCTGATCGTCAGCTTGAGGTGGTCGAAGAGCTTCTGGGTGGCGGCGTTGATCTGGTCGTCGTGGAGGAAGAAGCCCTTGCACTCCCGCCCGATGAAGATGTTCTGGGCGGCGGTGAGGTGGTTCATCAGGTTGAGCTCCTGGTGGACGATCGAGATGCCCGCCTCCTGGGCCTCCTTCGGGTTTTTAAACTGGACCTCTTTGCCGTTGTAGATGATCTTGCCCTCGTCCGCCTTGTAGATGCCGGTGAGCACCTTCATCAGCGTCGACTTACCGGCGCCGTTTTCTCCGACGAGCGCGTGGATCTCCCCGCGCCGCAGTTCGAGGTGGCATTGTTTCAGCGCGTGGACGCCCTGGAAACGCTTGTCGATTCCGACCATCTGGAGGATGACCGGGCTTTCCGGGCTGGTATGTTCACTCACAGCAGAATCACCCCTATTGGTTGTATTTGTCAACATACTACAAAAAATAATAATAATGAATGAATAAATTATATAATTTGACATATGTTGCCCGCTGATTTTCATTATAGAGGCTTCTCCGGGGGAATCCCATAGAGAATTTTCCATAAATTGTTCAAATTTTTACTTTTCAGGGAAAATTCTCTTGTAAGGCCGGGTGTTTTCCGATAACATGAAAATGAACAGAAATAGACATTTCCAGAAAGGCACAGGCGTCAACATGTACAAAATCATGCTTGCGGAGGATGAACTTGAGGTTTTGGGCGCGATGCTCCGGACGATCCGCTGGACCGAGCACGGCTTCGACCCGCCGGTCGGCTGCCGCGACGGGCGGGAGGCGATCGAAAAGCTCGAGGGGGGCTTTGTGCCCGACGTGCTGATCACCGACATCTGCATGCCCTTTGTCGACGGACTCGAGCTCACCCGCTATATCAACGAGCACCTGCCCAACACCGTGGTGGTGATTCTCACCGGCTACGACGACTTCCAGTACGCCCACCGGGCGATCAAGATGCAGGTCTACGACTATGTCCTCAAGCCGGTCACCCCGGCGAGCATCAACGAGCTGACCGACCGGCTCAGGGGGGAGCTCGACGAGCGCCGGCTGCGCAACATCGACGACTCGATGCAGATCGTCGCCAGCTACTTCTTAAATCAGCTCATGACCCGCCGCCTCGACGCGAAGCGGATCGAGGAGAGCTGCCGCGCGCACAAGCTGGACTTCGCGGGGCGCTACCACATCGCGGCGGTGCTCGACGTGGACCTGCGCGCGCCCGCGACGGAGGACGACGGCGGCAACCTCGAGCTGATGCGCTACGGGCTGGCGAACATCGCGCAGGAGCTCTCGGAAAACAGCCACGGGACGCTGGCTTTCCAGGGCAACGACGGCCTGACCAAGCTGATCATCAGCTCCGGGGAGCGCGACGGCCTCTACGCGGCCGCCATCGGGCTCTGCCGGACGATCTCCAAGACGGCGGGCGCCGCGCTGCAGGTGCCCGTCTCGGGCGGCATCGGGGACCCGGTCGCCTACCTCGACGAACTGCACCTCTCCCACGGGCAGGCGATGACCGCGCTGGGCTACCGGTTCTTCTACGGGGAGTCGAGCGTCACCTGCGTGGCGGACGTCGACATCCGGGAGACGCGGGACATCGACTATTTCAGCTGCGAGCGGCGGCTGGAGGCCGCCGTCAAGACCCTCGACCGGGAGGGCGCCCGCGCCGCCGTGCACGACCTGGTCGGGCAGCTCCGCTCCGGCCACGTCCCCTTCGAGCGGTGCGTGCTCTACAGCCAGAAGCTGATGATGACCCTCATCGGGCTCACCGACGAGCTGATCGGCGGCGCCGAGGTGGAGTCGCTCGAAAAGACGTGGGAGCAGTTCAACTTCTATTCCGCCCCGACGCTCGGGCGGCTGGAACGGATGATCGACGAGGTGTGCGACAAGGCGTTCAAAATCCTCGCCCTCACCAAGAGCGACACCGCCGCCGCCCAGGTGAGCAAGGCGGAAAAATACATCCGCGAGCACTACGGCGACCCGAGGCTCTCCCTCAACATGATCACCGAGCACCTCGCGATCAGCACGAGCTATTTCAGCGCGATCTTCAAGTCGCGCACCGGCGCGACCTTTGTGGAATACCTGACCCGGGTGCGCATGGAGAAGGCCCAGCAGATCCTGGCCTTCACCGACCGGCGCACCTATGAGGCCGCGGAGGACGTGGGCTTCTCCGACCCGCACTATTTCAGCGTGACCTTCAAGCGGGTGACGGGCATGACGCCCAAGGAATACCGGGAGTTCAGCCGGCGCGGCGACACCGCGCCTCAGGCCTGAGCCGAGGGAGGGAAGACGTGCGGAAGGTTTGGAAAAAACTGAGGAAGGCGCTCAATCCCTACAGCGTGCGCGGCACGATGATCCTGTCCTTCATGCTGCTCATCTCGATCATCGTGCTGCTCGTTTCACTTGTCTCCTACTACTACACGATGAACGATATCGAGAGCATCTCGATCAACTACACCGTGCGCCTGCTCGGGGAGATCAACGCGAGCATCGACTCCTACATAGACAACATGAAGAGCATGGCGAAGGTGGTCGTCGAGAACAAGGACGTGCGGGACGTGATGGCCTTCTATAACCGGCACCACGACAAGCGCCTCTCCTACATCGAGGAGAAGGAGCTGGAACGGCTGCGCGCGAACGCGGCCGCGCACATGAACATTGTGGCGAACACCCGCAGCGACATCACCAACATCGCGGTGATCTCCAAGTATAGGGACGTCGTGCTCAGCGACGTCGAAAAGGAGGTCAACGAGAACTCCGAGTTCAACGTCACCGACTGGTACCTGAAGCCGATGTCCTACAAGGACGAGATCGTCGTCTCCCCCTCCCACGTGCAGAACCTCGTGTCGGGGGAGTACAAGTGGGTCATCTCGATCTCCAAGTCGGTGCTCGACCCCGAGACGGGGGAGGTCACGGGCGTCATGGTGATCGACCTCAACTACCGGTCGATCGAGGCGATCTGCGAAAACGCCCAGCTGGGCAAGAACGGCTACATCTACCTGATCGACCGGCACAAGAACATCATCTACCATCCCCAGCAGCAGCTCCTCTACTCGGGCATCAAGAGCGAGCTCGTCGAGGAGATCCTCAAGATGCGGGACACCTACCTGCGGGACGATGTGAACAACCGCATCTACACCCGCAACTACTCCGAGCTGACCGGCTGGAGCGCGGTGGGGGTGGTGAACGTGGATGAGCTGATCAAGGACAAGAGCAGCATCATCGACTTCTATTTCCGCCTCGCGGGGATCTCGATCCTCTTCGCGATGACCTTCGCGGTGCTCATCTCCACGACGATCACCAACCCGATCAAGATGCTTGAGAACACGATGCACGAGGTCGAGGTGGGCAACTTCGACGTGCGCTCGGAGATCGAGCTCAACAACGAGATCGGCCACCTCAGTAAGACCTTCAACGTCATGATCTCCCGCATCAAGGACCTGATGGAAAAGACGGTGCGGGACGAGGAGGAGAAGCGCAGAAGCGAAATCCGCGCCCTCCAGGCGCAGATCAACCCGCACTTCCTCTACAACACCCTCGACACGATCATCTGGATGTCGGCGGGCGGCAAGAACGACGAGGTCGTGGAGGTCACCTCCGCGCTCGCGCGGCTCTTCCGCACGAGCATCAGCAAGGGGGAAAACCTCGTCACGCTGCTCAACGAGGTGGAGAACATCAAAAGCTACCTCACCATCCAGAAGATGCGCTACGAGGATAAGCTCTCCTGGCGGGTCGACGTGCCGCCCGGGCTGCTCGGGCTGATGACCCCCAAGCTCATCCTCCAGCCGATTGTTGAAAACGCCGTCTACCACGGCGTCAAGATGAGCCAGGCGGGCGGCGAGATCGCCATCTCGGCGCGCACCGAGGGGGAACGGCTGACCATCACGATCGCGGACAGCGGCGTGGGCATGACGGCCGAGCAGCTGGAGCAGCTCTTCGTCCCGCGCCCCGACACCGACCGGGGGATCGGCGTGATCAACGTCAACAACCGCATCCGCCTCTGTTTCGGGGAGGAATACGGACTGCACTATTTCTCCGCGCCCGGCGAGGGCACCCGTGTGGAAATCTGGCTGCCGGTGATCGAAGGCGGTGATGAAGATGATGTTTAAAAGGCGCTATTTCCTGCTGCTGGCGGCGCTGTTCTTCTGCTTTGGGGCGCTGCTCTTCTTCTTTGTCCACGAGGGCCGCCTGCTGCTCCCCGAGGAGGAGCCGGCCGCGCGCTACAACATCCAGGTGATCTTCAAGGCGCTGGCCAACCCGCCCGACTTCTGGCGGGTGGTGGAGCAGGGGGTGCAGTCGGCCGCCGCGGAATACGGCGTCAACTGCGAGGTGACCGCCCCGCCGATGGAAAAGGACGTCGACCGCCAGATCGAACTGGTGCGGGAGGCGATCGCCAAGCACCCCGACGCGATCATCCTGGCGGCGAGCGACTATGAGCGGATGGTCCCCGTCTGCAAGGAGGTGACCGACGCGGGCATCCTGCTCGTGACGGTCGACAGCGACGTCAACTACGACGGGCGGCGGTGCTTCGTCGGCACCGACAACGTCGCGATGGGCCGCAAGCTTGCCGAGCTGGTGGACGAGGCGGTCCCGCCCGAGCAGAAGATCGGCGTGATGGGCCATGTCGAGGGGGCGCGCACGGCGGTGGAACGCCGCGACGGGCTCGTCGATAACGTCGCGGGCGGGATGGAGCGGGTGGCCGCGCTCGACTACTGCGACGGCTCGGAGATCGTCTCCCGGCAGCGCACCAAGGAGATGCTCATCGCGCATCCGGAGATCTGCTGTATGGTGGGGCTCAACGAGTCGTCGGCGCTCGGCGTGGCCAACGCGATCCGGGACCTCGGGCTGGAGGGGAAGGTCGGGCTGATCGCCTGCGACAGCTCGGAAAAGCAGATCCAGTTCA
This sequence comes from Anaerotruncus massiliensis (ex Togo et al. 2026), assembly GCF_900199635.1. Taxonomy (GTDB): domain Bacteria; phylum Bacillota; class Clostridia; order Oscillospirales; family Ruminococcaceae; genus Anaerotruncus; species Anaerotruncus massiliensis. Next base: position 2,043,185 of record NZ_LT962687.1, on the reverse strand, counting down.
TGGAGCAGGGGACGATCCAGGCGTTCGTCATCCAGAACCCCTTCAACATGGGGTACCTGAGCGTCTCCAACACGGTTTCGATCCTCCAGGGCAGGACGGTGCCCGAGGTGGTCAACACCGACAGCGTGATCATCAAGAAGGAGGACCTCTACAAAAAGGAGAACCAGAAGCTGATGTTCCCGTTCACGAGCGTGGAATAAATCAAGAGGAAAAGGGTGTCATGAGATGAAAAAGAGACTGCTGGCATTTGATTTCGGCGCGTCGAGCGGCCGTGCCATGCTCGGGGAATTCGATGGGGAGCGCATTGCGCTCACCGAGGTTCACCGCTTCGACAACAACCCCGTCACGGTGCGCGGGACCTTCTACTGGGACGTGCTCGCGCTCTTTCACGAGATCAAGCAGGGCATCACCAAGGCGAAGGCGCTGGGCGATTTCGAGAGCATCGGCATCGACACCTGGGGGGTGGATTTCGGCCTGCTCGACCGGCACGGCGACCTGATGCAGAACCCCGTCCACTACCGCGACGCCCGCACCGCCGGGATGATCGAGGAGGTCTGCGGGATCATCGGCCGCGACGAGCTCTACCGGGCGACCGGCAACCAGTTCATGGAGCTCAACACGATCTTCCAGCTCTATTCCCTCGCGCAGAAGCGCCCCGAGCTGCTCGAGCGCGCCAGCCGCGCGCTGCTCATGCCCGACCTCTTCGGCTACCTGCTGACGGGCGGGCAGGCGTCGGAATATTCGATCGCCTCCACCACCCAGCTCATGGACCCGCGCACCCACGAGTGGAACAAAGGGATCATGCGGCGGCTGGGGATCCCCGAGGACCTCTTCCCCGACATCGTGAAGCCGGGCACCCCGCTGGGCGTCCTGTCGGACGACATCCGCGAGGAGCTGGGCGTCGGACCGGTGAAGGTGGTCTCGGTGACGGGTCACGACACCGCCTGCGCGGTCGTGGCCGCGCCCGCGACGGAGGAGGATTTCATCTACATCTCCTGCGGCACCTGGTCCCTCTTCGGCACCGAGCTTCGGGAGCCGGTCATCGGGGAGAAGAGCCTGCGTTACAACATCACCAACGAGGGCGGCTACGGGTACACGGTGCGGTTCCTCAAAAACATCATCGGCCTCTGGATGATCCAGGAGACCCGCCGCCAGTACCGCCGCGAGGGGGAGCAGTACAGCTACAACGATCTCGAAAAACACGCGCTGGCCTCCGAGCCCTTCCGCTACTTCATCGACCCCGACGCGCCCGAATTCGTCGCGCCGGGCAACATCCCCCGCCGCATCCGCGCCTTCTGCGGGCGCACGGGGCAGGGGGAGCCGCAGACGGTCGGCGAGATCATGCGCTGCATCTACGAGAGCCTCGCGCTCAAGTACCGCTGCGCCTTCGACCAGATCCGCGACTGCACGGGCAAGGACTACCACAGCATCCACATGGTCGGCGGCGGCACCAAGGACAATCTCCTCTGCCGCATGGCGGCCTCCTCCACCGGCTGCCGGGTGGTGGCCGGGCCGATCGAGGCGACCGCGCTGGGCAACATCGCGGTGCAGCTGATGGCGCAGGGGGACATCGGCGACGTGTGGGAGGCGCGGAGGATCATCTCCAACTCCTTCGAGCCGGTCGAATACCTGCCGGAGGACGTTCCTGCGTGGGAGGCGGCCTACGCGCGCTTTAAACAGTATATCCTGCCCGGGGGATGAGACCGGGAAAGGGACGGTGCGGGCCGTCCCTCTCTTTTTTCATAGGATTACGACCAATTTCCGGAAAATAACGAATTAACTTTTGCGGGGCGATTGTGTAAAATTGGACACAGGCAATAAAAATATCCGGACGGTGCGTCCGGATTTTGTTCAACAGTCAAACTGAAGGAGGTCATTTCATGAGTTATCCGAAAATTGGCATCCGGCCGGTCATCGACGGCAGGTGGGGCGGCGTCCGCGAGAGCCTCGAAAACCAGACGATGGGCATGGCTTACGCGGCGGCGGAGCTGATCTCGAAGAACCTTACATATCCCGACGGCACCCCGGTCCAGTGCGTCCTCGGCTGCACGACGATCGGCGGCGGCGCGGAGGCGGCCAAGGTGGCCGAGCAGTTCTCCACCGAAAACGTTGTGGCGACCCTGTCGGTCACCCCCTGCTGGTGCTACGGCAGCGAGACGATGGACCTCGACCCGCTGACCATCAAGGCGGTCTGGGGCTTCAACGGCACCGAGCGCCCCGGCGCGGTCTACCTCGCGGCGGCCATGTCCGCCCACGCGCAGCGGAATCTGCCCGTCTTTTCGATCTACGGCCACGACGTGCAGGACGCCGACGACACCTCGATCCCGGCGGACGTGTCAGAGAAGCTGCTGCGGTTCGCGCGCTGCGCCGTCGCGGTGGGGCTCATGCGGGACAAGGCGTACGTCAACCTCGGCGGCGTCGCGATGGGCATCGCCGGCTCCAACTGCAACGCCGACTTTTTCCAGAAATATCTGGGCATCCGCGCCGAGTGGGTCGACATGACCGAGATCGTCCGCCGCATCACGCTGGAGATCTACGACCATGACGAGTATGAGAAGGCGCTCAAATGGGTCAAGGCCAATTGTAAGGAGGGCTTTGACTGCAACGCCGGCAAGAACCTGCCGGAGGTCATCACGAAATCCAAGGTCGTCCCGGCCGACAAGGACTGGGAGTTCATCGTCAAGCAGACGCTCGTCTGCCACGACATCCTGTACGGCAATCCCAAGCTCGCCGAGATGGGCTGGCACGAGGAGTCGCTCGGCCGCAACGCGATCGCGGGCGGCTTCCAGGGGCAGCGCCAGTGGACCGACTGGCTCCCGAACGGCGACTTCATGGAGGCGATCAACAACAGCACCTTCGACTGGAACGGCAAAAAGTGCCCGACCGTGCTCGCCACCGAGAACGACACCTGCAACGGCGTCGCCATGCTCTTTGAGGCGCTGCTGACCAACCGCGCCCCCGTCTTCGCCGACGTGCGCACCTACTGGAGCCCCGAGGCGGTCGAGCGGGTGTGCGGACGCCGCCCGGAGGGCGTCGCCGCCAACGGCTTCCTGCACCTCATCAACTCGGGCGCGGCGGCGCTCGACGCCACCGGCGTCTCGAAGGACGAGAGCGGAAACGGCTGCATGAAGCAGTGGTTCGACGTCACCGATTCCGACATCGAAGCGATGCTCGGCGCGACCGACTGGTGCCGCGCCAACTATGAGTACTTCCGCGGCGGCGGGTTCTCCTCCCACTTTAAGACCCACGCGGAGATGCCCGTCACCCTCGTGCGCTTCAACCTCGTCGACGGGCTCGGCCCGGTGCTTCAGCTCGCCGAGGGCTGGACCGCCCTGCTGCCCGACGACATGCACGAAAAGATCGACCTGCGCACCGACCGCACCTGGCCGACGACCTGGTTCGCCCCCCGCCTGACCGGAAAGGGCGCTTTCAAGGACGTCTACAGCGTCATGGCCAATTGGGGCGCGAACCACGGCGCTTTCGTCTACGGGCACATCGGCGCGGACCTCATCACGCTGGCCTCGATGCTGCGCATCCCCGTCTCGCTCCACAACGTGGAGGACGACGCGGTCTACCGCCCGCACACCTGGGCCTCCTACGGCACCCGGGACCTCGAGTCGGCGGACTACCGCGCCTGCGAGCAGTACGGGCCGCTCTACCGCTGAGAAAACAGATAAGAGGGGGCGGCGGACTGCCGCCCCCTTTTGACAGATGACAAGCCATCATATTCGGCAAGTCCCCGCCTGACCGAAAGGGAGGGGGCGTGTGTGTGGGAACCGTCAGGTTCCTACCGCACGTTGAGCGAGCGCGGCGAGTGGGGAACCCCGCCGCAGCGGCTTCATCCTGCCGAACATGTTCGGCAAGATGAAGGAGGAATTGCGATGTTAAAGGGCATCCCCAGCGTCCTGCCGCCCGAGCTGCTCAAAATCCTGATGGAGATGGGCCACGGCGACACGATCGTGATCGGCGACGGCAATTTCCCGCACGCCGCGATGGCCAAACGCCTCGTGCGCTGCGACGGCAACGGCGTGCCGAAGCTCCTCGACGCGGTTTTGCGGCTCATGCCGCTCGATTCCTACAGCGAGTACCAGGTGGGGCTGATGGAGGTCGTCCCCGGCGACCCCTGCAAGCCGGTCATCTGGGACGAGTACCGGGAGATCATCAACCGTTACGAGCCGGTGAACAACAGGATCGAAATGATCGAGCGGTTCGCTTTCTATGAGCGTGCGAAGGAGGCCTACGCGGTCGTCACCTCCTCCGAGCTGGCGCTCTACGCCAACATCATCCTGCGCAAGGGCGTCGTCACCGAGGAATAACGCATAAAAAGGGCCTTCCCCGCCGGGGAAGGCCCTTTTTATGGATATGGTCAGTTCGGCCGGTGGAGCTGGGTGTACTGGTTGCAGAGGTCGTTGGTCTCCTTGCGCTCGGTGATCACCTCGTAGTAGTCGGAGAGAGCGGCGAGCTTGCAGAGAAAGTCGACGTTCATCTTGGACAGGTCGCAGAGGAGGATCGATTTTTTGCAGTTGGCGAGGTAGCGGCGCTTGACGGCGGCCTCCTCCTCGCTCGCCTCCGACACCCCCCGCTCGATGCTGAAGCCCCGGCAGGACATGAAGGCGATGTCGGCGTTGAAGCGGTCGATGTAGCTGCAGGCGGTCTCGCCGACGAGGGACTTGGAGTTCTCCCGCAGGGTGCCGCCGGTGCAGAAGACCTTGACGTTTTTGAACTCCGAGAGAAGCAGGGAGGTCTTGAGCCCGTTGGTGATCACCTTGATGTTGGTGAAGCGGTCGAGGGTCCGCGCCAGCGCGAAGACGGTGCTCGACGAATCGAGGAAGAGGGTCATCCCGTCGGAGATGTGGCGGGAAGCCATGTCGGCGATGATCTGCTTTTTCATCGCGTTCTGGTTTTCGCGGAAGGCGAGGGGGTCCTCGCTCGTGCTCCCCTCGACGAGGATCGCCCCGCCGCGGGTGCGCCGGATGAGCTTGCTCTCCTCCAGCTCGCGCAGGTCGCGGCGGACAGTGGCGCCGCTGGCAAAGACGGCGGCGCACAGCTGCTCGACGGTGACCACCCGGCCCCGTTCGCGCATATAGTCGAGGATTTGCTGCTTGCGTTCGTAGGCGAGCATCGGATTTCCTCCTTCTGTCGATCATAGGTGATCAAAACGGATTGTAGATCAAGTTATAGAGGTGAAATGATCAATATCGCCGCCAAATATAGCTTGTTTTGATTAATCTTGATAAGATGATAACAGGAATGAACAGGAAATGCAACCACCTTCTGCAAAACAGTGTAAAAAAGGAGACGAAATTTATGGCATCGGCATACGAGATCAAAAAACAGCTCTGTGACATCGGCCGCCGCATCTATCAGAACGGATTTGTCGCCGCCAACGACGGCAACTTCTCCGTCAAGATCAGCGAAAACGAGTTCTACTGCACCCCCACCGGCGTGTCCAAGGGTTACATGACCCCCGACATGATCCTCAAGGTGGACGGGCAGGGCAACATGCTCGAGCCCAACGCGAAGTATAAGCCCTCCTCCGAGTTCAAGATGCACCTGCGCGTCTACCAGGAGCGCCCCGACGTGACCGCCGTGGTCCACGCGCATCCGCCTGTCGCGACCGCGCACGCCGTCTGCGGCATGCCGCTCGACAGCATGATCATGCCCGAGGTCATCATCTTCCTCGGCGAGGTGCCGCTGACCAAGTACGGCACCCCCTCCACGATGGAGATCCCCGAGGCGATCTCCGACGCGCTCAAGGACCACGACGCGGTGCTGCTGGAAAACCACGGCGCGCTGTCGGTGGGCGTCGACCTGACCCAGGCGTATTTCCGCATGGAGACGCTCGAATATTGGGCAAAGGTGAGCCTCTACGCCAAGCAGCTCGGCGGCGCGCAGGAGCTGACCTGCGAGCAGATCGAGCGGCTGATTGAAATCCGCAAGCAGATGAAGCTGCCCGGACGGCATCCCGGCTGCTCCCGCTGCGCCAACCGCGGCACCGACAAATGCCGCTGCCTGACCCCGGAGCAGAAGGCCTCCTGCGCGGCCAAATCGGCCCCGACCGCGAACCCCGCCTCCAACGAGGCGATGATCCGTGAGATCACCCAGAAGGTGCTGGCCTCTCTCGGCAAATAAAAAATCGCGGGGCGTTACATAGCCTCCGGAGAGGGGGATCACCGATGAGGATCTACACAAGGACCGGGGACACCGGGTTCTCCAGCACGGGAAACCGCCGGATGATCCCCAAAAATTCCCCCGTGTTTTCCCTGCTCGGGGCGCTGGAGGAACTGGACGCGTCGCTCGGGGAGGCGGCCGGGAAGCTCCCGGCGGGGCTTTCCGAGGTCGCGGGGACGCTGCGGCGGGACGTGGCGGCCCTCTCCGCCGAACTTTCGGGCGGCGAAAAATTCGCCGACGCCGCCCGCGTCAGGGGAATGGAGGAATCCATCGACCTGATGATGGAGTCGGCGGGCGCGGGCGCGCCGGACGGCTCCCGGGAGAGCGCGGGCGCCGCGGCGCTCGGGGTTTCCCGGGCAATCGCGCGCCGCGCGGAGCGGGAGATGGCCTCCGCCAAGCAGACGGGCGGCGTCACGCCCGACGCGATGCGCTATCTCAACCGCCTTTCCGACCTGCTCTACGCGATGGCCCGCATGGCCGACGCGCAGGGGCCCGGACCGGCGGCCCCGCCGGCGGACTTCGGCGGCGGGTTCCTCGAAAGAGCGCTGGAGCTCTGCCGGCGGGTGCTCGCCGAGGCGCGGCGGGAAAACCTGCGGGTGACCGCCGCGGTGTGCGACGAGGGGGGCAGCCCCACGGCGCTGCTCCGGGACGACGGCGCGCTGCTCGCGAGCGTTGAGATCGCCAGGGACAAGGCGTTCACCAGCGCGGCGATGCGCATGTCCACCGAGGAGCTCGCCGGGCTCTGTAAGCCGGGCGGCTCCCTCTACGGCCTCCAGCACACGAACGGCGGACGGATCGTCATCTTCGGCGGCGGCGTGCCGCTGGTGGAGGGGAACCGGCTGGTCGGCGGCTTCGGCGTCAGCGGGGGCACGGCGGAACAGGATACGAACCTTGCGAACTACGCGCTGAAGGTTTTCAGCGCAGGCATAAGGGAGGAATACAGCAGATGAACATCAGCGAAAAGGAGATCGAGGGAATCGTCCGCCAGGTGATCGCGGGCATGGCGGTTTCCGAGGCTTCCTCCGGGATGGTGATCGACGGGAAGACCTATCTCGGCGTGTTCGAAGATATGAACGATGCGATCGACGCCGCCTGGAAGGCGCAGAAAAAGCTCTATGACATGTCGGTGGAGGAGAAGGAGGAGATCATCTCCGCCATCCGCCGGCTGATTCTCGAGGAGGCCGAGACGCTCGCCAGACTGGGCGTGTCGGAGACGGGCATGGGCCGCGTGGAGCACAAGATCCTCAAGCACCGCTATGTGGCCCAGAAGACCCCCGGCACCGAGGACCTCGTGACCGAGGCGATCACGGGGGACAAGGGGCTCACGCTGCTCGAGCTCGCGCCCTTCGGCGTGATCGGCGCGATGACCCCCTCCACCAACCCGAGCGAGACGGTGCTCTGCAACTCGATCGGCATGATCGCGGGCAGCAACACGGTGGTCTTCAACCCCCACCCCGGGGCGCTGATGACCTCGCTCTACGCGGTGGACCTCGTCAACCGGGCGGCGCGCTCGGTGGGCGCGCCGGAGAACCTCGCCGTCGCGGTGAGAAAGCCCACGATGGAGACCTCCGACATCATGATGAAATCCCCCAAGGTGCGCATGATCTGCTGCACCGGCGGCCCGGGCGTCGTGCGCGCGGTGCTCTCGTCGGGCAAAAAGGCGATCGGCGCGGGCGCGGGCAATCCGCCCGTCATCGTCGACGACACGGCCGACATCCAGAAGGCGGGCAGGGACATCATCGACGGCTGCACCTTTGACAACAACCTCCCCTGCATCGCGGAGAAGGAGGTGTTCGCCTTCGAGAGCATCACCGACGAGCTGATCTACTACATGTCCCAGAACGGCGCCTACCTCATCAGCCGCGAGCAGATGCGGCAGCTTGAAGGGGTGGTGCTGGTCGAGGACAAGAAGGGCAAAAAGGCGATCAACAAGAACTGGGTCGGCCGCGACGCCAAAAAGATCCTCCACGAGATCGGGATCGAGGTCGGGGAGGAGATCCGCTGCGTCATCTGCGAGGCGCAGTTCGACGACCCGTTCGTGCAGATCGAGCTCATGATGCCGATTCTGCCGATCGTGCGGGTGCCGGACATCGACACGGCGATCGACCTGGCGGTCAGGGCGGAGCACGGGCTCCGGCACACCGCCCACATGCACTCCAAAAACATCGACCACCTCACGAAATTTGCGCGGGCGATCGAGACGACCATCTTCGTCAAGAACGCGCCCTCCTACGCGGGCATCGGCGTGGGCGGAGAGGGGCACTGCACCTTTACCATCGCGGGTCCGACCGGGGAAGGGCTGACCTCGGCCAAGAGCTTCTGCCGGCGCAGGCGCTGCGCCATGGTGGACTCGTTCCGGATCGTCTGACGGCCCAATTCCAGATCGGGAGGTTACATAGTAATGGACATCAATGCGAACCAGATTGAAACCATCGTGCGTTCGGTCCTCTCCCAGATGGGGACGGGCGCGCCTTCGTCGGGCATGGCGCGCGTCGCGATGCTGACCGCGGCCAAGCATTTCGAGGTCAGGGAGTTCCCCATCCCCCAGCCGGGCGACGACGAGATTCTCGTCAAGGTCGAGGGCTGCGGCGTGTGCGGCACCGACGTGCACGAGTGGAAGGGCGACCCCTTCGGCTACATCCCGCTCGTCCTCGGGCACGAGGGCACCGGCGAGGTGGTCGCGCTGGGCAAAAACATCAAACACGACTCGCAGGGCCACCCCATCCGGGTGGGCGACAAGCTGGTGACCTCGGTCATCTCCTGCGGCGAATGCCACAACTGCCTGATGCACCCCGACTCCCCCCAGCTCTGTGAAAACCAGGGGGTCTACGGGCTCATCCCGGACAACGACAAAAACCACCTCTGCGGCTGGTTTTCCACCCACCTGCTGATCACGAAGGGCTCGACCTTCTTCGTGGTGAACGACCTCTCCCTCGACCAGCGGATGCTGCTCGAATTGGCGGCGGTCACGACCCACGCGCTCGAGCAGGGCAAAAGAACGGGCCGCCTCAACTTCAACAGCAAGGTGCTCGTGCAGGGCTGCGGCCCGGTCGGCCTCATGATGATCGCCACGCTGCATGTGGCGGGCATCGACCGCATCATCGCGGTGGACGGCAACGACAACCGCCTCTCCTTCGCCAAGCGGCTGGGCGCGACCGACACGGTCAACTTCAAGGAGCTGCCCACTTTAGACCAGCGGGTCGCGGCGGTCAAGGGGATGAGCGACGGCGCGGGCGCGGACTTCGCCTACCAGTGCACCGGCAACCCGGGCGCGGCGGCGGACGTCTACAAGTACATCCGCCGGGGCGGAGGGCTTTGCGAGATGGGATTCTTCGTCAACAACGGCGACTGCACCATCAATCCGCACTTCGACCTCTGCAACAAGGAGATCATGCTGGTCGGCTCGTGGACCTACGGCGCGCATGAATATCCCGTCACGATGGCGTTCCTGCGCCGGGCCAAGGGGATGGGCGTGCCGCTCGAGGAGCTGATCACCCACCGTTTCCCGCTCGACAAAATGAACGAGGCGATGGAGACGAACCTTTCGCAGCAGGGCATCAAGATCGCGTATGTCGCGCAGTAAATTCCGGCGCATCCGCCGGGGCGGGGAGTGATATCTATGGCGCTTGGAATGATCGAGGTCTGCGGCTTCGTCACGTCGATCGTCGTGGCGGACGCCGCGGCCAAGGCGGCGGACGTCAAAATCCTCGCGCTCGACAAGAATAAGCCCGCGGCGGGCGACGCGGCAGAGGTGCCGCTCATCATGATCGTCAAGATCGGCGGTGAGGTCTCCGCCGTCGAGCAGGCCGTCGAGGCGGGGGTGCGGGAGGCGAAGGCCCGCGGGCTCTACGTCACCCACCACGTCATCGGGCGCGAGGCGGAGGACACCAAAAAGCTCTCGAAGCTCTGCGCGGTCGGCCGCGACCGCTTCGACGAGCACAACTATTAACCAGGAACTCAAAATCCACATAAAAACGACATTGTAAAGGAGATTATTATGATGATGGAAGCATTGGGCATGGTCGAGACCAGAGGTCTGGTAGCAAACATCGAAGCGGCGGACGCGATGGTCAAGGCCGCGAACGTCACGCTGATCGGCACCGAGAAGATCGGTTCCGGGCTCGTGAGCGTCATGGTCCGCGGGGACGTCGGCGCGGTGAAGGCCGCCGTCGAGGCCGGCGGGGCCGCCGCCGCCCGTTTGGGCGAGGTCGTCGCGACCCACGTGATCCCGAGGCCGCACGCGGATGTGGAGAAGATTCTCCCGTCGATCAAGTAACCCGAAACCGACAACGACGCAAAGGAGATAAGAACGATGATGGAAGCATTGGGCATGGTCGAGACCAGGGGTCTGGTAGCAAACATTGAAGCGGCGGACGCGATGGTCAAGGCCGCGAACGTCACGCTGATCGGCACCGAGAAGATCGGTTCCGGGCTCGTGAGCGTCATGGTCCGCGGGGACGTCGGCGCGGTGAAGGCCGCCGTCGAGGCCGGCGGGGCCGCCGCCGCCCGTTTGGGCGAGGTCGTCGCGACCCACGTGATCCCGAGGCCGCACGCGGATGTGGAGAAGATTCTTCCCTCCATCAAGTAACAAAGGGGGATACCCATGGAACGGGCAATTGCGCTGATCGAGGTGCAGGCGATGGCCGCGGCGGTCGAGGGGCTCGACGCGATGCTCAAGGCCGCCGACGTCCGCCTGGTACATATCGAGCGCCGCCTCGGGGGGCGCATGGTCACCATCGTCGTGGACGGGGAGGTATCCGCCGTCCAGGCGGCCGCCGACGCGGGTAAGGCCGCCGCCGGGCGGGTTGGCACCGTGAAGCTGTGCGAGGTGATCCCCCGCCCGCACGAGGAGATCAAAAAATTTCTCTATACCGATGATGTGGAGGCGTAGCACGGCATGGCAAAGGCAAATCAGAACGGAAAGAACAAGGTGACCAAGAGCGTGATTGCCGCAACCTCCCCGGAGGTGCTCGAGATGGTGACCAAACAGGTGCAGGCGAACACGCCCGCGCCGCCCGCCCCTCCCGCCCCAAAGCCGGAGGAACCGAAGGAAAAGAAGGAGCGTACAGGTATGGAAGCACTGGGCATGGTAGAGACCAGGGGACTGGTCGCGAACATCGAAGCGGCGGATGCGATGGTCAAGGCCGCGAACGTCGTGCTGATCGGCACCGAAAAGATCGGTTCCGGGCTCGTGAGCGTCATGGTCCGCGGGGACGTCGGCGCGGTGAAGGCCGCCGTCGAGGCCGGCGGGGCCGCCGCCGCCCGTTTGGGCGAGGTCGTCGCGACCCACGTGATCCCGAGGCCGCACACGGATGTGGAGAAGATTCTCCCGCATCTGGACTGACCGCTTCCGGCAGGAAAAGCCCGCCGGGCGGGTCCGCCCGGCGGGAATTGACGAATATAGGAGGCGGAGAAAATGGCCGTGGATGAAAAACTCGTGGAACTGATCGTCCGGCAGATTGTGGCACAGCGTCAATCCGGGGCGCCCGCCGGGCTGCCGCCCATCCCGGTGGGGGTCTCCGCGCGGCATATCCACCTGACGCGGGAGCACATGGACATCCTCTTCGGCAAGGGCAGCGAGCTCCACAACATCAAGGAGCTGATGGGCGGGCAGTTCGCCGCCCAGGAGCAGGTGACGATCCTCGGACCGTCCCTGCGGCCGATCGAAAAGGTCCGCGTGCTCGGGCCGCTGCGCAAGCAGACGCAGATTGAAATCTCGCGCACCGACACCTTCGTGCTCAAGGTGCGCCCCCCGGTTCGCCCGTCGGGCGAGATCCGGGGCTCGGCCGGGCTCACAATTGTCGGCCCCTGCGGGGTCGTGATCGTCGAGGAGGGCTGCATCATCGCCAACCGGCACATCCACATGTCGCCGGAGGACGCGCGGATCTACGGCGTGCGGGACGGCGACCTGGTCGAATGTCTCGCGGAGGGGGAGCGCCGGACGATGCTCTACGACGTGCAGATCCGGGTTGCGCCGAGCTTCACGCTGGAAATGCACATCGATACCGACGACGCCAACGCGATCGGGTTCACCGGCAAGCCGCAGGTGACGATCGTCAAACGCGGCGGCTGACCGGACGGAAGGGATTAACTATGGTATGCGGAAAGGTCACCGGCACGATCGTCTCCACCCGCAAGGTGGAGACGCTTGTCGGTTCTAAATTTCTCGAGGTCGAGCTCTACCGGAACGGCGCGCCGACGGGGGAATTCCTCGTCGCGATCGACCGGGTGGGCGCGGGCATCGGCGAGCGGGTGCTCATCACCCGCGGCAGCGGCGCGCGCCTGGCGCTCGACGACCGCGAGACCCCGACCGACGCGGTGATCGTCGGGATCATTGACGAATGAGGCGGTTTTCCGCCGGGAAGGGAGGGGAAGCCCCATGGAACTGGAACTGCTGAGGGATACAATCGAGGCAGCCGGCGTGATCGGCGCGGGCGGCGCGGGGTTCCCCACCCACCGGAAGCTGGCGCGGGGGATCGACACGGTGCTGGTCAACGCCGCCGAGTGCGAGCCCCTGCTCTACACCGATTTCACCATTCTGCGGGAGCACCTCGACCGGGTGTGCGAGGGCGCGCGGGAGCTGTGCGACGCGATGGGCGCCGCACAGGTCCTCGTGGCGATGAAGGAGCACACCGCCCTGCGCCTCGGCGTCGCCCAGGGGGAGGAGCTCCCCTGCGGTGCGCGCGCCGCGCTGCTGCCCGACGTCTACCCGATGGGCGACGAGATCATCATGATCTACCAGGCGCTCGGCCGGGTCGTGCCGCCGGGGCAGCTGCCCAGCGCGGTGGGCGTGGTCGTCGTCAACGCCGAGACGGCCTACAACGTCTCGAACGCCGTTCGGGGCGCCCCAGTGACGGAGAAGTGGCTTACGATCGGCGGCGCGGTGGAACATCCCGTCGTCGTGAGGGTGCCGGTCAACTGCGGCGTGCGCGCGGTCCTGCGCGCGGCGGGGGTAACGGTCCCCACGGGGCATGTCGTCGTGGACGGCGGCCCGGCGATGGGCAATATCGTGAATCCCGCCTCCGCCGTCGTGACCAAGAAGACCAAGGCGCTGCTCATCCTGCCGGAGGAGATCCCGGCGATCGCCAACAAGGCCGCGCCGGTCGAACGGCTGCTCAAACGGGTGCCGTCCGCCTGCTGCCAGTGCATGTACTGCACCGAGCTCTGTCCGCGCCACCTGCTGGGGTATCCGCTCCAGCCGCACAAGACGCTGCGGGCGGTTGGCGCGGGGGCGCCGGGCAACCCGGAGGAGTTGCTCACCGCGTCGCTTTGCAGCGGCTGCGGGGTGTGCACGCTGATGGCCTGCTGCCAGGGGATCGCGCCGTCGGCGGCGATGACCGCCGTCAAGCAGAGCCTGGGCAGGCACCGGATCGGCTACCGCGCGGACGGGCCGACGAAGCCGGACTCCGAGCGGGACTTCCGGATGGTGCCGGTCAGCCGGTTCAAAAGCCGGATCGGCGTGGCGAAATTCGACCGGGAGGCCGAATGGGCCGGCGACCTGCCGGTGGCGCAGGCCCTCTGGCGCCTGCCGCTCTCCCAGCATGTGGGAAAGCCGTCGGAGCCGGTCGTGGCCGTGGGCGACGAGGTGGCGGCGGGCCAGCTGATTGCGAGGGCGCGGGAGGGCATCTCCGCGGCGCTGCACGCGCCGGTCGCGGGAACAATCTCCCGCGTGACGGATACGGAAATTGAAATGACGATGGGCGAGGTGAAATAAGAATGGACTATGCGGTAGGCGTACTGGAACTGCGGAGCATCGCCCGGGGAATCGAAGCGAGCGACGCCGCGCTTAAATCCGCCGGGATCCGGCTTATTTCGGCGCAGCCCATCTGCCCCGGGAAGTTCGAATTGGTGATCACCGGCGAGCTCGCGCAGGTGAACGCCGCGATGGATCGGGTCAAAGCCGGCTTCGAGGAGAACCTGCTTGACGCGGTGCTGCTCGGGCGGATCGACCCGGCGGTGGTCAAGGCGCTGCTCGGCGCGCAGCCGGAGGCGAAGCGCGGCGCGCTCGGCACGATCGAGACCTTCACCGTCGCCAGCGTGATTCTGGCCGCCGACTGCGCGGTCAAATCCGCCGACGTGGAGATCCTCGAGCTGCGCACCGCGCGCGGCATGGGCGGCAAGGGGGTCGTCCTGCTGACGGGCGACGTGGCCGACGTGACGGCCGCCGTCGAGGCGGGCGCGCGCTACGCCAAGGAGCAGGGCGTGTTCGTGGGCCAGTCGATTCTCGGCGCGCCCCACGAGGAGCTTTGGAACTTCCTGTAAAAGCATCAGCAAAGGAGGCGTCCGGCCAACGGCCGGACGCCTCCTTTTTTCATGCGGCGGAATTTTTATTTCGGCGGCTCGGGCATCACCGCGTAGATGGGCGGGGTCACGTCGAGCGCGATCGGACCGGGCGGCCCGTGCTCGGAGAGCCAGGCCTCCCGCTCCGCGTCGAGCGTCTCCCGGAGGGCGTAGGGGTCGGGCCGCCCTGGCAGCGAAACCTCAGCGGGCGCGGGGGTGGGGACATACGCCTCGGGGCAGGCGGGGACGGCCAGCTCGGTGAGGATGGTTTCCCGCTGTCCGGGCGCGATCGCGCCCCCGTAGTAGGCCGCGAGGGATTCTCCCCAGCGGTGGTCGGCGAGCATCGTCCGGTCGTCCCGAAGGAAGTACCGGAAGCTCACCCGTCCCGATTTGACGACGTTCTGTTCGAGCTGCGGGTCGAGGTGGTACCATTTCCCGTCGAGCTGTACGACGGTCCACGCGTGGTCGACGAATTCCCCCTCGACCGAGATCGTGAGCCCCGACACATATTGCGCCTTGTAGCCCATCCGCCGCAGCAGCACGGCCATTGCGGCGGCAAAGTCCTCGCAGGAGCCGACGCCGAAGCGCAGCGGGCTGAGGGCGCGGTTTTCGAGGTAGGGGGGCGGCGCGTCCGGGTCGCCGTGGTACCGCCACGCGTCGAGGCCCACCGGGTCGGCGAAGTAGACGTTTTCGATGAGCCAGAGGTAGGCCGCGCGGATCTCCTCCGCGGGCGGCAGCTCCCGCGCCAGAATCGGCGCGGCGATCCCGTCCGCCAGCGAGGCGATCCACGCGTTTTCGAGCGGCAGCGCCGCGCGCCCGGAGGGCGCGGGCGCGGCGCTCTCCGCTCCCGGCGGAGCCTCGGCGGCTTCGGAAGCGGCCGCCGGCGCGGGAGGCGGCGGCTTTGCCGGCGCGCCGCAGCCCGCGAGCAGGAGCAGGGACAGAAATAAAGCGACGAATTGTTTCATAAGGGTTCTCCCGTCGGTTGGTACCCTCATTATAATGGGATAGGGCGGGAAAAGCAAATATTCGGTTGACAGCTGTCCCCTGCGGAGGGTACAATTTTGTTAATAGAGTGTGTACATCAGAGGGAGGTGCGGGGATGCGGCGGATGCTGGCGGCGGTCCTGGCGCTGCTTTTTTTGTTCGCGGGCTGCGCGCGGGCCGCGCCGCTCCCGGAGGACGAACCGCCCGCCGCGCCTGCGCGCCCGGAGGGCTACGCGCGCTCCCTGCTGGACGGGGAGGGGCGCGCCGCCTACGACGAACTCTGCTCTGCGGCGGAAGGCTGGCGGGTGGGGGAGGAGATCCCCCTTGCTTCCCCGGCGTCCGCTCGGACGATACAGGCGGCGTACGACGCGCTGCTGCTAGACCGGGCGGAATTCTACTGGCTGCGCTGTGAAATCCCGGCGGGGGAGCGGGCCGACCGATTCACCCTGGCGGTGGAGGAGGGACTCACCCTCCCGGCGGTGCGGGAACGACAGCGGCAGATCGACGCGGCCGCGGACGCCCTGCTGGACGGCATGGAGGGCCTGCCCGCCCCGGAGGCGGCCGTGCTGGCGCACGACGCGCTCCTCCGCCGCGTCTCCTATGAGGAGGGCGCGCAGGACGGTGACGCGGGCAACCTCTACGGCGGACTGGTGCGCTGCGGCGGGGTGTGCGGCGCCTACAGCCGCGCCTACCAGTACCTCATGCAGCGGCTGGGCGTGCCCTGCGCCTTTTTGAGCGGCACGAGCGTGCGGGGAATCCCCCACGCGTGGAACGCGGTGAAGCTGGAGGACGGGTGGTACTACGTCGACGCGACATGGGACGACCTGCCCGACGAGACCGGCTACCTCTACCACGACTACCTGCTCGTCACGCTGGAGGAAATCTCCCTCGAGCACTTCCCCGAGCCGGGGCAGTACCGCGAGCTGCCGCCGGGGGACTCCGACCGCTACAGCTACTATCGGCAGTTCGGCTACTGCGCCGACCTCGGCGACCCCGACCCGGTCGCGGCGATGGCGGCGGGCTTCGCCCGCCGGCTCGCGGATCAGCCGCTTCCGGCGGCCAGGCAGCCCGTCTTCCTCGAAATCAAGCTCTTCGGGGAGTACGAGGCGTTTACCCGCTGGCGGGATATCTACCACAGGGACATCTTCCCGTTGCTGCGTGCGGTTTCCGCTCGGCTGGAGGAGGAAAACATCCCGGTGGAAATCGACACGACCGGCTACATCGAATATAACTACAACGACAATACCCAGGTGCTGACGCTCTTTCCGAACGCGTCGGCGTCCGTATGAACGACCGGAAAGGAGAGCGCGCCATGTCTGAGTTTGACGACAACC
Source organism: Anaerotruncus massiliensis (ex Togo et al. 2026) (assembly GCF_900199635.1). GTDB lineage: Bacteria > Bacillota > Clostridia > Oscillospirales > Ruminococcaceae > Anaerotruncus > Anaerotruncus massiliensis. The sequence continues at coordinate 2,026,417 of NZ_LT962687.1, read as the reverse complement.
GCCCGCAGAATGAAAACGGGGACCCCTCCCCGCAGGAGGAGCCCCGCCCCGCGCCGGGGCATTCTGGGGAGGACGCGGGGGCCGCGCCCCCGCCGCGCGATGGGAAGAAGCCGAAGCTCAGCCGTCCCGCGCTGATCGCGCTGGCCGTGCTGGCGGTCTTCCTGCTGGTCGGGGCGCTGGGCTGGTTCATCACCCTCAGCTTCCCGAAAAACCCCGTCAACGCCCCGGCGGCGCCCGTGGAATCCGAGCCGTCCGGCGAGTGGAACTACCCCTCGCAGGACGCGATGAAGACGCTCACCGTCGACGATTTCTACCTGCCGCTCGACGGGGCGGTCCGCGTCCGCTGCGACGTTCCCGCCTCCCAAAACGGCCTGTCGGCCGGCTTCCTCGAGGAGAAGGTTACCTTCGACCCGCCGGTGGAATTCACCGTCGGGCAGGAGGATGAAAAGTGCTTCCTCCTGTATGTGGAGGACGGCAAAAACCTCAAGGACGCCCGGCTCAAAATCAGCTATTACAACAGCGACTACGACTACGAAACGGTGGTGGATTCCCACTTCTCCGCGCGGGTGAGCCTTGGGGAGGGGGCGGATGGAATCCCGATCGAGGGGCCGATCTTCGTCGAGTTTTCCGACGAGCTCGACCCCGCGTCGGTCGCGGGACAGGTGCAGCTGCGCCTGCCGTCCGGCCCCGACGCGGATGCGGAGGGCAAGGGGAGGAGCGTCCCCTGCCGGGTGAGCGCGGAGGGCAATCTCGTCAAGCTCGCGCCCGAGGCGATGCTCGATTATAACACGAACTACTCCGTGACAGTTCCGGCGGGCTTCGCCTCGAAGAACGGCCTGGCCCTCTCGACGGCGCGGGTGATGGAGGTGCGCACCGAATCGCGCGACTTCTCCCTCATCATGACCAACCGCGGGGTCAACACCTTCCACCCGGACGACGAGGTCGCGCTTGAATACCAGCTCGACACCGTCGCCAAAAAGGGACGCGAGGCCACCGTCACCCTCTGCCGGCTGACCGGCTTCGACCAGTACGCCGACATCCTGCTCGGCCGGGACCCGGAGAGCGCACCCGAGGCGATCGGACAGGCGCGTACCGAGCAGATGAAGGAGGGCCTCAACACGGTCTCCTTCCCGAACCCCGGCAGGGGCTACTACGCGGTCGTGACGACGGTCATCGACACCAAGACGAAGGAGCCGGTCACCGACTACAAGGCCTTCCAGGTTGCGACCGCCTCCCTCTACATGCAGTCGGCCCAAAAGCAGATGCTCCTCTGGCTCAACGACTCCGCCACGGGCGGCAGCCTCGCGGGCCACACCGTAAGGTTTACCCAGGACGGGAAGGAGGTCGCCTCCGCCGTGACGGGGGAGGACGGCAGCGCGGTCTTTTCCTTTGAGCCGCCCGCCTACGAGGACCCGGCCGCGGCGGAAAGCTACTACGGCAAGGGGATGCCCCCCGCCAAGCCGGTGCTCTTCACGATCTACGACCCGTCGGGCGTGCCGGTCTACGCGGACGTCACCCGCGGCATGACGACCGAGGCGTACTACTACGGCGGCGACTTCGGGCGCAGGGAGGACCGCTACTATGCCTTCTTCTATCTCGACCGGGCCCTCTACCGCCCGACCGACACGGTCCACTTCTGGGGCTACCTGAAGCCCTACCGGATGAACCGCGGAGCCATGCCGTCGGCCGTGACGGTCACCCTCGACCCGGACGGCGTCAACCAGCAGGTGCGGGCGGCGGTCCAGGCGGACGGCACCTTCACGGGGGAATTCTTCTTTGAGCAGATCGTGAGCCAGGATTACATTGTGCAGGCGACCATCCCCTGCACCCCCTACACCGACCCCTACAGCGGCGAGGTGGTGTCCACCCGCGTCCTGGATTCGATCTACATCGACGTCAAGGAGTTCACCACCCCCGCCTATACGATCGCGGGCGAGGTCGACGGGATCATCTACCGTTACGGCGACGAGGTGACGGCGACGATCACCCCCACCTTCTACGACGGGACGCCGCTCCCGAACTACCCGCTCGAATTCAGCCTCTTCAACCCCTACAGCGGCAACTTCGAGGCGGTGCGCACCGTGACGACCGACGCCCAGGGGGTGGCGCGCGTCACCTTCAAGGCGGGGGAGGGAGTCACCGAGGGCAAGTCCTCCTGGACGCCCCGGGCCGGTTACTACTACGTCAAAATCGCAAACGACGGGGAAAACGTCACCTTCCAGGGCCGGTACGTCTACGTCCCCGCCAACGTGATGCTGCGCCCCTCGCTGCGCTTCGGCGCGGACGGCAACGCATCCCTCACCGTGCTCGCCAACCGCATCGACCTGAGCCGCGTCACGAGCCGGGAGCAGGCGGACGGCCTGATCGGCGGCTACTACGACTACAACGACAACTACGACAGGAAGTACGACGTCCTCGTCGGCGAGCCGGTCGACATGCAGCTCTCCTTCGACGCGCGGTACGACTATTATGATCCCAAGGGGGAGTACCAAAGCGGAAAGGTCGGCGGCATGGTTCCGCTCACGGCCGGGCGCGGGACGCGGGAGGCCCTCATTGAGCAGGAGTTCGACGGGAACTACTACGCCTATGTGAGCGCGAGCGTCTCCTACCGGGCCAACGGCAGCGAGATCGTGGCGGGGGCCTACGCCGACAACGGCAAGCCGTGGCCGGGCGACCGGGACGCCGAGAAGGAGGCGATCCGCGGCTACACCTTCGACATCTACAAAAACGGCGCGCGCAAGCCGGTCCAGCAGTATGAGCAGTACCTCGCGCGCAGCTTCGTCGAGGCGGACGTGGGGGACACCCTGCGGTTTGAACTGCGGCACGAGGGCGCGCCGGTCGGGGACGCGAACGGCCGGATGCTCTACACCTTCCTCCAGGACGAGATCGTGGGGCGCGGCGACGCGGACGACGGGTTTGAGCTGACGGTGGGCCAGCAGCACGCGAACAGCGTCCTCGTCGTGGCCGCCTACTTCGACGGGCGCGACGTGCACGCGGTCAGCAACGCCTACGTGCGCACCAAAAACGAGAGCATGGCGCTCACCGTCGAGGCGTCTACCGACAAGGAGGCCTACCGGCCGGGCGAGCAGGTGACGGTGAAGGCGAAGGTCACCGACCGCGCCGGCAGGCCGGTGAGCGGCGAGATGGTCGTGAGCGTCGTGGACGAGGCGATCTTCGCGCTACGCGAGCAGTACTTCGACGTGCTCAACGAGCTCTACGGCGAGCTCGATTTCTACACCTACTACGTCTATAAATACACGACCTCCGCCGGGGACATCGACCCCTTCAACCAGAGCGGAGACGGCGGCAAGGGGGACGGCGACAACCTGGCGGCCTACGACAGCTTCCGCAAGAACTTCAAGGACACCGCCGCCTTCTATCCGCTGCGCAGCGACGCGAACGGGGACGCGTCGGTCACCTTCACGCTGCCCGACAACGTCACCTCCTGGCGGATCACAACGATCGCGATCGGCGACAACCTCTACGCCGGGTCCTCCAAGACGAATTTCGCCGCGACGCTGCCCTTCTTCGTAAAGCCGGTCATCAGCCCCAAATACATCGCGGGCGACGAGGTGGCCGTCCTCGTGCAGGGCCACGGCGACGCGCTCTCCGAGGGGGATGAGATTTCCTACCAGGTCCGCGTAACCGGCGACGGGGTCGACCGGACCTTCGACGAGACGGGCAGGGCCTACCAGCCGGTCCAGCTCAACTTCGGAAAGCTCGCGGAGGGCGAATACACCGTCACGTCAACCGCGCAGTTCGGCGGGATGCGCGACACGGTGGAGCTGCCGCTCGCGGTCATCCACAGCAACCTCGAACTTGTCGTCAACCGGGAGATCGACCTGCAAAAGCCCATCGACATCCAGGCGATGCGCTACCCCGTGACCATCACGATGTACGACGAGGAGTTCGAGCCCTACTATCTGAGCGTCTCCTCGCTGCTCACCCACTACTGCTTCCGCGTCGACCAGCGCATGTCGCGCTATGTCGCCAAGCGGGCGCTCTCGTCCCACCTTGAGCCCGAGCAGCTGCCGCAGCACATCCGCGCGGACGACGGCGACGTTGCGGGCTTCCAGAACGCGGACGGCGGCATCGGCTGGTATGTGAACGGGCCGAGCGACCCCGAGGTCACCTTTAAAATCCTGCTTGCGGCGGGGGACGAGTACAGCAAGCCGCGGATGCGCGTCTACTTCGCCGCGGCCGCAGAGGACTCCTCCGCAGACCCCGTCGCGCGGGCGGCGGCCCACGCGGGACTGGCGGTGCTCGACCCGTCCCACACCGCGAAGATCCGTGAGATCCTCGCGGCGGGCAACGTCCCGTTCGAGGAGCAGCTCTACTACATGGCGGGCCTCGCCGCCGCCGGGGAGCGGCAGGAGGCGCGGGAGCTCTATGACGGGATCGTCACGCCCAGGCAGCGTACCCACGGGCAGGAGAAGTGGCTGGAGTTTTCCAACCTGCCCAAGGACTACCAGCGCAGCGCGGAGAACCGCCGGTGCACCACGCTCGCGTGGATCACCGCCTCCGAGCTGGGGCTTTCCGACGCGGACGCCTACGCCTACTATTTCGCGCGGGACCGCTGGCGGATCGGCTCGGTGCTGGAGTGCATGATCTACGTCGCCAACTTTGACAGGCCGGTGCCCGCCCCCGCGAAGTTCACCTGCACCGCGGGCGGCGAGACCCGCACGGTCGACCTGGGCGCGACCGGCCGCGCGACGATCACCCTCAACCGCGGCGACATGGAGGGCCTCGCCTTCCACGGGGTCCCCGACACGGTCAGGGCGACCGCCTACTACATCGGCGAACCGTCCGAGGTCGGCATCGAGCAGTCCGACACCGTCCATGTCCGGAAGGATTTCCTCCCGATGGAGGGCGGCAAATACAAGGTCACGCTGACCGTCGACTTTGAGGACGCGGCCTCCTACGGCTACTGGAACGTCAGCGACTGGGTGCCCTCCAACATGCGCCTGCACACGGTGGCGAAGCAGCCGCAGAGCAACCAGTTCTGGGTCAACTGGACGCAGGAGAACCAGAAGATGTATTTCGAGTTCTACCGCGACGAGCGCAGCCCCTCGCGGGTGCTCATCGAGTACTACATCCAAAAGACCTACGACGCCGAGGCGGTCGTCGACCGCACCTATGTCATCTGCGCCGATTCGGGCGAGAACGCCAACACCGAGCGTTCCACCCTCGGCTGAAAAGCGCAGGGGGCCCGCAAACGCGGTTTGCGGGCCCCTTGCTTTTCGGCATGAAACTTGTTACAATGGGGAAAAACAGGACGGGAGGTGGCGCCATGAATGTCAGGGAGATCGCAAAGCTCGCGAACGTTTCGATCGCGACGGTCTCGCGCGTCATCAACCGGCCGGAGGTCGTGCTGCCCGAGACGCGGGAGCAGGTGCTCGCCGTGATGCGCAAGGTCGGCTACAGCCCGGCGCCCCACGCGGGCGGGGGCGCGCAGCCCAAGGCGGTCGGGCTTTTGGTGCCCGACGCGGAGGACTACCTGGCCATCCGCCTGATGGCGGGCATTGAGAGCGTCGCGGCGCGGCGGGAGCACGCGGTCTACCTCTGCAGCACCAAGGGCGGCCCCGACCGGGAACGGCAGGCGATCGCGGGCGCGCTCGAACAGCGGATGCGAGGGCTCGTCATCTACACGAACACCCTCTCCGCCGAGGACGCCGCCGACCTGCAGCGCAGGCGGGTGCCCTTTGTGCTGGTGGGGCGGAGCGAGGCCGCGCCCCGGCATAACGCCTGCTACATCAACTACGAGGAGGGCGGCTACCGGATGGTGCGCCACCTGCTCGAGCTGGGACACCAGAAGTTCCTGCTCCTCTGCGAGGCGGGCTCGCCCAACATTGAGGCGCGCATGTGGGAGGGGCTCTGCCGTGCGCGGCGGGAGCTGATGACCGGGCCGGGCGGCGACCGGGTGCTGCACGCCGAGGGCGGCTCGATCCGCGCGGGCTACGACGCCGCGCGGGAGGTGCTCGCCGGGGAGCGGCCGGACGCGGTGTTCGCTTCGAGCGACGAGCTCGCGCTCGGGCTGATGAAGGCGCTGCAGGAGAACGGGGTCGGGGTGCCCGGGCAGATTGCGGTGACGGGCTTCACCGATTCGCCGGTCGCGGGGGTGGTCACCCCCGAGCTGACCACCGTCGAGCAGCCGACCCACCGCCTCGGCATGGTCGCGGCACGTATGCTTTTTGATCTGATCGACGACGAGAGCCTGCTTGACGGTACGCCGCAGGAGATCGTGCTGCTGCCCAAGCTGAAGGTCCGGAACTCGTGCGGCAACCGCAAACCGATCAATACGCTGTTTGAATAGCGAGGTGAGGAAGTTGGAATACAAGCTGGATTTTATGGGCCTGCCGCTTAAGAACGCGGTCATCGTGGCCGCGGGGCCGTGGGCCGGGGACGCGCGCAGCATCCAGAAGTGCATCGACGCGGGCGCGGCGGCGGTCATCACCGAGACGATCGTCATGGAGGAATCCGCCCTGTTCGGGCCGCGGGTCTACTATGAAAACGAGGAGCTGCTCAACATCTCCCTCTACGGGCACCGGCCCCTCGAGGAGTGGGAGGAGCAGGTCGAGCGCATCCACAAGAAGGGGAGCTTCCTCATCTGCAGCATCCGCGGGTCGAGCCCGTCGGAGCTCGCCTACATCGCGCGCCGCGCGGAGCGGCTGGGGGCGGACGCGCTCCAGCTCGACCTCTTCGCGCCGATGGACGCGATGCTCGAGGAGATCAACATGCGTCCCGAAAAGCTCTACGAAATGACGAAATGCGTGACCGGCACGGTGAAGATCCCCGTCATGGCGCGCCTGCCCCACAACATCAGCGCCTCGACCGCCTACATCCGCGCGCTCGAGCGCGCGGGGGTGTCGGCCATCAGCGCGATCGAAAGCCTGCGCGGGATCTCGGGCGTCGACCTTGAAAACCGCCGGACCAAGATGCCCACCTACGGCGGCTACACGGGCAAGCACATCCGTCCCGTCTCGCTGGCGGCGACCGCGACCCTTTCCCAGATGACCGACTGCCAGATCTGCGGCGTGGGCGGCGTGGAAACCTATGAGAACATCCTCGAATTCATGATGCTCGGCGCGGCCACCGCCCAGCTCGGCTCGGTCATCATGCTCAAGGGCTACGACGTGATCACCGAGACGGTGAAGGGTCTGGCGGGCTGGATGGAGTCGCACGGCTGCCAAAGCTACGGCGAGATCATCGGCGCGGCGCTCCCGACCCTCTCCCCCTACGAGAAGATCGAGCGGATGCGAGCGGTCAGCTGCCTGACCGAGCCGTGCGGCGACCGCGACTGCGGGCTGTGTGTGCGCGGCTGCATGTACGAGGCGCTCACCTTCGGGGAGGACGGGGTCCGATGCGACCCGGCGCTCTGCACCGGCTGCGGGCTGTGCGTCCAGCGCTGCCCCAAGGGCATCCTCAAGCTGAAAAAGGCCCCCCGGGCCTGAATATCCCGTAACAGCAATGCGGCCCCGCCGGCAGACGCCGACGGGGCCGCATTCTATTTCAGGAAAGGGGTCGGTCGGGTTATTCCGCTTTCGCGGCTTCCTTTGCCTTGGCTTCCTCGGCACGCTCCTCCGCGCTCTTGTTGGGGAGCACGAGGTTGAGGATGATGCCCGCGATGGCCGCGATGGCCATGCCGCCGAGGCTGATGCCGCCCGGGAAGGTGAAGGTCGCGCCGCCGACCGCGAGGATGAGGATGGCGCTGGCGACGATCAGGTTCTTGGGCTTGGAGAAGTCGACGCGGTTTTCCACGACGGTGCGCACGCCGACGCTCGTGACCATGCCGTAGAGCAGGATGCCCACGCCGCCGATGACCGGATTGGGGATCGAACGGCAGAGCGCCTCAAACTTGGGCACGAAGGCGAAGAGCGCCATCCACACCGCGCCGCAGCGCACGACGAAGGGGGAGTAGATGCGGGTGACGGCGAGCACGCCGGTGTTCTCGCTGTGGATGGTGAGGGACGGGCCGCCCAGGCAGGCGGACACGCAGGTGGCGCAGCCGCAGGCGAAGAGGGAGCGGGGCAGGCCCGGGTTTTTGGTGAAGTCCTTGCCGACGGTGGTGCCGACCGCGATGACGTCGCCGATATGCTCGATGCAGGGGACGATGGCGGCCGGGGCGATCATGATGATCGCGCGCACGTCGAATTTCGGGAGGGTGAAGTTGGGGACGCCGAACCAGGGCGCGGCCAGCACGCCGGAGAAATCGACGAGGCCGAAGGGGATCGAGATGAGGTAGCCGCCGACCAGCGCGAGCACGATGGTGAGGATCTTGGTGAGGCCCTTGCCGAAGATGTTGACCACGATGGCGATGCCGAAGGTCAGCAGCGCGACGATCCAGTGCTCGGAAGCCGACGAGACGCCGACGTTCGCGAGGCAGAGGCCGAGGACCATGATGATCGGGCCGGTGATGACGGGCGGGAAGACCTTATGGATCCGCTCGGTGCCCAGCAGCTTTAAGAGCAGGGCGAAGAGGAAATAGAAGCACATGACGAAGATCAGTCCGCCCTGCGCGTAGGGGACGCCCATTTCGCTGATGATGACCGTCAGCGGGGCGATAAAGGCAAAGGAACCGCCCAGGAAGGCCGGGACGATGCCCTTGTCGACGAACTGGTAGATCAGTGTGCCGATGCCCGCGCAGAAGAGGGTGACCGACACGTTGAGTCCGCAGAGGATGGGGACGATGATGACGCCGCTCATGGCCACGGTGTTTTGCAGGCCGAGGAACACCATCTGCTTTTTGGTGAAGTTTACCGAAAGGTCGCTCGGGGAGACGAAAACCGGCTCCTGGGTGGCGGCCGAGGTGTTGACGTTGTCACTCATGGATACTGCCTCCTTCTTTCATCAGCTCGCGTTGAACGCGCAGTAAAATTCCGCGGCGCAGGAAAATTCGTCGAGGGGCACCTTCGCCAGCAGCTCCCGGAAGGGGGTGTAGCCGTCGGGGGAGGTGCGGATGGGCTCGCCGCCCACCTTTTCGATGATCTCCGCCTTGGTCGCGGGGAAGGTGATGGGGCGCATGGCGATCGCCACGTAGTGCCCGGTGAGCAGGTAGGGGATTTCACGCATGTAACTCATTTTCCTTCACCTCCGAAATCGTAGGCGTTGTACTGGTTGCGCTGTTCGCCCTTTCCGCCCAGGTCGCGGCAGGAGGCGCCCCGGTGACGGAAGGAATAGAGGAAGGTATTGGTGACGCTGCTCTCGTGCAGCTTATCCACCAGACCCGGATAGAGGTCTGCCTTGACCAGGTAGGGGACGCCCGCCGGCGCCTGGGTGATGACGTTGCCGTCGGGCGCGACGATCATGCTCTTGCCGAACGCGGAGCAGGCCGCCTCGACGCCCACGCAGTTGACGGCCACCACATAGCACTGGTTGCAGTAGGCGCCCATCTTGTTGGTGATGTCCCAGCCGTTCTCCCAGGGGCTCATGTAGTGGGTGGGGCGCACGATGATGTTCGCGCCGTTGTAGGCCGCTTCGCGCCAGATCTCGGGATAGTCGCCGTCCGCGCAGACGATGGTCGCGATCTTCGAGCCCTTGGGTCCGGGCGTGACGGGGCACTCCCAGCCGGGATAGTGCCGTTCGGTGGGGATCCACGGGTTCATCTTGACGTAGCGGTGCACGACCTCGCCCTGGTCGTTGATCATGATCGCGCAGTTGCCCGGGCTGTCGTGCCCGTCGAGCTTCAGGATGACGCTGAAGATGCCCCACACGCGCAGGCGCGCGCACGCCTCCTTGAGACGCCCGACCTCGGGCGAGTCGAGCGTGAGCACCACGTTTAGGCGCTTGGTCGGATGCATCCCCTGCACGGCGAACTCGGGCGTTACGAACAGGTCGTAACCCGGAAATCCGCGCGCGCCCGTCTCCATGAACTGGATGACGGTGTCGATGTTCTGGTTGACTTCCTCCATGCAGTCGGCGTGAATCGGTTCCATCTGCGCACACACAACGCTCAGGACCTCGGTCTCCACCTTGCCGCCGACACCATGGCTGCTTCCAATGATCATTTGCTCCTCCTCCTTTATGGTTTGATATCTCGCCGCCGCAAAGCAGTGGTCGTGAAACTATGTAACATGAAAGGATGCCAAATAGGAATAATCTTCCATTTTGCTCTCCCAATTTATAGTCAATTCTGACAAAAAATTGAGCAGACACTAGACAAACGAAGTGGAACATGATATATTTTTTGTAACAACAATGTATCATGTTTCATGAGCCTTGTCAAGCAAACCGTGTAGAATTTTTTATGAAAGCGGGAGAGATTTAATGAAGCTGCTGATTCAAAACGCCATCCTGCGCGGGCGGAAAGAGCCTGCCGACATCCTGATCGAAGAAGGGAAGATCAGCCGCGTCGGCGGGCGCATCGACGCCGCCGCCGACCGGACGATCGACGCGACCGGATGCCTCGTGACGCCCTCGCTCATCGATCCGCACATCCACCTCGACAAGGTGAACGTCTTCGACGTGGTGCGCCCCAACGTGAGCGGGACCCTCAAGGAAGCGATCGAGATCCTCTGGGACCAGAAGCGCGTCTACACCGTCGAGGACATCGTCACCCGTTCGGAGGACGTGGTGCTCAAGGCGATCAAAAACGGCACCCTCGCGATCCGCACCCATGTCGACGTGGACACGATCGGCGGCCTGCGTCCCCTCGAGGGCGTCGTGGCGCTGCGGGAGAAGTATCAGGACGTCATCGACATCCAGATCGTCGCCTTCCCGCAGGAGGGCATCGTCAAGGACCCCGGCTGCGACAAGCTGATGTGGGAGGCGATGGAGGCGGGCGCCGACATCGTGGGCGGCATGCCCGCCAACGAGAATTCGCCCGACGACAGCCGCGCGCATGTCAAGCTCTGCTTCGACATCGCGGAGAAATACGGCGCCGAGATCGACATGCACGTCGACGAGACGGACGATCCCTTCTACCGCACGCTCGAGATGATCGCCGACGAGGCGATCGCGCGCGGCTTCGCGCCGGGCACCGTCACGGCGGGCCACACCTGCGCGCTGGCCGCCTACGACGACCACTACGCGGGCTATGTCATCGAGAAGGTGAAGCGCGCGGGCATCAACGTGATCACCAACCCGGTCACCAACCTGATGCTCCAGGGCCGCCTCGACAAGCAGCCGATCCGCCGCGGCATCACCCGCGTCAAGGAGCTGCTCGCGGCGGGCGTGAACGTCTCCTTCGGCCAGGACTGCGTCAAGGACACCTTCTACCCCTATGGCAGCGCCGACATGCTCCAGGTGGCCAACGTCGTGGCGCACGCCGCGCAGATGAGCCTGCCCGGCGAGATCGAGAAGCTCTACGACATGGTGACCGGCGATGCGAACAAGATCCTCAAGATTCCCGGCTACGGCCTCGAGCCCGGCTGCCGCGCCAACCTGCTCATCATCGACGCGCGCGACGCGCGCGACGCCATCCGCCTCTGCCCGCCGCGCCGGACCGTCATCCGCGACGGCCGCGTCCTGGCGGAGACGACGGTCGACACCAGGCTGAACCTCGGCTGAACTACATAAAAAGGGCCCGTTGCAGTTTCTTTCTGCAACGGGTCCTTTTTGCGTTCTGCGCGGATGCGGCGGGCCTGTTTTCCGGCCCTTGCTGCAAATGATTCCGCCTCTCGCGAACGCGGCCTGAAAGCCCACCGAAAAAATGATCTTCGTCCACCCCGCATTCAAAGATGGAGGAAATTAGCAGGACTAAGCAATAAGTATAGATACATTTTTCAGTATTTCAAAAACTTTTCCAATCCACAATACTAAAGTAAATCGTTTGTGGAAGGAGGGGAAGGACGTGGTAAGCTACGAGCCATTATGGAAAACGATGGAATCCAAGGGAATCACGACCTATGCCCTGATCCACAGGTACGGCGTCAATCCAAGAACCGTGAACAACCTGAAACACAACAGGGGAATCACTGTATTTACGCTGGAGCGGCTCTGTGAGATTTTGGAGTGCGCGCCGAACGACATATTAAAGTTTGTATAACCGAAAGGTGTTTGGGGATTTCCCCAAAAAGAAGGAGCCGTAAACCCGGGAGAGGGTTCGCGGCTCCATTTTTTATAATTGCTACCGTTTCGCGTCGATGATTTCGTTGCACCGGCGGTAGACCTCCTCCGGGTCCGCGCCGATGTGGAACTGCCCGTCCTCGTAGAGGATGCGGCCGTTCACCATCGTGAGCTTCACGTTCTGCTTGCTGCCGCTGTAGACAACGTTTTTGGCGATGTTGTTGAGCGGCTGCATGTTGGGCTGGTGCAGGTCGAGCATGACGAGGTCGGCGCATTTCCCGGGCGCGAGGGTGTCGCAGTCCGAAAGGCCCATCGCCCGCGCGCCGCCCACCGTCGCCATCTCGAGCACGCGGTCGGCGGGCATGGCGGACGCGTCGTTCTCCCGGAGCTTTTGCAGCCCGGTGGCGAGGAACATCTCGCGGAAGAAGTCGAGGCAGTTGTTGCTGGCCGGGCCGTCGGTGCCGAGCGCGAGATTGACGCCCGCGTCCAGCATCTTTTGGAGAGGGGCGATGCCGCTGGCGAGCTTGACGTTGGAGCCGGGGTTGGTCACCATCCACAGCCCCCGGCGGCGGAAGATTTCGAGGTCGGCGTCGTTTAAGTAGACACCGTGGTATCCGCCGCCGCCGTAGTCGAACATTCCGAGGCTGTCGAGGAAGGCGGTCGGGGTCATGCCCCACCGCTCGAGGCAGCCGTCCACCTCGAGGCGGGTTTCGGAATTGTGGGTGAAGACGGGGGCTTCATACTTGTGGGCGAGCGCCGCCATCCCCTCGAGCAGCTCCCGGGAGCAGGTGTACTCGGCGTGGAAGCCGAGGATAAAGGAGACGAGCTCGTCATAGCGGTTGTACTCGTCCCAGCATTTCTCCATGAAGGGCAGGTTGTAGGTGAAGTTGTTGACGCAGCCGCAGAGCACGGTGCGGAAGCCGCAGTCGGCGGCGGCCTTCGCGATCTCGTCGGGGAACATGTACATATCGAAGTTGGCGGTGACGCCGCTCGTCAGGTATTCCATGATCGCCAGCCGCGTCAGGTCGTAGACGTCGCCCGGCCGGAGCTTCGCCTCCATCGGGAAGCACTCCTGGAGCCAGTCGTGGAGCGGCTGGTCGTCCGCGTAGGAGCGCAGGAAGGTCATCCCCGAGTGGGTGTGCGCGTTCTTGAAGCCGGGCAGGAGCAGGTTGCCCCGCGCGTCGATTTCCCGGTCCCAGACGGTGCCGTCCGGCGGGCCGGCGGGGGCGATGCGGTTCCCCTTCACCCAGAGCTCCCCCTCGGTGACGCCCGCGCCCTCCTCCATCGTGAGGATGCGCGCGTTATAAAACCGGATGTTCATACGATCCCTCCTTGTGGTCGTCCCCGCCGGAAAAGAGCGCGGCGAGGCTTTCGGTATAGGGCGGGCGGCAGACGCCGCGCTCGGTCACGATGCCGGTGATGAGGCTGTGGTCGGTCACGTCGAAGGCGGGGTTGTAGCACCTGACGCCTTCGGGCGCCATCGGCTCGCGGTAAAATTTCGAGCGGATCTCCTCCGGGTCGCGCAGCTCGATTTCGATCTCCGCGCCCGTCTTGCAGGAGCGGTCGATCGTCGAGGTCGGACCGAGCACATAGAAGGGGATCCCATAGTGCCGGGCGAGGATGGCCACCCCGCTCGTGCCGATCTTGTTGGCGGCGTCGCCGTTGGCGGCCACCCGGTCGCACCCGACGAAGCAGGCGTTCACCCATCCGTTTTTCATGACGATGCTCGCCATATTGTCGCAGATGAGGGTCACGTCGACCCCCGCGCGGGAGAGCTCATAGGTGGTGAGCCGCGCGCCCTGAAGCAGCGGGCGGGTCTCGTCGGCAAAGACGCGAAAGCGCATCCCGCGCTCCGTCCCGAGCAGCAGCGGCCCGAGCGCCGTCCCGTAGCGGGAGGTCGCGAGCGGCCCGGCGTTGCAGTGGGTGAGCACCCCGTCGCCGTCGCGGAGGAGCGTAAGGCCGTGCTCCGAGATCGCGCGGCACATCTCCGCGTCCTCCGCCTGAATGCGGCGGCACTCCTCCCCGAGGAGCCGGACGATCTCCGGGACCGGCTTTTCGGCGTTCTCCCCGGCGCGGCGGACCATCCGCGCGGTCGCCCAGCTCAGGTTGACCGCCGTGGGACGGGCCGCGTCGAGGTAGTCCTTACAGGCCCGGAGCTTTGCGAGAAATTCCGGGACGCTCTCCGTTTTGATCCGCCGCGCGAGCAGGTACATGCCGTAGCCCGCACAGATGCCGATGGCGGGCGCGCCCCGCACCCGCAGGGAAAAAATCGCCTCGCGGAGGCTTTCGGCGTCGGAAAGGACGCGGTATTCCGTCCTGCCCGGCAGCAGCGACTGGTCGAGGATGACGACCGCGTCCTCCGCGTCCGTCAGCCGCACGTTATCGATCGATTGAACCAGCCTGTCCATCGCGCACCTGCCTTTCATCCGGGTTCAGCCGATCACCTCGGCGATCCCCCTGACCGACGCGGTGACAAGCTGTTTAAAGAGCGGGGCCGCGCGGTCGGCGGCCTCCTGCACCTCGATGTGGGAGAGGGGCTGGGGGGAGAGGCCCGCACCGGGGTTGGTGACGAGCGAGATGCCGCAGGTTTCGATCCCCATGTGGCGGGCGGCCACCGCCTCGACAGCGGTGCTCATGCCGACGGCGTCGCCGCCGAGGATGCGACACATGCGCACCTCGGCCGGCGTCTCGAAGTTGGGACCGGTGAGCTGGACGTAGACCCCCTCGCGCAGCGGGATCGCCAGCTCCTTCGCGGCGCCGCGGACGACCTTTCGCAGGCGGGCGCTGTAGAGGTCGGTCATGTCGGGGAAGCGGGTGCCGAGCTCGTCGATGTTCGGCCCGATGAGGGGGGAGGGGACGAAGTCGGCGATGTGGTCGGAGATGAGCATGAATTCACCCGGGCCGTAGTCGGGGTTGAGCCCGCCCGAGGCGTTGGTGAGGAAGAGCGCCTTCACCCCCATGAGCCCCATCAGGCGGGTGGGGAGCACCACGTCGGTGATGTCGTAGCCCTCATAGTAGTGGATGCGTCCCTGCATGACGACGACGGGGACCCCCTCCACATAGCCGAAGACGAACCGGCCCCGGTGGCCCTGGGCGGTGGAGACGGGGAAGCCCTCGATGTCGCGGTAGTCGAGGGTGGCGGTGATTTCAATCCCGTCGGCGTAGTCGCCGAGCCCCGAGCCGAGGGTCATGCCGATGAGCGGCTGAAAATCGATCTTTTCCCGGAAGCAGTCGTAGCAGCGAAGCAGTTTTTCATATGGACGCATAGCGGTCCCTCCTGTTTCAAAATAGGTACCTACAGTATAGCATATCCCGCCGGATTTCCAAAGAAAAAGAAAGAATTTGCATAAGACTATAAATATAGTCTTGACAAGCGCCGGGAAGGTGCTATACTATAACCATAGAACAGACTATAAACATCGTCTGACGGAGGAACGGCATGAACGACCAGATCAAACTCAACAATTCCGAGACGCGGATCATGAACGTCCTGTGGGAGAAGGGGCAGCTCCCCGCCAAGGAGGTCGCGCTCGAGGCCGCCGCGCGCTACGGCTGGAACAAGAACACCACCTACACGATCCTCAAAGCCCTGATCGAGAAGGACTACCTCAGGCGGGAGGAGCCGAACTTCGTCTGCGTTCCCCTTTTAAAGCGCGGCGAGGTCCAGCGCGCGGAGACGCGCGGGCTGATCGACCGGCTGTTCGGCGGCTCGCCGGCAAACTTCCTCTCCGCCTTCGTGGAGAACGAGGAGCTCTCGGACGACGAGCTTGCGAAGATCAGGCGCCTGATCGACGAGGGGGAGGAACGATGAAACGCCTGCTTGCCGCCCTGCTGGCGGCCGCGCTGGCGGGTTCCCTCGCCGCCTGCGGCGGGGAGCCCGCCCGGGAACCGGCGCCGCCCGTCTCCTCTATGGAGCTGCCGGGCGAACCGGAAGCCGCGCCGCCCGCGCCAAAGCCGGAGCCCGCGCCCGCGCCGGAGAGCGCCCCGGAAGAGGCGCCGCCCGCCGGGAGCGTTCCCTCCGCCGAGGCGGTCTCGACCCCGCCCGCCGCTCCCGCCGTCGCGCTTCCGGACGGCTTCAACTTCACCGCCGGCCCCGATTCCGGGGTGTTCCTGTGCGGCGGCGTGCGGGTGAACGGCGGCTCGGTCTACCGCTATTCCGACCAGGTGGCCGTGGGGAGCAGCTGGGAGACGCCCTTCCACCTCCAAAAGCTCGAACCGGAGCCCGCCGATGAGATCGGGGAGCGCCTCTCCGACTTCGACGTTCTGATCCTCGAACTGGAGGACGACACGAAATATACCTACACCTTCTATACCGAGGGGCTGGAGGTCGCGAAATCGCTCCCAGCCGCCGACGCGGGGGAACCGGTCCGCTACCGCGTCGACCCGAAGGCCTACGCCGAGCTCATCGGGCTCGAGC
The DNA here is from genome assembly GCF_900199635.1 of Anaerotruncus massiliensis (ex Togo et al. 2026). GTDB lineage: Bacteria > Bacillota > Clostridia > Oscillospirales > Ruminococcaceae > Anaerotruncus > Anaerotruncus massiliensis. The sequence goes on along the minus strand of NZ_LT962687.1, from coordinate 2,009,997 downwards.
GGGTTCGCATGGGCGAGGGACTCTGGTTCCCGAGCTGGCTCAGGGTCATCCGGAAATCCCGCGTGACGGGAATCGCCTTCCGCTCGTCGGACGGCGAAAGCGAAACCGTCTACCTGCCTGACGACGAACGGTTCGACTGGGCGCTTTCGGGGCTGGACATCTCGGTCAGGCCGGGCAGCGCCGAACGGGTCGGCAGGGAGAGCCGTCTCGAGGGGGCCGCGCGGATCGACATCGACTTTGCCACCGGCATCCGTTACCGCGTCGAGGTGAACGAAACCGCCCTGCTGGTCGCGGCGAGCGACATGGACCACGCGCTGCGCTACCCGCTCAAGCACGAGGACACGACGCTGCGGGAGCTGGACGACATCGCGGCGGGAAAGATGCTCCCGCTGACCGGCAAGCCGGTCGTCTACCTCTATCCCGAGCGGCCGACGGACGTGTCGGTGAGGGTCGATTACCGCGGGAGCTTCAGCGAGACGATCCCCGCCTACCGGGACGGCTGGGAGGTCACCGCCCATCCGGGCGGCGCCCTCGTGGACAGGGCGGACGGGAGGAGTTACCCCTACCTCTTCTGGGAGGGGAACACGCCGGTCGACTGGGACTTTTCCGAGGGATTTTGCGTGGCTGGCGCGGACACCGAACGGTTTCTGCGCGAAAAGCTCGCCCTTCTGGGCCTGAACGCCGGTGAAACGGCGGAATTTCTCGACTACTGGCTGCCCGAGATGCAGCAAAACGCCTGCAATCTCATCACTTTTTCCACAGAACAGTACGAGCGGCTCGCCCCGATGGAGATCTCTCCCGCGCCCGACAGCCTGCTGCGGGTGCACATGGTCTACCGGGGGCTGGACGCGCCGCGTCCCATCCGGGCGCAGGAGCTTGAGGGCGGCTTTGCCCGCCGGGGCTTCACCGTGGTGGAGTGGGGCGGCAGCCGCGCCTGAAAAAATACGCAGCGGCGGGAGGAAGCTATGGAAGACCTGTTTTTGCGCCTGGTGAATATGTCGCTGGCGGCGTCGGTGCTCGGCGCGGCGGTGCTGCTGCTGCGGGCGCTCCTCAAAGGGAGGCTGCCCCGCTGGACCTTCTGCCTGCTGTGGGGGCTCGTGCTCGTACGGCTGCTGGTTCCCTTTTCGGTGCCATCGCCGGTGAGCGCCTTCAACGCCATCCCCGCCGCGCGCACTGTCGAGACGGGACGGCGCGCCGCCCTCCGGTTTGTGGAGGACCCCGGCGCGGCGGTCGACTTCCCGACCTTGCAGACCCCGCGGGGGACGGGGTCGGACGCCCCCGCCGAACGCCCGGTGGTCGCCCCGGCGAAGGTCCCGCTGACCGCGATCCTGTCGTCTATCTGGCTTTGCGGCGCGGCGCTCCTGCTCCTCTACAGCCTCTTCTGCTACCTCTATACGATGCACCGCCTGCGGCGCGCGCGCCGGCTCCCGCACACCCCCGCGATCGACGAGATTTTTAACCGAGTGGGGGTGCGGCCGGACCGGGTGCGGCTCTATGTGAGCGACCTCTTTCCAAGCCCGGTCGTCTGCGGGCTCGTCCGGCCCCGGCTGGTGCTCTCGGGCCTCGTCGAGGAGGAGGACGTGGCGCACGTCGTCACCCACGAGCTCACCCACATCCGCCGGCACGACAACCTCTGGAAGGCGCTGGCCACCTTCGCGCTCTATCTCCACTGGTTCAATCCGCTCGTCTGGCTCTTCTACCGCTGGTACGTCACCGACATGGAGGCGTCCTGCGACGAGGCGGTCGTGCGGCGGCCGGAAACCGACCGGAAAGCCTACGCCTACAGCCTCGTGAACATGGCGGAACGAAGCCGCAGCGCCTTCGCGGGAGGATTCCTCGCCTTCGGGGAGTGCGCGCTCAAGGAAAGGGTCAAATCGATCATGCACGTCAGGAAAAACACGGTCATTCTAACGATCATCGCGGCGGCGGTCGTCGCGGGTCTCGCGGTTGTTTTCCTCACCAACCCGCAGATTTCCCCCGCGCAGACCGCGCCGTCCGGTTCTGCCGCGGACCTTCCCGGCGCGGAGGTGCCGGAGGACGTGGCCGCGGACATGAAGCTCACCTACAGCGTGCTCGGCTCGCTGCGGGAGAAGGACGTGGCCGAGATGTGGGTCCGTTACGGGGAGTTCGGCGACTCCCCCGAGGCGGAGATCCCGCCCGACGGCTACGGCGAGGTGATCGGCGGGCTCCAGGAGCTCACCCTCGGCTGGGAGAGCACCGACCGGGAGTCGGAGCCGGTGGAGATCGTGATCACGCGCAAGGACGGAAAGCAGGTCGCCGTTTCCCTGCGGGCGGACAGCGTCCGCCTGAGCGGCACGGCGCCCAAGCTCGCGGACAAGAGCACCGTCTACGTCTACAAGGCGGACGTGTCCGCGCTGCGCGCCTATGCGCTCGGCCTGCTCGCCCCGGCGGAGCGCGTGGAGACCCCCGCCGAATCCCCCGCGCCGCAGGTTTCCGCCCCCGCCGCGCCTTCCGCGCAGGAAGCGGCCTCCCGCGCGGCGGACCTTCCGCCCCTCATCGAGGGGAACCCGCCCTGCCTGCGCATCCCCTACGACGAGGTCATGGAGGTGAACCTCATCGACCGGGAGAGCCGCACCTGCTGTCCGGTGACGGGCGAACGGTGCGGCGCGGTGCTCGCGCGGCTCAACTCCCTGACCCCGCAGGAGGACCTTTCGGTCACGCCAGACGAGGCGGGCCTGCGCCTTCTGCAGGTCCGGCTGCTCGACGGGACGAAATACGACTTCTGGTGCCACAGCAACCTGCTGATGGAGGGGGAGACGCCGCTTGCCGACGCCTCCCGGCTGCGGGACCTCTACGACAGCTTCTACGAGATCGAGAAGGAGACCTACGGTCAAAACCGCGCCACCGCCGAGTGGCTCGGCTATATGAACCCCTACCGCATCACCGGGATGGCGGTCGACGACCTCTCGGAAGGCACGCACGGGCAGTACCGCGCGCTGACCTCGGAGCAGCAGCGGGAGGCGATCATGGAGGTCGCCGCGCTGCTCAAGGCGGTGACGGTCAAGCCCTCCTCCACCGAGACGCTCGCGCCCGGAGCGGCTCACGACTCCACCCCGCTCTTCCAGACCGTTCTGAACTTCGAGGACGGCGTCGTGGAATACACGGTCACCGTCTACCTCGACGGGTCGATCGAAATCCTCGTCAGCAGCATCCCGGGCTACCATCTCGCCTATGAGACCACCGGCGACGGGACGCTGGATGCGCTGGCCGACGCGCTTACAAAATACGCCGCGGCGTAAGCGCACACCTTCCGCGCGGGCGGCGTTCCCGCCGCCCGCGCGGGGAGCTCCACCCGGCTCGTTATCACGACGGGGGAACCGTTTTTGCCCTTGTGAATGGTAAATTATATAAAATAAGTAATATTTTTACATTTAAGAAAGAAGGCGTCACCATGTTAGAGCATCTCAAATCCACCCTCGCATCCCTGCTCGCGGCCGCGCTGCTCGTCTCCGCCCTCGCCGTCCCCGTCGCCGCCGACACGGGCGCGGTGAAGGACACGAGCTTCAACCATGACATCGAACAGGTGCAGGACATCCAGGTCATCAACCGCGAGCTGCACGTCAGCTACGCCGTCACGAACCAGAACGACCGCGCCGGGATCATCAGCGCGCTGAACGCGCTTACCGTCGCGCCCATGAGAAAGGAGCGCGGCGAGGAGGACGGTCTGCGGCTGCTGACCGTGCTGATGACGAACGGCGACCGCTGCAACTACTGGTGCTATGAGGACGGCGTCCTCCAGTCGGACGGCGGCTGGCAGGCGAGCGGCAGACAGCTTGACGGCCTCTATGCCGCAATGTCCCGCTGCCAGCAGACATACCCGGCGAACATCGAGTGGCTCGGCTACATGAACCCCTACCGCGTCACGAAGGCGGAGCTTTCGGGTGCCGCATGGGACGGCGACGTGGTCATAGAAAGGAGCGCCTCCTACGATTCCGCCGCGTCCCAGGCGCAGCGCGACAAGATCCTGGACCTCTGCGCCAAGCTGAAAAACGTCAAAGTCGGCACGGTTCGGCGGTTCAATGGGGACGGGATGGAAAAGGCGCGGACGGACGGCGCCTACCGGATTTCCATGAGCTTTGAGGACGGCAAAAAGGACTATTACGCGCTCCAGATTCCGAACAGCCTTACCGACGGAAAGAGCGAAATCTGGATTTCGGTGGACAGCATCGGCTACGACCTCTGCTACACCGCCAACGACGCGGCGCTCCTGAAGGAGCTGACCGACACGCTCGCCGCGCTGCTTTCGAACTGACCGTTTTTCCGGGCGAAAAGCCCCGCCGTCCGGCGGGGCTTTTGCGCATTATCAGGCGGAACTTCACATTTCCCAAAAATCCGGGTAGAATAATACGGTACGGATGAAAGGGGGAAGCGCCATGTTGAGGGCGAAGAGCGCCTGGGGGGAACGGCTGACCGACCTGGCCTTTTTTTCGGCGGGCAGCCTGCTTTACGGGGTGTCGGTCAATATGTTCACCGCGCCCAACCATATCGCGCCGGGCGGGCTGACGGGCCTTTCGACCCTGGTCAACTACCTGTTCGGCACGCCGATCGGCACGGTGATCTTCCTGATGAACATCCCGCTGTTCGTGTGGGCGGTATCATCGGTGGGCTACAAGCTCGTGGTCAAGACGGTCGCGGCGACGCTGCTGTCCTCAGCGGCCATCGACCTGATGAGCCTTGTGATCCGGCCCTATCTCGGCAACGAAATCCTCGCGGCGGTGTTCGGCGGGGTGGCGGAGGGCTTCGCGCTCTCGCTCATCTTCATGCGCGGCGGCACGACGGGCGGCACCGACCTGATCGCGCGCCTGCTCGGCCGGCATTTCCGCCACATCTCGATGGCAAAGCTCATGATGTGCATCGACATCCTCATCGTCGCCCTGTCGGGGATCGTCTACCGCAGCCTTGAGAGCGCGATGTACGCGCTGATCGTCATCTTCGTCGCGACCAAGCTGATCGACACGGTGCTCTACGGCACCGACGTGGGCACGGGAAAGATGCTCTACATCATCTCGGACAGAAACGAGGAGATCGCGCGCCAGATCCTCGGCGACCTCGACCGCGGGGTGACCTTCCTCAAGTCGCGGGGCGGCTACAGCGGCCGGGAGGGGGAGCTGCTCCTCTGCGCGGTGCGCCGCTATGAGGTGTGCAAGGTGGGCGACATCGTGCGGTCGATCGACCCGAACGCGTTCGTGATCGTGGGGGACGCGGGAGAGATTTCGGGGGAGGGCTTCCGGGAGCACGCGCCGTCCGACCTGACGCTGGCCGACCTGCTCCGCCGGGCGCGCAAAAAACAGGCATGACAGAAAAGGGACGCCCGCGGGCGTCCCTTTTTGATACCGGTTTCCGCTCAGGAACGGCCGGGCTCCTTGTAGGCGGTGATGTCCACGCAGGACATAAGGCAGACGCTCTGCCCGTCGACCCAGGTCATGCGGGAGGCGGTGGCGCTCGTCCAGACGGACAGCTGGGTGTTGTGGAGCTCCATCGTGCAGCTTCCCGCGCCGGTGCGGTCCATCTCGCGCATCGGGCATTGCGGGCAGGGCGCGCGGTTTCCCCAGAAGGCCTCGTAGCAGCACGCGCCGACCTTGGCCCCGGGCACCAGCTCGAGGGTCTTCCGGTTGATGTAGAGCAGCCGGTGGTCCCCGCCGATGACGTAGGTCCACAGGTTCTGATGGTCGAGCACCGCGCGGGTGACCCGGAAGGACTCGGCCAGCTTTTCCTGCGTGCGCCATTTGATCAGGAAGGTGCTGAGGATTTTGGAGATGAAGGTGAGGGTGTCGATCTCCTCCTGCGTCCAGAATCGCTGGGCGCTGCATTCGTCGAAGCCGACGTACCCCGAAAACACGCCGTCGTTTTTGAGGGCGCATTGGAGCATCGAATGGATATTCTGGACCGCGAGAGCGTCGTGGAGCCCCTTCACGGTGAGCCGGGAGATGTCGTCGCAGTAGAAGACCCCGTCCTCATTGAAGTTGGCGGCATAGTCGCCGATCAGGGAATAGGGGACCCGCTGGAGATTGTCGATCTGGGGGGATACGCCCTCGTTGCACCATTCAAAGGTGTTGTTGCAGGCGAGCCCGTCCTCGGTGTTCTCGAATATGTAGGCGCGGCTCACGTCGAAATGCCGCCCCACGATCGCGAGGATCGCGTTTACCGCCTTGTTGATGTCGTCCGAGTCGTAGAGGATTTGGAAGATGTATTCCGCGATATGCTCTGTGAAGGATTTGCGCCCGGCGTCCGGTTCCTCCCCGCGCCGCGTGCCGGGCGGGAGGAAGGGGTCGCCGCCGCCGTCGTAGAACTGGCAGCGGTCCTTGCCGAGCTTTTTGGCGCTGTAAAGGGCGCTGTCCGCCTTCTCGAAGAGGGCGCGGTAGTCGCCGCCGTCGCGCGGGCAGAGGGCGATGCCGATGCTGCCCGAGATCGCGTGCCCGGCGTTGTGCCCGGCGAGGGTGCTGCGGAAGGCGTTGAGGACCGCCCCGGCCTTTTCGCCGATGACCTCCTCGTCGTCCGCGCCCTTGAGGAAGACGACGAACTCGTCCCCGCCGATCCGCCCGACGATGTCGGTGGACCGGAACAGCTGGGTGATCCGCTCCGAGACGTCGCGCAGCACGGCGTCGCCGAGCAGGTGACCGAGGTGGTCGTTGACCGCCTTGAAGTCGTCGATGTCGATGATGAAGAGGGCGCCCGAGGCGGCGGGGCCGCTCTTTTCGAGGAAGCGGTTGACCATGACCTCGGTGTAGCGCCTGTTGTAGAGCCCGGTCAGCGGATCGCGCCGCGACTGGTCCTTGAACTCCTGCTCCCGGCGCTTGTCCCGGTCGATGTCCTTGATGCTGCCGATCAGCCGCCGGTACTTCCCGTCGGAGCCGCGGATGGGGACAAGGGTGATGCGCACCCAGGTGTAGTGCCCTTCGCCGTCGAGGGTGCGGTATTCGGCCGAGAGGGCGGTCTCTCCATCGTCGAAGGCCTGGCGGACCCGCTCGGACGACAGGCTTTCGCGGAGGCGGTCGCGGTCCTCAGGGTACACGTGGGGGAAATCGTCGTCCGGCAGGAACCCCGCCGGGTCCTTGCCGCCGAGGTAAAGGGCGCTGTTGGCGGTGACCAGCCCGTTGGAGGCGTTGTATTCAAACACAAGGTCGCTCGTGGCCTCGAGCGCGAAGCGGTAGCGGGTCTCGTCGGCCCTGCGCTCGTCGTTGAGCCGTTCGAGCTCGGCGGTTTTTTCCGCGATCTTCTTCTTGAGCAGGGCGTTGCTCTGCTCGGTGAGGCTCTTGGCGAAGAACTCGCCCTCCCGCTGGTAGCGGTCGGGCGCCGAGTGGTGCAGGTGCAGCACGGAGAAATTTCCGTCCCGCAGGCGGCAGACCCCCGAAAACCGGGTGTTGAGGTCCGCGACGACGCGGTCCTGCCCGCCGCTCTCCTCCCGCGCGCGGATGGTGCCGAAGGTGAGGAAGAGATCGTCGGAGAGCTGCCGGGCGCGGTAATCCTCGCCGACGATGGAAAAATGCCCGCTCCACTCCTGGGACTCCGCGCCGAGCATCCGCACGGCGTCGCCGAGGCTGAGGCAGAGCTCCCCCTCGCCGGTGCCGATCCAGGTGACCTCCTCGTCAAAAGACCGGATGATCCCGGAATAATCGCGGGCCTCCAGGTAGTCGTGCCAGACGCCGCGCACGAATTCGGCGGCGCGCGTCTCCAGATCGTTCATCGGATTTCCTCCCTTCCAGGAAAACGTCCGGACCGCGGTCCGGACAAAACAGCTGTCATAATATTACCATATCTTTATAAAAAAGGCCAGAGTTTATGATCGAAATTCTGGAAAGGACGCATTTTTTCATCGCCCGGGCGGTCCTTGCAACGAAAGCCGGGACATGTTACACTGCAAAATAGGATTACTTCGGAAAGGATGATCACCGGATGGACTGGTTTCGGCGGATGATGCCGGGCAGGCGGGGGCTCGACGGGCTGGGCTGGGCGCTGCTGGCCGGCGCGGCGGTTTCGATGGCCCTGCGCCGCGCGACGGGGTATCGGCTCTTCTGGACGCTGGCGTTTGTGCTGCTGGCGGTCTTTTTCCTGCGTTTTTTCTCGCGGGACGCGGGGCGCCGCTATGAGGAGAACCGACGTTTTATGGCGCTGTGGCGGCCGCTGGCGCGCCGCTTTTCCTCCTGGGCGGACGCCCTGCGGGACGCGCGGACCCACCGGCGTTTCCGCTGCCCCTCCTGCGGGCAGAAGGTACGGGTGCCGCGCGGGAAGGGGAGGATCTGCATCACCTGCCCGCGATGCCGGGCGGAATTCGTCCGGCGGACGTGAAAATTTACAGAATATTCGCCTTTCCACCGGCACGCGTATGTTAAAATGAGCTGAGACACCGGAGATGGAGGGAGAAGGGTTTGGACCGATTGCTGACCTATCGTCCGGAGCGGCAGGGACGCTATCTCTTTTGGGCGATGACCGCCTTCGCGCTGGCGCTGATCGGCTTCGGGCTGCTGTGGGACACGCCCGCGGGCGTCGTTTCGGGCATCTGGAAGATCATCCGCACCCAGGCGGGGCTGATCACCGACTCGATCAGCGTCGGCGGCATGGGGGCCGCGTTTGTCAACGCGGGCCTGGTGACGCTGCTGTCGATCGGCATCCTGCGCGCCGTCCGGATGAACTTTTCGGGCATCAGCGTGGCGAGCCTCTTTTTAATGGCCGGGTTCTCCCTCTTCGGCAAGGACGTCTGGAACATCTTCCCGATCATTTTCGGCGGATGGCTCTATTCCCGCTATAAGCGGGAGCATTTCGGCCGCTACGTCTACATCTCCCTCTTCGGCACGGCGCTCGCGCCCGTGGTCTCGGAGATCGTCACCGTCGGCCGCGAACGGGACAAGCTGCTCTGGTACCTGCTCGGGGTCGGCATCGGCGTGGCCGTCGGCTTTCTGCTGCCCGCCGTCGCCTCCTTCACACTGCGGGTGCACCAGGGCTACAACCTCTATAACGTCGGCTTTACGGCGGGGCTGATCGGCATGGTGCTCGCCTCCTTTTTCAAATCCTTCGGGCACACCTTCGAGGCGCGCCTCGCGTGGAGCACCGGAAACAACCTGCCGCTCGCCGCCTTCCTGTTCGGTCTGTTCGCCCTGATGGTGCTGGCGGGCTTCTGGTGGAACGGGCGCAGCTTCCGGAACGTCGCGCGCATCACCCGTCATTCGGGCCGCCTCGTGGCCGACTTCGTCCAGCTCGACGGCCTGCCCGTGACGCTCATAAACATGGGAATCATCGGCGCGGCCGCCACCGTCTACGTGCTGGTGGTGGGCGGCGACCTCAACGGGCCGACCATCGGCGGCGTCTTTACGATCTGCGGGTTCGGCGCGTTCGGCAAGCATCTCAAGAACATCATCCCCGTCGTGCTCGGCGTGGTGATCAGCTCCTTTTTCATGGTGTGGTCGCTGAGCGAGCCCAACGTTTTGCTGGCGGCCCTCTTTGCGACGGGGCTCGCCCCCATCGCGGGGCAGTTCGGCTGGAAATGGGGGATCGCCGCGGGCGTGATCCACGCCTCGGTGGTGCTCAACACCGGCTTCCTGCACGGGGGCCTCAATCTCTACAACAACGGTTTTTCGGCGGGGCTCGTGTGCATTGTGCTGGTGCCGCTCATCGAGGCGCTGCGCCGGGACCGGGAATAACGGGAGGAATCGTTACGGAAGCTACAGCCAGAAAGATGACGAAAGTGATCGACGAGCTGATCGTGTTCTTTTTCAGCGTCGGCTCGGACGGGGTGCAGATGGATTTGCGCAAGCTGGAGGACGGTTACGAGCTCTCGCTCAAAAGCCGGTACGACCCGGCGGAGAGCAAGAAGGTGAACGACCTCGACCGGTTCCTCAACCAGGCGGAGAAAAACGAGGGGCTCGAGGAGTTCTTCTGGCAGCTCGCGGGAGTGAGCGGGCTGGGGCAGGACAGCGAGCTGCACCTGATCGGGCAGATGGTCGACTGCCGCAGGCTGGAGATCGGCGCCGACACGGTGGAGCTCACGCTTTTTAAGCGCAGGGAATGACCTGAATTTCCCTTTCAAACCCGCATGAACAGGGGCCTTTGGAGCGTTTGTTTCAAAAGTGCATAAAAGCGGTTTCGGGCGAGGGGGGAGATTTAGACAAACTCATAAAAATCGTGAAAAGTTTGTTAAAAATATAGCAATTTCAAAACCCTTGTAGTATACTGATAATCGAAGGGCCGGTCCGGCCCGAAACCTGAGAATTTCAAGAAAAATCGGAGGCGTCAACATGTCAAAGGAAATCGTATTGGCCGGTGCCTGCCGCACCGCAATCGGCAAAATGGGCGGTTCCCTCACGGGTGTCCCCGCCGCGCAGCTCGGTGCTATCGTGATTAAGGAAGCCCTCAACCGCGCGGGCGTGAAACCCGAGCAGGTTGACGAAGTCTTTATGGGCTGCGTGCTCCAGGCCGCGCAGGGCCAGAACGTCGCGCGCCAGGCCGCCCTCAAGGCCGGCCTTCCCATCGAGGTCCCCGCGCAGACGCTGAACATCGTCTGCGGCTCCGGCCTCAAGTGCGTCAACCTCGCGGCCGCGATGATCGCTTCGGGCGAGGCGGACATCATCGTCGCCGGCGGCATGGAGAACATGTCCGCGACCCCCTTCGCGCTCGACAAGGCGCGCTATGGCTACCGCATGAACGACGGCAAGCTGATCGACTGCATGATCAAGGATTCCCTCTGGGACGCTTTCAATAACTATCATATGGGCATCACCGCGGAGAACGTCGCCGAGAAATACGGCGTCACCCGCGAGATGCAGGACGAGTTCGCCGCGTCCAGCCAGCAGAAATGCGAGGCCGCCCGCAAGGCCGGCAGGTTCAAGGACGAGATCGTCCCGGTCCCCATCAAGGTCAAGAAGGAGACCGTCCTCTTCGATACCGACGAGTTCCCCCGCGACGGCGTGACCGCCGAGGGCATCGCCAAGCTGCGCCCGGCCTTTAAGGAGGGCGGCACGGTGACCGCCGCGAACGCCTCGGGTATCAACGACGGCGCCGCCGCGATCGTCGTCATGAGCGCCGACAAGGCCAAGGAGCTCGGCATCAAACCGATGGCCAAATGGGTCGCCGGCGCGACCGCGGGCGTCGATCCCTCCATCATGGGCATCGGACCCGCCTTCTCCACCAAGAAGCTGTTTGACAAGACCGGCCTCACGATCGACCAGATGGACCTCATCGAGGCGAACGAGGCGTTTGCCGCGCAGTCGCTGGCCGTGGGCATCGAGCTCGGCTGGGACGCCTCCAAGGTCAACGTCAACGGCGGCGCGCTCGCGCTGGGCCACCCGGTGGGCGCCTCCGGCTGCCGCATCCTCGTCACCCTGCTGCACGAGATGAAGAAGCGCGGCTCCAAGCTGGGACTCGCGACCCTCTGCATCGGCGGCGGCATGGGCTGCTCGACGGTTGTCGAAAATATCCAGTAACAGGGAAAATCAGTTTCAGGCATCCGGGTCTCCGGGTGCCTGAAAGCTGTACAAAAGCGAAAATACACACAGGAACGGAGGCAAAAACTTGAGTTACGTCACCTACGAACAGAGGGGCTTCGTCGGCGTAATCACCATCGACAAGCCCAAGGCGCTCAACGCGCTGAACAGCGAGGTGCTCGGCGATCTCGAGAAGGTCGTCGACGCGATCGACGTGGACGCGACCCGCTGCGTCATCATCACCGGCGCGGGGGAGAAGGCGTTCGTCGCGGGCGCGGACATCGCCGAGATGTCCGGGCTCACCAAGGCCGAGGGCAAGGCGTTCGGCAAGAAGGGCAACGACATCTTCCGCAAGATTGAGACGCTGCCCGTGCCGGTCATCGCGGCGGTCAACGGCTTCGCGCTCGGCGGCGGCTGCGAGCTGGCCATGAGCTGCGACATCCGCATCGCTTCGGAAAACGCGGTGTTCGCGCAGCCGGAGGTTTCGCTCGGCATCACCGCCGGCTTCGGCGGCACCCAGCGGCTGGCCCGCACGATCGGCGTGGGCAAGGCCAAGGAGCTCCTCTACACCACGAGCAAGGTGAAGGCCCCCGAGGCGCTCGCGCTCGGGCTCGTCAACGCCGTCGTCCCGCTGGAAAGCCTGATGGACGAGGCGATGAAGCTGGCCGAGAAGATCGCCCGCAACGCGCCGATCGCGGTGCGCGCCACCAAGAAGGCGATCAACGACGGCCTGCAGGTCTCGATCGACGAGGGCGTCGCGATCGAGGAGGAACTGTTTGGCAGCTGCTTCGAGACGCAGGACCAGCAGAACGCGATGAAGGCGTTTGTGGCGAAGGAGAAGCCCGCCCCGTTCGAGAACAGGTAATGTGATCCTGATATTTACATATGGAGGTAACTGAAATGAAAGTTGGCGTTATCGGCGCGGGAACGATGGGTTCCGGCATCGCGCAGGCATTCGCGGTCACTGACGGCTACGAGGTCGTGCTCTGCGACATCACCGAGGAATTTGCCGCGGGCGGCAAGAAGAAGATCGAGAAATCCCTCACCAAGCTCGTCTCCAAGGGCAAGATGGAGCAGGAGAAGGCGGACGCGATCCTGGCGAAGATCACCACCGGGCTCAACGACAAGGTGGCCGACTGCGACCTGGTCGTCGAGGCGGCGCTCGAGAAGATGGACCTCAAGAAGGAGCTCTTCGCGAAGCTGCAGACGATCTGCAGGAAGGACGCGATCTTCGCGTCCAACACCTCCTCCCTCTCGCTGACCGAGATGTCCCAGGGGCTTGACCGCGCGATCGTGGGCATGCACTTCTTCAACCCCGCGCCCGTCATGAAGCTGGTCGAGGTCACCGCTGGCCTGCACACCGCGCCCGAGACGGTCGAAAAGATCGTCGCCATCTCCAAGGAGATTGGCAAGACCCCGGTTGAAGTCAAGGAGGCCCCCGGCTTCGTCGTCAACCGCATCCTCATCCCGATGATCAACGAGGCGATCGGCATCTACGCCGAGGGCGTCGCGTCGGTCGAGGGCATCGACTCCGCCATGCAGCTCGGCGCGAACCACCCGATGGGCCCGCTCGCGCTCGGCGACCTGATCGGCCTGGACGTCTGCCTCGCGATCATGGAAGTGCTCTACAACGAGTTCGGCGATCCGAAATACCGCCCGCATCCGCTGCTCCGCAAGATGGTCCGCGGCGGCACGCTCGGCCGCAAGACCGGCAAGGGCTTCTACGACTACTCCAGGTAAATCCGCTCCCGCTCCGCAGGCCGCGCGGCGCATCCGATGTGCCGCGCGGCTTGGCGCGGGCAGCTTTCGCAGGAAATATAAACATATTAGGGAGGAACTTGCATGGACTTTGTACTCAGCAAAGAGCAGGAGATGGCAAGACAGCTTTTCCGTGACTTCGCGGAAAAGGAAGTGAAGCCCCTTGCTCAGGAAGTGGATGAGGAAGAGCGCTTCCCGGCCGAGACGGTCGCGAAGATGCAGAAATTCGGTTTTATGGGCATCCCGTTCCCGAAGGAGTTGGGCGGTCAGGGCTGCGACACGCTGACCTACGCGATGTGCGTCGAGGAGCTGTCGAAGGTCTGCGCCACGACGGGCGTCATCGTGTCGGCGCACACCTCGCTCGGCTGCGACCCGATCAAAAAGTACGGCACCCCCGAGCAGATCGAAAAATACCTCGTCCCGATGGCGCAGGGCAAAAAGCTCGGCGCGTTCGGCCTCACCGAGCCGGGCGCCGGCACCGACGCCTCCGGCCAGCAGACCAAGGCGGTGCTCGACGGCGACCACTATGTGCTCAACGGCTCCAAGATCTTCATCACCAACGCCGGCCAGGCGGACGTATACGTCATCTTCGCGATGACCGATAAATCCAAGGGCAACCGCGGCATTTCGGCGTTCATCGTCGAAAAGGAGTTCCCCGGCTTCTCGATCGGCAAGAAGGAGCTCAAGATGGGTATCCGCGGCTCCTCCACCTGCGAACTGATCTTTGAAAACTGCATCGTCCCGAAGGAGAACCTCCTCGGACAGGAGGGCAAGGGCTTCGGCATCGCGATGGGCACCCTTGACGGCGGCCGCATCGGCATCGCCGCGCAGGCGCTGGGCATCGCGCAGGGCGCGTTTGATGAGACGGTCAAATACGTCAAGGAGCGCAAACAGTTCGGCCGCCCGATCTCGGCGTTCCAGAACACCCAGTTCCAGCTTGCGGACATGAAGGCCAAGATCGAGGCCGCCCGCCTGCTCGTCTACAGCGCCGCGGTGGCCAAGGACACCAAAAAGCGCTTCTCGGTCGACGCCGCGATGGCAAAGCTGTTCGCCGCCGAGACCGCGATGGAAGTCACCACCAAGTGCGTGCAGCTCTTCGGCGGTTACGGCTATACGAGGGATTACCCCGTGGAGCGCATGATGCGCGACGCGAAGATCACGGAGATCTACGAGGGCACCAGCGAGGTCCAGCGTATGGTCATTTCCGGATCGTTCTTGAAGTAGAAGGGAGTTGCAGGAATTGAAAGTAGTCGTTTGCATTAAGCAGGTCCCGGATACCAACGAGGTCAAGCTCGATCCGGTGACCGGAACGCTGATCCGTGAAGGCGTCCCCAGCATCATCAACCCGGACGACAAGGCGGGCCTCGAGGCCGCGCTGCGTCTCAAGGACCAGTACGGCGCGCATGTCACCGTCATTTCGATGGGCCCGCCGCAGGCCGACCTGGCGCTGCGCGAGGCGCTGGCGATGGGCGCGGACGAGGCGATCCTCGTCACCGACCGCGCGTTCGGCGGCGCGGACACCTGGGCGACCTCGTCGACCATCGCGTCCGCCATCGAGAACCTCGAGTACGACCTCATCATCACCGGCCGCCAGGCGATCGACGGCGACACCGCCCAGGTCGGCCCGCAGATCGCGGAGCATCTGGGCCTGGCCAACATCAGCTATGCCGAGGACCTCAAGGTCGAGGACGGCTATGTGATCGTCAAGCGGCAGTACGAGGACCGCTACCACATCCTCAAGGCGAAAATGCCCTGCCTGATCACCGCACTCAGCGAGCTGAACGAGCCCCGTTACATGACCCCGGGCGGCATCTTCGACGCCTACCGTGAGAAAGAGGTCAAGGTGTGGACCCGTCCCGACCTCAAGGTCGACGACGGCAACATCGGCCTCAAGGGTTCCCCGACGCGGGTCTTCAAGTCGTTCACCAAGGCCGTCAAGGGCAAGGGCACCGTCGTGACCCTCGACCCGCAGGAGTCGGCCAACTGGCTGGTCGACAGGCTCAAAGAAAAATTCATTCTGTGAGGAAAGTGGTGAACGAAATGGCTGTTTCTGATTATAAAGGCGTATTTATCTTCGCACAGCAGGTCGACAACAAGATCACCGGTGTTTCCTATGAGCTGATCGGCAAGGGCAAGCAGCTCGCCGCCGACCTCGGCGACGAGGTGACCGCGGTCCTGCTGGGCCATCAGGTGACCGACCTTGCCAAAAAGCTCGCGCGCTACGGCGCCGACCGCGTGATTGTCGTGGACGATCCCGCGCTTGAGACCTATATGACCGAGCCGTACGTCGAGGCGATGTACGAGGTCATCCAGGCGAAAAAGCCCGCCGTCGTCCTCTACGGCGCGACCGCGATCGGCCGCGACATGGCCCCGCGCGTCTCCGCGCGCGTGCACACCGGCCTGACCGCCGACTGCACCGGGCTGGAGATCGACCCCGAGACCAAGAACCTCATGATGACCCGTCCGGCGTTCGGCGGCAACATCATGGCGACGATCCTCTGCCCCGACCACCGTCCGCAGATGGCGACGGTCCGCCCGGGCGTGATGCAGCGCATCTCCCCGATCGACGGCGCCGAGTGCCCGGTCGAGAAGTTCGAGGTCCCGAACCTCGACTCCCGCAAGAACGTCGAGATCCTCGAGGTGATCAAGAAGGTCAGCGAGAAGATGGACATCCAGGACGCGAAGGTGCTCGTTTCGGGCGGCCGCGGCATGGGCTGCCCCGACAACTTCAAGCTGCTTGAGGAACTCGCCGACGAGCTCGGCGGCACCATCTCCTCCTCCCGCGCCTGCGTCGACGCCGGCTGGGTCGAGAAGGACCGCCAGGTCGGCCAGACGGGCAAGACCGTCCGCCCGAACCTGTACATCGCCTGCGGCATCTCCGGCGCCATCCAGCATCTCGCCGGCATGGAGGAGAGCGACATCATCATCGCCATCAACAAGGACCCCTCCGCCCCGATCTTCGAGGTCGCGGATTACGGCGTGGTCGGCGACGTCTGCAAGATCGTGCCCCTCTTCACCGAGGAGATTCGCCGCGTGCGCACCCAGAAGGCGAACGCCTGATTTTTCCCGCGAATCAAAGGGAGCCCCTTCCGTTCGGAAGGGGCTCCCTTTTTTGCGCGGCGGCGGAAAACCGCGCGGCCGCGGCCGCGCACGCGCGAATGCCCGGTTCGGGCGTTTTTTTTTCGCCGGGCGGTTTTCCTCTGCGTGGAAGGGTCATCAGGTCGCTGAAACGGAGCTATAGATCGAGTATTTAAACCGATCCGTGACGACAAGGTCCTTGCTGACATAGATGGGCTTCTTTTTCTTATTGAAGTAGCGCCCGTCGAGAAGAAGCAGAGGTTCCCCGACGGGGATCTGCAGGTGGGACGCCTCCTCTTGATTGGACATGCACACCTCAAGCACGGACGTCCAGGCGTGGATCGCGGCGCCGTTTTTTCGCAGGATTTCGTGGAGGGACCCCTTCAGGTCCTCATAAAAGAGGAAGCTGCTTTTGACGGGAAAATAGTTGGTTTCTATCATAACGGGAACGTTATCGGCGTACCGGATCCGCTTCATGACAATCCCTTTGGAATTGTTTGGAAGCTCCAGGGATGCCGCCACACGCGCAGGCAGGTCGACGATCTTAAGCCCCAGCACTTTCGTGGACGGTTCGATTCCGCTGCTGCGGCATATTTCCGTAAAGCTGGAGAGGCCTTCCTTCATATTTCGCTGCATCGGCATCATGGAGGCGACAAACGTCCCCTTGCCCTGCTGCTTTACGACGATGTTGTCCGAGGATAACAGCTCCAGGGCCTTTCGCACCGTGATCCGGCTGACACCGTAGGTATCGCTCAGCTCCTTTTCGGAGGGCAGACGCTGCCCCGGGTTCAAGCTGTGCTCGTGGATGTAAAGCATAAGCTGCTCGGCCACCTGTTGATAGAGCGGCGTTCCATCGTTGATATCCACCTGATTCAAAAAGATCCCTCCGCGTATTTTTTTCGGCTTATCTGATCACTATTCATACAAGTTAGCACAAAAAGGAAAAATTATCAAGACGCCAAATTCTTTTAAACTTTTGAAAAAAAACTATTGCAATTACCCAACAAACTTATTATAATACGTTATAGATGTTACAATACATCTTACACAAAAAGCACCCCTTTTGTCAACGCGATTACAGAGATGGAAGGATGAAAGAACATGGAAAAAATGGTCCGAATGCTGCTGGAGAAAAGAAAAATCGACAAGGTCTTTTTTGTTGCGTGCGGCGGTTCGCTGGCGGCTTTTTATCCGGCAAAATATTTTCTGGAGAGGGAGAGCAAGGCGCTTGTACGCATTGGATGGCACCCCGCCAATGAGTTTGTCCACGATACCCCCAAAGCTCTGGACCAAAACAGCCTGGTGATCTTGTGCTCCCATCAGGGCACGACTCCGGAAACCGTGGAGGCGGGCCGCCTGGCCAGGGAAGCCGGAGCCGCCACGGTGGTTTTTACATATGCTCCGGGATCGGCCATCACAACGCTGGGGGACCATGTGGTGGTCTATAGCTGGGGGGAGCGGCAGGTCTACTCGCGGAAAAAGGAGAGCCTCTGTCTGCGCCTGGTGATGGAATTTTTACACCAGTCTGAGGGGTGGAGCCATTACCAAGAAAGCATGGCCGCATTTGATCTCTATGACGAGATCGTGGCGAAAGCCAAAGAGGGCTGCCTGGCGGATGCGCAGCGGTTCGCGCAGTCGAACAGGGATGAAAGGATGATCTACACCGTTGGCTGCGGCGCGAGTTGGGGCGCGGCCTATATGGAAAGCATCTGCATCCTGATGGAGATGCAATGGATTCATTCCGCCTGCATCCATTCCGGCGAATTTTTCCACGGCCCGTTGGAGATCACGGACCAGCATACGCCGTTCCTGCTCTTTCTCAGCGACGGACCTTGCAGGGAGCTGGATGAGCGCGTGCTGAGATTCCTGGAACAATACGGACGCAAAATCTACACGATCGACGCGAGGCGGATGGGATTGGACGCGATCGACCCGGCGGCCGTGGAATATTTCTGCCCCCTGCTGCAATCCGCGGTGGTGGACGTCTATAACCAGGCGCTTGCCGAGGTGAGGGAGCATCCCCTGAGCATGCGCCGGTATATGTGGAAGGTCGCATATTGAGCCGCTGCTTGTAATTTCATCTGAGCGGCGCCCGAGAACTGGGGGAGTGTGCCATGCTAAACGTGATCGGTGTCGGCGACAACGTTGTGGACATCTATCTGCACAAAAACATTATGTATCCCGGCGGAAACGCCTTGAATTTTTGCGCCTACGCGAAAAAACTGGGGCATAACGCGGCATACATCGGCGTGTTCGGCGACGACCGGGCGGCTCGCCATGTGATGGATACAGCCAGGCTGCTGGGGATCGATCTTTCACGCGCCCGGCGCGTCCACGGCGAAAACGGGTATGCGAAGGTGGACCTCGTGGATGGGGACCGCACCTTCATAGAAAGCAACAAAGGAGGTGTCGCAAAAACCCACCCGTTAATGCTGGGGGCGTCCGATCTCGAGTTTATCCGCCGATTCGACCTGGTGCACACAAGCTGCTTCAGCTACATGGACGGCGAGCTTGAAAAGCTCTATCGGACGGGGGTCCCGGTCAGCTACGATTTTTCCGCCGACTTGAGCGACGACCGTCTGCGAAGCGTCTGCCCCTACCTGTTTTTAGGCGTGGGCTCCTGCAGTCATCTGGACGACCAGCAGGTTTCTGATCTGGCGCGCAGGATGCACCGCATGGGAAGCCGGATGGCCTTACTGAGCATGGGACGGCGCGGCGCGGTCCTCTTTGACGGGGAAACGCTCTACCGGCAGGCGTCGGGAAAGGAGAAGGCCGCCGACTCCATGGGAGCGGGCGATTCGTTCCTAACCAGCTTTGCGACCTCCTATCTCTCCCTGACGCGGGAACATGCGGCGCCGGACGCCGCCATTCGGAAAAGCCTGGAATCCGCGGCGGCCTTTGCTACGGAAACCTGCATGATAGACGGCGCGTTCGGATATGGCGCGACCTATGCGGATGAACTGTAAACAGGTTCGTAACAAAACGCGGTGAAAATGATTAAGGAGGTAAAAAATGAAAAAGCTACTATCTTTGCTACTGGCGCTGACGATGGTGAGCATGCTGCTCGCGGCCTGCGCGGGCGGCGCGAATCCACCGCCTGCGGAGCAGGCGAGCGCCTCCGCCCAACCGGTCGGTGGCACGCGGCAGGCTGGGGATGGCGGCGACGGGGAGATTGTACTGTCCCTGTATCATCGGTATGCAACCGAAAATCAGACAGCATTCATGTCCAAGATCATCGCGCTTTTTGAGGAACAGAATCCCGGCGTCAAGGTGGAGGTTTCCACGAGCGGCCGCGACGAGTACCGCGACAAGCTGAAGGTCGTGCTGGGGTCCAACAACATTCCCGATGTGTTCTTCAGCTACGCCTATGAAAACGCCAATGAAATCATCCGCGAGGGCAAGTGCCTGGATATCACGGGTTATTATGAGGCGGACGACGAGTGGAAGGGTTACTACATCGACGGGGTCCTCGACGGATATACCTATGAGGACGCCCTCTATGGCGCGCCGTATCGGGTTTCCATCTCCGTCATCCTTTATAACAAGGAGATCTACAGCGATCTCGGACTCTCCGTTCCCTCCACCATGGACGAGCTGCTGTCGAATTGCAAGGCGATACAGGCGGCCGGAATTCAGCCGTTTACCTTTGCGAACTCCGAGCAGTGGCCCGCGCCTCAGTGGATCGGGGCGTTCAACCAGAAGCTGGTTGCTCCGGAGGTGATGGCCGCCGATTATTCCCTGAAGGGAGACTTCAGCGATCCCGGCTATCTGAAAGCCTTCGACGTTTGGAGCCAACTGCTTGCCTATGCCAGTCCCGACGCGAATTCAAAAACCTACTCGATTTCCGAAGAGGAATTCGCCAGCGGTTCCGTGGCGATGATGTGGGGAGAATCCGTCTCAGTGGGCGACATCAATCTCCTGAACCCCGATTGCAGCTTCGGCTGCTTTGCCGTTCCCGCGATCGTGGGCGGCGCGGGGGACAACACCGGCATCCAGGGCGGCCCGGAGGGGTTCGTTGTGTCGTCCGGCACCGCGCATCCCGAGGAAGCCGCAAAATTGGTGAAGTTCCTGTCCAGCCCCGAGGTGGGCAAGCTGATGATGGCGGACCTGCAATGGTTTAATGGCTGCGCGGACGTGGTGAACGCCTCCGCGGAGGGGTTGACCCCGATCGAGGAGGCCTATACCTTCCTCAACAATTCCACCGGGCTACTGCCCTTCATGGACACGGCGATGAATTCCAGCGTCGCGAGCGTCTACATCGCGAGCATGCAGTCCTATGTTGACGGCGGAATCACGGCCGAGGGCGTGATGGAAGCGGTGCGCACGGAAGCGGAATTCTGTGCCGCGGAATAACACAGAGGCATAACGGCAAATGGGTAAGGTGGCGATGTGAAACCATCGCCGCCTTACCCGAAATGTGGAGGCTGAACATGAAAAAGGCACGGTATGAGCCGTACTTCTATATTGCTCCTGCTTTTTTCCTTGTTGCTGTGTTATTGTATTATCCCATTGTTATGAATTTCCTATACAGCTTTCATAGCTTCAAGGCTTATTCCAGCGATATGACGTTTGTAGGGCTGAAAAATTACCTGACGCTGCTTACGGATTCGCGCTTCCTTACGGCGATTTCCAACAACCTCATTTTTCTCGTGCTCAATTTGATTTTTCAGGTCGGCGTCGCCTTACTGCTCGCGATCCTTGTGGAGAACGTCGCCCAAAACAGATTTGGGAAGCTCTGCAGAACGATTTATTACATTCCGTCGCTCTTTTCCATTACGGCGATCGCGATTATGTGGCAGTTCATCTTTGAGCCCAGCGTTGGACTGGTGAACAACTTGTTCCGCGCAGTCGGATGGGATTCCCTTGTGTCGATCAAAGGACTCTTGGGACAGGAATCGACGGCGATTTATACGGTGGCGGCAATGCCGCAATGGCAGTTTACCGGATATTTTATGATGCTGCTGGTCGTGGCGATACAGAAAATCCCCGATGAATACTATGAGGCGGCCGAAATAGACGGAGCGTCGAAATTTCGCCAGGCGCTGATGATTACGATCCCGATGGTCAAGGAGATGCTGCTGGTCACCGTTGTGATGACCGTGATCTCCACCTTCAAATCCTTTGCCGAGGTGTACCAATTGACGATGGGCGGGCCCGGTTATTCGACCCTGGTGGTGGGGATGTATTCGTACCAGAGCGCCTTCAAATTTGACCGGATGGGGTATTCATCCGCCATGGGCGTCGTGATTTTTATCATCACCTTCGCGTTTTCTGTGATTCAGCTCAAGGTGTCAAGATCCGGAGAAGAATTGTAGGAGGGCTCAGATGCACAAGAAAAAAATATGCTGGAGGCGCCTGCCGATACAGCTTTTCCTCCTGCTGCTGAACGTGATTGTCCTATATCCGATCTTTTGGATTCTGATCAATTCCTTTAAATCAACCTCTGAATTTTTGCAAAATTCCTTTAATCTCCCGTCGGTCCTGCATTTTGAAAACTATTTGAAGGCGTGGAGCAGCGGACTGAACAGATACTTCCTGAACAGCGTCTTTATTTCGGTGGTTTCCATTTTTTTCACGACCCTTTTGTCGTCGCTCGCCGCATACGGACTGACCAGGTTCCGGTTCAAATTCCGCGGCGCCCTCTTTACCTTTATCCTGTGCGGCCTGTCGCTTTCCATTGAATCCTCCTTCGTGCCGCTCTTTAAGCTGTTTCAATCCATCCACCTGTATAATACGCAGTTCGGCGTCATTCTCCTATATATCGCCTTTCGCATCCCGTTGACGGTTTTTTTGATGCGGTCCTACTTCATCTCCTTCCCAAAGGACATCGAGGAGGCCGCGCGGATGGATGGGTGCAGCTCCTTTGCGATCTATTGGCGGATGATCCTGCCCATTGGAAAACCAATCCTCGCGTCCAGCGCGCTGATGAATCTGATCTTTACCTGGAATGAGTTCCTGACGGCGCTGATCTTCCTGGAAGACCAGGATTTAATGACGATCCCCGTCGGACTGAACGCGCTGAAGGGAGAGATGCTGCAGGAATGGAATATTCAGCTTGCCGCCGTCGTAATCGCGTCCATCCCGCTGATCATCATGTTCCTGTGTATGCAGAAGCAGTTTGTCAAAGGCCTTACGGCCGGAAGCGTAAAAGGATAGGAGGACCGACATGTTCGAGCTGAAACGATCACAGATCGCCGGGATGAATTTGAGTTACCGGTACTTTTCCTTCGATTATTTTCTCGACTCGATGGAGCGGATCGGATTTCAAAGTGTGGAGATTTGGGGCGCAAGCCCACATTTTTACGTCCCGGATTTGACCCCGTCCGACATCCGGGCGGCCGCGAAAAAGATTAAGGACCACGGCCTGCGGATCGTCTGCTTCACGCCGGAACAGTGCTGCTATCCGGAAAACATTGCGGAAAAGGATTCTGTGGCGCGCAAACGCAGCGTCGCGTTCTATGAAAAGACGATCGAAGCGTGCGCGGAACTGGGCTCCCCGCAAATCCTGATGACCTCCGGCTGGGGCTATTTCGACGAGCCGCCCGAGGAGGCGTGGAAGCGGTCGGCGGACGGCCTCGCGCAGCTCTCCCGGGCCGCCGAACGGGTTGGCGTCACCATCGTTCTTGAGCCTCTGCGGGCTGAGGAGACGAATCTGGTGACGACGCTGCCCCAACTGAAAAGGATGCTTGACGAGGTCGGATCGCCGGCGCTGAAAGCGATGATCGACACCAGTCCCATGTATCTTTCCGGGGAGACGATCACCGACTACTTCCGGACGCTGGGCGGTGATCTGCGCCACATCCACTTTGTCGACGGCGACCCGGCCGGCCATCTGGCGTGGGGGACCGGGATTTTCCCGCTGGAAAGGTACATCGCGGAGCTCAAATCGTATGAGTACCAAAACGCTCTTACGCTGGAGCTTACCGCGGCCAAATACTTTTCCGACCCCAATGCCTCCATGGCGGCGGCGTTCCAATATCTGCAAGGCTATTTTACAGAGTAAATGATGAAAAGAGGAGAACGATGAAAGCACTGATCGTAGAGCGGCCCGGCAAGCTGGCCGTCAGAGAGATCCCGGAGCCGCCGATGGGAGAATATGAGGTCCGGTGCAGAATGCTGTACGGGGCGACCTGCACGGGGACCGACCTGCATGTCATTGACGGCACGTTCGCGGAACATGTGGACTATCCGTCGGTCATCGGCCATGAAAGCATCGGAGAGGTGATCGAGGCCGGCGCCAAGGTGCGGAACTTTAAGCTCGGAGATTTGATTACCCGCGTCGGGACCCGGGCGCAGGCCGACGGTTCGGTCAAGCTGAGCTGGGGAGGCATGTGCGAATACGGGCTGGCGGTCGACCATCGGGCGGCGCGGCTGGACGGCGTGGACCCCGCGAAATGGCGCTATTTCTGTATCAACGAGGTGCTCCCGAGGGGGATTATTCCGCTGGAATACGCCCCCATGGTCATCACATGGCGGGAAACCCTCTCCTACATCAAGCGAATCGGCGTGAAGCCGGGCGACAAGGTCGTCGTCTCGGGTTCCGGCGCGAACGGTATTTCACTGGCGGCGATGGCGGCCGTCTGCGGCGCGGCCGATGTGACCATGGTAGGCAGCCTCAGCCGAAAGGACAACGCCATGCGCGCGGGCGTGACCCGGTTCCTCGACTATAAGGACGCGGACGCGGTGTCCGCGTTTGCCGCGGAACACAAGGGCACTTTCCGGTTCCTGCTGGACGTAACCGGAAAGTCCGGCAGTCTGAACAGGCTGCTTCCCGTGATTCGCGACGGCGCGACGGTCGGCGTCTATGGGATGGACGATTTCCACACCTATGCGCTGAACCCGCTGCTGGGTCCGTCCTTCCGAATCTATAACGGCGGTTACTACGAGCCCGAAACGCATGAGGAGGTCGTGGACCTCATCCGCGCGGGCAGGCTTGACGCCTCCGCGTGGATCGACACGAGCACCGTCTTTACCTGGGACAACGCGCCGCTGGCTTACGAGCACGTCCGCGCGAAAAAGGCCATCAAGGCGGTCATCAAGCTGAGCGGAGATTGAACCCGCCCGTTCCGCGCGAAGGTCCGGCGCTTGCCGATGGAACCGATAAATAGACTGATTGAAAGGAATGGTCGTTACATGGAAAAGGTCATTTTGGGCAGAACAGGATTGGAAGTCACAAAGCTGGCGCTTGGAGGGCTCTTCCTTTCCGAGCTGGGCGGCGCCTTTGAAGATTCCAAACACGCGACCTTGAAGGCTCTGGAACTGGGGATCAACTACATCGATACGGCGCCTGCCTACTATGACAGCGAAAAAGTGCTGGGCAAAATTCTTCAGGAGTGGGAAGGCCCGCTGGTGATTTCCACCAAGCTGGGCGGGAGGCCGCAGCCGTTTGATCCGCAGTCCAAAAAGGCGCTGATTCAGTCCGTGGAAATGAGCCTTGAATACCTGCACCGGGATTCGATCGATATTTTGATGATTCACGAACCGGACCGGGTCAGGGAGTACAATTGGTGGACCGACGAGTTAAATTATGAGGGGCCGGTGCTGGAAGCGATCGATGAGATGAAAAAAGCCGGAATGATCAAGTTCAGCGGCCTCGGCGGGACCACGGCGCATGAGCTTGCCCGCGTGTGTGACAGCGGAAAGTTCGATGTCGTGTTGACCGCGTATAACTACAGCCTGCTCTGGAGGGAAGCGCAGTACGAGATTTTCCAGGCGGCGAAGCGGCACCATATGGGCGTGGTCTGTGGTTCGCCGCTCCAGCAGGGCGCTTTGGCCGTCCGTTACGACGACGCGATCAACCACGGCGCGCCGTGGATCAGCGAACCCCGGCGCGAACAGTTTCGGGCGCTCTACCGCCTTTTGGACGAGACGGGCATGGGGATTGTGGAGATGGCGATTCGGTTCGTGATCTCCAATCCCAGCGTGGACTGCGTCCTCACCGGTTCCAGTAATGAGGCCCAGTTTATGGAAAACTATCTTGCGGTGGAGAAGGGACCTTTGCCCGCGGATATCCTTCAGGAATTGGACAAAATCTATGCGATGGTGCCCTTCCGTCCGTCACTGGAGTACTTTACGCTGCCGTTTGACAATAACTGCAAGGGGCAGCAGAAGTTCTACTAAACGTTGTTGCCCGTCAGGGGCGGGGGTCCGTGAATTTCCCGGGATGTCTTGCGCGCGGCGGGGAAA
>NZ_LT962687.1:667500-1984529 GCF_900199635.1 Anaerotruncus massiliensis (ex Togo et al. 2026) | reverse complement strand
AGACATACCGGGAAATTCACGGACCCCCGCCCCTGCGTTTTTTCGCCGTGTGTGGGCGGGTGTCCGTGAATTTCCCGGTATGTCTTGCGCGCGGCGGGCAAAAATGGTAATATAACAAGGTTAGAGCATACGGAGATTTTGGAGGAATTCGATTGGCAGACATCAGAAACGAAATTGAACGGCGGCGGACCTTTGCGATTATCTCGCACCCGGACGCCGGTAAGACCACGCTGACGGAAAAGTTCCTGCTGTACGGCGGGGCGATCCAGCTCGCGGGCGCGGTCAAGGGAAAGAAAAACGCCCGCCACGCGGTGAGCGACTGGATGGAGATCGAAAAGCAGCGCGGCATCTCGGTGACCTCGTCGGTCATGCAGTTCAACTACGAGGGCTACTGCATCAACATCCTCGACACGCCGGGACACCAGGACTTCTCGGAGGACACCTACCGCACGCTGATGGCGGCGGACAGCGCGGTGATGGTGATCGACGCGGCCAAGGGCGTCGAGGCGCAGACGCGCAAGCTCTTCAAGGTCTGCCTGCTGCGGGATATCCCGATCTTCACCTTTGTCAACAAGATGGACCGGGAGGCGCGCAACCCGTTCGACCTGATGGAGCAGATCGAACAGGAGCTGGGCATCCGCACCTACCCGGTCAACTGGCCGATCGGCTGCGGCAGGGAATTCAAAGGGGTCTACGACCGCCACAAGCGGGAGATCATCTCCTTTTTGGGGGACGGCACCGCCAACGGGGTGCGTCAGGTGGAAAAGGTCGAGCTCTCGATGTCGGACGCGCGTCTGGGCGAGATGCTCGGCGAGAGCCTGCGGGAAACGCTGGTGGACGACGTGGAGCTGCTTGACGGCGCCTCCTACGAATTCGATATGGACGAGGTGCGCCACGGAAAGCTCTCGCCCGTGTTTTTCGGTTCCGCGCTCACCAATTTCGGCGTCGAGCCGTTTTTGGAGGACTTCCTCAAGATGACCACGCCGCCCCTGCCGCGCGGAAGCAGCGAGGGGGAGATCGATCCGTTCGATCCCGGCTTCTCGGCGTTCGTCTTCAAAATCCAGGCGAACATGAACAAGGCCCACCGCGACCGCGTGGCGTTCATGCGGATCTGCTCGGGGGAGTTCGACAAGACGCAGGAGTATTACCACGTCCAGGGGGAGCGGAAGATCAAGCTCTCCCAGCCCCAGCAGCTGATGGCGCAGGACCGCGAGATCATCGACAGGGCCTACGCGGGGGACATCATCGGCGTGTTCGACCCGGGCGTTTTTTCGATCGGGGACACGATCTGCACGGCGAACCGTAAGTTTGAGTTCGCGGGCATCCCGACCTTCGCGCCCGAGCACTTCGCGCGCATCCGCCAGACCGACACCCTCAAGCGCAAGCAGTTCGTCAAGGGTACGACGCAGATCGCCCAGGAGGGCGCCATCCAGATCTTCCACGAGCCGAACACCGGCATGGAGGAGGTCATCGTCGGCGTGGTCGGCGTGCTCCAGTTCGAGGTGCTCGAGTACCGCCTCAAAAACGAGTACGGCGTGGACATCCGCCGCGACGGGCTCTCCTACCAGTATATCCGCTGGATCGAAAACGAGGAGTTCGACCCCAAACAGCTCGACATCTCCTCCGACACCAAGCTGGTCCAGGATTTTAAGGACCGCTACCTGCTCCTCTTCACCGACGAGTGGAACATCCGCTGGGCGCAGGAGCACAACAAATGGCTCGAGCTCTCCGAGTTCGGGCGTTGACGGAACCAACCGGACCGTCCGGGGCGCGGCCGCAAAGCGGCCGCGCCCCTTTTCGCCTCCCGGCCGGTTCCCGTCGCCGGTGCACATCAAAACGACGGCCGCCTCTACGGAGGCGGCCGTCGTTTTCTTCCTCCCAATGGAGGGCGTTTGTAAACGGCGGGATTTATTTGATTGCGTCCCATTCCCGCAGGAGCTGCTCCAAGGACACGGCCGACAGTTCGTCCTTCATCGCCCGGAGGGCTTTGTCGACATGGGGATTCAAAATCTCCTTGAAGGAGCACCCGACCCGGCATTCCTTGGAGATGTTCTGGTGAAAGGTAAACAGCTCGTCCGCGTGGTCTCCCTCCACGGCCGTATAGACGTCCCACAGGTTGATTTCATCGGGGGCCTTTGCCAGTTTGGTTATGCCGCGCCCCGTGGAAATCTGCAGCAGGCCGGCGGTCTTCAGCTTCCCGAAAATCTGGCGGATGAGAACGGGGTTGGCGCCGGTGCTCTCCGAGATCATTTCGCTCGTCATTTTCCGGTCCGGGTTTATCATGATGAGCATCATGGTGTGGATCGCCACGGTAAACTGCGTATTCATCTTCATGCTTCCCGGCCCCCTTGCGCCCGACTAAAAACAGTATACCGCCACAGCCCGCGGAAGTCAATCGTAGCTATTGACACTACAAAATAAAGGTGCTATATTGATTGTTGTCAGATCAGCTGTAATTCAATCTGCAAAGGAGCGTCTGCCATGAAAAAAGAAGCTTTGGAAGTGTTAAAAAATCGCCGTTCGATCCGTAAATTCCAGTCCCGGCAGATTTCGGCGGAAGAGCTGGACACGGTTCTGGAAGCCGGCACCTACGCGCCTACCGCCGGCG
The DNA here is from genome assembly GCF_900199635.1 of Anaerotruncus massiliensis (ex Togo et al. 2026). Classification (GTDB taxonomy): domain Bacteria; phylum Bacillota; class Clostridia; order Oscillospirales; family Ruminococcaceae; genus Anaerotruncus; species Anaerotruncus massiliensis. Next base: position 1,981,921 of record NZ_LT962687.1, on the reverse strand, counting down.
GCAGGCAGGCCCCGGTGATCGTCGCCGTTCAGGACGCGGAGACGGTTGCGGCGCTGGACGCCATGAACGCAAAGGTTATGGGAAACGCATCCGCGCATCCCTATTACGGCGCGCCGACCATTCTGCTCGTGATGGCGCCGGAAGAGGACGCGCAGGGGGAGCTGGACTGCTCGGCGATCGGCGGCAACCTGCTGAACGCCGCCTATGCCGTCGGGCTCGGGTCCTGCTGGATCCACCGCAGCAAGGAGATGTTCGAATCGGAGGAGGGCAAGGCGCTCCTCAAAAAATGGGGCCTGCCCGAAACCATGCGGAGCGTCTGCTCGATTGCGCTCGGCTATGCCGATTGCCCGCACCCGGACGCCGCGCCCAGGAAATCCGGCTACATCATCAAAGTCTGACCCGCCCAAGCCGGAACCGAAGCATCGAAAAAAGGAGACTGCCGCGATCTCTGCGGCAGTCTCCTTTTTCTGTCTGATCCGCAAGGAGCGGAGGGGAATTTTGTGCGTCCGGCTTGACAGCCGGGAAATTATGGTGTATCATAGTACTAATATCACTAGTACAGCGGTACAGTATTTCCCGGGAAGCCGGGGAAGCCGCGCAAACCGGGCGCAGGCCCGCCCCGGGATTGTGTCCGCTTTGAAAAATTTCCCTCTGAAGAGTGTCCCATATCCATGGGAAATATGGTTAAAGAGATAGAACCATTTACCAGGCGGGAAAACCGGAAGGAGGGACGCAAAATGAAGCGGCAGCCGATGGGCAAACAGCAGTTCGACCGGCTTTACGGGCGTTTTCTGCCCCAGCTTTACCGCGCGGCCCTCTACCTGCTTGGGGACGGCAAGGCCGCCGCCCGCGCGGCGGGGGAGGCGTTCACCCGGACGGCCGCGGTGGCCTGCACGGCGGACGAGCGGGCCTTCGCGGTCGAGGCGGCGCGCCGCCTGTGCAAGATGTGCGAGCGGGCCGACCGGGGACTTGGCGGCTATTCCTCCGCGCTGGCGGAGGAGGTGGACGCGCGCGGCGCCGCGCTGCTCGAACAGCTGGGCGGGCTCTGCTTCGAGGACCGGGAGCTGGTCGTCCTGTCGGCGGTGCAGAACTTCTCGGTCTGCGAGATCGCGCGCATCCTGGGGATGTCCGAGTGGGCGGCCGGCATGCGCCTGCGCCGCGCGGTGGAAAAGGTCTGTGCCTGCGTTGGGCAGCCGGTCGCGGCGGGCCAGCAGATTTCATAAAATATTGATAAAAAGTTTGTGCGGTTTTTCGGAAGGTTTTTTTACAAAAACTGTCCGAATTTGGCCGCGCGGATCGTTATGATAGGTAGAAAGGCCATAGTGACTGGAAAGGAGGCCGCCGGAATGAAAAAACTGCTTGCAGATCATGTCCTCTCCTGGTGCTCGCTGATCCTCGGATGTCTCGCCCTGCTGATCGCGGGGGGACTGCTCCTCGGGGGGTGCGGCGCGGACCGTTCGGAATACCAGGACGTCGTCGACCAGGTGAACGCCAAATACCACGAACAGCTTTCGGTCGACCTCGACCACGTCGACATCACGCCCGAGCAGCTGCGCGCGCACCTCGAAGCGGTCGCGCAGAGCCGCCGGGAGGCCATCCCCGCGGCGGACGCCGCCGTCTGATTGCTTTCTCCTCCCTTTCCTGGGTAAATAATCTCCTAATTCTCCAAAACAAAGGGCGCACCGGAAGGTGCGCCCTTTGTTTTATTCCGGATTCCCGCCCGGCAGCGAAAGGGTGAAGGTCGCGCCGCCGCCCGGCGTGTCGCCGGCTGTGAGCCTGCCCCGGTGGAGCGCGGCGATCTCCCGCGCGATCGACAGCCCCAGCCCGTAGTGCTCGCGGCCGCTGCGGGCCTTGTCGGCGCGGTAGAAGCGGTCGAAGACGCGCGCCTTTTCCCCGTCGGGGATGCCGGGACCGTCGTCGGCCACGCGGATGGAAAACCACCCGCGTTTCCACCCGGCGGAGAGCACGACCCTGCCGCCCTCCCCGGCGTAGCTGACGGCGTTGTCCACCAGGATCGAGAGCACCTGCCGGATGCGCTGCTGGTCGCAGCGGCAGCGGGGGAGGGTCTCCTCGGGCAGCGAGACGGAGATGCGGATCTGCTTTTCCGCGGCGGCGGGCTCGAACCATTCGGCCGCGTCGAGCAGGAGGGTTTCGAGGTCCGTCTCCTCCTTCTGGACCGACCAGCTGCTGTTGTCGGCGCTGGCGAGCATGAGCATGTCGTCGACCAGCCGGGACATGCGGGAGCACTCCTGCGAGATCGTCTGGGCAAAGCGGTCGGCCTGCTCGGGGGAGGCGCGCCGCATGACCGACGCGCTCGTGCCGATGACCGCGAGGGGGGCGCGCAGCTCGTGGGAGGCCGCCGAGACGAACTCCATCTGCCTTCGGCGGCTCTCCTCGACCGGACGGATGGCGAACTTGACGAAAAACCACCAGAAGATGGAGAGCAGCAGCACAGCGGCGGCCGAAAGCCCGGTGAACGCCCAGCTCAGGCGGGCGGTCTGGGCCTGCTCGGGCGCCTTGGGCTTGACGAGGGCGAGGGAGACCCACCCGCCGGGGATCGGCACCGACGCGACGGCGGCGTGACAGGCGCCGAGGGAGGGGTCGGCGTAGGAGAAGGAGAGGGTGCGGGGGTGCAGCTGGGTGTCGGGGGGCTTGTTTGCGTCGAAGCCGAAGCGGTCGAGCGCCGCCTGCTTGACCCGGTCGGAGACCTCCTGGCGGAATGGCGCGGTCCAGCTTCCACGGTAGAGCAGCGGCCTGCCCGCGTCCTCGATGCAGAGCAGCAGGCCGCCCGCCTCCGTCTGGGAAAGCCAGGTGTGGTCGAGGACGCGCTGGCTGCCCAGGTGGCTGAGGACGGCGGAGAGGTCGCTCGCAAAGGACTCGTCCGCCCGCTGGCGGAGCTGGTAGGCGGAGATCTGGAAGGAGGAGACCGCCATGCCGATGAGGATGACGCTGGTGATGAGGGCGCACACGACGGTGAGCCGGACGCGCAGCCGCTTAAACATCGCCTTCCTCCAACCGGTAGCCGACGCCGCGCACCGTCTGGATGAGGATGCGGCTGCCGACCGAGCGGAGCCTGCGGCGCAGGAAGTGGATATAGTTGTCGAGGTTGCCGTCCTCCACGCCTGCGTCCGGCCCCCACACCCGGGTGAGCAGCACGGCGCGCGGCAGGGTTTGGCCGGGGTTCTTGAGCAGGGTTTCGAGCAGGGCGGCCTCCCGCTTGGAGAGGGCGCAGCCGCCCGACGAACCGCGCAGGGATTTTTTGGCGGCGTCGAAGACGACGTCGCCGTATTCGGTCACGTCGGAGCTCTCCCAGCGGCGGGGGCGGCGGCACATGGCGCGCACCCGCGCGAGCAGCTCCTCCACGGCGAACGGCTTGACGAGGTAGTCGTCCGCGCCCGCGTCGAGCCCCTCGACCCGCTGGCCGATGTTGCCCAGCGCGGTGACGAGCAGGACGGGGGTGGAAATCCCGCCGGAGCGGAGCTTGCGCAGGACGGTGACGCCGTCCATGACCGGGAGCATCCGGTCGAGCAGGATGAGGTCGTGCGCGCCCTCCCGGGCCCAGCGCAGGCCGTCGTCGCCGTCGTGGCAGACGTCGACCTCGAACCCCTCCTCGTTCAGCGCGAAGGCGACCGCCTCGCACAGCTTCACATCGTCCTCTACGAGCAGAATCCGCATATCGATATCCTCCGTGCGGCGGGTTCCCCCACCGTTACTGTTTGTAGTATAGCACGCGAATCTGGAAAATTCCTTTAAATCTTTGGAGAAAATTTAGAGATTCGGGTGATAGAGTAGCGGTAGGCAAAAACCAACAACCAGTTTGGAGGATACGATCATATGAGAAAGCGACTGAAACGGCTGGGCGCGCTGGCGCTCGCGGGCATGATGCTGGCGCTCTCCGCCTGCGGGGACAATTCCCCCTCCGCGCCGGGCGGCGACGCCCCGGGCGGGCAGGCGGCGATGGGCCGCTATATCGAAGAGGAATACACGCTCCCCGAAGGGGTGGGCTATGTGGCGGCCGTCCACCGCGCCGAGGACGGCTCGATTAAGCTGCTGTGCAACCTCGACAAGGAGATGATGCTCGGCAAGTGGTACGTCTACGCCTCGACGGACGGCGGCAGGCGCTGGATGCAGGAGGAGACCCCCTGGCTCGACGGCCTGGGCGAGCTGCTCACCGTCGAAGCGGCGGCATGGGACAGGGCGGGCAACCTCTACATGCAGTACATGCCGATGACGCAGGCGGAGTTTGACGCGCTGATGGCGCAGATGGAAGCCGCCAAAGGAGGCGGCGCGTCCGCCGCGGCCGCCGAATCCGCGGAGACCTCCGCGTCCTCGGACGCCCCCGCGCCCGAAGGGGACGCCGCCGGGACGGACGGGGAGGACGCCGGGGATAACGGGGACGAGGGGTTGACCTCGGGCCCGCAGATGCCAAGCTCCAAGCTGGTCAAGGTGGACCCGGCGGGGAACGTGGAGGAGCTCGGCTTCACGCTGGAGGCGCAGATGGACTACGGGACGCTGGGCGCGCGCGGGTTGCAGGTCGCGGAAAACGGCGACCTCATCGCGGAGTGCGCCTTCGTCCTCGCGCAGTTTGACCCGGCCACCGGCGAATGCAAGCACCTCTATGACCCGGAGGCCTTTGCCAATTCGATTTCCTATACGACCCTCCAGGACACGCTGGCGATGACCGACGGCGACATCGTCACCTTCTACGACCTCACGACGGGGGAGCAGACCGGCTCCTTCTCCACGGCCGGGCAGCAGCCTGAGGATGGCGGCCCGAAAGTCGCGACGATAGCCGAATCGGCGTCGTACGAGCGGGTGCTCGCCTCCGATCCGGAGAACGGGGCGGTCTACTTCGCGGACAGCACGGGCGTCTACCGGCACCTGCTCGACGGCGCGGTGACCGAACGGCTGATCGACGGCGAACTCTGTTCCCTCAATATGCCGGCGCTTCGGCTGACCGACCTGATCGTGAAAGAGGACGGCAGTCTGCTGCTGCTCTACGCGGACGGCATGGACCGGACGCTCATGAACTACACCTATTCGGCGGACACCCCGACGGTGCCCGACAAGGAGTTGCGGGTGTTCTCCCTGCGGGACAACAAGACCATCCGCCAGGCGATGGGCCTCTTCCAGCGGCAGAACCCCGACGTGCACGTGGTCTATGACGTGGCGCTGACGGGTGCCGACGCGGTGACCGCGTCGGACGCACTGCGCACGCTGGCCAACGAGCTGCTCGCCGGCAAGGGCCCCGACCTGCTCGTGCTCGACGGCATGCCGATCGACAGCTATGTTGAAAAGGGCGTCCTGCTCGACCTCTCCGAGCCGGTCGGCGGCAGGACCGCCTCGGGCGAATGGCTGAAGGCCGAGGCGGAGAGCTTCAAGACCGCCGACGGCAGGATCTACGCGGTGCCAGCGCGTTTCTCGGTGCCGGTCATCCTGGCCGATGAGGAAGCCGCGCGGGCGAAGGATCTGACCGCGCTTGCCGACTGGCTGGCCGCGCAGGCGGGGCGGTTCCCCGGGATCCACGGCGGCGCGCTCAGTATTGTCCATCCCGCCGCGATGATCGACCTTTTCTACCCGGTCTGCTCCCCCGCTTGGTTCCAGGCGGACGGCTCGATGGACGAGGAGGCGTTCCGCGCCTTCCTGACCGACCTCAAGCGGATTGCCGGCAGCGCCACCGACGAACAGGCGGAGGAGAGCAAGGCCGCCTATGAATATACCGGCGGCGCCTCCTACGATCTGCTGTGGGACGGCCTGCGCTGGACCTATGATATGCTCGGCGCGGCGGCCGGAAGCCTCGACTCGGTGAAGGCGCTCGCGGCGCCGGACGCCTGCATCGCCAAGCGCGGCAGCGGAGAGCTCGCCCCGCTGCCCGGCCAGACCTCGGGCGTGTTCGTGCCGCGCACCATCCTCGGCGTCAACGCGGCGAGCAAGCAGACGGATATGGCGCGTGCCTTCCTCGGGCTGGTCCTGTCCGAGCAGGTGCAGAAAAACAACTTTGACGACGGGATGCCGGTCAACGCGGCGGCCTTCTCAAACGGCTTCGTCAACCCGAATCCGGGCGATCCGGATGGGATGTATTACGGCTCCTCCTGGACCGGCGAGGACGGGGAGGAGATTTCGATGGAGCTGCAGGTGACCTGGCCCTCCGACGCGTTCATGGAGAACGCCGAGAACTGGATCACCGCGCTCGACACCCCCTCCGCCTCCGACGAGGTGGTCAAACAGATGGTGCTCGACGAGACGGCGGGCTATTTCGACGGGACGCGGACCCTTGACGAAGCGGTGACCGCCCTGCGCGAGAAGCTCAACATCTATCTTGCGGAGTAGGGCCGTGAACAGCCGTACGGCCGGCCGTATGCGGGGGCTGCTTTTCATCCTCCCGAGTCTTCTGGGGGTGGGCGTCTTCGTGCTCGCCCCCTTCCTCGAGGTGGTCCGGCGCTCCTTCACCGGGGCGATGAACGGCGCCTTCGTGGGCCTCAAAAACTATGCCGACGTCTTTTCCAACGGGGCGTTCCGCCTCGCGGCGGGCAACACGCTGCGGTTCGTGGCGTTCTGCATGCCGCTGCTCATCTCCCTCTCGCTGCTCGTGGCGGTCATCCTCTACGGCAACCCCCGCCGCGCCGGCTTCTTCAAGACCACCTTCCTCATCCCGATGGCGATCCCCGTCGCGTCGATCGTCCTGATCTGGAAAGCGCTCTTCCACGCGGACGGGCTCGTCAACTCCTGGATCACGGCGTTCGGCGGGCAGGGGACCGACTGGATGCAGAGCTCCGCCGCCTTCTGGGTGCTGGTGGGCAGCTACATCTGGAAGAACCTCGGCTACGACGTCATCCTCTGGATGGCCGGGCTCGCGAACATCTCGACCGACATCTACGAGGCGGCCGCGATCGACGGGGCGGGCGCATGGACGACCTTCACGCGGGTGACGCTCCCCAACCTGCTGCCCTCCCTCTACACGATCACGGTGCTGAGCTTTCTCAATTCCTTCAAGGTTTTCCGCGAGGCCTACCTCGTGGCGGGGGATTATCCCCACAGCAGCATGTACCTGCTCCAGCACCTCTTCAGCAACTGGTTCCGCGAGCTGTCGATGGATAAGCTCGCGGCGGCCGCGGTGCTCGTGGCGGCCGTGATCCTGCTGCTCATCCTGCTTTTGCGGCGCGCGTGGGAGACGGAATAGCCGCCCGCCGCGCGCCCATCGCCGCGGGGGCGGGAAACCAAACGGCAAAGCCGTTTTCGGGCCGCTTCGCGGCCCGCGCGCCCGGGGGGGGCGGGGGGGGTTTCCCCGCCCCGCCCCAACTTTTCATCCGCGCAAGGAGGCTGTGATGCGTAAAATCCGACAAAGCCTGCCGCTTCTCCTCCCGCTGGTTTTATCGGCGGCGGTGTGGCTGCCGATCGTCTTTCTGGTTGGCGGCTCCTTCATGGGGGAGGCGGAACTTACCGCGAGCCTCGCGCCCGTGCTTTCGGGCGGGGAGGGGTTCGCGCGGTGGGACCTCATCCCCCTCTACCCGACGCTGCGCCCCTATGTGGAGCTGCTGCTCGATTCGCCCGGGTTCTTCGTCATGTTCTGGAACTCGGTGAAGATCACCCTCGGGACGCTGGCCGGGCAGCTCCTGGTGGGCGTGCCCGCCGCGTGGGGGTTCGCCCGGCATGAGTTCCCCTGCAAAAACCTGCTGTTCACCCTCTATATCGTGCTGATGCTCATGCCCTTCCAGGTGACGATGATGCCCACCTATCTGGTGCTCGACCGGCTGAACCTGCTCGACACGCTGACGGGCATCATCCTGCCCGCCGCGTTTTCCACCTTTCCGGTGTTCATCATGTACCGGTTTTTCAGGGGGATTCCGCAGGCGCTCATCGAGTCGGCCGAGCTGGACGGCGCGGGGAGCTTCCGCATCTTCTGGTCGATCGGCCTGCCGCTCGGCGCGGGGGGCGTGATGTCGGCGGTGGTGCTGGGCTTCCTCGACTGCTGGAACCTCATCGAACCGCCGATGACCTATCTCAAGACCAAAGCGCTCTGGCCGCTCTCCCTCTATCTGCCGCAGGTCGTGACGGGCCGTGCGGGCTTGGCGCTGGCCGCCTCGGTGGTGGCGCTCATCCCGGCGATCCTCGTCTTCCTCTACGGGCAGAGCTACCTTGAACAGGGAATTATTGCCGCGGGCATAAAGGAATGAAACCGATGAATCTGAAAACGATCTTTACATACAAAACCGACCGCTCCCGTCCGGTCACCATCCAACGGCGCGCCCTGCGGCTGCTGGCGGGCTTTCTCGTATTCATGCTGGCCTGCACGCTGCTCTCCCGCGCGGCCGATTCGCTGACCGTCGCGCAGGTGACGACCGAAAAGCCCGCGCGCGCGGCCATCCCGCACACAGTGGAGAAGGACGGCCGGCTCGAACCGGCGCAGGAGCGCCCGGTCACGGCGGAAGGCGGGATCCTCGTGGGGAGCGTTGCCGTCGGCGAGGGGCAGCAGGTGAAAGCGGGAGACCTGCTGTTCACCCTCGACGCGGACGATCTCGCGCGGCAGGTGCTGGAAAAGCAGCTCGAGCTCCAGCGCGCCCAGCTCCAGCTCCAGGAGGCGCAGCAGAAGGCCGCGCTGGGGGAGGAGAAGGACGAACTGTCCGCCCTGCGCGCGCAGGAGGACTACGACATGGCGATGGAGCGCAGCCGCCTCAAGCTGCAGCAGGCGGGGGAGGACCGCCGCCGGGCGCGGCAGGCGCTGCGAGACTACAAAAACGACAACGACGTGGATGAGGACGAGGACGACGAGGACCTCGATCCGACCTATATCGCGCTGCGGGACGACTACCGCGCCAAGCAGCGCGCCTATGAGGAGGCGCTGAGCGACCAGGACCGGGCGAAGGTGGACGCGGAGCGCGTGCTGGAGGATTTGGAGCTGGAGGACCCGGACAACAGCGCGGCGACGCTCGGGATCGACGTGCGGCTCCGGCAGCTCGAGCTCTCCCGGCTCCAGGCGCTCTCCGAGGCGGGCGGCGAAATCTACGCGCCCATCGACGGCGCGGTGACGGCGCTCTCCGTCGCGCCCGGAAAGCGGACGGCGGACGAAGCGGCGCTGCTGCTGGCGGGTGCGGAAGCGGGGTTCCGCTTCACCTGTGAGATCACCGACGACGAGCGGGAGTACCTCTCGCCGGGCGACAAGGTGAAGCTCGAGCTCCCGGGCCACAAACGCGCGGACGGCACGGTGGAGAGCATCGCCGCGCTGGCGGACAAGAACGGCTTCGCCAAAGTGACGGTCTCCCTCCCCGCCGGGAAGGGGGAGGCCGGGATGTCGGCGGTACTGTCCGCCACCACCCGTTCGGAGCAGTACCGCACGACGGTGCCGGTATCGGCGCTGCATAAGGAGGGTGAGCGGTATTACGTCCTGGCGGTGCGGGAGACCGAGTCGGTGCTCGGCGTGGAGCAGAGTGCCGAGCGGCTCGACGTGACGCTGCTCGACCGCAACGAGACGACCGCGGCGGTCGAGGGGCCGCTCACGACCGACGATTGGATCATCACGGGCGGCAACAAGACGGTGCGTGAAAACGACCGCGTCCGCCCGGAGGCCACATGACCACCGCCCTGCGCCGTCTGGAGGGGCCGCTGGCGCTCCTGCTGGCGCTGGCCCTCTGGGCGGGCGCCTGCCTCTTCGCGGGGGCGGCCGCGCCGCTCGGGGAGCGCGCCGCGCTCCAAATCGGCGGCGCGCCGGCGGGAGTCCCCGCAGCCCGGGAGATGGCCGCCGCCGAGGCGCGCACGGAGCATCCGCTCGCCTTCACCCTCTGGCGGCAGGAGGACGGGCAGACGGTCGAAAGCCCCGCGCTCGGCCGGGAACGCACCGTGTCCGTTCTCATGCTGTGGGGGGAGAGCGCCCTGCTCCTGCCGGACGCGCGCCCCTCCCTCGCGCCCGCGGCGGGGAACGGCTGTCTCATCGACCGGACGACGGCGCTCTCCCTCTTCGGGGACGCGCGCGCCGAGGGGCAGAAGGTGCGCTGGAACGGCCGGGACTACACCGTCCGGGGCGTCTTCGACGCGCCGGAGGCCACCCTCGCCGTGGAGGCGGACCCCGCGTCGGAGGTCCTCTTCGACCGCGTCACCCTCGACCTTTCGGGGGAGGAAAACCCGCGCGGGCGCGCGGAGGAATTCGCCATGCGCCACGGCCTGCCCGGGGAACGCATCGTGCAGTACGGCGGCCTCGCGGCGCTCGCCCGCTTCTTCTGCCTGCTGCCCGCGCTGGCGGCGGCCTGCTCGCTCGCCGTGCGCTTTTTCGGCCGTGCCCGCGCCCGCCGCGACTGGCCGGTCCAGCAGGCGCTGCTCTGGATTGCAGCGGTCGCCGCGGCCGCGGCCGTCCTCTGGCTGGCGGGCGTGCGCCCCGCGGTTCCGCAGGATTTGATCCCGACCCGCTGGTCGGATTTTTCCTTCTGGGAGACCCTCTTCACCGAGCGGCGCGCCGAGTGGACGGATTACCTCTGGATGAAGAAGGAGCGCCCCGACGTGCTGCTGCTGACCGCGCTCCTCAAGGCGGCTGCCTGCTCGCTCGCCGCGCTCCTCTTGGCGGCGCGCCCGGCGCTGCGCCGCCCGGCGGCGGGCCCCCGGGCTTTCGCGTTCCTGCTCGCGGCCTGCCTCTGCGGGAGCTTCGCGGGAGTGGCGCTGGTCGGCGGGGGGGAGCTGCTCGCGCGCGACCTGCCGATGCTCTGGCTGACGGCGCCCCTCTGGCTGGCGGCGTGCCGCGCGGCGGAAAAAATACCGGATTGAAAAGGGCGGAGCGGGCTGCTCCGCCCTTTTCTTCCGGATATGGTAACAAAACGCTGGAATTTTTCGGCCGAGAGCATTATACTGGAACGGAACATTACAATCGGCCGGCGGGAAGGGAATCCCCCGGCCTGGGAGGAACCGGCATTATGATGGGAGTCATTTTCGATTTTAACGGGACGCTCTTTTTCGACGGGGAGCAGCAGGAGCGGGCGTGGCGGCTCTTCGCGCGGGAGGCGTTCGGGAAGGAGATTTCCGACGGGGAGTTCCGGGAGTGCGTGCACGGGCGCAACAACGATTTTACCATGCAGCATCTCGCCGGGAAGGCTCTGAGCGCGCGGCAGGTCGACGAATACGTCGAGGAAAAGGAGACGATCTACCGGCGGCTCTGCCGGGAGGACCCGGCGCGCTTCCACCTCGCGCTGGGCGCGGAGGAGCTTCTGGACGAGCTCCGCGAGCGCGGGATCCCCCGGACGATCGCGACCGCGTCCCGCAGGGGCAACGTGGATTTTTATATCGAGAGCTTCCGCCTGGAGCGGTGGTTCGACGTTGAAAAGCTCGTCTACGACGACGGCACCATTCTCGGGAAGCCGGCGCCGGACTTCTACCTGCGGGCCGCCGAGACGCTCGGGCTCGAGCCGAAGAACTGCATCGTCTTCGAGGACGCGGTCTCGGGGCTTCGCGCGGCAGCGGCGGCGGGCGCGGGGAAGGTGATCGCGGTCGCCCCGGAGGAGCGGCGGGAGGCGTTTGAGCGGATGCCGGAGGTGTATGAGGTCATCCCGAACTTCCACGAATTCGACCGTCTCCTGCTGCGGGAATAAAGAGACGTCCGTCCGCGCTGGACGGATGAGGCGCGGGCCGAGAAATTGAAAATCCGAGGTGATGTGGTTTGCGTACTGTAAACACCCCCGCGTTGGAGACAGAGCGACTGACCTTGAGAAGATTTGCGGAAGACGACTTGCCCGCTTTGTTTGCCATTTTCAGCGACGGGGAGGTAAACCGTTTTCTGCCGTGGTTTCCATTACGGTCCATGGATGAAGCACGGGCCTTCTGGCAGGAGCGGTACGCGGAACGCTACAGGCAGGAGCGGGCCTATCAATACGCCGTTTGTCTGAAAAGTGACAACATTCCGATCGGTTATGTGAACGTCAGCATGGAAGAACACCATGATTTGGGTTATGGGCTGCGCAAAGAGTTCTGGCACGGGGGTATTGTGACCGAGGCGTGCGGGGCTGTCATCGAGCGTGTAAAGGCGGACGGGCTTCCATACGTTACCGCTACGCACGACCGGAACAATCCGCGCAGCGGCGCGGTCATGGTCCGGTTGGGGATGCGCTATCAATATTCCTACGAGGAGCAGTGGCAGCCGAAAAATATTCCGGTGACATTCCGGATGTACCAGTTGAATTTTCATGGAAAACAAGATGAAGTCGTTTACCGAAAGTATTGGGATCATTCCGCCGTGCATTTTGTAGAAACGGCCGTATGACCGGGCTCACGGGATTAAAACAGCCGCCCGGACGGGCGGCTGTTTTATCGTATTGTTTGCGCGTGGGTGCCGTTTTCCCACAGGATCCATGATGTTGTCACAAAAAACTTGCTTATTCCCGTCGATTACAGTATAATGTTGCTTAACTGTAACAACGATAGCCGGATCGGCAGCGATCTGTTCTGGGCGGCCGGCGGAAGCGGTGGGGGATGAGCGTCGTGAGGCGATACGCAAAGGGCGGCCTTATTTCTTTGTTCATTTCTTTGCTGCTGCTGGGCGGCATAACGGTCCACGCGGTCACACAGGTGCAGTGCTACGGCAGGCTGATCAACTATGTGGGCATTGTGCGGGGCGCCACGCAGCGGCTGGTGAAGCTGGAGCTGATGGACCAACCAAGCGACGGCCTTGTGGAATATCTGGACGGCATCCTGGCGGACCTGTCCGGAGAGGGCGGGAAATACGGCCTGCCGTACCCCAAGGACGCGGCGTACCGGCGGGAGCTGGAGGAACTCAAGGGCATGTGGGTCCAGGTGAAGGACCACATCGACGCGTACCGGGCGGGAGCGGAGGACAGCGGGCCGCTGCTCACGCTGAGCGAACGCTATTTCGAGCAGGCCAACGACACGGTCTTTGCCGCCGAGGCCTATACCACCCGCCAGTCGAAAACCCTGCTGGCGGCGTGCGCCGTCATGCTGGGCATCATGCTGGCGACCTGGTTGTTCATCTTCTGGGCGGCCTCGAAAAAGCTGCTCCTGCTGGAGAGCACCAACCAGCGGCTGAGCGATCTGGCGCAGCGGGATCCGCTGACCGGGGCCTACCAGATCGACGCCTTCAAGGAGAAGGCCCAGACCCTGCTGGACCGGGCGGGGAATGAGCGGTACGCCGTGATCTGTACGGATTTCGTGGATTTCAAGTATATCAACGACATGTTCGGGTACGCCTACGGCGACGAGGTGCTGGCCCGGTATGGGGAGATCCTTCGCGCCGGGCTGCGGGAGCGGGAATTGTGCGGCCGGGTCTCGGCCGACAATTTCGTGCTGCTGCTGCGGTATGACCGGAAGGAGGAGGCGGCCGCGCGCCAGCGGGAGGCCGACCGGAAGATTACCGCGTATATGCGCAGCTCGCCCGGACGGCAGAGCCTGTCCACCTGTTGCGGAATCTGCTGCGTGGGGGACGTGGTCGAAAAGCTCGGCGTCGGGGGGCTCATGGACCGGGCGGGCTTTGCGCGCAAGATGGTCAAAACCAAAACCAGCCCCAACTATGTCTATTACGACGACAGCATCCGCCGCAAGCTGTGGGAGGAGAAGGACATCGAGAGCCGGATGGCTTCCGCCCTCGAGCGCCGGGAGTTCGTCGTCTATTACCAGCCGAAGGTGGACCTGCGCACGGGGAGGATCGCCTCCTCCGAGGCGCTGGTCCGCTGGAAGCTCAGCGGGGGGCGGGTCATCCCGCCCGATCAGTTCATCCCGGTCTTTGAGCGGAAGTTCATGATCGGGCAATTGGACCAGTACGTCATGGAGGAGGTCTGCCGCTGGCTGCGCGGCCGGCTGGACGCGGGAGAGTCCGCGCTGCCGGTATCCGTCAACGTGTCCCGGCTGCAGTTCTATGACGAGGGGTTCGTGGACCGCTATGTGGAGATCCGGGACAGGTTCCAAATCCCTCCGGAGCTGTTGGAGATCGAGTTCACCGAGTCCATCGTCCTCGACAACGCCGGCCTGCTCCTCCGGACGGTCAACGCGCTGAAGCAGGCGGGATTTGCCTGCTCGATCGACGATTTTGGCAAGGGCTACTCCTCCCTGAGCCTGCTGAAGGACCTGCCGGCGGACACGCTGAAGATCGACCGCTTTTTCTTCGAGGACGGGACGGACGAGGAGCGGGAGTGGGCCATCATCCAGGGCGTCGTCGATTTGGTGCACAGGTTTCACATCCACACGGTGGCGGAGGGGATCGAGACGCCGGAGCAGGTGCGGCGGCTGCGGGAAGTGGGCTGCGACTATGTCCAGGGCTTCGTCTTCTACCACCCCATGACACAGGAGGACTATGAACGGGAGCTGCGGCGCCAGGAGGAGGCCCCCGCGCCCTCCCGCTGCGGAAAAGAGCAAGCCCCGGGTTGACGGCACGCGTTATTCGGCGTGCCGGCCGGCCCGGAAAAAGCGAAGGCCCCCCGCTTCAGCGGGGGGCCTTCGGGCTTTATCCGTTGCTCTGCATCAGGTTTTCCGCGAACTTGCGGAGCTCGTCCTCGTTGGTAATCTTGGGCGCGCTCTGCTTGATCGTCTCCTGAACATAGACGGGCAGGGAGGAAAAATACTGCTGCATCTGCGGATTTTCAAAACATTCGGGCATGTTTGCCACCTCCGGTAATAGTATGGACGGGGGAAAGCCCCCTAAACTGGAAAGTTCTCCTAATAAAAGGAGGGCGGCTGCTCCACAAGGCTGCGGACGTAGGCCTGCATCTCCTTTTTGGAGCGGATCTGGTGGGTGTGCGCGATGACGGCCTGCTGCTGCTCGTGGCTCAGCGAGGCGAAATACTCCATGGCGGGCATGTTTTCGGCGAGCGCCATGCCGAACCCCATGGGGATCTCGGGACCGTTGGCATAGTTTTGCATGGTGGGAACTCCTTTCCGCCGCGCGGCATACAATGGGCTATCCCCCAAACGGGGAGGTGAAGCAATGGATTTGAGAAACGGGCGCATCACGATCGGCGAGATCCTCGCCAATCCGAACGCGCGCGCGATGATACAGCGCGCCTACCCAAAGGTGCTCGCCAGCCCGATGGCGGCGCGGTTCCGCGGCATGCAGCTGGGCACGGCGATGCAGTACGCGGGGCGCTTCGTCCCGCGGGCGCAGCTCGACCGGGTGGTCGCGCGGCTCAAAGAACTGTAGCTTTTTCGGCGGAGGGCGCACCCTCCGCCGTTTTTTATTTGTCGCCGGCCATGAGGTTTTCGGCGTAGCGGTGCAGCTCGTCGATGCTGTGGACGTTGCCGCAGCGCTGCTGGATCATCCCCTGCACGTAGTCGGGCAGGGACATGAAATAGGATTTGGCGGTATCGTCGCAGCTGAGCATTTCGTTCAGCCCGCCGGGATAGTTGGATCTGGGCATACTCTCACCTCGCAGATTTAATGGATGTCGGCCTTCCACAGGCCGTGCAGGTTGCACCAGGCGTAGGCCGCCTCGGGCGCGTCGCCTTCGGAGAGGGCGAACTTTGCGACCGGGTCGCGGTCGACGGGCAGCTTTTTGAGCTGCCAGCCCTCCTTCGTGACGAGGCAGACCCAGCCGATGCTGTGCTCCCTGCTCATCGGATGCGGCACGTCGCCGACGCAGACTTCAACGGTGCTTCCCTGCTTTTTGACGACGGGGACATGCTTTTCGGCGGCGCCGTCCGACGTGTTGGCGCGCAGCGCCTTCATCGGGTCGCCGCAGCAGGCGAGCGTCGGGCTGCCCTCGATGACGGTGGCGATTTTTTTACAGTCCTCACAGTAGAGGAAGGTTGGATGTTCCATAGCGTGACCTCCCGGATTTTTGATGGGATTATTGTTTGCGCGCGGCAGGAAAATATGCAAAAAAACGCCCGTTGTCAAACGGGCGTTTTCGATTTTGCGCGTCTTCAGGACCCGACGATCTTCCCGCCGTTGGGGTGCAGGACCTGGCCGCTCATATAGCTCGCGTCGTCCGACGCGAGGAAGACGTAGCTGGAGGCAACCTCGAACGGCTGTCCGGCGCGCAGCATGGGCACGCGGGAGGTATCGGTGCCGAAGGTCTGGACCTCCCGCGCGGAGTAGGAGGCGGGGATGAGCGGGGTCCAGATGGGGCCGGGGGCGACGGCGTTGACGCGCACGCCCTGTCCCTCGAGCGAGAGGGAGAGGGAACGGGTGAGCGCCATGACCGCGCCCTTGGTGGCGCTGTAATCGATGAGCAGCGGCTCGCCCGCGTAGGCGGTGACGGAGGTGGTGTTGATGATCGAGCTGCCGCGGCCGAGATGGGGGAGCGCGGCCTGGATGAGATAGAAATAGGAGAGGATATTCGTTTCAAAGGTGGCGAGAAGCTGCTCTCGGGTGATGTCCAGGATGCTCCGGCGGATGAATTGGACGGCGTGGTTGTTGACGAGAACGTTCAGCTTGCCGTAGCACCCCACCGTCCGCTCGACGGCGGCGCGGCAGCAGGCGGGGTCGCGCAGGTCGCCGGGCAGCAGCAGGCACCGCCGCCCGAGCTCCTCGACATGGGCTTTCGTCTCGGCGGCGTCCTGCTCCTCGCAGAGGTAGGCGACCGCCACGTCCGCGCCCTCCTTCGCGAAGGCGTAGGCGACGGCGCGCCCGATGCCGCTGTCGCCCCCGGTGATGAGCGCGACCCGGTCGCACAGGCGGCCGCCCCCGGCGGCGCAGGCGTTCTCCGAGATCGGCCGGGGCTGCATGACGGCCTCCATGCCCGGCTGGCGGTCCTGCTGCTGGGGCGGGAAGGCGACGGGCACCTCCTCGCATTTCGTTTCGGTTTTGAGATAGTCGTAGACGGGATACATCTTGCCACCCCTTGTGATAAAGTTGGGTACCATGCTGAATCATATGCCGCGGGCCCGCTTTCCATGCGCCCCCGGGGGAAGTGTGACCTAGTCACCGTAACAACACCAAAAAGGTATATAATAGAGCCATACCAAACAACCGCAAAACAAGGAGGCAGATGATATGTCAGTCAAAACTTTGACCAAGGATAATTTCACCACAGAGGTTTTACAGTCCGACCAGGCGGTGCTCCTGGACTTCTGGGCGCCCTGGTGCGGGCCCTGCCGCATGGTTTCCCCGATCGTGGACCAGGTGGCGGCGGAGGTCGACGGGCGCGCGAAGGTCGGCAAGGTGAACGTCGACGAGCAACCCGAGCTCGCGGCGCAGTTCGGCGTCATGAGCATCCCGACCCTCGTCGTGATGAAGCAGGGCAAGGCGGTCGCCACCCGCGTGGGCGTGCAGAGCAAACAGGCGATCCTGAACATGCTCGGCTGATCGGAAAGGAGGGGAGCGAAATGAAGGTACTGATCGTCGGCGGCGTCGCGGGCGGCGCGTCGGCCGCGGCGCGGCTGCGCCGGCTGGACGAAGAGGCGCAGATCGTCGTTTTTGAGCGCGGCGAGTATATCTCCTATGCGAACTGCGGGCTGCCCTATTATATCGGCGGCGAGATCACCGACAAGAAATCGCTGACTCTCCAGACCCCGCAGAACTTTAAGGAGCGCTTCAACATCGACGTGCGCACCGGCTGCGAGGTCGTCTCGATCGACCGCGCGAAGAGGACGGTGACCGTCCGCGTCGCCGCGACCGGCGAAAGCTACACCGAAGCCTACGACAAGCTCCTGCTCTCGCCGGGCGCGGAACCGCTGCGGCCCCCCATCCCCGGCATCGAACACGAGCGGATCTTCACCCTGCGCACCGTTCCCGACACCTACCGCATCCGCGCCTTCGTCGAGGAGGCGCGCCCCAGGACGGCGGTGGTGGTCGGCGGCGGGTACATCGGCGTCGAGATGGCGGAGAATCTCACGCGGGCGGGGCTTTCGGTCACCGTCGTCGAGCTGGCGGACCATGTGATCGGCCCGCTCGACTACGACATGGCCAGCTTCGTCGAGCGCTACCTCGCCTCCAAGGGGGTGCGCCTGCTGCTGCAAAACGGCGTGAAGGCCTTTTCCCCCGCGCCGGACGGCGGCGTGACCGTCTCCCTCGAGCGGGGCGTCCTGAACGCCGACCTCGTGCTGCTGTCGATCGGGGTGCGCCCCGACGGCCGTCTTGCGAAGGAGGCGGGGCTTACGGTCAACCCGCGCGGCGCGATTGTCGTCGATCCCCACATGCGCACCTCCGATCCCGACATTTACGCGGTGGGGGACGCGGTGGAGATCACCGACTTCGTGACGGGCGCGCCTGGCTACATCCCGCTCGCGGGCCCGGCGAACAAGCAGGGCCGCATCGCGGCCGACAACCTTGCGGGCATCCCCAGCGTATACCGCGGCACCCAGGGCTCGTCGGTGCTCAAGCTCTTCGACATGGCCGTCGCGACGACCGGCCTCAACGAGCGCGCGGCGAAGGCCGCGGGGCTCGACTGTGACAAGGTGCACATCCACGGGACCTCCCACGCGGCCTATTACCCCGGCGCGCGGAACCTCGAGATGAAGGTGGTCTTCGAGCGGGGGACGGGGAAGATCCTCGGCGCCCAGCTCGTGGGCTTCGACGGCGTCGACAAGCGCTGCGACGTGCTGGCGACCGCTATCCGCGCGGGCATGACCGCCGCCGACCTGGCGGAGCTCGAGCTCTGCTACGCTCCGCCCTTCTCCTCCGCGAAGGACCCCGTCAACATCGCGGGCTTCGTGATCGAAAATCTCCTTGCCGGCAGGGTGCGGCAGTTCCACTGGGACGAGGTCGCGGCCCTCCCGCGCGACGGAAGCGTCACCCTCGTCGACACCCGTTCGCCGGAGGAATACGCGCAGGGCCGCATCGACGGCTTCAAAAACGTGCCGATCGACGGGCTGCGCGATCATCTCGACGAGTTCCCGCGGGGCAAGCCGGTCTATCTCACCTGCGGCACCGCGCTGCGCAGCTACCTCGCCTGCCGCATCCTCATGCAGCACGGCTATGAGTGCCACAACCTCTCGGGGGGCTGGACGGTCTACGAATCGGTCATGGGCAAGGTGGGATACGACTTTTCGCCGGCCCATCCCTGCGGCGTTAAAATCAAAACGGAATAAAGTGACTTTGTCACGGAAAGGATGCCGCGGATGCGGTATTCTTTAGACACAAAAACGGTAATAATTACTGTTATCAATCACTTCACTACCACTGCCCGAACATCAACAATCCGACCCGAAAAAAGGAGAATGCAATATGGAAGAAAACAGAAGCTACACCATGCCCCTCATCGGAGACAAGGCCCCCTCCTTCTCCGCCGTCACCACCCAGGGTCCCATCAACTTCCCCGAGGACTACAAGGGCAAATGGGTGATCCTCTTCTCCCACCCGGCGGACTTCACCCCCGTCTGCACGACCGAGTTTATGACCTTCGCGACGATGGCGGACGAGTTCAAGGCGCTGAACACCGAGCTGATCGGCCTGTCGGTCGACTCCCTCTACGCCCACATCGCCTGGCTGCGCAAGATCCAGGACCTCGAGTGGAACGGCATGAAGGGCGTCGAGGTCAAGTTCCCGCTCATCGAGGACATCAAGATGGAGGTCGCCAACAAGTTCGGCATGATCCAGCCCTCCTCCTCGACCACCCAGGCGGTGCGCGCGGTCTTCGTCATCGACCCCGAGGCGGTCATCCGCACGATCCTCTACTACCCGGCCTCCACCGGGCGCAACTTTGACGAGATCAAACGGATCGTCGTCGCGCTCCAGAAGGCGGACGCCGAGCAGGTTGCGACCCCGGCCAACTGGCGCCCCGGACAGGACGTCATCATCCCGACCGCCGGCTCCTGCGGCGTGGCCAAGGAGCGGATGGAGTCGCAGGACGAGGAAAAATACTGCCTCGACTGGTTCCTCTGCTTCAGGCGCGAAAAAAAGTGACCCTCCAAACACGCTGACATCTTTTATTTCTTTTACCTCCCCTGGAGGCCGGCCCCGCGCACTGCGCGGGGCCGGCCCGTTTTTGCGGGGAAGGGGCGGAAGGCCTTTCCAAAACCATACGATTATGGTATTATATCGTCTATAGGATCATATCGTCAGAAGGAACCGGAAAGGGGGCGGCGGGATTGCTGCAGGCGGATTACGAGGCGTTCCTCGAGGGGGGACTGCCCTTTTGGAAGAAGCTGGACGACATCCAGCGCGCGCGGCTGCGGGAGACGGTGACGGCGCGCAGGTACGGGAAGGGCGAGACGATGCACGCGGGTTCGGAGGACTGCGCGGGGCTCTTCCTCGTGAAGGAGGGGCAGGTGCGGGTGTACATCCTCTCGGAGGGGGGCAAGGAGATCACCCTCTACCGGCTTTTCCCGTGGGATATCTGCATCTTTTCGGCCTCCTGCATGCTGCGCAACATCAGCTTCGACGTCTACGTCGAGGCGGAGAAGGAGACAGACGCGCTGCTGATCCCCACGACCGTCTACTCCACGCTGTCAAAGGAGTCTCTCGCGGTGTCCGACTACACCAACCAGCTCATGTCCTCGCGGTTCTCCGACGTGATGTGGGTGATGGAGCAGGTGCTCTTCATGAGCTTCGACAAGCGCCTCGCGCTTTTCCTGCTCGAGCAGGCGGAGATCGAGGGGACGGACCGGCTCTCCATGACCCAGGAGGTGATCGCCCGCAACCTCGGCTCGGCGCGGGAGGTCGTGACGCGGATGCTCAAGTATTTCCAGTCGGAGGGGCTGGTTTCCCTCTTCCGCGGCGGGGTGGAGATCACCGACCGGGAGGGGATGGAAGCCCTTTCCAAGCGGGTTTAGCGGAAAAATCAGTCCGACAATCGGTGAAATGGTTTGCACGGCGGGGATGGAAAAAATCTTTTTTATGCACAATCACTATTTTTGCTTCCAGAAAATTGACAATATGACGGTGCGTGCTATAATATCAGCAGGAAACGTGGATGAATGGCGAATGATATTGCGAAAGGGCGTTACAAATGGCGAAAAAGACTGCACAGCACACGAAAATTACGAGCGGCGTTTATTACCGCATCCTCTCCGCGCGCAGCGGCAAGGCGATGGAGGCGGACGCCAACAACCGCATCCAGATGTACGACGTCACCAACGCGGCCAACCAGTTCTGGGCGTTTGAGCCGGCTGACGGCGGCAGCTACCGCATCGTGAACCGCCAGTCGGGCGAGGTCGTGGACGTCATCCTGGCGGGCACCGAAAACGGCGCGCAGATCCACCAGTGGGAGGACGTCGGCGCGGAGAACCAGAAATGGCTCCTCGTCCCCGCCGCGAACGGCTGCTACAAGATCCAGTCGAAGCTCTCCGGCCGCTGCCTGGATATCGTCGGCCTCTCGGACGAGAACGGCGCGCCGATCCAGATCTGGGACGACATGGACGGGGACAACCAGCTCTGGAAGGTCGAGGACCCCAACGCGCCCAAGGAGGAGCCGGTGAAGAAGGCCGCCCCCAAGGCCCCCGCCAAAAAGCCTGCGGCAAAGAAACCGGCCGTCAAGAAGGAAACCAAGACCGCGCCGAAAGCGGAAGCCAAAGCCGCGCCGAAGGCGGAAACCAAGACCGCTCCGAAGGCGGAAACCAAGGCCGCGCCGAAGGCGGAAACCAAGGCCGCGCCGAAGGCGGAAACCAAGGCCGCCCCGAAGGCGGAGGCCAAGGCCGCGCCGAAGGCGAAGACCGCGGCAAAACCCGCCGCGAAGAAGGCCGCGGAGAAAAAATAAACTGGACAAAATCCCTCAAAATGCAACCCCGTCCATAGCGGGGTTGCATTTTTATGACAAGGTTCACAGGAAATTCACAGAAAACTGTCCCGGAATCCCTCCGGATATGGTATACTTTGTGGGGATTTTCAAAGGGTTTGGCTCTTTAGAGGAAACTTGGAGATTTCCGCGGTATACTCTCGTTATGTCAGCAGAAGACGAAACGCAAAGGAGCGGGCTATGGAACACAACTACGACGCGGTCATTGTCGGCAGCGGGTTTGCCGGGGCGGTCACGGCGCGACGGCTGGCCGAGGCGGGCAAGCGGGTGCTCGTGCTGGAAAAGCGGTCCCACATCGGCGGCAACGCCTACGACAGCCTCGACGGCGCGGGCGTCCTCGTCCACCGCTACGGGCCGCACATCTTCCATACGAACAGCGAGGCCGCCTGGCGGTTCCTCAGCCGGTTCACCGAGTGGCACCCCTACCGGCATGAGGTGGTCGGCAGCATCCGCGGGAAATTCGTGCCCATCCCCTTCAACCTCCATTCGGTCGACCTCTGCTTCGCGCCCGTCAAGGCGGCGCGCCTGCGGGAGCGGCTGATCGCCGGCTACGGGCCGGGCAGCCGGGTCCCGATCGCGGAGCTGCGCCGCCAGAGCGATCCCGAGCTCCGGGAGCTCGCGGAATACATCTTTGAAAACGTCTTCTGCCACTATACCGAAAAGCAGTGGGGCACCCCGCCCGACGCGGTGGATCCCTCGGTGCTGAAACGGGTGCCGGTGCTCGTCTCGGAGGACGACCGCTATTTCCAGGACACCTGGCAGGGCATCCCGGCAAAGGGCTATACCGCCCTCTTCGAGCGGATGCTCGATTATCCGGGCGTCGAGGTGCGGCTGGGGACCGAGGCGTCGGAGCGGCTGCGCGTGGGGGAGGACCGGGTCTATCTGGACGGGGAGCCGTTCGGCGGCGTGACCGTCTACACGGGCGCGCTCGACGAGCTCTGCGGCTGTTCGCTCGGGCGGCTGCCCTACCGCACCCTCGATTTCCAGTTCGAGACGCTGCCGGTCACCTGGTTTCAGCCGAAGGGCACCGTCAACTATACGGTCGACATGCCCTTTACGCGGATCACCGAGTTCAAATACTTTCTCGGGCAGGACCTGCCGGGCCGGACGACGATCGTCAGGGAGTTCGCGCGGGACTACGCCGGCAAGGCGGGGGAGATCCCCTACTACGCGGTGAAAAACCCCGGGAGCGACCGGCTCTACGCGGCCTATCTCGAAAAAATCTCCGCGGTGCCCCGGTTTTACCTGTTGGGGCGGCTCGCAGAGTACCAATACTACAATATGGACGCGATCGTCGCGCGGGCGCTCGAACGCGCCGACGAGATCCTCGCGGGATGGGAGGCGACGGCATGAAGCTGATGACCTATGTGGTGCCCTGCTACAATTCCGAGGCGTACATGCGCAACTGCATCTCGACGCTGCTGGCGAGCGGCGGGGAGGAGCTGGAGATCATTCTGGTGGACGACGGCTCGATGGACGGGACCGGCCGCATCGCGGACGAGTACGCGGCGCGGTATCCGGAGATCGTTCGCGCGGTCCATCAGGAGAACGGCGGCCACGGCGAGGGGGTCAACCAGGGCATCCGCAACGCGCGGGGACTCTATTTCAAGGTGGTCGATTCGGACGACTGGCTCGACGTGCCGAGCGCGAAGGAGCTGCTGGCGACCATCCGCCGCCATCTGGAAAACGGCAGCCCCGCCGACCTCTATATCTGCAACTACGTCTACGAGCACGAGACGCAGGGCAGCCGCGTGATGCGCTACCGCAGCACCCTGCCGGTGGGGCGCATCTTCGGCTGGAGCGAGATCAGATCCTTCAAGCCCTGGCAGTACCTGCTCATGCACTCGCTCGTCTACCGCACCGCCCTGCTGCGGGAATGCGGGCTCGAGCTGCCCAAGCACACCTTCTACGTCGACAACCTCTTCGCCTACATCCCGCTGCCCTATGTGAAGACCCTCTGCTATCTCGACCTCGACCTCTACCGCTACTACATCGGCCGGGAGGACCAGTCGGTGAACGAGGCGGTGATGATCCGGCGGATCGACCAGCAGCTCCGGGTGACCCGGCTCATGGCGCAGGCCTACCGGGGAGAGCGGCTCGCGGCGATGGACCGCAAGCTGGTGAAATACCTGCTCAACTATGTGACGATGATGATGACGATCTCCTCCGTCCTGCTGACGGTGGACGGAAGCCCCGAGGCGCTGGAAAAGCGCGCGGCGCTCTGGAGCTGGCTGAAGGCGGAGAACCCCGGATGGTATTCGGCCATCCGCTACCGGTCGATCGCGACGTTCGTCAACCTGCCCGGCGCGTTCGGGCGGCGGCTGAGCGTCCAGAACTACCGCCTCGCCCGGCGGATCTATAAATTCAACTAGGTCCGGCGCCCGGACCCCGTGAGGAAACAGGTGATCTGATATGATAAGGAACTGGAAGACAACCCTCTACAATTACCGGCATGCGGCGCTCCTGCTCTATTTTGTGCCCTATATGCTCTGGTTCGGCTGGCTGCAGGGCAACGCCCGCCCCGAACACTGGGCGGGTTCGTGGATCGACACGCTGATCCCCTTCCAGGAGATCTTCGTCATCCCCTACCTGCTGTGGTTTTTCTACGTCGCGGCGGCGGTGGGCTATTTCCTCGTTCGCTCCAAGCCCGACTATTTCCGGCTGTGCGCCTTCCTCTTCGGCGGCATGACCGTCTGCCTCGCGATCTATACGGTATTCCCCAACGGCCAGATCCTGCGGCCGCTCGTCTTCCCGCGCGACAACCTGCTCACCGACGCGGTGCGCACGATCTACCTGGCGGACCCGCCGATCAACGTCTGCCCGAGCATCCACTGCTTCAATTCGATCGGCGTGAACATCGCGATCCGCCGCAGCGAGCTCGGCCGGCGGCATAAGGCCGTCCGCTGGGGCTCGGAGGTCCTGATGGTGCTCATCTGCATGTCCACCGTCTTTATCAAGCAGCATTCGATCGCGGACGTCTTCGCGGCGATCCTGCTGGCGGTGCCCTTCTACTTCGTGGTCTACCGCGGCGCCGAGCTCGCGAGAGCCTTCCGTCCCGCGCCCATCCGGACCCGCAAGGTCAAATTTGAAAATCCGTGACGGCGCTGCCGCACACGCATCACCGCCCCGGCCCGCAGAAGCGGGCCGGGGCGGTTTTTCGCGCGGCGGGCCGGGATTTCGGCGTTGTCCGCCGGAGGCGGACAAAAAAACGGCCGCAGCGCGGCCGTTTTTGAAATCCCGGGGGTTATGCCTCGTAGTCCGCGACGACCCGCTCGGTGATGACCTTGCGGATGAATTCGCGCATTTTGAGGTGTTCAGGATGCTGGTCGTAGGCCTTGAGGGCCTCCTGCGAAACGAATTCGGAGTAGAGGACGAGATCGAAGCCCTTGGGGTTGATGTTTTTCCCCACCTCAAGGGTCAGGATGCCGTCGATGACGCCGTTCAGTGCTTCGAGCCCCTGCTTGATGAGCCGGGCGTTGTCCTCGCGGGTGTTGCCTTCTGCGACCTCTTCCAGTTTCCACATGACGATGTGCTTGACCATGATGTGTTGGACTCCTTTGTCCGGCGCGCGGCCGGTTTGTTGATGCCATTATCCTAGCATAAATGCGTTCCAGGTACAATCATTTTTATGCTTCTTTATACAATCTTAATATACTCCCGCGCGCCCCGCGGCTATGCGTGCCAAAAACTTCCGGGAGGGCGGCGCGCGGAATTTGGCATACTAAGGAAAACAAAAATTCTGCCGGCCGACAGAGGCCGCAAGGAGGAAGAAGTATGAAACGATTGACCGCATGGACGCTCTGCGCCCTGCTTTTGACAGGCCTGCTGGCGGGCTGCCGGGCGGCGGGACAGGACGGGGGCGAAAGCCGGGGCAGCCAGCCGTCCGCCTCGCTCGAGCCGAACACCGCCTCCCGGGAGAGCGCCCCGCAGGCGGACGTGCTGAAGACGGGGCTCGCGGTGATCACCTCGGCCGCCGACTCCACGTCCGCGGCCGGCGAAGAGGGGCTGGCGGACATCGGTTCGACGGCGGTCGCCCTGCTGGTGGACGGCGACGGACGGATTGCGGCCTGCGCGATCGACGCGGTGCAGAGCAGGATTCCCTTTACGGCGGACGGCGCGCTCGCGCTCAACGCGGGCACGGTGTTCCCCTCCAAGCGGGAGCTCGGGAAGGACTACGGGCTCGCGGAGGCGTCGGGCATCGGCAGGGAGTGGTATGAGCAGACGGCGGCGTTTGCCTCCTATGTCACCGGCAAGACGGTCGCGGAGGTAAAGGGCATGGCGCTTGACGAGCGTACCGCCCCCACGGAGGCGGAGCTCTCCTCCTCGGTGACGATCGCGGTGGGCGGCTTTATCGACGGCATCGAGAAGGCGGCGCGGAACGCGCAGGCGCTCGGCGCGCGCGAGGGGGATTCCCTCGGGCTCGGGATCGCCACCAACATGCGGAACTCCAAGGGCGCGGGGGAATCGGAGGGGACCGCGCAGGCGGATTCCACCTACGCGGCCGTTTCCTTCGCACCGGACGGCACGATCACGAGCTGCGTGCTCGACGGCTCGCAGGGCGCCGTGCGCTTTGACGGTTCGGGCGCCATCACCTCCGACCTGAACGGCCCCTTCCGCACAAAGAACGAGCTGGGCGACAGCTACGGCATGCGCGAGGCGTCGGGCATCGGCAAGGAGTGGTACGAGCAGGCCGCGGCCTACGCGCGGTACGCCGCGGGCCGCACGGTCGGCGAGCTGGAGGAGCTCTCCGTCACCGAGAAGGGCGCGCCGGCGGGCGGGGAACTGGCCTCGTCCGTCACGATCTCGGTCGGCCCCTTCAACGAGGCGCTGCGCAAGGCCGCCGCCTACGCGGAGTAGGAAGAGAAACGGAAAAAAGCGAAAGCCCGGCGCAAGCCGGGCTTTTGTTTTTGCGCTTCGCGCCTGTTCCGCGCTTTCTGAAGAAAGCGCCCAAAGACTTTAATCAGGCCCGCCGCCGTCCGGCCTGTCTTTTGCGGCCCATGCCCAAGGCGAACATCCGCTGAGGCCCCCCCGACACTGGGCCCGCGGGTCGCCGCAGTAATGCGCATGCGCCTCACGGCAGTCGCTCTGCACTCTCTGTTCCCGCCCGTTGGGAGCGCCCGCAACCTGAATTGAGCCCTCAGCTGGTGTACCCGTGGGGAGCGGCTGTAACCTGCGGGTCATGGCAAGGTGCTCCCGGGGGATACCGCTTAAAGTTCCGGCCCGCAGGGCCGGGTCCGCGTAGCGGACTCAAGCCGGGGTCGCGGGGCGGAGCGCCCGCGACTGCGGTCCGCAGACCGCGTTTCGGAGGCCAACCGCCGAAGGCGGCTCTTAGGCCGGAGATCGGCCGTCGCGCGTAGCGCGCTCCGGGCGCAGCCCGGGCAGGCCGCCCAAGGCGGAAGTCCCTTAGGCGGACTTTTGGTTCCTTTTCGTCCGTCCGAAAAGGAACCCGAGGCGCGCGGCGGAACGCGCTCGTGATTCTTGCCGCCCACGGGCGGCAATTCCCGTAAAGCGCCCGCCGCCCGCAGGGCAAAAAATCCAAAGCCGCCGGCGGCCGCCAGACTCTCGACAATATCGTCCGTTTGCGGTAAAATCGATGGAGATCACCGGAAAGGGGGAGACGCCCGTGGCGAAAAAGATGAGGCTTTACCTGCTGGCAGAGGGCTATGTGCAGGGGGTGGGCTTCCGCTACTATGTCAGCTATACGGCGCGGGGGCTGGGGCTCACCGGCTGGGTGCGCAACCGGGAGGACGGCGCGGTGGACATGGAGGTGCAGGGCGCGCCCGACGCGGTGGAGGCGTTTACGGCGGCGGTGCGGCGCGGCAGCCACTACAGCGAGGTGCAAAACCTGACGGTGCAAAAGCTCGATCCGATCGAGGAGTACGGCTTCCGCACGCTGAATTAGGAGGGGAAGGGATGACGCGGACGGCGGGCGGCGTGGAATACGAGCTGACCCGGAAGGCGGTCAAAAACCTCAATCTGCGGGTGCGCGCCGACGGGACGGTGCATGTTTCCGCGCCCCGGCGCACGCCGCTTTCCGAGGTGGACGGGTTTGTCGCGGGCCGCGCGGCGTGGATCGCGCGGGCGCGGGAACGCCTGGCGGCGCATGCGGGGGAGGCCGAGGCGGCGCGGGAGGCGTACACCGACGCGGAATGTCTCGAGGCGTTCACGGAGGTGAGCGACCGGATCTATCCGCTCTTCGCGCGCCTGCTGCCGGAAAAGCCCGAGCTGCGGGTGCGGTGGATGAAGAGCCGCTGGGGGGTGTGCTGCCCGGCGAAGAACCGCATCACCCTCAACAAGCAGCTGATGGGAAAGCCGCGTGCGGCGGTGGAATACGTGGTGCTGCACGAATACGTGCACTTTCTGCACCCCGACCACCAGGCGGGGTTCCACGCGGAGATGGCAAAATGGATGCCTGACTACAGGGAACGGCGTAAACTGCTGAAAACGTGAGGATTTGGATGAAATGACAAAAAGAGCGGAGGATTTTACATATTGTTAAAGAATTAACACATTGAAAAAGAAACCGAAATGTAGTATCCTTATAGAAAGAAAACGGATGGGGCCGTCGCGCGGGAAAAGGGGAACGAAACAGCGGCCCCTCCGGGAAAACAAGAACCGGAGGAAACGACATGGAAATTTACGTCTGCATCGGAAGCTCGTGCCATCTCAAAGGCTCTTACAACATCATCAACGCGTTCAAGGAGCTGATCGCGGAATACAAGCTGGAGGACCGGGTGAGCCTGAACGCGTCCTTCTGCCTCGGCCACTGCCAGCACGGCGTGACGATCAAGGTGAACGACGAAATCGTCACCGGGCTCAACACCGACAACGCCCGGGAAATTTTCATTGATAAGGTCGTGAAGGAGCTGCAGCCGCAATGACCGACGTACTGAGCCTCAAGAAGGCCAACTGTAAAAACTGCCACAAGTGCATCCGCTCCTGCCCGGTCAAATCGATCCGTTTCGCCGACAACCAGGCGAAGATCATCCCGGAGGAGTGCATCCTGTGCGGGCGGTGCGTCGTCGTCTGCCCGCAGAACGCGAAGCGCGTGCGCAGCGACCTGACCGAGGTGATCGGGGCGGTGGGCTCCGGCAAGCGGGTCATCGCGACGCTCGCCCCCTCGTTTATCAGCGAGTTCCCCGTCTCGGGGATCGGGGAGATGGAGGGATACCTCAAAAAGCTCGGGCTGTTCGCCGCGCGGGAGACCGCCGAGGGCGCCTATATCGTCAAGAGCGAATATGAAAACCTCATCCGCGATCACAAACAGGAGGTCATCATCTCCTCCTGCTGCCACACGGTCGTCACCCTCATCCAGAAGTATTTCCCGGCGGTCATCCCCTGTATCGCGCCGGTGATCTCCCCGATGATGGCCAGCGCGAAGCTCATCAAGGAGGAATACCCCGACGCCTACGTCGTCTTCATCGGCCCCTGCATCTCCAAAAAGGACGAGATGCAGAAGGTCCCCGGCTACATAGACTGCGTGCTCACCTTCGACGAGCTCGTGCAGTGGTTCCAGATGCGGCATATCGAGGTCGCGCCCGCCCCGGTGGCGGAGAGCGAGGGACGCGCCTCCCGCTTCTTCCCGCGCACGGGCGGCATCATCGAGTGCATGCACACGCGCGGCACCGGCTACAAGTACATCGCGGTCGACGGGGTGGAAAACTGCGTGCGCGCGATCGAGGCGATCGAGCGCGGCGGCCTCAAGGGGTACTTCGTCGAGATGAGCGCCTGCGAGGGCAGCTGCATCAACGGGCCCGCGGCGCGCGCCTACCAGGAGAACCTGCTCGGCAGCCGGGTGCGGGTGGACGAGTTCGCCCAGCCGGACGAGGACAAAAAGCCCGACTTCGACATCGCCTGCGGTTTCGGCCTCGCGCGCCACATCCCCAACGAGTTCGTGCACGAGCCCGACCCGCCCGCGGCGGCAATCACCGACATCCTCGCGCGCATGGGCAAAACCAAGCCGGAGGACGAGCTCAACTGCGGCTCCTGCGGCTACCCGACCTGCCGCGACAAGGCCAAGGCGGTCTACAACGGCAAGGCGGACATCACGATGTGCCTGCCCTACCTGCTGGAGAACGCGGAGAGCTTCTCGAACAACGTGTTCGCGGTGTCTCCCAACGCGATCCTGGTGCTCGACGACCGGCTGACCGTCCAGCGGATGAACATGTCCGCCTGCCACCTTTTCAACATCCCCAAGTCGAAGGACGCGATCGGCAGGGACGTGATCGACCTGATCGACCCGACCGATTTCCAGGATGTGCTTGAGACGGGCAACGATGTGATCGACAAGAAGATGTACCTGGCGGACCTCGACAAGCACGTCGAGCTGACGGTGGTACGCGACGCGGACCACCACTGCCTGTTCGGCATCTTCAAGGACATCACGGCGGAGCAGGCGCGCAGGGAGAAGTACATCGAGCGCCGCGCCCAGACGATCGACATCACCGACAAGGTGATCGAAAAGCAGATGCGCATCGTCCAGGACATCGCGTCGCTGCTGGGCGAAACGACCGCCGAGACGAAGATCGCGCTGACCAAGATCAAGAACACCGTGCTCTCGGAGGACGAGTAGCCATGGAAAAACTGTTTATGGAGAACGGCTACATCAGCCTCAACAAGTACGGCGAGCAGCTGTGCGGCGACCGCGTCGAGGTGAAGAACAACCCGAGCGGCGACTTCACGATGGTGCTGGCCGACGGGCTGGGCAGCGGCGTCAAGGCGAACATCCTCTCGACCCTCACCTCCAAGATCATCGCGACGATGATGGACAGCGACATGACCGTGGAGGACTGCGTGACGACGATCGCGCAGACGCTGCCCGTCTGCTCGGTGCGCCAGGTGGCCTACGCGACCTTCACGGTGATCAAGGTGCACGGGGACGAGGTCTCCCTCATCCAGTACGACAACCCCGACGTGATCATGCTGCGGGACGGCAGAAGCGTCGACTACGAGCGGACCGAGAAGACGATCGCGGGCAAGAAGATCTACGAATCCCGCTTCCCCGCGCGCCTGGGGGACGTGTTCGTCGCGATGAGCGACGGCGTCATCCACGCGGGGGTGGGCCAGTCGCTCAACTTCGGCTGGGAGCGGCCGAACGTCGTCGAATACCTCGAGGCCCACTACAACGCGGCCATGTCGGCCAAGGCGGTGGCGGGGCTCGTGAGCGACGCCTGCCGCGATCTCTACATGGGAAAGCCGGGCGACGACACGACGGTGGCCGCGCTGCGCATCCGCGAGCGCCAGCTCGTCAATCTGATGATCGGCCCGCCGGTCAACCCGGAGGACGACGAAAAGATCATGCGGCTCTTCTTCGGGCAGGGGGGCAAGACGATCGTCTGCGGGGGCACGACCTCCACGATCGTGGCCAAATACCTGCACACCTCCGTCAGGACCTGCCTCGACTACCTCGACCCCGAGATCCCGCCGATCGGCTTTATCGAGGGCGTGGACCTGTGCACCGAGGGGGTGCTCACGATGAAGCACGTCGTCGAGCTCGCGCGGCGGTATTCGTCGGGCACCGACACCTACAGCGAATGGATCGGCAAGAAGGACGGCGCCTCGCTGATCGCGCAGATGCTCTTTGAGAGCGCGACCGACGTGAACCTCTTCGTGGGGCGGGCGATGAACCCGGCCCACCAGAACCCGGATATGCCGATCGATCTTTCGATCAAGCTGCGGCTGATCGAAGACCTCGCCAAATACCTCGAGCTGATGGGCAAGACGGTAAGGGTGAGCTACTACTAGATGACCAAACCCGCGGCCAGCCGCGTCAATGGAGGGTAACAGATGCAAATTACCGAACGCAATTTCGACACCAACGTCCAGATGCTGAAATACAAGGTCCTCAAGGGGGTTGTCGAGCACTTCGACCAGGGGACGCTCGAGAGCGCCTACCGGGACATCCCGATGGACATCGCCCCCGGCCCCAAGCCGACGACGCGCTGCTGCGTCTACAAGGAGCGCGCGATCATCACCGAGCGGGTCCGCATGGCGATGGGCGGCGACAAGGAGAACGCCAACGTCATCGAGGTGCTGCGCATCGCCTGCGACGAGTGCACGGTCAACCGCTACCACGTGGGCTCGGCCTGCCGCGGGTGCATCGCGCACCGCTGCGAGCACGCCTGCCCGACGGGCGCGATCGAGGTGCGCGACGGCAAGGCGCGCATCAACCAGGAGAAGTGCATTGAGTGCGGCAAGTGCGCGACCGCCTGCCCCTACACCGCGATCATGAAGTACACCCGCCCGTGCGAGAACGCCTGCAAAATCGGCGCGATCAGCATGCACCGGGACAACTCCGCGAAGATCGACAACGACAAGTGCATCTCCTGCGGCGCCTGCGTCTACCAGTGTCCGTTCGGCGCGATCGTCGACAAGTCGTTTCTGCTCGACGCGCTGACGATCATGCGGGAGAGCGAGAACAACACGAAATACAAGGTCTACGCGGTCGTGGCGCCGTCGATCTCCTCCCAGTTCAGCTATGCCAAGACCGGGCAGGTCGTGACGGGGCTTCGGAAGATCGGCTTCCACAGCGTCATCGAGGCGGCGCTCGGCGCGGACATGGTGGCCTACGCGGAGGCCGCGGAGCTCGTTGAGAAGGGCTTTTTGACCAGCTCCTGCTGTCCGGCGTTCGTCGCCTACATCAAGAGCGCCTTCCCGGGGCTTGTGGACAAGATCTCCCACAACCCCTCCCCGATGGAGGCGGTCGCGCGGTTCATCAAGCGGACCGACCCCACCGCGAAGTGCGTCTTCGTCGGCCCCTGCACCGCCAAGAAGATGGAGTTCCAGCAGGAGCATATCACCGGCATCGACTGCGTCATCACCTTTGAGGAGCTCCAGGCCCTCTTCGACGCGCGCGAGGTGAACGTCGAGAACCTCGAGGAGAGCCTGCTCGACAACGCCTCCTACTACGGGCGCATCTTCGCGCGCAGCGGCGGCCTCTCCGACGCGGTGGCCGAGGCGCTCAAGGAGCACGGCATCCCGGAGGACCAGTTCAAGGCGAATCCGATCGCCTGCGACGGCATCGAGGAGTGCAGGATCGCGCTGCTCAAGGCGAACAAAAACCTGCTGCCCAACAACTTCATCGAGGGCATGGCCTGCGTGGGCGGCTGCATCGGCGGCGCGGCCTGCGTGACCCATGGCCCCAAGGACAAGACCGAGGTCAACAAGTACGGCCAGCTCGCCAAGGAAAAAACGATCCTCGACGCCATCGCCGTTACACAAATTGCCAAATAATCCGCCCCGAAATGCAGGACTTTGCAAAAAGTCCTGCATTTTTTCTGCCATTTTATCCGAACGCGCTTGATTTTCCGGCGGAATTCCGCTATGATAGAAAGCTGAAAGAGGATCACCTTGCGTTTTGCAGGATGCAGAAGGAAAGGATCGGATATGGGCCAGGATTTATTGGCGCTCATCGGCAAAATGACCCCGCAGTTTTCCAAGGGGCAGCGGCTGATCGCCAACTACATGATCAACCATTTTGACAAGGCGGCGTTCATGACCGCCAGCAAGCTGGGCAGCACGGTGGGGGTGAGCGAATCGACCGTCGTGCGCTTCGCGTCGGAGGTGGGCTTCGCGGGCTACCCCGAGCTGCAGAGGGCGCTCCAGGAGCTCATCCGCAACAAGCTGACCACCGTGCAGCGGATGGACGTGACGAGCGACCAGCTCGAAAACGCCGACGTGCTCGCCAAGGTGCTCGGCAAGGACATCGAAAAGATCCGCCGCACCCTCGAGGAGACGAGCCGCGCCGATTTCGAGTCGGCGGTCGGCTGCATCTGCGCGGCGAAGAGCATCTATATCATCGGCGTGCGCTCCTCGTCGGCGCTCGCGCAGTTTTTGAGCTTCTACTTCAACCACATCTTCCCGAACGTCCGCCTCATCAACACCACCTCCCGCAGCGAGATGTTCGAGCAGATCATGCGCATCGGGCCGGAGGACGTGTTCATCGGCATCAGCTTCCCGCGCTACTCCAAACGGACGGTGCAGGCCTCCCACTTCGCCGCCCGGAGCGGCGCGAAGGTCATCGCGCTCACCGACTCGAACCAGTCTCCGCTGGCAGAGAACGCCGACTATGTGCTGATGGCGCGCAGCGACATGGTCTCCTTCATCGACTCGCTCGTCGCGCCCCTCTCCCTCATCAACGCCCTGATCGTGGCGGTGGGCATGAAAAAGCACGACGAGATCGCCCGCACCTACGACCGCCTCGAACAGATCTGGGACGAATACGAGGTCTACGAAAAGCGCGGGGAGGAAGCCGGTGTCTGACCTTGTCGTGATCGGCGGGGGAGCCGCCGGGCTGTTCGCGGCGGGCTTCGCCGCGAAGGGCGGCGCGTCGGTCACGGTGCTCGAGCGGGGGGCGCGCCCCGCCCGCAAGCTGCTGATCACCGGCAAGGGCCGCTGCAACGTCACCAACAACTGCTCGCCCGAGGACTTTTTGCGGAATGTGCGCACCAATCCGCGCTTCCTCTACGGCGCGGCCAGCGCCTTTTCCCCGGCGGACGCGATGGCGTTCTTCGAGTCGCTCGGCGTGCCGCTCAAGACCGAGCGGGGAGGCCGGGTGTTCCCGGTGTCCGACCGGGCGGCCGACGTGGCGGACGCGCTCGTCCGCTTTGCGAAGGCGTCCGGCGCGCGGCTGGTAACATCCGCGCGCGTGACTGACATCCTGGCGGAGGACGGAGGCGTACGGGGCGTGCGGCTGGAGGACGGCCGCGAGCTTTCCGCGGACGCGGTGCTCGTCGCCACCGGCGGGTGCAGCTATCCCGCGACCGGCTCGACGGGGGACGGCTGGCGGCTGGCAAAGGCGCTCGGCCATACGGTCGTCCCGGCGCGGGCCTCCCTCGTGCCGGTGCGCGCGAAGGAGCCGTGGTGCGCCGAGCTGATGGGGCTTTCCCTCAAAAACGTGACCCTCACCCTGCGGGACGCGCGGGGAAAGGCGGTCTTCTCCGAGCTGGGGGAGATGCTCTTCACCCATTTCGGCGTGTCGGGGCCGCTGGTCCTCTCCGCCTCCTCCTACCTGGCGGGGGACCCGGGGGGCTTCCGGATGGAGATCGACCTCAAGCCGGGGCTCGACGACCGGCAGCTCGACGCGCGGCTGCTGCGGGACTTTTCCGCGGCGAAAAACCGCGACTTTGCAAACGCCCTCGACCAGCTCCTGCCCAAAAAGCTCATCCCGGTCGCGGTGCGCCTGAGCGGGATTCCGCCCGACCGCAAGGTGAACGCGGTCACGCGGGAGGAGCGGCGGGCGTTCGCCGCGCTTTTAAAGGCGCTGCCGGTCACGCCGGCGGGGCTGCTGCCCGTCGAGGCGGGGGTGGTCACGGCGGGCGGCGTGGCGGTCCGGGAGATCGACCCGCGCACGATGGAGTCCAAGCTCGTGAAGGGGCTCTATTTCGCGGGGGAAGTGATCGACGTGGACGCGCTGACTGGGGGCTACAACCTCCAGATTGCCTGGTCGACGGCCCTCCTGGCCGCGAAGGGCGTCAATCGGAACGGATAAAAGGAGAGAAACGGATGATTTCGATAGCGATAGACGGACCCGCGGGCGCGGGC
The DNA here is from genome assembly GCF_900199635.1 of Anaerotruncus massiliensis (ex Togo et al. 2026). GTDB lineage: Bacteria > Bacillota > Clostridia > Oscillospirales > Ruminococcaceae > Anaerotruncus > Anaerotruncus massiliensis. Next base: position 1,946,786 of record NZ_LT962687.1, on the reverse strand, counting down.
AAGAGCACGATCGCCCGCGCGATCGCGAAGGAGCTCGGCTATATCTATGTGGACACGGGCGCGCTCTACCGCGCGATCGGCCTCTACGCCAACGCCAACGGTGTGGCGACGGACGACCCGGCGGGGGTCGAGCGGCTGCTCGGCGGCATCAAGGTGGAGCTGCGCTATAAGAACGGGGAGCAGCGGGTGTTCCTCAACGGCTACGACGTGTCGGAGGAGATCCGCCGCCCGGAGGTCTCGATGGCCGCGAGCAATGTGAGCGCCATCCCGGCGGTGCGGCAGTTCCTCTTCGCGCTCCAGCAGAATATGGCGGTCGAGCACGACGTGGTCATGGACGGCCGCGACATCGGCACGATCGTGCTGCCCGGCGCGCAGGTGAAGATCTTCCTGACGGCGTCGCCCGAGGAGCGGGCGCGCCGCCGGTACGACGAATTGAAGGCCAAGGGGCACGACGTCGACTATGACGCGTTGCTCGAGGAGGTCAGGCAGCGCGACTACAACGACTCGCACCGGGCGATCGCGCAGCTTAAGCAGGCGGACGACGCCCTGCTCGTCGACACGACGGGCAACACCCTCGAGCAGTCGGTCCAGGTGCTCACCAAGCTGGTGAAGGAGAGGCTGCGCGATGTTTTATAAGGTCGTAAGGGCGCTGTGCGCCGTCTTCCTGCGGCTGGCCTTCCGGTTCCGGGTGGTCGGCCTCGAAAACGTCCCCGACGGCGGGGGATTCATCCTCGCGGCCAACCACCGCTCCAACTGGGACCCGGTGCTGGCGGGGATCCCGGTCAAGCGCCACAAGGTCTGCTACATGGCCAAGGCGGAGCTCTTCCAGAAGAACGCGCTCTTCGCCAGGATCATCACCGCGCTGGGTGCCTTCCCGATCGAGCGCGGCAAGGGGGACACCGGCGCGATCGACTGGGCGGACCGCATCATCACCGGGGGCGGCGTGCTGGGGATGTTCCCCGAGGGCACCCGCTCGAAGACGGGAACGCCCGGCCGCCCCAAGTCGGGGGTCGCGATGATCGCGCAGCAGACGGGGGCGGACGTGGTGCCCTGCGCCGTCTGTTTCGGGGAGCGGATCGGCTTCCGGTCGCCGGTGACCGTCCGCTACGGAAAGCCGATCGAAAACGCGCGGTTCGGGTTCGGCGCGGAGATCGCGCCGCACGAGCTCAAGGAGGCCAGCCGCCTTGTGATGGACGAGATCGTCAGGCTGCTGGAGGACGGGATTTGAAACGGATCACGGTGGCGAAGACGGCGGGCTTCTGCTTCGGGGTCCGGCGGGCGGTGGACGCCGCCTTCGCGGAGGCCCGTTCGGGGACGCCCGCCTGCACGCTCGGGGAGCTCATCCACAACCCCCGGATCGTGGAGGAGCTCGCGCGCGCGGGCGTGCGGGTGATCGAAAGCCCCGCGGAGAACACGGACGGCCGGACGGTGATCATCCGGTCGCACGGGGTGCCGCCGCAGGTCTACGAGGAGCTGGCGGCGTCGGGCGCGCGGGTGGTCGACGCGACCTGCCCCTATGTCGAGAAGCTCCACCGGCTTGCGGCGGAGCACTCGGGGGAGAGCGTCACGCTCATCGCGGGGGACCCCTCCCATCCGGAGGTGGTGGGGATCGCGGGCTTCTGCGAGGGGGAGACGCACATCTTCCGTTCGGCGGAAGAGCTTGACAAAATCATTCCGATTTTGGATAATGGTGGAAACCGGCCCGTCACCCTGCTTGCACAGACGACTTTTTCGGTGCCGGAATGGGAAAAATGTGTAGAAAAACTTAAAAAAGTGTGTACAAAGCTCCGAATATTTGATACAATATGTATTGCTACTGAAAAACGACAGTCTGAGGCGCGGGAGCTGGCGGCCCAAAGCGATGCGATGATCGTGATCGGCGGCCGGAAAAGCTCCAACACCGCCAAGCTGGCGCAGCTCTGCGGGGCGTATTGCGACACCTTTCTGATCGAGTCTGCGGCGGAGCTGCATGATCTCGATCTGGGCGGTTATACTAGGATTGGCGTTACAGCGGGCGCGTCGACGCCGGCTTGCATAATTAAGGAGGTACATAAAACCATGAGTGAGATTCTTAAAGATCAGGACGAGCTTTCTTTTGAAGAGATGTTGAATGAATCCTTCAAAACAATAGATAACAGGGAGAAGGTCACAGCGACCGTCACGGGGATCGCGCCGAACGAGATTTCCGTCGACATCGGCACCAAGCACGCGGGCTACGTCCCGCTGTCCGAACTGACCGACGACCCCAACGCGAAGCCTGAGGAGCTCGTCAAGGTTGGCGACCAGATGGACCTGCTGGTCGTGCGCGTCAATGACGTCGAGGGCACCGTGATGCTCTCCAAGAAGCGCCTCGATGCAATTGCCGGTTTCGAGAAGGTCATGAACGCGGTGGACACCGAGGAGATCCTCGAGGGCACCGTCGTGGAGGTCATCAAGGGCGGCGTGCTGGCGCTGACCAACGGCGTCAAGGTCTTTATCCCCGCCTCCCAGGCCACCCTTTCCCGCAACGACAGCCTGGAGGACCTGCTCAAGAAGAAGGTCCAGTTCAAGATTCTGGAAGTCAACCGCCAGCGCAAACGCGCGGTCGGTTCGATCCGTGCGGTCCTGCGCGAGCAGCGCCGCGAGCTCGAGGAGAAGTTCTGGCAGGAGGTCGAGGTCGGCAAGCATTACACCGGCGTCGTCAAATCCCTCACCAGCTACGGCGCGTTCGTCAACCTGGGCGGCGTGGACGGCATGGTGCACATCTCCGAGCTGAGCTGGAACCGCATCAAGCATCCCTCCGAGATCGTCAGCGTGGGCGACACGGTCGAGGTCTACATCAAGGACATCGACGCGGAGAACAAGAAGATCTCCCTTGGCTACAAGAAGGCGGAGGACAATCCGTGGGTCATCATGCAGCGTGACTACGCGGTCGGCACCGTCTGCACCGTCAAGGTCGTCTCGATGACCCCGTTCGGCGCGTTCGCCCAGATCATCCCGGGCGTGGACGGGCTCATCCACATCAGCCAGATCTCCAACGAGCGGATCAACAAGCCCTCCGACGTGCTTGCGATCGGCCAGGAGGTCGAGGTGAAGATCACCGAGCTCGACAGCGAGAAGAAGCGCGTCAGCCTCTCGATCCGCGCGCTGCTCGCCGACAAGGCGCCCGCGCCGGCCGAGGAGGAAGCTCCCGCCGCCGAGGAGTCCGCCGTTGTCTACGAGGCCGGCCCGGACGGCGCGCAGGGCGAGATCCCCGAGGATTCCGCGGAATAAACAGAACCGTTTTACCGGCAGGGCGCTTCGCGTCCTGCCGGTTTTCATTTGGGAGCGGCGTTTTGGGACGGGGCCTGCCGAAGAAACCGCTTTGGAGCCGTATATTGTGTTTTTGGCAAAAAAGTGGTACAATATCTCTTACTGTATGAATGGCAAGCATCGATGACTTTTACGGTTTTCCCGCCGCGCGGGGCCTTCCGGCCTCCGCGCCCGGTTTCCTGCGGATTTTCCGCGGGGACGGCGGGAGGTATCTGCGGAAAACGGAGGAATCTACGTGCCGATAAAACGCTGGAACGTCCGGCGCCCCGACGAGGCGGCGGCCAAGCGGCTCGCGAGCGAGCTGGGCCTGCCGCTGATTGCTGTGCGGGTGCTGGCCGGCAGAGGGTATGACACCCGGGAAAAGATCGAACGCTTCCTGTCTCCGGACGGGACGCTGACCGACCCGCTGGCGATCCGCGACATGGATAAGGCCGTGGCGCGCATCCGGCGGGCGCTTTCCGATGGGGAGCGGATCGCCGTCTACGGCGACTACGACTGCGACGGCATCATGTCGACGGTCGTGCTCTACAGCTATCTCGAGTCCGCGGGCGCGGACGTCTGCTATTACATCCCCCAGCGCGACCGGGAGGGCTACGGCCTCAACCGGGAGGCGCTGAAGCTCATCCACGACGACGGGGTGCGCCTCGTCATCACGGTGGACAACGGCATCACGGCGATCGGTGAGGTGGAGTACGCCTCCTCGCTCGGGCTCGACGTGGTGATCACCGACCACCACAAGCCGCGCGAGGTGCTGCCCGCGGCGGCCGCGGTGGTCGACCCGCACCGCCTCGACGACGAGAGCGGGTGCGAATATCTCGCGGGCGTGGGGGTGGCCTTCAAGCTCATCTGCGCGCTCGAGGGGGACGACGGAGAGCTGATGCTCGACCAGTACGGCGACCTCGTCGCCGTGGCGACGGTGGCGGACATCGTGCCGCTCACCGGCGAAAACCGCACGATCGTGCGGCGGGGGCTCGAGAGCCTCCAGAACACCGACAACGAGGGCCTGGCCGCGCTCATCCGGGTGTGCGGCATGGCGGATAAGCAGCTCTCCTGCGAGAACATCGCTTACGGCATCGTGCCGCGCATCAATTCGGCGGGCCGGTTCGACTGCGTCGACAACGCGATCGAGCTTTTCGTGGGAGGCGGCGACGAGCCTGAGGAGCTGGCCGGGGGGATCAACTCCCTCAACGAGAAGCGCCGCGCGATCGAGGACCAGATCGTCCGGCAGATCATGCAGCAGCTTGAATCGGACGCCGAGGCGCTCGGCCGCCGGGTGATCGTCATCTACGGCGAGGGCTGGCACCACGGCATCGTGGGCATCGTGGCCTCACGCATGGTCGAGCGGTTCGGCAAGCCCTGCATCGTGCTGTCGGTCGAGGGGGAGAACGCGCGCGGCTCGGGCCGCAGCGTCGAGGGCTTCTCGATCATCGACGCGATCGACTCCTGCTCCGAGCTGCTCGTGCGCTACGGCGGGCACAACCAGGCTGCCGGGCTGACGGTCCCGATGGAAAAGCTGCCCGCCTTCATCGAAAAAATCAACCTCTGGGCGGCGGAGCACTACCCCGAGATGCCCCAGCAGACGATCAACATCGACTGCGCCCTCTCGCCGCGCCAGCTCAACGTCCACTCGATCCAGCCGCTCGCACTGCTCGAGCCGTTCGGCTCGGGCAACGAGCTGCCCGTCTTCCAAATTCCCGGCTGCACCCTCCAGGGGGTCTACCCCATCGGGGAGGGCAAGCACCTGCGGCTGCGGTTCGCGGGGGAGGACACGGTCTTTTACGCGGTCTATTTCGGCGTGTCGCAGGAAAACTTTCCCTATGCGGTCGGCGAGGTGGTCGATCTGGCCGCGACGGTCGACGTGGGGGAGTGGAACGGCGAGCTGCGCGTCTCGGTCAAGGTGAAGGACATCCACCTGACGGGGATCGATTACGATAAGATCCACCACTCGGAGCAGGTCTACCAGCGGCTGCGCCGCAGCGAGCCGGTGGAGGAGCCGGCGAGGGCGCAGGTGGTGCCCAGCCGGGACGACATCGCGGTGGTCTACCGCTACCTGCGCTCGAAGGGCAACCTTTCGGCGCCCGACGAGGTGATCTACGCGAAGCTGCGGGGGAACATCTCCTGCCTGTGCAAGCTGAAGCTCGCGATCGACGTGCTCGACGAGATGCACCTCGTTACCCGCGGCCCGGGCGGCAGGCATGTGGCGGTGGTGCCCAATCCGCAGAAGGTGGATATCTCCCAGTCGAAAATCCTGCGGGAGCTGCAATCCCGAAGCCTGCCGGCCGGCGTATGAACCGGCAACCTGGTTGCGGGCAATCGCCCGTGATGGAGGAAGCGAATGAAATACTATGTAATTGAAGATCTGCTGCAGGCGATCGAAAAGAGCGGCCGTCCCTACGACCGCGAAAAGATCCTTGCGGCCTACGAGGTGGCCAGAGAGGCCCACAAGGGCCAGTGCCGCGTATCGGGGGAGCCGTATATCTCCCACCCGATCGCCGTCTCGATCATCCTGGTCGACCTCGGCATGGACAGCGAATGCGTCGAGGCCGCGCTGCTGCACGACGTGGTGGAGGACACCGACGTCACGGCCGAACAGGTCCAGAAGCAGTTCGGCGCGGACGTGGCGCTGCTCGTGGAGGGCGTGACCAAGCTGGGCAAGATCAGCTTCACCTCCCGCGAGGAGCAGCAGGCGGAGAACGTGCGCAAGATGCTGCTCGCCATGGCGCAGGATGTGCGCGTGATCATCATCAAGCTGGCCGACCGGCTGCACAACATGCGCACGATCGAGGTCATGCCCGAGCAGAAGCGCCGCGACAAGGCGCTTGAAACGATGGAGGTCTATGCACCGCTGGCGCACAGGCTTGGTATCCGCGCGGTCAAGGAGGAGCTCGAGGACATCTCCCTGCGCTACCTCGACCCGGTGGCCTACCACGAGATCGAAAAGATGCTCGAGCTCAAAAAGGCCGACCGCCAAAGCTTCCTGGAAAAGATCAAGGCGAAGATCCGCGAGCGGCTCGCGTCGGAATACAGCGAGGTCTACATCGACGGGCGGGTCAAGAGCGTCTACGGCATCTACCGCAAGGTCTACATCCAGGGCCGCGCCTTCGAGGAGATCTTCGACATCTACGCGGTGCGCATCATCGTCGACTCGGTCAACGAGTGCTACAACATCCTCGGCATCATTCACGACCTCTTCCGGCCGCTGCCCAACCGCTTCAAGGACTACATCTCCACCCCCAAGCCGAACATGTACCAGTCGCTCCACACGACGGTCATCGACAAGGAGGGCATCCCCTTCGAGGTGCAGATCCGCACCTGGGATATGCACCACACGGCGGAATACGGCATCGCGGCCCATTGGAAATACAAGGCGGGCATCACCGGGCACGACAAGCTCGAGGAGCGCCTCGCGTGGATCCGCCAGCTCATCGAGAACCAGAAGGAGGCGGACGACGTCGAAGACATCGTCCGCTCGATCAAGAGCGACCTCTCGCCCGAGGAGGTCTACGTCTTCACGCCCAAGGGGGACGTGATCGCCCTGCCGGTGGACTCGACGGTTATCGACTTCGCCTACGCCATCCACACCGAGGTGGGCAACCGGATGGTGGGGGCAAAGATCGACGGGCGGATGGTCGCGCTCGACACGCCGGTGCGCACCGGCCAGATCATCGAGGTCGTCACGACCAACGCGAAGGACCACGCGCCGAGCCGCGACTGGCTCAAGATCGTCAAGACGACCGAGGCGCGCAACAAGATCCGCAACTGGTACAAGAAGGAGCGCCGCGAGGAGAACATCGAGCAGGGCCGCGCCGAGCTGGAACGGGAGTTCCGCCGCAACATGATCACCCTGCCGGAGGGCAAGGCGAAGGAGTTCCTGCTCGCGATCGCCAAGCGCCAGCACTTCGAGGTGGTGGACGACTTTTTGGCGGCGGTCGGCTACGGTGGCGTGCTGCTCTCCAAGATCATGCCGCGCGTCAAAGAGGACTACGTCAAGATGTACCGCACCGTCGAGCCGGAGGACCCGACCGAGCGGGTGCCAATCAAGCCGCACCGCGTGAAGGGCGCCTCGAGCGGCGTGATCGTCGAGGGGCTGGACAGTTGCCTGGTCAAGTTCGCGCGCTGCTGCAACCCGCTGCCGGGGGACGAGATCATCGGCTTCGTGACGCGGGGCTTCGGCGTGTCGATCCATAAAAAGGACTGCGCGAACGTCATAAACTCCATCAACGACCCGAACAACGCCGAACGCTGGGTGCGGGCCGAATGGGCGATGGAGAGCGCCAAGAAGGAGCACTTCAAGAGCACGATCGAGATCGTCACCGACGACCGCATCGGCGCGCTGGCGGACATCTCGGTGGCGCTTTCCACGATGCGCATCTCGATCAGCACCCTGATGGCCCGCGAGGTCAAGACGGGGGAGAACATCGTGACGGTGACCTTCACGGTCAGCGACATCGATCAGCTCAACTTTATCATCGGAAACCTCAGAAAGATCCCGGGCGTGACGAGCGTCACAAGGTCTGTGCAGTAGCGGCCCGGAATAAACTGGTAGGGGGATCGCCATGAAAGCGGTATTGCAGCGGGTCTCGTCCGCGAAGGTCACGTCCGGCGGGCGGGTGCTCGGGGAGATCGGGCAGGGGCTCGCGGTCCTGCTCGGCGTCGTGACGGGCGACGGGGTGGACGAGGCGGATTTCCTCGCGGAAAAGGCCGCCGGCCTGCGCGTCTTCGAGGACGAAAACGGCAAGATGAACAAATCCCTGTTGGAGGTGGGCGGCGGGATGCTCGTCGTCTCCAACTTCACCCTCTGCGCCGACGCGCGGCGGGGGAGGCGGCCCTCCTTTACGGGCGCGGCCGCGCCGGAGGAGGCCAACGCCCTCTACCTGCGGTTCGTCGCCGCGGCGAAGGACGCGGGCGTCTCCCCCGTCGAGACGGGGGTTTTCGGCGCGGACATGCGCGTGTCGATCGAGAACGACGGCCCGGTGACCATCCTGCTCGACACGGACGAAATCATGAAGAAATAACCCGCGCCCGGTCCCGGCGGCGTTTCCGCCGGGGACTGCGCGGGAATTGCTGCCAGAGGTGAAAAGATGAAAGTATACACGATGCCGGTCGGCACGATGGGCACCAACTGCTACATCGTCGCGGACGGGGAGGCGAGCGTGGTCATCGACCCGGGCTTCCAGGCGGAAAAGCTCGAGGCGTTCCTGCGGGAAAAGGGCCTGCACCCCGAATACATCCTGCTGACCCACGGGCACTACGACCACATCGGCGCGGTGCGGGCGCTGCGGGAGGCGTTCGGCTGCAAGCTGGCGGTCGGGCGGCGGGATCTCGAGATGCTCGCCGACCGCCGCAAGAGCCTCGCGATCATGCGCGGCATGACCGACGAGGACTACCTGCTCACCCCCGACCTGCTGCTCGGGGAGGGGGACGCGGTCACGGCGGGGCCGATGCGCTTCGAGGTGATCGACACCCCCGGACACACGGCGGGCGGGGTCAGCTACAAATGCGGCGACCTGCTCTTCACGGGGGACACCCTCTTCGCGGGGGACATCGGGCGGATCGACCTCTACGGCGGGGACTACCCGTCGATGCTCGCCTCGCTCAAAAAGCTCGCGGCGCTGCCGGGAGATTACCGGGTGCTGCCCGGCCACGGCCCCGAGAGCACCCTCGAGCGGGAACGCAGGCACAACCCCTACATGAGCGGAGCGGCGCATGACGGTCTTTATTGACGGGCACGCCTGCGGCTACGAGCTCCAGCGGCTCACACAGATGTTTTTCCCCGGCGAGAAGGTCGCCGTGGAGCAGGGCGCGCCCCCGGAGGATTTCGCGGGCAATTTTCTGCACGCCCGGTACCGGGAGGGGCTTCTCGAGGCGGTTTCGCGCCTGGGGGACGGCTCCCCCCGCGCCCTGCGGGCCGAGGCGCCCGCCGGAGGAACCTCCGGGCTGGAGCACCGCTTCGGCGTGCTGGCCTATACGCTTTTGTCCGAGGGGACGGGCGTCCGCCCGCCCTGGGGGGTGCTCACCGGCATCCGTCCGGTCAAGCTCTTCGCGGCGCGGATGGAGGAAGGGATGGACGAGGCGGCCCTGCGCTGCCATTTTATGGACGAGCGGCTGGTGAGCGGGGAGAAGTTCTCCCTCGCCGTGGAGACGGCCGCCGTGGAGCGGGAGCTGCTTTCCCGGTCGACGCCCGACAGCTTTTCCCTCTATGTCTCGGTGCCCTTCTGCCCGACCCGGTGCGCCTACTGCTCGTTCGTCTCCCACTCGGTCGAGCAGGCCGCGAAGCTGATCCCCGACTATGTGGACAGGCTGTGCGGCGAGCTGGCCGCCACCGGAGAGATCGCGCGGGAGCTGGGGCTTCGGCTGCGCACCGTCTATTTCGGCGGCGGCACCCCCACCACCCTCACGGCGGACCAGCTCTCCCGCGTGATGGACGCGGTCGCGGCGCATTTCGACGTGGCCTCGGCGTGGGAATACACCGTCGAGGCGGGCCGCCCCGACACGGTCACGGAGGACAAGCTGCGCGCCATCAAGGCGGGCGGCGGGCGGCGGGTGAGCATCAACCCGCAGACCCTCTCGGACGGGGTGCTCGCGGAGATCGGCCGCCGCCACACGTCGGCGCGGTTCTTCGAGGCGTTCGAACTCGCGCGGAAGGTGGGCTTCGACTGCATCAACGCCGACCTGATCGCGGGGCTCCCGACCGACACGCCCGAGGGCTTTCGCGCGAGTGTCGACGGGGTGCTCGCCCTCGCGCCCGAGAACGTCACGGTGCACACGCTGACGGTCAAGCGGGCCTCCCGGCTCTCCTTCGGCGAGGCGCGCGCCGAGCTCGCGCTCGTGGACGGGATGGTCGGCTACGCGCGCCGCGCGGCGGCCGCCGCGGGCCAGCGGCCCTACTACCTCTACCGGCAGAACGGCACCCTCGCGAACCTCGAAAACGTCGGCTATTCGCTGCCCGGCCGGGAGGGACTCTACAACGTCTACATCATGGACGAGACGCACACCATCCTCGCGGTGGGGGCGGGCGCGTCCACCAAGCTGCGCCACCCGGTCACCGGGGAGATCGAGCGGGTCTATAACTACAAGTACCCCTACGAGTACCTTTCCCGGTTCGACGAGGTCCTGCGGCGCAAAAAACGGGTGCGGGAATTTTACCTGGAATAGGAAATCCGCGGCGGGCGCTTGTAAAAGCCCCGGCCAGCGTGTATAATATCCCTAGAATCTAACGGACGGAGGTCATGCTGATATGGGAACCATTGATAACCTGATCATCAAGGCGAAGGATTTGGCGAGCGCGGCCGGGAGCAAGGCGCAGGAGGTCGCGGAGCAGACGAAGGTCCGCGTGCAGGCCGCGCAGCTCAAAAACGACATCGACGCGAACTACCTGAAGCTCGGGGAGATCATCTACGAGCTAAGGAAATCGGGCGCGGAAAACGAGGAGCTCATCAACATGTGCGTCGAGGAGATCTCCTCCCAGCTCGCGGAGCTCGACGAGCTCAACGGCCGGCTCGACGAGATGAAGCGGGTGCTGCGCTGCCCCGAGTGCATGAAGGAGAACCCGCTCGACGCGCTCTACTGCCAGCGGTGCGGCGCTTCCCTCAAGGAGCAGTCGCCCATCGAGCCGGAGGCGGCCGAGGCCCCGGAAGCGCCGGAGGCGCCCGCCGGGGATACCCCCGCGGAATAACAACACGACGGAAAAAGGGCGGAGATTCGTTTGGAATCTCCGCCCTTTTTGATTGCGCTTGCAGGTCTTCCTCCCGGAGGCAGGGAGGGCATGCCGGGTCCCGCCCCGGCGGGCGGCCCTATTTCTTGCCCACCCAAGAAATAGGGGAAAGAAGGGTGCTCAAGGGGGCTCGCTTGAAGAAGATGGGGGCGCAAAGCTCGCCCCCTTGAGAATCCCCCACCGCGCGAAACCAGCCGGCCTCGCGAAGAAGGCCCGTGCCGGCGCGGCCGGGAAAGCCCGCCGCTAGTCGTCCTCGAAGTCGAGGAACTTATACGCGGGCACGCCCAATGTCTTCGCGATATCGAACAGCAAATCCAAAGAAATGGCTTGTGCGATATTCGGTGCCTCAACCTGGCCGATATACGATGGATTCTTTCCGATCCTCTCAGCCAACTGTTCTTGAGACAAACCGCGCAGCCGCCGATAGTAGGAAACTTTTAAACCCAGCTTTATATACTCATCCCGATATTCAAACTTCATATTGGATTCCCCCCATATAAAGTTTACCAAGACCTCTTGAAAATTATTATCAAGTGATATATAATGCACATTAGGTATTAACTAATAAAAATTATATTTCAGACAATAAAGGAGAAAAGGATGGACGTTTACAAGGAAATGTATCTGAGGCTGTTCAACGAGATGACGGACATCAAAGACCTTGCGTCGGGCATGGCGACGCAGGCGTCGGAGATCGGTTACCGCGTCAAGGCGGCGCAGGCCGCGGTGGAAGAGATGTTTTTGGCGGCCGGGGAAAAAAAGGAAGCGGGCACGGATTAGTGCCCGCTTCCTTTTTTCCGTCACAGCTTCTTTCATTTCGGGGTTGATGTATCGTCCGGGATATGCTATACTATCTATTTATCTAATAGACACGAATGTGGACGAAAAAGAGAGAAAAGAAAAAGGAAGGGTCCAATGGAAGAGAGAAAAGAAAACCGCATGGGCACCATGCCGGTGGGCAAGCTGCTGGTGACGATGTCCCTGCCGATCATGATCTCGATGCTGATCCAGGCGCTTTACAACATCGTGGACAGCATCTTCGTGGCGCAGATCGGGGAGAATGCGCTCACGGCGGTGTCGCTGGCCTTCCCGGTGCAGAACCTCATCATCGCGGTGGGCATCGGCACCGGCATCGGCATCAACTCGCTGCTCTCCCGCAGGCTCGGGGAGCGCCGCTTCGACGACGCGAACGCGGCGGCGGAAAACGGCATCCTGCTCTCCCTCTGCAACTGGCTGGTCTTCGCCATCTTCGGGGGGCTGTTTTCGGAGGCGTTTTTCCGCGCCTTCACCGAGAACCCCGAGATCATCTCGATGGGCACCGACTACCTGACGGTCTGCACCGTCTTTTCGTTCGGCTGCTTCATGCAGTTCGCCTGCGAGCGGATCTTGCAGGCCACGGGCATCACGATCTACAACATGATCACCCAGGCGACCGGCGCGATCATCAACATCATCCTCGACCCGATCATGATCTTCGGCCTCTTCGGGTTCCCGAGGCTGGGAGTCAAGGGCGCGGCGATCGCCACCGTCATCGGGCAGATCGTGGCGATGCTGATGGGGCTGTGGTTCAATGCGAAGAAAAATAAGGAAGTCCACATGGATTTCCGGCATTTCCGTCCGAACGGCCGCATCATCGGGGAAATTTACAAGGTGGGCGTGCCGTCAATCGTCATGCAGTCGATCGGCACGGTCATGACCATCGGCATGAATAAGATCCTCATCGCCTTTTCGGAGACGGCGGTCGCCGTGTTCGGGGTCTACTTCAAGCTCCAGAGCTTCGTCTTCATGCCGATCTTCGGGCTCACCAACGGCCTCGTGCCGATCGTGGCCTACAACTACGGCGCGCGCAAGCGCACCCGGATCACCGCTTCGATCCGCCTGGCGCTCGTCTACGCGCTGAGCATCATGGCGCTCGGCCTGTTGATCTTCCAGCTCTTTCCGGTGCCCCTGCTCCGCCTTTTCAAGGCGTCCGACGCACTGCTTTCCATCGGCGTGCCCGCCCTGCGGATCATCAGCATCAGCTTTTTGGGCGCGGGGGTCGGCATCGTGCTCTCCTCGGTCTTCCAGGCGATGGGCAACGGCGTGCTCAGCCTGACCATGTCGGTCGCGCGCCAGCTCGCGGTGCTGCTGCCGGTGGCCTGGCTGATGGCGCGGTTCGTCGGCCTCGACGCCGTGTGGGCCGCGTTCCCCGTCTCGGAGTACGTGTCGGTGACGATCGCGCTTTTCATGTACCGCTATGTCTACCACAACCACATCGCGACCCTCGCGGACGAGGCGTAGCCGCCCCGCTCCCGCGTACCCGTTTTCGCAAACGGAAAAGCCGCCTCGTCAGAGGCGGCTTTTTTTCACGCGGTGCGGGGGGCGCGCCCGGCGGCGGAACGCCCGGCCCGCGGCCGGGCGGACGCGTTCTGCGAACGCGTCCCCGCGCGGATGCGCGGGTTCCGCCGCCCGCGTCTCCCGCCGCGCTCAGATGCGGTCGATGAGGCCGAGGGTGATTTTGGCGCAGCGCCGGGCGGCGTGCCCGACGAAGGTGTCGTAGTCCATGCCGCCGCTGTCGTCGGCGCCGTCCGAGATGCACCGCACGACGGCGAAGGGCACCCCGCTCAGGTAGCAGGCGTGGCCGACCGCCGCGCCCTCCATCTCGATGGCGTCGGCGCGGGTTTCGCGGGCGATCCGCTCCTTGACGGCGGAATCGGTGACAAACTGCTCGCCCGAGACGATCTCTCCGGGCACGCAGCGGACCCCCTGTCCGGCGGCGAGCTCCTCCACGAGGGAGACGAGCCGCTCGTCGGCGGGAAAGCGGGAGCAGTGGGGGAAATACTTTTGCAGCAGGCGTTCCTCGAGGTCGTGGTAAAAGACGGTGCGCGCCGCGACGAGGTCGAGGATGCGCAGCCTGTCCGAGAGCGCGCCGGCGACGCCGCTGTTGATCACATAGTCCGCGCCGAAGCGGGAGATGAGCATCTGCGCGCAGACGGCGGCGTTGACCTTGCCGACGCCGCAGGTGGCGGCGACGACCCGTTTGCCCGCGCGCTCGGCCGAAAGGAATTCACAGCGGCCCGCGGTTTGGATTTCCCCGTGGGAGAGGGCCTCGCGGATGAGGTCGAATTCGCTGTCCATCGCGCAGATGACGCCGATCGTAACCATAAAAATCAAGTCCTCCAAACGGTTCAGATGCTCCCATTCTACCCGAAAGGGCGGGGGAATGCAACCGCGGTATAGTAATAAACGGCCCGCTGTGGTAATATAGGTGTATTAATTCGAGACGGGGGTGTGGGAATGGAGCAGCGCCACAGGCACGGCTATCTGTATGGGACGATGGTGCTGGCGGCCGGGACGGTGGTCGTCAAACTGATCGGCGCGCTTTTCAAGATCCCGCTCACCAACATCCTCGGCGGCGTGGGCATGAGCTACTTCAACGTCGCCTACGAGCTCTACTATCCGCTCTACGCCCTTTTTGTGTCGGGCGTGCCGGTGGCGGTCTCCAAGCTCGTCAGCGAGAGCATGGCCTGCGGGCGCGCGCGCGACGCGCGCAAGCTCCTGCGGGTGGCGGGGGCGGCCTTCCTCGCGGTCGGCGCGGCGGGAAGCCTGCTCATGTTTTTCGGCGCGGGGTGGTTTTCCGCCCGGGTGCAGAACCCGGGCTCGGTGTGGGCGGTGCGGATGCTCTCCCCGGCGCTTTTCTTCGGCTGCCTGATGGCGGCGCTGCGCGGTTACTGGCAGGGGATGCAGGACATGGCCCCCACCGCCGTCTCGCAGATCGTCGAGGCGGTCGCGAAGCTCGCGTTTGGGCTGGCGCTCTCCTACGGCGTGACGGTGGCGGGCCTGCGGCAGTTCTCCCTGGAGGGGACGGTGTTCGGCGCGCCCTGCGCCTCGGCGCAGGAGGCGCAGATTGCGGTGCTGCCCTACGCGGCGGCGGGCGCGATCCTCGGCGTGACGGTCAGCACCCTCTGCGGCGCGGTCTACATGGCCGCGCGCCACAGGCTCGGGCGCGGCGCGATCACCCCCGAGCAGTGGAAGGCGTCGCCGCCCGCGGCCCCGTCCCGCGCGCTGCTCAAACGGCTGGTCGCGATCGCGGTGCCGGTGTGCGTCGCCTCGCTCATCACCAACCTCACCTCCTTCATCGACCTCATCTCGGTGATGAACCGCCTGGGCCACGCGATCACCCGGCATCCGGGCGTGATCGAGGGCATCTACGAGGGGCTCATCCCGGGCGGGGTGGGCCGGGAGATGCTCGCCTCCTATCTCTACGGCTGTTATTCGGGGCTGGCGGTGCCGGTCTATAACCTGGTGCCCTCGCTCACCACGACGATCGGCGTGAGCCTGCTGCCCGCCGTGTCGGCGGCGTGGGCGGTGCGCGACCGGAGGGCGCTGGAGCGCAACGTCGCGTCCGCGCTGCGGCTGGCCTCCCTCATCGCGATGCCGGCGGGGCTGGGCATCTGCGCGATGGCCGGCCCGGTGTTGCGGCTGCTCTTCTTCTCCAAGCCGATGGAGTCGGCGGTCATCTCCCCGGCGCTCCACCTGATGGGGCTGAGCGCGATCTTTGTGGCGCTCTCGCTGCCGGTCAACGCGATTTTGCAGGCGGTCGGGCGCGCCGACCTGCCGGTCAAGCTGCTGCTGGCAGGCGGCGGGCTCAAGCTCGTGCTCAACTTCCTGCTCGTGGCGGTGCCCCGGCTCAACATCCAGGCTGCGCCCGTCGGAACGCTCGTCTGCTACGCGTTCGTGCTTTTCGTGAGCTTCGGGGTGCTGGTAAATTCTACCGGGGTGCGCATCCCGGTGGGGCCGGTCTTCGGGAAGCCGTTTTTCGCGGCGGTCTGCTGCGCGGTCGGGGCATGGGCCGCAAACGGCCTGCTGGAGCGGGTTTGCGGCAGTCAGCTCGCGGCGGTGGGCGGCGTGTCGATCGGCGTCGTAATTTATGCTTTTGTCGTCTTATTGACTAAAACCGTCACCAAAGAGGACATATTAATGGTGCCGGGCGGCGAAAAGTTTGCAAAGCTACTTGAAAAGCGCTCCCTTTTAGGGTAGAATACTAAAAGCAGCCCCAAATGGGCCTGTAAAGGGGGCGCGGCGGGCATGCCGGTGCAGTTTGAGCGCAAGCAGAAATACGACGTGGGGGACCTGATTACGATCATGTCCCTGCTCCGCGGAGAGGGCGGTTGCCCGTGGGACCGCGAGCAGGACCACCACTCGATCCGCAGGAACTTCATCGAGGAGACCTATGAGGTCTGCGAGGCGATCGACAACGACGACCCGGTGCTCCTTCAGGAGGAGCTGGGGGACGTGCTTCTCCAGGTGGCGTTCCACGCGCGCATGGAGGAGGAGGCGGGCCGCTTCGATTTCGGCGACGTGTGCGACGGCATCTGCAAAAAGCTGATCGTCCGCCATCCCCATGTGTTCGGCGAGACGAAGGTCGCGGACAGCGGCGAGGTGCTCGTCAACTGGGACCGCATCAAGGAGCGGACCAAGGGCCAGAAGACGGGGACCGAGACGCTCAGGAGCGTGAGCGCGGCGCTTCCGGCGCTCATGCGCAGCGAAAAGGTGCAGCACCGCGCGGCGAAGGTCGGGTTCGACTACCCGGATACCGGCGGGGCGCTGCGGGACCTTGAAAGCGAGGTCGCGGAACTGCGGGAAGCCATTTCCGAAGGGGACGCGGCGCACATCGACGAGGAATTGGGGGACGTGCTCTTCGCGGCGGTCAACGTGTCCCGGTTCACCCATGTGGACGCGGAGCAGAGCCTCGGGCAGGCGTGCGAAAAGTTCATCGACCGGTTCGAGCAGGTGGAGGCGCTTGCGCGGGAGCGGGGCGTGGACATGAAGACGGCCGGCATCGAAAAGCTGGACGAGCTGTGGAAGCAGGCCAAGAAACGGAACGCCGCCAAGCCAACCGACTGATTATCCCAGGCAGTTGCTGTCTGAAGATATAACAATGTTTAATTTTATTTACGGAGGGCATTCAAAATGACAAAAGCAGAGCTCATCACCGCGGTTGCGGAGAAATCTGGACTTTCCAAGAAGGACAGCGAGAAGGCCGTCGGCGCGGTTGTCGACGCGATCACCGACGCGCTGAAGGCCGGCGAGAAGGTTGCTCTGGTCGGTTTTGGAACCTTTGAGACCAAGACCCGCAACGAGCGCAAGGGCATCAATCCGATCACCAAAGAGGAGATCACGATCGCCGCGGCGACGGTTCCCTCCTTCAAGGCCGGCAAGGCGCTCAAGGACGCTGTCTCCGGCAAGTAAGACCGTTTCACCAAAAGGCCTGCCGCGTCGCAAGATGCGGCAGGTTTTTGCATCTGGAGGAAGCATATGCGACTGGATAAATACCTCAAAATCACCCGGCTCATCAAGCGGCGCACCGTGGCCAACGAGGCATGCGACGCGGGGCGGGTGACGGTCAACGGCAAGGTGGCGCGCGCCTCCTACGACGTGAAGGAGGGGGACGTCGTCGAGCTGAACCTCGGCCAGAAGCCCCTGCGGGTGCAGGTGCTCAAGGTGAGCGAATACGCCACCAAGGACACCGCCGCCGAGGGCTACAAGGTCATCGACTGAGGATCGGCGCACGGGCCGCTGGAGGATTCCCTCCGGCGGCCCGTTCATATTTTGGCGCGCCCCCTCATAGGTATTAGAGATCAATTGACGGGGGAGGCGGACGCGGGTGGTCGAGGAAAAGAGGAATCTGGGGCCGCACAACATCATCATGGAGGACCGCAGGAGGCTGACGGTGACGGGAGTGACCGACGTGGACAGCTTCGACGAGCAGACGGTGGTCGTCTACTGCGAGACGGGGGAGCTGGCGATCCGCGGCGAGGGGCTGCACATCAGCCGGATCGATGTGGAGACGGGGGATCTGAACCTCGAGGCCGCGCGGATCGACGGGCTGTCCTATGCGGATAACCACCCGGCGCGGGGCGGTTTTTTCGGCAAATTATTCCGCTGACGGAAGGTAGAATGGAAGGACGGGGGGAAGCCGATGGAGATCACGGTCGCGGGGCAGACGTGGCTCTTTTTACTGTCCGTCGCGCTGGGCGCGGCGCTCGGGGTGTGCTACGACGTCTTCCGGATTCTGCGCATCGCCTTCCGGCATCCCTCCCTGGCCGTCCTGCTGGAGGACATCCTTTTTTCGCTTGCCGCGGCGGGCGCGACGTTCGCTTTCCTGCTCACAACGGGCAACGGGCAGCTGCGCGCCTTTTTCCTGATCGGGGAGCTGGTGGGGTTTTCCCTCTACCACTGCACCCTCGGCGCGCTGCTCATCGGCGCGGCCAAGGGGATCATCGCGGCCATCCGGTGGCTTTTTGGGCTGATTTATCGGGTCTTTGTGGCGCCGGTCCTGCGCCTGTTAGAAAAGATTCGGGGCTTTTTGGCGAAAATCATGAAGCAATCGGCAAAATGTATAAAAAATAAAGCGAAAAATTCGAGGATACCCTTGAAAAAGCACAGTCATTTATTGTATAATTTAAAAAAGCGACTTCAGTGGGACGGACAGAAGAAAAACGTGAAGGAACAGGAGCAACCCGGTTCATGAAAAGTGTACGTGGAAAAAAGAAGAGCCTGTTTATCCGGTTTTGTATCTTCGCCTTCGCCGCTTACGTCGTGGTAAGCCTGATCACGCTGCAGATGGAGATCTCCTCCAAACGCAGCCTGCTTACTAGCGTAAACGCGCAGCTGGAAGACCAGGTCGTTGCAAACAAGGAGGTCGAGCGGCAGATCGCCTTGGGGGACGACCGGGATTTTATGGCCCGTATCGCGCGCGACAAGCTCGATATGGGTGTGGCGGACGAGCGCGTATTCCGTGACACAGCGGGCACGTAAGCCCGCCTTTTGGCGTGTCTGGAGCCGGAAGGGCTTCTCGATAAAACACAAGATCGTTAAGGAGGCAGCGTAACATTTATGCAGCTTGAGGTAGGGAGTATTCTGGAGGGCAAGGTCACCGGCATCACAAAGTTCGGCGCGTTCATCGAACTGCCGGGCGGCAAGACCGGAATGGTACATATTTCGGAAGTGGCGTCCTCCTATGTCAAGGAAATTTCCGATTACCTGTCGATGGGCCAGATGGTCAAGGTCAAGGTCATCGGGATCACCCCCGAGGGTAAGGTCAGCCTGTCGATCAAACAGGTGGCGCCCGCCCCGGCTGCGGCTGAGCGTCCCAACACGCCGCGCCCCTTCCGCCAGGGAGGCCCCGGCGCGCCCGGCGACCGTCCGGCGCGCCCGCCCTATCAGCGCAGGCCGCCCCGCGAGGTCTCCTACGGGTTCGACCGGCGGCAGGACATCACGAGCGAGAACATGTCCTTCGAGGACATGATGAGCAAGTTCAAGCAGAAGAGCGAGGACAAGATGTCTGACCTCAAGAAATATACCGACATGAAGCGCGGGACGGCGCGGAGCAGAAATTCACCCAAATGATTCCAAAAGGGCGCCGCGGCGCCCTTTTCCTTTTGAAAAGAGAAGCGGAAAACAGGAGGACGGGCATGGTAATCGTCAACGCGGACGTCCGCACGATGGCGGGCGAAAGATTTGAACACGGATACATCCACATGGACGGCGGAAAGATCGTCTCGGTCGGCCCGATGGAGCGCGCGCCGCGGGACGCGGAGCGGTTCGACGCGGCGGGCGCGGTCGCGCTGCCCGGGCTGGTCGACGCCCACTGCCACATCGGCATGTGGGAGGACGGGCTCGGCTTCGAGGGGGACGACGGCAACGAGGACACCGACCCGGTCACGCCGCAGCTGCGCGGCCTGGACGGGGTGAACCCGCTCGACCGGGCGTTCACCGAGGCGCTCGACTGGGGGGTCACGACCGTCGTGACCGGTCCCGGCAGCGCCAACCCGATCGCGGGGCAGATGTGCGCGATGAAGACCTGCGGCCGCCGGGTGGACGATATGCTCCTCGCCGCGCCGCTGGCGGTCAAGATGGCGATGGGGGAGAACCCCAAGACGAGCTACCACGAGAAGCAGCAGGGCCCCGCCACCCGCATGGGGATCGCGGCGGCCATCCGCGAGCAGCTCGCGAAGGCGAAGAAGTACGGCGAGCAGCTCGAGCGGGCGGCCGCGGACGACGACTTCGACGAGCCCGAGTACGACGCGAAGTGCGAGGCGCTGCTGCCGCTCCTGCGCGGGGAGATCAAGGCGCATATCCACGCCCACCGCGCCGACGACATCTTCACCGCCATCCGCATCGCGAAGGAGTTCGGCTTTCCCTACGTGATCGTCCACGGCACCGAGGGGCACCTCGTGGCCGACCTGCTGGCCCGGGAGGGCGCGGCGGTCATCGCCGGGCCGCTGCTCGGCGCGCGCTCCAAGCCGGAGCTCAAAAACGCCGACGACGGCGGCGCGGGCGCGCTCGACCGCGCGGGGGTGAAGGTCGCGGTCGCGACCGACCACCCCGAGCTGCCCTGCCGCTTCCTGCTTTTAAGCGCGCAGGTCGCGGCCCAGAACGGCATGGACCCCGGCGCCGCGCTGCGGGCGGTCACCTCCGCGGCGGCGGAGATCTGCGGGCTGGAGGGCCGCGTGGGCGCGCTCGCGCCGGGACGGGACGCGGACGTTCTGCTCTATGAGGAGGAGCCGCTGGAGACCCACCGAAAGCCGTTCGCGGTCTTCGTCGACGGAAGGAGGGTGCGCTGATGCGGGAGATTCCACGGGAGGCCGTCGTCGAGGCGGTGAAGGCGCTCTGCATCGAGGCCAACCGGATGCTTCCGGCCGACCTCAAGGAGCGGCTGTGCGGGGCCTGCCGGGCGGAGGAGTCGCCGCTCGGGCGGGAGGTGCTCTCCGACATCGTGCGCAACTATGAGACGGCCGAGGCGCTCTCGATTCCCGTCTGCCAGGACACCGGCATGGCGGTCGTCTTCGCCGAACTCGGGGAGGACGCGCATGTGCCGGGCCTGGAGGAGGCCGTCAACGAGGGGGTGCGCCGGGGCTACACCGAGGGGCTGCTGCGCTGCTCGGTGGTCGGAGACCCGCTGCGCCGGCAAAACACCGGCGACAACACCCCCGCCGTGCTGCACCTGCGGCTGGTGCCGGGGGACAGGCTCACCCTCACCGTCGCGCCCAAGGGGGCGGGCAGCGAGAACATGAGCTCCATCCGCATGATGACCCCGGCGGCCTCCGAACAGGACCTGATCGACGCGGTCGTGCGGGCGGTGGAGGCGGCGGGGAGCAATCCCTGCCCGCCGGTCGTGGTCGGCGTCGGCGTCGGCGGCAACTTCGAGGGGTGCGCGCTGCTCGCGAAACGCGCCCTCTGCCGGGATACGGCCGTGCGCAATCCCGATCCGCTCTACGCCTCGCTCGAGGAACGGATGCTCGAGGGGATCAACCGCACGGGCATCGGGCCGCAGGGCTTCGGGGGCCGGGTGACGGCGCTGGCGGTCAACATCGAGGCGGGGGCGACCCACATTGCGAGCCTGCCGCTGGCGGTGAACATGGGCTGCCATGTGACGCGGCACGCCTGCCGGACGATTTGAGTCCTGTTTGTTAATTTTCCACGAACCCTCCGATACCCCTTGTAAATTCGCCCAATGTCCTGTATAATAAAGGTAGGATAATTGGGTAAAATGTTAAAAGCAGGCTTGCCTGTTTTGCTATAAAACAAAGGGGTTGAATTTATGAACATCACCATCACAGCACGGAAAACCTCTGTTCGCGACTCTTTCAAGGAAAGGATCGACCGGAAACTCGCCAAGCTGGACCGGTTCTTTGACGACAGCGCAAATGCGATCGTCACGGTGACCAACGAGGGCGACCGCGAGACCGTCGAGGTCACCATCCAGTCGCGGGGTATGTTCTATCGCGCGGAGAAAACCACCTCCGACCGCTTTGACTCCCTGGAGGCCGTGGTGGACTCCCTCTTCCGCCAGATCGTGAAGAACAAGAACAAGCTCGGCAAGCGCCTGCGGGACACCGCGTTCGACGCGGCGAACGTCGAGGTGGGCGAGGAGCAGGAGTCGGAGGCCCCGGAGTACGCCGTCAAGCGCGTCAAACGGTTCGCGCTGCGCCCGATGGACGTGGAGGAAGCGATCCTCCAGATGAACATGGTCGGGCACGAGTTCTTCGTCTTCCTCAACGCGGAGACGAACGAGATCAACGTGGTCTACAAACGCCACAATGGAACTTACGGGATTCTCGAGCCGACGGTCGGCTGACGATACAGCACTCCCACAGGCCGGTCCCCCACGCTCCCCGCGTGGGGGACCGGCTTTTCGGCGGGAATTTCTTGTAACCGCCGGGCATTTGTGATAGGATAAAGGTAATTTCACGGGCGGAGGTGCGCGGATGCTCTGCAAAAAATGCGGAAACAACGTCAAAAGCGATTTCAAATACTGCCCCTACTGCGGCGAACGGATCGTCAGCGACTTCCACGACCACTATGAGGAGCTGACCCCGCCCTTCCTCGTCCGGGAACCGGACGAGCCGGACGCTGCGGCGGACTGGTACGCCGCAGCGCCGGGGGAGCGGGCGCCCGACTTCGCCCTCCCGCCCACGGCCGCGCCGGAGGAGCCTCCCCTCGCGCCCGGGGCCTTTCCGCAGGAGGACCTGGAGGACGACCTCGCGCCGCCCCATTTCCGGGTTTCCCTGCCGGAGGAGCCGGCCCCCGGCGGGTACGGCGGCCCCCTCTTCGGCGCGGACGGCCCCCCGGCAAGCGGGAGGTACGCCGCGCCCGCGGGCTTCGAGCCGGTGGACGACCCGGCCGGGCCGTCGGAGGCGCCCTATTTCGTCTACCGTCCGGAGCCGGCCGCGCGTTTCCCCGGAACCGACCCCGCCGGGGAAACGCCCTCCGCGCCCCCCGCGCGGGAGATTCCCCGCAGGGGCGCGGACAAGCCGAAGGCGGGCCCGGGCATCGTGGTCAAGCTGCTGATCATCGTGGGGGTGCTGATCGCCGCGGGAGCGGCGTCCTGGTTCGGATACCGCCTGCTGGGCGGCGGACCCGCGCCCTTCCGGAATACAGACTTTTCAGCGATGTTTGCGCGGGTTTACGGTCTGTAAACATTTAAAAACCCCCTTGCGCATTGGCAATACAGCGTGTATAATATAGACATGCCACATATGAAAAGATCTGGAGATTCGGAGGGGGGCCCCTGGGGGGCATACCGAAAGAACGGACTCATATGTGCGGTAAACAGGCGGAGCCGCGCGAAGCGAGGCTTCGCCTGTTGCGTTGAAGGGAGGCGCGTAAAAATGGAAAAGGTGCTGGTCGCCATGAGCGGCGGCGTGGACAGCTCGGTGGCGGCGCTGCTCCTGAAGGAGCGGGGCTATGAGGTGGGCGGCGCAACGTTCGAGCTCTTCGACGGCTGCCCCGAGCAAAACGTCTCCGACGCGAAGGCGGTCTGCGAGAAGCTCGGCATCCCGCATTACGTCTTCGATTACCGCGCCCTCTTTTCCGAGCGGGTGCTCGACTGCTTCGCGGACGGCTACCTGCGCGGCGAGACGCCAAACCCCTGCATCGCCTGCAACCGGAGCGTCAAGTTCGGCGCGTTCGCGCGGGACGCCGAGCGCCTCGGGTACGGCCGCATCTCGACGGGGCACTATGCGGCGGTGCGGTTCGACGAGGCGTCGGGCCGCTATCAGCTGTGGCGCAGCGCCCAGCCCCGCAAGGACCAGTCCTACGTGCTCTACCACCTGAACCAGCGCCAGCTTTCGATGCTGCTGCTGCCGCTCGACCGTTACGACAAGAGCGAGGTGCGCGCGCTGGCCGCGAAAGCGGGACTGCCGGTGCAGTCCAAATCGGACAGCCAGGACATCTGCTTCGTGCCGGACGGCGACTATGTCTCCTTCATCGCCCGGCACACCGGAAAGACCCCCGAGGAGGGGGATTACCTCGACGACGCGGGCAACGTGATCGGACGGCACCGGGGGGTGCTGCACTATACGATCGGGCAGCGCAAGGGGCTTGGGGTCGCCTTCGGGACCCACCGTTATGTGAGCCGCCTTGATCCGGAGCATAACACCGTCACCCTGTCGGACGAGTCGGCGGTCTTCCGCGACACGCTGTTCGCGGACGGGCTGCGGCTCATTTCGGGCGGCGCGCTCGGCGGGCCGCTTTCGGTGCGGGCCAAAATCCGCTACGCGCACACCCCCGCCCCGGCCACCGTCTATCCCCTCGGGGAGGGGGAGGTGCGGGTGCGGTTCGATTCCCCGCAGCGCGCGATCACGCCGGGACAGGCCGTGGTCTTTTACGACGGGGAACGCGTGGTGGGCGGCGCGACCATCCGCGCGGCAGGACAGGATAAGGAGTGACATCGATGAACCTACTCGTCCCGATCGTCATGATCGTGGCCTCCAACGTGCTCTACAACCTCTTCACCAAGACGATGCCGGCGGGTGCGAACCCGTTCGCCGCGCTCGTGATCACCTACCTGACCGCGGGCGCGGTCTCCTTCGGGATGCTGCTCGTGACCGCGCAGGGGGATTCGGCGGCCGCCTTCCGCTCGATCAACTGGACGAGCGCCGCGCTCGGCGCGTCGATCGTCGGGCTGGAGCTCGGCTATATCTACGCCTACCGCGCGGGCTGGAACATCAGCGTCTGTTCCCTCGTCGCCAACATTGCGCTCGCCGTCATCCTGCTCTTTGTGGGACTGCTCTTTTTCAGCGAGAAGCTCTCCCACAACCAGCTGATCGGTATTGTGCTCTGCGTAGCCGGGCTGTTCTTCCTCAACCGCCGATAGGTGTAGTTGCCGGGTCCCGCCCCGGCGGGCGGCCCCATTTCTTGTACGGACAAGAAATGGGGGAAAGAAGCCGCAGGGGGCTTGAAGCGGCCTGCCCGGGCTGCGCCCGGAGCGCGCTATGCGCGACGGCCGCTCGCGGGCGCTCCGCCCCGCGACCCCGGCTTGAGTCCGCTGCGCGGACCCGGCCCTGCGGGCCGGATTCTCTATAAGGTTGGCCTACGGCCAAATCCTTGACCCCCAGGCCGCGACAAATGGGCCTTTGGCCCAGAAAGTCGCGTCCCCGTATGACGGATCGAAGCACCAGTCTACAGCAGCCCGTCAGCCGCCGCGCCCGCAGGCGCAACGCCTCTTCCCGAGAGCCTCAAGAACGCTCTTACAGGTGCACCCGGGGAGATACGGCGGTTGGGAGCGTCCGCAACCTGAATTGAGCCCTCAGCTAGTGTACCTGTGGGGAGTGACGGTAACCGGCGGGTACTGGCAAGGCGTCTCCAGGGGATTCCTAAGGGGGCGGTGGAGCCCCCTTAGGCGGACTTTTGGTTCCTTTTCGTCCGTCCGAAAAGGAACCCGTGGCGCGCGGCGGAACGCGCTCGTAATTCTTGCCGCTTGAAAAGCGGCAATTCCCGAAAAAGCCCCGCCGGGCGCAGCGCGGCAAGCTCCGCCGCTTCCCGAGCGACAAATCTAAGGAAAGCCCCCGCCGCCCAGGGGGGCGGAATATCCAAAAAGGAACCGGCCCTGCGGCCGGTTCCTTTTATTTCTCACTTCACTTTGATGAGGATGGGATTTTCGAGCACCCCGACGACGTCGAGCGTCTTGGGGTCGACCGCGCTGAGATAGACGGTGCCCTCGTGCTCGCCCGGGGCGAGCGGCTCACGGAGGTCGACCTTGGATATGTACTGGTTGGGGGCGATGTACTGGGAGCGGTAGAGGACGCTCTCGTCCCCGTCCGCGGTCAGCTCGACGACCATAAGGTATTCGTTGAACGCGGGGTTCTGCACGTTGAGTCCGCCGCCCGTGCCGTCCGACTGGAAGGTGACGGTGGAGCTGACGCGGTAGCCGAAGAGGTTTTCACCGGGGGATTTCTCATTCCAGGGCGCGCCGGGCGGGGTGCCCGTCTGGGCGGCGGGGTCGAGCCCCTCCACCCGGAAGGCGCTTTTGACTTCGCCGGAAGAGCCGTTCAGGTTGCGCAGGAAGAGGAAAAGCCCCAGCGCGATGAGGATGGCGCAGAGGATGGAGAGCACCAGCACAAGCGCGGTATGGGGACGGGAACGCTGTCGCAGCATAAGCAATCACCTCGAAAAAATCCCCGCCGCGCGGGGAAGAATCAAGCCCGTCAGGTGATCTTGCGCAGGATCTTTGGGCGGAACCAGCCGCGGTAGATGCGCAGCACCTGGGAGAGCAGAAAATCGTACATAAAGAGGGTGAAGTTGACCAAGGCGAGGGCGACGACGATGGTATACTTCCCGAAGTCGCCCCAGCCCTCGAGCATGTCGGGGATGCCGAAGACGTAGAGCATCACATAGTAGAAGGCGACGATGACGCCGTTGAAGAGCAGGAATTTGAGCAGATAGGCGATGGGGCGCGGCGCCCGCTCGATGCGGGACTTGAGCATGGGGTAATAGCCGAGCAGCATGACGAAGAGGACCTTGGCCTCCTGGTCGGGGACGATGAACATGGCGAGCACCGAGACGGCAACGTAGACAAGCATGGCGGTCTTGGTGCCGTTCTCCTCCTCGACGGCGATGAGGACGATGCCGGCCATCGCGGGGAAGACGTAGGAGGAAAAGGGGATCAGGCCGGTCATGAACATCATCAGCAGGCAGAGGGCGGCGGAGAGGCCGCCAATCGCCACCTGGGTACTTTTTTTCATAGACGGACGCCTCCGATGGTTCTGATGCGGGCCTGCGGCGCCCGGAAAGCGCGAGGGACGGCGGGCGGCTCAGAAGCAGCTGTTGCCGCAGCAGTCCATGCAGCAGTTGGCGCAGTACATGGCGGCGCAGATGTCGCAGCAGCTGCACCCGCCGACGGAGCCGGTCTGGTAGGAGCCGCCGCCGTACTGGGGACGGCCGTTCTGCCGCTGCCAGAGCAGCTGGTTGTAGGCGGCGGAATACTCGCTGTTCTGGGGGTTCATCTGGCAGGCCTTCTGGAAGCTCTGGAGCGCGTCGTCGAGCCATCCGCGCGAATAGTAGATGCTGCCCTTGAGGAAGTACCACTCCGCGTCGCGGCTGGCGGCGGCCACGCCGTCAAGGAGCTCCTGCGCCTCGGCCAGCCGTCCGGAATTGATCATGCGGCGGATGTCCGCGAACTGGGAAGCGCCCTGCGCATAGGCGCCGCCCGAATAACCGCCGGACTGTCCGCCCGCCCGGCGCTGCGCGACGATCGCGTCGTATGCCTGGTTGATCTCCTGCATCTTCTCCTCGGCCAGGTCGGACAGGGGGTTGTTCGCATAGTTGTCCGGGTGATACTTTTTGGCAAGCTCCCGGTATGCGGCCTTCACCTGTTCGTCGGTGGCGTTGGGGGAGATCCCTAAGACCTTATACGGATCTGTCATCGGTTTTCAGTCTCCTTTGGCAGCAAGATTCGTTCGACGGTATCACGCAGGCCGAGGTGGATGACGTTGTCCAGGATCGGCTTATAGTCGTGCAGGCCGATCAGCTCGTACGCCTTGATGATCTCCCCGATCGTCAAAAAGAGGGAGCCCTTGGCGTTTTCACGGATGGCGGCGAGCTGTTCGGGCGTGGGGGAAGGCGTCTTCTCCCGCAGCAGAAAGGGGTTGTAGCTGTGGCGGCGGGCGTCCTCCTCGAGGTCGTCGAGCGCGTCGGCCAGATAGACGTACCGCCCGAGCAGGTAGCCGAACCGTTCGAGCACCCGCTTCTGAGTGCTGTCGTTGGTGAGCAGGCCGCAGATGCCCGAGAGGGCGAGCGCGGAGGGCTCGCAGGCGCGGTCGACGCTGTCACACTGTTCGTCCTCGAGCGCGCTCTGCTTGCTGATCGTCTCATAGATGATCTGCGCCACGCCGGGGAAGCGGTCAGCCGCCTTTTTGTAGGCGTGCCGCGCGAAGGGCGTGGCAAGCGCCGCGCCCAGCCGGGAGCCGAAGCCGCCGTCGCGGTAGTTGTCGAGCACCTTGTAATAGAGCATGATCATCGCGACGCCCGAGGAAAAGTCGAGCTGCCCGCAGCTGGGGCAGCAGGGGATTTTTCTGAGCGGGTTGAGCATGCAGCGCCCGGGGGCGAAGGCGAGGTGTTCTCCCGAGAGGGACAGGTCGAGCAGCGCGAGGAAGGTGAAGTCGTAGCTGAGGGTCAGCCGGGCGAAGGGGCCGTACTCCCGGCCGAGCTGTTTGCAGAGTCCGCAGTAGACCGCCTTATAGGTTTCGTACTCGCAGACCCGCAGCATGCCTTTGAAGGGCTTGATGTAACCAAACATTAGTGTCTCCCGATCGGGTGAAGATTTTCCGCGGAACGGCAGGTTTTTTCACCCTGTCCGCGATGGGCAAACCGGGGAATCCTTGTAAAAAAACGTGCGATCCGCGCCCGGGGCGCGGATTTTCCGGCAATTTTCACAGAACTTTCTGAACTCTCTTATTTTACACGAAAAGGCCGTGAATTTGTTTAATAAACTATGAATTCCACGAAATAACGTTATGGATTTGTGATTCAAAAAGGCCTTGTTTGCGTAAACCGTGCCCGGGCTCCGCTTTTGCGCCGGCAAAGCGTGGGCTCGAACGCATCCGCGCGGAGGACTGTCCGCACCGGGCGGACCGGTTTTCCGCCCGGAGGCGCCGGGTCAGACGAAAAAGAGCGGCGCGGGCATGCGCCCGTGCCGCTCTTTTTCCTGTGATGGCCTGAGTTGTCCGCGGAAAGAACGCCGCGGTCATTCGACGCTCAGGTTCCGGGTGATGAAGATCGCGTAAAGCCGGGTGAGCAGTTCCCAGGAGAGGTTGTCGAAGACCCCGGACTCCTCCAGGTTTCCCCTGCCTTGCAGCCAGAGGGTGTTGGCCGCGGTGCCGTCGGCGTGCCGGCCGTCGACCTCCGCGTCCTGCACCTCATCCAAAACGTGGGAGAGGGATTTGAACATCGACTGGACGACCAGCAGATGCAGCGTCTCCCCGCCCGGCTCCACCCGGAAGGAGGGGGAGGGGTAGACGTCCGCGCCCCGCGGCAGGCGCGTGCGCGCGACGACGCCGCGGTAGACGGACGCGATGGCGTCCCAGGTGTCGTTGTCGACCGTGCCGGTGGGCGGCAGGCCGAAGTTCTGCTGGAAAAGGACGACCGCCAGCTCCGTCCGCTCCTCGAAGATGCCGTCGGGAACGAGCCGGGGCAGGAAGGGGTAGGACAGCGAGATGGCGCGCAGCATGGTTTGGAGGCTCCGGACGGGACGCCCGAGCAGAAAACGTTCCGGAAGCATCAGGCGGCGCCTCCTTTCCGGTCCCGGCTGCCCAGGGAGAGCGGGTATCCGGGGAACTGGGTCAGGCGGGTCGAGAGGGCGTAGGTCTCGAACTCCTCCCGCGCGGCGCTGTCGGAGAGCTCCGCGGGGAAGCGGACCCCGTCGCTGAGGATGGCGGAGGCCGCCCCCGCGTAGGCCTCATAGATCGCGTCCCAGGTCGTTTCATCGGCGACGCCCGTCTGCGGCAGGCCGGCCATCTGCTGGAACGCCGTGACCGCCTGCCTGGTTCTCGGGCCGAAGACGCCGTCCACCGGGAGGAAGGGGAGGTTGTCGTAAAACTCGGACAGGACGGCGAGCATGAACTGAAGGGCGACGACGCCGTCGCCGGAGGACCGCTCCCGCGACTCGCCGGGATACTGGAAGGAGACGTTATAGAAGGTCTGCCCCTCGCTCACGAGCTCGGCGAGGTCCTTTACGCCGACGTAGAGGAGCACCAGCTTATACCAGGTGGCCCTGCCCACCACCCCGTCGGCGGCCAGGTTGAAGATGCTCTGGAACCGCTTCACGGCGTTTTCCGTGGCGGGGCCGAAAATTCCGTCCACCGGCCAGATCTTGGGGATGGCGGGGTAGTCCTGGGAGATGCGGTTGAGGGAGGTCTGGACGACCACCACGGCCTCGCCGGCGGAGCCCTGCCGCAGGGGGGAGCCGGGGTAGGAGGCGCGCACGCCCTGCACGGGGGCGTCGGGCACCAGCTCGATGCCGTCGCCGTAATAGGTTCGCAGGATTTGCATGGAGTCGTAACCGTCCTGCGCCAGGTATTGGCTGCCCCACTGGGAAAGCCCGTCGCAGGTGGTGGTTGTGCCGTTGCAGAATTTCGCGGCCAGCGGCTCCACGTAGCCGATCCGCCGGATGTATGTATTGAAGATGTCGTCGACGATCTGCTCGATGTTGTCGAAGATGTTCCGGCCGTAGATGAATTTCTGGTCGGTGGCGGTGCTGTTCGTGATGTGGAACGAGTAGCCCCGGCTGGGATAGTATTCCGTGTAGACCCGGTTGAGCGCGAAGGAGATCTGCGCCAGGATGTTCGCGCGCAGGGCGGCGGGCTCCCAGGTGGGATAGATCTCGCTGGAAGCCACGTTCTTGATGTAGTCGGGGAAGGAGACGGTGACGTTCTCCGCGCCGGAGCCGGGGGTCCCGAGATGGACGGTGATATACTCCGGGATATAGGGAAGGACGGTGATTGGCATGGGGAAAGCCTCCTTTACAGGTCTTGGGGGGTGACGCGCACTTCTCCCGCCGCGTCCCGGGGCGCCGTATTCTCCGGAAGCGGGATCAGCTTCATCTCCTGGAGCGTCTCGATCCCCGCGAAAATCTGGACGTCCTCCACCGTCAAAAGCTCGTAGAGCGGATGCTCCGCCCATACGTCGCAGACGGAAAAGGGCGCTTCCGCGGCGCCCGGCGAGGTGCTGTCCGCCGCGGCGGGGGCGGGGATGGCGACCGGGTCGATCTCCCCGCTTTCCCCCGTGACGCGGACGGCGACCAGGCGGTGCCTGCCGTCCGGGGATTTTTGGGTGACCGCCACCGTGGCGTCCTCCAGCGGAATCTGTGCCCGGCCCGTAAAAACACGGACGCGGATTGTGCCGTTTTCATCCAATGGGACCCCTCCTTGCTGGATAGTTCTTACCAACAGCTTATGCGGGAGAGGGGCGCGCCTTGTCAGGAAAGGGCGCGAAAGAAGCAAAAAAAGCCGGAGGGGGATCATTCCCCCTCCAGCCCCTCCTGCGCCGGGTTGTCGATGAGGCGGCCGCGGAAGTCGAACCGGGAGCCGTGGCAGGGGCAGTCCCAGCTCTTTTCGTCCGGGTTCCACTCCAGCTGGCAGCCCAGATGGGGACAGCGGACCGATACGATGAACGCTTCGCCGGCTTCATCCTTATAGACCCCGACCTTTTCGCCGTCGTACTCCACCACGCCCCCGTGCCCGCGGGGCAGCGCCTCGATATCCTCCCGCGGCGGCGTGAGGAATTTGCGCGCCAGCCCCTTCGCGGCCTGGGCGGTGTCCCGCATCAGCGTCCTGGCGGAGGCGGAGGGGTTGAACCGCTGGGGCGTGAACGCCTGCTCCCAGGGGCTTTTCCCCTCTGTGATCAGGCCGGTGATCAAAAGGGCGGACACCATGGAGGAGGTCATGCCCCACTTTTGGAAGCCGGTCGCCACGTACCAGTCGGGCGTCGAGGCGGAGTACCGGCCGATATAGGGCACCCCGTCCAGCGTCATGCAGTCCTGGGCGCTCCACGCCGCCGCCTCGGCGCTCTCGGGCCAGTAGGTTTTCGCCGCTTCCCGCAGCCTTTGGTACTGCCCGCCCGCGGAGTTTTCGCCGGTGCGGTGGTTCCCGCCGCCGAGCAGCAGCAGGTCCCCCTGCGGCCGGAAGGAGAGGCCGTCCGCGTCGACGCCGAGGTACATCCCGGTGAGTTTGGACGCGTTTTTGAGCGCGAGGACATAGCTGCGCTCCTGGTGCATCCGCATGAAGTAGTAGCCGGGCGCGTTCAGGAAGGGGTAGTGGCAGGCAAACACGATCTTTGCCGCCGTCACCTCGCCGCGGTCGGTGAAGATCCGGTTGCCCTCCACGGAGCGCACGGGGGTCCCTTCGTAGATTTCGAGCGGCCCGGCGACGGCGCGCAGGAACCTGAGCGGATGGAACCGCGCCTGCCCGTCGAAGCGCAGGGCGGCGGCCACGGGGAAGGGGAGCTCCGTTTGGGAACCGTAGGCCGCGCCGATGCCGAGCGCTTTCGCCGCCTCGAACTCCCGTGCCAGCGGTTCCCGCTCGGCGGTGGAATAGAGGTACGCCGGGGCCTCGGTGAAATCGCAGTCGATCCCGAGCTCCCGGACCATGCGCCGGTATTCCGCGACGGCGCGCTGGTTGGCGTCGGCGTACTGCCGCGCCGGCTCCTCCCCCGACCGCTCGATCAGCCGGTGGTAGATGAGCCCGTGCTGGCTGGTGATCTTGGCGGTGGTGTTTTTCGTCTGCCCGCCGCCCACGCGCGAGGCCTCCAGCAGCACGGTGCGCAGCCCCGCCGCCTTCAGGAAATGCGCGGTCAGCACGCCCGCCATCCCGCCGCCGATGACGGCCGCGTCCACGTCGAGGCCGCCCGCGAGCGCCGGCCGTTCCGGCAGCGCGGCGGTTTTGCTCCAGATGGATTCGCTCACGGCTTTTTCACCCCCGCGCGGCGGACCGCCCGTTTGACGACTGTTCCCATATGACCACGCTCCTTCGACTTCTTATTCCTAGCGTGGGCCACCGCATGAAAATTATTCCCGCCGGGGAAAAAGTTTCCCGCCGCTGGCGGGAAAACCGCCGGGGCCCGGCCGTCGGGGCGGCATTTTGGGGAAAAATGTCCGCCCGGCGGGGAAAGAAGTGAAAAAAAGATGGCGGAAGGCTTGATTTTGGAAGCGGATCGCAGTATGATAAAACAATAGGGTTTAACGGATAAATGCGTTAAAGCGCCCGGCGGCGACGCCGCAAAAGGAAACGGAGTGAAGGTAATCATGATCTACAACCGGGAAGCCGAAACGATGCCGCGAAAGCAGATCGAGGCGCTCCAGCTGGAGCGGATGAAGCACATCGTGCGATACTGCTACGACAACGTGAAGCTCTACCACGATCGGTTTGACGCGGCCGGGTTCGACCCCGACAAATTCAAAGCCCTCTCCGACATCAAGTATATCCCGCCGACGACCAAGGACGACCTGCGCGACAACTACCCCTTCGGCCTCTTCGCGGTGCCGCAGAAAAAGGTCGTGCGCATCCACGCGTCGAGCGGCACCACCGGCAAGCCCACCGTCGTCGGATACACGAAAAACGACCTCGACATGTGGAGCGAGATTATGGCGCGCCTCATCGCCGCCGCGGGCGTGAACGACGAGGACATCGCGCAGATCTGCTTCGGCTACGGCCTCTTCACCGGCGCGCTCGGCCTGCACTACGGCCTCGAGCGGCTGGGCGCCTCGGTCGTGCCCTCCTCCTCCGGCAATTCGGAAAAGCAGATCATGCTGATGAAGGATTTCGGCACCACGACGCTGATCGCCACCCCCACCTACGCGCTCTACCTCGGGGAGCTGGCCGCCGAGCTCGGCTACGGGCCGGATGATTTCAAGCTGCGCATCGGCCTCTTCGGCTCGGAGGGCAGCACCCCCGAGATGCGGGCGAAGATCGAGCAGAAGCTCGGACTCTTCGCCACCGACAACTACGGCATGAGCGAGCTCATCGGCCCGGGGGTCTCGGGCGAATGCGAATTCCGCGACGGCTTACATATCAACGAGGACCACTTCTTCACCGAGGTGGTCGACCCCGACACCCTCGAGGAAAAGGCGGAGGGCGAGGTCGGCGAGCTGGTCATCACGACGCTGACCAAGGAGGCGCTGCCTCTGCTGCGCTACCGCACCCGCGACCTCTCCCGCGTGACCTACGCCCCCTGCAGATGCGGCCGCACGACCGCCCGCATGGACAAGATCATGGGCCGCAGCGACGACATGATCAAGGTCAAGGGCGTCAACGTGTTCCCCTCCCAGATCGAGAGCGTGCTCATGCCGATGAGCCAGATCAGCCCGCACTACATGCTCTATGTGCGGCATGAGGGCTACACCGACACGCTCGAGGTCAAGGTCGAATTGATCGACGGCTCGCTGCTCGAGCGGTGGTCCGACCTCGAAAAGCTCCAGGAGACGATCCACGCCAAACTGCGCACCGTTCTGGGCATCGACGCGAAGGTCACCCTCGTGCAGCCCAAGACGATCGAGCGGTTCCAGGGCAAGGCCAAGCGGGTCGTCGACCTGCGCTGAATAAGTAATTCATTAAAGGAGTACATATATGAAACAGCTGATGCTTGGCAACCAGGCGGTTGCCAGAGGACTCTTCGAGGCAGGCTGCCGGTTCGTCTCGAGCTATCCCGGCACCCCCTCCACCGAGATCTCCGAGTACGCGAGCGAGTACGACGAGATCTACGCCGAGTGGGCCCCCAACGAGAAGGTCGCCATGGAGGCGACGCTCGGCGCGGCCATCGGCGGCGCGCGCTCCTTCTGCGCGATGAAGCACGTGGGCCTCAACGTCGCGGCCGATCCGCTCTTTACCGCCTCCTACACCGGCGTGAACGCCGGCATGGTCATCGGCGTGGCGGACGACCCGGGCATGCATTCCTCCCAGAACGAGCAGGATTCCCGCCACTACGCGATCGCGGCCAAGCTGCCGATGGTCGAGCCCGCCGATTCAAAGGACTGCATCGACCTCGTGGCGGCGGCGTACGAGATCTCCGAGACGTTCGACACGCCGGTCATCTTCCGCACCTGCACCCGCATCGCCCACTCCCAGAGCATCGTGGAGCCGAAGGAGCGCACCGAATACCCGCTGAAGGCCTATGAGAAGAACCCGAAAAAATATGTCATGATGCCCGCCAACGCGGTCGGGCGGCATGTCTTTGTCGAGGAGCGGATGAAAAAGCTCGCGGAGTTCGCCGAGACCACCCCGCTCAACCGGGTGGAGATGGGGGACGCGGAGGTCGGCTTCATCACCTCGGGCACCTGCTACCAGTATGTGAAGGAGGCGTTCCCCGCCGCGAGCGTCCTCAAGCTCGGGCTTGTGAACCCGCTGCCCGCGAAGCTCATCCGGGATTTCGCCGCGAAGGTGAAGACCCTCTACGTGGTCGAGGAGCACGACCCGGTCATCGAGACCTTCTGCCGCGCGAACGGCGTGCGGGTCGACGGCGGCAAGGACCGTCTCGGCCTCTGCGGGGAGTATTCCCAGCGGATGGTCGCCAAGGCGTTCGGCGGGGAGGTCCCCGGCGGGCTCTCCTTCGGCGAAGCGGTGCCCGTGCGCCCGCCCGTGCTTTGCCCCGGCTGCCCTCACCGCGGCCTCTTCTACACGCTGCACAAGCTCGGCGTGATGGTCAGCGGCGACATCGGCTGCTACACCCTCGGCGCGCTGCCCCCGCTCGGGGCGCTCGACACGACCGTCTGCATGGGCGCGTCGATCTCCGGGCTGCACGGTTTCAACACCGCGCGCGGCGGCGACTCGGCCCAAAAATCCGTCGCGGTCATCGGCGACAGCACCTTCATGCACTCGGGCATCACCGGGCTCATCGACATCACCTATAACCGCGGCAACTCGACGGTGATCGTGCTCGACAACTCGATCACCGGCATGACCGGCCACCAGCAGAACCCGACGACCGGCCTCACGCTCAAAAACCAGCCCACCCCGCAGGTTTCGATCGAGAAGATCTGCGAGGCGGCGGGCGTCAGGCGGGTGCGCGTCGTCGACCCGAACGAGCTGAAGGAGCTTGAGACCGTGATCAAGGAGGAGCTCGCCGCCGACGAGCCGTCGGTGATCGTCACCCGGCGGCCCTGCGCGCTGCTCAAATATGTGAAGCACAACCCGCCGCTCACCGTGGACGTGGAGAAGTGCAAAAACTGCAAGGCCTGCATGAGGATCGGCTGCCCCGCGATCAGCGCGGCGGAGGGCCACGTCACCGTCGACCAGACCCTCTGCGTCGGCTGCGGGCTGTGTGAAAAAATGTGCGCGTTCGGCGCGCTGAAATCTTCCGCGGAGGTGCAGGGCTGATGGCAAACGTAAAAAGCGTCATGATCGTGGGGGTCGGCGGGCAGGGCTCGCTGCTCGCCTCCAAGCTGCTCGGCAACGTGCTGCTCTCGCGCGGGTTCGACGTCAAGGTCTCCGAGGTGCACGGCATGAGCCAGCGCGGCGGTTCCGTCGTCACCTATGTGCGCTACGGCGACAAGGTCTATTCCCCCATCGTCTCCGAGGGGGAGGCCGATGCGGTCGTCTCCTTTGAGCGGCTCGAGGCCGCCCGCTGGCTGCCCTACCTGAAGGAGGGCGGACGGCTCATCGTCAACGACCAGCGCATCGACCCGATGCCGGTCATCACCGGCGCGGCTCAATATCCCGACGGCGTCCTCGAAAAGCTCGCCGCCACCGGCGCGAACCTGCTGGCGGTCGACGCCCTCTCGCTGGCCGAACAGGCCGGCAGCGCCAAGGCGGTCAACGTCGTGCTGATGGGGGTGCTCTCCACCCTGCTCGACATCCCCGAGGAGGCGTGGCAGGCGTCGCTCGAGGCCTGCGTGCCCGCGAAATTCCTGGAGCTCAACCGCCGCGCGTTCGCGCTCGGCCGGAACCATACCGCGTGATCCCAATCTTAATGACAGAAAGGAATGGATTCCTTTGCCAAACTACTACCAGCCCGAAATCGAGTGCGCCTCCCGCGAGCAGATCAGAGCCTGGCAGGACGAGCGCCTCGTCGAAACGGTCGAACACGCCTACAAAAACGTGGAGTTCTACCGCAGGAAGATGGACGAGAAGGGGATCAAGCCCTCGGACATCAAATCCGTTGACGACCTTTGCAAGCTGCCCTTTTTGACCAAGGCGGACCTGCGCGACGCCTACCCCTACGGACTGCTCGCCGTTCCGCGTGAGGACGCGGTGCGCATCCAGTCGACGAGCGGCACCACCGGCAAGCGGGTCGTCGCCTTCTACACCCAGGACGACATCGACCTGTGGGAGGACTGCTGCGCCCGCGCAATCGTGGCCGCGGGCGGCACCCGCAGCGACGTGGTGCAGGTCTCCTACGGCTACGGCCTCTTCACCGGCGGCCCCGGCCTCAACGGCGGCTCCCACAAGGTGGGGTGCCTCACGCTGCCCATGTCCTCCGGCAACACCGCGCGGCAGATCCAGTTCATCCAGGACCTGGGCGCCACCATCCTCTGCTGCACCCCCTCCTACGCCGCCTTCATCGGCGAGACGTTCGAGGAGATGGGCATCAGCCCGGAGGAGATCCCGCTCAAGGCGGGCATCTTCGGCGCCGAGGCGTGGACCCAGGAGATGCGCCGCGACATCGAAAAGAAGCTCGGCATCAGGGCATATGACATCTACGGCCTCACCGAGCTCTCCGGCCCCGGCGTCTCCTTCGAGTGCGCCGAGCAGACGGGCATGCACATCAACGAGGACCACTTCATCGCCGAGATTATCGACCCCGACACCGGCGAGGTGCTCCCCGAGGGCTCCAAGGGCGAGCTCGTCTTCACGAGCATCACCAAGAAGGCCTTCCCGATGCTCCGCTACCGCACCCGCGACATCTGCGTGCTCACCCGCGAGCCCTGCTCCTGCGGACGCACCCACGTCAAGATGTCCAAGCCGATGGGCCGCAGCGACGACATGCTCATCATCCGCGGCGTCAACGTCTTCCCGTCCCAGATCGAGACGGTGCTCATGAACCACGGCTATCCGGCCAACTACCAGATCGTCGTCGACCGCGTCAAGAACAGCGACACCCTCGACGTCTACGTCGAGATGACGGGCGCGATGTTCGGCGACACCGTCAAGGACATCTCCCGCCGCGAGAAACAGCTCGTCGACGGCTTCAAGTCGATGCTCGGGCTCGCCGTCCACGTGCACCTCGTCTCGCCCAAAACGATCGAGCGCAGCGAAGGAAAGGCGAAACGCGTTATCGACAAACGCCATCTGGTATGATATAATTGGCATAAGAAAGGGAAGCTTCTTCCCGGATTTTTGGGCATTATCGTCAAACTAACGCCGGCACAGCGGCAGAATGGGTGTGTAATATGGTTATCAAGCAGCTTTCCGTCTTTGTCGAGAACCAGCCGGGCAGGCTTTCGGAGATCACCGACGTCCTCAGCGGCCGGGAAATCAACATCCGCGCCCTCTCGATCGCCGACACCACCAATTTCGGCATCCTGCGCCTCATCGTCGACCATCCCTCCCGCGCCGAAAGCGCCCTCAAGGAGCAGGGTTTCACCGTCTCCCAGACGAGCGTCATCGGCGTCGGCATCGAGGACCGCCCCGGCGGTCTCGCGGAGGCGCTCAACATCCTGCGCGAGGCGGGCATGGACGTGGAGTACATGTACGCCTTCGTCAGCCACGCCGAGAAGACCGCCTACGTCATCCTGCGCGTCGCCGACAACGACGCCGCCGAAAAGGTCCTGCGCGACCACGGCATCCCCATCCTCAGCGGCGAGGACGTGTATTAGGGTTACGGGCATTTTTAGAGTTACGGGCATTTTTTGGTCGGCCTTTTGAAAAAGGCCTGGCGAAAACTTTTATCAGGCGCGGCGCCGCCGCCTGTCCGTGCACGCGGCCCGTGCGATGGGGAGCGGAAGGGCGGACGCGCGAAAACAACATCAGCCGGTTGGGCGGAAATTTTTCCGCCCAACCTTTTTTGGAGGAATGTGCAAATGTCCATCGAAAAGGTACGGGCGTTCTTTGCCGCGCGCGGGCGCGGCGGGGACGTCCTGGAGTTCCCGGTTTCAAGCGCCACCGTCGAGCTGGCCGCGCAGGCGGTCGGCGTCATCCCCGCGCGCATCGCCAAGACCCTCTCCTTCAAGAGCCCGGAGGGGTGCGTCCTGATCGTCATGGCGGGCGACGCGCGCATCGACAACCGCAAGTTTAAGGACCAGTTCTCCATGAAGGCGTCGATGCTTCCGCCCGAGGACGCGCTCGCCCTCACCGGGCACGCGGTCGGCGGCGTCTGCCCCTTCGCGATCGAGAACGAAACGGTAAAGACCTACCTGGACGTGTCGATGAAGCGGTTTGAAACCGTCTTCCCGGCGGCGGGCAGCGGCAATTCCGCCATCGAGCTCACCTGCGCCGAGCTGGAGGACTATTCCGGCGCGGCGGGCTGGGTCGACGTCTGCAAGGGCTGGGAGGAGACGTCGGTATGATGCGTGATCCCGTCCAGACGATCGGAAATCTCATCGACCGCGCGGGCGTCTCCTACATCGGCTCGGTCGACGGCGAGGGCTTCCCCGAGATGAAGGCGATGCTCCCGCCCCGCCGCCGCGAGGGCGTCCGCGAGCTGTGGTTCACCTCCAACACCTCCTCGATGCGCGCCGCACACTACCGGGAAAACCCAAAGGCGTGCGCCTACTTCTGCGACCGCCGGTTCTTCCGCGGGGTGATGCTCAAGGGGCATATGGAGGTGCTCACAAGCCCGGAAATCAAGGCGGAGATCTGGCGGGAGGGGGACGAGCGGTACTATCCCGGCGGGGTGGACGATCCCGACTACTGCGTCCTGCACTTCACCGCGTTTTCGGGGCGGTACTACAGCAGCTTCCATTCGGAGGACTTCCCCGTGGAGGGGTGAAAAAAGCGCCCGGCCGTTGAGGCCGGGCGCTTTTTGATACGTTCAGGAGGCGAAGTACTGGACGACCGCGTCCGCGACCGCGCTGCCGTACCGGTACATCGCGAACGCGTCGCAGATCTGCTGGTACTCGGCGGGATTGGTGATGAAGCCGGATTCCAGCAGGATGGAGGGGCAGGCGGTCATCATCGTGACGCGGTAGTAGGAGCGTTCGACCGAACGCAGCCTGCGCCCGCTGTCCTCCGCGAGGCTCTGGCCCGCGAGCTCAGCAAGGCGCTGCGACTGGTCGTTCCAATAGTAGACCTCGATGCCGGAGACGCCGACCGAATCGGCGGTCACGCCGAGGGAATTGTGGTGGCAGGAGATGAAGAGGTCCGCGTCGAACTGCTGGGAGAGCTCCATGCGCTCATTGAGGGTCATCGTCTCGTCGCTGTGCAGCACATGGACCGTCGCGCCGAGCGCTTCCAGGCGGCTCTGGGCCGCGTAGGCGTTGGCGAGGTTGAGGGTCTTCTCCCACGGGCCGCCGTCGCCCGCCACGCCCGAGGCGCCCGGGTCGGTGCCGCCGTGGCCCGGGTCGAGCACGACGGTCACGTCCGAGAGGGGGGTGGCGCTCAGGCGGTCGAACGCGGGCCGCTCGCGCAGGTAGACGACCGTGTCGTTCCCGTCGAACTGGACGTCCCAGCCGCTCAGGCGCACCCCTTCGTTCAGATGAAAGGTGAGGGTCACGGCGCCGTCGTCGCTGATCGACGATTCGACCGACGAGCAGAGGGTGCTCTCGAGCATCGAGGTGTTCATCTTTTCAAAGCCTTCGAGGTGGTGGAAGGTGACGGTCACCGAATTCTCGTCCATGCTCCCCGTGAAGGCGGGGCGCGCGGTGCCGCCGATCGTCAGCTTTTCCCCCTTGGGGGCCTTGGCCATCGCGATCGAGGCGACGGCGCTCTGCGCGGTGGCCGCGCCCTCGTCGACGTCGACGGCGGATTTGAGCACATAGCCGCCCGAGGAGAGGCGGTAGTAGCCGCCGCCCGCGTTTTCGGTGATGTAGTCGACGCAGTCCTTCTTGAGGATGGTGAGGTACTGCCCGTCGTCCGCCGCGTTTTTGTTGACGGGGACGATGAAGGTCTTCATCCGCGCGACGGGGACCGCCCCCTCGCCCGCGACATAGACCTCCCCGGCGGTCTGCTGGCTCGAATTGAGGCCCGCGTAGTTGAGGCGGTAGGTGACGGGGCCGATGTTCTTGATCTGCCCGGACAGGGCGAGGGAGGAGACGTCGAGGGTCGCCTGATAGGTGACGGCGACGCCGTTTTGCACCGCCGCGACCGGCTGGAGGGTGGCGGTGAGCCCGCCCACCGCGGCGGTCACCGTGCCGCCG
This sequence comes from Anaerotruncus massiliensis (ex Togo et al. 2026), assembly GCF_900199635.1. Taxonomy (GTDB): domain Bacteria; phylum Bacillota; class Clostridia; order Oscillospirales; family Ruminococcaceae; genus Anaerotruncus; species Anaerotruncus massiliensis. The sequence goes on along the minus strand of NZ_LT962687.1, from coordinate 1,906,236 downwards.
CCCGGCGCGGTGCAGGAGAGCTTCAGGAGCTGCCCTGCGAGCACCGCCTCCGAGCTGGCGGGATAGGCGCTCGATTTGACGATGGTGGAGATCGTGGTCGTCTCGGACGGGTAACTGCGGGTGATCGCGGCCGTCCTGCTGATCCCGCCCTGCGTGAAGGTGTAGGTGTTGGAGCCGTAGGCCACGTCGACAAGCACGCCCCACAGCCCTTCGGACGAGCGTTCCAGCTCGCGTCCCTCAAAGAGGAGGGGCTGGGAGGGGTCGGAGGTGCCCATGATGTAGTAGGTCCCCCAGGAGGGGTCGGCGGTCACCGGCTCGGCCGGCCGCCCGATCGTCAGGGCCTTCTGGTAGCTGAGGTCGGGCATGCCTGCGGGCTCCTTCTGGCTGAAGGCGGCAAAAAGCGTATAGGCCGCGGTGCGCGACTCGGTATCGAGGGCGCTGTAGTTGCTGATCACGATGCCGCCCGCGCCCGACTGCCGTTCCAGCCAGAGGCTGTTGTCGATCCCGTGGGAAAAGGCGGACGCGTCGTCCGCGCCGTGCAGCGGGTAGTAGGCGGCGCCTTTGGCTTCGCAGAGGGCCTGCCAGCCCGAAAGGAGGGCGGGCAGCTCGTCGAGGGAGACGCCGTCGAAGGTCGGCACGACGAAATCGAGGTCGCCGCTCCCAAGCGGCGCGGAGAAGAGGTCGCGGGCGGCTTCGCCGCCCACCGCGCCGCCCGAGACGACGAGGCCGAGCCGCTGGGAATCCTTATGCTTGAGGCTGTCGTGCGCGTGCCCGGCGGTTTTGGCGACGCAGGAGGCGTAGTCCTCCACGTCGTCGAAGACGCCCGAGTCGACGCCCGAGAGGACGACGCCCGCGATGTCGTAGTTGGCGGTGAGTTCCGAGACGACCTTGCCCGCCAGCTTCTGCACGCCCGGCTCGGACGGGTCGAGGACGCCGTTTTTCACCCAGCCGGGATTTTTTGCCGCGGGGGAGGAGGCGGCCAGGCCGCCGGAAGCGACCGCGTAGGGGTTGACGACCGCGTAGACCTGGATGCCCCGCTCCTTGCATTCGTCGACGAGGTAGCCGAGCGGGTCAAAAAAGGCGAAGGAGCCCTGTTCGCCGGTGAGATAGGCGCTCGACGGCAGCACCGACGAGCGGTAGAGCGCGTCACACTCGGGAGCCGCTTCAAAGAAGACGGCGTTGTAGCCGTATTCGGCGGCGAAGTCCGCGATCGCGTCGAGCTGGCCGCGCAGCGCCTTGGCCGAAAGGTTGGGCGCGGAGGGGAAATCCGCGTTGCCGCGGGTGCGCACCGTCATCGCGCGCAGCTCGGGGGCGGTGGGCACGATCCCCCCGGGATAGCTCTTGGGGATGATCTCGCCGGTGAGCAGGTCGCTCGCCAGCAGCACCGTGAAGGTCGCGGCGACGATCGCCAGCGACAGGAGCAGGGTGCGCGCGATCACATGCGTCCGTTTCGGTTTCATATGGGCAACATTCCTTCTATACCGTAGTGGGGCGTCACAGCTCAAAGTCCGATTTGTCGAAAGCGGGCAGCGCGCGCGGGCGCTTGGGGACCCGCTTGAGCGGCGCGTAGCGGTAGCGCCGGCAGGAGGTGAACGGAGAGGTCACACCCTTTTTTTCACACAGCACCGAACGCCCGTCGCGGGTGATGAACCCGTATTTGCAGTACTGGCAGGCGGGCGGGATCTCGTTGGAAAACAGTCTCAGCTTGCTCATGGCGCACCTCCGAAAGTCCGATATAACCCTATCATTATACAGGAACGGAGGGGAAATTTCTACTTGTAAAAATGAACATTTCGACGCCATTCGGGAAAGGCGAGGATCGAGCACATGCAGAGCAGGCAGAGAGCGGGCAGGACGGCGTGGGGATCGGCGCGCGGGACGGGGGAGGAGAGGAGAGGGAGGCGGACGCCGCGAGGACGGCGGGGGGCAGCCACCGGGCGAAGAGGGCGGCGAAGAGGGTGGTGAGCCCGCCGTGGAGCAGCCGGGAGCGGTAAAAGCGCCCGAACCGCACGCCGCAGCCGTCAAAAAAGCAGGAGCGCACCTGGAAGATGATGCTGAGGGAGGAAAAGGAGACGAGGAAGGCGCAGAGCAAAAAGCCCGCGCGCCCGCCCAGCGACGCGGCCGCGATGCAGCCGCCGGTGACTTCCAGCAGTCCGGCGAGCGCGGCGGTGAAGAAGGGCTCCCCCAGCGCGGGGAAGAGCTTCCCGAGCGCGCCCGCCAGCGCCCCGGTGAGCCCGACGGCGCGCAGCAGCGCGGTGACGGCGGAGAAGGCGACGACGAAGGCGCAGATCGAGAGGATGCCCGAGGCGGCGGAGCGCACGGCGTTCACGAAGGCGTCGCGGGAGCGTTCGGGCGCGCGGGCCGGCGGACTGCCGGCCCGCGCGCCCCGGAAGGCGAGCGCGCCGACGGCGAGGGAGGAGAGCACCTGCGCGCCGAGCAGCGCGAGTCCGGCCGCGCGGCTGCCGAGCATCCCCGCGCCGACGGCGGAGATGAGAAAGGAGGGCCCGGCGTTCACGCAGCAGCAGAGGGCGCGCTCGGCGGTTTCCCGGTCGATCTCCCGGCGCGCGAGCATGTCGGAGAGCATCCGCGCGCCGACCGGGAAGCCGCCCACGAAGCTCATGAGCAGCACCGCGCCGAGGTTTTCCGGCATGCCGATCACCCGGCGGGTAAAGCCGCTTACCGCGCGGGAGAGCACCGCCCCCGCCTGCGTTGCGGCGATCAGCCCCGCGAGGATCATAAACGGGAAAAGGGAGGGGATGATGACCGCCGCGCAGCTCCCGAGCCCCGCGCGCACCCCCTCCGACACCTCCTTGGTCTTCCATAAAAGCCCGACGGCGGACGCCGCCGCGGACGCCGCCAACAGGTATTTTGCGCATTTCACGCGCCCACACCCCCGATTACATAAAAAACCGCTTTTTATAATATCTATGTACTGGTCCCCCGGCGGATGCACCCAAATTTGCCGCGGGGAGATGGGGGAAAATCGATGTTCGGAAGGAAGAAAGGGAAAAAGGAACGCTATTCGATCGCGGACGCGGTGTCCCGCACCCTCGAGCTGCCGGTCGACGTGCTCGAAGGTCTGCCGCAGCTGGAGCTGCTCGGCAACCGCGAAGCCTATATCGAGCACTGCCAGGGGGTGCTCGAATACAACGACCAGATCGTCCGGCTCAACACCGGGAGGATGATCCTCAAGTTCACCGGCCGCCGCCTGACCCTAAAATGCCTCAGCGGAGACAGCATGACGGTGCAGGGATATTTTACCGCGCTGGAGTTCTCCACGGTCTGAATCGTTTGACAGGCGGAGCCGGGAAGCCGGCGCTTCATACCTGACCCCGCCATTTCGCATACGGCATGTTGGAGAGGCGCGGCGGGCGGAGAACCCGCCGCAGCGGCCCCTCAGCTTGCCGAAATGATTTTTTGGCAGAGCCTCCGCATCCCAATGATTCCATGTTTCAAACCCGGCAAGCCCCGCTGCCCCGGAAGGGAGGGGGCGTGTGTGGGGCTGCGCCCGCAGGCGCGTTTCGGAGCGCAACCGAGCGAAGCGAGGCTCTTGGCGCGGAGATGGACCGCCGGTTTTATAACGCATACGGCATGTTGGAGAGGCGCGGCGGGCGGAGAACCCGCCGCAGCGGCCCCTCAGCTTGCCGAAATGATTTTCAGGCTGGGCCTCCGTATCCCGATGATTCCATGTTTCAAACCCGGCAAGCCCCGCCGCCCCGGAAGGGAGGGGGCGTGTGTGGGGGGACCGTAGGTCCCTACCGCACGTTGAGCGAGCGCAGCGAGCGGAGAACCCGCCGCAGCGGCCCCTCAGCTTGCCGAAATGATTTTCGACAAGCTGAGGGGTGGTTTTTTGCTGTTTATCCGGTTCCTGCGCTACCTGCGCGGGCATGTCAAATTTTTTGCGCGGTCGGGTTCCTTCGAGCGCCTCATCAACCTCTGCGCCCACCACCGGGTCCCCCTGTGGGACTGCCGGCGGGAGGAGGCGGGATATTCGGGCCGCACCACCGTGGACGGCTACCGGCGGATGCGCCCGCTCGCCCGCAAGGCGGGGGCGGTCACCCGCGTGAAGGAGCGTCACGGGCTGCCCTTCCTGCTGCGCCGCTACCGCCGCAGGATCGGCGTGGCCGCCGGCGCGGCGCTCTTCATCGCCTTCTTTGCCGTCACCCAGCAGTTCGTGTGGGTGGTCGAGGTGCAGGGGAACGAGCGGGTGGACAGCCAGGTGCTGCTCCAGGCTCTCGAGGAGCTCGGAGTCAGGCGGGGCGTCCTCAAAAGCGGGCTCGACGCGCGGGAGATCCAGCTCGAGGTCCAGCTCAAGGTGGACGATCTCTCATGGGCGGCGCTCAACATCCGCGGCACCACCGCGACGCTGCTCGTGCGGGAACGCACCGTGCCGCCCCAGAAGATCGACACCAAAGTGCCCGCCAACGTCGTGGCGGCGCGGGACGGCCAGATTGTCAGCATGGCGGTCACGGACGGCCGGGCGGCCGTACAGAAGGGGGACGCCGTCCGGGAGGGGGAGATCCTCGTGAGCGGCGTCTTTGAGGACCGCTGGGGGCTCAACCACCTGCTGCGCGCCAACGCCAAGGTCATCGCGCGCGTCCCCGAGAGCCTCGCCGTCGAGGTGCCGCTCACCCAGTCGCGCGCGGTGCCGTCCGGGCGGGTGGTCAAGCGCCGCTACCTCGAACTGCCGGGGGTTCGCCTGCCCCTCTTCCTCTATTCGGGGTTGGACGGGGAGTACAAGGTGGAGAAGGTGACCCGGCCGCCCGTCCTGTTCGGCGTGGAGATGCCCTTCCCGGTGACGCGCGAAACCTACATCTTCTACGAGACGGAGGAGGAGCGGATCAGCGCCGAAACGGCGCTGCGCATCGCCGAGCGGCAGCTCGCCGCGAAGGAGCGGGGCGCGTGGGCGTCCGGCACGGTGGTCAAGCGGGAGGTCTCGGCCAAAACGGAGGGCGGCAGGGTCGTGCTGACGGGGGAATACCTCGTGGAGATGGACATCGCCCGGCAGGTGGAAATCCCGGTGTTCGACCGCACAGGACAGGGGGAAAAGGCTCTGCGCGAGGGAGGCTACTAGGGATTTTGGCGCGTTTCCAAAGAAACTGGGAAAGTTTCACAAAATATTCATAAAGAACTGTGGAAACTGCTTGTTATTTGCGTGAAGATTTGCTATACTAAATCGTGGATGATTTTGGGGATTTCCAATAGAAAAAGGATGGAAAAAAACGAATGATCGAACAACTGGTGAATATCGACCGGATGGAGCACGCGCTGGCGCTGTTCGGGAGCTTCGATGAGAACGTCAGGCTCATCGAGCAGGAATACAGCGTCACGGTGACCTGCCGCGGCACCGAAATCAAGGTGTTCGGCGACGAGGAGGGCGTCTCCCTGGCGGTACGCGCCATCACCGGGCTGCTCTCCCTCATCAACAAGGGGGAGTCGCTCACCGAACAGAACATCCGCTATGTCATGGCGATGGTCAGCGAGGGGCGCGAGGACAAGGTCGCGGCGCTCGCGGACGACGTGGTGTGCATCACCACGACGGGCAAGCCGATCAAGGCCAAGACCCTCGGGCAGAAGCGGTACGTCGAGGCGATCCGCGACAACACGATCACCATCGGCGTCGGCCCCGCCGGCACCGGCAAGACCTACCTCGCCGTGGCCATGGCGGTGCGCGCCTTCCGCGCGCACGAGATCAACCGCATCATCCTGACGCGCCCCGCCGTCGAGGCGGGGGAGAAGCTCGGCTTTCTGCCGGGCGACCTCCAGAACAAGGTCGACCCCTACCTGCGTCCGCTTTACGACGCGCTTTTTGATATGCTCGGCGCCGAGAACTACCAGAAATATGTCGAGCGCCAGAACATCGAGGTCGCCCCGCTCGCCTACATGCGCGGGCGCACCCTCGACGACAGCTTCATCATCCTCGACGAGGCCCAGAACACCACGCCCGAGCAGATGAAGATGTTCCTCACCCGACTGGGGTTCAATTCCAAAGCCATCATCACCGGGGACGTGACCCAGATCGACCTGCCGGACGCCAGGCGTTCGGGCCTTCTGGAAGCGGTCAAGGTGCTGAAGAACGTGGATGACATCGCCATCCTTCATTTCACCGAGAAAGACGTCGTGCGCCACCGCCTGGTACAGGCGATCATCAAGGCGTACGAGCGGTATTACGAGGAGGGTAAACGCAACAGATGACCGAAAGTATCAAGGTGCTCATCACCAACCGCCAGAAGGACGTGAAGATCCCCAGCGGCATCCGGCTGCTCATCCGCCGCTGCTGCCACGCGGTGCTCGCCGCCGAGCAGTTCGGCGACAGCGCGGAGGTCAGCGTCAGCTTCGTGAACAACGAACAGATCCGCCAGCTCAACAACGAGTTCCGCCAAAAGGACACGGCCACCGACGTGCTCTCCTTCCCGCTCGGGCAGGACGGCGTCTATGACCGCAACCTCGAGACGGGCGCGCTCCAGCTCGGCGATATCGTCATCTCGATCGAAAAGGCCGTCGAACAGGCCCGTATCTACGGCCACTCCCTCCAGCGGGAGATCGGCTTTCTGACCGTGCATTCGATGCTCCACCTGCTCGGCTACGACCACGAGTCGGGCGGGCTCGAGATGGTGCGGATGCGCGAGAAGGAGGAGAGCGTGCTCTCGAGCCTCGGATTGCAGCGGGACGGCAGCTATGTGCTGACCGAAGATGAAATCTAAGCTCGCCGCCCTCGCCCGCAGCTTTCGCTGGGCGGGCTGCGGCGTGCGCCACTGCGTTTTGCACGAGCGCAACTTCCGCATCCACCTGGCCGCCGCGCTCTTCGTGTTCTGGCTGGCCGGGGCGCTGCGCGTGGAGGCCGCGGGCTTCGGGCTGCTGTCCCTCGCGGCCGGCGGCGTGCTCGCCGCCGAGATGCTCAACACCGCCGTCGAGGCGGCCGTCGACCTCGCCAGCCCCGGCAGGCATCCGCTCGCGAAGCTCGCCAAGGACGTTTCGGCCGGCGCGGTGCTCGTCATGGCGCTCGCGAGCGTCGGGGTCGGGTTCGCCGTGCTCTGGCGCCCGGAGGGGCTGCTCGCGCTCTGGCGCGCGCTGCTCGCGCACTGGCAGCCGAAGGTGCTGCTCGTGATCTATCTTGCCCTCGCGGCCTGGTTTGTGTTCGGGTTCGGCGGGGAGAAACAGACGCCGGCGTAGACCGCCGGCGCATTTTTGCGCCGCGCCGTAAAGGGCGGAAAAACTGGACGCGCCCCACAGGGGCGGGGAGGAGAAGCATTTTGACCGAACCGGAATACAGCACCAAATCGGCGTTCGTCGCCATCGTCGGACGCCCCAACGTGGGAAAATCGAGCCTGCTCAACGCCCTGATCGGGGAGAAGGTGGCGATCGTCTCGGACAAGCCCCAGACCACCCGCACCCGCATCACCGGCGTGCTGACGAGGGGGGAGACCCAGTTTGTCTTCATTGACACGCCGGGGCTCCACAAGCCCCGCACGCGGCTGTCGGAATACATGGTGAAGCAGGTCAGCGACAGCGTCGCGGACGTGGACGTCGCCCTGCTCGTCGTCGAGCCGCAGGGGGAGATCGCCCCCGCCGAGCGAGACCTCATCGCCTCCTTCCGGGCGCAGCGGATTCCCGCGGTCCTCGTCGTCAACAAGATCGACACCCTCGCCAACAAGGAGAAGCTGATGCCCCGCATCCTCGCCTTTACAAAGGAGTACGAGTTTTCCGCCGTCGTGCCGATCTCCGCGCTCACCCGTGACGGGGTGGACGCGGTGCTCGGGGAGCTCGAGGCGTTTGCCGCGCCCTCCCCCTTCTTCTTCGACGCGGACACGCTGACCGACCAGCCCGAACGGGTGATCGTGGCCGAGATCGTGCGGGAAAAGCTCCTGCGCAACCTGCGCGACGAGATCCCGCACGGCACCGCCGTGTCGGTGGAATCGATGAAGGAGCGGGAGGGGCAGGACCTCGTCGACATCGAGGCGCAGATCTACTGCGAGCGGGAGAGCCACAAGGGGATGATCATCGGCAAGGGCGGCGAGATGCTCAAGCGGATCGCCACCCAGGCGCGGCAGGACATCGAACGGTTCCTCGGCTGCCGGGTCAACCTCAAATGCTGGGTCAAGGTGCGCGAGGACTGGCGCAACCGGGAGAACGTCATCCGGTCGCTCGGCTACAACTGAGCCGCGCGTCGGTTTGAAAAACGAACAGGAGGCCCCGCGGGGACGGACAACCGTCCCCGCGGGGCCTCTTTCGCCGCCGTGTAAAATCTGCGTAAAATTTGCGGCGGAACCCTTGTGCTCCCCGGCGCGATCTTTTATAATGGGTTGCGAATCGCGGTGAAAAGGGGGGGACGTTCCGCATGGAAGCAGCTGCGCCGTCCGGAGCATCCGCCCGGATACCGGGACTAAAGAGGCATGACCCGCGTCCGGCGCCGGACGCGCGCCATGCCTTTGGAATGTTTCATCCCCGCCCTGCCGGCGGATTCGGGAAGGAAGTAAAGAGAGAAGGAGCGTGCCGCGCGTGAAGGTGGCGGATATCCTGGGGCTTCTGGGAGGCCTGGCGCTGTTTTTATACGGGATGCAGATGATGAGCTCGGGGCTCGAGGCGGCGGCGGGCAACCGCATGAAGCGGATTTTGGAGCGGCTGACGAGCAACCGCCTGCTGGGGGTCGCGGTCGGCGCGGGCATCACGGCGGTGATCCAGTCCTCCTCCGCGACCACCGTCATGGTCGTGGGCTTTGTCAATTCGGGCATGATGACCCTGCGGCAGGCCGTATGGATCATCATGGGGGCGAACGTCGGCACCACCATCACCGGCCAGCTCATCGCGCTCGACGTGGGCGCGCTGGCCCCGCTCTTCGCCTTCTGCGGCGTGACGCTGGTCGTGTTCATGAAGCGGGCGGTCTTTCACCACTACGGGCAGATCGTCGCGGGGCTGGGCATCCTCTTCATCGGGATGGAGATGATGAGCTCCTCCATGATGCCGCTGCGGGATTCGGAGGCGTTCGTCAGCCTCATGACCCGCTTTGGCAACCCGCTGCTGGGGATCCTGGCCGGGGCGCTTTTCACCGCCGTCATCCAATCCTCCTCAGCGTCGGTGGGGATCCTCCAGGCGCTGGCGGACAGCGGGCTCATCGGCCTGCCGAGCGCGGTTTACGTCCTCTTCGGCCAGAACATCGGCACCTGCATCACCGCGGTGCTGGCCTCGATCGGCACCGGGCGCAACGCGAAGCGCACCACCGTCATCCACCTGCTCTTCAACCTGATCGGGACGAGCATCTTCACCGTGGTCTGCATGACGTTCCCGCTCACGCAGTTTATCGAGGCGCTGACCCCCGGCAGCCCGGCGGCCCAGATCGCCAATATGCACACCCTCTTCAACGTTGCGACCACCCTGCTCCTGCTCCCGCTGGGCACCTGGCTCGCGAAGCTCGCGGTGCGCATCCTGCCCGAGCACGTCTCGGAGGACGCCGCGCTGCAAAAGCTGCTCTATATCAAGCCGGTGGAGGCGTCGCCGGAATACCAGATGGGCAACTCCGCCATTGCGATCAACGGCGTCTGGCGGGAGCTCGGACGGATGGCCGACATGGCCCGCGGCAACGTGGAGCAGAGCTTCCTCGCCGTGCTGGACGGCGATTCCCGCCGGTTGGCGGAGGTCGAACGCACCGAGGAATACATCGACTACCTCAATAAGGAAATATCAAAGTACATCTCGCGCATCATCGTTTACGAGGCAAACGAGCGGGACTCGATGACGATCAGCGCCTTTTTCAAGATCAGCGGCAACCTCGAGCGGATCGGTGACCACGCCGTCAACATCTGCGAGTACACGAAGCTGCTGGAGGAAAAGCGGATTTCCTTTTCCGAGCAGGCGCGGGGCGAGATCGCACAGATGAAAGAGGTGAGCCTGCGCGCCATCGGCCTGCTCCAAGAGCTGGACGGCGTTTCCGTCGAACGCCTGTCCGAAATTTCCGCCTTTGAGCAGAAGATGGACGACATGACCCTCGCGTTCCGGCAGAACCAGATTTGGCGGATGCACGAGGGAGTCTGCTCGGACGAGGCGTGCATCCTCTATTCCGAGATGCTGACCGATTTCGAGCGGATCGGCGACCACATCCTCAACATTGGGCAGGAGCTCGCCTCGGCCGGTTTTCCGCGCTGAGAGGCGCTCCATCCGTCCGGCTTTCCGCGCATGCGCGCGGAAAGCCGGTTTTTTATGTTTTAAACCACAAAAAAGGAGGCAATTTGCAAGTATTTCCACCAAATTTCAAAAAAATAACTATACAAAGGTCATACTATATGTTATAGTATGGGTAACAAAAAATGAATATTTGGCAAAACTATTGAAAGATAGTGACGCAAAGCCATGGGTCTAAACCGTAGGGTATGACAGCCGGTTGCCGCACAGCCTCCCTAGGGGGGCTTTCTGTACGACTGCCGTCGAGGCGGTCGTATTCTTTTATAGGGAGAAAAAAACGGTCACACCGTCTCCCCCGGCCGCGGCCCAAAGAAATTCCGGACAGATCCGATTCGGACAAAGATATTTTTCTAGGAGGGCATATCATGAAAAAGAACTGGATTCGCTTGCTGACGATGTTGCTTGCGGCCATGCTCATCCTCACGATGAGCGGCGTTGTCAGCCTTGCGAACGACGACCAGCCCGTCACCGGTGACGGCGTATCGGATGTATCCGATACGATCAGTCCTGTGAAGACGGAAGAAGAGCCGTCCGTGGACGAGAGCTCCACAGGCGCGAGCTCCGAGGATGAAGGCTCCAAGGGCCCGAGTTCCGAGGATGTAAGCTCCGAGGGTTCGAGCTCCGAGGGTTCGAGCTCCGAGGACGCAAGTTCCAAGGACGCGAGCTCCAAGGACGCGAGCTCCAAGGATGCAAGCTCCGAGGACATAAGCTCCGAGGAATGCACCTGCGGCGCCACCGAGGGCGAGGTACATAAGGAGGGCTGCCCGCTCTACACGGAGCCCGAAGAGAAGCCCTCGGAGGCGGTCCAGGCGGTCATCGATATGATCGAGGCGCTCCCGGATACCGACACAGTCGCCAACTATGAGCCAGCGGTCGATCTTCCCGAGGACGACGAGGGATACAACGATGCCTATAATGAGGCGTATTCGGCGTACCTGGAGGAAGCCAAGGAGAATTACGCCGCCGCGCAGGAGGCGTACAACGCGCTGACCGACGAGGAAAAAGCGGAGATCCCGGAGGAGCTGACCGGAAAACTGGTTGACTTTGCCGGTTTCATCGCCATGCTCGGACAGGTGAACACGCTTGATTTGGATAACGCCAGCGGCGGGCCGGAATACTATGAGGAATTTGGTACAAAGAAGGCTCCCTTCTTCTTTGCGAACGGGACGCCGATCACCATCACGGAGACCGGCGCTGACGGAATGGGCGCGAAGATTACTTGGGACGGCGGCGAAAAGGATGTCCCGGCAAATACCAACGTGTTCGGCGGATACCACAATAGCGATACCTCGTGCACGACCAGTATCATAATGATCGGCGGACGGCTCAACTCCCTGTTTGGAGGAGGCTTGCATAAGAGTCACGTCACCAAAGCGACGATTACGATCTCAGGCGGGGCGGTCCCCGGACAGGTCGCGGGCGGCGGCGCATCCTCAATGACAAATGGCTGCAGCGACGACTGTTCCTATACAAACGCATGGTATAGCGGTGATGCCAAGGACTCCCCCTGCCGGGTCGATGAAGCGGTGGTTACCATTGAAGGTGGTAACGATTATTTGCTCGTATTCGGCGGCGGCGAAGGGATCAGCAGTACCGGTACGGCGACGCTGAACATCTCTGGCGGCGATATGTCGGGAGCCTATGTCACCGCGGGCGGTTCCAACGGCTATACCGGAAGCGGGACCGTGAACGTTTCGGGCAGCGCCAATATCAAGGTTTTACAGGGCGTCAACCGCGGCGGCATGGACGCCATCAAGCTGAACGTGACCGGCGGAACGGTTAAAAATATGTATGCCGGCGGCGAATCGGGCGATGCCAGCGTAACGGGAACATTCGCTCAGTCGGATGTCACGGTTTCCGGCGGCACGGTAAAAACGCTCAGGGCTGGCACGAACGGCGGGGCCGAGATCACCGATATGAGCGGTATTACGGCGACGATTACGCCGAGCGCCGTGGAGGACAATCAGCTCACTGACAAGCTGGTCGCGGAGGTTAGCGGCGTCGACTATCCGAGCCTTGACGCGGCGGTCAAAGCGGCAAAGAACGGTGACGTGATCAAGCTGCTTTCCGGTTATACCGCGGAAACGGCGGACGATATCGTAACGATTCCCGAAGGCCTCAGCATCACGCTGGATCTGGCAGGGAAGACCATCGACGTGGGCAGTTCTTTTGCAGGCCGTCCGCTTATCAACAGGGGCACACTGACGATCACCGGAAACGGAACGATCGACAGTTCCGCCTCTTTAAGCGGCCGGGGAGCGATCGACAACTACGGCACGATCACTATTGAAAATGGTACCTATACCGGCAATGTTTATGCAGACGGCGCAAGCCTGATGAACCGCCAGGGCAGTACCGCGATCATTAACGGCGGCACTTTCAACGGCGCCACTAGTGCGCTCTATAACGAGGGCAAGGTAACGGTCAATAACGGCTCCTTTATTACCACTTCCTGCACCCATGTGGTGGATGCTGGAGGAAAGCAGCACTGGTCTTACGCTTTAAATAGCCGTGGCGAACTATACTTTAACAACGGTACTGTACAGGGCGTGCAGGGGGCGCTTTCCATCAGTAGCGGCTATGCCGAGGTGAAAAAGGGTACCTTCACGACGGTTAAGGATACGGAAGGCAACGATGCATGCGCGTATTACGCGATTTATATTGCCGGTGAGGTCGGCGAGGTGGAGGCCCATGTTTATGGCGGTACGTTTAAGTCTGCCAGCAAGGTGGCGATTCTGGTCGGAAACGACAATACCGGCGGCGACGGCGGCATCAACGCAAAGGCAACCGCTTATATTTCGGGCGGTACTTTTATCGGCGGAAATGGTAAGGCTCTGGACGCCGGAACAAATACTGGCAATCCATCTATTACAGGCGGCACTTTTAACAGCGACGTGACCAAGTATGTTGCCGCAGGCTATGTGTGCGAACAGCAGGGCGACGGCAGTTACAAGGTGTCCCCCGGCGCTTCGATCGCGCAGATTGGAAGCACTGTTTATCCGAGCCTTGCCGCGGCGATCACTGACGCCGTAAGCGGCGACACAATCACGCTTCTGGCAGACGTTAAAGAAGATCCCGTCACTGTGGATCGGGCGGTCACCATCGACGGCAACGGCAAGGAATTTACCGGTACGATGGTGGTCAGCGCCGGCGGCGTAACCATCAAAAATACCGTGTTTACGGGTGCCGGAATCGTTCCTAAGGAAGGGAAAAATGGTGCGAACCACCTGATCAAGGTCACCTGCGACGGAACGTTCACCTTTACCGGCAATACCATCAGAGGGGTAGATGCGAAAACAGCGGACGGCCAGGACGGCATTTATTACGATTACATCAATATTGCCGCGTCGGGCGTCGTCACGATCACCGGAAACACCTTTGACGCCAATGGCGGAAAGGTCTATAACGGCATCGAGTGCAGCCAGTCCATTCCGCTCGCCAGCGGAAGCAAGATCGCCAACAACACCTTCGCGAAGGGCGACTGCACCCATAACTCGATCAACATCTATAAGGTGGCGGACGGCGGCAGCTATGACGTCAGCGGAAACACCTTTGCCTATTCCGGCAACGCGTTCCGACTGAGCAACTATCCGAATGCAGACGGTGCAAGCCCCCGCGCCACTTTCAACATGAACAATACCACATACAACGAGACAGATACGACGAATCCCGGGTATGCGGGTCTGATCTGTCTGCAAGACCCGACCAACCAAAACGGCAAATTTGAGGATTTCTCCAAGTTCACCATCCATCTGGCGAACCTGAAAGGCCCCGGCGGTGAAATCCTGACCAAAAATGAACTTGGCACCGCAAAACAGGTCTTCTATGTTTACCGCGACAAAACCGGCATCATCGAGGATGCGGCTCAATGGCCAGTCGTTCCCGAATTCATCAATACCGACGAGGAGATCGCCGAGGTGGTCGCGGCGGCGATCAAGGCCGGCAACGACGCCCTGAAAGCGGCGCTGGGTGACGGCTCCACCACGACTTTGGCCGACGTCACCGAGGACGACATCAAGGCGATCATCTTGAGTGACAAGGGCGCGGCTTTCAAGACGGCGATCGGCGAGGCCAGCGCCATGCTGGATAAGCTCGATGCCGGCAAGCTGGCGGCCTATCTTGCGAAGAATCCCGACCTGAATAAACAGGTGGACGCGCTGCGGATGAGCTACGACATCGCCTTCACAGTGGCGCCCGCGCCGAGCGTTCCGGAGGTCAAGGCGACCGTCCCGGCGGACGCGACGGATGCTGAAAAGCAGGCGTTTAACGAGGCGAAGGGCGAACTGGCCGCCGACAGCAACCCGGCGGCAACCGAACCGCCGAAGAACCTGGCCGAAGCGGTGAAGGGGAACCTGCCCGCGGAGGCGACCGAGGCGGCGCTTGCCAATAATACCACCGAAATCCATGTTTCCCTCGAGACGGAGATCCACGATATCGCCGTGCAGGAGGTTACCAACGACGACGGAACCACGACCGCGGTGGTCACCGAGATCAAGTTCGAGGTGCAGCCCGTCTGGCTCATTAAAGCTGGAGATGATGTCAAGGCGAAGGGCGCCATCGATTCGCTGAGCGGACAGCCGGTCACCTTCAAGCTCCCCATCCCGAAGAGCGTTACGGATCGGTATGCCAAGATCGTCCATGAATACTCCGGCGGCAGCGAAACCTTCTACCTGGAGATTCAGAAGGACGAAGAGGGCAACCAGTATGTCGACGTGACGGTCACCCATTTCAGCCCGTTTGTCGTGACCTTCACCAACAGCAAGCCCTCCTCCGGACATTCTTCCTCGGGCGGCGGTTCCGGCGGCGGGAGCGCCTCGCTCGATAACTACGACTTCTGGGCGAAGGTCCAGAAATCGATCGAGCGCGCGGACGGCGGCGACGTCATCAAAGCGAACGCCTCCAAGGCGCTCAACGTGCCCGGCAGCGTGCTGCGCGCGCTCGAAGGCCGCGACGTGACCCTTGTCATCAGCTACAAGGGCAGGGAACTGGCGATCTACGGCAAGAACATGCCTTCGATCCCCGACAACAAGGTCTACTATACCTTTGACGACCTGTTCGACCTCTTTGCGGATTACGACGCGACCGTGTTGGAAATCCCCGAGGCCAAGCCGGGCAGCAACCCGGTGACGGGCGGCGGCTACTATCTGCCGGGCGTCACCGTGCCGACGGTCACCCTCACGGCGGAGCTTCCCGCGGTGCCGGAGACCCCGGACAGGATCTCGCTGGAGCCCGCCGAGAAGGCGGTCGAGCCGGCGGTGCCGGCCGAAGCGGCGCCCGCGCAGGCATCCGCGCCCGCGGCGGCGCACAGGCGCCTGAGCGGCGTGACGATCGCGCTGGCGGCGCTCATCGCGGCGGTGGCCGTGGGCGGCATCACCACCGGCGTCTGGCTCTATAAGCGGCGCGAACAGGAATAAGCACCCTAAGGGGCGCATCCCTCCGGATGCGCCCCTTTCCTTCCCCGTCCCGGCTTGACGGGGCGGGGGATGTATGCTATGCTTTTTCTGATAAAACGCGTTTTTGGCTGTCAAGTCTAAATTACTGGAAAATGTGATAGACTTTCCCTCTGATAAGGGTGCCGCCGCCGGAAAAAATAGAACCATCAGGAAAAGATGGGGGCGGTGCTGATGAATCCGGGCGAGATGTCGGCCTATGACGCGTTTTTACATTCGGGAAAGATTGAGGACTACCTCAAATATGTAGACGTCCGGCAGCAGTCCGCAACCGGGACTGCTTCGGGCGCCGCTGTGACGGGAGATACCGGTGCATATCACGACCGACGGGATCGTGCTGCGGGAGCGCGCGATTGACGAGTTTGACTGCGTGCTCACCCTCCTGACGAGGGAACGCGGCATCATATCCGCATACGCACGGGGAGCTAAGAAGCCACGCGGGACGCTGCGCGTTCCCGCCGAGCTGCTCAGCTACTCGTGCTTTGTGCTGTTCTCCAACCGGGAGCGGTACAGCGTCGACAAGGCCGACCTCGACACCGTCTTCATGGGCGTGCGCGGCGACGTGGAAAAGCTCTCCCTCGCCTCCTACTTCTGCGAGCTGACCGCGCAGGTCGCCCCCCGTGAGGAAAACGCGGACGGCTATCTGCGCCTGCTGCTCAACACCCTCTACCTGCTCGACACGGGCAAACGCGCCTGCGGGTTTCTAAAGCCGGTCTACGAGCTCCGGCTGCTCACGATGGCGGGCTTCATGCCAAACCTCGTCGCCTGCGCGGGCTGCGGCTGCTATGAGGCGGAGGAGATGTTCTTCCTGCCCCAGTCGGCGCAGCTCGCCTGCGGGGAGTGCGTCCGTTCCTTCCCGGCGGACCAGGTGCGCCTGCCGCTCGGCAGGGGGGTGCTCGCCGCCATGCGCCACATCCTCTATTCCGAGGCGGAGAAGCTCTTCTCCTTCAGCCTCCCCGGACCGGCGCTCGCCCGGCTGGAGGAGGTCTGCGAATGTTATACGGTCACACAGCTGGAACGGCGGTTTGACACGCTCGATTTTTACCGGACAATGAAGGGATCAGTCAATGGATAAATACTGTAAGGCAATTGAACTGGATAAGATCCTCGCGCGGCTGGCGCAGCTCTGCTCCTGCGAGGACGCGAAGTCGATGGCGCTGGCCATCGAGCCCGCGCGCGACCTGCGGGACGTGCGCGAGCTCATGCAGTACACGGTCGACGCGAACACGCTGACCAACCGCTACTCCACGCCGTCGGTCGGCGCGGTGGAAAACCCCGCCGCCGCGCTCAAGCGCAGTGAGATCGGCGCGCGGCTCTCGCCGCGCGAGCTGCTCGACGTGGGGAAGGTGCTGCGCGCCTTCGAGACGATCGAACGGTGGCGGCACCAACTCGAAGGCGGGCAGACGAGCCTCTCCTACCTGCTCGATTCGGTGGTCGCGCTGCCCGACCTGCAAAAGCACATCGCGGACACGATTATCAGCGAGGAGGAGATCGCCGACAACGCGAGCCACGAGCTCGCCGACATCCGCCGTAAAATCCGCCAGGCGGGCGCCAAGGCGCGCGAGGTCCTCGATAAGATGGTGCGCTCGGCGACCTACCAGAAATTTTTGCAGGACAACATCATCACCCAGCGGGACGGCCGCTTCGTCGTGCCCGTCAAGCTGGAATACCGCAATGAGATCAAGGGCCTCGTGCACGACACCTCCTCGTCGGGCGCGACGGTCTTCATCGAGCCGATGGGGGTCGTCGAGGCCAACAACGAGATCCGGCTTTTGCAGGGCAGGGAACAGGCGGAGATCGACCGCATCCTCTACGAGCTCTCCGCGCAGGTGGGCGGCTGCGCCGCCAGCATCCGGGGCAGCTATGAGGCGGTCGTCGAGCTCGACCTCTACTTTGCCAAGAGCCGCCTCGCCGACGAGATGCACGCGAGCGTGCCCGCCATCAACGACACCGGCGTGGTGCGGCTCAAAAAGGCCCGCCACCCGCTGCTCGACAAGCACAAGGTCGTTCCGATCGACCTTTCGCTCGGGGAGACGTTCGACACGCTCGTCGTCACCGGCCCCAACACGGGCGGCAAGACGGTCGCGATCAAGACCCTGGGCCTGCTCACCGCGATGGCCCAGTGCGGCCTCATGCTGCCCGTCGCGGACGGCAGCACGGTGCCCGTCTTCAAAAAGCTGCTCGTCGACATCGGCGACGAGCAGTCGATCGAGCAGAGCCTCTCCACCTTCTCGGCGCACATGACCAACATCATCCGCATCCTCGACGAGGCGGACGGCGATTCCCTCGTCCTGCTTGACGAGCTCGGCGCGGGCACCGACCCGGTCGAGGGCGCGGCGCTCGCCGTCGCGATCATCGAGCAGCTGCGCGCCCAGCGCGCCCGGGTGGTCGCCACCACCCACTACGCCGAGATCAAGATGTACGCCCTCAACACCGACGGCGTCGAAAACGCCTGCTGTGAGTTCGACGTGGCGACCCTGCGGCCCACCTACCGCCTGCTGACCGGCGTGCCGGGGCGGTCGAACGCCTTCGCGATCAGCGAACGCCTCGGACTGCCCTCCGGCGTCATTGAGAACGCGCGCACCCACCTGTCGGGCGAGAACGCGCGCTTCGAGGACGTGGTCGCCCAGCTCGAGGGCACCCGGCAGGAGCTCGAAAAGGAGCGCGCGCTGGCGGCGAGCCAGCGGGTCGAGGCGCAGCGCACCTCCGCCGAGGCGGACGAGCTGCGCCGCACCGCCGAGCGGGAGCGCGAGCGCGAGCTCGAGCGCGCCCGCGTGCAGGCGCGCGGCATCGTCGAGCAGGTGAGCGCGCAGGCGGAAAAGCTGATCGACGAGCTCGACGAGCTGCGCCGCCAAAAGGACAGCGCCGACTTCTCCGAGCGCGCCGCCGCGGCGAAGGTTGCCTTCAAGGCAAACCTGCGGAAGTTGCAGGACCTCGCGGACCCCGTCACCCGCAAGAACGTGGAAAATTACGTGCCCGACCGCCCGATCAAGCGCGGCGACACCGTGCGCCTTCTCGAGCTCGGGAAGGAGGGCACCGTCCTCTCCGCCCCCGACGGGCAGGGGTACCTCAACGTGCAGGCGGGCATCATCAAGACGCGCGTCCACCAGTCGGAGGTGCGACTTGTCGACATGTCCAACAAGCGCGTCACGGTCAATAATGCCGGCGTTTCGTCGCGCGGCGTTTCCTCCAAGGCCACCCGCGACGTCAAAACCGAGCTCGACCTGCGCGGCATGACCTCCGATGAGGCCCTCGTCGAGCTCGAGCGGTTCATCGACTCGTGCGTCCTCTCGGGCGTGCCCACCGTCACGATCATCCACGGCAAGGGCACCGGCGCCCTGCGCGCCGCCGTCCAGCAGCGCCTGCGCAAGCACCGCAACGTCAAAACCTTCCGCCTGGGGACGTACGGGGAAGGGGAAGCGGGGGTTACGATCGCCGAGCTGAAGTAGCGGGAGGTACGCGTCATTGTTACGGCCTTTTCCGGAAAAGGCCTTGGCGAAAAGCTTTCCGGGGGACTTTCGAGAAAGTCCCCCGGACCCCTCAAAGCTTTATCAGGCCGGCCGCCCTGCCACGGCGCGCGCTCGACCCGTGACGAAGGCGGGACGCGCTTTCGGGAAAGTCCCCCGGCCCCCTCAAAGCTTTATCGGGCCTGCCGCCCTGCCGCGGCGCGAGCCCGCCCCGTGCCCGGTGCGCGGGGACGCGCTTTCGGGAAAGTCCCCCAGCCCCCACAAAGCTTTATCAGGCCGGCCGCCCTGCCACGCCGCGCGCCCGACCCGTGCCCGGGGCGCGGGGACGCGCTTTCGGGAAAGTCCCCCGGCCCCCTCAAAGCTTTATCAGGCCGGCCGCTCTGCCACGGCGCGCGCCCGACCCGTGTCGAAAGCCGTCGGAAAAGCGCGCCGCGCTTTACAGCCTGGCAAATTTATGTTATGATTTATCTTGGTACGAAATTTCATGAAGATAGATTGCGAGTGATGACTGTGGAAAAGAAAATTACCAAGCCCGGTTCCCTGACCTACAAGGGCCGCCCGCTCGTTCGCAGCGGGAATACCATCTATTACGGCGATATGGGCGACAAATACGTCGCCATGCTCCAAATCCTCAGCGAGGCCGATTTTGACGGCGAAACCCTCCCGACCAAGGTCTCCGTCCAAATCTGGTCCACCGACGAGGAGCTCCGCCCCCGCGACCGCGTCGTGAAAAAGACCGAAAAGAACAACCTCTTCGACGCGATGAACATCGCCTCCATCTGGCTTGAGCGCCAGCTCGGCGAGAAAAAAGCCTGAATGATGCTGAAAAGCCGCCGTCCCCTCCGGGACGGCGGCTTTTTTTATCGATTGGCGCTCAGTCGGATGCCCCCTGCTCAAGGTGCGGGATGTCCGTCAGTCCCAGCAGGTAATCCGTCGATACCTGGAAGTAGCCCGCCAGCTTCACAAGGAAATCCAACGAGGCGTTCAGACTGCCGTTTTCCAGCTTGTGAAGCTGCTCGGTCGACAGGTTGAGCAGTTCCGCGATCTCTTCAGGCGATTTGTCCTCCCGGCTGCGCAGAAATTTCAATCGGTCCCCGAATGTGTCCTGGTCAAACACGTGAAGTGCCCTCCTTTGTTGTTTTAACGGTTTGTTTCCGGTTTGTCGGTCCGCCCGACAAGATAATCTATCGATACGCCGAAATAATCGGCAATAGCGACTAACCCATTGATATGCGGTTCCTGCTCTCCGCTTTCGTAACGCTGGTACTGCCGCACGGTGATGCCAAGCAGATCGGCCAACGTCTTTTGAGGCGTTTGCTTTTTGAGGCGTAGCGCCCGGAGACGACTGCCAAAATGATTCATAAGAGCGATAACCCCCTTGACACGACTTTATTAGTCGTGTATACTAAAGGCAGAGAGGCGACCAAAAAGGTCGTATCAAAACATTCTATCACATATTATGCTGGGAGGCGAAAAACGGTGGCGGAAGATTATTTACGTCAGCTTTACAGGAACGGACTGGATTATTATGCGGGCCTGGCGGCGCATCAGCCGGGCTTTGAGGAGGTTAAGGCGCGATATGGCCGGTGCGCCCGCAAAATCCGGAGCAGGCTGACACAGAAGCAGGTTGTCTGGCTGAAATCGCTGATCGACGCGCAGTACGAAATGGAGTGTATCCACTGCGAAACCGCGTTCGCGGAAGGGTTCCGGCTGTGCGCGCGGCTGACGGGGGAGCTGAACGCGCGCGCGGTTTCAGCGCGGGATGCGGCTTCCGGTTGAACGCGCGCTACAGCTTTGGGCACGGGCCGCGTGCGCGGTGGGGCGGGGAGGCCGGCCTGATGTGTTTTCGGGGGGGTTGGGGGACATTTTCCCAAAAGGTCCCCCCAGTCCGGGGGACTTTCTCGAAAGTCCCCCGGATCAGCCGCCCAGAAAGCCGCCGTCGACCTTTAGCACTTGTCCCGTAATGAACCGTGCTTTCCCGCCGCATAAAAAGACGACGGCGTCCGCGACCTCCTCGGGGGAGCCGATGCGGCAGAGGGGCGTTTCACCGCACAGCGCGGCGAGGGTCTCGGGGGAGAGATTGGCGTTCATCTCGGTGTCGATGACGCCGGGGGCGACGCAGTTGACGGTGACGCCCGAGGGGCCGACCTCCTGCGCGAGCGCCCGGGTGAAGCCGATGACGGCGGCCTTGGAGGCGGAGTAGTGCACCTCGCAGGACGCGCCGGAGATCCCCCAGATGGAGGAGATGTTGACGATGCGGCCGCTGTGGCGGCGGAGCATGCCGGGCAGGACGCAGCGGCAGGTATGGAACACGCCGCCCGCGTTGACGGAAAGCATCCGGTCCCAGTCGGCGGCGGTGAGGTCGGTAAAGAGCTTCTGCTGGGCGATGCCCGCGTTGTTGACCAGCGCGTCGATGTGGCCGAAGCGTTTTTCGGCGGCGGCAGCCATCGCCTCGACGGCGGCGGGGTCGGCGACGTCGGCGCGGTAGAGCTCCGCGTCGCAGCCGAGGGCGGAGAGCTCGTCCAAAAGCGAGCGGGCCGCGGCCTCGTTTTTGTGCCAGCAGGCCGCGACGGCATAGCCCTCCCGCGCAAAGGCGAGGGCGCACGCCCGGCCGATGCCGCGGGACGCGCCGGTAATCAGGACGGTCTTCATAAAGCCTCCACGGGATGTCAACGCCCCCGTCCTGCGGGCGGGGGCGTCCGTAATGTTCTAATCGTTCAGGTAGCTTTTGACCAGCATCTGGAGCAGCTCGTCGCGGTCGATTTTCCGGATGAGGCTGCGGGCGTTGTTGTGGGTCGTGATATAAGTCGGGTCCTCCGACAGGATGTATCCCACAATCTGGTTGATCGGGTTATAGCCCTTCTGGCGGAGCGCGTCATAGACCTCCGTCAGGATTTCCTTCATCTGCTGTTCCTTATCCTCATGGATCGAAAAGGATATCGTCGGCTCGTGCATGACATCACCCCTCCCTCTTACTGACCATTTTACAACAATTTTCGCCTTATGGCAAGGCGTAAACTGTATATTTCTCATATTGTATGACTTTGCCCGCGCAAATATACCGCTGAAAAAGCCCCGGTAAAACCGGGGCTTTTTTGATGCTTGGATTCAGCTGCGGATTTCGACGCCGAGGTTTGCGAGCGATTTGAGCACCCGCTTGATGGCGGCGTCGGCCTCCTCGTCGGTGAGGGTGCGGTCGTCGGCGCGCATCGTGAGGGAATAGGCGACGCTCTTTTTGCCCTCGGCGACCTGCTCGCCGCGGTAGACGTCGAAGAGGCTGACCTCCTCGAGCACCTTGCCGACCGCCTCGCGGATCGCCTTTTCGAGCGCGGCGACGGGCAGCTCGTCGTCGCAGATGAGCGCGAGGTCGCGGGTCGCGGCGGGGAAGCGGGGCAGCGGCTTGTAGCCGCGCTCGGGCGCGACGTTTTCAAACAGCACCGCCTCGTCGAGGCAGGCGACATAGGCGCGCGCGCCGATCTGGTAATTCTGACAGATTGCCGGGTGCACCTCGCCGATCATGCCGAGCTTTTGGCCGTTCACGGTGATTACGGCGCAGCGGCCGGGATGGTAGGTGGGATCGTCGGAGACGGCGGCATATTCCGCGCCCTCGACGCCCGCCGCGGAGAGCAGCGTTTCGACGACGCCCTTGAGGGTGAAGAAGTCGTGTCCCTCGCCGTAGGCGCCGATCGTGACGCAGGCGCGCTCGTCGGGCAGCTCGCGGCCCTCGACGGGGAGGTAGACGTTGCCGATCTCATAGAGGGCGGCGGCTTTGTTGCGGTTGTTGTAGTTGCGGGAGAGCACCTCGAGCATCGAGGGGACGGTCGTGGTGCGCATGACGCTGGTGTCCTCGCCGAGCGGGTTCTGGATGACGACGCATTTACGGTAATCGCTGTCCGCCGGAAGCCCGATCTTGTCGTAGTATTTGGGGCTGATGAAGGAGTAGGTCGCGACCTCGTAAAGCCCCTGTGCGAGCAGGGTGCGGCCGAGAAGCTGCTCGAACTTCTGGATGGGGGTGTAGCGGCCGTTGGCGGTGCCGCGGATGGCGGTGACGGGGATCTTGTCGTAGCCGTAGAACCGCGCGACCTCCTCAGCGAGGTCGGCCTTGTGCGCGAGGTCGGCGCGGAAGGTGGGCGGGATGACGAATTCGCCGTCGATCCTGCATTCGAGGCGGGTGAGGATGCGGTGCATCTCCTCGACCGGCACCTTGATGCCGAGGAAGCTGTTGATCCAGTCGGGCTCCAGCTTGATGCGGCGCTCGGCGTGGTCGGAATTGTCCACGTCGATCATGCCGCCGACGACCTCGCCCGCGCCGAGCAGCTCGACGAGCTCGCAGGCGCGTTCGACCGCCGGGATGGTGGTGGCGGGGTCGAGCTGCTTTTCAAAGCGGCCGGACGCCTCGGTGCGCATGCCGAGCTTTTTGGCGGTGGTGCGCACCGACGGGCCGTTGAAGCAGGCCGACTCGAAGACGATCATGTTGGTGTCGTCCATGATGCCGCTGTATTCGCCGCCCATGACGCCCGCGACGGCGGAGGGCTTCTTCGCGTCCGCGATGACGAGCATCTCGGGGGAGAGGACGCGGTCGACCCCGTCGAGGGTCATGATCGTCTCGCCCGGCTTGGCGTTGCGGACGACGATCTTGCCGCCCTCGACATACTTGTAGTCGAACGCGTGCATCGGCTGGCCGTATTCGAGCATGACGTAGTTGGTGATGTCGACGATGTTGTTGATGGGGCGCACGCCCGAGGCGCGCAGCCGCTCCCGCATCCAGCGGGGGGAGGGAGCGATCTTGATGTTCTTGACCATCCGCGCCGTGTAGCGGGGGCAGAGGGCGGGGGCGAGCACCTCGATCGAGAGGTGGTTTTTGATGTCGTCGACGGTCGCTTTGACCGCGGGCGCCTTGAGGTCGAGAGGCTTTCCGAAGGTGACGGCCGCCTCGCGCGCGAGCCCGGTGACCGAGAGGCAGTCGGGGCGGTTGGAGGTGATCTCGAATTCGACGCACACGTCGTCGAGCCCGATCGCCGACTGGATGTCCTGCCCCGGCTTTATGTCCGGTTCCTCCAGGATGAAGATGCCGTCCTCGACCGCGTAGGGGAAGTCGTGGGTTGTGAGGCCCAGCTCGGAAAGGGAGCAGAGCATCCCGCAGGACTCGACGCCGCGCAGCTTGCCCTTTTTAATGTGGACACCGCCCGGCAGCCAGGAGTCGTGCAGGGCGGTGGGCACGTAGTCGCCCTGCCGGACGTTCTGCGCGCCGGTGACGATCTGCACGGGGGCTCCCGCGCCCACGTCCACCTGCGTGACAAACATGTGGTCGCTGTCGGGGTGGCGGACGATCTCGTCGACCCGGCCGACCACGACGTTTTTGATCTCCGCGCCCTCGCGCTCCCAGCCCTCGACCTTGGAACCGGACATGGTCATCGCTTCGGAAAACTCGTGGGGCGTGATATTGCCGACGTCGACATAGTCGGCCAGCCATTTCATGGACAGATTCATGATAAGTTACCCTCCCTTAGAATTGGTTGAGGAACCGCAGGTCGTTCTCGTAGAAGAGGCGCAGGTCGTCGATGCCGTAGCGGCGCATGACGATCCGCTCAAGCCCCATGCCGAACGCGAAGCCGCTGTATTCCTCGGGGTCGATGTTGCAGATGGAGAGCACTTTGGGATGCACCATGCCGCAGCCGAGGATCTCGATCCAGCCCTCGCCCTTGCAGAGGCGGCAGCCCTCGCCGTGGCAGGCGAAGCACTGGAAATCCATCTCCGCGGACGGCTCCGTGAAGGGGAAGTGGTGGGGGCGGAAGCGCACGACCGCCTCCTCGCCGTAGAGCCGCTTTGCGAACATCTCCAGCGTGCCCTTGAGGTCGGCCATCGTAACGCCGCGGTCGACCACGAGCCCCTCGATCTGGTGGAAGAGGGGGGAGTGGGTCGCGTCCACCGCGTCGGAGCGGTAGACCCGTCCGGGCGCGATGACGCGGATGGGGGGCTTCTGCTTTTCCATCGTGCGCACCTGCACCGGGGAGGTCTGGGTGCGCAGCAGGACGTTGTCGCTGATGTAGAAGGTGTCCTGCGTGTCGCGCGCCGGGTGGTCCTTCGGAATGTTGAGCGCCTCGAAGTTGTAGTAGTCGGTCTCGACCTCCGGGCCTTCGGCCACCGAGAAGCCCATGCCGAGGAAGATCTCCTTGACCTCTTCGAGCACCTTGGTCAGCGGGTGGAGCTTGCCGAGCGGCGCGGCCCTGCCGGGCATCGTCACGTCGAGCTTTTCGAGCGCGAGCTTCTGGTCGAGCAGGGCCGCCTTGACCGCGGCGGTGCGCTCCTCGACGAGCGCCTCGATGCCCGAACGCACCTCGTTGGCGAGCTGCCCGACCTTCGGGCGCTCCTCGGCCGAGAGCTTGCCCATCTGCTTGAGGATGACGGTGAGCTCCCCCTTCTTGCCGAGGTATTTGACCCGCAGGTCGTCGAGCGCCTTGAGGTCGCCGGCCTGCGCCAGCGCATCGGCCGCCTGCTGTCTGATCTGTTGCAGCGCGTTTAACATTGTATTTCATCCTTCCCTGTGATACTGCAAAATAAAAAGGCCGTCCGTCCGCAAAGGGACGAACGGCCGTGACGCCAGTCCGTGGTACCACCCAAATTCCCAATACAAAGAGTATTGGACACTTCTGCGCTTTTTAACGGGGCGAACCGTCGCCGCCTACCGCCCCGGGGGGGGTTGAGCGGCGCCGCTCACGGGTGAACTTCACGCAGACGCTTCCCGCGGTCCGTTTTCAGCCGGCGGCGGACCTCTCTGTTGCGGCGCGGATGCGCTACTCTCCCGATCTCAGCGTTATTCGATTAACCATCATCTTAGCATGATTGCTCCGGATTTGCAAGGGCTTTTTGAGATTTTTCTCCTCAGAGGAGCATCCCGTCCCCGCCGTCCTCACAGCCGCACTCGTCGTTGTCGAGGATTTCGCCGACCCGCAGGCGGCGGGCGAGCTTCATCTCCTCCACCTGCTTGTGGATGAGTTCCTTGACCCCGCGGGGCTCGCGGATGTTCTTGAGCAGCAGCCTGGGCAGCGACTTGTCCGACGACTGCACCAGCACCGACCCGACCCGGAAGATCCGCTGCCACAGGCTGATGGTGAGGCTGATGTCCCGCACACGGTAGAGGATGACCTCCTCCTGCCGGGTGTTCAAAAGTCCCGTCTCGAGAAAGAGCCGGTCCTCCGACATCGAATATTTCGTAAAGGTGATCGGCAGTCCGCAGATGCGTTTGCGGTCCTTCCAGACCACGGCGGGTTCGGAGATTCGTTCAGCGGCCATGACAGGGCTCCTTTCTTTCGCGCAGCGCGCCCGATGGGTCCATCATAACACCCCGCCGCGAAAAACGCAAGAAGGGCAAAAAGGGGGAGCGGCTTTGCCGCCCCCCCTCGGGTCGATCGGTTCAGGAGACCATGATCGCCATCACCATCAGGATATAGACGGCGAAATAGGCCACCACGCAGCCCACGGCGGCGATGACGACGATGGCGCGGTTGGTGCGCCCCGCGCGGGCGATCGTCTCGGTGTAGCGGCGGTCGTCGAGCGTGCCCTGCGCCGCGAGCATTCCCTCACGGACGCGGGTGACCTTTTTGACCGCGTGCCGCAGGTAGAAGCGGTTGGCGAAGAGGGAGAAGACAACGCCCACGGCGAGCAGGAAATAGCGCATGTACTCCATCGCGGCGTAGGCCCACAGGTGCTGGGTGGGCTGGAACTCGCTGATGAACTCAAACATGCTCGCCCCGGCGTAGATGTCGTTCATGTGGTCGAGGGCGAAATGGACCGCCTCGGGCATGACGAAGAGGGTGGGGATCTGCGCGAGCAGGGTGATGCCCAGCAGGATGAGCCCCACCGAATACATCTTGCGGTAGAAAAAGTAGAAAAAGTTGAAGAAAAGCGCGCAGAAGTTGAAAGAAACGGGCTTCCCCTGGGAAATCTGTTTAAAGCGGGGGAGGAAGTAGCCGGAGTTCTCCCCGACATAGAGCGCGAGGTCCCGCGCCGACACCCCGTCGATCTCCTCCGAGGGGTTGAGCCCGCCGAAGGCTGCGCTGTAGGGATTCTGCGCGGGCGGCGCGGCGGCATAGGGCTGTCCGCCGAAGGGGGAGAAGGGCTGCCCCTGCTGGGGCTGGGGCTGGCCCTGGGCGCCGCGGTGCAGCGGCGCGCCGCACACCTGGCAGAAAAGGCCGGTGGAGGGATTGCCGGCGCCGCACGCCGGGCAGGCGGTCCCGCCCGCGGCGCCGCCGGGGGCCTGCCCGGGGGTCTGCTGCTCGTGCGGCGGCTCCCAGGCATGTCCCTTAATATGCAGGTCGTTCAGCGCGCAGTGCCCGAGCTGCTGGTAGCACGTCCGATGGTGGGGCGCGCCGCAGACCGGGCACACGACGATGTCGTCGTCCTCCGTAAAGCGTTTGTTGCAGACGGGGCACTTTACGCCCGTATAGTTCGCCAAAAAATCAACCCCTGAATCATAAATCCATAAATAGTGCTTTCTGAATACCCATGATACAGACAATCCCCTGAAAATTCAAGAGCGTAATTGTGAACTTTTCGTGCGAACGGCTTTTCCACGGGGTTTTGCGCCGGAACCGCTTTACTTTCCCGGGAAAAAATACTATAATATTATTTCTGAGAATGACAAATGCTAGTGGAATGGAGTTGCCGATATGCTGCAATTTGAGGAGCTGCGCCTGCGGCTGGAGGGCCGCCGTGAGGAACTGGACGATCTCGCCCAGGCGATCGGATACGAGGGCCTCAAGCGCAAGCTCGCCGAACTGGAGGAGCAGACGACCGCGCCGGGCTTCTGGAACGATGTGGAACGCTCGCAGAAGAACCAGGTGGAAACCGCCCGCGTCAAGGGAAAGATCGAGGGCTGGGACAGGCTCGACGCCCTCTACGGGGACACCCTCACCCTCATCGAGCTCGCGGACGAGGAGGAGGACGAATCGGTCTACGAGGAGGCGCTCGCGGACGCCGAGAGGTTTGAGCAGGACCTCGAGACCCAGAAGCTCTCCACCCTGCTGACGGGCGAATACGACGTGAACAACGCGATCATGACCTTTCATGCGGGCGCGGGCGGCACCGAGGCGCAGGACTGGGCCCAGATGCTCTACCGCATGTACACCCGCTGGGCCGAGCGCCACGGCTATACCTATAAGATCCTCGACTATCTCGACGGCGACGAGGCGGGCCTCAAGAGCGCGTCGATCATGATCGAGGGGGAGAACGCCTACGGCTTCATGCGCTCGGAGGCGGGCGTGCACCGGCTGGTGCGCATCTCGCCCTTCGACGCGTCCGGCCGCCGGCACACCTCCTTCGCCTCGGTGGAGGTGCTGCCCGAGCTGCCCGACGACAACACCGTCGAGATCGACCCCGAGGACATCAAGATGGAAGTCTTCCGCTCCTCCGGCGCGGGCGGCCAGCACATCAACAAGACCTCCTCGGCGGTCCGCCTCATCCACATCCCGACCGGGATTGTCGTCTCCTGCCAGAACGAGCGCAGCCAGTTCCAGAACCGCGACATGTGCATGAAGATGCTCACCGCCAAGCTCGTCGAGATCAAGGAGCGGGAGCATCTGGCCAACATCAACGAGATCAAGGGGGAGCAGATGCAGATCGCCTGGGGCAGCCAGATCCGCTCCTACGTCTTCATGCCCTACACCCTCGCCAAGGATCACCGCACCGGCTTTGAAATGGGCAACATCAACGCCGTGATGGACGGCGACATCGACGGGTTTATCAACGCGTACCTCAAGGCCGCGAGCCTGGGGACGCTCGGACAGGTGGACTGAGAATAGCATTGAGGAGAGAATCTTATATGTGGGCTGTCTACGCGGTCGGTTCGGCGGTCTTCGCGGCGCTGACCTCCATCCTTGCCAAGATCGGCATCGAAAACGTCAATTCCAACCTCGCCACCGCCATCCGCACGGTGGTCGTGCTTCTTCTCGCGTGGGGGATGGTCTTCCTCACCGGCTCCCAGCACGGCATCCGCGACATCTCCCAGCGCAGCATGCTCTTCCTCATCCTTTCGGGGCTCGCCACCGGCGCCTCGTGGATGTGCTATTACAAGGCCATCCAGATCGGCGAGGTCTCCAAGGTGGTCCCCATCGACAAGTTCAGCCTCGTGATCACGATCGTGATGGCCTTCATCTTCCTGCACGAGGCGGTCAGCGTCAAATCGGTCATCGGCGCGGTGCTCATCACCGGCGGCACCCTTTTGATGGTGCTCTGATCTTGGAAAATGCCGCCTTCGGGCGGCATTTTTGCGCTCCTCCACCCCCGGCGGGGCTTTAGATTTACCGCGCGCCTGTTTGCGGCCGCGGCTTTTTATCGCGCCCCTCCGGTGCGTTCCCAACGGTGGAAATGGAAGGTGCGGCGAGCTTGCCGGGCAGGAGCGCGCGGGGAAGGGCCGCTGACCCGCCGCCCGGCGCGCCTGACAGGAAAAAGCGGCCGCCAAAGGCGGCCGCTTTTTCGGATCTGGTCAGGTGTTTTCCCGGCGCCACGCGGCGATCTGGGCCATGCGTTCCCGGACGCGGGCCTCGGAGCCCTGCGCGGTCGGGCGGTAGTAGCTGCGCCCGGCGAGGGAGTCGGGCAGGCACTGCATGTTGGTGAGCTTGTCCTCGCTGTCGTGCGCGTACTGGTAGCCCTCGCCGTAGTGGAGCTCCTTCATGAGGCGGGTGGGGGCGTTGCGGATCTGAAGGGGCACCGGCTCGGCCAGCATCTTCTGCGCGTCCTTTTTGGCGCTCTCATACGCCAGGTAGAGGGCGTTGGATTTGGGCGCGAGGGAGAGGTAGACGACCGCGTGGGTGAGGTTGACGCTGCATTCCGGCATGCCGATGAAATGGCTTGCCTGGTAGGCGGCCACGGCGATCTCGAGGGCGCGGCTGTCCGCCATGCCGACGTCCTCCGACGCGAAGCGGATGAGCCGCCGCGCGACATAGAGCGGGTCCTCGCCCGCCTCGAGCATCCGCGAAAGCCAGTAGACGGCGGCGTCGGGGTCGCTGTTGCGCATCGACTTGTGCAGCGCGGAAATGATGTTGTAGTGCTCCTCGCCGTTTTTGTCGTAGAGCAGGGACTTCTTGCTGATGCACTGCTCGACCGTCCCGCTCGTCACCGTGACCTTCCCGTCCCGCCGCTCGCCGTTGAGCACGACCATTTCGAGGGTGCTCAGCGCGACCCGCGCGTCCCCGTTGGCGAAGGCGGCGACCATCCGCAGCAGCTCGTCGGGGAAGTCGACCTCCTGCCCGCCGAAGCCGCGCGGGTCGGAGAGGGCGCGGCGCAGGAGGGAAAAGAGGTCCTCCTCCGAAAGCGCCTGGAGGACAAAGACCTTGCAGCGGGAGAGCAGCGCCGAGTTGACCTCGAAGGAGGGATTCTCGGTGGTCGCCCCGATGAGCACGATGCTCCCGCGCTCGACGAAGGGCAGGAAGGCGTCCTGCTGGGCCTTGTTGAAGCGGTGGATCTCATCGACGAAAAGGATCGTCCGGTCGCCCATCCGCCGCCCGGTTTCGGCGCGCGCCATGACCTCCTTGATCTCCTTGATGCCGCTGGTCACGGCGGAAAAATCGATGAATTCCGCCTGGGTCCTGTGCGCGATGATCCGCGCGAGGGTGGTTTTGCCCACGCCGGGCGGCCCCCAGAAGATCATCGAGGAGACCCGGTCGCTCTCGATGAGCTGGCGCAGGACCTTGCCCTCGCCGAGCAGGTGCCGCTGCCCCGCGAATTCCTCGAGGGTTTCGGGGCGCAGGCGGCTGGCCAGAGGGGCCTCGGGCTCCCGGCTTTCAAAGAGGGACTGCTGACGCATACGATCACCGCCTTTTCCTTAGTATAGCCCTTTCGCGCCGGTTTGAAAAGAGGTTACGAAAAGCCCCGTCCGTTTCCGGGCGGGGCTTTTCGCTGTCTGTGTGAGAAGGTAGAGTAGGAGTTTATCGTAATTACGCGCTCTGCGCGGGGGTCCCGGTGGCTTTGCGCTCCTTGAGAATCATGTTGAGCAGGATGTTGAGCAGGACGCCGGAAACCACCGCGATGAAAATATTGTTGTTGACGAACATCTTCAGGAACGGGTCAAAAGTGGCCGCCCACTCCGCGCCGGTGGTGGAGAAGAAGACGGGCATCATGACGCCGAGTCCTAGGGTGGTGCCTGCGATGAGGTTGCCGCGGACGTCGCGGGTCTCGGAGATGACGACGTCGATGCCGGAGAACATGATCATGCTCGCGGAGATGAGGAAGACGGCGCCAACGATCGGGCGCGGGATGCAAGCGAGCAGCATGGCGAGCTTCGGCGACAGGCCGTAGATTAAGAACATGACGGCGGCGACGCGGGTGACGCGGCGGGAAGCCACGCCGGTGGCGGCGAGGATGCCGATGTTCTGGGTGTAGCTGGTGACAGGCAGCGCGCCGAGGAGGCCGCTGCACATGCAGCCGAGGCCTTCCGCGAAGATGCCCTTATTGATGTGCTTGACGCGGTAGACCTGGTCGCAGACGGCGCAGGTCGCGGCGTAGTCGCCGATCGACTCGAAGATCGAGCCGATGTAGCCGGTGAAGCCGGCGAGGATGGCGGCGAAGGTAAATACGACGGGAGAACCGGCCGCGCTGGGAATGCCCTCAAAGTTGCGGAAGGGGAAGATGGTCGGCAGAGCGAACCAATCCTCCGCGAAGACCTTGCCCCAGTCGAAGATCCCGACGATCGACGAGATGACGACGCCGATGACGAGGACCGAGATGAGGACGAAGCCCTGGGAGAGCAGGCCCTTGCCCTTAAACTTGAGGAAGAGGGCGAAGAGGAAGGCGACCGCCGCCAGAATCAGGAAGACCGGCTCGTGGGAGGAGAAAATCCAGCCCGCGGCGATCTTGCACGCGACGAAACCGATGGTCGCGACGACCGAGCCGGTGACGACGGGCGGGATGAATTTACGCAGTCTGCCGAGCACGCGGGAGAAGCCGATGACGGCCTCGAGCGCGCCGCCGACGAGGACCGCGCCCCACATTGCGGGGAAGCCGTAGGTGGCGGTGACGCCGCCCATGGCGGTCAGAACGGAGGAGGACGGCCCCTGGACGATCGGCAGACGGTTGCCGATGGTGGTCTGGATCAGGGTGCCGATGCCCATTGCGAGGAAGCAGGTCTTGATCATGACCGGCACGACGGTGTCGGGCAGGCCCGCGAGGGAAACGAACATGCCGGCCCAGATGAAGGGGGTAAAGTCGACGAGGGTGATCTGCCAGGCGAAGAAGAGGGTCTGCCACCAGCTCTTGGGGTTCTCCTCCACGCCAATGGATACCTTGACGGTACTGTCGGGCTGTGTCTCAAAAATGGGTTGTTCCGGATTGTACATAAGCCGACTTCCTTTCCTGAAATTAGAGAAAGGGCGCCGCGAATAACGTTTTTATTCCCGCGGCGCCTTTGCCTCTGCTGTCTTACTAGGCGAAGCGGATGGGTTTGTCAAACCTTATTCCGGAGTCTCAGAGCAGCGCCGCCTTGCGCTCAAAGGAGGCGATGACCTTTCCGTGACGCAGGATATAGGGGCGGGACGCACGGGTGCGCAGCGCCTCCTGGATATTGTCCGCGTCGAGGATGTTGAGGTCCGCGTCGTTGCCGACCTCGATCCCGTACTTGGCGTCGGGGTCGAAGATGCGCATCGAGTTGGTGGTCAGCATGTCGAAAATGGTCTTCGCGGTGCCGGGGGTGTTGTACTGCGCGGTATAAGCGCCCACCAGACCGTAGTCGAGCGGATCGCCGGTGCCATAGAGGTGGAAACCGTCGCAGATCGTGTCCTGCGCGGTGGCGACGTTGATTCCCATCTCTACCATCTCACGGATTCTGGTGACGCCGCGGGTGCGGGGCTCGGCGTCGATGCCCATGATCGCAAGCACCTGGGTGTTGGTGCAGATGTTCATTCCGGCCTCTTTGATGAGCTTCATAACCTTGATCGCGTGAGACTGGTTCTGGTAGGTGATCGAGGTGCAGTGGCCGCCGGTGACGCGGGGGCCCCAGCCCTTCTGGAGGGTGAGCCAGGCGGTGTATTCCAGGGAACGGTCGAACATGTCCTTCGACTGGTCGATGTGCATGTCGATGGGGACGTTGTACTTTTCGGCGATCTCAAAGACGAGGTCGACGTGTTTGCGGGCGAGCTCGGGGAGCCACTCGGCAGCGGGCATGCCGCCGGCGATGTCGCAGCCCATCTCCATGGCTTCCCACATGAGCTTCTCGGTGCCCTCGTTGGCGTAGATGCCCTCCTGCGGGAAGGCGATGACCTGGAGGTCGCAGATGTCCTTGGTCGCTTCCTTCGCGGCGAGGACGCCCTCGAGGCCGACGAGGTTGGCCATGTTGTCGATGTCGACGTTGGTGCGCAGCTTGGTGGTGCCGAACATGACGCACTCGCGGATCGCGCGCTCGGCGCGGGCCTTGACTTCCTCAACGGTGTAATGCCGCTTGAAGTCGTGCATGATATGGATGGAGTCCTCCAGTGTTTCGACCGAGCTCTCACGGCCCTGAAGCGCCGTGTAGGCCTTGTCGAAATGCATGTGCGTGTTGACGAACGTGGGGGCGGCGAGCATGCCGCGGGCGTCGATCACTTCGCAGTTCTCGATCCCTTCGGCGCGGATTTCCGGTTTGATCTCGAGATACTTTCCGTCGTCTCCGATCAGGATATCGGACATTCCACGCCCCACAATGTTCGCATTGCGGATGAGCAGCATAGGGGTTCCTCCTCAAATCGATTTTTCAGCGGTCTCAGGGCCGCTTTTCTACTTCATCATAGCAAGATGACGGGGTGCTGTCAAATGATTTTCTGTAAAAATTGCACTTAAAATTTGTAAAATTAAGCCGATTTTTAATAAATGCGTACACATGTTTGCGTAAACAAGAAAACAAAATCGAAAAAATCTACCAGTTTCGTGGTGAATTTGTAAAAGTTCGACGGGTCCGCGCGGTCAAAACGGCGAAATTTCGGCCGGGGGGCGTTTCGGCACAACTCCCAAATTGACAATGCGCGCGTGAGAGATTATGCTAAAAGTATGATTTGTGTAGTTTTCACGAAGGAGGCGGCTGTATGGTAACGATCCGTGAGGTCGCGCGGGAAAGCGGCGTTTCCGCGGCGACGGTTTCGCACGTGCTCAACGGGACCCGGCGTGTGGAGCCGGAGACCGCGGCGCGGGTGCGCGCGGCGATTGAAAAGCTCGGATATCGCCCGCTGCGGGAATACGACCGCTACGGCCTGCGGGGAATCCGGCTGGCCGGCTTTTTCGCCCACGGCACGGGGATGTGCGCCTGCGCGGACTTCTTCGGCCTGCTGGAGCAGCGGCTGGCGGAGCATAAGATCCAGCTGGTGCTCATCGCGGCGCCGGAGACGATCCCGGACGGGGAGCTCCGCGCGCTCCAGCGGTTCCACCGGCTGAGCTTCTGCGTCGTGCACACCTCGGTGCGGGTCCCGCCGGCCAGGCGGGAGGCGCCGCCCTATGAGGTGCCGACCGTCTTCCTCAGCAGCGCGCCGCCCCCGGCGGGCAATTCCTGCGCCGTTTCCTTCGATTACCGGCAGGCGGTGCGGATGGCGCTTTCCCACCTGATCAGCCGGGGACACCGGGAGATCACCATCTTTACGAGCATCCACAACATCGACGTCACCGAGGAGATTCGCGCGGGCGCGCGGGCCCTCTTTGCCGACCGGGGGCTGGAGTACTGGCCCTCCCGCTTTTTGAACATCGCGCGGGCCGTGGAGGAGGGGAACGAGGCCGCCCAGGCGGCGGTGGACGCGCATTTCGCGCGCCATCCGGGCCTGACGGCGGTGGCCGCCGCCGGGACGTGGGCGACGGTGCACGCCGCCGCGAGCCTGCGCAGGCGCGGGCTGGATTACCCGCGGGACGTCTCGCTCGTGGCGATCGGCGGGCTCTACGCGATGGAGGAGAGCCGTCCCGACCTGACGCGGGTGGATCTCGGCGCGCCCCAGCTGGCCGACGCGGTCGTCCGGGCGCTGCTCAATGAGCGGATGGACCAGAGCCGCACGCTGCTGCTCCCCTCCTTCCTGCCGGGCGGCAGCACCCGGTCGCTCGCACGCGCGCCGTCGGGCGGACCGGCGGCGCGCCCCGAGCTGCTCGAGCTTTCGGAGGACGAGCTCGGGCGCATCCGCTCCCGCCGCTTTACCGCCTGCATCGCGCTTGACGGCGCGGGCACGATGTTCTCGGAGCTCGTGCTGCAGGGGGTGCGGGAATCGCTGGCCAGCCTCGACATGACGCTGCTCGAGGTGGCGGAGGCGAAGGGGAGCGTCGGCATGCGGGACATGCAGCTCCAGGAGCTCGTGCGGCTCGCCCCCGACGCGATCATCAGCTTTTCCAACGACCAGACGGCGCTGCGCGACCGGTTCCTCTCGCTTTCGGCCGAGCGTACCAAGCTGATCCTCGGCGTGGACGTGCCGCCCGACCTGCCGGAATACGCCTACGCCACCTGTGTGGCGACCAACGAGACGGAGAAGGGGCGGCTGGCCGGCAGGCTGCTCGCCTCCGAAATGATCCGGCGGGGAAAGCGCAAGATCGGCTTTGTCTGCAACGCGGACATCAACTTCACCGCGCGCCAGCGGGACATGTCCGCGATCGGCACGGTGACGGAGGACTTCCCCCAATTGGACATCGTCTTCCGCAAGGACTTCATCCGGGAGCAGAACGCGTTGTCGGTGGTGCGGGACGCGCTGGAGGCCCACCCCGAGACGGAGGGGCTTTACATCTTCAGCGCGGACGCGACCCTCACGGCGCAGAAATATCTGCAGTCGATCGGCCGTGAGGATATCCTGCTCGTCACCACCCAGATCAACGACGAGATCGCGCGCCTCTTCCTCATGAACCAGAACGTCATCGGCATCGTCTCGTCGCAGGCGTACGAGATGGGCCGCTACCTGGGGCTCGCCGCCGCGAGCAGCCTGCTCGGCAAGCACCTGCCCTCCTATGTCGTCGTGGAGCCGGTGCTGATCACGGCCGGCAACCTCGAAAAATCGTGGGTGCGCACGGCGCGCCGCCGCCCGCCCACGAAGAAATAGAAAACACCCGGGCCTCCGGCCGACGCCGGGGGCCCGGGTGTTTTATGCGGCTGTGGGAAAAACTTCAAAAACAAGGAAAGCGCCGGGAGAAATCCCCGGCGCTTTCGCGCGTTCTAGAGCTGTTCGGCAAGAGGGAAGGCGAGCGTCCCGAGCGACCCTTTTCTAGAGCTGTTCGGCAAGAGGGAAGGCGAGCGTCCCGAGCGACCCTTCGCCGTCGAAGGGGAGGGGCCGGGGCGGGCCCGCCGCCGTGAGGGCGGGGTTCTCCCGCGCTTCGGCGAGCAGCGCCTCCGACGCCCACAGCGTTTCGATGTGCGCCGTGTCCTCGATGAGCACGGCGCGGAACGGCCCGGCGGCGCCGCAGGTGTGCAGGCAGGCGAGCAGGGCGGAGCGGTCGTCGGGCATCACGCAGGGCATCCGCATGCCCGCCGGGTCGCGGCAGGTCAGCCCGTTCACGTAGATCGGCGTGAAGTCGATCTTGCCCCGCAGCCGCTCGGTGATGAAGTCGGCGTTGCCCATGCCCGCCGCGTTGCCCGCCGAATGGGCGGTCAGATCGAGCACCGCGAGGCGCGCGGCGTGCGGCGGGCCGACGCCGAGCTGCACCGAGCGCCCGGTGACGTTCGGGTCCATGCCCGCGCCGCTCAGTTCCTTGCCCATCCGGCGCACAAAGAGCGCGTCGAGCGGGTCGAAGGGGATGCGCGGCATGAGAGCTTTGGCCTGTTCAAGCAGTTCGGGCTCACGCAGGGGAATCCGCTCCGCGGGGATCGCCTCCACGACGCGCAGCCGGTGGCAGGCGTTCTCCACGAGCGCCACCCCGAAGGCGACGCGCGCGTTTTGCAGGATGACCCGTCCGCACTCCCAGATGTTTTCCGCCATATGGGAGAAGCCCGCGCTGTGGCAGAGGTCCGCGCCGTACCGCTTGCCGAGTCCGACGACGAGCATCTTCATGACGCCGCTTTCCACCCGGCCGCGAAAGTCGGTGTGGGGCTTCACGCGGCCGACCGGCACGATCCAGTCGGCTTCGGCCGCGAGCCGGTCGATGCGCACGGGGACGCCGTCCGCCCGGCGGCCGACCTCCACCGTGTCCATGCAGGAGCGCACCGGCGCGCCAACCGTCTCTTCGGTGACGCCGTAGCGGGCGAGCAGCGCGCGCTGCCCCTCCGCGGTCGCGCCCCCGTGGCTGCCCATCGCGGGCACGAGGAAGGGGAGGGCTCCGCGCGACCGCACCGCTTCGGCCAGGGCGCGCAGAATCTCAGGGAGCCGGTCGATCTGCCGGCTGCCCGCCGTGAGGGCCACCGTGTCCCCCGGGCGAAGGCGTTCGAGCACGCCCGCCTCGCAAAGGGTGCGGCGCACCGCCTCCCCGGCGTCGGGGACCTCCGCGCGGTCAAACCGCTGGCGCAGGGGGAAAAAGCGGGGAAGCGCGGTCCCCCGCAGGATCTCGCCGTAGACGTCCATGCCGTTCCTCCGTTCCGGTAAAAAAATCCCCGCCGCGGCCGCGGCGGGGACGGGTTCGTTCAGGATTCCTTTTCCTGCACGATCGCTTCCATGTCCTCGAGGGAGTTTTCGATGTGCTCGGTCATCAGCGCGACGCCCGCCTCGACGTCGCGCTTTTCAAACGCGCCGATCAGGGCCTCGTGGGTGGTGATCGCATGGTCGGCGTTGTCGGGCAGCAGGTAGGTCTGCACACGGTAATCCACGATGCACTCCGCGATGATCTTCTCCATCCGGATGAGCAGCTCGTTGCCGCTCGCCTCGG
The DNA here is from genome assembly GCF_900199635.1 of Anaerotruncus massiliensis (ex Togo et al. 2026). Lineage (GTDB taxonomy): Bacteria > Bacillota > Clostridia > Oscillospirales > Ruminococcaceae > Anaerotruncus > Anaerotruncus massiliensis. Next base: position 1,868,369 of record NZ_LT962687.1, on the reverse strand, counting down.
CGATCTTGTGGTGGAGCTCCTCGTCGTAGAAGGCCATCTTGACATAGTTGCGCGCCTTGGCGCTCTGCATGAAGAGGTCGTGGATCACCCGCAGCTGTTCGAGCTGCCGGTCGCTGATCCGCTGGATGGCAAGCCGCGTGGTCATCGTCTCGATGCCCATGCGCACCTCCATGATGCTCGTCAGACGCTGGCCGTGCTCCTTAAACCAGCAGGCCACGCAGCTGTCGTCGGTGCGCTCGCTGGGGACCCCTTTGAAATAGGCGCCCTTGCCGCGCTTGACGTCGATCATGTCGATGGCCTGCATCATCCGGTAGGCCTCACGCGCGGTCGAACGCCCCACGCCGTACATCTCGCAGATTTCCTTTTCCGTGGGCATCTTGTCGCCCACGGCGACGTTTTGTTCAACGATGTAGTCCTTCAGGTTGTTGATCACCTGATCGACGATCGAAATCCGTTCGATCGGTTTCATCGTTCCCACCACCTTCATCGCGCTCGCCGCCTCCCGCCGTCCGTTCCTGTCCTATCATCCGACAACCGGGAGGGGGTTTATCCGCCTCCATTATAACACCCGCTCCCGCTTTCATCAAGCCTCGGCAGGGAAATTGTGGCTATTTCATGACGCGCGCGAACTCCTTGCGGATCTGCCGCTGGAGCCCGGGCTCATCGATGCCCACGTTGGTGAAGATAAAGTCGAGGACCGCTTCGAGGGTTTCTCCGGTCGGTTCGATGCCCAGGTCGGAGATGCAGGTCGGGGTGCCGAGCTCCTTCAGGAAGCGGATGTTCTTTTCGATGTATTCCTCCGAGTAGCCGTTGACCGCGAGCTGTACCGGGATGCCCGCCGAGACGATCTCGCCGTGCAGGAGTCTGGCGCGCTGGGGCTTATAGAGCTTGCTCACCGCGTCGTAGAGGCCGTGCGCGATCGCGAGCTGCTTGCTGCCGCTTGAAAGCTGGGAGGTGAGCCCGGTCAGCGCGAGGTTGGTGAAGAGGATGTCGTCGACGACCGGGGTGAGGCGCTTGGCCGCCACGTCGCGCACGCTTTCGGCCGCGTCGGCAAAGTACTTCTCGGTGTTCGACTTGGCCACCTGGAGCGCCGAGACGGGCATGATCGTGATGTCCCAGCCCTTGACGAAGCGGATGCTGAAGTCGATCTCGGGGTATTTGGCCATCGCGTCCGCGATGCCCGCCGCGAGCATCCGCGAGGGGGAGCGGCGGGAGAGCAGGTCGGTGTCGACCAACACGGCGCCCACCGGCTGGCTGCAGTATTCGTTGCAGTCGGGCGTTCCGGTGTCGTCATATTTGATGCAGACGGTCGCGTAGCAGGCGCAGGTCGCCGCCGTCGTCGGCACTGTGACGACCCGCACGCCCAGCCGGTCGGCCGCGAGCTTGGAGGCGTCCATGCATTTGCCGCCGCCCACGCCGATGACCAGTTTCGCGCCGTATGTACGCGCGTCGGCGACGATCGAACCGACCGTCGTCTCGCTGCAGAAGCCGGAGAAGGGGTGGACCTTGTACTCCACGCCGGATTCCCGCAGGCCCTTTTTCACGTCGGGTCCCGCGATCTCCCACGCGGTGCGCCCCGCGACGACGAGCGCCCGGTCGGCGAAGAGCTTCGCCTCGCGGCCCGCCAGCGCCGCCGCGCCCGGGGTCTGGATGTATCTGCCGGCGCCGAGGATGATCTGGGCTCCGTCTCTCATTGAAACCAACTCCTTTTATTGTTTGCCGTCCGGGCTGAGCCCGAACACCTGAATGGCCGTTTTGGAAAAGATCTGTTCGAGCGCCGCCCCGCTTTTGACGGCGCGGCGGTATTTGAGCAGCTCCCCGGCGGCCTGGACCGGCACGTCGGTGGAGAACATCAGCTTGTCGGGGGGCAGCTCCGCGAGAAAGCCCTCGATCCCCTCGATGCCGACGCCGCTCGGTTCGAGCCAGACGTGGTCGAACGCCTTCGCGAGCTGCATGGCCTGCACGGTGAAGAAATCGGAGCCCGCGTGGGCGATCACCGTTTTGACGCCGGGGAAGTCGCGCACGAGGGGGTAGAGGCGGGCGGGGTCCGCAAAGGGGATTCCCATGCCGGTGTGCACCATGACCGGAATGCCGAGGGAGCGGGCCGTCTCGTAGACGGTGCGCGCGTCGCGGCTCATGAGGTCGACCGCGTGGCCGTTGGGGGTCAGCTTGACGCCGACGAACCCGAGCTCCCGCACACAGCGGCGGACCTCCTCATAGTAGTCCTCCGGCGTGTAGTGGGGGCTGAGGGAGGCCATGCCCCAGAAGCGCCCCGGATGGGCGAGGCAGAGGCGGCGGATGCGGTCGTGGGCTTCGCGGGCGTCGGCCAGGTAGGGGCGGGTGATGCAGGGCTGGACGATGCCGCCATCGATGCCGTTCTCCGAGAAGGTGCGCAGCAGGAGCTCTTCGGTCACTTCAAAGTCGTAGACGCAGTCGCGTCCGAGATGGCAGTGGGCGTCGAGTATCATAGGCGTCCTCCGTTGTAATTGGTTGGATATAAGGTTGTCTGATATCTGCACTCATTATAGCAACGCGCAAATGGCGTGTCAAGGGGGTAAAATGTATTCTATCGACAAAAAATATCCACTAATTTTAATGATTTACGACAAATCTTCCGAATGGTGATTGACATGCCTTTGCAGCATGAATATAATGGAGGCAAGATGTCAGATAACATTATAACCCGATAAGCAATGCGGGGCGCTGATGTCAAACAGAATTTAGGAGGAACGCAGCATGACGAGAAAAGAGTTTTCCGAGAAATACGGGCAGATTCTCCTGCCCCTGGTGACCCCCTTCGACGAGAAGGAAGAGATCGACTACAAGGTCTATGAGGATCTGATCGAATACCTCATTAAAAACGACCTGTGCGACTCCCTCATCGTCACCGGCACCACCGGCGAGGCGAGCCTCTGCACCTTCGATGAGCGCGTCAAGCTCATGGAGACCGCCGTCCGCGTCAGCGCCGGCCGCAAACCCGTGATCGCCGGCACCGGCTGCGCCTCCACCAAGGAGACCGTCGCCCTCACCAAAAAAGCCGAGGAGCTCGGCATCGACCTGTGCATGGTCGTCTGCCCCTTCTACAACAAACCCACCCAGCCGGGCGTTTACAACCACTATAAGACGATTGCCGGGAGCGTCGGCGTCAACATCCTGCTCTACAACATCCCCATCTTCGTCGGCATCAACATCGACGCCCCCACCGTCCATGAGCTCGCCAAGATCCCCAACATCATCGGCATCAAGGACGAGGCGGGCATCAACCCGACCCAGGTCACCGACTACTTCCTCGCCACCGAGGACGTCAACCCCGAGTTCGTCATCTTCAACGGCGACGACATCATGCTGCTGCCCACCATCGTGCAGGGCGCCATGGGAATCGTCTCGGGCGGCGCGCACATCTTCGGACACGAGATCCGCGCGATCATGCAGGCGTTCGCCGCCGGCGAAAACGAGAAGGCCAAGGAGCTCTTCGTCCCGCTCTACCGCTTCTGCAAGAGCTGCGGACAGAACGGCCGCATCCTGCCCAACTCGATCATGCGCCCGGCCATCGAGCTCGTGACCGGCATCAAGGTCGGCCCCGCCAGAAGCCCGCTCGCCCCCATCACTGACGAGGAGAAAGCGGTCCTCGTGGACGTGCTGAAAAAGGTCGGCAAGCTCTCCTGATCCGATGTGATTTTGGCCCCGCGGAGGCGGGGCTGTGGAAAGAGAACAAGTAACGGGAGGAAAGAAAATGAAAAAGCATCTTGCAATCCTACTGGCAGTGATGATGGTGGCGGCCATGCTGGGCGCCTGCGGCGACACCGCGGCGGCCCCCGCCACCGACGGCGAAATCCTCATCGGCCTGAGCTGCGCGCTCACCGGAAACTTCCCGCTGGCAGGCCAGCGCACCCGCGAGGGCGTCGACCTGGCGCTCGAGGAGATCAACGCGGGCGGCGGCGTGCTGGGCAAGAAGCTCGTCTATACGATCGAGGACGACCAGAACACCCAGACCACCGCGGTCAACGTCGTCACCAAGATCCTCACCCAGGACGTCGCGGCGGTCATCGGCCCGCACACGAGCGGCAACGCCATGGCGACCAACGAGCTCTATAAGAATGCGCAGGTGGCCTTCCTGACCGGCGGCACGAGCCCCAAGCTCGAGGAGGCCGGCAACCCGTACATGTTCCGCTGCCGTCCCGCTGACACGATCAACGGACAGGTTGCCGCCAAGTTCGCGATCGAGAAGCTCGGCGCCACCAAGATCGGCATCTCTTTCAACAACAACGACTTCGGCACCGGCGGCCGCGACGTCATCATCGCCTACCTGGAAGAGGCGGGCGTGCCCTACGTCGCCGTCGGCCACAACGCGGGCGACAAGGACCTCACCGGCCAGATCATGCAGCTCAAGAGCGAGAACGTCGACTGCATCATCTCCTGGACCGACGACGCGGAGGTCGCCCTGACCGCCCGCCAGCTCTATGAGCTGGGCGTCGAAGTCCCGGTCATCGCCTCCGCCGGCGTCGTTATGGACCAGGTGCTCAACCTGCTCGAACCCGAATATGTCGAGGGCTGGTACTCGGTCACCGACTTCGTCTCCACGAGCAACGACCAGATCACCGCGGACTTTACCAAGAAGTTCACCGATAAGTACGGCTACGCCCCCGAGCTCTATGCCGCGACCTACTACAGCGCGACCTACGTGCTCGCCGACGCGATCGAGCGCGCCGGTTCCGACGACCCGCAGGCGGTCCGCGACGCGCTCGCGGCCACCGAAGGCCTCACCCTCCCCGAGGGCAGCTACAAGTGCGACGACAAGGGCAACCTGCTCCACGGCTGCGTCATCGCGCAGATCCTCGACAAGGTGCCCACGATGGTCGAGTACGTCGACCTCAACAGCTGACCGGACCATGTGAACCTCTCCCACGCGCCGGGGGCGCTGCGCGGGGCCGCCAGGCGGCGGCCCCGCGGCCCCCTTCTCCATGCAGAATACGGCTGTTTTGCGCGCGCCGCTGACAAAACAGCAACGAATACAGGGGTGAAAGAATGACAGCCGAAATCATCGTCCAATTGATCGTCAGCGGGTTGGCCCTCGGATTTATCTACGCGCTCGTCTCAATCGAGTACACCATCATCTTCAACGCGACCGGCCTGCTCAACTTCAGCCACGACAAGCTCATCATGCTCGGCGCCTACGTCTTTGCCGGACAGTTCGTCGTCCGCATGGGCGCCGCGCCCGCGGTCGCCGTCATCGCCACCGTCGCCACCATGTTCCTCTTCGGCGTGCTCGTGGCAACCGGCATCTTCAATCCCTTGCGCAACATGGCGTCCCCCGTCTTCGCCGTCATCGGCACCGTCATCCTCGGGCGCATCCTCACCGAGTCCGCCCGCGTGATCTGGGGCGCCACCCCCTTCACCGTCCCCGGCTTCCTCAAGGGGATCGTCAAGGTCGGGAACATCGTCATCCCCAAGGCGAACATCGCCATCATCCTCGTCTCCGCGATCATCGTCACCGCCCTGCAGGTCTTCTTCAAGACCACCAAGATGGGCAAGGCGATGCGCTGCGTCCAGCAGAACAAGACGGCCGCGACCCTCATGGGCATCAACGTGACCGCCAACATCAACCTGACAATTGCGCTCAGCGCGGTGATCTGCTCCGCCATCGGCATCATGGTCATCCCGCTCTTCACCATAGACCTCACGATCGCCAACATGATCGGCCTCAAGGGCTTCGCGGCCGGCGTCATCGGCGGCTTCGGATACCTGCCCGGCGCGATCGCCGGCGGCATCTTCATCGGCATCCTCGAGAACCTCAGCACGCTGATCATCCCGACGCTCTATAAGGACTGCGTGGCCTTCGTGCTGCTGATCGTCTTCCTGCTCGTGAAACCGTCCGGCCTGCTCGGACACAGACGCTAGGAGGGGCCGGATATGAAAATCGTAAAACGTGTTTTATTGGCCGTGCTCCTGGCGGTGCTCATCGTCTTCCCGATGAGCTACGACAACGCCTATGTACATATCCTGCTCAGCCAAACGCTCGTCAACATCGTCATCGTCATGGGCCTCAACTTCATCACCGGCCTCACCGGGCAGATGAACCTCGGCACCGCCGGCATCATGGCGCTGGGCGCCTACATCGCCGCGCTGACCAGCACCCGCCTGGGCACCTCGCCCTGGATCGGCTTTCTCCTCGCGATCGTCATGGGCGTCGCGATCGGCTGGGTGCTCGGCTATCCGAGCCTGCGCCTCAAGGGGGTCTACCTCTCGCTGACCACCATCGGCTTCAGCGAGATCGTCCGCCTCGTGCTCACCAACTGGGTCGAGCTCACCGGCGGCACGATGGGCGTGCAGGGGGTCCCGCACATCAACCTCTTCGGCTATGTGCTCGACACCTCCCGCAAGGTCTACTACCTCTATCTCGTCGTCGTCATTCTGCTCGCCTTCACCGCGTGGCGTATCGTCCATTCCAAGTGGGGCCGCGTGTTCAAGGCGATCCGCGACAACGTCGAGGCGGTCGAGGCGTGCGGCATCGACATCGCCAAGCTCAAAATTCAGGCGTTCACCCTCGCGACCGTCTTCGGCTGCCTCGGCGGCGCGATGTACGCCTATCTGATGGGGTACATCAACCCCACCACCTTCACCACCGACCTGTCCGCCAACTATCTCATCATGATGATGCTCGGCGGCATCGGTTCGGTCGTCGGCAACATCCTGGGCGCCACGATGATCACCCTGCTGCCCGAGATGCTGCGCTTTTTGGGAACCAACTACTGGCTCTATTTCAGTATCATCGCCCTGCTCTTCGCGATCTTCCTGCCCAACGGGCTCGTCTCCCTCTTCACGAAGGAGAACCGGCTGGGGATGTTCTGGATGGCCAAAAAAGAAAAGACCGGAGGGCGCAGATGATGGAACCTGTCTTGAAGCTGGAACATGTCACCAAACGGTTTTCCGGGCTGGTCGCCGTCAACGACCTGTCTCTGGAAATGCCCAAAAACTGCATCCATTCCCTGATCGGTCCCAACGGCTCCGGAAAGACCACCACCGTCAACATGATCACCGGCGTGCTGCCGGTGAGCGACGGGACGATCTTCTATGGCGATACCCAGATCAGCGGCAAGCCGGTCTTCCAGATCGCCCGGCTCGGCATCGGGCGCACCTTCCAGAACCTCAAGCTCTTCAGCTCGATGAGCGTGCTCGAAAACCTCATGATCGGCGCGCACCAGATGACCAGGATCGGGCTCATCCAGTTTCTGGTCGACCTGCGCGGCGAAAAACGGGAGGAGAAGCTGCTCATCGAACGCGCCGAGGAGGTCCTGGAGGAGATCGGTATGGCCGACCTGCGGCATGAGAAGGTCAAGAACCTCGCCTACGGCAAGCAGAAGATGACCGAGCTCGGGCGCGCGCTCATGATGAAGCCCGACCTGCTCATCCTCGACGAGCCGGCCGCGGGGCTCAACCCCTCCGAACGCCGCGAGTTCGTCGATATCCTGCTCAAGACCCACGAGAAGGGGATCGACCTCTTCCTCATCGAGCACAACATGGACGTCGTCATGAACATCAGCACCAAGATCACCGTGCTCAACTTCGGCGCGAAGATCGCCGAGGGCAACCCCTATGAGATCCAGAACAACGACGAGGTGATCCGCGCTTATCTCGGCGACAAGTATAAGCCGGTGGACCTCCCGCCGGCGGTGGAGGGTTAGGCTTATGGCTATGCTGAAGGTAAACGGGATCAACGTCTTCTACGGCAACGTGCAGGCCCTCTTCGACGTGTCCATCGAGGTGGGGGACAACGAGATTGTCTCGATCATCGGCGCCAACGGCGCCGGCAAGACCACCCTGATGAAGACGATCATGGGCATCAACCGCCCCGCCAAGGGGGATATCACCTATAACGGCGAAATCATCAGCAACCTCAAGGCGCACCTCGTCGTCGGGCGCGGCATCGTCTACATCCCCGAGGGCCGCGAGGTCTTCCCGCAGATGAGCGTGCTCGAAAACCTCGAGATGGGCGCCTTCTGCAAGAAGTACTCCAAGGCCGAGCTCGACCGCCACGTCGAGGAGGTCTACGAGCTCTTCCCGCGCCTCAAGGAGCGCGCCAGGCAGCTCGCGGGGACCCTCTCGGGCGGCGAGCAGCAGATGCTCGCGATCGGCCGCGGCATGATGAGCGACCCCAGGCTGCTCATGTTCGACGAGCCGAGTCTCGGGCTCGCGCCCGTCATCGTCGACGAGATGTTCGACGCGATCGTCAAGATCAACCGCACCCGCAAGACCCCGGTGGTCATCGTCGAGCAGAACGCGTTCATGGCGATGTCCATCTCCGACCGCACCTACGTGCTCGAGGTCGGGCACATCGTGGGCAGCGGCCCGAGCCAGGAACTGCTGAACAGCCCCGACATCAAAAAGGCATACCTCGGCGGCTGACGGAAGAGAGAAGCTGGCCGCGGCGGGGCCCGCGCGGGCGCGCGGGCCGGCCGCCGGGCCGTTTCCCAACGGCGGCCGGCGGGAAACCGCGGGATTTTCCCGCTGCAAATCGGGATTTTCACACTTTGCGCGGGACGCGCGGCATGTTAGAATGGTCCGGAGGATGCGTTTCATCCCGCCGGGCTTCCGGCGCGGGAACGGGTTTTGCGCCGGTTGGGCCGCTTTAATGTCTGACAATCTGATGAGTAAGAAGGGAGTCGGGACGACTATGAAACTGGTAAGGGTGCTCCACGAGGGCCGCGCGCGCTACGGAAAGCTCTGCGGCGAACGGGTGGAATGGCTGGACGGCTCGGTCGCGGAGGGGTTCACCCCGGCGGAGGGCGGCGCGCCGCTCTCCGGGGTGAAGCTGCTCGCGCCGGTCGAACCCACCAAGGCGGTCTGCGTGGGACTCAACTATATGGACCATATCATCGAATCGAATGAGAAGGTGCCCGAGACGCCGGTCATCTTCATGAAGCCCGCCACCGCGGTCATCGGGCCGGGGGAGGCGATCGTCTATCCGCCGCAGTCCAGGCGGGTCGACTACGAGGGGGAGCTCGCGATCGTCATCGGGAAACGCGCCAAAAACGTCCCGGAGGACGCGGCGGGGGAGTATATCCTCGGCTACACCTGCGCGAACGACGTGACCGCGCGCGACCTCCAGCCCTCCGACGGGCAGTGGACCGTGGCGAAGGGGTTCGACACCTTCCTGCCGCTCGGCCCCTGCGTCGACACCGACGCGGACCCCGCGGACCTGCCCATCCGCACCATCCTCAACGGCAGGGTGGTGCAGGACTCCAACACGAAGCACCTGCTCTTCAAGCCGCGCATGATCGTCAGCTACATCTCGGCGGTCATGACCCTCGAGCCGGGGGACGTCGTCCTGACGGGGACCACCCTCGGCATCGGGCCGATGCGGCCGGGGGACCGGGTCTCGGTGGAGATCGGCGGGATCGGCAGGCTGGACAGCGTCGTGAGCGCGCCGTAAGACACGGAACGCAGAGGCCGCCGGCAGTCCCGACGGCCTCTTTTGCTTGAAAACTCAAATCGGATAAAGGGGAAATAGCGCAGATGAATATTTTCGTGTGCATCAAACAGGTCCCCGGGACCAACAAGGTGGACATCGACCCGGTGACCGGCACCCTCAAGCGGGGCGGGGTGGATTCCAAGATGAACCCCTACGACCTCTACGCGCTCGAGACCGCCCTGCGCCTGCGGGAGCGGTGCGGCGGGAAGGTGTCGGTCGTCAGCATGGGGCCGCCGCAGGCCGAGACGGTCATCCGCGAGGCCTACGCCATGGGCGCGGACGAGGGGGTGCTCCTCTCCGACCGGCGGTTCGGCGGCGCGGACGTGCTCGCCACGAGCTACGCCCTCTCGCAGGGGGTGCGCAGGCTCGGCGAGTTCGACCTGCTCCTCTGCGGCAAGCAGACGACCGACGGCGACACCGCCCAGGTCGGGCCGGAGCTGGCCGAGTGGCTCGGCATCCCGAGCGTCTCCAACGTGCGGAAGATCCTCGAAATCGGGGAGGACGGCGTTTCGGTGGAGATGGATATGCCCGACGACGTCGAACGGGTGAGGGTGAGGTTTCCCTGCCTGCTCACCGTCGACCAGGACATCTTCCAGCCGCGCCTGCCCTCCTACGTCAAAAAGACGGAGAGCGCCGGGCGGCCGGTGGAGATTCTCACGCTCGACGAGATGGAGGACCGCGAGGAAACCCACTACGGCCTGAACGGCTCGCCCACCCAGGTGCAGCGGATCTTCCCGCCCGCGGTGAACGACCGCCGGGAGCTGTGGAAGGAGGAGGGGGAGGCCCTCTCCGACCGGCTCTACGCGCTGCTGCGCGACAAAAAGTTTGTGTAAGGAGGCCCCGTTATGCCGAGGCTGGTGATTCATCAGGAGAAAATCCCCGACCCCCGCGCGCTGGCGGCGCTCTGCCCCTTCGGCGCGCTCGAGGAGCGGGAGGGGCGCGTTTCGGTCAACGCGGCCTGCAAGATGTGCCGCATCTGCGTCAAGAAGGGCCCCGCGGGCGCGGTCGAATACCTCGAGGACGCGCCCGCCCCCGCCGTCGACAAAGCGGCGTGGCAGGGGGTGGCGGTCTACGTCGACCATGTCGACGGGCGGGTTCATCCCGTCACGCTCGAGCTGATCGGCAAGGCCCGCGAGCTGGCCGCCAAGGCGGACCAGCCGGTCTACGCCCTCTTCATCGGGGAAAACGTTGCCGGTTCCGCGCGGGAGCTGCTCCACTACGGCGTCGACCGGGTGTTCGTCTACGACGACCCCGCGCTCGCGCGCTTCCGTATCGAGTCCTACGCCAACGTCTTTGAGGACTTCGTCAAGGCGGAGAGGCCCGCCGCCATCCTCGTCGGGGCCACCCCCGTCGGGCGGCAGCTCGCCCCCCGCGTCGCCGCGCGGCTGCACACCGGCCTCACCGCCGACTGCACCGTGCTGGATATGCTCGAAAACACCGACCTCATCCAGATCCGCCCCGCCTTCGGCGGCAACATCATGGCGCAGATCGTCACCCCCAACCACCGCCCGCAGATGGCGACGGTGCGCTACAAGGTGATGGACGCGCCCACGCGGTCGAAGGCCCCGTCGGGCGAAATCACGGAGCGGTCGGTCACGCCGGCCATGCTGGAAAGCGGCGTGACGGTGCTCGGCGTCACCCCCAAGGAGCCGGAACAGTTCATCGAGGGGGTCGACGTGCTCGTCGCGGCGGGCCGCGGCGTCAAAAAGGAAGAGGACCTCGCGCTGCTCGAGGAGCTCGCGGAGCTGCTCGGCGGGCAACTCGCCTGCACCCGCCCGCTCGCCGAGAGCGGCTGGGTGGAGGCCAAGCGCCAGGTAGGGCTCAGCGGGCGCACCGTGCGTCCCCGGCTCATCATCACCTGCGGCGTCTCGGGAGCGGTGCAGTTTGTCGCGGGGATGCAGGGCGCCGACCTCATCGTCGCGATCAATCAGGATGAGAAGGCGCCCATCTTCAAAACCGCCCACTACGGGCTGGTGGGGGACCTCTATGAGATCGTGCCCCGCCTCATCGAACGGATCAAGGCCGCCAAGGGGGTGCTGGTATGAGCTATAAGCAGATGACCGCGGCGGATATCGCCGCCCTGCGGGAGCTGATCGGGGACGACGAGCGCGTCTTTGCGGGGGAGGAGATTCACGAGGACTACAGCCACGACGAGTTGAGCGGAACCGTCCACTATCCCGATGTCGTGCTGCGGGTGCTCTCGGCGGAGGAGGTGTCCGCCGTCATGCGCTACGCCTCCCGCGAGCGCATCCCCGTCACCCCGCGCGGCGCGGGCACCGGTCTCGTCGGCGCGGCGGTCGCCGCGGAGGGCGGCATCCTGCTCGACATGAGCCTCATGAACCGCTTCCTCGAGCTCGACGAGGACAATTTGACTCTGACCGTCGAGCCGGGCGTGCTGCTCATGGAGATCTACACCTATGTCGAGGAGAAGGGCTTCTTCTACCCGCCCGACCCGGGCGAAAAATCCGCCACGATCGGCGGCAACGTCAGCACCAACGCGGGCGGCATGCGCGCCGTCAAATACGGCGTCACCCGCGACTATGTGCGCGGGTTGGAGGTTGTGCTGCCGAACGGGGAGATCGTCACGTTCGGCGGCAAGGTCGTCAAGAACAGCTCGGGCTATTCGATGAAGGATCTGATCGTCGGCTCGGAGGGGACCCTCGGCGTGGTCACCAAGATCATCCTCAAGCTGCTGCCGCTGCCGAAGCGCACCGTCAGCCTGCTCGTGCCCTTCCCGAGCCTGCGGGACGCGATCAACACAGTGCCCCTCATCGTCCGTTCCAAGGCCGCGCCCACCGCGGTCGAATTCATGGAGCGGGAGGTCATCCTCGACGCCGAGCAGTACCTCGGCAAAAAATTCCCCGACCACTCGGCCGACGCCTACCTCATCCTCAAGTTCGACGGCCCCTCGCTCGAGCAGATCGAGCGGGACTACGAGGGGGTCGCTAGACTCTGCCTCGAGCAGGGCGCGCTCGACGTGCTCATCTCCGACACCGAGGAGCGGGACGAGTCGATCTGGAAGGCGCGCGGCGCCTTCCTCGAGGCGATCCGCGGCTCGACCGACGAGATGGACGAGGTCGACGTGGTGGTGCCGCGCGGCAGCATCAACCGGATGGTCGCCTACATCCACGCCCTCCAGTCGGAGCTCGGCGTGCGCATCAAGAGCTTCGGCCACGCGGGGGACGGCAACCTCCACGCCTACATCCTACGGGACGGCAGGGAGGAGGACGAATGGCAGCGCATCCTGCACCTCGCGATGGAGAAGATCTACGCCGAGGCGAACGTCCTTCGCGGGCAGGTGTCGGGCGAGCACGGCATCGGCTACGCCAAGCGCCCCTACCTGCGCGAGTCGCTCGAGCCGCAGGTGCTCGAGCTCATGCGCGGCGTCAAACGCGCCTTCGACCCCGAAAACATCCTCAATCCGCACAAGGTCTGCGGCCTCTGACGGCCGCGCGAAAAGGCAGCCCCGGAACCATCTGGTTCCGGGGCTGCCGCTGTTTTGGGTTCAGGCGCCGTGAAGCAGGTTGGGCTGCGCGGCGAGCAGCTTCGGCAGCGCCTCTCCGACCGACTGCGGGGTGAGCGCGGGAAGCCGGAGGCGCGTTTCGTCCGCGGGCCGGAAGGCGCCGGGCATGTGGAAGTAGTTGAGCCGCCAGCGGGGCAGGGGCGGGAAGGAGGCGAGCAGTTCCCCGAGCGCCCCGGCGTCCAGGCCGGGGTAGAGGGTGGTGCGCGCCTCGAACGCCGCGCCGAGAGAACGGAGGGTATCGATCGTAAGGCGCACGTCGGAAAAGCAGTCCGCGCCGCAGACGGCGGGGCAGTCCGCCGGGAGCGCCTTGACGTCGACTGCGACGTAATCGAGCAGACCCTCCCCCCAGAGACGTTCGACGAGCGCGGGCCGCCGGCCGTTGGTGTCGAGCTTGACGCGGTAGCCGAGCGGGCGGACGCGGCGGAGGAATTCCTCGAGATCGGGCTGGAGGGTCGGCTCCCCGCCGCTCACGACCACCCCGTCGAGCAGGCCCCGCCGCTTTTCGAGGAAGGAAAAGACGGCGGCTTCGGCGAGCTGGTCGCCGTCCCCGGCGATCAGCTCGCGGTTGTGGCAGTAGAAACAGTCGAGGTCGCAGCCGCGCGTGAAGAGCACGCAGGCGAGCGCGCCGGGGAAGTCGATCGTGCTGCTGCGCTGCATCCCGCCGAAGATCATGCGCTCAGCTCCTCCGGTTTGATGCGGTACTTCTTGCGCTCCTTATACTCCTCGCGCTTGCCGCGGTGGAAGTTCTGGACCGGGCGCAGGTAACCGACCACACGGCTCCACACCTCGGTGTCGCGGCCGCATTCGGGGCAGGAATAGACCTCGCCGTTCAGGTAGCCGTGCTCGGGGCAGACCGAGAAGGTGGGCGTCAGCGAGATGTAAGGGAGCTGGTAGTTGGTGAACGCCTTGCGGATGAGCGATTTGGCGACTTCGACGTCGCTGATCTGCTCGCCGAGATAGAGGTGGAGCACCGTGCCGCCCGTGTACTTGCACTGCAGCTCGTCCTGGAGGTCGAGCGTCTCAAAGATGTCGTCGGTGAAGCCGACCGGCAGCTGGGTCGAGTTGGTGTAGTAGGGGGCGTCCTGCCCGGCGGTGATGATATCGGGATATTTTTTCCTGTCGAGCTGGGCGAGGCTGTAGCTGGTGCCCTCCGCCGGAGTCGCCTCGAGGTTGTAGACGTGGCCCGTCTCCTCCTGGAAGCGGGTGATCGTGTCGCGCATGAAGTCGAGGATGTCAAGGGAGAATTTCTGCCCCTCGGGGGTGGTGATGTCCTTGCCCATGAAGTTGAGGCAGGCCTCGTTCATGCCGATGAGGCCGATCGTGTTGAAGTGGTTGAACCAGTAGCTGCCGGTGCGCTCCTTCACGTTTTCGAGGTAGTGCGCCGAATAGGGGTACATGCCGCGGCGGGTCTGCTCCTCGATCGTCTTGCGCTTGATCTCGAGGCTCTCCTTGGCGATCTCCATCAGGTCGAGCAGGCGGGATTTGAACTCCTCCTCCGTCCTGGAGAGATAGCCGATGCGCGGGAGGTTGACCGTCACGACGCCGATCGAGCCGGTGAGCGGGTTGGAGCCGAAGAGACCGCCGCCGCGCTTTCTGAGCTCGCCCGTGTTGAGCCGCAGGCGGCAGCACATTGAGAGCGCGTCCTCGGGGGAGAGGTCGGAGTTGATGTAGTTGGAGAAGTAGGGGATGCCGTATTTGCAGGTGATCTCCATGAATTTGTTGACCACCGGGCTGTCCCACTCGAAATCCTTGGTGACGTTGATCGTCGGGATGGGGAAGGTGAAGACGCGGCCCTTCTTGTCGCCCTCCATCATGACCTCGCAGAAGGCGAGGTTGAGCATGTCCATCTCCGCCTGGAACTCGCCGTAGGTCGCGTCCATCGGCTGGCCGCCGATGATGACCGCCTGGTCGCGCAGGGTGCGGGGCGGCTTGATATCGAAGGTGAGGTTGGAGAAGGGACACTGGAAGCCCACGCGGGTGGGGACGTTGAGGTTGAAGATGAACTCCTGGAGCGCCTGCTTGACCGTCGCGAAATCGAGGTGGTCGTAGCGGATGAAGGGGGCGCAGTAGGTGTCGAAGGAGGACCACGCCTGCGCGCCCGCCGTCTCGCCCTGGGTGGTGAAGGTCGAGTTGACGATCTGGCCCAAAAAGCTGCGCAGGTGCTTGGCGGGGCTCGATTCGACCTTGCCGGGCACGCCGCCGAAGCCGCCGAGCAACAGCTGCTTGAGGTCCCAGCCGGCGCAGTAGGGGCCGAAGAACCCGAGGTCGTGCAGGTGCAGGTCGCCCGAGAGGTGGGCGTCGCGGATCTTGTCGGGGTAGATCTCATGCAGCCAGTACTGCTTGGTGAACGTCTCGCGGATGTAGTTGTTCATGCCCGCGATCGATTTCTGGGCGTTGGCGTTTTCCTTGACGCGCCAGTCGCCGTCCCCCATGTACTTGGAGAACATGTCGATCGTCGCGCCGATCAGGGCGTTCGCCTCGCGCGCGCTGCGGCGCTTCTCCCGGTAGAGGATGTACGCCTTGGAGGTCTTGGCGTGGCCGTTTTCGATGAGCACCTTCTCGACGAGGTCCTGCACCTTTTCCACTTCGGCGGTGCCGTCGGGGAACTGCGCGTTTGCGAGGACGACGACCTGCTCGGTCAATTCCTCGGCGCGGCCCCAGTCGCTGCCGCCCACCGCGACGGCCGCCTTATAGATGGCGCGGGTGATTTTCTCCGGCTGAAAGGCGACGACCTCGCCGCTGCGTTTCCGAATCGTATTGATCATTGCGAACCCTTCCTCACTAGATATTGTGTTTTACAAATAGTATTATACGATATCTAGTGTGGCAATACAAGACCAAACGCAGAAATATTTTCCGGCGGAGCAGGTTTGTGCAAACTGGCGGAATCCGTGGGGCGGGATGGTGGAAACTGCTGAAATTTGCGGTTTTCAGGTTTTGCGCATTGACAAGCGGGGGCGCGCTTTTTATAATGAAAGCAACTTGTTCAACAGGTTGAACAATATGAACAACTGAGGAAAAGCAGGAGGGTATGTTATGAATGGAATCGGGAGAAAACTGGTAGGTCAGTGGAACACAAAAACGGTGGTCGGCGTCGCGCTCGGCGCAATTTTGATGGCGATCATGATGGTCTACATCCAGATCCCCATCTTTACGCAGGTGCAGTTCAGCCTCGCACCCGTCGTTATCGTCATCGTCGGAGCGCTCTTCGGGCCGCTGCCCGCGGCGATCGCCGCGTGCTTCGGGAACTTTTTGGCCGACATGATCGGCGGCTGGGGCTTCTGGTTCGACTGGACGATCGGGCATTTCTTCTGCGGCTTCATCACCGGCCTGCTGCCCGTCTACGGCGCGAAGGTCGGCGAGGGGGTTTTCACCAACAAGCAGGCCGCCACCTTCGCCGTGCTCGCCTTTGTCGCCCCGCTCATCGCCTTCTGCGGCATCACCCCGCTCTTCACGATGATGTGGTACCAGGGCGAACTGGAGATCGGCATGGTGCAGGGCGTCATCGCCGGCGTCAAGGACGGCCTCATGGCCGCGATCATCGGCGTGCCGCTGCTCAAGATGATGGCCAAAAAGAACCGGCTCAAAACCAATCTCACGGAGGAATAATCCGACATGAAAAAGCCCGTGATCGAATTCCGGGATTTCGGGATGCGCTACGCGTCACAGCAGAAGCCCACCCTTTACGACATCAACCTGACCATCTACGAGGGGGAAAAGGTGCTCATCCTCGGGCCGTCCGGCAGCGGGAAATCCACGCTGGGCTCCTGCCTGAACGGGCTGCTGCCCTTCTCGGTCAAGGCGGAGTTCACCGGCAGCCTCAAGGTCATGGGCGACGAGACGCGCAGCCTCGACATCCATAAGCTCAGCAACCGCGTCGGCACCGTCATGCAGGATTCCGACTGCCAGTTCGCGGGGCTCACGGTGGGGGAGGACGTCGCCTTCTCGCTGGAGAACGACTGCGTCCCGCGCCCCGTCATGCTCGAAAAGGTGCGGCGGGCGCTGGGCATCGTGGGGATGGAGCGGTTTACCGCCCACACCCCCTTCTCCCTCTCGGGCGGACAGAAGCAGAAGGTCTCGCTCGCCGGCGTCATGCACAACGACGTGGGAATCCTGCTCTTCGACGAGCCGCTCGCCGCCCTCGACCCGCAGGCGGGGCTCCAGGCGATCGAGCTGATCGACAGGATCCACCGGGAGCAGCAGAAGACGGTCATTATCATCGAGCACCGGCTGGAGGACGTGCTCCACCGACCGGTCGACCGGGTCATCCTGCTCGACGGGGGGCGGATCGTCGCGGACACCACCCCGGCCAAGATTTTGAGCTCCCCGCTCCTGCAGGAGCACGGCATCCGGGAGCCGCTTTACGTGACGGCGCTCAAATACGCCGGCTGTGAGATTGCCGAGGAGGACCACCCCGAATCGGTGGAGGAGATCCGCCTTGAGGGGCGGGAGGAGGCGCTGCGCGGCTGGTTCGCCAGCGAGACCCCCCACCGGGCGCAGCCCGCGCCCGGGGAGCTCGTGCGGGTGGAGGACGTGTCCTTCTCCTACGACGATAACAAGGTTCTCAGCCATGTGGACCTGACGGTCAGCGCGTGCGAACGCATCGCGCTGGTCGGCAAGAACGGCGCGGGCAAGACCACCCTCGCCAACCTGCTGATCGGGGTCATCCGCCCCGACGAGGGCCGCGTGCTCATCGAGGGGGAGGACTACGGCGTCCTCTCGATCAAGGAGATCGGCGAGCGGATCGGCTACGTCATGCAGAACCCCAACCAGATGCTCGTCAAGGATATGATCCGCGACGAGATCACCCTCGCGCTCAAGCTCCGCCGGGTGGACCAGAAGACGATCGATGAAAAGCTCGAGCTGGTGCTCGGCCTCTGCGGGCTCTCCAAAATGCGCAGCTGGCCGGTGTCGGCCCTCTCCTACGGGCAGCGCAAGCGGGTGACGATCGCCTCAATCCTCGTCATGCAGCCGAAGATTATGATCTTCGACGAGCCGACCGCGGGGCAGGACTACTTCCACTACCGCGAGATCATGGACTTCCTCGACCGGCTCAACCGGGAGATGGGGCTCACGATCCTCTTTATCACCCACGACATGCACCTGGCGATCGAATACACCGACCGCGCCGTCGTCATGGCGGACGGGGAGAAGATCGGGGACGGGGACGTCTTCCGGATGCTCTCCGACCCGGACATCCTGCGCCGCGCGAGCCTCAAGGAGACGTCGCTATGCAAGCTGGCGCGCCGCCTCGGGATCGAGCCGGAGGCGTTTGTGCGCCACTTCATCGAATATGAAAGGATGGTGAGGCGGCATGACGAGCAATAACCTCGTCCGGTTCAGCCCCGGCGTCACCCCGCTGCACACCCTCTGCGGACAGGTCAAGGTGCTGCTCTTCATTGTGACCATCATCCTGACGATCTCCACCTTTGACTGCCGCATCCTGCTGGCGGTCACGGCGGTCGCGGCGGCGGCGCTCGCGTCGCTGAAGCCGAACTGGAAGATCATCTGGGCACTCATGCTCGTCGCGATGGGGCTCAACACGGTGAACCTCATCCTCTTCTACCTTTTTAACCCGCATATCGGCTGCGAGTTCGTCGGCACCTGCACCGAGCTTTTCCGGTTCACCGAACGGCTCGTCATGCCCGCCGAAACGCTCTGGTATTTTGCCGTGCGCACCCTCAAGGTGGTGGCGATGTTCCTCGTTTCCCTCTGGCTCATCTTTGTCGTCACCCCCACCCAGCTGGCCGCCGGCTTCAACCGGGTCGGGCTGCCCTACAAGCTGTCGATGGTCTTTTCCATCGCGCTGCGCTACCTGCCCGACCTCATCAAGGACTACAAGAACATCTCCGCGTCCATCCAGGCGCGCGGGCTCGAGCTGGGCCGCAAAAAGACCACCCTCAAGGCGAAGATCGAGGGGGTCGTGTCGATCGCGGTGCCGCTCATCCTCTCCTCCTTCGACGACGTGGGGGTCATCGCGGACGCGCTCGACCTGCGCGGCTTCGGGAAGAACAAAAAGCGCACCTGGTATGTCGAGACGCCCTACGGCAGGCTCGATAAGATCTGTCTTGTACTGGCGGCCGTGCTGGCCGCATTGACGGCGGCTTACATGGCCTACGGCGTCATCGTCAAGCCGCCGATGTGGTACCCGTTTTAAAGGCTTGCAACTGCCATCGAAATTGCAGGGCACGCGGCTGCCACAAAGCCGGATCAGTAAATGGAGGTAACAAAATGAGAAAACCCTATGTTGTGTTCAGTACGGATTTCGGCCTCAAAGATGGAGCGGTCTGCTCGATGTACGGCGTCGTCAAGTCGATCGACCCGGAGATCGAGATGTTCAACCTCACCCATGAGGTCACCAAGTTCTGCACCTGGACGGCGTCCTACCGCCTGTGGCAGTCGATGGCCTTCTGGCCCAAGGGCACCATCTTCGTATCGGTCGTCGACCCGGGCGTCGGCACCCCCCGCAAGGCGTGCGTCGCCAAAACGAGCAACGGCTACTACGTCGTCACTCCCGACAACGGCTCCCTGACACTGGTAAAGGAGAAGTTCGGCATCGACGAGGTCCGTGAGATCGACGAGACCCGCAACCGCCTGGTCGGCGCGGGCACCGAGGACGTGGCAATCTTCCACGGCCGCGACCTGTTCGCCTACTGCGCGGGCAAGCTCGCGGCGGGGCTCATCGACTACGAGGGGGTCGGCCCGGCCTACAGCGTCGACGAGATCATCTGCAATCCGCTGCCCGAGGCGAAGATCACCGAGGGCCGCGCCGACGGTTACGTCGCGATGATCTGCCCGAACTTCGGCTGCGTGGACACCAACATCAACTACCAGCAGTTCGTCGCGGCGGGCTTCCGGCACGGCGATATGGTCAACACCCTGGTCAAGCACGGCGAGGAGGTCAAGTTCGAGGGCAAGGTGCTCTTCCACCGCTCCTTCGGCTACGTCGCCAAGGGGGAGCCGATCATCTACAACAACGAGCTCAACAACCTCGACCTCTCCCTCAACGAGGTCAGCATGGGCGAGACCTACGGCATCTCCTACGGTCCCGACTGGACGATCAGCATCTGGAAATAATGAAGCGGCGCGGGCGGGCCGCGGGGCCCGCCCGCTTCCGATTGAGGTGATCGGTTGATTATCACATGCGCGGATTCGCATGCCGGGCTGCTCGAACGCTATCTCGAGCAAGAATACGTCTTTAACACCTTCCTGCTGGCCGACCTGCGGCTCTATGGGGCCAGCGCCCCCTTCCAGGACACCTGGGCGGACGTGGAAAACGGCGTCTGCCGGGCGGTATACATGCGGTTCTACCAGAACCTGATGGTCTATGGGGAGGCCGTGGACGGGGCCTTTGTGCGGTCCCTTTTGAAACGCTTTCCAATTTCTGTTATAATGGGAAAACAAGAGCTCGTCGAACGGCTTAGCGGGGACGCGGGCGATGGATATATCCTCCGGTGCAAACGGCTCTGCATGCTGGAGGGGGAGGACGCGCTCCAGCCGGACGCCGGCCGGGCGCGCAGGGCGGAACCCGCCGACGCGGGGCGCATCCACCGGTTTTTGCAGAGCCTGCCGGAGTTTACCTCCCTCTACGCGTCGGGCGAGATGATCGCCGACCGCATCCGCAATAACGACGGCATCCACCTGATGCTCGAGCAGGACGGGGAGATCGTTTCGCACGGTAACAGTACCGCCGGCGCGGGGCGGACGGTCATGCTTGGCGGGGTGGGTACGGCGCCCGCCTTCCGCGGACGCGGGTACGCCTCCGAGATCGTCTCCGCGCTCTCCCGCGCCGTGCTGGCCGAGGGAAAGAAGCCCTGCGTCTTCTGCGGGCGCGGGCCGGAGGAGAACCTCTTCGACCGTCTCGGCTTCCGGACGGTGGGGGGCTGGGCGACTTTGGAGGCGGTGGAAAGGACGGGAATCGATGAATAAGAAGATCACAAGCCTCAACGACAACAAAATCCCTTCCTATGTTTCGATCTACAACCAGATCTACTCCGACATCGTCGACGGCGTCTACAAAAACGGCTCCCAGCTGCCGAGCGAGCCGGTGCTCGCCGAAAAGTACGGGGTCAGCCGCAACACGCTACGGCAGGCGCTGACCATCCTCAATGAGGACCACCTCATCGCGAAGCAGCAGGGCAAGGGGACCTTCATCACCTACGACCCCGGGCGTGGCGCGCCCGCCAGCCGGATCGTGAACCCGGTCATCGAATGCGCGCGCCGGGAGATCACCGAGATCAAGATCTCCTATAACTACGGCCCGCCCACCGAGATCGCCCAGCACCGGCTGGGCATCCGCGTCAGCGAGATCGTCATGGCGAGCAACAACGTCTACTATTCGGGCGGCCGCCCGATCGGGCATTCGTTCGTGCAGATCCCCGTGCGGTATGTCAACGAGCTCGACGTCGACCTCAACAACGAGGACGAGGCCTACGCGCTGGTCAACCGGAGGATTTTCGAGCTGGCGAGTTCCGCCGAGCTCTCCTTCAAGGTCGTCCCCGCGGAGGACAACGTCACCGCCTTTTTGCAGGTGGAGAACGAGACGCCGATCATCTACATCGAGGAGATCCTCTACGGTTCCCAGAAGGAGGGGATCGCCCGCTGCAAGTTCTACTTCCTGCCCGAGGATTACGATATCAACTTCCGCTTATAACGCTTTACCTTCCCACATAGGAAATTGCCGAAGACAGCCCCCGCTCCGGGTCCCGGAGCGGGGGCTGTCTTTTTCTGCGGCGGCGGGAGGAAATAACTGGAGATGCGCCGGAAAGGGTCCTTTTCCCGCGCGCGCATGGTATCATGGACGGTGTGAAAATCTGTCGAAGGGACCAAAAACGGCCGGGCGGATGAGGGAATGTGCCTGAAAAACGTCGACATAACGGGGGATAAACTGGAAAAACCCCACAAGACTGACGGAAATCACGCCGCTGTGTCGAACCTTCGCAAAATCTATTTACGCGCCCGGGGCGCGGGGTTATGATCATTTCAACGGGAGGGCGCCAACATGTTTGTCAAAACAAAAGAGGAACTGCTGGAATACATCAAGGGACTGACCGACGGCTTCCGGGGAGAGGAGCCGGAGCGGTTCACCGCGTCGGCCATCAGCGCCCGGCTGAACGTCAGCAGGAACCTTACAAGCCAGTATCTCAATGAGCTTGTCAAGGACGGGCTGCTCGTCAAAGCGAACCTGCGCCCGGTCTACTTCTTCCACAAGGGGATGCTCGAGGCGCAGTACGACGCGACGGTCGCCCAGCCCGCCTTCGACAGCCTGCGGGAGCTGGCGGCGCACCTGAACCGTGAAAAAAACCGGCTGCGCAATTTTCAAAAGGCGATTGGCAGCACGCGCAGCATCAGCGACTGCATCGAGCAGCTCAAGGCGGCGGTGAAATATCCGCCCCACGGCCTGCCGGTGCTGCTGGCGGGACAGCCCGGGACCGGCAAAAAGCTGCTCGCGCGGCTGATGTACGAGTACGCGGCGGACGAGGGGGTGCTGCCGCCCGGGCGGCTGGTCGCCGCCGGCTGCGCCGAATACCGCAGCGACGGGGAGGCGCTCGCCCAGATTTTCGGCGACGTGCGCCGGGGGGACGCCCCCGGCTGCCTTGCCGCCGCGGACGGCGGGATGCTGCTGCTCGACGAGGCGGGAGCCCTCGGAAGCGAGTGCCAGGAGAGGCTCTTACAGTTCATGCAGACCGGGCGCTATTCCCGCTGCGGGGAGGACGCCGTGCGTACGGCGGACGTCCGCCTCGTCTTCACCGTTTCCGCCGAGCCGGGGCGCGCGCTCGACCGGGCGCTGCAGCGCCTGATCCCCGTTTCGGTGAGCGTCCCGCCGCTTGAGGAGCGCACCCCCGAGGAGAAAAAGGAACTGCTGCTCTATTTCTTCAAGCGGGAGGCCCGCAAAAACGGGCGCAAGATCTTTATCGGCACGAGCGTTTTCCACCGGATGATGGACTATGTCTACGCGGGGAACGTCGCGCAGCTCAAAAACTGCGTGCGCAGCTGCTGCGCCAACGCCTTCCTCTACAGCGACGCGGACGCGGAAAGCCTCTACGTCTACCAGTACCACCTGCCGGAGGAGATTCTGGCGGCCTCCCGCGCGGACCCTGCCGCCGAGAACGAGCAGGAGAGCCTCATCAGCATCAACGAGTACGAGAAGCTGGACGCGGTGGACATCTTCGTGCGCTTTTACGATTCGATCCTTGGGTGCTTTGCCCGGCAGGCGGGGGAGGAGGCGTCGCTCGGCGGCGTGTTCGAGCGCTGCTACGCCTATATCAACAGCTTTATGGACTACCTCTACTTCGATAAAAAGCACACCAACAGCCGGTTCAACGCGATCAAGCAGGTGGTGGACGGGGTGCTGGAGGCCGTGTCGGAGAAGTACCACGCCGTGCTCCCCGTCCACTGCGGGTTCCTCATATCGCGCGGGCTCCACGCCCAGATGCAGCGCAACCTCACCCTCCAGCGGTGGCTGGAGCGGCGGGACGCCGAGTTGGAAGGCGCGCTGGGGACGCTGCGGAGGACCTCGCCCGGGGAGATGACCATCGCGCTCGAGGCGTCCGAGCTCATCGGGCAGAACATGGACCTGCGCATCTCCAAGATGGATCTGCTGCTGCTGGCGCTCAACATCAAGTACAGCAACAAGGGAGTGCAGGTGAGCGCCATCCGCGGCGTGATCGCCTGCCGCGGCTACGCCACGGCCAGCAGCATGGCCGAGACGGTCAACAAGCTGATCGGGCGGCACACCTTCGACGCGATCGACCTGCCGGTGAACGCCGGCGAGGCGGACCTCGCGGTGCGGCTGGGGAAGTACATCCGCAGGCGGCCGACGTGCCGGGCGTTCATCCTGCTCTTCGACACCGGGTCGATGGAGGCGGTCGGCGAGGGGGTGGGCGGGATCGCGAACATCCGGCTCGGGCTGGCGGACAACGTCTCCACCGCGCTGGCGCTTGCGGTCGGCAGGGGCATCTGGAGCGGGCAGGAGATCGGCACGATCCTCAAGAGCGCCTGCGGGGACGCGGCGCCCGGCTGCCGGGTGCTCGCCAGCCGGCGCAAGCAGGAGGCGGTCGTCTTTATGAGCGACGCCGACACCGGCGTGGCCGAACGGATGATCGACCTTTTCAGCGGCAGCCTGCCGCGCCCGATCGAAACGGCGGTGATCGCCTATGACTACTACCGGCTGATCCAGAGCCGCGAGGAGGACGAGCTGTTTGGGCGGTACGACGTGAAGCTGCTGATCGGCGCGATGGACCCCGGCTTCGAGGGCATCCCCTTTTTGGCGATCGGCGACATGATCACGGCGGAGGGGCTCGGCAGGATCGACGCGGCGCTGTCGGGCGGGCTCGACGCGGCCGAGCTCGACGCCTTCAACAAGAACCTGCTCAAGGATTTTTCGCTGCTCAACGTGGTCAAGCACCTCACCATCCTCAACCCCGAAAAGCTGATGGGGTACGTGCAGGAGGCGGTGACCCGGCTGCGCGGCATCACCGGCAAGCGGTTCAGCAACCGGGTGACCATCGCGCTCTACATCCACATCAGCTGCCTGATCGAGCGGCTGATCACCCGGACCCCCATCGAACAGTATCCCGAGACGGAGGGGTTCCTGCGGGAGAAAGAGCGGTTCGTGGCGCAGGTCAAGGAGGCGTTCCACTTCCTGACGAGCCACTACGCGGTGGAAATCCCCGTCAGCGAGATCGCTTACATCTACCAGCTCGTCGCGCTGGATTACGAGGACTGACAAAAGAAAGGAAGAACGGGTATGGTTGGAATACTGGTGGTGTCCCACGGGGGGCTGGCGGAGGCGATGGTCAGAGCCAGCGAGCTGATCGCCGGGAAGAGCGAGCGGGTCGAGGCGGTTTCGCTCGAGCCGGGCGTGGATATGGACGCCTTCAACGAGCGGTTTTGCAGCCGGGTGCGCGCGCTTGACGACGGCAGCGGCGTGCTCGTGCTGGCCGACATGTACGCGGGGACCCCCTGCAACGTGGCGGCCCGCAACATCCGCGGCCTCGGGTACGAGTGCGTGAGCGGGGCGAACCTCGCGATGCTCATCGAGGCGATCTCGATGCGGGAGGGCCGCACCGCGGCCGAAATCCGGGACGCCGCGCTCGAATCGGCGCGGGAGTCGATCCGGAACCTGCGTGAAATTTACCAGTAGGGGAGGAAGGCAGATGAAAAATATCGTATTGGTGCGGATCGACGACCGGCTCATCCACGGGCAGATCATGACCCAGTGGTCGCGGCTTTACAGCCCGACCGAGATCATGGTGGTCGACGACGAGACCTGCCGGGATTCGTTTATGACCGAGGTGCTGCTGATGGCGGTGCCCAAGGAGTTCAAGGCCGTGGTGGCCGATGTGGACAGGGCGGCGGAATACCTGCTGCAGGAGGCGGGGGAGGAACGCATCCTCATGCTGGTGAAGGTGCCCGAAACGGTGGAGGCGCTCGTGGACCGCGGCGTCGAGATCCGCGCGCTCAACGTGGGCGGCATGTGCAAGCGCGCGGGCCGGTCGACCCTCTACCGCAACATCTCCTCCTCCCCGGCGGAGAACGAGACCCTCCTGCGCCTGCAGAAGCGCGGCGTGCGCGTCTATGTGCAGGTGGTGCCGGAGGACAAGGAAATGGAAATCGACAAAGTGTTATAGAGGAGGAAGGACAATGACTGTTCTGCAAGCGATTCTGATCGGGGTCGTCTACTACCTGGGGAGCGCGCCGTGGGCCATCGGCTACCTCACCGTCTGCAAGCCGCTCGTCGCCGGCACGCTGGTCGGCTGCATCCTCGGCGCGCCTGCGGAGGGCGCGATCATGGGCGCGACCATCCAGCTGATCTACCTGGGCTGGATGTCGGTCGGCGGCTCCCAGCCCTCCGACCCGGCGCTCGCCGGGACGCTGGCCACGGCGCTGGCCATCGCCTCCAATCTCGACACGGGCGTCGCGCTCACCCTGTCGGTCCCGCTCGGCATGCTGGGCACCTTCGTGTGGGTCGGACGCAACACCTTCAACGTCGTCATCTCCCACATGGCGGACAAGCCCACCCGCGAGGCGAACACCCGCGGCATCTGGCGGGTGAACGTGCTCTATCCGCAGCCGGTCCTGCTGCTCATGACCGTGCTGCCCGTCGCGCTCGCCGCCTACTTCGGGCCCGAGTTCGTCCAGAGCGCGCTCGATTTCCTCGGCACCCGCGTGCTCGGCATCCTCACCCTCATCGGCGGCGTGCTCCCGGCGGTCGGCATCGCGCTCAACCTCAAGGTGATCATGAAAAAGAGCGTGGCGCCCTATTTCTTCATGGGCTTTTTCCTCGTGTCCTACCTGGGCATGACGATGATGGGCGTGGCGGCCTTCGCGATCGCGGCGGCGGCGCTCTATCTCTTCAACGACATGCAGAAAGCGGAGGTGGCTTAAATGGCAAAGGAGAAAACCGGCGTCGTCCAGTCGATCGTCACTAAAAAGGACCTGCTTTACGCCTGGTTTAAGTGGTTCATTTTTTCCCACTGCTGCATCAACTACGAGCGGTTTGAGAGCCTCGGCTTCACCAACGCGATCAGCCACATCCTCGCCAAACTCTACCCCTCCAAGGAGGACCTGAGCGAGGCGCTCGAGCGGCATCAGGAGTTCTTCAACACCGAGCCCTACATCGGCATCGTCATCATGGGCATCAGCGTGGCGATGGAGGAACAGCGCGCCAAGGACGGCAGCGTCTCGGGCGAGGCGATCACCGCGGTCAAGACCGGCCTCATGGGCCCGCTGGCGGGCATCGGCGACACCCTCAACCAGGCGATCATCTACCCCATCCTGCTCGCCTTCTCCGTCGCGCTCGTGCTGGAAAACAACCTCGGCGTCGCGGGCGTCGTCATCTACTGCGTACTCGTCGTCGCGGCCATGGCCGCCCAGAGCATCTATTTCGTCAACTACGGCTACCGCCTCGGCAAGGACGCGGTCTCCAAAATCCTGAAGGGCGGGCTCATGGACCGCATCGTCCACGCGGCGGGCATCGTCGGATGCGGCGTGCTCGGCGCGCTGACCGCCACCTATGTGAGCCTGTCCACCACCCTCACCTACGGCAGCGGCGAGCAGGCCATCAGCCTGCAGGCCGATTTCCTCGACCAGCTCATGCCCAAGATGCTCCCGCTCGCGGTGACGCTCGTCTGCTTCTGGCTGGTCAAGAAGGGCAAGGGCGCGATCAAGATCATGGGAATCCTTGCGGTGGGCGTCGTGGCGCTCAGCCTGCTGCACATTATATAATGAGAAGGAGAAGCTGACGAATGAATATCGAACCATATCTGACCGTCGCCCCCCGCGTGCGGGAGGCGGTCCAAAACGGCGAGCCGGTCGTCGCGCTTGAAAGCTCGATCATCTCGCACGGCATGCCCTACCCGACCAACGTCGAGACCGCCCTCATGGCGGAGGAGACGGTGCGGGAGTACGGCGCGGTGCCCGCGACCATCGGCGTTTACAAGGGGAAGATCGTCGTGGGGCTCGACCGGGAACAGGTCGGCGCGCTCGCCAACAACCCGGCGGACCCCGCCTCCAGGGCGATGAAGGCGTCGGTCAAGGGCATCCCCTACGCCATCGTGAACGGGCTCAACGCGGGCTTCACGATCGCGGCGATCTTGCGGTGCGCGTCGATCGCGGGCATCCGGTTCATGGCGACCGGAGGCATCGGCGGGGTCAGCAAGGGCG
This sequence comes from Anaerotruncus massiliensis (ex Togo et al. 2026), assembly GCF_900199635.1. GTDB lineage: Bacteria > Bacillota > Clostridia > Oscillospirales > Ruminococcaceae > Anaerotruncus > Anaerotruncus massiliensis. Next base: position 1,840,710 of record NZ_LT962687.1, on the reverse strand, counting down.
GGGAGCTGTCGATGGACGTCTCCGCCGACCTCGAGGAGTTCGGCCGCACGAGCGTCGGGGTCATCAGCGCGGGCTGCAAGTCGATCCTCGACATCGGCCGCACCAAGGAGTACCTCGAAACCAAGGACGTGCCCGTCATCGGCATGGGCACCGATTCCTTCCCCGCCTTCTTCACCCCGCACAGCCGGTATCGCATCGACTACCGGATCGACGACTACCATATGGTGGCCCGGTTTCTCAAGGCGAAGTGGGAGCTGGGCTTCGAGGGCGCGGCGATCCTCTCAAACCCGATCCCCGAACGGTTCGCGATCGCGGAGGAGGTCATCGACGCGGCGATCGCCCGGGCGGTCGAGATGGCGAAGGAGGAGGGGATCGCGGGCGAAAAGAACACGCCGTTCCTGCTCTCCAAAGTCAATGAGCTGACCGGGGGCGCGAGCCTCGCGGCCAACGTGGAAATCATCCGCAATAACGCGCGCGTCGCGGCGGTCATCGCGCGGGAATACCACGCGCTGTGAGCGGAAGGGGTTTGTGAGGGGCTTTATGCAGCAGTTTGACTATACGATCAGCGACCCGATGGGCCTGCACGCCCGGCCGGCCGGACAGCTCGTCAGGCAGGCGGCGGCCTTCAAAAGCCGGGTGACCATCCGCCGGGGGGACCGGGAGGCCGACTGCACCCGCCTGCTGCGGGTGATGGCCCTCTGCGCGGCGGCGGGGGAGACGGTGACCTTCACGGTGGACGGCGAGGACGAGCAGGCCGCGTGTGAGGCGATGCGCGCCTTCTGTACCGAAAGCCTGTGAGCGGAAGGGAGAACAACATGAAGATTCTGGAAGGAACGGGAACCTCCGGAGGAATCGCTGTCGGGAGGGCACGGCTGCTGGCCGCGCCCTCCGCGGTGGAGGAGGAAATCCCCGGAAAAGGCGCGCGGGAGGAGGCGCGCCGATGCCGCGAGGCCGCCGACGCCGTCCGGCGGGAGCTGCGCGGCCTGCGGGAGCGGGCGGTCGAAGCCGCCGGTGAGGCGGAGGCGCAGATCTTTGAAATCCATGCGCTGCTGCTCGACGACCCGGATTTCACCGGGGAAATCCAGCGGCAGCTCGACGGGGGCGCGGCGGCGGAGACGGCGGTGCGCCGTGCGGGGGAGGCCCTCGCGGCGGAGTTCGAGGCGCTCGGGGACCCCAACATCCGCGAACGCGCGGCGGATATCCGCGACGTGTCCCGCCGGCTGCTTTCGGCGCTCGGCGGCGGAGGGGGGCTTTCCGGGGAGGGGGAGCCGGACGGCCCCGTCGTGCTGGTCGCGGACGAGCTGACCCCGAGCGACACCCTCTCGCTCGACCGCTCGCAGGTGGCGGGGTTCGTCACCCGGCGCGGGTCTGCGGCCTCCCATGTGTCCATCCTCGCCCGCGCGATGGGGATCCCCGCCGTCGTGGGGATCGCGGCGGCCCCGGAGCTCGAGGGGAGGCTGCTGGCCGTTGACGGAGACGCGGGCAGGGTGACGGTCGACCCGGACGAGGCCGCGCTCTCGGAGGCGCGAAGCCGCCGGAGGGCGGCGGCGCGCCGCCTCGGGCGGCTGCGGGCCGGCGGGTTCCCGCCCGCCGAAACGCGCGGCGGAATCCGGGTGGAGCTGGCCGGGAACATCGGCGCGCCCGGGGAGGCGCGGGTGGTTCTGGAAAACGGCGGGGAGGCGGTGGGCCTTTTCCGCAGCGAGTTTCTCTACCTCGGGCGGGAGACGCCGCCCGACGAGGAGACGCAGTATCTCGCCTACCGGGAGGCCCTCGAACGGATGGAGGGCAGGCGGGTGATTGTGCGCACCGTCGACATCGGCTCGGACAAGCGCGCCCCCTGTCTCGACACGGGGCGGGAGGAAAATCCGGCGCTCGGCTGGCGGGCGATCCGCATTTGTCTGGACCGGCGGGAGCTCTTCCGGACCCAGCTGCGCGCGCTGCTGCGCGCCTCCGTCCACGGAAGGCTCGCAGTCATGTTCCCGATGATCGCCTCCCTCCAGGAACTGCGCTGCGCCCGGAAACTGCTCGGGGAGGCGCGCGCGGAGCTTGAGACGGAGGGGACGGAGACCGCTTCCGTGGAGGTCGGGGTCATGATCGAGACGCCCGCGGCGGCAGTCCTCAGCGACCTGCTCGCGCGTGAGGCGGACTTTTTCAGCATCGGCACCAACGACCTCACCCAGTATACGCTGGCCGCCGACCGGATGAACGAGCGGATCGCCGGGTACTACCGCCCGGCGGACCCGGCCGTCCTGCGGCTCATGAAGCTGACGGCGGAGAACGCCCGGAAAAACGGCGTCTGGACGGGGGTGTGCGGCGAGTCGGCCGCCGACCCGGCGCTCATCCCGCTCTATCTCGCGATGGGAATCACCGAGCTTTCGATGTCGCCTGCCGCGCTGCCGGAGGCGCGCGAACGGGTCCGGTCGCTCGATATGGAGGAGGCGCGGGCCACGCTTGCCCGCGCGCTCGGGGAGGTGGAGTGATGCTCGGACGAAAACGGGCCGAGGCGCTCGTGCGCATGGCGATGGAGGAGGCGGCCGCCGCGCTCGCGCGGGGGGACGACCCCTACGGCGGCGTCATCGCCGACCGGGAGGGCCGCGTCCTCGTGCGGGACGGCAACCGCGAAAATACCGAACGAAACCCCTGCGCGCACGCCGAGATGGTGCTCATCCGTGAGGCCTGCGCGAAGCTGGGGAGGAACGACCTGTCGGACTGCCTGCTCGTCTGCAACTACCGGCCCTGCCCGATGTGCGCGGCCGCGATGGTGCAGGCGGGCATCCGGGAAATCTACATCGGCTCCGCCGCGCCGGATTTCCCGGCGCTCCTCATGAAAACGGCGGGAAGCTACGCGGAGATGGGGATCACGGTGACGGGAGGCATCCTCGACGAGGCGTGCGCCGCGCAGGTGCACGCCGGGCGCGAGCAGCGCGCAAAGGAACGGGAGGCCGGGACGGGAAAAGAGAGCGGGTCCGGTGCCCCCTGCCGCGCGGGGAGCCTGGAAGCTCCCGCGGATGGGAGGTAGGGGGGTGTTCGGCGGACTCGAATGTGTCGCGGCCGACCTGGACGGGACGCTGCTCGGCCCCGACGGATTGCCGGGGGAGGCGGACCGCGCCGCCGTCCGCGCGCTGTCCGCCGCAGGGATCCGGGTCATCGCCGTCACGGGGCGGCATCCCCACATCGCGGAGTGGCCGGTCCGTCTCGCGGGATGCCATCCCGCCGCCATCTGCATGAACGGCGCGGCGGTCTATGATTTTGCGGCCGGGGCCTACCGTGCGGTCGAATACATGCCCGGGGAGGAAGCCTACCGGGCCTGCCGCCTGCTCGACCGGCTCGGCGCGCCCTACGCGGCCTATGCCGCCGACGCGATCCTGCTGGCCGGCGCGTGGGAGGCGGGAAATTTTTACGAAGTGCATTTTTCGCGGTGCGGGTCCCGTTTCCGCCATAAGCCGGTTTACTGCCGGGACAGCGCGGACTTCGGCGGGCGGGAGATCGCAGACCTGCTGCTCCCGGGGGTTCCATCCGAGGCGGCGGAGGCGCTGCGGGCGCTCGCCGGCCGGATGGAGGGGGTGCGGCTGGTCTCGTCGAGCGGAAGCTGCGTCGACCTCTGCGGCGCGGGCGTTTCCAAGGGCGCGGCCCTGCGGGAATACTGCCGCCGGGAGGGGTTTTCCCTCGCGGGGACCCTCGCGCTGGGGGACGAGGAAAACGACCTTTCCATGCTGGAAATCTGCGGGCATCCCTTCGTGCCGGAGGGCTCGGCGATCTCGGGCAGGCTGCCGGGCGCGCGCGTGACCGCGCGCTGCGGGCGGGACCCGCTCGCGCACGCGCTCAGGGCCCTCTTCCCGGTGGGGTAAAAAACGCGCCCCCGTCCCGGAGTTTCCGGGGCGGGGGCGTGCGCGTTTTGAAATTATCCGCGGTTCCAGTATTTGCGGTCGAGGGAGCGGTACTGCACCGCCTCGGAGAGGTGGGGCGCGCGGATGCGTTCGCTCCCGCCGAGATCGGCGATCGTGCGCGCCACCTTGAGGATGCGGTCGTAGGCGCGCCCCGAGAGGCCGAGCTTTTCAAACACCAGCCCGAGCATCCGCTCCGCCTCGGGGTCGAGCGGGCAGGCTTCGGCGAGCATCGACGGGTCGAGCCGGGCGTTGCAGGAGACGCCGGTCCCGGCATAGCGGGCGTTTTGGCGTTCGCGCGCCGCCTGCACGCGGAGGCGGACCGCGGCGGAGGATTCCTCCGCGTCCCGCCGCGCGGACAGCTGGGCGTAGGTGACGGGGGAGACCTCGACGTTCAGGTCGATGCGGTCGAGCAGCGGCCCCGACACCCGCCCCAGATAGGAGGACACGCGGGAGGGCGGGCAGGAGCAGCGCCGGGTGGGGTGGCCGAAATAGCCGCAGGGGCAGGGATTCATCGCGGCCACGAGCATGAAACGGCTGGGATAGCTCAGCCGCGCGCCCGCCCGCGCGATCGTGAGGACGCCGTCCTCCAGCGGTTGGCGCAGGGCCTCCATCGCCTGCCGCTGGAACTCGGGCAGCTCGTCGAGAAAGAGGACGCCGTTGTGGGCGAGGGATACCTCGCCCGGCCGGGGCACCGGGCCGCCCCCGCAGAGCCCCGCGGGTGAGACGGTGTGGTGCGGCGCCCGGAAGGGCCGTGTCCGGATGAGCGGCAGGTCGGGCGCGAGCATCCCGCAGGCGGAATAGATCTTCGTCGTCTCGATCGACTCCTCCTCGGTCATGTCGGGCAGGATGGAGGGCAGGCGCTTGGCGAGCATGCTCTTGCCGGTGCCGGGCGCGCCGATCATCAGCAGGTTGTGTCCGCCCGCCGCCGCGACCTCGAGCGCCCGTTTGGCGGGGCCCTGCCCCTTCACGTCGGCGAAGTCGGGCAGGGGCGGCTGCGGCCCGCCGTCAAAGCGGGCCGTCCCGGCTGGCGGGAGGGCGCATTCCCCGCGCAGGTGGGAGACGAGCTCTCCGACCGAGCCGACCGGGAAGACCTCGATCCCCCGCACGGCCGACGCCTCGGCGGCGTTGGCGGCGGGGATGAAGGCGCGGCGCATCCCCGTCCCGGCCGCGCCGAGCAGCATGGGCAGCACCCCGCACACCCGGCGCAGCCCGCCCGAGAGGGAGACCTCGCCGATGAAGGCGGAATCCGCAAGCGGGGCGTTTTCGGGCAGGAGCCCCTGCGCGGCGAGCAGCCCGACGAGGATGGGCAGGTCGTAGAGGGAGCCCGCCTTCTTTACGTCGGCGGGCGCCAGGTTGACGACGATGCGTCCGTCGGGGAAGGGATAGCCGCAGTTGGAGAGGACGGAACGCACCCGCTCGCGCGATTCGCGCACCGCCGCGTCGGGCAGGCCGACGATGTCGAAGGCGGGCATCGCCCGGGCGACGTTCACCTCGACGGTGACGGGATAGGGATCGATTCCCAGGATTCCCAGGCTCTGGATCGTGGACAGCATGGCGGCGTTCCTCCCCTCTGATAGGAAAAGGATACCATATCCGGAAAGCAAAATCGACCTGTTTCGGCAAATTTTGTCGAAACAGGTCGAAAACAGGGCGCGTATTTGATCAGCCGAACATGTGCTCGACAAAGATTTTCAGCCCGATGCCCACGAGGATGACCCCGCCGAGCACCTGCGCGCGGCTGCCGAGCAGCAGCCCGAACTGCCTGCCGAGCATGGAGCCGACGATACAGCAGAGGAAGGTCACCACGCCGATGAAGGCCGCGGCCGTGACGATGTTGACCTGCATGACCGCGAACCCGACCCCGACGGCGAGCGCGTCGATGCTCGTGGCCACCGCCTGCACGGCGAGGACCTTGAAGGTGAAGAGATGGTCGGGGGAGCAGCCCTCGGGATGGCGCAGCTCACGGACGCCGTCGAAGACCATCTTCCCCCCGATGAACCCGAGCAGCAGAAGAGCGATCCAGTGGTCGGCGGCGGAGATCGCGTCGCTGAAGGTCCGCCCGGCGAGATAGCCGATGATCGGCATGAGCATCTGGAAGAGGCCGAAGGAAAAGGCGGCGGCCGCCGCCTGCTTCCGGCCGAAGCCCCGGTAGCACATGCCGTTGGAGATGGATACCGCGAAGGCGTCCATCGACAGCCCCAGCGCGATCAGAAAAAGTGTCGGCGTTCCCATAGGAAGAATCCCCCTTGCCATGTTGTTACAGTAACCCGGATGCGTTCGCGCCCCGGGGCCCGCGGCCGCCCCCGGACGGAGCGCGGCTTCCGTGGGGGCGCGCCCGCCCCGGCAAAACGAAAGACCCACGGACATGGCTCTTCGGGCCCGTCCATGAGTCTTGTTCTTTCAGGCAAGCCAGGCCGTGAGGCCATTATGTTGACTTGCCACGCGCCGGAATGCGCGCAAACTACTCCCCCATGCGGAAATCTTAGCCCAGTATAACATGCCCGTCCGCCCGATGCAAGAGCCGGGCGGCGTTTCGGGAGAATTTTTCCGGACGCTTCCATTTCTCCCCAGTAATCGGTTGACTTTGACAGCCTGTACGGGTATCATGATAACAGGAAAATGAACAATCCCCATGAAAGTATATATGTGACGGGAGGAAGTTATATGAACCATAACGAGCTGTATGAGCGCTGGCTGGCCGCGTCCCTCGAGGACCCCGACCTGACCGCGGAGCTTCGGTCGATCAAGGGGCGGGACGCCGAAATCCTCGACCGTTTTTACCGCGACCTCGCCTTTGGAACCGCGGGGCTGCGCGGGGTGATCGGCGCGGGCAACAACCGCATGAACATCTATACCATCCGCCGCGCGACTCAGGGTCTCGCCAACTACCTGCTCGCCCAGTCGGAGGAGCCGCACGTCGCGATCTCCTACGACAGCCGCATCAAATCCGACCTCTTCTCACGGGAAGCGGCGGGGGTGCTGGCCGCCAACGGCGTCCGGGTGTCGATCTACCGGGAGCTGATGCCCGTCCCGGCGCTCTCCTTCGCGACCCGCGAGCTTCGCTGCGACGCGGGCATCATGGTCACCGCCTCCCACAACCCCGCCAAATATAACGGCTACAAGGTCTACGGCAGCGACGGCTGCCAGATGACCGAGAACGCCGCCGACGCCGTCCTCAAAGAGATCAACAGCCTCGACGTGCTCACCGGCGCGAAGACGATGAAGTTCGAGGACGCGCTCGCCTCCGGGATCGTCTCCTACATCCCCGAGGAGGTCGTCGACCGCTTTATCGACAACGTCCTTGCCCAGCAGGTCAATCCGGGCGTCTGCGAAAAAGCGGGCCTCAGGCTCGTCTATTCCCCCCTCAACGGCGCGGGCAACAAGCCGGTGCGCCGCGTGCTCGCCGCGATCGGCGCGCGGGACGTGACCGTCGTGCCCGAGCAGGAGCACCCCGACGGCAACTTCCCGACCTGCCCCTTCCCGAACCCTGAGATCAAAGAGGCGCTCGCCAAGGGGCTCGAGCTCGCGCGCGAAACGGGCGCGGACCTCATGCTCGCCACCGACCCCGACTGCGACCGGGTCGGCATCGCGGTGAAGGAGGGGGAGGACTACACCCTGCTCACCGGAAACCATGTGGGCGCGCTGCTCTTCGACTACATCTGCCGCTGCCGCACCGAAAACGGCACGATGCCCAGGGACCCCGTCGCGGTGACGACGATCGTCTCCACCAAGCTCACCCAGATGATCGGCAAGGCCTACGGCGTCGAGGTGCGCAGCGTGCTGACCGGCTTCAAGTACATCGGCGAGCAGATCGCGCTGCTTGAATCCGCCGGACATCCCGAGCGGTTCCTCTTCGGTTTCGAGGAGAGCTACGGCTACCTGTCGGGCACCTACGTCCGCGACAAGGACGCGGTCGTCGGCTCGATGCTCATCGTCGAGATGGCCTCCTGGTATAAGCAGAGGGGCATGAGCCTCGTCGACGCGCTCGGCGACCTCTACAAACGGTTCGGCATCTGCCGCGAGAGCGTCTCCAACTTCCAGTTCGAGGGCGCCGAGGGCATGAAGATCATGGCCGGCATGATGGAGAAGCTGCGGGAGAACCCGCCCGCCGAGATTGCCGGGCAGAAGGTCACCTGCGTGAGCGACTACGAGCGCTCCGTTTCCATCTGCGGCGGGAAGACCGCTCCGATCGACCTGCCGAAATCGAACGTGCTCGAATACGCGCTCGCCGACGGCTGCACCGCCATCGTGCGCCCCTCGGGCACCGAGCCGAAGATCAAGCTCTACCTGTCGGTCGTCGGCAGGGACATGGCCGAAATCGACGCGCGCGCCGCCGCGATGGGCGCGGACGTCAAGCGCATCATGGGCGTCTGAGCGGGCAAAATAGGGAAAATACGCAAAATCCTGCGGTTTCCGTAAAAAACCGCTTGCAATCGCGAGAGACGTGTGGTATAGTTTTAATGTTGCATTTATGGCATCTATCTCCGATGTCAGAAAGAGGTGAAACAAATGAAAGAGGGAATCCATCCCAAGTATGTGGATACGACGATCACCTGCGCCTGCGGCGAAGTGATCCATACGCGCTCGACGAGGGAGAACATCCGCGTTGAAATCTGCTCCAAGTGCCATCCTTTCTTCACCGGCCGTCAGAAGCTGGTCGATACGGGCGGACGCGTTGACAGGTTCAAAAAGCGTTTTGGCATGGACAAGTAAGTTTGCTGCAAAGTGCGCAGCCGCGGAAACCGCGGCTGCGTTTTTTGTATCCGGAAGGAGGCGCGGCTGATGCGGATCGAAACCAGGCGCCTGCTCCTGCGCCCGCTGGAGCAGGCCGACTTTTCCGCGCTGCAAAAAATCCTCGGCGATCCGCGGGTGATGTACGCGTGGGAGCACGGCTTCGGCGACGCCGAGGTGCGGGACTGGATCACCCGAAGCCGGGCGCGTTATGCGCGGGAGGGCGCGGGCCACCTCGCGGCAATCGAGCGCGCGTCGGGGGACTTTGTCGGCACGATCGGCCCGGTGTGGGAACCGATGGGGGACCGCGAGGCGTGGAGCGTCGGCTATATCCTCCGCCGGGACCGCTGGGGGGAGGGCTTCGCCCGCGAGGGCGCGGCCGCCTGTGTGCGGCATGTCCTCGAGGCGCTCGGCGCGCCCGAGGCGGCCGCCGACATCCGCCCGGAAAACGCCGCCTCCCGCCGGGTCGCGGCCGCGCTCGGCATGGAGGAGGCGGGGGCGTTCGTGAAGATCTACCGCGGGAGGGAAATGCCCCATCTCATCTACCGGATCACAAAGGAACGCTACGAATCGATGAAGCGGGAAAGAGGGAATATTTATGCGGAAATCTGAGAAATTCTTGTGGGCGTCTGTATTTTTATGCATCGGCATGGTGATCGGCTTTCTGATCGCGCCGATCAAGGCGGGCATTGTCTGCGGCAATGACAACACCATTTACACCGGGACCGGCCGGGACGCCGGGGACGATGACGCGGAGGCTTGAATTCACCGTGCCGCCCGCCTATGACGGGCGCAAGGTCGTCCACTTCCTGCGCGGGGAGGCGGGGTGCTCCTATACGCTCGTGCGCTCCCTCAAAACGAAGGAGGACGGCATCCTCTTGAACGGCGCGCGCGCCCGCACGATCGACCGCCTGCGGGCGGGCGACCGGCTGGCGATCACGCTGCGCGACGGCATGGGCGGGGCGGAACCGGACGGCACGCCGTCCGTGCCGCTCCTCTATGAGGACGACGATATCGCCGTCTATGACAAGCCCGCCGGGATGGCCTGCCACCCGGTGCGCGGCATGCAGAGCGGGACGCTCGCCAACGTCTTCGCGCGCGACTGCCGCGCGCGGGGGCAGGAGGCGGTCTGCCGGCTGATGGGCCGGCTCGACCGGGACACGTCGGGCGCGGTGGTGATCGCGAAGAACGCGTTTGCGGCCGCCGCGCTCACCGGGCAGGTGGAGAAGACCTACCTCGCGCTCGTGACGGGCGCGCCGGAGCCCCGGGCGGGGACGGTCGACGCGCCGGTCGGGCAGCCCGACCGGGCGGACCCGCGCCGCCGGGTCACGCCGGACGGCAAGCCCGCCGTGACGCACTATGAGACGCTCGCGGCGTTTCCCGGCTACAGCCTCGTGCGCTGCACCCTCGGGACAGGGCGCACCCACCAGATCCGTGTGCACATGGCCCACATCGGCTGCCCGCTGCTCGGGGACGCCCTCTACGGCGGGGACCGGGCGCTTATCGGGCGGCACGCGCTGCACTGCGCGGGCGTCTCCTTCACCCATCCGGTGAGCGGCGTTTCGCTCACCGTGCGCGCGCCCGTCCCAAAAGATATGCAAAAGTTGGCGCCCGATTGTGTGCAAACATGGTGAATATGTATGAAAATTGCGGAGAGTGCATATTTCTTGAAAAAACCCCTTGCAAAATAGGGGAACAGATGTATAATTATAACACGATATACAGAACAGCGCCCGCGTGACATACGCGGGATCAGATTGGGAGGAACGGAAAATGAAAAAGGTAATGGCTCTGGCCCTCGCGGCCCTGATGGTGCTTTCCCTCGCGGCGTGCGGCAAAAAGGCGCAGGTCGCCATCAACTCTGTCGAGGACCTGAACGGCAAGAAGATCGGCGTCCAGGCGGGAACCACCGGCGAAATCTACGTGCAGGAAAACGTCACCGACGCCCAGCTCGGCAGCTACAAGTCCGGCATGGACGCGGCGCTCGACCTCAAGAACGGCAAGCTCGACGCGGTCATGCTCGACGAGCTCCCGGCCAAATCGATCGTCGCGCAGAACGACGACCTGACGATCATCGACTTCAACCTCGAGCCCGAGGAGTACGCGATCGCCGTCAAGAAGGGCAACACCGAGCTGCTCGACGCGATCAACGCGACGATCGCCCGGATGCAGGGCGACGGCTCCTATGAGGCGCTCGTGAACGCCTTCATGCCCGCCGAGGGCGAGGAAGCGATCAAGGTCCCCGAGGCGCTTGAGACCACGGGCGACGTGATCAAGATGGGCACCAACGCGGCCTTCAAGCCCTTTGAGTACGCCGAGGGCTCCGAGATCGTCGGCTTCGACATCTCGATGGCGCAGAACGTGGCTAAGGACATGGGCAGGAAGCTCCAGGTCGAGGACATGGCGTTCGACAGCCTGCTTTCCGCGCTTGACACCGGCACGATCGACTTTGTCGCCGCCGGCATGACCGCCACCGAGGAGCGCCGCCAGAGCGTCGACTTCTCCGAGCCCTACTACTCCTCCAAGCAGGTCGTCATCGTCCGCAAATAAGCAGTAAGAATCGATACGGGGATGCCGGGTGGGGCCTTTCGGCCCCGCCCCGCTCCTGTTTAGGGAGGAACGCCAATGCATGCGATCTATCAAAACCTGATTGCCATGGACCGCTGGAAGCTGATCCTCGAGGGCCTGGGCAACACGATCATCATCGCGCTGGGCGCGATCGTGATCGGCACCCTGATCGGCGCCGCCATGGCGCTCATGCGGGTGTCGGGCAACCGGGTCCTCGGCGGCATCGCCAGGGGCTACATCACGGTCATCCGCGGGATCCCGATGGTGACCCAGCTGATGATCTTCAACTTCATCATCTTCGCCCCCACCGGCATGCCGAAGCTCGCGATCGCGATCGTCAGCTTCGGCGTGAACTCGGGCGCCTACTGCGCGGAGATCTTCCGCGCGGGCATCCAGGGAGTCCCGCTCGGGCAGACGGAGGCCGGGCGGTCGCTCGGGCTGGGCAGGGCGCAGACCATGTGGTCGATCGTCATCCCGCAGGCGGTCAAGGCGGTGCTCCCCACCTACACCAACGAGTTCGTCGTGCTCATCAAGGAGACGGCGGTCGCCAGCTACATCGCGCTCATGGACCTGACCAAGGCCAGCGACATGATCCGCAACGCGACCTTCAACGCGTGGGTGCCGCTGCTCTCCGCGGCGGTGATCTATCTCTGCCTGACGCTGGGGCTGTCGAGCCTCTTCGCACGGCTGGAAAGGAGGCTGGCGCGCAGTGATCGAGGTTAAAAATCTCCGCAAGTCCTTCAAGGGTCTCGAGGTGCTCCGCGGCATCAACGAGACGATCGCCAAGGGAGAAAAGGTGGTGGTCGTCGGGCCGTCCGGTTCGGGCAAATCCACCTTCCTGCGCTGCCTCAACCGGCTCGAGGAGCCGTCGGGGGGCGAGATCTGGTTCGAGGGGATCAACATCTGCGACCCCAAGTGCAACATCAACCGCCTGCGCCAGAAGATGGGCATGGTGTTCCAGCAGTTCAACCTCTTCGCGCACCTGTCGGTCAAGGAGAACATCACCCTGGCGCCCACCAAGCTCAAGATCATGACCCCCGCCGAGGCGGACGAGAAGGCGATGCAGCTTTTGAACCGCATCGGGCTGGCGGAAAAGGCTAACGCCTATCCGAGCCAGCTTTCGGGCGGCCAGCAACAGCGGATCGCGATCGTGCGGGCGCTGGCGATGAACCCCGACGTGATGCTCTTCGACGAGCCGACCTCCGCCCTCGACCCCGAGATGGTCGGCGAGGTGCTCGATTTGATGATCCAGCTCGCGGAGGAGGGGATGACGATGGTCGTCGTCACCCACGAGATGGGCTTCGCGCGCGAGGTGGGGACCCGCGTGCTCTTCATGGACGAGGGGCAGATCCTCGAGCAGAACACGCCCAAGGAGTTCTTCGCGAACCCGCAGAACCCGCGCACAAGGGACTTTTTGTCCAAGATTCTATAGGATTGCCGACTGACCGCAGGGGCGCCGCGCGCCCCTGCGGAATTTTCGCCGGATGGAGGCACTATGAACGTACTGTTTTTGGGGGACGTGGTGGGCCAGGCGGGCTGTGAAAAGGTCCGCCGCGAGCTGCCGCGGCTGAAAAAAGAGCTGTCCGCCGGGATCGTGGTCGCCAACGGGGAAAATTCCGCCGAGGGCAACGGGATCACCCCCTACAGCGCGCAGCATCTCTTCGCGAGCGGGGTGGACGTGCTCACGACGGGCAACCACGCGCTGCGCCGCCGCGACGTCTACGACCTGCTCGAGGAGGGGAACGGCATCGTGCGCCCCGCGAATTTCCATCCGTCCGCGCCGGGGAAGGGCTGGTTCCTCCACGACAATCCCGCCTTCCCGCTCGCGGTGGTGAACCTGCAGGGGCGCGTCTATATGGACCCGCCGCTCGCAAGTCCCTTCGACACGGCGGACGCGCTGCTCTCCCAAATCGATTGCCCCAACATCCTCGTGGATTTCCACGCGGAGGCGACGGCGGAGATGCTCGCGCTCGGCCACTACCTCGACGGCCGGGTGTCGGCGGTGATCGGCACCCACACCCATGTGCAGACCGCCGACGAGCGCCTGCTGCCGCGGGGGACCGCCTACATCACCGACGCGGGGATGTGCGGCGGGAGGGACTCGATCCTTGGGGTGGAGAAGGAACGGGCGATCGAACGGCTGCGCACCGGGCTGCCGGTGCGCTTCCAGAACGACCCGGAACAGATCGAACTGTGCGGCGTGCTGCTCGTGTTCGGGAAGACGCCCGGGAAGGTCGAGCGGATCGAACGGGTCCGGGTCCCCTGACGAAGAATGGAAAACCGGATAAAAATCCCCCGCGGCCCTGCCGGCCGCGGGGGATTTTTCGTTTTTTACGAATGTTCACAAAGCTGCGTTGAAATTATACGGCCTATGGGGTATAATATTTAGGATTTACATGAAGCGGAATCCGTTGGGCGGCCGCAGGCCGCCGGGACGATGGCATGGGAGTGCGGGATGAAAAAACGGTTTTATGCGCTGCTGGCGGCGCTGGCGGTCCTTTTGGGCGGCTGCGCCCCCGTCGATTTGAGCGACCAGCAGCAGGTGGATATTACGGGCCAACTGCAGGAGTCCGCCCCGTCCGCGACGGAGGCGGAGGAATCCGCCGCGCCCGTCGAAGGCGAGGTGCGCGTGGCCTACGACCCCTCGGATTCCCTCAACCCCTATACGATGACCTCCCAGCTCAACCGGCAGCTCGTTCCGCTGCTCTACGACAGCCTCACCCGGCCCGACAAGACCTGGCGGCCGGAAAACCTGCTGGCGCGGGAGATCACGCAGACGGACGGCAAGCAGTACGTCGTGAAGCTGCGCGGGGATGCGCTCTTCTGGGACGGCACCCGCCTGGACGGCAAGGACGTCATCTACTCGTTCACGACTGCGGTCGCCTCCGACTCCAACTGGAAGCAGATGCTTCAGAACGTGTCGGGCTGCTCAGTCAACAGCGACGGCGACGTCGTCTTCCGGCTCTATTCCGCCGACGCGGATTTCCCCGCGCTGCTCTCCTTCCCAATCGTCAAGGAGGGCACGGCGGGGGAGGACTTTCCCGTCGGCGTCAGCAAGTATTACGTCTCGGGCACCTGGCGGCAGGGGGTCGTCCTCGAGCAGAACCCCCTCTACTGGCAGGAGGCGGGCAGCATCAAAAAGGTACTGCTGGTGGGGGTGTCCGACCCGGGCGCGCTCGGCTTCAGCCTGCGTACGGGGGATGTGGACCTCGTCTACTCCGACCTGAGCGACCCCGAGCTCTCGAACCTCTCCGCCCAGAGCGCGCCCGTATCCCTCAACAACCTCGTCTATGTCGGGATCAACGGGAGCCGCGGCCTACTGGCGGAGCCGACCTTCCGGCAGGCGCTCTCGCTGGCGGTCAACCGCGACGAGCTGGTGCAGAAGGCGTACGTCTCCCGCGCGCGGGCGACGATGTACCCGCTGAACCCCGATTTCTACCGCATGGAGTCGATCGAGCTCTCCGCGCCGCGCGACCTGACCAGGGCCGGGGAGCTGCTCGATGAACTCGGGCTGCGGCAGAAGGACGACGACGGCTGGCGGCTGCGCTACGGCGCGCCCGTCACCCTGCGCCTGCTCGTCAACAGCGAGAACGCCGCGCGCACCGCGGCGGCCGCGCTGATCGCCGAGCAGCTCGCGCGGCTGGGGATCAGGGTGGAGGTCGTGTCCCAGTCGTTTTCCCAGTACCAGTCGAGCCTCGCCGGCTACAACTACGATCTCTATATCGGCGAGACGCGGCTGATGGACAACATGGATTTTTCCCTGCTCTTAAACGGCGGGGCCCTCGGCTACGCGGCCCCCTACAGCGAGTACCTGAGCGACCTGGCGCGCGCCTACCGCGCGACGGGGACCGGCGTGGGGACGCTCTGCGAGGCGTTCTCCGCCCAGACGCCCTTCATCCCGCTCGTCTTCCGGCAGGGGGCGGTCTCGTTCGAACGGGCCTTCCAGGCGGAAATCCTTGCAACGGAGCAGGATATTTTCTATAATATAATGGAATGGTAGAACTTTACCCCGCGTGATTTCGTAACATTGCGCTGGCAGATAGAATGGAGGTTTTACGTTTTGATCAGCATCGAGAACCAATACGGCACGGTGGAGATCTCCCAGGAGTATTTTTCCAACCTGGTCGGGAAGGCGGCGTCCGAGTGCTTCGGCGTCGTGGGCATGGTCAGTTCCCCCGCGCAGGGGCTGCGCGCCGCCATCCGCGGCAAAAAGACCCCCGACGAGGGGGTGCGCGTGCGCACCTCGGGCGGCGGGCTCATCGTCGACCTGCACATCGTGGTCATCTACGGCATGAATATCGCGGCGGTCACCCGCAGCATCGTCAACCGGGTGCGCTATACGGTGGAGCAGGCCACCGGGCTCGAGGTGGCAAAGGTCAACGTCTTTGTCGACGCGATGAAAACCGAGAACGCATAACGGATGCAAAACTTCTGAGATGGGGGTCATAAGATCGTGATTACAGGACGGATGCTCAGGGATGCGTTTATCTCGGGAGCAAACAACATTTCCAACCAGCGGCAGGCGGTCGACGCGCTCAACGTCTTCCCGGTGCCGGACGGCGATACGGGAACCAATATGTCGATGTCCGCCTCGGCGGCCAGGCGGGAGCTCAAGCGGATCCCCGACGACGCGACCGTTTCCCGCGTGGCGGACGTGTGCGCCTCGGCGCTGCTGCGCGGCGCGCGCGGCAACTCGGGCGTCATCCTTTCGCTGCTCTTCCGCGGCTTCTCCCGCGGGCTCAAAAACGAGACCGAGGCGGACGCCGAGCACATCGTGCGCGCGCTGGAAAAGGGCGTGGAATCGGCCTATAAGGCGGTCATGAAGCCCACCGAGGGCACCATCCTTACCGTGGCGCGCGTCGCCGCGATGAGGGCGCGCGAGGAGCTCCACGCCGACACCACCACCGAGGAGATCTGGGACGTCATCCTCGAGGCCGGCAGGGAGGCGCTTGCCGAGACCCCCGAGCTGCTGCCGGTGCTCAAAAAGGCCGGCGTCGTCGACGCGGGAGGGCAGGGGCTAATCGTCGTCTTCGAGGGCATGGCCGAGGTCTTCCACGGCCGCCCGGGCGTCGAGCCGGGCGAGGAGAAGCCGGCCGACGGCGATTCGATCCATCCCGACCGCAACGCGGCGGGCGAATACGTGGGGGAGATCACCCACACCTACTGCACCGAGTTCCTCGTCAAAAAGACGGAAAACTCGATCGACCCGCAGGATCTGCGCGAGTTCCTCGAATCGATCGGCGACTGCGTGGTGGTGGTCGACGACGACGACATCATCAAATGCCACGTGCACACCGACCATCCCGGCCAGGCGCTCGAAAAGGCGGGCGCCAACGGCGCACAGCTGACCAGCCTCAAGATCGAGAACATGCGCGAGCAGTACGAGGCGCAGAAGGCGAGCATCGTGGAGCCGGAGAGCGACGCCGGCTTCAAATACGCGGCTGTCGACCCGTCGCGCGAATACGGCTTTGTTGCGGTCGCCGCGGGCGAAGGGGTGCAGAAGCTCTTCGAGGACCTCGGCGTCGACAACATCGTGAGCGGCGGCCAGACGATGAATCCGTCTACTGACGACATCCTCTCGGCGGTGCACGCGACCCCGGCCAAGACGGTCTTCGTGCTGCCCAACAACAAGAACATCATCATGGCCGCCGAGCAGGCGACCAAGCTGGCCGACCGCAGGGTGGTGGTGCTCCAGACCCGCACGATCCCGCAGGGCCTGTCGGCGATGCTCGCCTTCGACCCCGACGCCGACGCGACGGCCAACCAGCTCGCGATGCAGAAGGCGTTCGAGCGGGTCGGGACCGGCCAGGTGACCTTCGCGGCGCGGGACAGCGACTTCGACGGCCACAAGATTAAGGAGGGCGAACTGCTCGCGCTGGAAAACGGCAGGCTCGCCTTCACCGAGAAGGACCTCACCCGCGCGGTCGTGCGGCTGGCCAAGGCCCTCACCCACCGGGACAGCAGCTTCGTGACGCTGCTCTACGGCGAGGAGATCGAGGACGGGCTGGCCGAGAGCGTGCGCGAGGCGGTGGCCGACAAGCTGCCCGACGACGTCGAGGTCGCGCTCATCAAGGGCGGGCAGCCGGTTTACTACTTCATCATCTCGGTCGAATGACCCGGGGGCGTTCGTGATGCGGCATCAGAAAGTCACCCGGATGGTGCTCGCCGCGATGTTCGCGGCAATCACCGCCGTGGCCTCCCAGATCATTTTCCCGCTCGGCTTCACGCCGGTGCCCTTCTCCTGCGCGATGATCGCGATCTACCTGTGCGGGGCGCTGCTCGATCCGCGGACGGCCTTCTTTTCCCAGCTCGCCTACCTGCTGGCCGGCGCGGCCGGCGCGCCGGTCTTCTCCTACTTCTCCGGCGGCCTGCACAAGCTCGCCGGGCCCACGGGGGGCTACCTCTTCGTCTATCCGCTCATGGCGCTGACGGTTTCGGCCGTCACGCGCCGCTGGGGGCGCGGCTTCTTCAAATACTGCGCCGCGATGACGATGGCGCTTGCACTCTGCTACGCGGTGGGAACCGCGTGGTTCATGTTTGTGTCGAACACCGGGCTCGCCGCCTCGCTGGTGGCCTGTGTGGCGCCCTTCGTTCCGATGGACGCCGTCAAGATCCTGCTTTCCGCGGCGCTCGCCAGCGCGCTTTCCCGCGCGCTCGGTAAGGCGCGGCTGCTCGGGACTGGCATATAAACGAAAGCCCATCCGGGGCGGGCGGAACGCCCGCCCCGTTTTCTGCAGTTTTGTCCCGTTCTTCCGCCGCGGATGGTTTGGTATGGTATGGAGGCGAAGGATGATGATGAATGGAAAATCCCTGCGCGCGGTGTGCGCGCTGCTCTGCTGCCTGATGCTGGCGTCCTGCGGGAAGGCTCCCGCGCCCGCCGCGCCGGAATCCTCCGTGCCGCCCGCCGCTCCGGAATCCGTGAGCGTTCCCACGGAGGAAGCGCCCGCCGTGGATGAGGAGTTCGCCCGAGTGGTGGAGGCCGCCGCTCCGGCCGCCCGGGAGATTACGGCGGAGTACGGGGAGGTAATCGCGGCGTTCCCCGAGGCGGAACGGGAACGGCTGCTCACGGCGGTAACGGCGCTGGGCGTCCCCGCGAAGCTGTGGGACTACGGGAACAGCGAGCGCGGGATCGAGGGCTGGCAGGCAATTGCGGAGTTCTGCGAGGCCTTCCGGCGCGGCGAGGACGCCGAAACCGCCTGGTACTGGGTCGGCGCCGAAGAGGCCGCGCAGTACCGGATGACGGCGGCGGACGGGACGCTCTCCCGGGAATACCGGTGCTGGAAATTCGGGGACCCGTCGCCCTCGGCGGATTCCACGACGGTGGAGACGCTGTCCGGCGTCAAATTCCGGGAGGACGGCTGGATCGAATGGAGCCGTTCCCCGGACGAGCTCCCGGAGCAGGAGCGGATCGTCCCGCTGCCGAAGGAGCTTTGGGGTCTCTGCGAAAAATACGTCATGCCCGTCGCCGGGGACCACAGCAACGTGCTGACGCGCGACTGGGACGCGGAAAACCACGGCGACGTGTGGTGGGAATTCGTGTTCGTCTCGCTCTCGAGCGGCGTAGGGAAGGAGCTTTCCGATACCTATGAAGCGGTGGAGGACGCCTATGACACCTACGAGGTGCCCGCCGCCGACGTGGAAGGGCTGCTGACGGGATATTTCCCGGTCACCGCGGAGGAACTGCGGGCGCTGCCCAACTACCGCCCGGACACACAGACCTACCGGATGCAGTATTTCCAGGGAAGCGGCACCTTTGTGGGCGGGGACCTGGAAGTGACGGATAAAACCGATCACCCCGACGGCAGCATGACGCTGCGGGTCGACTGGGTTCGCCCGGACGACTGGTCGGGACGGTATTACCTGACCGTCCTGCCCGGAGAGGACGGAAGCTGGAACTATCTCGGCAACCGGGTGGAGCCGGGCGCCGGGGGATAGACGACGGTTTGGAGGATACGGATGAACAGGAGACGGGGAATGGCCGCGCTGGCGGCCCTGCTGGTCTGCTGCGGCTGCGCCGCACAGCCCGCGGACGCGGGGAGCGCGCTTTTCGCCACGGAGGACGGGCGGATGACCTTCACGTTCCCGGCGGGCTGGACGGCGGACGCCGAAAGCCGCGCCTTCGACCTCGTCTGCCGCGACGAGGCGCGGGAGCTCTCGGCGGGCGTGTTCTCCTACACGCGCGAGGGCGCGGCAATGCCGTTCGAGCCGTCCGAGGCACTCGACTTCCACGTGGAGGACTTTTGCGCCCGGCTGGAGGACGCGGGGGAGCCGGGCGGAAAGGAGGAGCGCGCCGACGGGGGACACTCCTTTACGTCGGTGCTGTTAGAGGCGGGAGGAACCGCCTACTATTTCACGCTGATCGAATTTTCCGGCTACTCGGGGCGGTTCGCGGTGGCGGTGATGACCTGCCCGGCGGCGGCCTTCGAGGCGGAGCACGCCGGGTTCGACGCGATCGCCGCCTCGGCCGCGCTCGCGGAGGAGCCGCCGGGCCCCGCCCCGCGCGGGCAGGCCGCGTAAACCCGCTTCCCGTGCGTTTTTGCGGTTGACATCGGGCGCGCGGGAGGGTATACTACAAAGAGATAACGGCGAAGATGGGGTCAATCCGTGGATTCCGGCACAGAGAGGCGCGCGGCTGGTGGGAGCGCGCCGCGGAAGAGGCGGGCGCCGCCCCGGAGCCTTCCGGCGACGAGCCGGACGCAGGCGGGCGTTAACCGCAGCGAGCGGCGCGGGGGTTTCCCGCGCAATTTGGGTGGTACCGCGGAAGGCAGATGCTTTTCGTCCCAACTTTTGGGGCGAGGAGCATCTTTTTGTATTTCCGCCGGAAAAGGTTAAAGGAGCGATTGAAAACAATGGAATGGACCGGACTCAACGAACTGCGTGAAAAATTCCTCAGCTTTTTTGAGAGCAAGGGGCATCTGCGGCTGCCGAGCTTCCCGCTGATGCCGTCCGCCGACGAGGCGAGCCTACTGCTCATCAACTCGGGCATGGCCCCGATGAAAAAGTGGTTCCTCGGCATTGAGGAGCCGCCGCGCCACCGGGTGACGACTTGCCAGAAGTGCATCCGCACCCCCGACATCGAGAATGTCGGCAAGACCTCCCGCCACGGCACCTATTTCGAGATGCTGGGCAACTTCTCCTTCGGCGACTACTTCAAGCACGAGGCGTGCGCGTGGGCGTGGGAGTTCATCACCAAGGAGCTCGACCTACCGGTCGACCGCATCTGGGTGTCGGTCTACCTGGACGACGACGAGGCGGAGGAGATCTGGACCAAGGAGGTCGGCGTCGACCCGGCGCGCATCGTGCGGCTGGGCAAGGAGGACAACTTCTGGGAGATCGGCTCCGGTCCCTGCGGCCCCTGCTCGGAGATCTATTTCGACCGCGGCGAGCAGTACGGCTGCGGCAAGCCCGACTGCGCCCCCGGCTGCGACTGCGACCGCTACGTCGAGTTCTGGAACCTCGTCTTCTCCCAGTTCAACGGCGACGGCGAGGGCCACTATGAGAAGATGGAGCACCCGAACATCGACACCGGCATGGGCCTCGAGCGCCTCGCCTGCATCATGCAGGGGGTGGACAACCTCTTCGAGGTCGACACGGTGCAGAATATCTTAAAGCACGTCGCGCGCATCGCGGACGTCGAGTACCACAAGGACGCCAAAACCGACGTGTCGCTGCGCGTCATCACCGACCACATCCGTTCCACCACCTTTATGGTGAGCGACGGCATCCTCCCGCAGAACGAGGGCCGCGGCTATGTGCTGCGCCGTCTGCTGCGCCGCGCGGCGCGCCACGGCCGCCTGCTCGGCATCAACGAGCCCTTCCTCTACAAGGTCTGCGAAACGGTCATCGGGGAGAACGCGAACGCCTATCCCGAGCTGGTCGAGCACAAGGACTACATCGTCAAGGTCATCAAGGTCGAGGAGGAGCGTTTCGCCCGCACGATCGACCAGGGCATGGAGCTGCTCGGCAGCTTCATCGACAGGATCGATTCCCAGATGGACCGGAAGGTCATGAAGGGCGCGGACGCCTTCAAGCTCTACGACACCTACGGCTTCCCGGTCGACCTCATCCGCGAGATCCTTTCCGAGCGGCACATCGAGCTGGACGAGGCGGAGTTCGACCGCCAGATGCAGGCGCAGAAGCAGCGCGCCCGCGAGGCGCGCGCCGCGCTGGGCGATCTCGGCTGGGAGGAGGATGTGCTCGCGGACCTCGGCGCGCCGGGGAAATTTGTCGGCTACACCGAGAACACCGCCGAGGCGAGAATCGTCGCGCTTGTGAAGGACAACCGGCGCGTCGACGAGCTGCACGACGGCGAAATGGGCTCGGTCGTCCTCGACGTGACCCCCTTCTACGCCGAGAGCGGTGGCCAGGCGGGCGACAGCGGCTTTATCAAGGCTGGCGGGAACGCCTTCAACGTCTACGACTGCAAAAAGTCCAAGGGCGGGCATTTCGTCCATGTGGGCGAACTGACGGTCGGGACCCTCGCCGTGGGCGACCGGGTGACGGCGGCCATCAACACCGACCGCCGCCGCGACATCATGCGCAACCACACCGCCTGCCACCTGCTTCAGGCGGCGCTGCGGCAGGTGCTGGGCGACCACGTGCACCAGGCGGGCGCCTTCTATGACGACAGCGTCTGCCGGTTCGACTTCAGCCACTTCTCGGCGGTTACGCCGGAGGAGCTCAAGCGGGTGGAGGAGATCGTCAACCGGATGATCCTCGCGGCGGTCGACGTGCACGTCGACGAAATGCCGATCGAGGAGGCCAAGAAGCTGGGCGCGATGGCGCTCTTCGGGGAAAAATACGGCGACGTTGTGCGCGTGTGCGACATTCCGGGCGAATCGACCGAGTTCTGCGGCGGCACCCATCTGGAGAACACCGCGCTGGTCGGGCTCTTCAAGATCGTGAAGGAGTCGTCGGTCGCGGCGGGCGTACGCCGCATCGAGGCGGTCACCGGCAAGAACCTGCTGCGCTATTTTAGCGAGCAGGAGGCGCTGCTCGAGCAGGCGGCGGCGGCCGTCAAGGCGAGCCCTGCCGAGCTGCCGGCGCGCGTCGAGGCGCTGAACGGCGAAATGAAGGAGCTGCGCCGCAAGCTGGAGGGCGCGGAAGGCAAGCTGGCGGAGGCGCAGCTCGGCAACGTGCTGGAAAACTCCCAGATCGTCGGCGGCGTGCGGGTCGCGTCGGTCGCGATGACCGGCGCGAAGATCGAGGCGCTGCGCACGATGGGCGACCGGGTGCGCGAGAAGTTCTCCGACATTGTCTGCGCCTTCTCCACCACCAACGACGGCAAGGCGTCCATTCTCGTAGTCTGCGGTAAGCAGGCGGTCGAGAAGGGCGCGCACGCCGGCAAGATCGTCAAGGACCTCGCCGCCCTCTGCGGCGGCAGCGGCGGCGGCCGTCCCGACAGCGCGCAGGGCGGCACGTCGGAGATCTTCCGCGTCGACGAGGCGATGGCCCAGCTGACCTCCATCGTGAGCAGGCTGGTCGAATAAACACGCACCATACGGGAAGGAGGGCATACCATGAGCGAC
Organism: Anaerotruncus massiliensis (ex Togo et al. 2026); assembly: GCF_900199635.1. GTDB lineage: Bacteria > Bacillota > Clostridia > Oscillospirales > Ruminococcaceae > Anaerotruncus > Anaerotruncus massiliensis. Next base: position 1,817,996 of record NZ_LT962687.1, on the reverse strand, counting down.
TGCATCTTCTGCAAGATCATCGCGGGCGAAATCCCCAGCAGGAAAATCTATGAGGATGAGCGCTGCTACGCGTTCCACGACATCGACCCCAAGGCGCCGGTGCACTTCCTCGTGATTCCCAAGGAGCACATCACCGGCGCGAACCGGATCACCGAGGAGAACGCGCCCCTCGTCGGGCACATCTTCGCGGTGATCGCGAAGGTCGCCGCCGAGCTCGGCGCGGGCGACGACTACCGCGTCGTCACCAACTGCGGCCCCAAGGCTGGCCAGACGGTCGGCCACCTGCATTTCCACGTGCTGGCGGGCCGCGATATGACCTGGCCTCCGGGTTAAAGGCGCATGGCGCTTTGGCGTCCCGACCAAAGCGCCCCCGCTCGCGGGACCGCTTCGCGCGACGCCCGCTCGATGCGCCTCACGGGGAGGGGCGGGCCGCCCCTCCCCGTGTGCCCCACCCCGGCGGGGCGCCCTTTGCGCGCACCTGCCCTCCGAATGGAGGGCAGGTGCGCGTGCGTCTATTTTTTCGAGGAAGGAAGGAGCGGCATGGGAAATCTTCTGGCCGTCGGCTGCGGCGGCTTTCTGGGCGCGTCGGCGCGCTACCTCGTCTCGCTGGCGGCGGGGCGGCTCGATACCCGGGGCTTCCCGCTGGGGACCTTCGCGGTCAATTTGGCCGGGGCGTTCCTGATCGGGTTCCTGTCGGAGCTGCTCGCGCGTGCCTGCCCCGACCGGAACCGGCTGCGCCTCTTCTTGACGACGGGCGTTATGGGCGGCTTCACGACCTTTTCCACCTTCAGCCTTGAGACGGTGAACCTCTTCCAGGCGGGCCGGCCGTGGATGGCGGCGGCGAACGTCCTGCTGAGCGTGGTTTTCTGCCTCGCGGGCGCGGCGGCGGGGAAGCTCTGCGCGGCGCGGGCGGCGTAAAGAGAAACGAAGCGGCGGTTGCCGTTCCAAACGCAACCTCTGTTTGCAGAAACATCGAAAACCCAACGGAATACCGACGACATATCATTGGCAATTGTGCTATCCTGATAGCACAATGCGTGAAGAGGTGGTTGCCGTGCCGTTGGAGATTCGTGGTGTGCGGAGGGACCCGTCGGTCTACCGGTCGATCTATCTGCCGGAGCGGCTTATCGAGGCAGTGGAACGCATCGCATGGCGGGAGAACGTGAGCGTCAACCGCGTAATCGTCAGCATGATCGCGTTCGGCGTAGAGGAACTGGAAAGGGCGGAGGAACCGCTAAGACCGTAAAGAAAGTGGAGGTACCTACTATGGAGATCACCAAATTGACGGCGTTCATTTTCAGTCCCACGGGCACGACGGCGGCGGTCGCGAAGCCGCTGGCGGAGGCGCTTCTGCCCGGCGCGCACATCGTCGACCTGACCTGCGCGGACGCGGAGGAGGAGCGCTTCGGCCCGGACGAGCTCGTCCTCTTCGCCGCGCCGGTCTACGGCGGGCGGATTCCCGCGCCTGCGGCGAAGCGGTTCGCGCGGATGAAGGGGACCGATACCCCCGCGCTGCTCGTCGCGGTTTATGGTAACCGGGACTACGATGACGCGCTGCTCGAGCTCTGCGACCTCGCGGAGGAAAATGGCTTTCGCCCGGCGGGGGCGGGGGCCTTCCTCGCCGAGCACTCGATCTTCCATTCGGTCGCGCGCGGCCGTCCCGACGCGGCGGATTTGGAGGCGGTCCGGACGTTCGCCGGGCTGGCGAGGGAGAAGCTCGCCCGGGCGGCGGGGGCGGGGGAGTTCGGCCCGCTTGCCGTCAAGGGGAACCGGCCCTACCGGGAATTTTCCGGCGTGCCGCTCAAGCCCCAGGCGGACAGAAAGTGCATGAAATGCGGCGTCTGCGCCGAAAACTGCCCCGCCGGGGCGATCCCGGCGGACGACCCCTCCAAAACGGACAACAGCCGCTGCATCTCCTGCATGCGGTGCGTCAAGGTCTGCCCGGCGGGGGCGCGCAGGGTGAACGGCCTCATGCTGTCGGTGGCGGAAAAGCCGTTCGCGAAGAAAAACAGCCTGCGCCGGGAACCCGAGTGGGTCCTCTGAACGGGACGGTTCCGTTTGATTGGTTTTTTATTGCAAATCCGGGGCATCCTGTGGTATATTAGTGGAGTGAATATCATCTGGAAAGAGGTAGTATTGTGAAACGGACAGAGATCAAACAGCTCTTCTCCGCGCCGCAGGATTTCGACGGCGCAGAGACGACCGTCTGCGGCTGGGTACGCACCATCCGCGATTCCAAGGCGATCGGCTTTATCGAACTCAACGACGGCTCCGCCTTCAAGAATTTGCAGGTCATCCTCGAGCAGGGGACCCTTTCGAACTTCTCCGAGATCGTGAAGCTCAATGTGGGCAGCGCGATCACCGTGCACGGGCGGGTGGTGCTGACTCCCGAGGCCAAGCAGCCGCTGGAGATCCACGCGGAATCGGTGGAGGTTGAGGGCCTTTCCACGCCCGACTATCCGCTCCAGAAGAAGCGCCATTCGCTCGAATTCCTCCGCTCGATCGCCCATCTGCGCCCCCGCACCAACACCTTTGAGGCGGTGTTCCGGGTGCGTTCGGTGGCGGCGTTCGCAATCCATAAATTCTTCAACGAGCGCGGCTTCGTCTACGCGCACACCCCCCTGATCACCGGCAGCGACTGCGAGGGCGCGGGGGAGATGTTCCGCGTGACCACCCTCGACCCGAAGGACCCGCCCCTCACCGAGGACGGCAAGGTCGACTACTCGCAGGACTTCTTCGGCAAGCAGACGAGCCTGACCGTCTCCGGCCAGCTTGAGGGCGAGTGCATGGCGATGGCGTTCGGCAAGATCTACACCTTCGGCCCGACCTTCCGCGCCGAGAATTCCAACACCCCCCGCCACGCGGCGGAGTTCTGGATGATCGAGCCGGAGATCGCGTTTGCCGACCTCGAGGACAACATGCAGCTCGAGGAGGAGATGATCAAATACGTCCTGTCCTACGTGCTGGAGCAGTGCCCGCAGGAGATGGCGTTCTTCAACAGCTTCTACGACAAGGGCCTCATCGAGCGTCTGGAGGGAATCGTGTCGTCCGATTTTGGCCGCGTCACCTACACCGAGGCGATCGCGCTGCTGGAAAAGGTCAAGGACCGCTTCCAGTACCCCGTCTACTGGGGCTGCGACCTGCAAACCGAGCACGAGCGCTACCTCACGGAGGAGGTCATGAAGCGCCCGGTGTTCGTCACCGACTACCCCAAGGAGATCAAGGCGTTCTACATGCGCCTCAACGACGACGGCAAGACGGTCGCGGCGGTCGACCTGCTGGTGCCGGGCATCGGGGAGATCATCGGCGGCAGCCAGCGTGAGGAGCGGCTCGACGTGCTGCTTTCCCGCATGAAGGAGCTCGACCTGCGCGAGGAGGACTACCACTGGTACCTCGACCTGCGCCGGTTCGGCGGCACGAAGCACGCGGGCTACGGCCTCGGCTTCGACCGGCTCATCATGTACATCACCGGCGTTTCCAACATCCGCGACGTGCTGCCCTTCCCGCGCACGACCGGTTCGGCGGAGTATTAAAAAAAGAACACGGATCCGCCGCGGGCACTGGCCCGCGGCGGATTTTTTCTGCGCCCGGGTGCGGGAAACGATGCAGCTTATCCGGAAAATCCTGTGCCGATCGACCAGATTTCCCCTGTTTACGGGGGCCTGTTTTGGTGCGGAATCATGAATTTTGCAGGATTCAAAAATTCATCTTGCAAAACGGGCGAAATTGGCATATACTATAGCGTAGGGTCCAAACGGCGGGAAAGCCGCGCGGGCGTATGACAAACTTTCCATTACATATGATATAGGCGGGTGTTTTGACAATGATGGCAAATGAACGCGGGGTTTCCCGCGAGGCGCAGGAGGTAGCGGTGATGTCAGGATATGCGGAGCTTTCCCGTGAGGAGCTCGAGGCGCTGCACGGGGAGCTGCTCGGGCGGTACGAGGCGTTCAAGGCGAAGGGGCTGAGGCTCGACATGTCGCGCGGCAAGCCGGCCGCCGACCAGTTCGACCTGGTTTCCGGGCTGCTTGACACGGTGACCTCCCAGTCGTCCACCAGGGCGGAGGACGGGGCGGACTGCCGCAACTACGGCGATTTCGACGGCATCCCCGAGTGCAAGAAGATTTTCTGCGACATGCTCGGCGTCGCGCCGGAGGAGCTTTTCGTCTGCGGCAACTCAAGCCTGTCGGTCATGTACGACGCGATCGGCAAGATGATGCTGCTCGGCGTGCGCCCGGGCGCGAAGCCGTGGCGCTATCTCGACAAGGTGAAATTTCTCTGCCCGGCGCCCGGCTACGACCGCCATTTTGCAATTACCGAGCTCTACGGCATCGAAATGGTTCCCATCGAGATGACCCCCGACGGCCCGGACATGGACACGGTCGAGCGCCTGGTGGGCTCCGACCCGTCGATCAAGGGCATCTGGTGCGTGCCGAAGTACTCCAACCCGCAGGGCATCACCTATTCCGACGAGACGGTGCGCCGGTTCGCGCGGATGAAGACCGCCGCGGACGATTTCATGATCATGTGGGATAACGCCTACGCGGTCCACGACCTCTATCCCGACCGCCGCGACACGCTGCTCAACATTCTCGACGAGTGCAAGAAGGCGGGCGATCCCGACCGGGTCATGATCTTCGCCTCCACCTCGAAAATCTCCTATGCGGGCGCGGGCATCGCGGTGTTCGCCTGCTCGGAGGCCGTCATGAAGCGGATGAAGGAGCTGCTCTCCTTCCAGACGATCGGCTTTGACAAGCTCAACATGCTGCGCCACGCGCGGTACTTCGGGGACCTCGACGGCGTCATGCGCCACATGGATAAGCAGGCGGAGCTCCTGCGGCCCAAGTTTGCGGCGGTGCTCGACGCATTCGACCGGGAGCTCGCGGGCAAGGGGATCGCCGAATGGCTCGCCCCCAACGGCGGCTATTTCATCTCGCTCGACGTGATGGACGGCTGCGCCAGGCGGGTGGTCCGGCTCTGCAAGGAGGCGGGGGTCGTGCTGACGGGCGCGGGCGCCACCTATCCCTACAAGAAGGACCCGCGCGACCGCAACATCCGCGTCGCGCCGACCTACCCGACCGTCCCCGAGCTCGAACAGGCGGTCGAGCTGCTCTGCATCAGCGTGCAGCTCGCGGCGGTGGAAAAGCTGCTGGCCGCGTAAAAGGGGAAAAATTTACAGAAAATGCGGGCGGGCAATTGTTTCAATTGCCCGCCCTGTGTTATACTAATCACATTGCATCATCCCGGCAGGGACGGAATCAGAAACCGGAGAGGAAGGACAAAGATGGCCCACGATAGATACGAAAGCCCCTTTTGCACCCGTTACGCGAGCGATGAAATGCAATACGTTTTTTCCGCCGACCACAAGTTCAAAACCTGGCGGAAGCTGTGGATCGCCCTGGCCAGGGCGGAGCAGAGGCAGGGCCTCCCGATCACCGACGCGCAGATCGCCGAGCTGGAGGCCCACGCGGACGACATCAACTACGACGTCGCCGAGGCGCGGGAGAAGGAGGTCCGTCACGATGTGATGAGCCATGTCTACGCCTACGGGGTGCAGTGCCCCTCGGCGAAGGGGATCATCCACCTGGGCGCGACGAGCTGCTACGTCGGCGACAACACCGACGTGATCGTCATGCGGGAGGGCCTGCGGATCATCCGCCGCAAGCTCCTCAACGTCGTTTCGCTGCTGGCGGATTTCGCGGACCGCTACAAGGACATGCCCGCGCTCGCCTACACCCATTTGCAGCCCGCGCAGCTCACCACCGTCGGCAAGCGCGCGACCCTCTGGCTCAACGAGCTGATGCTCGACTACGGGGAGCTCGAGCACCGCATCGCCTCCCTGAAGCTGCTGGGCAGCAAGGGCACCACCGGCACCCAGGCGAGCTTCGTCGAGCTCTTCGACGGGGACAGCGCGAAGATCCGGGCGGTCGAGGAGGACATCGCGCGGGAGATGGGCTTTGACGCGGTCGTGCCCGTCTCGGGGCAGACCTACTCGCGCAAGGTGGACAGCATGGTGGTCGGCGTCCTCGCGGGCATCGCCCAGAGCGCGAGCAAGTTCTCCAACGACCTGCGCATCCTCCAGAACTTCAAGGAGATGGAGGAGCCGTTCGAGGCCCACCAGATCGGCTCGTCGGCGATGCCCTACAAGCGCAACCCGATGCGCAGCGAGCGGATCACCGCGCTCGCGCGCTATGTGATGACCGACTCCCTCAACCCGGCGTTCACCGCCGCGACCCAGTGGTTCGAGCGCACCCTCGACGACAGCGCCAACAAGCGGGTCGCCGTGGCGGAGGCGTTCCTCGCCACCGACGCGATTTTGGGGATCATGCTCAACGTCTGCGACGGGCTGGTCGTCTATCCCAAGGTGGTGCGCCAGCGGGTGATGAAGGAGCTGCCCTTCATGGCGACCGAAAACATCATGATGGACGCGGTGCGCCGCGGCGGCGACCGGCAGGAGCTGCACGAGCGGCTGCGGGAGCACTCGATGGCGGCCGCGCGGCACGTCAAGGAGGAGGGCGGCGACAACGACCTGATCGAGCGCGTCTGCGCCGACCCGGCGTTCGGGCTCCGGAGGGAAGAGGTCGACGCGATCCTCGACCCGGCCCGCTTTACCGGCCGCAGCGCCGAGCAGGTGGAGGAATACCTGCGCGATGTGGTGAGCCCGGTGCTGGAAGCGAACCGCTCCCTGCTCGGCGAGCGGGCGCAGCTTTCGGTATAATCCGCGCCCGCGCGGCAAAAACCGATTGACTTTTCCGTTCATATCCAATATAATTAAAAAAGTGCCGCATTGCGGCCGGGCGCGTCCCGGCGGATGTTTGGCATGGCCGGAAACCCGGGGGAAAGCCCGGCGGGGCGGGCAGTTTCAGGCCGCGGAGGATGCGCGGCGTGAAGTTGTCCGGGCCGCCGTGCGGACGGCCGGGGGAGGCCAGAGGAAAACCACGGGCAGCCGCGCAGCGGCTGCCGGCTGTTTTTGCAGTTGTGGTTTTGCAAGGAGGACAAGCAGATGAAAAAGGTTGGAAAACCGGTGTTCTTTGTCGTACTGATATTGATCGCCGCGTTTACCGCGCTGTCGTTCTTCGGCGTGTCGACCGCCTACGGGGATAACACCCACACCTACATCAAAGGTGTGGACGATATCCGCTGGGGCATCGACATCCGCGGCGGCGTGGACGTCACATTTACCCCGCCCGCGGACTATGATGCCTCTCCCGAGGAGATGGCGGCCGCGGAATCCATTATCAAGGTCCGTATGGTCTCCCAGAACATCACCGACTACGAGACCTACGTGGACGACAGCAAGGACCGCATCATCGTCCGTTTCCCCTGGAAGCAGGGCGAGTCGGACTTCAACCCCGAGCAGGCGGTCAAGGAGCTCGGTGAAACCGCGCTGCTGACCTTCCGCGAGGGCAACGAGTACACCGGCCCCGTGGTCATCGAGGGCAAGCACGTCACCTCGGCGCGCGCCGTCCTCAACTCCCAGACCAACGAGCCGATGGTCGAACTGAACCTCAACACCGAGGGCGCCCAGCTCTTCTCCGAGGCGACCGGCCGCCTGGTCGGGCAGCCGATCTCCATCTGGATGGACGAGAACCGCATCAGCTCGGCGACCGTCAAGACCCAGATCCCCAACGGCGTGGCCACCATTTCGGGCGGCTTCGACGTCAAGGGCGCGCAGGACCTCGCTGAAAAGATCAACGCCGGCGCGCTGCCCTTCAAGCTCGAGACCGAGAACTTCTCCTCGATCTCCCCGACGCTCGGCCTCGGCGCGCGTGACGCGATGGTCACCGCGGGCGTGATCGCCTTCATCCTGGTCGCGCTCTTCATCATCCTGATCTACCGCATGAGCGGCGTGGTCGCCACGATCGCGCTGGTCGGCCAGGTGGCGGGCATGATCGCCTGCCTCACCGGCTTCTTCGCGCCGTTCCCCTCCTTTACGCTCACCCTGCCGGGCATCGCCGGTATCATCCTCTCGATCGGCATGGGCGTCGACGCGAACGTCATCACCTCCGAGCGCATCAAGGAGGAGCTCCGCAACGGCAAGACGCTGGACGGCGCGATCGATTCGGGCTTCCAGCGCACCTTCGCGGCCATCTTCGACGGCAACATCACGATGGTGCTCGTCGCGATCATCCTGATGGGCGCGTTCGGACCGCCGAGCTCGATCTTCGGCACCATCTTCAGCCCCATCTTCCGCTGGTTCGGCGCCTCCGCCACCGGCGCGATCTACTCCTTCGGCTATACGCTGATCGTCGGCGTCATCTTCAACTTCATCATGGGCGTCACCGCTTCCCGCCTGATGCTCAAGTCGATCTCCAAATTCAAGCCCTTTAAAAAGGCGTGGCTGTATGGAGGTGACAAATAATGAAACAGATTGATATTGTCGGACGCAGAAAGATTTGGTTCACAATTTCGATTGTCCTGATTGTCATCGCCATCCTGGCCTCCTTCTTCCCCGGCGTGAAGCTGGACATCCAGTTCAGCGGCGGCACGATCGTCACTTACTCCTTTAACGGCGACCTCGACAAGGGCGAGTTCCAGAGCTCCATCGAAAACTCGCTGGGCCAGAAGGTCACGCTGCGCGAGCAGAACGACGTCAACACCGGCGCCACCAACTACGTGATTACCCTCAACTCCAAGTCAGGCGTCACGCCGGACCAGCAGATCGCGGTCAACACGGCGCTCAACGAGAAGTTCCCCGGCGCGGACATCCAGACCGCCAGCATCAGCAACGTCGACCCGTCGATCGGGCGCGACTTCCTGCTCAAATCGGTGGTCGCGGTCGCCGTGGCCTCCATCCTGATGATCGTCTATATCGCCTTCCGGTTCCGCAAGATGAACGGCTGGTCGGCGGGCGTCATCGCGGTGGCCGCGCTCGTCCACGACTTGATCATCGCCTACGGCGCGTTCGTCGTCTGCGGCTTCCCGCTCAACGACAGCTTCATCGCGGTCATGCTGACCATCCTGGGTTACTCGATCAACAACACGATCATCGTCTACGACCGCATCCGTGAGAACCGCAGGCTGCTGCCGGTCAAGACCTCCTACAAGGACCTGGTCAACATTTCGGTCAACCAGTCGATGTCCCGTTCGATCAACACCACCGTTTCGACCGTCATCGCGGTCGGTTGCGTGTGCGTGATGTCGCTCGTCTATAACGTCAGCTCGATCCTGACCTTCTCCTTCCCGCTTCTGGTGGGCATGTTCGCCGGATTCTTCTCCTCGATGTTCATTTCCGGCTCCCTCTGGACGCTCTGGCAGGAGCACAAGCTCGCGAAAAAGTAAGGCTGGGCCATTCTTGGGCCGCCGGCACTGCCGGCGGCCCATCTCCATTTTGACAGCGCGCGGACGGCGCGCATATCATGGAAAAAGTCACTGCCCCGCGGGGCGGAAGGGGGAAGGCCGATGCTGGCCGGAATATCCACCGCGTGTTTCTATCCCGAGCTCACCGAGCGGGGGCTTTCCTATATCGCGGGCCTGGGCGCGCAGGCGGCGGAGGTCTTTTTTAACGCGCCGAGCGAGCTGGACGACGGCTACCTGCGCGAGCTGCGCCGGACGGCGGACGGCGGCGGCACCCGCATCCTCTCGGTGCATCCGTTCACCTCGGGGCTCGAGCCGCTGCTCTTCTTCTCCGACTACCGACGCCGCTTCGCGGACGGGATCGCCTTCTACCAGCGGTACTTCCACGCCGCCAACCTGCTTGGCGCGAAGCTCTTCGTCTTCCACGGCGACCGCAGGAACACCACCCGCTCCCGCCGGTTTTATTTCGACCGGTTCGCGGAGCTCTGCGAGGCGGGGAGGCGGATGGGGGTCACCGTCGCGCAGGAGAACGTCCCGCGCTGCGCGGGCTACTGCCCCGATTTCTTCACCGACATGCGCGCTTATCTCCCCGGCGCGCGGTTCGTCCTCGACATCAAGCAGTGCGTGCGGGCGGGCTATTCGCCCGCCGAGATGGCCGGCGCGATGGGGGAGGGCCTTGTCCATCTGCACGTGAGCGACCACGGCGCGCGCGGCGACTGCCTGCCGCTCGGGGCGGGGGAGCTCGACCTTGCCGCGCTGCTCGGAAGGGTGCGCGGGTACGGCTTCGACGGCGGCGTGATGCTCGAGCTTTACCGCGACAGCTACGGCGGGTATGGGGAGCTCGATGACAGTTATGCACGGATTCTTGCGGCGATCCACGCGGAAAATGGTTAAAATTCCTTGTTTTGCGGGGCGTTTTATGTTATGATACGGGTAATACAGATAGTATAAACAAGCGCCCCAACAGAATGAGGGAGATGGTCCTGTGAAGTGCCCATACTGTGGATATGTCGAAAGCAAAGTCATCGATTCCCGTCCGACCGACGAGTCGGAGCGCATCCGCCGCCGCCGCGAGTGCATCAAGTGCGGGCGGCGGTTCACCACCTATGAGGTCATCGAGACCACCCCGCTGATCGTCATCAAGAAGGACAAGTCGCGCGAGGAGTTCGACGCGGGCAAGGTGCTCGGCGGCATGGTGCGCGCCTGCGAAAAGCGCCCGGTGCCGCTCGACGTGCTCGAGGAGGCGGTGCGGGACATCGAGATGACGCTGCGCAACTCGCTGGAAAAGGAGGTCCCCTCCTACAAGATCGGCGAGCTCGCCATGGAGAAGCTACGCGGCATCGACGAGGTTGCCTACGTGCGCTTCGCGTCGGTCTACCGGCAGTTCAAGGACATCGACTCGTTCATGAAGGAGCTCCAGACCCTGCTGAGCTCCCGCGACGGGGACGGAAAATGATTTGAAACGAAAAGAGGGCCCATCCGGAAATCCGGATGGGCCCTCTTTTTTGTGCCCGCGCTAAAAGATATTCGGCAGCGTGGGGATCTCCGCGTCGCGGATGTGGGAGATCAGGTGGCGCAGGCGCGCCACCTCCGCCGCGTATTCGGCGGTTTCGCCGTATTTCGCGAGCATGGGCAGGCGCGCCACGATGCCGGTGATCGTGTCGAGCTCGTCGTGGTGGATATAGCGCGTCATGACCGTTTCGTTGCGCTCCCACTGCTCGTGGAACTCGTCGGTGAGCCGCGCGGCCCGCGGCATGTCGTCCCGGTCGATGGCGTCCGCAATGGCGGAGAGGGAGGCCTCCATCTCGTCCGACACGCGCAGCAGGTGCATGAGCGCGGCCGTGCTCGCCGCGAGGATGAGCGCGATGATGACGCAGACTGCGACGACCCGTTTCATGACGCATCCTCCTTCCGGTCCTTGAGCTTGAGCTGTGCTTTGGGCACGATCAGGTAGTCGGCCTGGCGGTTGCAGGTCATCAGGAAGATGTCCTGTGTGGTATAGCCGTTGTCGGTGATCGTTTTTTCGAGCCACTCATATTTGAGGTTGCAGTAGCCAAGCGCGCTGTCGATCACGACCCCGTCCGCGATGAGCACGACGGGCGGCGCGTCCGCGCCGGGAGGGGCCTGGAGATTGAGCATCCCGGCGGTGGCGGGCTGGGCGGTGAATTTGGGGTAGACCGAGAGGGAGCCGGTCGTTTCGACGATCGCGAACGCCACGTCGCGCACGTCGAAGATATCCTTGCCGCGCAGCTCCTCCATCATGTCGTCGATCGTGAAGCGCAGCTCCTTGAGCTGCTTCTGGTCGATCTTGCCGTCGCGGATGATGACGCGCGGCGTACCCGAGACGATGCGGCGCATCTTTTTATAGCGCAGGGTCATCGCGGAGATGAGAACGTCGAAGGAAACCAGCGTGAGGATGGGGATGATGCCGCCGATCAGCGGCACGTTGCTGTCCTCGATCGCCATTGTCGCGATGTTGGAGACCAGGATGGTGACGACCAGCTCGGAGGGCTGGAGCTGGCCGATCTGACGTTTGCCCATCAGCCGAAGGCTCAGAATGATCAGCGCATAGATGATCAGCACGCGGATGAATACAATATACAAAAGCCATCGAACCTCCATCGATTTTACTGACTCTTAGTCTGGCCGGAAAGCGAATGGATATTCCCGCCGCTTTGCTGGCAATACTAACGCTGTATCAAACTGTAAAACGGGAGGAATGGGAATGGGTGTCATCCGTTATCTGAAGGGGCTGTTCGCACCGCCGCCCGCCTACGCGCCGCCGCGCCCGGACGAGGGCGCGGACAAAAAGCTGGGGAGCGCGCTGCTCGACAACCTGATCGGGGTGCGCGCGATGTTCACCGACTCCGGGGACCTCATCATCCACGAGGTGCAGGTGTGCGGCGTGCCCTGCGCCGTGCTGATGTGCGAGGGCATGGTGAACACCCAGACCTTTTCGGAGATGTTCGCGGAGCCGCTCACCCGCCTGAGACTCGAAAAGCCCGGCCCCGATTCGGTGCTCGACTGGGTGCGCCACCAGTCTCTGCTCGCGCCCGACCAGAAGGAGATCCACACCTTCGGCGAGCTCTTCCGGTTCATGATGTCCGGCTTTGTCGTACTGCTCATCGACGGGATCGCGGGCGGTTCGGTCTTCGGCATCCAGGGCTTCTCCGGCCGCTCGGTCGGCGAACCGGCGGGGGAGACCAACGTGCGCGGCTCCCGCGAGGGATTTTCCGAGATGCTGCGGCCCAACATGTCGCTGCTGCGGCGGCGGTTCAAATCTCCCGATCTGATCTTCGAGATGACCGTCTTCGGGGACAAGAGCCGCACCGACTGCACCCTCGTCTACCTGCGCGGCGCGGTGTCGGACGAGCTGCTGCGCGAGGTCAAATACCGCCTCTCCAAGGTGAAGATCGACGTGGTGCTCGAAAGCGGCTACCTTCAGCCCTTCCTCGATTCGAAGCCGCTCTCCCTCTTTTCGGGGGTGGGCGTCACCGAGCGGCCCGACACCCTCTGCGCCAAGGTCGCGGAGGGGCGCGTCGGCCTGCTCGTCGACGGCACTCCCTACGCGCTCATCGTGCCCTATCTCTTTGCCGAAAACTTCCAGAGCCTCGACGACTACTCCCACCGGCCCTATTTCGCCACCTTCATCCGCTGGCTCAAATACGCGGCCTTCGCCCTCTCCATCCTGCTGCCGGGGCTCTATGTCGCGGTCGGCTCCTTCCACCCCGAGCTGCTGCCCGCGACGATCCTGACGAGCCTCGTTGTCAGTGAGGAGACGACCCCCTTCCCGCTGATGTTCGAGGCGCTGGCCGTCTTTTTCATCTATGAGATCGTGCGGGAGGCGGGGCTGCGGATGCCGCAGGCGGTCGGCCACGCGGTGAGCATCGTCGGCGCGCTCGTCATCGGAGACGCGGCGGTCAACGCGGGCATCATCGGCGCGCCGATGGTCATCGTCGTCGCCGTCACCGCGATCAGCTCATTTGTCGTGCCGAGCCTCTACGAGCCGGTGACGGTGCTTCGCTTCGCCTTTATCCTGATCGGCGGGCTGTCGGGCGTCTTCGGCGTCGTGCTGGCGCTGTGCGCCGTGATCGTCAACCTCTGCGCCGTGAACCCGCTCGGCGTCCCCGCGACCTCGCCCGCCACCCCCTTCTCCCTCTACCCGATGCGGGACGTGCTCTTCCGCTGGGGATGGCGCACGCTGGCAAAGGAGGACTTGCGGGTGCAGGATCTGGCGGGAAGCGACATCCGAGGGGAGGGGACCGCAGATGACCGGTAGCCGTCCGCGCGACATCTCTCCGGCGCAGCTCGTCATGCTGCTCCTGCTCTGCCGTCTTTTTGTCCTCTTCACCTATACCTCCCGCTCCGAAAACAACCTCTCCGGGCCGGCGGTACTGGCGGCCGTGCCGCTCGCGGCGGCCGGCGCGCTGCTGATGCTGCTGCCCTTCTTCCTGCTGCGGCGGAAGGCGGGCAGCGACATGCTCACCGCCTTCTGGCGGGTCGGCAGGCCGTTCGGCGCCGCGCTCACCGCCGCCTGCGGGCTCTTCTGCGTCTACATGGCCGCTTCGACGGCCGGGCACTTCAGCTTTTTCCTCGTGAGCACCGTCTACCAGAATGCAAAGCAGTGGGTGTTCGTCCTCCTTTTCCTGCTGGCGGCCGCCTATGCCGCTGCCCTCGGGCTGGAGGCGTTTTCCCGCGCGGGCGGCTTCTTTTTCGCGGCGGCGATGGCGGCGGGGGCGCTCCTGCTCTTCGCGCTGCTGCCCGAGGTCGACCTCGCGAACCTCGCGAACCCCTTTTTGGATCCCGGCGCGCTTGCCGCGGGGACGCTTCGCGGCGTGGCCGGCAACGCGGATATCCTGCTTTTCCTGCTGCTCTTCCCGCGGGTGCGCGGCGGGAGCGGAAAGACCGGATTCTGGTGGGTGGCGCTCACCGCGGCGGTGTGGTGGGTGCTCTGCTTCTTCGTTCTGACGGCGCTCGGGGACTATGCGGGCACCCGCCTTTTCCCGCTTCAGACCGCCGCCGCCGTGGCGAACCTGTCGGTCTTTGGGCGGATGGACCTCGTGCACATCACCGTGTGGATCATTACCGCCTTCCTGCGCGCCGCCGCGTGGCTTTACTGCGGCTGTACCTGCCTGCGGCGGCTCTTCCCGAAGGTGCGGATGGGCGCGGCTTCCGCGCTCTGCGCCCTGGCGGCGGGAATCGCCGCGGTAGCCGCGGCGCCGCTGTGGGAGGCGGCCGGTTCCGCGTGGGAAAGCGGCGTGCCGCTTCTGCTGCTGGCGGTCGCGGCGCCGCTTGTGACCCTCTGCTTCCCGCGCGCAAAAAGCCCCGTGGAGGATGGAAAGGAGGCCGCGCAATGAGACGGATCGCCGCGCTTTGCGCAATTTTGGTTCTGCTGGCCGGGTGCGTCCCGAGCGTGCGGCTCAACGAGCGGGGAGTCGTGCAGGCGATCGGCATCGACCTCGCGGAGGAGGGCGGCTACCGCGCGACGATGCAGGTGCGCGAGGCGGTCGGCGCGGCGGCGGGCGCGAACCAGTCGCCCGAGGACGCCAAAACCGTGCTGGTCGAGGAGACGGGCGCGACGATGACCGAACTGCTCGCCCGCGCCTCGGCGACGCAGGGGCGGCAGCTCTTTTTGGGGAGCGTCCGGGTGATCGTGTTTGGGCAGGAGGCCGCGCGCGCGGGGGCGGAGGGACCGCTCGGGTTCTTCAACTCCAACCACCAGATATCCCCGGCAACCCTCGTCGCGGTGGCGGAGGGAGAGGCGGGGGAGCTCATCCGCGCGGGCGAAAAGGACCCCGCCCTCTCGGCGGAGGGGCTGGCGGACGTGCTCGAAAGCGCGGGCAAGGGCGGCTTTTCGCCGCCCAGCCGCCTCAAGGACCTGATGGGCGCGGCGAACGCCGAGAACGCCGCGGGCGCGGTCACGCTGCTGCGCTACAGCGCCCCCGATCCGCCGAAAAGCGGGTCGCCGTCTTCGGAGGCGTCGTCTGAGGAAAGCGGGACGGGCTCCGAGGCGCGGCAGGCGGCGGAGAAGACGCCTGAAAAAAAGCTCTCGCTCGGCGGGGCCGCGGTTTTCGTGGGGCACCGGATGGAAGCCTCCATCAGCCCGGCGGCGGCGTGCGGGCTCGAGTGGACCCAGAACCGCGCGAAGGCGTGCGTCCTCTCGGTGGGGGACGGCCAGCTCGGCGAGGTGGCCGCGGTGACCCACCGGCAGAAGGCGAAGATCACCGTCGAGATGTCGGGGGAGGTCCCCGTCTTCGACATCCGGCTGGAGGTGCGCAGCACCGCGCTGGAGAGCCGCCTTCTCTCGGGCGGCTTCGACGACCGGACGCGCCGGTACGCCTCCGCCCTGCAGGAGATCAAAATTCGCGCGGAGATCGAGGAGATGGTGGCGTCCTCCCTGCGCCGGGGATACGATCTGCTCGGGCTCTCCCGCCTGATGCGCCAGCGGTACCCCGCTTACTACGAGGCGCACCGGGAGAACTGGGGGGAGGCGCTCGCCTCCTGCGGGTACAACGTGGCGGTCTCCTGCGAGATCGACCGGACGGGCGCCGGTAACAGATAAGCGCTTGCGCGGAAGAAAAAGCCGGGTCGGCGCTCGTCAGAGAGCCGACTCGACTTTTATGTATTGTTACCGTCATATGACTATTTTAAAAAAATTTTATCGAAAAATTGGGAATTATGGAATGTGGATGATCCGGAAGGGCGTGCCCGTTTCAACGCATTTGCGCAGGGTGTCCGCCGTGCCGCGCGACCGGCCGTCCCAGAAGGCGAGCACAAGGTCGGCGTACCCGACGATCTCGCTGTTGCGCACGAGCGGAGCGAAGCGCCCGTCCCGATCATAATCGGGCCGGAAGACGCGGATCGGCAGCCCTAGCCGCCCGGCGGCCTGCTCGGCGAGCGCGTCCACGCCCGCGGCGCCGCCGCTCACCAGCTCGGAGGCGTTCTGCGGGATGTGGGAGATGAGCTCGTCCAGGCCGTATCCGTAAATTTCCCGGGACCCGATGATTGCCACCCGCATTTCCATCCGTCCTTTCCGCTGCCTTTTTTTCAAAAAAACCGGCGGCGCTCCACCCAGATCCAGTATAGCAGATACCGGAACTTTTTACCACCGTGCGCAGGCAAAATCAGGGCGCGCGGCGGCGCGGGCGTTCGGGCTCAAATATTTTTTGCTCCCAAAAATCATTGAAGTTATTCCCCGCAATATTCAGATTATCCGGTGGAACAGTAAAAGCGTGAAATTTCTTTTTTGAATTTGATGAATACAGGGGGATTATTCCAATGAGAAAGCTGATACAAAAAGTCGCGGGAGCACTCTGCCTGGCGGTCGTCGCCGTACAATCGCTCGCGCTCTATACACAGGCGGTCCTGCCCGACCACTATTATGTGGCGGCGGGCGAGACCCTCACGATCAATTCCACGCTGCCCATCACGACGGAATCCTCGGGCGACAGCCTGCCCGTCGAAGCCTATTCCACCGCGGGCAACAGTTATAATGTGGACCTCAAGCTCCCTTACGGCATCGAGATCAAGCAGGTCCAGGTCCAGGTGGTCGACCGCTCGATGGTGGTCCCGGGCGGCACGCCGTTCGGCATTAAAATGTTCACCGAGGGCGTCATCGTCGTCGGCATGAGCGACATTCCCTGCGGCGGCGAAAGCCGCAATCCCGCCAAGGAGGCGGGCGTCAAGGTGGGCGACATCATCACCGCGATGGACGGGCACGCGGTACAGACCAACGAGGACGTCGGAGCGGTCGTGACGGCCAGCGGCGGAAAGCCGGTCAGCATCGAATTCCAGCGCAGCGGGCAGGAGCTCTCCTGCAGCATGACGCCGGTCAAGAGCGACGACGGCAGCTACCGCGCGGGCATCTGGGTGCGCGACTCGTCCGCGGGCATCGGCACCCTCACCTATTATAACCCGTCGAGCGACGTGTTTGCGGGTCTGGGACACGCGATCTGCGACGTGGACACGGGCAACATCATGCCGCTGCACTCGGGCGAGATCGTCGACGTGAGCATCACCGGCGTGCACAAGGGGGAGAGCGGCGCGCCCGGCGAGCTGCGCGGCAGCTTCACCGGCTCCCGGACGGGCGAGCTGCTGATCAACTCGCAGGTGGGGATCTTCGGGACCGGCGGGCAGCCGTCCGCGGGGGCCGAGCCGGTGCCGCTGGCGCTGCGCTACGAGGTGGTCGAGGGCCCGGCGACCATCCGCTGCACCCTTGACGACAGCGGGCCGAAGGAGTACGCGATAAACATCGAAAAAGTCAGTATCGGGGAAAACAATCCGACCAAAAATATGGTAATCCGCGTGGTCGATTCAGAGCTTCTGGCAAAAACCGGCGGGATTGTGCAGGGAATGAGTGGCAGCCCGATCCTGCAAAACGGCAAGCTGGTGGG
Organism: Anaerotruncus massiliensis (ex Togo et al. 2026); assembly: GCF_900199635.1. Taxonomy (GTDB): domain Bacteria; phylum Bacillota; class Clostridia; order Oscillospirales; family Ruminococcaceae; genus Anaerotruncus; species Anaerotruncus massiliensis. The sequence goes on along the minus strand of NZ_LT962687.1, from coordinate 1,800,306 downwards.
CGCTGTGACGCATGTTTTCGTCAACGATCCGACTCGAGGCTACGGAATTTTTGCGGAAAACATGGAAAAGATGTCGTCATCCGTCGAAAGAGGGCGGGAATGACACCGGGAAATTCAACAAACTTTTAACAATTTCGGGCGCGGATTTCTTCGTCAAACTTACGGGAAAATGGTTGTCATAATTTCCAAAAAGTGATAAGATCTTATCAGGGAAACGGGAGGACATGGAGGCGTATTAGTAAGTGAAGGATCAGACAAAAGTGCTAATCGTGGAGGGTGGCGGAGAATATTGCGCGAAATGCGCGTCTCTCCTGAAAACCTACGGATTCGACACGGTGGTCGCGCCCAAAGACGGACTGGCCGTCGCGCAGCTGATCGGGGAAACCCGTCCCAAGGTGGTTTTGATGGATGTGTTCATGCCGAGGCTCGACGCCATCGGGGTCATGAACTCGGTCAAGGAGATGGGGCTCGGCTACGAGCCGCGCTTCATGGTCACCTCGACCTTCAGCAACCAGATGCTGGAAAACGAACTGATGTCCGCAGGCGCCTGCTACTTCTTCCTCATGCCGTTCGATCCGGAGGTGATGGTGGAGCGGATTGTCAAGCTGGCGGGCGTTCCCTCCGCGCCGATCGGCGCGGGCGCGGAACACGCTGCCGGCGGGGAACCGAACCTCGAACTCATGGTCACGGAGATCATCCACCAGATCGGCGTCCCGGCGCACATCAAGGGCTACCACTATGTCCGGGAGTCGATCATGCTGGCGGTCCAGACGCCCGAGATCATCAACTCGGTCACAAAGCTGCTCTATCCCACCGTCGCCAAAAAGTTCGGCACCACCGCCTCGCGCGTTGAACGCGCGATCCGCCACGCGATCGAGGTCGCGTGGGACCGCGGAGACGTCGACACCCTCAACAGCTACTTTGGATATACGATCCACAACGGCCGCGGCAAGCCGACCAACAGCGAATTCGTCGCGATGATCGCCGACAAGCTGCGGCTCCGTCTGAAAAACGCAAACTGACTTTCCCGCGAATCCGCCCCGGCCGTCCGGCCGGGGCGGATTTGTTTTTCCAGTTGCCCGATTCATATTTTCGCGCGCGCGGGACATACTAATCGGGACGTAACAAGATGGGTTACGTCCCCGTTTGCAACACGTGCGAGAATTTAAGGAGGCGTTTTTTCATGGACAACTGCAAAGCGAACAAGTGCATCGAGTGCACCGTCACCCAGTGCCGGAACCACTGCGAGACTTCCAACTTCTGCGCGCTGGACCGCATCCGCGTCGGCACCCACGAGATGAACCCGACCATGGATCAGTGCACCGACTGCCTGTCCTTTCAGTGCAAGTAAAGGAACCCGGTGAAAAACGTCCGCGGCGAATCGCCACGGACGTTTTTTATTTCGGTATGGACGCGGTCATGCGGTGCAGGTGCGCGCCTCGGCGCGCAGGCGGAGGGTGGCCTCGAGCGGGTAGTGGTCGGACGGGTAGCGGCCGTCGATCGGGTCGGTGACCACGTGGCTCTCGACGATCTCAAACTCGTCGGAGACGAAGATGTAGTCGATCGGCTGGGAGCCCGGCTTCACCCGTCCGCTGAAGTTGTGGAGGGTGTTGTGGACCTCCGAAGGCTCGAAGCGGGAGTAGACGTCGGTGAGGTGGATGCCGGGGAACTCCTCGAGCTGGCTGTGGAGCATCCGGACCGGGCGGCTGCCCGGCTTGGCGTTGAAGTCGCCCATCAGCACGGTCGGTAGCGCGCGCTCCTCGTTGAAGCGCTCCATATAGCCGAGGATGACGCGGATGCCCAGCGTGCGGGCGATGCCGCAGATGTGGTCGAGGTGAGTGTTGAAGACGCGGATCGAACGCCCGAGATCCTTGAGGTAGATCTCCGCGACGGTGCAGATGCGCGGGAAGATGGCGTAATAGGCGCGCGAGAGGTGCTCGGGCTCCTTGGAGAGCCAGAAGGTCTTGATCAGATTCACCTTGGCGCTGTCGTTTTTGATGATGATGTCGCTGTGCTCGTCGCTTTGGGGCCGGATGCCCGAATAGCGGCCGAAGCCGAGGACGCTGTAGTCGACGTCGAGCAGGCGGCTGACGTCCTCGCGCATATTTGGGAGCAGCTCCTGCACGCCGATGATCGTCGCGCCGCTCTCGCGGATGTACTGCGCGGCGAGGGCGCGCCGTTCCGACCATTTATGAGAGCGGTTCAGCGGGAGGCCGAAGTCCCGCTTGAGGTTGAAGGAGATCACGCGGATCAGATCGTTGCCGTTCATGCTATCACCTGTATCAGAAGTTCTGTAGTTTATTGTAACACCTTAGTTTGAGCAATTCAATGCGGTCGGATGTAAATCTGCCGTTTCCACGCGCATGTAAAATGAGGAAGGGAATCCGCCTGACTTTGGCAGCGCCAAATCCCGACACGCGCTTGTAAAAAAGGCAAAATTTCGATATAATGTCCATAAAGAATTTCCCTGCCGCGCAGGGCTGAATATGCGGACGAACAAGGAGGGCTTCGGATGAAATTCATGGACGTGCAGGCCGCCGGAGGCACGCTGAAACTTGCGAAAATCGCGCGCGGGGCCGATTATTTCGGGGTGCGCATCCCCGAGGAACGGGCGTTTTCCCTGATGGACCGCTACCTCGAGCTGGGCGGCAACGTCATCGACACCGCCCGCATCTACGGGCGCGCGGAGGCCCGCGACGCGTCCTATTCCAACAGCGAGCCGATCGTCGGGCGGTGGCTCAAATCACGCGGGACGCGCGACAGGGTGGTGCTCATCACCAAGGGCGCGCACCATGTGATGGAGGACCCGTCGCAAAAGCGGGTGAACCGCGCCTGCATCGACAGCGACCTGGAAACCTCCCTGCGCGAGCTGGGGGTGGACAGCGTGGACATCTACTTCCTCCACCGAGATGACCCGGAAAAGCCGGTTTCGGAGATCATGGACGCGCTCGACCGGCATGTGAAGGCGGGCAGGGTCCGTGCGCTGGGCGCCTCCAACTGGACCTGCGCGCGCATCGCGGAGGCGAACGCCTACGCCCGCGCGAACGGGAAAACGCCCTTTACGGTGTCCCAGATCCAGTGGGGCGTCGCCTACGTGAAGCCGGGCGCGTGGCCCGACCCGACCCTAGTGAGCATGACCCCGGAGGAGTACGCGGGCTATCTCGCGCTCGGCATCCCCGTCATGGCGTTTTCGCCGCAGGCGGGCGGGGATTTTTCCAAAATGATTTCGGGCGAGCCGCTCCAGCCCAAGTTCGCCGAGCGGTACGACGGCCCGAAGAACCGCCGCAGGCTCGCGGCGCTCCGGGAGATCTGCGCGCGCACCGGCGCGTCGCCGGCGGCGGTGCTGCTGGGCTATATCACCTCGAACAGGCTGCCGGGCAGTGCGGTGATCGGCTGCTCGACGCTCGAACAGCTCGAGGACAGCATGTCCGCCTGCGACCTCACCCTCAGCGAGGCGGACATCGCCGCGCTGGAGCAGTGAGATGGTGGCGGCGGTAAATCTCGAGGCGGGCATGCCCACGGTGGAGATTGCGCTCCGGCGGCTCGAGCTGGGGCTCTCCGACGCGCGGATGCGGCATGCGGCCGCAGTGCGCCTCATCCACGGCTACGGAAGCAGCGGCCGGGGCGGCGCGATCCACGACGGCGTACATAGCCATCTCGCCCGGATGAAGTCGCAGGGCAAAATCCGGGAATTTGTCCCGGGGGAGGAATTTTCCCCCTTTTCGCAGCAGGCGCGCAATGCGCTCGCGCTCTGCCCGGAGCTCTCCCGCGACCGCGATTTCGCCCGTGAAAACCGGGGCGTCACGCTGGTGGTGCTCTGATGCGCGCCGCCGTCCGGGAACGGCTGCGCCCGCGCGGGCTGCTGCGCCGCTGGTGGCCGGTGCTTCTGACGCCGGCCGGGCTTCTGCTCGTCTGGCTCGCGAGGCGGGACCCGTGGGGGACCGAGCGCCTCTTTTCCGAGGGGCTCTATCCGCTGCTCGCGCGCCCCGTCGGCGCGCTGACCTCGCTGCTGCCCTTCTCCCTCTTCGAGATGGGCGTGATCGTCCTGCTGGCCGCCGCGCTTCTGTGGATCGGACGGGGAATCTTCCGGCTCGCGCGCTTCCTGCGCGGAAGGGGAGAGCCGCCCCGGTTCGGGAAGACGCTGTGGCTGCTCGTCAACGGGCTGAGCATCCTCTTTTTCCTCTTCGTCACCACCTGCGGGCTCAATTACTACCGCCCCGAGTTCGCCGCGTTCAGCGGACTGGCGGTGCGCGACTCCTCCGCGGAGGAGCTGGCCGCGCTCTGCGGCGAGCTCGCGCTGGAGGCGAACGCCCTGCGCGAGGGATTGCCCGAGGACGCATCCGGCGTCATGCGGCTCACAGAGGATTTTTCGGGAAACGCTGCGCGGGCGCGGGCGGATTTCGCGAGGCTGGAGGAGGATTACAATGTCCTCCCGGCCTTTGCGATCACCCCCAAGCCGGTGCTCAACTCCACCCTGATGTCGATGGCGCAGATCACCGGGGAATTCACCCTGCTCACCTTTGAGGCGAACATCAACACCCTTGCGCCCGACTACTCGGTGCCCGCCACGATGTGCCACGAGCTTGCGCACACGCGGGGGTTCATGCGGGAGGACGAGGCGAACTTCATCGGATACCTCGCCTGCCGGAAGAGCGATTCTTCCGAATTCCGCTACAGCGGCGTGATGCTCGCGCTGGTGCACGCCGAGAACCGGCTCTACGCCGCCGACAGGGAGCTCTTTTTCCAGGTGGACGCGCTGCTTTCCGACGGGGTGCGGCGCGACTTCGCGGCGAACAACGCCTACTGGGCGCGGTTTGAGGGCCCGGTCGCCGAGGTCAGCACTGCGGTCAACAACACCTACCTGCGCGCCAACAACCAGTCGGACGGCGTCAAGAGCTACGGCCGGATGGTCGACCTGCTGCTCGCCGATTACCGGCAGCGGCACGGAATGGAATGATCGCGAATGCATCTTGGACGCCGTAGCAAGGAGAGGGTTTCATGATTGTTGAAATTTGCAGTGTGGTTATCGCGGCTTGTGCGCTCTTTGTTTCCGTTTTTACGGCATATATCCAGAAAAAACATGACCGGATCAGTATCTTGCCGATATGCTTTATTGTGGAAAAATGCCATGAAGGGAATCTTGCGGTTTTGATCAGGAACCTGGGTTTGGGCGCGATGACAATTGACAAGGCCATGATGACGCGTGGAGAAGAGGTCCATGGCAATTTGATCGAGATGATGCCCAAGGTCAAGCAGAAGTGGGAGGGCTTTTCCCTCGAGATTGAAGGACGGACGATCCTGCCTACGCAGGAAATCGTCCTCATTGCCATTAATCCTAAGAGTGAATCCATACGGCAGGCGGTTAAGGACGCTCTGACCGGAGTGGAGGTGTCGATCTCGTTCCATGATGTCTATGGGAAAGAATATCACAAGGAAAAACGGCTTGGAGAATGGGGGATCCTGGAAAAGGATTTTGGTTATGTTGCAAAATAAAGATCGCAAAGCCGGCCCCGCTTTCTTAAACGAGAAAGCGGGGCCGGCTTCTTCAAACGGGATTATTTCGCTTCGATCGAGACGAGCTGGAGGAAGGGCATTCCGTTGAGGCGGTTGACGCGGAAGGTGAAGAGGGAGGCGCGCACGGGGGTCAGGAAGGAGGTGTCCCCCTCCTCGAAGAAGTCGACGTCGTAGGCGATGCCGCCGTCGGGCGCGCCCTTCGGCTCGGAGGTCGCGAAGTTTTGCAGCTCCCCCTCATAGCCGAGGGTGTAGCCGTAGGTCTGCATGTCCGGGTCGTAGCGGGGGGACTCGGTGAAGGAGAAGCCCTCGATGCCGAAGAGGCGCTGGGCCATATCGTCGATCACCGTGTCGGGGATGAGGTAGTTGCCCTTGTCGTCCTGGTCGAAGAAATAGCCGAGCAGGTCCTTCATCCGGAACGCCTCCATCTGACAGAAGAAGAGCACGCGGTCGGGGTCCAGCTCGGAGGTGGAGGAGAGGCTCTCCGTGCCGCCGAAATAGTTGAGGAACTGGTTCAGCGACTGGTTGATGAGCTTCATGTCCGCGTCGGTCAATTCGGGCAGGGGGTATTCCGGCTCCTGCTCGTCCGGCTCGGACGACTGGGGCTCCGGCTCCTCCGGTTCGCTGGCGGGTTCCTCCGGCTCGCTCTGGGAAGCCGGTTCCTCCTCGGGGACGGGGGAGGCCTCCCGCGAAGCGCAGCCCGACAGGGCCAGCGACAGGATCAGAAGCACGCAGAGCGTGCCGGTCAAAAACCTTTTCATTAAAACGCCTCCTGACGTCGTCATTTCTATCTGGACCTATTCTATCATGCGCCGGGCGCGCGGTCAACCGGCTCCGCGTCCTCCGCGGCTGGTCCGGGTGGGGTGGAGCTGCCTGCCGGCAGCGGACAATACGGCGCTGTTCCGCCGGGGTGGAGGGAGGCGGACGACCGGCAGGAGCCGCCGTCCGCGGCATCCTTTGTATTTCCCCGGCGTACAGAACCGCCGCAGTGCACCGCATACAGGATTTAGTGCTCCGGGGTGCAAAATTTAGCAATAAAGGCTATTGATTGCGTCAGGGATAAGTGCTATGATAGTAAAAATATAACCGCCTGCAAGGGCGCGGAATACTGATGAGATGAGGAATGGAGGACGTATGCTGAATACGAATGCAAGTGAAAAATTCACGAAGGAAGGGCTCACCTTCGACGACGTGCTGCTGGTTCCCGCGCGTTCCGAGGTGGTCCCCGCGGATGTGGACATCTCCACCGAGCTGGTCAGGGGAATCCGGCTCAACTCCCCCTTTCTGACCGCCGCGATGGATACCGTCACCACCTCCAAGATGGCCATCGCGATCGCGCGCGAGGGCGGCATCGGCATCATCCACAAGAACATGAGCATCGAGCGGCAGGCCGACGAGATCGACACCGTCAAGCGTTCGGAAAACGGCGTCATCGCCAACCCGTTCTACCTTTCGCCCGAGCATTTCGTCTATGACGCGGACGAGATCATGGGCAAGTATAAGATTTCCGGCGTGCCCATCTGCGAGAACGGGAAGCTCGTCGGCATTCTTACCAACCGCGACCTGCGCTTCCTCGAGGACTACGGCATCAAGATCAAGGAGGTCATGACCAAGGACCACCTGGTCACCGCCCCGGTCGGCACCACCCTTGACGACGCCCGCCAGATCCTGCGCAAGCACAAGATCGAAAAGCTCCCGATCGTCGACGGCGAGGGGTACCTGCGCGGACTCATCACGATCAAGGACATTGAAAAGGCGGTCCAGTACCCCAATTCCGCGCGCGACAGAGGCGGGAGGCTGCTGGCGGGAGCCGCGGTCGGCATCACCCATGACTATATGGACCGCGTGGACGAGCTGATCAAGGCGAGCGTCGACGTGCTCGTGCTCGACTCCGCCCACGGGCAGCAGACCAACATTTTCACTTGCTTAAAAGCCATTAAGCAGAAATATCCCGAAATCCCCATCATCGCAGGCAACGTGGCCACCGCCTCCGGCACCGAGGACCTCATCAAGGCGGGCGCGGACGCGGTCAAGGTCGGCATCGGCCCCGGCTCGATCTGCACCACCCGCGTCGTCGCGGGTATCGGCGTGCCGCAGCTGACCGCCGTCTACGACGCGGCCTGCGCCGCCTCCAAATACGGCGTGCCCGTCATCGCGGACGGCGGCATCAAATATTCGGGCGACATCGTCAAGGCGCTTGCCGCCGGCGCGTCGACCGTCATGCTCGGCTCGCTGCTCGCGGGCTGCGCGGAAAGCCCGGGAGAGGTCGAAATCTACCAGGGCCGCAGCTTCAAGGTCTACCGCGGCATGGGCTCGCTCGCCGCGATGGGCGAGGGCTCGAGCGACCGCTACTTCCAAGAGGGCAAAAAGAAATTTGTCCCCGAGGGCGTCGAGGGCCGCGTCCCCTACAAGGGCACCGTTGCGGACACGATCTACCAGCTGATCGGCGGCATCAAGGCCGGAATGGGCTACACGGGCTGCAGGACGATCCCCGACCTGCACGAGCGCGCCCAGTTCATCAAGATCACCGGCGCGGGCCTCAAGGAGAGCCATCCGCACGACATCTACATCACCAAGGAAGCTCCGAACTACTCCCTCAATCCGTAATCTCCAATATCCCCCGGCCCTGCCGGGGGATATTTATTTCCTGTGGCAATCTTTCGGGGATTTTGTTATAATGAAACCATCAAAGCGGAAGGGGTGCGCGCATGGAGATCGGCGTGATCGGGCTGGGCGGTAACGGCCGCGCGGTCGTCGGACAGCTGCTTGAAAAGACGGCGCGGAACCTCTCGGTCTACGACCCGGACGGCAGGAGCGTCCGCCGCGCCGTAAACGTCTGCGCCACGGCGGCCGAGCTCTGCGACCGCTGCGATCGAATCGTGGTCGCGCTTGACGCCTCCGCCGACCTGACGCGCCTTTGCAACAGCATCGCGCCTTTCGTGCGTCCGGGGCAGATCTTTATCGACCTCACCGACACCTCCCCCGCGCTCGCTCACGCGGCCGCAAACGGGATGCGCCGCCTCGGCGCGGCCTATATCGACTGCGGCGTGTTCGGCCGGGAGGGGCTCGACGGGCCGTTCATCCTCTTCGCGGGGGGCGACAGCGAGGCGTTCGCCGCGGCGCTGCCGCTCATCCGCTGCTTCGCGCCCGACTGCCACTACGCGGGCCCGCCCGGCCGCGGGCGCGCGATGCGCGTCATCTGCCGGGCGCTTGCTGCGCAGCTCATGCGGGGCGTCGGCGAGGCCGCCGCGCTCGCCGCCTCCTTCGGCGTTGGGCGGGAGGCGTTCATCTCCGCGCTCGCGGCCTTTGAGCGGGTCGCCGACCCGCTCGCGGAGCTCGGGGGCGGCTTGCCCGGCTTTTCCGCCGGGGAGCTCGCGGAGGACGCCGCGCTCGCCTCCGAGATGGCACGGCGCGCGGGGCTCGAGCTCGGCGGGCTCTTTGCCGCCGGGGAGCGCGCGGAACCATAGACGGGAAATATCGGGCGGGCCGCGTGAGCGGCCTGCCTTTTTGGCGCGGCGGGAAAGACGGGCCGGGGGCGGGACCGCCCTGCCGCAGGCAGGGCGAGGCGGGCGGAGCCCGCCCGCACCGTCCGCGGGACGGCGCATCCCGCCCCCCGAGCCTCGCCCCCAGCGGCGCGCCTCGCGGCTTCAGGACGCAAAAAGAGCGCCGGAGACTTTCGTCTCCGGCGCTCGTGCGCTACGCTTCTTTGCGGTATGCGGCGCGCCCCGCGTCAAAGAGGTTTTGACCGGCGCAGTCCGCCGCGACGATGAGGGGGAAGCCGCGGACGGTGAGGCGCTTGACCGATTCGCACCCCAAATCCTCGTAGGCGATGACCTCGCAGGAGGTGATGCACTGCGCCGCGAGCGCGCCGGCCCCGCCGATCGCGCAGAGATAGACGCCGCGGTTGCGGACGATCGCGTCATAGACCTCCCGCGAGCGGCCGCCCTTGCCGATGGTGGCGGTCAGCCCCCGGTCCATCAGCGCGGGGGTGTAGGGGTCCATGCGTCCCGAGGTGGTGGGCCCGCAGGAGCCGATCGCCATACCGGCGGGCGCGGGGGTCGGCCCCGCGAAGTAGATGCACGCGCCTTCAAGCGGAAAGGGGAGCGGCTCCCCGGCCCTGAGCGCGGCCATCATCCGTTTGTGCGCCGCATCGCGCGCGGTGTAGATGGTGCCCGACAGCAGGACGCGGTCGCCCGCGCGCAGCTCCGGGGCCTTTTCGGAGAGCGCGGAGGCATCAATCCGGAAGGTGTTCATCCACGGCACCTCCCAGGTATCCCGCTTCGTCCGCGGGCTCGGAGAAGGGCGGCTGCTCCTCAGTGTAGTCCAGCCGCGTGTCGTCGCCAAACTTCTTTTCGACCTGCCGCACGACCTCCTGCATCACGTCGATGCGGTCGTTGAGCACGAAGAGGATCTCCTCGATCGACTTGCGCAGGCGCGCCGCGTCCCCCTTGAAGCTGCCGAGCTCGCTGTAGAAGTTGCGCATGTAGGCGTGCGCCTGGTCGGTGATCTGCGCGGCCTTGCCGTTTGCCTCGGCGATGATCTGGTCGGCGTTTCGCTTCGCCTCGATCATCGCGTCGCCGATCTGGCCGGACAGCTCGTCGTATTTTTTGCTCTTATAGTCGAGGCTCTCCGCCTTGAATTGGAGCTGGCGGCCGCGTTCGATCTGGATCTGCAGCTCGCGTTCGCTGTCGGAAAGCTGTTTTTGCAGGGCCTTGTTCTGGGTGTCGAGCTCGGAGATCATCTCCTGCGCCTGCCGCGCGATGCCGCGTTCCTTTTCCAGCTGCTCGGCCACGGCGGTCAGCTTGCCCTCCTGGTCGGCGAGCTGGGCTTCCAGCTTTTTGATGTGCGCGACCTGCGAGTCCTGCGCGCGCGCGTATTCCTCCAGCTTTGCGGCATAGTCCGCCTCCGCGGCGTGGAACTGCTCGTTGAGCGCATCAATATAGCTGAGCACCGATTTCTTATCAAAGCCGCCAAAAGTGGTGGTCTTAAAAGTCCCCGCTTCTCCCATAATTCGACATCCTTTCCGATGGTTCGTGGAATGGTCTGATAGATATTATCAGTATATCATGATCCCCCCAAAAAACAAAGGAATATTTTATTGGAGCGGTGCGGGGGAAATCCGTGGGAGGGTGGGCAAAAAATTCCTTGCTTCGCGGCAATATTTCTCGATGTTGCACAATATGATTCCGATTTTTTGTGTGATATACTAAAACAGGTATCATATGGATGGAGGATGTATGGATGAAAAAACTGGCCGCATTCGATCTCGACGGGACCCTGAGCCAATCGGACAGGTTCCTGCTGCCCGCCTACCGCAAGGCGCTTGCGCTCACCGGGCGCGACCCTCTGCCGGACAGCCTGCTGCTGACGCTGATCGGCGGGACCGCCGCCGACAACGCCAGGGTGATCTCACCCGACGGCTCGATGGAGACATACGAGGAATTCAATTTCCACGTCGTCCAGGCGATCCGGGAGACGATCCCCGGTCTGGCGCGCGCCTATCCGGGGGTGGAAGAGAGCCTCCGGGAACTCCGGAGGCTCGGCTATAAAATCTATCTCTGCTCCAACGCGCGGCGCGAATATACCGATCTCGTCCTCGGACAGATCGGGCTGCTGCCCCTCTTCGACGGCACGCCCGAGGGCCGGGACGGCTGGGACAAGCCGCAGCTGCTGGCCCACATCCTCGAAACCGAGCGCCCCGGCGCGGCCGTCATGGTGGGCGACCGGCACTTCGACAGGACGGCCGCGCGGGAAAACGGGGTTCCCTTCGTCGGCTGCCTCTACGGGCTGTTTCCCGCGGAGGTCACGGGCGCGGACGCGGAGGTCAAAAGCGCGGGCGAGCTGCCCGAAGCGATCGAACGGCTGACCGCCCTTTAAGCCTCGGCCCGCCGTTCGGGGGCCGCTCCCGTCCACAGGTAGCGTCCGAGCAGCACGGCGACCGGCGCGGCAAGCATCCCCCAGAATCCCGCGATTTTGAGTCCCGCATACATGGCGGTGATCGTCACAATGGGGTGCAGGCCGATTTGGTTGCCCACGATGCGCGGCTCGAGGATGTTTCGCAGCACCTCGATGAGCGCGAAGAGCAGGATGAGCCCCACGCCGCCCACAAGGTCGCCCCCCGCGATCAGTACGATTCCCCACGGGACGAGGATGGTGCCGGTGCCGATGAGGGGCAGGATGTCGAGCAGGGCGATGGCGGCGGCCACCGGAAGCACATACTGGAAACCGAGCAGCCACAGTCCGGCGAGCAGTTCCAGGAAGGTGACCGCCACGATGACCGTGTAGGCGCGCACCATCTTCCACACCGTCTCCCGCCCGAACCGCTGGAGCCCGCGTAGGCGTTCCTCCCATTTGCCGGGGAAGAGTCCGCAGAGGAAGGCGCCCACCTGCCGGTAGCCGGTCGCGGTGAGCATGCTGATCACGACGGTGAAAACCGTCGCGATCAGCAGGATGGGCAATTTAGCCGCCAGCCCGGCGGCCCAGCTGACGAGGTGGGTGGAACCGTCGACCGCCGCCTGGCGGATGGTGTCGGACACCGCGCCCGAAAACTGCTCAAGTCCGCCCTCCGCCGAGGCCCCGAAGCGCCCGGCGAGCCCGTAGAACCAGCCGCTGAGCTGATCGAACAGCGGCGCGACGTTTTCGGCGTAGAGCTCGGGCAGGCGGAGCAGCAGCTCGTAGAGCTGGGCGAGCAGGATGGTAAGGAAGAGGGCGAGCATCCCCGCCGCCACGAGGTAGAAAAAGAGGAGCACAAGGACGGCGGCGCAGGACTCCTTCATGCGCGTTTTTTTTGCGAATTTCAACGTCGTGGGGCGCAGCAGCGCCGCCACCCCCGCGCCCAGGAAGAAGGGCAGCGTCCAGCAAAGCAGGTAGCGCACAGCAAAATAGACCGCCGCGCCGAGCGCCGCATAATAGAGGATATCCACCACGACACGGAATTTGTCGTCCGCCTGCACGCCACCGCCTCCCTTCAACAAAATGGTCCCTATAAAGGGTATGCAGACGGCGGCGAAAAAACACCGGTTCGGACGGTGCGAAAACATTGGCAGGACTGCTGCCGGAATGGAAAAAATCCAGCCAAGCAGTTTCCCATGGACATCTTCACCAGAACCGATCTGCAAAATCTGCGAATCTGTGACAAAGTGACGGTTTACTTTGGCGGGTAGGTGTGGTATAGTGTATTTGTCTGTAATACAAAAGTATGCGAGGGGTGGACGCTTTGTCCGAAAATTTGAAATTCCTGCTGGTCGACGCGCAGGTTTTGCCGGATGTATTCCTCAAGGTCGTGCAGGCGAAGATGCTGCTGGCGCAGGGCAAGGCCAAAAGCTCCTCGCAGGCGGCGCAGATGGCGGGCATTTCCCGCAGCGCGTTTTATAAGTATAAGGACGCGATCTATCTGTACGACGAGCGGATGAACGAGAACCTCGTGACCTTCTACCTGACGCTCGAGGACCGCCCCGGCGTGCTCTCCTCGCTGCTGAGCTCCTTTTACAAGGCCGGCGCGAACATCATCACCGTCAACCAGAACATCCCGGTCGACGGCGTGGCGATCGCGACGGTGTCGGTGCGCACCAACCAGTCGAGCCTCTCCCGCTCGGAGATGATCGAAATGCTCGGCGCGCTCGACGGAATCGTCGAGGCCAAGACGATCTGATCCCTTTCCCGTCAAAATACGTTTGGAGGTACCATGTCATGATCAATATCGCGGTTCTGGGCTGCGGCACCGTCGGTTCCGGCGTTGTCGACGTGTTTTTCAAAAATAAGGAGAGTCTTGAAAGGAAGGCGGGACAGGAGCTCGATCTCAAGTACATCCTCGATGTGCGCGATTTCCCCGACAGCCTCTATGCCGACCGGTTCGTCAAGGATTTCAACGTCATCCTGAACGACGACAGCATTTCGATCGTCGTCGAGGTGATCGGCGGGCTCGAGCCCGCCCACGAATATACCCGTGCCTGCCTCGAGCGGGGCAAGAGCGTGGTCACCTCCAACAAGGAGCTGGTCGCGCAGTACGGCGCGGAGCTGTTGGACATCGCCCACAGCCGCCATGTCAACTACCTCTTTGAGGCGAGCGTCGGCGGCGGCATCCCGATCATCCGCCCGCTGCACATGTGCCTGGCGGCCAACCGCATCGAGGAGATCGCCGGCATCCTCAACGGCACCACCAACTTCATCCTGACCAAGATGTTCCGCGAGGGCGTCACCTTTGACAGCGCGCTCGCGCTCGCCCAGAAGCTCGGCTATGCCGAGCGCAACCCCGCCGACGATGTCGAGGGCAAGGACGCCTGCCGCAAAATCTGCATCCTCGCCTCGCTGGCGTTCGGTTCCCACGTCTATCCGCGGGACGTCTACGCCGAGGGGATCACGCGGATCACCCAGGAGGACGTGGCCTACGCGGCCGGGTGCGGCAGCGTCATCAAGCTGATCGGCCGCGCCAAACGGGGGGTGAATGGCGCGCCCATCACCGCCATGGTGACGCCCGCGTTCGTCAGCCACGACAGCCAGCTCGGCAACGTGGACGACGTCTTCAACGGCATCCTCGTGCGCGGCGACGCGACGGGCGACGTGGTCTTCTACGGCAAGGGCGCGGGCAAATACCCGACCGCCTCGGCGGTGGTCGGGGACGTGATCGAGTGCGCCAAGGCCACCGATACCAGCCCCTCGCTGCGCTGGGAGAAATCGAACGGCGGCAACGTCGCCCCGCGTGAGGACAACGTCACCGCGATGTATCTGCGCTGCCGCTCCTTCGAGAGCAATTCGCTCGAGGACGCGGTGGAGCTCTTCGGCAAGGTCAAGGCGCTCTCCCGCGACGGCAAGCCCTCCAACGAGGCCGCTTTCATCACCCCCGCCGCGACCGAGCGGGAGATCGACGCCGCCTGCAAAAAGCTCGAGGAGAAGGGCGTGACGATCCTCAGCAAGATCCGGGTGCTCGACTATTGATGCTGAAGTTGCGGATTCCGGCCACCAGCGCCAACATCGGGCCGGGCTTTGACTCGATCGGGCTGGCGGTCGGCCTCTATAACTATGTCACGCTGGAGGAGTACGACGGGCTTGCCATCGAATCGCTCGACGGCAAGGAGATTCCCACCGACGAGACGAACCTCGTCTATACGACCGCCAAACGGCTCTACGAGCTGTGCGGCGTGCCCTTCCGGGGGCTCAAAATCGGCCAGATCAACAATATCCCGCTGACGCGCGGGCTGGGCTCCAGTTCCGCCTGCGTGATCGCCGGGCTCAAGGGCGCGAACCGCCTGATGGGGAACCCCGTCTCGGACGACGAGCTGCTGAACCTCGCCGCCGGGATCGAGGGGCATCCCGACAACTCCACCCCCGCGCTGACCGGCGGGCTTGTCACCGCTGTCTTCGACGGAAAAAAGGTGTGGTACGTCAAGCAGGAGATCAAAAACGACCTGCGCTTTGTCGCGATCATCCCCGATTTTGAGCTGTCGACCGCGAAGGCGCGCGGCGTCCTGCCCGACACGGTGCCCCGCCGGGACGGGGTCTTCAATCTCTCCCGCGCCGCGCTCATGTCCGTCTCCCTCTACAGCGGAAACTACCACAACCTGCGCGTCGCGGCGGACGACCGCCTGCACCAGCCCTACCGCATGGGGCTCGTGAAGGGCGGCGGGGAAGTGATGGACGCCTGCTTTCAACTCGGTGCCTACGCGGCCTACCTGAGCGGCGCGGGGCCCACCATCATGGCGATTGTCGACGCGAATCTGCGCGATTTCGGCGACTGCATCGCCCGGCGGCTCCCGGAATTGGGACTGGACGGCTGGCAGGTGCATACACTGTCTATAGATAATGCCGGAACCGTTATCGAACGGGTGTAATCGCTTTTGGACACGGGCGGCGCCCGTCCCGAAGCGGGGCGGCCGGCCTGATTTGGGTCCCGGGGGGGACTTTTGTGGGCGTTGCGCTTCTTTCGGCTTTCAGCACGGGCAGCGCCTGCTGTTGAGGCAGGGCGGCCGGCCTGACGTAAAGTTTTGAAGGGGTCCCGGGGGAACTTTTTCAAAAGTTCCCCCGGGCGTACTACATAGATCTGGAGGAAAACCATATGAACCTGGTTGTACAGAAGTTCGGCGGGTCGTCCGTGAAGGATTCCGAACGCATCTTCAACGTGGCGCAGATCATCTCCGACACCTACCGCGCGGGAAACAACGTGGTGGCGGTGGTGTCCGCGCAGGGCGACACGACCGACGACCTCATTGCCAAGGCGCAGGAGATCAATCCGATGGCATCCAAGCGGGAGATGGACGTTCTGCTCTCCACGGGCGAGCAGATTTCCATGTCGCTGCTGGCGATGGCCATCGAGCGGATGGGGCTGCCGGTCATCTCGCTGACGGGGTGGCAGGCCGGTTTCCTGAGCGATTCCACCCACGGCGCGGCGCGCATCCGCCGCATCAACAAGGAGCGGCTCGACAACGAGCTTGCCAAACGCAACATCGTGATCGTGGCGGGATTCCAGGGGATCAACCGCTATGACGATATCACCACCCTCGGGCGCGGCGGTTCGGATACGAGCGCGGTCGCGCTGGCGGCGGCGCTGCACGCGGACCTCTGCCAGATCTACACCGACGTCGACGGCGTGTACACCGCCGACCCGCGGCTTGTTCCCGGCGCGCATAAGCTCGACGAGATCACCTACGACGAGATGCTCGAGCTCGCGACGCTCGGCGCGGGGGTGCTCCACAACCGCTCGGTGGAGATGGCGAAAAAATACAATGTCAACCTGGAGGTGCTCTCCAGCTACACCAAGAACCCCGGCACCAAGATTAAGGAGGCTGTCAAAGTGGAAAAGATGCTCATCAGAGGGGTGGCGCGCGATAACGACGTGGCCCGCATTTCGATCATCGGGGTGCCCGACCAGCCCGGAATCGCGTTCAAAATCTTCTCCCAGCTTGCCGCGAAAAAGGTTAACGTCGACATCATCCTCCAGTCGATCGGCCGTGACGATACCAAGGACATCAGCTTTACCGTCAACCGCTCCAACAAGCAGCTCGCGCTCGAACTGATGGAGGACATCAACGAGCGCTGCGGCGGCAAGGGCATCATCTGCGACGACAACATCTCCAAAGTCTCGATCGTGGGCGCGGGGATGCAGTCCAATCCCGGCGTCGCTTCCAAGATGTTCGAGGCGCTCTCGGAAGCGAACGTCAACATCCAGATGATCTCCACGAGCGAGATCAAGATTTCGGTGCTCGTGGCGCTCGCCGACGGCGAACGCGCCGTCAGCGCCATCCACGACGCCTTCGACCTCTGAGAGAGATACAAACGCCGCCGGGAAACCGGCGGCGTTTTCGCGCGGGGCGGGCGGCGGAGAATCGCGCCCCGCCGGAGGCGGGACGTGATTGCGCCGGTCCGAAGGACCGCCGCCCGCGCGAAGCGCGGCTCCGCCGCTCCGTCCCCGGATTCGCGCCGCGCCCCATCAAAAAAGCCGCCCCGCAGGGGCGGCTTTTTCCGTTGCCTTGTAATTTACGCGGCGGCTTCCGAAGAGGAGGACGCCTCCTCTTCGGCGGGGCCGAGATCGGCGGGGAAGGACTCGACCTCGAGGGTTTTCTCGGTGTCGCCGTTCACGGCGGCGGTGGCCAGGATCTGTCCGACCAGCAGGCGGAAGTTGTTGGAGGAGACGGTCGCGCCCGCGACGGTGTCCATCTCGACCGGGTCGCCGCCGGCGGCGTCCAGGTTGGAGCGCAGCTCCTTGGTATATGCCTCGGGGCCGGTGCCGGTCTTTTCCTCCATCTGCGCGGCCATTTCCGCGTCCTGCGATTTGAGTTTGTTCTCATCCTCCTTGGAGACCGCGTCGAACTCCTTGACCGAGACCTTGTCGCTGCGGATCTGGACGACGACGTAGTCCTTCCAGCCGTGCTCGTCAAACTCCTTCATCTGCGCCTTGTAGGTGCCGTCGACATAGCGCGGGGCGGTGACTTGGGTGCCGCCGCCTGAAATCATGCTGGCCAGCAGCGGCTTCATCAGTTTCTGGAAGGATTTCGCGGCCGCCGCGCCGCCCGTCGGGACGGAGAGGCTGTCGAGGTTTTCGTTCGAGTCGGTGAACGCCTTGGCGATCGCCGGGTAGTAGACGGAAGGGGAGTCGGTCGCGCCCTCCTTGTTGAGGTCGGGATCGTCGGTGATGAGGACGGAGGGGTCCGATTCCTTCTGGGCGTTAAAATCGATGTCTGTGATCAGGCCGTCCTTGACGGTGAGGCGGACGTAATCCTTCCAGCCGCTCGCGCTGAAGGAGGGCATGACCGCCTCATAGCTGCCGTCCTCATATTTGCCGAGCTCGACGGGGGTATGGTCGCCCGCTTTGGCGAATTTGAGCGCGGTGCGCATCATGCGCATGAACCGGTAGGTGTGTTCCTCCGCGCCCTCGACCGGCTCCATCCGTTCGAGATCGCCCTCCACCGCTTCATATTCGGCGACGATGTCCTTCATCTGGGCGTTGGCCTTGGCCTCGTACTCCGATTCCCCGGCGGGGGCGGCTTCGGAGGACGCGTCGGAGGAGGCCGGTTCCGACGGCGCGGCCGGTTCCGCGGGAGCGGAGGCCGCGTCTCCGGAGGTTTCCTCCGACGGGGCGGGCAGCGAAACGTCCTCCTTGCAGCCCGCCTCGACGATCGTGATCTCGTCGTTTTTGATCGAGATGGTCAGGTAGTCGAGCGTGCGGTCGAGCGCGGGGACGGCGTAGGAGACGGCGTATTCCCCGTCCTGGTAGTCGTAGGTCGGCGTCACGGGCTCGGGCGGAGCGGGCTCCGGCTCGGGTTCGTTCCGTTTGCAGGCGGAGAGCGCGCCGATCAGCAGCGCCGTAACAAGGAGCAGGGAAACGACTTTTTTCATCAGTAAGCCTCCGATATTTGACGGTTTTCCCGCGCGAAATTTGGTTCACAATAAAAAATAGCCGCCCGATCAAGGATGATATGGAACTATACAGTCTTGCCGGGGCGGCTATTTTTTGCGCATGTACCCGCGAAGCGGGTACATGCGCATTTCATGGCCGCGGCCCGAGGACGGGCCGCATGGCCAATTTTTTTATTGCTTTGCAATAAAAAAATTATACCATTTTGGCATCTGCAAGTCAATGACGCGCACCGGCCGGAAGGCCCGGCCAAAATCAGGAAACCCGTCTGCCAGACGCTGGCACGCGGTATAATCGGCGCGCGGACAGAAATGCTAATACCGGCTGTATCCGTATAAAAACCGAAGCGGCCGCCAAAAACGGCGGCCGCTCCGCGCGCCTGCCGGGCGCTCTGGGATGGATTATTCCGCGGCGGGCTCGGACGCGATGGGATTTTCAGGGGAGCCGAGCGGCGCCTCGACGAGCGCGTCTCCGCCGTCCGCCGGGGCTTCCGCCGCGGGCGCGGGCAGCTCGCCCGCCTCGGGCTCGGTGTAGGGGGAGATCTCCCACGCGGCGCTCTGAGGCGGCAGGCTGCGGGTCGAAGCGGGGCTGTGGATCACATGCAGCTTGTCGCCCGCCTTGAGGGAGGCAAAGTCGAGGTAAAACTGGGTGCTTTCGTCAACGTGGAAGACATACTGCATCCCGTCTTCCGTCAGCGGGTCGAGCAGCAGGGAACAGCCCTCTTCCTTTTCAGGGTCGGTGGTGATTTCGACGAGCGTGCCGTTGTAGACGACGAGGTCCTCCGAGATCAGGTCGTTGACCGCGATGGCGTCCACCGCGCCCGTCTCGTCCGGCTCCCCGCCGTAATAGACCTCGAGGAACGCGCCGTTGCCCAGCTGAGCGCTGTCAAAGCTGTAATTGGTGTCCTCCGTAAGGGTCACCTTCAGCTCCCGCGGCAGGTCGGAGCCGGTGGCGCGGCGCATCAGCAGGACGGTCTGTCCCGCGTCATCCACCGCGAAGTCCTCGACGGTGCCGAGGAAGCGGGAGGCGTCCGCCACGGAGAGGCGCTCCTGCCCGGGCATGGCGGCGGGTTCCGCTTCATTTTCCTCCGGCTTCGAGGACTCCTCCGCGGGTTCGGAAGCGGACGGCGCCGGCTCGCTCGGCTCGGCGGGCGCTTCTGGCGCGCCGCAGGCCGCGAGGGAGACGGCGGTGGTGAGGGCGAGTAAAAGCGTCAATAATTTTTTCATAGTTACCTCATTCATTCGTAATTTGTTGGCGGGAATCGCCTGCAAACAAACAGTGCGCGGCGACTTTCATTTTACTGCAAGGAAAACCGCCTGTTGAAAAATGACGGTTTTTGTGGTATCATTAGCACACTTTCTAATTGGCGCGGCCTGGCGCGCCGTGAGCGAACTCCGTGCCCGCCGCCGGCGGGCGGGGCCGCTGCCCCAGTATGCAGCCCGGCAAGGGAAGGGACGTGTGAGGCCATGCCGAATCTCAAATATGTGGCAAAGCGCATCGCGGGAATGAATTTCGGCGCGATGCTGGACACCGCGCGCACCGTAAAGGAACGTACGGGCAGGGGCGTGCTGCCCACCCTCGTGGATATGGCCGCCTGCGGCTTCAAGTACCAGGCGGGCTATATGGACTACCTCGTGTTCGAATTCTATCACCTCACCGCCGACCAGCGGAAGACCTACATCACGCGCGGCAAAAACAACGAATATGTGCGCCTTTTAAACCCCCGCGAGCACTGGCACCTGCTCGAGGACAAGGTTGAGTTCCTCAAGCGGTTCGACGGCTTCCACGGGCGTGACTGGATCGACCTGCGGGAGGTCGACCGCGCCGGGTTCGAGCAGTTCTGCGAGGAGCATCCCCGCGTCGTCGCAAAGCCGCTTGACGGCACCTGCGGGCGCGGCATCGAATTCATCGAGACGGGCACGCGGATCGTCGGGCTCTACGATATGCTCCGGGAGGGCAAGCAGTACCTCGTCGAGGAGTTCATCGTCCAGCACCCGGACATCAGCCGCATCTATCCGCTGTCGGTCAACACCCTGCGCCTCGTGACGATCAGCCGCGGCGGGAAGGTGCGCCTCGTCTTCTCGAGCATGCGCATCGGCAACGGCAAGCGGGTCGACAACCTTAACAGCGGCGGCATGGCGGTGCTGGTGGACGAAGAGACGGGTAAAATCTGCACCCCCGGCGCCGACAAGGACGGCAAGGCGTATTTCCAGCACCCGATGACGGGCGTCGACCTGATCGGCTGCGAAATCCCGATGTACCGCGAGGCGGTCGACCTGGTCAAGAAGGCGGCGCTGCACATCCCCGAGCTCGGCTATATCGGCTGGGACGTGGCAATTACGGAGGAGCGCCCCGTCATGATCGAGGCGAACCACTTCCCTGGGCACGACATCTACCAGTTTCAGGTGCACCTCGGCCCCGACCGCCTGGGGCTTGTCCCGCGCTTCGACGCGGCGATCGGGGAGCTCTGACCGCACACCGGAAAGGAGAATCCGATGAGTTTCTTCACGTTGTTGTTCCCGATGCTCCTAGCCGTCGGCCTCTATGCGCTCGTTCTGTGGATCATGTACCTCATCATCAAAACCGCGGTCAAAAACGGCATCCGGGACGCGCGGATGGACCCCGCCTCGGGGGACTGGCTCTACCGTGTCCTGCGCGGCGCTGTCCGTGACGCGCTCGAGGAACACGCGCGCCGGCAGCCGCCCGCCGCCCCGCAGAGCTCCGGCACGCCCGGGGACCCGCCCGCCGGCTGACCTACATAAAAAACAACCGCCTACCGGGCGGTTGTTTTTTATTCTGATCATTTGTCCGGGCGGATGCGGTCAGGAGAGCAGGAGGCGGTCGTTGTCCCCCTCTTTTTCGCTGTGGGCCCGGAAGAGCGCGAGCAGCCCGTCGACCGTCATGCCGGCGCGCTCCTCCCCCTTGAGGTCGAGGACGATGCGTCCCTCGTCCATCATGATCGTGCGGTTGCCCATCTCGAGCGACTGCTGCATGTTGTGGGTGATCATCATCGTCGTGATGTGGTCCCGCTCGACGATTTTTCGGGTGAGCTCGGAGACCTTCTCGGCGGTGCCCGGGTCGAGCGCCGCCGTGTGCTCGTCAAGCAGCAGCAGCTTGGGCGGCACGATCGTCGCCATCATGAGCGTCACCGCCTGCCGCTGGCCGCCCGAGAGCAGGCCCATCTTGGTTTTGAGCCGGTCCTCCAGCCCGAGCCCCAGCTCGGAGAGCTTTTCACGGAAGAATTCCTCGTCCTTCTTGTTGAGGCCGAGGCTCACCCCCTTCTTGATGCCGCGCAGGTAGGCCATCGCGAGGTTTTCCTCGATCGTCATGTTGGGCGCGGTGCCCGCCAGCGGGTCCTGGAAGAGACGTCCGATCTGCCGCGCGCGCTTGTAGTCCCGCAGGAAGGTGATGTTTTTGCCGTCGAGCAGGATGTTGCCCGCGTCGATGAGGAAGTTCCCGGCGACCGCGTTGAAGAGGGTGGACTTGCCCGCGCCGTTGCCGCCGATGATGGTGACAAAGTCGCCCGGCGCAAGCGTGAGGTCGACGTCCACAAGGGCGCGGCGCTCGTTGGGGGTGCCGGGGAAGAAGGATTTGCTGACCTTTCTAAGCTCCAACATCCTTGGCCGCCTCCTTCATCAGTTTATGGAGCCGGTAGCGGTCCGTCACCACCGGATAGGAGATCGCCAGCGTGACGATGACCGCCGAGATCAGCTTGAGGTCGGAGGCGGCCATGCCGCGCGCCATGACGAACGCGTAGATGATGCGGTAGATGATCGCGCCGAGCACGACCGCGAGGATGTTGCGGGGGACGCTGGGCTTGCCGAAGATCGCCTCGCCGATGATGAGGGAGGCAAGCCCGATGACGACCATGCCGACGCCGGTATTCATGTCGGCGGAGTTCTGGTACTGGGCGATCAGCCCGCCCGAAAGCCCGACGAGGGCGTTGGCGAGGCCGAGGCCGAGGAACTTCATCCGGTCGGTGTTGATCGAAGAGGAACGCACCATCGTCTCGTTGTCGCCGGTGGCGCGGATGCACAGCCCCGTCGAGGTGCGGAAGAAGAGGACGAGGAAGAGGCAGACGAGCAGGGTGACGCAGAGCGCGACGAGCAGCTTGCCGAGGGGGAGGCCGGAGACGGGGGAGAAGACGGTGTCCACCCGAAGCAGGGAGACCATCGAACGCCCGCCCATCACCCGCAGGTTGATGGAATAGAGCCCGGTCATCGCGAGGATGCCCGCGAGGATCGGCTGGATTTTCAGCTTGGTCTGCAAAAAGGCGCTCACCATGCCGGCGCACCAGCCCGCCGCGACGGCGAACAGGATGCCGAGATAGGGGTGGGCGGCGTCGGTGAATACGGCGGAGACGGCCGCGCCGAGGGTAAAGCTGCCGTCGACCGTCAGATCGGGGATATCGAGGACGCGGTAGGAGACGAAGAGGCCGAGCGCGACAAGCGCGTAGATGAGCCCCAGCTCCACGGCGCCCTGTAGGGCGAACAGGGTCATAAGGATCCTCCATTCCGCCGCTTCGCGTCGGCAAAAATCATTGGGAGCCGCGACACCTTATCACGCGAAGCAGGGGAATGATAAGATGGCTGCCGCGCGTGGGGCGGAGGGGTCGCCCTGGGCGAGCAAAACCGTGCGGGGCTTTCGCCCCGCACGATCACAGATTCCGCGGACAGTGCTTATTCGACCACCTGCGCGGTGGCAAGAAGGTCGTCGGGGATGGTCACGCCGATCGCCTCGGCGGTGGTGGTGTTGACGACGGTCGCAAAGTTGGTGAGCGTCTCGACGGGGATCTCCGAGACGGGCGTGCCCTCGAGCACTTTAACGGCCATGGCGGCGGTCTGGTTGCCGAGCTGGACGTAGTTGACGCCGATCGTCGCGAGCCCGCCGTCGATGACCATCGAGTCGGCGCCGACGTAGACGGGGATCTTGGCGGCCTTGGCGACCTCGGCCAGCGCGGGCATCGCGGTGGCGACAGTGTTATCGATGGGGGAGTAGAGCGCCTGGCATTTGCCGGCGAGCGCCTGCGCCGCCTGCTGGACCTCGCCCGAGTTGGTGACGTTCGCCTCGACGTATTTGAGGTTATTCGCGTCGCAGTAGGCCTTGGCCTCCTCGATGACCGACACCGAGTTGACCTCGCCGAGGTTATAGAGCATGCCGACCGTCTCGATGCCGGGGGTGAGCTGCTGCATCAGCGCGAACACCTGGTCGACCGGGATCGCGTCGGAGGTTCCGGTGATGATGCCGTCGGGCTTGTCGGGGTCGGCCACCAGCTTGGCGGCGACCGGGTCGGTGACGGCGGAGAAGACGAGCGGGATCTCCGGCGCGTTGGAGGCCGCGGCCTGCGCCGACGGGGTTGCGATCGCGACGATCAGGTCCTTCTGGTCGCCCGCGAACTTCTGGCAGATCGTGTTGAGGTTGGAGGTGTCGCCCGAGGCGTTCTGGTAGTCGTAGTCGACCTTGTCGTCCCCGTAGCCGAGCCGCGCCATCTCATCCAAAAAGGAGGTGCGGATCTGGTCGAGGGAGGGGTGCTCCATGACCTGCACGATGCCGATCTGGAGCTTTTTGCCGCTTTCTGGCGCGGCGTCTCCGGCGGGGGCCGCCTCGGAGGGGGCGGCGTTATCGGAGGGCGCGGCGGATTCCGACGGGGCGGAGCTGCAGCCCGCGAGGAGCGAAAGGGAAAGGGCGAGGGTGAGCAGCATTGCAAACAGCTTTTTCATGATGATTTCTCCTTACACATAAAATTTGGTGAAAAATTTTATGTTGGGGTGGGACCCTGCCGGGGGTTTGACCGTTTTGCCGCTTTCCGGAAAGCAACAAAAAACACCCGTCCTCTTGCAAGGACAGGTGTCAAACCTGCGGTACCACCTTGATTGATGCGCCGTGAAACACATCCACTCAATCAGAGCGCCAACACGCCCTTTGCCGGTTAACGCTGGCCTGCGTCGCGGGATACTCGGCTCTCGCCTTTCATCGCGCCCTCGGGAGTCCATTTGTCCGCCCCGCGTTCCGGCCGGGCTCTCAGCCTGCCCCGGCTCTCTGTGCGTGCGCCTGCGGTTTTATCTCTCCGTCTCTGGTTTATGACAAATATTAAAGCACAATCCGCCCGGGTTGTCAAGCCCCGGCGAAAAATCCGGTCAACAAATCCTATGCGTCGGCGGGGGAAAAGGTGTCATTTCCGGTTCTGGAGGCCCTCGTAGCCCCTGGCTCCGAGCAGCGCGTCGGCCAGCGCGAGCGACACGGCCGCCTCGACGACCGGCACCGCGCGCACCACGACGCAGGGGTCGTGCCGGCCCTTGACGACCAGCTCCCGCTCGGCGTTTTCTCGGAAATCGACCGTCCGTTGGGGCTTGGCGATCGACGCGGTGGGCTTGAAGGCGGCGCGCAGCAGGATGGGCATGCCCGACGAGATGCCGCCGAGGATGCCGCCCGCGTGGTTCGTTTCGGTGACGACCCTCCCGTCCGCGAGGCGGAAGGGGTCGTTGTGTTCGCTGCCGCGCAGCTCCGCGGCGGCGAAGCCGTCGCCAAATTCGAGCCCCTTGACCGCCGGAATGCCGAAGACGATCGAAGCGATGCGGTTTTCGAGCCCGTCGAACATCGGCGAGCCGACCCCGGCGGGGAAGCCTATCACGCCGCATTCCACCACGCCGCCCACCGAATCGGTGGACATGCGCGCGGCTTCGATCTCCTCCCGCATCCGTTCGCCCGCCGCCGCGTCGAGGGTGGGGAACGCGGACGCGCCGGGGCGCAAAAGCGTCTCCCGGTCGAGGGCGACGGGGTCGAAGGGCAGGTCCGCGACGCCCGCGCAGCGCGCGATGTGCGCGCCCACGAAGACGCCCTCCCGCGCGAGCAGCTGCTTTGCGATGCCGCCCGCGAAGACGAGGGGCGCTGTCAGCCTGCCGGAAAAATGCCCGCCGCCGCGCACGTCGCCCCAGCCCGCGTAGCGCAGGAAACCGGTGTAGTCCGCGTGGCCCGGCCGCGCGGCGGAGGCGAGCTCGCCGTAGTCGGACGAGTGGGTGTCGTTGTTGCGGATGAGGGCGGCCAGCGGCGTGCCGGTCGTAACGTCGCCGCGGACGCCCGAGAGCAGCTCGGGCCGGTCGGTCTCCCGGCGGGGGGTGGAGGCCTTGTCCCGGCCGGGCGCGCGCCGCGCCATAAAGGCGGCCAGCTCCTCCCGGTCGATGGGAAGCCCCGCCGGCAGCCCGTCGATCACGACGCCGATGCCCGGACCGTGGCTCTCCCCGAAGATGGAAATTTTCAGATCGTTACCCCATGTCGACATTGCAGCGGCCTCCCAGCTTATTGAGTTCGTCAAAGAAATCCGGATAGGATTTGTTGATTGCATGTGCGTCGGTGACGCACACTTTTTCCCCGCACCCCAGCGCCGCGACCGCAGCCGCCATGACGATGCGGTGGTCGTTCGCACCCTGCGCATCCCCGCCGCGCAGCCCGCCGCCGTGGACGACGAGCCGGTCGGGGTATTCCTCCGCCGAGCCGCCGAGCGCGCGCAGGAGCGCCGCGGTCGACGCGAGCCGGTCGCTCTCCTTGATGCGCAGGCGGGCGGCGTTATAGATCTCCGTGTCCCCTTCGGCGAACGCCGCTGTCACGGCGAGCACCGGCACGAGGTCGGGAATCTGCCCCGCGTCGATCCGCTGGGCGCGCAGAGGCGCGGCCTCGCAGCAGACGGCGTGCGCGTCCCGCGTGATGTCGGCGCCGAACCGCTCGAGGATTTCGTAGACGGTGCGGTCCCCCTGCGCGGAGTCGTTGGAAAGCCCGGTAATCCGCACCGTCCCGCCGATCGCGGCGGCGCAGAGCCAGAAGGCGGCGTTGGACCAGTCCCCCTCGACCGTGCGGTCAAAGGCGCGGAAGCGCTGGTTTCCCGGCACCCGCCAGCCGTTTTCCGTGGGCGTAACCGCGACGCCCGACTCCTGAAGGGTGCGCAGGGTCATTTCGACATATCCCGCCGACTGGAGCGGGGAGGTGAGGACGATTTCACTCTCCCCGTCGAGCAGCGGCAGCGCGAAGAGCAGCCCCGTCACGAACTGGGAGCTCACGTTGCCCGGCAGCTCGTACCGCCCGGGGGAGAGCCGACCGCCGATCGTAAAGGGCATGGCCCCGGCGGAAAAGGAGACGCCGTGCGCCTTCATCTGATCCGCGAGCGCGCCGAGCGGCCGCTCGGGCAGCCGCCCGTGTCCCACGAAGGTGGCGTGCAGGCCGTAAGCCGCCGCGACGGGCAGCAGGAACCGCAGGGTCGAGCCGCTCTCCGCGCAGTCGAGCGTGACCTCCGCGCCCGCGGCGCAGCGGCCGCCTTCGACGAAGGCGGCGTCGCCCTCACGGGCGATTTGTGCGCCCATGGCGCACAAGCACTGCGCCGTGGCCGCCATGTCCGCCGAGCCTGCCAGCGGGGAGACGCGGCTTTTCCCGTCTGCCAGGGCGGCGCAGATGAGCGCGCGGTGGGCCGCAGATTTGGAGGGGGGCGCGGCCAGCGTCCCCGAAAGCGCCGCGGGGTGGATGACGGCGCGGCTCATCTTCCCGCACCGCCCTTCATGAAGTCGAGCAGCGCCGCGGCGTCGACCGGGTGCAGGGCCGCTTTCCCCAGCCGCTCGAGGGTGACGAGGGTGAGGCGGTCGCCTGCCCGCTTTTTGTCCCCCATCGCGTGGGCGCAGAGGATTTCGAGCGGGTAGTCCGTCCGGGTGGGCAGGCCGTGCAGCGCGCAGCAGCGGGCGATCCGGTCCGCCGTGCCGGCGGGGGTGAGCTCCGCGCGCTCGCAGGCGCGCGCCATCAGCGCCATGCCGATGGCGACCCCCTGCCCGTGGGTGACGGAGAAGGCCGACTCCTTTTCGATCGCGTGGCCGAAGGTATGGCCGAAGTTGAGAATCTGCCGCAGGCCCCGGTCCCGCTCGTCCTCCTCGACCACCTGCCGCTTGAGGTCGACGCAGCGGGCGATGATCTCCCGGATGCGGTCCCCGGGCGCGCCCGCTTCGAGCAGGGAGAAGAGGGATTCGTCGAGGATCGCGCCGTATTTGATCACCTCCGCCATCCCGTCGGCGAAGGTCTCGGCGGGCAGGAAGGAGAGCATGTCGGTGTCGCAGGCGACAAAGGAGGGCTGCCAGAAGGCGCCGACGAGGTTTTTGCCCTCGGGGATGTCGACGCCCGTCTTGCCGCCGACCGAGGAGTCGACCATCGCGAGCAGGGTGGTCGGGACCTGCACGAAGGAGACGCCGCGCAGCCAGGTCGCGGCCGCGAAGCCCGCGAGGTCGCCAACCACGCCGCCGCCGACCGCAAGGATGAGGTCGGTGCGGGTGATGCTGTTCGCCGAGAGGAAGCCGTAGACCTCCCGGACGGTGTCGAGGGTCTTGGATACCTCGCCGTTCGGGAAGACGAATTTGCAGACGGGGTATCCGGCCGCCTCCAGCGCGGCCTGCAAATCGGGGACGGGACGGCGCGCGCCGTCCGCGAGCGCGTTTACGCGGTCGTCGGTGATGAGCGCGAGGCGGGGGCGGCGTTCCCCGCAGATGCCCGTCAGGAGCGCGGGAAGCTCCCCGAGCAGCCCGCCGCCGATCCGGATGTCATACGGCCGGCCGGCGGCCACATGGATTGTTTTCATCGGTCCAGTTCCTCCTTGATGCGGCGGCCGTCGTCGAGCAGCCGGAAGAGTGTTTCGGCGTCGTTTTCCGCGATCGCCTTGCGGTATTCCGCAAGGTGCGCCGTGATCGTGTCGATCTCCTCCACGAGGTCGTCGGCGTTCTCCAGAAAGAGCTCGGTCCACATCTGAGGGTTGAGCTTCGCCACCCGTGTGAGATCCTTGTAGCTGCCCGCCGAGAAGCCCTCGTGCTCCCGGGCGCGGGGGCTTTTGATGTAGGCGCTCGAGACGACGTGCGCGAGCTGGGAGGTGAAGGCGATCATGCTGTCGTGCGCGGCGGGGGTGGTGGTCGTGATGCTGCCGAAGCCGAGGTCCGCGAAGAGCCCCTCGAGCAGTTCGAGCGCGGGGGCGGGGGCGTGTTCGCCGGGGGTGAGGATCATGCTCGCGCCCTTATAGAGGTCGGCGTCCGAGCCGGAAAAGCCCCAGCATTCCCGCCCGGCCATCGGATGCCCGCCGATGAAGCAGAGCCCGTTTTCCGCGCAGAAATCGGTGAGGTTTTCCACGGGGAACCGCTTGACGCCGCACAGGTCGACCAGGAGGGCGCCGGGCCGGAACTGGCGGATGTTCTCCCTCACGAAGGCGACCGTCTGCTGCGGGTAGAGGGCGAAAAAGACCAGGTCGCACATCGACAGGTCGTTTTCCGCGACGGCCTCGTCGATCGCGCCGTCCGCGAGCGCCTCCGAAAGGGTCCCCTCGTCGATGTCGCAGCCGTAGACGAGGTGCCCGGTGTATTTTTTGAGCGCCTTTGCCATCGAACCGCCGATGAGCCCCAGCCCAACGACGCCGACGCAGAGGGTCCGCTCGCGTTTCAGCCCGAACATGGAATTCCCTCCTCATGGATAGAAGCCTGATGATGTGTCATATTATAACAGAGGACGGCCCAAAATGATAGTGCCGATTTGTTCGATAAAATGTGACAAGATCACAGAGAAACTGTTGCATATTGCGGGGATTTGCAGTAGACTGTAACTAAGAAAAAGACCATTTTTGTATACTATTGGAGGCTGCTATGAACGACTATGACGTAATTATCATCGGCGCGGGCCCGGCGGGACTGACCGCCGCGATCTATGTGCAGCGCGCGGGCTACCGCAGCGTGGTGCTCGAGGAGTATGTGGCGGGGGGCCAGATGGCCAACACCCCCGAGGTGGAAAACTACCCCGCCGTCGGCAAGATCAGCGGGGTCGAACTGGGGATGAACCTCTATAACCAGGTGCTCGAGCAGGGCGCGCAGGTCGAATTCGACGGCGTGGCCTCGGCCGACCTGACCGGCAAGGTCAAGTCGGTGGTTACCCAGTCGGGCCGGAAGATTACGGCGGGCGCGGTCATCATCGCAAACGGCGCCAAGCGCCGCAAGCTGGGCGTCCCCGGCGAGGAGGAATACTCCGGGCGGGGCGTCTCCTACTGCGCCACCTGCGACGGCGGCTTCTATAAGGGAAAGACCACCGTGGTGATCGGTGGCGGCAACACCGCCGTGGAGGACGCGCTCTACCTCGCGAACATCTGCGAGGAGGTGCACCTCATCCACCGGCGGGACGCCTTCCGCGCGGGCAAGGTGCTCGTCGACTCTCTCCTGAGCAGGGAGAACATCGTCATTCACTACGACACCGTGCCGGTCGAGGTGCTGCCCGACGAGGGCGGCAAGGTCGTCGGCGCGCTGAAGGTCAAAAACGTCAAGACGGGCGCGGAGACGGAGATTCCGGCGCAGGGCGTCTTTGTCGCGGTCGGGCTCGTGCCCGACAACAAGGTCTTCGAGGGACAGGTCGACCTCGACCCGGCGGGCTACATCGCGGCGGGGGAGGACACCCGCACCAATCTGCCGGGCGTCTTCGCGGCGGGGGATACCCGCACCAAGGCGCTGCGCCAGATCATCACCGCCGCCGGGGACGGCGCGGTGGCGGCCTCCGAGGCGGGAAGCTACCTCATGCAGGGCTGAGGCAATCGTATAATAAAAAGGGGGCGCGGCCGCGGGCCGCGACCCCCTTTTTTTGAATGAACCCGGCGCGCCGCACATAAACATACCATGAGGTGATGTAACATGTACGGCGTGTTTACCAGGAAGACGCTTTTCGCGCTGCTGGTCATCCTGATCGTGGTGCTGATATTGATGGGAGTGGCGGGGAATGTGATGGGGGTGTCCGCCGCGCCGCGCGAGCTGCCGATCTATTCGGTGGAGACCCCCGAGAAGGTCCTCTCCCTCGGAATCAACTGCGCGTGGGACGACAGCGACATCGACGAAATTTTGAAGCTGCTCGACGAGCGCGGCGTAAAGGCGACCTTCTTCGTTGTCGGCACCTGGGCCGACCACTACCCGGACGCGGTCAGGCGGATCGCGGCGGCGGGGCACGAGGTGGGCAGCCACTCCAACACCCACCCCGACATGACGAAGCTGGGGCGGGAGGAGATCGCGCAGCAGCTGGACGCGTCGGGAAGCAAGCTCGAGGCGCTCACCGGGCAGAGGCCGGTCCTCTTCCGCGCGCCGTCTGGGGCCTACAACAACCTTGTCGTTTCGACCGCGCGCGCCCTCGGCTGGGAGGTGATCCAATGGTCGAACGACAGCCTCGACTGGAAGGGGCTGTCGGTGGAGGAGATCACCGCGCGGGTGGCGGGCGCCGCCGGGCCGGGGGACATCATGCTCTTCCACGCGGGCAAGCCCAACACGGCCGAGGCGCTCCGCCGGGTCATCGACACGCTCGCCGCGCAGGGCTACCGCTTTGCGCCGGTGGGGGAGCTCGTCTACGGGCCGCCCTATACGATCGACCACACGGGCAGGCAACACAAATAGGATATAAAAAACGGGGGCCGCACCAGAAGGTGCGGCCCCCGTTTTTTACATGGGGAAATCATCAGGCGATGAGCGGAGCGATGTCGACGATCTCGCCGGAAAGTCCGATATGGGCGCCCTGCTTTGCCTCGGGGGAATCGGGATGCGCGAGCACCCATTTGTTGACCGCCGCGAGCGAGGGGTCTCCGCCCGCCGCCAGGGGGAAGTTCGTGAACCGCAGGAGCGCGATGAGCGCCCGGAACCCCTCCCCGGCGCGCGCGGAACAGGGGGCGTAGTGGAGCGTCGTGCCGTAGAGCTCGACCGCCGTGCCGGCCGGGACGGAAAACGCCTCGAACCGGGCGGTGTCGCAGACGCCGCCCGAAATGCCGCCGCGCGGCCCGACGACCAGCACGAGGTCGTCCGCCGCGACGAGCAGCTCGCTGCACTGGTGGTATTCACAGCAGGCGAGCCGGGTGTTCACGCCGTTGCAGTAGCCGAACTGGGCGGGCAGGCCGCCGAAGAAGCCCGCCTGCACCTCCCCGAAGACGGGCAGGCGCTCGAGCCGCGGGTCGGAGGCGACGTAGACCGTGCCGTCGGACGGCCTGGGGGTGTGTTCGCGCAGTACCTGAAGCAGGCCGTCGAACCGGTAGCCGGCGACGACCCTGCCGTAAGGCCCGAAGGCGTCGGAGCCGACGGGCCGTATGGATTGGATCATGGCAGTATAACCTCATTCATCAGTCGTATTTTTTCGATAGGGCCCGGTGCTCTCCCGCACGATCAGCTGTGCGCCGATCTGGATTTTGGCGACGGGGGAGTCGGGGTAATCGATCCGGTCGCAGAGCAGCCGCACCGCCCACATGCCGATGTCCTTGCAGGAGACCTTCATGGTGGTGAGCGGCGGGTCCGCGATGGCGGAGAAGGGAATATCATCAAACCCGATGACGGAGACGTCGCCGGGAACACGGATGCCGGATTCCTTGAACGCTTTGACCGCGCCGATGGCGATGCTGTCGTTGGTGGCCACCAGCGCCGAGGGGAAGGAAACGCCCTGCCGCAGCATGTTGAGGGTGTCCTCATAGGAGCCCGAAAGGGTGGGGTGCATCGGGTAGACAAGCGCCGGGTCGTAGGGGATGCCGAGGCTGCGAAGCGCCGCCTCGTAAGCCGCGCGGCGCGCGCGGCAGTTGCTGCTGGGCATTTTATTATAGAGGTAGCCGATGCGCGGATGCCCGAGTCCGGCGAGGTGCCGCACGGCGGCGAAGGTGGACTCGGTGTTGTTCATATCCACGCAGTTGAAGCTGTGGAAATCCATATAGTTGTCCACCACGACGATGGGCACGGGGATGTCGTGCAGGTAGGCATAGTCCGCCTCCTCCATCTCGGTTGCGAGCAGGATGATGCCGCAGAGCGGCTGGTTGCGCACAAGGTCGAAGACCTCGCTGATGTTGTTCTCGCCGAACACGGTCATCACGAGGTTGTAGCCGAGCAGGCGGGTCTCCTTTTCGACCGCGTCGATGATCGCGGAGACGAAGCCCGCGTTGCCGTTGACGAGGTGGGAGTGGCGGCTGTACTTCAAAAACCGGATGCTCTTCTGCTGCACCTCCGGCTTGTGGTAGTTGATGTTGTACCCGTTTTCACAGAGGAGGGTGGCGACGTGCTCCCGCGTCCTGGGACTGACGCCCCCCTTGTCGTTGAGGACAAGCGAGACGGTGGACGGGGATACCTTTGCCGCTTTGGCGATCTCCTTCAGATTCACAAGGACACCTCTCCTCTGTTCAAAACTTTTGTGGATTCTATTTATACTATATCAGATTCGTTCAAAAAAACAAGTGATTTTATTAAATTATTTAAAGTTTAGCTGAGAGGTGGAAATTTCATACAGATAAATCGTGGTAATCCCCGGTTTTTTGCATAATATTTTGTGTAAAAAGGAGAATGTATTGACATTCGCTTGATATTTAGTAAATTATGCGATATTTTTTAATAAAACACGGATGCAAAAACCGCTGCGTGGGCAGCACTCCGGACGGGGGAATCCCGCCGGGAACCAGGAGGGTCACAATGGACGAAGCAACCATAGTAAAAGGCTACCAATATGCAAAAGATATCTACGGCCGGGCGGGCGTCGACGTCGACCGCGCGATCGAGCTGGCCGACCGGATCCCCGTGTCGATGCACAGCTGGCAGGGGGACGACCTGATCGGCTTCGACGGCATCGGCGAGCTGACCGGCGGCATCGCGGCGACGGGCAACTATCCCGGGCGCGCCGCCACGCCGGACGAGCTGCGCGCGGACATCGACGAGGCGCTGCGCCTCATCCCCGGGAAGGTGAAGCTCAGCCTGCATGCCTGCCACGCCGAGCTCGGCGGCAAAAAGCTCGACCGCGACGCCTACACGGCGGAGCAGTTCGAGGGCTGGCTTTCGTGGGGAGAGGAGCGCGGGCTCGGCTTCGACTTCAACCCCACCTTCTTCTCCCACCCGAGGATGGACGGCAACCTCTCGCTGACGAGCGGCAACCCGGGCGTCCGGGAATTCTGGATCGAGCACGGCAGGCGCTGCCGGGAGATCGGCGAGGAATTCGGCCGCAGGCTCGGGCAGACCTGCGTGGTCAACTACTGGATGCCGGACGGCTACAAGGATCTCCCGGCCGACACCAAGCTGCTGCGGGAGCGGATGGTCTCCGCGCTCGACGAGATCTTTGAGCGCCCGCTCGACGTGCGGTATGTGCGGGAGTCGGTCGAGAGCAAGCTGTTCGGCATGGGGGTGGAGAGCTACACCGCCGCCAGCCATGAGTTTTCCCTCGGCTACGCGATCACGCGCGGCAAGGTCTACTGCCTCGACGCGGGCCACTTCCATCCCACCGAGTATATCAGCGACAAGATCAGCGCGGTGCTCCAGTTCCTGGACAGCGTCCTGCTCCACCTGAGCAGGGGGGTGCGCTGGGACAGCGACCACGTCGTACTGTGGGACGACGAGCTCCAGCGGATCATGAACGCGGTCATCCACAACGGCTACGAGGACCGCGTCTTCATCGGGCAGGACTATTTCGACGCGTCGATCAACCGGATCGCCTGCTGGGCGATCGCGATGCGCAACACCCGCAAGGCGCTTCTAAAGGCGGCGCTCGACCCGATCGGCGCGATCAAGCGCGCCGAGCTGGAGGGGGACTTCACCAGCCGCTTGGCGCTGTGGGAGGAGACCAAGTCGATGCCCTTCTCCGCGGTGTGGGACTATTACTGCATGACGAAGGAAAAACCGGTCGGCGCGCAGTGGCTCGACGAGGTCAAGCGCTACGAGCGGGAGGTGCTCGGCAGGCGCTGAGCGGCAGAACAAAGGAGGAACACTATGAGAAGGCTTCTAATCGACACCGATACCGGCTCGGACGACGTCTGGGCGCTCATCGCCGCGCTGCGCGCGGTGGACGAGGTCAAGGTGGAGGCGATCACCGTCGTCTGCGGCAACGTGCCGCTCGACCTGTGCGTCAAGAACGCGCTGATCGCCGTCGACGTGGCGGGCACCTACGCGCCGCCCGTCTACCGGGGCATGGCCCGGCCGCTGGTGCGGCCCAAGCTCTTCACCGCCGACTACGTGCACGGCAAGGACGGGCTGAGCGACCTCAACCTGCCCTACCCGCCGCTTTCGGAGGCGAAGGGCCACGCGATGGACGCGATCATCGACACGGTGATGCAGAATCCCGGCGAGATCGAGATCGTCACCCTCGGCCCGCTGACCAACCTGGCGATGGCGTACCTCAAGGAGCCGCGCATCGCCGAAAACGTCAAAAAGGTCTACATCATGGGCGCGACGGGCATGGACCAGGGCAACGCGACCCCCGCCGCCGAATTCAACGTCTATGTCGACGCCGAGGCGGCCAAGATCGTGCTCGATTCGGGCATGGACGCGACCTGGGTGACGTGGGACGTCTGCCGGGGCGACACGGCGATCACTCCCGGCGACATCGCATACCTGCGCGGCCTGCACAGCCGCGTCGCGGATTTCTGTGTCGACTGCACCGCCGGCCTGCGCGCCTATGAAAAGAAGAAATACGGCGACGAAAGCTACGGCGTGATCGACAGCGTCATCATGATGGCGGTCGTCTATCCCGAGGTCATGGGCCCGGTCTATGACGCCTACTGCGACATCGAGACGAAGGCGGAGATGACCTACGGGTACTTCTCGATCGACAAGCAGCGCCAGCTCCACCGGGAGAGCAACGCCAAAATCTGTCAGCAGGTAAACAGCAAGCTCTATAAGGAACGCCTGTTCAAGCTGTTTGCTTAAATAACAACCGTTTCAGGGAGGAAAAAAGATGAAAAAGATTCTTGCAACAGTCCTGGCAATCTGTATCGGCATGTCCATGCTGGCCGGCTGCGGCTCCCAGCAGGGAAGCGAAACCCCCTCGGCCCCCGCCGATTCCGCGGCGCAGTCCGAGGCGCCCGCGGAGCAGCCCGCCGATAAGCCCGCGCTCAAGGTCGGCATGGTCTGCAACGCCAAGACGATCGACGACAAGTCCTTCAACCAGGCGACCTGGGCGGGCATCACCCGCGCGGCCGAGGATTTCGGCATCGAGACCAAGTACCTCATCGCGGCCGACCAGTCCGCCGCGGGCTTCCTGCAGGAGATCGCGAACCTCTACGACGCGGGCTTCCGCATGATCATCACCCCGGGCTACACCTTCTCCAAGGCGATCTTTGACGCCCAGAAGATCTATCCCGACTGCAAATTCGTCATCCTCGACAGCGCCCCGCAGGACGACGGCGCCGAGGCGCCCGAGATCGCCGCGAACACCGCTGCCATCGACTACGCCGCCCAGGAGTCCGGCTTTGTTGCGGGCTTCGCCTGCGCCCTCCAGCTCAAGGAAGGCGAGTTCGGCGCCCTCTTCGGCCAGGAGATTCCCCCGACGAAGCTCTTCAAGACCGGCTTCCAGCAGGGCGTCATCTACGCCAACGAGAACTTCGGCACAAACATCAAGATGAAGGAAGAAAACTTTGTCTGGTCCGGCTCCTTCAGCGACGCGGCCCTCGGCCAGCAGATCACCGCGCAGCTCTTCAACTCCGGCTGCAACCTCGTCTACTGCGCCTGCGGCACCACCGCGCTCGGCGGCTTCAATGAGGCCAAGGCCCGCGCCGAAAAGGGCGAGGAGGTCTGGGTCGTCGGCTGCGACGTCGACCAGTACGAGGACGGCCTGCTTGAGGACGGCCGCTCCGTCACGCTGACCTCCACCATGAAGAACCTCGCCAACTCCACCTACGACATGATCAAGGCGGAGCTGGACGGCGAATTTGTCGGCGGCCAGCAGATCATCTTTGACGCCAAGAACGGCGGCGTCGGCATCCCCGAGACCAACCCCAACCTCTCCGACGAGGTCCAGAAGGAGGCGGACGCCGTCCTCGAGAAGATCAAGACCGGCGAGATCGTCGTTTCGGCCGAGCCGACCGATGTCTCCGCGTACAACTAAAAGACCGGCACACCAAGACCACGGACGGGCGGGGCGGCTTTCCGCCGCCCCGCCCTTATTTGGGAGGAGGGAACCTGTGATGGCGGAATACGTCGTGGAAATGCGCGACATCGTGAAGGATTTCCCGGGGCTGCGCGCGAACGACCACATCACATTACAGCTGAAAAAGGGCGAGGTGCACGCGCTGCTGGGGGAAAACGGCGCGGGCAAAAGCACGCTCATGAGCATCCTGTTCGGGCTGTACCGGGCGGATGAGGGGCAGATCCTGGTGAAGGGCAAAGAGGTCCAGATCACCAACCCCAACGTCGCCAACGAGCTGGGCATCGGCATGGTGCACCAGCACTTCAAGCTGGTCCATAACTTCACCGTGACCGAGAACATCGTCCTCGGCCTGGAGCCGCGCAGGGGCGTTACGATGGACCTCAAATCCGCCGCCGCGCGGATCGCGGAGCTCTCCCGGCAGTACGGTCTGGAGGTGGACCCCAACGCGAAGATCGAGGAGATCTCGGTCGGTATGCAGCAGCGGGTGGAGATCCTCAAGATGCTCTACCGCGACGCCGAGGTGCTGATTTTTGACGAACCCACCGCGGTGCTCACCCCGATGGAGATCCGGGAGCTCATCGCGATCATGAAAAACCTCATCAGCGAGGGCAAATCGATCATCCTGATCACCCACAAGCTCAAGGAGATCAAGGAGGTCGCGGACCGTTGCACGATCATCCGCCGCGGCCGCCACATCGCAACGGTCGACGTCGCCGCCACGAGCGAACAGGAGATGGCGGAGATGATGGTCGGGCACGAGATCTCCTTTGTGATCGATAAAGAGGAAAAGACGCCGGGAGACCCGGTTTTGCAGATAGAGGACCTGTCGGTCAAGAACAGCCACGGGAGCCTCGGCCTGCGCGACTTCTCCCTCACCGTGCGCGGCGGGGCGATCGTCGGCATCGCGGGCGTGGACGGCAACGGCCAGTCCGAGCTGGTCGAGGCGATCACCGGGCTGCGCAGGGCGGAGAAGGGGAAAATCCTCCTGAACGGGGAGGAGATCACCCACGAGACGATCGCGCGGCGCATCCGCCGCGGCGTCTCCCACATCCCGGAGGACCGCCAGAAGCGGGGGCTGGTGCTCGACTACACCGTCGAGGAAAACATGGTCCTCGAGGTCTACGGCCAGCGGCCCTTCTCGAAGCACGGCCTGCTCAACAAGCGCGCGATCCACGACTACGCCGCGAGGATCGCGGACGACTACGACGTGCGCGCGGGCGAGGGGGTCCTCTCGCGGGCGGGGAGCCTCAGCGGCGGAAACCAGCAGAAGGCGATCATCGGCCGCGAGATCGAAAAGCAGCCCGTTCTGCTCATCGCCGTGCAGCCGACCCGCGGCCTCGACGTGGGGTCGATCGAGTACATCCACAAGCGCATCGTCGAACAGCGCAACCTCGGGCGGGCGGTCCTGCTCGTCTCGCTGGAACTTGACGAGGTGCTCCAGCTTTCCGACCGGATCGTCGCGATCAACGCCGGGCAGGTGATCGGCGAAGTGCTCGCGAAGGATACCGATGAAAACGAGGTCGGCCTGATGATGGCCGGCGTGGGAAAGGACGGTGGCGGCGTTGAACGCTAGTTCCAGACAGAAGAGCGGGATGAAGATCCTCGTTTCGGTCATCTCGATCCTGCTCGGGTTCGTCGCGGGCGCCCTGCTCATGCTTTCGAGCGGCGCGAACCCGCTGACCGGGTTTTCCTACCTCTTTCAGGGAGGGCTCAAGAGCGTCACCCGTATCTGCAACACGATCGCCTACGCGGTGCCGCTCATGCTGACCGGCCTTTCGGTCACCTTCGCCTTCAAGACCGGGCTCTTCAACATCGGCGCGCCCGGCCAGATGCTGATCGGCGGCCTGCTCGCCAATGTGCTGGCCCTCACCGCCGGCCTGCCCCGGCCGCTGCTGCTGCCGCTCGTCATCGCCGCGTCGATCGTCGGCGGCATGGTGTGGGCGGCGGTCCCCGGCTTTCTCAAGGCGCGCTTCAACGTCAACGAGGTCGTCTCCTGCATCATGATGAACTGGGTGGCCTACTGGGTGGTCTACATCGTCATCTCCGACCACTTCAAATCCACCACGATCGATACCGAGTCACAGGTCATCCCGGCGGCCGCTTCGCTGAAAACCGAGGCGATCACCCTGCTGACCAAGGGCTCCAACCTCAACCTCGGCATCTTCATCGCGATCATCGCCACCGCGCTGGTCATCTTCATCCTCAACCGGACGGTGCTCGGCTATGAGATGAAAGCGGTCGGCTTCAACCGCTTCGCGGCCGAATACGGCGGCATCAACGTCCAGAAGAACGCGGTGCTCGCGATGGTCATCTCGGGCGCGCTTTCCGGGCTGGCGGGGCTCACCTTCTACTGCGGCTACCTCTCCAACATGCGCATCGGCGTCATGCCCTCCCAGGGCTTTGACGGCATCGCGGTCGCGCTGCTGGCCAACTGCGCGCCGGTGGGAGTCGTCTTTGCCGCGATCTTCTTCGCGATCCTCCAGACGGGCAAGGGGTTCATGAACGCCATGATGCCCATCCCGCCCGAGATCGCCGACACGATCATCGCCACGGTCATCTACTTCGCGGCGACCAGCAAGCTGATCGAGATGAACCTCGACCGGATCAAAAAATTCTTCGGGCGCAAACGCCCGTCCAAATCGGAAGGGAGCGGGGAACATGTGGAACACCATTGAACAGATGGCCCCCTACGCGGTGGGCTATACCGTCCCCATCCTCATCACGGCGCTGGGCGGCCTCTTCTCCGAGCGCAGCGGCATCATCAACATCGGCCTCGAGGGGCTGATGGTCATCGGATCCTTCGTCGGCGGCGTTTCGGTCTACTACTTCGGGCCGTTGATGGGCAACGCGCGCGCCGCCTGGCTGGGCATCCTGCTCGCGATGCTGGCGGGCACCCTCTTTTCGGTGCTGCACGCCTTCGCGAGCATCAACCTCAACGCCGACCAGACGATCAGCGGAACGGCCATCAACCTGATGGCTGGCGCGCTTGTGCTCTACATCTCGCGGCGGTTCGTCGGCACCGGCAACATCGTCGTCAACAGCATGACCCGCGTGGACATTCCGGTGCTCAAGGACATCCCCGTGATCGGCAAGCTCTTTCTGACCGACACCTACCCGACCACTTGGTTCGTGCTGGTGATTCTGATCGTCAGCTGGTTCGTCATCGAGCGCACCCCCTTCGGTCTTCGGCTGCGCTCCTGCGGCGAATTCCCCGAGGCGGCCGACGCCGCGGGCATCAGCGTCGCGCGCATCCGCTACGCGGGCGTGCTGCTGTCGGGCGCCTGCGCGGGACTGGGCGGCGCGATCTACACGGTGACGACCGCCGGCCAGTGCAACGGCTCGGTCGACGGACTCGGCTTCCTCGCGCTCGCGGGGCTCATCTTCGGCCAGTGGAAGCCCTTCCGCATCCTGGCGGCCACCCTCTTCTTCGGCTTTGCGGTGACGATGGCGCAGATCTCCATGCTGCTGCCCTCCTTCGCAAGCGTGCCGCCGCTGGCCCTCAAGGTCTTCCCCTACGTCGTGACGATGCTGGCGCTCGTCGTCTTCTCCAAGTCGTCGCAGGCGCCCCGTGCGGAGGGCAAGTTCTTCGAGTACAAGAAAACCTGACCCGCAGGGAAGGAGAAACCAATGGAACAGCGCTTTTATCTGGGAATTGACAACGGGGGAACGCTCACCA
The DNA here is from genome assembly GCF_900199635.1 of Anaerotruncus massiliensis (ex Togo et al. 2026). GTDB lineage: Bacteria > Bacillota > Clostridia > Oscillospirales > Ruminococcaceae > Anaerotruncus > Anaerotruncus massiliensis. Next base: position 1,760,371 of record NZ_LT962687.1, on the reverse strand, counting down.
AGGCGGTCCTCTTTGACGCGGCGGGGCATGAGGTCGCGCAGGCGTCCGAAAGCGTCCCCCTGCTGACCCCCGCGCCGGGCTTTACCGAGCGGGACATGGAGGCGCTTTACGCCGCCAACTGCCGCTGCATCCGCCGCGTGGCGGAGGAGAGCGGCGTGCCCGCCGCGCGGATTGCGGGGATCTCCTGCACCGGGCACGGCAAGGGGCTTTACCTCTGGGGGAGGGATGACCGCCCCGTCTGTCCGGGCATCGTCTCGACCGACACGCGCGCGTGGGAATACCCGCGGCGGTGGCGGGAGGACGGGACGGCGGACCGCGCCTTCCGAAAGACCTACCAGCAGGTGCTCGCCAGCCAGCAGGTCAGCCTGCTCGCCTGGATGAAGGACCACCGGCCGGAACTGCTTGACAACATTCGATGGATCTTTTCGGTCAAGGATTACATACGCTTTCGCCTGACGGGGGAGGCATACGCCGAGCTCACCGATTTTTCGGGCGCCAACCTCGTCAACCTCGACGCCTGCGGCTACGACCGCGAGCTGCTCGCCCTGTTTGGGCTGGAGGAGCTTTTCGACCGCCTGCCGCCCCTTCGCCGCTCGTGCGACCGCTGCGGGCGCGTCACGGCGGAGACCGCGCGCCTCACCGGGCTTAAGGAGGGCACGCCGGTCGCGGGCGGCATGTTCGACATCGACGCCTGCGCCGTCGCCATGGACGTCACCGATGAAAAAAACCTCTGCGTGATCGCGGGAACCTGGGGCATCAATGAATACGTCGCGCGCGAGCCGGTCAAAAACGGCTCGGTGCTGATGAATTCGATATTCTGTTTGCCGGGATATTATCTTGTGGAAGAGAGCAGCCCCACCTCGGCGGGAAATCACGAGTGGTTTACCAGAATGTTTTTGCAGGAGCTGCGCGAAGAGGCAGCGGCCGCGGGCCTGTCGGTTTACCAATACGCCGACCGGCTCGCGGCGGAGGCGCCGGACGGCGGGGAAAGGATCGTTTTCCTGCCCTACCTGTTCGGCTCCAACTTCAATCCCCGGGCCCGGGCGGCGCTGGTGGGCATGGACAGCTCCCACACCAAGGGGCAGATCATCCGCGCGGTGCTCGAGGGAATCGTCTTCTGCCACATGGACCACATCGACCGGCTGCTGGCCAACCGCCCCCGTCCAGACGCCATCCGGCTCGCGGGCGGGGCGGCGAAATCCCCGCTGTGGGTGCGTTTGTTCGCGGACGTCACCGGCCTGCCGGTCGAGGTGATCGACACCGCCGAGCTCGGCGCGCTCGGCTGCGCGATGGCCGCGGCCGTGATGGCGGGCGATTATCCCGACCTGCGGGCGGCGGCCGGCGGCATGGTGCGGGTCAGGGAACGGGTGGAACCCGATCTGGAAAAGACGGCCGCCTACCGGGAGAAGCGCCGCGCCTACCGGAAGGTCGCGCAGGCGCTCGAGCCGGTCTGGGGGTGCCTGTGATGGACGGATACACGCTGGGGCTCTACGAGAAGTCGATGCCCGGGAGCCTGTCCCTCCCCGAAAAGCTGGCGGCTGCGTGTGAGGCCGGTTACGACTGCCTCGAAATCAGCATCGATGAGACGGATGAGAAGCTCGCCCGGCTGGACTGGGGCGAAGAGGAGCGGCTGCGCCTCGTGGAGAGCGCCGCCCGCGCCGGCTGCCCGGTGGCGACGATGTGCCTGAGCGCCCACCGCCGATACCCGCTGGGCAGCGAGGACCCCGAAACAGCCGGGCGCGGCATGGAAATTTTCGAGGGGGCGGTGCTGCTGGCCGAAGCGGTCGGGGTGCGGCTCATCCAGCTGGCCGGATACGACGAATACTACCGCGAATCGAACGCGCGCACGCGGGAGAACTTTCTCCGGAACCTGCGCCGGGCGGTGCACTTTGCCGCCGCGCACAAGGTGCAGCTCGGTTTCGAGACGATGGAGACGCCCTTTATGGACACCTGCGAAAAGGCGATGCGCTACGTCGCGCAGATCGGTTCGCCCTACCTGTCCGTCTATCCCGACATCGGCAACATGACCAACGCGGCGAAGCTCTACCGCACCGACGTGCTCGACGACCTCGCCAGCGCGGGCGGGCACATCGCGGCGATGCATCTCAAGGAGACGTGCCCGGGCGTCTACCGCGAGGTCCCCTACGGGACCGGGCACGTGGATTTCCCCGGCGCGGTGCGAAGGGCGCTCGATCTCGGGGTGCGCGCCTTTACGGCCGAATTCTGGTATACGGGGGAACCGGACTGGAAGGCCCGGCTTCTGGAAAACAACCGGTTCCTGCGCCGCCAGTTTGAGCGGTGCGGGGACTGTTGAGGGGGATAAAGACATGCTGGAAGCGCTGAAACAGGAGGTCTGGCGGGCGAACATGCGGCTGCCCGCCCACGGGCTCGTGACCTTCACCTGGGGGAACGTCTCGGGCGTCGATCGGGAAAAGGGGCTCGTGGTGATTAAGCCGTCGGGCGTCGAGTACGAGGCGATGCGTCCGGAAGACATGGTGGTTGTTTCGCTCGGGACGGGCGAACGCGTGGAGGGGACGCTCAACCCCTCCTCCGACACGCCGACCCATCTGGAGCTCTACCGGGCGTTCCCCGGACTTGGGGGAGTGGTGCACACCCACAGCCGGTGGGCGACCATCTTCGCCCAGGCGGGGATGGGCGTCCCCGCATACGGCACCACCCATGCCGACTACTTCTACGGGGAGATTCCCTGCACCCGCCGGATGACGGCGGCGGAGATCGCCGGGGCGTATGAAAGGGAGACGGGCGCGGTCATCGTCGAGCGGTTCGCGGGGCTCGACCCCGCGGCGGTTCCCGGCGTGCTGGTCCACAGCCACGGCCCCTTCGCGTGGGGGAAGGACCCGATGGAGGCGGTGCACAACGCCGTCGTGCTCGAGGAGGTCGCCATGATGGCCTGGCACTGCAAGGCGCTCTCGGGGAACACCCTCGAGCCCATGCAGCGGGTGCTGCTGGACAGGCACTATCTGCGCAAGCACGGCGCGCACGCCTACTACGGGCAACAGGAAAGATAACTCTGGAAGCGGAAAAGGGAGGGGCCCGACGGAAGGCGGGCCCCTCCCTTTATGTGACCGCCCGGGGCAAAAATACTGGAAATCTTAGATTTTCTTTGTTTACTTCTGTGGGAACTGTATAGCAAATCCACTTGTTTTTTAGAAATATATGGGATAAAATAATAATTACGAATCACAAAACGATCACAGGCCCGCAGACGGCCGGAAAGAAGGAGAGCATGAACCAGCTGGAACAGGATTCCCTGCGTTTTGTCGCCCTCCTTTCGAGGATGTACTTTGCAGAACGCGACCTCGACGGCGTGCTCGCGCGGATGACGGACGACGTGGAATGGATCGGCACCGGCCGCCAGGACGGCTGCCGCGGCATCCGCGAAGCGCGAAAGATGCTGGAGATGGAACGGCGCGTGTTCCACGGCTCCTTTTCCCTCGAGGAGGACGGCTACGAGGCCGCCGCCCTTACGGAGGAGCTCTGCCTTGTCACGGGGGAGATCTGCCTGCGGGAGAAGGACATGCCCGCCGGGCAGCCCGATCTGCTGCTGCGGGTGTCCTGCATCTGCCGCCGGGAGGCGGACGGCCTGAAGCTGCGCCAGCTGCACCTGTCGACGCCGAGCAGCGAACAGCTCGAAGGGGAATTCTTCCCGCACACCGTCTCGGAGGAGGGGACCGGCCGTCTCCGCCGGATGCTCAACGAGCGCACCGCCGAGCTGGAGGAGATGAACCGCGACCTCAACGCGCTGACCAACAATATCCCGGGCGGCGTCATCTGCTGCGAATACGGCGAGACCCTCAAGCTGATCCAGTACAGCGAGGGGTTCCTCTCGATGTTCGGCTATGCGGCGGAGGAGCTGCAAACCCGGTTCCACAACAATTTCGCCGGGATGATCTATGAAAAGGACCTGCGCGGCGTCTGGGAGACGGCGCTCCGGCAGCTTGCGAAGAGCAATACCAAGGAGATCGAATACCGGGTGCGCTGCAAGGACGGGCGGCTGGTGTGGGTGCTCGACCGGGGACAGCTGGTGGAGGACGAGCGCGGCCGGAAATGGTTTTACTGCATCCTCATCGACATCACCCGCACCAAGAAGGCGCAGGAGGAGCTGCGCCTGAGCCTCGAGCGTCACCAGATCATCATGGACCAGACGACCGACATCATTTTTGAATGGGACATCAGCCGGGACTATCTCAGCTGTTCCTCCAACTACCACAAAAAATTCGGCTACCACGCGCTGAAGGAAAACGCAAGCGTCGCGATCGCCGGGGGTTCCCACCTGCATCCGGACGACATCGAGCGCTTCTGCCTGCTGGTGCGCAACGTCCGGGAGGGAACCCCCTACAGCGAGACGGAGTTCCGCATCGCGGACGCCGCGGGAAATTATATCTGGTGCCGGGTCCGCGCCACCCTTCAGGTGGACGAGAACGGCCGCCCCGCAAAGGCGGTCGGGGTGATCATCGACATCGACCGGGAGAAGCGCAGGACCCAGAAGCTCCAGGAGAAGGCGGAGCGGGACGCGCTGACGGGGCTCTACAACAAGGGCACGACCCAGACGCTGGTGGAAAAATACCTCGCGGAGGACGCGGGGGAGACGAGTTCCGCCCTGATGATCATCGACGTGGACAATTTCAAGCTCGTCAACGACCTCTACGGCCACCTGAGCGGCGACGCGATGCTCTCCGACGCGGCCAGCGCGCTCAAGAAGATGTTCCGTTCGGGCGACGTGGTCGGCCGCGTGGGCGGCGACGAGTTCTGCGTGCTGATGCGCGGCATCCGCGACGCCGGGATCGTCTCGCGCAAGGCAGAGGACATCCTGAAGGTCTTCAGCGACCTGAGCCGGAAGGAAGCGGCGGGGGAGAACCTCTCCTGCAGCGTCGGGATCGCGCTCTATCCCCAGGACGGCGCGGATTTCAACACCCTTTTCTGCAACGCGGACCGGGCGCTCTACCGTGCGAAGGAACGGGGAAAGAACGGCTATGCCTTCCATTCGGAAGCGTCGGTCAGGGGACGGAGGGACAGCGTGCGGCTGATGCCGAGGACCTCGGTGGGCGCGCCGATCGATTCCGACCGCAACGCCGGCGTCATGGACGACCGGCTCGCGGAATATGTGTTCCACGTGCTCTACCGGGCGGCCGACGTGGAGGCGGCGATCCCGCTGATCCTCGAGATTGTCGGGCGGCAGTTCGACGTCTGCCGCGCCTATCTCTTCGAGATTTCGGAGGACGGGTGCAGCTTCCGCAACACCTTCGAGTGGTGCCGCGAGGAGGCCCGCGAAAAATTCGGCGAAACGGCCGGCGAGACGTTCGCCTGCGGGGATTTTTCCCGCCAGCTCGACATGCTCCGCGAGACGGGCGTCTTCTACTGCCGCGACACCTCGCTGCTGCCCGGTCCCGTGCGTGAGCTGATGGAGCGGCGGGGGGTGCGCTCCGCCCTCCAGTGCGCCATCCACGACGGCGCGGAGCTGCACGGCGGGCTCGGCTTCGACGAGTGCCGCAGCAACCGCCTGTGGACGCAGAAGCAGGTCGACACCCTCACCTTCGTCTCCGAGATCGTAAGCGCCTTCCTGCTCAAAAAGCGGGCGCAGAGCCGTGCGAACCGGCTGGTCGGCAGCCTGGAGGCGGTCCTCAACCACCGGGATTCATGGGTATTCGTCGTCGACCGGGACAGCTTCGAGATCCTTTACGCCAACGCGCGGGCGCGGGCGCTTCTTCCCGGCCTGCGTGTCGGGGAGCGGTGCCATATGGCGCTGTTCGGGAGCCCGGAGCCCTGCACCGGCTGCCCCGTGCTGCTGGAGGGTTCCCCCGCGGGCGCCGAGGTGTACAGCCCCCTGCTCAGGAAGCGCTTTTCCGCCCGCATGGAGGAGGTCGCGTGGTCGGGGGAGCGGCGCGCGTTCCTGCTGACCTGCTGCGAGACCGAGCCGGTAACCACCTGATGAAAGAGCCCCGCCATTCGGCGGGGCTTTTTGATGCCGCTCTGTCATTTGTGAAGTTTTTTCGTGTAATTATTGTGTAATCACAAATAGAAGGCATAAAAATTGAAAAAGTTTGTGGATAAATTTGACTTGTGAAAGGGGGAATCCAATGATATAATAGAAAAAATTTGTCCGGGACCTTTCGGATGCAGGGGACCGGAGGTGGAGGTTTTCGAGTATGGCGACGCATCTGCTCGATTTGCAGCAGCTTTCCATTGGGGAAATCAATGATCTTCTCGACCTGGCGCAGCATTACCGGGACGGGGGCCCGCTTCCCGATTGCAGCGGCGCTATTGTTGCCAATTTATTTTTTGAGAATTCGACCCGCACTCAGTATTCCTTCCAGACGGCGGAAGAGAGACTGAATATGCGGGTCATTTCTTTTGTCCCGGAGACCTCGTCGCTCCAGAAAAACGAGAGCTTCTACGACACGGTCAAGACCTTCGACTCGTTCGGCGTGAACGCGCTGGTCATCCGCCACAGCGAAAACGAATACTACAACGACCTCGTCGGGCATGTGCGCGCCGCGATCTTAAACGGCGGAGACGGCACCGGAAGCCATCCGACCCAGAGCCTCCTCGATCTGCTGACGATCCGGCAGGAATTCGGCGGCTTCGAGGGGCTCAAGGCGGTCATCGCGGGGGACATCGCCCACTCGCGGGTGGCGCACACCAACTACGACATTATGACACGCCTGGGGATGGAGGTCGTGATGAGCGGCCCGAAGGAATACATGGAGGACCGCTATCCCTACGAGCCGTTCGACGAGGCGGTCGCCACGAGCGACGTGGTCATGATGCTGCGGGTGCAGCGGGAACGCCACCCCGACGGCACCCCCTTCGATCCCGCGCGCTACCACAGGGAGTACGGGCTTTCGGCCAAACGCGCCGCCTCGATGAAGAAGGGCGCGATCATCATGCACCCCGCGCCGGTCAACCGGGGGGTCGAGGTTGCGGACGAGGTGGTCGAGTGCCGCCGCAGCCGCATCTTCAAGCAGATGGAAAACGGCGCCTTCGTGCGCATGGCCGCGCTGGTGCGCGCGCTCGAGAGCTGATGGCGCTGCTCATCCAAAACGGGCGCGTCTACCGGGAGGGCAGGCTGGAACGTGCCGACCTGCTCGTCGAGGGGGACCGGATCGCGGCGGTCGGGGAGGGCCTCCCGCAGGTGCCGGGCGCGCGGGTGTTCGACGCCTCCGGCTGTGTGGTATCGCCGGGCTTTACCGACCTGCACGTCCACCTGCGCGAGCCCGGCTTCTCCCACAAGGAGACGGTCGCCTCGGGCACCGCGGCGGCCGCCGCGGGCGGGTTCACGACGGTATGCGCGATGCCCAACGTCTCACCCGTGCCCGACAGTCCGGCGCGTCTTCTGCCGCAGGCGCGCCGGATTGCGCGGGACGCGCGGGTGCGCGCGGTTCCCTACGCGGCAATCACCCGCGGGCGGCGGGGGGAGGCGCTCTCCGAAGTCGCCGCGCTTGCCCCGCACGTCGCCGGTTTTTCGGACGACGGGCGCGGGGTGCGGTCGGAGGAAACGATGCGCGCGGCGATGGAGCGTGTCGCGGCGGCGGGGAGCTTTGTCGCCGCCCACTGCGAGGTGGAAGCCCTCATCCCGGCGGGCGGCTGCTGCCACGACGGGGCGTTCGCGCGGGCACAGGGCTTCCCGGGCATCCCGTCGGAGAGCGAATACGCGGAGATCGCGCGGGACATCCGGCTTGCCGCCGAAACGGGGTGCCGCCTGCACATCTGCCACCTCTCGACGAAGGAGGGGGCCGCGCTGGTGCGCAAGGCGCGAAAACGCGGCCTGCCGGTCACCTGCGAGGCGGCGCCCCACAACCTGCTCCTCTGCGACGGGGAGATCCCGGCGGACGAGGGGAGGTTCAAGATGAACCCGCCGCTGCGCGCGGCGGACGACCGCGCCGCGCTCGTCGAGGCGCTGCTCGACGGCACGATCACGGCAATCGCCACCGACCACGCGCCGCACACGGCGGAGGAGAAGTCGGGCGGCTTCCGGGGGAGCCTCTTTGGGGTCGTGGGCCTCGAGACGGCGTTCCCGGCGCTCTACACCGGGCTGACGGAGCCGGGGCTACTGCCGCTCGGGCGGCTGCTGAAGCTGTTGACGGCGGGGCCGCAGGAAATCTTGGGGGAGCGGCGGACGCTCGCGCCGGGGGAGGAGGCCTCCCTCACGGTGCTGGACCTGCGGACGGCGCGAAAGGTGGAGCCGGAGCGGTTTTTGAGCTGCGGGCGGGCGACCCCCTTCGCGGGGCGGACGCTGCGGGGCTGGCCGGCGCTCACGCTCTACCGCGGAAAAGAGGTCTACCGGCGCTGGCCGGGAATTCAGACAGAGGGGTGACAGGATGGCAAGACCACGGAAGAAGCTGGTGTTTGAAAACGGCCGGGTATTCGCGGGCGAGGGGTTCGGCTCGGATGCCGACGCGGTGTGCGAGGCTGTTTTCAACACCTCGATGGTCGGGTATCAGGAGATCTTCTCCGACCCGTCCTACTGCGGGCAGTTTGTCTGCATGACCTATCCGCTGATCGGCAACTACGGGCTCGCGGCGGACGATTACGAGACGAAGACGCCGCGCATCGGCGGCTTCATCGTGCGGGAATATAACGACAGCCTCTCCAACTTCCGCGCGGCGCGGACCCTTTCGGAGGTGATGGAGGAGTACGGCGTCCCCGGCATCGCGGGGCCGGACACCCGGGCGATCACCCGGATGCTCCGCAGCGAGGGGAGCATGCGCGCGCTGCTGACGGACGCTGACACGCCCGACGCGGCGGCGCTTGAACAGCTGGCCGGCACGCCCGTCCCGCGCGACCAAGTCGCGCGGGTGAGCTGCAAAAAGCCCTGGCGCTGCCGCACCGCCAACGCGCGCTATTCCGTCGTGGCGGTCGACTGCGGCGTCAAGCACAACATCATCCGCTCGCTGGCGGCGCGCGGCTGCGACGTGACGGTCGTGCCTTACGATACCCCCGCCAAAGCGGTGCTGGCGATGGAACCGGACGGGCTCTTCCTCTCGAACGGGCCGGGCGACCCGCGGGACGTCCCCGAGGCCGCCGCGCTCGTGCGGGCGCTCCAGGGCAGGCTGCCCATCTTCGGCATCTGCCTCGGCCACCAGCTCATCGCGCTTGCGAACGGCGCGCGCACCTATCAGCTCAAATTCGGCCACCGCGGCGGCAACCACCCGGTTAAAAATCTGCTGACCGGCAGGATCGAGATCACGAGCCAGAACCACTCGTTCGCGGTCGACCCGGAGAGCCTTTCGGGGACCGGCCTTACGGTGACGCACCAAAACCTGCTCGACGGCACGGTCGAGGGACTGGAAAACGCGGACAAACGCATCTTCTCGGTGCAGTACCACCCCGAGAGCGCGCCCGGCCCGCAGGATTCGGCCTACCTGTTCGACAAGTTCATCGCCTCGATCGAGGCGTTTTTGGCAGAGAGGGGGGACCGGGATGCCGAAGCGTACTGATATCCGCAAAATTCTCGTAATCGGCTCGGGGCCGATCGTCATCGGCCAGGCGGCCGAGTTCGACTACTCGGGCACCCAGGCCTGCTTCGCGCTGCGGGAGGCGGGCTACACCGTCGTGCTCGTCAACTCCAACCCGGCGACGATCATGACCGACACCGACATCGCCGACCGCGTCTATATCGAGCCGCTCACGCTGGAATTTGTGGCGCGCATCATCCGCAAGGAACGCCCCGACGCGCTCCTGCCGACCCTCGGCGGCCAGACGGGGCTCAACCTCGCCATGCAGCTCGCCAAAAAGGGGGTGCTGGGGGAGTGCCGGTGCGAAATCCTCGGCACCGGCTTCGACGCGATCGAGCGCGCCGAGGACCGCGAGCTCTTCAAGGAGCTCTGCACGGCGACGGGGGAGCCGACCCTCCCGAGCGACGTCGCCACGACGGTGGCGGAGGCGTATGAGAAGGCGCGCGCCATCGGCTATCCGGTGGTCCTGCGCCCCGCCTTCACCCTCGGCGGCACGGGCGGGGGCTTCGCGGAAAACGACGGGGAGCTCGGTCCTCTCGCGGAAAACGCCCTGCGCCTTTCGCCCGCCGGGCAGGTGCTCGTCGAAAAGAGCATCAAGGGCTACAAGGAGATCGAATACGAGGTCATCCGGGACAGAAACGACACGGCGCTCGCCATCTGCAACATGGAGAACGTCGACCCGGTGGGCATCCACACGGGGGATTCGATCGTCGTCTGCCCGAGCCAGACCCTCACCAATAAGGAGTACCACATGCTGCGGGACGCCGCCCTGCGGCTCATCCGCGCGCTGGGCATCGAGGGGGGCTGCAACGTGCAGTTCGCGCTCGACCCCGACTCCTTCCGCTACTACGTGATCGAGGTGAACCCCCGCGTCTCCCGCTCCTCCGCGCTGGCGAGCAAGGCGAGCGGCTACCCGATCGCGCGGGTGTCGGCGCTCATCGCGGTGGGCTTTACCCTCGACGAGATCGCCCTCGCCAACACCCCCGCGAGCTTCGAGCCCGCGCTCGACTACGTGGTCACCAAAATCGCGCGCTTCCCCTTCGACAAGTTCGACAAGGCCAGCCGCCTGCTCTCCACCCAGATGAAGGCGACGGGCGAGGTCATGGCGGTCGGGCGCACCTTCGAGGAGAGCCTGCTCAAGGCGGTGCGCAGCCTCGAGGCGGGCGCGAACTGCCTGTGGCTTGAAAAGTTCGACGCCGCGCCCGACGCGGAGCTGTGGGAAATTCTGCGCAATCCGACCGACGAGCGGCTGTTCGCCATCGCCGAGCTGCTGCGGCGGGGCGCGCCGGTGCGGAGGATCTGCCGGACGACGAAGATCGACCGGTTCTTTGTGGAAAAGCTCGCGGGCGTCGTCTCCTTCGAGTGGGAGCTCGCGGCGCGCCCCGGCGACCTCGAGCTCCTGCGCCGCGCCAAGCGGATGGGGATTTCGGACGGCGGCGTCGGGCGGCTGTGGGGGAGGAGCGAGTCGGAGATCTTCCTCCTGCGGAGGGAAAACGGCCTTCTGCCCGTCTACAAGATGATCGACACCTGCGCCTCCGAATTCGAGAGCTACGTCCCCTACTTCTACTCGACCTACGAGGAGGAAAACGAAAGCGTCGTGACCACCCGCAAAAAGATCGTCGTGCTCGGCTCCGGCCCCATCCGGATCGGGCAGGGGGTGGAGTTCGACTACTCGACCGTCCACGCGATCTGGGCCATCCGGGAGGCGGGGTACGAAGCAATCATCATCAACAACAACCCCGAGACGGTCTCGACCGACTACACGGTGAGCGACAAGCTCTACTTCGAACCGCTCACCGTCGAGGACGTCATGAACGTGCTGACGCTCGAAAAGCCCGACGGGGTCGTCGTGACGCTCGGCGGCCAGACGGCGATCAACCTGGCGGCGCGGCTCGACGCGCTGGGGGTGCCGCTCGCCGGGACAGGTTGCGAGGCGATCGGCCGGGCAGAAAACCGCGGCAGCTTCGAGGCGCTCATGGAGCGGCTGGTCATCCCGCAGCCGGAGGGACGCGCGGTGACGACGCTCGAAGAGGGGCTCGAGGCCGCGAAATCCCTCGGCTACCCGGTGCTCGTGCGGCCGAGCTTCGTGCTCGGCGGGCGGGCGATGCAGATCGTCGTCTGCGACGACGACCTGCGCCGCTACCTCTCCGAGGCGGTGCGCGCGAGCGAGGACGCGCCGGTGCTCGTCGACCGGTACGTCGAGGGCAAGGAGCTCGAGGTCGACGCGGTGTGCGACGGGACCGACGTCTTCATCCCCGGCATCATGGAGCACGTCGAGCGCACGGGGGTGCACTCGGGCGACTCGATCAGCGTCTATCCGACCTTCTCGGTGAGCGGGGCCGCCTGCCGGACGATTGTCGACTACACGGTGAAGCTGGGGCTCGGAATCGGCATCAAGGGCCCCTTCAACATCCAGTTCATCGTCGATCCACAGGAGAAGGTGCACGTCATCGAGGTGAACCCCCGGTCGTCGCGCACGGTGCCCTTCCTCTCCAAGGCGACGGGGATCAACCTGGCGGGCGTCGCCGCCAGAGTGGCGCTCGGCCAGTCCCTCCGGGAGCAGGGCTATGAAACCGGCGTCGCGCCGAGGCGGGACCGCTGGTACGTCAAATGCCCCGTCTTCAGCTTCTCAAAAATCCGGGGCGCGGACGCCTATCTCTCGCCCGAAATGAAGAGCACGGGCGAGGCGCTCGGATGCGACAAAACCCTCTACCGCGCCTTCTATAAGGCCCTCAAGGCGGCGGGCCAGCGGGTGGTCAACTACGGGACCGTCCTCTTCACGATCGCCGACCGGGACAAGGAGCGGTCGCTGCCCTACGCCCGACGGTTCTACGAGTTGGGCTTCAACATCGAGGCGACGCAGGACACCGCCAACTTCCTCAAGCGGCACGGCATCCGGACCCGCCTGCTCCACAAGATCAGCGAGGGCTCGGAGGAGATCCCCGACAGCCTGCGCGCCGGGCATGTGACCTACGTGGTCAACACCCTCGGCCCCGGCTGCGGGGAGAATCCGGCCAAGGACGGCTACCGCATCCGCCGGCTCGCGGTGGAGCATAACGTGACGATCTTCACCTCCCTCGATACCACGGCCGTGCTGCTCGACGTGCTCGAGGAGTTGACCGTCGGCGTTTCGACGATCGATGCGGGGAGGGGGGACGCCGATGTATAAAAACGCCCTCTACCGGGTGGCGGAAAACCGCCCCATCGCGCGGGAGGTCTTCCGGATGCGCCTTCTCGGCGACACCCGCTGGATCACGGCCCCCGGACAGTTCGTGAACGTGCGCGTGGACGGGTGCTACCTGCGCCGTCCGATCAGCGTCTGCGACTGGGATGGCGGCGGGCTCACCCTCGTCTACAAGGCGGTGGGGAAGGGGACGCGCCTGCTTTCCAACGTCCGTCCCGGCGAAACGCTCGACCTGCTGACCGGGCTGGGCAACGGCTACGACCCTTCGGCGGCGCGGGGGAGGCGGACGGTCCTCATCGGCGGCGGGGTGGGCGTGCCGCCCCTCTACGGCCTCGCCAGGCGGCTCGCGCTCGCCGGCGAGCCGCCCGCCGCGGCGCTCGGCTTCCAGACGGCGGCCGACGCCTTTTTGGCGGAGAGCTTCCTGACGCTCGGCTGCGAGGTGCTCGTCGCCACGGCGGACGGCAGCCTCGGGGAGCGGGGCTTCGTCACGGAGCCGCTTTCCCGGCTCGATTACGGTTATTACTTCGCCTGCGGCCCCGAGCCGATGCTCGCCGCCGTGCACGCGCTCGGGCGCGAAAAGGGCGCGGAGGGCCAGCTCTCCTTCGAACGTCGGATGGGCTGCGGGTTCGGCGCCTGCATGAGCTGCTCCTGCGAAACGCTCGCGGGCCCCAGGCGCATCTGCGTCGAGGGGCCGGTGCTCCGGTCAGGGGAGGTGCGGTTCTGATGGACACTTCGGTAAAGCTCGGGGAGCTTACCCTCCGGAACCCGGTCATCCCGGCGAGCGGGACCTTCGGGTTTGGCCATGAGATGGCAAAGTGGTACGACCTCAACCGCCTCGGCGCCGTCGCGCTCAAGGGGACGACGCGGGAGGCGCGCTTCGGCAACCCGACGCCCCGCGTCGCCGAATGCGAGGCGGGGCTCTTAAACGCGGTGGGGCTCCAAAACCCCGGCGTGGAGGCGGTCGTCCGGGAGGAGCTGCCCAGGCTCCGCGCGGTCTACTCCGGGCCGGTGATCGCGAACGTCTGCGGCTTCTCGGCGGAGGAATACGTGGAGGTCGCGCGGCGGTTCGACGAGGCGGGCGCGGACATCCTTGAGATCAACGTGAGCTGCCCCAACGTGAGGCACGGGGGCCTTGCGTTCGGCGCTTCGCCCGAGGCGGCCGCGGCGATCACGGCCGCCGTCAAAGCGGCGGTCAAAAAGCCGGTCTACATGAAGCTCTCCCCCAACGCGGCCGACATCGCGGCGGTCGCACGGGCGTGCGAGGAGGCGGGCGCGGACGGGCTGACGCTCATCAACACGCTGCTCGGGATGCGCGTCAACCCGCGCACCGGCCGCCCGCTCGTCTCGACGGTCACGAGCGGCTTTTCCGGCCCCGCGATCAAGCCGGTCGCCCTGCGGATGGTTTTTGAGGTGTGCAGGGCGGTGAAGATCCCGGTCGTCGGGGTGGGCGGGATCGCCAGCGCGGACGACCTGCTGGAATTCCTCTCGGCGGGCGCGAGCGCGGTGCAGATCGGCGCGCAGAACCTCGTCGACCCATACGCCTGCCTGCGCGTGGTGGAGGAGCTTCCGAAAAGGATGGAGGAATACGGGATCCGCGATTTAAAATCGATCATCGGGAGGACGGGAAATGGCCAATAAAGACGTGATTATCGCTTGCGACTTTGGGACCCGGGAGGAGACGCTCACGTTCCTCGACCGGTTCACGGCGGAAAAGCCCTATGTCAAGATCGGCATGGAACTCTTTTACGGGGAGGGCCCGCAGATCGTGCGGGAGGTGAAGGCGCGGGGGCACCGGGTCTTCCTCGACCTGAAGCTGCACGACATCCCCAACACGGTGCGCCGCGCGATGAAAAATCTCGCGAAGCTCGGCGTCGACATGACGAACGTGCATGCCGCCGGCACCATCGAGATGATGGAGGCGGCGAAGGCGGGCCTCGAGGAGGGGGCGGCGGGCCGCCGCCCGCTGCTCATCGCGGTGACGCAGCTCACCTCGACGAGCGAGCCGCGGATGCGGGAGGAGCTGCTCATCCCGGCCCCGATGGGCGAGGTGGTGACGCGCTACGCCGCCAACGCCCGCGCGGCGGGGCTCGACGGGGTGGTGTGCAGCCCGCTCGAGGCGGCGCTCGTCAAGGGGAGCTTCAGCGGCGGCTTTCTGGCGGTGACGCCCGGCATCCGCTATCCGGACGCGCGCGCGGACGATCAGGCCCGCGTGACCACCCCCGCCCGGGCGCGGGAGCTCGGCGCGGACTACATCGTCGTCGGGCGGCCGGTCACGGCGGCGGACGACCCGGTGGGGGCCTACCGCCGCGTCAGATTTGATTTTCTGGGGGAGTGATGAGGATGCGGACAGAGACGAAGATCGCAAAGGACCTGCTTTCCATCGGGGCGGTATTCCTGCGCCCCGATGAGCCGTTCACCTGGGCGAGCGGCATCCGCTCGCCCATCTACTGCGACAACCGCATCATCCTCTCCCATCCCGATGTCCGGCGGGAGGTGGAGGCGGCGCTGGCGGCGCTCGTGAAGGAACGCTATCCCGGCTGCGGGCTGCTCGCCGGGACGAGCACGGCGGGCATCGCCCACGCCGCCTACGTGAGCGAAATCCTCGGCCTGCCGATGTGCTATGTGCGCGGCGCGGCCAAGGACCACGGACGGGGGAACCGCATCGAGGGACGCGCCGAACCGGGGGCGAAGGTCGTCGTGATTGAGGACCTCATCTCGACGGGCGGCTCGGTGCTCGAGGTGGTGGACGCGCTGCGGCAGGCTGGCTGCGAGGTGCTCGGCATCGCGTCGATCTTCACCTACGGGCTTGAGAAGGGTGTGAAGCGCCTCGCCGACGCGGGAGTCCAAAACGCCTCCCTCTCCTGCTACGACGCGCTGCTTGCCGCGGCTGTGGAGGAGGGCGTGATCGCGCGGGAGGATGTGCCCCGGCTCGAACGGTTCCGCCAGAATCCGCAGGACGGGGGCTGGATGACCCTGTGACGCAAAATCCGCATTGACATCCGCCCGCCGCGGTGGTATTTTATCTCGTGGAATTCATGGATGAAGGAGAGTTTACAATGCACCAGATGAAATACAGCAGCATCGCCTTCGACGTGCCCATCCGCGAGGAACTGATCGCGGCGGAGCTGGAAAGCAACCGCGTCCCGCTGCCGAAGATGACCCCGGAGGAGCACATCCGCGACGCGCTCGCCCATCCCATCGGCACGGGCACGCTCGACACGGTCGTGAAGGCGGGGGAGACGGTCTGCGTCGTTATCCCCGACACCACCCGCAAATGGCAGTCCCCGGCAATCTACGTGCCGATTCTCGTGGAGGAGCTGAACGCCTGCGGCGTGCGGGACGAGGACATCCTCATCGTCAGCGCGACGGGCACCCACCGCCGCCAGACCCGCGAGGAGTGGGCCGGCCTCGTGGGTGAGGAGATTCTCGGCCGCGTCCGGTGCGAGGACCACGTCTGCACCGACGACGCGAACCTCAAATTCATGGGCGTCACCTCGCGCGGCACGCCGGTGTGGCTCAACGCCCACGCGATGGCCTGCGACAAGCTGATTTTGACGGGCGGCGCGGTCTATCACTTCCTCGCGGGATACGGCGGGGGCCGCAAATATGTCCTGCCGGGCATCGCCGGGCGGGAGACGATCATGAAAAACCACAACCTCGCGCTCAACGAGGGCTTCGGGAGCGGCTCCAACCCGATGGTGCGCAGCGCGAACCTGACCGGGTCGAACCCCTTCCACGCGGACATGGCGGAGGCGGCGGAGCTGGCAAAGCCCTGCTTTCTGCTGAACGTCGTCGCGGACGGGGACTTCAACATCATCCGCGCCTTCGCGGGGGACTATATCGAGGCGCACGCGGCGGCCTGCAAGCTGGTGGACGACATCGACGGGGTTTACGTGGAGGAGCGCACCCCGCTGGTGATCGCGTCGGCGGGGGGCTATCCCAAGGACATCAACCTCTACCAGACCTCCAAGACGCTCAGCAACGCGCGGGCGGTGGTCGCGGACGGCGGGACGATGATCCTGCTGTCCGAGTGCCGCGAGTCGTTCGGCGACGCGGACTGCGCGCGCCAGATCTGCGGATTCGACAACATGCTCGACCGGGAGCGCGACCTGCGGGAGAACTTTTCGATCGGCGCGTATGTCGGGTTCCTCTTCTGCGAGAGCGCGGAGCGGTACCGGTTCATCATGGTGACGGACATCCCGAAGGAGAAGTTCGCCAATACGAAGATCCACGCGGTCAAAACGCTCGGGGAGGCGCTCGCGCTCGCGAAGGAGCTCAACGGCGGCTCGCTGGAACTGCGCACGACCCTGCTGCCCCACGGCGCGAACACCCTGCCGAAATTCCGGGACGGGCAATGAAATTTTATGCCGTTTTTTTACAAAAACAGCTCCCGGCAGGTGACAAACCGGGGGCGCGGGTGTTACAATAGAGGTAACCAAACAGGAAGGGGTGTCAGCTATGAGAAAATTTACCATCCGCTTAAAGGAGATCAACGACGTCAAGGAGTTTGTCAACACCGTATCCAGATTTGAGGAGGACGTGGATCTCGTCTCCGGCCGCTATACCATCGATGCGAAATCGATCATGGGCATCTTCAGCATCGATTTGGCCAAGCCGATCGAAGTGATCGTCCACGGCGACAACGAAGCCCGTTACGCCGAGGCGCTCAAGGCCTATATCATCTGAATCAGGCGGTATCCTGAGGGCGCGCCCCGCTTTGGGGCGCGCCCTTGTTGCATTGCGCCGGCCGATCGGGTACAATGGACGGAGGAAAGGGGGGCGTATGTGATGGAAAAGCCCGCGCGGCTGGAATATTTTGGGACGCTCGGCCCCGCCTGCGCCGACCCCGGCATTCTGTCGGAGCTCTTCGAGGCGGGGATGACGGGGGTGCGGCTCAACCTGTCGCACACCTCGCTTGACCGGTGCGGCGGCTGGCTTCGCAGCCTGCGGGAGGCCGCCTCCCGCACGGGTGCGTGCCCCGAGTTGCTCATCGACCTGCGCGGTCCCGAGCTGCGGGTCGGGGAGCTGGCCGTCCCCGTGCGGCTCGCGCGGGGGGAGAGGGCCGTGCTCGGCGAAGGCGGCCTGCCGGTCCCCGGGCTGATCTTCTCCGCGCTGCGCCCGGGGCAGGAGATCCTGCTCGACGACGGCGCGCTTCTCCTGCGCGCCCTGCGCTGCGATGAAAAAAGCGCGGACTGTGAGGTGCTGCGCGGCGGAACTCTGCAATCCCGCAAAAGCATCGCCCTGCCCGGGGCGGCGCTGCATCCGCCGACCTTGCAGGAGAGCGACCGCGAAAACCTCGCGCGCATCGGGGAATGCGGCGTGACCGGCGTGATGCTTCCCTTTGTGCGGGGCGCGGACGACCTGACCGCCCTGCGGGACGCGCTATCGGCGGCGGGGGCGGAGGGCACGCGCGTCTTTGCCAAGCTCGAAAACCGGGAGGGCCTCGCAATGCTGCCGGAGCTTTTGCCCCACGCGGATCACATTGTGATCGCGCGCGGCGACCTCGGCAACGATCTGCCCCTCTGGGAGCTGCCCGCGGCGCAGAAATCCGCGGCGGAAACCTGCCGCGCGGCGGGAAAACCGTTCATGGTGGTCACCCAGCTGCTCCATTCGATGCACCACAGCGCGGTGCCCACCCGCGCCGAGGTGTGTGATATCTTCAATGCCGTGCTCGACGGCGCGTCCTCCCTCATGCTGACGGGGGAGACGGCGGTGGGGGAGCACCCCGCCGCGGCGATGCGCGTTTTGGTAAAGACCGGGGAAGAGGCGCTGCGCTGGCGCGCGGCGCATTGAGCGGACCGTCCGTTCGACCGGACACGTCAAAATTTCCTCCGTAATTGGGAATTTTATATTGACAAGCCCCCCATTGGATGCTATAATAAATCTCGCGGTCTGAATTAGGACCGCCGCAAAAATTGGGGGCGTAGCTCAGCTGGGAGAGCGTACGGTTCGCATCCGTAAGGTCGAGAGTTCGATCCTCTTCGTCTCCACCAAAAAAACAACTGCTATCGAATCAGATAGCAGTTGTTTTTTTGCCTGTGAGACAAATTTCTCGTGCGCGTGCTGTTATCGGATATAAGCGGATTCTGGACGGCAAACGCCGCCTTATTCCTCCATCATGTAGTAACGCCGTTTCCCCTTGGAAATGAACTTATACTCAATTGCCTCGGTGGGACAGCCGCAGATGCAGGCCATGCAGTGGGTGCAGTTCCCCTTCCAGACAGGCTTCCCATCCACCATGTCGATGTTGTTTAGTGGACATCGCTTCGCGCACTTGCCGCAGGAGACGCAGGCGTCCGAGACTGTAAAGCCCTTGTCTTTGATATAAAACCGATAATAGAGCGGATTGAACGGCCCGCTGATAAAGCGGCCCCCCAAAGAAACCGGTGTCTTGGTGAACGGCCCACCCCGCTCGATCTGCCGGGCAAGTCCGGAAAGAACCGGTTTCGCCCGGGCGATCATGGCTGTGCATTCGCTCTCACTGGGCGCTGCGGACAGGGCAATATAGTTCTCCGGCATCTGTACCGATGCAAGCCCCCGGTAAGTCAATCCGGTTTCCCCGCACAGCTTCGCGGCGTAGGCCGCCGCGTTCCCCTCGGTGCCGCCGCCGCGGGTCAGGACAAAATAGGCGTCCCGGCTGCCTTCAAATTTCATCTCCCGAATCCACTGCTCCACCACCTTCGGCACACGCCAGGCGTAGATCGGTGCGGCAAACACCAGCGGACGTTCCGAATGGAACGTCTTTTTTTCTCCCTTTTTCAAGCAGTCATTGATAAAAACCAGTTCATCGCCCAGCTCCGCCGCGATTTGTTTCGCCGCAAGCTGGCTGTTGCCGGTGCCGCTGAAATAAAAGACCATTGATCATGTACCTCCGCGTCAATCTTTCATGATGTAATATCTGCGGTTACCCTTGGAGGCGGATTTATACTCGATTGCCTCGGTGGGACAGCCGCCGATACAAGCCATGCAATGAGTGCAGTTTCCGTTCCAAACCGGCTTTCCGTCCGAAATGCGGATATTGTTCAGCGGGCACCGCTGGGCGCATTTGCCGCAGGAAACGCAGGCTTCCGACGCGGCAAAGCCCTTGTCATGGACAAAAAGGGCGTAAAACAGCCCGTTGACCGGCCCGCTGTTCATCCGGTCCTTGAACGAGATGGCGGCTTCGGGAAACGGTTCCCCCTTTTGTATCAGCGCGGCCAATGATACTATGCGCTCCCCGGCTTTTTCCAGGATCGCCGCGCATTCCGCCTTGTCCGGCGTGTTGGAAAGTGCCACATAGTTATTCGGCATGGCGACCAGCGCCAGCCCCGAGAAGTGCAGCCCCTTTTCCGCGCAGAGCTTCTTTGCGTAGGCGGCGGCATTGCCCACGCTCCCGCCGCAGGTCAGGACAATATAGATGTCTTTCGTCCCCTCAAACTCCGTCTCACGAATCCACCGCTCCACCACCTTTGGCATCTGCCAGGCATAGGTGGGAGCCACGACCACCAGTGGGCGTTCCGAATGGAACGCCTCTTTTTCGCCTCTTTTGAGGCAAGCATTGATGGAGACAAGCTCATCTTCGAGCAGTTCCGCAATTTGCTTTGCCGCCCGCTGGCTGTTGCCGGTACCGCTGAAATAAAAAACCATTCCCATACACTCCTTCTCTTATTCAGGTTCGATCCCGCTGACCATCTGCTTCAGATATTCTTTCGCCTGCTCCTTGGAGCACTCCTTTTTGTCCAGATATTTCCACTCCAAAATAATCAGGATCACCTGGCTGTACAGGTTCGCCGCCATATCCTGAGGCACCTTGAAGCGGTGGGAATCCGGATTGCTCTTAAAGGCCGCCGACATATTGGACAGCAGGTAAAACCGGATTTGGTTGATAAAATACAGGTTGGGCGGGTTATTCTTCAAGATCGCCCCCACCGTCTCAATGCTCCGATCCAAAAAATCGAAGCAGTTTTCCATCAACTTATTCATCCGCTCCACGCAATTCCCTGTGTCCCGGCAGCCGCTGTCCAACCGGTCGCGGACCGCCATCATGCAGTATTCCAGAAGGTCGTATTTGTCGTCAAAATAATTATAGAAGGTGGCCCGGGGCAGCATGGCCTTTTCGCACAGTTCCCCGACGGCGATCTCCTCAAAAGATTTTTCAGAGAGCAGAGAAAGCAGCGATTGCTGGAGAGAATAAAGGGTGCGGCTTGCTCCGATGGTCAATTTTTTCGTCAAGTCATATTTCAAATTTTGCAACTCCTTTGACAAATTTTTGGTTTTGTCTAAATTTCTACGTCCGTTTAATTCTGTCACTTGCCTTTCCATGAAAACCATTATAGACTAAAGACGAAATCCAGACAAGTGCAAAAATATAAACATTTGAAAAAACAACTATCTGGATGTGTAAATGGTCTGTTCCGCCACAATCAAAAATCAAAGCGAGGTTTCAAATATGGAATATCCCCATTTGTTTACACCCGGGAGGATCGGCCCGGTGACGGTCAAAAACCGTCTGGTCATGACCGCCATGTGTGTCGGGCTTGCCCACCACGACGGCGCGGTGAGCGACGCGCTTGCCGCCTATTACGAGGAGCGGGCCGCCGGAGGCGTGGGGCTCATGATCACCGAATGCACCCGCGTGAACGAGACGGACGCCGTGGCTTACCCCAGCATGCTGTCCATGTCCCACGACCGGTATATTGAGCCGCTCCGCAAAGCGGCGGAACGGGTGCACGCCCATGGAGCCAAGCTGTTTATGCAGCTCTACCACCCCGGACGGCAAAATGTGGTGCTCTTTCCGACCATCTGGCGGTTTAACGAACGGATGGCGCGGATCTTCCCGTCTTATTGGGATTGGTATTTCAAGATGGCTGGCAGGTTCGACGCCTCCATGATCGACGATCCCAAAACCGCGAAGCGGATGGAAAAGTACATGAAGCCGCTTCTGGCCCCCAGTGACGTCCCCTGTGGGCTTGGGGACAACCCCGTCCGCCATCAGAAGACCGTCCCCATGACCATCCCGCAGATCAAAACCCTGATCGGCCAATTTATCGCCGCCGCGGGGCGGGTGAAAAAGGCCGGGGCGGACGGAGTGGAGCTCCATGCAGCCCACGGCTATCTGCTCCAGCAGTTTTTAAGCCCCTATACCAACCGCCGGGAGGACGATTACGGCGGCTCGCTGGAAAACCGGATGCGGCTTCTAAAGGAGATCATCGAGGGCGTCAAGGCCGAATGCGGACCGGATTTTCCCATCAGTGTGCGCCTCTCGGTGGAAGAATTTTACGACACGATCGGTTATCCCGGCCAGGGCATCCTCTTGGAGGAGGGCGTGGAGATGGCAAAGCGGCTGGAACGCTTCGGCGTCGATGCGCTCAACATCAGCAGCGGCAACTACGACACGGCGCAGACTTCCTGCGAGCCCATCAGTTTCCCCCCAGGCTGGCGCAAGTATCTGGCGAAAGCGGTCAAGGAGCAGGTCAGAATCCCCGTCATTGCGGCCAACCTGGTCCGCACACCGGAGCAGGCCGAGGCGCAGCTGGCGGAGGGGACGCAGGACTTCATCGCCATGGGTCGTTCCTATCTGTCCGACCCCGAATGGGCTAAAAAAGCAATGGAGGGACGGAGCGGGGAGATCAACCGCTGTATCTGCTGCCTGCGCTGTATGGAGTCTTTTCAGGAGAACATCATGAACGGCAAGCCGGTGGAGTGCGCGGTCAATCCCCGTGCCTGCCGGGAGAGCAAGTTCCCCCGCACCGCGCCGAAGGATGGGCGGCAGCGGCCGGTCGTAGTGGTGGGCGCCGGCCCGGCGGGACTCACTGCGGCCAACGAGCTGGCGGCGCGGGACTTCAAGGTGACCGTGCTGGAACAGGGCGGCGCCCCTGGCGGACAGCTCATCCTGGCGGCGGCCCCACCGCTCAAAGAGAAAATCGACTGGTTCATCCAGTATCTGACCCATCAGGCCCTCCGGCAGGGTGTGGACATCCGATATAACACCAGGGCTGCCAAAGAGGTCATAGAAAGTTTTCGCCCCTACGCGGTGTTCCTCGCCACCGGCGCGGAAGCGGCAGCGCCGCGGATTCCCGGCTCCGATTCGGACACGGTGACCACGGTCACGCCGATTTTGACAGGCGAAAGGACCTACGCCGGAAAGGAGGTTGCCGTCATCGGTTCCGGCATGACCGGGCTTGAAACGGCGGAGCTTCTGATGGGGCAGGGGAACACCGTTACCATCATCGAGATGGCGGATCAGATCGCCCCCGGCGCTTACCCCATCAACGCCTCCGACGTGATCGGGCGGCTGGAAAAGGGCGGCGTGCGGTTCCTGCCGGGCCGGAGGCTGGAGCGCATCGGCGACGGGATGCTTTATCTGAGGCGCAAGGACGGCGTGCTGGAAGAAATCCGGGCCGACGCCACAGTGCTGGCCATCGGTGTGCGTAGCAATAGCGCCTTGGAGAAAGAATGCACCGGGCACTTCGAGCGGCTTTATTCCATCGGCGACGCGGTCACGCCCGGACGCATCGGTAACGCCACCCGCAGCGCCTTCATGCGGGCCCGCGGGTTGCAATAAACCCATTTACACGGATTTAAGGAGCCAAATATTATGAGAGAGCACAGAATAGAAATCAGCCATGACAAATGTATCGGATGCGGGATGTGTGTGCGGGATTGCCCCGCCTACAACCTTGGACTGAAGGATAAAAAAGCGGTGGTAAGGTCGCAAAGCTGCCTGATGTGCGGGCATTGCGTCGCCATATGTCCCAAAGCCGCCGTTTCCATTACAGGCTTTGATGAGCCGCCAATCGAAATAGAGAAACCGGTGGCTTTGGACCCGCATCAGCTTCTGGAGGCCATCCGCACCAGGAGAAGCATCCGGCAGTACAAAGAGAAGCCCGTCGCCCCGGAGGTCCTTGCGCAGATCATCGAGGCCGGCCGTCTGACGCCAAGCGGCGGCAACGCGCAGAATGTCTCCTACATTGTGCTTCAGAAGGAAATCCGCCGTTATGAGCAGATCGCGGTGCGGTTTGCGAAAAGGCTGCTGCCTGTGGTGAAGCTGATGAGCACGACCGCGCGAAACGCCGTCATCGACGACCATTTTTTCTTCAAGAACGCACCGGTTGCCATTGTCGTGGTTTCCAAAGATGAAATCAACGCTTCCCTGGCCGCCTCCAATATGGAGCTGATGGCCGAGGCCCTTGGCTTGGGCGTCCTGTACAGCGGCTTTTTTGCCCGGATTGTAAACACTTTCCCCACCCTTCGCCGCCAGCTGCATCTGACCCATACGAAAGCGGTGACCACGCTGGTATTGGGATATCCGAACGTTCACTATCGCCGCACCGCGCAGAAGGACCCGGCGGATATGTATTATCTGTAACGCGGGAGTCCATTTGGGACGAAATTGATACGGCGTACCATGGCATGGATGCCGGATGTCGGTGTAAGTCGCGGTAACCCTTTGGAACTGTACAGCGTTTATCAATACACTGTAGATAAGTACACGGATTTTCGGGGAAAAGGGCCCGCTTTGCGGACCACTCGGGAGAGCGTACGGTTCGCATCCGTAAGGTCGAGAGTTCGATCCTCTTCGTCTCCACCAAAGGCACCATCGAAAGATGGTGCCTTTTTTCTGCCATCTCCACCGTTACCATCAAAAAAGCAGATGCCATCTGATTAGATGGCATCTGCTTTTTAATAACCGGTGTGGCGGACATCGTCATAAGCAATACATCGTGTAAACAGATCGGCTGGATCGGCCAACCCGGCCGCGCGTTGCCTCAGGAAGGAGCTGCGAGGTCCCTCAACATTACCGCGACCGCGGGATTGGTTTACCGAAAAAAATGCCGGCTCCCTTCGTGTATTGAAAAGGATGCCGGTTTGGGGCAATCAATAGGAATAATCTATAATAATGCAGATTATTGATATTTTACATATATATGATCTTCTGTTATCATTCTTTCATAAGATATTTCTCCATCGTGCGAAAGCTTTGGGCACGTTGACTATTGATACATACGATTAATATAATCGAGCAGCTTCGATACGTCATTGTAGAGGTAATGACCTCGTTTATACACCGTCCCCACGTCCAGCAGGAGCGGTGGATCGAGCGGCAGCACAGAAATCTGCTCTCTCGGGTCCACCGCCTCCCGGAAAAGAAAGGAAATGACTTGTCCGGTTTCGACGAGACGCTTGATGGTGGCAAGCTGGGCGGACCGCAGTACAACCAATGGGCGAACTCCCGCTTCATCATACCGTTTCATTACGCATTCCACATGGTATTGGCTGCCGCGCAGCAAAACGACCCGTTCCCGCTCCATCAACTTCATATCGACGGAGGAGGCATTCGCCAGCGGATGATTCCGACTTACACAGCAGCAGAGCTCGGTTGTGTAGAGCTTCCTGCACTTGAAGATCGTCGAGTCCACATCGTTCAGCAGCGCGATCGCCAACTCAAGCTGTTCTTCCGCCAGCAACCGGTAAATTTCCCGGGAGCTCTGCTCCTGGATTTCCAGATCGATTTCCGGGTATTCCTCATGAAACCCCGCGAAGATCCGGGGGAATAAAAAGCTCCCGATCATTGGGGGAACCCCCAATAAAATCCGATTCTTTTTGCTCGCGAGGTCCCGGAGGGCGTTTTCCGTGTCGCTGACCTTTTTGAGGATCTCCTGTGCCCACACCAGAAGCTGTTCTCCCTCCCGCGTGAGTGTGAGATGCCTGCCAACGCGGTGGAACAGATTCACTTGGTACTCGCTTTCCAGTTGACGGATGCTTGAAGTGAGGGAGGGTTGGGAAATATGAAGCTGCCGCGCCGCTTCCGTCACTGTACCATACTGGCAGACTGCCGCAAAATATATTAGCTGATTAAATTTCATCTGCCGCCCTCCTCATTTTTACTCTGAGGCTGTTTCCATTATGACGCAAAAATGTGAGGCTGGCAAGAGATACGGAGGAATTGCCATGGATTTTGAAGAAAAGGTTCGTCTGCTCCACCGCCGCCACGGTGGGAAAATCGAGGTGAATACCAAAGTCCCCGTGGAAAGCCGCGAGGATCTGAGCCTTGCCTACACACCGGGTGTGGCCATCCCCTGTCTGGATATCATGCGGCGGCCCGATGCCATTTATGACTACACCTCCAAAAGCAACCTGGTCGCCGTCGTCACAAACGGGACCGCTGTGCTGGGGCTGGGGGATATCGGCGCGGACGCCAGCCTGCCGGTCATGGAGGGGAAATGCATCCTCTTTAAACGGTTCGCGGGGATTGACGCGTTCCCGATCTGTGTGGACACCAAGGACCCGGACCTCTTCATCGACACCGTCTGCCGCATCCAGTCGAGCTTCGGCGGGATCAATCTGGAGGATATCAAGGCTCCTGAGTGCTTTTACATCGAACGGGAACTGAAACGGCGTTGCAATATCCCCGTCTTTCATGACGACCAGCACGGAACCGCGATCGTGGTGGCGGCCGCCGCCATCAACGCCTTCCGGCTGTTAAAAAAAGAGCCGTCCGAGGCGCGGGTGGCCGTCAGCGGCGCCGGGGCGGCGGCGCAGAGCGTTGTACGGCTGCTTTTCGCGGCCGGGTTCCGCGAGATCAGCATGTGCGATATTGAGGGGGTCGTCTACGAGGGCCGGCCCGGGCTGAACCCCGCGCTCGCGGAGATTGCCGCCCTGACAAACCGCGGCGGCATCCACGGAGGGCTCGCGGACATCATGGAAGGCGCCGACCTCTTTGTCGGGCTCTCGGCGCCCGGAATTGTTTCGTCCGATATGATCCGGCGGATGAACCGCGACCCCGTCGTCTTTGCCATGGCAAACCCGACGCCCGAAATCATGCCGGAGGAGGCAAAAGCGGGCGGCGCGCGCATCATCGGCACAGGGCGCAGCGACTATCCGAACCAGATCAACAATGTGCTGGCCTTTCCCGGAATCTTTCGCGGCGCGCTCGACGCCCGCGCCCCCGCAATCACAGAGGAGATGAAATTGGCGGCGGCAAAAGGGATCGCCGCACTCGTGGACGATGGGGAATTGCGGGAGGAATACATCATTCCCGACGTGTTCGATTCCCGAGTGTGCGCGACCGTCGCAAGGTATGTCTCTGAAATCGCTGCCAAAAACGCGACGTGTGAATAAAAGAGGAGGTTTCATAATGGGATTCGGTATCATTTCTCTGCTGGCTTATATCGCGATCATCCTTGTCATGAATATGCGGTTCAAACGGAAAATCGCGGAATCGATGGGGGTCGCGCTGGTGGTGCTGCTGATCATTTCCGGCAGAAACGCACTAACCAATCTTCAGTCGGGCATCACTTTCGCCTTGAAACAGGAGGTCCTGTTTGTGGCGATGGCGTTTGTATTTATGTCCTACCTGATGAACCAAACCGGTATCATCGGCCGCCTGATCAACATCCTGAACTCTTTCCTCGGCCGGCTGCGCGGCGGACCTGGTTACGTAACCACAGTTGCCAGTGCGCTTTTCGGCATGGTCTCCGGCTCTCCATCGGGCAACGTTTCGGCTGTCGGCACCATCACCCTGCCCTGGATGGAAAACACCGGCTGGTCGAAAAAAAACGCGACGACCGTCGTCGCGGGGAATGCCGGCCTGGGCGTCATCTTTCCGCCCTCCAACTCGATGTTCCTGCTGCTGGGAATGACGGCGATCGCTGCCGAGGTGACAAACGGAGAGCTGTACATCGCACTTTTCAGCGCCGGGCTCTGGGTGCTCCTTTACCGTCTGCTGCTCATCCCCTATTTCGTCCATAAGGACCATATCCAGCCGCTCAAAACGGAGGAGCTGCCGCACTTTAAGGCCGCTATTGCTTCCGGATGGCGCTCCCTGCTCATCTTTATCGGTGCCGTCCTGCCGGTTATCCTGACCGTCGGCCCCGTCTCCGTCTTCTTCAAGAGCCTGGAATCCTTCGGTGAAAAGGGTGTCAAGAGTATCTCGATCATCTTCTGGATTCCTGTCCTTATCTCGATCATCACGATTTGCGAGGGTTGGAAACACCTTCCCCATTCGCTGAAGGGCTGGGTATCGCTCAGCAAAAACGCGATTGGCAGCTACAGCGACATCGGCGCGCTGCTCTTCTTTGCGTATACCTCCAGCAGGGTGCTCATCAATCTCGGACTGGAGGAGGAGTTCTCTGCAGTTTTTGCGTCGTTGAACGCCCTGCCCAGCATTGTTATCATCGTCTGCGTGGCATTTTTGATCTCTCTGATGGTCGGGCCTTTCACATCAACGGCCGCGACCACCGCAATCGGGTCCGTCTCCTATCTCGCGCTGCGCAGCGTGGGGGTCGTGCCCGTCGCCGCCGTATGCGCGCTTCTGCTCTTCTTCAGCAACGAGGGCTGTATCCCTCCAAACTCCGCGCCGATCTATATCTCCAGCGGCATTTCGGGGCTTCGCAACCCTGCGGAAACCTTTAAGCCGCTTGTGCTTTTCTACGCGCTGCCGACCATCCTGATCGGGATCCTGATTTGCCTGGGGATCCTCCCGCTCTTTCATTAACGGAGGTGAAGAATATGAAAGTTTCCATAAAAAAACTGCTTTCCTGGATTTTTACCCTTTCACTGGTGCTGTTTATGTTGATGGGAATCGGCATCGTGCTGGTGCAGGCTGTCGCGCTCGTCACCGCCAACGGCGCGCTTTCGATTGCCGCCGCAGGTACGCCGAAATCAATCGTCATTCTGCTTTCAGCCATTGCGGGATTTGCCGGCTTCATCTACTCGTACTTTAAGGAGGGAAATTCCTAGTGGAGGATAAACTGCTGCATGCCGTCCTTTCCTCCATTGATTCGCACCGGGAGGAAATGCTTAATCTATGGAGAAAGCTGGTGGAAATCGAGGGGGATATCACCAACAAGGCCGGCACCGATCAAATCGCGCGGACGATCTCAGACCTTCTCGCAAATTGGGAGGTACCATCCAGCATCATTTCCATGGAAAGGGCGGGGAACTCCCTCGCCGCCGAATGGGGCGTCCGCCATCCGGAGCCTCCGGTCTTGCTGATGGGGCATATGGACACCGTCTTCCCCAAAGGTACACTGGCGGAAATCCCCTTCCGGATCGAGGACAGCAAGGCATATGGGCCGGGCGTGCTGGACATGAAGGGCGGACTGGTGATCGCGCTCTACGCGCTGCGCGCGTTGATGGACGCGGGATACGACCGCCGGCCCATCCGGATCGCCTTTTCGGGCGACGAGGAGGGCGGTCATCAATATACCTGTGAACGCAGCAGAGAGCTGTTTGAGACCGGCGCGAAAGGCTGCCGGGCCGCCTTCAACTTTGAGACCGGTCTTCTCAGCGGCGACGTGATCGTAGAGCGCAAAAGCGCGGTGCGATTCCGCTGCACGGTGAAGGGCGTCGGCTCCCACGCGGGGCTCGCCCCTGAAAAGGGCCGCAGCGCCATTCGGGAAATGGCCCACAAGGTGCTCGCCTTTGAAGCGCTCAACGACTACGCGGCCGGGACCTCCGTCAATGTCGGCGTTATCAGCGGCGGAAGCGTCCCCAACGCTGTCCCGGCCGAGTGCGTCTCTATGCTCGACGTACGTGCCTCCAGTCAGGCGGAAGCGGCGCGTGTTCAAGAGGAAATTCATCGGATTGCCGATACCTGCTACACCAGAGACACCGTCTGTGTCCTGGAAACGATCAATCCGCGCCCGCCAATGGAGCGTACCGAGGGGGTTCTGGAGCTTCACTCCCACGTAGCGCAGGCCGCGCGGATACTGCGGCTTGAGACGCCCCAGCCGGTCGCCGCGGGCAGTTGGTCAGACTCGACGTTTGTTGTCGCGTCCGGCGTGCCCGCCATCTGCGGATTCGGAGTGCGGGGAGAATGGAATCACAGTAAGCAGGAATATGCTCTGGTCGATTCCCTTTTCGAGCGGTGCAAGCTGGCCGCCGTGACCATTTTGACGCTCTGATCCTTTATCCTAGTCATGACTCGAGGAGTCCGGCGTGCATGCGCATACCGGGTTTCCTTTCTCCGGAGCTGGACGCCGCCGGCCGTTCCCAAAAACGCGGAAAGGGTCCGCCGCAGAATACAGGAGACTGTTGACCAGATCTGTGAGCCGAGCGCTCTCCTCCAAAATCGTGTAGGCGGCCTCGCCGAGGCTGCAAAAAGCCCGTGCTTCAGTAGAGCCGATGCAGCGGCCGTGTGATGCCGCGGGTGGTCATCCAGAGCGCTGCGCGGGTCAGACGGGCAAAAATGAGGAAATAACGAGTACCAAAACCGACGCGTCCC
Organism: Anaerotruncus massiliensis (ex Togo et al. 2026); assembly: GCF_900199635.1. Lineage (GTDB taxonomy): Bacteria > Bacillota > Clostridia > Oscillospirales > Ruminococcaceae > Anaerotruncus > Anaerotruncus massiliensis. The sequence continues at coordinate 1,730,505 of NZ_LT962687.1, read as the reverse complement.
GGACCCATACGCCGATTTCCGAAATCGGGCAGTAGGTGATGAGATATTTTAACCGATGGACCGGTGGGGACCTCATAAAAGCAGACAAGATAGGCGTTTCCGTCCGCCGTCTCCAGCTCGATCGCTTCGCTGGTGAGAACAGAGCTCGTGCCGGATCGACTGTGTTGGACACAGGCATCGAAGAGTGGTATGAGCGTGGCGCGTTCCTGCTCGTCGCGAGGTAGACCACCAGCATCCGGGATCCAAAAATCAGGATGTTGGCGCTGCCGCTTCGCAGAAAACCGGCCGCCTGATCCGGCGTACGGGAACAGGTGGTGCATATTGAAGAAACGATCGAATGCGGGAGGCGAGGAATTAGAAGCGGAATATGCTTGATGGCAGACGGCGCAGCAATAGCGCACTAGAAAAAAATGCGCCGGGTACTTCCTACCGTTCTATCCGGTCGACGATGTGACACGTCCGGACACGTCGAAAATGTTACCCACAGCGCCCTTGCGTTGGCCCGTGCGTTACAGTAACACGGTATGATTATAAAAGGGCCCGCTTTGCGGACCACTCGGGAGAGCGTACGGTTCGCATCCGTAAGGTCGAGAGTTCGATCCTCTTCGTCTCCACCAAAAAAACAACTGCCATCGAATCAGATAGCAGTTGTTTTTTTGCCTGCGGAATAAGCACGCCGAGCCGTCAGAGTGCTCGACTCAGCGATTCAAGATATCCCGGTGAATCACTTCCATGTTGAACCCCTGCGTTTGCGTCCGAACCCTCCTCAATGCTGCGAGCCTCCCCGTCTCCCGCGTCTGCGGCCGTCCACGGTTGTTTCAGTGTCATAACATATTCTTTATCACGAATCCAGGTTTGTGCTTGGCTCGATAGACCAAAACTTTTGGTGAACGGGTGCTCGGTGAGTAGTTTGACTTTCGAGGTCCGTCCTTTTTGATTGCCGCCAAATCGCGCATGACCGTGCCTATATAGCAAGTGAACCAAACGATAGCAATGCTTTATAGAAATTAAAGGGTGGAAATGTTATAATTATTATAATGTGAAATACGGCAAGGAGATGTCATGGTGGGAAGCGAACTGGAACTGCATCAGGTCATATACGCATATCTGCTTGCCCAAATTCAGTTTGGATATTATCGCTGTGGGGAGAGCCTTCCCAGGATGGAGGAGTTGTGCCGGCAGTCTCATATTTCAATCGATACCGTTGCCCAGGCATATCACCGTCTGCGCCGCGAGGGAGTTATCTCACTGACCCAAAAAGCCGGGGCCAAGGTGTCTGTCTCCTATTCTCAGGAGGAGATCGACGGGCATGTACGGCACTATTTCGCACAGCGTGAAGCCGCACTTCGCGACCTGAGCTGGTCTATTTGGCCGCTGTTCGGCTGGGCTTTGTGGCTGTCCCTGAAGCACTCGCCGCCGGAGGCTGCGGAGCGGATGGTGCATCTGACCCGTGATGAGGAGAGGCCACCCACCGTCATTTGGCATTACCTGGAGCAGCAGTACGGCGCGCTGGGAAACGATCTGCTGATGCGGTTGATGCGATACCTCTACCTCTTTTTCCAAGGGCCGTTCTACAGTGTAAAGGAGAACACGCCCTATTTTGAAAAGGGTCTGTTTTGGCAGCAAAACGTGGCGGTCCTCAGCCGCAACGGAAACTGGGCCACGCTGAGAGACGTTCTGAAGACCGCACAGGACGACCTCGCGCACGCGTTGTCCCGATTTTATGAAGATCGGATCGCAGAACCAGTTCCGCAGATCGGCTTTTGCTGGAACGCCTATAAAAAGTCTGCCCAACTTCGGTATTCCCTGGCCGTCGAGCTTCTGACCGACATCAGTCGTGGGATCTATCCAGTGGGCAGTTTCCTCCCGCCGGCCCACCGGCTCGCCGTCGAAAAGGGAGTTTCCATCAGTACGGTCCGCCGGACACTCAGCCTGCTGGGCGGCATCGGAGCGGTGAAATCGTTCAGATCCCGCGGCGCTCAGGTCCTATCCCCCATGGAGAGTACGGAGAACGCCGACCTCACACAGCCGGATATCCAGAACCGGCTGCTGGATATGGCCAAATGCTTACAAATATACGCCCTGTCCGCCCGGGCCGTGTCTGAACTCACTCTGGCTTCCCTGGACTGCGGCGGGCTCCGCCTGTGGAAGGAACGCCTGCTGGAGCTCCGGGACAGCCGGCGCCTTGAATTAATGACCTATGTGTCCATGGGACTGATCTCTGAGCACACCCCCAGCCAGACGATTCGGACCATCTATTCTGAACTCTTGCGGCTTCTCTTCTGGGGGCATCCGCTGCGTGGATTGAGGGGGACCCCCGAAACAATAAACCGCGTCGCCGCACCGTTCCTGAACCGGATGCTCCAGGCATTGGACGAACGGGATGTCTTCGGCTTTTCCACCGTACTGGAAGAACTGGTGGCTCGTGAGTTGTGCATTACGGTTAATCAACTGGTGCAGTTAGGGATTCGAGGCGCGGAAAATATCCTAATCCCCGTGAAAGGAGAATTCTGGGAAATGGAGAAATAAAGTGATCCTAACGAAAATCTAACAAAGAGTATGATATCCTTTCCACAGTATCCCGCGCTGCCAAGGCATTGCGGAAGTGGAAAGGATTTTTTTATGAAGACAACTCTTTATGCGAAACTGATGGCGGCGTCGCTTAGTTTGCTCCTGGCGCTGACCGCATGCATGGGTCCATCCCCCAATAAAAACACCTCCAGCACCACGCCCACTCCCATCGAGACCGTCACAAAGCCGATGACCGTTGGCGCGCTTGCCGACTATTTCATCCAGGCCGCGGACGACTACCATCCCGGCGCCGATCGCATCGGGGTGCTGGAGGGCTTTGACGAGGCGGAGCAGGCCACCTGGCTCCAGATGTTTGTCATAGCCAGCCGGGCGTTCGGCCAGTTGCCCGCTCCCACAGGCAACGGTAAAAACACCGCACCGCCCCCCGTCGATCTGACCGACGCGCCCGAGTGGGCCTGGAGTGCGCTGCGTAACCTGTCCAATGGGGGCGTGCTGGCCGCCTCCGACCTGGGCCTGCCCGAGCTGGAGACTGCGCCCGAGACCACGGACCAGGACGCTCCTACCTCCGATGGCGAGGGGATGTCTGCCCCGGAGACCGACATGACGGACAATATGGAGAGCGACCCCGCCAAGCTCGCCGATCCCAAGGACGCTTCCTCCGGCGAGGACGGCAATGACAAGATGAACGCACTCGTAACCCGCAAGGACGCGGAAATCGTGGCCCAGCGGTTTTTCCAGGTCTTCGGCACCAATCTCAAGGACAACTTCTACGCCGCCGTCAACAAGGGTGAGCTGGACGCTCTGGAGCTCCCTGGCGACGGTTCCACCATGGGCGGCTCCAGCACCGTGGTGGCCAACACCGACAAGCAGCTCCACGACCTGATCCTGGAGATCGTCCACAGCGGCGAGGACTACCCCCAGGGCAGTGCCCGGCAGAAAATCCGGGACCTCTACCAGAGTGTTCTGGCGCTGGAGGAACGCAACGCCGCGGGCGTAGAGCCCCTGCGGAAGTATCTGGACGCAGTAGACGCGGCCAAAAATTTCTCTGAGCTCAACGCGGCCATCGCCCTGGCGGTCAAGGAACTGGGCAACTTCGGCAACGGCATTTTCCCCATGGTGGCCGTCACCGACACCCAGGACAGCAGCAAAAAGGTCATGCAGCTCATGACCATGTACCCCATGTTTACTCCCGAGGACTATGCCGACCCGGAAAACGGGATGGTGAAGGAATACCGGGAGGGCATGATCTCCCAGCTCATGGCGGCAGGCGAAGGCCGGCCCGAGGCGGAACAGCTGGCTGACGGCATCCTCCGTATGGAGAAGGCCCTGGCGGAAAACGCCTCCAGCGCCGAGGAGATGGGCAGCCTCCAGAGCCAGTCCAACCGCTACACCCCCACGTCTCTGGACGAGCTGATGCCCCAGGCCAAGCCCTCCGAGCTGCTTGTCGCCATCGGACTCAAGGCCGACGCCCGGATGCAGGTCTTCGACGACAAGCAGTTCGCAGCCTACGCCACATGGTTTACCGAAGAGAACCTGGAGCTATTCAAGGCGATGCAGAAGAGCGCCCTGATTTCCGGCTTCAGCCGGTACCTGAGCCAGGAGCTGGCGGAGAAGTTCGGTTATGAAACAGGCGCCCCCGAGGAGGCCGCCAACGAGGCCGTGCAGTCCTTCCTCTCTGAGGAACTGGGCCAGCTTTACGTGGAGCGCTACTTCCCCGCCGAGTCCAAGGCCGAGGTGGAGAAGATGGTGCGGATGATGATTGAAGCCTTTAAGACCCGCATCAGCCGGCTGGACTGGATGGAGGAATCCACTAAGCAGGAGGCCATGAAGAAGCTGGACAACATCACGGTCCTGATCGGCTACCCCGACCAGTGGGATTTTAACAATGCCGACATCAAGAGCGTTGCCGACGGCGGCAGCTACTTTGCCAATGTGTCCGCCTCTGAGGCGGACAAGTGGCAGAAAGCCGTTCAGGGCCTGGACGAGCCGGTGAATCCCCGGCGTTTCCCTATGGCGGCCTTCACCGTCAACGCCGCAGCCAGCCGGAACACCAACACCCTCATTTTCCCCGCGGGCATCCTCCAAGCTCCTTTCTATGATAAGAATGCCTCCTTTGAGGCCAACCTGGGGGCCATCGGCAGCACCATCGCCCACGAGATTACCCATATGTTTGACGATGGCGGCGCCCAGTACGACGCCACCGGCACCGTGCGCAACTGGTGGGCGGACAGCGATTACACCCACTTCCAAACGCTGTGCAAAAAGGCGGAGCATTTCTACGACGGTTATGAGGCCGCTCCCGGCATCCCCGCCAATGGCAAGGAGACCCTGAGCGAGAACATTTCTGACATCGGCGGCGTTGCCTGCGGCCTGGAGGTTCTCTCCACCATGGAAAACCCCGACTACGACGCCTTCTTCCGCAGCTTCGCCCGCCAATGGCTGCGCGCGGGCAGCTATGAGACGCTGGCCGGGCTGGCCCAGTCGGATGTGCACGCCCCCAATATCCTGCGCACCAACCGGGTGCTCTCCAACTTCCAGGAGTTTTTCGACACCTACGGCATCCAGCCGGGCGACGGGATGTATGTCGCCCCTGAGGATCGCATCGTGATCTGGTAATACTAATTGGCGGAGGCGTTGGAAGCGCCTCCGCCATTGACAAGCCTGGAAAAGTCCAGTGCGCTGGAAAAAGGGAGTGGAGCCATGAAACTGCTTTTGGTGGAGGATGAAGCCCTGCTGTCGAAGAATATCGCCAAGGGACTGCGCCTGCTGGGGTACGCGGTGGACTGCGCTTATGACGGCTTGGAGGCTCTGGAGCTGTATGGCCTTAATGATTACGACCTGATGATTCTGGACCTGAACCTGCCCAAATTGGACGGCATGGAGGTGTTGCAGCGCATCCGGGAACAGGACGCCGACTTTCGCATCCTCATTCTCTCCGCCCGGGACACGCTGGAGGACAAAATCAGCGGCTTGGATGGGGGGAGCAACGACTACCTGACCAAGCCCTTCGAGTTCAAGGAATTGGAGGCCCGCATCCGTGGACTGCTGCGCCGGAGCTTCACCACCGCCGATCCCCAGCTGCGCTGCGGGCGCCTGCGGGTGGACACGGCGGCCCGGCGAGTCTGGTGCGGCCAATCGCCGGTGGAACTGACCCGCAAGGAGTACGCGCTGCTGGAATACCTGCTGACAAACGCCAGGCGGGTGATCGGCGCGGAAGAGCTGATCGAGCACGCCTGGGACAGCGAGGCCGACCCCTTTTCCAATGCCTTCCGCTTCCACATCCACTCGCTGCGCAAAAAGCTGGACGAGGCGGGGGCCAGAGACTATATCATCACCCAGCGGGGCCAAGGCTACCGCATCCAAAACCCGGAGGAGGCTTCATCTTGAAAACATGGACCTTGCAGGCCCGTTTGACAGCCATTGTGGCCGCCATCCTGCTTTCGGCCTGTCTACTGCTGACCACCAACTCCCTGTTCGCCGCACGCGCCTATTACGGGGACTATGCCGCGCTGCTCGAGTCCGGTCTGGTGGAGGTGGATCCCGCCTGGGAGGAGGGCGCGGGGCCGGACGACGCGCTGGCCTCCCCGATTGAATTCTATCGGGAGGCATCCCAAAAGTTTTCCGCCCAATCCCTTTTGGCCATGGCGCTGATAGCGCTGTTGGCCGTGGGTTCCACCTATCTGGCCACGGGGCAGGTGCTGCGTCCGCTCAAAAACCTGACGGCGTCCGCAGGGAGAATCGATGGCCGGCACCTGGATCGGCGTGTCCCAGAAGCGGGCGCCCAGGGGGAGGTGCTGGCCCTCACCCGATCCTTCAACGGGATGCTGGAGCGGTTGGAGGAGTCTTTCCTCATCCAGAAGCGCTTTGCCGCCAGCGCGGCCCATGAGCTAAAGACCCCGCTTGCCGTCATAAAATCCGCTCTTCAGGTGCTGGAGATGGCCCCCCACCCGTCGGAAGCGGACTACCGGGAATTCATGGCGGACACCGGTGAGAGCCTGGAGCGCATCATCAAGACGGTGGACGGGCTCCTGTCCCTGGCGAACCCAAAGGAGGTACCGATGGACGAGACGGTGGAATTGCGCCCGGTGCTGGATCTGGCGGTGCGGGAGCTTTCCGGCAGGGCGGAGGAATGCGGGGTAACGCTGTCCGTCGGCGGCCAGGCGCCGCCGGTGCGGGGGGATGCCGACCTCCTATACCGGGCGTTCGCCAACTTGATTGAGAACGCCGTCAAGTACAACCACCCCGGCGGGGCGGTCACCGTGACGCTGGGGCGGGAGGGACGCGAAGTCAGCGTCACGGTGAAAGACGACGGCCCGGGTATCCCGGCAAACGCGCTGCCCCACATCTTTGAGCCTTTTTACCGGGCCGACCCCTCCCGCTCCCAGCAGATCCCCGGTTCCGGCTTGGGGCTGGCCGTGGTCCGACTGATTGTGGAGCGCCATGGCGGGGAAATCCAGGTGCAAAGTCGGCCGGGGGCTGGTTCGGCGTTCAAGGTCCTATTGAAAGGGTAGCTGCCCATTGCTCCGGCCACGCGGGGGCGCGGCGTCCGAAATCTCCAAAACCCATTGCGATTGCCGGTTTTTTTTGCTATACTGATAGCAAAACAGAATAAAATGGTATGTGAACACAATGGCTCAAACGGGCGTTGCTCCCAAATAGGTGGTTAGAAAAGTGGATAAAAGGGCGAGAAGCACAAAAGACGCGCCCGCGGGCTGCCCCGCGGGAATTGAATCTTTGAAGGCCGGCGTAATCCGCTGCCTGCTGGATGACCCCCTGACGATTTTATGGGGAAACTCCAGCTTTTTTTGTATGGCGGCATCCGCGGGGGAGGGCTTTGGCAGCTTAAAGCAGCTATATGAGCCGCTGCCCGGCGAATTTGCAAAAATCCGCCGGGCGGCGTTGCAGGCCGCGCACAGCGGCCCCGGCATGTCTTTGACCGTCCGTCTGCCCCAGCGGGGAGGCGGCTTTTGCCATGCGCGGCTTTTGGGGACGATAGCAAATGAGGAGACGATGGGGGCGCAGGTGCTCCAGGCTGAGTTCACCGGCGTTGACGATCTGGTGGCGCAGGCAGAGGAGCAGGCCCGGCTGTACCGGCAGCAGCGGCATTGTTTTCGTTCGGTATTGGACACCTATGAGGGCAACGCCTATGTGAGCGACATGGAAACCTATGAGCTTTTGTATGTGAACCAAACCTCCTGCAAGGTGCTGGGAGCCCAGGCCCACCAGCTGGTGGGGCGCAAATGCTATGAAATGATCCAAGGGCGTACTTCCCCCTGCCCGTTCTGCACCAACGGCAAATTGTGCAGCGAGACGTTTTACACCTGGGAATTCTACAACCCGAACCTGGAGCGCACCTTTATCATCAAGGACCTGGAGATCAACTGGGAGGGCCATCGGGCGCGGCTGGAATTGTCCCATGACAGCTTCAGCGCCGAATATAAGCTGGCGAAAAAGGATCAGGAGCGGGACGCGCTGCTCAACAGCGTCCACGGCGGGTTTGCGCGGGTGGACGCCCGGGATCTGCGGACAATCCTCTGGTACGGCGGCGAATACCTGGACATCATCGGCTATACAAAAGAGCAGTTTGAGCAGGAACTGCAATCCAAATGCACCTATGTGCATCCAGATGACATCGATTATGCCGAGGAAGTCATGCGCCAGTCCCGGGAAACCGGCGAGGCCACAGCGGTGGAGCGGCGGATTGTCACCCGCGCGGGGGTGACCAAAATTGTGTCCGTCACCTTCCGGTATGTCAGCGCGGAGGATAGCTGGGACGGTGTCCCCTCCTATTACAGCGTGGGCCTGGACATGACCACCGAGCGGCAGGAGCAATCCCGCCAGCGGCAGGCGTTGGAGGCCGCCTGCCAGGCGGCCCGCGTCGCCAACGACGCCAAGACGAATTTCCTAGCCTCCATGTCCCACGATATCCGCACCCCCATGAACGCCATCATCGGCATGTCGATCATAGCGCAGGCCAACCTGCACTCCCCGGAAAAGATGCGGGACTGCCTGGGGAAAATCAACATCGCCAGCCGTCACCTGTTAAACCTCATCAATGAGGTTTTGGACATGTCCAAAATTGAGAGCGGGAAAATCGACCTGGAGCCTGAGGCGGTTTCCCTCGCCGATTTGATTGAGGATGTGATGGAGGTGTTCCGGCCCCTGGCCACGGAGAAGCGCCAGACGCTCCAGGTCAACGCCGAACGGGTCCGGCACGAGAAGGTGGTGACCGACGGCGGGCGCTTGCAGCAGGTCCTGGTGAACCTGCTGTCCAACGCCGTCAAGTATACCCCCGATGGCGGGACGGTGGGCTTGCGAATCCAGGAGATGCCATCCTTTGCCAAGGGCAAGGGGCAGTATTCCTTCAGTGTGACCGATTCCGGCATCGGGATGTCCCGGGACTTTATCCCGCATCTTTTTGAACCCTTTTCACGGGCGGACGACGTGAAAACCAGCGATATCCAAGGCACGGGCCTGGGCATGGCGATCACGCAGAACATCGTGCGCATGATGAACGGCACCATCGAGGTCAAGAGCAAGCCGGGGGAGGGCAGCGAGTTTATCGTCACCATCTCCTTCGATTTGTGTGAGGAGGAGACGGCGGATACCGCAGCGCTTTCCGGGCTGCCGGTCCTGATGGCGGACGATGATCCGATCATCTGTGAAAGCGCCTGCGAAATACTCAATGAACTGGGCATGCGCAGCAGCTGGGTGCTGTCCGGCCGGGAGGCCGTCAGCCGGGTGGTCGCGGCCCATGAGGCGGCGGATGACTTTTTCGCCGTGATACTGGACTGGATGATGCCCGGCATGGACGGGCTAGAGACGCTCCGGCTCATTCGGCAGAAGGTAGGCCCGGATGTGCCCATCGTCATCATTTCCGCCTATGATTACTCGGAGATAGAGGAGAAGTTCCGGCTTGCGGGCGCCGACGCCTTTATTACAAAGCCGCTGTTCAAATCCAAAATGATACATACCTTCCACAAATTCTGCCGCCAGGACCGCTTGGGCGTCCAGGCTGCCCCCGCCGGGAAACGCCGCCCCCGCATGGAGGGCAAAAAGCTGCTGCTGGTGGAGGATAACGAGCTAAACCGTGAGATTGCGGTGGAGCTGCTGGCGATGCACGGCCTCTTGGCCGACACGGCTGAAAACGGGCAAATCGCGGTGGAAAGGTTCCAGGCATCCGCTCCCGGGGAGTACGCCTGCATCCTGATGGATATCCAAATGCCGGTGATGGACGGCTATCAGGCGTCAGAAGCCATCCGGCGCCTGGAGCGTGAGGACGCGCGCGCCATCCCCATCTTAGCCCTGACGGCCAACGCCTTCGCGGCCGATGTGGGCAGGGCGCACAGCGCCGGCATGAACGACCACATCTCGAAGCCAATCGACGTGGACCAGCTCATAGGGGCGATTCAGCTTTGGACGAATAATAAAAGAAAGCAAAAATAATTTGAGTCAAACAGGCTTGAAACGGTGGAGCAGGAAAATAGCGTCACCTTTACCGAGATGGCGATTCAATTTATCCAGCCAGTCGAAAGCGACAGTGCATCAGCGACGGGATGCCCGCTCTGCACCGCAAGGACGGCGTGTAGAAGCCCGAACCGAATGTCACGATACTGGCGTAGGAATGCGCGGGCGGTATCTACAGCCTTTGTGTTGTTCCGTACGTTACAGCAACACGGTATGTTCATAAAAGGGCCCGCTTTGCGGACCACTCGGGAGAGCGTACGGTTCGCATCCGTAAGGTCGAGAGTCCGATCCTCTTTCATTAGCCCAATTTGGATGCGTAGGCATTAAAGTGAGCAACAAAATGGGATTACGGGGTTTCCAGTTTCGAAACTGGAAACCCCGTTTCTTGTGGGTGCAACTTTCGCAATTTGTGGCAAGTAATAAACGATGATTTAGGGAAATGGCATGCAGCATCAGGTTTGATGCAAGATTGGAAACAGCCGGTACCAGCGCTTTGTAAATCAAAAATAATGGCTTCATGGGGCGGCATCTGTATGCCGGCATCCATAAAGCCGTTATTTCTGATGAGGTGTTCCGTGCTGCTTAAGGCAAAGGCCAACCTAAATCGCGGGATAGAGGTCTTGTACTGCAATCGCCTTGATGTACATCAAAGGCCGATACGGAAACCAAATCTTCGCGCACGTTCAAGCCAACGATCGAGCCGCTTCTCCGCCGCCCGTCGGTTACGGTGCGACGGCGGGATCTTTTCCCATACGGTCGCGCAGAATCCGTGCAGGGCGGCGACGTTTGGATAATCCCGGCAGGCTGCGGATTGCCGGGCGGCAATCCAGGCGACGGCGGCCTCGTTCCCCCATACCACGATCTCCATCCTGATACGGACGAACCATTCCCGCGGGATAAAACAGACCTTGTATTGGGGACGCTGTTCCAGCGCGCGCCGGATCGCTGCCAATTGATCCACCAGCTCCTGCGTATCCAGGTAGATCCGCCTTTTGCAGACGGCGCTCAAGGGCCGGCAGAGGTGCCGCGCATTGTCCAAAGTCTCGTCAATGCTCTCCGCGCAGAAGATATGGCGAACCTCAGCCTCCTTGTCTATTTCCCATAGAGAGATCGTTAAAAGCCCAAACTGGCGCTGCAGCAGCGCCAGTTCGCACGGTTCCAGCCGCAAAGCGACGGTTTCCCACCGAATCCCCAGATCCGGAAGCGCTTGAATCAGGTACATCGGTTTTTCCCGGTTGTACACCGCGCCGCGCAGGAAGTCTTGCGGCTCGGAGAAAAAATTGTAGCGAAAACGCTGCCTGGAACGTTTTAAGCAGGCGTCAAAGTGTGCTTCCACCTCGGCCACGCCGGCGGGGTCGGTGCGGATGATGGCCGTTGGGCCGTTATCCTCCACCCGCACCTGGATCATGAGCCTACCGCGCAGGCCGATCAGGATTTTTTCATGCTCCAGCAGGCGAAAGTCGTCGTAATAATAGCTCTGGATATATCCCATCAGATGCGCCCACAGCCACGGGCCGCAGGCAGACGCAACGTCGCTGGGCCGGTAGTCGGTGCGCAGCACAACTTGCAGTTGCTTGCCGCGTTCCAGCACCTGGCGCAGTTGTTCCTGCAAGGGGAGGTTGTAGCCCTCGTCCCTCGTAAATAGCTCCAGCCCTTCTGGGCAGGCAAACAGGATCCGTCCAGAACCCGTCTGCGTGAGCGCATAGTCAAGGAACTCCCCCAAAAGATTGCGCACCACCGCGTCCCCAGAGCGCATTCCCGCACCCAAAAGGTGCTGGGGACGCGCTTGGCTTTTCCTACGTAAGCGCCCGCTCCGGCACAAAAAAAGCAGTTCCTCCCGGTGCTCCCACGATCCGCCCGTTTCTCCGAGCCACTGCTCCAAGAGCTGCAGCGGCGGGATACCCTGTGCCAGGCCCAGCGGAACGGCCTCGGCCAGCAGCGTCCGGACTTCATTACCGCACGCGTCGAGAAAATAGTCCGCCAGCTTGCGCCGCCAACGGGCGTTTGGCCTGCGTGAACCGGTGCGCCAGCGAGAAATGAGCGAGGGGTCTGTTTCCAGCGCGCGGCTGAGCTTCTCCGGATCCACACGGGCCAATTCCATCAGAAGTGCAAAATTCGTCAGCATGTCTCTCATCAAATTCGTCTCCTTTTCTCGTTTCACCCGGGGCCTTCCGCTCCGGGTTCTTTTAATTTAACGAGGTTTTAAAATGGTGTCAATTTATTGACAAAGTTTATATTTTTTGGAAAAAATTTGACAAATAAGTTCATAATTGACAAAACATGGAGACCAAATTACGATAAAGGTACCGATGGGCCCACCGGAAATGAGATAAGGAGGCATTTTTTGAGTATGGTCGTGATTTGCCTAGATACAGTGGTAAAAGATAAAGAAGTCTCAAAAGAAGACTTCTGCAAACAGTGGGACGATCTGATGAACATGGCGAAAACGCAGACTGGGACTTTCGAGGTGCAGCTCAAGAGCGATAAATTATCCGTCAGCCTGGAGATTGACCCCAAGACCCTTTATGTCGTAAGCAAAAACGCGGCGATATCATACAGTATAATCCCCGTGGACACTGAAGTGAAAATTACCATGATTAACTTGATAGACGCCATTAACAACTTGATTAAAAACGGGGAGCACGCAGATAAGAAATGCAAAGCGCTTGCGGTTTTCACCGTCAGCGAGGCCGCGCGCTTCTCACTGCTCAGAAGTGTTTTGTATTGGACGACACAGGGCGTGGAATTCTCTTGGAACAAGATCCTTCCGCTGCTCCGCCTGTGGGAAAAAATCCGCGAAGAATCAGGAATTACAGAAGTGACCACTCCAATCAGCGTAACAAATTTGGAAGACTACATAAAAAAGCAGGCGGCGGGAACCGGCGGCAGTCAGCTCCAGAATTATAAGAATGCCGAAAGCGCATTCGACTATATCCAAAGTATCATCGAACCGATGTTGTCCTCCCCCTGTTGAAAGGAGCGTAAATATGGCTGAAAAAAGCATCCTGCAGTCGCTGCAGGAGAATTCGTCCGCCGACGTCATGAACGTCATCTACGACAACGTCAACAGGCTGCTGGGGGCGGGGAACCAGCTCTTTGTCATGGAATTCCCGGCCCGCCCGCTCAACGCCCACACCTATGAATACAACACCGACGACTGCTACAGCACCCTGACAAAGCCCTACCCGGTGCAGGAGGCGGAATTTCTGCTCAGCGACCAGCTCTTCGACGTCTCGCCCGTGGTGCAGGGGCCGAACGGGGAACGCCTCTCCACCGTTTTCAACACGGTGATCAACAACTATGTGCCGCGGCTGGAAGCGCTGAGGAGCTTCGTCCACGACCAGAAGAACCTGCGCGAATGGCTGATGACCCCCGTGGAGGACGAGGTGCGCGGCGAGCGCAAAACCCTCTCCCGCATGGCGATGGCCAGAGAACTCTACGACGAGTTCCTCGAGCGGCGCAACGAGTGGTACAGCGTCAAAAATCAAACCTATGAGGAGTACAAAGCGCGGGACGATTTGGATGGCTACGCGCGGTGGCTTTCCTCCGAGGGGCTGGTCCAGGAGGAGATCGTCAGCAACTTTTACAACGACGCCGTGGTGCGCGGGCACTACCACGAGGTGCTTACCATTCTGGGCTTCCTCAATGTCTCATCGCCTTCTGAAGCGCTGGAAAGCACAAAACAGAAGATGCGCTCCAGCCTGCGCCGCTCTCTGGACGGATCCACGGACGTTTATCCGGTACAGTTTCAGCCCAGCGACTGGTTCAGGGCGTTGCGTCCCAACCTGAGTCCCAAGGACCTGACCATGGCCACCGACAGCCTCGTCGCGGATTACCGCGCCAAGCAGAAGCACCTGCGCAGCCTTAAAGAGCAGCTGGGCGAACAAACTGTCGTTGAGGTGCCTCCGGAGGAACAGGAACGGTTACAAAACGAGATCAGAACCTGCGAGCATCGGCTTTCCGAATCCCAGCAGCAGCTGATCGCCCAGTACGGCGAGGGGGCGGTCTCAGCAATCAAAGCGGTCGTCAGCGTCTACAAGGAAGCGGTGGATCCAATCTCCAAGGCCCGGACAGTGATCGAACAGATCCAAAAGGCGGGCGAGGGAAACCTGAGCCCCACCGAGAGCCGCATTTACGGGCTTATCGAAGGGATTGCCGGGGAGGTGGTGAACGGGGTCCTCAAATCCTGTCAGGCGCAGGAAACCAGGTGCCGGACGCATCCCTGATGACGGCGACAGATGGGGCGGCGGACGAGAACTTCATGGACGTCGTCATTAAGAGCGACGAAACGGGCAGTTTTTCCAGCAGCGGCAGCTCCTCCAGCGCCAGCCAGAGCAGCTGGAGCGTGGGCGGCTGGTTCTGGTCCGCCAGCGCTTCGCACTCCCAGCAGAGCGCGGAGGAACACCAGAAAAAACTGGACATGAACAAAAAACTTGAGATTGGTTTTCGGATTAAGAAAGTTACATTTGACCGGGGAGGCTGGTTTAATCCCACCCTCTTTAAGCTCAGCGATCATTATTTCCGTCTGGCGGACATCCGGGTTAGCAGCGGCCTGACCAAGGATCAGATCCGCGCGATAAGCGCCTCGGGGCAGAATGTGGCCGGCCGTCTGCGATCGCTGGTCACTTATGACGCCGTGGTGGACGGCGCGAACAAGCAGCTCGATTATGTGCTGCCCGCTTTCCCCACCGGCTTTGTGGTCGCCAAGGACGTTACCATCCGGATCCAATCGAGCAAGGAGGAATCCGAGTCCAGCCGGCAGTATATGGAAAACCACGAGGCCAGCGGGGGCGGCATCTTTGGTTTCCGCCATAACTCATCCAATTCCAGCAGGAGCCAGAGCGAATCGGCCTATTTTGGCAGTTCGGCCAATTATTTCTATATCCGCATCCCCGGACCGCAGATTTTAGGCTGGTTTCTCGAACTCACGCCGGCGGATAACGCCTCCCCATACCGCGAGCTGGATCCCAACCTCTATTCTGACGCGTTGGAGGCCCTTGCACCTAAAGAGCCCATCCCGGAAAGCGAGGGGACGCTTTGAGCCAGAAATTGATTCTGCCGATCAATCAGGCGCTGCTCACCGCGAGCATGAAGACGCAGGCATATCTGGACAGATTCCATTTCGTCCACTATGGCGTGGACCTGGTGAGCAGCCGAGGGGAGCGGACCGTCTACGCCTCGGGGGAGGGGACGGTTTTGGATACCGGGACGGATTCGGTGGTGGGAAACGTCGTCGCCGTTGTGTATCCCCAAGCGCAGGGGCGTGACGGCGGGAGCGTCGATCTCGTCCTGCGGTATTTCCATCTGGAGCGTATCCTTGTGAAAAAAGGGAATGCTGTCAACAAGGACACGCAGATTGGCCGCTATGGCAACACCGGGTCGTTGAAGATGGCCCCCCACCTGCACCTGGAAGCCGACGCGGATACCGCGCACCCTCTTTTCAGCCCCACCGTCCTGCGCTCCAGCTTTCTCCATGGGCGGTCGGCAGGTGCAAACGATGAGACGATCCGCAATCCGATCGACTGGCTGTTCTGCAAGCAGAGCCCGCCCGACTGCCAAAGCTACCGTACCGCCGGGGATGAGTACATCCGTCCCGAGGACCTGGAAATCGGGATGGTGTAGACCGTGCTGGCCTTCGTCCGGCAGCTCTTTGCCGAACCTATTTTGAGCGGATAAAGCAGGGCGCCGCCCCCCAAGGTACCAGCTTGGGGGATCGGCGCCCTGTATTGCTATGCCTGATTCTGATGACTCCTAAGCCCATTCCATGTTTCCGCTATGCAAGCCATATCCTGCATAAACAGCATCTGTTTAACCCGTTAATCAGCCAGTTGATCAAGCCGTCTTCCAGATACGCCTTCTCAGGAACCTCTGTGTGCGCCGCCCCTTCATATTCCGTAACTTGGATATCGGCGTTGCGTTCTGTCAGGGCCGCCGCGCAGTTTATGGTGGACTGAGGGGTTACCACCGTGGCCGATGTACCCGTTCCAGCATGCGAAGCAATCCCGTGTCTTTAACATATTCAAAAATCTGGTACTCGTTCGCTCCATCCACCGGCTGCCAGGAGAGCTCGATCGCGCCAGGGGATACGGCTGCTGCCGTTACAACAGGCGCCGCCAGGGTTGCAAGCTCCACCTTTTGTTCCGGTTCTTTGCCATGCAGCACCTGGATCACACGGAATCCCACGTCCTCATATCCGGACGATTTCTTCCATTTCAGAGATGATTTTCTCACCGCCCGGCTTGCCCGCGGCCTCGCCCCGCAGTACGGACAGCTTTTCTTCTTTTCTCGCGAGAACAGCGTTGTAATTCTTGATGACAACGTCCCGCAGATTCAGATAATTTTCTTCTGTCGGGCTTTTCTGATACAGCGAAATCAGTTGTTTCGTTTCTTCTGTGAGTTCCGGTTGTTCCTTTTCGATCAACGCGCTTTTTTCATACGATGCGCATGCTGTCAGTGCAACTGAGAAAAACAGGCATATGGTCATACACGCTGCCAACAGGTAGGAAATCCGTTTCTTCTTCATTGCGGGTAGCCTCCTTTTCATGGCGAGCCGCAACTCCTCCAATTCCAACAGCGGGAAAGACTGCGCAATCTCCTCAAAACCGCCGCCTCCGATCCGCTCGGACTCCCGGCAAAGCCGCTGAAGCGGCCGTGTAATGCCGCGGGCGGTGATCCAAAGCGCCGCAAGGGCCAGCAGGGCAAAGAGCGAGGAAATGACGAGCACCAGGACCGACGCATCCCGGACCCAGCCGCCGATCTCGGAAATCGGGCAGTAGGTGATCAGATATTTTACCAGCATGGACCCGCTCGGTACTCCATAGAAGCAGACCAGGTAGTCGCCGCCATCCGCCGTTTCCAGTGGAACCGCCTCGCCTGCTAAGGGAAGCGCTGGACCGGATGTATTGGGCACAGGCGTTGGAGAGCGGCGTGAGCGCTTCGCGCTCCTGTTCGTCGCGGCATAGACCACCCGCATCCGGGATTGAAAAACCAGAATGTTGGCGCTGCCGCCTATTTTCTTTACCAATGGGCTGACGCTTCGCAGAAAAACGGCGGCCTGCTCCGAAAGATCGTCATCCGGGCTCTTATCGAAGCTGGATTCCATCAGCGGCAGCGGCTCACCACAGAGCGTGGAGGTGCGGAACGCGGGCGAGAGACAGAGCGGCCCGAAGTGAAGCTCCTGGAGAGGGCCGGCAGCGGACGGCGCTTTCTTTGCCCTTCGCAGCAGCGCGTACCCGCGCCACCAGTTCGAGCGGCAAAAACGGCTTCGCCCTGGCGCAGTTGGGAACAGAGGCTCAACCCGTCTACGCCGGGCATCATGATGTCGAGGATCACCAAATCGGGCATCGACTGCCGGCAGGCAGCCTGCAGGGCGGCCCCGTCCGGGAATGTCCTGACCGCAAAACCCTCCTCCGTAAGGAAGGTTTCAATCAGGTCGCGGATCTTTTTTTCGTCATCCGCAAGGGAGATGGTCTGCGGTATAAAAAGCACCCCTTTAAATACCGATGCTCTTATCATAAAGCATTCCGGGAAAATGGTAAAGGGCTGACACACTTCTGCCACAGGTTTCCCGTCGCAATGCCAACGGGGTTGGGTTATGATGGAGGTGAAAAATCGGACGCGGAAAGGACGCGAAATGGGGCGGCGCAGTCGCATATCCATTCGAGCGTCCCGCTCCGGACAAACGATTTCAGGAGCAGGTCAGGTGATCCATATGGAAAAAAGAACCGATATCCCGGTGCTTCTTACAATTCCACAAAAGTCCGCAACGGTTTCGTTGCGGACTTTTTTGTAGTGTTCGGCCCATTTTTCGGGGCGGAAGATTAAATCGGGGGGACGGCAGAAGCCGTCCCCCGATTTTCGCATCCGTTTAGGTTATGTCGTCCCGGAGCGCGTCGATGATGTTTTCCTTTTTGATTTTGCCGACGGCATAAGCCATCGTTACGAATATGACCAGCAGCACGCTGAACACGCTGATCCCGATGCTCGTCCACGGCAGCGTAAACTTCACGCGGTCCACGACCATCACCTTGTGGATGAGCCAGGAGGACACCGCCGCCAGGGGAAGCCCGAAAAGCAGGGCCTTCGCGCCGTAGAACACGCACTCAAACCGCATCATTCTGTTGAAATCCCGGTCGGACATCCCCACGGAGCGGAGCATGGCGAGCTCCCGCCTGCGCAGCTTGATGTTCGTGGAAATCGTGTTGAACACATTGGCGACCGCGATCAGCGAGATCATGATGATGAACGTATAGGCGAACATGTTGGCGACGAAGATGTAGCTCCGGTTTTCCTCGAGCATTTCGGAGGCGTTGAGCAGCAGATAGGGGACCGTCAACCCCTCCGCCCGGATGATCTCCTTCATTTCAGCCGCCGACCGGGACGGGTTTTCCGATTGAAAGGTCAGGCCCTTGACCCTGACGTCCACCGGGTCGCCGGAGGGAATGAACGCCTCCTTGAGCGACCAGGGGGCCATCACCTGGAAAACATACGGCTGCTGCGGGGAGGCCCCCATCACCGGGGGCGTATCCGGAGGAACGAATTCCACAAAGGTAAGGCTTACCTCCCGCCCGAGCTCCGTCTTCGGCGTCCCGCCCGACAGGGGAATGATGGTTACGTCCGCGGCGGGAGCGGCGAACAGGCCGCGAAGCTGGCTTAAGGATTCCGCACGTCGGTCCTGCATCTTCGCGACGGCGATGAGCCTGGCGTTTTCCCCTGCGTATTCTTCGGCCGGCAGGCCCAGCCCGCGGATGATTTCCAGGTAGGCGTCGTCGTCGAGGAATTGGAGCTCCATCGGCAGCTTCACCGGTTCCCCCGCGGGATCCACCCCCGCATATTCCCGGTAATCGTCCGAGAGGATGCCGGCCGGGACGGTACAGGCGTATTCCACCACCGACTGGCAGGTGCTCCGGGTGACGCCCCCGGCGGTTTCGAGGCTGTCATAGAGCCGCAGCAATTCTCCGTCGTCCAGCTCCTGCGCGCCGAAGCCCACGTCGTAGTCGGTGACCACTTTCGCGTCTTCCGACATCCGCTTCAAGTCGGCGACAAGGGCGCTCGTTGAGATAAACAGCACGACGCTCAGGATGAGCGACATCACGATGCTGCGGTACCGCTTTTTGTTCCGCTTGAAATTCTTCAGCGCAAGGGTGCCCTCCAAACCGCAGACACGCTCCGCCAGCCTCGACGTTTTCACCGCCCGGGATTCCATTTTGACTTCGTTCGTCTGGCGGATGCACTCCATCACCGGCGTGTTAGAGGCCCTCCTGGCCGGGATATAGGCCGAAATCAGGATCGTGACGAGGCTGACCGCTGCCGCGCCGGCAATCGCGAGGGCGGACACATGCATGGTCAGGGGAATCTCGGTGTGGAAGATATCCCCGAACTGACGGGAGGCGGAGGAGATCACAAGCCCGATCCCGCCGAGCCCCACAAGAACGCCGGCCGGGATGCCGACCGCGCCGATGCAGAGCCCCTCGAAGAGCACCGAATTCCGCAGCTGTTTCGCCGTGGCGCCCACGGAGGCGAGGATCCCGATCTGCCGGGTACGCTCGTTCAGGGAGATGCTGAAGGCATTGTAAATGAGAAAGATCGAGCCGACCATGATGATCACGACCACGATGCACCCGAACGAAAAGAGCAAGGCGTTGAAGATTCTGTCGCCCGGGTCGTTTGAGAGGCCCAGCATGCGCAGGACATGGTGGTTCAGGATGTACGGACGGCCGTCCGCCGCGCCGCGCAGGTAGGCGTGCACCCGGCGCGGATTCTTCAGCTTGACGAAGAGGGCGGAGCTGTCCGCGCCTTCCGCCGCGTCCGTCCGCGTGATTAGGGTGTACCCCGGCGCGGAATCCGGCTCAAAGGCGGGCGTCCCGCAGATACCGACCACCGTGTAGGTCTTTTCGCCCCGCGGCTGAAGCGTTTCCGTCCCTGCCTCGTATGGGTCGCCCTGTCCGAGCGCCGCGCCGTCCAGCACGCGGCTTCCCACCGCGAGGGAGAGTGTGTCGCCCGGCGCGCAGGAGACGCCGCCGTCCGTCGAGGCATTCCCTGAAACGAGGACCTCCCCGCTGTTTTCGGGAAGCCTGCCGGACAGCAGGGTCAAGGGCAGCGCGTCGAAGGTCTCCGCGTTGAAACCGGCGATGAAAAGGTACGGCCTGTTTGGGTTTTTGCCGCCTTCCAGCGCCGCGTAACCGATGTTTTCAAAGGACACGGTCTCCAGAACGTCCCGGTCGAGCGCCCGTTCCCGCGCAAAGGAGGGGTCGGCGTCCAGAAACGCCAAATGCCAGCCGCCGTATCTCTGGGCCGCGCCCTTTGCCATATAGTCCAGCAGGGAGACGCCGAAGGTGGAGACGGCCGTAATCATGGCGGCGGACAGGATCACGCCGATGATGGTGACGGCCGTGCGCGTGCGGTTCTTTTTCAGCCCCTGGAGGGCGACTTTATGCAAGATATTCATGGCCGCACCCGCTCGTCTCTCACGACCCTGCCGTCCGATATGCCGATGATGCGGTCCGCCTGCAGGGCGATGTTTTCGTCATGCGTGACGAGGAGCAGGGTCTGCCCGTACTTCCGGTTGCTCTCCTTCAGCAGCTTGACGATCTCATGCCCGTTCCGGCTGTCCAGACTGCCCGTGGGTTCGTCGGCCAGCATGACCGCCGGGGCGTTCATCAGGGCGCGCCCGATGGCGACGCGCTGCTGCTGCCCGCCGGAAAGCTGGTTGGGCAGGTGGGACCTGCGGTCCTGCAGGCCGAGCAGGCGCAGCAGGTCCTCCAGACGTTCCCCGTTGACCCGGCGCCGGTCCATCAGGATCGGCAGGGTGATGTTCTCCACCACGTTCAGGGTGGGGATGAGATTGTGGAACTGGTAGATCAGCCCGACCTGCCGCCTGCGGAAGACCGCCAGTTTTTCGTTGTTCTGGGCGTAGACGTCCTGCCCGTCCAGATAGACCTTGCCGCCGGTGGGCACGTCCACGCCGCCGACGATGTGGAGCAGCGTGGATTTGCCCGAGCCGGAGGGGCCGATGATGGCGGCGAACTCCCCCTTTTCAACGGTCAGCGAAACGTGATCAAGCGCAACGACGCGGTTCGCGTCCTTTCCGTAGACCTTGCACAGGTCTTCGATCCTTAAAAGCTCCATGATGGGAGCCTCCTTTCCCATGGCTTACCCATATCATAGAACATTTGGCTGACATCCCGGTGACTTTCGGGTGAGAGATCCGTCACTTTGGGAAACGGATCGAAAAGACCGCGCCCCCCTGCGGATGGTTCCCGGCGGTCACCGTCCCGCCCTGCCGCGTGATGATCGTCTTGCAGAGGGCCAGCCCGATCCCGCAGCCCGCGGCGTTTGTGCCTTTCCCGCGGTAAAACCTGTCGAAGAGGCGGGGCAGCTCCTCCCGCTCGAAGCCCGCGCCGCTGTCGCGGATGACGATTCCGGCATACAGGGGGTTATCCTCGCAGACGACCTCGATCTTCCCGTGGTCGCCCGCGCTTTCCATGCAGTTTTTGAGGATGTTCCGGAGCGCTTCCGAAAGCCACCCGGCGTCGCCCCAAATTTCGATCCCTTCCGGCGCGTCGACCCGCAGGGAGACGTCATGCAGCTCCATGGGGATTTGGAGCGGACGGAGCGCGGCGTCGACAAGGCTAGCCACGTCGACCCGTTCGCTTTGGAAAACCACGATGCCCGCGTCCAGCCGGGACAGTTTGAGCAGGGAGGTGAGCAGCCAGTCCATCTGCGTAAGCAGCTCCTCCGCTTCCCGCAGCAGCGCCTTGCGTCCGCCCGCGTCCGGCTGGTTCGCCAACAGGGAGAGCACCAGGTTCAGGGATGTGAGCGGGGTACGGAGCTGGTGGGCGATGTCCGCCAGCGAATCGGCAAGGTGCGCCTTCTCCTGCTTCAGCGCGTCGTTCTGCTCCCGGAGCCGCAGCGTCATTTTCGTGACCTCGCTTTGCAGGATCGACAGCTCGCCCTCGTCCGATCCGCCGATGAAGATCCGGTCGGCATGGTGGAGCACAAGGTCGATCTGCTCTGAGACCTCCGCGATCTGTTGATAGCGGGCGCGGGTAAACGCGTAGAACGCCGCCCCAAAGGCCGCGGAAGAGAGGAGGGAGAGGATTCCGGCCGCCGGGCGGATAAGAAAGCCGATCACGGCGGCCGTCACGGCGACCGCGGCAAACAAAACAGCGAACCGCCGGACCTCCCTATTCCGAAACATGGCTGCCTCCCAGGCGGTATCCCGTCCCGCGGACGGTCAGGATGATCCGCGGGTTGGCGGGGTCGTCCTCGATCTTTTCGCGCAGGCGCTTGATGTAGACGGTCAGGGTGTTGTCGTTGACGAACTCGCCGGCGGCGTCCCACAGCTCGTCCAGCAGGCGGTCCCGCGTGAGGATGCTTTGGGGGTTGTTGACAAACACCAGCAGCAGGCGGTATTCCAGCGCGGATAGGAAAATTTCCCGACCCTCTTTTTTCACGACGCCGCTGGACGGGTCGACCCGGAGCCCGCACACATTGAACGCGGCGGGGGAGCGCCCGGTTTTCCGCAGGGCCGTTTTGATCCGCGCGACCAGTTCGCGCGGGCGGAACGGCTTGGTGATATAGTCGTCCGCGCCCATGTTCAGCCCGGTGACCACGCTCGCCTCATCCCCGGAGGCCGTCAGAAAGATGACGGGGATCTCCCGCGCCGCCTTGATCTCCGTGTAAACCGTGAAACCGTTCCCGTCGGGCAGGGAAATATCGATGAGCGCCAGGTCGAACGGGTCCCCGGCGAGCGCGGTGAGGGCTTCCTCACGCGTGGGAGCGTGGATGACCGAAAAGCCCTCCGAGCGGAGCAAAAGCGTCAGGTTTTTTGCGATCGCCCGGTCGTCCTCGACCAGAAAAATGTTCGGCATGGGTTATCCTCCTGTCTGCGCCCGGCAGTAGTGTCATGTTCATTATGCGGCATCGGTATTGGAAAGTCAAAGCGTATCCTGCATATTTTCCTGATTGTTCCCTCAAATGGACCGCGAAATTACGCGTTAAGGCGGACAATGACGTGGGAGGCGGCATTCGGCCAATCGAGAAGAGCCGCGCGGACGAATTCGTCCGCGCGGCTCTTCTTTCACAGGGGCCTCCGGCCGGTCACACGCCGGCGGTGAGAATGTGGGTGCACGACCAGCTTTCTCCGGGCGCGAGGGTGGTGAGGCAGGGGCGTTCGGAGAACGCGTGCCCCAGGTCCGCCCGCCCGGGCAGGCCGTGCCACGGCTCGATGCAGAGAAAGCCCGGAATGCCCGGCTTGCTCCAGAGCAGCGTATAGGGGTACCCCTCGCAGGAAATGCGCAGATACCGGCCCGTTTCCGCTTCCTCGAGCTGGACCCAGGAGGAGCGCAGGCCCTTCATGCAGATGCTGTCGTCGTCGAAGAGCCCGGGTGTGAGCGGGACGGCGGACTGGCCGGGGAAGACGGGGGTCTCCTCGCCGGTGGCGAGCCCGTTTTCGTCGCAGCGGACCCGCAGGGGGGATTCCTCCCGCTCAAAGCGCACGAGGTAGTCGGTCGCGGCCTTTCCCGGCGTGAAGGGGCAGCGCAGCGCGGTGTGGAAGCCGAGCTGGAAGGGCATCGGGCGGCTGTCCTCGTTCTGGACGCGGCAGACGGTCACGACGGAATCCCCCTCCAGCCGGTGGGTGGTCTCGAGCGAAAACTTCCACGGCCAGAGGGCGAGGGTCTCTCCGTTCCAGCCGAGGCGGAAGGTGAGGAAATCCGGCCCCGAGGCGGACAGCATATGCTCCATGTCGCGGGCGAAGCCGTGGGACCCCGCCTCATAGCGGCGGCCGCCCTCCTCGAAATAGTTGTCCCGCATGCGGCCGCACCAGGGGAAGCAGAGCGGCGCGTGCCGCCCCCAGACCGCCGGGTCCGCGCTCCACAGCAGCTCGCCGGGCCCGCCCGCCTTGCGCAGCGAGCAGAGCTCCGCGCCGTGTGTGTCGGCTTCAAGGGTCAAACTGCCGTTTTCAATCTGATGTCTCATAAGAACCCCTCTTTCCCATCCTGTTTCATGCCTTGGAACGCCAATTGTCTGCGCTTATTATAGCCGATGGACGGGGAAAATGCAATTTGCGCGGGAGCGCCTCTGCGCCCGGGAATTGAATCCCGGGCGCTTTTGTGTTATCCTTGTTGGGAAGTACTGACAGGAGGAATCACAAATGCAGGTCAAGGATCGGTTTTTGAAATATGTCTCTTATGACACCCAGTCGGACGACGACAACCTCGCCGCGCCGAGTACGGAAAAGCAGCTTGTGCTGGCCAACGAGCTCGTGCGGGAGATGCGGGAGATGGGGATCACCGACGCGGCGGTCGATGGAAACGGCATCGTGACGGGCACGGTCCCGGGCAATGCGCCGGACGCGCCGGTGCTCGGGCTGATCGCTCATTATGATACGTCGCCCGCGCTTACCGGCACGGATGTGAAGCCGCGCGTCATCGAGGGCTACGACGGCTCGGACATCCCGCTCAACGCCGAGCGCGGGATCGTGATGAAGGTCTCCGAGTTCGGGATGCTCCGCGACGCGGTGGGGGAGGACCTCATTGTGACCGACGGAAACACGCTGCTCGGTGCGGACGACAAGGCGGGCGTGGCGGAGATCATGACCGCCGCCGAACGGCTGCTCGCGGACCCGGGCCGTCCGCACGGGACTATCCGCCTCGGCTTCACCCCCGACGAGGAGGTCGGCCGGGGGGCCGACCACTTCGACGTGGCGGTGTTCGGCGCGGACTACGCCTACACCGTCGACGGCGGCCCGGTGGGGGAACTGGAATTTGAAAACTTCAACGCCGCGACCGCGAAGGTAACGGTGACGGGGCAGGGCATCCACCCGGGCGACGCGAAGGACCGGATGATCAACGCCAGCCGGGTGGCGGTCGAGTTCCAGTCGATGCTGCCCGAGCGCCAGACGCCCGAGAACACCGAGGGATACGAGGGCTTCATCCACCTGATGCGGTTTGACGGCGGGGTGGAGAAAGCGAGGCTCGCATACATCCTGCGTGACCACGACGCCGAAAAGCTGGAGGAGAAAAAGCGCGTGATGCGCGCGGCGGGCGAGTTCATCAATGGGAAATACGGGAAAAAGCTCGTTTCGGTCGAGCTGGTCGACGAGTACCGCAACATGAAGGAGCAGATCCTGCCCCATTTCCACCTGATCGACAACGCGCGCCGCGCAATGGAGGAGGTGGGGATCGAACCGAACGTGATCCCCATCCGCGGCGGCACCGACGGGGCGCGGCTCTCCTACATGGGGCTGCCCTGCCCGAACCTCGGCACGGGCGGGCAGTGCTTCCACGGGCGGTACGAGCACATCACCGTCCAGTCGCTCGAGCGCAACGTGGAGCTGCTCATGAAGATCGCGGAGATCTACGCGAAGCGGCCGGGCTGACCGCAAATGATGCCTGATACCGGGAAAAGACCGCCGGCGGAACTTCCGCCGGCGGTCTTTCTGCGTCTCAGAGGCTTAAAAATTGGTCCACCAGGACCTCCATCAGCAGGTCCTCGGCGGGCGCCTGGTCGAAAAGCGCCGACTGCATGATGGCGCTCTCAAAGAAAAAGAGGAGGCTCGCGGCCGATTTTTCCGGGTTCGGGACGGCTTTGGCGCCCCGCTTCAGGCGGGAGGCCAGCGCATTAAAAAGCAGCGCGCGCTCCCCGGCGACCAGCTCCTTAACCTCGGGCATCGAGAGGGAGAGGGAATAGAGCATCATGACGAAGCGGTTCCGGTCGCAGCTGCCGACCAGCTCGTGCAGCTGCTCCCGCTTTCCCGCCTCGTCCCGCGCGAGGTAGAGCTCGTCGATATCATTGCGGATGGATTCGAAGAGCATGCGCGCCACCAGCATGAGGATTTCGTCCTTGCTCTTGAAATAGTGGTGGATCAGCCCGGCCGCCATGTCGGCGCGCTGCGCGATGTCCTTGACGGAGGTGGATTCGTAGGAACCCTTTTCCAGCATGCAGGCCTGCAGCGCGCGCCCGATCTGGATGCGGCGCTGCTCGGCGATTGATTGTCTTCCCATGGACTACTCTCCTAAATTTTTTTATAAATCAGAGATTTTTTTATTGACATTCCTCAAACGGTGTGCTTATAATATAAAATAGATTGGTTGGTTAGTCAACAAATAAATTTTATTCCGATTTCATTATACCATGATTTCAAAACGATGCAATCGATTTTGGGCCGTAAAATAGGAGATGGGAAAATGAAGCTGCTGGTTGGAATTCTCATCCTGGGACTGGTGATCGGAGCGGTTGTCTGGATTCGCCTGGCCGGGCCCTTCCGGGCCGGGAACCACCGCAGGTACAGCCTCGGCGGGGTAAAGCGGGGAGCGCCCAACGCGCTGACGGGCAGGACCGTCCTCTGCCTCGGCTCGTCGGTGACCCGCGGACTGGCGGCCGGGAACGTCTCCTTCGCGGACTATATCGCCCGCCGCAGCGGCTGCAATTTCATCAAGGAGGCGGTATCCGCCTCGACGCTGGCGGGCCGCGGCCGGCGGTCGTACATCGCGCGCCTCGAGCGCCATCCCGCGGTAAACCGTGGGATCGACTGCTTCCTCTGCCAGCTGTCGACCAACGACGCCACCTTTAAAAGCGATCCCGGGGAGGTGAGCGACTCCTTCGACATCGCCTCGTTCGACACCGGGACGACGGTCGGCGCGATGGAATACATCATCGCCTTCGCGAAAAAGACCTGGGACTGCCCGGTCGTCTTTTTCACCGGGACGAAGTACGACAACCCCCGCTACCACCGGCTGGTCAATCTGCTGCTCGAGCTGCGGGACAAGTGGGGGATCGAAGTGATCGACCTGTGGCACAACCGCGAAATGAACCGGGTCAGCCCGGATGATTATAAATTCTACATGAACGATGGCGTCCACCCCACCAAGGCCGGCTATTTGGAGTGGTGGACGCCGGTGATTGAGGAAAACCTGTGCAGGATTTTGGAGGAATGGAACGAACGAAAGGGGCTGTGTGAGCCGACGCCGGGTCCCTGAAGGACCCGGCTGCTTCGCAGGAGATTTCATCATTTCAAAACAGCGGCTGCTGTCAGAAACAGCAACAGGAGGAGGATATCATGTTAAACTTTTGGCGCGCGATTTTTTATTCGGATTTGCTTGCCCCGGTCTTTAAAGCCGTCGCGACCGCGCTGGGCGTGACCCCGCAGGTCTGCAAGGAGTACTGCACCAGCGGCGTCATGATGTACGGCCTGCAATTCACGATCATCGTTTTGATCGTGATCGCCGCGATCGTCCTGATCCGGCTGTTCGGCCTGCTCAACCCCGGCAACCTCCCGAAGTATAACCCCGGAAACATGGACCAGGTCAAAAACAGCCCTCTCAAGGGCAAGCGGTTCATCTTCCTCGGCTCTTCCGTGACCAAGGGCTTCGCGTCCTTTGGGAAGTCCTTCGTGGATATGGTCGCCGCCCGCAACGGCGCCGTCTGCGTCAAGGAGGCCGTCTCCGGCACGACGCTGGTCGACAACGGCCCCAAATCCTACATAAGCCGCCTGAAAATCATCGACGCCAAGACCCCCTGCGACGTGTTCGTTTGCCAGCTTTCCACCAACGACGCGACCAAAAAGCTGCCGCTCGGCAAACTTTCCGCGGGCACCGGGCTGGCGGATTTCGACACGAAGACCGTCTATGGCGCGATCGAGTACATCATCGCCTATGCGAAGGAGACCTGGGACTGCCCGGTCGTCTTCTACACCAATCCCTTCTATGCCGATGAGAAATACGCCGCGATGGTCTCCGCGCTGAAGGAGATCGCCGGAAAATGGGAGATCTCCGTGATTGACTTCTGGAACGACGGCGAGATTTCCGAGCTCTGCAAAAAGGGCAGCTACCGCAACGATCAGATCCATCCCACCAAGAAGGGCTATCAGGCGATGACCCCCACCGTTGAGGCCGCGCTGGCCTGCGTCCTGACCGGCAAGGCGGTGCCCGCACCCAAGAAGAGCGGCGCGCTCTCCGGGGAGGCGCTCAAAAAGAAGGTCAACGGCAGGCGCGTCAAAAAGATCGTCCTCCGCGTTCTCGCGGTGATCCTGGCGATCCTGATCGTGGTCGGCGCCAGCACGGTGCAGCAGCTTGTCACCGTCACCGGCATGAAGAACGAGGGCAACAGCGACAAGTACGTCCCCGAGGTGCAGGCCGCCAACCCCGACAGCCCCATCAAGGGCAAGACTCTCCTGTGGCTCGGTTCCTCCGTGTTCCAGGGCTTCGGCGCGGGCAAGACCTCTCCCGCCGCGTGGATCGACGCGATCGACGGCACCAACTCGATCGTCGAGGTCAAGGGCGGCACCCTGCTCGCCGGCGTGGAGGCCTCGATCGGCAGCGGGCTCGGCAGCGTCTCCTCGTCCGATTCCTACCTGCCCCGCCTGATGAACCACACCGCGGAGACCGACCCGGTCGTGGACCTCGTGGTGGTCCAGCTCTCCACCAACGACTCCAAGGGCCAGTGCGAGACGGGCGAGGTCAGCGCGAGCTTCGACATGGACGACTTTGAGCTCACCACAACGGTCGGCGCGCTGGAAGCCATCACCGCCTACTCCAAGGAGACGTGGGGCGCGCCCGTCCTGGTCATCACCGGCACCCAGTTCGAGGATGAAATGACCTACTCCGGCGGACAGAACAAGGACATCTACCAGCTGATGATCGAGCGGTGCCACGAGCTCGACGAAAAGTGGGGAGACGAATTCTCCGTCCTCGACCTGTGGCACAACGACGTCATGTATGAGAACGTCGTGACGGGCGACACCCTCTGGCGCTCCTACATGAGCGACGCCATCCATCCCACCAAGAAGGGCTACCTCGAGTGGTGGGGACCCTACGTTGAGGAACGTCTGTTTGAGCTTCTCGGCTGATTCATCGTTCAACCCGACACTTCCATAGCCCAGCGCTGACGAGCGCCGCAAACAGGGGTCTGATGAGCGGGCCCCTGTTTGCGTGAGGCAAAAATACGGACATCCCGATAGTGGAAAGGAAATGCCTATGCAGGGAATCCTGGAAAAACTGCGGCGTGACGCGCGGGAAAACCCCAACCGCGCCGTCTACAATTTTTTGGACTGCGAAACCGAGCCGTTCGGGCAGAACGTTGTGACGATGGGACAGCTCCATGCCCGCGCCACGGACATCGCCGCCGACCTCAAGCGCAAGGGCGCGAAGCGGGGGGACCGCGCGATCATCCTGTCGATGCAGGACGCGGGGACAGTCTACGCGATCTTTGGCTGCATGCTGGCGGGCGTGGTGTTCACGGTGATTCCGCCGCCCATCGACGCGGGCAAGTTCGCGCGCTTCGTCTCGGTGCTCAAGTCGTGCGGGCCGCGCTTTCTCATCTCCAACGAGGGGATGGAGCGATCCTCCGACACGAAGGTGACGGCCCCGCTGCTGCGGAAGGCCTTCTTCCAGGCGGTGGCCCTCAGACGCGTCTATACCGACCGGACGGAGCGGTACGAGGGCCCCGAGATCTTCTGCGGCTACGGCGCGGACGATCTCGTCTATCTGCAGTACACCTCCGGGTCCACCTCCGAGCCAAAGGGCGTGATGGTCTCCTACGGGAACCTGACCGCCTGCATCGACCAGTGCCGGGAGCTCTTCGACTTCACCGTGGGCAACCACAACATTGCCTCCTGGGTGCCCTTCTACCACAACATCGGGCTGATCGCCGCCCTCTTCATCCCGCTGATCCCCGACCACGGAGTCTCCTACCTGATCCCGACGCTGCAGTTTCTGGCGAAACCGACCGTCTGGCTGAAGGTGCTCTCCGACTTCCGGGTCAACATCACGGCGGCACCCAACTCCGCCTATGACGTCTGCACCCGGCTGATCGGTGAAGAGGACGCGAAAAACTACGACCTCTCCCACGTCACCCACCTCGTCAACGGCTCCGAGTTCGTCAACCTGCGCACGGTCGAAAAGTTCTGCGGCCTCTTCCGCATCAGCCCCGACGCCTTTGCGCCCGGTTACGGGCTGTCGGAGTGCGTCTGCATCGCCACGCTGGCGAGCGGCGAATTCCGGTCGGTGGAGATCGACCGGGAGGGGTACGCAAAGGGACGCTTTGCCCCGGTGCCGTCGGATGGAAAGGCGATCGTCGGCGTGGGGCGCGTGCCCTCCGGGATGCGGATCGTCGCGGTGCGCGCGGACGGGTCCCCCTGCGGGCCGGACGAGATCGGCGAAATCTGCCTGAGCGGGGAAAACGTCTGCGGCGGCTACTGGAAAAACCCGGAGGAGACAAAGCGGTTTGAAGCGGAGATCCCCGGGTACCCGGGCCGCTTTTACCGGACGGGGGACATGGGCGCGCTCTACGGCGGGCAGCTCTACCTGACCGGCCGCATCAAGGAGATGATCGTGGTCAGCGGGAAGAACATCTACCCCAGCGACATCACGCTGCTGCTGCACGAGCAGGGGCTCGCCCCCGCCGTCGACGCGGTGGGCGTCTTTTCGGTGGAGTCGGAGGGCGGCGAGCGGCCGGTGCTCTGCGCGGAATGCGGCGGGGAGACGGACTTCCGTTCCCTCGCGGCGGAGATCAACCGCGCCGTGGCCGGGTCGTTCGGGTTCTCCTTCCACGACACGGTGTTTGTGGAGGCGGGCTCCCTCCCGCGCACCGACAACCGCAAGATCAAGACCCACGCCATCAAGGAGGCGTATGAGGCGGGCGGGCTGAAAATCCTTTACAGCACCCGCCGGAGCGGCGCGGAGCAGAAACCGCCCGCGCCCCGGCCGAAGGCTGCTTCTGCGGACGCGTCGGAGGAGGAGCTGCGGACGGTGGTGCGCGCGGCCTTCCGCCGCGCGGCGCCGGGCGTCGGGTTTTCCGACGAGGACAGCTTCCTCGAGATCGGCGGCGACTCGCTCCAGATGATGGAGCTGCTCTGCGGGCTCGAGCGGGATCTCGGCATCTCCATCGACCTGCGCGAGATGGCCGCCGCCCCGACGGTGGCGGGCATCGCCGGTTACCTCCGCCGGGTGCGCACGGGCGAGGGGCCGGGGGAGAAGCCCGACCTGCGAAAGGAGTGCGCGCTGGACGAATCGATCCGCCCCGAGGCCCCCTACACGACGCCTCCGGAGGAATGCCGCAGCATCTTCCTGACCGGTTCGACGGGCTTTCTCGGCGCGTACCTCATCCGCTCGATCCTTGAGCGGCGGGCGGGGAGCGACCCGGTCGTCTACTGCCATGTGCGGGCGAAGGACCCTGCCGCCGGGCTGGAGCGGATCGTCGCCAACATGAAGGATTTCTGTTGCTGGAAGGAGGACTACCGCGACCACATCGTCCCGGTCACGGGGGATTTGAACCTGCCCAACCTCGGGCTGGACAAATTCACCTACCGGCGGCTCGCGGATGAAATCGGGCTGGTGATCCACAACGGGGCGCTGCTGAACTTCGTCTATCCCTACCGGCAGATGAAGCGGACGAACGTCACCGGAACGGCGGAATGCCTGCGGTTCGCCTGTACGGGCAGGCCGAAGTACTTCCACTACATCTCCTCCTACAGCGTCTACGACACGCCCGGCCAGTTCGGGAAAACCGTGGCGGAGGACGATCCGCTCCTTTCGCCCGAGGGGTATTTCCTCGGCTATTCCGAGACGAAATGGGTCGCGGAAAAGCTCGTGGGCATCGCGCGCGAAAGGGGTCTGCGCGCCGCCGTCTACCGCCCCGGTGACATCACCGGGACGCTCCGGGACGGCGTCTGGAAGCTGGAGGACATGATCAGCCGGTCGATCGTCGGCTGCATCCAGATGGGCGCGGTCCCCGACATCGACGTGAACCTCCACCTGACGCCGGTGGACTACGTCAGCGACGCGGTCGTGGCGATCGCCTTCCAGAGCGGCTCCGACGGCAGGGCGTACAACATCATCAATCAAAACCTCATGCCGATGAACCAGGTGGGCCGGCTGATGCGCAGGGCCGGCTACCGGGTCGAGACCCTCCCGTACGACGAGTGGTGCGTCCGGCTGGCCGCCTGCCCGGCGGAGGAGAACGTGCTGCGGATCCTCTCCTGCCTCTTCACCGACCGGCGCGCCGAAGGGGAGAGCCTCGTCGACCGGTTCGGGAAGCGCCAGCCGCGCTTCCGGACGGACAACGCCGACCGGATGCTGCGGGGGACCGACGTCTCCTGCCCGCCGGTCGACGCCGCCCTGCTCAAAAGCTACCTGAACTATTTCCGCCGGTGCGGATACATCGGCGCGCCCGCGGTGCGCGCGCTTCCGGTCTGGAAGCGCTGACGGCGGCGGGACTTTCGTCCAGCTCCCGCGATGAATGATCTTTTTGAAAAAACGCCCGGCGCGCAGTCATGCGCGCCGGGCGTTTTGCCGTGGTCATCCGCGGAGGATGGAGATGTCGCCGCTGATGGTATCGAAGGAGAAGCGGGCGCTGCCGTCCTTGTAGACGCGGTGGCCCTTGTCGCCGGTCGTCGGGAAGTCGGAGGAAAAGTCTCCGCTGACCCGGTCGTAATCGGCGGTGAAGCCGTCGTTTTCGGGGATCGTGATGTGGACGCTCCCGCTGACCGAGGAGCCTTCGATCCGCTCGGGGCAGATCGCCGAGCCGGCCCGGAAGGAGCCGGAGATGGTGTCGTACTGAATCTTGCCAAAGGAGCCTTCAAGCTGCACCGGGCCGCTGACGCTGTCGGTCTCCGCACTGCCGGCGGTGAGGCCGGAGGAGCGGACGCTCCCGCTGACGGTGTCGAGCTCGAAGCTGCGGCAGCTGGTGTCGGTGATATCGGTGCTTCCGGAGACGCTGTCGATTTCGAGCTTGTCGGCGGTGATCCCGGAGACCTGGATGGAGGCGGAGGCGACGGAGATTTCCGCCTCATCCATCCGCGCCGCGAGGGATTCCGGGACCAAAACCTCCAGGGTTTTGACGGGGGAATTGGCGGAGCGGAAGACGCTTTGGCGGGGTGCGCAGAACTGGATGACGAGGGTGCGGTCCTTGAGATAGTGGCGCATCCGCATGCTGTCGTCGACCTGCCCGCGGATGGTTTCGTCGAAGGCGAGCTCGCTGCCCTCGTAGGACCGGACGGTCACCCCGCCCGAGACCCAGTTGATTTCGATGCTGTCGACCTGGTCGGCGGGGAAGCTGCCGCCTCCGGCGGTATAGCGCCCGGCGTCCGGGTAGGAAAAGCCGCTGCCCGAAAAGCCGACGCCGGAAAAGCCGAACGGCAGGGGGCGGCCCAAAAGTTCGCCGCCCGAAAGCCCGACGGCGAGGATGCAGGTCAAAAGCACGACGACCATCGACCAGAGAATGATCCGGATGACTGCTGACGTTTTCATATCCTTACTCCTTCAAATCGAAGATCGCCTTGATGATCGAATTGACCGCCGCGGTGATCAGGAAGATGACCCAGGTGATGTGCCAGGCCATCGTGATGAAGCTGAGGATGAAGTAGACCGCCAGGGCGGCGGACCAGATCGCGCCGGAGATCGAACGGAACGCCTGCCTGCGGTGTCCGCTCTGCATCTTCCACTCCTTGAACTCCTCGACGACGGTGTCGTCCTGCCTGACATAGACCGGCTTCGACATGCTGTTCCAGATGAGCAGGCCGGTCGCGGCGGCGATCATGACGAACATCGAGACGACGCCGATCTGGCGGTCGATCAGCATCACGGGGATGACCGAAAGGATGTAGAGGATCACGGCGATGGGAACGACCACCGCGGAACGCCGCCTGTAACGCATCAGCTCCTCCTGTTCGCGGGTGGAGTCCCCCTCCTCCCGCCTGAGGTAGCGGAGCAGCTCGCTCACGTCCCCGACGCTCGCCACCGCGAGATTGTAGGCGGCCTCCTCGCTTTTCCCTTCGGAGAGCAGGTCGCTGTATTTGTCGTTCAGGTTTTGGAGCATCTCCTCCTTGAGCTCGACCACCTTTTTCCCGGCGGGCGCGTCCTCAAAGAGGGTGTCGATGAAAGCACGAAGTTTATCCTGCATGGTCCGTTTCCTCCTCATCAGTAATCAGCGCGTCGATCAGCGCCTTGGCGGTCTGCCATTCGGCTTTGAGACGCTCGAGGGCCTGCCTGCCCTCGTTGGTGATCGTGTAGTACCTCCGGCGCGCCCCGGTGCTCTCGTCCCCCCAGTAGGAGGAGATATATCCGTTTTCCTCCAGCCGCCGGAATGCGGTGTAGAGGGTGGCTTCCTTCAGCTCATACTGGCTGCGGGTCTTCCTCTGGATGGCTTTGTTGATTTTATAGCCGTAACTGTCCCCGAGCCGCAGCTGCGCGAGGATGATCGTGTCGGTGTTGCCGCGGATCAGATCGGATGTGATGGACAAAGCATCCACTCCCTTCCTGAAACTTTAGTTATATTAAAACACAATCTACCTCGCCTGTCAATGTATATTGGAAATATATTTATTTCCTTCCTGTAAAGACTGGCGGAGCGCATGGGTCCGTGGTATAATTTGACTGTCAGAAACCATTCCGGACGAAAGAGGGGTCAAGTATGAAAGAGTCCATGCTGGCGCTTGTCTACCGCGGAAACCACGAGATCGGCCTGGAGGAGCGCCCCGTTCCGAAACTCCGGGACCCGCGCGACGCGATCGTGCGGGTAACCCGCTCGACCATCTGCACGAGCGACCTGCACATCCGCGACGGCTTCGTCCCGCGCGCGAAGACGGGGGTCATCCTCGGGCACGAGTTTGTCGGCGAGATCGCCGAGGTGGGGGAGGGGGTCGGGAACCTCCGGCCCGGCGACCGGGTGGCCGCCACCTGCGAGACCTTCTGCGGCGACTGCTTCTTCTGCCGGCGCGGCTACATCAACAACTGCGAAAAGGGCGGCTGGGAGCTCGGCTGCCGCATCGACGGCGGCCAGGCGGAGTATGTGCGGGTGCCCTTCGCCGACCGGGGGCTTGTGAAAATTCCAGATTCCGTCTCGGATGAGGACGCGCTCTTCCTGGGCGACATCCTTGCGACCGGCTATTTCGGCGCGGAGCTCGCGGACATCCGCCTCGGCGACACGGTCGCCATCCTCGGCGCGGGGCCGGTGGGCCTCTGCGCCGCCGAGTGCGTGCGGCTGTTCGGGGCGGGGCGGACCGTCCTGATCGACGTCAACCCCTTCCGCCTGAACCTCGCAAAGGAGCGCGGCCTTGCCGACGACCTCGTCAATCCCGCCGAAACCGACGTCGAGGAGGCGGTGCGCGCGCTGACCGGGGGCCGGGGCGCCGACGCGGTCATCGAGGCCGCGGGCGGAAAAAACACCTTCCAGACCGCGTGGAAGATCGCGCGGCCCAACGCGGTCGTCTCGCTTGTCGCGCTCTACGAGGAGGCGCAGGTGCTTCCGCTGCCCGAGATGTACGGCAAAAACCTCATCTTCAAGACGGGCGGCGCGGACGCCTGCCACGGCCCCGAGCTGATGCGCCTGATCGAAGCGGGCCGGATCGACACCTCGCTGCTCATCACCCACCGGGGCCCTCTCAACGGGATCATGGAGGGCTACCGCGTCTTTGAGCACCATCTCGACAACTGCATCAAGTGGGTCGTCACGCCCCCCGAGGGCTGACGCGCCCGGAACCCAAAGAAAAAGCCGGCAGGCACGAAAGTGCCTGCCGGCTTTTTATGCTTCTATGCGGTCAGTAGGCCGCGAGCAGCTCGCGGACCTTCGCGGCGAAACGCGCCCGGTCGACCCCGGTGACGAGGTCGGCGTTCGGTTCCTTTTTGGCGTCGCTGTAGCAGTCGGTCACCGTTTTGCCGCGTGTGACGGGACCCTTCGTCTCGACGCCGATCCAGCAGCGCTTCGACTCGAACATTGACGGGTCGAGCGCGTAGATCAGCGCGCAGGGGTCGTGCAGCACCGCGCCGATGCTGTGGTAGCGGTCCTTCCAGCTGAGCGTGTAGCCGAGCAGCTTGGCCGCGTACCGCGCCTGCGGGGAGGGCAGGGCGGCGATCTCGTCGATCTCTTCGGGCAGGAGGCAGGACTGGTGGGTCACGTCAAGCCCGCAAATCGCGATGGGCACGCCCGCGCGGAAGACCATCTCGGCGGCCTCGGGGTCGGCGTAGATGTTGAACTCCGCCGCGGAGGTCGTGTTGCCGTAGGCGACCGCGCCCCCCATGATGGTGATCTTTTTGAGATACCGGGGCAGGTCGGGATATTTGGAAAACGCGATGCCGAGGTTGGTGAGCGGCCCGACCGCGATGATCTCGAGTTCGCCCCCCAGGGCGCGCGCCTCGCGGTAGATGGCGTCCCACGCGTGCCCTTCGGCGTAGGCGGTTTTCGGCTCCGGCAGGGTGAACCCGTGCAGGCCGTCCGCCCCGTGAATCTCGGCGGCGGTGTGCAGCTCGCAGAACATCGGCTTTTCCGCGCCGCGGTAGACGGGCACCCGCGCGCCTGCCAGTTCGAGGATGCTCAGGGCGTTCGGCGCGGTGCGGTCGAGCGGGACGTTGCCGGCGACCGGCGTGAGCGCGCGCAGGTCGAATTCGGGCGCGCGCAGCGCCAGCAGGATGGCGATGGCGTCGTCGACGCCGGGGTCGCAGTCGATGATGATGGGCCGTCTGTTCATGCCGATACCTCCCCATAGGATTTCGCGGCCTCTGCCAGCAGGTCGACGAAGGCGGCGCGGTCGATGCCGAGGATGACGCGCGCGTTCGGCTTATGGTCGTGCAGGCGGTAGTAGTCGGCGACGGTCGCGCCGCGGCAGTAGTCGCCCTGCGTCTCCACCTCGACGTACAGCTCCTCGATCGTGAGAATCTCGGGCGCGATCAGGGCGGCGACTGCCACCGCGTCGTGCACCGGCGCGCCGGGATAGCCCTTGGCGCGGTGGAAGCCGTAGAAGAAGTCGAGCCATTCGGCGACCACCGTCGCGACGGGGTTGCCGAGGGCGCGGATGCGCTCGAAATCCTCGGGGAAGACGAGCGCCTGCTCGGTGACGTCGAGCCCGGCCATGATGATCGGGATGCCCGAACGGAAGACGAGGTCGGCCGCCTCGGGGTCGACAAGGATGTTGAATTCCGCGGCGGGGGTCCAGTTGCCGTGGTGGATGCCGCCGCCCATCAGGGAGATCTCCCTGATTTTGGATTTCAGCTCGGGGTGCGCCAGCAGCAGGGCCGCGACGTTGGTGAGTGGGCCGGTGGGCACCAGTGTGACCGGCTCCGCGCTTTCGGAGAGCACCTTGGCCATCAACTCGACGGCGCTCATCTCCAGCGGCTCAAAGGCGGGCTCGGGCAGGTCGGGCCCGTCGAGCCCCGACTTGCCGTGCACGGTCGGCGCGACGATCGGCTCGGAGACGAGCGGCCCGGTGCGCCCGCGCGCCATCGGCGCGCGCAGCCCGATGAGGGTCATGATGCGCAGCGCGTTGTAGGTGGTCTTTTCAATCGTCTGGTTGCCGCAGACCGAGGTGACGGCGCGGATGTCCAGCAGGGGCGACGCGTTGGCGAGCATCCACGCGATCGCGTCGTCATGCCCGGGGTCGCCGTCGAGGATGATGGGGATTTTTTTCATGGCAGTCCCTCCTGTGCGGGAAAGGGGAGGGAGCGCCGCCCCTCCCCGGCCCGGATTTTTCAGTTACGCGCCCGCCTGCGCGGCGCCCGCTTTTTTGGTTTTGCTGTGGTGCCGGATCTTTTTCGCCTTGTTCATCGTGCTGGCCGCGTAGACCGCCAGGCCGACGATGGTGAAGACATAGGGGGTCATCTTGACCAGCTCGGCGGGGAAGCCGAGGCTCTGCAGGTTGTTGGCCAGCGCGTCGGCGAAGCCGAAGAGCAGGGAGGTCAGGAAGGTGCCGAGCGGCTCGCCGCGCCCCATCGCCTCGGCCGCCAGCGCGATGAAGCCGCGCCCGGCTGTCATATTGGTGTTGAAGCTCGACATGTAGCCCATCGACATGAACGCGCCGCCCAGCCCCGCGAGCACGCCGGAGATGCCCAGCGCGATGAAGCTGATGCGGTTGACGCTGACGCCGACCGAATCGGCCGCGTTGGGGTTTTCGCCGACCGAGCGGATCTGAAGCCCGAGGGGGGTCTTGTAGAGCAGCACCCACACGAGGAAGACGCAGAGCAGCGCCACGTAGGTCAGGACGTTGTGCCCCGAAAGGATCTGCCCGAGCACGGGGATGTCCTTGATGAGCGGGATGTCGATTGACGGCATGACCTTGCTGGCGAGGTTGGCGGAGTAGCCGCGGTCGCCGCTGGCGAGGTACATGAAGAGGATGGTGCCGCCGCTGCCGAGCATGTTGACGGCGATACCGGCGAGGATGATGTCGGTCTTGAGAATGAGGGCGAAGAAGCCGATCATCAGCGCGACGAGCATGCCGATGACCATCGCGCAGAGCAGGCCGACGCCGGCGCTCTGGGTCCAGGCGGAGAAGATGACGCCGGTGAGGGCGGAGATCATCATGATGCCCTCGAGGCCGATGTTGGTGACGCCCGCACGGTCGGCCACGACGGCGGCCAGCGCGGCGAAGAGGATCGGGGTGGTGATGCGCAGGATGGAAAAGGCGAAGGGGATGGAGAAGATAATGCCCAGAATGTTTTCCAGCATCAGGCTTCCACTCCTTTCGCTTCCTTCTCGGCGGCTTTCCCGGCGATCTCGTCCTTGGCGTCCCTGACCACCAGCTTGTGGCGGTATTTGGAGAGGAACTGCTCCGCCGCGAAGAAGAGGAAGATGACCGCCTGGATGATGCTGAGCATCTCGGCGGGCACGTCGGTGTTGAGCTGCATCAAATCACAGCCGCGCCGCAGGTAGGCCATGAAGAAGGCGGCCAGCGGGATGAAGATGGGGTTGTTTTTGGCAAGGATGGCGATCGTGATGCCGTCCCAGCCGTAGCCGGGAAGCTGGCGCCATTTGAAGCGGTCGTAGTAGCCGAGGATTTCAACCGCGCCGCCCATGCCGGCGAGCATGCCGCCGACGACCTGGCACATGACGACCGTGGCGGCCACCTTCATGCCGGAGTACTTGGAAAAGCTCTGGTTGATGCCGATCATGCGGATGGCGTAGCCCCAGCGGGTGCGGTACATGAAGATCGAGACGAGCACGGTGGCCACAAGCGCGATCACGATGCCCCAGCTCAGATTGGTCTTGGGGACGAGGGTGGGGATGATCGCGGTGTCGAGGAACTTGTGGGACATCGTGGCGCCCTGGGTGCGGTCGGCGAGGTGGTAGCTGAGGATGTAGACGCCCAGCTGCAAAAGGATGTAGTTGAGCATCAGGGAGGAGACCATCTCGCTCGCGCCGAGCTTTGTTTTGAGCAGGGCGGGGATGAGCATGGTCAGCCCGCAGACGAGCATCGCGGCCGCGATGCAGGCGGCGGCGTGCAGCACGGGCGGCAGACGCAGGTAGATGGCGCAGGCGCCCGCGACCAGCCCGCCGAAGAAGACGGCGCCCTCGCCCGCGAGGTTGAACTGGTTGGCGTTGAACATGACGCAGGTGGCAAGTCCGGTGAAGATGATCGGGATCATGCGCTCGAGGATGATCCAGATGTAGCGCATCCGCGTGAAGGGCGCGACGATGAGGTTGTAGAGCGCCTGGAAGGGCACGTCACTGATGATGAAGATGAACACCATCGCCACCGCGAGCGCCACGAGGATGGCCGCCGCCCCGCGGATGATCTCGAATTTGAGGCTTTTACGCATGGATAACCCTCCTTATCTCCTCGGGGGACTGGCGCTTGAGGCCGAGCATGTATTCGCCCATCTCAAGGTCGGTCAGGGTGGAGGTGTCCTCAAAGTACGCGACGATCTCGCCGCCGTAAAAGACGATCAGGCTGTCGGAGAGCTCGATGATCTCGTTTAAGTCGGCGGAGACGAGCAGCACGGCGGCCCCCTCCCGGCTGAGCTCGACGAGCTTGCGGCGGATGAACTCGGTCGCGCCGACGTCGATGCCGCGGGTGGGCTGGTCGGCGATGATCAGCTTGGGCGCGCAGGAGAATTCGCGCGCCACGACGACCTTCTGGATGTTGCCGCCCGAGAGCATCTTGACCTGCTGGCCGCCCGACCGGCAGAGGATCTGGTAGTCCTCGATCAGCCGGTCGCTCTCCTCGTGGATGGCGTCCATCTTGAAGAGCGGCCCCTTGTTGAACCGCGGCTTCTGAAAGCGGTCGGCGATGAGGTTTTCCTCGATCGTGCCGGCGGCGGCCACGCCGTAGAGCATCCGGTCCTCGGGGATGTGGGAGACGCCCAGCCCCCGTATGTAAGCCTGGCCTTTCCCGGCGACCGGGCGGCCCTCGACCTCGATCGCACCGGAATCGGGCTGATTCATGTCGAAGAGCATCTCCACCAGCTCCCGCTGGCCGTTGCCCTCGACGCCCGCGATGCCGAGAATCTCCCCCTTGCGCACGCTGAAGGAGACGCCGCCGAGCATCTGCTTGCCGTACTCGTTCTGGTAGTGCACGTCGGTGACGGAAAGCACCGTGTCGGTGGGGGAGGGCGGCTCCTTTTCGACCTTGAGCACCACGTCGCGCCCCACCATGAGGCGGGAGATATCCTGCTCGGACACGTCGGCGGTGTCGAAGACGCCCATCGACTTGCCCGCGCGCATGATGGTGAGCCGGTCGGTAATCTGCTTGATCTCCTTGAGCTTGTGGGAGATGAAGATGATCGTGTGGCCCTGCTCTTTAAAATGAATGAGCTCGCGGAAGAGCTCGGTCGTTTCCTGTGTTGTCAGAACGGCGGTGGGCTCGTCGAGGATGAGGATCTGCGCGCCCCGCACGAGCGCCTTGAGGATTTCCACCTTCTGTTTCATGCCGACCGGGATGTCCATGACCTTGGCATGGGGGTCGACCTGGAGGTTGTACCGTTCGGCGTACTCCTCGGTGAGGGAGACCGCCCTTGCATAGTCTAGGAACATGCCGCGCTTGCGGGGCTCCATGCCCAGTACGATGTTTTCCGCCACGGTGAGGGAGGGGACCAGCATGAAGTGCTGGTGCACCATGCCGATTCCCTTCGCGATGGCGGCGTTCGGCGAGGAGAGCACGACCTTCTCGCCGTTGATCACGATTTCCCCCTCCTCGGGCTGCTCGAGACCGAAGAGGATTTTCATCAGCGTGGATTTGCCCGCGCCGTTTTCGCCCATCAGCGCGTGGATTTCCCCCTTGCGGACCGAAAAGTCCACGCTCTGGTTTGCCGCAATACCGTTTGGATAGACCTTTGTGATGCCCTTCATCCGGACAACTTCGCTTCGATCCTCCATAGTAGGATACCTGCCTCCCCTCTATACAGTCGGACGCGCCGCGGCGTCCGGGAACCTGGGACGTGGTGGGTGGACGGACGGATTCCTGCCGGAAATTACTGCAAAGGGGGAGCGGAAGCTCCCCCTTTGCAGATTTCATCCGCGCGAAGCGGACAACGGTTTATTTACGGACGGGCGCCCTCGCGGATGGCCTCGACGTCGGCGGCGTTGTCGCCGAACGCGGTGTCGACCACGATCTCGCCGGAGGTGATCTTGGTGGTGGCGTCCTCGACGGCCTTCTTGATGTCGTCGGGCAGGGTCTGGAAGTTGCCGCCGGTGGCCAGACTGACGCCGCCCTCGGAGATGCCGAGGTTCAGGGTCTCGCCATAGTGGGTGTTGCCGGCGAGCTGCTCATTGATGACCCAGATGATGGAATCGCCGATGTTCTTGAGCCCGGAGAAGAGGGTGACCGCGGCAAGCTCGGGCTGCGCGATCGAGAAGGTGGCCTCCTGGTCGGAGTC
Source organism: Anaerotruncus massiliensis (ex Togo et al. 2026) (assembly GCF_900199635.1). Lineage (GTDB taxonomy): Bacteria > Bacillota > Clostridia > Oscillospirales > Ruminococcaceae > Anaerotruncus > Anaerotruncus massiliensis. The sequence continues at coordinate 1,688,926 of NZ_LT962687.1, read as the reverse complement.
GACGCCGATGAACCAGGCCTTCAGCTCGTTGGCCGCCTCGGCGGCGCCGTTTCCGGCTCCGCCCGCGACGCCCCAGACGATGTCGCACTTGTTCTGGCCGATCATGACGTTGGCCAGCTCCTTGGCGGCGCCGGTGTCATAGAAGTTGCCGACATACTGGGTGTCGATCTTGACGTCCGGGTCGGCGGCCTGCGCGCCCTGGATATAGCCGACGAGGAAGTCGTTGATGACCGGGCCGTTCTCGCCGCCGACAAAGCCGATGACCTTCTCGGGGTTCATGTTCGGCAGGTCGGAGGAGGTGGCCAACGCGGCCGCGGTGCCGACGAGGTACCCCATGTCGTTCTGCTTGTAGTTGACGCAGACGACGTTGGGCAGATCGACGGCGGAGTCATAGATCAGGTATTTCTGGTCGGGGTAGTTGGTCGCGACCTGGGTCAGGTAGTCGGGCATCTGATAGGTGCCGCAGACGATCAGGTCGTAGGAGCCGTCGGCGGAGAGCTCCTCGAGGGTGGAGAGCCATTTGGGCTGGTCGGCGTCGGTCGGGCCGAGCTCAAAGGTCTTGTACTCGATGATCCCGTCCGCCGCGAGCTGGGAGAGGCCGGCCTCGCAGGAGTCGAAGAAGGATTTGTCGCCGAGGTTGCCGTTGACGACGTTGGCGACCTTCAGCTTTTCACCGGCGGGCGCCGGGGTTTCAGCGGGAGCGGTGCTGCCGTCCGCGGGGGTCTCCGCAGGGGCGGCCGGTGCAGCGGGCTCGGGGGAACCGCCGCAGCCTGCAAACATCATTAGAACCAGAGCCAGCGCGAGGAATAGGGAAAAATACTTTTTCATTTTTTTCTTCCTTTCTCATTCTGGATAAATCGTTTGGGTCCATGCAGAAAAATGTTTGCCGGGTCAATTTATATTTTACCCTTATTTTCTTCACATGTCAACAAAACCCAATCGGCAAGGGGGGATAATTTTAGGAAAAGTGGTGAAATCTTTGTGAAAGATGTTAATAAATTTTGAATAGATGCGGCCGAAAACTGAATAATTTAACGTATGGTACGACTTATACCCATCTGATCAGAGCGGCGCGAAGCCCGCTTGGAAAAGTCCTTTGCAGAGCCGTCCCGGGCCTGCTTTGTGCAGGAAATCCTGCATAAAATCGCGGGAAAAATGAATAAATATTTTTTTGCTGCATTTTGCCGGTGGCGGGGGATTTCAGACGTTTGCATTTGTTGTGTTTCTACAAAGGACATTGTATTTCAGAGGGAGGCTTTGTGGAGCGGCGTCCCCGGATTACGCGGGGGAGGACGGAACGGGATTTTCCGCCCTCGGCTCCCTCCCGCGGGCGCGGGGGAGGGACGGCGGAAAAACCGGAGCATATCACAGCATGGCGGAGGATTTTGCAGGGATTTCGAGGCATTCCAAAATTTTTTTGGGGTTTCGCGGAAATTTCCCGATAAAAACGTAAAAATCGCGAAAAATAATGGACTTTTATATTGACATTTTTTCTGCGTATGCTATATTGGGAATTGCAGTTTTTGCATCTGCAAAAAATCGATGATCAACTGCCGCCTAATAACGGGCGGCGCCGGGGTAAACGGCGCCGCTGCGATTAGTGTTTCCGCGGAACGGGCGCACGGGAAAGGGGATGCGCCGCCGGGGAAACGAATTCCTTTTGCGGGTAAGCGGTAAGAAGTCATCGGGGGCCGTAAAGACGGCCTAAATTCCGCAAAGGGGGATGCATAAATGAAAGAAAGCACCATTGTCAGCCTGAGAGACATCTCCGTCGATTTTGATGGCGACCCCATCCTCGTCGGACTGGATCTCGACATCCGCGACAAAGAATTCGTTACCCTGCTTGGGCCGTCCGGCTGTGGCAAGACCACGACGCTCCGGACGATTGGCGGTTTCGTCACACCCAAGTCCGGTGACGTTTTTTTTGATGGCGTGAGAATCAACGACCTGCCGCCCTACAAGCGCCAGGTCAACACCGTCTTCCAGCGGTACGCGCTCTTTCCGCACCTCAACGTGTTCGAGAACGTGGAGTTCGGTCTCAAGCTCAAAAAGCTGCCGGAAAACGAGCGCAAGACCCGCGTGTGGGAGATGCTCGACCTGGTGAACCTCACCGGCTACGACCGCCGCAACATCGACCAGCTGTCGGGCGGCCAGCAGCAGCGCGTGGCGATCGCGCGCGCGCTCGTCAACCATCCGCGCGTCCTGCTCCTCGACGAGCCGCTTGGCGCGCTCGACCTCAAGCTGCGCAAGGAGATGCAGATCGAGCTCAAGCGGATGCAGCAGGCGCTGGAGATCACCTTTATCTATGTCACGCACGACCAGGAGGAGGCCCTCACGATGTCGGACACCGTCGTCGTCATGAAGGACGGCGACATCCTTCAGGTGGGCACCCCCCAGGATATCTATAACGAGCCGAAGAACGCGTTTGTCGCGGATTTCATCGGGGAAAGCAACATCATCGACGGCGTCATGCACGCCGACTGCCTCGTGGAGTTCGCGGGCCAGAAGTTTGAATGTGTCGACACCGGCTTCGGCCGGCTCGAGCGGGTCGACGTGGTCATCCGCCCGGAGGACATCAAGGTGGTCTCCCCGGAGCGCGCGCCGATCACCGGCGTCGTGGAATCGGTCATCTTCAAGGGGGTGCACTTTGAGATGATCGTCGACGCGCACGGCTACAAGTGGATGATCCACTCCACCCGCAGCGAGCAGCCGGGCACCTTCATCGGAATGGAGGTCGACCCCTTCGATATCCACATCATGCACAAGATGGAGGTGGAGGGATGAAATCGAAGGCGGCCGCGTTCCCATACCTCGTCTGGATGCTGATCTTCATCCTCGTGCCGCTCGGGCTGGTGGCCTACTACGCGGTGACCACCCCTGACGGGACCTTTACGATCGACTACATCTCCCAGGTGGGCGAATACACGCCGGTGCTTGTCCGCTCGGTGTGGCTGGCCTTCCTCGCCACGGTGATCTGCCTGGTCATCGCCTATCCGCTCGCCTTCATCATCTCCCGGCACAGCGGCGCGGGCCAGCGCACGATGGTCATGCTCATCATGCTGCCCATGTGGATGAACTTTCTGCTGCGCACCTACGCGTGGATGACCATCCTCGAGAAGAACGGCCTCATCAACCGCTTTTTCGCGCATTTCGGCCTCGGCCCCTTCGAGATGATCAACACGCAGGGGGCGGTCGTGCTCGGCATGATCTACAACTACCTGCCTTTCATGATCCTGCCCCTCTATTCGATCATGACCAAGATCCCCAACAGCGTGATCGAGGCCGCGCAGGACCTCGGCGCGAACGCGCGCAAGGTCCTCACAAAGGTGCTCATCCCGATGACCGTCCCGGGCATCTCGACCGGCGTCATCATGGTGTTCGTCCCGTCGGTGTCCACCTTCATCATCTCGCGGATGCTCGGCGGCGGCGGAAACCTGCTGATCGGCGATTTGATCGATTTGCAGTTCCTCGGGAACGCCTACAACCCGAACCTCGGCGCGGCGATCTCCCTCGTGCTGATGGTGCTGATCCTGCTCGCCATGAGCATCACCAACCAGTTCGGAGACGATGAGAAGGGGGATCTGCTCAAATGAAATGGCTGAAAAAATCCTACGTGGCCATCGTCATGGCGTTCCTTTACGCGCCGATCCTGGTGCTCATCGTCTTCTCCTTCAACCAGTCCAAATCCCGCGGCGCGTGGACCGGCTTCACCTTCGGCTGGTATGAGAAGCTCTTCCACAACCAGATGATCATCCAGTCGCTCATGAACACCCTGCTCGTGGCGGTGATCTCGTCGGTCGTGGCCACCGTGCTCGGCACGCTGGCCGCCATCGGCATCCGCAACATGAAAAAGATGTCCCGCACCCTTGTCATGAACGTCACCTACCTGCCGATCATCAACCCGGAGATCGTCACGGGCGTCTCGCTCATGCTGCTCTTCGTCTTTGTCAAGTCGGCGGGCATCCGGCTCGACTTCGGCTTTACGACGGTCATCCTGGCGCACATCACCTTCAACGTCCCCTACGTCATCCTCAACGTCATGCCCAAGCTCCGCCAGATGGACATCTCCGTCTTCGAGGCGGCGCAGGACCTCGGGTGCAGTCCCTCGCAGGCCTTCTTCAAGGTGGTCATCCCCGAGATCATGCCGGGCATCGTCGCGGGCTTTCTGATGTCGTTCACCTATTCGCTCGACGACTTCATCATCAGCTATTTCGTCACCGGGCCGACCTCCCAGACGCTGCCGATCACGATCTATTCGATGACCCGGCGCAAGGTCAGCCCGGAGATCAACGCCCTCAGTACCATCATCTTCGTGGTGGTGCTCACCGTGCTGCTGCTCGTCAACGTGGGCGACGCGCGCCGGGAGCGGGAGCTCCGGATGAAAGCGAGGGATCGGGTATGATGAAAAAACGGTTCCTGTCCCTCGCGCTCGCCGCGGCGCTGCTGCTGGCGCTCCCCCTGCCCGCCCTCGCGGAGGTGGAGGTCTCCGACCCCGCCTACTATGAGCGGTTTCGGGGCAAAAACGTGTCGATCAACGTCCACAACTGGGGCGAGTATATCTCCGACGGCTCGGACGAGGGGATGGACGTCATCTCCGAATTTGAGGCGCTCACCGGCATCAAGGTGAACTACACCACCTTCGCGACCAACGAGGAGCTCTACGCCCGCCTCAAGAGCGGCGGAGCCAACTACGACGTGGTCATCCCCTCCGACTATGCGATCGCGCGGATGATCCACGAGGGGATGCTCGAGGAGCTCGACTTCGACAACATCCCCAACCTCAAAAACATCTCCGAGAGCTTCCTGGACCCGATCTACGACCCGGGCGGGAAATACTCCGTCCCCTACACCTGGGGGACCGTCGGCGTAATCTACAATACCCAGATGGTCGACGAGGAGGATCTGGGGAGCTGGGATCTGCTGTGGAACGAGAAGTATCTCGGCGAAATCCTGATGTTCTCCAACCCGCGCGACGCGTTCGCGATCGCGCTGAAAAGGCTCGGCTACTCGATGAACCCGACGAGGGAGGAGGAGCTGCGCGACGCGACCGATTCCCTCAAGGACCAGAAGCTGCTGGTGCAGGCGTACGTCATGGACGAGATCTTCGACAAGATGCTCGGCGGCGAGGCGGCCATCGCGCCCTACTACGCGGGCGACGCGATCACGATGATGGCGGATAACCCCGACCTCTCCTATTTCGTGCCGGAGGAGGGGACCAACCGCTTCGTCGACGCGGCGGTCATTCCGGTGGGCGCGAAGAACAAGGAAGCCGCCGAGATGTTCATCAACTTCCTGCTCGAACCGGAGGTGGGCGCGGCCAACGCCGAATACATCGGCTATTCCTCGCCCAACGACGCGGCGCTCGAGCTGATGGACCCCGAGGTCACCGGGGACCCGATCGCCTATCCGCCCGACGGGGTGATCGAAAAGACCGAGTTTTTCATCGAGCTTTCGCCCGAGATGAGCCTCGCGATGGATAAGATGTGGACCGAGGTGCTCTCGTCCGACGAGGCCTACAGCAAGTGGCTCATCCCGATCATGATGCTCGTGGCCGTCGCGGCGTCGGTCTCCATCAACCTGCTGCGCTCCTGGCGCAAGCGGCGCGACCGGGAGTATGCGGACCGCCCGGTGAAAAAGGGCTGATCAAACCGAATAACGGAAAAAGAGCGGGAGGCGCAGCGCGCCTCCCGCTCTTTTTTTGGATCTTACCGCCGATTAGCAGCCACAGCCGCATCCGCAGCCGTTGTTGTAGTTGGCGCCGCAGTTGTCGCAGCCGCAGTTGTTGTCGCAGCCACAGCCGCATCCGCCGTTGTTGCCAAAGCCGAAGCCGCTGTTGCCGCCCCAACCCCAACCGAAGATGATGATAATCAGGATAATGATCCAGAAGTAGTTGCCGCCAAAGTTGTTACATCCCATGAAAGGTGACCTCCTATTAGTGATTTCATCCCATACTATGTCGCTCCCTTCCCTTCGGTTACAGCGGGCGCGTTTTCCGCTTTCGGCGGCGCATATCGGCGGGGGCTTCTGACAATATTATGAATGGTTCCCGCATAAGATATTACGGCGCCCTGCGGGCCGCCGGCCGGAGGGAAACGCCGTTCGGGGGCGGGGAAACGAACTTCTGAGGTGATCTTTTGTTCAAATTCAACGGCTTTACGCCGAAGGCCAATACGGCGATCAACTGCGCGATCGAGGAGGCGTCAGTGCTCGGGCACACCTATATCGGCAGCGAGCACCTGCTGCTCGGCCTGCTCGCCGAAGGTAGCGGAGTGGCCTTCACCGTGCTGGGAAAATGCGACGTCACGGCGGAAAAGGTGCGCGAACTGCTCATCAAGACGGTAGGCAAGGGCATCCGCTCGGTGCTCACCCCGTCGGACATCACGCCGCGCTGCAAGCGCATCCTCGAGATGTCCCTCATGCAGACCCGGATGAGCGGCGTGCCGCTCGCGGGCACCGAGCACATCCTCATGAACCTGCTCAAGGAGAACGACAGCTACGGCGTGCGCTTTTTAAAGCAGCTCTCGGTCGAACCGGACGCGGTCGTCAAGCAGATCGGCGACTTTGCCCAGACGACGGGCGCGGACCTGCTGGGCGTACGGCGCGCCGCGCCGCCGCGGCCCAAGCCCGCGGTGCGCACTCCGCTCGTCGACAAGTACGGCCGCGACCTCACCGAGATGGCGCGGCAGGGGAAAATCGATCCGGTGATCGGCCGGGAGAAGGAGATCGAGCGGGTGCTCCAGATCCTGACCCGCCGCACCAAGAACAACCCCTGCCTCATCGGCGAGGCGGGCGTCGGCAAGACGGCGATCGCCGAGGGAATCGCGCGGCGGATCGTCGAGATGGATGTACCGCCCCAGCTCAAGCAGAAGCGGTTTATCGCGCTCGACCTGACAAGCATGGTCGCGGGCACGAAATACCGCGGCGACTTCGAGGAGCGGATCAAGAACACGATCGACGAGGTGGTCGCGGCGGGCAACATCATCCTCTTTATCGACGAGCTGCACACGATCATCGGAACCGGCGCGGCGGAGGGCGCGGTGGACGCCGCCAACATTTTAAAGCCCCAGCTCGCGCGCGGGGAATTCCAGCTCGTGGGCGCGACGACGATCGACGAGTACCGCAAGTTCATCGAAAAGGACAGCGCCCTCGAACGCCGGTTCCAGTCGATCCTCGTGGAGGAGCCGAGCGAGGAGGACGCGGTCGCGATCATCAAGGGCCTGCGCGAGCGGTACGAGGAGCACCACCGCATCCGCATCCTCGACGAGGCGGTCGAATCGGCCGTGGCGCTGTCCGCGCGGTATATCGCCGACCGCCGCCTGCCCGACAAGGCGATCGACCTGATCGACGAGGCCTGCTCGCGTGTAAAGATGAACAGCATTACAGTCCCGAACAGCCTGCGGGAGCTGGAAAACAAGCTGACCGCCCTCAAGACAGAGAAGGAAACGGCGATCAGCACCCAGAATTTCGAATGCGCGGCGAGCATCCGCGACCGGGAGAGCGACCTGCGCGCGCGTCTGGAGAAGGCGCAGAACGATTGGGAGGACAGCGGGGACGGAAGCCTTCAGAAGCTCACCTCCGAGGACATCGCGAAGCTCGTGGCGGACATCACCGGCATCGACGCGACCCGCCTCACCGAGGCGCAGAGCGAGCGGCTGCTCCACCTCGAGGAGTCGCTGCACCAGATGATCGTCGGGCAGGAGCAGGCGGTACACGCGGTGGCGGGCGCCATCCGGCGCTCCCGCGTCGGCCTGCACGACCCGTCGCGCCCGCTCGGCTCCTTCATCTTCCTCGGGCCCACCGGCGTGGGCAAGACCGAGCTCTGCAAGGCGCTCGCCAAATGCATGTTCGGCGACCCGCACGCGATGATCCGGCTGGACATGTCGGAGTATATGGAGCGGCACTCGGTCAGCAAGCTGGTCGGCTCGCCGCCGGGATACGTCGGCTACGACGAGGGCGGACAGCTCACCGAAAAGGTCCGCCGCCGCCCCTATTCGGTGATCCTCTTCGACGAGATCGAAAAGGCACACCCCGATTTTTTCAATATGCTGCTGCAAATCCTGGAGGACGGCATCCTCACCGACGCGCAGGGGCGCACCGTCAACTTCAAAAACACGATCATCATCATGACCTCCAACATCGGCGCGCGCATGATCTGCGAGCAGGGCAGGCTCGGCTTTTCCGCGGGCGCGCAGGAGGACCCGGATAAGCAGCAGGAGGCGGTGCGCAAGATGATGGTGGGCGAGCTCAAAAAATCCTTCAAGCCCGAGTTCCTCAACCGCGTCGACGAGATTATCGTCTTCCACAAGCTCAGCCAGCAGGAGGTGCGGCAGATCGCCGGGAACATGCTCGACGCGCTCAAGACGCGGCTCGCGGGGCTGCACATTGAGATCAGCTTCGACGAATCGGCGGCGGAGAAGATCACCCTCGACGGTTTTGACCCGCTCTACGGCGCGCGCCCGCTGCGCCGGGCGATCCAGGCGAAGATCGAGGACCGCCTCGCCGACGAGCTGCTCCACGGCACCATCAAGGCGGGCGACCGGATCGTCTGCTCCTGGAAGGACGAACAGTTCACCTTCTCCTAGGGAGGCTTTGAAAAGTCCTCCCGGAACCCCCGAAGCGTTTGATGCAGTCCGGCGTTCCATCCGGAACGCCGGACTGCTTTTTTGCATCCCGCGTCCATTTGTGCTATACTGTCGTCGGTTAGAAAACGGGGGTGCCATTTATGATCGGAGAAAAGAATACCGTGACCTTTACGGTCGGGCCGGAGCGGCTCGCGTCTCATATGGGCAGCGGGGACCTCGACGTGCTCGCCACGCCCGCGATGATCGCGGAGATGGAACGGGCCGCCTGCACGCTGCTCGCGCGCTTTCTGGAGCCGGGGCAGACGTCGGTCGGCACGGCGATGGACGTGTCCCACATGTCGGCCACGCCGTCCGGCATGGCGGCGGAGGCGTCGGCGGAGATCGTCGCGGCGGAGGGCCGCCGGGTGGACTTCACCGTGTCCGCGCGGGACGCGGCGGGGGAGATCGGCCGCGGCACGCACAGCCGGGTGATTGTCGACGCGGCGCGCTTCCAGCAGAAGACGGATGCGAAGGCGGGTGCCGCGGAATGAAAAAGCTCGTGATTTTCGACCTCGACGGGACGCTGCTCAACACGCTCGACGACCTCGCCGCGGCGGGCAACCACCTGCTGCGGGCGCACGGCTGGCCGGAGCACCCGGCCGAACGGTACAAGCTCTTTGTGGGCAACGGCGTCTATAAGCTCGTCGAGCGGATGATCCCTGCGGACGCCGATCATTCGCCCGGTGCGCTCGCGCTGCTGCGGGACGAGTATAACGCCTACTACAGCGCGCACAACGCCGATTTGACCGCGCCCTACCCGGGGGTCCCGGAGCTGCTCGGCGCGCTGGAACAGGCGGGCGCCGCCTGCGCGGTGCTCTCCAACAAGCCGCACGCCTTTACAGTGGAGCTCTGCAGGAGCCTGCTGGGGGAGCGGTTCGCGGTCGTGCACGGCCAGCGGGAGGGCTGGCCCACAAAGCCCGACCGGCTGCTGACGGCGGAGATCCTGGAGGAAACGGGGATCCGCGCCGCCGACACGGTCTACGTCGGGGACAGCGGCGTGGACATGCAGACGGCGAAGAACGGCGGGCTTTTCGCGGTCGGGGCGCTGTGGGGGTTCCGGTCGGAGGAGGAGCTGCGGGAGAACGGCGCGGACGCGGTCGCGGAGCGCCCGCTGGACCTGCTCCGGTATATCCGCTGAAAATTTTTTGAAAAAAACGGTATTGACAACGCCCAAAGTTTGCAGTATGATAGCGTCAATAACTTTTCAAAGACGATGACGGGGACGGCGCAGACACAGCCCAGCCCACAGAGAGCCGGCATATGGTGAAAGCCGGCGGCGGGCCGTTTGACAGCTCATCACCCCCGAGTTGGGAGCCGAACGGAGATCAAGTAGGCTTCCCCGCTGGACGGCGTTAACGGTCGGGAGCTTGTTAGAGCTTCGCTAAGCGGCGCATTGTTGCGCAATTCGGGTGGTACCGCGGGTCGTAAATTGGACTCGTCCCTTATCTGAGGGACGGGTCTTTTTCACTTTCGCCGCGCCCGTTCCCGGGCCGCGGCCACAACAAATCCGGTCAATTTTGAGATGGAGGTCACCGATATGCAAGAGCAGAAACTACAGGAAATTGCCATGCGGATCCGTACGCTGCGGGAAATTATGGAGATTCCGGTCGCGGAGATGGCGCAGCAGACCGGCCTTTCCGCCGAGGAATACCTCGCCGCCGAGGATGGAAAGAGCGACTTCACCTTTACCTTCCTCTATAACTGCGCGCAGGCGTTCGGCGTCGACATCATCGAGCTGCTCACCGGCGAGGCCCCGCACCTCTCCTTCTACTCGATCGTCCGCAAGGGGGAGGGGCTGAGCATCAACCGCCGCGCCGGCTTCACCTACAACCACCTGGCCTACCGCTTTTCCCGCAAGATCGCCGAGCCCTTCCTCGTCACCGCGCCCTTTTCGCAGGAGGAGCAGGAGAAGCCCATCCACCTCTCCCAGCACGACGGGCAGGAGTTCGACTTTGTCCTGAGCGGGCAGCTCAAGGTGCAGATGGAGGACCACACCGAGTATATGGGACCGGGGGACGCGATCTATTACGACTCCGGCCACGCGCACGGCATGATCGCGACGGGCGGCGAGGACTGTGTGTTCCTCGCGGTCGTCATGAAGGATGAAAACGACAAGGGGGAGAACGACTGATGGATCTCGAGAATTTTTATCAGCGCTTCTGCAAGGAGGGCTTTGACGAAAACGGCGTGCTCAACTACTTTGAGCCGGTGATCGCCGACAACTTCAACTTTGCCTACGACGTGGTGGACGAGATCGCCCGCCTCGAGCCGAACCGCCGCGCCATGGTCTGGTGCAACGTGGCGGGGGAGGAGCGGGTGCTCACCTTCGGCGAGATGAAGCTCTATTCCGACAAATGCGCCCAGATGCTCGCCGACCACGGCGTCAAAAAGGGCGACATGGTCCTGCTGGTGCTGAAAAGGCACTATGAGTTCTGGTTCACCGTCCTCGCGCTCCACAAGCTCGGCGCGGTCGGCGTGCCCGCCACCAACCTGCTGACCACCCACGACCTCGTTTACCGCTTCGAGGCGGCTGGCATCACCGCCTGCGTCTGCTCGGGCGAGTGCAACATCTCCGAGTATGTCGACGAGGCGTGCAGGCAGTATGACGGGGTCCACTCCAAGTTTATCGTCCGCGGCAGGCGGGAGGGCTGGCTCACCTATTCGGAGGAGCTCGAAAAGTACGACGGGAACTTCGAGCGGGTCCAGACCTCCAGGGACGACCCGCTGCTCCTCTACTTCACCTCCGGCACGACGGGCATGCCCAAGATGGTCGTCCACAACCACGCCTACCCGGTGGCGCACATCATCACCGCCCGCTACTGGCACAACGTCCACTCGGACGATCTGCACCTGACCGTCTCCGAGACGGGCTGGATGAAGGCGGTCTGGGGCAAGCTCTATGGGCAGTGGTTCGCCGCGGCGTCGATCTTCGTCTACGACTTTGACAAGTTCGTCCCCCACGACCTGCTGCACATGATGGAAAAATACAAGGTCACCACCTTCTGCGCACCGCCGACCATCTACCGCTTTTTCATCAAGGAGGGGATGGAGGGATACGACCTGTCCGCCCTGCACTATTCCACGACGGCGGGCGAGGCGCTCAACCCCGAGGTCTACAACCGCTGGTACGAGTTCACCGGCCTGCGCCTGATGGAGTCCTACGGCCAGACCGAGACGGTCATGCAGGTCGCGAACTTCGTGGGCACCACCCCCAAGCCGGGCTCGATGGGCAAGCCGTCGCCGATCTATGACATCCACCTGATCGACGAGGACGGCAACGACGTGCCGCGCGGCGCCGTCGGCGAGATCGTCATCAACACCGAGAAGCCCCATCCCGGGCTCTTCGGCGGCTACTATCGCAACCCCGGGGAGACGGCCGCGTCCTGGCACGACGGCTACTACCACACGGGCGATACCGCGTGGATGGACGAGGACGGCTACCTCTGGTATGTCGGACGCACCGACGACGTCATCAAATCGTCGGGCTACCGCATCGGCCCCTTCGAGATCGAGAGCGTGCTGATGGAGCACCCCGCCGTGCTGGAATGCGCGGTCACCGGCGCGCCCGATCCCGTCCGCGGCATCGTGGTCAAGGCGACGATCGTCCTGACGAGCAGCTACCAGCCCTCCGAGGAGCTCAAAAAGGAGCTCCAGACCTTCGTCAAAAAACAGACCGCTCCTTATAAATACCCCCGCATCGTCGAGTTCGTCACCGAACTGCCCAAGACGATCTCGGGCAAGATCCGCCGCACCGAGATCCGCGCGAAGGATCAGAAGAAATAATCCGCTCTAAAAACGGACGCCCGACCGGCAGGTCAGGCGTCCGTTTTCGTTTTCCGGGCGATTTCGAGCGCCTCCGCGAAGGAGAGCCGCTTGGTGAGCGCGTCGAGCTCCGGGCTGGCGATCCAGTCGGGATGGGAGCAGTCCCCGAATTTGACCGTGTGCACGACGGTCCCGCGCGCGAGGCATTCGTTGTGGGGCACGCCGGGGACGGTGACCGCCCAGCCGCCGGGCGGGAGCTCCCGCAGGCGCGCCGTCCCCTCCCGGTATTCGGCGAAGACGACGCGGCCCTCCTGCACGATCACCATCTCCCTCAGGGCGCTGTGGGAATGGCTGTTTTCCCACACCGGGCCGCCCGTATTCTCGCAGCGGATATAGCTGCTGCCGTCCCGCCCCGTGAGGCGGAAGCGGACCTCGCCGTTTTCCATCCGCTCGTGGTTGGCTGTGATCCCGAACTCCGCGAGCTCCCGTTCGTTCAGCTTTTGCGGCATGGCGTTCCCTCCTTTTTCTTCCATCCTAGCACGAAACGCCCGGTTTGTCACCCAAAGCGGAGGGATTTAGCCGGATTTTCCGTCTGCGAGAACGTTTTGGCGCGGAGCCGAATACATTAATAGATAGACGCATACGGAAAGGGGGCGGCGCGGTGAAACCGATCACCATCCGCATCAGCCGCCGCAAGCTGCGCGCGCTCAAGATGCTCGCGGCGGGGATGCTGATCCTGCTGGCGGCCTTCTGGGTGGACGGGCGCATCCGGCCGCTCGTCTCGACGGTGTCGACCTACCAGTCCAAGCTGGTGGCGACCCGCGCGGTCAACGACGCGGTGCTGCGGGTCATTTCCGAGGAAAACATCACCTATGGGAAGATCATGAACGCCGTGCTCGATGAGAAGGGCAAGGTCACGACGGTCACCACCAATATGGTTGCCCTCAACCGGCTCAAGGCGGAGATCAACAACGCGGTCAGCGACGAGCTCCAGAAGGGGATCGAACAGCCGATCGACCTTCCGCTGGGCACCCTGCTCGGCGGGCATTTCCTGTCGGGGCGGGGGCCGAGCGTCCAGTTCAAGGTCGTGCCGATGGGCTACACCGAGACGCAGATCTACAACAAATTCCAGTCGGCGGGCATCAACCAGACGCTGCACCAGGTGATGGTGACGGTCAACACCCGCGTGGCGGCGATCCTGCCCCTCTATACGGTCGAGACGGACGTCTCGACCGACATCTGCATCGCCGAAACGGTGATCGTGGGGGAGGTGCCGCAGTCGTTCACCGATATCTCGGGCGACAACCGCGGACTCATCGACAAGGTCAACGATTACGGCCTGAAAAATGTGGATTGAGACGGGGATTTGTGATAGAATAACAGGGAACGATACCGAACTGGAGGAAGACGGCATGGACCGGAAAACGGCGGAAAACCGGGCGGGCGAGCTGCGCCCGATTTTGGAAAGATACAGCTATGAGTACTATGTGCTCGACAACCCCTCGATCAGCGACTATGACTACGACAGGCTGCTGCACGAGCTGCTGGACATCGAGACGGAATTCCCCGAGCTCGCGACGGAGAACTCCCCGACGCGGCGCGTCGGGGGCATGGCGCTCAACACCTTCGCGCCGGTGCGCCACGAGGTGCAGATGGGCTCCTTGCAGGACGTTTTCGACACGGCGGACATCGCCGCCTTCGACGCACGGGTGCGCGAGACGGTGGCGGACCCCGTCTACATCGTCGAGCCGAAGATCGACGGGCTGTCCGTCTCGCTCGAATACCGGGACGGCGCCTTCTGGCGCGGGTCGACGCGCGGGGACGGCGTCACCGGGGAGGACGTCTCGGAGAACCTCAAGACGGTCGGGTCGATCCCGATGACCCTCACCGAAAAGCTCCCCTTCCTCGAGGTGCGCGGGGAGGTCTACATGCCGCGCGCGAGCTTCGACCGGGTGGTCGCCCGGCAGCTCGAAAACGAGGAGGAGCCCTTCAAAAACCCGCGCAACGCGGCGGCGGGCTCCCTGCGGCAGAAGGACAGCCGCGTCACCGCGCAGCGGGGGCTGGATATCTTCGTCTTCAACATCCAGCGGATCGAGGGGAAGACCCTCACCGGCCACAAGCAGTCGCTCGACTACCTGGCGGCGCTCGGCTTCAAGGTGATCCCCTCCTATAAGGCGTTCACCGACATTTCCGACGCGATCGCGGAGATCGGGCGGATCGGCGAAAACCGCTACGAGTTCCCCTTCGACATCGACGGCGCGGTCATCAAGGTCGACGACTTTACAGAGCGCGAACAGCTCGGCGCGACGGCCAAGTTCCCCCGCTGGGCGGTCGCCTTCAAATACCCTCCCGAGGAGAAGCGGACCACCCTGCGCGAGATCGAGATCCGCGTGGGGCGCACCGGCGCGCTCACGCCCACGGCGGTCTTCGAGCCGATCACGCTGGCGGGCACGACGGTGAGCCGCGCGGTGCTCCACAACCAGGACTTCATTAACGAGAAGGGGATCGCCATCGGGGACACGATCGTCGTGCGCAAGGCGGGCGACATCATCCCCGAGGTCGTCTCGGTCGCCTTCCACCAGCCGGGCGCGCCGGTCTACCGGATTTCCAACGTCTGCCCCTCCTGCGGCAGCATCGCCGAGCGGGAGGAGGGGGAGGCGGTGCTCCGCTGCGTCAACATGGCCTGCCCGGCGCAGGTGGCGCGCAACCTTGTGCATTTCGCCAGCCGCGACGCGATGGACATCGACGGCCTCGGCCCGGCGATCGTCCACCAGCTGCTGGAAAGCGGACTCGTGCATTCGGCCGCCGACCTCTACACTCTGGAAAAGGAACCGCTCGCCGCCCTCGAACGGATGGGGAAGAAGAGCGCGCAGAACCTGCTGGAGGCGCTCGAGCGGTCGAAATCCCGCGACCTGTCGCGGCTGCTCTTCGCGCTGGGCATCCCGGGCATCGGGCAGCGGTCGGCGCAGCTGCTGGCCCAGCGGTTCGGCAGCATGGACGGGGTACTCTCCGCCACGGCGGAGGAGATCGCCGGAATCGACGGCTATGGCGGCATCATGGCGCAGAGCGTCGCGGATTTCTTCGCGCTCGGCCAGAACCGCGCGCTCATCGAGCGGTTCCGCTCCCTTGGGCTCAACATGCTCTGCGAGACGGCGCCCGCGGCGGACACCTTCGCCGGGAAGACCTTCGTGCTGACCGGCACGCTGCCGTCGCTGACCCGCAGCGAGGCCAAGGAGATGATCGAGGCGGCGGGCGGCAAGGTGAGCGGAAGCGTCTCGAAGAAGACCGACTACGTCGTGGCGGGCGAGGAGGCGGGCAGCAAGCTCACCAAGGCGCAGAGCCTGGGCGTGGCGGTGATCGACGAGGCGGGCCTGCGGGAACTGCTCGGACAATAACGGACGGCCAAGGGCCGCCGGGGAAAACCCCGGCGGCCTTTTCTGCATGTTTGGGGGCCTTCTGGTAAAAATATCTGCGAACGATAAAAGAAATGGCGGTTTGCAGATGGACGGGAATAAACGGACGATGATCGAGGAACGGGTGCGCGCGGCCGCGCGGGAGGTCCCGCGCGGCGGGGCGCGCCGGATCGCGCGCGGGCTGCGGCGGGAGCTTTCGAGCCTGCGCGCGCGGTTTTCCGCCCTGCGGGAGACCTGCGCGCCCGAGGGCTGGGAGCAGTGGCTTTCGGATAATTTCTACGCGCTCGAGGCGCACGCCAAGCAGTCGCTGCTCGACCTGCGCGGCTGCCGAAAGCGGAGCGCGCCGCTGCTCGGGCTCTATCTACAGCTTGAGGCGGTCTTTGCCGACGGGGAGATCCCGATCGGCATGGAGGAGGTCCGCGCGGCGCTTACGGCCGCGAACGAGCTTTCCGAGCTCGGGGAGCGTCAGCTGGAATTCACCTACACCGCGCTCAAATGCGTCCTGCTGCACGCGGCGGCGGACGCCTGCGCGGGGGAGCGGGATTCCGCAGGGCGGGAGCGCCTCCTCTCCTACGCGGTCACCGGGCTGACGGCGGTCTACGAACTCGATTTCGACGCGCTCACCCGTTCGGTGAGCGCGGTCGAGCGCATCTTTGAAAAGGACCCCGCCGGGGTCTACCCGCGCATGGCGGAGCAGTCCCGGCGGCACTACCGGCAGATCGCCGCGCGCATCGCAAGATATACCGGCGCGGCGGAAAGCGCCGTTGCGCGCGACATCCTCATCTGCGCCGGGGACGCGAAGGGGGAGCGGGAACGCCACGTCGGCTACTATCTGCTCGGGCACGACCCGCGCGCCATCCGCGCCCGGCGGCGCGGGCGCGCGGCGCTCCTGCTCTCCTGGGCGCTGCCGCTGGCCCTCTGCGCCTTTCTCTGGGCGGGCTTCGGTCCCGCCGCCGCGCTGCTCGGGTACCTGCCGCTCGTCGAGATTGTGCGGGTGCCGGCCTCCTCGCTGGCGATGCGCGGCGTCCCGGCGGGGCATATTCCGCGCGTCGAACTGACCGAGCTGCCGAAGACGGCGGTCGCCGTGACGACCCTGCTGCCCGCCGCCGACAAGGCGGACGGGCTGCGGAACCGGCTGGAGCAGCTCTACTTTTCCAACCCCGCCGAAAACCTCTTTTTCTGCGTGCTCGCGGATTTCGGGGAGGACCGCCGGCCCTTCAGCCCGCAGGACGGCCCCCGGATCGACGCCGCCAAACGGGTGATCGAAGAGCTGAACCGCCGGTACGGCGGCCGGTTTTTCCTCTTTGTGCGGCGGCGGGTCTACAGCCCGACGCAGAACGCCTACTGCGGCTGGGAGCGCAAGCGGGGCGCAATCATCGAATTCATCCGCTTTGTGAAGGGCGGGGAGACGCCTGTGGCCTGCTTCGCGGGGGACCGCGAGGCGCTCGGGAACCTCAAATACCTCATTGCGCTCGACGCGGACACCAACCTCTCCTTCGACGGCGCACGCCAGCTGCTCGCGGCGGCGGAGCACCCGCTCAACCGCCCGGTGATCGGCAAACACAACGCCGTCGCCGCCGGCTACGGCATCCTGACCGCGTGTATTGGCACCGATTTGGAGTCTGCAAAGGCGACGGACTTTACGCGTATCATGGCGGGCGCGGGCGGCATCTCCTCCTATGAGCAGGAGTGCAGCGACTTCTATCAGGACCTCTTTGGACAGACGGTCTTTTCCGGCAAGGGACTCATCGATATCGACGTCTTCCACGCGGTCGTCGGGCGGCGGTTTCCCGAAAACCGCGTGCTCAGCCACGACATCGTGGAGGGCGCCTACCTGCGGGTGGGGCTCCTCTCCGACGTGGAGCTCACCGACGGGATGCCCACCAACGCGCTCTCCTGGTTCACACGGCTGCACCGCTGGATCCGCGGCGACTGGCAGAACCTGCCCTTCCTGCGCCGGACGATCGTGCTGAACGGCTCCCGCCGCCCCAACCCGGTCGGCCCGCTTGCGAAATACCAGCTCCTCGACAACCTCCGCCGCTCGCTGACGCCGGCGGCGGCGCTTTCCTGCGTGGCCGCGGCGGCTTTTCTGCCGCAGGGGACCGCGCTGCTGCTCTGCGCGCTGGCCTTCCTCTCGGGCGCGCTCGCGCCGCTTTTGGGCGCGGTGCGCGCCATCGTAAGCGGCGGCCGGTTCGCGTTGATCCGTCGCTATTTCGCGCGCACGCTGCCGCGCGTCTTCGAGCTGCTGGGGCAGGCGCTGCTCGGCACGGTCATGACCGCCCAGCAGGCGGTCGTCGCCCTCGACGCGGCCTGCCGCGCCCTCTGGCGGATGGCGTTCTCCCACAAGAACCTGCTCCAGTGGACGACCGCCGCGCAGGGGGAGACGCGCGACGCGGGGGTGCTCGCCGTGCTGCGGAGAAGCTGGCTTTCCGAGCTCATCGGCCTCTGCCTGCTCATCTTCGCGCC
The DNA here is from genome assembly GCF_900199635.1 of Anaerotruncus massiliensis (ex Togo et al. 2026). Taxonomy (GTDB): domain Bacteria; phylum Bacillota; class Clostridia; order Oscillospirales; family Ruminococcaceae; genus Anaerotruncus; species Anaerotruncus massiliensis. The sequence continues at coordinate 1,670,664 of NZ_LT962687.1, read as the reverse complement.
GCCGCAGAGCCTCGTCGTCAAGCTCTACGGCGCGCTCTTTCTGCTCTACGCGCCCGTCGCGGCGGCGACCGCCCGCCCGACGCCGGAGGTCAAAGCGCTGCCCGGCCGCGTCCAGCGGGAGCGCCTGCTCTCCCTCTGCGCCCAGATGTTCCGCTTCTACGAGGACTATGCCGGGAAGGAGAACCACTACCTGCCGCCCGACAACGTCCAGGATTCCCCGGTGGAGGCGGTGGCGCGGCGCACCTCGCCGACCAACATCGGCATGATGCTGCTCTCGATGCTCGCGGCGCGCGATCTGCACCTGATCGACACCGAGGGGCTCTACACCCGCATCGAGCGGACGATTTCGACGATCGAAAAGCTCGAGACTTACCGGGGAAACCTCTATAACTGGTACGCGACCGACGACCTGCGGGTGCTGCCCGAGCCGTTTGTCTCGGCGGTGGACAGCGGAAACTTCCTCTGCGCGCTCGTCGCGCTGGGGGAGGGCCTGCGGGAGTACGCCGCGCAGGAGCCGCGGATGGGGGAGCTTGTCGGACGCGTGGAGGCGCTGCTGGAACGGACGGATTTTTCCGTCTTCTACAACCGCCGCCGCAAGCTCCTGACGATCGGCCTGGACCGGAACGGCAATCCCTCCGGCTCCCACTACGACTTCCTCATGAGCGAGGCGCGCACCGCCAGCTATTACGCGGTCGCCACCCGGCAGGCGGGACGGCGGCACTGGAGCGCGCTCGGGCGCGCGATGTCCCGCTGCGGCCCCTACGCGGGGCCGGTCTCCTGGACGGGCACGATGTTTGAATATTTCATGCCCCATCTGCTGCTGCCCGCCTACGACGGGTCGCTGCTGGGCGAGGCGCTCCACTACGCGCTCTACTGCCAGAAGCGGCGCGCCCGCCGCGCTGGGGTTCCGTGGGGGATCAGCGAGAGCGGGTATTTCGCCTTCGACCCGCACTTAAACTACCAGTACAAGGCGCACGGCGTGCAGGCACTGGGGGTGAAGCGGGGGCTCGACCGGGAATGCGTCGTCGCGCCCTATGCGACCTTTCTGGCGCTGCCCTTCGACCTTGACGGCGGGATGAAAAACCTCGACCGCCTCGAGGCGCTCGGCATGGCGGGAAGGTACGGCTTCTATGAGGCGGCCGACTTCACGCCCGGGCGCGCCCCGGCGGGAGGCTTTGCGGTGGTGCGCTCCTATATGGCGCACCATGTCGGCATGAGCATCGTCGCCTGCGCGAACGCGCTGCTCGACAACGTCATGCAGAAGCGGTTCATGCGCGACCACGCGATGGGTTCCGCCAGGGAATTTTTGCAGGAAAAAATATCAAAGGATGCGGTGGTGTACGACCAGATGAAACCGGAAAACGACCAGCGGCAAAAGCCCGCGCCCGAGGGCGCACCCATCGTGCGGGAGGGGCTCTCCCCGCTGTCGCCCGCCTGCACTCTGCTCGCGTCGGGGCTCTGCTGCCATCCGCTCTCCGAGACGGGGAACGGCTGGCTGCGCTATGGGGACTGCGACGTGACCCGCCGTTCCGACGACCCGCTGCTCCACCCGCAGGGGATTCTCGCCCTTGTGAAGGCGTGCGGCGAGACGATCTCGGCCACGGCCGCGCCCTTCTGGCAGGAGGGGGTGGCGCACCGCTGCGAGTTCACGGCGGACGGCGCGTCCTACCACGCCCGGAAGGGGGAGATCGAGCTCACCCAGCGGTTCACCCTAGACGCGGTCCGTCCGGTGGAGCGGTGCGCGCTGACCGTCCGCAACCACACCGCGTCCAAGGCGGTCGCGCAGGTCTGCTTCTACTTCGAGCCGGTGCTCGCCCAAAACAGCGAATACGCCGCGCATCCCGCCTTCTCCAAGCTCTTTCTGCTGGGAAGCCGGGACGCGGCAACCGATTCGGTCAGTTTCTTCCGCCGCCACCGGGACGGCTCGGATGGGCTCTTCCTTTCGGCGGGGCTCGCGGAACGGATCCCGTTCGACTGCTGCCTGCGCCGGGAGGAGATGACCCCCTATCCCGAGGGGCTCCAGAACCTGCTGCATTTCGACGCGCTGCCCTTCGGCGGCCAGACCGCCACCCCCGACGGCTGCTGCGCCCTCCGCCTGACCCTCACCGTCCCGGCGCGCGGGGAGGCGGCGGCGACGCTGCTGCTCTCCTGCGGGCCGTCGCTCGCCGAGAGCGCGGGCAACCTCGCGGCCGCGCGGGAGGAGCGTTCGGCCCCCGCGCCCTCGCCGCTCATGGGCGATTCGATGGCCGCGCGGTTCGGTCTGCGGCTGCTGCCGCAGATGCTCTTCGGCGCGGACTGCGGCGATGCGGCGCGCGCCGCCCTCGCGGAGAACACCCGCGGGCAGGACGCGCTCTGGTCGCTGGGGATTTCGGGCGACCGGCCCGTCGTCCTCTACGACTGGGGCGCCGAGCCGGATTGGGCGCGGCTGTCGGCCTACCTGGAGCTCTGGACGATCATGCGGCTGCACCGGCTGGAATTCGACCTCTGCGTGCTCGGCGCGCCGGAGAATCCGCTTCCGGAGGGCGTGTACCGGATTCCGCGGGAGGTCTCCCGGGAGGTGCTCACCGCCCTCAGGGCCGCCGCCTGCCACACCGCGTCCGACGCGCGGGAGCCCGCCCCGGCCGAGTGGAGGCCCGCGCCCATCCTGCACGCCGAGCCGGCGGAGATCCCGCAGGACCCCAACCGGTTCGACGTGGTGGGCGGGGCCTACCTCGGGGAGGGCTTCTGCGTCGAGCGGGTGACGCCGCTGCCCTTCTCCCACGTGCTGGCAAACCCGTCGTTCGGGTGCCTCATGCAGGACGCTAGCCTCGGCAACACCTGGTGGCAGAATGCCCGTGAATGCAAGCTCAGTCCCTGGCGCAACGACATCGCCTCGGGTAACGACGGCGAACGCCTCCTGCTGAAGCTGGGGGAGGAGATTTACGACCTGGTGAACGGCGCGCGCGCCTTCTTTTCCCCGTCGGAGGCCCGCTGGAAGGGGCGCGCGGGGGACCTTTCGACGGAGGTGCGCGTGACGGTATCCGACGCGGGGAGCGCAAAATTCCTCGATGTGACGCTGGAAAACGAGAGCGACGGGGAGGTGGAGGCCATCTGCGCCTATGTGATCGAGCCGGTGCTGGGCGTCAGCCGGCAGACGGCGAAATATATCCGGTTCGGGCAGCTCGACGGCTGCCTGACGCTGCATAATCCCTATCACGCGCAGCTTCCCGCCTGGATGGCGGTCCGCGTCCCGGACGGGCATCCGAGCCACACGACCGACCGCGCCGCGTTTTACGCGGGGGACTGGTCGCCGCGGGAGCTGCTGCCGAATAACGACCCCATTGCGGGCACGGTGGTGCGCAAGCGCCTGCCGCCCCGCCGGCGCGAGTCGATCCGCTTCATCCTCACGGCGGCCGCCGGGGAGGCGGCCGCCGCGCAGCTCGCTGGGCGGCCGCTGCCGCCCTCCGGCGGCTCCGGCCGCCGCTCGATCTCAATCTCCACCCCGAGCGAGCCGCTCGACCGCTTCATCAACACCTTCGCGCCCCACCAGATCCTCGCGGGGCGGCTGTGGGGCCGGTGCGCCTTCTACCAGTGCTCGGGCGCCTACGGCTTCCGCGACCAGCTGCAGGACGCGGGCGCCTACCAGCTGCTCGACCCGGAGATCGCCAGGGAGCAGATCGCGCGCTGCTGCGCCGTGCAGTTCCCCGAGGGGGACGTGCTCCACTGGTGGCACGCGCTACCCAGCGAGACGCGCGGGGTGCGCACCCGCTTTTCCGACGACCTGCTCTGGCTGCCCTACACCGTCTGCGGCTATGTCGAGGCGACGGGCGACCGGGAGCTGCTCGACCTCGAGATCGCCTTCTGCGAGGGGGAACCGCTCGCGGAGGGGGAACAGGAGCGTTACCAGGCGGTGCAGCAGTCGGAGGAAAAGGCGACGGTGTTCGAGCACTGCGTGCGCGCGATCGAAAAGGCGAGCAATTTCGGGGACAAGGGCATCCCGAAGATCGGCTGCGGCGACTGGAACGACGGGTTTTCGGGCGTCGGCGCGGGCGGGCAGGGGCAGAGCGTCTGGCTCGGGATGTTCCTCGCCGTGGTGTGCGGGCGGTTCGCGCCGCTCTGCGCCGAACGCGGGGACGGTTTCCGCGCCGAGCTTATGAAGGGCACGACGGCGCTTCTGCGCCAGAACCTCGACAAATCCTGCTGGGACGGAAACTGGTACCTGCGCGCCTTTTACGACGACGGGACCCCGCTCGGCAGCCATAAGAGCGAGGAATGCCGCATCGACCTGCTCTCCCAGAGCTTTGCGGTCTTCGCGGGGATGCCCGACGCTTCGCGCGTGCAGACGGCGCTCGACTCCGCGCTCGACCGCCTTGTGGACCATGAGGGGCGGATCGTGAAGCTCTTTACGCCCCCCTTCGACCGCTCCGACCACAACCCCGGCTATATCAAGGCGTACCCCACCGGCATCCGGGAAAACGGCGGCCAGTACACCCACGCGGCCATCTGGCTCGCGCTCGCGCTGCTGGAGGCGGGCCGCGCGGAGGAGGGCTGGCGGCTGCTCGACATGCTCAACCCCGCCTCCCGCTGCACCGACGCGGCGCTCGCCCAGAGCTACAAGACCGAGCCCTACTACCTCGCCGCCGACATTTACACCCACGCCGGGTGCTGCGGCCACGGGGGCTGGAGCATCTATACCGGCGCGGCGGCGTGGTACTACCGCGCGGTGGTCGGCGGACTGCTGGGACTGGGCTTCCACGGCGGGGCGCTCACCCTTTCGCCCCGCCTGCCCGAAAGCTGGAACCGTTTCTCGGCTACGGTACGGGAGGGGGAGGCGACCTACGCGATCGAATGCTCCCGGACGGGGAAACGGACGCTCACGGTGGACGGGAATCCGGCGGAGGAAATCCCGCTCGACGGGGCGAGCCACACCATTTTGTTAACGATTTAAAAACGATGGAAAAAAGATGGCGCGCGCGCGGGTTTTTATGGTATAATAACTTCTCGTAATATAGAAATATCCCAAAGGAGATCATCGAATGAACGACCGCTTCCAACGGGAATCCATCGGCGACGGCGTCTGGTTCAGCAGCGTCACCGATCCCAAATTCAAACACAACCGCATCTCCGCCAACCTGCTGGTCGGGCTGGAGAGCGAAACGGCCTCGGTGAACGCGGCCCTGCCCTTTATCCTGCGGCGCGGCTGCCGTTCCTGCCCAGATTTTACCATGCTCAACCAGAAGCTGTGCGAGCTCTACGGCGCGTCCCTCTCCTGCGACGTGTCCAAGTTCGGCGGCTACCAGGTGCTGGAGCTTTCGATCTACGGCATCGACGACCGCTTCACCCTCGATAACGCCCCGCTCGCGCGCGAATGCGCGGCGCTGCTCTGCGACGTGCTGCTCGACCCGAAGCTGTCGGACGGCGCGTTCGACGAGCAGGACACGGCGCTCGAGCGCCAGCAGCTCGTGGACACGATCGAGGGGCAGATCAACGACAAGCGCCTCTACGCGCTGACCCGCTGCAAGTCGCTCATGTGCGCGGGCGAGCCGATCGCGGTCGACAAATACGGCTCCATCCCCGACGCAAAGGCGATCACCGCCCGCTCGGCGGCGGAGGCCTACCGCCGCGTCGTCGAAACGGCGCAGGTGGAGCTCTTCTTCGTGGGCAGCGGCGACCCGGCCGAGGCGAAGGAGACCTTCCGCAAGGCGTTTTCCGGAATCCGCCGCAGCCCTGCCGCGCTCGAAAAGGTCCAAACGGCCCTGCGCGCCGACAGGGTCCGCGAGCAGACCGACGAGATGGACGTCGCGCAGTCCAAGCTGGTGATGGGCTTCCGCACCGGCGAGATTAAGGACCGCCGCGCCTTCGGCGGCATGCGCATGATGGTCGCGCTCTTCGGCGGCACGCCGACCTCGCGGCTCTTCACCTACGTGCGCGAAAAGCTCAGCCTCTGCTACTACTGCGCCGCGCGGTTCGACCGTCTGACCGGGCTCATGTTCGTCGACAGCGGCGTGGAGAAGCAGAACGGGCGGAAGGCCTACGACGAGATCCTCCGCCAGCTCGACTGTGTGCGCAGGGGCGAATTCACCGACGAGGAGCTCACCGCCACCCGCCTGCTCATGCAGACCTCCCTGGAGGCGGTCGGCGATTCGCTCAGCGCGACCGAGGAGTGGTACCTCACCCAGATCGTGGGCGGCGCCCAGTACTCGGCCAAGGACGAGAGCGCCCTGCTCGACGAGGTCACCCGTGAGGACGTGATCGCGGCGGCCGGGCAGGTCACGCTCGACACGGTCTATTTCCTCACAGGAAAGGAGGCGGAGTAAGATGGATCAGCAGATTGTCAAATCCGCGCGGCTCGGGGAGGAGATGGTGCGGATCAAACACCGGTCCGGCCTCAACATGCTGCTCTGCCCGATGAAGGGCTACTCGACCGCCTACGCGACCTTCACGGCCAACGTGGGCTCGGTGGACACCGGCTTCAAGACGCAGGACGACGCGGAGTTCGTCGACGTGCCGGAGGGGATCGCGCATTTCCTCGAGCACAAGATGTTTGAAAACGAGGAGGGGGACGCGTTCGAGCGGTACGCCAGGACGGGCGCCTCGGCCAACGCCTATACCTCCTTCGACAAGACCGCCTACCTCTTCGCCTGCACCGGCAACTTCGAGCAGTCGCTCGAGATCCTGCTTGACTTTGTGCGCCGCCCCTACTTCACGAAGGAGTCGGTGCAGAAGGAGCAGGGGATCATCGGGCAGGAGATCCGCATGTACGACGACGACGGCGACTGGCGGGTGCAGTTCAACCTGCTCGCCGCGCTCTACCACAGGCATCCGGTGCGCATCGACATCGCCGGCACCGTCGAGTCGATCTCCAAGATCGACCACGAGCTGCTCTACCGTTGCTACCGCACCTTCTATAACCTGAACAACATGGTGCTCTGCGTGGCGGGCAACTTCGACGTGGACACCGTGCTGAAGGTCGCCGACCGGGTGCTCAAGCCGGATGAGAAGCCGGTGGAGATCGAGCGCCGCACGGTCGATGAGCCGGACGGCGTCTGCAAGCCGCTCGTCGAGCAGAAGCTGTCGGTCGCCACGCCGCTCTTCGAGTTCGGCTTCAAGGGCCGCGCCGGCGCCCCCCGGGAAAACCTCAAAAACCAGGTGCTCGACGAGCTGCTCGCCGACATCATCGCGGGGGAGGCGTCGCCGCTCTACCGCCGCATGTACGACGCGGGCATCATCAACGCGACCTTCGGCAGCGAGATCATGGCCGGGCGCGACTATATGTGCGCGATCTTCTCGGGCGAGAGCCGCGAGCCGGAACGGGTCGCGCGGGAGATCAAAGAGGAGATTGCCCGCATGAAGCGGGAGGGGATCGACGAGCGGATGTTCGAACTCTGCCGCCGGGCCACCTACGGGCGCTATATCGGCATGTACAGCCGTGTGGAATCGGTGGCGGGACTCATGGCCGCGACCTATTTTGCGGGCGTCGACGACATCTATTCGCTGCTTGACATCGTGGCGGACGCGACCGTCGAACAGCTCACCGAACGGCTGGAGACCGCCTTCGATGAGACGCGGTCGGCGCTTTCGATCGTGCGGCCGCTCGACGAATAAGCGGGGGAGGCTGACAGCATGGACTTTTACAGGCACGCGGTCTCCTTCCCGGGGCTTGGCATCGGGGAGTTTGAGATCAACCAGACCGCCTTTACGATCCCCGGCATCGACTGGCCGATCCGCTGGTACGGCGTCATTATCGCGGCGGGGTTCCTGCTCGCGATCCTCTATATCCTGAAGCGCACCCGCACCTTCGGCCTCGACGCCGACCGGGTGCTCGACGTCATCATCGGCGCGGTCATCGGCGGGATCGTCGGCGCGCGCCTCTACTACGTGATCTTCAGCTGGGAGATCTACGCGGACGACCCGATCAGCGTCTTCTACCTCTGGAAGGGCGGCATCGCCATCTACGGCGGCGTGATCGGCGGATTTCTCGTGGGCTACCTCATCTGCCGCTGGCGGAAGGTGAAGTTCCTGCCCATGGCCGACCTCGCGGTCGGCGGGCTCATCCTCGCGCAGTCGATCGGCCGGTGGGGCAACTTCGTCAACATCGAGGCGTTCGGCTCCAACACCACCGCCCCCTGGGGGATGGCGGGCCCGGCGGTCCGGCAGTACCTCGCGAGCCACCAGGCGGCGCTCGCCGCGCAGGGGGTGGTCGTCGACCCGTCGCTTCCGGTGCACCCGACCTTCTTCTACGAGTCGGCCTGGTGCCTGCTCGGGTTTCTGTTCATCGCGTGGTATACCAAACGCCGCCGGTTCGACGGCGAGTTGGCCCTCGTCTATGCCGCGTGGTACGGCGCGGGCCGCGCCGTCATCGAGGGCCTCCGGACCGACAGCCTCATGTGGGGGAGCGTCCGGGTGTCGCAGGCGCTCGCGGTCGTCCTTGTGATCGCCGCGCTGGCGGTCGAGGTCTGGGTGCGCGGGCGCATCCGCGCGCACGCGGGGGCCCCCGACTATCTGAAGCTCTATGTGGATACCGAGGAGGGACAGGCCGTGCTGGCCGGGACCTTCTATCAGCAGGCGGAGGCGAAGGCGCCCGAACCGTCGGAGGCTTCGGGGGCGGGGGAGGAACCCGCTTCTCCGGAACCTTTGGAGACGGGCGCGGACGCGTCCGAAGAGGCGGCGACCGCCGGGGGACCGGCGGGGGACACGCCCGAGGAAAACGAGGAACCCGAGACGACCGATGGGGAGGACGATGAAGATGCAGGCAAAGCTGATTGATGGAAAGGCGGTAAGCGCCGCGCTGCGCGAGCAGCTCAAGGAGGAGGTCGCTGCGCTGGCGGAGGACGGCATTACGCCGGGGCTCGCCGTGGTGATCGTCGGGGACGACCCCGCGTCCAAGGTCTACGTGCGCAACAAGAAGAAGGCGTGCGAGGAGCTGGGGCTCCACTCGGAGGAGTACGCGCTGCCCGCGGAGACGACGCAGGAGGAACTGCTCGCGCTCGTGGATAAACTCAACAAAAAGCCGGATATCGACGGCATCCTCGTGCAGCTCCCGCTGCCCGCCCACCTCGACGAGAAGGCGGTCATCGAGGCGATCTCGCCCGACAAGGACGTGGACGCGTTTTCCGCCGTCAACGTCGGAAAGATTATGATCGGCGACTACAAGTTTTTGCCCTGTACCCCGGCGGGCATCATGGAGCTGATCAAATCGACCGGCATCGAGGTGAAGGGCAGGGAGTGCGTCGTCGTGGGGCGCAGCAACATCGTCGGCAAGCCGATGGCCATGCTCCTGCTCCACCAGCACGGCACCGTCACGATCTGCCACAGCCGCACCGCCGACCTGCCCTCCGTCACCCGGCGCGCCGACATCCTCGTCGTCGCGGTCGGCAGGGCGAAGTTCGTCACCGCCGACATGGTGAAGCCCGGCGCGGTCGTCATCGACGTGGGAATGAACCGCGACGAGAACGGCAAGCTGTGCGGCGACGTCGACTTTGCGGAGGTCTCCGAGGTCGCGGGCGCGATCACGCCGGTGCCCGGCGGCGTCGGCCCCATGACGATCACGATGCTGATGAGGAATACCATCACCGCCGCCAAAAAGTGAGAGAAACGCCTGAAAATACCTCTCGTCCCTTGACATGGGAGCCCCGGTATGCTAAAATATCACTTGCCGCATGTTTCAGGCTATAAGTGCGCCCATACGCCGCCTGACCGCAGCGAGTCTATTGAAATGAGGAAACAGAATGTACGCAGTCATTTGCACAGGCGGAAAGCAGTATCGCGTTTCTGAAGGCGATGTTGTTTTTATCGAGAAGCTCGACGCCGAGGTTGACGCAACCGTGAATTTCGACCAGGTCCTCGCAGTCGGCAAGGACGACGGCGTGGTCGTCGGAGCCCCCACCGTGGCGGGCGCGACCGTGACCGGCAAGGTGCTCAGGAACGGCAAGGCCAAGAAGATCACCGTCTTCACCTACCGTCCGAAGAAGGGCTCCGCCCGCAAGCTGGGCCACCGCCAGCCGTATACGAAGGTCGAAATCCAGTCGATCAAGGCTTAATCGTAGAAAGGAAAGCAGAGGTGTTTTAAATGGCACATAAAAAAGGTGTAGGTTCTACCAAGAACGGACGCGATTCCGAATCCAAACGCCTTGGCGTGAAGCGTGCTGATGGCCAGTTCGTGCTTGCCGGCAACATCCTCGTCCGCCAGAGGGGCACTCATATCCATCCGGGCACCAACGTCGGCAGGGGCTCCGACGACACCCTCTTCGCCCTGAGCGACGGGAAAGTGAAATTCGAGCGCCTCGGTCGCGACCGCAAGAAGGTCTCGATCGTTCCTGTCCAGTAATCATTTTTGCAGCAAGTCCCGAGTGGAAACACTCGGGATTTTTGTTCTTTATTGGGGCATCCTAAATCCATCACACCCGGACCGAAGACAGGAGTAAAAGCATGTTTGTTGACAAGGTAAAAATCCGCATCAGGGCGGGGGACGGCGGCAACGGTGCCGTGGCGTTCCACCGGGAAAAATATGTCGCGGCGGGCGGACCCGACGGCGGGGACGGCGGGCGCGGCGGAAACGTCGTGTTCCAGGCGGACACCAACCTGTCCACGCTCGTGGACTTCAAGTACAAGCGCCGCTTCTTCGCGGAAAACGGCTCGCCGGGCGGCGGAGGCCGCCGCAGCGGCAGAAACGCGCCCGATCTCGTCATCCGCGTGCCGCGCGGGACCGTCGTGCGGGACGCGGCCTCGGGACGGGTCATGGCCGACCTGTCGGGGGAGGAGCCCGCGGTGGTCGCGCGCGGCGGTAAGGGCGGCTGGGGCAACAGCCACTTTGCCACCCCGACCCGCCAGTGCCCCCGCTTCTCCAAGCCGGGGCTGCCCGGCGAGGAGTACGAGGTCGAGCTGGAGCTCAAGCTGCTGGCCGACGTGGGTTTGGTGGGCTTCCCGAACGTGGGCAAGTCGACCCTGCTTTCGATGGTGTCGGCCGCCAGGCCGGAGATCGCCAACTACCACTTCACCACCCTCACGCCGGTGCTCGGCGTCGTCAAGGTGGCGGAGGGCAAATCGTTCGTCATGGCGGACATCCCCGGTCTTATCGAAGGGGCCAGCGAGGGGGTCGGGCTCGGGCACGAGTTCCTGCGCCACGTCGACCGCTGCCGCCTGATCGTGCACGTCGTCGACGTGTCCGGCTCGGAGGGCCGCGATCCCGTCGGCGACTTCGAGTCGATCAACGCCGAGCTTGAAAAGTTCAATCCCGAGCTCGCCTCCCGTCCGCAGATCGTCGCCGCCAACAAGACCGACATGGCCTCCCCCGAACAGCTCGCGGCCTTCCGCGGCTACATCGAGGAAAAGGGATATCCCTTCTATGAGATCTGCGCGCCGATCGGGGAGGGGATCGAACCGCTCGTCTACGCGATCTCTCAGAAGCTCGACACCCTGCCTCCCATCAGGGAATACGAGGTCGACCATGTCCCGCTTGAGGAGCGGGAGCGGCTCGCCCGCAACGTCTTCGACATCCATGTGGAGGACGGCGTCTACATCGTCGAGGCGGACTGGCTGATGCCCGCGCTCGGCATGGTGGATATGGACGACTACGAGAGTCTCCAGTATTTCCAGCGGGTGCTGCGCCAGAGCGGCATCATCGACAGGCTCGAGGAGATGGGCATCCAGGAGGGCGACACGGTCAGCATCCTCAATTTTGAGTTTGAATACATCAGATAAAGGACGGCTTTTATGCTCGATATGAAACCGCAGGAACAGAATCCGAAGCTCTTAAGCCCGCTGACCCTCGCCTTTCTGGGGGACGCGGTCTATGAGCTGTGCGTGCGCCAGCGGGTCGTGGCGGAGGGCAACCGCCCCGTCAACGACATGCACCGCAAGGCGGTGAAGCTCGTCAACGCGGCGGCCCAGTCGGACGCGTTCGAGCGCATCTCAGGCGCGCTCACCGAGGAGGAGCTCGCCGTCTACAAGCGCGGGCGCAACGCCAACGCCACCAGCTCCCCCAAGCACGCGGCGCTCGCCGATTACCGCCGCGCCACCGGCGTGGAGGCGCTCTTCGGCTATCTCTATCTCAAGGGCGAGACGGAGCGCATCGGGGAGCTTTTCGACCTGGCCTGCGCCGCGGCGGAAGGGTAGGGGGATCGCGTTGGAGAGAGCGGGACTGCGCAAAACGCTGTGGGAACTGCTGGTGGAGCTTGCCTTCGACGGGGTGGGCAGCTTTGCCTTCGCCGTGGGGATGCAGATGTTTATCGCCCCCAACCAGATCGCGCCGGGCGGCGTGAGCGGCCTTGCGGTGGTGCTCAACTACCTGACGCAGGTCCCGATCGGCGTCTGGTCCTTCTTCATCAATATCCCGCTGCTGCTGGTCGGGCTCCGGTTCCTCGGCAGGCGGTTCGCCCTGCGCACCCTCAAGACGGTGGTCGTCCTGTCCGTCATGATCGACTACGCCGCCGCGCCGCTGCCCGCCTACACGGGCGACCCGCTGCTTGCCGCGCTCTTCGGCGGCGTGCTCATGGGCGCGGGGATGGCGGTCGTCTTCCTGCGCGGCTCCACGACGGGCGGCAGCGATATCGTCTCCCGGGTGCTCCAGCTCCGGTATCCCTATATCCCGCTCGGCAGAATCCTGATGTCGATCGACGTGGTGGTCATCCTCATTTCGGCGGCGGTCTTCGGGCGCATCGAAACGGCCCTCTACGGCATGGTGGCGGTCTTTACCGCCTCCAAGGTGATCGACGGCATCCTCTACGGCATGGATACCGGGAAGCTCATCTACGTCATGTCGCGGGACTCCCAGACGATCGCCAAGCGGGTGATGGCGGAGCTGGAACGCGGCTGCACCCTTCTCAAGTCGACCGGGGCGTTCACACAGAGCGACGCGCAGGTCCTGCTCGTGGCGGTGCGCCGCCAGCAGTACCATCCGCTCAAGAAGATCATCCACGAGGTCGACCCCGCGGCCTTCATCATCGTGACCGATTCCACCGAGGTGATCGGGCTGGGCTTCAAGCCGATCACCGGATAAAAAGAGGGCCGGCCGCACGCGCGGCCGGCCCTCTTTGAAAAACAGCGAGGGAAAGCCCCCGGATCTGCCGCGCGCGGCGGGATATCCGGGGGCTTTCGGCGCTCTATCAGACGAAATGGCCTTAGTCGGACAGCTCGTTACGGTTCTTCTTCGCCTGGGAGGATTTCTGGTTGTTGTTGGAGGAGCTGTTCTGCTCGTTGCTGAAACGGTTGGAGGAGTTATTCTGCTCGTTGCTGAAACGGTTGGAAGAATTGTTCTGCTCGTTGCTGAAACGATTGGAAGAATTATTCTGCTCGTTTCTCAGGCTGTTCTGTTCGGAACGGTTGTTGTTCTTCGCCATGGTCATTTCACCTCTTTTCAATTAGTGTACTCTTATTATTCGGAAATTCGGACGGTTTATTCCATGCAATGATCGGCAATGGCAGAAAATCCCCGGCGGGTTGGAAAAAAGTTTACACGGAAACGGAAAGATATTCAGAAAGATTTGTTATCATTTTCTCTGGAATTTTCCAAAAGGGCTTGACTTAACTATACTGTTGTGGTATAGTTAACCAGGGTTAAGAAAACCGCACTTGAAATCGAAATTGACAGGAGGATATGACGATGAAAAAGTTTGTTTGCACCATTTGTGGATATGTTCATGAGGGGGACACCCCGCCGGAGTTCTGCCCGCAGTGCAAGGCGCCCGCTTCCAAGTTCGAGGAGCAGAAGGCCGATTCCCTGACTTGGGCCGATGAGCACCGTGTCGGCGTCGCGGCCGGCGTGGACCCGGAGATCGTTGAGGGCCTGCGCATGAACTTCACCGGCGAGTGCTCCGAGGTCGGCATGTATCTGGCGATGGCGCGTCAGGCGCACCGCGAGGGCTACCCCGAGATCGGCCTCTACTATGAGAAGGCCGCCTACGAAGAGGCGGAGCACGCCGCGAAATTCGCCGAGCTGCTCGGCGAGGTCGTCTTCGCGGACACCAAGAAGAACCTCGAGCTGCGCGTGGCCGCCGAGAACGGCGCCTGTGAGGGCAAGAAGAAGCTCGCCACCCGCGCCAAGGAACTCGGTCTCGACGCGATCCACGACACCGTCCACGAGATGTGCAAGGACGAGGCGCGCCACGGCTGCGGCTTCCAGGGCCTGCTCAACCGCTATTTCAAGTAACGGCATAAACATAAAAGCGGCGGGATTCCCGCCGCTTTTATTCGTATATCCGGGGCCGGCGGAGGAATCCTAATGGAAAGAAATCCTGAGAGGGAGGAATCTCCGTTGGCAAAGAAGGCAAAGCTGCCCGACGGCCCCGCCGAGCGGGTCGAGGCGCAGAACGAAGGAATCCGGCCGGAGAGCAACCATCACGCGGCCAACCAGAACCAGCATCACAACGTCAAGAAGGAAGCGCTCGGACCGAACACCCGGCGCTGAAAAAAGGCGGCCTCCGGTTCCCGGAGGCCGCCTTTTTCTGCGTTTCTAGTCGGAAAAATGCCGGATGCGCAGCGGGATGCCCAGCCGCGCGGCCGTCTGCTTGCAGATTTCGATCTCGTCGGGGGGGATGACGTCGACGATCGAAAATTTGACGGCTGGGACGTACCGCTTGCAGTCCACGGCGAACTGTAGCATCGCGTCGTAGGCCGCGGGCCCGAAGGAGGGGCGGCAGACGGCGTTGTATTTTTCCGCGTCGGAGGTGTTGAGGCTGACCGATACGGCGTCCACGAGCCCCTCAAGCAGGGGGGCGGTGGGTTTGCCGTGGATGAGGTCGCCCAGGCCGTTCGTGTTGACGCGGATCTTCACGCCGCCCACGCCGCGCAGGTACCGGCAGACGGCGAGCAGGGTGTCGAGCGCGCACATCGGCTCGCCGTACCCGCAGAAGATGACCTCCTGATAGGCGGAGAGGTCGTAATCCCCAAAGGCCGCGAGGACCTCTTCGGCGGTGGGGTCGTGGTCGAGCCAGAGGCTTTCGGCCGTGCCGAGCCCCTCCTTTTGGGAGCGGATGCAGAAGGTGCAGCGGCAGGGGCATTTGTTGGTCAGGTTGACGTAGAGGCTGTCGCCGTATACATAAAGGATATCTTCCATCACTCGTTCCCCCTGTAAAGCCCAAGCTGTTCTTTCACATTCAACCTGTCGAGCGCGAACGCCGCGAGCAGGAAGACGACCGCGCTTCCGCCCGACTGGACGACGCCCCCCCACAGGGTGACGAGCGGCGCGAGCCAGTTGCCCGAGAAGAGGGCCTCGGCGACGTAATAGCCGGCGTTGGAGACGATCCCCGCGAGCAGCAGGGCGAGCAGGTTGCGCCCGCAGAGGAGCTTTGGGGATTTCGCCGTGAACCAGACGGCGGTGAGGGGCTTGATGATCATCGTGGGGATCATCCAGACCGGGACGCCCGAGACGAAATCCGCGAGCCCCCCGCCGATCGCCGCCGCCGCGCAGGCGTAGGGCATCGGGAGCAGGCCGGCCGCCAGATAGATGAAGGCGTCGCCGAAGTGGATGTAGCCGCCGTTGACGCCGACGGGAATGTGGAAGAGGTAGGCAGTGGTCAGCGTGATCATCGCCGCGAACATCGCGCTGGCTGTCAGCAGCTTATAGGATCTGCGGCTCAGGGCCGCCGAATTCGGACTTGTCATCGTTTATCCTTCCTTTCCGATCAGCAGGTCGAGATGGTTTTCAAAGGGGACGCCTTCGTTGGGATCGGTGCCGTCGGCCTCCGCGTCGGAGATCGCGGCCTCGAGCAGGCGGGCCGCCTTTTCCAGCGCGGCCTCCGCCGTTTCGCCGCGCACCAGCCCGCCGCAGAGAACCGAGGCAAGCAGGTCCCCGGTGCCCGAAAAGCTGCGTCCGCTGCCGACGCTGCGGTTGCCCACCGAGAAGCGCCTGCCCGTCCGCGCGTCGAAGCCCGCGTTGCAGATCAAATCCCCCCGGTGCACGCCGGTGACGATCACCGTGCGCGGCCCCATGCCGGCGAGCCGCTCGGCCAGCTCCCACACCGGCTCGAGGCTTTGCGCCCGCGCGACGGACGCATAGTCGCCGTCCGCCAGGATGCAGGCCTCGGTGAGGTTGGGGGTGATGACGTCGGCGCGCGCGACAAGGGATTTGAGGGAGTCGCACATCGTCCTGCCGAAGACGGGGTAGAGCTTGCCGTTGTCGCCGAGCACCGGGTCGACGAGCAGCAGCGTCCCGGACAGGTAGAACCGGTCGAGAAACCGCTCGACCATCCGGACCTGCCGCGCTCCGCAGAGAAAGCCGGTGTAGACGCCGTCGAAACGGACGCCGCGCTTTTCCCACTCCCGGGTGAAGGCGTCGAGGTGCCGCGACAGGTCGACGCATGCGTAGCTGGGAAAGCCCGTCTGGTTGCTGAGCACCGCCGTGGGCAGGGGACACGCCTGCACCCCCATCGCGGATAAAACGGGGACCGCCGCCGTCAGCGAGCATTTCCCCAGCCCGGAAAGATCGTGGATCGCCGCCACCTTTGGAACCGCCATGCCTCCGCCTCCTATTCACTGGTTCCATCATACCGCAGGCTGCCGCAAAAGGGAAACGGCGCGGCAATGCCGCGCCGTCCCGGCGGGACTGTGAAAACCGCACTTCTTCGGCGTGTTCATATATGACAAATTTGTGGAATCTCACGGGAATTCAGACGCCGCGGCCGCACCCGGAAAGCGGCATGGCAAAACTGCACAAAAAGGGCGGCGGGAAACCCGCCGCCCTTCGTGCGATTGGTAGAAACTAGAGCAGTTCACAGTCGTTGCGCGCCTTGAGGCGCAGCCAGCGGTGGTCGATCTCGTTCTGGATGGCCTGCACGACGTCGGCGTACCGCTCGTTCATGAGGTGTTTGGTGCGCCCCATCATCCCCAGCCAGTCGGCGGCGGGGAGCTTCTTGCCGGCCGCCTCGGGGTCGTAGGTGATTTTGGTGATGCCGCGCTCGACCTCGTAGAGGGGGAAATAACAGCAGTCGACGCCCGCCTGGATGACACGGCGTTCGGTGTTCGGCTTGTCGCCCCAGTTGAGCGGGCAGGCGGAGAGCGCCTTGAGGTAGGCCATGCCGTGCTCGGCGGCGTAGGCCTTCGCCTTCGCGGCCTTCTTGAGGAAGTCGGCCGGGTTGCATTCGGCGACCGTCGCGACATAGGGGATGTTGGTGGCCGCCATGAT
This sequence comes from Anaerotruncus massiliensis (ex Togo et al. 2026), assembly GCF_900199635.1. Taxonomy (GTDB): domain Bacteria; phylum Bacillota; class Clostridia; order Oscillospirales; family Ruminococcaceae; genus Anaerotruncus; species Anaerotruncus massiliensis. The sequence continues at coordinate 1,653,566 of NZ_LT962687.1, read as the reverse complement.
CATCGGCGTGTCCTTGTGGAAGAAGTTTTTGCCGTACTGGTTGGGGCCGACGTGGGAGGTCGAGCTCTTTGCGCCCATCGGCGTCGAGTAGGAGAGCTGATAGCCGGTATTCATATAGCCGCCGTTGTCGTACTCGAAGAGGATGAGGTGATTGTTGCGCAGCGCGGTGCCGATGGCGGAGCCCATGCCGATGTCCATGCCGCCGTCGCCGCTCACCATGACGAAGGTGATCTCCCCCTCGGGCAGCTCGCCCCGCTTCTGCCGCTGGCGGCACATCTCGACGAGCCCGGCGAGGGTCGCCGCGCCGTTCTGGAAGAGGTTGTGCACGTAGGGGACGCGGAAGGAGGTCTTGGGGTAGGCGGTCGTGACGACCATGCCGCAGCCGGTCTGGAAGAGCAGCACGACGTTGCCCTCGATGCCGCGCAGCAGGAGGTTCACGTTGACGGGGATGCCGCAGCCGGGGCAGGCGCCGTGGCCGGGGGCGAGGCGCTTGGGCATGGCGGTCGTCTCGTTGACGCGGCCGCCCCTGACGACGGCCTTGCCGTCCTCAAAGACGCAGGTGGTGAGCCCGGGGGAGGCGGCCTCCCCGGTGATCGGCGCGAAATACTGCTGGTTGTCCACCTGCTCGCCCGGATAGCTGCCGAGATAGTCGAAGGCGGGGGCTTTCGCATCATAGCAGCTTTCGATCATCCGCTCGGCGTCCTCGACGTAGAAGTCGAGCCCCCCGAGGCCGTAGACGCGGCTGAGCACCCGCGCGGAAACGCCCGCGCGCTGGAGCGCGGCGCGGATTTCGAGGCTCATGTTGCCGCCTTCTGCGCCGTAGCTGTCCTGCCGGTCGCCGACGAGCACGGTTTTGGCGTTTTTACAGATCGCGGCGAGCTCCTCGCCGGGGAAGGGGCGCAGCACGTTGGTCGTGAAGACGCCCACCTTTTTGCCCTGCGCGCGGAAGCGGTCGGCCGCGACCTTGGCGGTGTGGTAGCTCGAGCCGAGCAGGAAGAGCAGCACCTCCGCGTCGTCCGCGAGGTAGCTTTCGGTTCGGCAATAGGCACGGCCGGAGAGCTTTTCATATTCCGCGAAGATCTCGGGAATCGCCTCGCGCGCCTGCTCCATCGCGAGGTGGAGCTGGAACTTGTTGTTGATGATGTCCGGCTCGTTCATATAGGAGCCGATCGAGACGGGATGCGCGAGGTCGAGGGCGCTGTAGGGCGCGTCGTATTTCCCGACGAACGCCTGCACGTCGGAATCCTCCTCGAACACCTCGCAGCGGCGCTTCTGGTGGCTCGTGAAGAACCCGTCGAACGCGACGATGACGGGCAGCTTCACCCGCTCGGCGAGCTTCAGCGCGCAGATGTTGAAGTCGTAGACCGCCTGCGGGGAGTTGGCGAAGAGGATGACCCAGCCGGTGTTGAGGGTATACATGATGTCGCTGTGGTCCCCCTTGATCGACAACGGCCCCGAGACGGTGCGGCAGGCGACGTTCATGACCATCGGGAAGCGCGTGCCCGACTGGACGGGCAGCTCCTCGAGCGCGTAGAGCAGGCCGTTGGCGGAGGTCGCGTTGAAGACGCGCCCGCCGCCCGTCGACGCGCCGTAGCAGATGCCGGCGGCGCTGTGCTCGCCCTCGGCGGCGATCAGCGAGATGTCGTGCTCGCCGTCCGCCTTCATCTGGTCGAGGAATTCGGCGATCTGGGTGGAGGGGGTGATGGGGTAGTAGCCCATCACATGGTAGTTGATCTGCTTGGCGGCGTAGGCCGCCAGTTCGTTACCGCTGTCGAAAAGCACCCGCTGTTTTTTCATCACACAACCCCTCCGTCCACACGTTTTTCATTGAGGAAGCTCTCGCTCGTCACCCACGAGTTGGGCCCCGCGTCCTCGAACTCCATCTGGTCGACGATGAGGTCCTTGTTGCGGACGAACCACTTCTTGTCCGGATGCTCGCGCTCGAGCCCGGCGACGAGCGCCTCGGTCGGGCAGACGTCGACGCACCGCAGGCAGCCCTTGCAGTGGTGGTAGTCGAGCCCAGTGTTGACCATCGCCTTGCGGCCCTTGTACTCGCCGGGCCGGAACTGGAAGACCATGTCGGGGCAGGTGGTGTCGCACAGCCCGCAGTTGATGCACTTCTCCTGGATGAAGAGGGGGATATACCCCTCGCGGGAGGCGGACAGGTCGTTGGACACGGAACTGCCGAACCGGGGGTTCACGCCGCCGAGCGGCGCGTTCCGGTAGCCCCATTTGTCTCGTGCCTCGGTGTAGGGGACGGCGGGGAAGCGGCCGTCGTCGGAGAACTGGCGGGAGACGCCCTCGGCGTAGCCGCGGCGGATGCCCTCGAGGTTCTGCTCGCAGAGGGCGGGGTACTTTTTGCCGATCGTCTCGCGCGCGAGGGAGAGCGCCGCGTCGAGCGGGATGAAGCCGGAGGCCCTGACGATCGCGCCGAGCATGACCATGTTGACGCGCGACTTGCAGTCCATGGCGATCTTCTGCGCGTCGACGCAGGTGAGCTCGCCGGCGTGCAGCTTGAGCCGCTCGCGCATTTCGTCGGGGGAGGCGCCGGTATTGACGATCACGCGCGTCTCCTCGGTGACGCCCGCCGTCACCGGCAGCTTGCCCGCCATCGCCTCGTGGAAGAGCCCGAGGATGTGGGGGGATTCGATGGGGCTGTTGACGCGCAGGTCCATGTCCTGCTCGCACCAGCGGATGAAGGCCTTGACGGGGGAACCGCGTTTTTCCGAGCCGTAGCTCGAAAAGGACGCGGAATTGAGCCCCAGATAGACCGCGCCGAGCTCGCCGAGCATCTTTCCGCAGAGGTTGGCGCCCAGCCCGCCGATGCTTTCCAGCCGGATCTCGTAATAGCCGTAGTCGTTTTTGACTGGAAGAACCGTCTTTTCGTTCATTTGCTCACTCCATTCGTTTGCAGGGATGGTTACATTATTTGCCTCTTTCCCGAAAGTATGTATCGGTGGGGAAGGAATCCCCGCCGCGGGATGAAAATACAGAAAAATTGGCGAACTTTCTTGTAAAATCCCCGGGAATTGAGTATAATGGAGAGCGGTAAGTTTTGTGGAGGTTGGAGATTTATGGAGCTGGGTTTTGACAACGAAAAATACCTGCGCACACAGTCGGAGCGCATCCTCGAACGGATCGCGCAGTTCGGCGGCAAGCTGTACCTCGAATTCGGCGGCAAGCTGTTCGACGACTACCACGCGTCCCGCGTGCTGCCGGGCTTCCGGCCGGACAGCAAGGTGAAAATGCTGCTCGAGCTCAAGGACGAGGTGGAGATCGTCATCGTCATCAACGCCTCGGACATCGAAAAGAACAAGCTGCGCGGTGACCTGGGCATCACCTACGACCTCGACGTGCTCCGCCTGATCGACGCGTTCCGCAGCATCGGACTCTACGTGGGCAGCGTGGTGATCTCCCAGTACAGCGCCCAGCCCGCGGCCGACGCCTTCCAGAAGCGGATGGAGAGCCTCGGCGTCAAGGTCTACCGACACTATCCGATCGCGGGCTATCCCTCCAACGTGCCCCTCATCGTCAGCGACGAGGGCTACGGCAAAAACGAATACATCGAAACGAGCCGTTCGCTCGTGGTCGTCACCGCGCCCGGCCCGGGCAGCGGGAAAATGGCGACCTGCCTCTCCCAGCTCTACCACGAATACAAGCGCGGCGTGAAGGCCGGTTACGCGAAGTTTGAGACCTTCCCGATCTGGAACCTGCCGCTCAAGCATCCGGTCAACCTCGCCTACGAGGCGGCGACCGCCGACCTCAACGACGTCAATATGATCGACCCCTTCCACCTCGAGGCTTACGGGGTCACCACGGTCAACTACAACCGCGACGTGGAGGTGTTCCCCGTCCTCCGGTCGATCTTCGAGAAGCTCGCGGGCGTCTCCCCCTACAAATCCCCGACGGACATGGGCGTCAACATGGTGGGTAGCTGCATCACCGACGACGGGGTGGTCTGCGCGGCCGCCCGGCAGGAGATCATCCGCCGCTATTACAGCGTGCTCTGCGAGCAGCGCCAGGGCCTCGCCGACGCGGACATGGTCTACAAGGTGGAGCTGCTCATGAACCAGGCGGGGGTGTCGACCTCCGACCGCCCGGTGATCGCTCCGGCGCTGAAAAAGGCGGAGGAGACGGGGATGCCCGCCGCCTCCATCCAGCTCGCGGACGGCCGCATCGTCACGGGCAAGACCTCGGCCCTGCTCGGCGCGTCGGCGGCGGTGCTGCTCAACGCCCTCAAGGCGCTCGGCGGCATCCAGCACGACATCCACCTGATTTCGCCGATCATCATCGAGCCGATCCAGAACCTCAAGACCAAGCACCTCGGCAACCACAACCCGCGGCTCCACACCGACGAGATCCTCGTCGCGCTGTCGATCTGCGCGGCGACCAACCCGACGGCGGAGCTCGCGATGCGCCAGCTCCAGAAGCTGCGCGGCTGCGAGGCGCACTCGACGGTCATCCTCTCCCACGTGGACGGGGACACCTTCCGCAAGCTGGGGCTCAACCTCACCTGCGAACCGCAGTACCAGACCAAAAAGCTCTATCACAAATAAACGAAAAAAGGCCGCCGGCATTGCCGGCGGCCTTTTTGATCCGTTTTTTTATGCGAGGTAGCGCGAGAGGAACTCCCGCGTGCGCTCGTTTTTGGGGGCGGTGAAAATCTGCTCGGGCGGGCCCTCCTCGAGGATGATGCCGCTGTCCATGAAGACGACGCGGGAGGAGACCTCGCGGGCGAAGCCCATCTCGTGGGTGACGACGATCATCGTGAGGCCCGACTTGGCCAGATCCTTCATGACCGCGAGCACGCCGCCGACCATCTCGGGGTCGAGCGCGGAGGTCGGCTCGTCGAAGAGGAGGACCTCCGGGTCCATGCAGAGCGCCCGCGCGATCGCGACGCGCTGCCGCTGGCCGCCCGAGAGCTGGGCGGGGGAGGCGCCGATGAAGCTGGACATGCCCACCGTGGCGAGCAGCTGCTCCGCCTTCTTCTGGCTCTCCTCCTTGCTGCGCTTCAGCACGGTCATCTGGCCGATCATGCAGTTCTTCAGCACGCTCATGTTGTTGAAGAGGTTGAAGGACTGGAAGACCATGCCGACCTTGGCGCGGTGCTTGTTGACGTCGAGCTCCCCCTTGAGGATATCCTTGCCGTGGAGGAGGATCTCGCCGTCGTCGGGGATCTCAAGCAGGTTGATGCACCGGAGCAGGGTGGACTTGCCGCTGCCGGACGAGCCGATAACGGTGATCACGTCCCCCTTGTCGATGTGGAAGTTGATGTCGTCGAGGACGCGCAACTCGCCAAAGTGCTTTTTGAGGTTTTTGATCTCCACGATGTGTTCCATCACTGCGCCCCTCCTTCCGGTTTGATGCGCGCCTCGGGCACCGTTTGCGAGGTCGGATAGCTGGAGGGCGGGCGGTGCATGCGGATTTCGATCGCGCGCAGGATGCGGGTGGTCGTAAAGGTGAGCACCAGATAGACCAGCGCGGTCACGAGGAAGGTGTCGGTGAACTTGAAGATGCTGCCCGCGATCTTGTTGGACTGGAAGAACAGCTCGGTCACCGAGATGGCGTTGAGCACCGAGGAGTCCTTGATGTTGACGACGAACTCGTTGCCGATGGCGGGGAAGGCGTTTTTGACGCCCTGCGGCAGCACGACGTGGAACATCGTCTGCGCGGGGGTCATGCCGATGCTGCGCGCGGCCTCGGTCTGGCCGACGTCGACCGACTGGAGCCCGGAGCGCAGGATCTCCGCCATGTAGGCGCCGGTATTGATCGAGATGATGCAGATGCCGGCGACGGTGGTGTCCCAGTTGAAGACCGGCTTGAGGCCGTAGTAGAGGAAGACCGCCTGCACCATCATCGGGGTGCCGCGGAAGAACTCCACATAGACGCAGGTGATGAAATAGACGATCTTTTTGACCGCCTTGGCGACGCCGGAATCCCGCGACTCGCTTTTGGAGCAGACCGACCGCACGCTGCCGACGACCAGGCCGATCAGCAGGCCGATGACGGTGCCGGTGATGGACAGAAGCAGGGTCGTCTTGATGCCGGCCCAGAACATCGGCCAGTATTTGACGGCGATATCAATTGCAGATGCAAACATGGTCACACAATCCTATCTTTCGTACTTTCGGACGGCGTGCGCCGTGGATCATTCCTGCGCAGGCTGGCGCCCGGTCGCTTCGATCATCCACTGCTGGCGGGTCTCCTCGGTGATGCTGTCGAGCGCCTTCTGGATCTCGTCGAGCAGCTCGGTGTTGCCCTTCTTGACCGCGATTGAAACGGAGGTGTCGGCCTCAAAGCCCTTGTCCGCGTCGAACTCGACGTAGGTCAAGTCGGAGTTGCTGCTGGTGACGCCGACCGCCACGGGCAGCTCGGCGGTCAGCGCGTCGACCTCGCCGTTCTGGAGCGCGACGACCATCAGCGGGTAGGTCGCGAGCGGGGTGACGTGGTCGACCCCGTCGATCTGATCGATGACGTCGTCGTAGATGGTGTTGAGCTGGCCCTGGACCTTGCGGCCGGAGAGCTGTTGGATGTCGGTGATGCCGGCCAGGTCGCTGTCCTTGCGGACGATGACGACCATCTTGCTCTCATAGTAGGGGGTGGTGAAGTCGACGTTCTGTTTCCGCTCGGGGGTGGCGGTCATGCCCGCGATGATCGCGTCGATCTCGCCGTTGTTGACGGCGGGCTCGAGGCCCTCCCAGGCGATCGGCTTGACGACCAGGGTGCGGCCGAGCTTCTCGGCGATGTATTTGCCCATGACGACGTCGTAGCCGTCCGCGTAGGAGGCGTTGCCGATGTCGACGGCGGTGTCGGTCTTTTCGAGCTGGGTCCAGTTGAAGGGGGCGTAGGCGCACTCCATGCCGATCGTGAAGGTCTTCTCCTCGGCGGGCTTGGAGCCGCAGCCCGCGGCCGCGAGCAGCATCAGGGTCGCCAAAACGAGAGCAAGTACTCTTTTCATTTTAATCCTCTCCCATATTAAACATTCTTGCAGCACAAGAAAAGGCGCTAAGCCTTTGAGATACAGTTTATGCAATCAGAGCGGTAAAGTCAAGGGGATTTGGGCCCATTTGCATCTTTTCCAGGAAAGTCTTGCAGAATCCGCCCAAATTTACCGGCTGCGGAGGGGAAAAATGCAAATATCCGTGCAGAAAAAGGCCGCCTTCGGCGGCCTTTTTGCAGGATGCTGCACGGTTGCGATTCAGCGGTAGCTGATCTTGTCGAGGATGCCGCCGAGCTTGGCGAGCGCGACCCCGTAGTTGGTGATCGGGACCCCCGCCGCGCGGGCCCGTTCGATGCGGGAGAGGACGTAGCGGCGGTTGAACATGCAGGCGCCGCAGTGGATGATCAGATTGTAGCCGCTGAGATCCTCCGGAAAGTCGGGGCCGCTGACCACGTCGACTTCCAAGGCTTCGCCCACCCGCCTGCGCAGCAGGCGGGGGAGCTTGACGCGCCCGATGTCCTCTTCGAGGGGGGCGTGGGTGCAGGCCTCGGCGATGAGCACGCGGGAATCGGGGGTGAGCGCGTCGATCGCGGCGGCCCCCTCGACGAAGGAGGCGATGTCCCCCTTGACGGCCGCCATCAGCACCGAAAAGGAGGTGAGCAGGCTTTCGGGCGGCTTTTTCTGGTAGACGGCGGGGAAGACCTGCGAGTCGGTGATGATGAGGCGGGGCGGCACCCGCAGGGCCGCGAGGCCCTCGTCGAGCTTGTCGGCCGTGACCGACAGCACGACGCAGCGGTTGTCGAGCAGGTCGCGGATCGTCTGCACCTGCGGCAGGATGAGGCGGCCCTTGGGCGCCTGGATGTCCTGCGGCATGACGAGCAGGACGACGTCCCCCTCGCCGACGAGTCCGGCGGTGATGCTCTTTTTTTCGTAATCCTCGGGCAGCTGGCGGATGACCGCCTCGATCACGTCCTTGACGCCGGTGCGCTCCTTTGCGGAGACGACGATGGGGAAGAGGGAGAACGCGTCATGGATCGCCCTGGCGATCTCGGAGACGTTGCCGAGCAGATCGGCCTTGTTGATGACGGCGACGACCGGTGTGCCGCGTTCCTGCAGAGCCCCGATCCAGTCGGCCTCCAGCGAGACGTCCGCCTCGCAGAAGACGACGATCGCCACGTCGGTCTTTTCGAGCGCGTCGCGCGTGCGCCGGACGCGCAGCGCGCCGAGCTCCCCCTCGTCGTCGAAGCCGGCGGTGTCGATCAGCATGCAGGGCCCGATGCCGTGGATCTCCATCGCCTTGTAGACGGGGTCGGTCGTCGTGCCCGCGACCTCGGAGGTGAGGGCGGTGTCCTGGTTGGTGATCGCGTTGACGAGGGAGGATTTGCCGCTGTTGCGCTTGCCGAAGATGCCGATGTGCAGCCGGTTGGCGCTGGGGGTTGTTGTCAGGCTCATGGAATGGCACTCCTTTTATATGATGCGGTATCGCGCCCGCCTCCGGCGGCATTGGCGGGGGCGGGCGGCCCGGTCAGAACCGAAAATCGCGCTTGCCCGCGGCGATGTCCGCCAGGTGCTCCACGGTGAGGCGGCGGACCTTCTCGTTGGGGATGAGGGGGATCGTGTCCGCGATCATCTTTTCGCCCTTGGCCTTCGTCTCGGGGGAGGCATAGTCCTCGAGGTACTCCTTGAGGGTCATGAGCGCGTTGGGGTCGCAGCAGTTGCCGATCTGCTGATTTTTGACAAGGGTCATGAACCGGTCGCCGGTGCGTCCCTCACGGTAGCAGGCGGTGCAGAAGCTCGGGATGTGGCCGAGGTCGAGCAGCCAGCCAACCACCTCGTCGAGGGTGCGGTTGTCGCTGACGTCGAACTGGGCGGAGTTCTCCTCCTCGGCCTCGGCGTAGCCGCCGACGCTCGTCCGGGAGGCGCCGGAGATCTGCGAGATGCCCAGGTGGAGCACCTTTTCGCGGGTCCTCTGCGATTCGCGCGTCGAGATGATCATGCCGGTGTAGGGGACGGCGACGCGCAGCACGGCGACGATCTTCTGGAAGATCTCGTCCGAGATGGCGTTGTTGAACTCGTCGGGGTCGATGTCGTCGGCGGTGCGCACGCGGGGCACGCTGATCGTGTGCGGGCCGACGCCGAAGACCGCCTCGAGGTGCTCGGCGTGCATGAGCAGGCCGACAAAGTCGTATTTATAGAGGTTGAGCCCAAAGAGCACGCCGCAGCCCACGTCGTCGATGCCGCCCTCCATCGCGCGGTCCATCGCCTCGGTGTGGTAGGCGTAGTTGCTCTTCGGCCCCGCCGGGTGCAGGTATTCGTAGGACTCTTTATTATAGGTCTCCTGGAAGAGGATATACGTCCCGATGCCCGCCTCCTTGAGGCGGCGGTAGTTTTCGACCGTCGTGGCGGCGATGTTGACGTTCACGCGGCGGATCGCGCCGTTTTTGTGCTTGATGCCGTAGATCGTCCTGATGCTCTCGAGCACGTATTCGATCGGGCAGTTGACGGGGTCCTCGCCCGTCTCGAGCGCGAGGCGCTTGTGGCCCATGTCCTGGAGCGCGACGACCTCCCGCACGATGTCCTCCTGGGAGAGCTGCTTGCGGGCGATGTGCTTGTTGTGGTGGTGGTAGGGGCAGTAGCGGCACTCGTTGACGCAGTAGTTGGAGAGGTAGAGGGGGGCGAACATGACGATGCGGTTGCCGTAGTTTTTCTTCTTGATGTCCATCGCGAGCGCGTAGATTTTTTCTATGTAGGCGGGGTCTTCACATTCGAGCAGCACCGCCGCCTCGCGGTGGGAGAGGCCCTTCAGCGTCGCGGCCTTCTCCAGGATCTGATCGATGAGGGGGAAATTCGCCTTGTTCTGTTCGGCGTACTCGAGCGTCTCCCTGATCTCAGCGTCGTCGATAAATTCGGTTGCGACCTTCGACTTCGGATTGTACATTTTCATTCAACCTTTCTTTACTGCGGTATTTTTCCCAGACCGCGGATCATATTTTCCAGCTCGGCGCGCTCGGCCTTGATATCGGTATGTCCGAGCGCGGCGGGATAGATTTCATATTTCTGCTTGTAGGCGTCGGGCGTCACCTTGCGCATGATGACGTTCGCCCCGCAGGAGAAGACGTCGTTTTTTTCCTTCCCGTCGATCACCCCGAGGGAGGTGGTGGCGGGCAGGTTCGCCTTCGGCAGCAGCAGCCGCGCGAGCGCGACCGCCCGCTTGGTGAGCTCGGTGCTCCCGTGCGGCAGGTCCCGCAGCGGCGTGTCCGGGTGGGGGATGAAGGGCCCGATGCCCGCCATGTCGCAGCCGATCTCGCGCAGCAGCAGCAGGTCGCGCGCGACCGTCTCGTTCGTCTGGCCGGGCAGCCCGATCATGAACCCGCTGCCCGTCTCGAACCCGAGGGCCTTGAGGGTTTTCAGGCAGGCGACCCGCTCGGAGAGGGTGCCGCAGGGGTGCAGCGAATCATAGAGGACGGGGTCGGCGGTCTCGTGCTTGAGCAGGTAGCGGTCGGCCCCGCACGCCCGCAGGTGCGCGTAGTCCTCCCGCGGCATCTCGCCGCAGCTCACCGTCACCGCCAGTCCCGTCCGCTTGATCTCCCGGACGATCTCCCCGAGCAGCGCGGAGGTAAAAAACGGGTCCTCGCCCGACTGGAGCACGATCGTTTTGTAGCCCGCCTCCCAGGCGGCGCGGGCGGAATCAACCATCTCCTCCGGCGTCATGCGGTAGCGGTCGCAGGCCGCGTTCCTGCTGTTGAGCCCGCAATAGCGGCACTGCCGCCTGCAGTGGTTGGAGAATTCGAGGATGGCGCGGATGTGCACCACGTCCCCGACCGCCTCCCGACGGACCCGGTCGGCCTCGCGGTAGACGGGGGAGAAGTCCTGTAAAGTGAGAAGCCCTGCCAGCCCGGAAACCGTGTCATTCAGCGTCATGCGGGGGACCTCCTGCCTTGGAATAGACCGTCTTGATGCTGACGCCGGGGAGCATCCCGAGCTTGCCCGAAAGGGAGCTGATCACGTTGTTCGGCGCGTCGACGACCACGCTGATGATGCTGACGTCTTTCGCGTGGTAGGGGATGCCCATCCGTCCGACGATGCAGCCCGCGAATTCGTGCAGGATGGCGTTGAGCCGGTCCGCCGCCCGCATGTCCTCCACGATGATGCCGATCAGGGCGATTCTTGTTTCCATCCGTCAGCCTTCCTTTCCGAAGCGGCCGCGTCTCCGCCGCCAAAAAAAGCGCCGCGTCCCCAAAGGCGCGGCGCCGCGTTTGCAGCACAAAAATACCACCGCCTTCTCCGCCGGGCCGAACCCGCGCGCTTTAGAACGATTTGCCTGAAAAGCCTTGATCCGCGGGAGCCCCCTTGGACGCAGGCGATGAAATTGTACCGGATATTTCCCGTTGGCAACATTATAGCACGGGTGGGCGGAATTGGCAAGGGAGGCCGGGGACGTCCGGGCGGAGTTGCAAAACGGGACGGAATTGGGTATACTGTTGCCAAACATCAAGGAACAGGAGCATGGATAACATGATCAGGAAGCTGACCCCGCAGGACAAAACGGATTTTCTCACGCTGCTCGATGAATTTTACCATTCGCCGGCCGTGCTGCACCCCGTCCCGGCGCATTTTTTTGAACGCACCTACGAGCAGGCAGTCTCGGACAGCCCCTATGTGGACGTCTTCCTCCTCGAGCAGGATGGGAAGCTCGCCGGCTACGGGCAGGTGTCCCTCACCTGGTCGACCGAGGCGGGCGGCATGGTCGTGCTGCTCGAGGAGCTCTACCTGCGTCCCGAATTCCAGGGGAAGGGACTCGGCAGCGCGTATTTTTCCTTTGTCAGCGAATACTATGCGGGGAGGGCGGCGCGCTTCCGCCTCGAGGTGGAGCCGGATAACGAAGGCGCGCGCAGGCTCTACGGCCGCCTCGGCTACGAAGAGCTGCCCTATGTCCAGATGGTCCGCGAACTGGGAAAATGAACGGTCTGTGACGGATTCGTGAATTCACGGGCGGCCCGCTTGTACGGGACGCCGGGTTGTGCTAGGATGGTGGCAGGCCAAAAGAAAGGAACGATAAGATGAAAAAAATGTCTACCGGCGTGGTCGTCCTGATCGCGGTCCTCGCGATCATCGTGATCATCGGCGTCTCCCTTGTCGGGGGGTATAACGGCATCGCCGCGGCGCGCGAAAACGTCGACACCCAGCAGGCGGCGATCCAGACCCAGCTTCAGCGCAGGGCCGACCTGATCCCCAACCTCGTCAACACGGTCAAGGGGCTGGCGGCGCAGGAGCAGTCGGTCATCGACAGCGTCACCGAGGCGCGCGCGCAGCTGGCGGGCGCGCAGGGCATGGGGATGGAGGAGCTGGCCGCGGCCAACGACAATCTCTCCAGCGCGCTCTCCCGGCTGCTGATGGTCGTGGAGAACTATCCGGAGATCCAGTCGAGCCAGGGGTATATCTCGCTGATGGATGAGCTCGCGGGCACCGAGAACCGCATCTCGGTCGCGCGCAACGACTACAACGACGCGGTCAAGAGCTACAACAGCAGGATCATCACCTTCCCGAACCGCCTGGTCGCCGGCATGTTCGGATTCGAGAAGGCGGAGTACTTCACCGCGCCCGAGTCGGCGCAGTCTGCGCCGGACGTGAATTTCGACGCGTAAGCGGAGAGGGACGGGCATGAAAAAGACAGCAGCCATTCTCGCGGCGCTCCTGCTTGTGGCGGCGGCGCTCTGCGGCGCCGCCTATCCGAGCCCGACCAGCGACTTCTTTGTAAACGACTATGCCGGCGTGCTTTCGCCGGATACCAAAGCGTATATCATGGAGCAGTCCGCCTCCCTTGCGCAGGAGACGGGCGCGCAGATCGTCGTGCTGACGGTGCGGTCGCTCGACGGCGAGGACCCGGCGTCCTACGCGCTGAACGTGGGCCGCCAGTGGGGCATCGGCGACGGGGAGAAGGACAACGGCCTGCTCCTTCTGCTCGCGCCCGACGACGGGGAGATCCGCGTCGAGGTGGGGCGGGGTCTGGAGGGCGCGCTCAACGACGCGAAGGTCGGCCGCATGATCGACGCCTACGCGCTCGAGAGCTACAAGGCGGGCGACTTTGACGCGGGGACCCGCGAGCTCTACAGCGCCCTGCTCTCCGAGACGATGGTGGAGTACGGTCTCGAGGCGCTGCCCGGTTACGAGCCGCGCGACTATGGGGAGGATTCCCGCGAGGGAAACTTCGCCGGGGCGCTCGTGGTCTTCTTTGTCATGATCGCGGTCGTGATGCTCTTCATGCGCGGCGGCCGTCACCGCGGGCGCCGGCATTGGGACGACGACGACTTCCACGGCGGGCCGTTCATCGGGGGCTTCTTCGGCGGCGGGTTCGGCGGCGGAGGCGGGTTTTCCGGAGGCGGCGGCTTCGGCGGCGGGGGCGGCTTCTCCGGCGGTGGAGGCGGCTTCGGCGGCGGCGGCTCCGGCCGCAGCTTCTGAAACGCCCGGAAAAAGAGAATGCGAAAACCGGCCCCGGCTTATGCCGGGGCCGGTTTTGCGCGCCGCCCCCGATTGATTTCGGCGGGGCGCGTATGGTATACTGGTGCTGATCAAAAATATTGCGGCAGCAGATAGGATGAAGCGGATGAAATATCAGGTGGTGCTCTGGGACTTTGACGGGACGCTCGTGGACAGCTCGCCCGGCCTCTTCCGGTCGCTTGGCCGGATGTTCGAGCGGATGGGCCGCCCGGTGCCCGGCGAAGAGGTCCTGCGCAAGTTTATCGGCCCGCCGATCGTCTACTCCCTCAAGACCTACACCGGCATGTCGGACGAGGACGCGGAAAAGGCGGTGTGGCTCTTCCGGGAGGACTACGAGGCGGGGGGCTGCTACCTCTCGAAGGTGTACGACGGGCTGCCCGAACTGCTCGGCCGTCTGCGGGAGCGGGGAATCAAAACGGGCGTCGCGACCCTCAAGCCCGAAAAGACCGCCCGGCACCTGCTGGAATACCTCGGGATCGACCACCTGATCGACACCTGCATCGGCAACCGTAACGACGAGAAGGGCGCGATCACCAAGAAGGACATCATCGAAACCGCGCTCGACCGGCTCGGTTGGACGGACAAGTCCCGCGTCGTGCTCATCGGGGACTCGGTCTACGACGCGGACGGCGCGATCACGGCGGGGATCGATTTTGTCGGGGCGGCCTACGGCTTCGGGCTCCTTCCGGAACAGGCGGAGGAGCTGGGCTGCTGCTACGTGGCGGAGTCCCCGGCCGACCTCGAGCCCTTTTTCTTTGGCCCCGGCGATTGCAATGCGGCGGCGGGCGCGGTAAAATAAAAGTGGACCAACAAGCTGGACGGAGGGGTAGCATGGACGCAAATGTCAGCGCGGTACTCGAAAAGAAGATCAACCGGACGATCGGCAATCTGCAAAACAACAAGATGGACGCCTACTATGTCAAGACCTGCGCGGAGGCGGTCGCGCTCGTGAAGGAGCTCTGCCCCGAGGGACAGTCGGTCTCATGGGGCGGCTCGATGACCCTCGCGGAGAGCGGGATCAAGGAGCTGCTGCGCTCGGGGGCCTACCGCTGCCTCGACCGGGAGGCGAAGGGCGCGGACCCCGAAAAGATCCAGCGGGAGGCGTTCTCCTGCGACACCTATTTTTGCAGCAGCAACGCCGTCACCGAGGCGGGGGAGCTCTATAACGTCGACGGCATCGGCAACCGCGTGGCCGCGATGATCTACGGCCCCAAAAGCGTGATTGTCGTCGTGGGCTACAACAAGATCGTGCCCGACCTCGAGGCGGCGCGGGTGCGCATGCGGGACACCGCCGCGCCCGCCAACGCGACCCGCCTCGACCGGCGCACCCCCTGCAAGGTGCTCGGCATCTGCCGCGACTGCCACAGCGACGACCGCATCTGCTGCGACTATGTCGTGATGTCCCAGCAGAAGGTGAAGGGCCGCGTCAAGGTGATTATCGTCGGCGAGCAGCTCGGCTACTGAGCGGAAAAACAGAGAAAAAGCCCCGGGAACGCGCCGCGTTCCCGGGGCTTTTGTGAAGTCAGATCCGCGCGGCCTTCGCGCGCTCGAAGAGGTCCTGGACCTCTTTGGAGGGCTCCCTGTCGAGGAGGGAGACGGCCACGATCACGGCGAGCGCGAGGGCGAAGCCGGGGGCGAGGGAGTAGAGCCCGGTGCCCGCCAGCACGGGGACGTTTTCCCACAGCACGACGGTCAGCCCGCCGACCACCATGCCGGCGACCGCGCCCTTCATGGTCAGCCGCTTCCAGAAGAGGGAGAGCAGGATGACCGGCCCGAAGGAGGAGCCAAAGCCCGCCCACGCATAGGAGACGAGCCCCATGACCGAGCTGTTCGGATCGAGCGCGAGCAGGTAGGCGACGACGGCGATCACCATGACGGCGGTGCGGGAGACCCACATGAGTTCCCTGTCGGAGGCGTTCTTGCGGAAGAGCGCCTTGTAGAAGTCGTTGGAGACCGCGGAGGCGGCGACAAGCAGCTGGGAATCGGCGGTGCTCATCGCGGCGGCGAGGATGGCGGAGAGCAGGATGCCCGCGATGAAGCCGGGGAAGAGGCGGGTGACGAGGTCCATGAAGATGACCTCCGCCGCGCCCACGTCGGCGTAGACGCCCCGCCCGCCGAGGAAGGCGATGCCCACGATGCCGACGAAGACGGCCGCGCAAAGGGAGATGAGCACCCAGACCATCGCGATGATGCGGCTCTTTTTGATCATCGAGCTGTCCTTGATCGCCATGAAGCGCACAAGGATGTGCGGCATGCCGAAGTACCCGAGGCCCCAGACGAGGCCGGAGACGATCGTGACGAGCGCGACCCTGCCGGACGCGTCGGCGAAGAGGTTGAGGTAGTTGGAGCCTCCGAAGCCCGCGATCAGCTCGGGGGAGATGCCCGAGGTGGTGAAGGCGGCGGCGACCGGCACGATGATGAGCGCGGCGAACATCAGCATCCCCTGGATGAAGTCGGTCCAGCAGGCGGCCAAAAAGCCGCCGAGGAAGGTGTAGGAGATGATGATGACCGCGCCGACGGTCAGCGCCACGACGTAGTCGAAGTGGAAGACATACTGGAAGAGTTTCGCGCCGGTGCTGAAGGCGGAGGCGGTGTAGACGAGGAAAAAGACGAAGATGATCACCGCGCAGACGCTGCGGATCGCGGTGGACTTGCTGCAAAAGCGGTTTTGCAGATACTGCGGGATGGTGATCGAGTCGTCGGCGACGTAGGTGAACTTGCGCAGGCGCACGGCGACGAGCTTCCAGTTGAAATAGGTGCCGAGCGCGAGGCCGATGGCGATCCACGCGGCGGAGAGCCCCGACCAGAAGGCCGCGGCGGGAAGCCCGAGCAGCAGCCAGCCGGACATGTCGGAGGCCTGCGCGCTCAGCGCGGTGACCCAGCTCCCGAGGCTCCGGCCTCCGAGGAAATAGTCGGAGATGTTGTTGGACTTGCGGTAGAAATAGAAGCCGATCCACACCATCAGGGCGAAATAGATGATGAATGCGATCAGGATGCCGATGTCAAGCTGCATGGCGGTTCCTCCTCATTTTCGTGCTTGGATGTCGGATGGGGCGCTTTTGCTCATTGCCGCAGTGATGAGCTGCAAAACTTACCCATTATTATACAAAATTCCCCAATCCAATGCAAGGGCGGATTTCAAAAGTTGCAGAATTTCTGTTGACAGCGGGGAAAATATGCGTATAATTAGAATCTATCAGGGCAATGCAGTCTTTACTACCTTTTCGGAGGCTTTTGGCATATGTTCAACCGGATTTCCAAGAGAATCGCTTCGATGCTGGCCGCGCTTTGCTGTGCGGTCTGCCTCGCTACCCCTTCTTTCGCGCTCATTCCGAATACGGGCGACGGTTCCGGGATGCTCCTGCCGATTATGGGCGGGCTTCTTGTGGTATCCGTAATCCTTATTATTATCTATGTCGTACTGTCCGCAAAGAAGAAAAAGTAGCAATTTAGGGACGATTTTCACGACCTTCCCGGATTGCGGGAAGGTTTTTTTATATACTTTTTCCAGTTGCTTTTGCATGAACCGGTTTTGTACATTTCATACTTTATTGATGCAGTATTTTAAAGCGCATTTGTGGAAAAGCTGGAAATTCTTTCGTTGCCTTGTGAATAATCATGCAGAATGCTATAATCAAACTTAACGCTTTCGCAGAAGGGAGCGCCTATGCTGACCAATCTCAAACGGATCGTCGTGGTCGTCGGCCACTACGGCAGCGGGAAGACCAATTTTTCGGTCAACCTCGCGGTGGACCTGAAGGCCGCCGGCCGGGACGTAATCCTCGTCGACCTCGACATTGTAAACCCCTATTTCCGCAGCGCCGATTTCGGCGCGCTGCTGGAGGAGAAGGGGATCGGGCTGATCGCGCCCGTCTACGCGCGGTCCAACCTCGACGTGCCCGCCCTTGACGGGCGCCTGGACGCCGTCATCGAATCGGATAAGACGCTGGTGATCGACGTGGGCGGCGACGACGCGGGCGCGGCCGCGCTCGGCCGCTACAGCGCCATGATCAGAGAGGCGGGCGGATGCGACGTGCTCTACGTCGTGAACGCCTACCGCTATCTCACCCGGACGAGCGAGGAGGCCGCCGAGATCCTCGGGGAGATCGAGCGGAAGGCCCGGCTGGAGGTGACGGCGGTGGTCAACAACTCCAACCTCGCGGACATCACGACGGCGGACGACATCGTTTCGTCGGCGGGATACGCTGAGGAGACGGCGCGTCGGTACGGCATCCCCGTGCTCTGCACGACGGCGTGGAAAAAGCTCGCCGCCGGGGTGGGGGAGAAGCTGCCCGGCCGGGAGATCTATCCGGTGGATATTTATGTAAAAAAACCGTGGGAAGTCTAGAGGCCCCACGGCGGTATAGAGTTAAGGAGGTGTTTTCAATGGCAAAGATGACGGTGAACCGTGACATCTGTAAAGGCTGCGGCCTGTGTGTGGAAGTCTGCCCGAAGAAGATCGTTTTTCTGGATAAATCGGTACTGAACGGAAAAGGGTACCATCCCGCTACCGTGACGGATATGGAGAGCTGCATCGGCTGCGCGATGTGCGCGACGATGTGCCCCGACTGTGCAATTACCGTTGAGAAATAGCGGCCTCAAACAGAATTGATCCACGAAAGGCAGTGAAGTTATGTCATCCACGCAAAAAATGTTAATGAAGGGGAATGAGGCGCTCGCGGAAGCGGCGATCCAGGCGGGCTGCCACCATTTCTTCGGCTACCCCATCACCCCGCAGACGGAAGTCGCGGCGTATATGGCCAAAAAGATGCCCAAGATCGGCGGTACATATATGCAGGCGGAGTCGGAGATCGCCGCAATCAACATGGTCTACGGCGCGGCCTCCGCGGGCGTGCGCGCCATGACCTCCTCCTCCTCCCCGGGCATCTCCCTCAAATCGGAGGGGATCTCCTACCTGGCGGGCTCCGACCTGCCCTGCCTGATCGTCAACGTCCAGCGCGGAAGCCCGGGGCTCGGCGGCATCCAGCCCTCCCAGGCCGACTACTGGCAGGCCACCCGCGCCCCCGGCCACGGCGACCTGCATGTGCTCGTCTTCGCCCCCTCCTCCATCCAGGAGATGGTCGACATGGTGTTTGACGCGTTCGACCTCGCCGACTGCTACCGCATGCCCGCGATGATCCTTGCGGACGGGATGCTCGGCCAGATGATGGAGCCGATCTCCTTCCCCGAAAAGCAGGTCAAGACCTACGACAAGAGCGGCTGGTCGACCAGCGGCCACCAGCACAAGCGCGCCCACCACATCGTCAACTCCCTCTACCTCCAGCCGGAGGAGCTGGAAGCCAAAATCCTCGAGCGCTTCCAGCGCTATGAGGAGGTCAAGGCGAAGCACACCCGCTGCGAGGAGTACCTCATGGAGGACGCGGAATACGTCGTCGTCGCCTACGGCGCGACCTCCCGCATCGTCCGCAGCTCGGTCAACTCCGCGCGGGAAAAGGGGATCAAGGTCGGTCTCATCCGCCCGCTGACCCTCTGGCCGTATCCGTACGCGCCGATCGAAAAGGCGGCCGAGCGCGGCGCAAAGGCGTTTTTGAGCGTCGAGATGAGCATGGGCCAGATGGTGGACGACGTGCGCATCGCCGTGAACGGCAGGGCGCCCGTGTCCTTCTTCGGACGCACCGGCGGCGTCATCCCGACCCCCGCCGAGGTGCTCTCCGAAATCGAAAAAATGGCAGGAGGTGACCGGTAATGGCCGTCGTCTATCAAAGACCCCACGCGCTGCTGGATGTCAGCACCCACTATTGCCCCGGCTGCACCCACGGCATCATCCATAAGCTGGTCGCGCAGGCGCTCGACGAGCTCGATATCGAAGGCCGCACGATCGGCATCGCGCCGGTCGGCTGCTCGGTCATGGCGTACAACTATTTCGGCTGCGACATGATCGAGGCCGCGCACGGCCGCGCCCCCGCGATCGCGACGGGCGTCAAGCGTTCGCTGCCCGACAGCGTCGTCTTCACCTACCAGGGCGACGGCGACCTCGCCGCCATCGGCACCGCCGAGACGGTCCACTCCGCGACCCGCGGCGAAAACATCACGATCATCTTCGTCAACAACGCGATCTACGGCATGACCGGCGGCCAGATGGCCCCGACCACCCTGCCCGGGCAGGTCACCCAGACGACCCCCTACGGCCGCGACGTGTCCTACTCCGGCTTCCCGATCCATGTGTGCGAGATGCTCTCCACCCTCGACGGCGTGGCCTACGCCGAGCGCGTCTCGGTGGACAGCGTCCCCAACATCCGCAAGGCGGGCGCCGCGATCAAGAAGGCGTTCAAATGCCAGGTGGAAAAGAAGGGCTTCTCGATCGTCGAGGTGCTCTCCGCCTGCCCGACCAACTGGGGCCTTACCCCCTCGGAGGCGCTCCAGTGGCTGCGTGACAACATGATGCCCTACTACCCGCTGGGCGTCTACACCGATAAGACGGAGAAGGGGGTGCGTCCGTAATGCTGAGTATCCTGCTCGCAGGCTTCGGCGGCCAGGGCGTCCTGTTCGCCGGAAAGATCATGGCCTATTCCGGGCTCATCGAGGATCAATACGTCTCTTGGCTGCCCTCCTATGGGCCCGAGATGCGCGGCGGCACCGCCAACTGCTCGGTGTGCATCTCCGACGAGCCGATCGGTTCCCCGCTGGTGCTCAACCCCGACGTGCTCGTCGCGATGAACCTGCCCTCCTACGACAAGTTCATCGACAAGGTCGCCCCGGGCGGCATCGCCGTGGTGGACAGCTCGCTCATCGCCAAGAAGAGCGACCGCACCGACATCAGCTGCTTCTACGTCCCCGCCACCGAAAAGGCGGATTCCGAGGGCCTCAAGGGGCTCTCCAACAACATCCTGCTCGGCAAGGTCCTACAGGAGGCGAAATTCGCGTCGCTGGAGACGGTCGAGGCGGCCGTGGCCAAGTGCGTGCCGCCCAAAAAGCAGCACCTGCTCGAGCCGAACATGCGCGCCATCAAGCTGGGCATGAGCCTCTGAGAGGCGGCCCGGACTCGCGGCCCGGAAGGAATTTCCTTCCGGGCCGTTTCCATGCCCGCCGGGCACGGCATTTCCGGGGAAAAGGCGCGGGCGGGAAAAATCCCCGCCCGCTTGTCCGCCGGGCGGGGATTGTGGTAGAATAGGAAGCATGAATGGAGGTGGAGCGGATGCTGCATCTGATCCTGGGCGCGGCCGGCACCGGCAAGACGGCGCTGCTGCACGAGAAGATCGCGGAGTGCGTGCGCGGCGGCGGAAAGGCGGTCCTGCTGGTGCCCGAGCAGTATTCGTTCGAGAGCGAGAAGGCCCTCTACCGGAGGCTCGGCGCGAAGGACGCGCTGTCTGTGGAGGTGCTGAGCTTTACACGCCTCTGCGACCGGATTTTCCGGGAGTACGGAGGGCTGGCGGGGGTGCACCTCGACGAGACGGCCAAGGTGCTGCTCATGAGCGTCGCGCTCGGCGAGATCGGCGGGGAGCTGCGCGCCTACCGCAAAAACGTCTCGGGCGCGGCGTTCGCCGCCACGATGTGCGAGGCGGTCGGCGAGCTCAAGACCGCGGGCGCGGACCCCGAAACACTGCGCGCCGCGGCGGCGGACGCGTCGGAGGACCTGCGGGACAAGCTCTCCGACGTGGCGCTCATCTTCGACGCCTACCAGGCGCTGATCGAGCGCGGCTACTGCGACCCGGACGACAGCCTGCGCCGCGCCTGCCGGAAGCTCGAGGGGCGGGGGTTCTTCGCGGAGTACAGCGTCTTTATCGACGGGTTCATGGCGTTCATGGGCGCGGAGTGGAAGCTGCTCGGACGGATTCTGGAGGGGAGCCCGGCGGTGTGGGCGGCGCTGCCCTGCGACGGCCTTTCCTGCGCCGACGAGACGGGCGCGTTCGCCGCGGCCGCGCAGACCGCCAACCGGCTGGTGCGCGACGCGAAGGCGGCGGGGGTCCCCGTCGCGGCGCCGGTCGTCCTGCGGGAGCCCCGGCGGTTCGCGCGGCCGGCGCTCGCGCACATCGCCGTAGCCTTTTCCGACGCCGCGCCCGAGGGGTGCGAAACGCATGAGGGGGTGAAGCTCGCCGCGTGCGAGGACCTCTACGACGAGCTGGAGTTCGTCGCCTCGCGCATCTGCGCGCTCGTGCGGGAGGAGGGCTGCCGCTACCGCGACATCGCGGTGATCGGGCGGGACCTCGACCGCTACCTCGTGCCGCTCGAGACGGTCTTCACGCGCTATGAGATCCCCTTCTTCGCCGATCTGCGGGCAGATATCCAGGTGCACCCGTTCGCGGCGGGGCTGCTGGCCGCGCTCGACGCGGCGCGCAGCGGGTTCGATTCCGAACACCTGCTCGCGCTCGCCAAAAACTGCGTCACCGGCATCGGCCCGGCCGAAGCGGGGGAACTGGAGAACTACTGCTTCGTCTGGGGGGCCTCGGGCGCGGCGTGGCGGGCGGACTTCACCAACAACCCCGACGGGATGTCGGAGGGCTTCACCGAGGAGCAGGCGGAACGGCTGGGGCGGATCAACGAGACCCGCCGAAAGCTGGCCGGCCCGCTCGTGACGCTGCGGCGCGAGCTTGCCGACTGCGACGGGCGCGGTTTTGCCGCGGCGGCGTTCGGGTGGCTCGAGCGGGTGAAGGCGGCGGAGCACCTTCAGGAGGCCGCAACCGGGATGGAGGAGGGGGAGCAGAAACGCTTCCTCGAGATGTCCGCGCAGGTGTGGGAGGCGCTGCTCGGGCTGCTCGACGTGTTCGGCGGGGCGCTCGCCGACGTGCGCCTGCCGCTTGGGCGGCTGATCGATCTGCTGCGCATGGGGATTTCCGCCGCCGACATCGGGCTCATCCCCCAGACGATCGACCAGGTGATCGTCGGCGCGGCCGACCGCATCCGGCCGGACAGTCCGCGCGCCGCCTTTGTGATCGGCTTCAACGAGGGGGTCTTCCCGCGCTGGGAGACGTCGGCGGGCATCTTTTCCGCCGCCGAGCGCGACCTGCTCAAGGCGCGCGGGGTCGACCTGCTGCGCACGCCGGGACAGACGGCGCTCTTCGAGCGGTATTATGTCTATTTCGCGCTCACGCAGGCGTCCGAGCGGCTGTGCGTCAGCTGGCCGCTGCGGGATACGGCGGGGGCGGCGCTCGCCCCTTCGTCCGCGCTTGACCGGGTGCGCGCGCTGACCGGATGCCCGGTGGAGTCCTCTCTTGAGGGGCCGCTCGGGCGGGTGGCCAACGAGCGCACCGCCTTTGACGAGCTGGCGCGCGGCTGGCGGGAACGGACGCCCGCCGAGGCGTCCCTGCGCGCGTGGTTTTCCGCGCGGGAGCCCGCGCGGATGGAGGCGCTCGCGCGGTGCGCCGGGACGAGGGGATTTTCCCTGAACGACCGCGCGGCGGCGCGCGCCCTCTTCGGCGCGCAGGTGCGCATCTCCCCGTCGCGCGCCGAGCAGTATTACCAGTGCCCGTTTTCCTATTTCTGCAAGGCGGGCCTGCGGATCAGCCCCCGCCGCAGGGTGGAGTTCAACCCGATCGAGTCGGGCTCCCTCATTCACCTCGTGCTCGAAAAGATGGTGAGAAAATACGGCGGGCGGGGGCTTTCCGCGCTCGACGACGCGCGGCTGGAGCGGGAGGTCACCGAGATCATCGAGACGGACCTCTCCGCCAAGATCGCAAACCTAGACGAGATGCCCGCGCGCTTCCGGTACCTCTTCCGGCGGCTGGTGGGCACCCTTGTGCGGCTGCTGCGGCGGCTGGCGATGGAATTCGCCCAGAGCGAGTTTGAGCCGGCGGCCTTCGAGCTGCCGATCAATCTCGAAGCGGAGATGAAGCCCCTCGACCTGTGCGCCCCGGACGGCACGCGGGTGATCGTCGAGGGGATCGTTGACCGGATGGACGTCCTCGAGCGGGAGGGGGTCCGCTATGTGCGGGTCGTCGACTACAAATCGGGACACAAGAGCTTCAACCTCTCGGACGTCTGTTACGGGCTCAACATGCAGATGCTCATCTACCTCTTTTCGATCTGCGAGAACGCGCCCGGGGGCGGCGCGGTCCCGGCGGGCGTGCTCTACATGCCCGCGCGCGACAGCGTCGTTTCGGCGGAGCGGGGCGCCACGGAGGGCGAGGTGCGCGCGGAACAGCAGAAACGCCTGCGGATGAACGGCATCCTGCTCGAGGACCGGGAGGTCCTCTCGGCGATGGAGCCGGGCCTCGCGGGGCTCTATATTCCCGTCAGGACGAAAAAGGACGGCTCCTTCGACGCGCACAGCCAGCTCGCCACCCTCGAACAGATGGGGACCATCCGGCGGCAGGTCGAGCGGCTGCTCATTGAGCTGGCGGACAGCCTCGCGGGCGGGAAGATCGACGCGGCGCCGGTCGACGGGCTGAGCGACTACCGGCCGTGCGACTGGTGCGACTACCACGCGGTCTGCGGGCATGAGGATTCCGACGCGGTGAGAAAGCTCGCGGAGCTGGACCGCGCGGCCGCGCTCAAGGCGATGGAAGGGGATGAGGCGGATGGCTGAGCGTCAGTGGACCCCCCGGCAGCGGGACGCGATCGAGGCGCGCGGCGGGACGGTGCTCGTCTCGGCGGCGGCGGGCTCGGGCAAGACGGCGGTGCTCGTCGAACGGGCGGTAGGGCGCATCCTCGACCCCGGGCAACCGGTCGACGCCGACCGGCTGCTCGTCGTGACCTTTTCCAACGCGGCGGCGCTCGAAATGAAGCAGCGGATCATGGCGCGGGTGGCGGCGCTGGCCGCCGAACACCCCGAAAACGCCCGCCTGCGCCGCCAGCAGCTGCTGCTCGGGCGGGCGCAGATCAGCACGATCCATGCCTTTTGCAGCGAGCTCATCCGGCAGAATTTCCAGCTTCTCGGCATCGCCTCCAACATCCGCACGGGGGACGAGAAGGAGCTTGAGGTCCTGCGGCGGGACTGCGCGCGCGGCGTGGTGGAGGAGTTCTTTGCGCGGGAGGACGGCGGGCGGTTTGCCCGGCTCGTCGAGCTGCTCAGCACCGGGCGGGACGACAGCCGCGTCTTTACCACCCTCTTCTCCCTCTACGACTTCGTGCGCTCCCATCCCTTCTACCACGGCTGGATGGAGGCGAAGCTCTCCTATTATAATGAGGGGGTGCCGGTCGCCGATTCGATCTGGGGCAAGTGCATCCTCGGCTACGCCGCCGACGCGCTCGGGCACGCCTGCGCGCTCTGCGGGCGCGCGCTGTCCCTCGTGGAGGAGGACGAGACGCTCTCGAACGCCTACGGCGGCGCGCTGCGTGCCGACCTGCGGCAGCTCGAACGGGTGCGGGAATCGGTCGCGGCGCGCGACTGGGACGGGACCTGCAAGCGGCTGGGGAGCTTCGTCTTTGAGAAGCTGCGCCCCGTCCGGGGAGACGACCCCCGCAAGGGGGCGGCGCAGGCGCTGCGCAAGAGCGTCCGGGGAATCGTCGAGACGCTGCGGGACCGGCAGTTCTGCGCCACGGCGGCCGAGTTCTCCGAGGACGTCGCCGACCTGCGCCCGATGGTGGAGACCCTCTTCGAGCTGGTGGAGGCGTTCGACCGGGCGTTCACCGAACAGAAGCGGCAGAAAAACCTGATGGATTTTTCCGATATGGAGCAGTACGCGATCGCGCTGCTCGTGCGGCCCGCGGGGGAGGGGTACGTCAAGACCCCGCTTGCCCGGGCGGTGTCGGAGCGCTACGACGAGGTGCTCGTCGACGAGTTCCAGGACACCAACGCGGCGCAGGAGATCATCTTCCGGGCCGTCTCGCAGAAGGAGCGGAACCTCTTCCTCGTCGGGGACGTCAAGCAGAGCATCTACCGCTTCCGCCAGGCCTGCCCCGAGCTCTTCATGGAGAAGAAAAAACGCTACGCCCCCTACGACGGCAAACAGTTCCCGGCGAAGATCACGCTCGGGAAGAACTTCCGCAGCGCGCCGGAGGTGACGGGGAGCGTCAACTTTTTGTTTTCGCTGCTCATGAGCGAAGAGATCGGGGAGATCGACTACAACGAGGAGGAGGCGCTCATCCCCGGCGGGAGCTTCCCCGAGGGGACGCCCGCCGGATGCGGGCTGCGCCTTCTGGACCTCACGGGCTACGCGGGGGAGCGGACCCGCGCGCAGGTCGAAGCGGACTACGTCGCCGATGAGATCGCCGGGATGCTCGGGCGCGGGGAGCTCGTCGCGGAGGGGGACGCCCTGCGGAAGATCCGCCCGTCGGACGTCTGCATCCTGCTGCGCTCCCCCTCCGGACGGGCGCAGACCTATCTGGAGGCGCTGCAAAAGAGGGGCGTGCCCGTCTGGGCGGAGCCGAAGAGCGGCTTTCTCACCTCGAAGGAGGTCGCGCCGGTCGTCGCGCTGCTGCGGGTGATCGACAACCCCCTGCTCGACGTCGACCTCGCGGCGGCGATGATGTCCGCCCTCTTCGACTTTACCGCCGACGAGATGGCGCATATCCGCCTTGCCGACCGGCGCGCGCCCCTCTACACGGCGGTGCAGAGGCGCGCCGGGGAGGGGGACGCGCACTGCCTGGAATTCTGCGGGACGCTCGCGCGGCTGCGGCGGTTCGCGGCGGGCGCGACCGCCGACGCGGTCATCCGCCGCGTCTACGACGAGTGCGGCTGCCTTGCCAAGGCGCAGGTCATGCGGATGGGCGCTTCCCGCCGCGCGAACCTGCTGCTGCTCGTGCAGTACGCCTGCGACTACCACGCGAGCGGCTACCGGGGGCTTTCGGGGTTCGTCGGGTTCGTCGACCGGCTGATCGAGCGGGGAGGCGACTTCGCGCCCGCGGCGAGTCTGTCTGAGCAGGCGGACGTCGTGCGGATCATGAGCATCCACCGCTCGAAGGGGCTGGAATTCCCCGTCGTCTTCCTCTGCGACTGCGCCAAGCAGTTCAACCGTCAGGATTTGAACGGCACGACCCTGCTGCACACCGAGCTGGGCTTTGCCTGCGTGCGCCGCGACCCCAAATTGCAGACGCAGTTTTCCACCGTGCCGATGCAGGCGCTGCGGCTGGCGATCGAGCGGTCGATGCTCTCGGAGGAGCTGCGGGTGCTCTATGTGGCGCTCACCCGCGCCAAGCAGCGGCTCATCCTGACCGGGACGCTCACCAGGCCGGGGGAGAAGCTCGCGGGGCTGGCCTGCGCGCCGGAGGGGAATGGCAAACTGCCGCCCTACCAGGTGCGCGGCGCGGCGAGCTATCTCGACTGGGTCCTGATGGCGGCGGTCCACCACCCCGGCGCGGCAGGACTGCTGGCGCAGTACGGCGTCGAGGCCGGCGCCGTTCCGGCGCAGGCCGCGTTTTCGGCCGCCGTCCTGCCCGTTGGGGGCGACCCGCTCGCGGCGGGGGAGACGACGGAGGAGACGCCGCCCCCGCCCGACCCGGCGCTCACCGGGGCGCTGGAGCGGCGGCTCGCCTGGCGCTATCCCTTCGCGCCCGAGACGCGGATCCCCACCAAGATGGCGGTTTCGCAGATCTCCAAGGGGGAGCTCGCCAAAAGCTACCGCTTCGCGGGACGGCCCGCCTTTTTGCAGGAGCGGGGACTCACCGCCGCGCAGCGTGGCAGCGCGCTCCACAAGTTCATGCAGTTTTCCGACTACCGCGCGGCGGCAAAGGACGTCGCCGCCGAGCTCGAACGGATGGCGCGGGAGGGCTTCCTCTCCCGGCAGGAGGCGGACGCCATCGACGCGGGAAAGCTCGCGGCGTTCTTCCGCTCGCCGCTGGCGGGGCGCATCTTCCGGGCGGACAGGGTGTGGCGGGAGCTGCGCTTTCTGGCCGAGGTGGGGAGGGAGACGCTCGGGGCGTACACCGACCTCTTCGACGCGGGCGGAAAAACGGCGGTCCAGGGCGTGGCCGACTGCGTCTTCGCGGAAGACGGCGGCGCGGTGATCGTCGACTACAAGACCGACCATGTCAGGACGCCCGCGGAGCTGGTCGAACGCTACCGGGTGCAGCTCGAGCTCTACCGGAAGGTGCTCGGCGGCGCGTTGGGCATGCCGGTCAGGGAGTGCGTGCTCTATTCCTTCGCGCTGTCCAGGGAAATCATCATTTAGGGGTTGACATCCGCGCATGCGCGTGGTATCATAATTCGGTAAACAAAGTAGAGCAGTTTCTGTTCTCACCTCGCCGCCGGTGGGCGGCTGGTCAATAGCGATTTCCCCTGCGGGGGAGACTGTGGTTGATTTTGCGAGCGTGGGCGGTTTCTGCCCACGCTCGTTTTCAATGCAATGCAAAAAAGGCTTTGGAGGTGTTTCGTATTAGCAGCAAGGAATTGCTCATCAATGAGGAGATCAGGGACAAGGAAGTGCGTCTGGTCGGCACGGAGGGGGAACAGCTCGGCGTTGTGCCGCTTGCGACGGCCCAGAACATGGCGATCGAAAAGAACCTTGACCTCGTGAAGATCGCTCCTCAGGCCACGCCGCCCGTCTGCAAGATCATGGACTACGGCAAGTATAAGTTCGAGCAGGCGAAGCGGGAGAAGGAAGCAAGGAAAAATCAGAAGGTGATCGAAATCAAGGAGGTCCGCCTCTCGCTGAACATCGACACCAACGATTTCAACACCAAGGTGAACCGCGCCATCAAGTTCCTTGAGGACGGGGATAAGGTGAAGGCGTCCCTGCGATTCCGCGGCCGCGAGATGGCACATCCCGAGCTGGGGACGAGCATCATGAAGCGTTTCACCGAAGCGGTGGCCGAGGTCGGCAACGTCGAGAAACAGCCGAAGCTCGAGGGCCGCAGCATGGTGATGTTTATTTCGCCGAAGCCCGCAACCAATATTAAGGGAGGAAACAAAAATGCCTAAGCTGAAGACCCACACCGGTGCCAAAAAGCGCTTTAAGCTTACCAAGAACGGAAAGGTGAAACGTGCGCACGCCTACAAGAGCCACCTGCTCAACGGGCACGGGAAGACCGCCAAGAGCAAACGTCGCCTGCGCCGCGGCGCTTACGCCGACAAGACCAACGTGGCGACGATCAAGCTGCTCGTTCCTTACAAATAATCGGAATAAGACGGAGGTAAATAGATATGGCTCGTGTTAAGGGCGCAATGATGACCCGTAAGAGAAGGAAAAAGACACTGAAGCTTGCCAAAGGCTACTTTGGCGCCAAGAGCAAGCTCTTTAAAATGGCCAAACAGCAGGTGATGAAGTCGGGCAACTACGCCTTCATCGGCCGCAAGCAGAAAAAGCGCAACTTCCGCCAGCTGTGGATCACCCGCATCTCCGCGGCCTGCCGCATGAACGGCGTCAACTACAGCACCTTCATGAACGGCCTCAAAAAGGCCGGCGTGGAGCTCAACCGCAAGATGCTCTCGGAGATCGCGATCAACGACGCCGCGGCGTTCACTGCGCTCGTCGAACAGGCGAAGGCCGCCCTTTAATAGGAACCGCATACGCCCGCGCGCATCCGCGCGGGCGTATCTTTTGTATGTAGGGGAAGGAGGTACCCGCCGTGGCAGAAAAGGAGATCACTTCGCGCCAGAGCCCTTCCGTCAAGCGGTATGTCCGGCTCGCGGGCTCCCGCAGGGCGCGGTATGAGGAGCGCCTCTTCGTGACCGAGGGGGCCAAGCTCACCGGGGAAGCGTTTGCGGCGGGGTATTTTCCCGTCGAGCTGTTCGCCACCGAGGAGGCGTTCGAGAGCGCTTTCGACACCCTTTCGCCCATTGCGCTCGCGGCGGAAACCTTCTGCCGCATTACCCCGGCCGTGGCGGACAAGCTCGCCCAGTCGGTCAGCCCGCAGGGCGTTTTCGGCGTTTTCCGTATGCTTGACAACGGGTCGCAACCTGTTAAAATAAGCAGTAACGGCAAATATCTCCTGCTTTCCTCGCTGCAGGACCCGGGAAATCTCGGCACCATCCTGCGCACGGCGGCGGCGTTCGGGGTCGGCGGCGTCCTCCTTTCGGACGACTGCCCCGACCTGTACAGCCCCAAGGTGCTGCGCGCGTCGATGGGCGGCGTCTTTCGGGTGCCCGCCGCGGTGACGGACGACCTCGGGGGCTGGATTGACGCGCTGAAAGAAGCGGGCGTGCCCGTGTGGGCGGCCGCCCTGCGGCGGGACGCGAAGACCCTCCGGGAGGTCTCGCTCGGCAAGGGCGGCTGCGCGGTCGTGATCGGAAACGAGGGCGGCGGGCTGGCGGACGGCGTGATCGGCCGCTGCACCGGAAGCCTCGTCATCCCGATGGAGCCGGGCAGCGAATCGCTCAACGCCGCGATGGCGGCGGGGGTCTTTTTGTGGGAAATGTACCGTTAGACTGATTTCGGGGGTGCGCGGCATGGCGGACGGCCTCTATTGGATCTGGCTGCAGGAGGCGCTCGGCGCGGGCAGCATCAAGGCGGACCGGGTGATCCGGGAGATCGGCGCGCCCGAGAAGCTCTACCGCATGAGCGAGGAGGAGCTGCGCGCCACGGGGATCTTCGCGCCCAAGGAGATCGAGCGCATCCGCTCGGCCGACCTTCGGAAGGCGGAGGAGAACCTGCGCCTCTCCCGCCGGTGCGGGTGCGCCGTGATCACCCCGGATTCTCCCGATTATCCCGAGGCTTTGACAAATATCGACGGTATGCCGTGTGTATTATATGTACTGGGCGACCTGCGCGGCCTGCGGGAGGAGCTGGTCCTCACGCTGGTGGGGACGCGGACCTCGACCGATTACGGCGAGCAGTGCGCGAGACGCCTCGCCTACGACCTCGCCTCGGCGGGCTGCACCGTGGCCAGCGGGCTCGCGGTGGGCGTCGACTACGCCGCCCACGACGGGGCGCTCGCCGCCAACGGGCGCTCGGTCGGCCTGCTCGCCTGCGGACTCGACATCGACTACCCGAGCGAAAGCCGCGGCCTCAAGCGGCGCATCCTCGACGAGGGCGGCGTGCTGATGACCGAGTTCCCCTTCGGGGAACGCCCGCAGCGCTACAACTTCAACATCCGCAACCGGCTGCTCGCGGGCATCTCCGCGGGCGTCGTGGTGGTGCAGGCCCCCGAGCAGAGCGGCGCGCTCAACACCGCGCGCCACGCACTGGATCAGAACCGGGACGTCTTCGCGGTTCCGGGGGAGATTTTCGATCCGAGCATGACCGGGTGCAACCGGCTCATCAAGGACGGCGCCAAGCTCGTTCTGAACGTCTACAGCATCCTGGAGGAGTATATCGGCCGGTTCCCGGCCGGGATCGACGCGCATACGGTGGTGCGGAAGATCCGCGCTGCCGGACAGGATGTAAATCCGCAGCCCCTGAACGGCCCGCGCAAGGTGCCGCGCCCGTCCATGGGGGAGGCTTTGCCGCTCATGGTGGCGCAGGAGGCCGTCCCGCCGGCCGAACGGCCCGGAGAGGCGGCGCTCGGGGAGCTGGGGGTTTCGGAGGAGGCCAGGAGCCTCTACGCCGCGCTCGGCGATCTGCCGGAGGGCGCGGAACCGCTCGCCGGGCGCGCAGGGCTCACCGCCGCGCAGGCGCTGGCGGCCCTGACCGAGCTGGAGCTCTTCGGGCTGGTGCGGGCGCTTCCGGGCGGCAGGTACCTGGCCGGGGCGCCGGAATGAAACTGGAATTGACTGCGCGTGAGCGCGTTTATTGATAGAGGGGAGCTTCCCCGGGAAAGGAATGGTTACAAGTTGTCCAATCTTGTCATCGTGGAGTCGCCCGCAAAGGCGAAAACGATAAAAAAATACCTCGGGAAGGGGTTTGAGGTGGTCGCGTCGATGGGACATGTCCGCGATCTGCCCAAGAGCAAGCTGGGGGTCGACGTGGACAACGGCTTCGCGCCGCAGTACGTCGACATCAAGGGTAAGGAGGACCTTATCAAGGACCTTAAAAAGGCCGCCAAGAAGAGCGACGCCATCTATCTCGCGACCGACCCGGACCGCGAGGGGGAGGCGATCTCCTGGCACCTGGCGCAGATGCTCGGCGTCGACATGAAGGAGCAGAACCGCGTCACCTTCAACGAGATTACCAAGAGCGGCGTGCATTACGGCATGGAGCACCCGCGCACAATCGACGAAAAGCTCGTGGACGCGCAGCAGGCGCGCCGCATCCTCGACCGCATCGTCGGCTACAAGATCAGCCCCTTCCTCTGGCGCAAGGTGCGCAAGGGGCTGTCGGCCGGGCGGGTGCAGTCGGTCGCGGTGCGGATCATCCTCGACCGCGAGGAGGAGATCCGCGCCTTCAAGCAGCAGGAATACTGGTCCATCGACGCGCTGCTCGCCGCCAAGGGCTATGCGAAAAAGCCCTTCCCGGCCAAGCTCTATTCGATCGACGGCAAAAAGCTCGAGCTCGCCGGCATTCCGGACGAGGAGAGCGCGAAAAAGATCATCGAATCCCTCGACGGGGCGGACTACACCGTCGGCAACGTCAAGAAGGGGGTCCGCAAAAAATCCCCCGCGCCGCCCTTCATCACCTCGACCCTCCAGCAGGAGGCCTCCCGGCGGCTCGGCTACCAGTCCCGCCGCACGATGAAGATCGCACAGGAGCTCTATGAGGGCATCGAGATCGAGGGGATCGGCGCGACCGGCCTCATCACCTACATGCGTACCGACAGCCTGCGCATCTCCGACGAGGCCGCCGACATCGCCAAGGCCTACATCACCGAGACCTACGGCAAGGAGTACCTGCCGGGGACCCGCCGCGTCTTCAAATCCAAGAAGAACGCGCAGGACGCGCACGAGGCGATCCGCCCGTCCGATCCGACCCTCACGCCCGAAAAGGTCAAGAAGGACCTCAGCGCCGAGCAGTATAAGCTCTACAAGCTCATCTGGGAGCGGTTTATCGCCAGCCAGATGGCCAACGCCCTGCTCGACACCGTGGCGGTCGACATCAACGCCGCGAACTGCCTGTTCAAGGCGTCCGGCTTCACGGTAAAGTTTGACGGCTTTACAGTGCTTTACGAGGAGGCCAAGGACTCCGACGAGGAGAATTCCGCGGCGCTCCCGCCGCTTGAGACGGGCGGCGCCCTCGCCCTCAAGCAGCTCACCCCCAACCAGCACTTCACCCAGCCGCCCGCGCGCTACACCGAGGCATCCCTCATCAAGACGCTCGAGGAAAACGGCATCGGCCGCCCGAGCACCTACGCGCCGACGATCACGACGATCCTGGCGCGCGGCTACGTCGAGCGGGAGGGCAAGGCCCTCAAGCCGACCGCGCTGGGCGAGGTGACGACCAAGCTGATGGAGGAGCAGTTCTCCAAGATTGTCGACATCGACTTCACCGCCAACATGGAGAAGAGCCTCGACGAGGTCGAGGAGGGCAAGGAGAGCTATACCCAGGTGCTCGACGGCTTCTATGGGGATTTCATAACGACGCTTGAAACGGCGGAAAAGAATATGGAGGGCACCCGCGTCAAGGTCCCCGACGAGGAGACCGACGTGGTCTGCGAGCTGTGCGGGCGCAAGATGGTCATCAAGACCGGGCGGTTCGGCAAATTCCTCGCCTGCCCGGGC
Organism: Anaerotruncus massiliensis (ex Togo et al. 2026); assembly: GCF_900199635.1. Classification (GTDB taxonomy): domain Bacteria; phylum Bacillota; class Clostridia; order Oscillospirales; family Ruminococcaceae; genus Anaerotruncus; species Anaerotruncus massiliensis. The sequence continues at coordinate 1,620,762 of NZ_LT962687.1, read as the reverse complement.
TTCCCCGAGTGCCGCAACACCAAGAAGATCGTCAAGGAGACGGGTGGGCTCTGCCCCGTGTGCGGCGGCAAGGTGCTCGCCAAAAAGTCGAAGAACGGCAAGGGCTACTACGGCTGCGAGCACTTCCCCGAATGCAAGTTCATGACGTGGGACAAACCGCTCTCGGAGCCCTGTCCCAAATGCGGCGCGGCCCTCTTCCAGAAGACGGGGCGCGGCGCGCTCATCCACTGCCTCAAGGAGGGCTGCGACTACGCGCGGCCGGTGAAAGGGAAGTCCTCTGCCGGGGACGCGGACGAGGAATGACGCCGGTCGCGGTCATCGGCGCGGGGCTCGCCGGCTGCGAGGCCGCGTGGGCGCTGGCAAACGCGGGAATCCCGGTGCGGCTCCACGAAATGAAGCCGCAAAGGTTTTCCCCCGCGCACCACAGTGAAAATTTCGCGGAGCTTGTCTGCTCCAACTCGCTCAAGGCCCAGCGCATCGGCTCGGCGGCGGGGATGCTCAAGGAAGAGATGCGCATGATGGGTTCGCTGGTCGTCGCCTGCGCTCATGAAACGAGCGTGGCGGCGGGCGGCGCGCTTGCCGTGGACCGGGACGCGTTTTCCGCGCTCGTGACGGCGCGCGTGCGCGCGCACGCGCTGATCGAGGTCGTCCCCGGCGAGGTGGCGAAGATCCCCGAAGAGGGGAATGTGATCGTGGCGACGGGGCCGCTCACCTCCGACGCGCTCGCGGCCGACATCGAGGCGCGCTGCGGCGGGTCGCTGAGCTTCTACGACGCGGCCGCGCCGATCGTCACCTTCGATTCGCTCGACCGGGAGCGGGTCTTTTTCGCGGCGCGCTACGGCCGCGGGGAGGACGACTACATCAACTGCCCCTTTACGAAGGAGGAGTACGAACGGTTCTACGACGCGCTGTTAAGCGCCGAGGGCGCGCCGCTGCACAGCTTCGACCGCCCGGAGGAGAAGGTCTACGAGGGCTGCATGCCGATCGAGATCATGGCGCGGCGCGGTCCGGACACCATCCGCTACGGGCCGCTCAAGCCGGTCGGCCTGCGCGACCCGCGCACCGGGCGCCGCCCGTGGGCGGTCGTGCAGCTGCGGCGGGAGAACCGGGAGGGGAGCCTCTACAACCTTGTGGGCTTCCAGACCAACCTCAAATTTGGGGAGCAGAAGCGGGTCTTTTCGATGATCCCGGGGCTCGAACACGCGGAATTCGCGCGGTACGGCGTGATGCACCGCAACACCTTCCTCGATTCGCCCCGCCTGCTGGACGGTGCCTTTCGGCTGCGAAGCGAGGAAAGAATCTGCTTTGCAGGGCAGATTACCGGCGTGGAGGGGTATATTGAGTCGGCCATGTCGGGAATCCTAGCAGGGAAGCAGCTTGCGCGCAGGCTGCGCGGGCTGCCCGCTCTGGAGCTGCCGCGCGACACGATGTCGGGGGCGCTGTGCGCCTACATCAGCGATGAAAGCGTCGCCGGGTTCCAGCCGATGGGCTGTAATATGGGGCTGCTGCCCCCGCTCGGCGAACGGGTGCGGGACAAGCAGCAGCGTTACCAGATGATCGCCGAGCGGGGGCTCGGCCACCTGCGGGAGGTCCTGCGGGAAGAACAGGAGGTCTTATAATCATGAGAATCATCGTGGACGCCTTCGGCGGAGACAACGCGCCGCTCGAGGTCCTCAGGGGCTGCGCCATGGCCGTGAAGGAGTACGGCGTCGACATCATCGCCTGCGGAAGCGAAAAAATCATCCGCGAGGTGTGCCAAAAGAACCGGATCCCGCTCGACCGCATCTCGATCACTGACGTGGAGAAGGTCATCCCGGTGGAGGTCGACCCGACCGAGGTGGTCAAGTCGTACGACGACTGCACGATGGCGGTCGGCATGAAGATGCTTGCCTCGGGCGAGGGGGACGCCTTCGTCTCGGCGGGCAGCACGGGCGCGATCGTCGTGGGCGCATCCCTCTTCGTCAAGCGGATCAAGGGGATCAAGCGCGCCGCGCTCGCGACCGTCATCCCCTCGCAGGACGGCTGCTACATGCTGCTCGACATGGGCGCGAACGCCGAGTGCCGTCCCGAGATGCTCGTGCAGTTCGGCATTATGGGCAGCGCCTACATGGAGCATGTCCTGGGGATCGAGCGCCCGCGCGTCGGCATCATCAACATCGGCGCGGAGGAGAATAAGGGCCTCGAGTTACAGATCGACGCATACCGGATGATGCAGCACGCGCCGGTCAACTTCGTCGGCAACGTCGAGCCGCGCGACCTGCCCTTCACCAAATGCGACGTGGCGATCGCGGACGGGTTCGTCGGCAACGTCGTGCTGAAGCTGACCGAGGGGCTGGGCTCCTGGTTTTCGAAGGAGCTCAAGGGCATCCTCTTCCAAAACGCGGCCTCCAAGATCGGCGCGGTCTTTCTGAGCAAGGGCGTGCTCTCCTTCAAAAAGAAGATGGACTACACCGAGTACGGCGGCGCGCCGCTGATGGGCATCTCCAAGCCGGTCATCAAGGCGCACGGCAGCTCGAACGCAAAGGCGTTCAAAAACGCGATCCGGCAGGCGAAGGAGTACACCGAGCGGGGCGTGATCGGCGAGATCAGCGACGCGCTCGCGCAGCTCCGGGCGAACGCTGCGGACAACCGGACGGAGGGCTGAGATGGAAGCACATGTAAAGGATACGGCCCCGCTTGAGGAGCGGATCGGATACACCTTCCAGAACCGCAAATACCTCGACATCGCGCTGACCCACTCCTCCTACGCCAACGAGATGAAGAAGAACCTCTCGAGCAACGAGCGGCAGGAGTTTTTGGGGGACGCGGTGCTCTCGATCATCGTTTCCGACTATCTCTTCCACACCTTCCACCTCGCGGAGGGGGACCTCACCAAGCTGCGCGCGGCGATGGTGTGCGAAAAATCCCTCTGCGAGTTCGCGCGGCAGTTTTCGCTGGGGGACTACCTCAAACTCGGACGCGGCGAGGAGATGATGGGGGGGCGCACCCGCCCATCGATTCTGGCCGACGCGTTTGAGGCGCTGCTCGCGGCGATCTACCTCGACGGGGGGATCGAACCGGCGCGCAGATTCGTGCTCGGCTTCGTCGTGGACACGCTCGAGCACCGGGACGAGTTTGCCTTCACCGACTACAAGACGATGCTCCAGGAGATCATCCAGAAGAACCCCGAGGAGCGGCTTTCCTACGTGCTTGTCGAGGAGTCCGGTCCCGACCACAACAAGTCCTTTGTGGTCGAGGTGCACCTCAACAGCAACGTGATCGGCAGCGGGCGCGGCGGCAGCAAGAAGAGCGCCGAGCAGGCGGCCGCCCGCGAGGCGCTGCGGCTGATGGGCGAGTGCCCGTGAGGCACGCGAACCTCGCGATCTTCGTCCCCCACGCCGGCTGCCCGAGGCAGTGCAGCTTCTGCAACCAGAAAAGCATCTCGGGCGCGCGGGAGGCCCCGACGGGGAAATCGGTCGCGGCGCTCTGCGCCGAATCGGCCCGTTCGCTCGCGGGCACGGACACCGACGCGGAGATCGCCTTTTTCGGCGGCAGCTTCACCGCCATCGGCCGGGACTACATGCTCGAGCTGCTCGAGGCTGCCGCCCCCTTTGTGGGCGGCGCGTTCCGGGGCATCCGCATTTCCACCCGGCCCGACGCGGTGGACGGGGAAACGCTCGGCCTGCTGCGGCGGTACGGGGTGACCGCGGTCGAGCTCGGCGCGCAGAGCATGGACGACGGGGTGCTCGATCAGAACCTGCGCGGCCACACCGCCGCCGACGTGGAGCGCGCCGCAGGGCTCGTGCGGGATGCGGGCTTCGAGCTGGGGCTCCAGATGATGACGGGGCTTTACGGCTCGGACGAGGCGCGCGACTTCATGACCGCGGAGCGCCTGGCCGCGTGCGCTCCCGACACGGTGCGGGTCTATCCGACGGTCGTGATGGAGGGGACGGGGCTCGCGGCGCTCTGGCGCGCGGGGGCCTACCGCCCCCAGACGCTCGAGGAGGCCGTCTCGCTCGGGGCGCGGCTGCTCGAATTCTTCGAGGGGAAGGGCGTCCGCGTCATCCGCATGGGCCTGCACGCGCAGGACTCCCTCGAGCGGGAGCGGCTGGCCGGGCCCTACCACCCGGCGTTCCGCGAGCTCTGCGAGGGGGAGGCGATGCGCCGGCGCGCCGAGGCGCTTCTCGCCGGACGCCCGGAGGGGGAGTACCTCCTGCGGGTCGGCCCCCGGAGCCTCTCAAAAATTACGGGGCACGGGGCGCGCACCGTTGAAAAACTGGGGAAATTAGGGTATCATGTAAAGATAGAACCGGACGGGGGGCTCTCAGGCCTCGCGATCGAGATAAAGGAAGTGTGACATTGCGTCTTCGCAGCTTGGAGATACAGGGGTTCAAATCCTTCCCCGACCGCACAAAGCTCAGCTTCCACGACGGCATCACGGCCGTCGTCGGGCCGAACGGCTCGGGCAAGAGCAACATCGCGGACGCGGTGCGCTGGGTGCTGGGGGAGCAGTCGACGAAGACGCTGCGCGGCGGCAAGATGGAGGACGTCATTTTCGGCGGCACGCAGGCGCGCAAACCGCAGGGCTACGCGCAGGTGCTGCTCACGATCGACAACGCCGACCGCGCGCTCGCCTGCGACAGCGACGTGGTCACGGTCGGTCGCAAGCTCTACCGCTCGGGGGAGAGCGAATACCGGCTGAACGGCGCGGCGGTGCGCCTCAAGGACGTCTACGAGCTCTTCATGGACACGGGGCTCGGGCGGGACGGCTACTCGATCATCGGGCAGGGCAAGATCGCCGAGATCGTCAGCGCCAAGAGCACCCAGCGCCGCGAAATCTTCGAGGAGGCGGCGGGGATCTCCAAGTACCGCTACCGCAAGCTCGAGGCCCAGCGCCGCCTGGAGGCCGCGGAGGAAAACCTCCTTCGCCTGCGGGACATCCTCGACGAGCTCGAAAGCCGTGTGGAACCGCTGCGGGCGCAGTCGGAAAAGGCGGCGCAGTTCCTCGAATACGCGGGGGAGAAGAAGACGCTGGAAATCTCCCTCTGGGTGCTGACGCTCGACAAATCCAGGGCGGTGCTGCGGGAGCAGGAGGACAAGATCCTGCTCTGCCGCGACGAGCACGACGGCGTCCAGGCGGAGCTCGACGGCATCGAGGGGCAGATCAACGCGTTCTTCGCGCAGATGCAGGCGCTCGCGGTCGAGATCGACTCGCGGCGCGGGCGCGTCCGGGAGATCGAGGAGCTCACGGCGCAGAGCGGGGCGGAGATCGCCGTCCTGCGCAACGATATGGCGCACAACGACGCGTCGGTCGAGCGCATCCGGGCCGAGCTGGAGCAGTCGGACGCGTCGGACAGCGATCTCGACGAAAGGATACATACCTTTGAGGCGCAGATCGCAAAACGCCGGCAGGGCCTTGACGACCTGCACCGCAGGCATGAGGAGGTCCAGCGGGAACTGACGACGCTGGGAGAAGTGCAGGAGGACTGCCGCGGGAAGATCGACGCGCTCAAGGAGCGCCGCTTCGGCCTGACCCAGAGCATCAACGAGGTCAAGCTCTCCTCCGCGTCGAGCAGCTCGCTGATCGACGAGACGATCGCGCGGCTCGAATCCCTCAAGGAGGGCGCGGTCGTCAAGGACGAAAATATCGCGAAGATCCGGCGGGAGCTCTCCGACTGCGGGGAGCTGCTCGAGGGGATCGAGGAGAACCTGCTTTCGCTGCAAAATTCCCGCAGGGGCTGCCAGATGAAGCTGGAGGGCCGCCGGCAGAAGCTCGACGCGCTGCTCGAGCAGCGGCGCGCCCTCGAGGACAAGGCCCGCGCCCACACCCAGCGGGCCAAGCTGCTCTTCGACATGGAGAACAGCCTGGAGGGCTTTTCACAGAGCGTCAAATACATCATGGAGCAGGCGCGCAGGGGCGCGATCGGGGACGTTTACGGCCCCGTCTCCCGGCTCATCTCGGTGGAGGACGACTACGCGCTCGCGGTGGAGATCGCGCTCGGCGCGGCGATGCAGAACATCGTCGTCAAGGACGAGGCGGTCGCCAAGCGCGCCATCGGCATGCTCAAATCGAGCAAGTCGGGCCGGGCGACCTTCCTGCCCGTCTCCACGGTCAAGGGGAATCGGCTCAACGAAAACTGGCTGCCCGGAACGGACGGCTTTGTTGGCGTTGCCGCCGACCTGGTCCGGTGCGACGAGCGCTACCGGGGCGTGATCAACCAGCTTTTGGGCCGCATCGTGATCGTTCGGGACCTCGACTGCGCGGCCACCGCCGCGAAAAAGGGCGGCTACCGCTTCCGCGTCGTCACCCTCGACGGGCAGGTCGTCAACGCGGGCGGCTCGATGACGGGCGGCTGGGCCGCGCGCAGCGCGGGCATCCTCAGCCGCTCGAAGGAGATCGAGGAGCTCAAGGGCAGGGCCGCGGCGTGCGAAAAGGAGATGGCGGGGCTCGACGGGCAGATCAAGTCGCTGCGCGAGGAGATCGCGGCCGTGCAGGCGTCGCTCGCGGGGATCGACGGGGAGCTCGCCACCGCGCAGGAGGATAAGATCCGCTATACCGCCGAGCAGAAGCAGCTGGCTTCCGCCCGCGACGAGGCGGTCCGTTCCCGCGAGCAGGCGGCGGAGGAATACGGCCGGCTGGCCGAACGGCTCGAGGAACTGAAGGAAAAGAACGTCACGAGCGCCGAGCTGACCGACGATTTGAACCGCCAGCTTGACGAGGTGGCGCAGCAGCTCGGCGTGCTCGCCTCCAAGCGGGACACCTGCGCGGCGCAGGCGTCGGAGGTGTCCGCGCGCCTGTCCCGGCAGGACGTGGAGATCATCTCGATCACCAAGGAGATCGACGGCCTGCGGCAGATGGCCGACCAGCTGCGCGACCAGAAGCTGCACCAGAAGGAGCACGTCGCCGGGCTCGAGCGGCAGCGGGCGGATTATCTGCGGGAGAACGCGGAAATCCGGGAGAAGATCGCGCAGGCCGAGCGGCGGCGGGAGGACTACGCGGCGCAGGCCGCCGCGCTGGGCGCGGAGATCGAGCAGAAGACGCAGGCGCGCAACGCCTGCGAGGCGAAGACCACCGCCCTGCGCGCCGACGAAAAGGAGATCACGGCGCGGCGGGAGACCGCCGGGCGGGAGCTTGCGCGGCTCGAGGAGAAGAAGGCGTCGCTCCAGGCGGAGTACGACGGCATCATCTCGCGGCTGTGGGACGAATATGAGATCACCCGCACGCAGGCCTCCGAGATCGCGCGGCCGGTGGAGGACGCCGGGAAGGCGCAGCGGCGACTCGGGGAGCTCAAGGGGAAGATCCGGGCGCTCGGCAACGTCAACGTTGGCGCGATCGAGGAATACAAAGAGGTGTCGGAGCGGTACCGCTTCCTCAAGACCCAGACGGACGACGCGGAGAAGTCCCGCGCCGAGCTCATGAAGCTGATCACCCAGCTCACGAGCGACATGCAGTCGATCTTCGCGGATAATTTCGGCAGGATCGCCGAAAATTTCTCCAGGATCTTCACCGAGCTCTTCGACGGCGGGCGGGCGGAGCTCACCCTCACCGACCCGGGCAGCGTGCTCGAATCGGGCATCGAAATCTACGTCCAGCCGCCCGGCAAGATCATCAAGAACCTCGCGGCCCTCTCGGGCGGCGAGCAGGCGTTTGTGGCGATCGCCATCTATTTCGCAATCCTCAAGGTGCGGCCGTCGCCCTTTTGCCTGCTCGACGAGATCGAGGCGGCGCTCGACGACGTGAACGTCGTCAAATACGCGCAGTATCTGCGCACGATGTGCGACAGGACCCAGTTCATCACGATCACCCACCGGCGCGGCACGATGGAGGAAGCGGACATGCTCTACGGCGTGACGATGCAGGAGGAGGGCGTGTCCAAGCTGCTTGAACTGCACGTCAGCGAGATCGAAAGCAAACTGGGCATCAAGTAGGGGGGTACCAAATGGGATTTTTCGGAAGACTTGCGGAAGGGCTCAAAAAGACGCGGGAGTCGATGGCGCGCGCCGTCGACGAGCTGGTCAATTCCTTCACCAGGATCGACGAGGAGCTCTTTGAGGAGCTCGAGGAGACGCTCATCATGTCCGACGTGGGCGCGGTGACCGCCGCGGCCATCTGCGATGAACTGCGCGCGGAGGTCAAACGGCGGGGCGTCACCGACGCGTCGGAGGTCAAGGGCCTGCTCAAGGAGATCATCGCGGGGATGCTTGCGGGCGGGGAGGAGCTGAACCTCTCGACCAGGCCGTCGGTCATCCTCGTCATCGGCGTGAACGGGGTGGGCAAGACCACCACGATCGGCAAGCTCGCCGCCAACCTCAAGGCGGACGGCAAAAAGGTGCTGCTCGGCGCGGCGGACACCTTCCGCGCGGCGGCGATCGAACAGCTCGGCGTGTGGGCCGAACGCTCGGGGGTCGACATGATCCGGCAGTCGGAGGGCTCCGACCCGGCGGCCGTCGTCTTCGACGCGGTCACGGCGGGCAGGGCGCGCGGCGTGGACGTGGTCATCTGCGACACGGCGGGCCGCCTCCACAACAAGAAGAACCTCATGGACGAGCTGGGCAAAATCTCCCGCGTCATCCAGCGGGAAGCTCCCGGCTGCGACACCGAGGTGCTGCTCGTGCTCGACGCGACGACGGGGCAGAACGCCCTCAACCAGGCGCGCCAGTTCAAGGAGGCCGCGGGCATCACCGGCATCATCCTCACCAAGCTCGACGGCACGGCGCGCGGCGGCGTGGTCATCGGCATCAAGCAGGAATTACAGGTCCCGATCAAATATATCGGCGTGGGCGAGCAGATCGACGATCTGCGGCCCTTTAACGCGCAGGACTTTGTCGACGCCCTCTTCGGCGGGCGGGAGGAAACGGAGGAGGACGCGTGATGAAGGTGATCGCCGCGACGGGGAACATGGGCAAGCTCCGGGAATTTGCCCGCATCTTCGCGCCGCTGGGCATCGAGCCCGCCGCGCAGTCGGAGGTCTGCCCCGGCCTCTCGGTCGAGGAGACGGGGACGACCTTCGCGGAAAACGCCTTCCTCAAGGCGGACGCGGTCCATGAGCGCACCGGGCTGGCCGCCGTCGCGGACGACTCGGGGCTCTGCGTCGACGCGCTGGACGGCGCGCCGGGAGTCTACTCGGCGCGGTACGCGGGGGAGGAGACCCCCTATCCCGAAAAGATTTCCCGCCTGCTCGGGGAGCTGGAGGGGGTGCCGGAGGAGCGCCGCACGGCGCGCTTCGTGGCGCACATCTGCTACATCGGCGCGGACGGCGCCCGCATCGACGCGGAGGGGACCTGTGAAGGGAAGATCGGCTGGGAGCCGCGCGGGGACGGCGGCTTCGGGTACGACCCCATCTTCTACGTGGGGGACCGCAGCTTCGCGGAGCTCTCCGCGGAGGAGAAGGACGCGGTATCCCACCGCGGCAAGGCGCTGCGGGAACTGGCGCGCAAGCTGAACGAACATCAAAACGGATGAGATAGAGGAGAAAAGGATATGCTGACAAGCAAACAGCGGGCGAAGCTCCGCGGCATCGCGAGCACCGGGGAGACCATCCTCCAGGTGGGCAAGGGCGGCGTGGCGGAAGCGCTCGTCAAACAGGTGGACGACGCGCTGACGGCGCGCGAGCTCATCAAGCTGCGGGTGCTCGAGACGAGCCCCGCGCCGGTGCGCGAGGTCGCGCAGCAGCTCGCCGAGGCGACCGGCTCCGAGGTGGTGCAGGTCATCGGCATGAAGCTGGTGCTCTACCGCCGCAACCCTGAAAAGCCGGTCATCGACCTCGGCTGATGCGCACGGGAGTCTTCGGCGGGACCTTCAATCCCGTCCACAACGGCCACATCCACCTGGCGCGCACCTATTTTGACGCGCTCCGGCTCGACCGGATGCTGGTCATCCCCACCTGCCTGCCGCCCCACAAGCCGGGGGAGCAGCTCGCGGACGGGGCGGACCGGCTCGCGATGTGCCGCCTCGCCTTCGACGGCCTGCCCGGCTTCGAGGCGAGCGACATCGAGCTGCGGCGCGGGCAGAAAAGCTACACGGTGGACACCCTCGAGCAGCTTGCAAAGGAATACCCGGACGACGGCTTCTACCTCATCATGGGCAGCGACATGTTCCTGACGCTGACCGGGTGGCGGGAGTGGAGGCGCATCTGCGAGCTGGCGGTCATCTGCGCCGGGGCGCGGGACACCGCGCTGCGCGGCCGGCTCGCCGACTGCAAACGCTCGCTCGAGGCGCAGGGGGCGCGCTGCGAGCTGGTCGAGCTTAACCCCCTTCCGATCTCCTCGACGCTCGTGCGCGGGCGCGCGCGGGAGAAAAAACCGCTCGGCGGGCTGGTCCCGCCAAAGGTCGCCGCATACATCGACAGCCATGGGCTCTATCAGACATTGTAGGAAAGCGGGGCGTTCCTGATGGAATATGATCTGAAGAAGCTGGACAAACTTGCGAAAAAGACCCTCTCGGCCAAGCGGTACTACCACACCCAGTGCGTGGTGCAGCAGGCGCAGAAGCTTGCGCGGCTCTACGGCTGCGACGAGCAGAAGGCGATGGTGGCCGGCTGGATGCACGATATCTGCAAGGAGATGCCCAGGGAGGAGCAGTTGCAATGGCTCACAAAGTGTGGTATCATTCTTGACAGCGTGCAGGAGAGCCAGCCCAAGACGTGGCACGGCATGGCGGCGTGCGGCTTCATTTCGGAGAAGCTCGGCATCACCGACCCCGGGATCCTGCACGCCATCCGTTTTCACACGACGGCGTGCGGGCATATGACCGAGCTGGACGAGGTGGTCTATCTGGCGGATTTGACGAGTGTCGACCGCGTCTATCCCGACATCCTGCCGATGCGGAAACTCGCGGAAACCGCCCTCAAGCCCGCGATGAAGGAAGCGATGCGCTACGCGGTCAACGACCTCGTGGAGCGGTCGCTCGGAATCAGCTTTGATACGTTCCAGGCATATAATGTCTATATGGCGTACTGATTTTTTACCGGAGGTGAAGCAATGACATCGATTGAAATGGCAAAGGAGGCCGCGAGGCTCCTGTCGGAAAAAAAGGGCACGGACATCACCGCGATCGAGATCCGGGATCTGACCACGATCGGGGATTATTTTGTCATCGCGTCTGGCGGGTCCAACGCGCAGGTCAAGGCGCTTTCGGACGCGGTCGAGGAGGGGCTCTCCAAGCAGGGCTTCGAGCCGCGCCGCATCGAGGGCTACCAGTCGGCCATGTGGGTCGTGCTCGATTACTACGACGTGATCGTCCATATCTTCTATGACAAAACCCGCGAGTTCTATTCGCTCGAGCGGCTGTGGGCGGACGCCCCGCGCGTCGACCTGGGGCTTGCGGAATAAAATAAAGGAAGCCAACATCATTTGCCGCGCTGGACACGGCAAACAGGGAGTGTACAGCATTGAAGTACGATTTTGCAGCAATTGAGAAAAAATGGCAGAAGAGCTGGGAGGCGCGCAACGTCTTTGCGGCGACCGACGACTACTCCAAGCCGAAGTATTACGCGCTGGTCGAGTTCCCCTACCCGTCGGGGCAGGGGCTGCACGTCGGCCATCCGCGCTCCTACACCGCGCTGGACATCGTCGCGCGCAAGCGCCGCCTGGAGGGCTACAACGTCCTCTACCCGATGGGTTGGGACGCCTTCGGCCTGCCGACCGAAAACTACGCCATCAAGAACCACATCCACCCCGAAAAGGTGACCCACGACAACGTTCAGCGGTTCAAGTCCCAGCTCAAGAGCCTGGGGCTCAGCTTCGACTGGAACCGGGAGATCAACACCACCGATCCCGATTACTACCGGTGGACCCAGTGGATCTTCCTCCAGCTCTTCAAGAAGGGGCTCGCCTATAAGAAGGAGATGTCGGTCAACTGGTGCACCGGCTGCAAAGTCGTACTGGCGAACGAAGAGGTCGTCAACGGCGTCTGCGAGCGCTGCGGGAGCGAGGTGGTCCACAAGGTCAAGAGCCAGTGGATGCTCGGCATCACCCAGTACGCCCAGCGGCTGCTCGACGACCTCGACACGGTCGATTACATCGACCGCGTCAAGGTCTCCCAGCGCAATTGGATCGGCCGCTCGACCGGCGCGCAGGTGGATTTCGACACCACCGCGGGGGACAAGCTGACCGTCTTTACCACCCGCCCCGACACCCTGTTCGGCGCGACCTACATGGTCATTTCGCCCGAGCACCCCTACGTCGACCGGTGGGCGGACAAGATCTCCAACATGGACGCGGTGCGCGCCTACCAGGAGGAGTCGGCGAAGAAGTCCGACTTCGAGCGCACCGAGCTGGTCAAGGACAAGACGGGCGTCATGCTCGAGGGGGTCCGGGGGATCAACCCGGTCAACAACGCCGAGATCCCCATCTTCATCTCCGACTACGTCCTCATGTCCTACGGCACCGGCGCGATCATGGCCGTCCCGGCGCACGACACGCGCGACTGGGAATTCGCCAAGAAATTCGGCCTGCCCATCGTCGAGGTGGTCAAGGGCGGGAATGTAAATGAAGAAGCCTTTACAGACTGTGAGACGGGCGTGATGGTCAACTCCGGCATGCTCGACGGCCTCTCGGTCGAGGAGGCGAAGAAGAAGATCACCGCCTGGCTCGCCGAAAACGGAAAGGGCGAGCCGAAGGTGAACTTCAAGCTGCGCGACTGGGTCTTCTCCCGCCAGCGGTACTGGGGGGAGCCGATCCCGATCATCCACTGCGACCACTGCGGCTATGTCCCGCTCGACGAGAGCGAGCTGCCGCTGCGCCTGCCCGAGGTGGACAGCTACGAGCCGACCGAAAACGGCGATTCGCCGCTCGCGGCCATGGACGACTGGGTGAACGTGCCCTGCCCCAAGTGCGGCGCGCCCGCCAGGCGGGAGACCGACACGATGCCCCAGTGGGCGGGCTCGTCCTGGTACTTTCTGCGCTACTGCGACCCGCACAACGACAAGACCCTCGCCTCCAGGGAGGCGCTCGAATACTGGATGCCGGTCGACTGGTACAACGGCGGCATGGAGCACACGACGCTCCACCTGCTCTACTCCCGCTTCTGGCACAAGTTCCTCTACGACATCGGCGTGGTCCCCACGCCCGAACCGTACGCCAAGCGCACCAGCCACGGCATGATCCTTGGCGAAAACAACGAGAAGATGTCCAAGTCCCGCGGCAACGTCGTCAACCCCGACGACATCATTCGCGACTACGGCGCGGACACCCTGCGCCTCTATGAGATGTTCATCGGCGACTTCGAGAAGAGCGCGCCCTGGTCCCAGTCGTCGATCAAGGGCTGCAAGCGCTTTCTGGAGCGGGTGTTCGGGCTGCTGGACATCCTCGCGCCGGGCGGGGAGTATACCCCCGAGCTGGAAGGCGCCCTGCACAAGACGATCCGGAAGGTGTCCGAGGACATCGAGGCGATGAAGTACAACACCGCCATCGCTGCGATGATGAGCCTCCTCAACGACATCTGCGCGAAGGGCAGCGTCAACCACGCGGAGCTGCGGACCTTCATCCTGCTGCTCAACCCCTTCGCGCCGCACATGACCGAGGAGATGTGGGAGCGCGCCGGGTTCGGCGGGACGGTCACCGACCAGAAGTGGCCCGTCTTTGATCCCGAAAAATGCAGGGACGCGCAGGTCGAGATCGCCGCGCAGGTGTGCGGCAAGATCAAGGCGCGCGTCATGGTGGACGCGGACGCCCCGGACGCCGAGCTGCTCGCCGCCGTCAAGGCCCGCCCCGAGGTCCAGGCGGCGCTGGAGGGCAAGACGATCGTCAAGGAGATCGTCGTCAAGGGCAAGCTCGTCAACATCGTCGCCCGGTAAAAGCCCGTATTCATGCGGTCCGGCGGCTTTGCGCCGAAAGGCGGGGCAAACTGCTTGACAAAACAGGCGTTTCCATAGTATAATAAATTTTGTTATCCACATCTTTGCGGGTATCAACTCCTGCCGGACGGCGTGGGGAGGGAATAGGTAAATGTCAGAAATCAGAGTCAAGGACAATGAGTCTTTGGACAGCGCGCTGCGGCGCTTCAAACGTTCTTGCGCCCGCTCCGGCGTTCTCGCCGAGGTCCGCAAGAGAGAGCACTACGAAAAGCCTTCTGTCAAGCGCAAGAAGAAATCTGAGGCGGCTCGTAAGCGTAAATTCAAATAATCATCCATAAACGGGCGGGGAATATCCCCGCCCGTTTTGCACATTTTTTTGCCGTCCGGCGGGCGCCGAGGTTGTAAATCGGGGCGCTTTGCGGTACAATATCCGGGTACGGGCGGCGTTTGCGCCCGCGCCCCGCCCCCGCGGCGGGGATTCTTCAGGAAACGGGGGGACCGGATATGGCGGTCTTTCAGCCCGACTACCGGTTCCGGCGTGCGTGGGACATCCCGCCGGAGTGGCTGCGGGACAAGGGGATCACGGTGCTGCTGCTCGACGTGGACAACACCCTGACCACCCACGACAATCCCGACGTGGCGGACGGCGTGCACGGCTGGCTCGCAAGGATGCGGGCGGCGGGCGTCCGCCTCTTCATCCTCTCCAACAACCATCCGGACCGGGTGGAGCCGTTCGCCGAAAAGCTCGGCGTGGGCTGCATCGCGGACGCGGCGAAACCCCTCGGGGGCGGCGTGCGCCGCGCGCGGGAACAACTCGGGGCGGGCGCGCGGGAGATCGCGATCGTCGGCGACCAGGTTTTTACCGACGTGCTCTGCGCCAACCTCGCGGGCGCGGTGTCGATTCTGGTGGAGCCGATCGAGCTGGAGCCTTTCCCGTTTTTTAAGCTGAAGCGCAGATTGGAAAAGCTCGTCCTGCGCGGCGGGCGGAAGGGAACGCACTGATGGCGAAGATCCGGTTCGGCCCGGCGGGGAACTCGCGGAGTTTCACCGAGATGGGCTATAAAAAGAATACCGACCTGCCCGAATACCTCGAAAAGATGGGGCTCGACGCGTTCGAGTACCAGTGCGGGCGGGGGGTCAAGATTTCCGAGGCGAACTGCCGCCAGCTCGGGGAGTTGTGCGCGGCGAAGGACATCCAGCTGAGCCTGCACGCGCCCTATTACATCTCGATGTCGAGCGTGGAGGAGGAAAAACGCCTCAAGAGCGTCGACTACGTCCTCCAGTCGGCCCGCGCGGTCGGCGCGATGGGCGGGGACCGCATCGTGATCCACACCGGCTCCTGCGGCAAGATCAGCCGGGAGACGGCGCTCGAGCTCGCGTGCGACACGATGAAAAAGTGCATCGCGGCGCTCGACGCGGAGGGGCTTTCCCACATCCGCATGTGCCCCGAGACGATGGGGAAGCTCAACCAGCTCGGC
Source organism: Anaerotruncus massiliensis (ex Togo et al. 2026) (assembly GCF_900199635.1). GTDB lineage: Bacteria > Bacillota > Clostridia > Oscillospirales > Ruminococcaceae > Anaerotruncus > Anaerotruncus massiliensis. Next base: position 1,605,509 of record NZ_LT962687.1, on the reverse strand, counting down.
ACCCTTACGGAGGTGCTCGCGCTCTGTAAGCTCGACGACCGCATCCTTCCCTGCATCGACTTCGGGCACCTCAACGCGCGCACCTACGGCGGCGTCGACGGCCCCGAAGCCTACGCGAAGATCTTCGACGAGATGGAAAACGCGATCGGTATCGACCGGGCGCGGCTTTTCCACTCCCACTTCAGCAAGATCGCCTACACCGTTCCCGGCGGAGAGAAGGTCCATCTGACCTTTGAGGATACCGAGTTCGGCCCGGATTTTGAGCCGCTGGCCGAACTGGTCGCAAAGAAAAACGGCACCCCCACCTTCATCTGCGAGTCCGCGGGCACGCAGGCGGAGGACGCGGGGACGATGAAACGGATGTATCTGACAGCGAAAGGCGGACAGTCATGAAAAAGATTCTGGTCATCCACGGACCGAACCTCAACCTGGTGGGCGTGCGGGAGCCGGGTGTCTACGGGACCGAGGGGATCGACGACATCAACCGGCAGATCGTGGCGCACGCCGAGGCGAAGGGCCTTGTGTGCGACGTGTTCCAGTCCAACCACGAGGGCGCCATCATCGACAGGCTCCACGCGGCGCGCACCGAATACGACGGCGTGGTGCTCAACGCGGGCGCCTACACCCACTACAGCATCGCCATCCGGGACGCGATCGCCGCGATCCGCATCCCGGTGGTGGAGGTGCACCTCTCCAACGTGCACGCGCGCGAGGAGTTCCGGCACAAGTCGGTCATCGCGCCCGTCTGCGCGGGCGGGATCTTCGGCTTCGGCAAGCAGGGCTACCTGCTGGCGGTCGACGCGCTGGAGGCGATGCAGTGAAGCGGATGCTGGTCATGCACGGCCCCAACCTCAACCTCACGGGGGTGCGGGAGCCGGGCGTTTACGGAACCGAGACGCTGGAGGATATCAACCGGCGGATCGCGGCCCACGCCGAAAAGCGGGGGTACGCGTGCGACTTTTTCCAGTCCAACCACGAGGGGGAGCTGCTCGACAGGCTCCACGCGGCGCGCGGAGCCTATGACGGCGTTGCGTTCAACGCGGGGGACTACACCTTCACGAGCATCGCCCTGCGGGACGCGATCGCGGCGGTCGGCATTCCGGTGGTGGAGGTCCACCTCTCCAACGTCTACGCGCGCGAGGAGTTCCGGCACCATTCGGTGCTCGCGCCCGTCTGCGCGGGAGGCGTTTACGGGTTTGGCAGGCAAAGCTACCTGCTGGCGCTCGACGCGCTGGCGGCAATGAAATAGGAGGAGACATCCATGCAAAACAGAATTGAACGGCTGCTCGGGCTGCTTCCCGAAGGGATCGACGCGGTGCTGGTCGCCTCGCAGGTGGGGCGGCAGTACTTCACCGGCATGCACTCGACCGCGGGCACCCTCTTCGCGGTGAAGAACGCGGGCGCGACCTTTGTGATCGACTTCCGCTACATCGAAAAGGCGCGCGCGGTCGTGCGCGGCGCCGAGGTGGTTTTACAGGATAAGCTCTATGAGCAGATCGGGGAGCTGGCCAAACGCCACGGCGTCAGGCGCGTCGCGGTCGAGAGCGAATACATGACCCTGTCGGAGTTCACCGCCTGGAAGGAAAAGGTCCCGGGCGTGGAATTCGTGATGAACGGGAAGGTGAACGACGTCATCCGCCGCATGCGGATGATCAAATCGCCCGACGAGCTCGACGCGATCCGCGCTGCCCAGAAGGTGACCGACGAGGCGTTTTCCCACATCTGCGGCTACATCAGGCCGGGCCTCACCGACCGGGAGATCGCGGGCGAGCTGCTCGACTACGCCTTCCGCCACGGCTCGGAGGGCCCCTCCTTCGACTATATCGTCGTGTCGGGCAGGAACTCCTCGATGCCGCACGGCGTGCCGACCGACAAGGTGGTCGCGCGCGGCGACTTTATCACGATGGACTTCGGCTGCCTCGTGGACGGCTACTGCTCCGACATGACCCGCACCGTTGCGGTGGGGGAGGTCACCGACGAGCAGCGGATGATCTACGACACGGTGCTGCGCGCCCAGCTCGCCGCGATCGCGGCCGTCAAGCCGGGGGGAATTTGCCATGTGGTGGACGCCGCCGCGCGGGACATCATCACGGACGCGGGCTACGGCGCCTGCTTCGGCCATACGACCGGCCACTCGCTCGGGCTGGAAATCCATGAGAACCCGCGCTTCGGCAAGGGGGACGAGACGGTGTGCGAGCCGGGCATGGTCATGACGGCGGAGCCGGGCATCTACCTCGAGGGACGGTTCGGCGTGCGCATCGAAGATATGGTGCTTGTCACAAAGGACGGCTGCGAGGACCTCACACATTCCGACAAGTCGCTGATCATCCTATAATTCTCTGCGAATAGGGCTTGCAAAATGAGTGATTATAATATAGAATTAGAGTGTTAATCTGGATGGTACCGATCTGACCGTGCTTAGGACGGGAAAGAGACAGACGTATCAGAATATTTGGAGGGTAACATATGATTTCTGCCGGCGATTTTAGAAATGGCGTGACCTTTGAGATGGACGGCAACGTGGTCCAGATCATTGAGTTCCAGCACGTCAAGCCCGGAAAGGGCGCGGCGTTCGTCCGCACCAAGATCAGGAACGTGATTTCCGGTTCGGTCACTGAGAAGACCTTCAACCCGACCGATAAGTTCCCGACCGCCTACGTGGAGAGGAAGGACATGCAGTACCTCTACAGCGACGGCGACCTTTACTATTTCATGGACAACGAGACCTACGAGAACATCCCGATCTCCAAGGACGTGCTGGGCGACAACTTCAAGTTCGTCAAGGAGAACATGGACTGCAAGGTGCTCTCCTACAAGGGCAAGGTCTTCGGCGTCGAGCCGCCCTTCTTCATCGAGCTCGAAGTCACCCAGACCGATCCGGGCTTCAAGGGTGACACCGCCACCAACGCGACCAAGCCCGCGGTGCTCGAGACGGGCGCCGAGATCCGCGTCCCGCTCTTCATCAACGAGGGCGACCACATCAAGGTCGACACCCGCACCGGGGAGTATATGGAGCGCGCGTAACCTGCTGAACCACATGATTCTATGATTTTTAAGGAGGCGTTACCATGACGATTACTGAACGGGCCGCTTATATCAAAGGCCTGGCCGAGGGCCTCGGCATCGACGAGAGCACCAAGGAGGGCAAGGTCATCAAGGCCCTGATCGACGCGTTTGACGATATGGCGCTCACCGTGTCCGACCTCGAGGCGGAGCTCGACGAGCTCACCGAGCAGGTCGAGACGATCGACGAGGACCTCGGTTCTCTCGAAGAGGACTACTACGACCTCGACGACGAGTGCGACTGCGACGAGTGCGGCGCGGAGGACTTTGAGGACGGCGACATCTATGAGGTCTGCTGCCCGACCTGCGGCGACATCGTCTGCATCGATTCCGACATGCTGGAAGAGGGACAGACCACCTGCCCGAACTGCGGCGAGCTGCTGGAGTTCGACCTTGAGGACGACGGGGAAGAGACCGAAGACTCCGACAACGAAGACAAATAAAGGATTTCCCGAACGGATTCCGTCGGAAGACACCCCGCCTCCCGCGGGGTGTTTTCACTGTTGACGATTTTTTGTCAATCTGTGCAGGATTTTCGACCGAAAAGATACCAGCCGAGAGGATTTATGCCATTGTCGAGGGGAATGCGGATGACCGCGCTTCTCATCGGACTCCTGCTGCTCGCCGGCTGCGGCGGGCGGGAGGCTCCGGTGACGGGCACGTCGTTTCTCATGGATACCATCGTGGAATACAAGCTCTACGGGAAGAACGCCCAGGCGGCCAGGGACGCGATCGAGGCGGAGCTCGCGGGGATCGAGTCGCGCATGTCGATGTACCTGCCCGATTCGGAGGTCGCGCGGCTCAACGAAAACGCGGGGAGGGGGTACGCCCCCCTCTCGGAGGACACCTACGGGCTGCTCTCCCGCTGCGCGGCGTTCGGGGAGGCGTCGGGCGGCGCGTTCGACGTGACCATCGCCCCGCTCACCGCCGAATGGGGGGTCACCTCAGGCCATCCGCAGGTGCCCTCCGACGCGCGCATCGATGAGCTGCGCACCCTCGTCGGATACCGGGACATCCTCCTTGACCCCGCGGACCGGTCGGCCATGCTGCGCCGCGAGGGGCAGGCGGTCGACGTCGGCGGCGTGGCCAAGGGTTACGCCTGCGACGCGGCGCGCAGGGTCGCGCGGGAATACGGCGTCGACTCGGGCTACATTTCCATCGGCGGCAACATCATGGCGATGGGGGCGAAGCCGGACGGGGAGCCCCTGAAATTCGGGGTGCGCGACCCGCGCGGCGGCGGGAACGACTACATCGCGGTGGTGACGCTGTCCGATACGACGATGGCGACCTCGGGCGACTACGAACGTTATTTCGAGCGGGACGGGGTGCGCTACCACCACATCCTCGACCCCGCGACCGGCCGCCCGGCCGACACCGGGCTGATGTCCGTGTCGGTCGTCTCTCCCGACGGGGCGCTTGCCGACAGTATGTCGACCTGGCTGTTCATCAAGGGCAGGGACTACGTCCTGGAGAACCTCAACGCGCTCGGCTGCGGGCTGGTCGTCATCGACCGGGAGCGCAACGTCTACGTGTCCAACGACCTTCTGGACCGGTTCACCCCCGCCGACCCGGGCGGGAGCTACCACTTCGAGGTGCCGTCATGAAACGGATGAAATACCGCGCGTCCAAGGTCGCCTTTTTGGGGCTGCTCTTCGCGCTGTCGGTCGTGCTGAGCCTCGTGGAATCGTCGCTCGCTCCGATGGTGCCGGTCCCCGGCATCAAGCTGGGACTCAGCAACATCGTGACGATGTACTGCCTTTTCTGCCTCGGCTGGCGGGAGGCGTACTCGCTGGCGGCGCTCAAAAGCCTGTTCGTGCTGCTGACGCGCGGGCCGGTCGGCGCGGCGATGAGCTTCGCCGGGGGGCTGGTGTCGGTGACGGCGATGCTCCTGCTGCGCGCGCTGCCCAAAAAGCCGAGCGAGCTTTTCACAAGCATCTGCGGCGGGCTCATGCATAACGCCGGACAGCTTGTGATGGCGGTGCTGCTATTAAACGGCGCGGTGCTCTATTACTTTCCGGTGCTCGCGCTGGGGGGCGTCGCGATGGGCGCGCTCACGGGGCTGCTCCTGCGGCTGCTCAGGCCGCATTTCAACCGAATCTTCTTTTGACGCCCCGCCCGGAGGCGGGACGCCGGATGATGATACTGCAACTCCCACCATAAAACTCAGAGGAGGAAATGGTAACATGAGTGTTTTGCAAAAGACACTGAAGGGCGCCAAGGTGGCGCACTTCAAGAACACGGAAAATTGCGAAAGCACCCCTATGCCGCTGCCGAAAGAAGTCTGTATTTCGATGTCGCAGCATATGGGCCCGCCCTGCAATCCCCTGGTCAAGAAGGGGGACGCCGTCAAGGTCGGGACGATGATCGGGGACAGCGAGGCTTTTTTGAGCGCGCCGATCCATTCGAGCGTCTCGGGGACGGTCTCGGCGGTCGAGGAGATCGTGACGGCCACCGGCTCCCGGTGCCAGGTCGTGATCATCCAGACCGATGGGGAGCAGGCGGTCGATGAACATATAAAGCCTCCCGAAATCGAAAACCACCCGGAATTCGTCAAGGCGATCCGGGCCTCCGGGCTGGTGGGGCTCGGCGGCGCGGGCTTCCCGACGCACATCAAGATGAACCCCAAAAACCTCTCGGAGGTGGACACGCTGGTGGTCAACGCCGCCGAGTGCGAGCCCTACATCACCTCCGACTACCGCACGATCATCGAGCGTCCGCAGGACATCCTCGACGGCATCGCGGCGATCAAAAAATACGTCGGCATCACCCAGGTCAAGATCGCGGTGGAGAACAACAAGCCCCAGGCGATCGAGATGCTGCGCCGCCTCACCGGGGACGACCCGTCGATCGAGGTGTGCAGCCTGAAAGCGATCTACCCCAAGGGCGCGGAAAAGGTCACCGCCTATGAGACGACCGGCCGCGTCATCAAGGAGGGGATGCTCCCGGCGGACGTGGGCGTCATCGTCGAAAACGTGACGACCACAGCGTTCATCGGCCAGTACCTGCGCACCGGCATGCCGCTCGTCACCAAGACGCTCACGGTCGACGGCGGCGCGGTCGCGGAGCCGAAGAACGTCGTCGCCCCCATCGGCGCGCACTTTTCCGACGTGATCGACTTCTGCGGCGGCTATAAATGCACGCCCAAGAAGCTCATCATGGGCGGCCCGATGATGGGCACGCTCGTCTTCGACGATACATATCCCGTCCTGAAGAACAACAACGCCCTGCTCGCGTTCGACGAGAGCCAGACGGCGGTCTATGAGGAGCAGCCCTGCATCCGCTGCGGCCGGTGCATCCAGGCCTGCCCCTACCACCTGATGCCCCGTATGATCGAAAAGGCCTATGAATCGGACAACATCCCGATGCTCCAGAAGCTGAAGGTTTCTCTCTGCATGGAGTGCGGCTGCTGTTCGTTTGTCTGTCCGGCGAAGCGCAATCTGACCTTTACCAACAAAATGGCAAAGCAGAAGCTCCGGGCCGCGACGGCGAAGAAATAGGATAGGAGGGATTTGTTGTGGCTGTGAATACAGTGGAAACCCAGGCCCCGGCGGAGGAAAAGGCAAAGCTCATGATCACCCCCTCCCCGCACTTCCGGGACGATATCAATACCCGCAAGATCATGCTGACCGTCGCGACGGCGCTGCTGCCCGCGCTGGTCATGTCGATCTTTTACTTTGGGATCCGCGCGCTGCTGCTGACGGCGGTCTGCGTCGTCTCCTGCGTGGTGTTTGAATACCTCTTCGCGAAGGTCACCAAAAAGCCCGTGACGATCAGCGATTGCAGCGCGGTGGTCACCGGAATCATCCTCGCCTTCAACGTCCCCGTCACGCTGCCCTTCTGGATGGCGGTGTTCGGGTCGTTCATCGCGATCGTCGTGGTCAAATGCCTCTTCGGCGGCATCGGCTGCAACTTCGCCAACCCCGCCGCGACCGCGCGCATCTTCCTGCTCGTGTCGTTCGGCAACCAGATGACCCACTGGATCGCCCCGCACGCCGCGATCGACGCGGTCGCGACCGCGACCCCGCTCAAGCTGATTTCCGCCGGGCAGACCGACCAGCTCCCGTCGCTGTGGAACATGCTGATCGGCAACCGCGGCGGCTCCCTCGGCGAGACCTGCGCGCTCGCGCTCATCGTGGGCGGGCTCTACCTCATCTGGAACGGCGTCATCGGCTGGCAGATCCCCGTCACGCTGATCGGCAGCGTCTTCGTCTTCGCGCTGCTCTTCGGCCAGGACCCCTTCTACGCCGTGCTTTCGGGCGGCGTGATGATCGGCGCCTTCTTCATGGCGACCGACTACTCGACCAGCCCGGTCACCACCAAGGGCAAGGTGATCTTCGCAATCGGCATCGGCTTTATCACGATGGTGATCCGCGTCTTCTGCAACTATCCGGAGGGCATGTCCTTCGCCATCCTGCTGATGAACATCCTCGTCCCGCACATCGACAGCCTCACGATCACCAAACCGTTCGGCGCTGTCTTTGAGCAGAAAAAACAGTAGGGGGGCGCGAACATGAAAGAACTTTTGAAACCGGTCGTCGTACTGACCGTGATCTGCGTCGTGGCCTCCGCGCTGCTGGGGCTCACTTACGACAAGACCGCCCCGCTCATCGCGCAGGCGGAGAAAGAGGCCTCCGACGCCGCCATGCAGGCGGTGGTCCCAGGCTCCACCACCTTTACCGAGCTGGCCCTGGAGGGGATGGAAAACGTCCTCATCGCCGCGAAGGACGACAGCGGCAACGGCTACGCCTTCAAGGTTAAGGACAAGGGCTTCGGCGGCGTGTACAACGTCATGGTCGGCATCGGCAACGACGGCAGGATCACCGGCGTGAAGCTGCTCGACAACTCCGAGACGCCGGGACTCGGCTCCAAGACGGGGGCGGACGCCTTCACCGGCCAGTTCCCGGGCAAGGACAAAAGCCTTGAGGGCGTCGACGCCGTCACGGGCGCGACGATCTCCTCCAAGGCATTTTTCCGGTGCGTCGACACCGCCTATCAGGCGTATGAAGCAGTAGGGGAGGGCGCTTAAATGAGCAATCCGAACAAACCCAGCAACTGGAGGGTCCTGACGAACGGCATTCTCAAGGAGAACCCGACCCTGGTTCTCATCCTCGGCACCTGTCCGACGCTCGCCGTCACGACGATGGCGGTCAACGGCATCGGCATGGGCATCGCGGCGACGGTGGTGCTCATCTGCTCCAACATCGTCATCTCGTTGCTCAAGAACATCATCCCCGACAAGGTGCGCATCCCCTGCTACATCGTGGTCATCGCGAGCTTTGTCACCCTCGTGCAGTTCATCGTCAAGGCGTACGCGCCCGATCTCGACAAGGCGCTGGGCGTCTACCTGCCGCTCATCGTCGTCAACTGCATCATCCTCGGCCGCGCCGAGATGTTCGCCAACAAGAACACCGTTCTCGCCTCCGCCTGCGACGGCATCGGCATGGGCATCGGGTTTACGCTGGCGCTCTTCGCGATGGGTTCCATCCGCGAAATCCTCGGCAACGGCACCTGGATGTCGGGCGCCGAGTGGCTCGGCATCCAGAACGGCGTCTCGCTGCACTGGGATAACCCGATCATCGTCTTCCTGCTCGCGCCGGGCGGCTTCCTGGTCTTCGGCGCGCTCATCGCGCTGGTCAACCACCTGACCCACGGCAAGGCGATCAAAAAGAAGGAGTTCGGCTGTGCCGGCTGCCCGTCCGCGGCCGCCTGCGCGGCGGTCCGGAAAGGAGGTGCTGACGAATGAAGGAATACCTGATCATTTTAGTCGGCGCCGTACTCGTCAACAACTACGTGCTCGCGAAGTTTTTGGGCATCTGCCCCTTCCTCGGCGTCAGCAAAAAGCTCGACTCCGCGTTCGGCATGAGCGTCGCGGTCATCTTCGTCATGGCGCTCGCCACGGCGGTCACCTGGCCGATCTATACCTACATCCTCGTGCCGAAGGGGCTCTCCTACCTGCAGACGATCGTCTTCATCCTGATCATCGCGGCGCTCGTGCAGTTCGTCGAGATCGCGCTTAAAAAGTATATTCCCGCGCTCCACAAGGCGCTGGGCATCTACCTGCCGCTCATCACGACCAACTGCGCCGTGCTCGGCGTGACCATCCTCAACCTCGACGAGGGGTATACCTTCGGCCAGTCGCTGGTCAACGCGGTCGGTTCCGGCCTGGGCTTCCTGCTCGCCATGGTGCTCTTCTCGGGCGTGCGTTCCCGCGTGGACGCCGCGGCCGGCAGCACGCCCAAGGCGTTCCAGGGAATCCCGATCACACTGGTCGCGGCGGCGATCTGCTCGGTGAGCTTTATGGGCTTCAGCGGCATCGTCGACGGCCTGTTTAAATAATGGGGGTGGGCTCTATGTTATTTCCGGTAATTATCGTCGGCGGGATCGGGCTGCTGTCCTCGATCATCCTCGTCGTCGCCGCAAAGGTGATGGCGCTTCCCGCGGACGAACTGTTCGATAAGGTGCGCGCCGAGCTTCCGGGCGCCAACTGCGGCGCGTGCGGCTACGCCGGCTGCGACGACTACGCCAAGGCGGTCGCGCACGACGGCGCCAAAACCAACCTCTGCGTGCCGGGCGGCGACGCGGTCGGCCACAAGCTCAGCGAGGCGATGGGCGTCGCCTTCGAGGACGTGGAGGAGCAGTACGCCGTGGTGCGCTGCTCGGGCAACTGCTACGCCACCGACAGCATCATGGACTACGAGGGCAAGCAGAGCTGCGCGGCCTGCAACTTCTTCTACCAGGGCAAGGGAAGCTGCTCCCACGGCTGCCTCGGCTACGGCGACTGCATCGCGGCCTGCCAGTACGGCGCGATCTCGATCGTGGACGGCATCGCCGTCATCGACAAGGCGGTCTGCGTGGGCTGCGGCATGTGCGCCAAGGCCTGCCCCAACCACCTGATCACGGTCATCCCGGCCACGAGCACCGTCTATGTCGGCTGCTCGTCCCACGACAAGGGCGCCTTCACCCGCAAGGTGTGCAAGAACGGCTGCATCGGCTGCAAGAAGTGCGAAAAGACCTGCGAGAACGGCGCGATCACCGTCACCGACAATCTCGCTTCGATCGACCCGCGCAAGTGCACCAGCTGCGGCGCCTGCGTGACCGCCTGCCCGACGGGCGCGATCGTCACCTGCGCCTCCCGCTGCGAAGCGATCGTCGGCGAATAAACAGACGAAAGGCCGCCGCGTTCAATGAACGCGGCGGCCTTTTTCCGTATGATTTTCAGTGCTCCGCCCAGTCGAGGCTGCGGCCGACGGCTTTCCGCCAGCCGGAAAGCAGCCTTTGACGGGCGGGCTCCTCCATGTCGGGGTCGAAGCGGACGTCGCAGCTCCACAGCTTTTTGAGCTCGTCCAGGTCCTTCCACACGCCGGTGGCGAGCCCCGCCAGGTAGGCCGCGCCGAGCGCGGTCGTCTCGCGGATCATCGGCCGGCACACCCGCTTACCGAGGATGTCCGCCTGGAACTGCATGAGGAAGCGGTCGCGGGAGGCCCCGCCGTCGACGTTGAGCTCGGCGAGGGCGATGCCGGTGTCCCGCTCCATCGCCTTGACGAGGTCGTAGCTCTGGTAGGCGATCGACTCCTGCGCCGCGCGGATGATGTGCTCCCGCCTGGTGCCGCGGGTGAGGCCCACGATGCAGCCGCGCGCGTACATATCCCAGTGGGGCGCGCCCAGTCCGGTGAAGGCGGGGACGAGGTAGACCCCGCCGGTGTCGGGCACCTTCCGCGCGTAGTACTCGGCGTCGCGGCTCTCGTTGATGAAGCGCATCTCGTCGCGGATCCACTGGATGACCGCGCCGCCCACGAAGACGCTGCCCTCCAGCGCGTACTGCACCTTTCCGTTCAGGCCGATGGCGATCGTGGTGAGCAGGCCGTTTTCGCTGACGCAGGGGGTCCCGCCCGTGTTCATGAGCAGGAAACAGCCGGTGCCGTAGGTGTTCTTCGCCTCGCCGGGCGCGAAGCAGCACTGGCCGAAGAGCGCGGCCTGCTGGTCGCCCGCGATGCCCGCGATCGGGATCCGCACCCCCTGGACCGCGGCATAGCCGTAGATTTCGCTGCACCCGCGCACCTCGGGCAGCATGGCGCGGGGGATGTCGAGCGCGTCGAGCAGCTTTCGGTCCCAGTCGAGGGTCCTGATGTTATAGATCATCGTGCGGGAGGCGTTGGTGTAGTCGGTGACGTGCACAGCGCCCCCGGTCAGCTTCCAGATGAGCCAGCTGTCCACCGTGCCAAAGAGGATTTCCCCCCGTTCGGCGCGTTCCCGCGCACCCTCGACGTGGTCGAGGATCCATTTGATCTTGGTGCCCGAGAAATAGGCGTCGGGCACCAGCCCGGTGGCCTCCCGGATGTAGCCGGAAAGCCCGCGCGCGTCTAGGTCGTCGATGATGTCCGCAGTGCGGCGGCACTGCCAGACGATCGCATTGTAGACCGGACGGCCAGTGGATTTATCCCACAGGATGGTCGTCTCCCGCTGGTTGGTGATTCCGATGGCGGAAATTTCCCCGGCGTCCACGCCGCTCTGGGCGATGACCTCCATCATCACCGCGTACTGGGAGGAGTAGATCTCCATCGGGTCGTGCTCGACCCAGCCCTCCTTCGGATAGAACTGCGTGAACTCCTTCTGCGCCATGCCGACGATGTTCTGCTCCCGGTCGAAGAGGATCGCCCGCGAGCTCGTCGTCCCCTGGTCAAGCGCCAGCACATAGTTTCCCATTTTTGCCTCTCCTCTCACAGGCCGCGCGCGGCGATGAAGCGCGCCCGTCCCGCACACATATTCCACGGCCGCTCTGGGCGGGCGCGTGGAGGGTGACCGCGTCAAGGGGCTTCGCCGGTCTGGTCAGTTCCATTCTACCAGATTTTTCATCTCGTGGACAACCCTTACAGCCGACCCGGAAGGCGCTTGTTCCGTTCACAGCCGGCGCATGAACATAAAAGCGGGCCATAAAAGGGCCGAAGGCCCTTTTATGGCCCGCTCCCGGTCTCTCGGCAGTTGTCCGGTCACAATAACCAGACTTCGGGATTGGAGGAGGAGACCGCCACCGCCCCCGCACCCAGCGCGTTGAGCACGTCCTCCTTGTCGGAGATGAGTCCTCCCGCGATCATCGGCTTGCGGACGATCGCCGCGAGCCTGCGGATGACCTTGGGCATGGCGCCGGGCAGGATTTCCACCGCGTCCGCCGCCTCGAACGAGAGGTGCTTTTCAATGTTGACCAGCGCGATCGAATCGAGCATAAAGAACCGCTGCACCGCGAGCATCCCGCGCGCCTTTGCGCGCCGGACAAGGTTGGAGCGAGTGGAGATGATCCCGTCCGCCCGCGTGCTCTCCGCGATGAAATCCACGGCGACGTCCCGCGCGGCCAGCCCGTCGATCAGGTCGATATGCACCATCGCGAGCTTGCCCGCCTCATGCACACGGGAGACGACCTCCTTGACGCCCAGCAGGTTGCCGCTCAGCACGAAGACGATCTGGCAGTCGCTGTCCATGCTGCGGGAGAGCCCCGTCGCGTCCTTAACGGCCGCGATGACCGGGTTCTCCTGCAAAAGTTCCACAAACGCTTCATGCCTCACCCACATAGCCTCCCGTCTTCAGTAAAGCATACCTGCAAAAGGAGGTTTTGTCAATCCTCCACCCGGGGACCCGTCCCCGGGTGGAGGACATGTCCGCCCGGCGGCTTTGACCGGACTTCGGCGCAAAAAACGGCCGCGCCTCCGCCGGCAGGCGGACCGCGGCCGTTTTTTATTCATCCGGGGCGGGGAAGGTCCCCCGGCGCATCCGATCAGGGGAAGACCTTTACGAGCGCGTCGGGGTCGGCGGACTCCTTCGGGTCGGGCGGGGCGAGCGGCTCGCCGAAGGGCATCTGCGCGACCAGCTTCCAGCTTTCGGGAAGCCGCCAGGTCCGGCGGACCTCTTCGTCGATGAGGGGGTTATAGTGCTGGAGCGAGGCGCCGAGCCCGGCCTCCTCGAGCAGCGTCCAGACGTTCAGCTGCGCCATGCCGTTTGCCTGCTGCGCCCAGACCGGGAAGTTGTCCCGGTAGGTGGAGAACCTGTCCGCGAAGTCGTCCGTGACGGCGGTGTCGTCGAAATAGAGGACGGTCCCGTGCCCGGCGGCGAAGGAGCGTATCTTTCCTTCAGTTGCGGCGAAGGCGTCCGGAGGCACGATGGCGCGCAGCGATTCCAGCACGATCTTCCAGAGCTTTTCGTGTTCGGCGCCAAAGAGCAGGACCGCGCGCGAGCTCTGCATGTTGAAGGCGGAGGGGGTGACGGAAACGGCCTCCTTCACCAGCCCGGAAATCCGGCTGTCGTCGATGGGGGAGCCGCTGCCGATCCGGTAGCAGGTGCGGCGGGCTTTCAGGGCGGATAAAAATGTGTTCATATGGGTTCCTCCGATCACAGGGTTGCGTGTTTGTCGAAAAATCCTCTATAACAGGATCGATTATCATTATTATAATCGCTTTTCCTCCGAAATGCAACCCTAATCGAAAGCGGCCAGCGGGAGACGGGGGACGAGGTCCTGCTGCGTCAGGTAGGTCAGCCCGTCGAGGTAGTCCTCCCGGTTGTCGCCGCGGTAGACCAAGAGCGGGCGCAGCGGGCTGGAAAGCCCCGGCTGGGCGTTCAGACGGTCAAGCGCGTACTGGAGCCACGCCGCGTCAAACAGGCTCCCGCCGACTACGACGAGTTCGGGGTTGGTGACGCAGTTGACGATGGAGACGACGCGGGAGACGATATCAAGGCAGTCCTCCCGGGAGGAGACGCTGGGAAGCAGGTCGTTCAAGGTCTGCTTATGCCCCATCGGCAGGAAGCCGAGCTCCCCGGCGAACTGCTTGGCGCCGTGGACGACCTGCCCGTTGGCAATGACGCCCGCGCCCGCGCTCTCCCGGTCAAAATGGATGTAGGCCATATTGAAGCCCGCGGGACTGCAGGAGGAGTGTTCCCGGTGGTAGCGGTTCATATAACCGAGCGCGGTCGCGTTGAGGTCGTTTTCCAGTACCAGCGGAAAGGGGAAGGCGGAACGGACCCGCGCCCCGAGGTCGTTCGGGACCAGGGTATCCAGTTCGCTGCCGATATAGGCGCGCCCGTTCTCCACGATGCCGGACACGCCGAGCCCGACCGCGCGGACGTCCCAGCGGGAACGGCAGTCCGCGATCAGGCGGAGGACCGCTTCCACCGTGTCGCCGTCCTCGATGGGGGCGAAGCTGTCCGCGGCGACGTCTCCCGTCAGGCCGGTGATCCGGTAGTCGATCCGTCCCCCGGCACAGTAGAGCGCGAGGGTCAGGTTGCGCGCCGGGTTGAGGGCGTACCGCTGGGCGCGCCGTCCGCCGCTCGACCGGTCGAGCGCGCCCGCGACGATCTCGCCGCCCGCTTCGAGTTCCTCAAAGAGGTTGCGGATGGTGGTCGCGCTGAGGTTCGTCTCATTGGCCACCTCCGCCCGCGTCGCCGAGCCAAGGCGGATCAGCGTCCGGTAGAGCAGGGTGGTGTTCATCCGCTTCATCAGCTCCGGTTTCCCGGTCACCCCGGTCATCGCGCTCCCTCCAGGCTGTCAAGTTTTTTGCGCAGTTCCCCGAGCAGCGCCGCCTCCCGTCCGCCGGACTCGGCCGAACCCAGCCGGATAGCGGGCTTGATCTTCCCGTGGAAGTCGCTGCCGCAGGTGACCGCGAGGCCGAGCGCCTCCGCCTGCCGGAGATAAAAGGCGGTCTGCGCGGGGGTGTGGTAGCTGCTGTAGGCCTCGAGCCCCGCGACGCCGCAGCGCACGATGCTTTGCAGCAGGGCGGCGTCCTCGTGGATGTTGTTGCCGGGGTGGGCGAGCACCGGAAGCCCGCCCGCTTCGCGCACCAGCGTGACCGCCTCCGCGAGGGAGGGGAACCGGATGGGGACGTAGGCGGGCTTTCCCTGCGCGCAGAAGTCCCAGTAGAAGTTGACGTAGGGATTGTCGGAGCGCGCCCCGCCCGGACGGTAGGGGGAGAGGAGGGGATGTTCCGCGTTTTCCGGCATGGCGAGGGCGACCTCCGCGATCATCTCGCCCGTGACGATGCCGTCCTTGGAAAGCGCCGTCACCGCCGCCAGATCCAGCGGGATCCCACAGGCGCGCACCAGTTCGATTCGCCGCCCGGCGGCGGTTTGCTCCTGCGAGAGGACCGATTCCTCGGCCCGCGCGAAACCGGGGTGGGCGGGGTCAATCCAGTAGCCGAGCAGATGCAGGTCGACGCCCTCGTGGGTGCAGTCGAGCTCGACCGCCGGGATGACCTCGACGCCCAGCGCCCGCCCGGCCTTGAGCATCGCGGGGACGCCGCGCGTCGTGTTGTGGTCCGCCAGCGCGGCGGTTCCGATTCCCGCCCGCCAGCAGAGGAGCGCCAGTCTGGTCGGGGAAAACTCCCCGTCGTCGCTGAAGGAGGAATGGAGATGCAGGTCCAGCCAACTCATATCGTCGCCTCCAATACTTTAGACACATACTTTTAAAAGTTTCTGATTTAACTATAGGACATCGGAGCGCAAATGTCAATAGGGGGTGTAAATTCCCGGCGGATGGTCTATAATCAAGAAAAGGAGGGGATGGCATGGAGCGTCTCTGGTGCGTGCTGGCAGGGTACCTGTTCGGGTCCTTTCTGACCGCCGACCTGATCGTCTTCTGCCGGACGGGCGCGCGGCGCGCAGAGGGGTTCGGCAACCCCGGCATGGCGAACGTCGCCTCCCGGCTGGGGGCGGGGAGCGGGCTGCTGGTGCTCGCGGGGGATATCCTCAAAACGGCGGCGGCCTGCGCCCTCTGCCGGCTGTGGCTCTTCCCCGGGATGGGGCGGATGGCGGTGCTCTACGCAGGGCTCGGCGCGGTGCTCGGGCACTGCTGGCCGGTGTGGAACGGTTTTCGCGGCGGCAAGGGGGTGGCGGTCGTCGGCGCGGCGTCGATCCTTTTTTCACCCCCCGTCGGAATCGCGAGCTACCTGCTCGGCGCGGCGGCGGTGCTGGCGACGGGCTATCTCGCGGTGGGTTCCGCGGTGATCGCGGTGAGCTTTCCGCTCTTGACGGCGCTTTTCGGCCTCGGGCGGGAGGCGGCCGTGGCGGCAGGCGTGATCGGCGGCGTGATGCTGCTGCGGCACAGTGGGAACTTTGCCCGGATGCGCGCGGGAACGGAAGGCCGGGCCTCCGTCGCGTCGCGGCTGAAAGCCTATTTGAAGCGGAAATCATTTCACTGAAAAAGGAGCGCCGCGACCGGCGCTCCTTCGTATATCGGCGCGGAATCCGCACACCCTAATGCGGGGTGAACGCGGATGGAAAAATTCAAGGAATACGCCGCCGTCTGCACGGTCGGATCGGTGGGCTACAGCGCGATCGAAGTGCTCTGGCGGGGTTTTACCCACTGGACGATGGCGCTGACCGGGGGCGTCGGCTTTTTGCTGCTCTACCTGACCGACCTGCGTATGACGGGGCGGTCGATGCTGCAAAAATGCGCGGCGGGCAGCCTGGTGCTCACGGCGGTGGAATTTGTCGCCGGGTGCATCATCAACAGGGGCTGCCGGCTCGGCGTCTGGGACTACTCCCGCCGGAAGGGGAACCTGCTCGGGCAGATCTGCCCCCTGTACAGCGCGCTCTGGTTTTTGCTCTGCATCCCGGTGCTCCCGCTGAGCCGCGCCCTGCGCGAACGGCTCTGCCAGGGCGGAAGCGGCCGGAGGATCGAGACCGCCTGACGGATAAAAGGCCGCCGTGCATCGCACGGCGGCCTTTTCAGCCTTCGCCGGGTTCGCGGGGCGCGCCGAGGCCGCGCAGCCTTTCAAGCGGCGACTTCCGCGCGGACTCTTCGGGGAACACCTTTGCGGCCGCCTCCCGGTAAAAGACGCCGAGCTCTCCGAGATAGTGCTCGTGCCACGGCTTGCTCTTGCCGCAGTAGTGGATGACGGCGGTGTTCTCCCGCACCCATTTGAGGTCGATCCTGCCGAGGGTGGCCACCTTGACGGTGTTGAAATAGCGCGCGTCGAAGTTATAGACGCGCGGGTCGAGCAGGACGGTGCGGTCGTGGTAGAGGGCGTTGAGCACGTCCTGGTCGGGAAGGATGAGCTTTTCCCGGTGGGCGCGGATGAACTCCGTCACCTCATCGCAGTCCTGTCCGGCGCGCAGCGCGTCCAGGTTCATGAGCAGCACGCCGGAATTGAAGTATTCGCTTTCCTCGGGCATGTCGAGGCGCAGCTTGTACTCCACCTGGGAGACGGGGTTGACCGACCGCGCGGCCGCGAAAAAGTGTTCCCCCAGCTCCATGCCGTAGAGCGGGGCGAGCGGGCGGTTGATCACCATGTCCGGGTCGAGGTAGAGGGCGCGCCCGAGGGTTTGGGGCAGCAGGCGCGCCGAAAAGATGCGGTAATACATCTCCTTGGGGAAATGGAAGAGCACCGGCGCGTCCGCCATGAAGTCCTCCGGAACGCGCACGTCGAAGAGGCGTAGCCTCCCGTCTGGAAGGGCGGAGCGGGCAAAGGAGAACGCCTCCGGGGAGAGGGAGGCGTGCAGGACGTAGACGTCCGCCTTCTCCCCGGGATTTGCGTCGAGCAGGCTGCGCAGCATCACGCAGAGCGGCCGCAGATAGTTGGCGTTGAGCGAAACGACGATATTCATCGGCTGCCTCCGAAATCAAAATAGGGATGAAAATATTATAATCCCCGTATCGCGTCTTCGCAATACGGGGATTATGAACGATTTGTATCAGCCGAGGTTCTGGATGGTGAAGCCTCCGTGGAACTCGTCGGCGGTCAGCCTGACCTGGTAGGCGCCGGATACGGGAAGCGCGATGGTCTGGCTCCCGCTCGCCTCGGAGAGGTCGTAGCCCTCAAAATAGATCGTGCCGTCCGGCCCGGCGATCCGCATGTCCAGCGTGCCGCCTTCGGTCGAGACGTCTACCTGCACCGTCGTGGGGTTGGAAACGGGCAGATCGAAATAGTAGCTGTGCGCGGTCATGCCGTCCGCCGAATAGACGATGCGGTCGGGCCACTCGTTGCTGAAGCCGTCGTTCTCGAGGGGCTCCAGCGGCGGGAGGGCGCTCTCACCGGAAAAGCCGTCCCGGGCGGACGATTCTTCGCCCTCATGATACCAGTCCGCATCCACCCGGCGCACCAGCTCGTCCAGCTTCATGTCGAGCTGATACCGGTCATAGAGGTCGAGCCCGAAATCGACCTCCTCGCCGTCGTAGCGGAACGTCAGGTTGCGGATGTCGAGGCCCAGGGGATCGAGCTTGGAGAGGATATTCTGGATGTCCTTCGCAAAGGACTCCTTGTCGTGGTAGGGGCCGTTGAGGTTGATGTGCAGATAGACGCGCGCGTCCCCGGCGAGCTCGTCGTAGCTCATGTCCGGCGTGTACTGCTTATAGTAGGGGAGCTCGGCGTTCACATACATCTGCCCGATCAGCTCCCGCTCGTCGATGAGGCTTTCGGAGATCCGCCCGCGGAGCTGGGTGTGGAACTCGTCCCGCACCTGCATGGCGGGCGGGCCGAAATAGTTCCAGGCGGCGGGCACGGCGGCGAGGCAGCCGCCCGCAACGATGAGCACAAAGCAGACGAAGCCGCTGAGCAGGTCGTATTTGAGCTTCTGGCCCTTGTGGGCGAAGTAGTTGTAGAGAATTTCGACGCCGAGGAGCACAAAGATGAGAGGGGAAAGCTTAAAGACGAAGACCAGGTCGAGGGAGGGCTTGAACATCGCGGCCAGCGCCACGATGCCGGTGACGATGAGCGCGAAGCCCATCGTCATGGTCCCCACCCGGCGGACCGGCTCCTCCCGCTTGCGGGAAGGAGCCGGCTCCGGCGCGGGGGATTCCGCCTTCGAGGCGCCGCTCCGCGCGGATTCCTCCTCGGGGGTTTCCAGGGACTCGATGCGTTCTTCGTTATTCATTGGAATCCCCCCTGTACTCGACGAATTCTTCCTCCGGCTGCACATGGCGCTTTTTGCCCTTCACGAGGTAGATGCCGAAGAAGATGACGGCGACCGCCACGACGACTGAAGGGATGCGGTTGAGGATGCTGCGGAGGTACCAGCTCTCATACCCCATCGTTTCCACAAAGTAGTAGATCAGCGGGGAGACGAAGCTCGAGAAGATCGCCCAGCCGCCGATGAAGATGAGCCCGCCGCCGATGAGGACGTGGCGCTTTTCCAGCAGGGGGCGCAGGCCGCTGAAGACGGAGCCGTCGACCCGCAGAGAGAAGGCGTTGTCCATCTGAAGGCGGTCCTCATAGGGGAGCTGCCTGATGTTGAAGGTCTCGAAGAAGGAATAGAACCAGATGATCGGCAGCAGCCAGTAGAGAAACTCGAACTGGAAGAACCACGCGACCGCGCAGACGCCCCAAAAGACGGACATGACCGCCAAGCCCTTTTTCATCATCCCAAGGTACATTTCACCCGCCCCGGGGATGAAGGCAAAGCAGAAGGTGAAGAAGCTATTCTTTTTCATGTTGGGAACCCCTCTCAATTTTCAGACTTTGGAGAATTTTATCCAGTGTTTCCGACAGGTTGTCGGTAAATTGCGTCGTCCGCTCGCTGAAGGTCGCCGCGCCGTTTGCCAGCGCGTCAAGGATCTTGCCGTGGTCGTTCTGGACGTCGACGTTGAAGAGGCCGATGTTCCAGAACATGATGGCGAAGCAGGCCGCGGCGGCCGCCGTCGCGTATTTGTTGACAAAGAGCTTACGGGCGCGCTCGCGGATGCGCCGGAAGACCGGAGGCGCGACCGGCTCGGGGGGAGAGAGCAGCTCGGAGCCGTCCAGGAGGGCGGCGTACCGCTCCACACAACGGTCACAGAAGGAAAGGTGCTCGGAAATCTCCAGACGTTCCATCTCGTCGAGCGGTTCGTCGCGCAGCAATGCGCCGAACGCGTCGTCCGTCAGATGCCCGTTTGGATCAAACAGTTCTTTCATCGTTGTACCCCCTCCTTTACGAGTAGTTCCTGTAGCTTGCTTCGCGCCCGGTAGAGCTGCGTCTGCACCGTTTTTTTCGGCCGGTGCAGGGTTTCGGCGATCTCCTCGATGGTTTTTTCCTCGAGGAAGAAGAGCACCGAAACCTTTTGGTAAGGCTCTTTGAGATTGAGGATCGCCTGCCGGATCACTCCGGTTCCCTCGTCGGTTATGTACAGCCGCTCGGGAGAATTCTCGGCGCGGATGAGGTCCATTTCGCTCATGTCCTCGGATAGGCAGACGCGCCGGTTGTAAGCGCTCTTGAGGTAGTCCTTGGCCTTGTTGGTGGCGATGCGCGCGAGCCAGGCCTTCAAATTGTCCTCCGTCACGGTGTCGATGTGGGCGTATGCGGAGACAAAGGCGTCCTGCGCGAGGTTCTGCGCCTCGTGGTAGTCGCGCACGAGCTGGTAGCAGATGGTAAAGACCAGCTTTTCGTACTGTTCCACCATTTCCTGAAATTTTTCATTTGTCATCCGGTCCTGCCTCACCACCTCAATTGCCTTACACCCATCAAACGATGCTGCGCGGCATTTGTCTTCAAACAGCATACATGTTTTTTTCATTTTTGTCGATTGGCAAATCCGCGCACCCCTTATGCCAAATTGACCCGCCGCGCCCGCTGTGGTATGATTGGCAGGACAGGGGGGATTCTCATGCGAAAGATGCTGGCGCTCGACCTGGACGGCACGACCTTCGGGGTGCGCACCCAGCTTTCCGAGGCGAACCGGCGCGCCCTGCTCGCCGCGAAGCGGGCGGGCACGGCCGTCTGCTTTGTGACGGGGCGCAAATCGGTGGAGCCGATTTCGCATCTGTGCGCGCTTGCCGATTATTTCGTGCTCAACAACGGGGGCACGGTGGTGGCGGCGCCGGACATGGAGCAGCTCTATACCACGCTCGTCGAGCGGTCGGACATGCTCCGCCTCATCGACTTCTGCCTCTCGCAGGATTCCGCCATCCTCCACCTGATCTCGGGGGACTACTGGGGCGTCAACCGCATCACGCCGGGGGTGCTCCGGCAGCGGGAGGAATTCGAGGGCACGCCGGTCGTCTACCGCGGCGCGGACGACCTGCCCTTCGAGACGCTCGACGGCTTCGTCGTGAGCGAAAACTACGGCCCGGTGCGGGAGTTCATCGAGCGGAAGGGTCTGCGGCTCACCTGCGCGGTAACCAACGCCACCTCGATGGACGTGATGCCGGAGGGGGTTAACAAGTGGCGCGGCACGGCGTACGTCGCCGCCCGCGAGGGCATCGCGCATGAAAACATTGTGGCGGCGGGCAACTACTATAACGATCTCGAGCTGATCCGGGGCGCTGGGGTGGGCGTCGCGGTGCGCAACGCGCCGGAGGAGGTGCGCGCGCAGGCCGACTATGTGACCGCGCGCACCCACCTGGAGGACGCGGTCGCGGAAATCGTGGAGAAGTTCATCCTGTGAGCGGGAAAAAGAACGCGGAAAAGCCCTTCCGCCGCGCCTACATCGAGATCACAAACGCCTGCAACCTGAACTGCGCCTTCTGCCCGGGGACGCGGCGCGCCCCGCGCGTTCTGTCCCCGGAGGAGTTTGCGCTGCTCGCGCGCGCCGTCAAGCCCCATACCGATTATGTCTGCCTGCACCTGATGGGGGAGCCGCTCCTCCATCCCGCGCTCGGGCGCATCCTCGAAATCTGCGGGGAGGAGGGCCTGCGGGCCAACCTCACGACAAACGGGACGCTGCTGGAGGATGTAAAGGATATCCTCTTGTCGGCGTCTGCGCTGCGGAAGCTCTCCGTTTCGCTCCACAGCTTCGAGGCCAACGGGGACGGCCCGCCGCTCGAAGCGTATCTCTCGCGGGTGCTGCCGGTCGTGCGGCTGGCGCGGGAGGCGGGGATCATCTGCGAACTGCGCCTCTGGAACGGCGGCGGCGCGCGGCGGCTCAACGGGCGGGTCTGCCGCGCAATCGAGCGGGAGCTCGGCGTCCCGGTGGGGGATCCGCCGGACGGGGTCTGCGACCGCAAGCTCGCGGAGAACCTGCACCTTGTGACCGCGCCGGTCTTCGACTGGCCGGACATGGCCCTGCCCGCCGGGGAGGGCCGCGTCTCCTGCCTCGGGATGCGGGATCATTTCGGCATCCTCGCGGACGGGACGGTGGTGCCCTGCTGCCTCGACAGCGAGGGGATGGTCGCGCTGGGCAACGCCTTTGAGCGCCCGCTCGGGGAGATTCTCGATTCCCCCCGCGCCCGGGCGATCGCGGACGGCTTCTCCCGGCGGACCGCCACGGAAGAGCTTTGCAGGCGGTGCGGCTACGCGCGCCGCTTTTGACAGGAGGGACTGCTATGGAATTTTCAGCGGAGGCGGTCCGGCGGCATCTGCCCGCCGGCCATAAGCCGCCCGTATACTATTATGAGGAGCTCGGTTCGACGAACACCGAGGCCCGGCGGCTCGCCCGGGAGGGCGCGCCGCACGGCACGGCGGTGCTCGCCGAGCGCCAGACGGCGGGACGCGGCCGGCTGGGACGCAGCTTCTTCTCGCCGGGCGGGGCGGGGGTCTATCTCTCGATGGTGCTGCGCCCCGGGCTTTCCGCCGCCGATACGGCGCTCGTCACCCCGGCGGCGGCGGTCGCGACCGCGCGCGCCATCTCCCGCGCCGCGGGGGTGGAGGTCGGCGTCAAATGGGTGAACGACCTCTATTACGCGGGGAAAAAGCTCTGCGGCATCCTTGCGGAGGCGCCGCTCGGCGCGGACGGCAGGCCGGAATTCGTCGTGATCGGCATCGGCGTCAACGTGCTGGACGCGAGCTTTCCGCCCGAGCTTTCCGGCGTGGCGACCTCGCTCGAAGCGGCGGGAGCGGGGGAGGCCGACCGGGCCGCGCTGGCGGCGGCGGTCATCGCGGAGATGCTCGCCCTCTGCGGCGGGCTCGGGGAGCGGACTTTCCTCGCGGAATACCGCGCGCGCTCCTGTGTGCTCGACCGGCCGGTGACGCTGGTGCGGGGAGAGGAACGCCGGGAGGCCTACGCCGTCGGGATCGACGACGACGCGCGGCTGCTGGTCAGGATGCCCGACGGGAGCTGCGAGGCGATCGGCGCGGGGGAGATCAGCCTGCGGGGAGACTTCGCGTAACCGCGCGCGGATTGCGACGCGATCGTGAGAATGGACGAGCAATCAGGAGAAAACCGGCGACAGATCGGGAAAAATCGGTATAACAGCCTGCTACAAGGGTAGCAATTTACCTTGATAAAATGTAAAATGTTCAAAAGCGGCCCGGATTTTGCCCTGCCGCCGCCCTTGAGGCAAAAATCAACGATGAATTGGGAGAAAGCATATGAAGAAAATTTTGACCGTCCTTCTCGCCGCGCTGCTCTGCCTGACCCTCTTCGCCGCCTGCGGCACCCCCGCCGAGCCCGCCGCTCCGGCGTCCGAGGCCGCGCCCGCATCCGAGGCCGCGCCCGCATCCGAAGCCGCGCCCGCGCCGGAAGCACCGGCCGAAGAGCCCGCTGCGGAACCCGCCGAAGCGCCTGCCGACGCGGCGCTGCCCGAAACGTTTGTCCTGGGCCTCGACGCCTCCTTCCCGCCGATGGGCTACCTCGACGAGAACAACGAGATCGTCGGCGTCGACATCGACCTTGCCAGGGCGGTGTGCGAAAAGCTGGGCATGAAGTTCGAGCCCAAGCCGATCGACTGGGACGCCAAGGACATGGAGCTCGGCACCGACAAGATCAACTGCATCTGGAACGGCCTGACCGTCACCGACGAGCGGATCGAAAACTATGAGCTGAGCGACGCCTACATGGACAACGAGCAGGTCATCGTCGTCATGCAGGACTCCCCGATCAAGTCGAAGGCCGACCTGGCGGGCAAGATCGTCGCCGCGCAGAAGGATTCCTCCGGCCTCGAGGCGCTCCAGAAGGATGAGGTTTTCCCGTCGATTAAGGACGGCGTCGCCAAGGAGTACGCCAACTATGTCGACGCGCTGACCGACCTTGAGATCGGCCGCTGCGACGCGATCGTCATGGACTCGGTCGTCGCCAACTATTACATCGCGGAGAACGCCAAGCCGATGACCATCCTGGAGGACAAAATGGCCTCCGAGCAGTACGCGATCGCCTTCAAGAAGGGGAACACGGCGCTCAAGGACGCGGTCTGGAACGCGCTGGGCGAGTTGGCCGACGAGGGCAAGATCGCCGAGATCTCCCAGAAATGGTTTGGCCGCGACGACATGATCAAGGTCAAATAAGTTCGTATCCACCGCAATACGCTGCACTCCCGACCGGGTTCCCCGGCCGGGAGTGCGGGCTGTTTTATGGAGCCAAACGCTTTTGTCGGGCAGCGTGTTAGCGTCATAAAAGAGCCCGCATCATATCACTTACATAGGAGCGTGCCTTTATGTCAATCAGCGAGATCGCAACCACCACCAGCGCGATCCTGCAGGGTCTGGGAACGGTTCTGACCCTCTTTTTCGTGGTCCTCGTCGCGTCGCTGCCGCTCGGCTTTTTGATGACGCTCGGCACCCGCAGCCGCGTCGCGCCGCTGCGCTGGATCATCAACGCCTATATCTACGTCATGCGCGGCACGCCGCTGATGCTCCAGCTCTTCTTCATCTATTACGGCCTGCCCTTTGTGAACGACTTCTTTAAGACCGCGCTCCATTCCGCGATGGTCTGCGCGCTGATCGGCTTCTCCCTCAACTACGCGGCGTATTTCGCGGAGATCTTCCGCGGGGGGCTCCTGTCGATCGACCGCGGGCAGTATGAGGCCTGTCAAGTACTTGGACTTAACAAGGTGCAGACGACCTTCCATGTAATCCTGCCGCAGATGATCCGCGTCGCGCTGCCGAGCATCACCAACGAATCGATCACGCTGGTCAAGGACACCGCGCTCGTCTTTGCGATCTCGATCACCGAGATCCTCTATTACGCCAAGGCGGCGGTCACCCGCACGGGCAACGTCTTTCCCTATGTGATCGCGTTCGTCATCTACCTGGCGATGAACACCGTCCTCCAGTTGTTCTTCAACTGGCTGGAAAAGAAAATGGCATATTGAGGAGGGCGGGAAAATGAACCTGATCGAAGTAAGCGGCCTCAAAAAGGGCTTTTCCGGGCAGGATGTGCTCACCGACGTGAGCTTTACCGTAAAGCGGGGCGACGTGATCGCGGTCATCGGGCCGTCGGGCGCGGGCAAGAGCACGATGCTGCGCTGCCTGATCGATCTGGAGAAGGTCGACGGCGGGAGCATCGTCGTGGAGGGGGAGCCGTTTGTCACCGACGGGGTCTATCCGCCGGCGGCCAAGGTGCGGGCCATCACCGCGAAGATGGGAATGGTCTTCCAGTCCTTCAACCTTTTCCCGCATCTGTCGGTGCGCAAAAACCTGACGATGCCGCTCGTCAAGACGCAGGGCGTCGCCCGCGAGGAGGCGGACGCGCGCGCGATGTCCATCCTCGGCAAGGTGGGGCTCCAGGACAAGGTCGACGCAATGCCCTCAACGCTGTCGGGCGGGCAGAAGCAGCGGGTCGCGATCGCGCGCGCGCTCATGCTCAACCCCGACATCATGCTCTTCGACGAGCCGACCTCCGCGCTCGACCCGCAGCTCACCGCCGAGGTGCTCGGCGTCATGCGCAAGCTCGCGGAGGAGGGGATGACGATGGTGGTCGTCACCCACGAGATGTCCTTTGCGCGGGACGTAGCAAACAAGATCCTCTTCATGTGCGACGGGGAGATCGTCGAGTCGGGCCCGCCGGAGGAGGTCTTCGGCAATCCGAAGGACCGCCGGATGGCGGAATTTTTCGGCAACGTGTCCTGAAGACCGCCCGTTTTTTGTCCGCATAAAAAATTTTTCCAGTTTTCCTGAAGTAATCCGCGCGTTTGGGCATACTCTATGAGGGAAGAATGAAGCCCGTTGCGGGCAATGACCAAAGGAGAATGTACCATGAAAAAGATATTCGCTGTTCTGCTTTCCGCCGCGCTGTTCGCCGGGATGCTTACCGGGTGCGGCTCGAAACCCGCGGCCTCCGGCGATTCCACCGAGATGAAGGAGGGGCAGACGATCCAGACGGTTGTCGACCAGATCATCGACGAGGTGGGGATCGCGATGCCCGCCGAGATCGACGACACCCTCATGAAGGACGTTTTCTACATCGACCCCGAAAAGGACGTGGACGAGTATTACGGCCAGTTCGCGATGGTCAATGTGAGCGCCGACAACCTGCTTGCCGTCAAGGCGAAGCCGGAACAGAAGGACGCGGTGATCGAGGCGATGGGCAAGCGCCTCAAGGATGTGCAGGCCTCCTTCTCGAACTACCTGCCCGACCAGTCGGAAAAGGCGCAAAAGGGCCGCGTGGTCGACCGTGGGAACTATGTGTTCCTGGTCATCCTCGGAGAGAGTCCGGAAACCTTTGACGACGACCTCGACCGGGCGGTCAAAATCATTGACGAGGCGTTTGCCGCTTAAATCTTGCATAAATCCGCAGGATTTGGTAAAGTGTACTGGATAGCTTCTATTCGGTACACTTTCATTTTGTGACAAAAAGGGGAGAAACCCGTGGTATTCAGCAGCCTGCTGTTCCTGTTCTGCTTTTTGCCGGTGACCTTCGCGGTCTACTATATCGCGCCGGTGCGGCTGAAAAACGCCGTCCTGCTGGTAGCGAGCCTCGTCTTCTATTCGTGGGGGGAGATCCGCTTCTTCCCGGTGATGATCGCGGTCATCCTCGTCAACTACTTCGCGGGACTGGCCATCGGCCGGTGGAAGCGGAACCGCGCGCTCAGCCGCGCCGTCCTGCTCCTGTCGCTCGTTTTCAGCATCGCGTGGCTCGTCTTCTTCAAGTACAGCAATTTCCTGATCGACAACTGGAACACGCTGACGGGGATGGCGGTGCCCTATATCGAAGCGGCCAGGACCCTCCCGCTCGGCATCAGCTTCTACACCTTCCAGATCATGACCTATACGGTCGACGTCTACGCGGGCAAGGTGGAGACCGAACGCAACATCATCAATTTCGGCACCTTCGTCGTCCTTTTCCCGCAGCTGATCGCCGGCCCGATCGTCAAGTACTCCGACATCAGCCGCGAGCTGCACAGCCGTAAGATCACCCTCGGTGCGGTGCAGGACGGCATCGGGCTCTTCATCCTCGGCCTGGGCAGCAAGGTGCTGCTCGCCAACTCGATCGGCGCGTTGTGGAGCGACGTGGCGGCGGTCGGGTTCGCGAACGTCTCGACCGCTTCGGCGTGGCTCGCGCTCATCGCCTTCACGCTCCAGATCTACTTCGATTTTTCCGGCTATTCGCTCATGGCCATCGGCATGGGCAAGGCGCTCGGGTTCACCTTCCCGCAGAACTTCAACTACCCCTACATCTCCCGCAGCGTCACCGAGTTCTGGCGGCGGTGGCACATGACCCTTTCGGGGTGGTTCCGCGACTATGTCTATATCCCGCTCGGCGGCAGCCGCAGAGGCCCGGCGCGTAACGTCCTGAACCTGCTGGTCGTCTGGGCGCTCACCGGGCTGTGGCACGGCGCGAGTTGGAACTTCGTGCTGTGGGGGCTCTACTATTTCGTCCTGCTCATGATCGAACGGATGGGCCTGCGCGTGTTTCTGGACAGGCACCCGCTCATTTCTCACGCCTATTCGCTGCTGGCGGTCATGCTCGGATGGGGGCTCTTCGCCATCGAGGGGAGCTTCGGCGCGCTCGGCGTCTTCTTTGGGAAACTGTTCTCCCTTACGGGCGGGAATGAATGGATGTTCTACCTGCGCAACTATGCGGTCGTGCTGGCGCTGGGAATCCTCTTCTCCATGCCGGTGCTGAACCGCATCCGCGACCGGCACCCGAAGGTCTGCCGCGCGCTCGCGCTGCCGTTTTTGGGGCTCATACTGGTGCTTTCGGTCGCCTATCTGGTGGACTCCACCTACAACCCGTTCCTCTACTGGAACTTCTGAGGAGGAAGCATGATGCAGACCTTAAAAAAATATCCGCTCGTCTTCCTCTTTGCGGCCTTCCTGCTGATCGTCTCGGCGGCGAACCTGCTGACCCCCGACCGGGAGAAGAGCGAGCTCGAGAACCGCCCGCTCGCCCAGAGGCCGAAGCTGACGGCGACGGCGCTGCTGGCGAAGGACCAGGAGAACAAGTACACCCAGCGGTTTGAAACCTACCTCAACGACCAGTTCGTCGGGCGGGACGGGTGGATTACGCTCAAATCGGTGAGCGAATCGGCGCTCGGAAAGATCGAGAACAACGGCATCGTCTACGGGTCGGACAACTACCTGTTCGACCGGTACGAGACAGTGGACGAGCGCCGGTTTTCGATGAACATCGAGCTGCTCGGGACCTATCTGGCCTCCTACCGGGACACCGCGCCGATCACTGTGGCGGTCATCCCGAACTCCTATGAGATCCTCGCGGACAAGCTCCCGAAGGGCCTGCAAAACGTCAACCAGGCGGCGCGCGTCACTGAAATCTACAGCGCGCTGCCCGGCGGCGCGGACACGCTCGACCTCTTCCCGGTGATGCGGCTCGCCGCGTCGGAGCGGCAGGCCTACTACCGCACCGACCACCACTGGACGACCTGGGGCGCCTACAACGCCTACCGCGCGTTCGTCGAGTCCCGGGGACTCAAGGCGGTGGAATTTTCCGTGCTGGAGCCGCTGAGAAGGGAGGCTCCCGGCTTCTACGGCACCTACTTCAGCAAGTGCAAGCTCTTTTCCGCGGTCCCGGACACGATCGAGTGGTACGATATCCCCGTCTCCTCGGTCACGGTGGGCGGGGAGGAGAAGCCTGGCCTTTACGACGCGGAGAAGTGGGGGGAGCGGGACAAGCACGCCGCCTTCCTGTGGGGCAACAGCGACCTGACCGTCGTCAAATCGGAAAACAACCTCAACCACCAGGAGGGGCGGACCTCCCGCGTCCTGCTCATCAAGGACAGCTATGGGAACCCGTTCGCGCCCTTTCTGACCTACAGCTACGACGAGGTGTGGATGGTCGACCTGCGCAACCTGACGGCGCCGATGAGCGAGGTCATGGCGCGGGCGGAATTCGACGACGTGCTCGTGATGTACAACTTCGAAAACTTCGCGCAGGACTCGAATTTCACCTTCCTCAACCGTTGACGATCAAAAAAGGCAGCCGCCCGCGGGCGGCTGCCTTTTTTATTTTTTCGTCTGTTCGGGCGGGTCGCCGTCGGGCAGGGCGTCGAAGTCTGGAATCTCCGCCTTCATCGGGATATTGAGCTCGAGCGTGCGGGTATCCGCGCCCGCGCCGGGCGCTTCGCCGGGATTCTCCGGTTCCGCGGGAGGGAACTTGCCCCAGCGCTTGCCGATCTTCCCGGTGAGGATCAGGATCAGATAGAGCAGCCCGAAGAGGAGCAGGAACCCGAAGAGGAACCGCAGAAACACATAGGCGTTGTCGGGCTGCGGCTCCACATAGCCGGGATACCGCTCGGGCGGCAGGTAGGGCGAGAGGCCGGACGCGTCGGTCGAAAGGGCGATCACCGCCGCCTCCGTTGCCGCGACCTCCGAAGGCCCGCCGGGGGTGGCGGCGTAGCCGCCGTCCTGCTGCCGGAAGGATTGGAGCGCGTCGTGCAGGTCCCGTCCGTTTTTGGTGAACCGCGCGTCGCCCAGGCCGATGCCGCAGGTGCGCACCGCCGTCAGGACCGCCGCGGTGCTTTCGCAGTCGGGGCGGCCGTTGCGGAGGAAGGCGCCGTCCTCATCCTGCTGGGTGCTCAGCCAGGAGAGCGCCCGGTTGACCGCGGTGTTCACGTAGGGGATGTCCCGGCTCGCCGCGAGGACGGTGACCGCCCGCGCGGTGGTCCGTACGTCCGGGTCGCGCCCGGCGGCGGAACCGAACCCGCCCGCGCGGAGCTGGGAGGATACGATATAGTCGATGACCGCGGTGGGGGAGTTGTGCGCGGAGACGGGAGACTGCGCGTCCGCCGCGCTGTAGGCGGCCAGCGCCAAAAGCGCGCCGTCCAGCCCCTCCTGGTAGATGTTTTCATGGGAGTAGAGGGCGGAAACTAGGTCGGTCTTTTCAAACGAGGCGGGATCCTGCCCGCTCTTGACCAGCCCGATGATGCCCCGTTCCAGCGCGCGGGGAGAGGAAAATCCATCCGCTACGCTGCCGCGCAGGTCCCCGGACAGCCTGGTAACGGCGTCCTCCCGGACGGCCTGTCCGCCGAGCGAATAGGCGAGAATGCTGTTTTCTCCCGGGGGATTGGCGTCGAGGTACCGCCAGGTCTGTTCGGCGACGGGGGCCGGGGCAGCGTCGCCGGGAAGGGTTTCGGCGCTGGCCGTGACGGCCGAAAACAGGAGCAGCGCGCCAGCGGCAAAGGCCGCGAACCGTCTTTGCAAGCAGCAGTTCCCCTTTCATTAAGTGGCTCATAAAAGTATAATACATTGCCGGGTGGATTTCAACTGCATTTGGAAATACATTTTTGCCCAAAATAGGGTTTGAAAGATGCGCCTCCATCATGTATAATAGCTAGAGGAATATCGACGGAAAACGAATAAAGAAGGTGCTCATGTGGCGACAAAATTTATTGTGCCCCTCCAAAAGCTGATCAGGGATTTTAACCTTGAGGTGGTCTATCTTCCCGAAGACGCCGCCGGGATCTCCATCTCCACGCCCGAGGTCAACCGGCCGGGGCTGCAGCTGTCCGGCTTTTTTGATTATTTCGACCACCAGCGGATGCAGATCCTCGGAAAGAGCGAGTTTGCCTTCCTCGACCAGTTCGACGAGGAGGAGCGCACCCGCCGCGTGGACGACTACTTTGCAAGCCAGCCCTCCGCGGTCGTCATCACCCGGAACATCGAGGTGACCGACCGGATGCGTTCCGCCGCGCAGAAATACAAGGTCCCGCTGCTGCGCACCGCGGACGGCACCTCCGCCTTCATGGCGGGGCTCATCGGGGAGCTCAACGTCGAGCTCGCCCCCCGCGTCACCCGCCACGGCGTGCTTGTCGAGGTCTACGGCGAGGGCATCCTGCTGCTCGGGGAGAGCGGCGTCGGCAAGAGCGAGACGGCCATTGAGCTCGTCAAGCGCGGCCACCGCCTCATCGCGGACGACGCGGTGGAGATCCGGCGCGTCTCCGCCAAGAGCCTCGTCGGCTCCTCGCCCGAAAATATCCGCCACTTCATGGAGCTGCGCGGCGTGGGCATCATCAACGCCCGCCGCCTCTTCGGCATCGGCGCGGTCAAGATGACCGAGAAGATCAACATGATCGTTCAGCTCGAACAGTGGGACGCCGCCAAGGTGTACGACCGGATGGGCATGAACGACGAATACACCGAGGTGCTCGGCGTGCAGATCCCGTCGCTGACCATCCCGGTGAAGCCGGGGCGCAACCTCGCCATCATCATCGAAGTCGCGGCGATGAACAACCGCCAGAAGCGCATGGGCTACAACGCCGCCCAGGAGCTGCTCGAAAAGCTCGGCATGGTCGAGCCGGACGGCGGCAACCCCACCGACTGGGGAGATTTCTAACCCGGAAAGGAACCTGACTGCATGCAGATCATCGCGGAAACCCACAGCCATACCGTTGCGTGCGACCACGCGTTCAGCACCCTCTATGAGAACGTGCGGTACGCCGCGCGCAGCGGGATCCGATTTCTCTGCGTCACCGAGCACTGCCCGGCGATGGAGGGCGCGCCGGGCGGGATGTTTTTCAGCAACCTGCCCAACGTGATCCCCGACCTGATGGAGGGGGTCGTCGTCCTCAAGGGCGCGGAGACGAACATCATCGATTACGAGGGGGGCCTCGACCTGCCCGACCGCAAGCTCGCGCGGCTCGACTGGGTGATCGCCTCCTACCACATCAACTGCCTCGCGCCCGCCACCGAGGAGGAGCACACCGCCGGCTGGCTCGCGGTCGCGAAGAATCCCCTCGTCGACGTGATCGGCCACGCGGGGGACGAACGCTACCGCTTCGACGTGGACGCCGTCGTAAAGGCGTTCGCCGAGAACGGCAAGATCGTCGAAATCAACGCCCACTCCTTTGAATGCAGGCCCGGTTCGGCGGAAAACTGCCGCAGGATCGCGGAGAGCTGCAAAAAATACGGAGTGCGGGTGGTGTGCAGCTCGGACGCGCACTTTTTCACTCAGATCGGCAATGTCGGCGCGGCCGTCGAGATGCTGGAGGAGATCGGCTTCCCGGAGGAGCTTGTCATGAACGCCGACTACGGGCGCTTTCTGGCGCTCGCGCGGGAAAAGAGCGGGCGTCCGCTGATATAAAGCCACCAGGAGGACATCAAGAGGAAAGGGAGAGCATACGATGAGTTATTACGTGGGAATCGACCTCGGCGGCACCAACATCGCCGTCGGCGTGGTGGACGAGGACTACCGGATCGTCGGCCGTGCCAATGAAAAGACCAAGGCGTTCCATCCGGCGGAGGAGATCGCGGACGACATGGCGGCGACCGCGCGCCGGGCGGTCGAAAACGCGGGCGTCACCTTCGACGAGGTCGCGTGGGTGGGCGTCGGGACGCCCGGCACCGTGAACCCCGAAACGGGCATGGTGGGACTCGCGGCGAACCTCGGCTTCCACGACACCCCGCTGGGAATGCTCGTCGCGGAACGGCTCGGCAAGAAGGTCTATGTCGAAAACGACGCCAACGCCGCCGCTTACGGGGAACTGATGGCCGGCGCGGCCAAGGGGCTCGATTCGGTCATCCTGATCACGCTGGGCACCGGCGTGGGCGGCGGCATCATCATCGACGGAAAAATCCAGTCGGGATTCAATTACAAGGGCGCGGAGCTTGGGCACATCGGCATGGTCTACCAGGGCGTGCCCTGCACCTGCGGCCGGCGCGGCTGCATCGAGTCCTACTGCGCGGTGACGGGGCTCATCCGCATCACCCGCGAGTCCATGCAGCTCAACGCGAAATCCAAGATGTGGGAGCTCGCGGAGGGCAGCCTCGACAAGGTGAGCGGCCGCACCGCGTTCGACGCGATGCGCGCAGGCGACGAGGCGGGCAAGGCGGTTGTCGACCAGTATATCGACTACCTCGCCTACGCGGTCAGCGGCATCATCAACCTCTTCCAGCCGCAGGCGGTCGTCATTGGCGGCGGCATCAGCAAGGAGGGGGAGACCCTCTTCGGCCCGATGCGGGAGCGTGCCTATCCGCAGACCTTCAACCACGACCCCAACAACTGTTCGCAGATCATCAAGGCGAAGCTCGGCAACGACGCGGGCATCATCGGCGCGGCGCTGCTCGGCAAACAATACAAATGATTTTCCAGGAGGCTTCATGAGCGGGATACACGAGCTGCGGGCGTACTGCGAATCGATCGGGTGCGCCTGCCATGCGGACGAACCGATGTCCAGGCACACGTCGTTTAAAATCGGGGGGCCGGCCGACCTGCTGGTCCGCCCGGCGGACGCTGAGACGGCCGCGAAGGTTATGCGGCGGGCGGGGGAGCTGGGCGTTGCGCTCACGATCATCGGCAGGGGGTCCGACCTGCTCGTCTCGGACGAGGGGATCCGGGGCGCGGTGCTCTCCTTCGACGAGCAGGCCGCGAAGCCCGGGATGCAAGGCCCGGAGACGATCTTCTGCCCCGCGGGCGCGAGCCTGACGGCGCTCTGCGTCTTCGCGTGGCAGCGGGGGCTGTCGGGGCTGGAATTCGCCTACGGCATCCCCGGCAGCGTGGGCGGCGCGGTCTATATGAACGCGGGCGCCTACGGCGGCGAGATGAAGGATGTGCTTGAAAGCGTCCGCTGTCTCACGCCGGAGGGCGGGGAACGCGTCCTCGGCGCCGCGGAGCTGGAGCTCTCCTACCGGCACAGCTGGTTTACCGGCCGTCCCGGGCATCTCATCACCGGCGCGGCTTTCCGGCTCCAAAAGGGCGACCCCGCCGCCATCCGCGCCAAAATGGACGATCTCATGGAGCGCCGGAAGCAGAAGCAGCCGCTCGAATACCCGAGCGGCGGAAGCACCTTCAAGCGTCCGGCCGGCTCCTACGCGTCGGCGCTCATCGACCGGTGCGGGCTCAAGGGCCGCCGGGTGGGCGGCGCGATGGTCAGCGAAAAGCACGCGGGCTTCGTCATCAACTACGACAACGCCACCTGCCGCGACGTGCTCGCGCTCGTCGAACTGGTCCAAAAGGAAGTGCTGGAGAAGACCGGCTATACGCTCGAATGTGAAATCAAACTGCTCTGAGAGCGCCCGCCAGACGGGCGGAAAAGGAAGCCTATGGAATTTGTAATCATCACCGGCATGTCCGGTTCGGGAAAATCCCGCGCGATCGCGGCGATGGAGGATATCGGCTACTACTGCGTCGACAACCTCCCGCCCAAGATGGTCAAATCCTTCACCGACCTGTGCCTCCAGGCGGAGGATAAGGTGGATAAGGTCGCGCTCGTCATCGACGCGCGCAGCCGGGAAATTTTCGGGGACATCTTCGAGGGAATCGAGGAGTTTCTGGAGGCGTCGAGCGGGTTTCAGACCCTCTTCCTCGACTGCGAGGACGCGACGCTCATCCAGCGGTATAAGGAGACCCGCCGCACCCACCCGCTGATGGACGACGAAAACACCTCGATCGAGGAGGCCATCGCGGAGGAACGGCGGCTGCTCTCCCGGCTGCGGGAGTGCGCCGACTATGTGATCGACACCACCTACCTCTCGGTCAACCAGCTGCGGGAAAAGGTGGTCGGCATCTTCCTCGACGACAAAAACCAGGCGATGCTCGTCAACTGCATGTCCTTCGGCTTCAAATACGGCCTGCCCAAGGAGGCGGACCTCGTCTTTGACGTGCGCTGCCTGCCGAACCCCTTCTACGTGCCCGAACTCAAGAGCCTGACCGGCCTCGATGCGCCGGTGCGGGAGTACGTCCTCAAATGGGAGCAGGCGCAGAAGCTGATCCCCAAGCTGTTCGACCTCGTCGACTACCTGCTGCCCCTCTACCGGGACGAGGGGAAGACCCAGCTGACCATCGCGGTCGGCTGCACGGGCGGGAAGCACCGCTCGGTGGTCTTCGCGCAGCTTCTGGAGGAGCACATGCAGGAACAGAAGGTGCGCAGCACCGTGACCCACCGGGATATCGCCAAGCGCAAGGAGTAGCCATGTCGTTTGCCTACCGCATCAAAAGTGAAATCTGCAATAACAGGCCGTTTCGCCAGCGCCGCAGGTGGGCGCTCGCCTACGGCCTTTTGCTGTTCGGACGCGCGTTCGGGCCGGAGGAGATCTCGCTGCACACCGAGCACAAATTCGTCGCGCGGCTCTACGCGGACAGCATCTCCGACCTGGTGGGCCTCGGCGGGAGCATCACCCTGCGGGAGGTCAAGCGCAAGGACCGCCGGAGCGTCTACCTCGTGACGGTGGACAGCCTCTCCGACCGGGTCGCCGTGCTCTCCCGTTTCGGGTGCAGGGCGGGGGAGGACCCCCGCCGCATCGACTTCGCGCATGTCCCCGAGGAGGAGGCCGCCGCCTTTTTGAGCGGGGCGTTTCTGGCGTGCGGCGCGGTGTCCGACCCGGAAAAGGGCTACCGCGTCGAATTCGCGACCCAGCACCAGCCGCTCGCGGACGACCTCGCGGCGCTGCTCGCGGAATATCTCGCGCCGCCCAAGCGCACCGTCCGCCGCAACGACTACCTGCTCTACTACAAGGAGAGCGAAAACATCGAGGACCTGCTGACCTACCTCGGCGCGCCCAAGTCGTCGCTCGAACTGATGGAGGTCAAGATCGTCAAGGAGCTCCGCAACCGGGTCAACCGCGCCACCAACTGCGAGACGGCCAACATCTCCAAGACGGTCAACGCGGCGCTCTCCCAGATCGAGGACATCCGGCTGATCGAAGCGTCGGGAGGCATCGGTTCGCTCGACGAGGAATTGCGGGAGCTCGCGCGGCTGCGGCTGCAAAATCCGGACATGTCCCTGCGGGAGCTGGGCAAGGCGCTTACGAGCCCGATCTCCCGGTCGGGCGTCAACCACCGCCTGCGGCGGATATCCGAATACGCCGCGGAGCTTCGAAGGAAAGAGCACAGGGAGGAACAGGCATGATTCTGACGACGACCCCTTCGGTGGAAGGGAAGCATATTACGGAATATCAAGGCGTCGTGTTCGGCGAGGTGATCGCGGGCGTCGATTTCATCAAGGACTTCACCGCCGGGCTCTCCAACTTCTTCGGCGGCCGCTCGGGGACCTATGAGGAGGAGCTGCTCCGGGCGCGGGAGGAAGCGATGCGGGAGCTGGAGGAGCGCGCGCGGGCGCTCGGGGCCGACGCGGTCGTCGGGATTGACGTGGATTACGAGGTGCTCGGCGCGAACAACGGCATGCTCATGGTGACCGTGTCGGGCACGGCCGTGCGGCTCGGATAGGGCGTAAGAGGAACGGGCAAAGGGGGAACGGAAATGGCCGATTTTGCGCATCTGCACGTACATACCGAATACAGCCTGCTCGACGGCGCCTGCCGGATCGAGCGGCTGGTCGAGCGGGTCAAGGCGCTCGGGCAGTCGTCCGTGGCGATCACCGACCACGGCGTGATGTTCGGCGCGATCGACTTTTACAAGGCCGCCAAAAAGGCGGGCGTCAAGCCGATCATCGGGTGCGAGGTCTATGTCGCGCCACGCACCCGCTTCGATAAGCAGCACAAGGTCGATTCCTCCCCCTACCATCTCGTGCTGCTCTGCAAAAATAACACCGGCTACCAGAACCTGATCAAGATGGTGTCCGCCGGGTTCGTCGAGGGCTTCTACTCCAAGCCGCGCGTCGATCACGACCTGCTCGAGGAGTATCACGAGGGGCTCGTCTGTCTGTCGGCCTGCCTCGCGGGGGAGATTCCCCGGATGCTCGCCGCGGGGGATTATGACCGCGCGAAGGAGACAGCGCTCTGGTACCAAAACGTCTTCGGCGAGGGAAATTACTATATCGAGATCCAGAACCACGGCATCCGGCTTCAGGAGCAGATCCTGCCCGACCTGCTGCGGCTCTCCAAGGAGACGGGCATCGGCCTCGTCGCCACCAACGACGCCCACTACATCGAGAGGGCGGACGCCAGGATGCAGAGCGTGCTGATCTGCATCCAGACGAACACCACGGTGGACGAGCCGGGCGACCTCGAATTCGAGACGGAGGAATTCTACGTCAAGAGCCGCGACGAGATGGCCGCGCTCTTCCAGAACTACCCCGGCGCGCTCGACAATACCCTCAAAATCGCGGAGATGTGCAACGTCGAGTTCGAGTTCGGCAATACCAAGCTCCCGCTCTTCGTAGCGCCGGGCGGGGAGGACAACCTCTCCTACTTCAAGCGCCTCTGCTACGAGGGCCTGCGCCGCCACTACGGCGATCAGCCCGACCCGGCCGTCGCGGAACGGCTGGAGTACGAGCTGGACGTGATCATCAAGATGGGGTATGTCGACTACTACCTCATCGTCTTCGACTTCATCAACTACGCGAAATCGGTCGGCATTCCGGTGGGGCCGGGGCGCGGTTCGGGCGCGGGAAGCCTCGCCGCCTACTGCATCGGCATCACCGGCATCGATCCCATCCGCTACAACCTGCTCTTCGAGCGGTTTTTGAACCCCGAGCGGGTCAGCATGCCCGACTTCGACATCGATTTCTGTTACGAGCGGCGGCAGGAGGTCATCGACTACGTCGTGCGCAAGTACGGCGCGGACCATGTCGCGCAGATCATCACCTTCGGGACGATGGCCGCGCGCGCGGCCATCCGCGACGTGGGGCGGGTGCTCGGCGTCCCCTACCAGCAGGTGGACGCGATCGCCAAGCTCGTGCCGAACGAGCTGAAGATGACGCTCGACCGGGCGCTTTCGGTCTCGGCGGACCTCAAGCAGATGCGCGAGAGCGACCCCAAGGTCGCAGAGCTGCTCGACATGGCGCGCAAGATCGAGGGGATGCCCCGCCACGCCTCGACCCACGCGGCGGGCGTCGTCATCACCCGCGACCCGGTGGACAGCTACGTGCCGCTCTACAAGGCGGAGGAGACGATGCCGGTCACCCAGTTCACGATGACGACGCTTGAGGAGCTCGGGCTGCTCAAGATGGACTTCCTCGGCCTTCGCACGCTGACGGTCATCAGCTACGCCGAGAAGGAGGCCGCCAAACGCAGTCCCGGCTTTCGCGCGGACAGCATCCCGCTCGACGATCCAGACACCTTCGCGATGCTCACCAAGGGGCAGTGCGTCGGCGTCTTCCAGTTCGAGTCCGCGGGCATGCGCAACGTGATCGCCCAGCTCGGCCCCGAGTCGATCGAGGATTTGATCGCGGTCATCTCCCTCTACCGCCCCGGGCCGATGGAGTCGATCCCCACCTACATCCGCAACCGCCACAACCCCGGGCTCGTCACCTACAAGCACCCGCTCCTCAAGCCGATTCTCGACGTGACTTACGGGTGCATCGTCTACCAGGAGCAGGTCATGCAGATCTGCCGCGCGCTCGGCGGCTACTCCTACGGGCGCGCCGACCTCGTGCGCCGCGCGATGTCCAAGAAGAAGCACGATGTGATGGAGAAGGAGCGGGAGGTCTTCGTTTCGGGCGCGCAGGCAAACGGCGTGCCGCGGGAGACCGCGAACGAGATCTTCGACGAGATGAGCTCGTTCGCCTCCTACGCCTTCAACAAATCCCATGCGGCGGCCTACGCCTTCGTCTCCTACCAGACGGCCTACCTCAAATGCCACTATCCGCGCGAGTTCATGGCGGCGCTGCTCACGAGCGTGCTCGACAACACCGACAAGGTCATCGAGTATATCGGCGAGTGCGGCCGCATGGGCATCAAGGTGCTGCCCCCCGACGTCAACATCAGCGGCGAGGGCTTCACGGTGAGCGGGGACGCGATCCGTTTCGGCCTGCTCGCGGTCAAGAACATCGGCCGGGGCTGCATCCGCGAGCTCATCGCCGAGCGGGAGGAGAACGGCCCCTTCCTCGACTTCTCCGACTTCTGCGAGCGGATGTACGGCAAGGAGACGAACAAGCGTGCGGTCGAAAGCCTCATCAAATCGGGCGCGCTCGACTGCGCCTGCAAGAACCGCCACAGCATGCTGGAGGGTCTTGAGGCGATCCTTGACGACATCGACGCGGCCGCCAAGCGCAACATTTCCGGCCAGATCAACCTCTTCGACA
Source organism: Anaerotruncus massiliensis (ex Togo et al. 2026) (assembly GCF_900199635.1). Lineage (GTDB taxonomy): Bacteria > Bacillota > Clostridia > Oscillospirales > Ruminococcaceae > Anaerotruncus > Anaerotruncus massiliensis. Next base: position 1,566,528 of record NZ_LT962687.1, on the reverse strand, counting down.
ACCCCGACGTGGGGATCAAATCCGCCCACCAGCTTCCGCGTGTGGAGGAATACGAGCCCTCCGAGCTGCTCGCGATGGAGAAGGAGACGACGGGGCTCTATATCAGCGGCCATCCAATGGCGCGCTTTGCCGAGATGATCGAGCAGGAGCACTGCACGCTGATCGCCGATATCTCGAACGCCGAGGAGCGGGGGAGCCATATCGCCGACGGCGCGTCGGTGCGCGTGGCGGCGATCGTCTCCTCCAAGCGGCTCAAATCGACCCGCGGCGGGGAGATGATGGCGTTCGTCATGCTCGAGGACACGAGCGGCAGCATCGAGATGCTGGTGTTCCCAAAGGTGCTCACGCAGTATTCCCACAAGCTCGCGGAGGGCAGCGTCGTCATTGTGCGCGGCAGGGTGTCGATGCGCGAGGAGGAGGACGCCAAGCTGATCTGCGAGGCCGCCGCCTCGCCCGGCGAGCCGCTGCCCGAGGGTTCGTCCGCGGGGGCGGGCCGCTATTCCGGCGCGCCGCGCCGCGAACGGGCGCCGCAGGCGCCCGCTCGGCCCGCCGCGCCCCGCAGCAAAAACGCCGGGGCCTACCTGCGCATCGACAGCGCGTCGGCGCCCGTCTACGACCGGGTGAAAAATCTGCTTTCGATCTTTTCGCCCGAAAACGGCGGGACCGGCCGGGACGCCGTGTACTTCTATTTCAAGGACACGGGGAAATACAACGTGGCCGCGCACGCCCTGTGGGTAGATTACAACCCCGTGCTCGAGCGGGAGCTCAAGAAGCTGCTCGGCGCGGAAAACGTCGTATATAAACAATAAATTTCGCGGGTTTTCTTTGAAATTATCCAGTACTATGATAAAAATTAATCAGGTTGAATCAAATCGCTTGCACAAAAGGGACGAATCTTCTATAATTATTTCGGTAAAATGCCGATAATCGGGCATAAGTAAGATTAGAACGCGGATTTTCCGCAGACGGAGGATGCGAGGATATGGAAAACAAGCAGAAAGCGATTGGCGTATTGACCAGCGGCGGTGACGCCCCCGGCATGAACTCGGCGATCCGCGCCGTCGTCAGGGCCGCCCTTCATAAGAACATGCGGGTGATCGGCATCCGCCGCGGCTACAGCGGGCTGCTTGCCCACGATATGTTTGAGATGAACCTGCGCAGCGTCAGCGACACGCTCCACCGCGGCGGCACAATGCTCTATTCGGCGCGCTGCCCCGAGTTCCGCGACGACAAGGGCGTGGAGCGCGGCAAGGAGGCCTGCCTCCAGGCGGGCATCGACGGGCTGGTCGTCATCGGCGGCGACGGCTCCTTCCGCGGCGCGCGCGACCTCTCCCTCAAGGGGATCCCCTGCATCGGCCTGCCCGGCACGATCGACAACGACATCGCTTCGAGCGACTATACGATCGGCTTCGACACGGCGGTCAACACCGTCATGGACATGGTCGATAAGCTGCGCGATACCTCCCAATCCCACGACCGCTGCTCGATCGTCGAGGTCATGGGCCGCCGCTGCGGCGACATCGCCCTCCACGCCGGCATCGCCTGCGGCGCGGTTTCCATCCTCGTGCCCGAGGTGCCCTTCTCGATCGACGCGATCGTCGAGAAGATGCAGCGCACCCTGCGCACCGGCAAAAAGCACTTCATCGTCATCGTCGCCGAGGGCGTGACCAGCTCGGACGGCGTCGGTACGGTCCACGACATCGCCGAGGAGATCGAGGCGCGCACCGGCGTCGAGTCCCGCGCCACGGTGCTTGGCCATGTGCAGCGCGGCGGCGCCCCGACCGCCCGCGAGCGCGTGCTCGCCAGCGAGATGGGCTACCATGCGGTCGAGCTGCTTGAAAAGGGCATCGGCAACCGCGTGGTCGTCTGCCACGAGAACAAGATCGTCGACTACGAAATCCTCGAGGCCCTCAGCATGAAGAAGGAATTCAACCGCCACCTCTACGACATCGCGGACGCGATCAGCATCTGATCTGAAAGAAAAAGGCCCCCGGAAGCGCAGGCGCTTCCGGGGGCCTTTTTTTCCGCGCGCGGATTTGCTATAATAGGACAGGATTGGCCCCGCCGCCGGGACGGGCGCGCGGGCGTATCAAAATTCGCGCAAATTTTTCTTCCCCGGGCGCTATCATGAAAAAAGGGGGTGGCGGACATGCTCTTTAACCGGAAACTGGAAAAGCCCCGCGTTGCGGCGGTCATCGCCGCGGCGGGGGCGGCCTCGCGTATGCAGGGGATCGACAAGCAGTTTGAGGAGATCTGCGGGGTCCCGGTCGTCGTGCGCACAATGCTCGCCTTTTCCGACAGCGACTGGATCGACGAGATCATCGTGGTCGCCCGCGCGCAGGATATCCCGACGATGCACGCCCTGATCCGCGCCTGGGGGGTCCCGAAGGTGCGTTCGGTGGTCGCCGGCGGCCAGACCCGCCAGCAGTCGGTCCAAAACGGCGTCGAGGCCGTCGGGTACGAGACGCAGTACGTGGCGGTCCACGACGGCGCGCGCCCGCTTGTGAACCAGCAGGTCATCGCGGACGCGGTGATCGACGCCGTCCGCTACGGCGCGGCGGCGGCGGCCGTGCCGGTGACCGACACCGTCAAGGTCGCGGATGAAAACCGGCGGATCCTTTCGACGCCCGACCGCAGCACCCTGTTCGCGGTGCAGACGCCACAGGTGTTCGAGCTCGAGCGCTACCGGCTGGCGGCGCGGAGGGCGGAGGAAACGGGGATGGACTATACCGACGACTGCCAGATGCTCGAGGCGGCGGGGTACCCGGTCTATCTCGCGCGCGGGGACTACGACAACATCAAAATCACGACGCCGGTCGACCTCGTGGTCGCGACGGCGATGGTGGAGGCGGCGGAGGGGGAACGCATATGAGCGGCATGAGAATCGGGCACGGCTACGACACGCACCGGCTCGCGGAAGGACGCAGGCTGGTGATCGGCGGGGTGGAGATCCCCTGGGAAAAGGGATTGCTCGGGCATTCGGACGCGGACGTGCTCGCCCACGCGGTGATGGACGCGGTCCTCGGCGCGCTCGCGCTCGGAGATATCGGGGCACAGTTCCCCGACAGCGATCCGGCCTATGAGGGCGCGGATTCGGTCGCGCTGCTCGGGCGGGTGCGCGCGATGGCCGAGCAGCGGGGCTGGAAGATCGGCAACGTGGACGCGACGGTCGTCGCGCAGGCCCCGAAGCTCGCGCCATACATCCCGCAGATGCGGCGGCGGCTGGCCGACGCCTGCGGGGTCCCGGCGGAGGATGTGAACGTCAAGGCCACCACCGAGGAGCACATGGGCTTCACCGGGAGCGGGGAGGGCGTCAGCGCCCACGCGGTCTGCCTGCTGATGAGGCGCTGACTTTCCGGGGCGTTCCTGCATATGATGATACAGCGGTACCTGCACGCGTTTTGACGCGCGGACTGTACCGCTGTATTTTCTTTTGCCCGCGCAGGCGGGAATACACAGTCGGCAATGCGGCGCGTCCGCATCCATGATTTCATAGCAGGGAGAACGATGCTTATGACAAATATAGATCAGGCCGTGCTGGTGGTCCGTTCCGTCACCAGCGCGATGAAGGGCCAGAAGCTCTTGGAACAGAATGGGATTTCCGCCTATGTGGAGCGCAACACCGCGCCCAACAGCAGACAGGGCTGTGGGTACGGGCTCAAAATCCGCGGCGACGTGGCCGCCGCCGCCGGAATCCTGAGCGCGGCGGGGATCAAGGTCTCGGAAATCCAGCGGGGAGGGTGACCGGATGATCTATTTCGACAACGCGGCCACCACCTTCCCCAAACCCGCTTCCGTCAAGGACGCCGTGGATACGGCGCTGATGCGTTACGGCGCCAACCCGGGACGCAGCGGGCACGACCTGTCGGCCGAGACCGCCAAACAGGTGTTCGAGGTGCGCTCGAAGGCCGCGGAATTTTTCGGCGCGGCGGACGTGGAGGACGTCGTCTTCACCCAGAACTGCACCTACGCGGTCAACACGGTCGTCAAGGGGCTTTTCAAGCCGGGCGACCACGTCATCATCTCCGACCTCGAGCACAACGCGGTCCTGCGGCCGGTCCACGCGCTCACGGTGCAGGGGATCATCACCTATACGGTCGCGGAGACCTTTTCGGACGACGAGGAGACGGTGAACGCCTTCCGCTCCTGCATCCGGCCGAACACCCGCGCGATCATCGTCACGCACGGCTCCAACGTGTTCGGCGTCAAGCTGCCGATCGCGCGGCTGGCGCAGCTCGCACGGCAGTATGGGCTCTACTTCGCGGTCGACGCCGCCCAGACGGCCGGGATCGAGCCGATCGACGTCAAGGGGATGCAGATCGATTTCCTCTGCACGGCCGGGCACAAGGGGCTTTACGGTCCCACCGGGACCGGGCTGCTCATCACCTCGTGCGGCAAGCGCCTGCGGCCGCTCGCGGAGGGCGGGACGGGCAGCGTCTCCTACGATTACCTGCAGCCCGATTTCATGCCCGACCGCTTCGAGGCGGGCACCCTCAACACGGTGGGCATCCTCGGCATGGGCGCGGGGATCGACTTTATCCGCCAGAGCGGAATGGAGCGGATCGCCGGGTTTGAGAGCGGGGTGGCCCGGTGCGTTTACGAGGAGCTCTGCGGAGTGAAGGGCGTCCGCCTTTACACGCCCGCCCCCCAGCACGGCAAAAACCTGCCGGTATTCAGCTTCAACATCGACGGCCTCGGCTCGGAGGAGACGACCGCGAAGCTCAACGAAATGGGGTTCGCGGTCCGCGGCGGGCTGCACTGCGCGCCGCTCGCGCACAAAAAATTCGGGACCAACCACGGCGGGACGGTGCGCCTGAGCGTCGGCGCCTTCAACACGCCCGACGAGGGAAGACAGTTCGCGCAGGCGGTCCGGAAGATCGCATATGAGAAATAAAGCCAACCGCGCCATGCGCCAAAAAAAAGATTGATTTGCTGTGGATATGTGATAAAATATAAAAAGGGATTTATGCGGCCGGAATGGTTTCCGGCCGCATCGTCCGAACGTCGAAGGGGAATGAATGTATGGCCGAGCTCTGGTACAACATTGTCAGAACGTTCAGCACGTTTGAGTGGAAAGACGCGCTGGACATCCTTGTCATGGCCTTTTTGATCTACCAGGGCATCAAGCTGGTGCGCGAGACGCGCGCCGCGCAGCTTGTCAAGGGCATCGCGATGCTGCTGCTGCTCTACCTGCTCGCGCAGGCGCTTGAGATGAAAGCCATGCAGTTCATCACAAAGAATATTTTGCAGATCGGCGTCTTGGCGCTCGTGATCGTCTTCCAGCCGGAGCTGCGGCGCGCGCTCGAACAGGTCGGGCGTTCCCGCATCGGCAAGCTGCAGGTCTTTTCAGGCGGGATGAGCGAACAGGAGACGCGCGCCAAATGGGTGAAGTTCATCAACGCCCTGGTGGAGGAGGCCTCCTCCCTCTCGCGCCAGAAGATCGGCGCGCTCGTCGTCATCGAGCAGAAGACCAAGCTCGGCGACATCATCAAGACGGGCACGGTCGTCGACGCCGACCCCACGCCCGAACTGATCGGAAACATCTTTTTCCCCAACTCGCCGCTGCATGACGGCGCGATGATCGTCCGCGAGGGAAGGCTCCACGCCGCGGGCTGTTTTCTGCCGCTCTCCGATAACCAGGAGATCAGCCGCGAATTGGGCACCCGCCACCGCGCGGCGCTCGGCATGAGCGAAATGAGCGACGCGATCGTCGTGGTCGTGTCGGAGGAGACCGGCTTCATCACCGTCTGCCGCAACGGCAAGCTGGAACGGGGGCTTTCCACCGCGCGCCTGCGGGAATATCTGGAAGCGGAGCTCACCCCCGAAAAAGCCGCCGCCGAGCCTTCCGACAAGCGTTTTGACCGCAAGCGGGGGAAGAAGAGCCCCGAGGGGGAAGATACGAATGAAGTTTAACTTTGGACGCCTCCTGGACAACCGGAGGCTGCTCATGATCCTTTCTCTGGTGACGTCGGTCATCATCTGGCTGGTGATCGTCTACTACGTCGAGCCGGATAAGGTTCAGACCATCCGCAACGTTCCGGTCACCATCACCGCCGACCAGGTGGACGCGCTCGCCGCGCTCAACCTGCGCATCGTCGACAGCGAGATCGAAACGGTCGACGTGCGCATCGAGGGCGCGCGCCCCGTCGTCGGCGCGGTAAAGCCCGCGGATGTGGACATCCGCGCGGACCTCTCCGGAATCACCGCGCCGGGCAGCTTCGACGTCGTCCTCTCGGGCGGCAAGACGGGCAACTACAGCGCGGGGGATAAATTCGGCAAGGGCTTCACCCTCGCGCAGACCGACGCGATCAGCCCCACCACCGTGCGCGTGCGGGTGGACCGCCAGGCGCAGAAGACCTTCCAGGTCGCCACCGACATCGAAGGGCTCCAGACGCCCGAGGACTACGTCCGCGGACAGACGAAGGTCAGCCCGCGGGAGATCACGATCTCGGGCCCGGAAACCGACGTCGGGCGGATCGACAAATGCGTCGTTTCGATCAGCTTTGACGCGCCGATCACCTCCAGCAAGACCCGCACCGGCCAGATCGTCCTCTACGACGCCGAGGGCAACGAGCTCGACAGCAGCCTGCTGACGATGAGCGCCGAAACGGCGGATGTGACCATCCCGGTGCTCAAGCAGAAGGAATTCTCCATAGGTGTAGAATATCTGAACGTCCCGGCGGGCTTTCCGATCGACTGGCTGGAAGATGAGTTTTCCGTAGCCACGCTACTGGTCGCGGGCCCCGAGGAGCTGATCGACGCTTATGACCAGCTCGACATGGGCTTCATCAATCTCAACGAGATCACGATCGACAGCAACTTTTTTGCCTTTGATGTCAACAGTTTCCTGCCCTCCGGTTTCACCAACCTCTCGGGGGTCGACACGGTCATCGTGACGATCAAGACCGCCGACATGCTCGAAGGCAACTATACGATCCCTGGCGACAACATCCGGGTGACCAACGTCCCGGTCAACTACAGCGTCACGGTGGAGTCCCCGAGCATTTCGGGGGTGCACATCATCGGGGACGCGGATGTGATGGCGACGCTTTCGGGGTCTGATCTGGTCGCGGAGGTCGACATGTCCACCAAGGACGTCTCCTCGCCCGGACCGTATACCATGCCGGTGCGGATCTCTGCGCCGGGCAAGGGGCTGGCGTGGGCGAGCGGCGACTACACCGTGCTCGTCAACATCAGGGAGCGATAGACAAACCATCCCGAGGGCGCCCGGCCTGCCGGACGCCCTCGTTTTTTGCGGAGGAGGACTTATGCCGATCATCGTCCATTCGATCACGACCTCGCTGGAGGAACCCGCGGAGGCAGCGCTTTCCCGCGCGGCCTCGCTGCTGGGCGTGCAGGCGGCGGACGCCTGCATCGTCAAAACGTCGCTCGACGCGCGCAAGCGGGGCGACATCCACTTTGTGCACACCGTGGCGCTCACGCTCGGGACCCCCGAGGAGGATGCCGCCGCCTCCCGCTGCGCCGACCGGCGGGTCTCCCTGCGGCGGGAGGAGCCGCTCGAGATCCCCCGCGGGACGCGGACGCTGGAACACCGCCCGGTGGTTGTGGGCTTCGGCCCCGCCGGGATGTTCGCCGGACTGCTGCTCGCGCAGAACGGCTACCGGCCGGTCATCCTCGAGCGGGGCGGGGAGATGGACCGGCGGGTCGCGGCGGTCGAGCGGTTCTGGAGGGAGGGGACCCTCGACCCCGGAACGAACGTGCAGTTCGGGGAGGGGGGCGCCGGGACCTTCTCGGACGGCAAGCTGACCACCCGCATCGGCGACCCGAAATGCGGCTGGGTGCTCCGGGAGTTCGTGCGGTTCGGCGCGCCGGCGGAGATCCTCTACCGGGCGAAGCCCCACATCGGTACCGACCGGCTGCGCGAGGTCGTCAAAAACCTGCGCGCGGAAATCTGCTCGCTCGGCGGGGAGGTGCGGTTTGACACCGCGCTGACCGACCTTGTGGTGACGGGCGGACGGCTGCGCGGCGCGCGCACCTCCGCCGGGGAGATTCCCGCCGACGTGCTGCTGCTCGCGGCGGGACACAGCGCGCGGGACACCTTTGAGATGCTCCTGCGGCGCGGTTTTGCGATGGAAGCCAAGCCCTTTTCGGTCGGCGTGCGGATCGAACACCTCCAGGCGGAGATCGACCGGGGGCTCTACGGTGAACACGCGGGACATCCCGCGCTGCCGCCGGGAGAGTATCAGCTTTCCCACCGGATGGGGGAGCGCGGCGTCTACACCTTCTGCATGTGCCCGGGCGGCGTGGTCGTGCCCGCCGCGTCGGAGGAGGGGATGACGGTCACCAACGGGATGAGCTACCACGCGCGCGACGGGAAGAACGCCAACGCGGCGGTGGCCGTCTCGGTCACGCCCGCCGACTACGGCGGCGGGCCGCTGGGTGGGGCCGCGTTCCAGCGGGAGCTGGAACGGCGCGCCTACGCCGCCGGGGGCGGCGGCTACCGCGCGCCCGCGCAGGACATCGGGCACTTTTTCGCGGGGAAGGCGGGGCTCGACGCCGCGCGGATGCGGCCGACCTACGCGCGCGGGGTGACGCCCTGCGACTTTCACGAACTCCTGCCGGGGTTCGTCTCGTCAATGCTTGAAACGGGGCTGCGCGCCTTCGGGAAAAAGTTGCCCGGCTTCGACGCGCCCGGCGCGCTGCTCACCGGTGTCGAGACGCGGACCTCCTCGCCCGTGCGCATCCTGCGCGGGGAGGATTACCAGGCGCCGGGGGCCGGGGGGGTCTATCCCTGCGCGGAGGGCGCGGGCTACGCGGGCGGCATCATGAGCGCGGCGGTGGACGGTATCCGCGCGGCGCTTGCCGTCATGGCGGAATACCGGCCGTTCGATTAGGACCGGCAGGGCAGTGGCAGCAGCAGCCGCACAGCATAGAATGGTAGTGTCCGGTGCGCCGCCCCACGGGCGGGGCGCGGACGTTGTCATCCCGGCTGTGCGGTGGTTTTGCCGCTGGGGATGGCAGTATCTCTGACTGAGGAGGTCTGCCATGAAAATCGGTGTCGCGTTTTCCGGCAGCGGCGCGGGCGCGGCGGCGGCAAACGTCTTTGTCGACGAGCTGCTAAAGCGCTCCGTTGCGGTCGATATGCTCTCGGCGACCTCGCTGGCGGCGGTTCCGTCGCTGCTGTGGTCGCGCGGGGCGGGGCCGGAGGAGCTCGAAGAGCTGATGACCCTGTTTTCGGCGTCGCAGACGCCGCAGCTGGGACTCCGGCAGCTGGATCGGATGGGGATGTTCCGCGCGCCCGCGGTGTGCGACCTTGCGGTCAGCTGTGTCGATGCCTCCACCGGCATAACGGTGATCTATTCCGACACGCTGCACTCGGACGCGTGGAACCTCAAAGTCCTGCCGCTTTCCGGCAACGAACCGGCGGCGCTCGCCTGCGCGCTGAGTCCCTACCGGGACAGCGAGCCGTTCGTCCACGAGGGAATGCGGCTGTGCGACTTTTCCGTTCGTTACGGCTGCCCGTTTTTCCCGCTCAAGATGGCGGGGATGGAGCGGATCCTGTCCGTCTCCTTCTCGGGAGGCGAATCCCCCGCGCAGGTCGCCGCCGACACCCTGTCGGCGCTGACCGGCAAAAACGCCGACCTGCATTACGACCTGCGGTTCGGCGGCGCGGATATCCCGGAGAAGATCCGGGCGTTCATGGAGGAGCATATCGCCGAGATCTACGAGAAACTGCTCTTTTAGAGCGCAGGGACGGCCCGCGAAAGCGGGCCGTCCCTTTCTGCCGAGATGTGTCTTTTTTCTTTTGTGGATTTATGCTATAATCTGATTATAAGAATGTAAAAAGAATCCCCGCGCAAATGGATGGCGCGCGGCCGGAAAGGACCACCATGGATAAAAAAGTGACGATTACCTGCCCCTGCCTCTTTGGGCTTGAGAGCGTGCTCTCCTTCGAGGTCAAAAAGCTCGGCGGGGAAAACATCACCGTTTCGGACGGGCGGGTGACCTTTGAGGGGAACCTCGCGATGGTCGCCAAGGCGAACATCTGGCTGCGCACCGCCGAACGGGTGGGAATCGTGATCGGGAAGTTCCGCGCCGAGACGTTCACCGAGCTTTTCGACGGGACGGCCGCGCTGCCGTGGGAGGACTTCATCGGGGTGGACGACCAGTTCCCGGTGAAGGGCTGGTCGCGGAATTCCAAGCTGTTCAGCATGTCCGACTGCCAGTCGATCATCAAGCGCGCGATCGTGCGGCGGTTTGAAAACGTCTACCACAAGGAGATTTTCGCCGAGACGGGCGCGATCTACCAGGTGCAGTTTTCCATCCTCAAGGATACGGTGACGCTGCTGCTCGATACGACGGGCGCGGGGCTCCACAAGCGCGGCTACCGCGCCAACGCGAACGAGGCGCCCATCAAGGAGACGATCGCGGCCGGCATCGTCGACCTCGCGCGGGTGCGGGGGGATTCCCTCGTCTACGACCCGATGTGCGGCTCCGGCACCATCGTGATCGAGGCGGCGCTCAAGGCGCTCAACATCGCGCCGGGCATCCGGAGGCGGTTCGCGGCGCAGAGCTGGAAGTGCTTCCAGAACGGCGTCTTCGACGAGGTGCGCCGGGAGGCTTCGGCGCAGGTGCGCCGCGACGCGGTCTTCGAGGCGTTCGCCAGCGACATCGATCCCGAGGCGGTGCGCCTGACGCGGGAAAACGCCGCGAAGGCGGGAGTCGCCGGGCGCATCCATGTCCGGCAGGCGGACATCAAGGATTTTGCGCCCGAGATTCCCGAGGGGCGCAGGGGGGTCCTCATCACCAACCCGCCCTACGGGGAGCGGCTGCTCGCGGCCTCCGAGGCGGAGGAGATCTGCCGTACGATGGGGCAGGTTTTCCCGCAGCGTGACGACCTCGGCTATTACATCATCAGCCCGCACGACGATTTCGAGGGGGTCTTCGGGCGGGAGGCGGTCCGCCGCCGCAAGCTCTATAATGGCATGATCAAATGCCAGGTCTACATGTATTTTAACAGCAGGCACGGGGAGAAGGCCTGACCTTCCCCCGAAACGGAATCAGGATTTTATTAGGCCGCCCGCGGAGAAATCCGCGGGCGGCCCTTTTGCGCCTGTCCGGTCTCCGGTTCTAAAAAAGCGGACGGGCTAATAAGATAGGAGGGAAGACTGGAAAAGGACGTGATGAAATGAAGGAAGACGAACGCTACCTCTCCGCGGCGGCGACCCTTGGGGAACGGGTGCGGCGGGTGCTTTCGCGGGTCCCCGCGCAGATCGCGGCGGAGGTGACGGAAATCCGTTTGCGGACGGGAAAGCCCCTCGGGCTGATGGCGTCGGCCAAGGTGCTCTTTGTGGATGAAAACGGCGGGGTCTCCGACCGGCCCGCGCTGAACGCCTTTCTCCTGACCAAGGCGGACATGCAGGACTCCTTTGTGACGCTGTGCGGCTGGGCGGTGCACAGCCACCAGCGGGAGCTGTGCGACGGCTACCTCTCGGTACGCGGCGGACACCGCGCGGGCATCGCGGCGACAGCCGTGGCCGAGGAGGGGAAGGTGACCGCCGTGCGGGACATCACCTCGATCAACCTGCGCGTCGCGCGGGAGATCTACGGGGCGGCGGACCCGCTCGTGCGGGGCTGCTTCTGGGACAGGCCGTGCGGCGTGCTCATTGTCGGGCCGCCCGCCAGCGGCAAGACGACGCTGCTGCGCGACACGGCGCGCCAGCTCTCCTCCGGTTCCCCCGGCGGCTACCTTAAGGTATGCGTCGTCGACGAAAGCGGGGAGATCGGCGCGGCCTCGGGCGGCGTCGTACAGAGCGAGCTGGGGCCCTGCTGCGACCTGCTTTCCGGCTACCCGAAGGCGAAGGGGCTGCAGATCGCGGTGCGCTACCTCTCCCCGCAGGTGATCGTCTGCGACGAGATCTGCACCGACGGCGAGGTGGAGGCGGTGGCCGCCGCCGCCAACAGCGGCGTGGCGGTCGTGACCTCGCTGCACGCCGCCGACTACGGGGAATTTCTGCGCAAGCCGCAGGCCAGGCGGCTGCTGGAGACGGGCGCGTTCCAAAAGCTCGTGCTGCTGGAGGGCGCGGAAAGCCCCTCGAAAATCCGGGAGATCAGGGAGGTGCCGGCGCCATGCTGATGATATTGAAGGTTTGCGGAATGCTGCTGGTGGTCGCCTGCACCACCTCGATCGGAATTTCGATGGCGCAGGCGCTTTCCCGCCGTGTACGGGAGCTGGAGGGCTGCATCGCCCTGCTGACGGGGATGGAGGGGGAGCTTTCCTACAGTCTGGCGCCTCCCGACGAGGCCGTCGCGCGGCTGGAGGAGCGGGAATCGGCGCAGGAGGCGCCCTTCCTGCCCGCCTGCGCTGCCCTCTGCCGGAAGGGAACGCCCTTTCCGCAGGCGTGGCGGGAAGCGGTGGAAAAGCAGGGCGGGAGCCTCACCCGGGAGGACGCCGCGATTGTCGAGGCGCTGGCCGACACCCTCGGGCAGTGCGACCTCGACGGGCAGCTCTCGAGCCTTTCCCACGCGAAGGCGCTGCTCGCCATGCAGCTGGCCGCGGCCCGAGAACGGTGCGAATCCCACGGCAAGCTCTACCGCACGATGGGCCTTTTGGCGGGAGCCTTTGTGGTGGTCTTTTTCATTTGATGCCTGTACTGCGAAAACAGGCCGCCTGCGGGGGCCGGGGAAGCATCCGGAAAAAAGAGTTCTGAACCGGGAGGGACAGGCATATCTATAATGCAAAGGACAAGTTTGGCGGGAAAGGACGATGAAAGATTATGGATGTGGATTTGATCTTTAAAATCGCGGCGATCGGGATCATTGTGGCGGTCCTCAACCAGGTGCTGATCCGCTCGGGGCGGGAGGAACAGGCGATGATGACCACCCTTGCGGGGCTGATTGTCGTGCTGATGATGATCATCGTGCAGATCAACACGCTGTTCGAGACGGTCAAGAGCGTCTTTGGGCTCTACTGACATGAATATGATGACGATTACCGGGCTGGCGATCGTCGCGGTCGCGCTCGGCACGGTGCTCAAGCAGAAAAACCCCGAGTACTCCCTGCTGCTTTCGCTGACGGCGGGCGTTCTGATCCTCGGGATGATCATCACCTCCGCGCTGCCGCTTTTCGAGCGGATCCGGTCCCTTTTCGAGGCGACGGGCGCCAAGGCGGAATACGTGCAGATTCTCTTCAAGGCGCTGGGGCTCTGCTTCATCACCCAGATCGCCTGCGACGCCTGCCGCGACCTCGGGGAGACGGCGATCGCCTCCAAGGTGGAGACGGCGGGCAAGCTGTCGGTGCTGCTCGTCAGTTTGCCGCTCTTTGAAAAGATCCTCGGCATCGCGGGCGGCCTGATCGGGGGTGCGGGATGATGCGGCGGCTTGTGGGGTTTTTCGCGGCGCTGTTTTTGGCCGGCCTCTGCGGGACGGGCGCCTTCGCGGTGGAGCTGGTCACCTGGGACAGGCCCGGCGACGCGGCGGAGGCGTGGGGCTACGCAGGCGCGGGGGAGGGGGATTACGACCTGAGCCGGGAACTCGACGCGGTGGGCGCGGACGAGCTGCTCGGCGAACTGCCGGACGACGCGCAGGATCTGATGGAGCGCACCGGGCTGCACGGCATCGACTACAAGGAGCTGCTCGCCCTCTCGCCCGAGGCGTTCTTCCGGGAGATCTGGGGGCTCGTGAAGGAGCGCATCCGCCTGCCGCTGACCGTCTTCGGCGCGGTGCTCGGCACGGTGCTGCTCTGCGCCATGCTCGACGGGCTCAAGACCTCCCTCTGGGAGGGGACGCTGTCGACCGTCTTCGCGGCGGTGGCGGTGGTGTGCGTGGCGGCGTCGATCGTCTCGCCGATCATCGACTGCATCACGACGACCGCCGCGGCCATCCGCGACTACTCCAACTTCGTCCTCGCGTTCATCCCGATCTTTTCATCGATTGTCACAGTCGGGGGGCAGGCGGTGACCGCCACCACCTACACCGCCTTCCTCTTCATGGCCTGCCAGGTGGTCTCGCAGGTGGTGGCGGGAATCTTCGTGCCGCTGATGGGGGTCTACCTCGCCTTCTGCGTGGTCGGGAACCTCGCGCCCGGCGTCGACGTGTCGGCGGTCGCGGGCGCGATCAAATCGGCGGTGTCGTGGGCGCTGGGGCTGCTGCTCACCCTCTTCGTGGGGCTGCTCTCGCTCCAGACGATGGTTGCGTCGGGCAGCGACACGGTCGCCTCCAAGGCGGCGAAATTTCTGATTGGCAGCTTTGTACCGGTGGTGGGCGGCGCGCTCTCCGACGCCTTCGTCGCGACGCAGGGGTACCTGAGGCTCCTCAAGGCGACGGTCGGCGTGTTCGGCATCCTGATCGCGCTGATGACCTTCCTGCCCGTCTTCCTGCAGACGGTGCTGTGGTATTTCACCGTGAACCTCGCGGGGGCGGTGAGCGAGATGCTCGGCGTAAAGCCGGTGGCGAGCATCCTCAAAAGTTCCTCCGCCACGCTGGGCATCCTCATCGCGGTCATCCTCTGCTTCGCGCTGCTCATCGTCATTTCGACCTCGCTCGTCATGATGGTGTCCACCGGGGTATAGGACGGGGTTTTCGGGGACGTGTCATATTTTCGCGGGGAGGGAACGTATATTGGATAGTGTCAGGCAGTGGGCGTTCGGCATCTGCGCCGCGGCGATCGCCTGCGCGCTCGCGCAGCTCATCCTGCCGAAGTCCAGCATGCAGCGGGTCTTCAACATTACCTGCGGCGTCTTTTTCCTCGGGTGCCTGCTTTCGCCGGTCGTGCTGCCGTCCGCCTCGGTCGAGCTCACGCCGCCGGAATCGGTCCAGCGGCGGATCGAGGAAAAGGCCGGACGGCTTGAGAGCGCGGTGGAGGAGGGCGCGCAGGAACGCGCGACCGAAAGCGTGCGGCTGGAGGCGATGCGCGCCCTGCGGGACATGGGCATCAGCTACAACAAAATTTACATAAATGTACATGACGACGGGCAGGGCGGCATATCTATTAGTGAGTGCGAGGTGGAGCTCGACCGCAGCTATCTGCCCCGGCACGACGAGATCCGCGCCGCATTGACCGAACGCCTCGGCGTCAGGGTACTGATTGGATATGACGACAAAGGAGTGACCTCATGAATGGGACCAGATTGGGCGCGGGACTGCGGGAAAAGCTGGACGCGGTCTTCAAGGGAAAGCACAGCCGCACCCTACTATTCGTCGGGATAGCCGGCATGGCGCTGATCTTCCTTTCGACGGTGATCCAGACCGGAGGCTCCAACAAGCCGAATCCCAGCGTCGGGGCGGGGCAGCTTACCTCGCAGGAGTATGTGGCGCAGCTGGAGGATCGGCTCACCGGGATCGTGGGGAGCATCGAAGGGGTGGGCCGGTGCCAGGTGATGGTCACGGCCGAAAGCGGCGTCGAATATGTCTACGCGGTGGAGGAGACGCAGAACGTCAACCGCACCAACAGCTATAACGGCGACGAGGTGGCCCGGGAGACCCAGCAGGAGAACACCGAGCAGAAATACATCGTCGTCGACGCCGGGAACGGCAAAAAGGAGGCGCTCGTCAAAACCGAACGGCAGCCCGCCATCCAGGGGGTCGTCATCGTGTGCGAGGGCGCGGGGAGCATGGTGGTGCAGGAACGGGTGACGCAGGTGGTCACCACCGCGCTCGGAATCCCCTACAACAAGGTGTGCGTCACCAAGCTCAGCAAATGATTCGTGCATACCCTGCGGCGGCAGCCCGCAGTTTATGGCCATAAGTTCAGTTTATCAAAAGAGGAGGAACCCCCGTATGAATATGATTATCGGCAAAAAACAGATCATCCTGGCATCCCTGGTGGTAGGGCTCGGGCTGGCCGTCTACGTCAACTATCAGTTCGCCAGGACGGACGGCGACCTGACCGCGACCGGCGCGCTCGCCAATGACAAGAACTACGGCGACGCCCAGCTGGTCGACGCGAACGACCCGACGGTGGACGACATCGACGGCGAGGCCTATTTTGCCGAGGCAAAGGTCACCCGCCAGCGCTCCCGCGACGAGTCGGTCGAGACCCTCAAGAATATGATGGCCAGCGCGGACGTCGACCCGGACATCAAGGCGGAGATGGCGCTCAAGGCCACCGAGATCGCAAAGTCGATCGAGACGGAGGGCAAGATTGAAAATCTCATCAAGGCCAAGGGCTTCGAGGACTGCATGGTCTACTACGACACCGACAACGTCGACGTGGTGGTCAAGACGGAGGGGCTCGAAGCGGACCAGGTGGCCCAGATGAAGGATATCATCCTCAAGGAGACCAGCATCCCGGTCGAGAACATCTCGATTGTCGAGATCAGTTAGCCCGCAGCCGGAATCTTCACCAAAAAAGCCTGCTGAAAAGCAGGCTTTTTCCTTCTCCTTTCTTTGCGGAAAAGATTGCATATACGGTTGTATATTCGGAATTTTATGATATAATATTCCTGTATGCTACACTGGCTCCCGAAAAACAATCGGACACATCCGTTTCTCGCCATACAAAGGAGAATGATTATGCAGAGTCACGACCAGAATCAGGCGGCAGGCAATCTCAAGATTTCCCGCGAGGTGATCGCCACCATCGCGCGCTACGCGGCGCTGGAGATCGAAGGGGTGGACTCCCTCGCTTCCTTTGCGACCAATCTCAAGGGCTGGCTGCTCAAAAAACAGTCCGCCAAGCCGATCGGCATCGACCTGTCGGACGACGTGGCCGTCATCGAGCTCCATGTGAACATCAAGGCGGGCGTCAACATCCCCGAGACCGCCGAGAAGATCCAGTCGGCCGTCAAGGAGGCCGTCCAGAACATGACCGGGATCGCCGTTTCGCGGGTCAACATCAACATCGCCGGCATCGTCTTTGCCGAGCCCGCCGAGCAGACGGAAGCCTGACCAAAAAACGATTCACTGCCCTCCGAGGCCCCCTTGGAGGGTATTCTTGTCGCAGACGTACAATTAGGAGAGGACAATATGAAACGAAGCGAATCCCGCGAGCAGGCCTTTATGCTGGTATTTGAGCGCTCCTTCAAGGAGGAATCGGTCGACGAGATCATCGAGGAGGCCGTGATCGGCCGCAACCTCGAGGTGGATGATTATGCATACCGCCTTGCAAGCGACGTCTGCGATCATCTGCCCTGGCTTGACGAGACGATCACCGCCCACTCGAAAAAGTGGAAGCTCAACCGCATGTCGCGCGTGGCGCTGACCATCCTGCGGCTGAGCCTGTGGGAGATCGACAACGTTGACACGGTGCCGGTCGGCGCCTCGATCAACGAGGCGGTCGAGCTGGCCAAAAAATACGGCAGCGCCGACGACTTTTCCTTTGTCAACGGGGTGCTCGGCGCCTATGTGCGCGCGAAGGGGCAGGATGTGCCCGAGGCGCGCCGGGCCGAGGAGGAGGCCGCGGCTTCGGCCGGGGAGGCGAAGGCGGAGGACGAGGCGGTCCGCGCCGCCAAAGAGGCCGCCGCCGAAACGGCGGCGGAGTAACGCGATGGCCTGGTACCTCGGAATCGACACGAGCAACTACACCACCTCCGCCGCCCTCTATGATTCGGAAAGCGGCGCGGTGCGCCAGCAAAAACAGCTCCTTCCGGTGAGAGAGGGGGAGCTCGGCCTGCGGCAGAGCGACGCGGTCTTCGCGCATGTCAAACAGCTCGGCGCGCTGGTCGAGGCCCTCTTTGAAGCGGGGCCCCCGCCGCTCGCGGGCGTCGGTGCGTCGGTGCGCCCGCGTGACGCCGAGGGCTCCTATATGCCCTGCTTTCTCGTCGGGGAGGCGGTTGCCCAATCGGTCGGCGCCGCCTGCGGCGCGCCGCTCACGCGGGTATCCCACCAGTCGGGACACATCGCGGCGGCGCTTTTTTCCGCCGGCCGGCTCGACCTGATCGGGGAGCGGTTCGCGGCCTTCCACCTGTCGGGCGGCACGACCGAATGCCTGATCGCCGAACCGGGCGGGCCGTGCGGCTTTACCGTGCGGCTCTTCGCCCGTTCGCTCGACCTCAAGGCGGGGCAGGCGGTCGACCGCGTGGGCGGGATGCTTGGCCTGCGGTTTCCCGCAGGGCGGGAGCTCGAACGCCTCGCGAAGGAATCGGAAAAGACCTACCGGGTGCGCCCGGTGATGAAGGGGGCGGACTGCTCCCTCTCCGGGATCGAGAACCGCTGCCAAAAGATGAAGCTCGACGGGGAGGCGGACCGCGATATCGCGCGCTACTGCCTCGACAGCATCCTCGCCGCCCTCTGCGGCATGACCGAGGCGGTCCGGGCGCGGTTCGGCGAGCTGCCCATCCTCTACGCGGGGGGCGTCATGTCCAATTCGATCATCCGCGAGGCGGTGACCGCGCGGTACGGGGGCTATTTCGCCGACCCGCAGTTTTCCTCCGACAACGCCGCCGGGGTCGCGATTTTGGCCTCGCGTGCGGGAGAGGGGGGGACGGCGTGCTGAAGAACCCCACCGTTGTTTCGGTCTCCCAGCTCAACCGCTATGTGAAATCTCTCCTTGAATCGGACCACGTCCTTTCGGGGCTGATGGTCCGGGGGGAGATCTCCAATTTTACCCGGCACTACAAGTCGGGGCACCTCTATTTCACGCTCAAGGACGATTCCGCCGCCGTCAAGGCGGTGATGTTCCGCAGCTACGCGGCGCGCGTGCCCTTTTCGCCCGAGAACGGCATGTCGGTGATCGTGAGCGGTTCCGTCTCCCTTTACGAGCGGGACGGCAGCTACCAGTTCTATGTGACCGACATGCAGCCGGACGGGATCGGCGCGCTCCACCTGGCCTATGAGCAGCTCAAGGCGAAGCTCGCGGCCGAGGGGCTCTTCGACGAGGCGCGCAAGCGCCCGCTGCCGCCCTATCCCGAGCGGATCGGCATCGTGACGAGCGAGGGCGCGGCGGCGCTGCAGGATATGCTCAATATCCTCTCCCGCCGCTACCCGGCGGCAACGGTCGTGCTCTGTCCCGCGCAGGTGCAGGGGGCGGGCGCGGCAAGGACGCTGATCGACGGCATCCGCGCCCTCAACGCCGCCAAAGCCTGCGACCTGATCATCATCGGGCGGGGCGGCGGCTCGATCGAGGACCTCTGGGCCTTCAACGACGAAGCCCTCGCGCGCGCGATCGCGGCGAGCGGCATCCCGGTGATTTCCGCCGTCGGGCACGAGACCGACTTTACGATCGCCGACTTCGCGGCCGATTTGCGCGCGCCGACCCCCTCCGCCGCGGCGGAGCTCGCCGTGCCCAACATGGCCGACCTGCAATATTACCTTGCCGATCTCGGCGCGCGCTGCCACGGGGCGGTCGTCCGCCGTATCGAGGGGACGGAGCTCCGGCTGCGCCAGCTGCGCGCCGGGCTTACGACCCCCGAGGGGGTCCTGCGCGCCTGCGGACTGCGGCTGGACGCGTTGGAACGGGAGATCCGCGCGGGCGTTCTGCAAAGGCTGGACGGCGCGCGAAACCGCCTGCAATATCTCGGCGCGCTCGTGGAGGAGCGCAGTCCGATGAAGATCCTCTCCCGCGGCTACAGCCTGACGAGCGCGGACGGGCGCACCGTCCTCTCGGCGGAACAGGTGAAGCCGGGGGACCTGCTGACGACGCGGGTCGCCGACGGAGAGATCTTGTCGAAAGTGACCGGGACGAATAGGAGGACGACATGACCAAGACGATGACGCTGGAAGCCGCGGTCGCGCGGCTCGAGGAGATCGCCGCGAAATTGGGCGGCGACGTTTCGATCGACGACGCGGTCAAGCTCTATGGCGAGGCTGTAAAGCTGCTGGACTTTGCAAACGGAAAGCTGGAGGCCGCGAAGCTCAAGGTCGAAAAGCTGGCGGCGCCGAAGGAGACGGAAGATGAACCGGTATGAGCAGCAGCTCGCGTCCTACGCGACGCAGGTAAACGACGCGCTGCGGGAACGGCTGCACTTCGACCGGGAGCTGCGGCAGATCGTGGTCGTCGACGCGATGCGCCACAGCCTGCTCGACGCGGGCAAGCGGCTGCGGGCGGCGATGGTGCTCGAGTTCGGGCGGCTCACCCACGCCTCCCGGGAGGGGGCGATGGCGCTGGCCTGCGCGATCGAGATGATCCACGCCTACTCTCTCATCCACGACGACCTGCCCTGCATGGACGACGACGATTTCCGCCGGGGCAAGCCCTCCTGCCACAAGGCGTTCGGCGAGGCCAACGCCCTGCTCGCGGGGGACGGGCTGCTCACGCTGGCGTTTGAGACGGCCGCCGACGCGCCCCTTTCCGACGCGCAGCGGGTGGAGGCGGTCCGCACCCTCGCTAAGGCGGCGGGGGTGTGCGGGATGCTCGGCGGCCAGGTGATCGACCTCGGCTGCGAGGGCAAGCCGGTCGACCTCGAGACGCTGAACACCCTCTACGCGCTCAAGACGGGCGCGCTGCTGCGCGCCTCCGCGCGGCTCGGCTGTCTCGCGGGGAACGCGGGGGAGGAGCTCCTGGAGACGGCGGACCGGTACGCGCGGGCGTGCGGGCTGGCGTTCCAGATCACCGACGACATCCTCGACGTGGCGGGCGACGCCGAAAAGCTCGGCAAGCCGACCGGCAGCGACGAGGAAAACCACAAGACGACCTATGTCACCCTGCTGGGGCTTTCGGGCGCGCGGGAGCGCGCGCGGGAACTGATCGGCGAAGCCGGGGAATGCGTCGCGGCGATCCCCGGCAATGAATTTCTGCTGTGGGTCGCGGAGATGATCCTCGGCAGGGACCACTAAAGCATCCGGACAACCGCCGGACTGGAGGAAGTTATGAACCCATTGAGAGTACTGATCAGCAACTATGTCATCGACGTGGGGTTTCTCGCGTGGTTCGCGGCGCAGCTGCTGAAGACGATCCTGGCCTATATCCCCAGCCGCAAGATCATCTGGGAACGCATGGTGGGCTCGGGCGGGATGCCCAGCTCCCATTCGGCGCTGGTGTGCGCGGTGTCGGTGGGCGTGGCCAAAAAGCTCGGCTACGCCTCCCCGGAGTTCGCGCTCTCGCTGGCGATGGCGGGCATCGTCATGTACGACGCGATGGGGGTGCGCCGCGCCGCCGGGGAGCAGGCGAAGGTGCTCAACAAGATGGTCATCGATTTCAAGGAGATCTTCCAGATGCTCAAGGAGGAGTTCGACGCGCTCGCGCGCGGCGAGGACGCGCCCGAGGAGCGCGGCGGCCCGAACAAGCGCCTCAAGGAATTTTTGGGGCATACGCCGCTGGAGGTGCTCTGCGGTGCGGCGCTGGGGATCCTGATCGCCGCGCTGATCCCGGCATTCTGATAAAGTGGGGTGTTCCTTTGGCTAAATATAATCTGCTCAACCGCCTGGAGCTGCCCGGCGGCGTCAAGCGGCTGAATCCGGAGCAGCAGAAGATCCTCTGCTGGGAAATCCGCCAGAAGCTGCTGCATACCCTTTCGGAGAACGGCGGCCACCTCGCCTCCAACCTCGGCGTGGTGGAGCTGACCGTCGCCCTGCACACCGTTTTTGACGTCCCGCAGGACGCGATCGTATGGGATGTGGGGCACCAGTGCTACGCGCATAAGATGCTGACCGGCCGGCTCGGGGCGTTTTCGACCATCCGGCGGGAGGGGGGGCTCTCCGGCTTCCCGCGCCCGGGTGAGAGCGGCTGTGACGCCTTTATCGCGGGGCACGCGAGTACCTCGATCTCCGCCGCCTGCGGGCTCGCGACGGCCAAGGCGCTTTCGGGCGACCGGCACCACGTGGTCGCGGTGGTCGGGGACGGCGCGTTTACCGGCGGGATGATCTACGAGGCGCTCAACAACGCCGGGCGTACCGGAAACCGGCTGATCGTCGTGCTCAACGACAACGATATGTCGATCTCCAAAAGCGTGGGCTCGCTCGCGCGTTATCTCGCCTCCAAGCGGACGAGCGAGGGGTACTTAAACCTGAAAAACCGGGTGGAGGACGCGCTGAAGAAGATCCCCGTCGTCGGCAGGGAGCTGCGCGATGTGATCTCCGACTCCAAGGCGGCCTTCCGCCAGCTGCTCTACCATTCGAACCTCTTCGAGGATTTCGGCTTCGACTATCTCGGCCCCGTCGACGGGCACGACATCCCCGCGCTTGTACAGGCGCTGCGCCGCGCGAAGGAGCTCGAGAAGCCGGTCGTCCTGCACGTCAACACCGTCAAGGGCAAGGGCTGCGACTTCGCGGAGAAAAACCCCGCCCGTTACCACGGGGTGGGCGGCTTCGACCGGGCGAGCGGGAAGCTCAAGGCCCCCTCCGAGAGCTTTTCCTCGGTGTTTGGGCGGGAGCTGGTCCTGCGCGCGCGCCGGGATCACAAAATCTGCGCGATCACCGCCGCGATGGAGGAGGGCACGGGCCTCTCCGCCTTTGCCGCGGAGTTCGGCCCGAAAAACCGCTTCTTCGACGTGGGGATCGCGGAGGAACACGCGGTCACCTTTGCCTGCGGACTCGCCGCGGGCGGGATGAAGCCGGTGTTCGCGGTCTATTCGACCTTTTTGCAGCGCGGGTTCGACCAGATCATCCACGACGCGTCGATCGAACGGCAGCACATCGTGCTCGCCGTCGACCGGGCGGGGATCGTGGGGGAGGACGGGGAGACCCACCAGGGGCTTTTCGACGCGGCGTTCCTTTCGGAGATCCCCGGCGTGACGGTCTATTCCCCCGCAACCTACGGCGATCTGCGCTACGCGCTTGACCAGGCGTTCGACTGCTGCGACGGGGTCGCGGCGGTGCGCTACCCGCGCGGTGGGGAGATCCCGGTGGACGAACGCCTCGGCTACCGGCCGGGGGAGTGGTTCCACCACAGAAGCGGCGGCCAGACGCTGATCGTCAGCTACGGGCGCGCCTTCGGGGAGGCTTACGGCGCGATGGAGCTGCTCGCCGCCGAGGGGAAAAAGGCCGACCTGCTGAAGCTGCACCGCATTTCGCCCATTCCGGACGCGTGCGTACAGCTCGCGAAGAAATACCGCGCGATCTACTTTGTGGAGGAGGGCGTCCGGCAGGGGGGCATCGGGGAGCATTTCCTCGACGCGCTCTCGCGGGTGCGCTACCGCGGCCGCATGACGATCGGCGCGGTGGAAAACCCCTTCATCCCCGCGATGCCCGCCGATTCGGCGCTCAGGCGCTGCGGGCTCGACGCGCACACGGTTGCGCGCGCGATTTCGGAACTCTACTTCTGACCTGACGGAGGACGACGTGAAAAAACGACTGGATGTCCTGCTGGTGGAGCGCGGGCTCTTCCCGAGCAGGGAAAAGGCGAAGGCGGTCATTATGGCGGGGCAGGTGTATGTCGACTGCCAGAAGGCCGACAAGCCGGGCATGGACGTGGAGGAGGCCGCCGCGCTCGAGGTGCGCGGGGAGACCCTCCGGTACGTCAGCCGGGGCGGCCTCAAGCTTGAAAAGGCGATACGGGTCTTTCCGGTCGTGCTCGAGGGGAAAACCTGCATGGATATTGGCGCGTCGACCGGCGGCTTCACCGACTGCATGCTGCAAAACGGCGCCGAAAAGGTCTACGCGGTCGACGTCGGCTACGGCCAGCTCGCCTGGAAGCTGCGGACCGACGGACGGGTCGTCAACCTGGAGCGCACCAACATCCGCTATGTCACCCGCGAACAGGTGCCCGACCCCATCGATTTCGCGAGCGTCGATGTGTCCTTCATCTCCTTGAAGCTCGTGCTGCCCGTGGCGGCGGAGCTGCTGCGCGGTGGCGGCGGGATGGTCTGCCTCGTCAAGCCCCAGTTTGAGGCGGGGCGCGGCAAGGTGGGTAAGAAGGGGGTCGTGCGGGAGCGCTCGACCCATGTGGAGGTGCTGGAAAACGCCGTCGGCTACGCGGCGGAGAACGGTTTTTCGGTGGCTGGGCTCGACTTTTCGCCGGTCAAGGGGCCGGAGGGCAACATCGAATACCTCATGTACCTCCGCAGGGAGGAGGGGGGCGCCCTCCCGGAACGTGAGGAGATCGCGGCGCTGGTGGAGCGTTCCCACGCGGCGCTTGACTGAATCTTTGGAAGGGATGTGGTGCGGATGGAGCAGAAAACCGTATTAATCATGCCGAACCTGTCCAAATATAATACTGTCTGGCTGATGAAGGCGATCATCGGGCAGCTGCGCGCCGCCGGGTGCGTGCCGGTCATGGACGAGCGGTTCCGGGGCCAGTTCGGGGAGGTCGGCTACGGCGCCTTCGACCGGCAGATCGCTGCCTGCGACGTGGTCGTCACGGTCGGCGGAGACGGCACCATCCTGCACGCGGCCAAGCACGCGGTCGAATACCAAAAGCCGATCCTCGGGATCAACACGGGCAGGCTCGGATACCTCGCGCAGGTGGAGCCCAACGAGCTGGAATACCTCGCGCGGCTTTCGAGCGGGGATTACACGATCCAGGACAGGATGCTGCTCGAGGTGGAGATCGACGGGGTCCCGGGCGTGCGCCACGCCCTCAACGACGTCGTGATCTCCAAGGGGGAGCTCTCGCGGCTGGTCGACCTTGATATCGAAAGCGGCGGCCGCCCGGTCGGCAGCTACCGCGCCGACGGGCTCATCTTCGCGACGCCCACCGGCTCGACGGCGTACTCCCTCTCGGCGGGCGGCCCGATCGTCGACCCGGCGATCGGCACGATCCTTCTGACGCCCATCTGCCCGCACTCCCTCTACGACCGGTCGGTGCTCCTTTCGCCCGACATGGAACTCACGGTGCGCAGCCGGTTCGTCAACAACCCCGACAGCATTCTCGTCAGCGTGGACGGGGAGAGCTTCGCGGGGCTCGGCGCGGACCGGACGGTGCATATCCGCCGCTCGGAGAAGGCGGCGCGGTTTATCAGTTTCCCGGAGAAGAGCTTCACCGACATCCTCGGGAAAAAGCTGAAGGCGCGGGGTTAGGCCCCGTGCGAAGGGGTCCCCGCCGTCCACCGGCTGCGCGCGGCGAGGACGGAGCACGGACAAATTGACGCCGGCGCGCAGCGGCGAAGGGGAAGAATCGTATGAAAGCAAAACGTCACGCCAAAATCCTGGAACTCATCAATTCCCGGCCGATCGACACGCAGGACGAGCTGCTGGGCCTGCTGCGCGAAAGCGGCTTTTCGGTGACGCAGGCGACCGTATCCCGGGATATCAAGGAGCTGCGGCTAGTCAAGACGCTGACCCCCGACGGCAAATACCATTACGCGGCGCACGCCGACCTTCCCAAAAGCGAAATGTCCAATAAGTTCCTGCTGATTTTCTCCGAGTCGGTCAAGGAGATCGATTCGGCGGGCAACATGCTGGTGATTAAATGCTTCACCGGCATGGCGAACGCCGTCTGCGCGGCGCTCGACACCCTCCACTGGAGCGGCGTGGTCGGGACCCTTGCAGGGGACGACACGATCTTCATGGTCATGCGGGACGACCACAACGCGCGCGAACTGGTGCTGCAGCTCCGCAAGATGATGAGCGCCGGCCAGTAGGGGCGGCGCGTTTTCAATGCCGGAATAACGGGGTGAGAAGATGCTTTCACAGCTCTACATAAAGAATATTGCGGTAATCAGCGAGGCGGCGATCGATTTTACCGGCGGCCTCAACGTCTTTACCGGCGAGACGGGCGCGGGGAAAACGATCCTGATCAGCGCCATCAACGCCGTGCTGGGGGAGCGCACCTCCAAGGAGATCATCCGCACGGGGGAGGAGAAGGCGGTCATCTCCGCCCTCTTCACCGGGCTTTCGCCCGCGGCGGCCGCCGCGCTCGGGGAGGCGGGTTACCCGCCCGAGGAGGACGGCGTGCTCATCAGCCGGGAGATCACGGCGGACGGGAAATCAGCCTGCCGTATCGACGGCAGGCCCGCCACCGCCGCGATCCTCAAAACCGTCGCGGCGCACCTCATCAACGTGCACGGCCAGCACGACAACCAGCAGCTGCTTTCCCCGGCAAAGCACCTCGGCTTCATCGACGGGTACGGTGAGCTGGAGCCGATGCTGGAGGAATACCGGAACGCCTATCGCGCCTATTCCGCCGCCAGGCGGGAGCTCGAGCAGATCGACACCGACGAGGCGGAGAAGGCGCGCCGCATCGATCTGCTGGGCTACCAGATCGGGGAGATCGACGCGGCGCAGCTCACGCCGGGGGAGGAGGACGAGCTGCGCGCGCAGCGCAAGCTCTTCAAGAACGCGCTGGCCGTCACCGAGGCGCTCGGCGGCAGCCTCGCGGTGCTCGACGGGGACGACGAGACGCCGGGGCTCTCCACCCAGCTCGGCGCGCTGGTCGAGCAGATGGAGCAGGCCGCCCGGTATATGGACGCGGCCCGGCCGGTCAGCGAGCGGCTGACCGAGCTCTCCTACGAATTCGAGGGGTTCGCGGGCGACATCCGCGGCCTGCTCGAGGGGTTCGACTGCGACCCCCGCCAGCTCGACGCGATCGAAAGCCGCCTCGACCTGCTCTACGGCCTCAAAAAGAAATACGGCGGCTCGGTGGAGGAGATCCTCGCCTTCCGCGACCGGGCGGCGGAGGAGCTCCGGAAGATCGAGCGGTCGGACGAGCGCGCCCGGCAGCTCCAGGAGGAGCTTTCGGGGCTGCTCGCCGAGGCGCGGGCGCGCGCCGAAAAGCTCTCCGCGGCTCGCGGGGACGCCGCAGAGCGGTTCACCGCGCGGGTGATGGAGGAGCTTGCCTTTTTGGACATGCCCTCGGTGACCCTTACGGTACGGCGCCGCGAAAAGCTCCTCTCTCCCGACGGGATCGACGAGCTGGAGCTCTATATCTCCACCAACGTCGGCGAGGAGCCGCGCTCGCTCGCGAAGATCGCGTCGGGCGGCGAGCTCGCGCGCATCATGCTGTCGGTCAAGAACGTGATGGCCGGGCGGGACGACATCGGCACCCTCATCTTCGACGAGGTGGACACCGGCGTGTCCGGCCGCGCCGCCCAGAAGATCGGCCACAAGCTGCGGCAGGTCGCCGCGGACCGGCAGGTGATCGTCGTCACCCATCTGGCGCAGGTCGCCGCCTACGCGCAGCACCACCTGCTCATCTCGAAAACGGCCCGCGACGACCGCACCTTCACGTCGATCACCCCGCTCGAGGGGGAGGACCGGGTGCGGGAGCTCGCGCGCATCACCGGCGGCGAAACCCTCAGCGAAATCGCGCTCGAACATGCCCGCGAGATGCTGCGGGAGGCGGACGGGGCCTTCCGGTAGGGGTTGTACTTTGTGCTTTTGCATGCTATACTGGTAAAAATCCGCCCAGCGGATGGTAACAAAGAAATTTTAACAAGGGGAAAGATCGATGACAGTATTTGAAGAATTAACCCGACGCGGCCTGATCGCGCAGATGACCCACCCGGAAAAGATCGAGGAGCTTCTGAATAACGAGAAGGTCACCTTCTATATCGGGTTCGACGCGACTGCGGACAGCCTCCATGTCGGCCACTTTCTTCAGTTGGTTGTGATGCGCCGCCTCCAGCTTGCGGGACACCGCCCGATCGCGCTGCTCGGCACGGGGACCACCCTTATCGGGGACCCGACCGGGCGCACCGATATGCGCAAGATGCTCACGCCGGAGGCGATCAACTATAACGCCGAGTGCTTCAAGCGCCAGATGGAGAAGTTCATTGACTTTTCCGACGACAGGGCGCTCATGCTGCGCAACGGCGACTGGCTCTGCAAGCTCAACTACATCGAGCTGCTCCGCGACGTGGGCGTCTATTTCTCGGTCAACCAGATGCTCACGATGGACAGCGTCAAGACCCGCCTGGAGCGCGGGCTCTCCTTCCTGGAGTTCAACTATATGATCATGCAGAGCTACGACTTCTTAAAGCTGCACCGCGACTACGGCTGCCGGATGGAGCTGGGCGGCAACGACCAGTGGGCCAATATCCTCGGCGGTATCGACCTGACCCGCCGCGTCACGGGCGACGAGGTCTATGGCATGACCTTCACGCTGCTCACCACCAAGGAGGGCAAGAAGATGGGCAAGACGGAGAACGGCGCCGTCTGGCTCGACCCGGAGAAGACCTCGCCCTACGAGTTTTTCCAATACTGGCGCAACGTCGCGGACGCCGATGTTATCAACTGCCTCAAGCTGCTCACCTTCCTGCCGATCGAGGAGATCGAGGCGATGGAGGATTGGGAGGGCAGCCAGCTCAACCAGGCCAAGGAGACGCTCGCCTACGAGCTGACCAAGATGGTGCACGGCCAGCCGGAGGCCGACAAGGCGCTGGCCGCCGCGCGCGCGCTTTTCGGCGCGGGCAGCCAGAGCGACGACATGCCCACGACCACCCTTTCGGCCGCTGACCTTGCCGGTGGGAGGATCGCGGTGGCGGACCTGCTCGTGAAGACCGGGCTCGCGCCCTCCAAGGGGGAGGCCAAGCGCCTCATCCAGCAGGGCGGCGTGTCCGTCGACGATGAAAAGGTTTCTGACTTTACAGTTGAAATCGGCACGGACGCCTTTGAAAAGGGCCACGTGATTCTCAAAAAGGGCAAGAAAATCTACCACAAGGTCCTGCTGGGCTGAACCCTGGCGCGCTGGGAGGCGGCGAGATGAAGGAATCCCTTTCCCGCACAAAATATCTCTCGATGCTGGGGCTGCTGGCCGCGATGGAGATCGTGCTGACCCTCACGCCGCTCGGGTTCATCCCGCTCGGCGTGACCAAGGCGACGACCCTGCACATCCCGGTCATCCTCGGCGGCGTGCTGATGGGGCCGCTCGCGGGAGGCATCCTGGGCGGCGTGTTCGGGCTGCTCAGCGTGATCACCAACACCTTCCAGCCGACGATCACCTCCTTTGTGTTCACGCCCTTCTATTCGCTCACCCCCGAATACAGCGGGAACCTGTGGAGCCTCGTTATCGCGATCCTGCCGCGGGTGCTGATCGGCGTCTTTTCCGCGTGGGTCTTCCGCCTGCTGCGCAGGGCCTTCAAGGGGGATACGGCCGCGTTCCTCGGCGCGGGAATCGTCGGCGCGATTACGAATACCGGCCTTGTAATGGGCGGCATCTACCTCTTTTTCGGCGCGAGCTACGCCGCCGCCAAGGGGATCGCGCGGACTGCGCTGCTCGGCGTGATCATGGGCGTCATCGGGCTCAACGGCGTGCTTGAGGCGGTGATCGCCGCGGTGCTGACCGTCGCGCTCGGTAAACCGCTGGCCACGGTGCTTCGCCGGATGCGTTGAAAATTTTGGGAAATTTACGTCTTGACAAACGCGGCTTTGCGCGTTATCATGTCTAACAAGATGAATACGTCAAAGGCGTTGACGGGGAACAAAACACATCCCGCGCGTTTGCAGAGAGCCGCCGGTCGGTGCGAGGCGGTGCCGCGAATGTGAATAACTCGCCCCCGAGCTGCCGGTCGAAAGCTCCATTTGCAATTAGAACCGGACGGAACCCCGCCGTTAGATGGGGAGCGCATTGTTGGATGCGGTCGAGCGGGCTGCCTATGGCGGTCAATGAGAGTGGTACCACGGAAGTTTTTCAAAACCTTCGTCTCTTTTTTGGAGAGGCGAAGGTTTTTTTGTTTTCTCCGCGATCCGCGCTGACGTTTCTCGAAATCTCATTACGGGAAAGGGGAAATCACCATGAGCACAAGAACGGTCAAGATTTTCGACACCACCCTGCGGGACGGGGAACAGTCCCCGGGATGCAGCATGAACTTCAACGAGAAGCTGGAGATGGCGCGCCAGCTCGAGCGGCTGGGCGTGGACGTCATCGAGGCGGGCTTCCCGGTCTCGTCGCCCGACGACTTCCGGGCGGTCGAGGCGATCGCCAAGATCGTCAAGAATTCCACCGTCGCGGGGCTCGCGCGCTGCGTCGAGGGGGACATCCAGCGCGCGTGGGACGCGGTCAGGCACGCCGCGCATCCGCGCATCCACGTCTTTCTCGCGACGAGCGACATCCACATGAAATACAAGCTCAAGATGACCCCCGACCAGGTCGTCGCCCGCGTCGCCGAGATGGTCCGGTTCGCGCGCAGCCTCTGCCCGGACGTTGAATTTTCGGCCGAGGACGCCTCCCGCAGCGACCGCGACTTCCTCGTCAAGGTGTTCGACACGGCGATTGCGGCGGGCGCCTCGACAATCAACATCCCCGACACGGTCGGCTACAGCACCCCGAACGAGATGTACGACCTCGTCGCCTATGTAAAGGCGCACCTCCAGAATCCCGCCGTGGACATCTCGGTCCACAACCACAACGACCTCGGCATGGGGGTCGCGAACACGCTGGAGAGCATCCGGGCGGGCGCGACGCAGGTCGAATGCACCGTCAACGGCATCGGCGAGCGCGCGGGCAACGCCGCGATGGACGAGATCGTCATGGCGCTCAGGACCCGCGGGGATTTTTACGGATGCACGACGGGCATCAACACCCGCCAGATCTACCGCACGAGCAAGCTGCTCTCCACGATCATCGGCGTGGGAATCGCGCCCAACAAGCCGATCGTCGGCGCGAACGCCTTCGCGCATGAGAGCGGCATCCACCAGCACGGCGTGCTCGCCGAACGCACCACCTACGAGATCATGAGCCCCGACGACGTGGGCATCTACCAGAACAAGATGGTGCTCGGCAAGCACTCGGGTAAGCACGCGTTCGCCGACCGGATCGCCGAACTGGGCTACCGGATGTCCGACGAGGACATCGCCGAGGCGTTCGAGCGTTTTAAGGAGATGGCCGACCGCAAGAAGGAGATCACCGACCGCGACATCGAGGCGCTCGTCGGCAACGCGGCGATCTCCGACGTGAAGGAGACCTACGGGCTGAAGAGCTTCGTCGTCAATTCGGGCACCGTCATCTCCGCGACGGCGGTCGTGCGGCTCGTACGGGACGACGGGGAGGAAAAGGAGCATGTGGCGCGCGGCGAGGGCCCGATCGACGCGGCCTTCAACGCGATCGACCGCATCGTCAAGATGGACACCAAGCTGGAAAACTGGACGATGCAGGCGGTTACCGAGGGCGAGGACGCGCTCGGCGAAGCGATCTGCAAGATCAGCTGCAACGGCCACACGGTCACCGGGCGCGGCCTGAGCCCCGACATCCTCGAATCCTCCATCCGCGCCTACGTCAACGCAATCAACAAGGCGATTGCGATGGAAGAAAAAGCCATGATATAATCGCCGCAGACGGTGGAAAACACTCTGATGGAAATGGGGAATTGACATGGGAATGACGATGAGCCAGAAGATTCTGGCCAAAAAAGCGGGCCTCGACTCCGTCGCGCCCGGCCAGCTCATCAACGCGGACGTCGACATGGTGCTCGGCAACGACATTACCACGCCGGTCGCGATCGACGAGTTTGAAAAGTACGGCTTCGACAGCGTCTACAGCAAAACGGGCATCTCGATCGTGCTCGACCACTTCGTGCCCAACAAGGACATCAAGGCGGCGCAGCTCTCCAAGCGCTGCCGGGAGTTCGCCGGGAAATACGGCATCGAACATTTCTTCGACGTGGGCCGCATGGGCATCGAGCACGCGCTGCTGCCCGAGCAGGGGATCGTCGCGCCGGGCGAGCTGATCGTCGGCGCGGACAGTCACACCTGTACATACGGCGCGCTCGGGGCCTTCTCGACCGGCTTCGGCTCGACCGACATGGCCGCCGCGATGGCCACCGGCAAGTGCTGGTTCAAGGTGCCCTCCGCCATCCGCTTCAACCTGACCGGCAAGCCGGGCAGGTGGGTGAGCGGCAAGGACGTCATCCTGCACATCATCGGGATAATCGGCGTGGACGGCGCGCTCTACAAATCGATGGAGTTCGGCGGCGAGGGGCTGGGGAACCTCTCGATGGACGACCGGCTGACGATCGCGAACATGGCGATCGAGGCGGGCGCGAAAAACGGCATCTTCGAGGTGGACGAGGTGACGCTCGCCTATGAAAAGGGCCGCGTGGACCGCCCCTTTGAAATCTATGCGCCCGACCCGGACGCGGTCTACGACGCGGTCTATGACATCGATCTCTCCGCGATCAGACCGACCGTCTCCTTCCCGCACCTGCCGGAGAACACCCGGACGATCGACGAGGTCGGGGAGGTGAGGATCGACCAGGTGGTCATCGGCTCCTGCACCAACGGCCGCATGAGCGACCTGGCGGCAGCCGCCGAAATCCTGCGCGGCAGGAGGGTGGCGGACGGGGTGCGCTGCATCGTCATCCCCGGCACCCAGCAGATTTACAAGGAGGCGATGGAGGCCGGATACCTCTCCGACTTCATCGAGGCGGGCTGCGCCGTCTCGACGCCGACCTGCGGCCCCTGCCTCGGCGGGTATATGGGTATCCTCGCGGAGGGGGAGCGGTGCGTCGCGACGACAAACCGCAACTTCGTCGGCCGCATGGGGCATGTGAAGAGCGAGGTCTACCTCGCGTCGCCCGCCGTCGCGGCGGCCAGCGCCGTGGCCGGGAAGATCGCCGGCCCCGACAGCCTGTAAGGGAGGAATCAACCAATGAAAGCTACCGGAACCGTCCACAAATATGGGGACAACATCGATACCGACGTCATCATCCCCGCGCGCTGCCTCAACATCTCCGACCGCGGGGAGCTCGCCTCCCACTGCATGGAGGACATCGACGCGGAGTTCGTCAAAAAGGTGCGGCCGGGCGACATGATCGTCGGCGGCTGGAACTTCGGCTGCGGCTCCTCCCGCGAGCACGCGCCGATGGTCATCAAGGAAAACGGCGTCTCCTGCGTGATCGCCAAGACGTTCGCGCGCATCTTCTACCGCAACGCGATCAACATCGGCCTGCCGATCCTCGAGTGCGAGCAGGCGAGCGACGCGATCCAGAACGGCGACCGCGTCGAGGTGGACTTCGATACGGGCGTCATCCGAAACCTCACGCGGGAGGAAAGCTACACCGCCGCGCCTTTCCCCGCGTTTATAAAAGAGATCATCGACGCGGACGGCCTTTTGAATTCCATCCGCCGCAGGATGGGGAAATGACAAAACGCCCGCCGGCCACCAAGTGGCCGGCGGGTGTTTTTCGCTTTCATGCTTCGGATTCGCAGGCGGCGACGGCATGCCGCCAGACCGTTTCAAACGGAACGCCGTGCGCCTTGGCGGCGGCGAGCACGTCGGCGTACTCCGGCTTCTCCTTGGCGACCCCGTGGCCGCTGCTCCGCTTGACGCAGATGGGGCCGTAGGGGGTGTCCACCGTCGAAAGGGAGGACCGCAGCACCGTGCGGCGGCAGGTGTGCTCCCGCACGCCGAGGGTCGAGGTGTGCAGGAGCATGGCTTCGACCACCGCCTGCTTCTGCGCGGGACGGGCAAGGCAGGTGAGCATCACGCCCGGCCGGTTCTTTTTCATCTGGATGGGGGTCAGGAAGACGTCGAGCGCGCCCGCAGCAAAGAGCAGGTCGACCGCCGCGCCGACCGCCTCGGGGGTCATGTCGTCGAGGTTGCAGCGGAGCTCGCAGGTTTCGTCCATGCCGCCGTCCTCCTCGCCGAGGAAGGCGCGCAGGCAGTTGGCGCGCTCAAATTCCTTGCTGCCCATGCCGTAGCCGATCTTTTCCGCCGCCATAACGGGCATCGGGCCGAAGGAGGAAACAAAGTGCCGCAGCAGCGCCGCGCCGGTCGGGGTGCAGAGCTCGCCGCGCACCTCGCCGCCGTAGGCGGGCACGCCGCGCAAAAGGTGGGCGGTGGCGGGCGCGGGCACGGGCAGAACCCCGTGCGCGCAGCGCACGAAGCCGCTTCCGACGTGGACGGGGGAGGCGGCGACGCGGTCCGCGCCGATCAGGTGGAAGAGCAGGCAGCAGCCGACGATGTCCGCGACCGCGTCCATCGAGCCGACCTCGTGGAAATGCACCTCCTCGGCCGCAACGCCGTGCGCGTGGGATTCCGCCTCGGCGATGAGACGGTAAACGGCGATCGCGTCCGACCGGACCTCGGCGGGCAGGTCGAATCCTTCGATCAGCGCGCGGATATCGGAAAAGCTGTAGTGATGATGCCCGTGCGGATGGCTGTGGCCCTCTCCGTGTTCGTGGCCGTGTTCGTGCGTGTGCGGCGCCTCCCCGCCGTGCTCATGCTCATGAAGGTGGGGAGCCTCTCCGTGGTCGTGCTCATGGGGGTGCTCATGGACGTGGGGCGCCTCCTGCGTGTGGGGATGGGCATGGCCGCCGACGTCCTCGCTCTGCTCCTCCTCGCCGTGCACCCTGACGCGGACGTGGGTGCCGGTGATGCCGCATTTCTGCATGGGTTCGCCCGTGATCTCCACGCCGGGGATGCCCAGCGCGTTCATCCGGGCGAGAAAGGGCGCGGGATCGGGCAGCAGCTCGAGCAGCGCGGCCATCAGCATGTCGCCCGCCGCGCCCATCTGACATTCGAGATAGAGCGTCTTCATGATTTCGTCCCTCCCATGTGGTTGATCATGCTGGCAAGATAGCCCGCGCCGAAGCCGTTGTCGATGTTGACGACCGAAACGCCGCTCGCGCAGGAATTTAGCATCGAGAGCAGGGCGGAGAGCCCGCCGAAATTCGCGCCGTAGCCGATGCTGGTGGGCACGGCGATGACCGGGCAGTCGCACAGCCCGCCGATCACGCTGGCGAGCGCCCCCTCCATACCCGCGACGGCGATCACCACGCGGGCGCTCATGAGCACGTCCAGCCTTGCGAGAAGCCGGTGCAGCCCCGCGACCCCCACGTCGTAGAGCCGCTCCACCGGGTTGCCGAGCGACTCGGCGGTGACGGCGGCCTCCTCCGCGACGGGGATGTCGCTCGTGCCGCCCGTCGCGACGACGATCCGCCCCCCCGTGTCGGGCGCAGGACGCTCCCCGGCGAAGGCGATGCGGGAGACGGGGTCGTAGCTGATCTCGATTTCCGCCGCGACCGCCTCCGCCGCCTCGGGAGAGAGGCGCGTGATGAGCACGCCGCTGCCGCGCGCCAGCATCGAGCGGGTGATGCCGACGATCTGTCCGGGCGTCTTGCCGCTGCCGAAGATGACTTCGGGGACGCCCTGCCGCAGGGCGCGGTGGTGGTCCACCTTCGCGTAGCCCAGATCCTCAAACGGGCACATCTTCAGGTCCAGCATCGCCTGCTCGGGCGTGACCGCCCCCGCTTTGACCTCCTGCAAAATCTGTAAAATCCGGTCCTGTTCCATCAAGTCGTCTCCTTAACCGCGCGGCCGCAGATCGAGCAGCACCGCGTCAAAATCGGGGGATAGCGCGTCCAAAATCGCCTGCCGCGCCAAAAGAGCGCGAGAAAGCTGCCCCTCCGGGAGCTGGATGCGCGCCGCGCCGCAAAAAAAACGCACCCGAAAATCGGTGAACCCGAGGGAGAAGAGGGCGTTTTCGGCGCGTTCGGTCTTTTCCAGCAGGCCGGGGGTGATCGGCGTGCCGGTGGGGACCCGGGTGGCAAGACAGGCATAGGCGGGCTTATCGTGGGTGAAAAGCCCCGCCTCGCGGGAAAGTCGGCGGATCTCCGGCTTGGAGAGGCCCGCCTCCCGCAGGGGGGAGCGCACCCCAAGCTCCGCGAGCGCCTTCATGCCCGGCCGGTCGGCGCCGTCGTCCGAGGCGTTGGTGCCGTCGCAGAGCACCTCGAATCCGTCGGCGCGCGCGGCCTCCCACAGTCGGGTGAAGAGCGCGCGCTTGCAGTGGTAGCAGCGCAGCGGCCCGTTCTCCGCGACGCCGGGGACTCCGAGCACGTCGTATTCGACGATGTGCAGCGGCACGCCGAGCTGGCCCGCGAGCTTTTGGGCGTCCTCCAGCTCGAACTGGGGCTGGAAGGGCGTCTTCAAAAAGTAGGCGGCCGCATCGCAGCCCGCCGTCTTGGCGGCGTAGAGCAGGTAGGCGGAATCCACCCCGCCGGAGAACGCGACCGCTACCCGCGGGTGCGCGGCAAAAAAGGATTCGAGAGGCATCCCAAAGACCTCCTGTCGACAAAAAAAGGCTCACGAAGCGTGAGCCTTCTGGCGGTTTTCTCCGTGGCTTGACCACAGACAGCGCACTTCCTGTGCGCTACCAGTTTACAATAACGGGGCCGGTTTGTCAATCGCGGCGGCTTGACAAATCCGTTTCATTCGGGTATCCTTAGTGAGGTCCGCAGAAGCGGACGCGTGCGCCGCCCACGAAGGGACGGCAGGCAGTATAGACGATTTGACGAATGAAATCATGAAGATTTTCCCGCGGGCAACGCGGGGGATTTTTCATGGTTTTTTCTTTTGCGTCAAATTTGGCGGGGGAGGGTGAAAAGATGAAGCGCGCGGTGAAAAACGCGGTCAGGCGGGCGCTGGGATTTGTGCTGGCGCTCTTTCTGCTTTCCATCGCGGTCTTTTTCCTCTCGCGGCTTTCCCCCGGCGACCCGCTGCGCTCCTACTACGGCGAGAGCGCGGAACGCCTCAGCGAATCCGAGCGCGCCGACGCGCTCGACCGGCTCGGGCTGGACCGACCGATCATCGTGCAGTATGGCGCGTGGCTTCAAAACGCGCTCCGGGGCGACTTCGGCGTCTCCTTCCAGTATAAGCGGGACGTGATGACGGTGATCGGCGGCGTCTACGGGAACACGCTGCTGCTCGGCGTGACCGCCTACCTGCTGACCTTCGGGCTGGCGCTGCTGCTGGGGGCCTTCTGCGCGCTGCGGGAGGATTCGCCGGCCGACCGCGCCGTCCGGCGGATCGGCACCGTGACCGGCTGCATCCCTTCCTTCTGGCTGGCGCTTCTGCTGATCCTGCTGTTCAGCGTCGAGCTGGGCCTGCTGCCCTCGAGCGGGGCCTACGACATCGGCAGGCCGTACGACCTTTTGGGACGCCTGCGCCATCTCGTCCTGCCGCTCGCCGTGCTGGTGCTCGGGCACCTCTGGTACTACGCCTACCTCATCCGCAACCGCCTGCTCGACGAGGTGCGGCAGGACTATGTCCTGCTCTGCCGTGCGGAGGGGCTCAGCCGCCGCAAAATCCTTTTCACCCAGTGCCTGCGCAACGTCCTGCCCTCCTATTTCGGGCTGATGGCGGTGTCGATCCCGCATATTCTGGGCGGCACCTACATCGTGGAAAAGGTGTTTTCCTATCCGGGGCTGGGCACACTCTGTTTTGAAAGCGCGAAATATCACGACTACAACATGCTGCTCGTCCTCTGCCTCATCACCGGCGCGGTCGTCATGCTCGCGGGCATGGCGGCGCGGGCGCTGGGCGGGGCGCTCGACCCGCGCATGAGGGGGAGGGGCGCGCGATGAATTTTCTGCCCGGCGACTTCTCCTTCGCGCCCGCGCCCCCCGGCGCGGCACCGCCGCTGCCGCCACCGAAGCCGCGCGCCAAACGGCCGTGGGCCGCATTCTGCCTGCTCGGGCTGATCCTGCTGGGGTGCGCCCTCGCGGGCGCGCTCGCGCCGCGCGACCCCGGATACCTCGACCTATCGCACATCGGCGCGCCGCCCTCGCCGGAATTCTGGTTCGGCACCGATCCGATGGGGCGCGACCTCTTTTCCATGATCTGGCACGGGGGGCGGGTGTCCCTCCTCGTGGGGTGCCTCGCGGCCGCGATATCAACCGCGATCGCCCTGCTCTACGGCAGCGTCAGCGGAGTCGCGCCCGCTAAGGCGGACGCCGCGATGATGCGTTTCATCGAGCTTTCCCTCTCGGTGCCGTCCATCCTGCTCGTCATCTTTTTGCAGGCGGTCATCGGCCGCCAAAGCCCGGCGGGCATCGCGCTGGTCGTCGGCGTGACCGGCTGGATGCAGATGGCGCAGGTCGTGCGCGGAGAGGTGCGCAGGCTGCGGCACAGCGCCTACGTCCTCGCGGCGCGCACGATGAAGGCGGGCTTCTGGCACATCCTGCGGCGGCACCTGCTGCCGAATCTCCTGTCGCCCCTCATGTTCATGGTCGTAACCAACATCAGCGCGGCGATCGCAACCGAATCGACCCTCAGCTTCCTGGGGCTCGGCCTGCCGGTCGGCGTCGTCTCGTGGGGGAGCCTGCTCTCCCAGGCCGACCGGGCGCTCCTGTCCGGGAGCTGGTGGGTCATCGTCATACCGGGCGTCTTTCTGATCACGACGCTCGTCTCCATCACCGACATTGGAAATTACATCCGTAGGGAGGGTAACAAAACATGCAGCAATCTGTAACGCGCCTCCTCGCCGTCCTGCTGGCGGCGGTCCTCTTCCTCCTGCCGGGCTGCGGCGCGGCGGGCGGGGAACCGGAAGAAACGACCCTCGTCTATGGCAGCGGGGACTACACGAGCATCAACCCCGCGCTCTATGAGCACGGGGAAGTGAACCTGCTGCTCTTTTCGGGGCTGACCGCCCGCGACGGGGAAAACAAGATCATCCCCGGGCTGGCGGAAAAGTGGGAGTACGACCGCGACAGCCTCACCTACACCTTTACGCTCCGGAAGGGCGTCAAATGGCACGACGGCGAACCGTTCACCGCCGCAGACGTAAAGTTCACGCTGGAAGCGATCCTCGCCCCCGAGAACCTCTCGGAGATCGCCTCCAACTATGAGGACATCGCGGCGATCGAGACGCCCGACGACCACACCGTGAGGATCACGCTTTCCTCACCCAACGCCGCGATGCTCGATTACCTCGCGATCGGAATCCTCCCGAAGCACCTGCTCGAGGGGAAGGACCTCGTCACCGACCCCTTCAACCAGGCGCCGGTCGGGACCGGCCCCTACAAGCTCGTCGCGTGGGACGCGGGACAGAGCATCGTGCTCGAGCGCAACCCCGATTACTACGCGGGCACGCCGAAGATCGGGCGGATTATCTTCAAAATCGTGCCCGACGAGAAGGCGCGCGCCATGCAGCTTCGGTCGGGGGAGCTCGACCTCGCGCAGGTGTCCCCGCAGGACGCGCGGTCGTTTGGGGACGCGGAGGGCTTTACCGTCTACGACATGAAGACCTCCGACTACCGGGGGGTCCTCTATAATTTCAACCATCCACTCTTCGCCAAATACCGCGAGCTGCCCAACGCGCTGAGCTACGCGGTCGACCGGCAGGCGATCGTCGACAGCGTCCTGCTCGGCAAGGGCCGGCCCGCCTACTCGCCCCTCCAGTCCGGCCCCTACAACAATCCCGCCGTTGAAAAGTTCCAGTACGATCCGGTCAAGACCCGTGCGATGCTCGAAGCGGCGGGCTGGCGGCAGGGCTCCGACGGCGTCTACCAGAAGGACGGCGACCGGCTGGCCTTTACGATCCACTGCCCCGAGGGGGACCCGGTGCGCGTCGACATGGCGAACATCTGCGCGCAGCAGTTCTCCGAGGCGGGCGCGGACGTGACCGTTTCGATCGATTCCGAGATCGACTGGGCGGGGCAGGCCGCCTATCTGATCGGCTGGGGAAGCCCCTTCGACCCCGACGACCACACCTACAAGGTGTTCGGCACTGGGCAGGCGGCCAACTACGGGAACTACTCCAACCCCCGTGTGGACGACCTGCTCGGGAAAGCGCGCGGCACCGACGTCTCCGCCGACCGGATGAAATACTATCAGGCGTTCCAGGAGGCGCTGACCGACGATTTGCCCTACACCTTCCTGGCCTATGCCGACGCCGTCTACGTCGCGAAGGACCGGGTGCAGGGGATCGCGCCCGACACGGTCCTCGGCCACCACGGGGTGGGCATCTTCTGGAACGTCAAAGACTGGACGCTCGCCTGAAGGGGGAATGACCATGGACGCGCTGCTTGAGGTGCGGGATCTGAAGATCGCGTTTGACTCCCCGCGCGGCGTCATCCGGGCGGTGCGCGGCGTCTCCTTCTCCATTTGCGCGGGGGAGACGCTCGCGGTCGTTGGGGAGAGCGGCTGCGGCAAGTCGGTGCTCTGCAAGAGCCTGCTCGGCCTGCTGCCCCACCGGGGGCGGGTCGCGGGCGGGAGCATCCTCTACGCGGGGCGGGACCTCGCCGCGATGGGCGAGCGGGAGCTCGAGGGGATCCGCGGGAAGGAGATCGCGCTCGTGCTGCAAAACCCGATGTCCGCGCTGAACCCCTCCCTGCCGGTGGGAAGCCAGATCGCCCGCGCCGCCCGCGCGCACGGAGGGATCTCCCGTGCCGGGGCGAAGGCGCGCGCGCTCGAGCTGATGGCCCTGACCGGCATCCCCGAACCCGCGCGGCGGTACGGCGACTATCCGCACCAGTTTTCCGGCGGGATGCTCCAGCGCTGCGTGCTCGCGTCGGCGCTTGCCTGCGGCCCGAAGCTGCTTGTCGCCGACGAGCCGACCACCGCGCTCGACGCGACCGTGCAGGCGCAGATGCTCGGCCTGCTGCGGGACATCCAGCACCAGACGGGCACGGCGATCCTCTTTATCACCCACGACCTCGGCGCGGCGGCCCGGATCGCCGGGCGCGTCGCCGTCATGTACGCGGGCAGGCTCGTCGAGATCGGCACCGCGGAGGAAATCTACCACGACCCGCGCCATCCCTACACCTGGGGGCTGCTCGCGTCCGTTCCCTCCCCGGAGGGAACGGGGGAGCTCTTCAGCATTCCAGGCGCGCCTCCCGACCTGCTCCATCCACCCGCAGGCGACGCGTTTGCCCCGCGGAATCCCTGGGCGCTGGGTGTCGACTGGCGGGAGGAGCCGCCCCTCTTCCGCGTTTCCGATACCCACTATGCCGCGACCTGGCTGCTGCATCCCGACGCGCCGCGCGTCGACCCGCCCGCCGGGATTGGGGAAAGGCGGGTGAGCGCCGGTGGATGAGCCGCTGCTTTCGGTATGCGGGCTGCAAAAACGCTTTTTGTCGGGCGGCGCGGAGATCCGCGCGGTCGACGGCGTGTCCTTTTCGATCGGGCGCGGGGAGCTTTTCGGGCTCGTCGGGGAGAGCGGCTCGGGCAAATCGACCGTCGCCCGCTGCGTCGCCGGGCTCTGCCGTCCGGAGGGCGGCGAAATCCGCCTCGCGGGGAGCTTCCAGATGATCTTCCAGGACGCGTCCGGCTCCCTCAATCCGCGCATGACGGCCGAGGAGCTGATCTGCGAGCCGCTCGACATCCTGCGCCGGGGCGGGCGCGCCGAACGCAGGGAAAGGGCGCGCGAACTGCTCGGACTGGTCGGCCTCGGTGAAGAGCTCGCCGGCTGCTTTCCGGGCGGCCTTTCGGGCGGGCAGCAGCAGCGGATCGCGGTGGCGCGGGCGCTCGCGCCCGACCCCGATCTCCTGCTCGCCGACGAACCCGCCGCCTCGCTCGACATGTCGGTGCGCGCGCAGATTTTGAACCTCTTCCTGCGCCTGCGGCGGGAGCGGGGCATGTCCGTCCTGCTGATCTCCCACGACCTTGCCGCGGTGCGGCGGGTCTGCGGGCGCATCGGCGTCATGAGGGCGGGAAAGCTCGTCGAGCTGGGGGAGACCGCGGAGGTCTGCGGGCGTCCGCGCCACCCCTATACACGGGCGCTGCTCGAGGCGGTGCCGGCGCCCGACCCGGACTGTTATCAGTAGTCGGGGCGGCCGTATGGTTGTAAAGCGATAAAAAAGGTGCGCAGCGGTTGCTGCGCACCTTTTTTATGTTCTGCACGGGCGGCGCGGTCCCGAGACCGGGAGGTCAGCAGCCGCACTTTCTCCTCGCGCAGTAGAGGTCCTTGCAGCAGAGCCACCGCGGATGGGCGAAGTCGGGCCAGAAGGTATTCCGGCAGTCCTCGGGGAACATCCCGCAGCAGCCGCTCTGGTCGCAGCAAAGCCTCATCTGGCGTCCGTTGTCGGACGTGACATCAACCGGATACCAGCAGCAGTCGCTGTTGGGACGGCATCCGCTGACGGGCTGGATGCGGCATTCGTCCATCTTTTTCCGGCAGCAGTTGCAGCCGCAGTTGCAGCGGTTCCTGTTGTTACAACAACAAGCCATTAACGATCACACCTTTTTCTCAGAATAAATGTATCAAAAGCACAGCTCACAGGGATAAGAACGCCGCGCGCGGTCCCGTGCGGCAGGAAAGGGCGGGCAGGGAGCCCCGCCGGACGCTCCGATACAGTTGCTGTTCTCTCTCATTGTATGCGGGAGGGGCCCATCGTGTTAGCCCGCGCGGGGCTTTGGAGAAATCCGATGATTTGTCCCGCGATTTCGACAGAAACAAAACTTGTCCGCTCTCTATAATAGTCCTGTTGGACAATATCAGCTTGGAACTTTTCGAGGGGGCGGGGCGGTTATGACAGTTTATGCCGATGTGCTGGTGGTGGTGAATTATATCGTCAATCTCTTGCTCCTGCTCGCCTCTGCCAAGCTGCTTGGCGTGGTGACATGCCGCTGGAGGCTGTGCGCCGGGGCACTCGTCGGCGCGCTTGGGTCGCTCGTCATCTTCCTGCCCTATGTCGGGATGTGGTTCCAGGCCCTCTATAAAATCCTGCTCGCCCTGGCGATGGCGGCGGCCGCCTTCGGCGTCCGCCCGTGGCAGAGGCTCGCAAAGGCCCTTTTTGTCACCTTTGCGGTGAGCTTCCTCTTCGCGGGGCTCATGCTGGCGCTCTCCCGCCTGCTCGCGCCCGCCGGGATGATCTTCTATAACGGCGTGGTCTACTTCGACATCTCCGTGCTGGCGCTCATCCTCTCCACGACCGCCGCCTACCTGCTCCTACTGCTCTTCGAGCGGCTCTTCGCGGGCCGGGTCGACGAGCGCCGGCTCTATGAGATCACCGTGACGGCGGGCGGGAGGGCGGTCTCCTGCAAGGGGCTTGCGGATACCGGCAGCGATTTGCGGGAGCCTTTTTCCGGCGCGCCGGTCATCGTCTGCGACCGGACGCTGGCGGAACGGGTCCGTCCGCCCGAGCACGCGGGCTTCCGGGTGATCCCCTGCCGGACGGTGACGGGGGAGGGGGCGCTCGAGGGGTTCCGGCCCGATGAAATCCAGATCACCGGAGGAGGCAGGACGATCCGGACCTCCGACGTCTACATAGCGGCGAGCCGCGAACCGATCAGCGGGGAATACCAGGCGCTCATCAACCCGCAGATCATCGACCGGGCGCATTAGGGAAGGGGCGTATTTATTTGATCACGACATTACGGGCGCGGGCGGCCGGGCTGTTCGGGCGGCTGCGCGAAATCTTCCGGCGGCTGTGGCGGCGGCGGGCCTACTACATCAACGGCCCGGAGACGCTGCCCGCTCCGCTCTCCAAGGAGGAGGAAAAGATCGTCTTCCGCAAGCTCGAGGAGAACGACGAGGGCGCGAAGGAGACATTGACGGTACATAATCTGCGGCTGGTCGTCTACATCGCCAAAAAATTCGAGTCGACCGGCATCTGCGTGGAGGACCTCATCTCGATCGGGACGATCGGGCTGATCAAGGCGGTGAACACCTTCTGCCCGCAGAAGAACATCAAGCTGGCCACCTACGCCTCCCGCTGCATCGAAAACGAGATCCTCATGCACCTGCGCAAAAACCAGTCGCACAGGAACGAAATCTCGATCGACGAGCCGCTCAACATCGACTGGGACGGCAACGAGCTGCTTCTTTCGGATATTCTGGGTACCGATCCGGACAGCATCAACCGTCCCATCGAGGACGAGGCGGAAAAGAACCTCCTGCTCGGCGCGATCAGCCATCTCGACGAGCGCGAACAGCTCATCATGAAGCTGCGGTTCGGCCTGCTCGGCAGCGAGGAGAAGACCCAGAAGGAGGTCGCGGACATCATCGGCATCTCCCAGTCGTATATCTCGCGGCTGGAAAAGCGCATCATCAAAAAGCTCAAGAAAGAGCTGGAAAAGACCCTGTAACGGCACCCCGCTTTACAGGAAGGCCCCGGCACGGAATCTCCGTGCCGGGGCCTTCCCGCGCGTCCCGGAAAATGCTGCCGCGCCGGTCAAGCAATTTTTGGAAAGCGTATGTTTGCAAATTCCCCTGCTCATACTGAATTTAGAAAGATTCGGGTGAGCGGGGTGCGAAACGTGTATTACAACAAGGTGGAAATCTGTGGGATCAATACGGCCAAGCTGACCGTTTTAAAGGAAAAGGAAAAGATTGAGCTGTTGAAGCGCATCCGGCAGGGGGACCAGCAGGCGCGCCAGGAGATGATCAACGGCAACCTGCGGCTGGTGCTGTCGGTCGTGCAGAAGTTCACCAACCGCGGAGAAAATCTGGACGACCTCTTCCAGGTGGGATGCATCGGACTGATCAAGGCGATCGACAACTTCGATCCCAACCAGAACGTGCGCTTTTCTACCTACGGGGTGCCGATGATCATCGGGGAAATCCGCCGCCACCTGCGCGACAACAATTCGGTGC
Source organism: Anaerotruncus massiliensis (ex Togo et al. 2026) (assembly GCF_900199635.1). Taxonomy (GTDB): domain Bacteria; phylum Bacillota; class Clostridia; order Oscillospirales; family Ruminococcaceae; genus Anaerotruncus; species Anaerotruncus massiliensis. The sequence continues at coordinate 1,522,564 of NZ_LT962687.1, read as the reverse complement.
GGGTAAGCCGTTCGCTGCGCGATCTCGCCTATAAGGCGATGCAGGCGAAGGAGACGCTCATCAACCGCAACTCCAAGGAGCCGACCGTCGACGAGATCGCGGCGGAAATGGGCGCCAAAAAGGAGGACGTCGTGCTCGCGCTCGAGGCGATCGTCGAGCCGATGTCCCTCTACGAGCCGGTCTATTCGGACGGCGGGGACACGATCTACGTGATGGACCAGGTGGGGGACAAGGGCGGCGAGAGCGACTGGATGGACGAGATCGCGATCAAGGAGGCGATGAAGAGCCTCGGCGATCGGGAGAAGAGGATCCTCACGCTGCGCTTTTTCGTCGGCAAGACCCAGATGGAGGTCGCCAAGGAGATCGGCATCTCGCAGGCGCAGGTCTCCCGGCTGGAAAAGGGCGCGCTCGACTGGATCAAAAAACACATCTAAAAAAGGAAGCCGCCCGCGGGCGGCTTCCTTTTTCTTTTCATGGATCAGCGCATGAACAGCGCCTTGAAAATCTTGTCCCAGTAGCCCTGCACGAAGAGGATCAGTACGATGATCGGCAGGATGTAGGAGACGTAGATCCGCGACCATTTGGGGAATTTGACGCCGTTTCCGGTGTCCGCCTCGGTGAGGAAGTTTTTCCAGCCCCATCCGTACCGGGAGGTGCAGAAGAGCAGGTAGACGAGGGAGCCGAGCGGCAGCAGGTTGTTGCTGACGATGAAGTCCTCGAGGTCGAGCACCGCGGAACCCGCGCCGAGCGGGACAAAGCCGCTCCACAGGTTGTAGCCGAGCACGCAGGGGATCGAAAGCAGGATGATCGCCACGAAATTGACGGCAACCGTCTTTTTGCGGGTCCAGCCCCACAGGTCCATGCCGAAGGAGACGATGTTCTCGAACACCGCGATGATGGTCGAGAGGGCGGCGAAGGACATGAAGACGAAGAAGAGCGCGCCGAACACCCGTCCGCCGGGCATCTCGTTGAAGATATTGGGCAGGGTGACGAAGACGAGGCCGGGGCCCTGCGCCGAGTCGACGCCGAACGCCGAGCAGGCGGGGAAGATGATCAGGCCCGCCATCAGCGCGACGAAGGTGTCGAGCAGCGTGATGCTGATCGACTCGCCGGTGAGGGAGCGGTCCTTGCCGATGTAGCTGCCGAAGATGGCCATTGCGCCGATGCCGAGGCTGAGGGTGAAGAACGCCTGTCCCATGGCGGCGGAGACGACGGTGGTGATGCCCTGGTCGGCCATCTTGCCGAAATCGGGCATGAGGTAGAACCGGAGTCCTTCGCCCGCGCCCGGCAGCGTGACCGAGCGCACGACGAGCACGACCATGATGAGCAGCAGGCAGCTCATCATCGCCTTGGTGATCTTTTCCACGCCGTTCTGCAACCCCATCGAGCATACGCTGAAGCCGATCACGACGACGATCACCATCCAGATCATCATGAGCAGCGGGTCGCCGAGCATGCCGTTGAAGATGCCGCCGACCTCTTCCGGGGTCTTGCCGACGAACTCGCCGCCCGCCATCTTCACAAAGTAGATAAGCATCCAGCCGCCGACGGTCGTATAGAACATCATCAGCATGTAGTTGCCGAGCATGGCGCCGTATTTATACAGGTGCCATTTGCTGCCCTTGGGCTCGAGCACGTCGAACGAGCGGGCGGCGCTCTTCTGGCTGGCGCGGCCGACCGAGAACTCCATCACCATGATCGGCAGGCCGAGGATGACGAGGAAGAACAGGTAGATCAGCACGAACGCCGCGCCGCCGTACTGTCCCGTGATGTAGGGGAACCGCCAGACGTTGCCGATCCCGATGGCGCAGCCCGCCGAGATCAGCAGGAAGCCGAGCCGCGAAGAAAATTTTTCCCTTTGCACAAAAACACCTCCGTCCCGGCAGGTCCCTGCTCTGCCGGGGATTTCCGTTTGCGGGGTTTACAAATTGTTCATAAAGTTTATCATAAGGGATTTCCAACCAAATGTCAATTGATTGGCGGAAGAACTATTTCCCCAAACGCACACATATACTTTTATCAAATCAGCACAAGGGGGAAGGGCCATGTTTTGCCGGATGGGGGACCTTCGGAACAAATACGTCATCAACGTGCGCAACGGCAGCAAGCTCGGGTACGTCTCGGACGCGGAGATCGACACGGCGGCCGCCGCGGTCACGGCGATCGTCATCCGCGGCAGGCTGCGCTTTTTCGGGCTGCTTGGCCGGGAGGAGGACACCATCATCCGCTGGCAGGACATCGAGGTGATCGGGGAGGACACCATCCTCGTCAACCACACCCTTCCGGCGCAGGAAAATACGTCGGGCGGGCGCGGAAAGTGGTTCCGCATCCTGGAGGACGACTAAACGCCCCGAAACCGTGCAAAATATTGGTGCGGCGGGAAATTCATACTTGCATTTTTCCTCTCTTTGTGGTAATATATTACGGCTGGCATACTGCCGGTAACACACACACCGCGCGATCATCTGATCGGTGTCCCGGTCCGGGATGATGGGATGAGATGAACGTGGTGGCGGAATTTAACCGAAAGAGAGGAATTTATCATGGGCGTAGTATCAATGAAACAACTGTTGGAGGCGGGTGTCCACTTCGGCCACCAGACCCGGAGATGGAACCCGAAGATGGCCCGTTACATCTTCACCGAGCGCAACGGCATCTACATCATCGACCTCCAGAAAACCGTCAAAAAGCTGGACGAGGCCTACATGTTCGTCCGCGACATGGCCGCGGGCGGCGGGAACCTCCTGTTCGTCGGCACCAAGAAGCAGGCGGGCGATTCCGTCCGCGACGAGGCCACCCGCGCCGGCGCTTACTATGTCAACGCCAGATGGCTCGGCGGCATGCTGACCAACTTCAAGACCATCCGCCGCCGGATCGACCGCCTCGCGCAGCTGCGCAAGATGCAGGAGGACGGTACCTTCGAGCTGCTCCCGAAGAAGGAAGTCAGCAAGCTCAACCTTGAGATCGAGAAGCTCGAGAAGTTCCTCGGCGGCATCAAGGACATGAAGAAGCTCCCGTCCGCCCTCTTCGTCGTCGACCCCCGCAAGGAGAAGATCGCCGTCGCCGAGGCGCGCAAGCTGGGCATCCCCATCGTCGCGATCGTCGACACCAACTGCGATCCCGATGAGATCGATTACGTGATCCCCGGCAACGATGACGCGATCCGCGCCGTCAAGCTGCTGTGCGCCACCATGGCCGACGCCCTCATCGAGGGCCGCCAGGGCAGCACCGAGGTCGCCCCGGAAGAGGCCGCCGCGAAGGAGAACGAAACCGACGAGGCTCCCGCCGACAAGTAATCCCGGCTTTTTGGACGAATAAAAGATATATGGAGGTTTCACGAATGGCATTCACTGCAAAAGACGTACAGGCGCTGCGTGAGCAGACCAATTGCGGCATGATGGACTGCAAAAAGGCTCTGACCGAAGCGGATGGAGATATGGAAAAAGCGGTTGAGATTCTCCGTGAGAAGGGGCTCGCCGCGGCCACCAAGAAGGCCGGCCGCATCGCGGCCGAGGGTGTCGTCCTCGCGATGGTCGACGACGACACCAAGGTCGGCGTTGTGATCGAGGTCAACTCGGAGACCGACTTCGTCGCGAAGAACGACAAGTTCATGGACTTCGTCAAATCCTGTGCCAAGACCGTCGCGGCCCACAAGCCCGCCGACGTCGACGCGCTTCTGAAGCTCCCCGCGGTCGGCATGAGCATGACCGTCGAGGAGGAGCTCCGCGACAAGATCCTCACGATCGGCGAGAACATGAAGGTCCGCCGCTTCACCTATGCCGAGGGCCCGCTCGTCACCTACGTGCACGGCGGCGGCCGCATCGGCGTCATGGTCACCTTTGAGACCGACGTCGCGGACAAGGAGGGCTTCCAGGCCTACGCGAAGGACGTCGCGATGCAGGTCGCGGCGATCAATCCGCTCTTCCTCGACGAGGCTTCCGTTCCCGCGGACGTCATCGAGAAGGAGAAGGAGATCCTCACCGCTCAGATCGCCAACGACGAGAAGCTCAAGAACAAGCCCGCCCAGATCATCGCCAAGATGGTCGACGGCCGCATCGGCAAGTACTACAAGGAGAACTGCCTACTGGACCAGCCGTTCGTCAAGAACGGCGACATCACCGTGGCGCAGTACACCGAGGAGACCGCCAAGGAGCTCGGCGGCTCGATCAAGGTCACCGGTTTCGTCCGCTATGAGAAGGGCGAGGGCCTTGAGAAGCGCGAGGACAACTTCGCCGACGAAGTTGCCAGCATGATCAAGTAAAGATTTTCCCGTCGAAAGGCGGCCGGTTATCCGGCCGCCTTTTTTGTATGGGGAGGGGGAAATTAATCGCGGCGCGCCCTTTACTTTGACGGGTGATTATTGTAAAATAGAAGGGATGTAATTTCCCCCTCCGGCCCGCGGGCCGGATTGCATAAACGGGGCGCGGAAGCGTCAAAAATAACCATTCCGGGAGGTCATGTATGCCACTGAAGTATAAACGGGTCCTGCTGAAGCTCAGCGGGGAAGCCCTCGCCGGGGAGAAAAAATTCGGCATCGATTACAGCGTCGTGCGCGGCATCTGCGAGAGTATCAAAAAATGCGCCTCGCTCGGGGCCGAGATCGGGATCGTGGTCGGGGGCGGCAACTTCTTCCGCGGCAGGGACGCGGGAAGCATGGACCGCACCCGCGCCGACCACATGGGGATGCTCGCCACCGTCATGAACTCCCTCGCGCTGGCCGACGCGCTTGAGGCGCTGGGGGTGCCCGTGCGGGTGCAGACCGCCATCACCATGCAGCAGATCGCCGAACCCTACATCCGCGGGCGCGCCGTCCGCCACCTCGAAAAGGGCCGGGTCGTCATCTTCGGCTGCGGCACCGGCAACCCCTATTTTTCGACCGACACCGCCTCTTCTCTGCGCGCCGCCGAAATCGACGCGGACATCATCCTCAAGGCGACGATGGTGGACGGCGTTTACGACTGCGACCCCAACAAGTTCGACACCGCCGTGCGGTATGACAACGTTTCCTTCCAGGAGGTGCTGGAGAAGGGGCTGGGCGTGATGGACAGCACGGCCGCCGCGATGTGCCGTGACAACCGGATTCCCGTCCTTGTATTCAGCCTCGCCGACCCGGACAACATCCTGGCCGCGATCGAAGGCAAAAATATCGGAACCATCGTGAAGGAGGATGACTCAGATGAATGAACGGCTGAACCCCTATAACGAAAAGATGGAAAAGACCATCCGCGTGCTGGAGGGCGAGCTCGCGACCATCCGCGCCGGAAGGGCCAACCCCGCCGTGCTCGACAAGATCACGGTCGACTACTACGGCACCCCCACGCCGGTCCAGGCGATGGCGGCGATCTCGGTGGCGGAGGCGCGCATCCTGGTGATCCAGCCGTGGGACAAATCCACCCTCAAGCCGATCGAAAAGGCGATCCAGGCCTCTGATATCGGCATCAACCCCACCAACGACGGTTCCGTCATCCGCATCGTCTTCCCGCCGCTGACCGAGGAGCGCAGGAAAGAGATCTGCAAGCAGATCAAGAAGCAGGGTGAGGAGGCCAAGGTCGCGATCCGCGCGATCCGCCGCGACGCCAACGAGAAGTTTAAGGCGCTCAAAAAATCGAGCGAGATCAGCGAGGACGACCAGAAGGACCTCGAGGAAGCGACCCAGAAGATGACCGACAAATTCTGCAAGCGGATCGATGAAATTGCCGCGAAGAAGGAGAAGGAAATCCTCGAAATCTGATTCCGGAACGGAGTGTATCCATGTCGAATACGCAGCCTGCCGGCGCCCTGCCCCGCCACATCGGCATCATCATGGACGGGAACGGGCGCTGGGCGAGCCGCCGCGGCCTTCCGCGCAGCGCGGGGCACAAGGCCGGGGCGGATACCTTTGGCAAAATCGCAAAATACTGCCGGGAGATCGGCGTCCCCTACCTGACGATCTACGCCTTTTCCACCGAAAACTGGAAGCGGCCCGCAGACGAGGTGGAGGGGCTGATGGATCTTTTGCGCAGGTACCTGAACGAGATGTTCAAGCACCGGGAGGAGGACGCGCGGCTGTGTTTCCTGGGGGAACGCGGCCCGCTTTCCGACGATATCCGGGAGATGATGGCGCGCGCGGAGGCCGAGAGCGCCAAAAACACCGCGATCACCATCAACATCGCGCTCAACTACGGGGGCCGGGACGAGATCGTTCACGCGGCGCGCGCGCTTGCGCGCAGATGCCTTGCCGGGGAGCTTTCTCCCGACGAAATCGACGAAGAGGCGTTTGCCGGCGCGCTCTACACCGCCGGCCAGCCCGACCCCGACCTGATCATCCGCCCGAGCGGGGAACAGCGCACCTCCAACTTCCTGCCTTGGCAGGCGGCCTATGCCGAGCTGGTGTTTATGGATGTGCTCTGGCCGGACTTTACCCCCGGGCATCTTGACCGCGCCATCGCGGAATACCAGGGGCGGTCGCGGCGTTTCGGCGGCCTGTAATGTCACCCCGCAAAACGGCGGAGGATGGGAGAGTTCTATGAAGGTAAGAATCATCAGCTCCATGATCGGCCTTGTGCTGCTGTTCGTGGTCTTTGTCTTTTTTGATACGGTGCTGACGAACCTTGTGATCGCCTTTATCTGCGCGCTGGCGGTCTACGAGCTGCTCGCCGCGACCGGCTGCACCGGGGATAAGCTCGTGGCGGCGCTGTCGATCGCGTTCGCGGCGGTGATCCCGCTTTTTTCCGTGCAGTGGATCGCCCGGCACATCATGCCGATCTGCTACCTCTATGTGGTGGCGATTTTCGCCGTGCTGCTGCGCCGCCACAGCCTGCTGCGCATCGAGCAGATCGCGATGAGCTTCCTCTTCAGCCTGGTGGTGCCTTTTTCACTGACCACGATGATTTACATGCGCGACCATTGGGGCAAGGCGCTGGGCATCTTCTACGTGCTCGTGACGCTGGGCAGCGCCTGGCTGAGCGACACGGGGGCCTATTTTACGGGGCGCGCGTTCGGGAAGCATAAGCTCGCGCCCGTCATCAGCCCGAAAAAGACGGTGGAAGGCGCGATCGGCGGGATCGTCTTCGCCGAGATCGCCATGCTGCTTGTCGCGCTCCTCTACGGCGCCGTTTCGGGCTGGCTGGGCGTTCCCATCGCGGTCAACGTCCCGGCGCTGCTCTGCATCGTGCCCTTCCTGTCGGCGGCAAGCATGATCGGGGACCTGTCGGCCTCGGTCATCAAGCGGCAGTTCGGCGTCAAGGATTACGGCTCGATCATGCCGGGGCACGGCGGGATCATGGACCGGTTCGACAGCGTGCTGATGGTCGCGCCGCTGGTGTTCATCTTCAGCCAGCACGTCCATCTGGCGGCGTGAGTACATATCAATGAAGGCGGGGCAGAATTTGAAGAAAACAATCGCGCTTCTGGGGTCGACCGGTTCGATCGGCACCCAGACGCTTCGTTGCTGTAAAAATCTCGGATACGGGGTCGACGTGCTTGCCGCAAACAGGAACGCCGCCCTGCTGGAAACGCAGGCGAGGGAGTTTCACCCTCGCTGTGTTGTCGTTTCGGACAAAACGGCCTACGCAGACCTGAAGACCCGCCTCGCGGATACCGATATCCGCTTGCTGGCGGGCGTCGAGGGGATGTGCGAGGCCGCTTCGCTTCCCGGCGTCGACGTGGTGTGCAACGCGGTGGTGGGGATGGTCGGCCTGCGGCCGACGCTCGCCGCCATCGCGGCCAAAAAGACGGTCGCGCTCGCCAACAAGGAGACGCTCGTCGCGGGCGGACGGCTCGTGATGGACGCGGCGGAGGAAAACGGCGTGGACCTGCTGCCGGTCGACAGCGAACACAGCGCGATCTTCCAGTCGCTGCAGGGCAACGACCGCGCGGCGCTCAAAAAGATCATCCTCACGGCGTCGGGCGGGCCGTTCCGCGGCAAAACCGCCAAGGAGCTCGAAGGGATGACCGCAGCGGACGCGCTCCGGCACCCCAACTGGTCGATGGGCGCGAAGATCACCGTCGATTCCGCGACGCTCATGAACAAGGGGCTCGAATTCATCGAGGCGATGTGGCTCTTCGGGCTGTCGCCCGACCAGATCGAGATCGTCGTGCACCCGCAGAGCGTCGTCCATTCGGCGGTGGAGTACGCCGACGGCGCGGTGATCGCCCAGATGGGCACGCCCGACATGGCGGTGCCCATCCAGTACGCGCTGACCTGGCCGCACCGTGCGCCGACCGACGCGAGGGGTCTGTCGCTCACCGGCTACGGCAGCCTCACCTTCGAAAAACCCGACTGCGGGACGTTTGCCTGCCTGGACATCTGCATCGAGGCGGCAAGGCGCGGCGGGCTCTATCCCTGCGCGGTCAACGCGGCCAACGAATACGCGGTCGGGCGCTTCCTGGCCGGGGAGCTCAAATTCCTCGACATCGGGCGGTGCGTCGGGTACATATTGGAGCGTTTTTCCTGTAACGCCGATGAGCTTTACACACTGGAAGAGGTGCTCGAGGCGGAGGATACCGCGCGCGCGCTTGCCGAGGCGTACTGCACGCGCCGGTAATCCGCCGGAATATTGCGCGCGGCGGTAAGAATACTATGATAGTAGCGCCGCCGTATTCGGGCGATTTTATGTGGATTGGAATGTGTTGCGTTCTATGAGTATTGTCTTTCAGGTCGTTGTCGCGGTTTTCGTCTTCGGGCTGCTCATCTTCATCCATGAGCTCGGCCATTTTACGGTCGGCAAGCTCTCGGGGATGCGGGTCAACGAATTTGCGCTCGGCATGGGCCCCGCGATCTGGTCCACCCAGCGCGGCGAAACCAAATATGCCCTGCGCGCCCTGCCGATCGGCGGCTACGTCGCGGTCGAGGGGGAGGACGAGGACAGCTCCGACCCGCGCGCCTACTGCAACGTGCGGCTGTGGAAGCGGATCCTCTTCGTCTGCGCGGGCGCGCTGATGAACCTGCTGTTGGGCTTTGTCATCCTGTCGATCCTCGTCGGGATGCGGCAGAGCCTGCCCACGACGGTGGTCGGCGGGTTCCACGAGGGCGCGCAGAGCAACGCGCGGCTCCAGGCGGGGGACCGGATCCTCCGGGTCAACGGCAGCCGCGTCTTCACCTCCAACGATATCTCCTTTTCCATGGTGAGCGACAAGGACGGCGTGGTCACCTTTACCGTCCTGCGCGGCGGGGAAAAGCTCGAGCTCAGGGATATTGACTTCGGCATGCAGGTCATGGAGGACGGCGCCAAGGTCATCAACCTCGACTTCTACGTCGATTCCGTGCCCAAAACCTTTTGGAGCAGCGTGCAATATACCATTTTATGGATGTTTTCAATCGTTCGTCAGGTGTGGATGTCCTTTATCAACCTGATCACCGGCAACTTCACCCTCGCGGAGCTCTCCGGGCCGGTGGGGGTTTCGACGGTCATCGGGCAGGCGAGCATGGCGGGGATCAAGACGCTTCTGCTGCTCGTCGGGTTCATCACCGTCAACATCGGCGTCTTCAACCTCCTGCCGGTGCCCGCGCTCGACGGCGGGCGGCTGCTCTTTTTGCTGATCGAGCTGGTGATCCGCCGGCCGGTCAACCCGAAATACGAGGGAATCATCCACACGGCGGGGTTCGTCCTGCTGATGGGCCTGATGCTGGTGGTGACCTTCAACGATATCCTGCGATTCTTTTAGACGGGACGTGAACGGATGACAAGGAAAGTGAACATCGGGAATGTGACGATCGGCGGCGGAAGCCCCATCACCGTGCAGTCGATGCTGAATGTGCCCGCCGGGGACGTGGCGGGCAGCGTCGCGCAGGCGCGGGCGCTCGAGGCCGCAGGCTGCGACATCATCCGCGCCGCCGTGCCCGACCGGGAGGCGGTTCGGCTGGTGCCCGCGATCAAGGCGGCAGTTTCCGTCCCGCTCGTCGCGGACATCCACTTCGACTACCGCATCGCGCTCGACTGCGTGGCGGCGGGGGTGGACAAGATCCGCCTCAACCCCGGCAACATCGGCGGGGAGGAACGCGTAAAGCAGGTCGCGGACGCGTGCAGGGCGGCGGGGGTGCCCATCCGTATCGGGGTCAACTCCGGCTCGCTGGAAAAGCACATCCTCGCAAAATACGGCGCGCCGACCCCCCAGGCGCTGGTCGACAGCGCCCTCTACCACGCGCGCCTTCTGGAAAAGTTCGACTTCACCGACATCGTCGTGTCGATCAAGTCGCCGCATGTCCCGACAATGATTGAGGCCTACCGGCTGGCCGCGGAGCAGCTCGGCTGCCCGCTCCACCTCGGCGTGACCGAGGCGGGCACCGCGCGCATAGGGCTCATCAAGTCGGCGGTGGGCATCGGGTCGCTGCTCTGCGACGGCATCGGCGACACCATCCGCGTCTCGCTGACCGCCGACCCGGTCGAGGAGGTGCGCGCCGCGCGCGACATCCTCAAGGCCGTGGGCAGGGGCGGGGGGCCGGAGATCGTCTCCTGCCCGACCTGCGGACGCACCAAAATCGACCTCATCGCCCTGGCGGGCAGGGTGGAGGAGGCGCTCGCGGACTGCCGCAAGGACATCAAGGTCGCGGTCATGGGCTGCGCCGTCAACGGGCCGGGAGAGGCGCGGGAAGCGGATATCGGCATCGCGGGCGGAAACGGGGAGGCGCTCCTCTTCAAAAAAGGGGAGCCGGCCGGGAAATACCCCGAGGACCGGATCGTGGACGTGCTGCTTGAGGAGATTGAAAAACTGTAGGGTTTGAGGAGTTGTCTGTTTTGGCGTCATTCATCGAGATATTCGGCGATTACATAGAGCTCGTCCCCGGCTGCGCCGCCGCGCGCGGCGAAATCTGCGGGCTGCGGCTCGACCAGGCGCGGCGCGCGCTGACCGTCACGCTCGTGCTGGACGAGCTGGTGCCGCGCGGCGCCTTATCCGAGCTCGGCCGCAAGCTGGAGGGCGCGCTCACCCTCGACACGGCGGCCGTCTGCCCGCGCTATCCGGGCGGGCTCTTTTCGAGCGACTACCTGCCCGAGATCATCGCCCGCCTCGGCGGCGAGGGGGTGCCGGTCAACGGCTTTTTCACCGGCAGCCGCGCCGACCTCTCGGGCGACACGCTGCGCGTCTACCTCAGCCACGGCGGCGGCCCCTTCCTCGAGGAGATCCACTGCGGCCAGAAGATCTCCGCCGTCATCCGCGAGGAGTTTGGACGGGAGGTGCAGGTCCTCTTCGACGGGGTGCTCGAGGTCGCGCCCGACAGCGACATCTACCATGAGACGATGGACAAGGCGCGTCCGGCGCCGATCAAATATACGCCGCCCTCGCCCCAGCGGGCGGAAAAGAAGCTCGAAAACGGCGCCGTCGTTCCCGCGGCGGCGCGGCTCAGCTTCGACGCGCACGACCTGCCCTTCGAGCCCGGCTCGATGGTCGCGCTCTACGGCAACCCGCCCAAGGGCCGTCCGGCCGAGATGGCGGGGGTGAACATCGAAAGCGGCAACGTCACCGTCTGGGGGGACGTCTTCAAGATCGACCGGCGTACCAGCCGGGACGAAAAGACGCTCATCCTTTCGATCTACTTCACCGATTACACCGGCTCCTACTGCGCCAAGGTCATCGGGCGGATGGACAAGAAGATCAAGGCGCTCGACGAGCTCAAGGTGGGGGACACCGTCGTGATGTACGGGCTGATCGAGTACGACCGCTTCGACCATGAGAACGTCCTGCGCCCCGACAGCATCGCCACCGTAAAGAAGGTCCCCCGCCGCGACACCGCGGAGGAGAAGCGGGTGGAGCTGCATATGCACTCCAACATGTCCGCGATGGACGGCCTGACCCCGGCGGACAAGCTCGTCCGCCGCGCCTACGAGTTCGGCCACAAGGCGGTCGCGATCACTGACCACGGGGTCGTGCAGGCGTTCCCCGACGCGGTGAACGCCCAGAACGCGATCCGCAAAAAGGGCGGGGACATCAAGATCATCTACGGCGTGGAGGCCTATTTCGTCGACGACGTCGTGCAGGCGGTGAACGGACATGCCGCCGGAGACTTCGACCGGGAAATCATTGTCTTCGACCTTGAGACGACCGGCCTTTCCGCCGCGACCGAACGGATCACCGAGATCGGCGCGGTCAAGCTGTCGGGCGGGGAGGTGGTCGACCGCTTCAACACCTTCGTGAACCCCGAGCGGGCGATCCCGCCCAAGATCACCGAGCTCACCGGCATCACCGACGACGACGTGCGCGGCGCGCCCTCCGAGGCGGAGGCGCTCGCCTCCTTCTACGAGTTCTGCGGCGGGGACGGGGCGGTGCTCGTCGCGCATAACGCCCCCTTCGACACGAGCTTCCTGAAGCAGGCGGCGCGCCGGTGCCACATGCCCTACCACTTTACCGCGATCGACACGGTCATCCTTTCGCGCTCCCTGTTCCCCGAGCTCAAAAAGCACAAGCTCGACCTCGTCGCCAAGCACCTCGGACTGGGCGACTTCAACCACCACCGCGCCTGCGACGACGCGGAGATGCTCGCACGGATCTTCCTGAGGATGATCGACATCCTCAAATCCGAGAAGGGCTGCAAAAGCATCGACCGGATCAACACCTCGCTCGCGGCGGTCGACGTGAAAAAATCCCCTACATACCACCAGATCATTCTGGTCAAAAATCTCACGGGGCTCAAAAACCTCTACCGCCTCGTCTCCCTCTCCCACCTCGACTGCTACTCGCGCCATCCGCGCATCCCCAAATCCAAGCTGATGGAGCACCGCGAGGGGCTTCTGATCGGCAGCGCCTGCGAGGCCGGGCAGCTCTACCGCGCGATCATCGAGGGCAAGAGCTGGGGGGACCTCTGCGACATCGCCAGGTTCTACGACTATCTGGAGATCCAGCCGCTCGGCAACAACGAATTCATGGTGCGCAACAACACCGTGCCGGATGAAAACGGCATCAAGGAGTTCAACGAGACGGTCGTGAAGCTTGGTGAAAAGCTGAACATCCCCGTCGTGGCGACCTGCGACGTGCACTTCATGGACGCGGGCGACGCGAAGTTCCGCGCCATCCTGATGGCGGGCATGGGCTTTTCCGACGCCGACCAGCAGGCGCCCCTCTACTTCCGCACGACCGATGAAATGCTCAGGGAGTTCGAATACCTCGGCCCCCAGAAGGCGCACGAGGTCGTCATCGATAACCCCAACCGCATCGCGGACATGATCGAAAGCGACGTCAAGCCGATCCCTAACGGCACCTTCACCCCGACGATCCCCGGCTCGGAGGAGGACCTCCAGCGGATCACCCGCGAGCGGACGATGAAGATGTACGGCTACGAGGGACAGGTCCCCGAGCTGGTGTCCAAGCGGCTCGAGCGGGAGCTCGGCTCGATCATCAAGCACGGCTTCGCGGTGCTCTATATGATCGCGCAGAAGCTCGTCGCCAAGAGCGAGGAGGGCGGCTATAAGGTCGGCTCCCGTGGGTCGGTCGGCTCCTCCTTTGTGGCGACGATGGCGGGCATCTCGGAGGTCAACCCCCTGCCGCCCCACTACTACTGCCCCAATTGCCGCCACAGCGAGTTCTTCACCAAGGGCGAGGTGGGCTCCGGCTTCGACCTGCCCGAAAAGAACTGCCCCAAATGCGGCACGAAATATAAGCAGGACGGCCACGACATCCCGTTTGAGACCTTCCTCGGGTTCGACGGGGACAAGGCGCCTGACATCGACCTCAACTTCTCGGGCGAGTACCAGAGCAAGATCCACAAGTACACCGAGGAGCTTTTCGGTCCGACCCACGTCTTCAAGGCGGGCACCATCTCGACCGTCGCGGAAAAGACCGCCTACGGCTTTGTGAAAAAGTACGCGCAGGAGCGCGGGCTCGTGATGACCCGCGCGGAGGAGGAGCGGCTCGCGCTCGGCTGCACCGGCGTCAAGCGGACGACCGGCCAGCACCCGGGCGGCATGGTCGTCGTGCCCTCCAACCACGAGGTGTTCGACTTTACGGCGGTGCAGCGCCCCGCCGACGACGCCAACTCGGACATCACGACCACTCACTTCGACTTCCATTCGCTGCACGATACGATCCTCAAGCTCGACGAGCTCGGGCACGACGTTCCGACGATGTACAAGTACCTCGAGGATATGACCGGCATCGACGTGAACGACGTGCCGATGAACGACCCGGAAGTCATGAGCCTTTTTTTGAAGCCGGACGCGCTCGGCGTCACGGCGGAGGAGATCGACTGCAACACCGGCACCCTCGGCATCCCCGAATTCGGCACCAATTTTGTGCGCGGGATGCTCATCGAGGCGCAGCCGAAGAACTTCTCCGACCTTCTCCAGATCTCCGGCCTCTCCCACGGCACCGACGTGTGGCTCGGCAACGCGCAGGAGCTCATCCGCAACAGGACCTGCACGATTTCCGAGGTCATCGGAACACGTGACAGCATCATGACCTATCTGCTCCTCAAGGGGCTGGAGCCCAAGATGGCGTTCAAGATCATGGAGATCACCCGTAAGGGCAACGCGCCCAGGCTGCTGACCGAGGAGCACATGATGGCGATGAAGGAGCACGGGGTGCCCCAGTGGTACATCGACAGCTGCCTCAAGATCAAATACATGTTCCCCAAGGCGCACGCCGCGGCCTACGACATCGCCTCCATCCGGCTCTGCTGGTTCAAGGTGCACCATCCGCTGGCCTTTTACGCGGTCATCTTCACCGTGCGCGGCGACGACTTCGACGCCGAGGCGGCGGTGCAGGGCAAATCCGCGACCAAGCGCAAAATCCAGAACCTGCTCGCGATGGGCAACGACCGTTCCGCCAAGGACGAGGGCACGCTGACCATGCTGCAGATCATCCACGAGTGCCAGGCGCGCGGCTTTGAATTTTTGCCGGTCGACCTCTACAAGAGCCACTACAAGCTCTACGAGGTGGAGGATGGCAGGATCCGCCTGCCCTTCATGGCGCTCAAGGGGGTCGGCGAGGCCGCCGCCAAGAGCCTGTGGGAGGAGGCCAAATCGGAATCCTTCATCTCGGCGGACGACATCTCCAACCGCGCCGGGGTCTCCAGCGCCGTCGTCGAGACACTGCGCGCCGCGGGCGCGCTCGGCGACCTGCCCGCGACCTCGCAGGTCACCTTCTTTTGAGTCGTGCCGGTGAAGGCTTTGTAGCGGGCGGGGCGCCCGGGGAGCCGATAAATGGACGTTTGGCGCAAAAACCGGGAGAATCTTTGTGCAAGGTGTTGACAAGGATATTTCACTATGCTAATATATTAGCAAGTTAAAGCAAGACGCAAAACGGGAGGTTCCCATGAAACATTACGATAAGGTCACCCCCGACGGCACCCGCGATCTGCTCTTCGACGAGTGCGTCTCGCGGGAAGAGGTGGTGAGCCGCCTCACGGCGATGTTCCGTTCGCGCGGCTACCGGCAGGTCATCACCCCCGCGATCGAGTTTTACGACGTGTTCGGCTCCTCCGCGGCGCATTTCCCGCAGGAGAACATGTATAAGCTCTCGGACACCCGCGGGCGGCTGATGGTCGTGCGGCCCGACTGCACGATCCCGATCGCGCGGCTGGTGGCGACCCGCCTCACCGGCATGCCGATGCCGCTGCGCCTCTACTACTGCGAAAACGTCTACCGCGTCGAGCATACGATGCGCGGCAAACCGAGCGAGATCTACCAGGCGGGCGTCGAACTGATCGGCTCCAACTCCCTGCGCAGCGACCTCGAGATCGTCGAACTCGCCGCGTCGGGGCTTTCGGACATCAACGGGGAGAGCTTCCGGATCGAACTCTGCCACATCGGCTATTTCAAGGCGCTGATCGATTCGCTCGACGCCGGCGCGGACACCAAGGAGGCCATCCGCCAGTGCATCGAGCAGAAGAACTACCCGGCGCTTTCCGACCTGCTCGCGCCCTTCGGCGACAGCCGCGCGGCGGCCGCGCTCGGCTACCTGCCCCGGCTGTTCGGCGGGGAGGAGGTCTTCGGGAAGGCGTATGAGCTCTTCTCCGAAAACGGCGCGCTCGAGTGCCTCGACTACCTGCACGGGCTCTACGAGGACCTCCGCCAGCTCGGGCTGGAGGACCGCGTAATCATCGACCTCGGGCTGGTCAACCAGGCGGAGTACTACACCGGGCTCATCTTCCGCGGCTATTTCGACGGCATCGGCGAGCCGGTGCTCTCGGGCGGCCGGTACGACAACCTCCTCGGCGAATTCGGCGCGCCGCTCTCGGCGACCGGCTTCGCGGTGAACATCGACCCGGCGGCTCAGGTCGTCGGGGAACCCGCTCCGCAGACGCCCGACATCCTCGTCTTTTCCGACGAGCGGCACCTGCCCGAGGCGGTCAACTACATCAAATCGCTGACGGAGAACGGACTTGTCGCGGAGAACTGCGTCTACGACGACTTCGACGCAGCCGCCGACTACGCGCGCAGGCGCGGCATCCGGCAGCTCCACGTCGTGGACGACGCGATCGAGGCGGTCGACGTCGAGACGCTGAGAGGGGAGGGCGCGCGATGATAAAACCCATTCGCATCGCCCTGACCAAGGGGCGGCTCGAAAAGGACACGGTCGAGATGTTCGAGCGTCTCGGCTACGACTGCACCGCCGTCCGGGAGAAGGGCCGCAGGCTCATCCTGCCGGTCGCGGGGACGAATCTCGAGATCGTGCTCGCCAAGGCGGCGGACGTCGCCACCTACGTCGACAACGGCGTCTGCGACATCGGCGTGGTCGGCAAGGACACGATCATGGAGATGGGCGGCACCTTCTACGAGGTGGCGGACCTCGGCTTCGGCAAATGCCGGTTCGCGCTCGCCCTGCCGCAGGGGGTCGACTTCTACGAAGGGTACCACACCCGGCGTATCGCCTCCAAATATGTGAACGTGGCGCGCGGCTTCTTTGAACGCAAGAACATGGACGTCAGCATCGTGAAGATCGAGGGCTCGGTCGAGCTCGCGCCCATTCTGGGGCTGTCCGACGCGATCGTCGACATCGTCGAGACGGGCACCACCCTGCGGGAAAACGGGCTGGTGGTCGCCGAATACATCTGTGACGTCAGCGCGCGGCTGATCGTCAACATCGCGAGCCTCAAGCTGCGCAAGGCGGAGATCGAGCCGCTGATCGCGCGCATCGAGGACTATCTGGCCGGGGAGGAAACGGAATGATACCGATTGTCAGGGCGGACGGCGCCGCCGAATGGGAGCTGCTCGCGTCGCTGCGGCGGCGCAGCGGGGAAGTGGACCGGAAGGTGACGGCGGCCGTCACCGAGATCGTCGACGCCGTGCGGGAGCGCGGAGACGAGGCGGTGCGGGAATACACGATCCAATTTGACGGGCGGTGTCCCGAAGCCTTCGAGGTGAGCCGCGACGAGATCAACGACGCGCTCACCCTCGCGGAGCCCGAGTTTGTCAACGCGATGCTCGCCGCGATGGAAAACATCGCGGCCTTCCACAACCGCCAGAAGCAGCAGAGCTTCATCGACACGCAGGAAAACGGCGTCATCATGGGGCAGCGGGTGCGCGGGCTCTCCCGCGTCGGGCTCTACGTGCCGGGCGGTACGGCGGCCTATCCCTCGTCGGTGCTCATGAACTGCATCCCCGCGCGCATCGCGGGGGTGGGGGAGATCGTCATGGTCACCCCGCCGCGAAAGGACGGCACCGCGAACCCCGACATCCTCGCCGCCGCCGCGGTGGCGGGGGTGGACCGGGTCTTCCTGATGGGCGGCGCCCAGGCGGTCGCCGCGCTCGCCTACGGCACCGCGTCGGTGCCGCGCGTCGACAAGATCGTCGGCCCGGGCAACATCTATGTGGCCACCGCCAAGCGGCTGCTCTACGGTACGGTGGACATCGACATGATCGCCGGGCCGAGCGAGATTCTCATCGCGGCGGACGACACCGCGAATCCCGTCTATCTCGCGGCGGACATGATGAGCCAGGCGGAGCATGACGTGCTCGCCTCGTCGGTCCTGCTCACGACGAGCGAGCGGGTGGCGGAGGAGACGGCCGCCGAGCTTTCCCGGCAGGTGGAGAGCCTTTCCCGCGCCGGGATCATCCGCCAATCGCTCGCGGATTACGGCATGATCATCGTCTGCCGCAGCGAGGTGGAGATGATCGCGCTCGCCAACGAGCTCGCGCCCGAGCACATGGAGATCATGACGGCCAACCCGCTCGAATACATCGGGAAGATCGACAACGTCGGCTCCCTCTTTCTGGGGCAGCATTCGCCCGAACCGCTGGGGGATTACTTCGCCGGCCCCAACCACGTCCTGCCGACCTCCGGCACCGCGCGGTTCTTTTCGCCGCTCGGGGTGGACAGCTTCCTCAAGCGGTCGAGCTTCCTCTACTACACCCGAGAGGCGCTCGCAGAGGCACAGGTGCCCATCGTACGCCTCGCCGACAAGGAGGGGCTCACCGCCCACGCCAATTCTGTCAAAGTGAGGTTTCCCGATGTCTGGTAACCGCTATGAGCTTCCCCAAAAGCTCCAAAACCTGACTCCCTACGATCCGCTGACCGGGCACTACCGCATCCGGCTCGATGCGAACGAGAGCTTCCTCTCGCCGCCGCCCGAGCTGATGGAGGAGCTCATGGCCGCGGTCATGGCGGTCGACTTCAACCGCTATCCCGACCCCTACGCGGTGGAGCTCTGCGAAAAATGCGCCGCCTTCTTCGGCGTTGATCCGTCGATGGTCGTCGCGGGCAACGGCTCGGACGAGCTGATCGGGCTGATCGTCAGCTGGTTCACCGAGCCGGGCGACACAATGGCGGTTGTGCGCCCCGATTTTTCGATGTATTCCTTCTATGCGCAGCCCTGCGGGCTGCGCCTGCTGGCGGTCGACAAGGACCCGGACACCCTCGCGCTCGACGCGGACGCGCTCATCGCCCGCGCGAGGGAGGCGGACGCGCGGCTGCTCATCTTCTCCAATCCCTGCAACCCGACCTCGCTCGCGGCGACGCGGGCGGACGTCCTCAAAATCGTCGACGGGCTGACCGGTTGCCTCGTCGTCGTGGACGAGGCGTATATGGATTTTGCGGAGGGCTCGATTTTGCGATTGGCGGGGGAGCGCGACAACCTGATCGTGCTCAAGACCTGCTCCAAGGCGTTCGGCATGGCGGCTATCCGGCTCGGCTTCGCCGTCGCGAACCCGGTCCTGATCGGCGCCGTCAAGGCTGCGAAATCCCCCTATAACGTCAACTCGATGACCCAGGCGGCCGGGTGTGTGCTCTTTAGCCATCCCGATTACCTCGCGGGCTGTGCGGATGAGATCAAGGCGTCGCGGGACGCGCTCTGCCGGGAGCTTTCGGCGCTCGCCGGGGAAAAGGCCGAGATCCTCGACATGCGGCCCACCTGCGCGAACTTCGTGTTCCTGCGCCTGACCGACGCCAAGGGCGTCTATGAGGCGCTTTTGGCGCGCGGCATCGCCGTGCGGCTGATGGGCGACCGCCTGCGCGTCTCCGCGGGCGCGCCGATCGAAAACCGCGCGCTGCTTTCCACTCTCAGGGAAATTTTACGATAGGGGGCCAAACCGATGCGTGAATCCACCATTCGGCGCACGACCAGGGAGACCGATATCGAGCTGACGCTCAGCCTTGACGGCAAGGGGCGTTTTACCGGCACGAGCGGGATCGGCTTCTTCGACCACATGCTCGCCGCCTTCGCGGTGCACGGGGGCTTCGACCTTGCGCTCAACATGACCGGCGACCTTGAGGTCGACTGCCACCACTCGGTGGAGGATGTGGGCATCGTGCTCGGACAGGCGCTCCTGAAGGCGCTCGGCGGACGGGACGGGATCGCCCGTTACGGCAGCTTCCTGGTCCCCATGGACGAGGCGCTCGCCTTCTGCGCGCTCGACATCAGCGGCAGGCCCTTCCTCGTCTTCGACTGCGCCTACCGGAACCCGTCGGTCGGCGCGTTCGACTGCTGCATGACGGGGGAATTCTTCCGCGCCTTCGCGCAGAACGCCGGGATCACCCTGCACCTGCGCGTGCCCTACGGCGAAAACGACCACCACAAGATCGAGGCCCTCTTCAAGGCGGCCGCGCACGCGCTTCGCATCGCGGTTTCCCCCGCGGGCGAAGGGGCGCTCTCCTCCAAAGGGGTGCTCTGATATGATCGCGATCATCGACTACGGCGCGGGCAACCTCTTCAGCGTCCAGAATGCGCTGACCTATCTCAACGAAACCTTCTGCATCACGCGCGACCCGGCGATGCTCGAGGGGTGCGACGGGATGATCCTGCCCGGCGTGGGCGCGTTCCCCGACGCGATGAAGCGCCTGCGTGCCTCCGGGCTCGTCCCGGTGATCCGGGACGAGGCGCAAAAAAAGCCGCTGCTCGGCATCTGCCTTGGGATGCAGATGCTCTTCGAGCGCAGCTTTGAATTCGGGGAGACCGAGGGGCTGGGGCTCATCCCCGGAAGCGTGCGGCTTCTTGACGCCGGCGGGCTGAAGATCCCGCACATGGGCTGGAACGATTTGACGGTGCTCCATCCCTGCGAGCTGACCGGCGGGACAAAGACGGGCGACTACGTCTATTTCGTCCACTCCTTCTGCGCGGATACGCCGGAGGAAAACATCTCCTGCCACACGGTCTATGGCGAGCGCGTCCCCGCACTCGTCTGCCGCGGCAGCGTCTACGGCGCGCAGTTCCACCCGGAAAAGAGCGGGGAAGTGGGGTTAAACATGCTCAAAAACTTTGCGAGGTTGTGCCAATGATCATTTTACCTGCGATCGACATCAAGGACGGCTGCTGCGTGCGCCTGCGGAAGGGGGACTTCTCGACGGCCCACAAGGTCGCCGAAGACGCGGGAGAGACCGCCGCGTCCTTTCTCGCGGCGGGCGCCAGGTGGATCCACATGGTCGACCTCGACGGAGCGAAGGAGGGCGAAGTGAAAAACGCGCCGCTCTTTCTGGAGATCGCCAGGACCTCCGGGCTCAAGGTGGAGCTGGGAGGCGGCATCCGCGACCGGAAAACGATCGAATACTACCTGGAAAACGGAATTTCCCGGGTAATCCTGGGCTCCATCGCGGTCAAGAACCCCGCCCTCGTGCGGGAGGCGGCCGCCGCCTACGGCGACCGGATCGCCGTGGGCATCGACGCGAAGGAGGGAATGGTGGCCACCGAGGGCTGGCTCGACACGAGTAGCGTCGGCTATCTTGATCTCGCCAAAGAGATGGAGCAGGCGGGTGTCAAGACGATTATCTTTACAGATATTTCCCGGGACGGGATGCTCGGCGGGCTCAACCTGGAGCAGCTTGCCGCGCTCGAAAAGGCCGTCTCCTGCAACATCATCGCGAGCGGCGGCGTGCGGGACCTGCGCGACATCGAGGCGTGCGGACGCCTCGGTCTCCACGGGGTCATCTGCGGCAAGGCGCTCTACACGGGAAGCCTCTCCCTGCGGGAGGCTATCGAAACGGCGGGTGATCAACAGTGTTAGCCAAACGCATCATCCCATGCCTCGACGTGCGCGACGGCGTGGTGGTCAAAGGGGTCAACTTCGTCGGCATCAAGGAGGTCGGCGACCCGGTCGACTGCGCGATCGAGTACGACCGGCAGGGCGCGGACGAGATCACCTTCCTCGACATCACCGCGACCCACGAGGGCCGCAGCACGATGATCGAAGTCGTGCGGGAGACGGCGCGCAACGTCTTCGTGCCGCTCACCGTCGGCGGGGGCATCCGGTCGGTGGAAGACTTTCGCGCGCTGCTGCGCGCGGGCGCGGACAAAATTTCGGTCAACTCCGCGGCGGTGCGGGACCCGAAGCTCATCAGCGAGGCCGCCGAACAGTTCGGTAGCCAGTGCGTCGTCGTGGCGATCGACGCGCGCAGGCGGCTGGAGGGGGGCTTCACCGTCGTCGTGAACGGCGGGCGGATCGACATGGGGCTCGACACCGTCGAGTGGGCAAGAACCTGCGAGCGGCTCGGCGCGGGGGAGATCCTGCTCACCTCGATGGACACCGACGGCTGCAAAAACGGCTTTGATCTCGAACTCACCCGCGCGGTGTCCGACGCGGTGCGGATTCCGGTCATTGCGTCGGGCGGCTGCGGGAAGCTCGAGCACTTCTCCGAGGTCTTCGAGCGGACGGGCGCGGACGCCGCGCTCGCCGCGTCCCTCTTTCATTTCCGCGAATTGACGGTCGGGGAGGTCAAGGACCACCTCGCGGCGAAAAATATCCCGGTCAGGAGGCAGCGCGATGCGTGATCTGGACGTCTATTTTCAAAAATCCGAGCTCATCCCCGCAATTGTGCAGGAGGCGGGCACCGGCGAGGTGCTGATGCTCGCCTACATGAACCGCGAGAGCCTGCAAAGGACCCTCGAGACGGGGTATACCTGGTTCTGGAGCCGATCGCGGCGGGAGCTTTGGAATAAAGGCGCGACATCGGGGCATCTTCAAAAGGTGGTGGACCTGCGCGCCGACTGCGACGACGACACGCTGCTCGTCACGGTGGAGCAGACAGGCAACGCCTGCCATACCGGCGCGCACAGCTGTTTCTTTAAAGAGATCTGGGAGGGAAAAGCATGATGAACGACGTATTGAACGGCCTATACGAGGTGGTGCTCGACCGGCGCGACCATCCGCAGGAGGGCTCCTACACCTGCTACCTGTTTGAAAAGGGCCTCGATAAGATTCTCAAAAAATGCGGCGAGGAGTGCAGCGAGGTCATCATTGCCGCCAAAAACGGCAAAAACGAGGAGACCGAGGAGGAGATCTGCGACCTCATCTACCACCTGCTCGTGATGATGGCCCAGCAGGATATCCCGCTCGCCCGCATTGAGGAGATTCTGGAGGCGCGCCGGCAGAAGATCGGCAACCTCAAACAGTTCCACGAGAGCGACCACAACACCTGAAGGTAAAAAGGCCCCGCAGCGGCAACGCCGCTGCGGGGCCTTCCGGTTTCAACCGGGGGTCAGTCTGCCTTGACGCCGAACGCCTCTTCAAGCGCGCGGACCGCCTCGTCGCAGCTCGACTGCGGCACCAGCAGGGAAATCTCCACCTCGCCGGTGCTGATGAGGGTGAGCTCCGCGTCGGTCCCGGCGACGGCGGCGATCGCGGCGGAGGCCACGCCGTACCGCTCGCGCATCTCCTCTCCGTAGAGCTCGATCTTGCAGTTTCCATTGCTCACCATCGGCTTGAGCTCGTGCGCCGCCTGGAATCTGGTGGCGAGCCCGAGCACCTCGATCAGCTGGCTGGAATGCAGCGTGAAGGAGATGTCGATCCGGTGCCCCTGGGGCGCCGTCTGGCTGATCATGTCGAGGTTCACCTTTGCGTCCGCCAGCTGGGTAAAGATCGACGCGAGCACCCCCAAGTCGTTGGGGACCCTGCGGAAGGTGACGAGCGCCACATCCTCGGTCACGGTAATTTTCGATACGCCGTTCATATCCAATCCTCCATCCTTTTTACACCAGATCGCCCATGCTGTAAAGGCCGTTTTCCTTCCCGCAGAGGAAGAGCGCCGCGTTGATGCTCCCCGTGGCGAAAACCTCCTTGCTCATCGCCGAATGGGAGAGGGTCAGCACCTCGTCCCGCCCGGCGAAGATCACCTCGTGTTCGCCGACGATCGTGCCGCCGCGCACCGCGTGCAGGCCGATCTCGTTTTTGCCACGCTTGCGGCGCACCGCATGGCGGTCGTAGACGTACTGCGGCTCCTCCGGGAGCACGCCGGAGATCGCGTCCGCGAGCATGAGCGCGGTGCCGCTGGGCGCGTCGATCTTCTGGTTGTGGTGCTTCTCGATGATCTCGATATCGAACTGCCCGCCCAGCACGGCCGCCGCCTTTTTGGCGAGCTCGACGAGCAGGTTCACCCCCAGCGACATGTTCGCGGTAAAGAAGAGAGGGACCCGCGCCGATGTCTCGCGGATGAGCGCGACCTGGTCGGAGGAGAGCCCCGTCGTCGCGATAACGGCGGGCGTGCGGGTGGCCGCGGCATAGTCGAGCAGGGGAGCGAGGGCGCTGGGGTGGGAGAAGTCGATGATGACGTCTGCCTCCACCTGGCACCCGGCGGGAGAGGTAAAGACGGGGAACGCGTCCAGCACCTCTCCGCTCACGTCGATGCCTGCGACGACGGTGCAGTCGTCACGCCCCTTGACGCAGGAGGCGATCATCCGCCCCATCTTTCCGTTACAGCCCGATAGTACGATCCTTTTCATTTGAACCTCCAGATGCGCGGGACCTCAGATCAGTCCCGCGGCCTTCATTTCCCGTTTGAGCAGCTCACGGTTCTCCTCACCGAGCCCGGTGAGGGGCAGGCGGCAGGGGCCGGCCTGCCAACCCATCATCGCCACGGCCTCCTTGACCGGGATGGGGTTGACGTCGCAGAAGAGCGCGTTGATGAGAGGCAGGAGCTTCACCTGCAAATCGGCGCTCTCCCTGACCTTGCCGTCGAAATAGAGCTGGCAGATGTCGTGGGTCTGGCGCGGCGCGACGTTGGAGAGCACCGAGATGACCCCCTTGCCGCCGAGCGAGAGGATCGGCACAATCTGGTCGTCGTTGCCCGAATAGATGTCGAGCCCGTCGCCGCAGAGGCTGCGGATCATCGCGATCTGCGAGATGTTGCCGCTGGCCTCCTTGGCCGCGACGATATTCGGATGCTTCGAAAGTTCCAGGTAGGTCTTCGGCTGGATGTTCATGCCCGTGCGGCTGGGGACGTTGTAGAGGATGACGGGCAGGTCCACGGTGTCCGCGACCGCGAGGAAGTGGCGGACCAGCCCCGCCTGCGAGGTCTTGTTGTAGTAGGGGGTCACGAGCAGCAGCCCGTCGGCGCCCGCCTGTTTGGCCTCCTTGGAGAGCCAGAGGGAGTAGTCGGTGTGGTTGCTGCCGGTGCCCGCCACGACGGGGACGCGTCCCGCCGTGCGTTCGACGGCGTAGCGGATGGCCTTGACGTGTTCCTCGTCGGTGAGGGTGGAGGCCTCGCCGGTCGTGCCGACGATGACGATCGCATCGGTGCCGTTGTCGATCTGGTAGTCGATCAGTTCGCCGAGCAGCTCCCAGTTGATCGAAAGGTCGTCGTGCATCGGCGTGACGATTGCAACGCCAGCGCCGGTGAAAATGGTCTTCTTCATTGGTCCATCAGCCCTTCCGTTAAATTCAGTCAAAATAGCCCTTTGCCGCGAGCAGCTCGGCCAGCAGGACGCCGCCGCCCGCCGCCCCGCGCAGGGTGTTGTGGGAGAGGCACACAAATTTGTAGTCGTACTGGGTGTCCTCGCGCAGCCTGCCGATCGACACCGCCATGCCGTTTTCGAGGTTGCGGTCGAGCCTCGTCTGCGGGCGGTCCGGCTCCTCGAAGTAGCGCAGGAACTGTTTGGGGGCACTGGGCAGGTCGAGCTTCTGCGGCTCGCCCGCGAAGGAGGCCCACTTTTCCTTAATCTCATCGATCGAGGGCTTTTTGTCAAAGCTCACGAAAACCGCCGCCATGTGTCCGTCCGAACAGGCGACCCGCAGGCACTGGGCGGTGATCGACGGACTCGCGACCGGCACGATCACGCCGTCCTTGACGGGGCCCCAGATTTTGAGCGGCTCCCGCTCGCTCTTTTCCTCCTCGCCGCCGATGTAGGGGATGACGTTGTCGACCATCTCCGGCCAGCGCTCGAACGTCTTGCCCGCGCCGGAGATCGCCTGGTAGGTGCAGACGAGGGTTTTCGTCACGCCGTAGTCCGCCATGAGCGGGTGCAGCGCGGGGACGTAGCTCTGCAGCGAGCAGTTGGACTTTACGGCGATGAAGCCGCGTTTGGTGCCGAGGCGCGCGCGCTGGTAGGGGATGACCTCCGCGTGCCCGGGGTTCACCTCGGGGATGATCATCGGCACGTCGGGGGTCATGCGGTGGGCGGAGTTGTTGGAGATGACGGGGCATTCCGCTTTGGCGTACGCCTCCTCGAGCGCTTTGATCTCGTCTTTTTTCATATCGACCGCGCAGAAGATGAAATCCACCTTCGAGGCGACCGCCTTTACGTCCGACGCGTCGAGCACGACCATCTTTTTGACGGCCTCGGGCATGGGAGTGGACATCGCCCAGCGGGAGCCGACGGCCTCCTCATAGGTTTTGCCCGCCGAGCGGGGAGAAGCCGCGAGCACCGCAACCCGAAACCACGGATGGTTTTCCAGCAGGGAGACGAACCGCTGGCCGACCATGCCGGTCGCCCCGACGACCCCGACCTGATACTGCTTCATAGGGAACAACTTCCTTTCCATAGCCGGCTGATCCGGCAATAAAAAAACCGGTTGAAAACCGGCATGAATTGCACTATAATAGAGAAGTTATCGGCGCGTGCGAACGCGCGGAATCCGCCGCGTCCAACCGCCCCGCCATAGCTCTCCATCACAGTTCAATGATGACAGTCGCATGCCTTTCGGCGATGCGCCCAGGGAACGGCCGCCAGGCGTCCCCTTCGGCGTCTGTCCCTTTCACACGGCTTTTCAACGACTCTGGCAGTCTCTTTCCGGCTACTGATGAAAGACGCGCCTCTACCGGCTCGGTTTATTACTAGTTATATTATCATCGAAGCCCTCTTATGTCAACAAATTTTGATGATTTACCGCAATAAAACCAATGCTTATCCGGCGATGTCGGAAAAATGCGTTGAATCTGTCAGGAAGGATCCGCCCCATGCTCAAGACATCCGATTTTTACTTCGACCTGCCGCAGGAGCAGATCGCGCAGACCCCCATCGAGCCGCGCGACCACTCGCGCATGCTCTATCTCTTCCGCGAGACGGGGGAGCTCGAACACCGGCATTTCTACGACCTGCCCGACTACCTGGAAGCGGGGGACACGCTCGTCGTCAACACCTCCCGGGTCATCCCCGCGCGCCTCTTCGGCGTGAAGGAGGGCACTGGCGGGCATATGCAGTTCCTCCTGCTCGACCAGAAGGAGAAGGACGTCTGGGAGGTCATGGTGAAGCCGGGGAAAAAGGCCAAGACTGGCGCACGGTTCGTCTTCGGCGACGGGCTGCTCGTCGGGGAAATTCTCGCCACCGTCGAGGGGGGGAACCGCCTCGTGCGGATGCACTACGAGGGGGCCAACATCTATCCCATCCTCGAAAAGATCGGCAATATGCCCCTGCCGCCCTATATCACCGCCGAGCTTGAGGACAACGAGCGCTACCAGACCGTCTATTCCAAGCAGCTCGGGTCCGCCGCCGCGCCCACCGCGGGGCTGCACTTCACCACCGAGCTGATGGACAAGCTGCGCCAAAAGGGCGTCAACATCGCGGAGGTGATCCTCCACGTCGGCATCGGCACCTTCCGGCCCGTCAAGGTGGAGGACGTGACCAAGCATCACATGCATTCGGAGCACTACCACCTGCCCAAGGAGACCGCCGACCTCATCAACGAGACCCACGCGCGCGGCAAACGGGTGATCGGGGTGGGCACCACGAGCTGCCGCACGGTGGAGTCGGTCGCGACCAAGCTCGGCGAGGTCCGCGAGGACGACGACGACACGAGCATCTTCATCTATCCGGGCTATCAATTCAAGGTGCTCGACGGGCTCATCACCAATTTCCACCTGCCCGAAAGCACCCTCATCATGCTGGTGAGCGCTTTCGCGGGCTATGAGCACACGATGCGCGCCTATGAGACTGCCGTGAAGGAGAACTACCGGTTTTTCTCCTTCGGCGATTCCATGCTGATCCTCTAAGGAAAAACTTTTGTAAAAGTTTTCCTTAGAACCTTTTCAAAACTTCCGGTTCAGGCCGTCCGCCGCGAATGGACGCACGCGCCGTCCGTGAGGTGGAGGATTTTTCTGGCGCGGAAAGCGCCCGCGATTACGGGCGGCGGACGGCCTGGCAAAAGCTTTCTGGGCCCTAGGGACTTTTCCAGGGCCCTCATGCAAAATTTCCGGCGCGGAAAGCGCCTGTGGTTTCGGGCGGCGGACGGCCCGATCAAAGTTTTCGGGGTCCAGGGGGGCTTTTTCAAAAGCCCTCCCTGGAAAGGAGGAGCGATTTTGTATACCTTATTAAAGCAGGACGGACACGCCCGCCGGGGAACCTTTGAGACGGTGCACGGCGTCGTGCAGACCCCCGCCTTCATGAACGTCGGCACCTCGGCCGCGATCAAGGGCGGGATCTCGTCGACCGACCTCGTGGAGCTCAAATGCCAGGTGGAGCTCTGCAACACCTACCACCTGCATGTGCGCCCGGGCGACGACGTCATCCGCGCGATGGGCGGGCTGCACAAGTTCATGAACTGGCACCGTCCGATTTTGACCGACAGCGGCGGGTTCCAGGTTTTTTCCCTCGCCAAGCTGCGCAAGATCAAGGAGGAGGGCGTCACCTTCGCCTGCCACCTTGACGGCAAACGGATCTTCATGGGCCCGGAGGAGAGCATGCGCATTCAGTCGAACTTCGGCTCGACGATCGCGATGGCCTTCGACGAGTGCATCGAAAACCCCGCGCCCTACGACTATACCGAGCGTTCGATCGCCCGCACCACCCGCTGGCTCGTCCGCTGCAAGGAGGAGATGGCGCGCCTGAACGCCCAGCCCGACACCCTCAACCCGCGCCAGATGCTCTTCGGCATCAACCAGGGCAGCACCTACGCTGACCTGCGCGTGCGGCACATGCAGGAGATCGCCGCGCTCGGGCTGGACGGCTACGCGATCGGCGGGCTGGCGGTGGGGGAGACCGCGCAGGAGATGTACGACACGATCGAGGCGGTCGAGCCGCATATGCCCGCGGACAGGCCCCGATATCTGATGGGGGTGGGCACGCCCGTCAACATCATCGAGGGGGTCTACCGGGGCATCGACCTCTTCGACTGCGTGATGCCCAGCCGCAACGCGCGGCACGGGACGCTTTTCACCTGGGACGGCATCCGCATCCTGCACAATGAAAAATACAAGACCGACGAGAGCCCTCTCGACGAGCACTGCGGGTGCCCGACCTGCCGGAATTTTTCCCGCGGCTACCTGCGGCACCTTTTCCGCGTGAACGAGATGCTCGGGATGCGGCTGGGCGTCCAGCACAACCTCTACTTCTACAACACGCTGATGGAAAAGATCCGCGAGGCGATCGAGCAGGGGACCTACGACGCCTTTCGCCGGCACTGGGTGCCCATTCTGGGACGGCGCATCTGAAGGGATTTATCTGTATCTTTATACAAATTTTCCTTGCAAGACAGGCCCGGACACGCTATAATAGTACAAGTATCCTGAAAGAGAATTTTGGAGGTATTACCATGAACGAACAGACGATGGCCACCCTTGGCAGCTTTTTGCCGCTGATTTTAATTTTTGTAATCTTCTACTTTATGCTCATCCGTCCGCAGAAAAAGCGCGACAAGGAGACCCAGCAGATGCGCGCCAACCTCGAGGTGGGCGATGAGATCGTTACGATCGGCGGCGTGATCGGCACCGTCGTCGTCATCAAAGACGATTACCTCCTGATCGAGACCGGCTCCGACCGCAGCAAAATCCGCATCGCGCGCTGGGCCATCCAGGCGAACAACACGCCGCACGAGTCCGCCGTCCCGGAGAAGAAGGACAAGAAGAAGGAGAAGTAAGCCGTGCCCGGCATATTGGGCGGCTTCCCTGAATATCCTGTAACAGTAAAGGGGGAGTTCAGGTGAGACAGCCCGACGTTCACGGCGCGAAGCGCTTCATCCGGCCGGTCACTTACGGCATTTTATTCGGTGCAGGCGCGTGCTTCCTGCTGCTTCTGATCATGTCCGCCGTGATGGGGCTGCGGGATATCCCGCAGACGGCCGTCTCGCTGATCGCCACGCTGATCTTTGTGCTCGGCGGGTTCGTCGCGGGGTATGTCTCCGCCGCGTTCGCGCGTGAAAAGGGCATGCTGCTCGGACTCTGCTGCGGCGCCTGCCTCTTCGTGATCCTGAGCCTTGCGAGCCTCGCCGTCGACGGCGGCGGGTTCGGCATGGTGGCGCTCACAAAGCTGGCCGCGGTTTTGCTCGCGGCGGCGCTCGGCGGCATCATCGGCGTCAACCGGCGTAAAAAATTCCGCTGAAAACGGGCCGGCCGGAACCGATTTCCGGGCCTGCCGGCTTGAATTACCAGCGGGGATATGCTATACTTGTTGGCAGAAATCAAAAGAAACGAGGGGATACCAATGAAACATATCAAGACGATCAACAGCGCGAACCTCAAGGAATCCGCCGTCAAGGGCGGCTGCGGCGAGTGCCAGGCCTCCTGCCAGTCGGCCTGCAAGACCTCCTGCACCGTCGCCAACCAGAAGTGCGAGAACAAGAATAAGTAAAAAAGGCATGGCAGTTTTTTAACTGCCATCCTTTCTTTATCGCGGTTTTGGGCAGTCGGACGACTGCCCTTATCTTTATGTGGGGAGATTGGAATGATACACCAGTACAGACTCAACGGCTACAATATCGTGCTCGACGTCAACTCCGGCGCGGTGCACCTCATGGACAACCTTTCCTTTGATCTGCTGGACATGCTTGGGGATCCGATCCCCGAAAGCTGTCCCGGGGAGGTCTTCGACCGCTTCACGCCCGCATACGCGCGGGAGGAGGTCGAGGACGCCTTCCGGGAGCTGCTCGCGCTCCAGAAAGCGGACCAGCTCTGCTCGAGCGACGATTATAACCAGTTCGCAAAGCTCATGACCCCGTCGCCGGTCAAGGCGATGTGCTTACATATCGCGCACGACTGCAACCTGCGGTGCAAATACTGCTTCGCGGACACGGGCGAATATATGGGCCACCGCGAGCTGATGTCCCTGGAAGTGGGGAAGGCGGCGATCGATTACCTCATCAAGTACTCCTGCGGTCGCCACAACCTCGAGGTGGACTTCTTCGGCGGCGAACCGCTCATGAATTTCGAGGTGGTCAAGGAGATCGTCCGGTACGCCCGCTCGCTCGAGCAGGAGCATGGCAAGCTCTTCCGGTTCACGATCACGACGAACGGCCTGCTGCTCGACGACGACAAGATCGATTTTATCAACCGGGAAATGTCCAACGTCGTGCTTTCCATCGACGGGCGCCGGGAGGTCAACGACCGGGTGCGGGTGCGCGTCGACGGGCGCGGCAGCTACGACAGCATCCTGCCCAAGTTCCAGAAGCTCGTCGAAAAGCGCAGAAACGGCCCCTACGACCAGTACTACGCACGCGGCACCTTCACCAAATACAACAAGGATTTCGCGGAGGACGTGCTGCACCTCTCCGACATGGGCTTTGACCAGGTGTCGGTCGAGCCGGTCGTCACCGATCCGGCGGAGCCCTACGCGCTGACCGGGGAGGACCTGCCCGAGGTGTTTGCCGAATATGAGCGGCTCGCGAAGATTATGATCGAGCGGCACGGCACGCCGAAGGATTTCAATTTCTTCCACTTCATGCTCGACCTCGACCAGGGGCCCTGCGCAATCAAGCGGCTGCGCGGCTGCGGCTGCGGCAACGAGTACGTCGCGATCACCCCGTCGGGCGACGTCTACCCCTGCCACCAGTTCGTCGGCCACGACGGCTGGAAGATGGGAAACGTCTTCGACCAGTCGCTCGACTTCGACCTCAAGTGCAAATTTGCCGCCGCGACCGTCTACGGCAAGCCCGAGTGCAAAAACTGCTGGGCCAAATTCTACTGCTCGGGCGGCTGCAACGCCAACAGCATGCAGTACAGCGGCGACATCCTGAAGCCCTACAAGCTCTCCTGCGAGCTGGAAAAAAAGCGGCTGGAGTGCGCAATTATGATCAAAGCGGCGACGCTTTAAGAGGGGAGGACCTCCTGTGGACTGCAAGATCGGATTTATCGGCGCAGGCAACATGGCCGGCGCCATCATCGACGGCATCACCGGCTCGGGGATGCTCGCACCGGCGCAGGTCGCCGTCTATGACATCCGCGAAAGCCAGCGGGAACACTACGCGGCGCGCGGGTTCAAGGTGTCTGCGAGCGCGGCGGCGCTTGTGGACGGCTGCGACTATGTCGTGCTGTCTGTAAAGCCGCAGAACTTTGCGGATGTGCTGGCCGAAATCAAAGGCCATCCGCGCCCCGAAACGGTGTTCGTCACGATCGCGGCGGGCATCAGCGCAGAATTCATCAAGGAGGCGCTCGGCTGCGACGCAAAGGTCGTGCGGGTCATGCCCAACACGCCGCTGCTCATCGGCTGCGGCTCCACGGCGATGAGCCGGGTCGCACCCGCCACCGAAGAGGAGTTCGCGTTCGTCAAGTCGGTCTTTGCGTCGGCGGGCGGCGTCGAGGAGGTTTCCCCGGACAAGATGAACGAGGTCATCCCGCTCAACGGCTCGAGCCCCGCATATATCTATCTCTTCGCGAAGGTATTCGTCGACCGGGCCGTCGAGCTCGGCTTCGACGCGGACGTGGCCAACCGGCTCTTCTGCAACACGCTGATCGGCTCGGCCAGGATGATGCTCGAGTCGGGGAAGAGCCATCAGGAGCTGATCGACATGGTCACATCACCCAAGGGGACGACCTTTGAGGGGCTCGCGGCGCTCGAACGCTGCGGCTTCGACAAGGCGCTGATCGCCTGCTTTGACGACACGGTGCGCCGCGCCTATGAACTCGGGAAATAACCGGGCGGGGGAGGCATAAAATTTAGCGAAATCGCATATCCTTTCCTGAGGCAAAAAGGAAAGGATGGTTGCAATGAGCTTTACCGCCGCGGATTGGGACAAGATTTTACAGCAGCAGAGGACCGCACGTGGACTTCCGCCCCTACAGCCGATGCGTCCGGCGTCGGAGGGGCGGGTTTCCATGCGGTCCTCTTTGTTTTCCTCGCGCAGTTTATCCACCTGGGCGCTGGGGCTCTGCTTCCTGGCGGGCCTGCTCATCGGCACGCTGCTCGTCAGCCGGTCGGGGCCGGACACCCGCGCGGCCCTTCAGGTGATCCTCGGGGGCTATGTGGAACGGCGGCAGACGCTGGCGTTCGCCTCGATCGCCGCGTCGACCTTCTGTTCGACCTTTGCGGCGCTGGCGGTGCTCTTCTTCTGCGGTTTCTGCACGATCGCCCAGATCATCATCTTTGCCGTGCCGCTTTTCAAAGGACTCGGGTATGGATTCTCGATCGGCATGCTCTACGCGCAGTACGGCACGTCCGCGATCCGCTACGTCGCGTTCCTGCTGCTTCCCACGATGTTCCTGAGCACCCTGCTGCTGATCCTGGCGAGCCGTTCGTCGCTGCGTCTGTCGGTTACGCTGCTGCGTTCGGCCCTCGTCGCGCCCGATGAAAACGGGTCGCGAAGAATCAAACGTTACTGCGTAAAGTATATGATCTTTATAGGAATATGTTTGTTGATCGCGCTGTTCGACGCGCTGCTCGTGACCCGTTTCGGCGGGCTATTCGTCCTCTGAGTCCGGGACCTTCGGCACCTTTGACTTTTTCTTTGGTGCGACCCCCGAAAGCGGCGATTGTTTCGCCGCTTTTTCCATCTGCCGGTCGGAGACGTGGGTATAGATCTCGGTCGTGGAGAGACTCACGTGCCCGAGAATTTCCTTGAGCACGCGGATATCCACGCCGCCGTGCTGGTACATGAGCGTCGCGGCGGTGTGGCGCAGCTTGTGCGGCGAATAGCCCTGGCCGGAAAGCCCCGCGTTGCGCAGGCATTCCTCAATGATCTGCTCGACCCGCCGCGGCGAGATCCGTGTTCCACGGGAGGAGAGGAACAGCGCGTCGCGGTCTTTGACGCCCTGCGCCGGCTTCCGTTTCACAAGATAGGCGTCCAGCGCCTTTTGACAGGCGTCGTTGAGGTAAATCACGCGTTCCTTGTTGCCTTTGCCGAGCAGCTTGATCGTGTCGTCGCGGATGTCATAGAGGTTGATGCCGACCAGCTCGGAAAGCCGCATGCCGCAGTTGAGAAAGAGGGTCACGATGCAGAAATCCCGTTCGTAGCTCGGCGACGCCGGGTCGACGTGGGTCAGCAGCTCGAGGCTCTCTTCCAGCGTCAGGTATCGCGGCATCGACTTGCGCACGGACGGCACCTCAAGGTTCTCCACCGGGTTCGTCTTGAGCACGCCCGATTTGACCGTCAGGTAGTTAAAGAGGGCCCGGATGGACGATACCTTGCGTGAGCGGGTCTTGGCGTTGTTGTCCCGGTCGGAGGCCGCGTAGTTGAGGAACTGGTAGACGTCCGAGAGGGTAATGGAGGCGACCGTCTCGAGCGGGATATCCCTGATCGAGAGTTGGTCGAAGAACTCCGGGTCGTCGGGGTTGCCGTTCACGAGCTTGACGCACTTGATGTAGCGCAGAAAGGTGCGCAGATCGATATAATAGGCGTCGACCGTGCGCTGGGAACGGCCTTTGATCGTCAGCATATAAAACAGGAATTCACTGAGATAGTTTGGGCAGTCGGCGTAGTTGGCCATTGTGAAACCCTCCAGTCTTTTAGGAGACTTTGCGAGCGCCGCGAAGGCGGAGCCCGCAGCGCGGGCGGAGCCTTTGGGTGCTCCGGACTGCGCTAAATTTTTATTTAGCGAAATAACCTCCATCAAAAGAATACCACATCCCCATCGGAAAGTCAAGGTCACCTCCGCGCATCTTCCTCCAACAGCGGCAAAATGGACCCCACATCGTAAAGCGGGCCGTCGGTCAGCTTCAGCGGCTCAACGCCACGGCTATGTAAAAATTCCTTGATCCGTTCTCCGTCCGGATGCGCGCCGAGCGAGCCGGTGAACGCCAGCAGCTTCCTCCCGAGCAGACCGGAACAGCCTCCAATAAAGCCGGTGTCATAACCCGGCAGCAGAATCCGCCCGGCTTGGATCTTCAGCACGTTCAGGCCGTGCCGCTTTGCCGCTTGCGCAATTGACGGGTCCTGGGTGATGATCGAGCGTTCGTCCACGGCGCAGACGGAGCATTTGGCATAGCCCTGGTTCACCGGGACCAACGTGATCCCCACTTCCCCGCAGTAATTTGTGATTATTTTATCAATCTTATCTTTGCCGCCGATGCAGACCTTCCCGACAACCGCGCAGTTGAGCGGTACGTCCCCCGGATAGTCTGGCGTGAGCGGCCCTGCGGCTTCAACGGAAAAGCCCCGTTTCCGCAGGGCCTCCAAAAGGCCTTCCCTGCCCCGCCCTGCCGCCACGGCAATACGAGCCCCGCCGAGGTGGCAGAGCTGTAAATCCGCGTGGCAGGCGACCGGCGCGGGAAGGCCGGGATATTCCGGTACCCTCAGGCAGGCGATTCCGCGCGCTTCGAGCGCGGCGATCAGCATTCCATACCGCTCCCCCACCGCGCAGAGACGCACCGGCCCCTCCGGAAGATTGCTATTCTGGACAAACCGCATGGTTCCACCGTCCCACAGGTCTTATTCGGTGCGCAGGGCGTCCACCGGGCGCAGACGCGCGGCGACCGTCGCTGGGTAGACGCCGAACACCATGCCGATGCCGACCGTAAGCGCGACGCTCACAGCGATGAGCGCCGGGTTCACCGACATGGCCACCCCGATGAGGGCGCAGCCGGCCCAGACGAGCGCAAGGCCCGCCGCCACTCCCATGATACTCCCGATCAGCGAAATCGTAAAGGCCTCGATCAGGAATTCGAGCAGGATGGTCCGGCGGGTCGCGCCGATCGATTTTTTGATGCCGATCTCGCGGGTGCGCTCGTTGACCGACACGATCATCACCGTCATGATGCCCAGGCCCGCCACCACGAGCGACACCGCCGCAATCGCCGAGAGCACGATGGTCACCACGCCGAGGAGGTTGTCAAGGGTATCCTTCTGCTTGGAGATGTTCTCCGCCTTAAAGCCGCGCTCGATGTTGTGGAACCGGTTGACCGACGCGCTGAGCTGCTCGGCCGCCGCATCGATGTCCGCCGAGTCCCGCAGGGTGACGGCGATCTGTCCGAAGGAGTCCTCCCCCGTGTACCGCTGGACGGTCGTATAGGGCAGGTACGCGAAGGAGGGGATCACGTCCCCCACCATGTTTTGCAGGATGTTGCCGCCCGACGAGGCGATCCCGACGATCTCAAGGCGCACATAGCTGCCGCCGATCATCGCGTCAAGGGATTTCCCGACGACGTTGTCCCGCTTGTAGAAGAGCTCGGCCACGTTGCTGTCGATCACGCAGACGTCCGCCGCCCCGGCGATGTCCGCTGCGTCCAGCATCCGCCCGTATTTCGGCGTGAGGGAAATCACCTGGTTTTTCCCGTCGTCCACCCCCCACAGCACCGCGTTGGCGACCAGCCCGCGCATCCGGATGCTGCTGTAGCTCACGACGATCGGCGTGGCGCTCTCCACCTGCGGGCTTTTGCGGAGCAGCGCGAGGTCCTCCTCCCCCATTTTGAGGCTGGTAAACTTTTTGTCGGCGCTCACCGTGACGCTGCCGAGCCCCAGCGAATTGAGCTCGTCGGTGATCGCGCCCTTGCCGATCTCCCCGATCGAGCCGATCAACACGACCGAAGCCACGCCGATTGCGATGCTTGCGATCGTCAGGAAGCTGCGGAACCGCTTACGCCCGAGATTGCGGATGCTGCACACGAAGCTGTCAAAGAACATCCTGACGCTCCCCCCTCTGCAGGTTTACTAGGGCGCCTTCCTTCCCCGCCGCTGACGCGTCGGCAAGCAGCACGTCCGCGGGGCCGAGCCCTTCGGTCACCTCGACTCCCTCGAGCAGCTCGACCCCCGTCTGGATATTCCGCCGCACGGCGCGGGAGCCCTCCGCCAGGTAGACGTATTCCACGTTGTTTTCGTCCTGCCGCACCGCCTCATACGGCACCGTCAGCATCGTGCGCCGGGTGTCCGTGACGATCTCCGCGCGCGCGGTAAAGCCAGCCTTGAGGTCGTTATCCGGGTCGTCGATCGCGATCTCCACGTCGACCACCGTCTCCTGCGCGGTACCGCCCGTCAGCTTGCGGGCCACCGGGGCGATCTTCCGCACGTGCCCCGTATATTCCCGCCCGGGAAAGCCGGTGCCCGTAATGACGGCCGGGTCCCCGACCTTCACGTCCGAAATGTACGACTCCCCCACCGTGACCATCGCAGCGAAGCTGCCGGTGTCGGAGATGGTGACGACCGGCTTCGCGGTCCGGGAGAGCACCCCGCTCTTGATGCCCACCTCGGTCACGACGCCGTCCATCGGCGCGGTGATCGTCTCGGGGACGTAGAGGTAGGGGTTCTGCTCGACCGGGACGCCTCCCGCCGCCTCATAGACCTCCTGGAGGCTGCCGAGGTCCAGCCCCGTGCCGAAGGCGGAGGATTGCAGCGCCGAATAAAGACCCGCCAGATCCGCCGTCTCCTGCGAAATCGCACCCGCCGCCATACCCGAGACGAGGCTCGAGGCGGGGATGCTCTGTTCCAGCACGCTCTTGGTGGTGTCCGCGTCGATGACAGCAAGCACCTGGTCCTGCCGCACATAGTCGCCCACCGAAACGTTCACCGCCTGCGCGATGACCGGCGTGTCGAGGTAGACCTCCCGCACGTTCTGCGCTTCGATGGTGCCGGTGGCGTTGATGCGCTTCTCATAGAGCGTCTCCCGCGGTGTGATGCACGCCACCGTCGGCACGGCGCGCAGGACAACAAGCGGCGCGGCCGCGGCCGCGCCGAACGAGCCGGCGGCCAGCAGCAGCGCGGCGATACGTTTAAAAATCAATGGCGAAACCCCCATCACGGACGAACATCCGGTCCAACTTCATCAAAAATTACGAAGTTAGTGTTCGTCCGCGACGGGGGTTTTATTCTCCGCGCCCGGAGGATTTGCCGTGCTTAATCGGCGCGGAAATGGTGATACTAATGGCTGCCGCACCGCTGCGGAAACGGCGCGGCGCGCAAATGAAGAATCTGTGTTTGGAGTGTGAGTTTCATGGCAAGTCCCAAGGAACGAAAGGTGCGGCTCATCCCCTGCGACAAGGACTGTTACTACCAGCAGCAGGGCTACTGCTCGCTCGACGACATCAGCTACATCACCAGCTGCGACGGAAACGGATGCGGCTACTTTACCCGCACCGACCCCTATGCCGAACTAACGGATGACCGCGATGGCCTGTGAAAGATTCTGCACCCCGATCAGGTTGAGCCCGGGCATCCCGCGCAGGTCAATCTGCTTCACGCAGTGCTTGGGCACCACGCAGGTGGTGAACCCGAGCCGGTAGCTCTCGCTGACCCGCTGCTGGATGCTCCCCACCGCGCGCACCTCCCCCGCGAGTCCCACCTCGCCGAAGGCTGCCAGATCGTCCGGCACGCTCTTGTCGAGCAGGTTGGAGATGAGCGCCATCGCGACCGGGAGGTCCGCGGCGGGCTCGTCCAGCCTGAGCCCGCCGACCACATTGATGTACGCGTCGAGATTTCCGAAGAAATACCCGCAGCGTTTTTCCAGCACCGCGATGAGCAGCGCGGCGCGGTTGTAATCGAACCCCGCCGCCTGCCGCCGCGGATTGCCGAATCCCGTCTTGGAGACGAGCGCCTGCACCTCCGCGAGGATGGGGCGCGTCCCCTCCATCACACAGGCCACGCAGGTCCCGGACACCCCCTTCGGGCGGCCGGAAAGCATCATCTGGGAGGGGTTCGGGACCTCCCGCAGGCCGTCCTGCGCCATCTCGAAGACGCCGATCTCGTTGGTCGAGCCGTAGCGGTTTTTGACCGCGCGCAGGATACGAAAATTCTGCTGGCGCTCCCCCTCGAAGTAGAGGACCGCGTCCACCATGTGCTCGAGCACCTTCGGCCCTGCGATCGCGCCGTCCTTGTTGACGTGCCCGACGATGAACACGGGCACCTCCATGCTCTTGGCAATGCCGATGAGCACCTGGGTGCACTCGCGGATCTGCGTCACGCTGCCCGCCGACGAGGTGAGCGCGGCAAGGTTCATCGTCTGGATCGAGTCGATCATCACCATGTCGGGCGACAGCCGCCGCACCGTCTCGAGCACGCTTTCGATGTCGGTCGTGGCGCAGATATAGAGGTTGTCGCTCGCAACGCCCAGCCGGTTGGCGCGCAGCTTGAGCTGGCGCGCGCTCTCCTCCCCCGATACATAGAGGATTTTGAGTCCCTCGCAGAGGTACTCGCAGATTTGCAGCAGCAACGTCGACTTGCCGATGCCCGGGTCGCCCGAGAGCAGCGTCACCGAGCCCGCGACGATCCCGCCGCCGAGCACCCGGTCGAGCTCCCCGACGCCGGTGACGTACCGCTGGCTGTCGTCCGACGAAATCTCCGAGAGCTTTTTCACCGTGCTCTCCCGCACCGCGGGCGCGCTCCCACCGGCCGAACGGGACTTCGCCGACGAGACCTGCTGGCGCACCTCCTCGGTCATCGAGTTCCACTCGCCGCAGTCGGGGCAGCGCCCGTACCACTTGGCCGACTCGTAGCCGCAGCTCTGGCAGACGTAGACGCTCTTATTTTTGGTTACAGCCATCCTTCACATTCCTTTTTATTCGAGTTCCCGGTAGACCGCCGTCTCCGCCGGAGTCTGAAGTCCGAGGTATTCCGCCGTCGAGGAGAAGATCGCAAAGGCGATCTTTTTCTGATAGTCCGCGTCGATCAGCTTGTAGGCGTCGTCCGGATTGGAGAGGAACCCGCACTCGATCAGCAGCGCGGGCATCGGGGCGTTATAGATGAGGTAGACGCTGTCCCCGCAGGGCTTATACTGTCGGGTGTTCTCCGGCTGAAGCATCTCCACCATCCGCCGCTGGGTGATCTTCGCAAGCGCCTCGCTCTGCGGATTTTTCGGCCCGTAGAAGACCTGCGCGCCGAAATACTGAGACTGCGGGAACTTGTTCTGGTGGATGCTCAGCAGGATGCAGTTGTCGTAGCTTTTCGCAAGCTCGAGGCGGTTGTGGATGTCCGAATTCTTCCGCTTGCGGATGGTCGTGAGCGACGGGTCCTCGAGCGTCTCGTCGCTGTCCCGTGTGAGCACCGCGTCGAACCCGTTCACGGTGAAGAGGTCGTAGAGCTTGCGGGCAATCGAAAGGTTCAGATCCTTCTCGACGATCCCGTCCACGCCCGTCGCGCCCCCGTCGAAGCCGCCGTGCCCCGCGTCGATCACGATGGTGGGCAGCTCCTGTTCCTCCCCGGCAAAGACGGGCGTGACCGCCATGATCTCCGACACCGAATGTACCATTAGGGAAACCGCCGCCAGCCCGAAGAGCAGGACCGCCGCGGCAGTCGATTTTTTCCATTTCATGCGCATCCCCCCGCTCCAATCTATGCGGAGGGGACGGGGCATTATGCCGGTCAGCGGCGTTCGAGCGCTTCGATGAGGTCGGCGAGCGCGCCGTCCTCACAGCGCCCGAAGATGCCCCGGCAGAGGTAGCGCACCGCGTCGGGCGCCTCGGCCGTGGTGGCGGCAAAACCTGCCGCCGCGAGCATCCCGGCGTCGTTGTAGTAGTCCCCCATCGCGACCGTGCGCGCGGGAGGGATCCCAAGCAGGTCCATCAGCTCTATCAAGGCCGTCCCCTTTTCAGCTTCGGCGGGCAGCATTTCGACAAACGGACGGCCCGTCCGGAAGAACCGCACGTCCTTCCAGCCCTGCGCATTGCCGAATTCCTCGACCCGCGCGGTCCATTCGCAAGGCATCGC
The DNA here is from genome assembly GCF_900199635.1 of Anaerotruncus massiliensis (ex Togo et al. 2026). Taxonomy (GTDB): domain Bacteria; phylum Bacillota; class Clostridia; order Oscillospirales; family Ruminococcaceae; genus Anaerotruncus; species Anaerotruncus massiliensis. The sequence goes on along the minus strand of NZ_LT962687.1, from coordinate 1,482,242 downwards.
CATGACCGCCTTGAGGAAGGGGCCGCGCGCCTTTGTAAGCGCCTCTTCGAGGATCGGCATGTTTTCCCGGCCGAGATATTCGCGGACATAACCGGTCCCGGAGAGCGCGACGATCTCCCGCTCCCGCATCAGCGCGGACAGGTAACCGGCATAACTGTCGGGCAGTTCATGCGCGCGGAGCACCTTTTCGGCGGCGAAATCATAGATCGCGCAGCCGTTGTAGAGGATGCAGGGCGCGTTCACCGGAAGCTGCTCCACATAGGGGCGCGCCGAGGCGATCGAACGCCCGGTGGCGACGGAAAACCTCCCGCCGGCGGCGGTAAACCGCCGCAGCGCCTCGATGTTGCGCGGCGGGATGGGCGCGGGAAAGTTCATCAGCGTCCCGTCGATGTCGCTGACGAGCAGCAGATCGGAAAGCTTTGTCAAGGATGGTCCCCCCTCAGGCTGTCGAGAAACGCGGTGTAATAAGCGGGAAGCCCGCTTGTGAACTCGAGATATTCCCCTGTGCGCGGATGGATAAAACCGATCGCGCGGGCGTGCAGGCACTGCCCGCTGAGCCGCGCGATCACCTTTTTCGGCCCGTAAACGGGGTCCCCCGCAACGGGATGGCCGATGTGCGCCATGTGCACGCGGATCTGATGGGTGCGCCCCGTCTCGAGCCGCAGCTCCAGATCGGTAAACCCGGTAAACCGCTCCCGCACCCGGTAGTGGGTCACGGCGGGGCGGGAGTTCCGCTCGGTCACGCACATCTTCTTGCGGTCGGAGGGATTCCGCCCGATCGGCGCGTCGACCGTTCCCTCCCCGGTGGAAAAGCCGCCGTAGACGACGGCGTTGTAGATGCGTGTAAAGCTGTGCGCCTTGATCTGCTCCGCGAGCAGATTGTGGGCGAAATCGTTCTTGGCGACGATCAGAAGTCCGCTCGTATCCTTGTCGATCCGGTGGACGATCCCCGGACGGATGACGCCGTTAATCGACGAGAGCCGCCCGGCGCAGTGGAAGAGCAGCGCGTTGACGAGCGTGCCGTCCCAGTTGCCCGGCGCGGGATGCACGACCATCCCCTTGGGCTTGTCGACGACCAGCAGGTCGTCATCCTCGTAGACGATGTCGATGGGGATGTCCTGCGGGACGACGTCGAGCGGCTTTGCGTCCGGCACCTCGACGGCGAGCTCCTCGCCGCCCCGCAGCCGGTAGTTTTTCGCGACCGCCTTCCCGTCCGCGAAGACGGCGCCGTCGTCACACAGCCTCTGCACGACCGAGCGGGAGAGATCCTCCGCCGCCCCGGCAATCCAGCGGTCGACCCGCTCCCCCGCGTCCGCCTCGTCGGCGGCGAAATAGCGCTTATTCAACGCTCCCGCCCTCCGGGGCTTCCGGAGCGGGCGGGACCTTTTTGTCCCTGCCCTCGAGGAAGAGCAGCCAGACCGCCAGCAGGATCGTCCCGACGACCACGCAGCAGTCGGCAAAGTTGAAGACCGGGAAGTGGAAGAGCGGCGACACGTCGAGATAGTCGACGACAAACGCCCGGAAGATCCGGTCGATCAGGTTGCCGAGCCCGCCCGCGACAATGAGCCCCACGCTCCACATGGCGAGCTTATGGCGGATTTTTCCGCTGACGAGCAGCCATACGGCCACCGCGATGACCGCGAGGGTGACGATGGAGAGGAGCCCCACCCGCCCCTGGAAGATGCCGAACGCGGCTCCGCGGTTCTCCACGTAGGTCAGTTGGAGAAGGCCGGGGATGAGCGTCACCGACGGCGCGCCGGGCAGGGCGGCCAGCACCCACAGCTTGATGAGCTGGTCGGCGAGCACGAGCAGCGCGGACACGATCAAAACAATTGCTGTCATAAAATGTCCTCCAACAGAAATTTGCGGCGCTTAAAGGAATTTAAGCGCCGCAAACTGATTTCTAACCGTGTTTAACCAACGATCCCGGCGCAGCGCGCGCAGAGCTCGGGATGCTTCGCGTCGGAACCGACCGTGCCGCTGTAAGCCCAGCAGCGCGGGCAGTGCGCCCCGTCCGCATGGGCGACGGTGACGGAAAGCCCTTCGACCGCGCCCTTGAACGAGCCTTCCCCGCCCCGTTCGAGCGAAACGGCGGAGACGATGAAGACAGGCGCGAGTTCGTCCATGACCGAGGCGAGGAAATCATAGAGCTCCCCGTCGCAGTGGAGGGACACCTTCGCCTCGAGCGACTTGCCGATCGTCTTGGCAGCGCGGGCCGCCTCGAGCGCGCCGAGCACGTCGTCGCGCACCAGGTGGATGCGGTCCCACTTCTCCATGAACGCCTCGTCGACCATGCCGTCGACCGCCCTGGGCATCTCGTTGAACATGACCGAGCCGGCGTCATAGCCGGAGTCGGCGGGCAGATAGCTCCAGATCTCCTCCGCGGTGAAGGGAATGATCGGCGCGATGAGCAGCGTGAGCCCACGCAGGATCGTGTAGATCGTCGTCTGCGCGGCGCGGCGGTCGGCCGAATCGGCCGCCTCGACATAGAGGCGGTCCTTGATCACGTCGAGGTAGAAGTTCGACATATCGATCGTGCAGAAGTTGTGGAGCGCGTGGTAGATGATGTGGAATTCAAACCGGTCGTAGGCCCCGGCGCACTGCTTCACGAGGTCGTTGAAGCGGGAGAGCGCCCACAGGTCGAGCCCGGACAGCTTCTCCTTCGCAACGAGGTCCCGATTGGGATCGAAGTCGGAGATGTTGCCGAGGATGAACCGCGCGGTGTTGCGGATTTTGCGGTAGACCTCGGAAAGCTGCTTTAAGATGTCCTTGGAAATGCGGATGTCCGCGTGGTAATCGGCGGAGGCGACCCACAGGCGCAGGATATCCGCGCCGTACTGGTCGGTGATCTCGCTGGGCTCCATGCCGTTGCCGAGCGATTTGGACATCTTGCGGCCCTCGCCGTCGACCACCCAGCCGTGGGTGCAGACGGTCTTGTAGGGCGCGACGCCCTGCCACGCGACCGAGGTCAGCAACGACGACTGGAACCAGCCGCGGTACTGGTCGGTGCCCTCGAGGTAGAGGTCGACCGGCCATTCCAGGCTGGGATTGTCGTGGATGACCGAGGCATAGGACGTGCCGGAATCGAACCAGACGTCCATGATGTCGGTCTCCTTGGTGAACTCCTCGCTGCCGCAGTATTTGCACTTGGTGCCCTTGGGCAGGATGTCCTTCGCGTCGGTGGTGTACCAGGCGTCCGAACCCCCGTGCGTGCGGAAAAGCTCCGCGACGGCGGCGATGCTCGCCTCGTCGACATGGTATTTGCCGCATTTTTTGCAGTAGAAGATCGGGATCGGAACACCCCAGGTGCGCTGGCGCGAGATGCACCAGTCGCTGCGGTCGCGGACCATGTTGATCATGCGGCCGCGGCCCCACTCGGGGATGAAGTTGACCTTTTCGATCTCCTCCACCGTCTGCTCCTTGATGTCGTCGACCGAGCAGAACCACTGCTCGGTGGCGCGGTAGATGATCGGCTCCTTGCAGCGCCAGCAGTGCGGGTACTGGTGGATGATCTTCTCCATCGCGAAGAGGTTGCCGGTGGATTCCAGCTTTTGGGCGATCGCCTTGTTGGCGGCGTCGGTCGAAAGGCCCGCGAACTCGCCCGCGAGCTCGGTCAGCTTGCCGAACTTATCGACCGGCACGACGACTTCGATCTCGGGATAGTGCTGCGCGCAGACGTCGAAGTCCTCGACGCCGTGGCCGGGCGCCGTGTGGACGCAGCCTGTGCCGCTCTCGAGCGTGACGTGGTCGCCAAGGATGACCGGCGACTGCCGGTCGAGGAAGGGATGCTGGTAGGTGATATACTCGAGTTCCTCGCCCAGGCAGACGCCGAGAATCTCGTAATCCTCGATCTTGGCCGCCTTCATCGACGACTCGACCAGCTCCTTGGCCATGACGTAATATTCCCCGCCCGCCTTCACGACGCAGTACTCAAACGCCGGGCCGACGCAGATGGCCATGTTGCCGGGCAGAGTCCAGGTGGTCGTGGTCCAGATGACAATATAGGTCTTGGAGAGATCCTCCGCGCCGAGGCGCGCGAGCACACCCTTCTTGTCGTCGACGACATTGAATTTCACATAGATCGAACGGCAGGGGTCCTCCTCGTATTCGATCTCCGCCTCGGCGAGCGCCGTTTCGCATTGAGGGCACCAGTAGACCGGCTTGAGGCCCTTGTAGATATAGCCCTTGTTGGCCATCGCGCCGAAGATCTCGATCTGGCGCGCCTCGTATTCGGGCTTCAGCGTCAGGTAGGGGTTGTCGTAGTCCGCGAGGGTGCCCAGGCGCTTGAATTCCTGCTTCTGGTTCTCGACGAAACGCAACGCGAAATCGCGGCACACCTTCCGGAGTTCGACCGGGGTGATGTCGCTCGAAACGCCCAGCTCCTTAATCGCCTTGAGCTCGATGGGCAGGCCGTGGGTGTCCCAGCCGGGGGTATAGGGGGCCTTGTATCCGGACAGGTTTTTCTGGCGAATGATGATGTCCTTGAGCACCTTGTTGAGCGCGGTCCCGAGGTGGATGTTCGCGTTCGCATACGGCGGGCCGTCGTGGAACATATAGAGCGGCTTGCCCTCGTTCTTTTCGATCATTTTGTCGTAAAGGCGCTCACGATCCCATTTTTCGACCATGCCGGGTTCTTTCTGCGGCAGCCCGGCCCTCATCGAGAAGTCGGTCTTGGGAAGGTTTAATGTTTTGCTGTAATCCTGTTCGGACATTGGGCTGTTCTCTCCTTGTTTTGTCTATTTCATCTTGACGGAAATTATTTCCTGCGCTTGTCGTCGTCGCGCTTGATGTCGAATTCCTTGCCGAATTTGAGCGGGCCGAACCGCGATTCCCGTTTGGGCGCGGGCGCCGGGTCGGATTCGTAGGCGTCCTCGCTGTATTCAAGGCGCTCCTCCGAATAGCTCAACGGGGCGTCCACCGGCAGCGGGATCGCATACTCGTCCACCGGCTCGACGGGAGGCGGCAGCTCGTCGACAGGCTCCTCAAAGACGGGCTGCTCCGGCTGGGGCTGGGGTTCCGGCTGCGGGGCGCTCTTCTTCATCGCCGCTTCCACGATGTTCTCGTCCACGGGGATGGAACTGATGAGCTCCAGATGCTGCTTATAGACGAGCTGCAGCTTGCTCTTGAAGGTCGCGACCTCCCGCTGCAGCCGGACGAAGCCCTGCTGCTGCCGCTCGATCTCCTTCTTGGCGTTCTCCACGAGCTGCACGGCCTGCGCCTCGGCGTCCTCAAGGAGCGACTGCGCCTTGGCCTTGGCCTCCCGCACCACGCTGTCGCCCAGCTTCTGGGCGCCGAGCAGCGCCGCGCGCAGGCTCTCCTCGTCTTCCTTGTACTCCTCGAGTTTGTCCGCGAGAACCATCATCTTCTTTTCCAGGTCCCGCTTTTCCTCTATCAGTTCACCGATGTCGCTGGCAATCTGCCGCAAATAGCTGTCGACTTCCTCCGCGCGGTAGCCCCGCCCCTTGGAAAACTGCTTGTTCGCGATCTCGTTTGGATTGAGCACAGTGGAACATCCCCCTTATATCATTCATCGGAATCGTACCGGATCATACATATTTTTTGCAGAGCAGGTGCAGCCGCCCCTTTTTCGTCTCCGAAAGCACCTGCGCGACCAGATATTTCCCATAGCCGCGGACGCTCAGCACGTCCCCCTCGCAGAGCATGCGGGAGACCTCCTGTTCGGGCGCGCCGTTGAGGGACACCGCCCCCGAGCGCACCGCCTGCGCGGCCTTTTCGCGGGAGAGGTGGAGCAGCGCCGCGGCCACGCAGTCGAGCCGCAGGGCGCTCACATTGATGGGGACGTCGGCATAGCGGTACAGCGCCGGCAGCGCATCGGGAAGCCCCTCCCGAACCCTGACGCCGCAGCGTCCGACCTTGGCAAGCTCATTCAGGACGACGGGCGCGACCGCATCGGTCACGAAGCAGACGGCGAGCCCCTCCCCCATGAGGATGTCCCCCACCGCCTCCCGGCGGATCTCCAGCCCCGTGAGGGAGCCCAAAATATCCCGGTGGCCGATGGGGTCCTCCGCCCGGAAGGTGAGCGTGAGCGGGACGATCGGGAACGCCGCCTCGTCCGGCTCCTCGTAGGGGGCGAAAACGCCGAGCATCACCCGTTCCCCGCCGGGATGCCCGCCGAAAAACGAGTGATTCGGATACGCGCAGGACGCGGCCGCCCGCCGCGCCAGCGCGAGCTGGTGCATGTCCAGGAAGCCGGTGAAGCGCGTCACGTATTTTTGCTGCGCTATGGTAAACAGGTCAAGGATGTGGGCGGTGAACGCCTGGTCCTGCCTGTCCGCCGCGAAAGCCATCAGAAGAAGACGCCGTTGCTCTCGAGCTCGTCGAGCAGGTCGCCCATGATGTCGACATTGTAGGGAGTGATGATGTAGGTGCTGTTGGCGACGCGCTTGATCTGGCCGTTGTTGGCGTAGGCCACGCCCGAGAGGAAATCGATCAGCCTGCGGGAGACGTCCTTATTGGTCGACTCGAGGTTGAGCACGACGGTGCGCTTGTCGTTGAGGTGGTCCGCCACGGCGGAGGCGTCGTCAAACCGCTCGGGCTTTACGAGCACCACCTGAAGCTGGGTGGTCGCGTGGATGTTGACAACCTTGTTGCCGCGCTTCTCTCCGTGCACCGCGGGCTCCTCGCGGACGGGATCGGGGCGGGGATTGTCGTTGGAGATGAAATCCACGTCCTCGTCCTCGTAGTACTCGTCCTCCGGAATCCCGATGAAGTTCTTGAACTTATCCATAAGTCCCATAAAAACATCCCTCTCAGTTTCTCATTGATGGCCGGCATAGGCCCTGCGCCCAAACAGCGCGGTTCCAATCCGAACAAGGCTGGAGCCGTGCTTGATTGCCAACAGGTAGTCGTCCGACATCCCCATAGACAAAAAATCCATACTGATATTATCTATTTTTTTCTGCCCGATGTCAACAAATAGTTTATACAAACTGGAAAAATAACGTTCTCTTTCGAGATCGTTTTCGCAGACCGGCGGGATCGACATCAGTCCCCGCACACAAATCCCGCCAACCGAGGAAACCTCTTCCAGAAATTCCGGAAGCGCTTCGGGCGACACGCCGGATTTTGTCAGTTCGCTTCCAATATTTACTTCCACGAGGCAGTCCATCTTTTTCCCGAGCTTTGCGCACTGTTTTTCGATCTCCCGCGCGAGCGGGAGGCTGTCCAGCGACTGGATCATCGTCACCTTGTCCGCGATCTGCCGCACCTTGTTGGTCTGCAGATGCCCGATGAAGTGGATCTCCACCCCGTCCTTCCGGTAGTCGTCATATTTGGAGAGCAGCTCCTGCGCGCGGTTTTCCCCGAGCAGCCGCACCCCCGCGCCGATCGCCTCGTTGACCCGCGCGGCCTCGACCGTCTTGGTCACCGCCATCAGCCGCACGTCCGCCGGGTCCCTGCCGCATTTCGCGCAGGTCTCGGCTATACGCTCGGTAATATCCCTCACCGTCGCGGCGACGGCCCCTTCGTCAGGCCGGTTTTCCATCATAAAGCTGCGCCCCCTCGATGACCACATCGTCATATTGCTGGAGGCAGTCGGGCTCGGCCTCGGGATTGGCTTCCCGGCAGACCACGAACCCCGCCCCCTCGTAGAGCACGTCCACCGGGCGGAAGGCGAGCTTTTCGCCCCTGATGATGTAAACGCCCTTCTGGATGCCCTCGAACCGGATGGCCGAGCTGCTCACCCGCAGCCCGGAGATGGATTTGAATTTGACGTCCGCCTGCGCGGTGCGCAGGTTTACGAGCGCCTCGTTGATATAGTCGCTGCGGAAGACGACGACCGCGCCGCCCTTCTCCTGGTCCTTGTTGACGTTCCACACCACCGCCTCCACCGGGCTTGTCCCGCTGAGGTGGAAATCGAGGGTGACGAGCGCGCCCTCCCGGTATTTGGAGACATCCTCCTCCGGGACGGCGGCGGCAAAGTACCAGTTGTGGCCGAGCATCAGCTTGCCCACCCTTGTGGAATTGGTCTTGACCGGCGTGTTCATCAGCCGGGCCAGATCGTCCGGGAGCAGCTCGTCGAGGTTTTCAAGGTCCGCCTTGCCCTCGAGGCCGTCGATCGTCCGGATGAAATACCCGGGGCGCGGGGCCGTGATCGTCTCGGGCTCCTCCTTGATCTGGGAGGAGTAGTACCGCTCCTCCGATTCGAGCCGCTCGATCTCGCCGGCAAAGCTGCTCTGCTTTCCGGTCGCGACCTGCTTGGTGTTGAGCAGCAGGAGCAGATTGTCCGCCCCGCCGGAAATCTGGGAAAAGCTGTTGCCGTCCACCTGGCGGATGATGCCGCCCAGTTCGCTGAAAATCTGCCGGTTGAGCACATCGGTGTGCGCGTAGGAGGTGGTGCCGGGGTCCTGCGCCTTTTCGAGCTGTTCCCGCTGGTGGGAGAGTTCCCGCACCATCCGCACGTTTTCCGCGTCCTTCTCGCTCCGGTAGACCTCGGCGATCGCGGTGCCGTTGGAGACTTTGGTGCCGTCGCTCGTCAGGTAGGTCGCCACGCCCTTGCCGATCCAGTCGTCAAGCAGCTGTTCCTCGCGCAGGGCGATGCCCGTGATCCCGGCGGTTTCCGCGACCGTGTAGGTATACACCGTCTCGGTTTTGTACTGGGAGGTGAAATACCGCCACGCCTGATAGCCGACGTAGCTGAGCAGGAAAAGCGCGAGCAGCCCCATCACGAGCCTTTGGGTCAACGTATTTTTCATATCCGGTGTTCCGCCTGATTTCTATTCGTTCTCTTTGTCGCCCTCGACCGACTCCAGGATGCTGATCGTCTTGGAGGGAATGATCGTGGAAATCGCGTGCTTGTAGACCAGGTTCTGACGCCCCTCGCAGTCGAGGATGACGGTGAAGGAGTCGAAGCCGCGCACGACCCCCTTGAACTGGAAGCCGTTGGTCAGGTAGATTGTCACGGTGATCTTCTCGCGGCGGGCCTGGTTGAGGAAAACATCCTGTAGATTCAGCTGTTTCATGGTACCTCCCCTGTTGCAGAGCAACAAAATCAGTGTTGTGTCCGTTTTCTCTTTCTGTATCGTGTCTTTGCTTTCAGAATATTATATCACAAAAGAATGCTGTTGTGAACCAGTTCGGCCGCCTTTTGTGCCAGCTCCGCGGGGGAGGAAAACTCGTCCGCGCAGAGCCACCGGATGCGTCCGTCCCGCCGAAACCAGGTGAGCTGCCGCTTGGCATAGTTGCGGGTGGCCTGCTTGAGCCGCGCCACACACTCCTCAAGCGGCGCCCGCCCCTCCAGATAGGGCTGCAGCTCCTTGTAGCCGATCGCCTGGCGGGCCGTCCCGCCGTAGCGGCGGCTGACCTCCCGCGCCTCGTCGAGCAGGCCGCGTTCCATCATGAGGTCGACGCGCCGGTCGATCCGCTCGTAGAGCTTTTCGCGGTCGCGAAAGCAGATGCCGAGCATGCAGGGCTCATAGCGCGCGGGCGTGAGCCGGGAACGGCGCTGGTGCTCGCTCATCGGGATCCCCGTCACCCGGTAGACCTCCAGCGCGCGCAGCACCCGTCCGAGGTTATTGGGGTGCAGCTTTTCCGCGAGCGCGGGGTCCACCCCGCGCAGCTCTTCGAGCATCGCTTTGCCGCCGCGCTCCCGCGCCTGCGTTTTCAGTTCCTCCCGCACCTCCGGCGAGGCGGGAATCTCCCCATAGTCGAGGTTGTCGACGACCGCGCCGATGTAGAGCCCCGTCCCCCCGGCGAGGATCGGCAGCCTCCCCCGCGCGGCGATCCCGTCGATCGCCGCGTGCGCAAGCCGCGCGTAATCCGCCACCGAGAAGGCCGCGCCGTCCGGCTCGATGAAGTCGATCAAATGGTGCGGAACCCCCTTCATTTCGGCTTCGTCCGGTTTGGCAGTCGCGATGTCCATCCCGCGGTAGACCTGCATTGAATCGGCGGAGACGACTTCCCCGCCGAACAGGAGCGCCAGCTCGACGGCCAGGGCCGTCTTGCCCGACGCGGTCGGGCCCGCCACCACGACGAGCGGGAGTTTTCCATCCTGTCTTTCCATATCAGCCCAGCCTGCCAAATTTCTTTTCGATCTCGTGCCGCCGCATACGGACGGACACCGGCCGCCCGTGCGGGCAGTGGTCCGCGTCGCCGTCCTGCCGGAGCATTTCGATGAGCTCCGCGAGGCTTGGCGCGGGGGTCCTGTCGTGCGCCTTGATCGCCGCGCGGCAGGCGACCGTGTGGTAGAAGTCCTCGAGCTGGCGCGGCAGCAGCTTCCCGCCCCCGCGCAGCAGCTTGTCCGCGCATTCGGAGACAATCCCCGCGATGTCCGCGTCCGCGAGGATCGGCGCGACCTCCCGCACCAGCACGAACCCGTCCCCGAAGTCCTCGACGGGGATGCCCGCGCCCGCCAGCAGCGAAGCGTTTTCCAGCACCGCCGCGTGCTCCTCCGGGGAGAGCTTCACCGAGACGGGGGTAAGCAGCATCTGCCGGTCCTCCCCGACCCCGCCCGCCACGATCCGGTTGAAGAGCAGGCGTTCGTGCGCGGCGTGCTTGTCCACTAGCACCAGCTCGTCCCCGCGCTCGAGCAGCACATAGGTGCCGAACAGTTCCCCGATCACCCGCGCGTTCTCATAGGGATCGGGCGGCGCGGCGGGTCCTTCCTCCGGGATACCCAAAGAGGCGGCTTCCGCCGTCTCCTTGTCAAAAAAGAGGGTCACCGGCTCGGCGTGAAAGGTGAGCGCCGGCGGCGCCGTTCCCACGGCGGGCGGCGGGCTCTCCAGCGACAGCGGCGCGTCATAGTCGGAGGGCGGCGGCACGTCTGCACCCGCGCGCACCGGCGCGGCAGGCGCGGGGCGGTAGGTGTATTCGAGCACGGAGGGGGCCCGCTCCGCCTTGAGCCGCTTTTCAAGCAGCTCCTTATATTCGCCGACGCTCAGCCGCTGCTGTGCCGGCGCGGCCTGATCCGGATTCGCCTTAAAGGGATTATACTTTACATCCTCCGCCCTGATCTCGGGCGCGAGCCTGTTCGCGCCGAGCGCCGTCTTGCAGCCGTAATAGACAAGGTCAAAGATGCTCTTTTCGTTTGCGAAGCGCACCTCGATCTTCGCGGGGTGCACGTTCACGTCGACCGCTTGGGGCGGGACCGTGAGGTTCAGCACGCAGGAGGGGTATCGCCCCACCATCAGCGTGTTGCGGTAGCTCTCCTCGAGCGCGGCCATGCAGGTCTTCGAGCGCACGAAGCGGGTGTTGATGAAGAAATTCTGGAGCCCGCGCGAGCCGCGCGCGAAGGAGGGCCTGCTGATTACCCCGTCGAGCGTGAGGCCGTTCGCCTCATAGCGGACGGGGACCGCGTTTTCGGAAAACTCCCGGCCGAGCACGCACCGCACCGCCGAGAGCACCTGCCCGTCCCCCGGCGTCTGCAGGCGCACGACGCCGTCGCGCAGGAACTTGACGGCCACGCCGGGATTGCCGAGCGCCGCCTTTTCGACGGCGGCGGCGACGCTGTTGCCCTCCGAGACGTCCTTTTTTAGGAACTTCATCCGCGCGGGGGTGTTGAAGAAGACGTCCCGGACGGTGATCGTCGTGCCGGTCGGGCAGCCCGCGTCGGAGAGCTCCCCCGGTTCGCCGCCGGAGATCGTATAGCGCGTCCCGGCGATCTCCTCCGCCGTGCGGGTGAGCAGCTCGACCCGGCACATCGCCGCGATCGAGGCGAGCGCCTCGCCGCGGAACCCCATCGTCATGATGCGGGTGAGGTCCTCCTCGTTTTTCACCTTGCTCGTCGCGTGGCGCAAAAAGGCGTTCTCCACGTCCTCCCGCGCGATGCCCGTGCCGTTGTCGGTCACGCGGATATACTGGATGCCGCCCCCCTGGATCTCGACGGTGACCTTGGTCGCCCCCGCGTCGACGGCGTTTTCCACCAGCTCCTTGACGATCGACGCGGGGCGCTCCACCACCTCGCCCGCCGCGATCAGCTCGGCGACCTGTTTGTCCAGCACGTTGATCTTTGCCACTCCGCGTCCCCCCTTTCGTCCTAATCCTTAAGCAGAGATTTCAGTTCATAGAGCTTGTTGAGCGCCTCGATCGGCGTGAGCGTGTTGACGTCCACCTGCCGAAGCGCCGCCTCGACCTCCGAGGGAATCACCGCCTCAAAGGAGATCTGCGGCCCTTCCGCGGCCGCGGCGTGCTTCTTCTTCGCGGGCGAGACCTCCTTGCCCTCCTCGAGCTGGCCGAGCACCTGCCGGGCGCGCCGGATGATCCAGTCGGGCACGCCGGCGAGCTTGCTGACCTCGATGCCGTAGCTGTCGTCCGCGCCGCCCGGCACGATCCGGCGCAGGAAGGTGAGCTCGTCCCCCCGCTTTTTGCAGGCGATGTTGTAGTTCTTGACGCCGGTCAGCTCCGATTCGAGCTCAGTCAACTCGTGGTAGTGGGTGGCGAAGAGGGTCTTGGCCCCCACATGGCGCTTGTCCGCAATATATTCTATCACGGCGCGCGCAATGCTCATGCCGTCAAATGTCGAAGTTCCCCGGCCGATCTCATCCAAAATAAGCAGGCTCTTGGGGGTGGCCTCCTTCATGATCTGCGCGACCTCGGTCATTTCGACCATGAAGGTCGACTGCCCGGACGAAAGGTCGTCCGACGCGCCCACCCGCGTAAAGATGCCGTCAACCACGCCGATCGACGCCGACGCGGCGGGTACGAAGGAACCCATCTGCGCCATCAGCACAATGAGCGCCGTCTGACGCATGTAGGTCGATTTACCGGCCATATTGGGGCCGGTGATGATCGCGATCTGCTTGTCGGTGTTGTTGAGCGCCGTGTCGTTGGCGACGAAGGGCGCGCCGTTCATCAGCTGCTCGACGACCGGGTGCCGCCCCTCGCGGATACAGATTTCATCGGAGAAGTTCACATCGGGGCGGCAGTAGCCGTTCGCCTGCGCGACCGCGGCCAGCGCGCAGTAGACGTCGAGCCGCGCCACCGCGGAGGCGGTGGCCTGCACTCGGTGCAGCTCCGCCGATACGGCCTCGCGCACCTCGTCGAAGAGCTTCGCCTCCAGATAGGTGATCCGCTCCCCGGCGGTGAGGATTTTTTCCTCGAGCTCCTTGAGCTCCTGGGTGATGTAACGCTCGCCGTTCGCAAGCGTCTGCTTGCGGATATAGTCGTCGGGCACCATCGACAGGTTGGATCTCGTAACCTCTATGTAGTAGCCGAACACCCGGTTGTAGCCGATTTTGAGGTTCCGGATGCCGGTGCGCTCCTTCTCCCGCGACTCGATCTCCACAAGCACCTGCTTGGTGTTGTGCACAAGGGAGCGCAGGCCGTCCAGCTCCTCGTCGAAGCCCTCCTTGATGACGCCGCCGTCCTTAAGCGCGATGGGCGGCTCGTCGACGACCGCGCGGGAGAGGAGCCCGCAGACGTCCTCGAGCGGATCGATCCGGTCGTGGACCTCCTTCAGATAGGCGCTCGCGCAGCCGGCAAGCCGTTCCCGCAGGCCGGGCAGCGCCCGGCAGGTGAACTCGAGGGATTTAAATTCGCGCGGCGTGGCGTTGCCGTAGATGACGCGGGTCATCAGCCGCTCGAGGTCGAAGATGCCCGAAAGGGCGTCCGCGATGTCGCAGCGCAGAATCGTGTCGTCCACGAGCTCCTCCACCGCGTTGAGGCGCTTATTGATGGCGGCGGGGTTCACGAGGGGCTTGTCGAGGTAGCTGCGCAGCAGCCGCTTGCCCATCGCGGTTTTGGTCTTGTCCAGCACCCAGAGCAGCGTTCCGCGCTTTTCGCCCGTGCGCATCGTCTGGGTCAGCTCGAGGTTGCGCCGCGCGGTCAGGTCCAGCACCATGTACTGCTCGGGGTTCACATAGCCGACGTCGGTGATCCGTTCGAGCCCCTTCTGCTGCGTCTCATAGAGGTAGGAGAGCAGCGCGCCGAGCGCGCGGGCCGCGCTCTCCTTCCCCTCGAGCCCCAGTTCCTTCGGTTCCCTGGAAAAGTGCCGTTCAATGAGCGCTTCGGCCTCCCGCGGCTCGAACCGCTCGGAGTCGCACAGGTCGGCGACGCAGTGGAGCTTCTCCTTGATAAAGGAGGTGACCTCCTTCTTGTCGAGCAGCCCGTCGTTAAAGATGATTTCGCTCGGGCTGTACCGCCCGAGCTCGTTGATCAGCTCGCCCTGCGCCCCCGCCTCAAACTGGGAGACAAAGAGCTGGCCGGTCGAAATATCGGCGCAGGCCAGCCCCCAGCCGCCCGCGTCGCAGAGGATGCAGGCGATGAAATTATTCGTGTCCTCCGAGAGCATGTTGCTCTCGATGAGGGTCCCCGGCGTGACGACGCGGATGACGCTGCGCTTGACGACGCCCTTGGCGTCGGCGGGGTTTTCCATCTGCTCGCAGATGGCCACCTTGTAGCCCTTCCTGATGAGCCGCGAGATGTACGCGTCACACGCGTGGTAGGGCACGCCGCACATCGGGGCGCGCTCCTCCTGCCCGCAGTCCCGCCCCGTCAGGGTGAGCTCGAGCTCCTTTGACGCGAGGATCGCGTCGTCGTAAAACATCTCGTAGAAGTCGCCGAGCCGGAAGAAGAGGATGTGGTCCTTGTGCTGTTCCTTTACGGCGAAATACTGCTGCATCATCGGGGAGAGCTTCTGCATATCAACGTTCATCCGCGCCGACCTCCGGTGGTTATTTTGTCAGTGGTTCAGTGGCAGCCGGAGCAGGAGGAGCAGCTGCCCGAGCATCCGCCGCTCTTCTGTTCGATCTGGTCGGGGTCCTCGCCGTCGAGGCTCCCGCGCAGGATCTGCATGACGAAATCGACCAGCCCGTCGACCTCGTTTTTGGCGTCGTTGTAGGCGCTCATGTTCTTGTTCGCCATGATCTGCGCGTAGAGCTCCTTGACCTCGCCGTTGATCGCCGTAATCTTCTCCTGGTCCTTCTCGCTCTTGTTGATCTCCCCATTGAGATCGATCCGCTTGAGATTGAATTTGCCGATGAGCGACTGAAGCTCCTCGTCCGAATCGTTCATCTGCTGCGCCACCATGAGGCGGAGATACCGCTCGTCCTGCTGAATCGCCTTTCCGAGCTGGCGTGCCGTTGCAATAACATCCATTGTTTTTTCCTCTGCTTTCTATTTGAAATTATATTTATGCGTGTTCCTTGCAGGAGAGGGTCTCCACCTCCAGCTGAAAAACACAGACCGCGTTGAGCATCGCGTCGGGGAAATCCCAACCGCCCTTTCCCGTGCTGTGGAGCATGACCGCCTGCAAGGCGGCCCGCTTTTCCTCCGGGGCCTCGATGACCGAGACGCGCCCCGTCCCGACGACGCTCCGGTAGCGGGCGGAGTTCCTGCACGCGACCTCCGCCTCGATGAGCTCGTAGCCGGTATCCAGTTCGAACCCGGCCCGGGGGGACCTCAGGATGCAGTCCATCTTCCGGCCCTCTTTGGCCCCGTGAAAATAGAAGGTCCGTTTTCCCTCTTTTTCATCATAACCAAAATCGAGCGGGACGATGTAAACCTCCCCGTTGTCATAAAAACCCAGCCTGCAGCAGTGGCAGGCGCGGATGATCGCGTCGATCCGCTCCGGATCGGTCACTTCCCTGTCTTTCCTTCTCATGGTTCCTCCCCGCCTCCTGTCACGCCAGGCTTCCGAAGAGCGCCCAGTTCAGCGCGCGCTCGATCTTGACGTTCACAAACCGGCCGATCGCCTCGCGCGGGCCGGTGAATTCGACGATGTCGTTGCTTTCCGTGCGCCCGGAGAGCCAGCCCCCGCCGGAGCGGCCCTCCCCCTCGGCGAGTACCCGCACCGTGCGGCCGACCATCCCCGCCTGGATTTCCCCGCGGATTTCGCTCTCCGCGTCGAGCAGCTCGCGGAACCACCGGGATTTTTCCTCCGCGGGGACCGGGTCGTCCATCAAGGCGGCCTTCGTCCCCGTGCGGGGAGAAAAGAGGAAGGTGTAGAGGGTGTTGTAGCGCACCCGCCTCACCAGCGCGAGGGTCTCCTCAAAGTCCTCCCGCGTCTCGCCGGGAAAGCCGACGATGATGTCGCTCGAAAAGGTGACGCCGGGGATCGCCTCGCGCGCGTAGTCGATGAGTTCGAGGTAGCGCTCCGCCGTATAGCGGCGGTTCATCGCCGCGAGCACCCGGTCGCTGCCGCTCTGCACCGGCAGGTGGATGTGGCGACAGACCTTTTCGCTCGACGCGATCGCATCGATCAGCTTTTTCGTACAGTCCTTCGGGTGGCTCGTCATGAACCGCAGCCAGAAATCCCCCTCCACGGCGTCGACGCGGCCGAGCAGGTCGGAAAAGTCGACCGGATCGGAAAGCCCCTTGCCGTAGGAGTTGACGTTCTGGCCGAGCAGGGTGATCTCCCGGTAGCCGGAGGCGGAAATCTCCCGGGCCTCCCGCAGCACGTCCTCCGGGTTTCTGCTGCGCTCCCGGCCGCGCACATAGGGCACGATGCAATAGGTGCAGAAATTGTCGCACCCGTACATGATCGGCAGGTTCGCCTTGATGGCGCCGTCCCGGCGCAGCGGCAGCCCCTCGATAATCTCCCCGTCCCCCGGCGCCACCGAAAACTGCCGCCGCTCCCCCGAAAGCCACCGGAAGAGCAGCTCGGGCAGCGTGTGCAGCGCGTGGGTGCCGAACACGAGGTCGACGTAGGGGTAGCTCGCACGGATCCGTTCCGCGACCGCCTGCTGCTGCATCATGCAGCCGCAGAGCCCGATCAGCATGCCCGGGCGGGCGCGCTTGACCTTTTTGAGGGCGCCCACGTTGCCGAACACCCGGTCCTCGGCGTTTTCCCGGACCGCGCAGGTGTTGTAGATGACCAGATCCGCGTAACTTGGGGAATCGGTGAAGCCGTAGCCCATCTCCGCGAGCATCCCCGAGAGCTTTTCGCCGTCCGACTGGTTCTGCTGGCAGCCGAACGAATGGACGAACGCCGCCGGGGGATGGTCGTAGCGCCGCGCCAGAAGCTCCCGCACCTGCCGGGCGAACTCCCGCTGCCGCGCGATCTGTGCGGACGATGCCGCCGCCTGTTCCGTTGCCAAAACGCGTCCTCCCCGAAATCAATTTGCATACCGTATTATCATATCATTTTCGACGGTTTTTTTCAAGGGAAGGAAACAGGAAAGGAGGGATTCCGCGGAATCCCTCCTTTCTCCTGACCGTACACGTTACAGCGACTCGCCGAACGCCTTGCCGAGTTCCCTCGCCCTGGCGAGGTCCTCCTCCGAAGGCACGAAGCAGACCTTGTATCCCTCGCCGAAGAGGCTCATCCTGAGCCCCGCGAGGCGGGCGGACAGGTTGGGCACCGCCTCGCCGCTCCAGCCGTAGGAGCCGAAGACGAGCACTGGCTTTTTCTTGTTGTTGACCGCGTCGACGTGGGCCAGCAGCATCCAGGCGGGCGGCACCGCGTCGCCGTTGATCGTCGGGCTGCCGAGCGCGAACGCGTCGGACGAATTGAGCAGCGCGGCCAGCCTGCCCATGTCGTGTTCGATGACGTCGAAGCAGTCGACCGCCGCGTCAGGCTTCGCCTCCAGGACGCCCTCGCGGATCGCGGAGGCGATCTTGCGGGTGTTGCCGTAGGCGGAGGTGTAGAAGACGGGCACCGTCAGGCGCTCGTTCTTCTGCGGCTGGCTCCACTCGGCGTAACGTTCCTTCGCGTACTCGAGGCGGCAGCCCTTTGTGAGGACCGGGCCGTGGCTGTTGCAGCAGAGCTCCACCGGCAGGTCCTTGATCTTTTCAAGCCCCGCGAGCACATAGGGCTTGAAGGGCCCGAAAATCGCGTCGTAGTAGTTTTTGAAGGCCGCCTCGTACTTGGAGGGATAGGCCATATTGTAATCGAAGGTGTAGGGCTCGCAGTAGTGCGCGCCGAGGAAGTCGCAGGAGAAGAGCGCCTTCTCCTCCTCCACCCAGGTGAACATCGAATCGGGCCAGTGGAGGAAGGGCGCGTTGATGAAGCGCAGCGTCGCCCCGCCGATGTCGATCACGTCGCCGTCCTTGGCGGCCTGCACCGAAAGGTCGCCACGGTTGGTGATGTTCTTCAGGTAGATGCTCCCCGCTTTGGACGCGATAATCGTCGCGTTGGGGATGTATTCGAGCAGCTGCGCGAGGCTGCCCGAGTGGTCGGGCTCGTTGTGGTTGAGCACCACGTAGTCGATCTTTTCGGGGTCGATCACCTCGCGGATGTTGGCCAGATACTGCTTGAAATAGGTCTTGTGGCACGCCTCGACCAGGACGTTCTTCCTGTCCCCCTTGATCAGGTAGGAGTTGTAGGACGTGCCGTAGTCGGTCGTCATGACAATGTCGAACACCCGCATGTTGGGGTTCAGGATTCCGACGGAGTAGATGCGGTCGGTAATTTTCACTGCTGCCATTTTGGTTTCCTCCTGTATACAAACGAGGTGACCATTTGACAGGTCAAATGGTCACGCGTCGTTCCTTATTCCGCTTCAAACTGCTCTTTGCCGACGCCGCAGAGCGGGCAGACAAAATCGGCGGGCACGTCCTCCCACTTGGTCCCGGGCGCGATGCCCTCCTCGGGATAGCCCTTCTCCTCATCATAGACGAACCCGCAGATGCTGCATACATACTTTTTCATGTCACAAAACTCCTTTATACCGGTTTTCAGCGGTTCCCGCTGTTTCTGCCACAAATATACCATATTGGTGTACTATTTGTAAAGCCCCAAACCGCACAAATTTGATAAATTTATAACATTTTTTTTAGGTATTGCCCCGTATAGGACTCCGGAACCTTGCAGATCTCCTCCGGCGTGCCGGCCGCGACGATGGTTCCGCCCGCGTCGCCTCCCTCGGGGCCGAGGTCGATGATGTAGTCGGCGGTTTTGATCACCTCTAAATTATGCTCAATTGTGATGACGGTATTCCCCGCGTCCACCAGCGTCTGCAAAACGTCGATCAGCTTGTGCACGTCGGCGGTGTGCAGGCCGGTCGTCGGCTCGTCAAGGATGTAGACGGTGCGCCCGGTCGGCCGCTTGGAAAGCTCGGTCGCGAGCTTGACCCGCTGCGCCTCGCCGCCCGAAAGGGTCGTGGCGGGCTGGCCGACCTTGACGTAGCCGAGCCCCACGTCGTAGAGGGTCTGGAGCTTGCGCGCGATCTTGGGCACGTTTTTGAAGAACGCGAGCGCCTCCTCGACGGTCATCTCGAGCACGTCGTAGATCGATTTTCCCTTGTATTTCACCTCGAGCGTCTCGCGGTTGTAGCGGCGGCCCTTGCACACCTCACAGGGCACGTAGATGTCCGCCAGGAAGTGCATCTCGATGCGCACGATGCCGTCGCCCTCACACGCCTCGCAGCGGCCGCCCTTGACGTTGAAGGAGAAGCGGCTGGACTTGTAGCCGCGCATCTTGGCGTCGGCCGTCTGCGCGAAGATTTCGCGGATATCGGTGAACACGCCGGTATAGGTCGCCGGGTTGGAGCGCGGGGTGCGCCCGATCGGCGACTGGTTGATGTCGATCACCTTGTCGACGTTCTCCATACCGAGGATGTCCTCGTGCCTGCCCGGCTTGACGCGCGGATTGGTGAGCTCCCGCGTCAGGCGCTTGAAGAGCACTTCGT
Source organism: Anaerotruncus massiliensis (ex Togo et al. 2026) (assembly GCF_900199635.1). Taxonomy (GTDB): domain Bacteria; phylum Bacillota; class Clostridia; order Oscillospirales; family Ruminococcaceae; genus Anaerotruncus; species Anaerotruncus massiliensis. The sequence continues at coordinate 1,462,719 of NZ_LT962687.1, read as the reverse complement.
TGATCAGCGAGCTCTTGCCCGAACCGGAGACGCCCGTCACCACCGTGAAGATTCCGAGCGGGATCTCCACGTCGATCTCCTTGAGGTTGTTTTCCGCCGCGCCGACGATTTTGAGGCTCTTCCCGTTGCCCCTGCGGCGCTCCGCGGGCACTTCGATCCGCTTGGCCCCGGAAAGGTACTGCCCGGTGATCGACCGGGGGCAGGCCTTGATCTCGTCCACCGTGCCCGCGCAGACCACCTCGCCGCCGTGGATCCCCGCGCCGGGGCCGATGTCGACGATGTAGTCGGCCGCGTACATCGTGTCCTCGTCATGCTCGACGACGATCAGCGTGTTGCCGAGGTCGCGCAGCCGCTTGAGGGTGGCGATCAGCTTGTCGTTGTCCCGCTGGTGCAGGCCGATCGACGGCTCGTCGAGAATGTAGAGCACCCCCATGAGCGACGAGCCGATCTGGGTCGCGAGCCGGATGCGCTGGCTTTCACCGCCCGAGAGGGTCCCGGCCGAGCGCGCCAGCGTCAGGTATTCCAGGCCGACGCTGCGCAGGAATCCCAGCCGCTCGCGGATCTCCTTGACCACGAGCTCGGAAATCATCTGCTCGCGCGGGGTGAGCTCGAGATGGTCGAGAAAGTCAAGCGCGCCCACGACCGACAACCGGCAGAACTCGCTGATGTTGAGCCCGCCGACCGTCACCGCGAGCACCGTATCGTTCAGGCGGTTGCCGTGGCAGACGGGGCACTCGACGCTGTTCATCCAGGTGGTGATCTCCTCGCGCATCCACGCAGAATTCGTCTCGCGGAAGCGGCGCTCGAGGTTGTTGACGATCCCCTCGAAATCGGTGTAGTAGGAGCCCTTCATCGACCCGCCCTCGCGGTGCATGAGGATCTTTTCCCCCTTGGTCCCGTAGAGCAGGACCTCCACCGCCTGTTTGGGCAGGTCCTTCACCGGCACGTCGAGGGAAAAGCCGTAGTGGGCGGCGAGCCCCTCGTAGTACATCTGCGCGATGCCGCCCTCGGCGTAGTACCAGCCGGAGGCGCGGATCGCGCCCTCCCGGATGGTCAGGCGCTTGTTGGGGATGACGAGCTCGGGGTCGACCTTGAGGAAGGTGCCCAGGCCGGTGCACTTCTCGCAGGCGCCGTAGGGGGCGTTGAAGGAGAACATGCGCGGGGTGAGCTCCTCAATGCTGATATCGTGGTCGGGACAGGCGTAATTGGAGGAGAAGGTCATCTCCTCCCCTTCCGCGTCGACGATCGCGATGCCGCCCGTCAGCCCGATCGCCGTTTCGAGCGAATCGGCCAGGCGGGAGCGGACTCCCTCCTTGATCACGAGCCGGTCGACGACCACCTCAATCGTGTGCTTCTTGTTCTTTTCGAGCTTGATCTCCTCCGAGAGGTCGTAGAGGTTGCCGTCCACCCGCACGCGTACATAGCCCGAACGCCGCGCGGCGTCGAACTCCTTGATATGCTCCCCCTTGCGCCCGCGCACGGTGGGCGCGAGCACCTGCACCTTCGTCCCCTCGGGCAGCGAGAGCACCCGGTCGACCATCTGGTCGACCGTCTGCTGCTCGATCGGCCGGCCGCAGACGGGACAGTGCGGAACGCCGATGCGCGCGTAGAGCAGGCGCAGGTAGTCGTAAATCTCGGTGACGGTGCCGACCGTCGAACGGGGGTTCTTGGAGGTGGTCTTCTGGTCGATCGAGATCGCGGGGCTGAGCCCCTCGATGCTGTCGACGTCCGGCTTCTCCATCTGCCCCAGGAACATGCGCGCGTAGCTCGACAGGCTCTCGACATACCGCCGCTGGCCGTCCGCGTAGATGGTGTCGAACGCGAGCGAGCTCTTGCCCGAGCCGGAAAGTCCCGTAAAGACGATCAGCTTGTCACGCGGAATCTCAATGTCAATATTCTTGAGGTTGTGCTCCCGGGCACCCTTGATAACGATTTTATCCAAAGCCATAGTCTATCTTCCGTTTCCTTTATTTTGGCAGCCTGCTGGGGCGGGCGCGCTCGTCCTCCGCCCTGAGCTTTGCAATCTTGTCGCGCAGGTAGGCCGCGTGCTCGAACTCGAGGATCTTCGCCGCGTTCTTCATCTCGAGCGTCAGCTTGGAGATGAGCGCCTCCCGTTCCTTGTGGCTGAGCTTCTTTCCGCGCTTGCCCTTTTTGCCCTCGACCTCGTCCCTCGTCGAGATTTCGAGGATGTCGCGCACGTCCTTTTTGATCGTCTGCGGGGTGATGTGGTGTTCCCTGTTGTAGGCCATCTGGATTTCCCGGCGGCGGTAGGTCTCGCGGATGGCGTTCTCCATCGACTCGGTGACGCTGTCCGCGTACATGATGACCCTGCCCTCGGAATTTCGCGCCGCGCGTCCGACCGTCTGCACAAGGGAGGTCTCGCTGCGCAAAAAGCCCTCCTTGTCCGCGTCGAGGATCGCCACGAGCGACACCTCCGGGATATCGAGGCCCTCGCGCAGCAGGTTGATGCCGACCAGCACGTCGAACTCGCCCAGGCGCAGGTCGCGGATGATCTCCATCCGCTCGATCGTGTCGATGTCGTGGTGCATGTAACGGATGCGCACCCCCATGTTCTCCATGTAGGCGGTCAAATCCTCCGCCATCTTCTTGGTGAGGGTGGTGACGAGCACCCGCTCCCCCTTCTGGGCGCGCTGGTTGATCTCCGAGAGCAGGTCGTCGATCTGCCCCTCGACCGGGCGCACCTCGATCTCGGGGTCGCAGAGCCCCGTCGGACGGATGACCTGCTCGACGATCTCGGCGCTCTTCTGGCGCTCAAACTCGCCCGGCGTCGCCGATACGAAGACGACCTGGTTGAGCTTCTGGTAGAACTCGTCAAAGTTGAGCGGTCGGTTGTCGAGCGCGGACGGCAGCCGGAAGCCGTATTCGATCAGGCTCTGCTTGCGGGAGCGGTCGCCGCCGTACATGCCGCGCACCTGCGGCAGCGTGACGTGGCTCTCGTCCACGAAGAGCAGGAAATCCTTCGGGAAGTAGTCGAGCAGCGTGTAGGGCGTGCTGCCCGGCGCGCGGCCCGAAATGACGCGGGAATAGTTCTCGATCCCCTTGCAGAAGCCGATCTCCTGCATCATCTCGATGTCGTAGTTGGTGCGCTCGGCGATCCGCTGCGCCTCGATCAGCTTGCCGCGCTCCTTGAAATAAGCCACCCGCTCCTCGCTCTCGCGGCGGATCTCATCGATCGCGGCCGCCATCTTCTCGGGCGGCACGATGTAGTGGGAGGCCGGGTAGATCGCCACATGGCTGACGACGTTCTTGACCTCCCCGGTCAGCGTGTTGATCTCGGTGATGCGGTCGATCTCGTCCCCGAAGAATTCGACGCGCACGGCGGTATCCCCCGAATAGACGGGGAAGATCTCCACAACGTCGCCGCGGACCCGGAACTTGTTGCGCACGAAGTTGATGTCGTTGCGCTCGTACTGGATCTCCACCAGCTTTTTGATGAGCTCGTCCCGTTCCCTGTGCATTCCCGTGCGCAGCGAGATGACCATGCTGTGGTAGTCGATCGGGTCGCCCAGCGTGTAGATGCAGGAGACGCTCGACACGATGATCACGTCCCGCCGTTCGCCGAGCGAGGCGGTCGCCGAGTGACGGAGCTTCTCGATCTCGTCGTTGATCGCCGAATCCTTTTCGATATAGGTGTCCGTGTGGGCGATATAGGCCTCCGGCTGGTAGTAGTCGTAGTAGCTGACAAAATACTCCACAGCGTTGTGCGGGAAAAATTCCCGGAACTCGCTGCACAGCTGCGCGGCCAGCGTCTTGTTGTGCGCCAAAACAAGCGTCGGGCGGTTGACGTTTGCGATGACGTTTGCCATCGTGAACGTCTTGCCCGAGCCTGTGACGCCCAGCAGGGCCTGTTCCTTCCTGCCCGCCAGCACGCCTTCGGTCAGCTTTTCAATTGCCCGCGGCTGGTCCCCCGTCGGTTTGTAGGGGGCGACCAGCTCGAATTTTCCTTCTTCCATATACCTCCCCCGCTTTGGGCCGTCAGATCAATCGATTGACGCGTTCAAGAGAACAGATGTTCGATTCATCTAGTGTAGCTTCTTTTCCATCAAAAGTCAACAGTTTATTTTACCACAGTTTCGACATGATTTCAAATGCCCGCCGCCGAAAGATTCTGCCAGCCGCGCGGCGCGCAAAGGGCGCTTCCAAAGTGGAAGCGCCCCATCGTTATCCGTTTTCTGTTTTGTCCGCGGATTCCCGCCACCGGCCCGGCTCGTCGGACGCGCCGCCCCGGGAGAGCGCGTCCTCCATCAGCGAGATCAGTTCGAGCGTGCTGCGGAACCGCTGGGTCTGGTCCCGGTTGAGCCAGCGCACCGTCCCCTGCCAGGTGGCGTTCTGCCGGAAGAGCACGCTGATCACAAACGTCGCCCGTTTCCCGGGCTCCTCCATGCCGATGCGGGCGAGCATCTCCTCCAAGTCCCCGCGCTGTTCCGCCGCCGGGACAGACGGCTTTTCCTCCGCCGTTTTTCCCCGTTTCTTCTTATGGAACGAGCGGATCTGCATGGAGCTCTGCGGGAACCGTTTTTCATTATAAAACTGCTCCATGCGGGTGATCAGCGCAAGCACCCCGGAAAACGTCGTAATACCGAAGGCCGGAGAGGCCAGCCGCCCGTTCAGGTCGTGGTCCTCCGTGCTGTCAACAAATACCCAAACGGAGGTTGGGCTGACCGCCCCCAGGTTTCCTGACTCCATCTGTGGTCCCTCCATCTCACAAAATTAGAATAAGCCCTAAGGCCGCTCAAAGGAAAAGAAACCGGAATCGCGCATCGAAACGTAATCCGACCCCGCAAAAATCAGGTGATCGGCAAGACGGATTTTCGCAGCCGTCAGCGCGTCAAAGACCGCGCGCGTCGCGAGCATGTCCGCGTTGGACGGAAGCGCGAGCCCGCGCGGATGGTTGTGCGCGAGAATCACCGACACCGCATGGCTGCGCATCGCGGCCTCGAGGATGTTGCGGGTGTACATCGGCGCGGCGTTGATGCTGCCCTCCGCGATGAAATCGCCGTAGACGACGCCGCCCCGGCTGTCCATGCAGAGCAGGAAGATCATTTCGTTGTTGCGCCCGATGAACTTTGGCCGCAGGAAGGTCCCCACCTCTTCGATCGTGGCGAGGACCACTCCGTTTTCATCATAGTCATCGAGGTACCGGCGCGCGAGCCCGGGCACCAGCTTGAGCAGCGTCGCAACGTTCGCGCCGACCCCCTCCACCTGGCAGAGCTCGTCGAAATCCGCGTCCAGCACGCCGGAAAGCGATCCGAAACGCGCGAGCAGACGGTGCGCCAGCTCGTTGGTGTCCCGCTGGGGCACCGCGTAAAAGAGGAGCAGTTCAAGCACGTTGTGCGGGGCGAAGCCGTCCAGCCCCTCCTTTAAGAAGCGGTCCCTGAGCCGCTGCCTGTGTCCCTCGTGCACATTCGCCATCCGCTCTTCACCGCCCGCGTTTCCAGTATCTTAGTACATATTATAACAAAATAATTCCTGTTTGCCTAGACCCCGTCGATTTTTCCCGGCTTTCGCCGGCGGAGCTTGTGTGCTATAATAAGCGCGGGGAATCCGCTCACATCCGGTCGCCCCCGCCGCGGGCGGTTTCAACGCCGCGCGGCCATTGATTTACAGGCCCCTTCGACCATCGGGGCTGCGGAGGTTCGCCATGAGGGAATTCGTCATCAATCAAAACGACGCGGGCCAGCGCGTGGACAAGTTCGTGACCAAGGCGGTCCCGCTGCTGCCCCAGGCCCTGCTCTATAAATCCATCCGCACCAAGCGGATCAAGCTCAACGGCAAGCGGTGCGAGATCTCCACCCGTCTGTGCGAGGGAGACCGGCTTTCCCTCTACCTGAACGACGAGTTTTTCGGCGGCGCGCCCGGCGCGCCCGCCTTCCTCTCCGTCCCGCCCACGGTCGACGTCCTCTACGAGGATGAAAACATCCTCCTCGCGGACAAGCGCCCCGGCCTGCTCGTCCACGAGGACGAGGGCGGTCAGACGGACACGCTGATCAACCGCATCCTCCACTACCTCTACCAAAAGGGCGAGTACGACCCCGCCCGGGAGAACAGCTTTACGCCCGCCCTCTGCAACCGGATCGACCGCAATACGGGCGGCATCGTCATCGCGGCCAAAAACGCGCCCGCCCTGCGGGTGCTCAATGAAAAGATCAAGGCCCGCGAGCTGCAAAAGCTCTACCTCTGCGTCGTGCACGGCACGATGCCGCACCGGTCGGACACCCTCAAGGGCTTCCTCGTCAAGGACGGCGCGGCGAACACCGTCACCGTCTGCGACCATCCCGTGCCGGGCGGCCGCACCATCCTCACCCACTACCGCGTGCTCGGCGAGAACGGGCGCTTCTCCCTGCTGGAGGTCGACCTGCTGACCGGCCGCACCCACCAGATCCGCGCACACCTCGCCTCCATCGGCCATCCGCTGCTCGGCGACGCCAAGTACGGCCGCAACCGCGACAACCACGGCACCGGCTACCAGTTCCAGGCTCTCTACTCCTACAAGCTCACCTTCCGGTTCCAGGGCGGCGCGGGCCCCCTCGACTATCTGAACGGCAGGAGCTTTGAGGCGAAGAAGGTGTGGTTCCGCGACGAGTTCCTCTCCGGGAATCTCCGGTAGCACTTTTTTTGAAAAAGTGCTTGACAAATTATCTGTAATGATTATAATTACAGATAGAAGAAAATGAACCGGAAAGGATGATTATATGAATATCTTAACGATCACAGCGGACAATTTTGAGGCTGAGGTCCTGAAATCGAGCGAGCCCGTTCTCGTGGACTTCTGGGCGCCCTGGTGCGGCTACTGCCGGATGCTCGCCCCCATCTTCGACCAGCTCGCCGCGGCCTACGAGGGCAAAATCCGGTTCGCCAAGGTGAACATCGACGACGTGCCCTCGCTCGCGCAGCAGTTCTCGGTGATGACCATCCCCACCCTGCTGCTCTTCCGCGGCGGCAAGGAGAACGAACCGCTCGTCGCCGCCAAATCCAAGTTCCAGATCGAGGAGTGGCTCAAGCAGTCGGGCGCGATCTGATTCCCGGAGGCTGAAAGGCCCCGTCGGCACCGCCGGCGGGGCCTTTTTTGCGCGCATCCGTCCCCCTTGAAAAACCTTCTTGACAAACGGAACCGGCCTGCTATAATGGAATTCCATTCACAAACTCCGGAGGGCCCGCCGTACGGTGCGGCGGGCCGTCTTTCGACCACGGACGCAAACACAGCCGGGCGGGCGCGTGTCTGCGTTTTTTTGACCGTCCGGCAAATAAAAGGAGGTTTTATGGAACAATCGAAGCCTCACGGCTGGAAGCGCGGCTTCTTTACGATCGCGGCCGGGCAGACCGTCTCGCTGATCGGCAGCAGCGCCGTCCAGTTCGCGCTGATCTGGTGGCTCGCCAGCGAAAGCTCCTCCCCCATGACGATGGCGCTGGCGGGGCTCTTCGCCTTCCTGCCGCAGCTGGTGCTCGGGCCGTTCGTCGGGGTGTGGGTCGACCGTCTCAAGCGCAAGACGGTCATCATCTCCGCGGACCTCTTCATGGGCCTGGTCGCGACCGTTTTCGCGGGCGTCTTCCTGCTTGGCAGGCCGCCCTTCTGGTCGGCCTGCCTCGTGCTGGGCATCCGGGCGGTCGGGAACGTCTTCCACACCCCCGCGATCCAGGCAGCGATCCCCATGCTCGTGCCCCGGGACCAGCTCGTCCGTGCCAACGGCTGGAGCCAGTTCATGCAGTCGGGCGCCTTTATGCTCGGGCCGGTGCTCGGCGCCGCGATGTACGCCGCCTTGCCGCTTCCGGTCATCCTGCTCTCCGATCTGGCGGGCGCAGTCGCGGCGAGCGTCACGGTCGCGGTGGTGAAGATCCCCGATCCCCCGCGCGCCGGGCAGGAGCTTCCGCATTTCCTGCGGGAGATGCGGGATGGCGCGGCCGTCTTCCTGCGCGACCGCAGACTCTTCACCCTCACCCTCTGCGTGTGCGTGGGGATGATCTTCTACATGCCGCTCTCCTCCTTCTATCCGCTGATGACAAGCGATCATTTTCAGGCGACAGCCTGGCACGCAAGCCTCGTCGAGCTGCTCTACGCGGCGGGTATGATGCTCAGCGCCGCAGGCCTCGGCGCGGTAGGAACGATCAAAAACAAGTTTTCTGTCATCCACCTCGGCCTGCTCGGTTTGGCGGCAAGCACCCTGCTCTGCGGAATCCTCCCAAGCGACATGGTCTTTTTCTGGCCCTTTTCGATCTTCTGCGCCGTCATGGGCGCCAGCGGGAACCTCTACGGCATCCCCTTCATGGCCTACATGCAGGAGTCCGTCCCCCACGAGGCGCAGGGGCGCGTCTTCTCTCTGCTGGGCAGCATGATGTCGCTGGCCATGCCGCTGGGGCTTCTGATCGCGGGGCCGGTCGCCGAACGCTTCGGCGTGCCGCTTTGGTTCTTCCTGTCGGGGATCGTGCTCTTCGCCGTCACCGGCATCAGTGCGCTGCTGACGCTGCGAAAGCCGGCGCACGGCTGAAAACACGAAAAACCCGCCTGCAAGCGTTCGCTTGCAGGCGGGTTTTTTATCGCAGCGTATGGTGTTTTTTGTAATAGCCGAGCAGGCCGCCCTCCGTGAGATATCCAACGACCTGCGGCGGAAAGGGCTCGAAGGCCACCGGATCGGAACCGTTTACCCGGATGCAGCTTTTTTCGAGGTCCACCTCCACGAGGTCCCCCTCCCGAATCTCCGCCCGGCAGATCAGCGGGAGGATTCCCATGTTGATGCCGCCTCTGTAGAAATGTCGGCTGAACGACTTTGCGATCACGCACCGAACGCCGGCGGCCTTCATTACCAGGATGATCTGCTCCCGGGAAGAGCCGCAGCCAAAATTTTCACCGGCGACCAGGATGTCCCCCGGCTGATAGACGGAGGAGAAATCGCTCCTGCACGCCTCGAAGAGATACGGCACACCTTCCGTCTCGTTCTTTCCGCCGGCGAGGCGGCTGCCCGCGATGATCTGGTCCCCGTTCACATTGTCGCCCAGCACGACCGCTTTCCCCTTCATCCCAAAACCTCCCGATCCGTGATAAATCCGCACAGCGCCGAACAGGCGGCCACCAGCGGAGAAGCGATATAAATCCGCGCATCCTTGCTCCCCATCCGTCCGTTCAGGTTTCGGTTGGTGGTCGAGACCGCCACCTCGCCGTCCCCCAGCAGGCCTCCGTGGATTCCCGCGCAGGGGCCGCAGCTCGGCGGGAAGACGGAGGCCCCCGCTGAAGTGAGCGCGTCCAGATGTCCGCCCGCCTTGAGCGCCGCCTCCACCTCCGGCGAAGCGGGATAGACCAGCAGCCGGACGCCGTCGGCCACCCGTTTCCCCCGGAGAATTTCGGCCGCGAGCGCGATATCCTCGTAGCGCCCGTTCGTGCAGGACCCGATCACGACCTGATCCACCCGGACCTTCTCCAATTCCTCCGCCGCGACTGCGTGGTCGATGCGCGGAGGCACCGCCACCAGCGGCCGCATCTGCGAGACGTCGATGGTGATCCTACGGCTGTATTCCGCGTCGCCGTCCGGTTCCACCCCCGCTTCTCCGGTCACTCCGTACGCCGCGAGCCACCGCCGGGCCACCTCGTCGCACGGCATGATCGCGCCCTTTGCCCCGGCCTCGATCATCATGTTGCAAAGCGTGGCGCGGCTGTCGAAGCTGATGTCCGCCACCGCCTCGCCGCCGAACTCCATGCACTGGTAGGACGCGCCCGCCTCACCCAATATGCGCAGCAGCTCCAGCGCCAGGTCCTTGCCCAGGATTTTGCGCGGCAGCTTTCCCACAAACTCCACCCGGATGGTCGGGGGAACCTTGAACCAGCACTGGTCGCAGGCAAATATGACGGCCGCCTCCGCCGCGCCCACGCCGGTGCTGAAGGCGTTTAGCGCGCCGTAGGTGCAGGAGTGCGAATCGGTGCCCACTGCGATCCCGCCGGGCCTGACTTTACCGGATTCCAGCATCTTCTGGTGGCAGACGCCCTTGCAGACGTCCACCAACCGAATGCCGTGCTCCTTTGCGAAGCGGCGGAGAAGAAGGTGGTTATTCCCGGCTGCCGCGTTCGGACACGGGGCAAAGTGGTCCAGGACGATCAGGTGGTGCGCCGGGGATTTGACCGTCTTTGCGATCTGCGCGAAGTTTTTGACCGCCGTCGGGCCGTTGACGTCGTGAATCATGCAGGCGTCCACCTCCACAACCACGATATCTCCCGCTTTGATCGGCCTGCCCGCCTTCGCGGAAAAGATTTTTTCAACTGCAGTAGCCATTTTATACCCCCTCGCGGCGGCCGCCGCGTTCATTTTGCATATTGGTACTCCCGCGCCTCGTATTCCGGCACCTTCGTCGCCTTCTGAAATTCTGGAAGCGTTGCAAGCCGGTCCAGTCTGTCCGCCGTATTCCCGTTTTCATAGAGGTGCTTCATCGTGTCCAGCGCCTGCTTTAGAAAGAGGGAGCGCAGCGTGGCCGGATAGAGCACCAGCTTGACGCCAAGCTGCCGGAAGGTCTCCTGCGAGTACCGATTCAGCTCGCTTATGTCGTTGACGTTCATCACCACCGGCCCGGAGACCTCCCGCGCCACCATCTCGACCTCCTCAAGCGTGGAGCATCCCACCACGAACACCGCGTCCGCGCCCGCCTCCAGATATTTGTTGGCGCGGCGCACGGCCTCCTCCCTGCCGTAGCTCACCATGGCGTCGGTGCGCGCGATGATGCAGAAGTCCGGGTTTTCCCGCGCGTCGATCCCCGCCTTCAGCTTCCTCAGGAATTCGTCCACGGGGACGATTTCGTGCGTACCGCCGTAATAGGCGCATTTTTTGGGGCTGACCTGATCCTCGATGTGGATGCCCGCGACGCCGCCCCGTTCAAATTCGTTCACCGTGCGCATAAAGTTGAGCGGCTGGCCATAGCCGGTGTCCGCGTCCGCGATCACCGGGATGTCCACCGAGCGGGCAATCCGCGAGGAGGCGTCGACCACCTCGGTCATCGTGAGCAGGCCCATGTCCGGCAGACCGAGCGCCGAGGCGGAAACCGCGTTGCCGGAAACCAGCGCCGCCTGAAAGCCGGCCGCCTCGACCGCCAGCGCGCCGATGCAGTCAAAGACGCCGGGGACAAAATAGGTTTCCCGGTCCCCCAGCATATTTTTAAGCGTCAAACGCTTATTCAAAAGCTATCCCTCCGTTTTCGTCATATCTGCGCCGCCACGCGGGCGCCCTGATGAATCGCGTCCAGCGCGACGCCCGGCCGCCCGGCGTCCCCGATCACAAAGACCCGCGTTCCGGGCAGGTGTTCCTTCGCCCACGCGCTCAGGCGGTCTTGCGGGCTGCGTCCGGCGGCAACCACGACGCCGTCGACCCCTTCCAGCGCATAGCTGTAATTCTGGCTGCAAACCCGCACCTCCGGCAGGGCGACGCGCTCCGCCTTTGTGAGAAGGTGCGCCGCTACGCCGTGCTCGGACAGGCGCTTTAAGAGGAAGCGCCGCCTGCTCTGGTTGAGCCCGTCCGCGAGCTTGTCCGTCATTTCCACGATCTCCACCCGGCGGCCGGCGGCCGCCAGATAATCCGCCGCCTCGCACCCCACAAGGCCGCCGCCCAGCACTACGATATGGCTTCCCCGCAGGGGCTTTCGCCCTGACAGGAGCTCGTCCGCGGTTACGACGTTTTCCCCGTCGATCCCCGGGATGGGCGGGACGGCCGCGACGCTTCCCGTGGCCACGATCAGCACGTCCGGCCTCTCCCGCTCCAGCAGCTCGGGGGTGACCTCCGAGCCGTATTGGATGGCGATCCCGGCCTCTTCCAGCGCGGCCACGCGGAAATTCGTGATTTCGCGCATCCGTTCCTTCTGCGGGGGCAGCGCCGCCAGATTGATCAGCCCCCCGGGCTTCGATTCCCTCTCGTACACCAGAGGCCGGAATCCCCGCAGGGTAAGGTCGTAAGCGGCCTCCAGCCCCGCCGGCCCCGCTCCGGCGATCAGGATTTTCTGCGCCTTTTCCGCCTCGGTCGCCGCGGCAAAGTTGAGCGTCGTCTCAAAGCCGAGCCGGGCATTTTGCATACAGCGGATCTTTTTATAGAGCGCCGCGTCGCGGCACCCCTGGTTGCAGCCGATGCAGCGCCTGACCGGGCCCGCGACCCGCCCCTCGTACTTCGCGATCATGTTCGGGTCCGCGAGGTTCGCCCGTGCCATGGCGACCAGGTCCGCCTTCCCGCTCCGTATGACGGCGTCCGCCTCCTCCATGTCGGTGATGCGGTTGACCGCGATGACCGGGATGGAAACCGCCGCCTTCACCCGCGCCGCGTTGTCGGCGTTAAAAAGGTCCTCCATGTCCATCGGCGCGGAAATCGCATACTCCGATTCCGGCATGCCGCAGGAGACATGAATTGCATCCGCGCCCGCTTTTTCAAGGAGCCCGGCGATTGCGGCCGTCTCCTCGATTCGCCTTCCGCCCTCCACCAGCTCGTCCCCGCTGATCCGGAAGATCAGCGGATAATCCGCGCCGGTTTCCCGTTTGATGCCTCGGACGATCTCCGCCGCGAACCGCGCGCGCCTTTCGGTCGAGCCGCCGTATTCGTCCTGGCGCCGGTTGTAAAACGGCGAGAGGAACTGCGCCACCTCGTGCGCGTGCGCGCCGTGGATTTCGACCCCGTCCACCCCCGCGCGCCGCGCGCGCGCCGCGCACGCGGCGTAGCTGTCGATCAGGCCGCGGATATACTCCGGCGTAAAATCGTTGATGTCCTCAATGGTATAGCCCCTTCCGGCCTGGAATTTCGCCGGGTGGAGCTGGCAAAAGAGCTTTGCGCCATGCTCGTGCGCGACGTCGGCCAGACGTTTCCATCCGGGGATATAGCCGTTGTGGGAGAGGGCTGGGCGGCCCGGGCCCACCTTGCCGTGGGGGCTGCCGGGGATGATGAGCAGCCCCACGCCGCCCCGTGCGCGCTCCCGGACGTACTCTGTCATCACGTCGTTGATATAGCCCTCGGCGTCGCAGAAAAAGACGCACATGGAGGGGAAAACGATCCTGTTTTTGAGCTGAACCGTTCCGATCCGGATCGGCTCCAATGCATGTGCCATAGTGACTCCTTTCGTAAAGACGCGGCGGGGGCCGCAGCCGAGTGCTGCGGCCCCCGCTGGTTGCGTGAAGTTTCTAATCAGGCTGCGGCATCAAGCCTGCTGTTTCGCCTTTTTGCCCTTCATCAGCCCGAATACCACGGACGCCGCGGTGAGCAACAGCAGCACCAGCGTAATGGGGTGCACCACAAAGGTCATCAGCGAGCCCTTGGAAAGCAGCATCGCGCGGCGCAGATTGTCCTCCACCAGCTGCGCGAGCACAAAGCCTAGGACGGTCGCCACCGGGTTGAAGCCGGCCAGCTTCATCAGATAGCCGAGGAAGGAACAGACAATCAGAATCCCCACTGCGAAAATGCCTTCGTTCAGAGCAAGGGAACCCACCACCAGCAGGCAGAGGATGATCGTATTGAGGTAGTGCGGCGGGATCGCGGTCACCTTCACCCACGGCTTTAAGAAAAGCCGCCCCACGATCAGCAGGCAGGGGCAGGCCAGCAGGATGCCCAGGAACACCGCGCCGAGCGCCTCCGGATTGTTCTGTGCGAGCAGCGGGCCGGGGCGCATCCCATGCATGACCATGGCCCCCAGCATGATGGCCGCCGATGTGGAGCCGGGGATGCCGAAGGAGAGCAGTGGCACGACCGCCGCGGGTACGCAGGCGTTGTTGGCGACCTCGGGCGCAATAATGGCGTCAGGTACGCCGGTGCCGAATTTGTCGCCGTCCTTGGAAATCCGGCGGCCCTCATTATACGCGATGAACGAGGCGATGGTGGGGCCCGCGCCGGGCATGACGCCGACCACGATGCCCATGATCATGCTGACGATCGCGGTCTTGATGGTCGCCAGAAACTCCTTGATCGTCACGAAGGTGTAGTCCAGCTTGCCCAGCATGGGAGACACCAGTTTTTTCTCCTGAATCTGCTGGATGATCTGGCCGAACAGCTCCGCCGCCGCCACAAAGCCGACCACGGCCGGCACGTCGCTGACGCCGTCGCCCAGCTGGATCATCCCCATCGTGAAGCGCGGCATCCCCGTAAAGTTGTCCGCGCCGATGCTGCCGAGCATGATTCCCAGGATGATGGAGATAAAGCCCTTCGCCATGTTCCCCTTCGACATGCTGATGACGGCCGAGAGGCCGAAGAGCGCGAGCGCAAAGAAGGCGGACGCGTCCAGCATCAGCGAAATTTTCACCAGAAGGCCGAGCAGGAAAACGCCCAGTATCCCGCCGAAGAAGCTGCCGAAGCAGCCGCCCGTCAGCGAATAGCCCAGCGCCTTGCCGCTGTGGCCGTTTAAGTGCATCTGCCGTCCGTCCAGCGCGGTGGGCGCGTTCGCGGGGGTGCCCGGAACGCCGACCAGAATCGCCGGGATCGAGCCGCCGTATTCCGCGCCCACGTAGACCGCGGCCAGCAGCATGAACGCCTGCACCGGCTCCAGCGCGATCGTAAAGGGCAGGATGAGCGACATGGCGAGGGAGGCGGTAACGCCCGGCAGGGCGCCCCCGAAAATCCCCCAGGCAACGCCGGCAAAGACCCAGAGAACACTCTGAATGGAAAACGCGGAGAAGATTTCTCCCCAAAGCTGCATCGTTGTCATTTATAGCTGCTCCTTTCGTACCATCAAATTAGCAGGCCGCGGGGAAGATCCGCGTTGAAAAGAACCTTGAACAGCAAATAGCACACAACGGCTATCACAGCGGAGGGGATCAGCACGCCCGTCGGTTTTCTCCAGGAAGCTCCCATCAAGCAGAAGCAGACCGCCGCAAATAAGAAGGTGGATACCGTGTAGCCAAGCAACTGGATTCCCGCGACATACAGCACCATCATGCCGATCACAAGGAGCAGGCACCGGATGTCCCTGGGGGTGAATTTTGTCGCGGAATTCGCCTCTTCGGATTTGTCCAAAATCGCTTTGACTAAAATCCACAGGCTCAGAGCGATCAGCACCACCGCCAAAAACTGAGGGAAGCCCGCCGGTCCCAGCGGCTCCGTAGTCAGCGCCTCGGGCAGGGTGGTTGCGGAGTAGAAATATATCGAGCCCAGCGCGATGAGCAGAATGCCCGATATGATATCTACGTATTTTTTCTTCTTCATGGACCATGGTCCTCCCTAACGTTGAAGTTGCGCGCCCTCCGGCGGGGCTCCGGGCGGCCCGCCGCCCGGAGCCGTCTCACGCCGGTTTTGAAAGTCAAAAGCGATTACTCGCCCGTGCCGTATTTCGCGATGATTTCCTTTACGGTCTTATCCTGCTGCTTGCAGAGCTCCAGAAACTCCTCGTGGCCCATCCAGCCGTCAAGGGAACCGGAATCCGCAAGCCACTTCTGGAAAGATTCCGACTGGGAGGATTCCGCAAAGATTTTTTCCCAATATTCGATTGCTTCATCAGGAGTCCCCTTGCGCACAAAGAGGCCGCGCCACTGGGGGAATACGAAGTCCACGTCGGATTCCGTAAGTGTCGGGATGTCGGGGAACTGCTCGACGCGCTTGTCTTCCGCGAACGCCAGCGCCCGGACCTCGCCCGCCGCGAGCTGGTCATAGACCTCGCCCAGCTGGCCGAAAACTGCGTCGACATTCTTCCCGAGCAGCGCCGTGAGCGCCTCGCCGCCGTCCGTGTAGGGGATGTAGCTGGTGCCGCAGCCCAGGGTGTCCGCCATGATCGTGGCGCACATCCAGGCCGGTCCGCCGCTGGCTTCGCCGGCGATGGTCGCGTTGCCCGCCTTATAGGCTTCAAGGAAGGAGGCGATGTCCTGGTAGGGGCTGTCCTTATGGACCACCAGCACCTGGGGCTCAAGCTGGAAACGCGCCAGCGGGACAAGGTCCTCCGTGGGATGCATGCCGTTATTCGCGTTGTAGTACCACAGGAAATTGGTGGGCGTGCCGACGATCAGCGTGTGGCCGTCGGTCTTCCCCTCCTTGACGTACGCCCAGACGTTCGAGCCCGCGCTTCCCTTTTTGTTCTGCATGAACATGTTCTGCGGGACCAGACCCTGCGTCGCCTCGATGATCGCGCGCCCGATGAGGTCTCCGCCCGCGCCGACGCCGGAATGGGTGACGATCTCAACCTGCTTCGTGGGGACCCATCCCTCCGTCTCCGCGGCGCTTCCCGAGGCCGCCGGAGCGGCCTGCTGCGCCGACGGCGCGGTTTCGGCGTTCCCGCCCGCTCCACAGGCCGCCAGGCTTAGGATCATCGTCAGGCAAAGTACTACGCTGAACAGCTTTTTCATTTAAAAATCTCCTTCTCCCTTTACTCTTGTGATTGTGTGTAACGGTTGTCCGATTGAAAGCGAAAAGCGTCCGTATACAGCGGTCGTAACCGTTTTGGGTTTCAAGTCCCTCCTTTTTCGTCACGTCTTGAAAAAAAGCGCAGTTCATATTAAACTGGAGTTATCGATTCGGCTGATCAAGGAAAGGAAGTGCTAGTGTGCTGCTCAAGGAACTGAACTATATTCTGGCGATCGAAAAATACGGTACGATCACAAAGGCGGCGGAGCACCTGTACATCTCGCAGCCGGCGCTGAGTAAATACATCAAAACGCTGGAGGAGACGCTGGACACCAACCTGCTGGAGAACACCGGCCGCAGCATCATCCTGACGGACGCCGGCAAGCATTACGCGAAGGCCGCCCGCAAGATGATGGAGATCTACGAAACCATGTCGCGCAATCTTTTAAACTCCGACAACATGATCCACGGCACCCTCCGGATCGGCACCTCTTTCACCCGGAGCCCGCTGCTTCTGCCGGAAACCCTCGCGCGGTTCCGCCAGAAGTACCCCAACGTCGAGCTTCTGCTCTTCGAGGAAAACTCCTACAATCTGGAAACCCAGCTTGCGAGCGGGCTGATCGATTTCGTCATCGCCAAGGGCCCGGTAACGAATATTTATAAATTTACGGCCCTTCCCCTCTTCCGGGAAGAATTTCTGCTCGGCCTGCCCAAGGACCATCCGGTAAAGGAGCGGGCGGTCCGCTCCGGCGACGCGGCCCATCCCTGGCTGGGACTGCAAGAGGTGCTCAACGAGTGCTTCATTCTCTTGAAGCCGGGGCATCACACCCGCTTCATGGCCGACCAGTTCTTTGCGCAGTCCCAGTTTGTGCCGGCGAAAACCATTGTGACCGCCAACATCGAAACCGCTCTCCGTATGGCGGTCGCCGGTCTGGGCATCGTGTTCGTACCCAGCTTTTTCACTATCGGCAACGCCTGTCACCAGTCGAAGCTCGACTTCTATTCGGTCGGCGCGCACCCGCTGCAGCGGACGTATACGGAGTTCAGCATTATGTACCGTCAGGAGACGCATCTCACGAAATACGCAAAGGAATTTATCCGGATTATGCAGGACTATTGCCGGGAGTTTTTCGCCGGAGAATAAGGCCCGGCGCTAAAGGTCTCCCGCTTCGAGCAGGCCGCAGACCGCCCGTCCCATTTGCAGCGTGGAGGCGGTCCCGCCCAAATCGGGCGTGACGGACGCCTTGTCGGAAAGCACCGCCTCCATGGCCCGCTCCATCTCGGCGGCCGCCTTTAAGGCCGACGCGTCCTGCTTGCGCCCGGCGAGCCAGTTGAGCATCATCTGCGCCGATTTGATCATCGCGAACGGATTGGCGATCCCCTTGCCGGCGATGTCCGGCGCCGAGCCGTGTGTTGCCTGCGCCATGCAGTACTGCGGGCCGGCGCACAGTCCCGCCGCCATGCCGAGCCCGCCGACGAGCCCCGCGGCTTCGTCGGAGAGAATATCCCCAAACATATTGGTGGTGATGACGACGTCGTAATCCTGCGGCCGCATCAGCATCTTCATCGCGAAGGTGTCCACCACCACCGTCTCAAACTCGATGTCCGGGTATTCCTTCGCCACATCCCGGCAGGCTTCGATGAAGAGGCCGCATCCCAGCTTGAAAACGGTGTTCTTATGGACCGCAGTCACCTTTTTGCGCCCGCCGTGCCGTCGGGCCAGTTCAAAGCCCTCCCTTGCCACCAGCGTGCTGTTCCGTCTCGTAATGACCCGCAGCGAAAGCGCCATGTCGGGCGTGGGCATACAGTCGCTGGTCCCGCGGAACATGTTGCGGTCCGGCTGGAAGCCCTCGTTGTTTTCGCGGATGATGACGAGGTCTACGTTCGGATTGATGCAGGGAATCTCCGCATAGGATTTTGCCGGGCGGATGTTCGACACCAGATCGTATTCCCGCCGCAGGATGGGGTGCGGATTGAAGCAGTTTGGCTGATCCTTGGGGTAGGCCATATGTCCGATCGGCCCCAGAATCCACCCGTCCAGCGTGTAAAGCCGTTCCCGGACCTCCGGCAGGAGGGTCGTCCCGTGCTCCAGGAAGGACGGATACCCGATCGGCAGAGGCACCCATTCGATCTGAATCTCCGGATAGCGTTTCACCGCCGTTTTCAACACCTCGACGGCAACCGGCACGATCTCAAGCCCGATATCGTCGCCGTTTAAAATTCCGATTTTATACTCTGCCATGGCCTGTACAGCCTCCTTTTTCACTCTCCAGGCAGGGACGCGCGGGTTATTCCGCACGGCCCCGCATCACGGACGCCTCGAAATCCATATAGGACTCCAGCCCGGTGCTGTTCGCGCGCTCCTCCTGCGTGCAGAAGATATCCCCGAGGTGGTTTGTCCGCCCCTTCGCCCGCATCTCGCTCAGCACCAGCTGCATTGTGCGGATGCAGGAGCGTGTCAGAGACTGCGGGAAAAACGCGAGCTGGATTCCCATCCGTTCAAAATCCGCGACGCTGTAGTCGCCCGTCGGGCTCCCCTCGGTGATGCACACCGCCGTGGGAAATCCGAGCTGACCGATCTGAATCAGGTCGCTTTCGCTCTTTGGCGTGCTGATGAATACGCCGTCGGCCCCCCACTCCCGGTACAGCCTCGCGCGCCGGAGCGCCTCCTGCATTCCCTGTGTGTTGTCGGCGGCCGCGTCCGTTCTCGCCAGGAGGAAAAAGTTTGGATCTGTCCGCGCCTTAAGGACCGAGTCGATCCGAATTTTCATCTCCTCGACGGGGGCCACCCGCAGCCCGTCGTAATAGGCACACCGCTTGGGGAACGTCTGGTCCTCGATCATGACCCCCGCGATTCCCATCTGCTCATATTCCCGGACGGTACGCAGAATCGTGACCGGCCCGCCAAAGCCCGTATCGATGTCCACAACCATGGGAATGGAGGAAACGCACAGCATGTTTAAGAGCGTATTGCGGTATTCCCCATAGGACAAGACGCCCACGTCGGAGGTGCCGATCACTTCGCAGGACATGGAGGAGCCGCTGACAAAGACGGCCTCAAAGCCGTTGCGCTCCGCCAGTCGGATTGACAGCGGATCATATACCGCGGGACAGCAGAGCGTCTTGCCCGATTCCAGCAGTTTTCTGAACTTAAGTGCCCGATCGACTTGTATCATATCTTTTTCTCCCCATACTTTTGTAATGTCGCGATTTCCATATTTTATTTGTTGTATGAGCGCGCTTTTTGTTCATGTTTATTGTATACTCTATCTTCAACAATTAAAAATACATATTTTACATCCAATTAATAACCCAAAGTTATTGATTTTCTCAAAGTCGATTCCATTTTGCAAGCATTATAAGAAAAAAGCCGCCCTCCCGCCCCCATGGGTCGGAAAGCAGCTTTGATGGATGCCGTAGAAACAGAAAAGAACCTGTCTTTGATGATCATCAAAGACAGGTTCTTTTGGCGGAGATGGAGAGATTCGAACTCTCGAGGAGCTTTTGACCCCTACACGATTTCCAGTCGTGCGCCCTCGACCAGCTAGGCGACATCTCCAGAGTTGTCCGCGCGATTGGCACCTGATTATTATACTACGCAGATCGCAAAAAAGCAATATGTTGCCCTAAAAAATTTTGCCAATTTTTCTGCATGAAAAAACCGCCCGCCAATGCGGACGGTTTCAACCCCCTCAGGAGTCCGTTCCCATCTTAATGCGCACATATTTGTGCTCCCGCACGGTCAGCACCACAAAGACCACCCCGACGAGGATATCCATCATGGTGCCGAGGATGAGAAGATCGAGCGTGGCGATCTCCGCGCGGCTGAAGATCTTCATAAAGATCAGGTTGAAGAAGACGGCGGCCGCCGACAAGCCGTAATAGGATGCGAGCTCCTTCCTGCCGACCCGCTTCACAATGTTTTTGCAGATCAAAAAGAGCCCAAAGAGGACGACAATCCCGGTCGAGACGTACACCGCCACCGGAAGCCGTTCAATATCTGTCGTAAACACATATGCCAGCGACGCGAACTTGACCGCCGTCGCCAAAACCATCAGATAGAGCATCAGCTTTCTGAGCAAAAACTTCCCCCCGTTTCCAATCAGATTTTTGCGTAAAATTTATTGTAACCGATTCTGTCGTTTCTGTCAAGTTTTGCCCGTCTGATGCGGCTTCGCGGGGTTTACTCCACGTCGTCCAGCAGCGCGCCGACGTTCTCAAAGCTGCCCGTCAGGGAGGCCACGACCCCCTTATAGACCACGATCGGGTCGTCCAAAAACCGCTCCCTGATCCGCCCGCAGGTCTCCTCGTCGGGCAGAAGGATGGTCAATTTCAGCAGGTCGCTGCCCACGTCGGTGATCGTCAGCGTCAAAAGGTACCCGTCGTCCGCCTTTTGGACCTCCGCCTTGTTGTGCGCGCGCCGTTCCCTACGGATGAAGTAGCGGTTCGCGGCGTCCACCGCCTTTTCCCGCACGCTGAGCGGAAGCGTTTTCTCGAACGTCCCGGCGGCGCTCTCTCCCAGGTCGGTCAGGGTGTAGCACTTTTCCCCCTCGCAGCCGCCGATGGCAATGTGCCCGCTCTTGACGAGCGCGGCCGCCGCGCTCGCCGCCTCAAAATAGTTGCCGATCCCCTCGCCCACGAACAGTTCGATCAGGGCGGAAACGGGCATCGGCCGTTCGATGTGCTTAAGGACGTGGCAGATCAGGATCTTGATCTCGTAGTCGGTGGTCAGCCCGCCCGGCTCCACGCCCGCCCGGAATCCTTCGTACAAAATTTCCACCCCACAGTCGTCGATTTCCATTCCCTATGATACAATATTTCGGAGGAAAAAGCAAAACCTATTGCCTGACCCGTTTTCCACGCTTCCCGCAAAATTTACAATCCTGAAACAGCTTTTCCGCGCAAACATGTTATATTGGTGTTGAAACCGGATTTCCCATCCGTTTGAAGCGGAGGGGCGGGGAATCTCGTTGGATAGGAAAAGGAACTTTCCGGAAAAAGAGATGTGACGATGAAAAACCTTACCCCAGAAGAAAAAAAGCAATACCGAAAGCTGATCGCGGCCGCCGTGGGCTTCGTCCTGGTCATCGGGATCCTCTCCCTGCTCTGTATGCCCCTCTTCCGGCGCCTCTCCGACCCCGGCAACCAGGAACAGCTCCGCGCGTGGATCGATTCGCTCGGCTTCACCGGCTGGCTGATCCTGCTCGGCGTCCAGATCCTTCAGATCGTCATCGCCTTTATCCCCGGCGAGCCGGTCGAACTGCTCGCGGGCGCGCTCTACGGCGCCTGGGGCGGCCTCCTGACCTGCCTGCTCGGGATCGTGATCGCCTCCTCCGCCATCTTCTTCCTCGTGCGCCGGTTCGGCTACCGGCTGGTGGCGCGCATCTTCGGCGAGCAGAAGCTCAGCGAATTCAAATTCATCAACAACACCAAAAAGGTGGAAACCGTCACCTTCATCCTCTTCCTCATCCCCGGCACCCCGAAGGACATGCTCACCTATCTGGCGGGCGTCAGCAAGATCAGGCCCGCGCAGTTTTTGCTGATCTCCACCTTCGCGCGGATCCCCTCGATCATCACCTCCACCTGGATGGGCGCCTCGGTGAGCCGCGGCAACTGGGGGATGGCGATCGTCGTTTTCCTGCTGACCGCGGCGATCGGGCTGGTCGGCATCCTCTATAAGCAGCGGGTCATGGACTGGCTGCACAGGCTCCATAAGGAGCATTGAACTGAAAAGAGCCGGCGCTTGGCGCCGGCTCTTTTTGTTATTCCGTCTATCGGATCAGCTGCGCGCGCAGCGCAAGCTGGGTGCAGTACATGGCAAAATAGCTCGTGAGTTCGCTGCCGTACCGGACAAAGACCGGGTCGTCCTCCCTGCCGCAGAGGCGCGCGAACACCCTGCCGACCGCGCCGATGTCGTCCGGCGAGGAACGCCCCGCCAGGATATAGAGGGAGAGCGCCGCCGAATCGCTGACGAGCCCGTAGGTCTCCCCGGAGACCCGCTGGAGCTCGTCATAGTAAGCGGACATCGCGGACTGCGCCACGATCGAATTGGGCGCCATGTCCTCGATCACCCGTCCGACGAGATAGGAAAAAAGCACCTTGCGCTGGGAGAGCGTCTCGGCGCTGTCGAACGCACCGATGCCGAACCAGACGATCCCCCGTTCGTCGGCGGTCAGCTCGGCGGCAAACTGGACCCCGAGCGCGCGCGCTTTCTCCATATTGCCGTTGGCTTTTTCGCGCGCAAAAGCCGCCGCCGCCCCCTCCGAGGTGTCGAAGACCTCCGAAGGATCGTCCGGCGCTATTTTGATATCGCTGTCGTCGAATCGCATGGGAAACACCCTCCCTCCTGTGAAAACGGCCGCCGCTTCCTATTCCCGCGCCTGCTCCAGCGCGAGCGCGAGCTGGTCGGGGCAGGAGGTCGCCTTCATGCCGCAGCGGATGCCGCCGAGCAGCTTCACGACCTCCTCCACCGGGCGGCCCTCCGCCAGCCGGCTCACGCCCTGCGTGTTGCCGCTGCAGCCGCCGATGAATTCCACGGACTTGACGATACCGTCTTCAACCTCTGCATGTATCATACGCGAACAGACGCCTTTTGGTTTATAGCTGATCTTCATACCGGTCCTCCGTCAATCAAATTCTTGCGACGCCCGAGGCCCGGGCCTCGTCCGCGACCGCCTCGGCCACCCGGTCGGCGACCCGCTTGTCCAGCGCGTCGGGCAGGATGCGATCGGCCGAAAGCTCCCCGTCCGGCACCATCGAGGCGATCGCCTTCGCGGCCGCGACCTTCATCTCCTCGGTGATCTCCCGCGCCCGCACCGCGAGCGCGCCCTTGAAGATGCCTGGGAAGACGAGCACGTTGTTGATCTGGTTGGGGAAATCCGAACGCCCCGTCCCGACCACCGCCGCGCCCGCCGCTTTCGCCGCGTCGGGCATGATCTCGGGAGTGGGATTGGCCATCGCGAAAACGATCGGGTCCTTTGCCATCGAGGCGACCATCTCCCCTGTCACGAGGTTCGGACGGGAGACGCCGATCATCACGTCCGCCCCCTTCAGCGCGTCCGCGAGGCTTCCCCGCAGCCCGCGGGGATTCGTGACCCTCGCCATCTCCGCCTGCGGCGGGGTGAGCCAGTCCGCGCCCTCATGGATGATCCCGCCGACGTCGCACATCACGAGCTCTCCAAAGCCCATCCGGAGCAGCAGCCTGCCCACGGAGATGCCCGCCGCGCCCGCGCCGTTTAAAACGATGTGCAGGCTCCCCATTCCGCGTCCCGTGACCCTGCAGGCGTTGAGCAGCGCCGCGCAGGCGACCACCGCGGTCCCGTGCTGGTCGTCGTGGAAGACGGGGATCTCGCACTCCTCCTTGAGCCGCCGTTCGATCTCGAAGCAGCGGGGCGCGGAGATATCCTCCAGGTTGACGCCGCCGAAGCTCTTGGAGAGGAGCTTCACCGTGTTGACGATCGTATCGGGATCCTTGCTGTCGATGCAGAGCGGGAAGGCGTCCACGTCCGCAAACGCCTTGAAGAGCGCGCATTTGCCCTCCATGACCGGCATCGCGGCCGCCGGGCCGATGTCCCCGAGCCCGAGCACCGCCGTGCCGTCGGTGACGACCGCGACGAGGTTTCCCCGCCGGGTCAGCGTGTAGGAGAGGGACTCGTCCCGCTCGATCTCGAGGCAGGGCTGGGCCACGCCGGGCGTGTAGGCCAGCGACAGGTCCTCCCGCCGCTCGATCGGCGCGCGGGAGACGACCTCGATCTTTCCCTTCCATTCATAGTGCTTTTGCAGAGCCTGTTCCTTGATGTCCATGCGTCCTCCGTGCGTATCTTATGATCTGCTCTTTGAGAGCTTGAAAAGCCGTTCCAGCGGCTCCTGCATCGTCAGGCAGGTGCCGAGCGGGTTGGGGTGGTTGGTGTTGCCGCCGTGGAAGTCGGTGCCGCCCGTGGCGATGAGGCCGTACCGCTCGATCACCGCGTCGATCGCGGGGATATCCTTCTCCCTGACGCGCGGATGGTACCGCTCCACCCCGTCGATCACGCCCGCCCCGGCGAGCTCCTCCATCAGGTCGATCGAATCGTACTCGGACGGGTGCGCCAGCACACAGACGCCGCCCGCGCTTTTCACCAGCTTCGCCGCCTCCCACACGTCCGGATAGGCGTGCGGGACGAAGCAGCTTCCCGTCTTTTCCGCGAGCAGCTGGCGGAAGAGGCTGCCGTAAAGGCTCTCCGCATAGCCGAGGTCGGCGAGCGCGAGCATGATGTGGACGTTATAGAGCGCCGCCGAGCCCTTGGCGCAGCGCAGGACGTGCTCCTCCGTCACCGGAAAGAGCTTCATGACCCTGCGCATGCTTTCCCGGATGGCGCGGTCCCGCCCCTCGAGGGTGTGCTTGAGCATCCCTTCGAGCCGGTCGGGCACCTTGGGCTGGTAGCAGAGCAGGTGGACCTTCCGGTCCCGGGCAAAATCCCGCGCCGAAATCTCCACACCGCCGATCACCCCGATGCCGTAGCGCTTGCCGAGCTGCTCGGCGCGGCTGACGCCCGCCATCGTGTCGTGGTCGGTCAACGCGACAAAGTCGAGACCGGCGCGTTTGGCATAGAGGATCAGGTCATCGATGCCGAGGGAACCGTCGGAAAAGCGTGTGTGACAATGCAGGTCGCCGATCATCTTTGTCGCCTCCTGTCTTTGGAATCATTCAAATAATTGTTCTTATTATACACCGGGCCTGCCCCGCCGCGCAACTTCTATTTTGAAAATTCGGGAGGCTGTGCTATAATATCCGCAGGGCAAACCGCTTTGCGTTTTGTCCCCGCCAAAGGCGGGAAGCGCCGCATTCCCGCATGCCGCGGGGCTTTTGCCGCTTCCGGGACCGGAGGCGCCGGCTTTTGCCGGACACGCCCTTTTTCCAACATTTGAATTCGAGGAGTCCGCCATGTCCTATTTGATCGATTCGGGCATCTGGTCGTCGGTCTTCGCGGTGCCGACCGCGGTCGTAGACGACCACATCAAGATGTGCTCCCCCCTCTCGCTGAAAATCCTGCTGCTCATGCTGCGCCACTCGGGCACTCCCGTCGATGTGCAGTGGCTCTCCGAGCGGCTTTGCATCCCCGCCGGCGACATCGCCGACGCGGTCAACTACTGGGTCGGCGCGGGCATCGTCCGCGAGAGCGGCGCGGCGGCAAAACGCCTCCCCGCGCGCCCGGCCCCTGACGCGGTGACCGCGCCGGTCCTCCCCGCCCCCGCCGTAAAGGAAGAAGCTTCCGGCGAGGGGCAGCGGGTCGTCACCATCTCGGCGCGGCAGAAGATCTCACGGGCGGACATCGCCGTAATGGAGAAGGCGGACGGCGCCATCGGGGAGCTCCTGCGGGAGGCGCAAAATATCCTGGGCGCCCCGCTCACCCCCGTGGAGAGCGAAATCCTCGTCGCGCTGCACAGCTACTACGGGCTGGACACCGGCGCGGTGCTCATGCTGCTCCAGTACTGCGTGGAAAGCGGGCACCGCAGTATGAACTACCTCGAGAGGACGGCGGCCGCCTGGATGGAGCGGGGCATCTCCTCCCACGAGCAGGTCGAGCAGGAGATCGTCCGCCTCACCCGCAGCGGCGAAAACGAAAAGAAGGTCGTCAAGGCGTTCGGCATCTACAGCCGTTCCCTGACTTCGAAGGAACGCGGCTACGTTGAGCGGTGGTTCTCCCTCGGGCTGGATGAAAAGCTCATCTTCCTCGCCTGCGAACGGGCGGTGGAGAATACCGGGAAGGTCTCCTTCGCCTATGCCGACAAGATTCTCTCCTCCTGGAAGACGAAGGGGATCGCGACCGTCAAGGCTGCGGTGGAGGACCTTTCCGCAGGCTCGGCGCGCCGCGCCGCGACGCAGAACAAGTCGGCGCAGACGGGGCGCGACTCGTCGCTCGATATGGACAAGCTGCACGCCCTGCTGCACCGGCAGGCGGACGATTAGGAGGGGCCCCATATGGGATATGCAAAGGAAATTTACCAGAAGGCGCAGAGGGCGCTCGAGGAATCCCGCGCCGCCGCGCAGCAGGACGCCCAGCGGCGGCGCGCCGCCCTCTATGCCGAGCTGCCGCAGCTCGGCGAGATCGAGCGGGAGCTTTCCGCGACGGGGCTTGCCGCCGCGCAGGCCGCGATCGGCGGCGGAGAGGACGCCGCAAAGCTGATCGAACGGCTGCGCGCCCGCAATCTCGCGCTCCAGGAGCGCCGCGCCGAGATCCTCCGGGACGCCGGCAGGCCGGCGGACGCGCTTGCGGTGCGCTATGCCTGCCCCGTCTGCCAGGACACCGGCTACATCGGGCAGAAGCAGTGCGCCTGCCTCCAGAAGCTGCTGCGCGAGCTCGCCTGTGAGAGCCTCGGCGACACGAGCGGCATGCGCGACTGCCGTTTTGAAAACTTCGACCTCGCCTACTACCCCGTCGAACCCTGCGGGCCCTACAACGTCGTTCCCCGCCGCGCGATGGAGAAGGTGCTGTCCGCCTGCCGCGAATACGCGCGCACCTTCTCCCCCAAGAGCGAAAGCCTGCTCTTCCTGGGCGGGACGGGGCTCGGGAAGACCCACCTCTCGCTGGCGATCTCCTATGAGGTCGTCCGGAAGGGCTGCGGTGTCGTCTATACGACGGCTCCCCGCCTGCTCGACAAGCTTCAGGCGCAGCAGTTCTCCCGCAACGGCGGCGGCGATACCGACTACCAGGCGCTGGCCGGGGAGTGCGACCTGCTCGTCATCGACGACCTCGGCGCGGAGTTCTCCACGAGCTTTTCGGTCGCCGCGCTCTACAACCTCATCAATTCCCGCATCATCGGGCGCCGCCCGACCGTGATCAGCACCAACTTCGACGAACAGGTGCTCCGCGAACGGTACGGCGACCGCATCCTCTCCCGCCTGCTCTGCGCCTACCGGCCGATGCAGTTTTACGGCGAGGACATCCGGATGCTCAAACGGTACGGGTGATAACCGGAAAAAGAAAAGGGGCCGTTGGCAAATGCCAACGGCCCCTTCGCATCTCATTTTAACTGGTTTTTGAGGTAGCCCATATAGCTCGCGTAGTGGGCGAAGACAATGCCCGGCTCCTGCAGGTCGGGGCACCAGCGCTTGAGCCATTCGAGGGAGACGTAGCCTTGGTATCCGTGGTCGGACAAAATTTTCAGCGCGTCGAAAACGGGGACGTCGCCGTAGCCCATCATGCGGTAGACGAGTTTGCCGTCCTGCATCGCGGAATCCTTGACGTGCAGGTAGCGGACCCACTCCCCGATGTTCTCCCACGTTTTGGCCGGGGACTCGCCGAAGAAACGGTAGGGGTGGTGGAGGTCCCAGAGCACGCCGCCCGTCTCGAGGTCGACGTCCCGCATGAATTCGCGCATCTTGGAGGAGTCGGCGAGCTCGCCGCTCGTCTCGAGCAGCACCGCGACGCCCGTGCCCTTCGCGTAGGCGCACAGCTCGGTGTAGAGGCGCTTGACCTGCAGGATGTTCTCCCCCTCCATCGGGGCCGCGTTCGGCGTGATGATCACGCGCACATAGGGGGTCCCGAGCTTTTTGGCCAGGTCGATGTAGGCCTTCGCCTCGTCCATGTAGCGGCCGGAGTCGCCCGACAGGCCGAGGCAGGCGCCCGAGGTGAGCATCGGGATCTCCATGCCCGCCTTTTCCAGGCGCGCGCGGGTCTCGTCGAGGTGCTTCTCATTGAACGCGCGGATGGAGGGCGCGAACATCTCGTTTTCCACGCCGCGCACCTCGATGCCGTCCAGCCCCAGGTCTTTCGCGGTGGCGAAAATCTCGTCCCACGACCAGCCGGGACAACCCAAAGTCGAAAATGCAGTTTTCATCTTATCGCTCCATTCCGCCGCCAAAACGGCTGACTCATTCCCAGAAAGCCTTCCCTACTCCTCCCTCGGCTTGAGGCGCCGGGAGGAATCCGAATCCGTGCTGCTCTTGCGGGAGGTGATGACCCGCGAGGCGGACCGTTCCCGGTCGTCCCGCTCGTCCTCCGAGCTGCTGCTCTCCTCCATCACGACCTTGCGGATGTAGAGGAACACGGTGTCCTTCTCCTTGTTGAGCTGGGTGCCCGGCTCCGGCTCGGCGCGTTCGATCACGTCGGGCTCGTAGCTCTTGTCGTAGACCTCGATCACCTGGTAGTTGAGTTCCAGGTCGGTCAGCGCCATGATCGCGTCCTCGATCGGCATCCCCACCACCGCGGGCATCTCGATCAGCTCGGGGCCCTTGGAGACGTAGATGGTCACCCGGCCGCGGTTGGGCATCTTGGTGCCCTCGACCGGCTGCTGGTCGCAGACCACGCCCGGCTCGTAGACGTCGTTGAACTTTTCCTCGAACACAAGCTCGTACCGCTCGCTCAGCTGCTCATTGTTCCGAAGGGAATCGGCGTTGATCCCCACGAAGCGGGGCACCTTGTCGTCCTCCCCCGCCTCGCCGCCCGAATAGTCGGTACCGCCCTGCATCGAATGTTCGCCGGTGCGGCTGCCCTCGCTTTCCGCGGGGGCGATCAGATCGGTGAGGTAGTTGGTCGAGAACCAGTACATCGCGCCCGCCAGCAGCGCCGTGGCGACGAACGCCGAGAAAATCAGCATCAGCACGGGATGGGAGCGTTTGCGTTTGGGGCGCTTTTCGCGCCGGTCGCCTTTTCGCGCCGGCTTGGGCTGCGCGGGCTTGCCGCCCGGAGGCGGGATCAGGTCGATGCCGCTCTGTTCAAAGCGTGCCGCCGTGCGCGGCGGCTGCTTCTCCCGCGCCTCCCGTTCGGCGGCGGCGCGGCGGATCTCCTGCCGGTAGGCGCTGTCGTCGGGCGTCTCGTAGGATTTGCGCGGCGCGGCGGTGTAGACCGCCGTGTTGGAGCCCGCGTCCGCGAGCAGCCCGGATATGTAGAGCTCGGCGGACTGGATGCGGTCCTCCACCTCGACCGCGAGGGCGCGGTTGATCGCGCTCACCACGTTTTCGGTCATCTCGCCGCTGATCATCTGGCTGTCGAGCAGGTCGTCGCCATAGACGCGGTCGAGCGCGGCGGGCGGGTTCTCCCCCGTCACCGTCCGGTAGGTGATCGCGCCCAGCGCGTAGACGTCGGTCCAGTTGCCCTGCCAGCTGTTGAGCGCGTACTGCTCGGGGGCGGCGTAGCCCTCGAAGAGCTGCGCGCCCGTCTCGCTCTTGTTGGTGCGGGCCGCCGCGATCGAAAAGCAGGTCACCCACAGGGCGCCCGACTGGTCAAGGTGGACCGTCCGCGGGGAAAGCCCCCGATGGATAAGTCCCGCCTTGTGGAAGTTGACGACCGTGTGGAAGAGGGGCATCAGCAGCTTTTTGGCGTGTCTCCAGGGGATCTTGCCGCCGCTGCGCGCGAGGAAGGATTCCAGTGAAATCGTCTTGATATAGCGGTATACCGCATAAATCGTGTTGTTCTCATAGAGCAGGTCGGTGACGGGGAGCACCTTTTCCCCAGCGGGCAATGCCATGATCGACCGGCACAGGTCCTCAAAGTCGGACATGAGCGCCTTGTACTGCGCCTCCGAGCTGGCCAGCGGCTGCACGCTGAAGTTCTCGTGATCGCGGCGGGTGATGCAGCCGGGCGCGTACTCACGCAGCCAGACGCGCACCTCCTCCCTGCGGTCGTAGCCGACGTACCAGACGCCCTCCGGGTCGTCCGCGACCATCTTTCCGACGAGATACCGCCCGCCCAGCCCGCTGCCGGGCTGCAGGTAGTTCAGGTCGGGCGACGCGTCCGCGTGATATCCGCAGACGCTGCACGTCTCCCCTTCGAAGAGAGGGGACATGCAGCCCATGCACAGGTTCAGTTCATTTACGGCCATCTGGCGGTTCACTCCTATTCGGGGTCATGGCGAAACGGACGCGCCGTCCCGCCAAGATTCGGGGCAGTCCCGGCTCAGGCGGTCTCGACCGCCGCGTCGTCCTGCAGGCCGAACTTTTCGATGCCCATCTCGCGCAGCTTGAACTTCTGGATCTTGCCGCTGGCGGTCATCGGGAACTGGTCCATAAACAGGACGTACTTCGGGACCTTGTGGCGCGCCATATTCTCGCGCACCGCGCGTTTGATCTCTTCCTCGTCGAGCCCGTCCTCCCACGCGCGCGGGATGACGCAGGCCATGATCTCCTCGCCGTACTGCTTGCTCGGCACGCCGACCACCTGCACGTCGCGCACAAGCGGGTGGGTGTAGAGGAACTCCTCGATCTCCTTGGGGTAGATGTTCTCGCCGCCGCGGATGATCATATCCTTGATGCGGCCGGTAATCTTGTAGTAGCCGTTCTCGTCGACCATCGCGAGGTCACCCGTGTGCAACCAGCCGTCCTCGTCGATCGCCTGGCGGGTGGCCTCCTCCATCTTGTAGTAACCGCGCATGACGTTGTAGCCCCGCGCGCAGAACTCGCCCTGCTGGTAGGGGGGCAACGTCTCCCCCGTCTCGGGGTCGACGATCTTCGTCTCGACATGGGGCATCGCGCGGCCCACCGTCGCGACGCGCAGGTCGAGGCTGTCCTCGGTGGTGGTCATCGTGCAGGCGGGCGACGCCTCCGTCTGGCCGTATGTAATCGTGATTTCCCGCATACCCATCTTGTCCACGACAAGCTGCATCACCTTGATCGGGCAGGGCGAGCCCGCCATGATGCCGGTGCGCAGGCGCGGGAATTTATATTCGTAGAAGGTCGGATGCTCGAGCATCGCGATGAACATCGTCGGAACGCCGTGCACGGCGGTGCACTCCTCGTTCTGGAGGGCCTTGAGCACCTCGGTCGGGCGGTAGGTCTCGATGGGGACCATCGAAGTCGCGTGGGTGAGCGCCGCCATGACCGCGAGCACCAGGCCGAAGCAGTGGAAGAAGGGCACGCAGATGCAGAGCTTGTCGTCATGGGAAAACCTCATGCAGTCGCCGATGCACTTGCCGTTGTTGACGATGTTGAAGTGGGTGAGCATAACGCCCTTCGGGAAGCCGGTCGTCCCCGAAGTGTACTGCATATTGACGACCTCCTGCGGGTCGATGCTGTCGAAAACCGCGCGGAACTCCTCCTCGGGCACCGCGTCCCCCATCTGGCGCAGGTCGTCCCACGCGTACATCCCGGCGGGCGCGGGGCCCTCGCCGACATAGACGACGTCCTTGAGGAAGGGCAGCATCGGATTGTCGTACTCGCCCGGCTTAAAGTCCTTAAGGGTCGGACAGAGCTCGTTGACGATGCCGACATAGTCCGCGTCCTTGAAGCCCTTGATCATGACGAGCGCCTTTGAATCCGACTGCCGCAGCAGGTATTCCAGCTCGAACACCTTGTAGTTGGTGTTGACGGTGACGAGCACCGCGCCGATTTTGGCGGTCGCAAAGAGGGTCAACAGCCATTCGGGCACGTTGGTCGCCCAGATCGCCACGTGGTCCCCCTTCCGGATCCCCATCGCCAAAAATCCCTTTGCGATGCGGTTGACCTCGTCGTCAAACTGCCGCCAGGTCATATTAAAGGGCCGGTCGGTATATTTGACCGCCTGGTCGTCCGGATACATCTTCGCGACCTTCTCCAGCAGCGCGCCGACCGTAATGGATATTAATTCGCTCACTTGGCCTTCCTCCCATAGCTTTCAGAGTCCGGAAACCCCTTGGATTCCCGCCGCGCGCCCGATGCCGCGCCCGAATATGGATACTCTTTATTATAAACGGCGCCGGGTATTTGTCAACAATCCGCTCACCGGCGCACACCGCGCAGGAAGCTGAGCAGGATGTAGAGCCCCGCTCCCCCGCCGACCATGCCGCCGAACTTCTCCTGCGGAGTAGCGGAGGGCCCGGCGGCGTCCCCGCCGCCGAGGTTCCGGTAGACGGCCACGCCTCCGGAGGGCTCCGGTTCCCGCCTCTCGGGACGGGCGGAGGTGTCCTCCGTTCGGGAGGCGCTTTCCCCACGCTCCCCGGCGGCACGCGGGGAGACCGCGGCGGGGCCTTCGGCCAAGGCCGCGGAAGCGGGCGCTTCCGCCCCGGCCTCCCGCCGTTCCCGCAAAAGCCGGCCGCCAGAACCGCCGCCGGAAGCGGAGCCGCCCCCGCCGCCCGCCGTGGGAAGCCGCGAGGAGGAGTCGGGGACGGAGGAGCTCTCTCCGCCCGGCACGGAGGAGGACTCCTCCGAACCGGAGCCGCCCGACATCAGGGCATCCCCGTCAAACCGCACGCGCGCGAGCAAAAACGCACGGGTCCGGTCGGGGACCTCCTCCAGCGACCGAAAGTCCTCGAAGGCCGCCCGGACGTAGCGGGTGCCCTCCGGAAGCCGGGCCGTACAGGTCTCGCGATAGTAGCGGCCGGTGGAGAGCTCGAGCCACTGCGACTCCACCCGCGCGAGCGTGACGTCCCGCAGGGGCGTAAAGGCGGAGCCGTCCCGCGAAACGGAGAGGTTGAGCCCCCAGAAGCAGTCGTCCGAAAGCGGCCGGCCGTCCTCCCGGAGGAGCAGTCCGTAAAAGGGATCATATTGCAGGGAGAAGTTTCTGCCGTTCTCGGTCAAAAAAACGACGTCCGCCGCGCGGTCATAAAAGCAGCGCCGCGCGTTCAGCAGGGCCTCGGCGCTTTGCCCGCCGAGCGTAAACGCATCCTTCCCGTAGGGCGTGGCGCAGGTGCTCAGGCTGGCGTAAAACGACATCTCCACCGATTCCGCGCCGCTGACCCGGTAGGTCGCCTGCGCCTCCCGCCCGCCGACGGCCAGCGCCGTCGCGTCGCCGCAGGTACCCCAGCCGGAGAAGACGTCAAAGTCGCCGACCGCCTCGGAGAAGCCGCCGTAGCTCCGCGTCCCGTCCGGCGCGAGGCTGTCGCAGTCGTCCACGTAGGAGGCGGCGAAAACCGGCACGGTAAGCGCAAAGGCGCAGAGGATTCCAGCCAGTCCGACAAACGCTCTTTTCCGCATCGCCGTCCGTTCCCCCTCGTCCTTTTCAATAGGTCCATCATAGCAAAAAAACGGGAAAAGCACAATCTTTTGGAAGCGGCAGCCGCCGCGCATATCTGCGGCAGCGCCCGGTGATACTATAGTCGGCAGGGTTCTGCCGGATCAAAAAACGCGCGTTTTGCGCGGGCAGCCTACCCTGTAAGGAAGGGGTTTCACACCCGTCCTTACATAAAAGTGGCGGATTCCCCCTGAAATACTGCAAAAAAAGCGGGCCGGCGTCAGCCGGCCCGCTTTTGGTTCCCTGTTCATTTTTTCTTTTTGCCGAGATAGGCGGCTTTCACGTCCTCGTTTTCGAGCAGCTCGGCGCCGGTGCCGTCCAGCGTGATGTTGCCCGTCTCGAGCACATAGCCGTAGTCGGCGGCGCGCAGCGCGAGGTTCGCGTTCTGCTCGATGAGCAGGATGGTGACCCCCTGCCGGTTGATCTCCTTGATGATGTCGAAGATTCCCTGCACGATGAGGGGCGCGAGGCCGAGCGACGGCTCATCCATCATGATGAGCTTGGGGCGGCTCATGAGGGCGCGCCCGACCGCGAGCATCTGCTGCTCGCCGCCCGAGAGGGTGCCCGCGAGCTGCCAGGAGCGCTCCTTGAGCCTCGGAAAGAGGTCGTAGACCCAATTGATATCGTCGGTCAGGTCATCCTTGCGCAGGTAGGCGCCGATTTTGATATTTTCAAGCACCGTGAGGTCGGGAAAGACCCGCCTGCCCTCGGGGACGAGGGTGATGCCCGTGCCGACAATCTTTTCGCTCGGCAGACCGCTGATCTGTTTGCCCAAAAACTCGATCGTGCCCCCCTTGATGGGGACCAGTCCGGCGATCGCGCGCAGCGTGGTGCTCTTGCCCGCGCCGTTCGCGCCGATGAGCGTCACGATGCTCTTCTCCGGAACAGTAAAGGATATCCCCTTGACAGCCTCGATGCCGCCGTAATTCACCTTCAGGTTGCTGATGTTAAGCATCGTCGGCCACCCCCAAATACGCGTCGATCACGCGCTGGTTGTTCTGTACCTCGTCGGGCGTGCCCGCCGCGATGAGCTTGCCGAAGTCGAGCACGTAGATGCGGTCGGAAATCTCCATGACCAGGTCCATGTGGTGCTCGATCATAAAGACGGTCAGCTTGAAGTCGTCGCGGATCTGCTTGATAAACGCGGTCAGCTCGGCGGTCTCCTGCGGGTTCATGCCCGCCGCGGGCTCGTCGAGCAGAAGCAGGCTCGGCTCGGTCGCGAGCGCGCGGGCGATCTCCAGGCGGCGCTGCTTGCCGTAGGGCAGGTTGCTCGCCGTCTCGTCCCGGAGGTCCGCAAGCTCAAGGATCTCCAAAAGGCGCATCGTCTCGGCGCGCATCGCCCGCTCCTCCTTCGCGTTGAGGCGGAAGGTCGCGGCAAAGACGCCCGCCTTGGAGCGCATATGCTTGGCGATCAGGACATTTTCAAAGACCGTCAGGTCCTTGAAAAGCCGGATGTTCTGAAACGTCCGGGCGATGCCCAGCTTTGTGATCACGTCGGGGAGCTTCACCATGACGTTCGGGAACTTGCCCGCGCTGCCGCCCTGGTAGAGCTTCTTCATATTCCCCTGCGGGTGGTTGGAGATGATCTGCTCGCCGTTGAAAAAGATCGCTCCGTTGGTCGGGGCGTAGACGCCGGTGATCATGTTGAAGGCGGTCGTCTTGCCCGCGCCGTTCGGCCCAATCAGCGCGACGATCTCCCCTTTGTCCACATACATCGACAAATCGTCGACCGCGACCACGCCGCCGAACTGCATGGTGAGGTTTTGGAGTTCCAGCACATGTCCGCTCATATCCCGTCACCCCCCGCTGCTTCGTGGGCGGGCCGCTTACGGGAGAACCAACCCTTGATCCGGCCCGGGAGACGGGCAACGCCGTCCCAGCTGAATTCGCTGTTTCCCATGATGCCCCTGCGGTAGAAGAGCACGACCGCCATCAGCAGGATCGAGAAGATGACCATGCGGAAGCCGGTGCGGAAGAGGGGCACCTGCCAGCCGCCGATCGTCAGCGGCTGGTCGAAGAAGCGCAGCCACCACTCCTTGCTCGCGGTGACGAGGAAGGCGGAGAGCACGCTCCCCGAAACGCTGCCGATGCCGCCGATGACGACGATGAGCAGGATGTCGTAGGTGAGCGCGATGCTGAAGGTCTTGGCCTCGATCGAGCGCATGAACATCGCGAGCAGGCCGCCCGAAATCGCGGTGAAGAAGGAGCTGACCACAAAGGAGAGCTCCTTGTGCCGGAAGAGGCTGATGCCCATCGCCTCGGCGGCGACCTCGTCCTCGCGGATCGCCTTGAAGGCGCGGCCGTAGGAGGAGTTGATCAGCAGCACCATCAGCGCGATGGTGACCCCCGCGATGATGAAGGGGGTAAAGAGGGAGGGCAGCCCGAAGAATTTCGGGAAGGTGGGCACCTTGTTGAGCCCGTAGGAGCCGTTGGTAATTGTGTCCATCTGGGGGCTCGAAAAGATCGCGCGGATGATCTCGGAGAAGCCGAGGGTCGCGATTGCGAGGTAGTCGCTCTTGAGGCGCAGCACCGGGATGCCGATGAGCGCCGCGAAGCCGGCGGCGACCAGGCCGCCGACGATGAGCGCGAGGAAGGGATAGACCGACTGGAGCCACGAGGGGCCGGCCTCCATCCCCTCTTTGAGCGCGCGCACCCAGGGGGCCACGCCGTTCATATAGTAGACGCCGTCCAGGTTGACAACCGGGATGGTCAGGATTGCCGTGATATAGGCGCCGATCGACATGAAGCCCGCCTGGCCCAGCGAAAAGAGGCCGGTAAAGCCGTTGAGCAGGTTCATCGAAACGGCGACGATCGCCAGAATGGCGCTCTTTTGCAGGATGGAGATCAGCATCCCCTGCCCGCTCTTGTTCGCCTCAAGCCAGAACAGCAGCAAGGCGATCAGCACGAGGAGCACGAGGGAGCAGATGCGCTTTGTACCCTTTTTCATATGCGTCACACCTTATCCGTACTTTTTTCGCCGAAGAGGCCGGTCGGCCTGAACAGCAACATGACGATCAGCAGAAGGAAGGTAAACGCGTCGCTGAAGGTCGAATAGCCCATCGCGACGAGCAGCGTCTCGGCGATGCCGATCACAAAGCCGCCCACGACCGCGCCGGGGATGCTCCCGATGCCGCCGAACACCGCCGCGACAAAGCATTTGAGGCCCGGCAGGGTGCCGGAGAAGGGGGTCACCGACATACGGTCGGTGAAATAGAGGATCGAACCCACCGCGGCCAGCGCCGAACCGATCACAAAGGTGGCGCTGATGATGTTGTTGATCTTAATGCCCATCAGCTGGGAGGTCTCAAAGTCCTTGCTGACGGCGCGCATCGCCATGCCGACCTTGGTCTTTTTGATGAGCAGCATCAAAAAGATCACAAGCAGGATGGTGAGCACGGGGGTCAGGAAGGTGACCAGCGACGCGGAGAGCGCCCCGATGTGGAAAATCTTCTTCAGGAAGGGGATCTCGGGGTATCCGCGGGGAATCGCGGTGAAAAGATATGTAGCCAGGTTCTGGAGCAGGTAGGAGACGCCGATCGCGGAGATCATGATCGACATACGCGGCGCGGTGCGCAGCGGCTTGTAGGCCACCCGCTCGATGACGACGCCCATCACGATGGTGCCGACGATCACGAGGGGGATGGCGACCTGCCAGGGGAAGCTCGCCATGGCGAAGATCATAAAATATCCCGCCATCATGAAAATATCGCCGTGGGCGAAGTTGATCAGGCGCAGGATGCCATAGACCATCGTATACCCGATGGCGATCAGCGCGTATGCGCCGCCCAGCGAGATCCCGGTCAGGCAATGCTGCAAAATGGTTGTCAGACTCATGTGCAAAAGCCCCCAAACTATAGCATGGTTCAATACCGCACAAACGGTACGCGCGCATCGGTTATGCGGCGCATGCGGGCGAGGGATGCGGGAATCGGCAGGGCGGGAGACGAGCCGTCCCCCGCCCTGCTGTTCAGAGATTCCGGATTATTCGCCGACGGAGACGGTCTTGAGGAACTTGAACTGGCCGTTCTCAACAACCTTGATGAAGGCTTTGTCCTTGTTGGCGTCGCCGTTCTCGTCGAAGGAGATGGCGCCCGTCACGCCCTCGAACTCCACGCCCTTGAGCGCGTCGCGGATGGCGACGGGATCGGTGGAGCCCGCGGTCTCGATCGCCTTGACGGCCGCGAGGTAGGCGTCGTAGCCCAGCGCGGAGACGGCCGGGATGATCTCGTCCTGGCCGTTGGCCACGAGATACTCCTTGAAGCCCTTGATGAAGTCGGTGGCAACCGCGTTGGAGGTGTCGCCCTCGTCGAAGAAGGTGGACAGCGTCACGCCCTCGGCGTCGGCGCCCGCGTTCTCGATGATCGAGCCGTTCTCCCAGGTGTCGCCGGCCATGATCTTCGCGGTGATGCCCAGCTCACGGGCCTGCTTGATGATCAGCGGAGCGGTCGCGATGGAGGACGGAGCAAAAATGACGTCCGGGTTCGCGGCCTTGATGTTGGTGAGGATCGCCTTGAAGTCGGTCTGGTTGGTCTGGAACTGCTCCTCCGCAACGATGGAGTCCTCGCCGACCAGCTTGACGAACGCGTTTTTGAAGAAGTTGCCGAGACCGGAGGAATAGTCGTCGCCCAGCTGGGTGATGACCGCCGCGGTCTTGGCGCCGTCCTGCGCCGCGTAGTTCGCCATCACGGTGCCCTGGAAGGGATCGAGGAAGCAGACGCGATAGTAGAAGTCGTTGCCCAGCGTGACCTGCGGGTTGGTGCAGGAGCAGCCGATGGCCGGGACCTGCGCGTCGGAGAAGATCTCGCCCGCCGCGATCGAAACGCCCGAGCCGTAGGAGCCGAGGATGACCGAGCAGCCCGCGCTGATCAGGCTCTGCGCGGCGGTGACCGCCTCGGTCTTGTCGGACTTGTTGTCCGCCTCGACCAGTTCAATCTTATATTCCTTGTCGCCCACCTTGACGGTCGGGAACTGCTGGTTGGCATAGCGGATGCCATAGACCTCCTGGAGGCCGCCGCCGCCGTTCTCACCCGTCTGCGGCTCGAAGACGCCGATCTTGATGACGTCGCCGCCCGCCGCGGGGGCCGCGTCGGCCGCCGGGGCCGCGTTATCGCCGGCGGGAGCCGGCGCGGGCGTGCTGTTGTCGCCGCAGCCGGCCAGAAGGGTCAGCGCCATAACGGCCGACAGGACAATCGCTAAAACTCTCTTCATAAATCTTTCCTCCCAATTTTGAAATAATTGTCGGAATTCAGCGGTGGAAATACAATTGTATTCCCACTGCATACACATCATTATATCAAAAATCCTGAAAAAAGCAATATCAGGCCATCAATTCTTTTCCTTTTTCCGAATTTGTACAGATTATCCAAAATTATCGGCTTGTACTTTGTAAACAATTCTTTAACCGGCAGACAGGGCTGGCTCCCCTACACAAAACCCACGCCGAGCCGCTCTGTCCGTTTGTGCAGGGGGCACAGCAAAAAAAACACGCGGGACACGGCAAAAGCCGCGTCCCGCGTACAAATATTTTTTCTATTCCGCGTTGATCCGTTCGAGCAGGTCGTTCCGCTCGTTCCACAGCCGGTCGGACAGGTCGACATAATAGCGGTGCGGATGCTCGAACCGCTTGACCTCGTCCCACAGGTGGGCCACCTGGTCGGCGCAGTAATTGCGGATATCGTCGAGCTTGGGCAGCTCGTAGACGCATCTCCCCTTGTCGAACACCTGGGTGAGGATGCTCTTGGCGGTAAAGTTGCGAACCGTCTTCTTTTTCCAGGTCGCCATCGGATCGAAGATGGTGATCGGCTGGGAGTCGTCGACCGTCTCGCCGCGCACCGTCACATAGTCGGCGAT
The DNA here is from genome assembly GCF_900199635.1 of Anaerotruncus massiliensis (ex Togo et al. 2026). Classification (GTDB taxonomy): domain Bacteria; phylum Bacillota; class Clostridia; order Oscillospirales; family Ruminococcaceae; genus Anaerotruncus; species Anaerotruncus massiliensis. Next base: position 1,423,679 of record NZ_LT962687.1, on the reverse strand, counting down.
CGCCTGCCCCGTTTCGCGGTTGTAGAACCGGTAGACGTCCTTGAAGCAGGGGGTCGTGATCTTTTCGATGCTCTCGCTCACCTTGATCTTGGGGACGAGCACTCCGCCGCGCTCGACCGCGGCGAGCTTGTAGACGCCGCCGAACACGGGGTCGGACTTGCTTGTGATGAGGTTTTCGCCGACGCCGAAGAGGTCGACCTGCGCGCCCTGGAGCAGCAGGTCGCGGATGATGTATTCGTCGAGCGAGTTGGTCGCCATGATCTTGCAGTCGGGATAGCCCGCGTCGTCGAGCATGCGGCGCGCCTTCTTGGAGAGGTAGGCGATGTCGCCGCTGTCGATGCGCACCGCCTTGGGCCGCTTGCCCATCGGCTTGAGGATCTCGTCCGCAACGCGGATGGCGTTGGGGATGCCCGACTTGACGACGTTGTAGGTGTCCACGAGGAAAATGCAGTTGTCGGGGTAGACCTGCGCGTAGTTTTTGAAGGCGTCGTACTCGCTGTCGAACACCTGCACCCAGCTGTGGGCCATCGTGCCCACCGCGGGAATGCCGTAGTCGCGGTCGGCGATCGCGCAGGCGGTCGCCGAGCAGCCGCCGATGTAGGTCGCGCGCGCGCCCAGGATCGCCGCGTCGTAGCTCTGGGCGCGGCGGGAGCCGAATTCGGAGATCGGCCGCCCCTCGGCGGCGCGGCACATGCGGTTGGCCTTGGTCGCCACGAGCGACTGGTGGTTGATGGTGAGCAGCACCATCGTCTCGATCATCTGCGCCTGGATGATCGGGCCGCGCACCACCACGACCGGCTCGTAGGGGAACACCGGCGTGCCCTCCCTCATCGACCAGATGTCGCAGGAGAACCGGAAATTCTTCAGGTAGGCCAGGAACGCCTCGCTGAACTGCCCCTTGCCACGCAGAAACTCGATGTCCTCCTCGGTGAATTCCAAATCCTTGATGTACTCGATCAGCTGCTCGAGCCCCGCGAATATTGCGAAACCTCCGTCGTCCGGAATCTTCCGGAAGAACATGTCGAAGACCGCCGTGCGCTCCTCGAGCCCATATTCCAGATAGCCGTTGGACATCGTAATCTCGTAGAAATCCGTCAGCATCGTCAGGTTCCGCTTCATATCAATCGGCATTGCGTGTCACCTCGTCCTTTTCTTTCAGCGCCCCTCCGGGTTGTCATCGATAGTTTACACCTTTTCGACCGATTTAGCAAATGTAATCCGCCCGGGGCGGCGGGATTTGCTTTCTGCGTGCAAAATTGTTATACTAATGAAAGACAGGGCCCATCTGCGGCCGTTACAAGTGAAGTCATCCCGCGTGGAAACTCGTTCTATCCTCAGCGGGCCCGCGATCATCCGGCAGCTGCCTGAATCCGCATCCGCAGACCACAACGCCAAAGGAACAGGAGCGTGTACCATGCGTGTTGCACTTTTTACAGAAACCTACCTCCCCCATGTCAACGGGGTCGTCACCCACGTCAAATCCCTCAAGGACGGGCTGGAACAGCTCGGGCACGAGGTCCTGATCGTCACCGCCGACGCCTCCGCGCGCCGGCACTATGTCTCCGACGGCGTCCTCCACTGCCCCGCCCACACCTCCAAGCGCTTCTACGGCTACGGCGTGGCCATGCCGCTCTCCACCACGCGGCTCAAATACGTCTATCAGTTCCGTCCCGACGTCATCCATATCCACAACGAGTTCGGCATCGGGCTGTCGGGGATGATGATCGCCAAGGTGCTGCGCGTCGCGCTCGTCTACACGCTGCACACGATGTACGACGAGTACATCTATTATATCGCGCCCCAGCCGCTCGTACCGGCCGCGACGAAATTTTCCCACCAGTATACCAAGCTGTTCGCGAAGCTGGCGCAGGAGGTCACCGGGCCCTCCAAAAAATGCGAGGAATACTTCCGCAAGGCGGGCGTCTATAAGCCGGTCAACGTGATCCCGAACCCCGTCGACCTCGACATGTTCGATCCCGGAAAGATCCCGGAGGAAAAGAAGAACGCCTTCCGTGAAAAATTCGGCTATCAGCACGGCGAAACGGTCGGCCTCTTCGTCGGGCGGCTCGGCCGGGAGAAGAGCGTCGACCTGCTGCTCGACTACTGGAAAAAAACCATCCGGCCGGAGGAAAACATCCGGCTGCTCGTCATCGGGGACGGCCCCTGCCGGGAGGAGCTGGAGGAACAGGCCGTCCGTCTGGGCATCACCGACATGGTCACCTTCGCGGGCAAGGTGCTCCACACGGACATGCCGCCCTATGTGGGGACGTGCGACTTCTATATCACCGCCTCCACCTCCGACACCGATTCCATCTCCATGCTCGAGGGGATGGCGATGGGCCTGCCCGTCCTGCAGATCATCGATCCGCTCAACGAGGGGCAGGTGCGCGACGGGGTCAACGGCTACATCTTCCACGACGCGCAGGACATGGCGGACAAGATCCGCATGCTCAAAACCATGCCGGCGGACAGGCTCTCCGCCCTGCGCGCCTCCGCTCGGCGCTCGGTCCAGCAGAGCGGCGCGGTCAACCTTGCGGAATACGTGCTCAAGGTCTATAACACCGCGCTGCACAAAAAGCGCCGCTCCCGCCTGATGACGACGCCCGCCTTCCGGGTGCACCTGCGCAAACAAAACAAAGGAGACTGATCACGTGAAAAAGCAGTATGACATCGCCATCATCGGCGGCGGCATCGGCGGCCTGATGGCCGCGTGGCGCCTTTCGGAACGCGCGCCCTCCCTTTCGGTCGCGCTGTTTGAAAAGGGCAGCCCCATCGAAAAGCGCGTCTGCCCGATCATCACCAAAAAGGTGAGCACCTGTGTCAAGTGCAAATCCTGCGCCATCATGGAGGGGCTCGCGGGCGCGGGCGCCTTTTCGGACGGCAAATACGTGATCAGTACCGAATACGGCGGCTGGCTCACCGAGTTCCTCCCCGACGAGACGGTGCTCGATTACATCGAGCAGGCGGATCAGATCCTCGTCAAATTCGGCGCGACAACCGAGCGGTTCCAGCCGAGCAACGAGCTTAAGAAACGCTGCCTCGAATACGACCTGCACATGAGCCAGGCCCAGCTCAAGCACCTGGGCACCGACTCCAACTTCGAGACGATGAAAAAGCTCATTCACGCGCTCGCCGAGCGGGTGGAAATCCACACCGGCGCGGACGTGGTCGGCGTGGACCGGGAGTCCCACATCCTCACCGTCAAAACCGCGGAGGGCGAGCAGGCCGTCGAGGCCGGCAAGATCATCTTCGCCGTCGGCCGCGCGGGCAGCCGCTTCTTCTCCGCCTGGTGCGAGGAGAACGACATCCCCCTGCACAACAACCAGGTGGACGTCGGCGTGCGCGTCGAGCTGCCCTCGATGGTGTGGGAGGACTTTGCGAAGAAGATCTACGAGCCGAAAATCCGCTACCGCTCGAAGGGCTACGGCGACATCATCCGCATGTTCTGCTTCAACGACCGCGGTCAGGTCGTCACCGAGAACACCAACGGGGTCCTGACCGTCAACGGCCACGCCTACCGCGACGAGGCGCGCAAGACGCAGAACTCCAATTTCGCGCTGCTCTCGACCACCAACTTCACCCAGCCCTTCCGCGAGCCGATCGAATACGCCCGCCACGTCGCGAGCCTGGCCAACCTCATCAGCGGCGGCAGCGTGCTCGTCCAGCGGCTCGGCGACCTCGAGCTCGGCCGGCGCACCGATGAGAAACGCCTGCGTCAGGGCACCGTGCGCCCCACCCTTTCCGCCGTACCGGGCGATTTGAGCCTCTGCATGCCCAAGCGACAGCTCGACAACATCGTCGAGACCCTCCACGCGCTCGACCAGATCTCCCCCGGCACCGCCAACTACGACACCCTCCTCTACGGCATCGAGTGCAAATACTATTCGGCGCGCCCCAAGTGCACCGATTTCGAGATCGACGGCTGCCCCGGCATCTACGCCGTCGGCGACGGCGCGGGCTTCACCCGCTCCCTCTCGCAGGCGTCCGCCAACGGGCTCTACGTCGCGGACCGCATCATCGGCAAGGAATAAACGGCATGAACGAAAAAGAGGACCGGGCTTACGCCCGGTCCTCTTTTTCGTGTCCGGTTTCGCCCGTCAGGGCGCCTCCCGCTTGAGGGAATCGCGGTAGAGCTTATACTCCATCGAGTCGACGAGCGCCCGGATGGAGGCGTTGATGATGTCGGTGGACACGCCGACCGTCGTCCAGGCGTTCTCCCCGTCGGACGATTCGATCAGGACGCGCACCATCGCGGCGGTCGCCTTCCCGGTGTCCATGACGCGCACCTTGTAGTCGATGAGGCGGACCCCCGCGAGGTTCGGGTAAAAGACCTCGAGCGCCTTGCGCAGCGCGCGGTCGAGCGCGTGGACCGGGCCGTCGCCTTCGTCGGCGGTGATCTCATAGCGGTCGCCCACCCGCACCTTGACCATCGCGGAGGCCATGTGCCGGTCCGCGCTGTCCTGTTCGCCGATGATCCGGAACAGCTCGAGGGCGAAGAAGGGACGGAACCTTCCCAGTTCCTTGAGCACCACCATCTCGAAGCTGGCGGTCGCCGCCTCGAACTGGTAACCCTGGAACTCCAGCTCCTTGAGCTCCCCGACCAGCGTCTCAAGCTCGGGGGAATTCTTGGTGAGCCCCGGGACGACCTCGCTGATCTTCGCGATCAGCGCGCTGCGCCCGCTCACCTCGGAAAGCAGGATCTGCCGGTGGTTCCCCACCGCGGCGGGGTCGACATGCTCAAAGGCGGAGGGGTTCTTTTTCACCCCGTCGACGTGCATCCCGCCCTTGTGGGCGAAGGCGCTCTTGCCGACATAGGGCATCGAATGGGAGAGGCGCACGTTGGAAATCTCGGAAATGATCCGCGCCGCGCCCGTCATCCGGGCGATGCAGTCGGCCGGGACGCACTGGAAGCCGAGCTTGAGCTGCAGATCCGCGATCACGGTGGAGAGGTTCGTGTTGCCGCACCGTTCCCCAAAGCCGATATAGGTCCCCTGCACATGGTCCGCGCCGGCCTTCACCGCCGCCAGGGTGTCCGCGACGGCGCAGCCGGTGTCGTCGTGGCAGTGGATGCCGATCTTTCCGGGGAAGGCCTTGACCGCCTCCGCGGTGATCGCCCGGATCTCGTCGGGGAAGCACCCGCCGTTCGTATCGCAGAGGATGAGCTTGCAGGCGCCCGCGTCGGCGGCCGCCTTGAGCGCCTGCATGGCGTAGAGCGGGTTGTGCTTATACCCGTCGAAAAAATGCTCCGCGTCGAAAAAGACCCGCCTGCCCGCCTCGGCCAGATACGCCACCGTGTCGGCGATCATCCGGAGGTTTTCCTCCGGCGTGGTGCCGAGCACCTCGCGGGCCTGCCATTCGCTCGCCTTGCCGAAAACCGCGACGCAGGCCGTCCCCGTCTCAAGCAGGGCGGCGACGTTTTTGTCCTCCCCGGCCGACGAGTCCCTGCGGCGGGTCGAGCCGAACGCCACCAGCCGCGCGTGGGAAAGGCGGAGCTCGCCGGCGGCGCGGCGGAAAAACTCCTCGTCCTTCGGGTTGCTGTGGGGGTTGCCCGCCTCGATATAGTCGACCCCCGCCCGGTCGAGCGCCCGCGCGATGGCGAGCTTATCCTCGACCGAGAAGGAGACCCCCTCCCCCTGCGCGCCGTCCCGCAGGGTCGAATCGAAGACGTCAATCTTTTTCATCGCTCTCCCCCAGTTTCCGCCGCAGGTCGCGCGCATACGCCTCCTGCATCCCGCGCAGGTCCATCAGCAGGTAGGAGAGCAGCCAGACCGCCGGATTGCGGATGGTGAGCCGCTCGGTAAAGACCACCTCGGTACCGTCGTCCTCCGTTTTGGAGAACTCGCCCGTCCATTCTCCGGTGAACATCGCGTGCTCCATGTGGAAGGCGTAGAGCCGCCCCGGCTGCTTTTCGGTGATTGTAAAGACCGTCTCGCTCCCCTTTTTGGGGTATTCCACGAAGGTGACGCCGTCCGGCTTGGTATCGATATGGTCAAGATCGCTGCGCCAGGAAAAATCGGTGTTATCGGTCACGGCCTCCCAAACGGCCTCCAACGGCGAGGAAAAACGCGCGGTCAGCTGGGATGTCCTCAGCTTCTTCATCTGAAAAGTCTCCTCTTTTCTTCCGCCTCCGCGCCTGCCGCAGAGCGGGCGGCGGGGCTGTCTGTCATGCGGATATTGTAGCATAAACGTCCCCCGCGCACAAGCCGCCGCTTTTTTCACTTTACAAGAGTGAAGGTTTGCGTTAAAATAAAGAGTCAGAAGAAGCCTTTGGAAGAACCGGACGGCAGCCGTCCGCCGAAACCATGGAGGAACGAAGGAATTGAAGCTACATTTTTCCAAGATGCACGGCCTCGGGAACGACTATATCTACGTCAACTGCCTCGAGCACAAGCTCAAGCACCCGGAGGAGGTGGCGCGCATCGTGAGCGACCGCCACTTCGGCGTCGGCTCCGACGGCCTCATCCTCATCTGCCCCTCCGACCGGGCGGATTTTGAGATGCGCATGTTCAACGCCGACGGCTCGGAGGGAAAGATGTGCGGCAACGCCATCCGATGCGTCGGGAAATACGTCTATGACCGCGGGTTCACCGACCGCAAAACCTTGCAGATCGACACCAGAAGCGGCGTCAAGACGCTTGAGCTCACGCTGGAGGATGATGGAAAGGTGTCGACCGTGCGGGTCGATATGGGCAGGGCGTCCCTGCGCGCCAGGGATATCCCCGTCGAAACCGATTACGACGACTTTGTCAGCCAGCCGATGCTTGTGCACGGGGAGGTCTTTCTCGTCACCTGCGTCTCGATGGGAAATCCCCACGCCGTCATCTTCTGCGACGACGTGGAGGACCTGCCGCTCGAGGACATCGGCCCCCTCTTTGAAAACCACGAGAAATTCCCCGACCGCATCAACACTGAATTTATCGAGCTCGTCGACCGTCAGACTCTCAAAATGCGGGTGTGGGAGCGCGGAAGCGGCGAGACCTTCGCATGCGGCACCGGCGCCTGCGCAGCGGTCGTCGCGGCGGTCGTCAACGGGCACTGCGACGCCGGCGACGAGGTCACCGTGCGCCTGCGCGGCGGCGAACTGAAAATCACCTGCCGGGAGGACTTCACCGTCCTGATGGAGGGCCCCGCCGCCCACGTCTTCGACGGCGTGATGGAAATCGATCTATAAAGCGACTGAAAAATGCCCGGTACGCTGACGCGCGGCGGGCATTTTTGATATCTCAACAGGAGTGATGAACGATGCCAAAGCTCAATGAACACTACCAGAACCTCAAGGAGAGTTACCTGTTTTCCGATATCGCAAAGCGGGTGAACGCCTTTACGGCGGCGCATCCCGACAAAAAGATCATCCGGATGGGAATCGGCGACGTGACCCTCCCGCTCATGCCCGAGGTCGTCTCCGCCCTGCACGGCGCGGTCGACGAGATGGCGAACGCCGCCTCCTTCCACGGGTACGGCCCCGAGCAGGGCTACGATTTCCTGCGCGGCGCCATTCAGGGCTATTACGCCGGGCATGGCGTCTCCCTCGACCCGGACGAGATTTTCGTCAGCGACGGCGCGAAGAGCGATGTCGGCAACATCACCGACCTGTTCGACGTCGGCAACGTCGTGCTTATCCCCGACCCCGTCTACCCCGTCTACGTCGACACCAACGTCATGGACGGCCGCGAGGTTCTCTACCTCAATGCCAACGCTGAAAACGGCTTTCTGCCGATGCCCAATTCCGACATCCACGCCGACCTCATCTACCTCTGCTCCCCCAACAACCCGACCGGCGCGGTCTATACCCTCGACCAACTGAAGGCGTGGGTCGCCTACGCGCTCGAACACAAAGCGGTCATCCTCTTCGACGCGGCCTATGAGGCATTCATCGGGGACGACAGCCTCCCCCGCAGCATCTTCGCCGTCGAGGGCGCAAAGAAATGCGCGATCGAGTTCTGCTCCCTCTCCAAAACGGCCGGCTTCACCGGCACCCGCTGCGCCTACACCGTGGTGCCCAGGGAGCTGACGATGCGCGCCTCCGACGGCGAGACGCTCTCCCTCAACCGCATGTGGCTCCGCCGGCAGACCACCAAGTTCAACGGCGTCTCCTACATCATCCAGCGCGGCGCGGCCGCCGTCTTCTCCGACGAGGGCGTGCGCCAGTCGCGCGAGATGGTCGGTTACTACAAGGCGAACGCCCGCCTCATCGCCGACACCCTTTCCGAGCTGGGCATCCGCTACTTCGGCGGCATCCACTCCCCCTACATCTGGATGGAATGCCCGAACGGCATGAAGTCGTGGGAGTTCTTCGACTACCTGCTCGAAAACGCCGCCGTCGTCGGCACGCCGGGCGCGGGCTTCGGTGTCAACGGCGAGGGGTATTTCCGCCTTACCGGATTTTCCAGCCGGGAGCAGACCGCCGAAGCGATGGAGCGGTTCAAGGCGATCCTCAAATAATCCGCCAATGCAGAAAGGGGCGCGGAACCAAAGCGGTTCCGCGCCCCTTTTTTATGTGTTTACCGGCCGCCTTCCATTCCGTAGAGCAGGGCGTTCACAATTGCGGCGGCGACGTTGCTGCCCCCCTTGCGCCCTCGCGCAACAATGCAGGGGACGCCGCTTTCGAGCAGCAGCTCCTTGGCCTCGACGACATTTACGAACCCCACCGGCACGCCGATCACCGCCGCGGGCTGTAGATTTCCATCGGAAACGAGCTCGCAGAGGCGGATGAGCGCCGTGGGGGCGTTGCCGACCGCGAAGAGGAGCGGCCCCGGCAGCGCGGAGGCCTTGTCCATCGACGCGACGGCGCGGGTCGTGCCGTTTTCCTTTGCCCCGGCGGCCACGTCCGGGTCGGACATGAAGCAGCGGACCTCCCCGCCGAACCGGGCGAGGGAGGTCTTGTTGATCCCCGCGCGCGCCATCTGCGTGTCGGTCACGACGGCCGCGCCCGCGCGCAGCGCGGCGCGCGCCGTCTCCACAACGCCGGGCGAAAAGACGAGACTTTCCGCGTAATCGAAGTCGGCGGTCGTGTGGATGACCCGCTTGACGATGGGGGCCGTCTCCTCCAAAAGCGCGATCCCCCGCCCCTCCAGCTCCGCCGAAATAATCTCGAAGCTGCGCCGCTCGATGTCGGCGGGCAGCAGATGTTCCAGTTCTCGTTTCATGGCGTCCCTCACAGTTCGATTCCCTCGCGCGCGGGAATTCCCCGGTCGAAGGGGTGTTTTCGCTTTTGGATCTCCGAGACGTAATCGGCCGCCTCGACCAGCCAGTCGGGCGGGTTGCGGCCGGTGAGGACCAGCTCGAGTTCCGCCGGCTTTCGCTCGACAAAGCTGCGCAGCAGGTCGGCGTCCACCGTCCCGGTCGAGAGCGCCCCCATGATCTCGTCGAGGACCAGCAGCCTGCAATCCCCCGCCCGCGCCGCCTCCACGGCGGAAAGCAGGAGCTTGCTGTTCTCGTCGTAGGTCTGCTGGAGCTCCCGCTCGTCCATCTGGAAGGTGAACTTGTCACCCGCCTTGCCGCGCAGAAGGGTGATTTCGGGGATTTTCGCGAGCGCGTGCAGCTCGCCGCTCTCCCTCCCCTTTAGAAACTGCGCGATCAGCACCGGCATGCCCCGTCCGGCGGCGCGCACCGCAAGCCCGATCGCGGCGGTCGTCTTGCCCTTGCCGTCGCCGCAGTAGATGTGGATCAGCCCCCTGTTCATATGCCTTCCTCCAAAATTTTGTAGACCGCGCCCATGTCGAGGCTCTCCCGCACCGCCGCCGCGAGCTTGTCGTACTGCGCCTCCCGGTAGGACTTCGCATCGACGGCCGCGATATCGGATGTGTCAAGCCCTTTTGCCTTACAGAGGCAGCACACCAGCGCGGCGGCGGTCTCGCCGCTGTCGAAGAGCCCGTGCACATAGCTGCCGCAGACATTCCCGCGCGACGCGCCGTCCGGCTTCCCTTCTCCCCGCCCGGTACGCAGCTCCATCAGCGGCGGGCAGTCCCGCTCCGTGCGGCCCATGTGGATTTCGTAGCCCTCGAACGCCGCGCCCGAAAGCCCGGAAAAAATCCCTTCCGCCCTTTCAAAGCGGCCCGTCACGCGGGTACGGGTCTTTTCTTTGGCGAACACCGTCCGGACGGGCAGCAGGCCGAGGCCGCAGAGCGTCCCGCCGTGCTCGACCCCGTCGGGGTCTGCGAGGCGCTCGCCGAGCATCTGGTAGCCGCCGCAGATGCCCAGCACCGCGCCGCCCGCCGCCGCGTGCTTTTTGACGGCGGCCTCCAGCCCGTTCTGCCGCAGCCACAGAAGGTCCTCCATCGTGTTCTTACTGCCCGGCAGGACGATGAGGTCGGGATTTCCCAGCGCGGCAGGCGACGCGGCATACCGCACCGAGACGCCGGGGATCCGCTCGAGCGGGGCGAAATCGGTGAAGTTGGCGATGCGGGGCAGGCGCACGACCGCGATGTCGACAAGCGCAGGGCCGCCGCGGCCCGTGAGCCGCTCGGAGTGGCTGTCCTCGTCGTCGATGTCAACGTCGAGCCAGGGCACCACGCCCACGACCGGCACGCCGGTGATGTCCGCGATCTGGTCGAGCCCCGGCCGCAGAATCTCCCGGTCGCCGCGGAATTTGTTGATGACGAGCCCCCGCACCATCGCGCGCTCGTCCGGTTCCAGCAGCATGACGGTGCCCGCCAGCGAGGCGAACACCCCGCCCCGGTCGATGTCCCCCGCCAGCAGGACGGGCGCCTTGGCAAGCCGCGCCATGCCCATATTGACGATGTCCTCCGCCTTGAGGTTGATTTCCGCCGGGCTGCCCGCACCCTCAAGTACGATCACGTCGTATTGCGCCGCGAGCGATTCATACGCCTCCACGACCTTCGGGACGAGTTCCCGCTTCCTTTTAAAATATTCGGCGGCGCTCATGTCGCCGAGCACCTCGCCGTTCACGATCACCTGCGAACCGGTGTCGGAGGAGGGCTTGAGCAGGATGGGGTTCATGCGCACCGACGGCGCGATCCCCGCTGCCTGGGCCTGCACCACCTGCGCGCGGCCCATCTCGAGCCCCTCGTCGGTGATGAAGGAGTTGAGCGCCATGTTCTGCGATTTGAAGGGCGCGACGGAATAGCCGTCCTGCCGGAAGATCCGGCAGAGCGCGGCCACCAGCAGGCTCTTGCCCGCGCCCGACGAGGTCCCCTGCACCATGATCGCCTTCGCCAAGCCTACGCCCCCTTCAAAATCTCCGTAAGCGCCTCGACCAGCCGCTCGTTCTGCGCGTGCGTCTTGACCGCCGCGCGGTAAAACCGCTCGTCCAGTCCCCGGAAATTGCCGCACGGACGGATGAGGATGCCGCGCTGTTCGAGCAGCGCGTCGAGGTCGCGGCAGGCGTTGCACTTGAAGAAGAGGTAGTTCGCCCGCGACCCAAGCACCCGCAGGCCGAGCTTTTGCAGCTCCCCGGCGAGGTATTTCCGCTCCGCCTTGACGACCTCCCGCACGCGGGAGACGTACTCCCCGTCCGCGAGGGCGGCGATCCCCGCCGTCTGCGCGGGCAGCGAGACGTTCCACGGCGGCTCGCAGGCGCAGACCGCCTCGATCGTCTCAGGGTTCGCGCAGAGCAGATAGCCGAGCCGCAGGCCCGCCATCGCGTAGAGCTTGGTGAACGCCCGCAGGAGGATGAGATTCCCATGCGCCGCGAGCTCTCCCTTGAGGGTGTGCGCCTCCGGCTCGTCAAGGAAGGGCACGAAGCACTCGTCGACCACAAGCGTGATCTTGCAGTCGGCGCATTTTTTGAGGATGCGGCGCAGCAGCTCCCCGTCGGCGGGCTGGCCGGTGGGGTTGTTGGGGTTGCAGAGCATCACGAGGTCGAGCGCGGGGCTCAGCTTGCCCAGGATCGTGTCGGTCAGCGCGAAGTTGTCCTTCTCGTGCAGCGGATGGAAGGCCGTCTCGCACCCCGCCGCCGCGAGGGCGTATTCGTACTCCGAAAAGGTGGGCGCGAGCGTGAGCGCGCGGCGGGGCCTTAACGCCTGCGCCACGCGGAAGATGAGGTCTGCCGCGCCGTTGCCGCAGTGGACCCACGCGGCGGGCACTCCGTCCGCCGCCGCAATCGCCGCCGTCAGGTCGCGGCAGAGCGGGTCGGGATAGCCGTCCCAGTCGCCGACCGAACCGGCAAGCGCCGCTTGGACGCTCTCCGGAAGCCCGAGCGGGCTTGTGTTGGAGGAAAAGTCGAGCGCGGACGGATGCCCGTAGGTATCGCCGCCGTGAAGCTGTCTGTCCATGTGTTCTCCTTTATAGATGGTATAAAATCAGTATTTTTACCGAGAGGAACATCCCCAGTGCCAGCAGGGAGGTCCCGTACATCAGCCGGTTGGCCCGCCGGATGTCCTCCGGCTCCACGGCGCGGCGGCTGTCGCCGATCGTGGGCTTTTTTACGGGTACGCCGCCGTAGCAGGCGTCCCCCGCGAGGCGCACCCCCAGCGCGCCGGCGCAGGCCGCCTCGGTCTGCGCGCTGTTGGGGCTCTGGTGGTTTCGGCGGTCCCGCCGCCAAATGCGCGCCGCGCCGCGCGCGTCAAGCCCGCAGAGGGCGGCGGCCGCGATCATGAGGAGCGCGGAAAGCCGCGCGGGAATCCAGTTGAGAAGGTCGTCGAGCTTCGCGGAGCAGCGTCCAAACTCCCGGTAGCGGTCGTTTTTGTAGCCGACCATCGAGTCGAGGGTGTTGACCGCCTTGTAGAGGAAGCCGAGCGGCGCGCCGCCGAGCGCGAGGAAAAAGAGCGGCGCGACGACCCCGTCGCCCGTGTTCTCCGCGACCGTCTCGACCGCCGCCTTGGCGACCCCCTCTTCGGAGAGCATGGCGGTGTCCCGCCCGACGATCATCGAAACGGCCCGCCGCGCACCGGGCAGGTCGCCCGCCGCAAACGCGGCGTGGACCTTCATGCTCTCGTCGCGCAGGGAGCGCGCGGCGATAAGCCAGTAGCAGAGGACCGTTTCTACCGCGAGTGCGGCCCACCGGCCCAGAAGGCGCCGCGAAAACCACAGCAGCCCCCACGCCGCGCCCGCCGAAATGAGGACGGTCAGCAGGGCGAGCAGCCGCCCCGCCGTCCGTTCGCCGCGCGGCGATTTGGGGAAGCGGGCGCGCAGAAATTTTTCCAGCGCGGAGATCAGTCGCCCGATCCACCGAACGGGATGCGGGAACCCGTGCGGGTCCCCCAAGGCCGCGTCGAGCAGAAATCCCAGCCCGATGGCGATCACCCGGTCAAGCATCGGCGGCGCCCTCCCCCAGCTTCCGCACGCCGGTGAGGACCCGGCGGTCCCGCCAGAGCTCCCGCGTCGTGCACGCGGTCCAGCCGCCGAAGTTTTCCGGCTGCCAGTCGTAGAAGCCGCGCGGGGAATCCGTCTCGGCGAACCGCTCCATCACCGCCATGATCGTGCCGCCGTGCACGACGAACGCCGCCGAGGAGACGCCGTTTGCGAGGCAGCTTTCCACGATCTCCTCAAAGGCGCGGCAGCACCGCCGCCGGAAGGCGGCGGTGTCCTCCCCGCCGGGCGGCGCGAGCGTCCCGGTGCGGTCGTCCATCCACGCGCGGTAGGCGGGATCGTTTTGAAGCTGCTCATAGCTCTTATTTTCAAACGCGCCGAAGTCGCATTCGCGCAGGTCGGGCACCGTTACCGGCGCTACGGCGGGATAGAGGAGCGCCGCCGTCTGGCGGCAGCGGAGCAGCGGGCTCACGTAGACCCGCTCCGCCGCCGGGGCGGGGCAGCCCGGCAGGGCCCCGGGCGCGAGCGGCTCGTCGGTGCTCCCGATATAGCGGCGCGCGAGGTTCCCCGGGGTGGGACCGTGACGGATGAAAATGATCTTCACGCCTCTCCCCCCTTGATGACCGCCGGGATGCCCGCATAGACGCGCAGGACGGTATCGCTTTTCTCCGCGAGCATGCAGCAGACTCTCCCCGCCGCCTCCCGCCATGCGCGGTCAAACGGGTCGAGCGGCACCACGCCGCAGCCGACCTCGTCGCTGATAAAGATCGCGTCCGGGTGCGCGTCGGCATAGCGCGCCAGAATTTCCACCGGGTCGCGCCCCGCCTCGAGCAGCCGCCGCGCCAGCAGGTGCACGTGATTGATGACGGGCGTTTCGGGCGGCGGATTGAGCGGGCAGGTCTCCCCGTCGCACACGTCGGCGGGCGACAGCCCCTCCCGCGCGAGCAGGAGCGCGCACTTTCCCTGCGCGCGGCCTCCGATCACCAGCTTCACAGCAGCACCCCCTCAAAGAGCACGACCGCCGCGAGGATCGCCGCCTCGCACACCGTCAAAAAATACCCGGCGAGGTCGCCGGTGATCCCGCCGAAGCAGCGGTAGGCGAGCCAGCGGTAGTGCAGCAGCACCACCAGCGCCGCGAGCAGGCCCGCCGCGCCCGCCGACGGGGAAAGCGCCAGCATCGCGGCGGCGCAGAGGAGCGCCAGCGCCGCCAGCAGAACGCGCACCCGCCCCTTCGCGGCGTTTTCCGAAAAGAGGGCGGCCAGCCCGCCCGGCTTGGCGCAGCGCATCGAGACGACCGTGAGCCCGCTGAGCGACCGGGAGAGCACAAATCCCAGCGCCAGCATCCCCGCCGTGCGCGGATGAAAGCGGTACTGGGTCCACAGGCCGAAGGTGAGCAGCAGGCAGAGGACGCAGGCCATCACGCCGAAGGCGCCGATATGCGGGTCCTTCATGATCTCGAGCTTGCGTTCGGCCGGGGCGTGGGAGGCGAGCGCGTCGGAGGTGTCGCAGAACCCGTCGAGGTGGATGCCGCCCGAGAGCAGGACGGGGATCGCCGTGGCGACGGCGGCGGTCAGCCCCGGCCCGACGCCAAAGAGGCGGCAGAGCCACAGCCAGCCGAATTCCGCCGCGCCGATCACGACGCCGATCAGCGGGAAAAAGCAGAAGGCGTATCGCATGTTCTCCGCTTTCCATTCGACGCGCGGAGCCGGGAGGATGGAATACATCGAAAAGGCCATCGCCAGCGAGCGCAGCAGCTTTTTCATTCCGTTGTTCCTCCCTTCCAGATGAGCGGTATCCCGCAGACGACCTCCACGACCCGGTCCGCCCGCGCGGCAAGCGCCCGGTTGAGCGCGCCGAGCAGTTCGATATAGCGCCGTGTACCGGGGTCGTAGGGCGCGCCGTCGGAAAAGACCTCGTTGGAGACGACATAGACCCGCGCGGCCCGCACGCAAAGTTCGTCGATCCCCGCGAGCGCCGCGTCAAACGCCCCCTCCCCCGCGCCGCCGTAGAGCTCGTTGGCGGCGAGATTGCCGAGGTCCTCCAGCAGCACCGTTCGGGTCCCGGCCGGGAGCGCCAGCCCCGAAAGGCCGGCCTCCCGCTCGCAGGTGACAAATCCGCGCCCCGCGCGGGCGGCGCGGTGCTTTTCGATCCGCGCCTCGCACTCCGCGTCGTGGCGGCGCATCGTGGCGAGGTAGACGCGCGGCCCGGGGGCCGCCGCCGCGAGATGCTCGGCATATTCCGATTTTCCGCTCGCGGCCCCGCCGATGATCAGCGTCAGCACCCCGCCCACCTAACTGAGCGGCTGGTAGGCGTCGATCTCGATCTCCCGGAAGGTGCTCATCTCCCGGTAGACGGCCAGCGCCATGTCGAGGAGCGGCAGCGCCGCCACCGCGCCCGTCCCCTCGCCGAGGCACATGCCCGCCGTGATGAGCGGGCGCAGGCCGAGCGCGCCGAGCACCAGCGCCGCCGCGGGCTCGTCGGAGAGATGGGAGGCGAGCATCGCCTTTTTCACGGCGGGGCAGATGCGCGCCGCGGCCAGCGCCGCCGCCGCCGAAATGAACCCGTCGATCAGCACGGGCACGCGGTGGACCGCGCCGCCCAGAAAGACGCCCGCCAGCCCCGCGAGATCGAAGCCGCCCACCTTGGCGAGCACGTCGACACCGTCGTTCGGGTCGGGGTGGTTGACGACGAGCGCACGTTCGACCGTTTTGATCTTATGGGCGAGCCCCTCGCTCGTGAGTCCCGCGCCGCGCCCCGTCACCTCCTCGGCCGGAAGGCCGAGGAGCGCGGCGGTCACCGCGCTGCTCGTCGTGGTGTTGCCGATGCCCATCTCACCCGTGGCGATGATCCGGTAGCCCTTCTGCTTCAGTTCCCCCACGAGGGAAATCCCGAAGGACAGCGCGTCGAGCGCCTGCTCCCGCGTCATCGCGGGGCCGCGGGCGATGTTGCCCGTCCCGTAGCCGAGCTTGTGGACGACGAGCCCCTCTCCCGACAGGTCGCGCGCGACGCCGATGTCCACGGGAATCACGTCGCAGCGCGCGGCGCGCGCCATCGCGCAGACGCTCGCGTCCCCGCGCGTGAAGTTCTCCGCCACGACGGCGGTCACCTCGCTGCCCGTCTGGGTCACGCCCTCGGCGACCACGCCGTTGTCGGCGCAGAAGACGGCCGCGCATCGCCTGTCCAGCTCCACCCGCGCGCTTCCGGTGAGCGCCGCGATGCGGATGACCGCCTCCTCCAGCAGCCCGAGGCTCCCGAGCGGCTTTGCGATGCTGTCCCACCGCGCCTTTGCTTCCTGCCCGGCCCGTTCGTCGGGCGGGGTGATCTGCCTGAGTGCTTCTTCCAGATTCATCCGTCTCATCCCCTTTGGTAGTCGGCAGCCGCGCGCAGAAAGCGCTCGGCGGCCTTTGGCGCGCCCGCCAGATAGAGGTGCGGGAACCCCGCGTAGAGGGTCCTCCCCGCGTGTACGCAGTCCCAGCCGCGGGAGCTCTGCGGCTTTTGTGCCGCAAAGGCGGCGCCCGGGCCGGTGCTGTCCCAATAGTGGAATTCATGCGCGCGCAGCGTCTCCCCCGCGCCGCAGAGCAGGTTCTCCTCCCGCGCGGTGAGCGTCACATACCCAAACCGCCCGAGCCGCCCGGTCCGGAAACCCTCCGCCGCGATCACGCCCGCCATCGCATGGGCGTTCCCGTCCGCATCCTCAAGGCTCCGGTGCAGGTACAAAAAACCGCCGCACTCCGCGATGGCGGGCATCCCGCCCTCGATCGCGGCCCTGACCGCGCGGCGCATCGGTTCGTTGCGGGAGAGCGTTTCCGCGTACAGCTCGGGGTATCCGCCGCCGAGCAGGAGCCCGCCCGCGCCCTCCGGCAGCGTCGCGTCCGAAAGCGGGCTGAAAAAGGTAAGCTCCGCCCCCATCTCCCGCAGCAGCGAAAGGGTATCCTCGTAGTAAAAACAGAACGCCGCGTCCCGCGCCACGGCGATCCGGGGCTTTCCCTCAACGCGGGACAGACAAGGCGGTTCATAGGAGAGCGGCGGCGCGGATTCCGCGATCTGGAGCAGCATCGGCAGGTCCGCCGTCCGTTCCAGCGCCCCGGCGAGCTCGTCCAGCTTCCGCCCGAGCTCCGCGGCCTCCCCGGCGGTCACGAGGCCGAGGTGGCGGCTTTCAAACGCGCAGCCGGGCATCGGCGGCAGGTACCCGGCGACCGGGACGCCGCATTCCCGCTCGACGAGCGCCTTTACTTCGGGGTAGCGCGCGGCGGAAAGGTGATTGAGCAGCACCGCGGCGATGTTTGCGTCGGGCCGGTAGCCTGTAAAGCCTCTGACCTGTGCGGCAACGGAGGCCGCCATCCCCCGGCAGGAGACGACGAGCAGGACGGGCGCACCGGTCGCGCGGGCGACGGCGTAGGCCGACGCGTCGGACGAAACCGCAATCCCGTCATAATAGCCCATCGCGCCCTCGATGAGGGCGATATCCGCATGCTCCGCGCCCTTCGCGAGCAGGCGGCGCGCCGTGTCCCCGTCGGAAAGAAAGAGGTCGAGATTGGCGGAATAGGCCGCGCCGACGCTCTCCCGGTGGAACATCGGGTCGATGTAGTCGGGCCCGCACTTGAACGCGGCCGCCCGTCGGCCGTGCCCGGCCAGCGCGCGCAGCAGCGCGCAGGTGACCGTCGTTTTGCCGCTGCCGCTCGCGGGCGCGGCGACCAGCAGGCGCGGAAACTGGACCGTCATTCGCTCCCTCCCGCGCTCAGGACCCACACGGGGTTCTGGGCCTGCATCATGTGGTAATGCCCGGCTTCCCGCACGCGGGAGACCGAAAGCTGCACCGCGTCGGGCTCCCTCAGGGAAAGCCGCCCGAAGCAGCCGAGCGCCTCCGTGACCGTCTCGAGCGTGACGGCGTTCACGACGATCCGCGCGCCGGGATTTTTTTCGAGCGCCGCGCCGACGATCTCCGCGAGGTTCCCCGACGAGCCGCCGACGAAGACGGCGTCGGGCGCGGGAAGCTCCCCCAGTACGCCGGGCGCGCTCCCCGCCACCGGGCGCAGGTTCCAAAGGCCGAATTTCGCGCGGTTTTGTTCGATCAGCGCGAGCGCATCCGGCTCCCGTTCGACGGCATAGACCGCGCCTTCCCCGAGCACCCGCGCGATCTCGACGCTCACCGAGCCGGTGCCGGCGCCCACGTCCCAGACGGTCATCCCCCGCCGCAGGCGCAGCTTCGCGACCGAGACGGCGCGGACCTCCTCTTTGGTCATCGGCGTCCCGCCGCGCAAAAACGCGCCGTCCGGCAGGCCATGGGCCGCCGGAAGCGGCCGCGCGTCCGGGTTCCGTACCAGCATGACGCTCAGCGGGTCGAACGCCCGTCCCGCGAGCTCCGCCGCGTTCCCGCCCGTGACGCGCTCGTCCGGGTAGGAGAGCCGTTCGCCGACCTCCACCCGCACCGCGCCGAGCCCGGCTTCCCGAAGCCGGGCGCAGAGCGCGCCGGGGCTGTTTTCGCCGCCCGTCAGCGCGAACACCTTGGGGCTGGACGCGGCGATCCCGCAGAAGTCGCAGTCGCGTCCATGCAGGCTCACGACCCGCGCGTCGTCCCACGCGGTCCCCAGCCGCGCGCAGAAATACTGCAAGCTGGAGATTCCCGGAAGAAATCGGATTTCGGCCTCCGGCAGCAGGGCCCCGAGGCTTCGCGCCGCGCTGTAAAACCCGACGTCCCCCGAGACAAGCACGCCCGCGGGGCCCTCGTGCGCGCGGACCGCCTCGGCCATCCGCGCGGGCGAGGAGGCCTCTATTTTCTGCGCGGCGCCGGGAAACGCCTCCAGCAGACGCCGCGCGCCGACGAGCACCCGGCAGCTTTTCGCCGCGTCCAGCGCCTCCCCCGTCAGCAGGGCGGGATTCCCCACGCCCATCCCGATCACGTAAACTTTCACCGCGTTCCCCTCCTCTCGCCGTTCATTCCCGATGGTCCGCCTCCGGACCGGGCAGGATCTGGTCCAGCCGCCCGGAAAGCTCCCGCGCGATCTCCCGCGCGCGCTTCTTTTCGTCCACGCCCGCCGACACGCCGACGACCACGCCGCCGCGCCGCAGCAGGGCGGGCAGATAAAAATCGCACAGCTCGGGCGAACCGGGCACGTCGGCGGGAATCCCCGCCGCGCGCGCCTCCTCACAGATCGCCTGGTCGACGTCGGGGTTGTCGGTCGCGGCGATCACGATCCGGCATCCCGCGCAGTCCCCCTTCATGTAGGCGCGCCGCACGATCTGCACGCCGAGCGACTCGAGCTCGGCGGACGGCTGCGGCGTGATCACCACAAGCCCCGGACAGAAGGGCAGCAGCGCGGCAGCGCTCGAGAGGGCGGCCGCACCGCCCCCGAAGAGCGCGATCTTGCAGTTCGACAGCCTGGAGAAGAGCGGGAAATACGCCGCAGGTTCCGCTTCCGCGTCCGCCGGCCGCAGGGCAAAGTCGCGGGTGAGCGCCTCCACCGCGTCCTCGTAGGGCAGACCGCTCTCCTCGCGCGGCCTGCCGATCACGACGGCCACCGCGCCCGCGTCCCGCGCCGCGCCGAGCTTTTCGGAAAAACCGCCCGCGTCGCCCGACTCCTTGGTCACCAGGATCGACGCGCCGATCTGACGCATCGTGGCCCCGTTCATCTCGCGGGAGAAGGGCCCCTGCATCGCAATGACGTTCTGCACCCGGAAACCCAGAGCGAGGCACCGCTGCACCGATTCGACGGTCGGCAGCACCCGCGGGTAGATGCGCTCCTGGTAACCCGGCACCCGCACGAACGCGTCCAGCTCCTTGCTGCCGGTGGTGAGCAGCACCTTGCCCGTCGTGGCGGCGAGCACCTCCGCCGCGCGCTCGGCGCTCTCGACATAGACGCAGCCCTCAGGCGTGTTCGACGGCCGGGAGAGACGCAGGTACCGGGTATCGGTCGCCGCGCAGGCGGCGCGGATATTTTCGGTCGCAAGGGCGGCATAGGGGTGGGTCGCGTCGACCACGCAGTCAAACCGCAGCGATTGAAGCAGGGAGGCCATTCCCTCCGCGTCCAGTCGCTCGGCAAAGACCTGCACCCCCTCGGGGAGCAGGGTCTTTCCATATTCGGTGGCGACCCCCGCGCAGACGTTCGTCCCCTCGCACCGGCTGAGAAACTCCACCAGCCGCCTGCCCTCGGTGGTCCCGGCAAACACAAAGAAATTAGGCATCCCGGTACCCCCTCGGCGTCACCATGCCGCCGCTCAGTTTCTTGGTCTGGGAGTTGCCGACAAACACGGTCGTGAACATATCCGCCTGCGCCTCCCGCAGCTCCCCAAGGGTCAGCACGCGGGCGGACTCCCCCGCCCGCCCCGCGTTGCGCACAAGCCCCGCGACCGTTTCGGGCGCACGGCTGCGCAGCAGGATGTCGCACGCGCGCCGCAGGTAGCCGGCGCGGCGGCGGCTCGCCGGGTTGTAAAGGCAGATGCAGAAGTCCGCTCTGCCCGCCGCGTCGAGCCGCCGTTCAATCAGCTCCCACGGGGTGAGCAGGTCGCTGAGCGAGATGACCGCAAAGTCGTGGATGAGCGGCGCGCCGAGCAGCGCCGCGCCGCTGCACGCGGCCGTCACGCCCGGCACCACCTCGATGTCGATGGGGTCGTACCCCTGTGCGAGCTCGTAGACGAGCCCCGCCATGCCGTAGACCCCGGCGTCCCCGCTCGACACCACCGCGACGGTCCTGCCCCCGCAGGCCGCCTCCAGCGCCATGCGGCAGCGCTCCACCTCCCCGCGCATCGCGGTGGCGAGGAACGCCTTTTCCGGGTAACGGGCGCGGATGAGGTCGACATAGGCCGTGTAGCCCACGATGACCTCGCTCTCTTCGAGCGCCGCGCGCGCGCGGCCGGTCATATTCTGTTCGTCGCCGGGGCCCAGCCCCACGACATAGAGCTTTTTCATCCTGTTTCCTCCCCGAACCCGCAGGTCCAGCGGTCCACCGCGGCAGCGGCCGTCACGCCGCCCGCAGCATGTTTTTTCATGATGACGCGCCCTTCCCGCGACGCGTAAAGCGCCGCGCGTTCGCAGACGTTGTCCACGCCCACCGTCCCGCGCACGAACTCCGACGGTGTGAACTCCCCCTCGAGGGCGGAAAGCGCCTCCGCGGAGGCGGCCGCGAGCGGCAGGCCGTACCTTTCGCAGAACGCCAGGATACAGGGTTCCTCCGCCTTGCGGTCGATCGTCGCGAGCTGGCGGACCGCCGCGAGCGGAATCCTGGCATCGCCGAGCGCCTCGAGGATTTCCCGCTCGAACATTTCCGCGGAAATGCCCCTGCGGCAGCCGGCCCCGACCGTCACGACGCGCGGAAAGGCGTGCAGGGTGCGCAGAAAGGGCTCCTTTGCCGCGTCGAGCGTGACGCAGATTCCCAGCGCGGCGGAGCCGTCCGCCAGCCCAGCGGGAAGCGCGCCCGCAACGGGAAAGTCGCACGCGAAGCCGACCGTCTCTCCGGCAAGCAGCGCTGCCGAAACCTCCTTGGCGAGCGCCCGCTCACCGAGATGGAGCGAACGCTCCGCCGCCCACACATCCACGGCGAAAATCCCGGCGAGGTCAGTGGCGGTGGAGACGACCGGCGTTCCGCCGGCCGCATCGGCGACCCTGGCCGCCAATGCGTTCGCTCCCCCGGCGTGCCCCGACAGCAGCGCCACGGCGTATTTTCCCCGTTCGTCGACCGCGACGACCGCCGGGTCGGTCAATTTGTCCCTGACGAAGGGCGCGACCGCACGCACCGCGATGCCGCACGCGCCGACAAACACGATGCCGCCGGCGTGGGAAAACGCCCTTTCCGTCCAGTCGCGCAGGCTCCGTCCGGGGTCCCCCGCGCGCCCGAAAACCGCGACCTCGGGCGGGGGGCTCCCCGCGTCCGCGAGAGCTTTCGCCAGCCGGTTCGCCAGCTCCGCGCCCCGTCCGGTAAACGCCGCGATCGCGAGCTTCATTGTTCCGCCTCCCGAAAGCCGTGGGAAAAGGCGGGGTCGTAGAGCTTTGAGCGGTCGTACTGTTCACCGAGGAACTCCCCGACGAGGATGAGCGCCATACGGGAAATGCCGTTTTCCTCCGCCATCGCGGGCAGGTCTCCGACCGTGCCGGCCACGCATTTTTCATCCGGCCACGAGGCCTTGTAGACGATCGCGGCGGGCGTGTCCTCCCGGTATCCGCCCGCGAGCAGCCGCTCCCGCAGCGCGGGCAGCAGGCCCGCGCTCAAGAAGACCACCATCGTCGCGCCATGGGCGGCGAAGGAGGCGATCTCCTCCCGTTCGGGCACCGGCGTGCGGCCCGCCATCCGGGTGATGACGACCGACTGGGAGACGCCGGGCAGCGTATATTCCACGCCGAGCGCAGCCGCCGCGCCGCTGAAGGCGCTGACCCCCGGCGTCACGTCATAGGGGATGCCCGCTTCCTTCAGCAGGTCGATCTGCTCCCGGATTGCGCCGTAGAGCGCGGGGTCGCCCGTGTGCAGGCGCACCGTCGTCTTCCCGCCGGCCTCGGCGGCCCGCATGACCGCGAACACCTCTTCCAAAGTCATCCCGGCGCTGTCATGGATTTCACAGTCCGGCTTGACAGCCCCGAGCAGGGCGGGGTTCACAAGGGAACCCGCATAGATTACGACATCCGCCTCGGACAGCAGCCGGTGTCCCCGCAGGGTGATCAGGTCGGGCGCGCCGCAGCCCGCCCCCACAAAATGCACCATCAGGCCGTCACTCCTTTACCACGATGATCGAAAGGTAACCCGCGTCCTCGGGCGCGTCGGCAAGCGAGCGGTAGGCCCGTTCGCCGGAAAGCCCGCAACGCTCGACCATCCGGGCGTCAACGCCGCGCCCGGCGAGCAGCCGCCGCACCTCCCCGAAGTACTTCCCCGATTTCATCAGCACCTTGGTCCCCGGCAGGCCGAGCGCCTCCTCCAAGCCCTCGTAGGGCGCGGGGATGATGTGCAGGGGCTTTGCCGCGTCGGTGAGCGGCTCCCCCAGACGGGCGGCCGCCGCGCAGAAGGAGGGCACCCCGGCAATCATCTCCACCGGAAAGCCCATTGCCTTTACACGCTCATGCAGGTAGCCGTAGGTGGAATAGACGGTCACGTCCCCGATCGTCAGGAAAGCGACGTCCCTTCCCGCGCGCAGATACGCCGCCAATGACTCCACCGCGGCGGCGCGGGCGGCCTCGAGCCTGTCCGGGTCGCGCGTCATCGGCATCGAAAGCTCGACGAGCTCCTTTTTGCCGAGTTCGGGCACCGCGTTTTCCGCGATCCCAAGCGCGACCCGCTCCGCGCCGTCCGACGAGCGCGGCACCGCGATCACGCCGCAGGCGCGGATCACCTCCACCGCCCGGACGGTAATGAGCCCCGGGTCGCCCGGCCCGACGCTCACGCCATAGAGTGTCCCGTTCATTTTGCCGCCTCCGTTTCCCTCAGCCGTTCCAGCATTTCTGCCGCTCCCCCGCTCTGCCCCAGGATTCCCCGCGCGTTGGTGTAGATCACCAGTTCCGCCAGAAGCTCCCCGGCGCGCCGTTTGACCTGCTTTTCCGCCCGTTCCGTCACCGAACGCATCACCGGGGACAGAAGCCCCGCCGCGTCCAGCAGGTCGGCCGCCGCGTCGGTCGTGGCGCAGCCGAACAGTTCCCCGATCAGCGCCGAATCCGCACCGGCCAGCGCGGCGTGCGCCGCCAAAATCTCCATGCGCGCGTCTGCGACGCGGGAGTGCGTCTGGAAGATGCCGCCCGCGAGCTTCACGAACTTGCCGAGATGACCGACAAGCAGCACCCCCTCAAAGCCGAGGACGGCGGCGCAGTCGAGCGTCTCGCCTACGAAGTTGCTGCAGAGCACCGCGCGGGAAGCCCTCAATCCGAGCGCGTCCCGCGAGAAGTTCTCCCCATAGCTGCCGGGGGTCACGAGCACGGGGCCGTTTCCCGCCGCGCGAAGCACCTTCAGCTCGGCCCGGATCGTATCCACGAGCGCCGCCTCGCTCATCGGCTCGACAATGCCCGTCGTCCCGAGGATCGAGATCCCCCCTTCGATCCCAAGCCGCGGATTGTAGGTCCGCGCCGCGATTTCGGCCCCGCCGGGGACCGAAATCACGACCGCTGCCCCGGCACGGCAGCCGCGCTCTTCGAGCGCGCCGCGCACTTCGTGCGCGATCATCAGCCGCGGGACGCGGTTGATGGCTGCCGCGCCCACCGGCTGCTCGAGGCCCGCGCGGGTGACCCGCCCGACCCCCTCGCCGCCGTCGACCACGATCTCCTCCCCGCCGAGGCGCACCTCGGCGCAGACGAGCGCGCCGTCGGTCGCGTCGATATCGTCGCCCGCGTCCTTGCGCACGGCGCACCGGGCAAAGCCCTGTCCCAGCACGCAGCCCTCCACCGGCAGGTCGAGCCGGACGCCCTCCGGCGTCCCGATCTCCACCCGCGCGGGGGCCTCCCCCGCCAGCAGGGCGATGGCGGCGGCCTTCGCCGCCGCCGCCGCGCAGGAACCGGTCGTATAGCCGCACCGCAGGCGTTTCCCGCCGCTCAGCACATATCGGTCGAAGCCCACGGCGCGTCCCTCCTTTTTCAATCGGCCCGGAACATCAAAAAAACCATCCGGCGGCAGCTTGCTTTCGGATGGCACGGTCCTGCCAACTGGATGCGTTTCGTCGTTTAAATTTTAAAGGAATCCCGGCAAAAAGTCAACTGCATATACTGTACCATGGAAAGGAGCGATCCCTATGCCCACCCAGATCCCCTACGACCGGTCCAAGGCCGCCGCCTATGCCGAAAAATGGGCGTTTTCCCGCAATCCGCGCTACATCAGCTTCGACGGCATGGGCGGCGACTGTACCAGCTTCGTCTCCCAGTGCCTCTACGCGGGCACGGGCGTCATGAATTTCACCCGCGATACCGGCTGGTACTACAATTCCGCCTCCGACCGCGCCGCCGCCTGGAGCGGCGTGCCCTATCTCTACCGCTTTCTGACGGGCAACCGCTCGGTCGGGCCCTACGGCCGGGCGGCGGCGCTCGAGGAGCTGGAGCGGGGAGATCTCATCCAGCTCGGCGACGCGTCGGACAAATGGTACCACTCCCTCTTTGTGACGGAAGTCACAGGGGACGACATCCTCGTGTCCACCCACACCTTCGACGCCTACCGCCGCCCCCTCTCAAGCTATGTCTACGCGCAGGCGCGCGGCATCCATATCGAGGGGGCGCGCCGCTGGTGAGCGCTTCCCCCGGAACCCCGCCCCGTTTTCGCGGGGCGGGGTTCTTCTTTTTCCAAATTAGGGGTTGACAAATTGGAAATGGTATCGTATTATTGTGTTAGGTTATTAATACAATTCTATCGGGACAGGAGCTGAACACAATGACGTGGGAGCTGAAAAATGACCGCCCGATCTATGCGCAGCTGATCGAACAGATCAAGCTGCGCATTATCTCCGGATTCTACCGCCCGGGAGAACGCCTGCCCTCCGTTCGGGACATGGCCGCCGAAGCGGCCGTAAACCCCAACACGATGCAGCGGGCGCTCTCCGAGCTGGAACGGGACGGGCTGCTCTATACCCAGCGCACGAGCGGCCGGTTCATCACGGAGGATACGGGGCTGATCGAGGCGGCAAAAAAAGCCCTCGCACAGGAACAGATCGACGCCTTTTTCCAAAAAATGCGCGCGCTCGGATTCACCACGCCCCAGACGGTGGCGCTTGTGGAATCCGCTGCGGCCGAGGAGGTAAGATAAGTGGACACCATACTGGAATGCCATGGGCTCACCAAGTTCTACGGAAGCGGAGTCTGTGCGCTCAATCAAATCAACCTGAACGTCGGGCGCGGCCGGATCGTCGGCCTGCTCGGGCCCAACGGCAGCGGCAAAAGCACCTTTATGAAGCTCGCGTACGGCCTGCTGACCCCCTCCCTCGGAGATCTCTCGATCGCGGGTTTCCCGGTCGGGCCGGACACCAAGGAGGTCGTCTCCTACCTGCCGGAACGCACCTACCTCAACGACTGGATGAAGGTCCGCGACCTGATCGCCTTCTTCCGGGATTTCTACACAAATTTCAACGAGGCCAAGGCGTATGACATGCTCAGCCGCCTGAACATCAACCCCAACGACCGGCTCAAGACGATGTCCAAGGGCACCAAGGAGAAGGTCCAGCTGATCCTCGTCATGAGCCGGGAGGCCCAGCTCTACCTGCTCGACGAGCCGATCGGCGGCGTCGACCCCGCGGCGCGCGACTACATCCTGAACACCATCCTGGGCAACTACAATGAAAACGCGACGATCATCATCTCCACCCACCTCATCACCGATATCGAGCAGGTGCTGGAGGACGTCATTTTCATCAGCCGCGGCGAGATCATCATGGTTTCCTCGGTCGATCAGATCCGCGAGGAAAAGGGCATGTCGGTCGACGCGCTCTTCCGGGAGGTATTCAGATGCTGAAAAAACTGCTCAAATACGAAATCCGCGCCACCGCGCGGCTCTTCCTGCCGGTGTTCGGCGCGATCCTGCTCCTTGCGATCCTCAACAACATCTTTTTCAACTTCAACGACATCCCCGACTTCGCGGCCGTGCTGACCATGATGCTCTACGTCATCCTCATCATCGCGCTCTTCGTGCTCGTCTATGTCGTCATGATCCAGCGGTTCTACAAGAACCTCCTGCGCGACGAGGGCTACCTCATGTTCACCCTGCCCGTCCGGACCTGGCAGCTGATCGCCAGCAAGCTGATCGTCTCGATCATGTGGCTGGCCATCTGCACCTTCGTCACCGTCCTGTCGGTCTTCATCATGGCGTTCAGCCTAGATCTGCTTCGGGAGATCCCCGAATTCCTCCGCCAGTTGTCCGATTTCCTGGCGCACTATGTCGGCATCAGCGAGGTCACCCTCTTCTTCGAGTTCGTCTTCCTGATGCTCATCGGCACGATCGGCAGCGTGCTCATGATCTACGCCGCCATCTCGATCGGCCATCTCGTCGGCAAGCACCGGGTGCTCACCGCCTTCGGCGCCTATATCGGGCTGAGCATCGTCGAGCAGATCATCACCAACCTCTATTTTTCCCTGGTCGGGCGCATCTACGACCATACGATCCCCTACGGCAGCTACGGGGCCTACCAGTTCGGCTACGGGGCCTACGATTTCGCGCGGGAATTCGTCGGCGCGATGCATATGATCGTGATCCCGACCCTCATCATCACGGTCATCTTCTCGGTCGTCTACTTTATCCTGACCAACTACATCCTCTCCCACAGGCTCAACCTCGAATGATCTCCCCCTCTCACAAGAAGCGCCGCATCCGGTGGATGCGGCGCTTCTTCAGTTTGCGGCCCTTCCGCCCGGCAGATGTCCGCCCAAAAGGCGATAAAAACAGCCGGGCGGCTGCTTGACATCCCGCCCGGCTTGTGTTATGATAGTCTTTGTTGAATTTTTCTGAAAAATCATAAATTTTTCCTTCTACACCATAGCACACTCCCCGGGTTTTGTCAAGTACCAATCTGTAAAAGGAGCTGAATGGCATGAGCGGACTTCTCTCCCTACTCAGCCGGCAGGACGACGCGCTGATCCGCCGCGACGCCGACGAACTGCTTCGACTCAACGACCTCACCCGCCCCTACGGCCTGTCGCTGACCCACGAAGACGCCGTCGCGCTGCTCAAGGTACGGACCGACGCGCTTAAAAACAGCCGCCGCATCGAGGTGGGCCCCGGCGTGCTCGAAAAGCTCGCCGAAGCGTTCTGCGATTCCGCCTACGTCGACGGGCAGAACTATGCCGACACCCTCTGCGCGCTGACCGAGCTCTTCTACTACCTCAAAAACGACACGCTCGATTCCCTGCCCGACGACGAGCTGATCGCCGTGATGAAGCAGTGCTTTGACGGCGACTGCGAGGGTTCGCTCGAACTGCTCGCGGGACGCGACATGGAAACGATGGCGCGCAACGTGCGCGCCTACGGCAGCGTCGAGGCGCCCCTTGAAACGGACAAGCCCGCCGGGGAGGCCGGCGATTACGCGGTGGAGGAGGACGAACAGTGGAGAACCGTTCGCTTTTAAGCGGAACCCCGCTCGACGGGATCGATTACGGCGTCTACACCGCCTCGCTCATGCGGCGGGCGGCGGGCGCGGGCCTGCTGGACGAACGCGCGCTGGCCGCGATGCAGGAGGGGCTGCTGGGGCTCCTCCGGTCGCAGATCGAGGAGATTACGCGCGGCGAGAGCAGCTCCGTCCCCGCGGAGACCGCCGACCAGCTGATGGACGATATCGGCTACTGCATCGACGTGGCGCTCAAACACGCTCCGACCCCGCAGGAGAGCCTCGCGCTGCTCCGGGAACACTCGATGGACGCGCTCTACCGGATGGGGACCGGGCTTCTGGACCGGGAGGAGCGCGCCTGCGAAGGCCTGCTCTCCCGGGTGCGCGCGACCCGCACCCCCACCGTCAACGAGGGCTACCGGATTTTGCTCGACGTCACCTTCCCCCAGTACCTGCGGGACTGGAAGGTCCGCAGGCACCCGGGCGACTTCGTCGTGCTCACCGAGTACCCGCTCGCGCGGGAGGTCTCCGCGAGCGGGATCTTCGGCGTGCGCGAGCGGCTCGAGTCGCTCGCGCTGGAGAACCGCTTCTGCGGCCGGTTCGCGCCGGTGCTGGACGGCCTGCTGCGCGGCTGGGCGCGCCAAAACCGCACCTCCCCCGCCGAGGCCTATGTGAACCTCTTTACGATCACGCTCCAAAACCTGCTGCTCGCCCGCCTGCTCGGCCGGGAGGACGCGGCGCTCGGCGCCGGGGAACGCGCCGGGCTGGAGGAGCGGCTTCGCCCCCTCGCCGCCGAACAGCGCGCGGCGCTGCTGCTGCGGGCCGCGGAAGGCCTGATCGATTCCTGCGCCTTTGAAAACGCCCGCCTCAACGATTATATCCGCGAGGGGGCCGCGCGTTTCGCCGGGGAAGTCAACCGCGCGGGCGGCGCGCTCACCCCCTTCGCTGTCGTCGCGGAGGAGGACGCGCCGCTCCTCTTCATCGATGGGGAACGCCTTGACAACGACGCGTTCAGCGCTGTCGCCGACGAGGTGCTCCTCTGCGACGACGCCGCGCGCAAGGCGCGGATCATCCGGGAGGAGCTGCGCAGCCTCGACGACCTCTGCGACCTGCTCGGCGCAGGGTGCGTCTTCGACGACGAATACGCGGAAATCTTTTCCTCCTTTGACGAGGCGACCGCCGCCCTGCTGCTCGGCCGGATCCGGGCGGTGTGGGAGGAGAGGGCGCTGCGCCCGCTCGACGAAATCGAATGGCAGGAGGCGTTCGCCGATTGGTTCAACCGGCTCGGCGCCGATTGCCGGGAACGCATCCGCGCCCTGTCCAAAACGCTCGCCGGTTGAACCGGCGGGCGTTTTTGTCTTTTTTGCGACAATCGGACTTCCGAATTTTACATAATACGCTGAAATTTCCCTGATATTACTTGTTCTGGAATCCAAAGCGTGCTATACTGACACTCCTGCTCTGCGCACAAAATGGAGGAAAGGAAGTGTCAGGCGATGCATTACGTCATCCGGATCCAACGGCAGGGCGACAGCCGCTATCTCTTCAACACGCGGATTCTTCTGAACGATATCGCGCTTGCCAAGCCCTTCTCCACCACCAATATGGCCAGGCGTTACTTCAGAAAGTCGGATTTTTGCGGCGAAGAATTCAGCGTGGTGCAGGTGGAGCCCTGACGGGCCGCTGAAAAGGACGGTTGATTCCGTCCTTTTTGTTTTTTTGGCGGGAGGCGCAAATTTTTTTCCGCTTTTTTGCAGAATCATTGTATCTTACGGCGAATTCCTGTATAATGGGGATTAAGGTACGGCCTTCCCGCAGGGAGGGCCGCCGCGCCGTTCCGGCGTGCAAACCGGCGGATCAGCCGCCATCGGAGGGATTCACTCATGTCAAGAATGATCGGTACCACTGTCCGGGGCGTGCGCGCCCCGATTATCCGGCCGGGGGACGACCTCGCGCAGATCGTCACCGATTCCGTGCTCGAAGCCGCCGCAAGCGAGGGCTTTTCCTTCCACGACCGCGACGTCGTGGGCGTGACCGAGGCGGTCGTCGCCAAGGCGCAGGGCAACTACGCCTCCACCGACGACATCGCGGAGGACGTCCGATCCAAATTCGGCGACCACCCCATCGGCGTGATCTTCCCCATCCTCAGCCGCAACCGGTTCGCCATCTGCCTGCGCGGCATCGCGCGCGGCGCGAAAAAGATTGTGCTGATGTTCAGCTATCCGAGCGACGAGGTGGGCAACACCCTCGTTTCGGAGGAAAAGCTCGAAGCCGCCGGGGTCAACCCGTGGGCCGACGTGCTCGACGAGAAGCGCTACCGCGCGCTCTTCGGGGAGAATAAGCACCTGTTCACCGGCGTGGACTACGTCGAATACTACGCCTCCCTCATCCGCGAGGAGGGGGCCGACGTGGAAATTATCTTCGCAAACCGTCCCACCGCCGTCCTCGACCATACGAAGCACGTCCTCTGCTGCGACATCCACACCCGCGAGCGCACCAAGCGCCTTCTGCGCGCGGCGGGCGCCGAGACGGTCTACGGCCTCGACGACATCCTCTCCGCCCCTGTCAACGAAAGCGGCTTCAACGCCGATTACGGCCTGCTCGGCAGCAACAAGTCGACCGAGAGCCGCGTCAAGCTCTTCCCGCGCGACTGCGCCGCCTTCGCGCACGACCTGCAGCGCAAGCTGAGCGAGGCGACCGGCAGGCAGATCGAGGCGCTCGTCTACGGCGACGGCGCCTTCCGCGACCCGGTGGGCAAGATCTGGGAGCTCGCGGACCCGGTCGTCAGCCCTGGATTCACCGAGGGGCTCAGCGGCCTGCCCAACGAGGTCAAGCTCAAATACCTCGCGGACAACCAATTCCGCGACCTCTCGGGCAGCGAGCTCAAGCAGGCCGTCTCCGAGTACATCCGCAACAAAAAGGCCGACCTCAAGGGCACGATGGAGACGCAGGGCACCACTCCCCGCCGCCTGACCGACCTGATCGGCAGCCTGTGCGACCTGACGAGCGGCAGCGGAGACAAGGGCACGCCCATCGTCCTCATCCAGGGATATTTCGACAATTTCGCCGACTAGAAAAAACCGGCCGGGACCGCACGTGCGGTCCCGGCCTTTTTCTTCCTTTAAAGCGGCGCATGACGGCAACGGACAAATCTCTCCCGAGCAGAGATCGAAATTTGTAGATATTACCCATTTTTTAGATTCTGGGATGAAAAGCGTATACAATCCTGAAACGATCATGTATAATCAAATTGTATTTTTTCGACCCGATTTTGCATAATTCGGGCCGCAGATAAGGATCGGCGGTCCCTTTGGGGACCGCGGAACGAAAAGGAGCGTTATGAATGGCAGGGCAGATTGATGCGGAAGACATCTTCCGGTCGGGTGACCGGGTGGCGGAACTTGGGCTGATCAGCCTGACCGGCGCGCGCGAGCTGACCGAGAAGATCGACGCGCACCTCGTGAAATGGGCGGAGGGCAGCCCCCTTTACAAGGAAAGCTACATCGTCGAAAGCGAATGTCCCCGTTTTTCCTCCGGCGACGGCAAGGGCCTTATCAAGTCGACCATCCGCGGGGACGACCTTTTCTTCATCGTGGACGTCGGCAACTACAGCTGCAGCTATAACATCTTCGGACACCAGAACTCCATGTCCCCCGACGACCATTTTCAGGACCTGAAGCGGCTGATCCAGGCCGCCAGCGGCAAGGCGCACCGCATCACGGTCATCATGCCGATGCTCTACGGCAGCCGCCAGCACCGCCGCAACTACCGGGAGTCGCTCGACTGCGCCGTGGCGCTCCAGGAGCTCCAGAACATGGGCGTCTCCAACATCGTCACCTTCGACGCGCACGACCCGCGCGTGCAGAACGCGGTCCCCCTCATGGGCTTCGACAACGTCTCCCCCTCCTACCAGGTCCTCAAATGCCTGCTGCGCAGCATCCCGGACATCCGGCTCGACCGCGAGCACCTGATGGTCGTCAGCCCCGATGAGGGCGCGATGAGCCGTAACATGTACTACGCCTCCGTGCTCGGCATCGACCTGGGCATGTTCTACAAGCGCCGCGACTACGCCCGCGTCGTCAACGGCCGCAACCCCATCGTGGCGCACGAGTATCTCGGCAACTCCCTCGAGGGCAAGGACGTCTTCATCGCGGACGACATCATCTCGTCGGGCGAGTCGATGCTCGAGGTCGCGCGCGAGCTGAAAAAGCGCAACGCTTCCCGCATCTTCGCCTACGCCGCCTACGCGATCTTTACCAACGGCCTCGACGAGTTCGACCGGGCCTACGAGGAGGGGCTCCTCTCCGGCGTGTTCGGCACCAACCTCACCTACCGTTCTCCCGAGCTGCTCTCGCGCGAGTGGTTCCACGAGGTCGACGTCTCCAAGTATATCGCCTACTTCATCGCCGCGATCAACCACGACATGTCGGTCAGCGCGATCATCGACCCGCACGAGAAAATCCGCCAGCTGCTTCTCAAGCGCGGCTACCGCGCCCAGTGACGGCGGCCTCCCCGGCTTCACGAAACAATAAAAGCCTCCCGCAGTATGCGGGAGGCTTTTTCCTGTTATTCGATCTCGACCAGCTCGTATTCCGCGCTTCCCATCCCCATTTTGACGGCCTGCTCGATGCCGACCCGCCAGTTGGTGTCGGGGTGCAGCGCATGGAAGTGGTCCTTTTCTTCCGCGCCCCGCCTGGCAAGCAGGCTGTCGGGAAGGACCGGCTGCCCGTTGACCGCGTCGGCGCAGGCGGTGTCGAGCGCCACCGGGTCGAAGGAGGCGAAGATGCCCACGTCGGGCACGATCGGCACGTCGTTTTCAGGGTGGCAGTCGCAGAAGGGGGACACGTCGAGCACCAGGCTGACGTGGAAGCCCGGACGGTCCTTGACGACCGCCCAAGCGTACTCGGACATCTTCCTGTTGAGGATGTCGAACGCCTCGTCCTGCGCGGCCTGCACCGCGTCGGCCGGGCAGACGCCGATGCAGCGCCCGCAGCCGACGCACTTGTCGTGGTCGATCTGCGCCTTTTTTCCGGGGAAGGAGATCGCGCCGTGCGCGCAGTTCTTAAAGCACATGCCGCAGCTGACGCAGAGGCTCCGGTCGACGAACGGCTTGCCCGCCGAGTGCATTTCCATCTTGCCCGCGCGGGAACCGCAGCCCATGCCGAGGTTTTTGATCGCGCCGCCGATTCCGGTGCACTCGTGCGCCTTGAAGTGGGTGAGGCTGATGACGATGTCCGCGTCCATCACCGCGCGGCCGATCTTCGCCTCCTTCACATATTCCCCGTCGATCGGGACGATCTGCTCGTCGGTGCCCTTGAGCCCGTCCCCGATCAAAATCTGGCAGCCGGTCGAAAAGGGGGTGTAGCCGTTTTCATAGGCCGCCTCGATGTGGTCGAGCGCGTTCTTGCGCCGCCCGACATATAGGGTGTTGCAGTCGGTCAAAAACGGCTTGCCGCCGTTTTCCCTGACGATGTCCGCGATCACCTTGGAGAAGTTCGGGCGCAGGAACGCGAGGTTGCCCGGCTCCCCGAAGTGGATCTTGATCGCCGTGTATTTGTTCTTGAAATCGATCGAATCGATCCCCGCGGCCTTGACGAGCCTGCGGAGCTTTTGCAGCAGGTTCTCCTCAAGCGTGGTGTGCAGATTGGTATAATAGACCTTTGAGGGTTTCATTCAGCCTTTTCTTCCCTTCCATATTTTTCTTATCACACTATAACATATCCGGCGCGCGATGAAAAGAGGGCTTCCGCAATTCATCGACAAATTAGCCAAATTCATCCGCGATGTTATACATTTCTTGACCAGATTTCATGTTGCAAATTGCCTCCGCAAGGACTATACTGGGTGATGTTTTTTAAAAATCGCCCGGGAGGGCTCTTGTGGAAGGGAGGGGATTCCCGTGGAATCCTACAATTTTTTATTCAGCGTGGCGATCATCCTGCTGAGCACCAAGCTGCTCGGCATCCTGACCAAGCGGATCGCCATGCCGCAGGTGGTCGGCGCCCTGCTCGCGGGGCTGGTGCTCGGCCCTGCCATGCTCGGCGTCCTGCATGAGACCGCCTTCCTGGACCAGTGCGCCGAGATCGGCGTCATCGTCCTGATGTTCACCGCCGGGCTTGAAACCGACATCGCCGAGCTCAAGCGGTCGGGGCGCGCCTCCTTCGTCATCGCGCTGTGCGGCGTGCTCGTCCCGCTCGCCGGCGGATTCCTGCTTTCCTGGTTCTTCAACCGCGGCGGCGAAAATTTTTTGCAGAACCTCTTCATCGGCGTCATCCTGACGGCGACCTCCGTGAGCATCACCGTGGAAACGCTCAAGGAGATGGGCAAGCTCTCCACCCGTTCCGGCAACGCGATCCTCGGCGCGGCTCTCATCGACGACATCCTCGGCATCATCGCGCTGACCCTTATCACGAGCGTCTCCGACCCGAGCGTCAACATCGTGGCCGTGCTCGTCAAGATCGTCGCGTTCTTCGCGCTGAGCCTCGCCGTCGGCGTCCTGCTGCACAAGCTGATCGAAAAATGGATGACCGGGCATGACGACAAGCGCCGCTACGCGGTGATCTCCTTCGCCTTCTGCCTGCTCTACGCCTTTGCGGCCGAACGGTTTTTCGGCGTGGCGGACATCACCGGCGCCTATATCGCCGGGCTCATCATCTCCAACACCACCAAGGTCACCTATGTCGCCACCCGCTTTGAGACGGTATCCTACATGCTGCTCTCCCCCATCTTCTTCGCAAGCATCGGCACCAAGGTGGTCCTGCCGCAGATGAGCACGGCGATCGTTCTCTTCTCCGTCCTGCTCGTGCTCTGGTCGATCGTCTCCAAGGTGGTCGGCTGCGGGCTCGGCGCGAAGCTCTGCCGCTATTCCAATGAGGAGTGCAGGCGCATCGGCGTGGGCATGATCTCCCGCGGAGAGGTCGCGCTCATCGTCGCGAACAAGGGGATCTCCTCCGGACTGATGAAGCAGGACTTCTTCGGCCCGGTCGTGATCATGGTGGTCGTGACGACCATCGTCACGCCGGTCCTGCTCAAGCTGGTCTACCGCGAAAAGGAGAAAACCTACAGCGATCTCGCCACCAGCCCGCTCGTCGAGCAGTACGAGGAGATCAAGGACTTCGATCTCGCGGTGCAGCGGATGATCGACATCAACGACAACCTCCGCGAAAAGGGCAAGCGGCGCGAAGAGCGCGAAACCGCCTCCAAAAAATAACAGCTGACAAAAAAGGCCGGGCATGCGCCCGGCCTTTTTCCTATCCAGAAATTGCTCACATGGAATCGCAAATTCCGCGCAAGCTATCTGCGGAGGTGATTTTCATGCAGGATTATCCGAACTTCTTTTCGTTCGGGTTCGGCGCGGACGTGACGATGGCCGGCTATTTCGACGCGCTCCCGCTGGAGGTGAAGCTCGCGATCAACGAGCATGCCGGCGAGATCCACTCGATTGAGGACATGCGCCGGTTCGCCCAGCGGATGATGGCCGAAGGGTAGCGCCGGCTTTCCATAGATCAAAGCGGCGGGGCGGGCGCCCCGCCGCTTCCTTTCCCTCAGCGGGGCAGCGGGCGGCCGTATGGATCGGTGCGGAAATACTCCTGCTCCTCAAAGATGCTCCGCGGCCCCCTCTGAAAGGCGTGCACGCCGGGGGTATTGATATTGGTCGGCCAGTTGCGCCCGTGGTGCCGCATCGGGGTCTGGACCGGACGCGGACCGTAATAGTACGAAGCCATGCGCTCACCTCCTGCCCCATCCTATGCGCGCCGGGCGCGCCCTGACGCAAAAAAGCCCGGCGGACGCCGTCCGCCGGGCTTTTCCGGGTGAAAACCGCTTACGCCTTTCCGGCGCAGCCGAGCACTTCAGTGATCTTGTGGGAGACCATCTCCTTGACCGCGGTGCGCGCCGGGGTCAGGTACTGGCGCGGGTCGAAGTGGCTGGGGTTCTCCGCCATGTACTTGCGGATGGCGGCGGTCATCGCCACGCGCACGTCCGAATCGATGTTGATCTTGCAGACCGCCATCGTGGCCGCCTGGCGCAGCATCTCCTCGGGGATGCCGATCGCGTCGGGCATCGCGCCGCCGAACTGGTTGATGACCTTTACGAGGTCCTGCGGAACGGAGGAAGCGCCGTGCAGGACGATCGGGAAGCCGGGCAGGCGGCGGCTGACCTCTTCGAGGATGTCGAAGCGCAGCTGCGGCTTCTGGCCGGGCTTGAACTTGAAAGCGCCGTGGCTGGTGCCGATGGCGATGGCCAGCGAGTCGACGCCCGTCTTGCTGACGAACTCCTCGACCTCGGCGGGGTTGGTGAACTGCGCGTCGTCCGCCGCGACGTTGACGGCGTCCTCGATGCCGGCGAGCTTGCCCAGCTCGGCCTCGACCACGACGCCGCGCGCGTGGGCGTATTCGACGACCTTGCGGGTCTCGGCGATGTTGTCCTCGAAGGCGCGGGAGCTGCCGTCGATCATGACCGAGGTGAACCCGCCGTCGATGCAGGATTTGCAGATCTCAAAATCCGCGCCGTGATCGAGGTGCAGCGCGATGGGGATTTCGGGGCAGTCGACCACGGCGGCCTCGACCAGCTTGACCAGGTAGGCGTGCTTGGCGTATTTGCGCGCGCCCGCTGAAACCTGAAGGATGACCGGCGCTTTCAGCTCGGAAGCGGCCTCGGTGATCCCCTGGACGATCTCCATGTTGTTGACGTTGAACGCGCCGACCGCGTATCCGCCCTCATAGGCTTTCTTGAACATTTCGGTGGTAGTGACCAACGGCATAAAAAAACAGCTCCTTCCAAAATATCGGGTTGCCTGAACATCTCTATTATACCATGTTGTCCGACCGGCGCAATTCCAAAAAGGACGGGCTTTTGCCCGTCCTTTTTGGTAAGTTTTATTCGTAGCGCAGCGCCTCGATCGGGTCGAGCTTCGCCGCCTTGTTCGCGGGATAATATCCGAAGAAGACGCCGATCGCCATCGAGAAGGTGACGGCCACCAGCACGACGACCGGCGAGGGCCAGCTCGGCGCGCCGAGCACCACCGAACCGAGCCGTCCGAGCGTGGTTCCGAGCAAAACGCCGATGACGCCGCCGATCAGGCAGATGATCATCGATTCGACGATGAACTGCACGCGGATGGCGCTGTTCTTGGCGCCGAGCGCCTTGCGGGTGCCGATCTCGCGGGTCCGCTCGGTCACCGACACGAGCATGATGTTCATGACGCCGATGCCGCCCACCAGCAGGGAGATCGCCGCGATGACCGAAACCGCCATCTTCATCGTGCCCAGGGTGGCCGTCATCTGGCCGATCATGCTGTCCATGTTCTGGGACTCGATTTTCACATATTTGTTGTCCCGGTAGAAGGAGCGGTTGATATACTCCGTGGAACGGTCCGCGAAGTCCTGCACGTCCACGCCCGCTTTCGCCTTGACCTGCACGGCATAGTAGCCGTCGACGTTCTTGGCCTCCGCGCCGCCGTCCTTGGCGATCTGCTTGGCCACCCCCACGGGGATAAACATCTGCCGGCTGGTGTCCCCCGCCATGCTCGCCATCATGCCGGAGATCTGGTAGTCATAGACCCCCACGACGTTGAAGGTATAGAGCCCCGCGGTGAGCCGCACTTTAATTTCCTGCCCAAGCGCCTGCTGCGGGGAGACGCCGGGCATCAGCTTTTCAAGCATGCCCTTGGAGACCACCGCCACGTACTTTTCCCCGCTGACCTCCCGGTCGTTGAGGTCGTGCCCGGCGATCGGGGTGATGTTCTGGATGCCCAGGGCATCGGCGTTGACGCCGTAAACCCATGCGTCGGTCTGGCGGCGGCCCACCTGCGCCCGGCCGTTGCCCGCGTTGACGGTGACGGCCCAGTTTTCGATCTCGTCGGCAAACCGTTCTGTGTAGAGGCTGAGGATGTCGTCATTCAAATAGTCTTCCGCTTCATAGCTGCGGTTATAATTTAAAGCCCCGTTTTCATCCGGTTTGTCGGACAGGAAGAGCTGAAAGGAATTCGCGCCCATGTCGTTGAAGACGGCGGTGACCGAATTGGTCATCGCGTCGCCGACGGTAACGATCGTGATGACCGAGCCGATACCGATGATGATGCCGAGCATCGTGAGCAGCGCGCGCATCTTGTTGGCGCGCAGGCCCGCGACCGCCAGGGAAATGTTTTCAAACAGCTGCACGCGGCATCCCCCCTTTCTCGGTACGGATGATCCGCCCGTCGCTGATCGTAACGATCCGTTCGGTTTCGGCGGCAAGCTCGGGGTTGTGGGTGATCAGCACGATCGTTTTCCCCTCCTCCCGGTGCAGGCGGTGAAAGAGGTCCATGACCATATGGCCCGTCTGGGTGTCGAGCGCGCCGGTCGGCTCGTCCGCCAGGATGATCGCCGGATCGTTGGCCATCGCGCGCGCGATGGCCACGCGCTGTTTCTGTCCGCCCGACAGCTCGCTGGGCTGGTGCTTCATCCGGTCCGCCATGCCGACGATGTCGAGCAGTTCCTTCGCGCGGCGGCTGCGGGCCGAAGCGCCCATGCCCGAATAGAGCATCGGAAGCTCGACGTTGCGCAACGCCGAGGTGCGCGGGATGAGGTTGAAGGTCTGGAAGACGAACCCGATCTTGCAGTTGCGGATCTCCGAAAGCATGTTGTCGGGCACGTCGCGCATCGGCACCCCGTCGAGGGTGTAGCTTCCTTCGGTCGGCCGGTCGAGCGCGCCGATGATGTTCATCAGCGTCGACTTGCCGGAACCGGAAGCGCCGACGATCGAAACGAATTCCCCGCGGCCGACCTGCAGGTCGATGCCCTTGAGGATTTCCAGCTCATTGGGCTGGCCGATGTAAAAGCGCTTGTAGATCCCCTGCATGTCAATGATCAGGCTGCCGTCCGGCATGGGGCTCCAGGCAAGTTTTTCGTCGCTCATGCTCAGCCCTCCATCACGGCGCCCGCGGGAGCCGCGCCGCCCATGCCGGCCGCCAGCGTGACGGGCATGCCGGGAATGACCGTGCTCGCGTCGGAGAGCACCTGGTCGCCGTCCGCAAGGCCGTCGGAAGAAATTTCGAGGTAGAAGTCGGTCTCCATGCCGGTGGTCACGGGAACGGCGGTCGCGATCATCGCGCCCTCCTCGTTCGGTTTGGCGACATAGACCACGCTCTGGCCCTGCGCGTCGGTGCCCACCGCCTCAAACGGGACGGCCCAGACGTTCTCCTTCTTCTGCGTGACGATGTTGAGGCGGACGTTCATGCCGACGCGCAGCCCGGTGGAAGCCGGATCGTTGATCGAGACCTCCGTCTCGAACTCAACGCCGCCATCCGTCCTGGTGGAGCCGTCCGACGCCTTGACCGCCGTCGGGTAGATGCGCCCGACCGTCCCCTCGAAGACCTCCTCGCCGGTCGCGTCCGACTTGATCTCGGTGGGCATCCCCTCCTGGACCGTCGCGACGTCGTACTCCTTGAGTGCGGTCTTGATGACCAGGTCGTCGGTGTTCTCGACCACAAAGAGCAGCCCCGCCGCCGGGACCCCCTCCTTGGCGTAGACCGCCGTCACCGTGCCGGAGATCGGAGCGGTAACCGTCGACTCGCTGAGATCCTTTTGCAGCTTTTTGAGCGAGATCTGCTGGGAGGTGAGGTCGCCGTCGATCTCCTGCCCCTTGATGCTTGTTTCGAGGTTGTCGAGATTGCGGTTGACGCTGTTTTCAATCGCGTTTTTGTTGGCGAGCGCGTTCTCATAAGCGATGCGCGCGGAGCGGTACTCCTTGCTGTAGCTGCTCAGGTCGCCGCCGTACTCGTTGTCGTTCTTCTGCCACTCCTTGAGCGCCTCATCGTAAGCCTTCTCCGAACGGTCAAGCTCATCGATGACGTCCTGCGGGATCGGGGTGCCGTTATCCTTGTGTTCCCGCTCGGCGATCTGGTATTTCTTTTCCGCGTCCTGGTATTCGTTGCGCGCGCGGTTGAGTTTTTTCTCAAGGTTGTTCATGACATCGTCCGCGTACTCGAGATCATCCTTGTGCTCGTTGAGGTCGCGGCGCGCATCGTTCAGGTTCTGCTGCGCACTGCGCAGGGCGTTCTCCGCCGCGATCAGCTCCGCGTCCACGTTGTTGGAGATGTCGCTCTTGGCATCCTCGAGCTTCTTCTGCGCGTTTTCCATCGCGTACTGGTTCTGGCGGGAAATCTTGCTGATGACCGCCTGCTGTTCCGCGATCGACAGCTCGAGATCGGAGGTGTCGAGCTGGGCGAGCAGGTCGCCCGCCTCCACGTGGTCCCCGACCTTTACCGCAACGGTGTTCACCGTGCTGTTGAGGGTCGTATGTACATAGGAAGCCTCCGCGCTTTCCACCGTGCCGGTCAGGCTGATGCTGTTGACCAGCTCGGTCTTCTGCAAGGCGGTGGACATGACCGGAGCCATCGCCGGCGCGCTCGCAAACAGGAACTTCCATCCGATCGCACCGACCACCACGACCGCCACCACTGCGATGGCAATCCGCTTCTTATGGGATTTGCGCTTGGTGAAGCGTGCGATGTCCTGATTCACCCCGGCGGTCGAATTCGGCGCCTCCTGTTCCGCGCCCGCCGCGGCAGATTCCGGATTTTTCTTTTTTATCCCAAGCATTCCTCATAACTCCTTCGTTCAAGAATCTTTTTCCGCCGGGCGCCCGCCCGGCTGCCATGAAACTCCGTTGATACAAACGACATTCCCCGCCGTTTGGATTCAGACATGTGAAATTATTTCCGCCTATTGTATTAACATAACGGTACAATAATACAGTATTGCTAAAAAAATGTCAACATCTATTTCACACAAAAAGAGCATACCGGACGGTTCTTACTGATTTTGCAACAGTTTTCTTACAATTCTCTTACTTTTTCACACAAAAAGCGGAGCGGCCCGCGCAGATGCGCGGACCGCTCCATGCTATAGGGGGTGAGGGTGTGAAGATGTCATTCTAAATTCCGGACCCCGGACTCTGTCTTCAATATAGCACAAACTTGCGGAAAGTCAACTGTTTTCGCCTATCTTCCCCTCCTGCGCCGCGCTCCCCAGATGGCGAGCGTCAGCACGCAGGAGAGCAGGGCCGCCGCCGCCACCGCGGCCGCCGCGAATAACGCCAGCCCGAAGGGGTTCTCCTCGCCGCCGGTCGGCTCCTGCGGCTTGGCGGGCTGCTCCTCGGAGGATGCGGGCGGGTCGTCCTCCTCCGCCGCGATCTCCACGTCCGGAAGCGGCTCCTCCTCAGGGGGCTCGGACACGCTCACGGCGGATTCTGCCGGGGCGGAAGACGCGGCCGGAGGCGCGTAAACGGGCGCGGCCGGGACGTAAGCCGCCGGCGGCCGGGCCACGGGGGGCGCCGCCGGAACGGCGGGAGCCGCCTCACCGGAGGCGGGCGGATCGTCGAAGCGGTCCCCCCGCTCATAGAGGGAAAGCAGATTGTTCATCGTGTAGTAGTCGCGCGAAACGGGGATGGAGACGACCTCCTCCCCCCGGATCGTAACGCTGTCCCCGCGCGAGGGGCTCAGCACCAGCATGACACGGCGGCCTTTCAGTTCCCGCAGCAGGTCGGCGGGGATCTCGGTGCGGGCGCCGATGTTGACGCGCAGGCGGTCGCCCTCCTTCGCGTCGTGGACCGCGTCGATCACCGGCTCCCAAAAGGAGGTGACGACGTAATCCCGGCCGGTGTTCCGGGAACGATAACGGTACCAGTCGTCGTCATCATCGTCATCGTCGTCCCGGCCGGAGGAGCGCTCCCGGTAGAGGCGGAACCGGCCGAGGGTGCTGGTCGTAAAGGCGAGATAGTCGCGCGAAACGCTCGCGGAGATCTCCCCGTCCGTGCTTTTCAGGTAGTAATCGCGGGAACTGCTGATATTGCCGGGAAGTGCGACGTATATGACGATCGGCGCGGGCAGTGAGGCGGAGCCGCCGTCCACCTCCAGTTCAAACTGGAGCACCGAGCTGCCCGACGGCTTCTGCTGGTAGAGCTTCACCGTGCGGTTCCCCCCGGTGGCGGCCGCCACGCCGTAGGCGTGGGAACCGCGCGGGATGCGGTTGCTCGAAACGCCGTCGTCGCGCACGTCGACCGTCGTCTCATGGGTGTACCCGAAGCGCTTGCAGTACTCCGCGTCGAGCTTTTCGAGCGTCGACCGGGAGAGCCTGTCCTGCTCGCGGCCGCTGAGCGCGCGCATCGCCTCGGCGATGCGGCGGACCTCGTCGTCCGACCGATCGGCGATGCCGCGGACCGCGTCGGTAATCGCGGACGCGGTGTCGTAGGCGGGGTCGGGTGATTCCTTCGGCATAACGGTGACGGCGACCGCCTGCCGCGCTTCTGAATAAACCTTCCCGTTTTGCTCGGCAGGCTCCGGCGTAAAGATGACCGTATAAGATCCGGAATCCGCTTGCGTAAGAGATTGATCATAGGGGACTCCGGGCGCCCAGGCAAAACGACCCAGCACGGTATCATTCCCGTCCCTCGCGGTGAACGCGATATCCGCGAGCTTGTTCCCCTCCTCCAGCGTCTTTTCCGTCGGAGAAACGGCCGGTTCGACCGCATCCTCCGCGAACGCGGGCAGCCCCGCGCACGCGAACAGCAGGGCCAGCACGGCGGCCAGCCACCGGTACCCTATGCGTCGGCCTCTGATCATCCCGTCTCCCCCGATCTGTCCATACAGATTGCGAAAACCGTCTCGTTTTCCGACAATCCGGTAAATCTGTCTAATTACGGCCCCGGCGCGGCATGCTATGATTGACGCGGGCCGCCTTCTACCGCCATTTTACTACGGATTCCCTTCCCGTTCAACCCCAAACGGTTTTTTCTTCCATTGTGTTTCTGCAAAATAATAAATTATTATTTTTCACAAAATTACTTCCGATAACACCTTGATTCTGTTGCCTTTATATAGTACAATATCAGTATGTTTTTTCCTTTTTTATTGTAATAATGTGGCCAACGGGCTGGGAAATGCCCGATCGCGTGCCAGCGGCCCAATTTGTGGAAAGATAATAAAAAATTATCGTATTTTTTCTCCAGCGGGCCGCGCTTTGTTGATTCTTCCTAAAAAAGGCGGTATACTATACAAGATATCCCAACGACGTTTACCCGGCCATGGGGCCTTCCATACACGGATCAAGTAAAATCAGATAAGTGGGTGGTGATACTATGGAACAGGAGACCATTCGGGCTGTCCGCGAAGCGGAGCTTGCAGCCGAACAGATCGAACAGGAGGCGGCACGCCAACGGGAGGAGATTCTCTCGCGCGCGAAAGCCGACGCCGCCGAAGCGGTCGGCCAGGCGGTCGCCGGGGCGAAAGCCGCGGCGGACGCGGCGCTTGCCGAAGCAAAGCAACAGGGCGAAGCCATGCAGAGCGAGGCGCTCGAATCCGTCAAGAAGGAAATCGCTTCGCTGCGCGCCAGCGCGGATGCAAAGGGGGCCGAGGTCCGTCGCCTGATTCTCTCCGAGCTGATCTGATCCCCCTGCCCAATTTCATGAAAAAGGAGGCATCCGTTTCATGGCGGTGCTGCAGATGCAGCGCATCAGCATATGCGCGCTGAAAAAAGACCGCAAATCCATTCTTGAAACCCTGCAGCGGCGCGGCGTCGTCGAAATCTCCGACCTGGCCCTGCAGGACAGCGTCTTTGAAAAAGCCGACACCTCCGCCGTCCGATCTCAGTTCGAGAAGGACCTCTCCGCCGTCAATCAGGCTCTGGAGGTGCTCGACGCCTATTCCCCCGTCAAGTCCTCCCTGCTTTCCTCGCTCGAGGGGCGCGGGCCGCTGACCGCCGATGAGTACGCCGCGTTCGGCGAACGCGCCGACGACGTGCTCGCACAGGCGCTGCGTCTGAACGCGCTCTCGAAAAAGATCTCGGAGAACCGCGCGGAGATCCTCAAGCTCGAGACCCAGCTCGACGCGCTCGTCCCCTGGCTCGGGCTCGACGTCCCGCTTCGGTTCACCGGGACGCGCTCCACGGCGGCGTTTATCGGCTCCTTCCCCGAGGACCTCTCCCTCGACGAGGTTTATTCCCGGATCGCCGGACAGGCCCCCGACGCGACGGTCAACGTCGATCTCGTCAGCCATTCGCAGGACCAGACCTGCGTCTTCATCGTCGCCCCGCGCGCCGAGGCGGCCGCGGTCGACGAGGCGCTGCGCGCCATCGGCTTTACCCGGCCCGCCTCCCCGCCCGCCGAGAGCCCCGCCGAGCGCAAAAAGCTGCTCGAAGCGGAGACCGCGCGGGCAAACGAGGCGATCGAAGCCGCCCGGACGGAGATTGTCTCGCGCGGCGGCGACCGCCCGGACCTCAAACTGCTGGCCGATTACCTGCGGCTGCGGGCGGAAAAATACGACGTCATCGGGCGGCTCATGCAGTCGCGGCGGGCGTTCATCCTCTCCGGCTACGTCACCGCGCGGAACGCCCGGCCGCTTTCGGAGGAGCTCTCCTCCAAATTCGACGTGGCCGTCGAGCTCACCGCTCCCGGCCCCGACGAGGACGTGCCGGTCGTGCTCAAGAACAACCCCTTCTCCACCCCGGTCGAATCGGTCGTCGAGAGCTACAGCCTCCCCGGCAGGCACGAGATCGACCCGACGACCATCATG
This sequence comes from Anaerotruncus massiliensis (ex Togo et al. 2026), assembly GCF_900199635.1. GTDB lineage: Bacteria > Bacillota > Clostridia > Oscillospirales > Ruminococcaceae > Anaerotruncus > Anaerotruncus massiliensis. Next base: position 1,378,939 of record NZ_LT962687.1, on the reverse strand, counting down.
TCCTTCTTCTATTACATCCTCTTCGGCATGATGCTTTCCGACGCGGGCTACGGCCTCGTCATGACGATCGCCTGCGCGGTCGTGATCCTCAAGTACAAGAACATGGAGCCCGGCATCGGCAAGATGGTCAAGATGTTCTTCTGGTGCGGGCTGTCCACCACCTTCTGGGGATTCATGTTCGGCAGCTTCTTCGGGGACGCGGTCGCGGTCATCTCGTCGACCTTCTTCCACAGCGACCTGGCGCTGCGGCCCATCTGGTTCGAGCCGGTCAGCGAGCCCATCCGCCTGCTGACCTTCTCCTTCCTCATCGGCATCATCCACCTCTTCGTCGGGCTGGGGCTCAAGTTCTACCAGTACGCGCGGGAGGGGAAATATTACGACGCGGTCTGCGACGTCGTGTTCTGGTACCTGCTGGTCGGCGGCGGCATCGTCTATCTGCTGACCATGCCGATGATCACCGAGATGCTCGGCATCCCCTTCCAGCTTCCGCCGATCGCCGCGACGGTTGCGGCGTGGTGCGCGCTCGCAGGGCTCGTCGGGATCATCCTGACGGGCGGGCGGGACTCCAAAAACCCGTTCGCGCGGCTGGCGCAGGGGCTTTACAGCGCCTATAACGTCACCGGCTACCTCAGCGACATCCTCTCCTACTCCCGCCTGCTGGCACTCGGTCTCGCGACCGGCGTCATCGCGCAGGTCTTCAACAAGATGGGCAGCATGGCGGGCGGCGGCATCGTCGGCGCGATCATGTTCATCGTCGTATTCCTGATCGGGCACACGCTGAACATCGGCATCAACCTGCTGGGCGCCTACGTCCATACCAACCGCCTGCAGTTCGTCGAGTTCTTCGGCAAGTTCTATGAGGGGGGCGGCCGTGCGTTCACGCCGTTCGCCGCCCATACGAAATATTACAAATTTAAGGAGGAAATCTGAAATGAGTTCTTTGGGAATTGCTTTTGCGTTGCTTGGTGCGGCCCTCGCCGCTTTGATGGCTGGGATCGGTTCCGCGATCGGCGTCGGCATGGCCGGCGAGGCCGCGGCTGGCGCGGTCACCGAAGACCCCAACCGCTTTGGTAAAGTCCTGATCCTTCAGCTTCTCCCCGGTACGCAGGGCATCTACGGCCTGCTGATCGCCTTCATCACCCTCACCCAGATCGGCATCCTCGGCGGCGACCCCAACATCTCCCTCGTCAAGGGCCTGCTCTATTTCGCCGCCTGCATGCCGATGGCGTTCGTCGGCCTCTGGTCCGCGATCCGTCAGGCGCGCGCCTCCGTCGCCTCGATCAGCATGATCTGCAAACGCCCCGAGACGTTCGGTAAGTCCATGATCTTCCCGGCGATGGTCGAGACCTACGCGATCCTCGCCCTGCTCGTTTCGATCCTCTCGATCTTCGGCGTCGGCGGCCTGAGCCTGTGATCCCCGGCGGAATGTTCCGCACTTTCAAAGTAAGGAGAATTCTGCTATGACCGGACTAGAAAAAATTGTACAGCAGATTCGGGACGAGGCGCAGCAGGCCGCGGACGCGGTCGTCGCACAGGCGAAGGAGGAGGCCGGGCAGCTCGCCGCGAAGGCGGCGGAGGACGCGCGGACGCAGTCCGGCGCGATCCTGGCCAAATCGAAAACCGACGTGCAGAACCATCTGGCCGCCGCGAGATCCGCCGCCGAACTGGCGCAGCGCCGCGCGGTGCTCGCCGCCAAGCAGGAGATCATCGGCGAAGCGATCGAAAGCGCCCGCCAGTCGATCTACAAGCTCCCCGATTCCGATTATTTCGCGCTGATCCTCAAGATGATCAGCAAGTTTTCCCTCCCGCAGGAGGGCGAGCTGCTCTTCTCCCCCGCCGACCTCGGGCGGCTGCCTGCCAGCTTCGAGACCTCGCTCGCGAAATCCGCGAACGGAAAGCTCACCGTCTCGCGGGAGACCCGCGACATCGACGGCGGCTTCGTGCTCAGCTACGGCGGCATCGAGGAGAACTGCTCGATCGAGGCGCTCTTCTACGCGGCGCGCGAGCGTTTGCAGGACCGGGTCCAGGAGCTGCTCTTCTCTTAATTCGCGCAAAGGAGGTTAGGCAATGTCCGATTCGTTATATACCTATGCCGTTGCGCGTATCCGCTCCAAGGAGCTCTCCCTCCTCAACTCACAGGCGATCGAACAGCTGCTCGCGGCCAAAAGCTACGACGAGTGCATGCGCCTGCTGGCCGACCGCGGCTGGGGGGACGGCGAGCCCGGAATCGGCGCCGAGCGCATGCTCGCGGCCGAGCGGGAGAAGACCTGGAGCTTGATCGGGGAGCTGGTGGAGGACATGTCGGTCTTCGACGTCTTCCTCTACGCCAACGACTACCACAATCTCAAGGCCGCGGTCAAGCTGGTCTGCACCGGCGAAGAGGACTTCGGCATCTTCATTTCACACGGGACGGTCGACTATCGCGCGATCCTCGACGCCGTGCGCCAGAAGGAATTCGGCCTGCTGCCCGAGGCGATGCGCGCCCCGGCCGAGGAGGCGTATACCGCCCTCTCCCAGACCCGGGACGGCCAGCTCTGCGACATCGTCATCGACCGCGCCGCGCTCGAAGCGATCGAGCGCGCCGGGCGGGAGAGCGACAGTGAGCTGATCGCCAAATATGCCGAGCTCACCGTCGCGGCGGCGGACATCAAGACCGCCGTGCGCTGCCAGAAGACGGGCAAGTCCCTCGAATTTATCCGCCGCGCGCTGGCGCCCTGCCGGTCGCTCGACGTCTACCAGCTCGCGCGCGCGGCCGCCGACAGCCTCGAGGCGGTCAGCGACTACCTCTCCACGACCGACTACGCGGCCGCCGTCTCGGCGCTCGAGCAGTCGCCCTCCGCGTTCGAGCGGTGGTGCGACAACGTGATCATCGAGTCGATCCGCCCGCAGCAGTTCCAGGCGTTCGGCATCGGGCCGCTCGCCGCCTATATCCTCGGGCGGGAAAACGAGATCAAGTGCGTGCGGATCATCCTCTCCGGCAAGCTCAACGATTTGCCGGAGGCGTCGATCCGGGAAAGGATCAGGGAGATGTATGTATAGGACAGCAGTCATGGGGGACCGGGACAGCATCTACGGTTTCGCGGCGCTCGGCCTGGACACCTTCCCGGTCACCGACCCGGTCGAGGCCGCAAAGCAGCTGCGCAGGCTCGCGGAGGGCGATTACGCGGTGGTCTACGTCACCGAGGCGCTCGCAGCCCAGCTCGAAACGGAGATCGACCGCTACCGCGCCCAGCGCCTCCCCGCCATCATCCCCATCCCCGGCGTCTCGGGGAACACCGGCATGGGCATCCGGAACGTGAAAAAATCGGTGGAGCAGGCAGTTGGCTCCGACATCATCTTCGGCGGCAACTGACCGCCGGCAAAATAGGGCTTTCGCGGACCCCGCCGCTGCGGGGCCTCCGAAACCGGAATAGAGCAGGTGAAAGCAAGCTATGAGCAAAGGTACGATCAAAAAGGTGGCCGGCCCGCTGGTCATCGCCGAGGGGATGCGCGACGCCAACATGTTCGACGTGGTGCGCGTTTCCGGGCAGCGCCTCATCGGCGAGATCATCGAGATCCACGGCGACGAGGCGTCGATCCAGGTCTATGAGGAGACCTCCGGCCTCGGCCCCGGCGAGCCGGTGGAATCGACCGGCGTGCCGATGAGTGTCGAGCTCGGCCCCGGCCTCATCTCGAATATCTACGACGGCATCCAGCGCCCGCTGGAGGAGATCCGCGCGAAGATCGGCAACTCACTCGCGCGCGGCGTCGAAGTCCCCTCCCTCGACCGGGAGAAGAAATGGCACTTCACCCCCGTCGTCCGCCAGGGCGACGCGATTGTCGCGGGCGACGTGATCGGCACCGTGCAGGAGACCGAGATCGTCCTGCACAAGATCATGGTCCCCGTGGGGGTCGTCGGCACGATCAAGTCGATCGAAGAGGGCGACTACAACATCACCGAGACGGTCGCCGTCATCGAGACGGCCAACGGGACCGAGCAGCCCCTGACGCTGATGCAGCGCTGGCCGGTCCGCCGCGGCCGCCCCTACAAGGAAAAGCTCTCCCCCGACATGCCGCTGGTCACCGGCCAGCGCGTCATCGACGCCCTCTTCCCCATCGCCAAGGGCGGCGTGGCCGCCGTCCCCGGTCCGTTCGGCTCGGGCAAGACGGTCATCCAGCACCAGTTGGCGAAATGGGCAGAGGCGGACATCGTCGTCTACATCGGCTGCGGCGAGCGCGGCAACGAGATGACCGACGTGCTCAACGAGTTCCCCGAGCTGAAGGACCCGAAAACGGGCCGCAGCCTGATGGAGCGCACCGTGCTGATCGCGAACACGTCGGATATGCCCGTCGCGGCGCGCGAGGCGTCGATCTACACCGGCATCACGATCGCCGAATATTTCCGCGACATGGGCTACTCGGTCGCGCTGATGGCCGACTCGACCTCCCGCTGGGCGGAAGCCCTGCGCGAGATGTCCGGCCGACTCGAGGAGATGCCCGGCGAGGAGGGCTACCCCGCCTACCTCGGCAGCCGCCTCGCGCAGTTCTATGAGCGCGCCGGCCGCGTCATCACGCTCGGTTCCGAGGGCCGCGAGGGCTCCCTTTCGGCAATCGGCGCCGTTTCCCCTCCGGGCGGCGACATCTCCGAGCCGGTCTCGCAGGCGACGCTGCGCATCGTCAAGGTCTTCTGGAGCCTCGACGCCCAGTTGGCCTACCAGCGCCACTTCCCCGCCATCAACTGGCTGACAAGCTATTCCCTTTACACCGATACCACCGAGAAATGGTTCAACGAGAACGTTGCGGCCGAGTGGTCCTCCCTGCGCCAGCGGATGATGCTGCTGTTGCAGGAGGAATCGGAGCTGCAGGAGATCGTCCAGCTCGTCGGCATGGACGCGCTGTCCGCGCCCGACCGCATCAAGCTGGAGGCCGCGCGGTCGATCCGTGAGGACTTCCTGCACCAGAACTCCTTCCACGATGTCGACACCTACACCCCGCTGCCCAAGCAGTTCACGATGATGAAGCTCGTGCTCGACTATTACGACGCGGCGGTCGAGGGCCTCTCCAAGGGCATCCCGGTCGATTCCCTCGTCAACCTGCCGGTGCGCGAGCAGATCGGCCGCTTCAAGTACATCCTGCCCGACCAGATCGGACCGGAGTACGAGTCGATCCAGCGGGAGCTCGCCAGCGAGATCGCCGAGCTCGCGGCCAAACAGAAGGAGGAGTTCTAATGCCGAAGGAATATCGTACCATACAGGAGGTCGCAGGCCCCCTGATGCTGGTCCGCGGCGTGGAGGGCGTCACCTTCAACGAGCTGGGCGAGATCGAGCTTGCCAGCGGCGAAAAGCGCCGCTGCAAGGTGCTGGAGATCAACGGCAGCGACGCGCTGGTCCAGCTCTTCGAGTCCTCGACCGGCATCAACCTCTCCAACTCCCGCGTCCGCTTCCTCGGGCGCAGCATGGAGCTGGGCGTCTCGGAGGATATGCTCTCCCGCGTCTTCGACGGCCTCGGCCGCCCGATCGACGGCGGCCCGGAGATTCTGCCCGAGAAGCGCATGGACATCAACGGCCTGCCGATGAACCCGGCGGCCCGCAGCTACCCGCAGGAGTTCATCCAGACGGGCATCTCCGCGATCGACGGGCTCAACACCCTCGTCCGCGGCCAGAAGCTGCCCATCTTCTCGGCGTCCGGCCTGCCCCACGCCCAGCTTGCAGCGCAGATCGCGCGCCAGGCGAAGGTGCGCGGCACCGACGAGCAGTTCGCGGTCGTCTTCGCCGCGATGGGCATCACCTTCGAGGAGTCCAACTTCTTCATCGAGTCCTTCCGCGAGACGGGCGCGCTCGACCGCGCCGTGCTCTTCATCAACCTCGCGAACGACCCCGCCGTCGAGCGCATCGCGACCCCGCGCATGGCGCTGACCGCGGCCGAGTACCTCGCGTTCGAGAAGAACATGCACGTGCTGGTCATCCTCACCGACATCACCAACTACGCCGACGCACTGCGCGAGGTTTCGGCCGCCCGCAAGGAGGTCCCCGGACGCCGCGGCTATCCCGGCTACATGTACACCGACCTCGCCTCCCTCTACGAGCGTGCCGGACGCCAGAAGGGCAAGACCGGCTCGATCACGATGATCCCCATCCTGACGATGCCCGAGGACGACAAGACCCACCCGATCCCCGACCTCACCGGCTACATCACCGAGGGACAGATCATCCTGTCGCGCGAGCTCTACCGCAAGGGCGTCACCCCGCCGATCGACGTGCTGCCCTCCCTCTCCCGACTGAAGGACAAGGGCATCGGCGTCGGCAAGACCCGCGCCGACCACGCGAACACGATGAACCAGCTCTTCGCCGCCTATTCCCGCGGCAAGGACGCGAAGGAGCTGATGGTCATCCTCGGCGAGGCCGCGCTGACCGACATCGACAAGCTCTACGCCAAGTTCGCGGAGGCGTTCGAGCAGGAGTACGTCTCGCAGGGCTATGACGCCAACCGCGACATCGAGGAAACCCTCGACATCGGCTGGAAGCTGCTGCGCATCCTGCCGCGCAGCGAGCTGAAACGTATCGACGACAAGTTCCTCGATCAGTATTACGGCCAGCAGGAGGGGTGATGCACCGTGGCAAAAACACAGGTGAACCCGACCCGCATGGAGCTGACCAGACTCAAGAAAAAACTGGTCACCGCCACGCGCGGCCACAAGCTCCTCAAGGATAAGCGCGACGAGCTGATGCGTCAGTTCCTCGAGCTGGTGCGGGAAAACAAGGCCCTGCGCGAAACCGTGGAGGCGGGCATCGCCGCCGCCAACAAGAATTTCGTGCTGGCGCGCGCGGGCATGGACGACGAGGTGCTCAACGTGGCGATGATGGCCCCGATGCAGGAGGTTTACCTCGAGGCGTCGGAGCGCAACGTCATGAGCGTCGAGATTCCCGTCTTCGAGTACAAGACCCGCTCGGGCGACGAAAACAACATCTATTCCTACGGCTTCGCCTTCACCTCCTCCGACCTCGACGGCGCGATCAAGTCCCTCTCGGACATCCTGCCCGACCTGCTGCGGCTGGCCGAGGTGGAGAAGTCCTGCCAGCTGATGGCGGCCGAGATCGAGAAGACCCGCCGCCGCGTCAACGCGCTCGAACACGTCGTGATCCCCGAGCTGCGGGAGAACATCAAGTACATCACGATGAAGCTCGACGAGAACGAACGCAGCACCCAGATCCGCCTGATGAAGGTCAAGGACATGATGCTCGAGGAAGCGCACCACTACAAGGAGCACACGGGCCAGGCCTATACCCAATCCTAAACCACAAAAAGGACCGCCGTAAGGCGGTCCTTTTTTATCCTCATTTGATCAGCCGGACTCCCGGGCGGCGGACGGTCAGCGCTGCCGCGGCCAATGCCGGCCGGCGTTTCACACGGCTTCCCCGTCAAACGGGCAGGCGCGGGGAGCCGGCGTTTCCGGCGTGTCCCGCACCGGCATCTGCGCGATGTCGACCGGCTCCGCCGTGTCGTAGACGGGCGTCAGCTCCGCGTCAAAGCCGTGGGAGGGCAGCTGCCCGGCGGCGGGAGCGCACAGCTCGAGAACCCGGCCGTCGCCCGTCACGCGGATCGGGCGGTCGTCGGGCAGCAGGCGCATCTCGACCGTCTCAGCCGGCGGCTCGGGCGGCCGGGCGGTCAGCGCCGGGGAAGCGGCAAGCAGTGTCAGCGCCGCCGCGATGCAGGCAAACTTCAGCAGATGATTGATCCGGCCCATGCCGGTCCCCCCTTTTTGTCCTTCTATAAGATGAGTGGAGGAAAGAGCGCGTTTTACTGCCGAAAATGTTCACAATTTAGACTTGATTTTTCCTGCGACTTATATTATAGTATAGTTAGCACTCAAATAGATTGAGTGCTAACTTTTCGTTTTTAATGAAATTCTGATAGAAAGGTCTGGTTTCATGCGCACCAAGCAGTTCAAGGCCGAGAGCAAACGGCTGCTCGAATTGATGATCAACTCGATCTACACCCACCGGGAGATCTTTTTACGCGAACTGATCTCCAACGCCTCCGACGCGATCGACAAGCTCTACTACCACTCCCTTTCGGAGAATCTCACCGGGCTTTCGAGGGACGACTTCTCGATCGAGTTGGCCCTCGACAAGGACGCCCGCACCCTTACGATCACGGACAACGGCTGCGGCATGACGAAGGACGAGCTCGAAAGCAACCTCGGCACGATCGCCAAGTCGGGCTCCCTCGCCTTCAAGCAGGAGGAGGACGGCGAGCACAAGGAGGACATTGACATCATCGGCCAGTTCGGCGTCGGGTTCTATTCGGCGTTCATGGTCGCCTCCCGCGTCACCGTCTACAGCCGTCCCTATGGCTCGGACGAGGCGTGGAAATGGGAGAGCCGCGGCGTCGAGGGCTACACGATCGAGCCCTGCGAAATGGACGGCCACGGCACAAAGATCGTGCTGACCCTCAAGGAGAACGAGGGGGAGGAGAACTACGACGAATTTCTCGACCCGCACCGCGTCTCCGCGCTTGTGAAACGGTACTCCGATTACATCCGCTACCCCATCCGCATGGACATGCCCGCCCGCCGTCTCAAGGAGGGCTGCCCCGAGGACAAGCCCGAATACGAGGACTACACCGAGCACGAGACCCTCAACAGCATGGTGCCCATCTGGAAGAAGAACAAGTCGGAGCTGAAGGATGAGGACTACAACAATTTCTATAAGGAGAAATACTTCGACTTCGAGGACCCGGCGCTCGTCATCCACAGCTCCACCGAGGGCGCGGCGACCTACAACGCCCTGCTCTTCATCCCCGCCCGCGCCCCCTTCAACTACTACTCCCGCGACTACGAGAAGGGGCTCCAGCTCTACGCCTCGGGCGTGCTCATCATGGACAGGTGCGCCGACCTGCTGCCCGACTGCTTCAGCTTTGTAAAGGGCCTCGTCGACTCGCAGGACCTCTCCCTCAACATCTCCCGTGAGATGCTCCAGCACGACCGCCAGCTCAAGGTGATCGCCGGGCGGCTCGAAAAGAAGATCCACTCCGAGCTGCTTTCGATGCTCAAAAACGACCGGGATCAATATGAGAAATTCTGGAAGAACTTCGGCCTCCAGCTCAAGTTCGGCGTCTACAACGATTACGGCGCCAAGAAGGACCTCTTGCAGGATTTGCTGCTCTTCCACTCGTCGAGCGAAGAAAAGCTCGTCACCCTGTCGGAGTACGTCGGCCGCATGAAGGAGTCGCAGAAATACATCTACTACGCCTGCGGCGAAACGGTGGAAAAGATCGGCCTGCTGCCCCAGACCGAGCTGCTCCGCGACCAGGGCTACGAAATCCTCTACCTCACCGACGACGTCGACGAGTTCGCGCTCCGGATGCTTTTCAAGTACGAGGACAAGGAATTCAAGTCGGTCGCCGACAAGGACCTCGGTTTGGAGACCGAGGAGGAAAAGGAAGAGATCAAAAAGCAGAACGAGGAGAACAAGGACCTGCTCGGTTTTCTGCGGGACGCCCTTGACGGAAAGGTCAAGGAGGTGCGCCTCTCCAGCCGGCTCAAATCCCACCCTGTCTGCCTCTCGAGCGACGGCATGGTTTCGCTCGAGATGGAGAAGGTGCTCAGCGCGATGCCCGGCGAGCAGAAGCCCAAGGCGGAGCGGGTGCTGGAAGTCAACGCCTCCCACCCCGTCTTCGCGGCAATGCGGAAGCTCTACGCGGACGAGGGCGGCCGCGACCAGCTGAAACAGTACGCCTCCCTGCTCTATTCGCAGGCGCTGCTCATCGAGGGGATGTCGATCGACGACCCCGTCGCCTTCTCCAACGCCATCTGTGACCTCATGTCAAAATAACGAACCACGGGCTTACAGCGGACAGCATTTTTGTGCTGTCCGCTTTATTTGTGCGATGTGCTGAAAATCCATTGACTTTTTTCGTGCAGGTACTATAATGACTCCGTTATTATGATGTGAACAGGGGACGCTTATGGATCAAAATGTCAATTCGCGCGGGTACCTCTTCCAACTTACCTGGCCGATCTTCGTCGAACTGGTCCTCCAGATGCTCGTCAGCAACGTCGACCAGATGATGGTGGCCCGCACCTCCCCCACCGCCGTCGCAGCGATCGGCAACGCCAACGTCATCACCAATCTGCTGCTCATCTCCTTTTCGGTCATCTGCATGGCGGCGACCATCCTGATCACCCAGTACATCGGCGCGGGCAGCACCGAGCGGGTCGCCCAGACCTACACCGTTTCGCTCGTGGTCAACGTCACGCTCTCGCTTGTCATCTTCGTCGCCCTCACCTTTTTTTCCACGCAGATCTACGGGCTGATGGGGGTCCCGGCGGAACTGATGCCCGAGGCGGGCGCCTACCTGCGCATCATCGGCGTCGGCATGCCCCTGCAGGCCATCCACCTGACCTTCGTCGCCTTCTTCCGCGCGCACGGCCTCACCAAGCAGACGATGTTCATCTCGATCGTCATCAACCTTTTGAACATCGCCGGGAACTTTGTCCTCATCGGCGGCATGGGGCCGATCCCCATGCTCGGCGTCGCGGGCGCCGCCATCTCGAGCGACCTGTCCCGCCTGGTCGGCGTCGTCATCGTCATCTGGCTCTTTAAGCGCACGATCCGCACCCCCGTCGACTTCCGGAACCTGCGGCCCTTCCCCGTCGACCATCTGAAGCGCCTGCTCAAGATCGGCATCCCCTCGGGCGGCGAGTCAATCTCCTACAACCTGACCCAGATCGTCATCCAGACGATGTGCAACTCCCTGCCCATCTACGTCATCACGGCGCGCGCCTACTCCAACATGTTTGCGATGCTCTCCTACATCTACGGGTCCGCGATCGCGCAGGCCACCCAGATCATCGTCGGCTACCTGATGGGCGCGCGAAAAGTCGAGGAGACCGACCGCCGCGTCAACGCGACGCTGCGCGCCGCGATGCTCGTCTCCTTTGTAATCTCGCTGCTGCTCTTCCTGCTCTGCGAGCCGCTCTTCGGGCTCTTTACAAGCGACCCGCAGGTGCTCTCCATGTGCCGCACGATCATGGGCATCGAAATCCTGCTCGAGCTCGGCCGCGCGGCCAACATCGTCCTATTCCGCGCCCTTCAGACGGCGGGCGACATCCGCTTCCCCATCTGCCTCAACGTCACCACCGTCTGGACGGTCGCGGTCGGCGGCGGCTACCTGCTCGGCGTCGTCCTCGGGCTCGGGCTGCCCGGCATCTGGATCGCCATGACCTGCGACGAGTGCTTCCGCGGGCTCGTCTCCTTCCTGCGCTGGCGCAGCGGAAACTGGCGCTCGAAGCATCTGCTCGACTGATTGGGGCATACTAGGGAGAAATGATTCTCTCGAGGTGATCCCATGAAACAGCATATCAGCAAGGTCGCCATAATCGGGGCGGGGCTCGTCGGCTCCTCCACCGCGTTCAGCCTTTTGACGCAGGGGCTCTGCGACGAAATCCTGCTCGTCGACCGCGACGCCGAGCGCGCCCACGGGGAGATGATGGACCTGCGGGACGGCATCGACTATCTCGGCCGCAACATCCGGGTGACGGCCGGCGGATACGCCGGCTGCGGCGACGCGGACATCGTCGTCATCACCGCCGGGCCGCCGCCCCGCGAGGGCCAGACCCGGCTCGACACCCTCGGCCTCTCGAAGGAGATCGTCCGCTCGATCGTCGGGCCGGTCATGGAGGCGGGCTTCTCAGGCATCTTCCTCATCGTCTCCAACCCGGTGGACCTCATCGCGCAGGACGTCTGGAAGCTCTCCGGCCTCCCCAAAAGCCAGGTGATCGGCACCGGCACCGCGCTCGACTCCGCCCGCCTCAAGGCGCTCCTCGGCGGGCTGGTCGGCGTCGACCCGCGCAGCGTCCACGCCTTCGCGCTCGGCGAGCACGGCGACAGCCAGATGGTCCCCTGGTCGCGCGTCACCGTGGGCGGCAAAACCTTTGCCGAGGTCCTGCGGGACAATCCCGGCCGCTTCGAGGGGGTCGACCTCGACCGGCTCGTCCACGACACCGTCCAGGCGGGCTGGGAAATCCTCAAGCGCAAGGGCACGACCTACTACGGCATCGCCACCACCGCCGCGGGCATCATCAAGTGCATCCTGCACGACGAAAACCGCATCATCCCCGTCTCCACCCTGCTCGAGGGGGAGTATGGGGAATACGGCGTCTTCTGCGGGGTGCCCGCGGTCATCGGGCGCGGCGGGGTCCAGGAAATCGTCCGCCTCCCCCTCACCGGCGCCGAGGAGGAAAAATTTCATGCCTCCTGCGAGGTCCTGCGCGGCTTCGTCAAGGACCTGTGAAAAAGCGTCCCGCTTGAATGCGGGACGCTTTTTTGTCATGCCAGCCCGAGCAGCCGGGCCGCGCCCGCGACGAGGAAGCAGACGATCATGCCGATCACCGTCGGCACGAGGAAGGAGACCGCCGTCCACTTCCAGCTCTGCGTCTCCTTGCGGATGGTCAGGCAGGTCGTCGAGCAGGGCCAGTGCATCAGCGAAAAGAGCATTGTGCACACCGCCGTCAGCCAGGTCCAGCCGTTGTCGACGAGCAGCGTCTTGAGCTGTGCGAGATTGTCGAAATCGAGGATGCTCCCCGTCGCGAGATAGGCCATGATGATGATCGGCACGACGATCTCGTTGGCCGGGAACCCGAGGATGAACGCCATGAGGATCACACCGTCCAGCCCGAGCAGCCGCGCGAAGGGATCGAGGAAGCCCGCGCAGTGGGCCAGCAGGCTCATATCCCCGACGGTGACGTTGGCCATCACCCAGATGACGAGCCCCGCCGGCGCCGCGACGGCAATCGCGCGCCCGAGCACGAAGAGGGTCCGGTCGAAGATCGAGCGGACGATCACCTTGCCGATCTGCGGACGGCGGTAGGGCGGCAGCTCGAGGGTAAAGGAGGACGGCACCCCCTTGAGGATCGTGCGGGAGAGGAGCGCCGACACCGCAAAGGTCATCAGCACGCCGAGCACGATGACCGCGGTGAGGATCAGGGTCGAGACGACGGAGGAAAACGCGCCCATCGCGCCCCCGACGAAAAACATCGTGATGATTGCGATAAGGGTCGGGAACCGCCCGTTGCAGGGAACAAAATTATTCGTGATAATCGCGATCAGGCGTTCCCGCGGCGAATCGATGATGCGGCAGCCGGTGATCCCCGCCGCGTTGCATCCGAAGCCCATGCACATGGTCAGGGCCTGCTTGCCGCACGCGTGGCAGCGTTTGAAGCCGCGGTCGAGGTTGAAGGCGATGCGCGGCAGGTAGCCGGAGTCCTCCAGGAGGGTAAAGAGCGGGAAAAAGATCGCCATCGGGGGCAGCATGACGGAAACGACCCATGCAAGCACCCTGTAAACCCCTTCGACCAGCAGGCTGTTCACCCAGAGGGGCGCGCCCATCCAGACGAAGAATTCCGTCAGGCGGTCCTGCACCCAGAAGAGGGCGTCCGCCAGCAGCTGGGAGGGATAGTTCGCGCCGGTGATCGTCAGCCAGAAGACGACGGCGAGCATCAGGAGCATCACCGGGATGCCGGTGGCACGGCTGGTGAGGATACGGTCAAGCCGGCGGTCGCGGTCGTTGTAGCCCTCCCTGCGGAATGTCACGACGTCCGAACAGGTCTCCTCGGCGTGGAGGACAATGGAGGAAACGATGATGTCCCGCAGCTTTTCAATGGAGAACCCCTGCCCCGCCAGCAGAGCGCGCGCCCGCTGAAGCGCGGACGCGACGCCGTCGTTGGCGAGGAGGTTGCATCTCTGATAGCTTCCCAGCGCTTCGATCAGCTGGGTATCGTCCGCGAGCAGCTTGAGGGAGATCCAGCGGGCGGGGATCCCGCCCGTGCAGAGCGGTTCCACGGCGGGCGCGAGCAGTGCGAGCGCGTCCTCCACCGCCTGCGGATACCGCAGGCGGACCGGCTCGCAGCGGTCGCTCTCCACCACACGTCCCACGGCGTCCATCAGCTCGTCGAGTCCCTCCCGGCTGCGCGCGCTCGCGCCCACGACCGGTACGCCGAGGTTCTCCGAGAGCTTTCCAAAGTCGATTTCGATGTGTTTTTTCCGCGCCTCGTCCATCAGGTTCACGCAGACGACGACGCGGTCGGTGATCTCCAGCGTCTGGAGGACGAGGTTCATGTTGCGTTCGAGGCAGGTCGCGTCACACACGACCACCACCGCGTCGGGGTCCCCGAAGCAGATGAAGTCCCGCGCGACCTCCTCCTCCACCGAATGCGCCATCAGCGAATAAGTACCCGGGATGTCCACCATGATGTACTCGCGGCCTTTGTGGGTATAGCGCCCCTGCGCGTTCGTGACCGTTTTGCCCGGCCAGTTGCCGGTATGCTGGTTGAGCCCGGTCAGCTCGTTAAAAACCGTGCTTTTTCCGACATTCGGGTTGCCCGCCAGCGCGATGACCCGTTCGCCCGCGCCCCTTTCGATGACAAAGCCGCTGTCGACCGCACGTTTTCCCGTGGAACCGGATGTTAAGCCCACTGAAATCTCCCCCTATGTCGTCGTTTTAGTTGCAGCGCACCAGTATGTTTTGGGAATCCTCCGAGCGCAGCGCGATGACCGCCCCGCGAATGTAATAGGCGACCGGGTCCCCGGCGGGGCTCTTTTGCAGGCACTCGACGTCGGTCCCCTCAATCAGTCCGATGTCCTGCAGCCTCCGCCGCATATTTCCGGTGGTAAACAGGTCGATGACCCGTGCGACGCGCCCTTCCGGCACGCGGTTTAAAGGGATCATATCTTGGTTCATGGTTTCTTCTCCAAATCTATCTGAATTTCGGGGGCTTTGTGGATTGCCCCCTATTAGCCTATTCTCCTCGATGTGGGAGCGTTCCTGATTTTTCACCCGCGTCTCCAGGCTTGCCGCCCGTCCGTTTTTCTGGTAATATGGAGTCGTTCCAAGAAACCTGTGAATGGGGGCCCTCCTGTGAACGATTCCGGTCGAAAACCATCCGCCGTCTTGCAGACGGCGGCCATCCTGCTGCTCGTGTTCGCGGCCCCGATCGCCGCGCTCTATCTTTTCCTGCTGACCCTGGCCACCGGTTATTCCGTCCTCTTCGCCCTGCTGCCGATCGCCGCAGCCGTATTCTGCATCCTGCTGATTCTGCTGCGTCCGGGCAGGGCCCGGAGGAATGTGGGGATCGTCTTCGCAGGGGTCGTCCTGCTTTCCGCCGTCTGCCTGGGCGTCCAATTCGCACACAACGCCTACGACCGCTACCTGACGGTCGAAGACGGCGCGCCCTTCGACACGGCCGATTACCTGCCCTTCGCGCAGGATTCCAAGGTCGCGCGGCTGGATGGCCCGGCAAGCCTGCGGCTCGGCGAGCCGCTCCCGGTGGTGGACGGCGCGACCGCCCTGTTCCCGGTCTATTCCGCCTTTGTGGGCGCGGTCTATCCGTCCGACATTCTCCCGCTCGGCTCGGCGGACGGCCCCTTCCAGTTCCACAACACGATCGGCGGCTACGCTCTGCTCGCCAAAGGCGAGGTGGACGTGATGTTCGGCGCGTACCCGTCGGAGGAACAGATCGGGGAGGCCCGCGCGGAAGGCCGGGAACTGCGCTTCACGCCGATCGGCCGGGAGGGGTTCGTCTTTTTCGTCAACCGTAATAACCCCGTCGAAAGCCTCACCTCGGAGGAGATCAGGGGCATCTATTCCGGCGGGATCACCAACTGGAAGGAGGTCGGCGGACGCGACGAGCCGATCCTCGCTTTCCAGCGCAACCAGGGCAGCGGAAGCCAGAGCGCGCTGGTCCGCTTCATGGGGGACGCGCCCCTGATGACGCCGCCCACCGAGCAGGTCGAGGACCTCATGTCCGGGATCATCGAGCGGACCTCCGACTACCGCAACCACAAGAACGCGATCGGCTTCTCCTTCCGCTACTATGCCGACCAGCTGGTCGGCAACAAGGGCATCAAGCTGCTCGCGGTGGACGGCGTCGCGCCCACGGTGGAGAACATCCGGGCGGGCCGCTACCCGCTGACGAGCGAATTCTACGCCGCCACCACCCAGAGCACCGAGCAGATCGACGCGCTGCTCGAATGGATCCTCTCCCCCGAGGGGCAGGAGCTGATTGAACGGACCGGCTATGCCGGAATCAACCCATAGAGAAGAGGCCCCGCCGGGAACCCGGCGGGGCCTCTTCCATCACCTATTCAAGCCGCAGCGGTGGTCCGGACGGGCCGTCCAGCGGGGCGCGCTCGTCGGCGCGCAGGACGCCCGTCTCGCGGTCCATCTCGAGCATGTTCTTCCAGAACCGCTTGTACATGTGGGTCATCCGGCACTTGGGGTTGTAGCGCCCCTCGATGCCGATGCGGTCGTAATACCGCCGCCAGAGGGCGCGGAAGTTCCGCTCCTGTGCGTCCGCGACGGGCAGCGCCAGCTCGCTCACCGGGCGCACCACCCACTCGTAGGGGCGGTAGAAGAGGGCGAATCCGTGCGTCTTGTCGAAGATCATGAACTGCTCCTCGGGGAAGCGGCCGGTGAAGTGGGGCACGAGACTCTCGAGGATGAGCGCCTTCGGCTCGATGACCGAGACGAGCGCGCCCCCGTAGTCGGCGAACCGCAAAAACTCCTTCATAAGGTGCGCCTCATTGCGCTGGAACCGAACGAGCTTGAAAAACTCCCCCACGTCGGGGTCCGCGAGATTGCCCATGATACGCGGGCCGTGGGCGTAGAGGGCGCGGATAAACCGGTAGGCGCGGTATTCCCGGCCCTCCAGGCAGGAGCACCAGCCGTCGCGCACCCAGGCGGCGGCCTCCGGGTCGAGCTTCAGAAGAGAACGCCACACCCGCGCCGCGTGGGCCTCGTCGGAGACGACCGGGCGCGACGGGTAGAGGGTGGGCGTGCCCTCCGGCAGGATGTCGAAAGGGACCTCCCGGCGGGTGTAGCTCTCGTAGACGCAGCAGAGCGTCCCTTCCAGGCTCTCCTCACAGAGGTAGACTAGATCTGTCCGGTCAGGCACTGCACCACGTCCTCCCTGTTTGGATTGCGGTCAAAGAGCGAAAGCTGCTCGGGCGCCTCCTCCGGCAGCCGCGCCCGCTCGTAGTCCCGCTCGGAGATGAGCGCGCGCAGCACCGCGTCGGGGGTGACGACGAGACCCTCCGCCATCTTCCCCGAGCAGAGCAGGAAATATTGCGCCCTTTTCAGCACCACGCCGATGCGCTTGAGCCCTTCGAAGGTGAGCGTGCTTGTCCGCCGCGCGGCCACGATCCGCTGGGCGCTCTTGACGCCGACGCCCGGCACCCGCAGCAGCATCTCATAGGGGGCGCGGTTCACCTCGACGGGGAACTGGTCCATGTGGTTGATCGCCCAGTTGCACTTGGGGTCGACGAGCGGGTTGAAGCTCTGGTGCCCCTCGTCGAGCAGCTCGGAGGCGTCGAAGCCGTAGAAGCGCAGCAGCCAGTCCGCCTGGTAAAGCCGGTGCTCCCGCAAAAGCGGCGGCCGGGTGTCGAGGGAGGGCAGCAGCGCGTCCTCCTGCACCGGCATGTACGCTGAAAAAAACACCCGCTTGAGCCCGTATTTCCTGTAGAGCCCCTGGGTCAGCCGCAGGATCTGGAGGTCGCTGTCGGGCGTCGCGCCGATAATCATCTGGGTGCTCTGGCCCGCGGGCGCGAATTTGGGCGCGTGGCGGTAGCGCACGAGGTCGGAGGAGTTCTCCGCGATGCCCGTCTGGATGAGCCCCATCGGGCGCAGAATGTCGGCCTTCGACTTGTCGGGCGCGAGCCGCCCCAGGCTCTGCTGGCTCGGCAGCTCGATGTTGACGCTCATACGGTCGGCCAGCAGCCCGAGCCGCGCGATCAGCCGGTCGTCCGCACCGGGGATCGCCTTGGCGTGGATGTAGCCGCCGAAGCGGTATTCGCCCCGCAGGATCTCCAGCGCCTGGATCATCCGCTCGCAGGTGTAATCGGGGTTTTTGAGGATGCCCGACGAGAGGAAGAGCCCCTCGATATAGTTGCGGCGGTAGAACTGGATCGTCAGTTCGGCCAGCTCGCGCGGAGTGAACGCCGTGCGGCGCACGTCGTTCGAGCGGCGGTTGACGCAGTATTTGCAGTCGTAGACGCAGGAGTTGGTCATCAGCACCTTTAAAAGTGAGATACACCGGCCGTCGGAGGCGAAGCTGTGGCAGATGCCCGCCTTTACGCAGCTTCCGATGCCGCCCTTCTCCCCCTTGCGGTCGACGCCCGACGAGGTGCAGGCCGCGTCGTACTTGGCGGCGTCTGAAAGAATTTCCAGTTTTTCCATCAGGTCCATGTGGGTGATCCTCCATAGAACATACGTTCTCTTCCTATTCTACCCCACGCTGCCCCAAAAGTCAACACGCCAAATTTACCCGTTTTCTCCCGAAGCCCCGTCAAATTCATACGCGATCCGCGGGCTGCCGTCCTCCACATGGATGACGCCGCGCCGCGCGAAGCCGTGCTTTTCGATCAGATGCCGCATCGTGCCGTTCCTTTCATGGGTGTCGATCCGCAGGCACTCCATCCGCCCCCGGCAATACGCCACGCACTGGGCGAAGACGCCCTTTCCCGTGCCGTCGCCGGCGACCCGGTGGATCGTGCCGTAGGGCCCGTCATGCTCCCACGCCCCGTTTTCCATCTCCGCATAGGTCGTCTCCTCCCCCAGCGCCAGCACGAACGCGCCGTGGATCTTATCGCCCTCCGTGACGACGTAAAGCTGCCCGCGCCTGAGGTCTTCCTCGAGCAGCTCCCGACGCGGATAGGAGCTCCCCCACTGCGCCGGGTTGCCGTTTTCCGCCATATACCGTCGGGCCGCCGCGTAAATCTCCAGAATCCTGCCGAGCTCGTCCGGTTTTGCAGGACGCACCATCGCGTTTCCCCCTCTATCCTTGCTACGGGTATTTTACCGCAAAAGGGCCTTTTGGCGCAAGCGGCTGGAAATGCGGAACGGTTTGTGATATTCTAGGAAAGTACGGCAACCCTAACAATATCCCAACAAAAGGAGCCTGGACATGAAACATTATCCTCTGAATGAAAAACAGTTCCTCGCCGATCTGCGGGGGCTCTTACAGATCAAGAGCGTCAACGGCGGCTGCGGCCCCGTCACCGACGAAGCGCCGCTCGGCAAGGGCGTATACGACGCGCTCGAATACATGCTGGCGCTCGGCCGGAAGTTCGGCTTCCGCACCAAAAACCTCGACGGCTACTGCGGCTGGATCGAGATGGGCGAGGGCAGCCGGCTCGTCGGCATCATCGCCCACGTGGACACCGTCCCCGTCGAGGAGGACGGCTGGCTCGCGCCCCCCTTCGACGGCACCGTGATCGACGGCCGCCTCTACGGGCGCGGCGCCTGCGACGACAAGGGCCCCGCCATGACCGCCCTCTACGCCATGAAGGCGGTCGCGGACAGCGGTCTCACGCCCGGCAAGCGGGTGCGCCTCATCCTCGGCGGCGACGAGGAGGCGGGCGACTGGCGGTGCATGGCCCGCTACCGCAAAACCGAGGAGGCCCCCGACTGCGCCTTCACCCCCGACTCCGAGTATCCCGTCACCTATGCGGAAAAGGGCATCCTGCACGTGCGCATTTACCGCGCGCTCGACGAGGGCGTGAAGCCCCTTTCGATCTCCTGTCCGAACGCCTACAACGTCGTGCCCGCCCACGCGGAAGCGGAGGCCGGCGGCGTCCGTTACGAGGCGGCGGGAAAGGCGTCCCACGCGATGGCCCCCCATCTCGGCGTCAACGCGCTTGTGAAGCTCTGCGACGAGCTGCGCGCCAAGGGGATCGACCATCCCTTCCTCCGTCTTATGGAAAACGCGGGGCCCGAAAAATTCGGCGTCGCATTTTCCGACGAGCCTTCGGGCAGACTAACGGTGAATCCCTCGATCGCCAAGGTGGACGCCCGCTCCGCCGAGCTCAAATGCGACATCCGCGTGCCGGTGACCTTCACCGACGCGCAGGTGGTGGAGGCGCTCGCAAAGGCCGTCGCGCCGTTCGGCTTCTCGGTGGAGAACGAGTTCTTCCAGCCTCCCCTCTACGTGGAAAAGGACTCCCCCCTCGTGGCCACCCTGCAGGCGGTTTACAAAGAGTGCACCGGCCGGGACGACCCGCCCGCCTCGACGGGCGGCGGCACCTACGCGCGCGCCTTCAAAAACGCGGTGGCGTTCGGCGCGCTCTTCCCCGGCGAGGAGGTCACCTACCACAAGACCAATGAAAACTGGGCGCTCGAGTCGATCTGGAAGAACTACCAGATCCTCGCCAACGCGATCGAGGCGCTGTAGGGCTGTCTCCCCTTCCTGACTGTGTACGGCGGGGCAGACGGCCCCGTTCCCCCCTGCGTTTTCGCGGGGGCGTATCCAATCAGGAAGGGGTTTTTTCATGGAAGAAAAACCGGATTTCAAACCCTTTGTACCCGCCGACCGGGTCGCGCCCGAGTTCACCGTCGTCTCGCTGCTGCTCGGCTGCCTGCTGGCGGTGCTCTTCGGCGGCGCGAACGCCTATCTCGGGCTGCGCGTCGGCATGACCGTGTCCGCCTCGATCCCCGCGGCGGTCATCTCGATGGGGATCATCCGCGTGCTGCTGCGGCGGGACTCCATCCTCGAAAACAACATGGTCCAGACGATCGGCTCGGCGGGCGAATCGGTCGCCGCCGGCGCGATCTTCACCCTGCCCGCCATGTTCATGTGGATGAAGGAGTGGGGCGGCAGTGCGCCCTCCCTCGTGGAAATTTCAATGATTGCGCTGTGCGGCGGCGTGCTCGGCGTGCTCTTCATGGTGCCGCTGCGCAAGGCGCTCATCGTCCGGGAGCACGGCGTGCTCCCCTATCCCGAGGGCACCGCCTGCGCCGAGGTCCTGCTCGCGGGCGAACAGGGCGGCTCCAAGGCAGGCACCGTCTTCGCGGGGCTGGGCTTGGCCGCGCTCTACAAGTTCATCGCGGACGGGCTCAAGCTCTTCCCCAGCGAGGTGCACTATGAGATCGGCAGCTACCGCGGCGCGGGCGTCGGGGTCGACGTCCTGCCCGCGCTGCTCGGCGTCGGCTACATCTGCGGGCCGCGCATCGCCTCCTATATGATGGCGGGCGGCGTTGTGAGCTGGCTGGTGCTCATGCCCCTCATTGCCCTCTTCGGCGGGGACGTCCTGCTCTTCCCCGGCCTCAAGCCGATCTCCAAGATGGCGTCCACCGACATCTGGAACAGCTATATCAAATATATCGGCGCGGGAGCGGTCGCCGCAGGCGGCATCCTCAGCCTTGTCAAGTCCCTGCCTCTCATCGTGCGCACCTTCGGGCAGGCGGTCAAGGGCTACGGCGGCGAAAAGGGCACCGGCCTGCGCACCGACCGCGACCTGCCGATGGGGGTCATCGGCGCGCTCGTGCTCATCACCATCGTCTTTATCTGGCTCTTCCCGCCCATCCCCGTCACGCTGCTCGGCGCGGTATGCATCGCGGTGTTCGGGTTCTTCTTCGCGACCGTCTCCTCCCGGCTGGTGGGGCTTGTCGGCTCGAGCAACAACCCCGTCTCCGGCATGGCGATCGCGACGCTGCTCTTCTGCACGATGCTCCTCAAATCCACCGGCAGCGCCGGGCAGGGCGGCATGATGGGCGCGATCGCCATCGGGTCGGTCATCTGCATCATCGCCGCGATCGCTGGCGACACCTCACAGGACCTCAAGACCGGCTATATTCTCGGCGCAACCCCGCGCAAGCAGCAGCTCGGCGAGCTGGTGGGCGTGGCCGCCGCCGCGCTCGCGATCGGCGGCGTGCTCTACCTGCTCGACATGGCCTGGGGCTACGGCTCCACCGAGCTGCCCGCCCCCCAGGCGATGCTCATGAAGATGGTCGTCGAAGGGGTCATGGAGGGCAACCTCCCCTGGACCCTCGTTTTCGCGGGCGCAGGCATCGGCGTCGCCGCCGAGATTCTGCGCATCCCTGTGCTCCCCTTCGCGGTGGGCATCTATCTGCCCATCCACCTCTCCGTTCCGATCATGACGGGCGGCCTCGTCCGCCTGTGGTTTGAAAAGCGCCGGTGCCGCTCCGAAGAGGCGCGCAGGGACACGGTTGAGCGCGGCGTCCTCTACACCTCCGGCATGATCGCGGGCGAGGGGCTCATCGGCATCCTGCTGGCCGTCTTCGCCATCATCCCGGTCGGCAAAGACGCCGCCGGCGAGGCGGTCAGCCTGGGCAGCGCCATCGACCTCTCCCGCCTGACCTCCGGGCTCGGCGGCTGGGCGGCCCTGCTCTCCCTCGCGGCCTTCGGCCTGCTCATCCTCTCCCTGCTGGGCGCGGCCCTCCGCAACCGCCATGACGCGGCGTGAGCGCCGGTCCCGCAACTACCTCGAATTCATTCCGCTGCGCGACCCCGGGCTTCCCTGGCGGGAGCGGGAGCCGGGACTCGTCACGCTGACGGCCGCGCACCGGGGATTTTTCAACCGTGTGGCGCAGCGGTGCTTCGGACGGCCCGCGGCAAGCAGGATCGACCTCGACCGGCAGGGCAGCTTCGTATGGCTCCAAATCGACGGCGCCCGCCCGGTCGGGGAGATCGGCGCGCTGCTGGAAGCGCGGTTCGGGGAGGAGGCCGCGCCGCTCTACCCGCGCCTCGTGCGGTTTATCGAGCTGCTGCGGGAATACCGGTTCATCCGGTGGAATACAGAATGATCCATTGAACTTTGCCCGGATGTCCGCCGGACAAGCGGAAAAAGGAAGGACGCGGCCATGGCCGCGTCCTTCCTTTTATTATGCAGTCTCCCGGCGCTTCCGGCGCTGGATGTTGTTGAGGATCCGCACGCAGGCGGAAACGAGCAGGATGCCGATCGCCAGCGCGCCCGCGATGCCCAGCGTGTGGATGCCGGTGTTCATGAAGTTCATCATATCGCCGTTGATGCAGTATTCCATCGTGTAGTAGATGCCGCCGCCCGGCACCAGCGGGATGAGGCCCACGATGAGGTAGACGGTGGCGGGGGATTTCTGGAGGCGCGCCATGATCTCGGAATAGGCCGCAACCGCAAGGATCGCGGCGAACGACTGGGTGATGTCGTTCTGGAGCCAGCCGCAGAGCAGGTAGACGCACCAGCCGACCGCGCCGCCGAGCGACGCGAGCAGCAGCATCCGCTTGCGCATGCGGATGTTGAAGACCAGGCAGTAGCCGACGCACCCCATAAAGGAGTAGAGGCAGGGCAATAACAGTTCCATCAGATCCCCTCCCTACAGCATCCGCGCGACGGCGAGCGCGGCACCCGCGCCGAGCGCCATCGCCGCGGCGGTGAGCAGCGCCTCGGTGAGGCGGGCCTGTCCGGCAAGGTAATCCCCCGCCATGATGTCCCGCATCGCGTTGGTGATCGCGACGCCCGGGACGAGGTTCATGAGCGCGCCGATGACCATCTTGTCGATGTTCTGTCCCAGTCCCAGCCCCACGGCGGCCACCGCGAGCATCATTGTGACGCCGCTTGCGATGATGTTGACGAAGACGGCGTTGGCCTTCCAGCGTTCCAGCGCAAATACGACAAAGAACATCGCCAGCCCAATGACGGCCGCGCAGCCCGCGTCCGCGAGCGTCCCCCCGAAAAAGAGGGCGAAGGAAAACGCGATCAGCACATACCCTGCGCACCGCCGCGCGGGCGGGGAGCCGCCCAGACGGCGGATTGCCTCCAGCTCGCCGTACGCCTCCTCCAGCGGGACCTCCCCTCGGCAGATGCGCCGGCAGAGGGCGTTCAAAAGGTCGATGCGGTCGAGGTTGGTGCCACGCGCGTAGATACGGCGGGTCTTGCTGACCGTGCTGCCGTCCCCAAGCGTGATCGACACGATGATGCAGGTCGGCACCGCGAAGACGTTCGCCTCCCGCGCACCGTAGGCGCTCACCAGCCGGTAGACCGATTCCTCCACGCGGTAGGTCTCCGCGCCGCTCTCGAGCAGCTCGCTGCCCACGTCCGCCGAGACGTGCAATAGCTCGTTGTAGTCCAAGGCCCTTCCCCTTCCGTACCGAACTGCAAAATCCCGTAACAGTATACCATAGTTCCCCCGCGCAGACAATGGCGCGGCGGAAAAGAGATCCCGTTACACAAAGGTCAATTTCCCAATTAATTGGATATATTGTGTGACTGATCCACATTTTTCGTTCCCGCCAAAAAGCTATAAATCATTGATTTTCTTGGGAAAAATATAAAATTTCTGTCACAAACTAGATAAAATATTGTTTTGTGACTGGCGTGTGATTACCAAATGCTATATTTTGGTTGTTACCAATGGCAAATGCTGGGGTTCTGTTAAAAAAGCCGAACTCCACGGAAATAACAGGAAGGGTGTGGACAAAGATGAGCGATCCGGCGGGAAAACCGATGGACCCCGCTTCGTTCCTCATCCAGGTGCAGTTCCGTCAGAACGCCACCTGGCAGGGCAGTATCCAGTGGCTCGACAAGAAAAAGACCCAGCGGTTTAGAAGCACGCTGGAACTCATTCAGCTCATGGACAGCGCGCTGGATTCGCGGGGCCCGGACGAGAAAGCGGTCGCGGCTTGGAATGATTCGGACGCCGGTACAGTCCCGGCGCAGAAGCAGGAGGAAAAGGAAGATGCATAACATGAAGAAGCTCTTGGCGGCCCTCATCGCGGCTCTGCTCGTACTGACGCTCGTTCCGGTGAGCGCGCTGGCGGCTGCAAACTCAACAGTAACCATTCGCGCCGCACTAATCAATGTCCCCTTTAAAAGTGGAATTACGAAAATAAATGGTTATTCATGTAGCACTAGCTCTGGGAATTTGGTAATTGACTTGGGAAAATACAATGTTAATAACAAAAGTTTTAAACTACCAAAAGCTGAGGATATCTTTCAGATGGATGGCGTCAAATGTACTTATGTTCTGACCAACAGTGGTCAGCGCCAGCCTGGCAGCAGCTTTTCACTTTTTAACGGCGGTAACATATGCTCGTATTATTTCGAGCGGGCTGCAACATCGTATTCTATTACCTATAATAAGAATTGTAATGATACGGTTTCCAACATGCCGTCGGCACAGTCCGGAAGCACGACGGCGTCCTCCATTACGCTCAGCGGTAACCGCCCCACCCGCAGCGGGTATGAGTTTCAGGGCTGGTCGACTTCCTCGGGGAGCACGGCCGCTCAATATCAGCCCGGTGGCTCCTACTCCCTGAGCAACGGAACGTCCCGGACGCTTTACGCGGTATGGAAACAGACCCAGAAGTATCAACTGACCGTCGAAACACTCGTCGACAACGTAAAAGTTGGCGAGGGCACGGGCAGCGATGCTTATGCTGCCGGGACCACCGTTCAAATTGCCCCGGATAAAGCCAAATTCAATACCGACGCGTTCACATATACCTTCCAGGGATGGAGCATAAAAATCGGAAACGGCACCTTTACCAACGCCGGCAGCGAGAGCACCTCTTTCAAGACCGGAAACGCCGCTACCACCATCCGCGCAAACTATCATGCGGAACGAAAGCCCGTCACCCCGAGCACTGCCAACTTGACGGTCATGACCCATATAAACGGCGAGCTTTCCAAAACAGATTCCTATGGACCTTATGATTTGCCATCCGACGGCAACGGTATCGTCATCTACCCGGAAGCCAACAAATCCGGCTTTGATACGGAGAACTATGACTACGAGTTCGTAAAATGGAATAAAGAAAGCGGCAGCGGACATTTTGGAAGTACGGTTGAAAACGCGCCCTTCCGAATTAAGGACGACAGCGTTGTATCCGCCTACTACACCGCCACTCCAAAAGCTGCTGAGACCTTCACCGTCACCTTTGACAGCAACGGCGGCTCCGATGTGGCTTCCATCACCGGCATCGCCCGGGGGAGCACGATCGACAGGCCCACCGACCCGTCCAAAGAAAACTGCGACTTCTCCGGTTGGTACAAGGATGACGGCACTTTCGCCGAAGCATGGAACTTTGGCTCCGATACCGTCACCGAAAATCTCACGCTCCACGCCAAGTGGACTGAAAAGAGCGTTGACCCGCCCAAACCCGAAGTCGACCGGATCACACTCCTCTACGCCTCCGCCGACGGGCAGATCAACGAAACCCACTATATGGACGCCCCGTCAGTCGCCGGCCCGGTGGATCTGTCCGACGCGATCAAGAGCTTCGGCGGCTACCGCTTTGACAGCTTCTCCGTCTCCTCCGAGCCCAAGGAAGCCGCCGACACGGTCAGCCTGATGTCCGCGGAGGCCATTTCGGAGGAAGCTCCCGCCGCCTCCCTCCAGCAGGAGGTCGACGCGCTCAAGGCCGCGCTGGTCAAGGACGGCGTTTACGCCAGCATCGACGAGATCGACGCCGATCTGGACGACTACCGCGATCTCGCCGGACAGATCGACGAGCTCAACGCCAAGCTGAAAAAGCTGGCGCATCAGGAAGAAGACAAGGACGACGCGTTCGATGAAAACCAACAGAGTTCCGACGATCAGCAGGGCTCCGACGACCAGCAGGGCTCCGACGATCAGCAGGGCTCTGACGATCAGCAGGGCTCCGATGACCAGCAGGGTTCCGACGATCAGCAGGGCTCCGATGACCAGCAGGGTTCCGATGACCAGCAGGGTTCCGATGACCAGCAGGGTTCCGACGATCAGCAGGGTTCCGACGATCAGCAGGGTTCCGACGCCCAGCAGGGCTCCGATGATCAGCAGGGCTCCGACGCCCAGCAGGGCTCCAATGATCAGCAGGGCTCCGACGATCAGCAGGGTTCCGATACTCAGCAGGGTTCCGATGACCATCGTGACAGCGACAGCAAGGGCAACGAAAAACCGACCCTTGAGGAGCAGATCGAATCGCTCGAATCGAATATCCAGTCCTACCGCGACGCGCGTTCCGAGCTCAAGCACAAGCTCGGCAGCGAGCTGATCGAGAAGGACGCGGCGCTCCGCTCCGCGGCGTTCCCGGCGCTTCTGTCGGACAATGCGATTGCCGTATCCGCAAACGACGTGGAAGTCAGCGGCAACACCTTCCAGTACGACCCGAGCAACGTCTATACCGTCATCTTCCACTATGTGAAGACCGGCGGAAGCAGCAATCCCGGCGGCGGCGGAAGCAGCGGCAGCGACCGCCCCGATACCCCCTCCACCCCGATCCTCAAGCCTAAGGACGAAACCGTCCCCGAAGGCCTCCTGACGATTGAGGATGAGGAAGTGCCTCTGTCCGCGCTCCCCACCAAGCAGGGCCCCAATACCGGCCGCGGCGGCGAACGCCATGCGAATCTCGCCGCGCTCACCCTCCTGCTCAGCGCCTTTGTCGGGCTGCTCAAGAAGAAATAACGGACTTATGAAAGCCGGGCGCGCGAGGATCGCGCGCCCGGCTTTTTCCATTTTTGTGCACATTTCATATAGACGAGCCCTTTCCTCTGCGGTATACTAGAAAAAATACAGATTATCAGGCCGCTTTGCGGCCAGAAGCGAGGAACTGTTTATGGATTCAACATACCTGCTGGCCTATGGGATGATGATGGTTTTGATCGTCATCGCCTTCATTGTCATCAATCAGGCCCACCAGAAGATCCGGCGGATGTGCGATCCGTTCGGCATCGCCTTTGCCGAGGCCGCCAACCACACCCTCTCCGGGCTGAGCTGCAAGCCCGCCACGGAAACGCTCGCGGACGGCGCCGTCCGGATGCTCCCCTTCGAGCAGCAGTCCCCCGAGATGCAGGAGGTCCTGCGGCGCGGCTGCGACGCCTATGTGCGGGAACGGCACGAGACGATGCAGAACGCCCTGCGGCAGGTTCTGGAAGCCACCAAAGCCAACAGCCGCCAAAACAAGTTCTATTTCGGCGTGCTCAATGAAATCTACCGCGTGAATCTGC
The DNA here is from genome assembly GCF_900199635.1 of Anaerotruncus massiliensis (ex Togo et al. 2026). Taxonomy (GTDB): domain Bacteria; phylum Bacillota; class Clostridia; order Oscillospirales; family Ruminococcaceae; genus Anaerotruncus; species Anaerotruncus massiliensis. The sequence goes on along the minus strand of NZ_LT962687.1, from coordinate 1,351,208 downwards.
TCTTCTTTAACGGCTGCCATGACCTGTCCACCCTCGCGGATGAGGACGACCGTACAGAGTTTGGCCTCTACATCGACAACCAGGATTTCATCCGCGGGAACATCTCCAAGCGGATGACCACCGCCGGGCAGAAGCAGCTCGCCGCGCTCTGGGACCAGCACGACTGACCGGCGTTTCCTGTAAAGCAACTTTACTTAACGCGATTCTTGTAGCAGCTGCAAAAGCGGCCCGCACAGCCATTGAGGCTGTGCGGGCCGCTTCGTTTTACTGCCAAGTGATTTACCTTTACTCCATAAACGCCGCGAGCAGTTTTTCACGGACCTCCGCCACGTTCGTCTCCCGGACGCGGCGGCGCAGCTCGAGCACGTAGGGCGGCGAAACGGACAGCTCGTCGACCCCGATGGCGAGGAAGGTCTCGGTCAGCTCGGGGTCCGCGGCAAGCTCGCCGCAGATGCCCATCCAGATGCCCGCCTTGTGGGCGTTGTCCGCCACCAGCTTGATGAGCCGCAGGATCGCCGGGTGATGCGCGTCATAGAACCGCTCCAGCTTCTGGTTCTGGCGGTCGATCGCCAGGGTGTACTGGGTCAGGTCGTTGGTGCCGATGCTGAAGAAATCCACCTCCGGCGCGAGCCGGTCGCTGATCATCGCCGCCGCGGGCGTCTCGATCATGATGCCCAGCTCGACCTCCTCGGAATAGGGGATGCCCGCCGCCTTCAGCTCCTCCCGCACCTCGGCGGCAATCCGCTTGATCTCGCGTACCTCCCATACGGAGGTGATCATCGGGAACATGATCGCGATGTTGCCGAACGCCGACGCGCGGTAGAGGGCGCGCAGCTGGGTCTTGAAGACGTCCTCCCGCGTCAGGCAGATACGGATGGCGCGGTAGCCCATCGCGGGATTGTCCTCCTTGGGCAGCTGGAAGTAATCCACCTGCTTGTCGGCGCCGATATCGAGGGTGCGGATGACCACCCGCTTGCCGGCGGCCGTCTCCGCGACGGTGCGGTACGCGGCGAACTGCTCCTCCTCGCTCGGGTAGCCGCTGCTCTCGAGGTAGAGGAACTCGCTGCGGAAGAGCCCGATGCCCCCCGCGTCGTTGGCGAGCACCGCGCCCATGTCGGAGGGGCTGCCGATGTTGGCGTAGATGAGCACCTTCTGACCGTCGACCGTGACGTTTTCCTTGCCCCGCAGTTCCTGGAGCAGGCGGCGCTTGTCGTTCTCCTTCTCCCACTTTTCGCGCAGGGCCGCCGTCGTCTCCGCGTCGGGGTCGACGTAAATCTGCCCGCAGAAGCCGTCCACGATGACCTCGCGGCCATTATAGGCCTCCTCCAGCACATCCCCCACGCCGATCACGGCGGGGATGTTCATCGTGCGCGCCAGGATCGCGGTGTGGGAGTTGGCCGAGCCGCGCTTGGTCACGAACGCGAGAATCTTGTTTTTGTCGAGCTGGACCGTCTCGCTCGGCGCGAGGTCGTCCGCCGCGATGACCACCGGCCCGGCCGAGTCAACCCCCGCGCTCTGCACGCCGCAGAGCACGTTCACCAGCCGCTCGGACACGTCCTTGACGTCCGCCGCGCGCCCCTGCATATAGGGGTCGTCCATCGCGGAAAACATCTGCGCGAAGTTATCCGCCGTCACGCCGACGGCGTACTCCGCGTTCACCCCCTGGGAGGTGATGATGTTGGTGACCGAATCGCAGTAGTCGAGGTCCTCGAGCATCATCTGGTGGATCTGGAAAATCATCGCATTGGTCTCCCCCACCTCGACGAGCGCTTTCTGGTAGAGCGCCTCGAGCTGTTCGACGGCCTTTGTCTTCGCGTCCTCGAACCGGGCGATCTCCGCCTGCGGGTCGTCGACGCTGCGTCGGTGGATGTTCTGCTGGCGGCGCTCATAGAACGCCAGCCTGCCGAACGCGATCCCGCCGAACACGCTCTTGCCGTTTAATACTATCATTCCTGCACCTCCCGAAGATTTCCCCGCCGGGTCAGAGCTGTTTTCCCTTCACATAGACCGCACGGATATTCAGCTCCCGGTCGGCCAGCACAAAGTTGGCGAGCTTTCCGGACGCGATCGAGCCCATGCGGCCGTCCTCGCCGATCGCTTTGGCGGGATTGATCGTGGCCATCCGGACGGCGCTCTCGAGCGGCATGCCGAATTTGACCGCGCAGCGCATGCAGTCGAAGAGGTTGGTGGCGGAGCCCGCGATCGTGCCGTCCGAAAGGGTCGCGAGGTTGCCCTTGACGTCGACATGCTGGCCGCCGAGCGAATAGGCCCCGTCCGAAAGGCCGGTGGCCATCATGCTGTCGCTGATGAGCACGACCTTGTCGTCCCCGAGCAGCTTGACGGTCGCGCGCACGACCGCCGGGTGGATGTGCACCCCGTCGCAGATGAGCTCCGCCATCGCGCCGCTGTCCGCCACCGCGCCGACCACGCCGGGCGCGCGGTGGGAGAAGGGCGGCATCGCGTTGTACAGGTGGATGGCGCGGGACGCGCCCCGCCGGAACGCCTCCATCGCCGTATCGTAGTCCGAGGTGGTGTGGGCCACCGCGACGGCGCAGTATTTTTTCGTCTCGTCGATGAACTCCATCGCGCCGGGCAGCTCGGGCGCGACGCAGGCGGTCTTGATCCTGCCGCCCGACGCCTCCCACAGCCGCCGGAACATGCCGATATCCGGCTCGCGCAGGAAGGCGCCGTTCTGCGCGCCCTTCTTGGCGGGGTTGAAGAAGGGCCCCTCCATGTTGACGCCGAGGAACATCGCGCCGCCCCGGTAGGAGTAGCGCGCGGCATTTTGGTAGATCGCGGCGAGCGTCTCCTCCGCCAGCGTCATCGACGCGGGCGAGATGGCGGTCACGCCGTTTTTGCCCTCATAGGCGGTGATCGCGTCGAGCGCCTCGTCGGTGCCGTCGCAGAAATCGTAGCCGTCGCAGCCGTGAAAATGGATATCGATCAGCCCGGGAAGCATGAGCAGCCCCGACGCGTCGACCGTACCGCCGCCCGCCGTTTCGGCGAACAGCTCCCCTTCCACCGCGACGTCCCGCTTTTCAAAGGCGAACCCTTCGGTATAGACCTGTGCGTTTTTGATAATCATCTGGAACCTCCGTCCCCGCGCCGCGGGGCTTTTACAGTTGGATTTTGGCGAGCGCCGCGCCGTCCGCCACAACGGTCACGTCGTTGTGGAGCTGGAGGATCGACGCGGGTACCGCCGGCGTGATCGGCCCGCAGAGCGCCGCGTACATCGCGTCCGCCTTGCCCGCCCCGCTGGCGACGAGCAGAATCTTTTTCGCCTGCATGATCGACTTGATACCCATCGAATAGGCGTAGCGGGGCACGTCGTCCCGGTTCTCGAAGAAGCGGGAGTTCGCCTCGATGGTGCTCTCGGTGAGCGCGACGCAGTGGGTTTCCTTCTCGAACGCCTCGCCCGGCTCGTTGAAGCCGATGTGGCCGTTCGCGCCGATGCCCAGGATCTGAAGATCGATGCCGCCCACGCTCTCGATGACCCGGTTGTAGCGCGCGCACTCCTTTTCGCTGTCCGGCTCCATGCCGTTGGGGATGTGGGTGTTTTCGGGCCTGATGTTGATGCCCTTGAAGAAATGCTCGTTCATGTAGTAGTAATAGCTCTGGTCGCTCTCCCGCGGAAGGCCCTTGTACTCGTCGAGGTTGACCGACTTGACGGAAGAGAAGTCGATATCGCCCTTGTTGTACCAGTCGGTCAGCTGGGCGTAGATGCCCTCGGGCGTCGAGCCGGTGGCCAGCCCGAGCACGCAGTTGGGCTTCATGATCACCTGCGCGGAGACGATGTTGGCGGCCTTGCGGCTCATGTCGTGGTAGTCCTTCGCAACGTATATTCTCATGGTCGGTTCCCCCTTTTTGCTGCGGCCCTGTCCGCGGGTCGCTTAGTTTCATTATAGTGGCTCCATCCGTCTTTACAAGGGCTCTTGTTTAAAAAAAGAATTTTTTAGGGATAAATCCACAATTTTTTATCCATTTTCTGTTATTGTTAACAAAATGTGTCCATAATATTGACAAAATATATCTCAGCTGTTAAACTGAAACCAAACAGAAGATGCAAAGTGATGTTACTGATGCGATCAGGCATAAGCTTTCGGACGATTGGTTGAATTGTTTGGAAAGTTTGTGCCTTTTATTTTTCCCCGATTTTCGCCGGTACATCCGCATCCGCTCAAAAGGAGGATCATTTCATGCAGACCTTTACCTACAAAATAAACGACGCCCTCGGCATCCACGCGCGCCCCGCCGGGCTGCTCGTCAAGTGCATCTCGTCCTTCCCCGCCGCGACCACCATCTCGGTGAACGGCAAGTCGGCCGACGGCAAGCGCCTCTTCGCGCTGATGGGGCTGGGCGTCAAGCAGAACGACGAGATCACCGTCGCCGTCGACGGCGAGCGGGAGGTCGAAGCCGCCGAGGCCATCAAAAAGTTCCTCACCGAAAACCTGTAAGTGCCGCGCCGCCGCAGGGCGGCGCGCGCGGTCGGCTTTCACGGGGGACGGCTTGAAGGAGGGCGCGCGGCATGCACTACAAAGTGCTGAAGGTCTATAACAACAACGTCGTCCTGGCCGAGGAGCCGGGCGGCAAGCAGATCGTGCTGATCGGCAAGGGCGTCGGGTTCGGTGCGCGCAAGGGCGACCTGATCAACGGCGACGATCCGGACAACAAGGTCTTTTCCATCCTGGACGAGAGCGTCAACCCCAGCGAGATCAAACGGCTCAACTACGACATCGAAAAGGTCGAGAAGGTGACCCAGGAGATCGTGGAGATCGCGCGCGAAAAGCTCGACATCACCAACGACAAGCTCTACGACGCCCTCTACGACCACATCGCGTTCGCGATCGAACGCCTCAAGATGGGCCTGCCGATCGACAACCCCTTCATCGGCGAGATCGCCATCATGTGCTCGCGGGAGTTCGAGGTCGCGGAGATTGCCGCCAAGCTCATCCGCAGGGAGGTCGACGTCGATATCGGCGAACCGGAAAAGGGCTTCATCGCCCTCCACCTCTACTCCGCCCGCCGCAACAAGCACATCAATACTGCCATGAAAAACGCCCGGTTCTATAAGCAGGCGGTGCTCGTGGTCGGGCGGTGCTTCGGGCGGACCTTCGACACCAACTCCTCCGCCTGCAAAAACTTCCTGACCAGCCTCAACCGCCTGATCAGCTCCGCGCTGCGCGGCGCCCCGCTCGAGATGCCCGTCAAACAGTATGTCCGGCTGGGCATGGGAGAATACTACCGCGCCGCGCAGGCGGTCTCCGACCTGATGAAACGGGAGATCGGCGCGGAGCTTTCTGAAGACCACAAGGCGTTTCTGGCGGTCCACATCTGCCTGCTGGTCCAGATGTAGATTCCGGCTTTGTCTGTATACGGGGAATTCGCCCCGTACATAATAGATTCTGTTTTAGGAGGTAGACACATGGAAAAAACCACGTTCCTGCAAAAGCTCCAGAAACTGGGTAAAGCGTTGATGCTGCCCATCGCCTCCCTTCCGGTCGCGGCTCTGCTGCTCCGCCTCGGACAGGGCGACCTGCTCAACCTGCCCTTCATCTCGGCGGCCGGTTCCGCGCTGTTCGACAACCTGCCGCTGCTCTTCGCGATCGGCGTCGCGATCGGCTTTGCGAAGGACAACAACGGCGCCGCGGGCCTCGCGGGCGCCATCGGCTTCTACGTCATGAACGGCACCGCGGGCGCGCTGTTCAGCTGGCTGGTCACTCCCGTCGCGGAGGGCGCCACCGGCCTGTTCGGTTCGGTCGGCGGCTTCGCCTGGGCGCAGAGCCTCTACGCCGGCGTCGCTTCGGTCAACATGGCGCACTTCGGCGGTATCATCGCGGGCGTCATAGCGGGTGTCGCCTACAACAAGTATAAGAGCGCCAAGCTGCCCGACTGGCTCGCCTTCTTCGGCGGCCGCCGCTTCGTCCCGATCATGACCGGCCTTTACACGCTGCTTGCCGGTATCGGCTTCGGCTTTGTCTGGCCGTTCATCCAGAAGATGCTTGACACCTTCGCCGGATTCCTCTCCAGCATCGGCGCGGCCGGCGCGGCAATCTATGGCTTCTTCAACCGCGTGCTGCTCTCCGTCGGTCTGCACCACGTGCTCAACTCCTACTTCTGGTTCAACTTCGGTGAGTTTGCCAAGCCTGACGGCACCGTGGTCCACGGCGACCTGACCCGCTTCTTCGCGGGCGACCCGACTGCCGGAAACTACATGGCCGGCTTCTTCCCGATCATGATGTTTGCGCTGCCGGCCGCCGCGCTTGCCATGTACTTCTGCGCGAAGAAGGAGAACAAGGCCGCCATCGGCGGCGCGATGATCTCCGTCGCGATCCCGGCGTTCCTCTGCGGCATCACCGAGCCGATCGAGTTCATGTTCATGTTCCTCGCTCCCGGCCTCTTCGTGATCCACGGCGCCCTGACCGGCGTTTCCATGGCGGTCAGCGTCATGCTCGGCATCAAGATGGGCTTCGGCTTCTCTGCCGGCCTCTTCGACATGGTCCTCAACTGGGGCATTTCCACCAAACCCGCCCTGTCGATCGTCATCGGCCTGATCATGGCGGTCATCTACTTCTTCCTGTTCGTCTTCGTCATCAAGAAGTTTGATCTCAAGACCCCCGGCCGCGAGGAAGACGAGGAGACCGCGGACTTCGGAAAGCTGGCCGACGACATCGGCTTCGACGAGCTGGCCCAGAAATATATCGCGGTCCTCGGCGGCAAGGAAAACATCAAGGAGATCGAGAGCTGCATCACCCGCCTGCGCCTCGTCCTTGTCAGCAACAAGGAGATCGACGAGAAGGACCTCAAGGCCCTCGGCGCCTCGGGCGTGATGAAGGCCGGGACCCAGGTCACCCAGGTCATCGTCGGCATGAAGGCGGAGCTGCTCGTCGACGCGATGAAGAAGTTCCTCTGATCAAAACCGTATCCGTCTTTCGGATATCCCTCTCCGCCGCGGCGGAGAGGGATATCTTGCACTACTATCAAAAGCCCCGGCAGCGGGCAACAGTATAAGGAGAATAGGGTATGCTGAACTTTCTGAAAGGCAAACAACTTGAAATCGCGGCCCCGCTGACCGGGAAGGTGATCCCCGTGACCGAGGTCCCCGACCCCGTCTTTGCGGAAAAGGTGCTCGGGGACGGCATCGCCGTCGACCCGACCGAAGGGACGGTCTACTCCCCCGTCGACGGGACGATCTTCCAGATCGCCCACACCTTCCATGCGATGGGCATCGAGTCGGACGACGGCCTGGAGATCCTCGTCCACCTGGGCATCGACACCGTCAAGCTCGAGGGCAAGGGCTTCCAGAGCTTTGTCGAGGTCGGCCAGAAGGTCAAAAAGGGCGACAAGATCATGGAGATGGACATCGGCTTCATCAGGGAGCAGGGCCTTTCCCCGATGTCCCCCTGCATCATCACCAACCTTGACGCGATCAAGTCGATGACCGCCTGCCCCGGCCCCGCCGAGGGGGGCAGGACGGCGGCAATCACCTATAAGAAGTGAGACCCTCTTCTTCCCCAGGAGGCGTTCCCATGAAAAACCGCGTGTCCATTGAGCTTTGCTGCGGCTCGCTCGAGGACTGCAAACTGGCCGAACGCGTGGGCGCCGACCGGATCGAGCTGGTGTCCGCCCATCTGCTGGGCGGGCTCACCCCCTCCGCCGGCCTCGTCGCCCTGGTCAAGGAGCAGGTTTCCCTGCCCGTCAGCGTCATGGTCCGTCCGCGCGGCGCGGGATTCTGCTATTCCGACGAGGACTTTTCCGTCATGTGCGAGGACGCGCGCCGCTTCTCCCGGATGGGGGCGGACGGCGTCGTCTTCGGCTTCCTGACCGCCGACGGCCGTCTCGATTACGAGCGGTGCGCGCGCTTCCTAGAATGTACCGACGGCTGCGAGACGGTCTTTCACCGGGCCATCGACGTCACCGAAAACATGCTCGACGCCGCGTCGAAGCTCGTCTCCCTCGGGGTGACCCGCGTGCTGACGAGCGGCGGCTGCGCCGACGCGCTGACCGGCGCGCCCGCCATCCGCGCGATGCAGCAGATGTACGGAGACCGGATCCAGGTCCTCGCAGGGGGCGGCGTGCGCGCGGGCAACATCCTGCGCCTCGTCGAGGAGACGGGCGTCTCCCGCGTCCACCTGGGCGGCACCGCGCAGGTTTCCGACCCTTCGACCCTGCTGAACCCGACGTTGAATTTCGGGTCCTCTCTTCCGCCCTCCAACGACTGCTACCTCGCCGTCAATGAAACGACCGTGCGGGGAGTCATGCAGGTGCTCGGGCGGTAGTCATTCCGATTTACTCCCAATTCCATTCTCCGGCCCCCGCCGTTCCCTCCGTTCGGCGGGGGCCATTCATCTGCCCGCCCTCCCCCGCATATAAATCGGTATGGGAGGGATCCTTGATGAACTGTTCCGACTGCCCCGACCGGGAAAGCTGCGGCTGCCGCCCGGAAAACTGCCCCCGCTGCCGTTCCGGCGCGCCCGGATGCGACGGCTGCCTCGCGGTCTTTCTGATCGCGCTCGTCATCTTCTTTTTGCTCTGCATCATCGGCAACCCCTGCCTGCTCTGAATTTCCGTCCCCTGCATGAAGGGCCCCGCCCCGCCCCATACTATAGGGCGAGGTGATGAACATGTCAAAAGTGAACGGGAGCTTCCCCACCGGACTCGACGCCCTGCTCCAGCGGGACGCGCGCGCCAAGCAGTATTACAGCGCCCTGCCGAGCTATGTGCAGGACCTGGTCCACCGCGGCGGGGAACGCATCCAGACGCAGGCCGAGCTGGAACGCTACGCGGGGAACATCCTCGAGGGGCTGTCCAAATAACCGTTTGGAGGCGATGGCCGTGACGGATACCAATCCCGCGCCGCGCGCCCTGCTCGAATGCCAGCGCTTGCTCTGCGGCGGCGAGGATCCGCCCGCATAAAATAGGGGCGCCCGCCGTCCGGCGGGCGCCCTGTTCCCGTTTTATCGCTATTACCGCGTTTCGTCGGCGGGGAAACGGATGCCGCACTGCCGCCGCGCCTCGTCCAGCAGCTCCATCGCGGCGATCGACCGGCGGCGGTGGGGCTCCTCTCCCCGGCCCGTCCCGGCCATCCTGAGGAACGCTTCCAGCTCGTGGCGCATGTCGTGCTCCGCCGTTTCCACCGGCAGGGGCGTCTCCCCGCCGCCCCGCAGGGACAGGCGGAGATCCCCCAGGTGGCTGATGTCCCCCAGGAAGATGCTGCCGTCCTCCCCCTGGAGCTCGCTGCGGTCGTCCATGCCGCTGATCTTCGAGTAGAGCAGCTCGGCGGTCATCCCCCCGTAGGACGCAAGGATGGTGCCCGCGCCGTCCACTCCGTTTTCGAGCTTGACGCAGGCCGCCTGGATCTGTTCCGGCTCCCCGAAAAGGAGCAGCAGCAGGTGCACACAGTAGACGCCGATGTCCATCAGCGCGCCGTTGGAGAGGGAGGGGTTGAAGGCGTTTTCGATGACGCCCGCGCGGAACCGGTCGTAGCGCGAGGAGTATTTGCAGAAGCTGAGCACCGCGCGCCGCACCTTGCCGATCCGCGGGAGCGCCTCGCGCAACCGGTCGAGGGAGGGCAGAAACGCCGGGCGCATCGCCTCCAGAAGCAGCGTGCCGCTTTCATCCGCGGCGGCATACATCTCCCGGAGCTCGCGGGCGTTGGAGGCGGCGGGCTTTTCGCAGAGCACGTGCTTTCCCGCGCGGAGCATCCTCACCGCCTGCGCGCGGTGCAGGGCGTTGGGGCTCGCGATGTAGACCGCGTCCACCTCCGGGCAGGCGGCCAGCTCGTCGAGGTCTGTGAAGACCCGGGGCGCGCCCCACTTCGCGGCGTATTCCCTCCCGCGCTCCCGCGTGCGGGAGCAGACCGCCTCCAGCCGGAACCCCGGGACCTCCCCCGCTGCCGTCAGGAGCCGGTCGGTGATAAAATTGGTGCCGATTACAGCAAATCGCATGACGAGTTCCCCCTGTCAGTCTTTTTCGTTCGCTTCCCTTACACTGTACCTCATTTCCCCGGGAATTCCAATCCCCTCCGCGCAATTTTGCATTGGGATTTGATGCCGGGGCCGAAAGGTGCTATGATAGGATCAATGTACAGAGGGGAGTGACTGAGGTTGTTCGAGGAACTGCGGACCTTTGTGGAGGTGGCGGAGAGCAAAAACTTCACGCGCACGGCGCAGAAGCTGAATTTTTCCCAGCCCACCGTCAGCCAGCAGGTCAAGAAGGTGGAGATCTTTTTCGGCGGGACAAGCCTGCTCACCCGTTCGGCCGTCTCCCGGCAGATCGAGCTGACCGAGGCGGGCGAGGCGGTCTACCGCTGCGCCAAAAAGGTGCTCGGCACCCTGGAGGACACCTTCGGGGAGCTCGACCAAATCCGGCACAGCGCCGCCGTCCAACGCCTCGAGATCGGCGCGAGCATGACGATCGGCGACCATATGCTTCCCAGGGTCCTGGCGGCTTTCTGCGGGCGGTATCCCGACGTGCGCGCGGGGGTGCTGGTCGGCAACACCCGCGAGGTCTGCGACGCGCTCGAGGACGGGCGGATCGACGTGGGGCTCATCGAGGGGCGGGACATCCCCCACAGCTTCCAGCGCACCGACTTCTATACCGACCACCTCGTGCTCGCCGCCTCCCCCGCCCTCGCGGGGGAGCTCGGGGACGCCAGCCCCGGCAGGCTGGGCAAGGTGCTGTGGATCACCCGCGAGCAGGGCTCCGGCACCGAGCAGTACCTCGACAGCTTCATCTCCTCCAACCACATCCGCGTGGAGAACCGCATCGAATACAACTCCAATTTCGCCATCAAGGAGGTCGTCAAGCAGGGGCTCGGCGTCTGCTTCCTCTCCCGGCTCGTCATGCTCGACGAGCTGCGCAGCGGCGAACTGGTCGAGCTGCCCGTCCGCAGCTCCTACACCCGCGATTTTTCCTACATCCTTCCGAATGACCGCCCCCTCCCCGACGCCGCCGGGGTCTTCCTCGACCTTCTCGGCGAGGTCTGCGCCACCTTTTCGGGAGGCTGACCGGCGCCAAAAAAGCCTCCCGCGCGTATGCGCGGGAGGCTTTTTCCGGCAGGCGGCCCATTATTTTCGCGGGCCCGCCTTGGGGTGCTCGGAAAGCGGGATCACGTTGATCTGGGCGCGGTACTCGGTCTCTGTCCACAGGATGCGCTGCGCCACCGTCGCCTCGGGGTTCAGCGTGACGCCCTCGAGCATCATCTCCTTGAACTTGTCGTAGCCGGCCATGTCGATCAGGTGGCCGCCGTGCATATAGACGGGCTGGTGGTCCAGCACCCAGGCGGAAAACTTCTGCCAGTTGCCGATGACCGTGAGGAGGACGTCCTCGGTGACCCAGTTGAGGAAGGTCTTGCCCATGCGGGGGGACTGCTTGCCCGTGCGCCCGCCCACCAGCACGCGGAAGAACTTGGTGGGTCTGCGGGTCCACGCGCCCGCGGGGCAGACGGTCGCGCACTCGCCGCAGCCGACGCAGCAGCAGGTGTCCTTGGCGATCTTTTTGTCCTCGGTGAAGGAGAGCACGCCGGTCGCGTGCTTTTTGCACGCGTCGATGCACATGCCGCAGCCGATGCACCGCTCATAGTGGTAGACCATCTTGGAGATGCCGACGATGCCGAAATCGTTGAAGTGGCCCTTGCCGCAGTCGTTCGGGCAGCCCGAGAGGGACATCTTGATGTGGTAGTGGCTCGGGAAGACGAGCGGTTCCAGCTTGCGGGCGAGGTCCTGGGTGTTGTAGTTGGCGAGGATGCAGTGGGTGTTGCCGATGCAGGCCATGATGTTGCGGGAGCCGATCGTCGGATAGCCCGCGTCGGTCTCCATGTCGACGTCGCACATGTCGCACTCGACCTCTTCGAGGTACTCGGAGATGTAGTCGTTGACCGCCGGGATGTCCTCGTATTTGACGCCCGGCACGTTGAGGGTGTGGCGCATGCCGACGTGGAAATTGCCGTTGCCCCACGTCTGGCAGATATACTGGACCCGCTCGAGGTGCTTCGCGCTGATCATCGAGCCGGGGACCCGCATCTGGAGCATGAATTCGCCCGGCACCTTCGACTGCCGCCAGCAGTTCTTCTGGAGTTTTTTAATGTTGATATCCTGGTTCATCCGCTTGTTCCCTCCTCAATCCAACAGGTCTTTGGCGACCGTATAGTTGAATACGGGGCCTTCCAGGCAGACATAGGTCTCGTCGATGCGGCAGTGCCCGCATTTGCCCACGGCGCAGGACATTTTGCGCTCGAAGGAGACCCAGATCTTTTCGTCCGGGATGCCGAGCTTTTTGCATTCCAGACCGCAGAAGTGCATCATGACGGGCGGGCCGACGATGATCACCGCGTAATCGTCCCCGAAGGAGTCGAACGGCACCTTCGAGATGTGGGTGGTGACGAGCCCCGTCTCCCACCCCTCGCACACCTGGCTGTCGAGGGTGTAGATCGCGCGGAATTTCTCCGCCCAGCGCCTGAGATCGGGGCGGAAGAGGATGCAGTCCTCATTTTTGTAGCCGCAGATGAGGTCGACGCTCTTCACGAAGTCCGGCTCGGCGGCGCATTTGTTGAGCAGGCTGCGCACCGGCGAAACGCCCGTGCCGCCCGCGACGACGACGAGGTGCTTGCCGCGCAGCTCGTCGATCGGCCAGCCCTTTCCGTAGGGGCCGCGCACAAAAAGCTCGTCGCCCGGCTGGAGGGAGAACAACTGGTCGGTCACCTTGCCGACCGAGCGGATGGTGAACTCCATCCACCCCTCCCCGAAATTGCTCACCGAGATGGGGCACTCGCCGACGCGCGGGAGGGAGAGCTGAAAGAACTGCCCGTGCTGGGGACGCATATCCGTCTCAATCCGGAAGGTGTATTCCAGATTGGTCTCCCGGATGATATCCAGAATCTGATGGGGTTTCGGCATGACGGGATTGTTCATCGGTATCCTCCTTCTTTCACTGGCGTTCGGCGGCGACGATCTCTTTGATCGCGGCGGCCATCTTGTTGATGGTGGCGGGGAACGAGATGAACTTCGGGCATCTCGCGCTGCACCGCCCGCAGCCCACGCACATGTGGAAATCGCCGAAACGGGCCTTGTAGTCGTGCACCTTATGTAGGACGCGGTAGCGCATCCGGTCGGCCGCGGTCGTGCGGAACTCATGCCCGCCCGCCATGCAGTCGAAGCCCGCCACCTGGCAGGAGGCCGCCACGCGGCGGCGTTCGCCCGCGTGGGCGTTTTCGTCGTAGATTTTGTCCACCGTGGTGAAGCAGGTGCAGGTGCTGCACGCGACGGTGCAGCTTCCGCAGCTGATGCAGCGGTCGTTGAACTCCTGCCACATCGGGTGCTTTTTGAGCTTGTTGAGCACGTCCTTATTGGGGATCTCGGGGATTTCCACGGTGAAATCGTTTTGCTCGATGAACCGGACCTCGAACGGCTCCTCCCGGTTCCCGGCGAAATGGGGGGCCAGCTCGGGGTCGGGGACCGAGAAGAGCAGGCCGTTTTCGTCGCGCCGGACGGCGGCGGAATAGTCGTTCGTGCGGTTGGCGCCCATCGAGACGCAGAAGCAGGTGTCCCACCCCTCGGTACACTCCATCAGCACAAAGCGCACCCGGTCGCGCACCCGCTGGTAGAACACGTCGGCGATGCCGCCATTCTCCAGGTAGATCTTGTCCTGGTGCTCAAACGCGTTGATGTCGCAGGGGCGCAGGAAGATGAGGAGCTTTTTGGCGCCCGTGCGGCTCTCGCGGTATTCGTCCTCGGTAAAGTAAAAAATGGTCTGGGTGATCGGGCTGACGACCTCCTTGGCCGAAAAGTCCGATTTGCGGTCCCAGACGATCTCCTCGGCCCGTTTTACCCGGTCGTACCGGACAATGTCCGTATCGGAATAACGGCCCTGTTTCTCAAACAGCTTCGGCGCGTAGATCTCATACTCCGCCGACAGTTTCCGGAAGAGCTCGTCTGCCTCCGGATAGCTCAAGCGATATCCCATCTGTTTTCTTCCGCCTTTCCTCGTTGGATGGAGCGTCCCCGGACGGCACGGCTCCCTTTGTGAATAGTATAACATGGTTAACAATATGCTTGCCAATTGAAAAAATGAATCAGGTGGCCAGGGTTTGGCAATGGAAAGGGCCGCCGCGGTTTCCCGCGGCGGCCCTTTCCGGTCCCGTTCAGTTTTTTTCCGTGCGGAAGAAATCCGCGATGCAGGCCGCAAGGGCGTCCACGTCCCCCTCGGTGTGCGCGTCCGAGAGGAAGAGCGCCTCGAACTGGCTGGGCGCGGTGTAGATCCCCCGGTCGAGCAAAAACCGGAAGCAGCGCGCGAACCGCGCGGTGTCGGCCGCCTTCGCCGTCGTGTAATCGACGACCGGGCCGGGGGTAAAAAAGAGGCAGCAGAGCGACCCCGCGCCCGTCACCGCGCAGCCGGGCGCGGCCTCCCGCAGCCCGCCGCGCAGCCTCCGGCCGAGGCTTTCGATATGCGCGTAGACCTCCGGGTGCTCCCGCAGGTAACGGAGCTGGGCAAGCCCCGCCGCCATCGCGACGGGATTGCCGCTGAGGGTGCCCGCCTGGTAGACGCTCCCCACCGGCGCGACCCGCTCCATGATCTCCCGCCGCCCGCCGTAGGCGCCCACCGGCATCCCCGCGCCGATGATCTTGCCGTAGGTGACGAGGTCGGCCTCGACGCCGTACCGCTCCTGCGCGCCGCCGAACGCCAGCCGGAAGCCGGTGATCACCTCGTCGAAGATGAGAGCCGCGCCGTTTTCGTCGCAGAGCCGCCGCAACCCCTTCAAAAAGCCCCCGGCGGGCTCCACCACGCCCATATTGGCGGCGACAGGCTCGACGATGACCGCCGCGATCTTCCCCGGGTTCTCCGCGAAGAGCAGCTCCACGCTCTCAAGGTCGTTATAGGCGGCGGTCAGCGTGTCGCCGGCGCAGGCCGCGGGCACCCCCGCGCTGTCCGGCACCCCCGCCGTCATCACGCCCGAGCCCGCCTTGACGAGCATCGCGTCGCTGTGGCCGTGGTAGCAGCCCGCGAATTTGACGAGCTTGTCCCGTCCGGTAAAGCCGCGCGCCGCGCGCACCGCGCTCATGACCGCCTCGGTGCCCGAATTGACCATCCGCACCAGCTCGACCGACGGGACCGCCCCGCAGACGAGCTCCGCCATCTCCACCTCGCGCTCGGTCGCCGCGCCGAAGCTGAGGCCGTCCTTCACCGCGCGCTCGACCGCCTCGCGCACCACGGGATGGTTGTGCCCGAGGATCATCGGCCCCCACGAGCCGACGTAATCGGTGTATGCACGCCCGTCCGCGTCGTATATTTTCTGCCGGTCGGCACGGGAGATGAAGCGCGGCGTCAGCCCCACCGAGCCGAACGCCCGCACCGGGCTGTTGACCCCGCCGGGGATAACCCTTTTCGCCCGCTCGAACAGTTCCTCCGAACGTCCCATCAGCCGATCCTCCCCTCGTCGATCCAGCCCGCGAGCTCCTTGGCGTAGTAGGTGATGAGGATGTCCGCTCCCGCGCGGAAGACGGATACCGCCGCCTCGCAGGCGACCGCCGCCTCATCGATGAGGCCCGCCTTCCCCGCCGCCCGGATCATCGCGTATTCCCCGCTGACGCTGTAGGCGGCCAGCGGCAGGTCGAACCGCGACTTGACCTCGCGCACCACGTCGAGATAGGAGAGCGCGGGCTTCACCATCAGGACGTCCGCCCCCTGCTCCACGTCGAGGGCCGCCTCCCGGACCGCTTCCCGGACATTGTGGTAATCCATCTGGTAGCCCCGCCGGTCGCCGAAGGCGGGCGCCGAGCCCGCCGCGTCGCGGAAGGGCCCGTAGAAGGCGGAGGCGTATTTGACCGCATAGGACATGATCGGCGTGTCGGAAAAGCCCGCGCCGTCGAGCGCCCGGCGCAGCGCGAGAATCCGGCCGTCCATCATGTCGGAGGGCGCGACCATGTCCGCGCCCGCCCGCGCGTGGGAGAGGGCGGTTTTGGCAAGCAACTCAAGGGTCCTGTCGTTGTCGACCTCCCGGCCGTTCAAAATGCCGCAGTGCCCGTGGGAGGTGTATTCGCACATGCACACGTCGGTGATGAGATAGAGTTCGGGAAAGTCCCGTTTGGCCAGCCGCAGCGCCTGCTGCACCGCGCCCTCGTCGTCCCACGCGCCCGAGCCGCATTCGTCCTTATGCGCGGGCAGCCCGAAGAGCAGCACGGCGGGCACCCCCGCCTCCCGCACCTTTTCAAGCTCCACCTGCAGCATGTCGGGGCTGTAGCGGAACTGCCCGTCGAGCGAGGGGATCGGCTCGGCGATCCCCCGCCCCTCCTTGACGAAGATCGGATAGACCAGCGCGGATTTCGACACCCGCGTCTCCCGCACCAGCCCGCGGACGGCCGGGGTCTTCCGCAGCCTTCTCGGCCTCTCAATAAGCTCCATATCCCTTACGCTCCTTCTCACTCAGTTCCGCCATCCGGTCTGCCATCGCGTCGATTGACGGCTCCCCGGCAATTTCGATCTTCATTCCGTATTCCCGCGCGGCCGCGGCGGTCGATTCCCCGATGCAGACCGCGCGGACCTCCCGGTAATCCCGTTTCCCGAGCGTCTCCGCAAACCCCCGGACGGTCGACGCGCTCGTGAACGCCACATAGTCGATCTCCCCCGCGTCGAGCAGCTCCGCCGCGCGCTTCGCGTCCGGATGGGCGTAACGCGTCTCGTAGAGCGGGAGATCGTCGTAGGAGATCCCCGCCGCGTCGAGCGCGCGCGTCAGCTCGGGCGAGCCCTGCCTCGCGCGGCAGATGAGCACCCGCTCCCCGGCGGCGCGTTCCGCCAGCGCCGCGCCGAGCGCGGCGGCGTAGGCGCGTTCGGGCAGGAGCGCGGGCAGCAGCCCGCGCTCCTCGAGCGCCCCGGCGGTCGACGGGCCGATCGCGGCCAGCCGCACCCCGCCCAGCCGCCGCAGGTCGAAGCGGGTTTCGCGCAGGTGCTCCAGGAAGACGCGCACCCCCGTCGGGCTCGTGAAGACGAGCCAGCCGTATTCGCCGATCCGCGCGAGCGCCTCGTCAAGCGCCGGATTCGGCGCGACCGGCTCCGTCACGATCGACGGCAGCTCCAGGACCTCGGCGCCCAGCGCGCGCAGCTTCGCGGTCATGCGGGAGGCAAGCTTTCGCGGACGGGTGACGATCACCCGCCTGCCGCCGAGCGGGCGCTTCTCCGCCCAGGAGAACCGCTCCGCCAACGCGCAGACCTCCCCCACGACGATGACCGCCGGGGTCCCGACCTCCGCTTCCCGTGCCTTTTGGTGCAGGGTTTCGACCGTTCCAGAAATCCGCCGCTGGCGGGCCGTGGTCCCCCGCTCCAAAATTGCGGCGGGCGTGGCCGGGTCGATGCCGCCGCCGAGCAGTCCCGCGCAGAGCTCCTCCAGCGCAGCGACCCCCATCAGAAAGACCAGCGTGCCGCCCAAGCGGACGAGCGCCCGATAGTCGGTGCGCGCGCCCGGCGATTTTTTCGTGTGGCCGGTGATGATGTGCACCGATGAGCAGCAGTCCCGGTGGGTCACGGGAATGCCCGCGTAGGCGGGCACCGCGACGGCCGAGGTCACGCCCGGCACCACCTCGAAGGGGACGCCCCGCTCCGCGAGCAGCTCGAGCTCCTCGCCGCCCCGCCCGAAAAGGAAGGGGTCCCCGCCCTTGAGCCGCACGACGGTATGCCCCTCGAGCGCCTCCCGCAGCAGGATGCGGTTGATCTCCTCCTGCGGCACCGGATGGTTCCCCGCGTGCTTGCCCACGTCGACACGGCGGGTTTCGGGCGGAATCAGCCCGAGCACCTCCCCGCCCACGAGCGCGTCGTGCACCACCACGTCGGCGGTTTGCAGCAGTTCATAACCCTTGAGGGTCAGCAGTCCCGCGTCGGACGGGCCCGCGCCGACCAGATAGACCTTTCCGCTCATACCCGCCTCCTCATCCGTTCGGCCAACAGGACGCCGAGCTTTTCCGCATCCGTCCGGCTACCGGTTATGCGTTCGACCGTATGGCTCCCGTCCGCCTCCCGGCAGTAGAGGCCGGTCAGCCGAAGCTCCTGCCCGTGAAGCTCCGCATAGGCGGCGATGGGGGAGGAACAGCCCCCGTCGAGCGCGCGCACAAAGGCGCGTTCCGCGAGCCCCGCGGCCCGCGAATTTTCGTCATCGGCGCAGCTGAGGAAGGAGGCGTCCTCCCCCGCCCTCCCCTGCACCGCCAGAATCCCCTGGCCCGCCGCCGGGAGCATTTCATCGGTGGAAAAGACTCTGCTGACGCGGTTTTCCAGTCCGAGGCGCAGGATGCCCGAATAGGCCAGCACCAGCGCGGAAAACTGTCCGCCGTCCATCTTGGAGAGGCGGGTCTGGATGTTGCCGCGCACGCTTTCCACCCGCATCCCGGGAAAAAGGCCCCCCAATTGGAGTGCACGGCGCGGACTCGACGAGCCAAGCGGCTTTTCCGGGTCCAGGCGGTCCGCGCCCTCCGGCAGAACCAGCACGTCGCGCGGGTCGGCGCGGCGGGAATAGGCCAGGATGGGCAGCCCTTCCGGTTGCTCCATCGGCAGGTCCTTGAGGCTATGTACCGCGAAATCGATGCGGCCCTCCAGGAGCGCGCGGTCGAGCTCCTTTACGAAAAGGCCCTTGCCGCCCACCCGGTCGAGCGGGCGGTCGAGAATCACGTCGCCCGTCGTTTTCATCGTCACGAGCTCCAGCTCCCAGTCGGGATGCGCCTGGCGGATCGCATCCATCACCAGTTCGCTCTGGATGACCGCGAGTCTGCTCTCCCTGCTGCCAAAGCGGATTTTACGTCGCCGCATCCGCCGTCACCTCCTTTGGGATCCATTCCTCCATCCGCGTGCGGAGACTGTCCGCCGCGGCCTTTGCCAGCGCGTGGTTCGTCCCGCTGGCGGTCACCCCGACGACGAGCGCGTCCCGCCGCACAACCGCCGGGAAAAAGAAGCCGCACTCCCCCGGCGCGTCGCAGACGTTCGCCGGGATGCCCAGCCGCCGGGCTTCCTCCCCGACCGCGTGATTGGTTTCCCGGTCGTCGGTCGCCGCGAGCACAAGGTCGAAGCCCGCGCAGTCGCCCGCCCGGAAGGCGCGGCGGACGATCCGCGCGCCGAGCGCCTCGATCTCCGGGGAGATGTCCGGCGCGATCACCGTGAGGGAACAGCCGAAGGGGGCGAGCGCCTTCGCGCGGCGCGCCGCGACGCGGCCGCCGCCCACGAGGGCGATTTTGCTGTTCGTCAGATCGACGAACAGCGGAAAACGCGGAGCGTTTTCCGCCCCTCCGGCCGCGGGCCGGGGGGCAAAATCGCCCGGCCCCGCGGGTTCGGCGCGCCCTCCGGCGGCCAGATGCAGCGCGTCCATACAGGGCTGCCACAGCTCGGACGGCAGCGTCTCCCGCAGGCCAAAGAGCAGCCTGTCGACCGTCTTTTCCGCCGAAGCCCGCAGCCGGCCGAGAAGCTCCTCCTCCGCCTCCCCGGAGAGTCCGAGGCCGCTCACCGTCTTTTCCACCCGGCCCATAAAATCCCGGGCGACGAGCTCGCCGGTCTCCCTTGCCGCGGGCACCACCGCGCGAAAGCCGTACCACCGCGCGAATTCCGCAAGGCCGTCCGCGAGGATCTCCCGTGCCCGCATCAGAGCGGCTTCATCGCGGCGGGCGTCCGCCACGCCGCAGATCCCGTCGGTGTCGTAAACCCGCGCTCCCGGCAGGGATGCGATCGCCGGGTCGATGTCCCGGGGCACCGCGAGATCGCAGAATACCTTCGGCCCCGAGAGAGCGGGCCCGACCTCCGCCGCGCGCAGCGTATAGTGTGGACTGGCAGTCGCGCTGACCACCAGGCGCACCCGCGGCAGGAGGGAGAGCCGCTCCTCATAGGAAACCGCCTCCACGCCGTCCGGCAGCGAAACCTCCCCGTGGCGGTAGCGGCGCACCGTCATCGAGACGCGGCACCCGGCCTCCACAAGCCGCCGCGCCGCGAGCCGCCCCATCTCTCCGTTTCCGATCACCAGGCAGGGCGTACCCGCGAGCGGTCCCATGACGCCCTTCAAAAACGCCTCCATCCGCACCGCCACCGACTGGTCCGCCTCCGTCAGGCGGACGGCCGTTTTAACCTTCTTGGCCGAGGTGACGGCCGACCGGAAGAGGGTTTCCAGCACCGCGTCGGCCGCGCCCGCCTCCCGGGCGAGGGAGAGGGCGGTCCCGACCTGGGTCAAAATCTGGTCCTCTCCGAAGACCTGGGATTTCATTCCGCACGCGAGCTGGAAGAGATGTTCCGCCGCCTCAAGGCCCTCGCGGCGGACAAAGCAGTCCCGGTGCGCGCCGGGCTCCGCGCCCCTGAGCGCGCAGAGCAGCTCATAGGGTTCGAGCGAAGCGCGCCCGCTCAACCACAGCTCGGTGCGGTTGCAGGTGGAGAGAAGGACGCACCCCTTTGCGCCAAACTCCCGGCAGGCGCGCGCCGCCGCCTCGGACGCGGCCGAAGCGGTCATCGCGAACCGCTCCCGTACCCCGACCGGGGCGCGGGAGCTGTCGATCCCGGCCATCCGTATTTCCAAACCGACTCCTCCATCCTCCGCCGCGCCCCATACAAAACGCCATCCGGCAGCGCGTCGCTTCCGAATGGCGTGGGACTGTGCGGCAAACAACCATTTGTAATGCCTTAAATTTTATCGGAATCCGGCCCAAAAGTCAAGCTGTACCGCTTTTCCATACAATTATAATATATAGCGCTTTCCATTCGTTTTATGAATGGAAGGCCGGGCGGCCAGGAAAAGAATCAGAGGGAATCCCGCCGGCGGGATCCCCTCTGGATATCCGGTGTGCAATCAGCCGACTCCGGCACACACCTTTTCTTCCATTCCGTCGAACGGCACGGCGCCCTTTTGCGAGATTGCCCGCGCGGCGAGCGCGTTTCCCGCTCGAAGCCAGTCCTCTGGTTTTTCCCCGCGCAGGTAGGACGCGAGAAATCCCGCGTTGAAGGCGTCTCCCGCGCCCGTCGTATCCAGCGGGGTCACCTCGACGGCAGGGACATGCCAGCGTCCGGTTTCGGAGTATCCGCCGCGGATCCCGAGCGCCGACCCCTCCGCGCCCAGCTTGAGCGCGGCGATCGGCACCCTGCACAGCAGTGCATCCAGGCCGGCGCCCGTTTCCCAAACGCCGGTGATCGCCTGCATCTCCCGCCGGTTCGGCAGCAGGATATCGGTTACAGCGAGCGCCTCCCGCAGGGTATCGGGCGGGACATTTTCGATATTTGGGGAGGCGTCGAGCGCGACCAGCCCGCCCGCCCGCCGCGTCATCCCGGCGGCCTCGACCGCAAAGCGCGCCTGCGCCGCATCGGCCAGCAGGTATCCGGAGAGCAGCAGCACCCGGACGGTTTGCAGCGTCTGCCGGAGCGCGGCGGTCAATTCCAGCGGTTCGCCGGCTGCGCCGCGAAAGGATAGCATCGTCCGTTCGCTACGGTCGTCTATGATCGTCACGGTATAGCCGGTGTCGTCGCCGTACTGCATGCAGCTCAGGTCCAGACCTGCGTTCTGCATACGTTCCTCGACACGACGGCCCGCCGCGTCCTTCCCGATCCGTCCGCAGAATCCGCACCGGATCCCCAGCAGCGCGAGGGAAAACGCAGTGTTCGCCGCGGATCCGCCCGGGCTGCAGCTCGACATCAGGATTTTGACGTCCCCGCCCCTCTGCGGGAACCGGTCGACCCAGTACTGGTAATCCATCAGCACGTCGCCGATCGCAAGCACCTCCGGCCCGGCTGTTTTATTCATGCCGCCGGGCGGCGTCTTCAGCCCCATCCTCCGGCCCCCCTTTCCCATTTTGCCGGCGCATCAGCCGCAGTGCGGGCTCCACCATTTCTGCCCGGCCCTTTCCTTCTCCGCGTCGCGCCTGGCGAGGAGTGCAAGCCCCTCCAGACCGACGGCGATCGCATCGTCGATCCCCTGCGATACGCCGACCTTCTGGGTGATCGAGCTGTTGCAGACCGTGCAGATCGAACCGCCGCGCGCATGGAAGAGCTGAGCAAGGGTCAGGATGGCGGCCGTCTCGCGTTCGACGTTGAGCACGCCTGCGTTCACCCAATGCTCGACAACGCCTTCGTTGGGCAGGTACCCCATAACCGGGCGGCCCTGTCCACAGTAGATCGCATCGTTGGAGCGGGTGATGCCGACATGATAGCGGAGGGAACGGGCCTGCGCCGATTCGATCATCGGCAGCATCAGCTCATAGCTGGCGATGGCGGGGTAGCAGGCGTCGATATATTCCTTGGTAAGGCCCTCGTCGCGGACCGCGCCGGAGGTGATGACAATGTCGCCGACGTTGAGGTCGGGGCGCTGGGTGCCCGAGGTGCCGATGCGCAGGAAGGTGTCCACGCCGCCGTACTGCATGAGGTCCACCATTGCGATCTCGGTGTCCGCGCCGCCGCTGCCGGTGGAACAGACGATGATCTGCGCGTCCTGATAGCAGCCGCTGAGGACGGTGAACATCGAATTGCGGGTGATCTCCCTGACGTCGGTCATCGAGTCGGCGATGACGTCCGCCGCATCCTTGGAAAAGCCCAGCGGATCGCGGACCGCCAGGATCGCATACCTGCCCAGTTTGTCTCCGCGCCTGAGTCCCGTCAGGACCGCTTTTCCATCCACCTCAAAGAGGGGCGGCTCGTTTCGATTGATCTTGCTCATAAGAGTCCTTCCTTTCTATTCCATCGGTTATTTCAGCTTTGCCAGTTCCACCGCGATGTTCGACGCGGCGACCGCGTTGTTGAAGACAAGACGGATATTCGCTTCCAGGCTTTCGCCGCCTGTGATCTTCTGGATTGCATCGAGCAGGAAGGGGGTGATCTCCTTGCCCTTGACCCCCCGGCGCTCCGCATCCGCGACCGCCTCGTCAATCTTGCCGTTGATGTAGTCCGCGTCCATCGCGTACTGCTCCGGAATGGGATTTGCCACGAGCATGCCGCCGGGGATCTCCATCTTCCGCTTGGCGTAAAAGGAGGCCGCGATCTCGCCCGGCGTATCCAATCGGTAATCGACCCCAAAGCCGCTTTTCCGCGTGTAGAAGGCGGGCATCTCCGAAGTCTGGTAGCCGACAACCGGAACCCCCTTGGTCTCGAGGTATTCGAGGGTGCGGCCGATGTCGAGGATCGACTTGGCCCCGGCGCAGACGACGAGCACCGGCGTCTGCGCCAGTTCCTCGAGGTCCGCGGAAATGTCCATCGTGTTCTCCCCGCCACGGTGCACCCCGCCGACGCCGCCCGTGCAGAAGACGGAAATGCCGGCCAGGTGCGCGACGATCATCGTCGCGGCCACCGTGGTGGCGCCGTCCCTGCCAAGTGCGTGCAGGATGGGCAGGTCGCGGCGGCTCGCCTTGATGACCTCCGTCCCCTTTTTGCCGAGGTGGATGATCTCCTCCTCGCTGAGTCCCGCTTTGAGCTTCCCGCCGATCACCGCAATCGTCGCGGGCACGGCCCCCTGCTCCCGCACGACCCGTTCGACCGCGAGCGCGGTCTCAACATTCTTCGGGTAGGGCATGCCGTGGGAGATGATCGTCGACTCGAGCGCAACCACAGGCTTTCCCGCCGCCAGGGCGGCTTCGACCTCGGGCGAGCACTCCAAAAACTCCTTAGAAAGCAATGTGCGCATCCTCCTTTATTGTTTCGACCCGGAGTGGGACGAACGGAACATGTCCAGCGCGACCGCGCCGACGATGATGAACCCGAGCGCGACCTTCTGCCAGTAGGCGTTGACCTCCATGAGGTTGAGGCCGTTGTTGATCAGGCCCATGATGAGCGCGCCCGCCAGCGTGTTCATGACGCTGCCCTTGCTCGCGCCGCCGACAAAGACGGCGGCCAGCGCCTGCAGGGACAGGTCCGAGCCGGACGACGGCTGTCCCGACGAGAGCCGCGCGGTCAGCAGCAGGCCGCCCATCGCGCTCATGAGACCCGCGATCGCAAAGACGGCGATCTTGGTCCTGTGCACGCTGATGCCCGACAGGTTCGCCGCGGTCGGATTTTCGCCGACGGCCAGCACATTGCGTCCAAAGGCGGTATATTTTAAAACAAACGCGCCGATCAGGAAGACGATCACCAAAATGATCGACGGGACGGGGATCGGGCCGACATAGCCGCGCCCGAAGACCGCGAAGGAATCTGGCAGCCCGGTGATCGGCTGGCTGTTGGTGAGCAGAAGCACGACGCCCGCCAGCGCATACTGCATGCCGAGAGTCGCGATGAACGACTGCACGCGCAGCTTGGTGACGATGAGCCCCATCAGCGCGCCGACGACCGTACCGGCCGCAAGGGAAATGACCATCGCGAGGTAGATGTTCATCCCGGCCCTCATGATCAGCATCGCGCAGCCGCATCCCGCGAGCACCGCCAGCGAGCTCTGGCTCAGGTCGATCTCGCCGCAGAGCACGACATAGGTCGCGCCGAGCGCCACAACGGCGTTTACACAGATCTGCCGCACCACGTTGATCAGGTTCGCAGGAAGCAGAAATTTTTCGTTGGCAAACGCGAGAAGGATGAAGAGAATGATAAAAACCAGCCATACGCCGAGCTTGTTCCAGGCGTAACTCACCATCTTCCCCGCGGTCAGGTTTCTCTTTTGGGCTCCGCCGCTCATGACGCCGTCCCTCCTACCGCATATTCTGTAATCCGCTGCTGGGAAAAGTCCTTCCGTTCCACCGTCCCGGCAACCTCGCCCTCCCGCATCACGATGATGCGGTCGCTGATCCCCATGACCTCCTCCATCTCGGAGGAGACCACGATGACGGCCTTGCCTTCCGACGCCAGCCGGTTGATGATCTCATAGATTTCCCGTTTGGCCCCCACGTCGATCCCGCGGGTCGGCTCATCCAAAATGACGATCTCCGAATCGGAGAAGAGCCACTTGGCCACAACCACCTTCTGCTGGTTGCCGCCGCTGAGGTAGACGACCCGTTGATTAATCGACGGGGTGGCGATGTGCAGACTCTTCACATAGTCCTCCGAGACCTGCTGCTCCTTCTTCATGTTGAGCATCCGCATCCGCTGGATTTTGCGGATGGCAACCAGCGTGATGTTGAACCGCACCGGCAGCGAAAGCAGTAGCCCCTCTCCCTTGCGGTCCTCGGTGACAAAGCCGATCCGGGACCGGATGCCGTCCCGTGTGGTGGCCATGGCCGCCTCGCGGCCGTTGATGAGAATCCTGCCCGACCTGCGTTTGTCCGCCCCGAAGATGAGGCGCATCGTCTCGGTGCGTCCCGAACCGACCAGCCCGGCGAAGCCGACGACTTCCCCGTGGCGCACCTCGAAGGAGACGTCCCTGACCCGTCTTCCGTCCGAGAGGTGCTCCACCTTGAGGCAGACCTCCCCGATCTCCGCATTCCGCGCGGGGAACTGCTGGGTGAGCTCCCGTCCGATCATCATCGCGATCAGTTCGTCCTTGGTGGTCTCCTTCACCTCACGCGTGCCGATGTAGCAGCCGTCGCGCAGGACGGTCAGCCGGTCGGCCACCCGGAAGATTTCCTCCAGCCGGTGGGTGATGAAGATCACCGCGACCCCCTGCTCCTTCAGCGTCCCGATGATCGAAAACAGGATTTCCGTCTCCCGTGAGGTGAGCGAGGAGGTCGGCTCGTCCATGATGACGACCTTCGCGTCGACGCTCACCGCCTTGGCGATCTCCACCATCTGCTGGCGGGCGATGCTCAGTTCGCACACAGGTCTCCGGACATCCTCGTCTATTCCGAGCCGCTGGAAAAGCGCCTGTGCATCGTCAAACATCTTTTTCCACTGGACGATGCCTCGGGATCTCGGCTGGCGGCCGAGGAAGATATTTTCCGCGACCGTCAGGCTGCCCATCAGGTTGAGCTCCTGGTGGATGATCGAAATCCCAATCTTTTCAGCCGCCTTCGGGGTACCGATTTCCACCTCCCGCCCATTAAAAAGGATGGTTCCTCCATCTTTTTTATAGGCGCCCGAAAGGATCTTCATCAGCGTCGATTTGCCCGCGCCGTTCTCCCCGACCAGGGCGTGGACCTCTCCGCGACGGATGGTCAGGTCGACGTCAGCCAGCGCCTTGACGCCCGGGAATTCCTTGCAGACCCCTTTTAATACGAGCACATTCTCGTCGTAATTTTCCTGCATGGCAATGTTCCTTTCCACAGAACCCGCGGGCCCGGAACGGTTGTCCGTCCCGGGGGGCCGCAGGCGAAGGGAGTTTCGCTCTTATTTGCTTCCGAGGATATCCTCCGTGGTCAGCGCGCCCTGTGCGCAGTAAACGCCCGACTCGTAGGGGGTGGATTTTTCAAAGGTCGCCCCGTTATAGAGATAGTCCTCGATATTCTGGATGGTCTGCTGGGCCATGCCGGCGGGAAGCTGCATGACGCTCGCTATGTACTGGGTACCCTTGTCGATCAGCTCGACCTCTTCATCCTCGCAGTCGAAACCGACAATTTTGACCTCGGGTCGGTTGGCCGCGACGCAGGCATCATACGCTCCCAAGCCCCCCTGCGCGTTCGCCGCAAAGACCAGGTCGAGTTCCGGATAGGTCACGAGCGCATCCTCACAGGAGGTCATGTAGCTCTCTCGGGAATCGCCGAGATACTCATTCACCACCTCCACTGTGAGTCCGCCCTCCTCGAGGCCCTTGACAAATCCGTCGGCGCGGTTGCGGCCGTTGGAGGTCGCCGTGGTGAAGGAAATCATTCTGACGGCTTCTTTCCCCGCCTCTTTCATCTGCCCGGCGGCCCAGTATCCGCCATTGTAGCCCGCGTCGAAATCGACGGTCCCGATGTTGGTCACATAGTCCCCATCGGGCGGCAGAGAACCGGTGTCAATCAGGAATACGGGAATGTTTGCCGCCTTGCACTGTTCAAAGACATCCTGCAGCGAATCGCCGTACCAGCTTGCAATCACAAGCGCGTCAATATCCTTGAGGGTGAGGTCGAGGCAGTCGTTGACCGTCTTTTCCACGTCCATACCCGCGTCGGTATAGACATAGTCCCAACCCTTTTCCTTGCAGGCAGCCTCAAATCCATCGAGCATCTTCACGTAGTAGGGGAACGTCAGCGTGATAATGGAAAAACCAATCTTCAGCTGTTTTTCTTCTCCCGGTGCTGTGTCACCCGTCCCATCCGCTGAAACGGCGTCCGCCGGAGCCGACGGCGCCGCGGGCTGTTCCGCCGCTCCCTTCATCGAGCAGCCTGAAAGCGGCATGACCGCCATGACGACTGCCAGCAGCAGCGCGAGCATTTTCTTTCCGTTCATTCCAATCTCTCCTTTTTATTTCACTTCCCCACCCGGGGAATTGACGCGCCCGGAGGGCCCTCCCGGCCGGGCGTTTCACACACATAGATGTCGGGCCTCATCGCCCGTCCACGTATGGCCGGCCCCACTGCCGGCTCAGAGAAAGTACCTGGTTTTCGACGCGGTGATCTTCCGTGTTCCCTGCATCACCTCCAGCATATATTGTTCGCTGAGCTCCTCATTGACGACCGGTTCCCCCGCTGTGCAGATGCTGGCTGCCGCCAGCCCCGCGCAGGCGGATTCCCGAAGGTCCATCCCGCGCATCCGCGCCCACACGAGCGCGGCCATAAAACTGTCCCGCGCGCCCGTCTTGTTGACGACCTCCGCCGGATAGCCGGGAAGCCGCCAGGAACCGGTCTCGTCCGCACAGTACGCTCCCGACGAGAGAGTGATGTAAACATGTCTGACCCCCCGGTTCAGCAGCTGGCTGGCTGTCTCTGCCACATCAGCCTTTTCATCGGGCTCCCGCCCGAGCAGCAGCTGGACTTCCAGCCGGTCCGCTTTGAGCGTATCGATCCGGTCAAGAATTCCGCGTAGCTTGTGCGCCTTGGCGACCGAGATCGTCTCCGCGAAGAGCGGTACGCGGCAGTTGTCCGCCAGAAAGCGAAGGGCGTCCTCGGTGAGGTTTGTGTCCACCACACAGGTGTGCGCCCGGTTGATAACCCCCATACGCTGTGCGAGCAATGCCGGAGTGAGGTAGTCGTAGATATCCATACTTGAGATGCCCACCACCGGATCCCCCCTGTGGTCCACCACCGAAAGATAGGTCGAAGTCGCGGCATTGACGACCGTGATCGCGTCCTTGACGTCGATGCCAAGGTCGCGGCAGTTCTGCCGAAGTTTTTCCGCGTAAAGATCGTCACCGAAGGCGGTCACCAGCTTAACGTCCAGCCCCAGAAGACGCATGCTGTGCGCCTCGTTCCGCCCCACGCCGCCTGCCGTGTGCTCCACCCTGCCCGGGTTGGAATCGTGCGGCACCACCTCCCCGCTGGCATACCCCGCGATATCCATGTTGATACCGCCGACAACTGCCACGTAGGGGCGTTTTTGTACAACATAACCCTTTCCCTGAATCATGCCTTTCTTCATCAGGTTGGAGATATGGACCGAAACGGACGACCGGGTGATCCCCGCGCGGTCGGCAAGCTCCTGCTGGGACATCATCGGGTTTTCCTCGATCCAGGAGAGCAGTTCCCGTTCCCTGTCGGTTACCATCTGTCCCGCCTCCGATCTAAGCGTTTGATTATTCGCATAACCATTTCCTTATATTTTCATTATAACCAGCACCGTAAAACAAGTCAACATTCTTTTCAACAAATTTCGACATTATATTTCGTGAAATTTACTAAATTTTTAGGAACTTTTACCATGAATTGTATATTTTAATCCTGGTTTTCCAATTGCCAGCATGCTTTCCGCCGTTTACCAGCCTAAGCATTGTGCAAAAAAACGGCTCCCGTAATATGCGGGAGCCGTTTTGCTTTACAGAATCAGGTCTCGTCCACAACCTCGCCCGAGGTGGAAATGACCGTCACCTGCCAGGGGATCCATTTCCCGCTGGCCTGCAGGGCGCGCCGGACGGCATTTTCGATCCCGCCGCAGCAGGGCACCTCCATACGCACCACATGGACGCTTTTGACGTCGTTTTCGCGGAGGATTTCCGTCAGCTTGACGGCGTAGTCCCCCTCGTCGAGCTTGGGACAGCCGACGAGCGCCACGCGGTTTTTCAGAAACCGCCGGTGAAAATCCCCGTGGGCAAAGGCGGTGCAATCGGCCGCGACGAGCAGGTGCGCGCCGTCAAAACAGGGCGCGTTCACCGGAACCAGCTTCAGCTGCACCGGCCACTGGCGCAGCTCGCTTGCCGTTTTTGCTTCGGGCACGGGCGTCTCCCGCCGGGGCCGCTCGATCGTTTTGACCTGACTGCCCGGGCAGCCGCAGGGCAGCGGCTTCTCCGCCTTCGCGGCGAGCACCGCCGCATGGTCGTAGGCAGGTGCTTCCCGCTCCTCAAAGGAGATCGCACCCGTCGGACAGGCGGGCAGGCAGTCCCCGAGACCGTCGCAGTAGTCCTCCCGCAGGAGCTTCGCCTTCCCGTCCGCCATGCCGATCGCGCCCTCATGACAGGCGTCCGCGCACAGCCCGCAGCCGTTGCATTTCTCTTCGTCAATCGTGATGATTCTGCGTTTCACTTCCATCATCCTCCCTTTCTGTCCTCAGGATAACGGATTTTTCGGAGGAAGTCTGTTGTTTTTCCAACAGATTGAAAAAAGGACGCATTTTTTCGAAAACCACGACCTTATCCCGTCCGCAGGCGGCCGGTATAATGAAATTGAGAATCCACATCAAAGGAGGGCGCCTATGACAAGCTATTACGCTGCCGTGGATATCGGCGCTTCGAGCGGCCGGCTGATTCTGGGCTGGCTCGAGGACGGAAAGCTCCGCCTGCGGGAGGTCCACCGGTTCCAGAACCGGCTCGTCAAAACCGGCGGCCATCTCTGCTGGGAGATCGACCGGCTCTTTTCCGAAATCGTGGCGGGCCTCAAACGGTGCGGGGAACTCGGGATGCCGCCGCAGAGCGTCGGCGTCGACACCTGGGGCGTCGACTACGTGCTCCTCGACAAGGACGGCGGTCGCATCGGCGACGCGGTCGCCTACCGCGACGGGCGCACCGCCGGAATGGACGCGGAGGTCGCGAAGCTGATCCCCCCGGAGGAGCTCTACGCGCGCACCGGCATCCAGAAGCAGCCCTTCAACACGATCTACCAGCTCGCCGCGCTCAAAAAGGAGCATCCGGAGCAGCTCGAGCAGGCCGCGCGGCTGCTGATGGTGCCCGACTATTTCCACTACCTGCTCTCGGGCGCGATGAAAAACGAGTACACCAACGCGACCACCTCCCAGCTCGTGAACATCGCTTCGCGCGACTGGGACTGGGAGCTGCTCGACCTGATCGGCGTCCCCAGGCGGCTGTTCGAGCCGGTGTCGGCGCCGGGAACGCCCGCCGGGCGGCTGCGGCCGGAGCTTCGGGCGCAGGTGGGCTTCGACTGCGAGGTCGTCCTGCCCGCCACCCACGACACCGCCTCCGCGGTCATGTCGGTCCCCTGCCCGGACGGCGACGCGATCTACCTGAGTTCGGGCACCTGGTCGCTGATCGGGATCGAGCGAACGACGCCCGACTGCTCGGAAAAGAGCCGCGGCAAAAACTTTACCAACGAGGGCGGCTACGATTACCGCTACCGCTACCTCAAGAACATCATGGGCCTCTGGATGATCCAGTCGGTCAAACGGGAGCTCGGCGGCAAATACACCTTCGACGACCTGTGCGACATGGCGATCGCCGCCGACCGCTTCACCACCCGGGTGGACGTGAACGCCCCCGAATTCCTCGCGCCCGACTCGATGATCGGCGCGGTGCGCGAGGTCTGCCGCAAAAGCGGCCAGCCCGTCCCGAACGACCCGGGCGAATTGATGAACTGCATCTACCACAGCTTGGCCAAAAGCTACGGCGAGGCGGTGCGGGAGATCGAGACGCTCACCGGGCGCGCCTATGAGGACCTGCACATCGTCGGGGGCGGCACCAAGGACGACTACCTCAACCGCCTGACCCGCCAGTACACCGGCAAACGGGTGCACACCGGTCCGACCGAGGCGACCGTCGTTGGCAACCTGCTCGCGCAGATGCTCCGGGACGGCGTGTTCCCCTCCCTCTCCGAGGCGCGCCGCGCGGTCGCAAATTCATTCGACATCAAGGAAGTGAGGAATTACAATGAGTAACCGTTATCAGGAAGCCAAGGAACGCTACGCAAAGCTCGGCATCGACACCGAGGAGGCGATCCGCAGGCTGCAAAACGTCTCGCTCTCGATGCACTGCTGGCAGGGGGACGACGTGCGCGGCTTTGAGGACGCCGAGCTCACGGGCGGCATCCAGGCCACCGGCAACTATCCGGGCCGGGCGCGCACCCCCGAGGAACTGATGGCCGACATCGACGAGGCGCTGCGCCTCATCCCCGGCACCCACCGCATCAACCTGCACGCGAGCTACGCGCTGACCGGCGGAAAGCACGTCCCCAAGAGCGAGCTTTTGCCCGAGCACTTCGCGGGCTGGGTGGAGTTCGCCCGTCAGCGCGGGCTGGGCCTCGACTTCAACCCCACCCTCTTCTCCGACGATATGGTCGTCGACAACCTGACCCTCTCCAGCCCCGACGGGGCGGTGCGCCGCTTCTGGATCGACCACTGCAAGGCCTGCCGCCGCATCGGCGAATACTTCGGCCGCGAGCTCGGAACCACCTGCCTCGTGAACATCTGGATCCCCGACGGCTTCAAGGACGTCCCCGCCGACCGGCTGGGCCCCCGCCGCCGCCTCAAGGAGGCGCTCGACGAGATCTACTCCGAAAAGCTCGACCCCCGGTACATTGCCGACTCGGTCGAAAGCAAGGTGTTCGGCATCGGCGTGGAGAGCTGCACGGTCGGTTCCCACGAGTTCTATATGAATTACGCGGCCAAGAACGGCGTGCTCTGCCTGCTGGACAACGGCCACTTCCACCCCACCGAGATGGTCTCGGATAAGCTCCCCTCGATGCTCCTCTTCTTCGATAAGGTCGCGCTGCACGTGACCCGCCCCGTCCGCTGGGACAGCGACCACGTCGTCCTCTTCGACGACGAGCTGCGGGAGATCGCCAAGGAGATCGTCCGCTGCGACGCGCTCGATCGGGTGATGATCGGGCTCGACTACTTCGACGCGAGCATCAACCGCATCTCCGCCTGGGTGGTCGGGATGCGCAACATGCAGAAGGCCCTGCTCTGCGCCCTGCTGACCCCCCACGGGATGATGCGCGGCTTGCAGGACGCCTCCGATTACACCCGGCTGATGATGCTCGGCGAGGAGCTCAAATTCTACCCCTACGCGGACGTGTGGGCGGAGTTCTGCGAACGCTGCGGCGTGGCCGCCGACGAGGGCTGGTTCTCCGAAATCTCCCACTATGAAAAGGACGTCCTCCAGGGCCGCAACTGACGGTTTCCCACCATCTTTCTTCCTCCAAATAAAGCGAACGGGGAATCCGCATGGATTCCCCGTTCGCCGTTTCTCCCATTCCCAATTCCATTCCCTCAGACCCGCAGGCGTTCGCCCCGGCTGTGTCCGGCGCGGTATTCCCGCGGGCTGATCTGATATTTCTCCCGGAAAAGCCGGTAGAAATAGCTGCTGTTCTCATACCCCACCGCGTAGACGATGTCGCTGACCGGCAGGGTGGTGTCGCAGAGCAGTTCGAGCGCCACCTGGAACCGCTTGCGCTGCTGCATGTCCTTGAAGGTCGCGCCGAACGTCTGCTTGATGAACCGGCTGAGCCCCGACGGCGACTGGTTGAGCATGTCCGCCAGCCCCGCGAGAGTTCCGCCGCGGTAGTGCTCCTCGATGTACTTCATCACCATCGCGGCGATCATGTTTTCATACTGGTTCTCCTCACTCTCCTCGATGCGGTCGGCGAAGTTTAAAAGCTGTAGGAAGAGCAGCCCCATCGTCGTCTGGTTGATCTCCCGCTCGTTGCCCTGGTGGTAGACGAGCGCGTAGACCATGTTTTCCACGAGGTTCTGCACCGGCAGCACCCCCGCCACCTTGAAATGCAGGTACTTGCCGCTGCAGGAGGACTGCCGCAGCACCCCCAGCAGGAACCGCGTGAGCACGTTTTCCCCGCTGATCATCCGGAAGGCGGTGTCGAAGAACTCGGGCAGCACGATGAAGTTGACCCCGATGTCCCCCTCCCCGGTCGGGAGGATCTCATGGTAGGCGTGCTGGTTGAGGAAGAGCAGGTCCCCCTTCCGGAGCACGACCTCCTTCTGTCCGTCGATGATGTGGGTCGTGCTGCCCTCGCACATGTACATGATCTCGATGTAGTTGTGCTTGTGGCGCGGGAACCCGGTGAAGCGGGTGTGGGTGCGCACCCGGAACAGCTCCCCGTTCGCCAGCATCCGGCCGCTCTCGACCGTGAAGCTGTCGCTACCGGTGTAGAGCTTCCGGTCGATGCCCGTGCCGTCGAGGATCTTCTGTTCCTCCGGCGTGATCTCGCGCAGCAGCCGCAGCAGCTCCGCGTCCATCCAACCCCCTCCTTTTCGCGTCAGCCGTCCTCCCCCGCGTCCCGGCCGGGATATTCGGTCGGCCACATGCCCGTCTCCTTTTTAAAGATGCGGGAGAAATAGTACTGGTTCGCATAGCCCACCGCCTGCGCGATCTCCTTGATCAGCATGTCCGGGTGGGCCTTCATCAGCCGGATGGCCATCTCCACCCGGTACTTCGTCAAAAACTCCGACGGGGTCACGCCCCGGTGCCTGCGGAATATTTTGCTGATGTAGTTGGGCACGAAGCCGAATTTATTCGCAAGCATCTCGTTTGAGATCGGCTTTTCGTAGTTGTCGATCAGGTACTGCTCCATCTCCGCGACGACCGCCTCCTGGCTCTTCTTGGCCTCGCCGCCGCTCTGGCGCATCCCAAGGAGGATCTCCGACACCCGTTCGCCGAGGGACGCAAAGTCCATGCTCCCGAGCACCGCCTCGCCGAGGCGCGTCTTGACGTCAAGATAGCTCTCCGAATTGTCCCCGATGCGGCTGTCCCCGATGATTGTCTCGAGCAGGCGCATGAAGTCGAACTGCGTCTGCCCCTCCCGCTCGGACACGGCGAGCATTTCGGCGACCGCGGCGGAAAGCTGCTCCGCGCTGCCCGCGCAGATCGCCTCCACCACCCGGTTGACCGGGAAGCTCGAAAGGGGGATCGCCTTCCCCGGACGCCTGGCGCCGCCCGGCGCGTCCCACAGAAGCTGGGAGGCGCACAGCCGGATCTCCCGGTAGAGCAGGGTGCGCAGGTCGCTGATTGTCTGCGCCACCTCGGAGATCGGCACCGGTTCCACACGCGCCGCGACGGTGATCGGCAGCGGCGTCATTTCCGTCAGCCGGCGGTAGAGCGTTTCGATCGCCGCGCGCGCCGAATCGGGGCTGCGCGTCTCAATCACGACGATCCGCTCGGTCTTGGACTTCCCGGAGAAGGGCAGCACGCTGTCCCGTTCGGGCACGATCGAGCGGAGCAGCTCCTCAAGCTGTACCCCGCGCCAGAACTTCCGCCCCGGCGCGCCGAGGTCGTCGGAGGTCAGCGGCATCGCGCCCGCGTTCACGAGCAGCGTCACGCAGTCGGCCTGCGCGGCGGACGCCTCGCCGTTGCCCTCGATCAGGCCGGAGAGCTGGTCGCGCTTTTTGAGGTAGGCCCTGTTGCGGCAGAGGATCTCCAGCTTGCCCAGCAGGGCGGACATCTTTTCAAACGAGACCGGCTTGAGCAGGTAGTCGAACGCCTGGAAGCGCACCGCCTTCTGCGCGTACTCGAACTCCTGGTAGCCGCTGAGCAGCACGGTGACGACCTCCGGATAGTCCCTCTGGATGTTTTCCAGCAGCTCGAGGCCGTCCATGACGGGCATGCGGATGTCGGTGAACACCACGTCCACCTCCCCGCGCCCGAGGCGCTCGAGCGCCGCCCTGCCGTTGATCTCGGTCCCGACCACCTGAAACGCGTCCGAATAGCGGCAGATCAGCTGTTTGACCGCGCGTGCGATCGGCGGCTCGTCTTCGACGATCAGTACCTTTATCATATCCAGTCCTCCGTCCCTGCTGTCCGGGCACGTCCTCTGCTTCCCATTATATGGCTCCCGCCGCGGGAAAGCAACCTTCCGCCCGCTTGTTGCATCTGCCTTGCGCAAAAGCTATAATAATAACCAGAAAATGAAAGACAACCTGTTATCCATCGACATCTTAAGGGGGATTTACCAATGAAACTCCGCGCCCTCGGCGCCCTTTTTCTGGCGCTGCTCCTCGGCGGCTGCGGCGCCCAGCCGCAGCCCGCGCCCGAAGCTCCCCTGCCCGTCCCCGAGCCGCCCGTCTACGCCATCATCTCCAAGGAAAAATCCAACCCCTATATGCAGAACATGGCGGACGGGTTTTCCGCCGCCTGCCGGGAGCTCGGCGCCGAGGCTCTCTGCATGGGCCCCGACTCCTATACCGCGCAGGCCCAGATCGACATCATCGACGCGCTGATCGACCGGAAGGTGGACGCGATCGTCATCGCGGCCAACGACTCGGACGAGCTTCAGGACGCCCTCCAGCGCGCGATGGACGAGGGGATCGCGGTCCTCTCGCTCGACTCGGCCGTCAACAGGGAGAGCCGCATGCTCCACATCCAGCAGGCCGACCCCGAAAAGATCGGCCGGGTGCTCATCCAGGCCGCCTGCAAGATGGTGGATGGCGAGGGCAAGGCGGCGGTCCTGTCGGCCACGCGGCAGGCCACCAACCAGAACCTGTGGATCGAATGGATGCAGCGGGAGATCGAGCAGAACCCGTCGGTCTACGCGAAGTTTGAGCTGCTGCCCGTGGCCTACGGGGACGACGAGCCCGAAAAATCCCGTGAGGAGACGCTGCGGCTGTTCGAGGAAAACCCCGATCTCAAGGTGATCATCTCTCCGAGCGTCGTGGGAATGCTCGCCGTGGGCCAGACGCTCCAGGAGGAGGAGTCCCCCGTGCTCTTCACCGGGCTGGGGCTGCCCTCCGAGATCGCCCCCTACATCGAATCGGGAAGCTGCCCGTGGATGTACCTGTGGAACCCCATCGACCTCGGCTACCTCAGCGCCTACGCCGCCGACGGGCTCGCGACCGGCCGGATCACCGGCCGGGAGGGCGACAACCTCACCGCCGGACGGCTCGGGCTGCGGGTGGTGGTCGACGCGGAGGACGGCGGCACCGAGCTGCTGCTGGGGGACCCGGTCAAGTTCGATCCGGACAACATCGGCGAATGGAAGTCCGTCTACTAGCCGCCCGAAAAAGCGGCGGCAGGGGCATCGCGGCACTGGGGCCGGGGGCTTAAACAGGTTCAGGGATGGGGGCGTGAAGCCCCCATCCCTTTTTGTGTTCTGCGAAGAATCAGTCGGCGGTGAGGTCGGTGAGGACCTCGCCGTCCTTGCCGATCATCTGGACGGCCGCGAAGATCTCCTTGTTGGTCGCGTCGTCATAGGAGAGGGAACCGCCGGTGCACAGGGTGTTCGCCAGCTCGACGCCCAGAGCGCCGATGCCCTTCGGGTCCTGCGCGACGGTGCCCTGCATGGTGCCGGCAGCAATCGCTTCCAGCGCGCCCGCGTCACCGTTGAAGCCGAAGAGGAGCACGTCGGAACGGCCCGCTTCCTGAAGCGCTTCCATCGCGCCCAGCGCCATCGGATCGTTGGCGGCGAAGACCGCGGCGATGTCCGGGTTGGCGGCGAGGATGTCCTGCATCGCCTCATAGCCCTTGGTCTGGTCGCTGTCGGCGGTGAGCTCCTGGACCATCGTGTAGCCCGCGTCGTTCATGACGTCCTTGAAGCCCTCGGGGCGGCGCGCGGCGTAGACCGCGGAAGCCTCGCAGCGGATGACGGCGTAGTTCTTGCTGGCGGTGCCCGCCGCTTCAAGCAGCTGGAGGGCGTATTTTCCGGCCATCCGGCCGCCGCCGTACATATCGGAAACGATGATGGCGTCCTTATCGGTGCCGCCGTCGCCGATGTCGCAGATGATGACGGGAATGCTCTTCTGCTTGGCGAGCTCGACGATCGAGCTGAGCGCCTCGGGCTTGCAGGGGGAGATCACGAGCGCGTCGACGCCCTCGTCGTTGATCAGGCGGGTCGCGCCGCTGACCATCTCGGTCTCGTCGTTCTGCTGGTCGTGGAGGATGACCTGGATGCCCATCTCCGCGGCCTTCTCCTCGACGCCGGCGGTCATGCTCTGGAAGAATTCCTGCTGGTTGTCGTAGACCGACCAGCCGAATTTGAGGCCGGCGGTTTCAGCCGGGGTCTCGGCGGGCGCTTCGTCGGCGGGTGCCGCGGGAGCCGCGGGGGCCGCCGTGCTCGGAGCCGGAGCCGTGCCGCTGTCGGACGAGCAGGCCGCGAGGGAAATCGCCATTGCAAAACAGAGTACCAGAGCGAGGATTCGGGTCTTCTTTAACATGAATAATCCATCTCCCAATCTTTTCATTTTGTTTTCTCGGTTGATTTCTGCGGATGAACAGGTCATGCCGGGCACGCATCCCTCCTTCTTGGTGAACTGCGCGGCTTCAGGCGCCCGCCGCGCTTCCGCGCCGCCGTTCGTCCAGTTCCCTGCGGGAGCGGGACTTGACCAGAAAGTCGTTGACATAGGCGCGGATGCCGTTGATGGAAAATGCGAATATCAGGATGACGCCCTCGATGATGCGCTGCATATAGCTCTGGATCTGGAAGGCGTCCATTCCGCTTTTGATGGTCGCCAGGAAGATGGCGGCGACCGCGGTGGTGAAGATGCTCCCCTTGCCGCCGACGAGCGCCGTGCCGCCCAGCACGACCGCCGAGATGACGGTGAACTCGAACCCGTCCTTCATGCCGTAGTTGGAGGAGCCGAGGTAGGAGGTGATCATGATCGAGGCGGCCGCCGTGAAGAGGCCGACCATCAGGTAGATGAGGATCTGCGTTCTGGGGATGCTGATGCCCGCGATGCGCGCCGCCTCGTGGGAGTTGCCGATCGCCAGCGTGTGGCGGCCGAGCGCGGTCTTGCGCAGGATGACGGTCCCGATCACGCCGCAGATGATCATGACGATGAAGGGCACCGGGATGCCCGCCAGGTAGCTCGTCGACATCAGCTTGAAGAGCCTGTTCTCGACGACGACCGGCGTGGCGTTCACGATCTGCGCGAGCGCGCGGTAGCCGAACATCATGGCGAGCGTCGCGATGAACGCGGGGATCTTCATCTTCGCGATGAGCACGCCGTTGAAGGTCCCGAGCACCGCGCCGAGCAGCAGGATGAGGATGACCGACGGAAAGACGCCCATCTTCGGGAGCAGCAGGGTGAGCACGCAGGAGCAGAGCGCCACCTGCGAGGCGACCGACAGGTCGAGGTCGCCGCTGATGATGACGAAGGTCATGCCCACGCCGCAGATCCCGGTGAAGGAGGCCTCGCGGACGATGTTCTGGAAGGCCGAGATGTTCCGGAAGTTGGGGCTGAAGGCGATAAGGATCAGCCAGAAGATCAGCAGCGCGTAGAGGATACCCAGTTCGCCGAAATTGATCTGTAATTTCTTTTTCATCACTTCGCCGCCTCCTGGGTAATGATTTTGATTCCGCTGATCGACAGCGCGAAGAGCAGCACGACCGCGATCGCGAGCTTCTGGAACGCCTCGTCGACGCCCAGAATGTTCAGCCCGCTGCGGATGAGCGAGAGGAGCAGCGCCCCGATGAAGGAGCCCCAGATGTTCCCCTTGCCGCCCGAGAGCGCCGTGCCGCCAAGGATGACCGAGGTGATGGCGTCGAGCTCGAACCCGTCCCCGATGATTGCGCTGCCGGTGGCGAGCCGCGACGACTGGAGCACGCCCGCGCAGGCCGCGGTCAGTCCGGTGACGACGAAGACCGCGATGAGGGTGCGGTCGACGTTGATGCCGCTCGCGCGGGCGGCCGCCTCATTGGAGCCGATCGCGCGGGTCTTGACGCCGAAGCGGGTGTGGCGGTAGACGAGGTAGGCGATCACAAAGACCGCGACCACCAGGATCACCTGCACGGGGATGCCGAAGATGCTGGAGGTGGAGAAGATCTTGATCTCCTTGTTTTTCGACATGAGCACCCGCTTGCCGTTGCTGTAGACGAGCGCCGCGCCCTTGAAGGCGAGCTGGGTGGCCAGCGTGGCCACGAAGGTCTGGATATGTAATTTCGTGATGATGAGGCCGTTTACCACGCCGCAGAGCACGCCGACGAGCAGCGCCAGCAGGATGCTCGGCCACATGCCGATGTTGGCGATGTTCATGGCCACCACGCAGGTGACCAGCGAGAGGATCGAGCCGACCGAGAGGTCGAAGCCGCCCGCGCAGATGGCGAAGGTCATGCCCGCCGCCGCGATGCCCGTCGTGGCCGAGCGGGAGAGCACGGTGGTCAGGTTGGATACCGATACGATCCTCGGGTTGAGGGCGAGGAAGACCAGCCCCACGGCCAGCAGGATTGCGAGGATGCCGAAACGGTCCCACCACGCCCAAAATCTTTTCGTCCTGTCGTTCATATGCTGTCACCGTCCAATCTTTCCGAGGTTCCGGTCGCGCACTCCATGATCGTGACCTCGTCCATCTCCGTCTTTGAGAGGTTGCCGGTGATCCGGCCCTGGAAGACGACCAACGTGCGGTGGCAGATGCTGATGATCTCCGGAAGCTCGGAGGAGACCACGATGATCGCCAGTCCCGACTTTGCAAGCTCCTCGAGCAGCTCGTAGATCTCCGCCTTCGCGCCGACGTCGATGCCGCGCGTCGGCTCGAGCATGATCAGCACCTTGCAGTCGCTCGCCAGCGCGCGCGCCAAGAGGAACTTCTGCTGGTTGCCGCCCGAGAGGTTGACGATCCGCTGCGCCGGGGAGGAAAACTTCATGTTCATGCGCTTCTTGTAATTTTCAAGCAGCTCCTGCTCCTTCGCGTCGCTGATGAGCCCGAAGCGGGAGATCGACCGCAGGATGTTCATCGTGAGGTTTTC
Organism: Anaerotruncus massiliensis (ex Togo et al. 2026); assembly: GCF_900199635.1. GTDB lineage: Bacteria > Bacillota > Clostridia > Oscillospirales > Ruminococcaceae > Anaerotruncus > Anaerotruncus massiliensis. The sequence goes on along the minus strand of NZ_LT962687.1, from coordinate 1,311,438 downwards.
CCGCACCGTCATCAGCGCGAAGATGCCCGCGCTCTTGCGGTCCTCGGTGACGAACCCGATGCCGTCCCGGATCGCCTGCAGCGGCCCCTTCATCTGGAGCTGCCGCCCGCCGAGGGTCACCGTGCCGCCGTCCGGACGGATGAGGCCGTAGATCGCCTTGACGATCTCCTCCCGCCCGCAGCCCATGAGTCCCGCCACGCCGAGCAGCTCGCCGCTGCGCACGCTGAAGCTCACGTCCTCGAACATCCCGGCGCGGGTGAGGTTTTTGACCTCGAGCACCGTCTCCCCGAGCGCGTGCCCGGAGGATTTGTAGTACTGGTCCACCTCGCGGCCGACCATCAGCTTGACCAGGTCGTTGTGGGTGAGCTCTTCGGTCCTTTTGGTGGCGACGTACTGGCCGTCCCGCAGGATCGAGACCCGGTCGGTCAGATCGAAAATCTCCTTGAGGCGGTGGGAGATGTAGAGGATCGTTTTCCCACTCTCCTTGAGCCGCCGGATGAGGGCGTAGAGGACGTCGACCTCCTGGTTGTTGAGCGCGCCGGTCGGTTCGTCCATGATGATGATGTCCGATTCGTGGGAGATCGCCTTGGCGATCTCGACCATCTGCTGCTGGGAGACGCTGAGCATCCCGACCATGTCGGTCGGTTTGAGGGACAGGTTCATGCTGTCGATCAGCTCCTGCGCCCGCGCGTTCATCGTCCGGATGTCCAGCACCACGCCGTGCACCGGCAGGCCGGACGCGAAGATGTTCTCCGCGACGGTGAGCTCCGGCATGAGGTTCAGCTCCTGGTAGATGACGCTGACCCCCGCCTTCATCGCGTCCTGGATCGAATGGATCTCCTGTTTCTCGCCGCGGATGAAAATCTCTCCGCTGTCCGCCTGGTACATCCCGCCGAGAATCTTCATCAGCGTGGATTTCCCCGCGCCGTTTTCACCGACGATCGCGTGGACCTCCCCCTCTTCGATCGAGAGGCTCACGTCCGACAGCGCCTTGACGCCGGGAAACGACTTGCTGATATTGCGTATCTCGATGATAGCCAATTGTTTTCGCACCTCGCTTTTCTGTCTGGCGGCTATTCCTGCAATCTGCTCCACCTGTTTCTGTTTTTATTGTAATGTTCACCAGTTTATTAGTAAATGAACAATTCAGAACTGTTTGGATACACAAAACAACACAAAAAGGCCCGGTTTCCGTTTACCGGAAACCGGGCCTTTTGTCCGTTATGGAAAGACAGTCCGCACCGTCACTTCGCGCTCCACCTGCCGCTGAGCGTCACGGTCGTGCCCTGCGGGAAATTGCGCGCGATGCGGTATCCGACGCTCTCCCCCGCCGACAGCTTGAGGCGGATGATCGTGTTCACCAGCCCGAGCCCGCCGATTTTGAGCTCGCTGTAGTTGGCGGGCAGATCCTCGCTGTACTGGGCGACCTTGCGCTCGAGCTCGTCGATCTCCCCGTCGGCAAAGCCCGAGCCGTTGTCCGCCACTGAGATACACCAGCGATCCCCCTCGATGCGCGAGGTGATGCTCACCCGCCAGGGGGGCTCCACCTGCTTGAAGGCGTGCTCGAAACAGTTCTCCACGATCGGCTGGATGATCAGCCGGGGGATCGCCATCCCCTCGAGCCGCTCGTCGAGCGAGAGGTCGTAGTCGAAATACTCCTCATAGCGCAGCTTCATCAGCTCGAGGTAGTTGCGGACGTTTTCGATCTCGCTGCCGAGCGTCGCGCCGCCGCTGCTGTAGGAGCTGCTGTAGCGCAGCATCTGGGAGATCCGCTCGCAGGTGTCGGCGATGCGGTCCTCCCCCGCCTCGATCGCCATGCTGCTGATCGTCGAGAGGGAGTTATAGAGGAAATGCGGGTTCATCTGCGACTGGAGCGCGAGCAGGTAGGCCTTCTGCTCACAGGCGACCGAATCGTTCATCTTTTTGAGCATCGACTGGAAGGCGGCGTTGAGCTCCCGCACCTCGTCGATGCTCTCGTCGGGGACGAGGTCGGCCTGGATGGAATCGATCGAGATCTTGCGCACCTCGTCGCTCAACCGGATGAGCGGCGCGGAAATCCGCTTGGAGATGAGGTAGACCGCCAGAATGAGCAGTATGATCGTCACAAGGCTGCCGATAAAGAGGTAGACGGTCATCGAGCGGTAGGGCTGCATCATCGAGCGCCGGTCCTGCGCGAGCGCGACCCGCCAGCCGTACTGGTCGGACAGCTTGGCGGTCACGTAGTAGTCCCGCTCGTCCAGATCGCTGTACGCCCGGCCGGCCGGGAGGATCTGGTTGCCCTCCCCGTCGAAGAGGAAGACGACCGTGTCGGTCAGCACGTCGAGCGCGAGATAGCTCTCGAGCTGGTCGACCCCCTGCTGGATTTCAACGATGCCGTAGACCTCCTTGGAGTAGAAGTTGGTGATCGGCCGCAGCAGGGAGGTGTACCGGGCCTTATAGGTGCCCGACCAGCGGTCCTCCTGGGGCGGGAGCAGCAGATACCCGGCCCGGCCGTCGATCAGCTCGCGCATCTGCGCGCCCACGTCGGTCTCATAGAGCGTCTCGGAGACCCGGCTCTCGGGGTTGACGCTCGCGCCCGCGCTGATGAAATCCCCATGCTGGTTGTAGACGCTGATCCGCCAGATCGGCATGCTCGGGCCGTTGTGGGAGGTCAGCACGCTGGCGATGTCGATGCTGTCCATGATGTTCACATCGAAGTAGTTCTCCCGGCTGGCGTCCTGCTGGAGGCGGTTGAAGATGTTGATGATGCGGGGATCCGATTTGACCTGCTGGGCCATCTGGTCCATCTCCGAGAGGTAGGCGTCCACCTGCGAAACCATCTTGTCGAGCAGCTGCGTCTGGTTGATCGCGGCGGTCTTTTCGCTCACGCTGACCACATACTGGTAGGCCGCGCCCACCAGCACCAGCATGAATACCAGCAGGAAGGCCGAATAGGTCAGCACCAGCCTGCGCAGAAATCCTGTTTTCCGATGTTTCATCCGCTCGCCACCCGCAGTTCCAATTTTTCCGTTTTCCTTATTGTAGCAGAAATTCAAAATTCCGCAATCCGCGCCCCCAAATTTCCATCCGTGACCCGAATTTGGTGAAATCGCCCAAAATTCACAAAATGTTCACAATTGAGCGCGACAAAACGGCCGCAAATCCGCTACTATTAAATCAGAAGGCAAGGATTGACAACAACCCCAAAACCTGACCGGGAGGAACGCTTATGAAACGGCTCCTATCCATGCTGCTCGCGCTTGCGATTTCGTGCAGCTATCTCTCCCTCGCGGCGCTCGCCGCCGAAGGTGAGGACGAGACGCCTAAGGCCACGATCACCTACAGCGTGGCGGAGGGCGGCACCCTGACGATCAACGGCACCCCACACAACGCGGCGGAGGCCGTCACGACGGGACCCGATGGCCTGCCCCTGCCCCACACGGTCACTCTGCCGGAGGGCGTGGACGTGGCCTTTTCCGCCCTGCCCGACGCGTCCCATACGCTGGCCGCCCTGACGGTGACCGGCCTGCCCGTGGGCACGCCCGCCCCCGTCATCACGAACGGCATGGGTACGGTCAAGGCCGTCAACGGCTTGCAGATCCACGCGAGCTTTGACATTCTGACCTACACCGTGGACGTCCGGCAGGCGCCGGGCGGCACGATCTCCGCGTCCGGGCTCGGCGCGAACGGCACGGCCGCGGCCAACGGCAGCGTCACCCTCGCCGCCGCGGCGAATGAAAACTATGAATTCTCCCACTTCCTGGTGGACGGCGCGCAGGTGACCGCCAACCCCTGCACCTTCACGGTCACGAAGGACACCGCCGTTTCCGCCCTCTTCACCGCCAACCCGGTCACCCATTCGGTGACGGTCGAACCTCCCGTCGGCGGCCGCATCCAGGTGAGCGGCATCGACGACGCCGGACTCGTCGCGGACGGCGCGAAGATCACGATCGCCGCCGAGCCCGATGGCAGCCATACCTTCGGCGCGCTCCTGATAAACGGCACGGACGTCGGGAGCGCCACCCATGGGATGGAGGTGCACGGCGACGTGACCGTCTCTGCCACCTTCCCGGAAAAGGCCCCCGAGACCTATTCCGTGTCCGTCACGGCGGGCGCGGGCGGCAGCGCCGCGGCATCCGACGAGACGGGCGCGCCCCTCTCCGGCCCCGTAACGGCCGGTACGCGGGTCACTCTGACCGCACAGGCGGATGAAACGCACACCTTCAGCCACTTCCTGATCGGCGGCGTGCAGATTGCTGAAACCCCCTATACCCTCACGGTGAACGGGGCCGTATCCGCCGAGGCCGTCTTTGCCGAGAAGCCCGCTCCCAACCCCAGTGAAAACTCGAAGCCGGACAATGGCGGCGAGGGCTCCAACGGGATTCCCACCGTACAGGTTTCCGTGAATCAGCCCGCCGCGGGCGGCGCGATCACACAGGTCGCGGCAAACGGGGCGACGCTCGCCTCCGGGGCTTTTCCGGGCGCGCTCCCGCTCAAGGAGGGCGACACCCTCACAATCACCGCCGCGCCCGGCGAAAAATACCAGCTCAAATCCGTCACGGTCAACGACGGCGCGGCGGCGGTCAGCGGCAGCACCGCCAGCTACACCGTCCGGGCCGACGATCTGAAAGGCATCGTCATCGAGTCCGCGTATACCGCCTCCGCGCCGGTCGCGGTGGATTCCTCCGCCGCCACGGGCGCTTCGGTCGCGGTCGGCAGGGGCGGCGCGCCCCTCCAGAACACCGACGCCGTGACCGAGGGCGACGCCCTCACCTTCACCGTCACGCCCGTGGACGCCGGGAAGGCGGTCCAGTCGGTCACCGTCAACGGGAAGGCGGCCGCCAAGAGCGGCGACAACGCGTTCGGTTACGCGGTCACAGCGGAGGACATTCTCAGCGGCGTCCTCAAGGTGGAGGCCGTGCTTGTCTCGACCGACGTGCAGGTCAAATGGAACCCCGCCCCGGAAGCCGGCGTCACCGTCGAGGTTAAACCGGAAAACGGGACCGCCGACAAAAGCGGCGATCTCACCGTTCCCTACAACGCCAGTCTGATCGTCGGCGTCTCCGCCCCCGACGGAAAATCCGTCGAGAAGGTCACCGTCGCGCAGGAGGGCGGGTCGGCTCCGGCGGACTACGTCCCCGGCGCGGACGGCAGCTTCAAAATTCCCTTCGTCCGGGCGGCGGTCACCGCCATCACCCCCACCGTGAACGAGGTCCGGCCCAAGATCAGCTGGGATGCCCCCTCCGCGGGCACGATCGTTGTGAACCCGGGCGGGAGTCCCGTCTCCCCCGGCGGCGACGTGGCCTACGACAGCACAATCACCATTGAGGTGACGCCGCCAGCGGGCCGCCTGCTTGAAAAGGTCGCCGTCACCGGAAACGGCGAGACGGCCCCGAAGGACTACACGCCCAAAGCCGGGGAAAACAAGGTCACGGTCGAGCATGTGAAAGCCGATATCACCGCGCTTTCCGTCGCCTACCAGGACGACCCGGGCAACCCGGCGGTCACCTGGACCGCGCCCGCTTCGGGCAAGGGGACAATCACCGTCACAGCCAAGGAGGGCGGCAGCGCGGTCACAAACGGCGGTACGGTCGCGCTTGGAAGCACTGTCACGATCAAGGTGGACCCGCCGGCCGGTTACTTCCTCAAAAGCCTCGCGGTCGCGGGCGGCGCGACGACGGGCGTTACCACTTACAACCAGTTCAGCAATAGCAGTGTGGACGTAAAGATGGACCGCCCGGTCACCGCGATCACCCCCGTCTTCGCGCAGTACCGGAAGGTGACGCTCGCCGATATCCCGAACGCGACCGTCACGGCGCGCGGCGCCTTCTACCCGAACTCCGACGGTACGGGAAGCACCTTCACGGCCCTCTCGGAAAAGGGCGTCGGCTATGTCTACGCCGAGCTGGGCAAAGATCCCACGGTCACGCTCTCTGTACGGGACATCAGCCTGGGCAGCCAGCTCCAGGTCAAGAATAACGGCAACGGCATCGGTTCCCCGCTCCGTTCGGGCGACTCGCTGGCGATCTCCGTAAACGGGGACCTCGCGCTGTCCGGTACGGTTTCGGCCGTCCCGCTCACGCCCAGCGGCGCCGGAAGGGTCCACGCGCCCATCGCCGTGCAGGACGAGGAGGGCGCGGCGCTCGAGGACAAGGACGGCGACGCCTTCAACATCCGTGCAATCGCCAGCGAGGGCAGGCTGGTGCTGGACGGCGTCACGCCCGGCCAGACCTTCTACATCAAGCTCGGGGAAAACGGCTACGACCTGCCCACGACGCTCGACAGCCGCCTCTCCCCCGCCCCCGTCGCGCTGGCCAGCCAGCTCGCGGACGACGACCTCTTCCGCCTGTCGGTCGACAAGGACGGGGACGGCAAGAGCCTCATCAGCTCGATCACCCAGGTGGATGAAAAGCGGCTCAAGGAGGACGGCGTCCGCGGCAGCTACCTCAAGGTGGTGCTCAAGGATTCGACCGCCACCGAGGAGAAAAAGGCCCGCGCAACCATCACCTTCAAGGCGCGCAAGACGCTCGACGCCTCGAAGGGCGGCCCCTGGCAGGCGGGCGACACCGCGACCCTCGATCTGACGATGTGGATCGAGAACACCAAGAAGAGCGGTTCGGACGAGGACGCGGACGTGGGCGACCGCATCTACATCGACCCCGAATCCAACGAGTACAACACCTTTGTGTGGGGCGACGACCGCGCCGCGCTGGAATACCACGCGGACGACAACGCCAAGGCGTTCTACGCGCGCCTCTCCACCAAGGCGGACATCGATATCTACACCGATTACGGCGACCCGGTGGACGCGGACCTCTGGTTCTACAACTTCATCGGCAACCCGGAAATCCCGAGCACCTCCCGCGCCTGGCTGACGCTGGGCATCCCGTGGGACGAGGACAGCGACTACCATCCCGACCCACGCGACGTCTACATCTACCAGGTGGACAAATACGGCGACCTGGAGGACGTGACCGACCGGTTCACCTACTCGGACGACGCCTACGCCATCGAGGGCTGGACCATCCGGACCCGCCAGCTCGGCACCTACATCATCTCCGACACCGAGCTCGACCTCGACACCGGCTACGAGATGGAGTACGACTGGGACGACGACGCCTACGAGGAGCAGTATAAGGTCAACCCGGTCACCGGCGGCGGCACGCAGGATTACACGCCGGTGACCCTCCCCGTCAACTACGGCGGCAGTACCGGCGGCTCGACGGGCGGCACCGTCTCCGAGCCGGAGCCGGAGGAGAGCAAACCGGACGACGAGGAGGAAGAGGGCAACCGTCAGGTCACCGCCAAGCCGGTCCCCGAGCCGGTCCCCGAGGTCGACGAACCGGAGGAAAAGCCCGCGGGCAAGGGCTTCGCCCCCTGGGCGGTCGTACTGGTGATCGCGCTCATCGCGGCCGGGGCCGGGACGGGCGGCTACTTCCTCTACCGGCACTTCAGCGAATAACCGGCGTTTTGAAGCCCGGGGCCCCGCGGAATTCCCGCGGGGCCTCTTCGCATCCCGGCGCGCCGGAGCTTGCATTCGCGGGCCCCGCATGGTATGATTTGGGCACCAGGAACTTCCAAAAAGGCGGGTGTATTTCATGGGCGGAAAGGTACGGCAGGTTTTGGCGGACGGCGAGCACTCCGAACGGATGAAGCGCAGGGAATCCTTCCTGCTGCGTTTTCCGGACGCGGGCGGGACGGACGGCCATGAGAAGTTCCAGATGCGCTGCATCACCGCGCTGATCGAGTATTACGGGAACTCCGAAGACTACCTGGCGGATTACATGGATATCTGCGACATGCTCGGGCAGGGCTACCGGGAGGAGGCGTTCCACCTCGGCTTCCAAAATTCCAACCTGTGCACCCTCCTGGCGGAGTTTGAGCTGCGGGAGGAATCCGACCTCTATCTCTGGCTGCAAATTCTCGAACGCCTGCTGGACAGCCCGGGACGCGGCGACAAGCAGAAAAAACGCCTCGCCCTCAAAATTGCGGAGGCGCTCAAGCTCTCGGGAATCGGCGCGGCGCTCTGCCGGCTGGAAGGCGGCCGCTACGCCTTCTATCCTGCGACCGAGCCGTTTCTCGACCGGGCGCTCGTCTTCGACGTGCTCGGCTGGCTGGACGCCTACCCGAAGGCGCGGGAGCAGTACCGGGAGGCCCTCAGGCTCCTGTTGCACGGGGACCGCACCCGCAAGGCGATCGACTGCCTGCGGCTCTCGCTCGAACTCTTCTGCAAGCAGCGCTACCAGAACGAAAAGTCGCTGGAAAACCAGTTCTCCCTGATCGGGAGCGAGCTGGCCGACCGGGGGCTGTCGGCCGAGCTGCGAAATCTCTACACGACCCTGCTCGCCTACTACGCCAAATTCAACAACGAGCACGTCAAGCATGACGACTCGGCGAACGCCGCGGAGGCCGATTTTGCGCTCTATCTGACCGGCAGCTTTTTGCGCCTGCTGCTCCTCTCCGACCGGGAGACGCTCTGACCCCAAACCCAAAAGGGCCGCGTGAACAAAAGTTCACGCGGCCCTTTTTTCACCCACCGGGCGGCCTGTTCAGCCGATCCAGCGGTGCAGGGTCTCGAGCAGCCGGTCGATCTCCAGCGGCTTGGTCACATGCTCGTTCATGCCCGCCTGCCGGGCGCGGTAGACGTCGTCGGCAAAGGCGTTGGCCGTGAGCGCGATGATGGGGATGTCCGCGGCGTCCGGCCTCCCCTCGCCGGCCAGCCTCCGGATCGCCTTCGTGGCCTCGTAGCCGTCCATGACGGGCATCTGGATGTCCATCAGGATGAGGGCGTAGGCGCCCGGCGGATGGGAGGCGAAGAGGTCCACCGCCTGCCTGCCGTTTTCGGCGCAGGCGATCTCCAGCCCGGCCATACCCAGAAGCTCCCGGGCGATCTCCCGGTTGAGGTCGTTGTCCTCCACCAGAAGAAGCCGCGTGCCGGGAGGGAACGCCTCCCCCTGCCGCGCCGGAGAGCCGGCGCAGGATCCCGCCTCCCGCGCGTCCTCCCCCGCCAGCTTGAGGAAGATGGTCACGACGAACCGGGTGCCCTTGTCCGGCTGGCTCTCCACCCGGATGGTTCCGTTCATCATCTGTACCAGATTGTGGGTGATGGCAAGGCCCAGCCCCGTCCCCTGGACCCCGCTCACGCGGGCGTCCTTCGCCCGCTCGAACGGGGTGAAGAGCTTATCGAGGAACTCGGGCGGCATACCGATGCCGTCGTCCTCCACGGTGAATTCAAAGCAGCCGACCCCGCTGCGGCCCGACACCCGTTCCTCCGCCGTCAGGGAGATATGGCCGCCCGTCCCGGTATATTTCACCGCGTTGGACAGCAGGTTCAGCAAGATCTGCTGGACCCGCATGAAATCCCCGTGGACCGCGTCATGGCGCAGGTCGGAGCGCAGGACGATCTGCTGCTCCTTGCTTTCCGCGTCGGAGCGGATAATCTGCATGACGGTGTTCAGCGTGTCGCTGACCAAGAAGGTGTTCTCGCTGAGGCTGACGTTGCCCGACTCGATCTTGGACATGTCCAGAACCTCGTTGATGAGTCCCAGCAGGTGGTTTCCCGATATGCGGATCTTCCCGAGGCAGTCGGCGAGCTTGTCCGGGTCGCCCAGCTGCTTTTCCGCGATGGAGGTCATGCCAAGGATGGCGTTCATCGGCGTGCGGATGTCGTGGCTCATCCGGGAGAGGAACTCCGACTTGGCGTGGTTCGCCCGCCGGGCGCCCTCGTACGCCTCCTCCAGCGCCCGCTTGGCCGCCTGGTCCTCCGCCTGACGCTCCAGCTCCCGCCGCTTCTCCCCGCTGATGTTGCGCAGGGTGACGATGGCGGTCCTGGTCTCCGCCCCCTCCGTCGAAACCGGGTGGATCTCCAGCCGCAGCCAGGGCGACGCGGTGCCGTCCGACGCGTTCCGGTGGAACTCCGCCTCCGAGTGGCCGCTGATCCGCGAAAATTCCCCGAGCAGGCGCTCCCGGTCGCACAGCCGCGCCACGCGGGGGCGGTCGCCCTCCGCCACATGGGGGAGCAGCCGTTCGCACAGGTCCCCGGTGAAGCTGCCGGTGCGCGGAAAGGCCATCGCGTCGCTCGCCTGCGGCAGACGCACGGCGTAGTACTCGTTCGCGGTCAGGTTGACGTAAAAGATGCTCACGTACATGCCGCTGATCGCCTGCAGGGCCGACTGGCTCATGTGCAGGCGTTCGCTGTTTTCCGAAAGCGTCTCCTTCATGCTGTGGATGTCCCGGATCGTGCCCACGACCCGGCTGAGCCGCCCCTCCCGCAGGATGGGACGGCTGCTCACCCGGTGCCAGCGGTAATCGCCGGGGGCGGCCCCGGGCGTGACGACCCGCATCTCAAACATTTCGCCCCGCCCGTTGCAGATGTTGTCGAGCGTGGCTGGCACGTCCTCCGGGTGGATGAACGTTTCGTCCCGCAGCCTCCGCGAATAGTCGCGGATCTCCCGGCGGATGATCCCCTGCCCGTGCTGCGGCTCGTAGCTGATGAAGGTGTCGGAATCCACAAGGTACTCGAACAGCGTGTCGGAGCTGGACTCCATGGCCACGCGGTACATCTCCTGCTCCTGCTCGAGCTGCTGCTGGAGGGCCCTGCGCGGTGTGATATCGATCATAGTGCGCTGGATGACCGCGTCCCCCTCCTCCGTTCGGCCGACGATCATGTTGGTGCCCTCCAGCCAGTGGACCGAGCCGTCGCGCCAGCGCGCACGGTATTCCCGGTCCTGGCGGTCCCCCACCTCGTGCAGCAGCAGGTAGGTCTTCCGCAGCATGACGCGGTCCTCCTCCAGCACCGAGCCGAGCACGCCGCCGTGCCAGTCGCGCAGGCCCTCCTCCATGCTTCCGTATCCCAGCAGGGAGAGCGCCGCCCGGTTGAGGGAGATCAGGTCGCACGCCCCGCCTTTGCGGCGGACGAAGCGGATGATCCCGCAGGGGACGGTGTCGTAGATGCTGGTGAGCAGCGCGGTCTGCTCCCGGAGGCGCTGGGAGTCCTCCTCGGCCTGGGTCACGTCGAGGTAGAGGCTGTTGACCATCCAGTTGCCTTCCGCGTCCCGGGCCTTCTTCCCGCTGTCGATGATCCATTTGAGGCTGCCGTCCTTGCAGCGCACCCGGTAACGGGTGGAATAGGAGAGCCCGCCGTCCCGGAACGCCTCGGCGCAGTCAGCGAGCGCGTGCGCGAGGTCGGGCGGATAGACGGCGCCCACGGCGCTTCCGCCGCTGGCCTCCATAAATTCCTCCACCGTGTATCCGAAGAGCGCGGCCGCCTCCCGGCTGACAAAGGCGAAGGAGTAGGTTTCGTCGTCCCGGCTGATCTTCAGCCCGCCGGCGATCGAGCTCATGACCACTTCCATCTGGCGGTTCTGCTGGACCGTCTGCGCCTCCAGCGCGGCAAGCCGCTCCTGTACGAAGTCGTAGGACTGGCGGCCGATCTTTTCGGGGAAGAGCTCCTCCTCCACCATCTCCTGGTAGGGGTTGGAGCAGTGGATGTGCGCGCAGCGCAGGCCGTCCGGCGTCTCCTGGAAAACAAAGGTCACCCGCTGGTGCACCTTCAGGTACATCTTCACGCCGGGCGCGGTGGTGATCCACATCCGCCCCGTCACCACATAGACCCCCGGCGCCGGCTCGATCACGTCGTATTCCTCGTCCCGGATGTCGCAGCGGGGGATGGCTCCGCCGAACCGCCGGAACATCTCCGCCGCCGCGCCGCGGTCGGCGAGGTACTGCTCCTCCCCCGCGCCCAGCCAGGTGAACTGCGGCGCAAAAAAGGAGGCCACGCCCCCGGCGTCGCCGTCGCAGTAATGCATGTGCATCAAGCGGCTGGCGAGGGCCTTGGCCTCCTCATGGCGCCGGACATGCGCGTCCCTCTGATTTTCCAATGCCTCCCGACCTTTCCTCCGCGGCTGAAAAGCGGATATCCTTTCCCATGATACTTGATTGTTTCCCGCCCGTCAAGGGAGCCGGGCGGGAACCGCGTCCGCGCTTTGCGGGGAACGGTCTACCGTTCGGCCTCCCCGTCCCTGCCGAGGAACTTGATCAGCCGGGCCGGATTCCCGCCCATCACGGCGTTGGGCGGCACGTCCCTCGTCACCACGGCGCCCGCGCCGACGATCGCGTTTTCCCCCACGGTGACGCCGGGCAGCACGATCGCGCCCGCCCCGATCCAGACGTTCCCGCACAGGCGGATGGGCCGCGAAACCGTGCACCTGCGCATCGCCGGGTCGGCCGCGTGGTTGGTCGTGATGAGGCTGACGTTCGGCCCGATGAACGCGTCGTCCCCGATCTCGATGCCGCCGCGGTCCATAAAGGTGCAGCCGGTGTTGATGAAGACGCGGCGGCCCACCCGGATGTTCCTTCCGAACCCTGCGTAAAAGGGCGGGCAGAGGCGCAGCGTCTCGTCGATCGGCGTCCCGGTGAGCCGTGCGAACCACGCGCGCACCTGCTCCGGGGTGTGATAGCCCATATTCAGCTCCGCGGAGAGCCGGTGGGCCTCCCGGATGATCTCATTGATGACCCCGTAATCGGGGTCCTCCAGCGAGACAGGAAGTCCCGCGCGGTCCCTCTCCAGAATATCCATCTCTTCCGCCTTCCTTCCAGGGGCCCCTCCCCGTTTTCTCCAGCTTATCACATCCGACCAACCGTTTCAATCCATTTCGCAGGGCGCGGGAAACGCAGAAAAGGCCGCATGGATCGAAATCCACGCGGTCCTTCGGCGGTCATTCCCCTGCGGGGCGGCTGCCGCGGAGAAGCCGTTCTCCGTCCACAGGCCGCCTTGCGACCCATCTGCCCGGTTTGTCCATCCGTTCCAGCGTCTCCAGAAGCATTTCGCCCAGCTCCAGCGCGCTTCGGAAGTTCACCCTGCGCCTGCCCTCGGGCCACTCCACGCTGCCCTGCCAGGTCGCGTTCTGGCGGAAGAGCACCCGGATATAGAACCGGGTCCTGGCGGAGAGGATCTTCTTGAGCTCGCCCGGCTCCCAATACCGCACCAGAGAGGATTTCGGCAGGAAGACGGGGGGCTTGGCCGCCATGTTGTCCAGGTCCCGCCCGGACAGCCAGCGGCGCTCGAACGTCGCCTGCGGGTGGTCCAGCGCGTCCAGAATCTGGTCGATGCGCAGGAAGAGGTCCATGAACCCGTAAAACGGGATGTAGGACTCCAGATAGCAGTTGAACAGCCGCCCCTCCGGGACGCCCAGCTGGTAGGCGTCCACCCCCACCACCATCAGGGCCGCGTAATCCGGCAAACCGTCCTTTTTCATCACAGGCTCCCTCCCTGAGCTTTCGTCAACGCGGCGCCCGGCCGCAGGACGACCTGTCCCGCCCGCAGGCTCCCGGTGACTCTCGCGCCCGGATGCAGGAGAACGGTCCCCTCGGCCGAGATCTCCCCTGCAACCTCCCCGTACACCTCCAGCGCCGGGCAGGCGATGTTTCCGCGCAGCCGGGCGCGCGCGCCGATGATGCTTCGCCTTTCCCAGTTGATGAACGCTTCCTGTTCCACTGCGGACGCCTCCCTGATTCATTTTTGTCATGCGGGCGCCGTTCTGCGCCTGGGGGAAATGCCGGCCGGGCGGCGCGGCAAGAGGGCGCGCCGCGCCGCCGGCCGGTCATTCCGCACGGCCCTCCGCCATTGGACAGAGACTTGGAGAGACGGCGGAGGGGCCTATCCATATGGGCTCAGGCCCTTGAGGAAAGCATGATGCCGGTCGGGACGCGCAGGGGCCTGCCGGCCTCCTCCCGCGCCTTTGCGGCCGCGGCCGCGTCGGCAGAGAAGACGTAGGTCCCGAAGGTGCGGTCCTTCGCGGTGAACATCAGGTCACCCCCGTCGTTCCCGGTATAGCGGAATTCAGCGGTGACATCCTCCAGCGTGTCTTCATCGATCAGCTGGTAAATCCGGATCTCCTCCGGATCGATCAGCTCTTCGCCGTCGCGGCCGACGAACGGATTGGCCAGCTCCAGCTTGACGCGGGTCACGCCCGTCATCGTCGGCTTGCCGGAAAACGCATAGACGCAGGCGTCGGTATCCGCGAACCGGCCGTCCAGGATCCCGGAATCCCAGCGGGTGGAGAGCTTGGCGTAGAACTTGCCGGGGTCGCTGTCGCCCAAAAAGGTGGCGCGCGCGATGGTGCCGCCGTCGTTCTCCCAGGTGATCTCGTTGCCGTCATTTTTGGAGGGCTTGACCATCAGCCCGCGGTCGCCGGCGGCAAAGTCCGCGTCCGCGTCCACCACGAGGTTGTTGATCCACAGCCGGTCGCTCTCAAGGGTGATCTTGGTGCCCTTGGGGATCACGTCGACGCCCGGGACGAGGGTGGTCACATCCTCGGGAAGCCAGTAACTCTCGGGGGGATAGAGCCCGAACCAGGCGTTGCCCCAGGCGGCCTGCGCCCCCCTCAGGTCGATGTCCTTCTTGGCCTTGATCTCGAGCTTGAAGGTCACGCCGGCCTCCTTGTCCTGCTGGAAATCCTTCAGCCGGACCTGCGCGTAGTAGGAGCGGTCATGCGCGTTCATGCCGGGGCCGGCGGCATAGCCCGGCAGGCCGTCCGTCGACGGGTCGGTCAGGAATTCGATGTCCGCCGCGTCAAACTCCCTGTCGACGAGCTTGATCGACTCGATGTATTTCGCGTTGTCGCCCTTCTTGATTCTCACGTCGAGGTAGTCGTCATAGTCGAAGATCGACCGCCCCTCCAGCGTGCCCGCGGCGTCCTGCAGGTCCCCGACGGTCGGGAAGTCCGACTTGAGGTAGACCCAGAAGGGGTTGAGGGTCAGGTAGAGCGTTTCGCCGGGCTTGATCAGGTCGTTCAGCCGGTCGTTGGGTGTGTAATAGTCGCCGTTTACCCCCTCGGCATAGTGCCAGCCGGCGTTCAGGGTGTCCTTGGCCGGGTCGTAGCCCGGGTCGCCGGCGTAGACGACGGTGTCGAGGTGCCCGGATTCGTGCTTGGCGTTGTCCGCCTTCTCCACGATGACCCTCCGGCCGATCGTCCAGGGGTTGCCGTCCGTGTACTGGGAATCGTTGATCGCCCCGGTAAAATAGCCGAGGGCTTCCTTTTCGGCGCTGGCGCCGCCCGCGGCCAAGGCGGGGACCGCCGCCGAAAGGGCGAGCGCCGCCGCCAGTGCAAGGGATAAGAGCTTCTTCATGAGAGTTCCTCCTTCAATAAAGTCGGTCAGCGCCCGGTGTTCGGGATTTCCTTTTCATCCGCGGGCTCTCCTGCGGGCGCCTCGCCGGCCAGTGTTTTTTCAACGAAGATGTAGGTGCCCAGCGTGCGGGTTTTGAGGGTGAAGACGTCGTTGCCGTCCTCGTCCTCGCCGTGCCGGAACGCCGCGGTCGCGTCGATCAGCTCGCCGTCTTGAACCTCATAGATGCGGATGTTTTCAAGGTCCGCGGTCAGCTCCTCCTCGTCCCAGTCGTAGTAGGGGTTGTAGAGGGTGAGCGTGGGGCGGATGGTCGAGGAGATGGACGGGTTCCCGACGAAATCGAAGATGAATGCGTCCTGGTCGGCGAACAGCTCGGCGTAATCCCGGTCGTCCCACCTGGTGGACAGCTTCGGATAATACTTTTTGGTCTCGGAATCCGCGTAGAATTCGAGCTTTGCGATCGCATGGTTCTCATTTTCCCAGGTGACCGTGTTGTCCTCGTTCCTCTCCGGCTTCACCACGTACCCCCCCTGTCCGGCCATCCAGTCCTGGTCGCCGCCTCGCTCGGTGCGGTTGCCGATATAGATCGCGCCTTCGAGCGAAGCGCCGGGGACGGTGCCCGCGCCGGGGCCGTTTTTGAGGGCGGAGGCGGAGATGACGTACTTGGTGCCCTTGCTGATGCCGTTTATGCCCGAGGAGCCGGCGGTCCCGTTCTTCGACTCCACGAGCCTGCCGCCGGACTCATACACCATGTCGCACCTCGCGGTGAAGGTGAATTCGGGGGAGAGCTTGTATTCCGCGTCGGTGTAATCGTCCTTGATCACGATCTTGACGGCACGGTCCCTGTCCGCCCCGCCGGTGACCCGCTTCTCGGCGATGGACATCGATTCGATGATCTTTTTGTCGTCGTCTCCCCTGCCCGCCTTGAATTTGAAAAGGTCCTTGTCAAAGAACGCCTCCAAAAGGGCCTCCCGGCCCGCGCCGCTCCAGCCGGCGAACAGGCCGCCGCCGTCCTCCGGGAACTGGCCCGCCGCCAGGTCGCCGGGGTCGATGTCCAGGGTGTCCAGGACCAGATAGACGGTGGTGTTGGGGACGCCTTCGCCGTCCGGGTTTTTGGCGACGGTCTCGCCGTCGTCAAAATAGATGGCGCCGTTGACGGTGGAGATGTGCACCTCGTCGGCCTTGGCGGCCAGAGCCGGGACGGCCGCCGAGACGGCCAGCAGCACGGCCAGCACGCCGGATAATAGCTTTCTCATAGGGTTTCCCTCCTGTTATTGTTCTGGGCCGCCGCGCGGAACACCGCGCGGCGGTCCGTGCAGATATGGTTACCTCCTGCCGGGGCGCTTGGGAGGCGCGGGAACAACCGGCGATCCCCCGCCGGAGGACGAGGGCGCGTACTGCGCGGTGACCGTCTTGTTGCCGGTGACGGGGGTGTCCCTGTCGACGGAAGCGCCGCCTTCATCCACCCAGCCGATGATGTCGCCGTCCGTCGGCAGCCGGTCGCCGAGGCTTTCGCCATCGGGGACCTTGACCCTGGTCGTCCCGCCGTTGGTCACGATGGTGACGCTCCAGACGTTCTGGACGGCGGCGCCCTTGTCAAAGACCGCCGTGATCGTCATGTCCCCGTTCACCGGGAGCGCGGCGAGCGCGTCATCCTGGACGTCTGCCGCCCCGTCGCCGTCAACGTCCCAGCCCTTGAACTCGTAGCCGTCGTTCGGCTTCGTCCCGGGCGCGCTGAAGCCGCCCTCCGCGTCGCCGAGGACCGCGCTGCCCGCCCTGTCCAGAACGGCGAAGGCGTCCCTTCCGCTGATCGAGCCGTTGGGCCCGGAGGTAAACTTCACGTTGTAGGCGGGGACGTAGACCGGCTTGACGGTCAGTTCTCCGGAGACCTCAGCGTTTTTCAGGGACTCGTTGTCCGCGTAGTCGGCCGCGCCGTCGCCGGTCGTATCCCAGCCGACGAACGCGTAGCCGGAATCCGGCTTCGCCTCCGGAAGGGTCTTGCCGTCCTTCTTGATCTCGACCGCGTCGCCCAGCCTGTCGCTGCCCGTCTTAATCACGGTGAATTGCTTTTCACCGGAAAGGGTCCCGTGGTCGGCGTCCTCGAACCTGACGGTGAAGCTGCTCTGGTCCTCGTCGGGGATGCCGTCCCGGTTGAAGTCCTCCTTCCAGATCGGCTTCACGGTGATGGAGGTCCCGGTCATCGTCTGACTGCCGTCGAAGAGGACTTCCGCCCCGTTATCAAACTGCCAGCCGTCGACGACGTACCATTCCTTCTCCGGGTTTCTCGCGGGCCGGTCGCCCTCGGTAATCGGGTCGCCCATCTCCTTGGGAACGTTCAAGCTTGCGGTCTCGCCCTTTTCATTGAAGCCGTCCGGCCATTTCCCGTCGGTGGGGCTGAAATTGAGGCCCGCGGCCCTCTTCTTCCAGACGCCGTAAATGTCGGTCGCCTTGTTGACGGTAAAGCTGTCGCCCTCCTTATAATAGGTGCCGGTGCCGTCCGTCTTGTCGTTCCAGCCGAGGAAATCGTAGTTGACGCTGCCCGCCACGCCGGAGACGTCCGGCGTGGCGCCGACGACCGCGTTGACGGTGTAGGGCGTTCCGGGGTCGATGCCGGTGTCGCTGGCCTCCACGATGGGGTCGGCGTCGGTCGGGAAGTTTCGGATGTAGCGGACCGTGTAGCCCGACATCATGCGGAAATCGGAGAACTCGATGCGGGTCAGGCTGCTGCAGGCATGGCTTTGGTAATCCGCGCCAATGCCGATCCCCGCGCCGGTGTTTTCGATGCCGCCGTCATAGAGCGTCACCGGGGCCTGCGCGACCAGCGAAGTGTTTCCGTCGCCGTCGGAGACTCTCTCGTACTGGGCGTAGGAGGCCAGCAGATGGGTGGGGTCGATCTCCATTTCGATGTGGATTTTGCTGCTGGTGGAGCTCGTATTGTACGCGGGAAGAGACGCCACCCTGCTGACGCCGCTGAAGGAGGTCACCGTGGAGCTCGCGGACATCGCCGCCGCGTTCACCTGCGACGCCTTCAGCAGCTGGACGCTGCTCCCCTTGTTGGCCGGGAAGTAGATGATGTACCCGTCCAGCCTGCCGTTTTCGATCTGTGCATTGACAAAGATCATCGAACCGGACAGGGTGTGCGCGTCAATCCGCGCAAAGTCCAGGTCGAAGCTGACGACCTTCTTGGCGGAGGAGGCGGAGTGATAGATCATGAAGTCGGCCATCGCGTCCCTGCCGTAGCCGGCGAACATCACGCTGGACGAGTTGGCGTCGCCCTTGACCATGATGTGGCGGTCAAAGTTGTGGCAGACCAACAGATCGTTCCCGGACATCACGTCCGTGAAATAGCCCTGCACCCGTTTGCCGTCGGAGTAGCTGTTGTCCGCGGACTGATAGGGGTGCAGGTCGTCGTTGACCGACCCGTCCCAGTTTGTGCCGTAGTGGTCGTAAACGGTCCAGCTTTCGCCCATGTAATCGGTGGGATCGATCACTTCGGCCGAACCCGCCGCAAAGGCCGGAAGCGAGAAGCCGGTCGCGATCATCGCGGCCGTCAGCGCCAGGGAAATCAGTTTCTTGGTAACTTTCAAGTACAACCCCTCTTTCCTGTTTCGTTTATTTGCATGGGATAGCAAACGATAGACTTCGGGTCCCGCCCCGGCGGCGTGCAAACCGGAATTGCGGCGCAGAAGCGGTAACAAAAGAAAAGCACTACATAATCCGTATTATGTGGTGGTTAAACCGGACCCGTCCGAATTTTCCGAAAAAACGAAGACGGGAAGCGCCAGAAGGCGCTTCCCGCGAGCGTTTTTGCCGTTTTCCCGGACAGGGGCATGGACCGAAAAAGTCACACGAATGTGCTTTTTCGGTCTGTTTTGCGTGCTGAAATCAGCGGATCGTTCGGATCCGCTGATTTTTTCTCTTGCTTTTTACGCGAAAATAGGATAAAATAAAAAAATCGGAGGGGAATTTTGTCAATATATGTATATCATCAACCACATAATACGGATTATGTGGTTTTTTTATGTCGATTTGCTACAACACCAGCCTGAGAGAACTGATCCGCCGCTCATGCTCGTATCCGCTGGTCACAGTATAGATGCGGGTGGTCTCCACGCTGCTGTGCCCCAGAATATCCGCCAGGCGGAAGACGTCCTTATCCATCGCGTAGAATTCCTTCGCGAACAGGTGGCGCAGGTTGTGCGGGAAGACCTTCGTGGACTCCACTCCCGCCGACCGGCAGAGGTTTTTCATGTCGTGCCAGATGTTGCTCCGGTCGAGCGGCCGGCCCGCCCGGGTCGCGAACACCGGCCCCGATTCGATCCCCGACCGCTTCATATACGCCCTGAGCGCCTCGCGCAGCTTCGGCGGGAGGAAAATCCTGCGCCGCTTGCCCTTCGCGGACACCTCGACGAGGTTCGCCGCCACCGCCTGCGCGGTGATCCACCGCAGCTCGCTCACCCGGATGCCGGTGGAGCAGATGGTCTGCATGATCAGGGAGAGGCGCGGCTTGTTGCTTTTTTGCGCCGTCTCGAGCAGCCGCAGGTATTCCTCGCGGGTCAGCTCCCTGTCCGTTTCGCAGAACATCCGGCGCTGCCGCCTCAACAGCTTGACGCGGCAGCCGTCCATGCCCGTCGCCGCGAAGAACTTGTTGAGCGCCGCGAGCTTGGTGTTGACGGTCGCCGACGAGCGGTAGGTCTTCACCAGGTGGTCCTTGTAGGCGATCGCCTCCTCCTTATCGACCGGCTCCCCCTTTTGCAGGAAGCCGCAGAAGTCCCGTACGTCTCTCATATACTGCGCGATCGTAAGCTCGCTCTTTTCTTCCGTGACCAGCCGGCGGCGGAATTCATCCAAAAGCTGATCCGTTATTCTGTATCTGCCGATCATTGATCTTCACTCCTCCACTGATGATTTTTACTAGAATGTCCAGTTGTCGGCATGTTATTTCGGCGTTTGATTACAGAATCGTCGGGTTTTGTCCGTTCGGTTTTTTCTCATTATACCAAGGCCGGTCAAGGCCGCCGCCCGCTGCCGGGCCCGCGCGCGGACAGGATATCGGGGCATCCGCTGCTTCCGTCCGGAGGGCAATGACAGAAAAAGGCGCCCGCCATGGGGGACCCATGGCGGGCGCCTTCTATGAAAACGCCGCTGTCATCTTCCGGTATTCGGGATTGCCTTTTCCCGCCCGGCAGGCTGTTCCGCGGACGCAGCGGCGGTTCCCGCCGCCGCGTCCTTCAGCTCGTCAAAGGAATAGAACACCTTGTTCCCCGCGACCGCCCCCATCAACGCGCCGTCCAAAACCAGGACGCCGCCGGGATAGCGGAGCTCCAGGATCACCCCGTGCTCCTTCAGCAGACGGATGATCCCCGCCGGCACGGTCTGTTCCGACCGCGCGTTGACCCGCACCGTCTGCCCCTCGGGCGCGGACCGGATCAGCCGCTCGACGGACGGCCAGATGGATTCCGCCGAGCCGGAGCCGGAGCCGGACGAATGATGCCCGGAGCCGCCGGACGGGCGGGACTCCTCCGATTCGGTGTAGGTCAGCACATAGAGGGAAAAGCGGTCGGTCAGGACGGTTACGGTTTTCGGGTCGTTGTCCGTATCCGGAAGCCGCGTGTAGGAAAGGCTTCCGTCCGGCTGCTCATGCGCGCGGATGACCGTGAACGCACGCTCATAGCCCGCCTGCGGGAGCAGGTCCTCCGGAAGCTCGATGACGAGCGGGATCGGCGCGGTGGTTTCCGGGACGGCCTGCGGCGCCGCGTTGCCGACCTTTTTGAAGAGCTGGATGTCGAGGCTCGCGCCGATCGTCTCCCCCTGGAGGCTGCCCGTGAGCTCCGCCTCCACGTCGGGGGCCAGCGCGGTCTTTTCCACCTTGGGGTAAATCTTCACCGTCGTGCCGTTCTGGACCTGCTCCTGCTCCCTATCGGTCAGGACGCTCGAGGCGATGTGGGAAGCCTGCTCCTGCGGCAGCTCCGTCTTCGGCGCGCCGTCGGCGATCTCCGAGTCGATGATCACATCCCCCGAGGCGAGGTTCCCGATCGTCCAGGCGGCCAGGTTTCCCTCCTGGGAAAAGCCGAGGTCGAATCCGCTGCCGGCAAACCACCCCGCGGGAACCGTGTCATTGTCGTCCGCCTCATAGGAGACGGCGACGTCCCCATTGTTCCAGCCGCTTCCGAGAAGTTCGAGGGAGACCGCGTCGTCGTCGGCTCCCGTCTTTGTGAAAAAGCCCTTCAGGTCGAGCCGGTCGGTCAAGCGGACCGTATCGAAATGCGCCACGCCGACGATCTGGCTGTTTCCTTCGTACAGGGTCAGCGACGCGCTCCCCGTCTCCGACGGGACAGGCATGCTTCCCTGCAGGTTTCCGCCGAGGATCATTTCAGCCTCGCTGTCCGAAACGGTGATGTCGCAGCGGTCCGTCACCGAGGCGTTGCCGCCCGTGCTGTCGGTCCCGCCGATCACAGTGCAGAAATATTCATTCTCCGGGAAAACCGCGGGATGATGATCCCCCTTCACGCGGTCCAGGGTCAGATCGACGGAACCGACGGCCGCGTTCGCGCCGGCGCCCGCATCGCCCCCGCCATAGATGCCGCCCGGAATCAGGCAGTCCTCCAGGAGCATGGTCACGCTCCCCACCGACGCGTCGGAACCCGTCCCCGAGGCCGTTCCGCCGCCGTAAAACACCGCCGCGGCGGGACTTCCCCATTGGTCCGCGACCGGCGCTTTCGAGCCCGAAACGGTCAGCTCCACCCGGCCGATCGAGGCGTTGCCCCCGCCGCTGGCGTCGCCGCCGCCAAGCACATAACCATAAAGATTGGGGCAGTCCTTGATCAGCGTCCGGGCCGTCCCCGATACGGAGGCGTCCCCCTTGCTGGCCTGCCCGCATTCGTAGCTCATCATCTCGGAGGTCCCGACCGTGCAGTCGATGCTTTCCGCCGTCGCGGAGGCGGATGCTCCGCTGGCGTAACCGCCGCTGTAGACCTCCCGCACGTCAAGGCCGGTGAGGTGCATACTGATGGGGCCGTTCACGTCGGCCACCGCCGCCCCGCCCGACGTCGCGGTCGCATAGCCGCCTCCGCGTACACTGTAGGTCGCGCCCCCCTCCAGGACCTTCAGGGAGACGGCGCCGACCGAGGCGTCCGCACGGTTCCTGCTGTTGGAATAGGCGTAGCCGCCTCCATAGACGCTATGGCCGTCTTTCGTGAAGCCCTCCTCCGGTAGGGGGCCGCGGGCCCGGTTCTCGGTGCGCGCCGTCCCCAGGACACGGGCGCTGGCGTCGCTGTTTTTGGCCTCCGCGTAGCCGCCGCCGTATGTCTTCACGATGATGTTCCCGGAGGTATCGATATTTGCGTCGCCGCTCACGTCGGCGGAATGGCTGCCGTCCGAATAACCGCCGCCATAGACGGCGCTCACCGGAACGCCGTCCAGCGTGACGCTGGTGTCCCCGTCGACGTCGCGGTTCTTGCCGCCCCCGAAGACGGTTTTGCCCCCGGGAGAGGGGAGCTCCAGCTTCCCGTCCGTCCCGTAGAAGATGTAGCACACGCCGTCCTCCTTGCGGATGGTGATGGCAACCCCGTTGGCGTAGACGCGGTTCCCGTCAATTTCCGGGACGGGACCGTCCTCTTCGGAAAGCGCGGCGACCGCGGCTTCCTCCTCCACGGGCTCCAGTCCGTCCTCATCCCCCGGCTGTTCCTCTCCGGGGAGCTCGTCCCCGGGAGTTTCCTCCGTCGGGTCCGTCCGCCCGCTTTCGTCCGGGACTTCCGGGTCCGTCACCGAGTCGGCGGGCCCGCCGTCTCCCGGCGTCTCTTCCCCGCCGTCCCCGGAATCCGCATCTCCCGGGAGTTCGGCGGGCGGGTCCTCTTCATCCGTTTCCGGTTCGCCGGGTTCTTCCGCGCCGCCCGTCTCCGGGACTTCCGTGGAAGGGGGCTCCGGGTCGGGGACCGGGTCCGCCTCCACGGTTTCACGCGGCTCTTCCCCGGGCTGCCCGTCCGCGGCGAACAGGGGGAGGCTGCCTCCCCACAGCAGAACGACTGCCGTAAGAAGCGCCAGAATCCCTTTCATCTTGGTTTTCATACAAACTACCCTCTCTAATAAAATACTGCAAAAAAAATACGCACCTCATTTTTCAATGATAAAATGCGCAGTCATACATAAGCAACGCCCCCGGGCTCCGGGAGCAGATGTGCTGCAACTGGCTGTCATCGCTTACGCATTAGACCCTATAGCTTTGCGTCCCCGCCTTTAGGCAGGTTTGCCCAATATGGAATTGTCACAAATCTTCTTGATATTTTAAACTGACAAATTCTGTGTTACTTATAAATATATACCTTATTTTGCGGAATGTCAACGCGGTTTTTTATGAAAGATCTCCCAAATCGTCCGCCGGGCCCCAATTGGGAAAATTTCCTCCGCGGCTTCCCTTCCCGCCCGGAATCTGTCATAATGGGACTATCTTTCCGTGCTCCCGCCCCGCCCGCCGGGAGGGGCGGGAGCACGCAAAAAAGGAGGGCCGGGATGCTGGTCAAAGCCGAACGGTATTTTCTCTGCTTCCTGTCATACTCCGTCCTAGGATGGCTGTACGAGGTATTTCTCGAGGTCGTCGTATACCGGTGGGGCTTCTCCAACCGGGGCGTCCTCTTCGGGCCCTACTGCCCGATCTACGGGGTGGGCGCCCTGGTGCTGGTCCTCTCCCTGCGAAGGCTGCGGGACCGCGACATCCGCATCGGGAAGCTGCCGGTTACGCCCCTGCTCGTCTTCGCGTCGGCCGGGGCCATCGCGACGGTGATCGAGCTCATCGGCAGCTACGTCATGGAGCTTACAACGGGCGGCTGGATGTGGGACTACCGCGCGTACCCGCTGAATTTTCAGGGGCGGATCGCGCTCAATCCGAGCGTCCGGTTTGGGCTCGGCGGCCTCGTTATCCTCTACCTTCTCCAACCGTTGCTGGAGCGCGCGGCGCGCAGGCTGCCCGGCAGGGCCCTCGCCCTCCTGAGCGGTTCCCTCGCGGGGCTGATGCTTTTGGATGCCGCCGTGACCTTCTTTTGAGGCGGATTCCGGAAGGCGCCGTGCGGGACGCTGCCGGTGCAAACAAAAAAGAGCCGGTGGAAACCGGCTCTTTTTTCTTATTTGATCGGGATGCAAACGAGTCCCAGCGGAAATTTGGTGAGCAGCTCGAGCTTCCTCTCCTTGACGCAGACGATATACTCGAGCGTAAAGGCGAAGTCCTCGTTGAGGTCGTAGATGTGGGAGTTGACGGAGATGAGCGTGTTGGGCTTCAGGATCACATCCTCGTCGTCCATGAAGTAGGGCGGCAGGTGGCCCGTACCGATGCCGTGTCCGAGGGGCACCGAACCGTTGTCCGGGTATCCCGCCTGCGCCAGCCGGTCGTGGTACCAGTGCTCGATCTCCTTAGTGGAGGCCCCCGGCACCAGCTTGGCGTTCAACTCGGGGATGATCCCCTCGATGGTATCGGTCATCTTGCGGAACTCCCTGCTCGGCTCGCCGAAGCACCAGGTGCGGAAGGTGTCGGTGCGGTACTCGTGCCAGACGGGATGAAAGTCGGTGTAGAAAACGTCGTTCCGGCGCAGGATCTTCCCCGAGGGCAGGTGGTCGCCGCCGCCGATGCGGGCGCCGAAGTTGCACTGGTTGGGGGTGTAATACCAGGTGGCGCCCAGGCGGCGCATCTCCTGCTCGCAGTGCCCCATCAGCTCCGCCTCGGTGATGCCGACGCGCGCGTACTCAATGATCTTCTGCTGCGCGGCGTCGCCCATCGCGCAGACCCGGCGGGTGATCTCCAGCTCCTCCTCGTCCTTGATCATCATGATGTCGTTGATCATCTTTTCCCCGTCGACAATGGTGGCTCCGGGGAACTCCGTCTCGAGGTCGTGGTAGAGGCGGTAGGGGATGGAGGGCAGTTCCACGGCGATGGTGGCCTGCTCGCAGTCGTGCTCGTGGAGAATCTGGTTGGCGACCTCGAGGAAGGAGACCGGCTCCATGCCCGAATAGGGCGATTTCCAGAAGCGGATGTCCTTGATGTAGCCCTCATATTTGAGCCTGCGCCACTCCGCGATCGCCACGAGCAGGGTGGGCTCCTGGTCGGCCCAGACGAAGATGCAGTTCCCGAGGTTGAAGTCGTTGTGGAAGTTGCCCGACACATAGGAGTACTTCTGCTGGTGGGTGAGGATCATCACGTCGATGCCGCGTTTTCGCAGCTCCGCGCGCACCTTCTCGGCATTCCGCCGGAAGAACGAGTAATTCATCATGCTGTCACAGCTCCTTTTCCAATCCGTTTCAGTCGTACCGCTTGACAAACCGTCCCATCGGCTCGAACGAGTCGAGCATGTTCTGTAAGAACACCCCGAAATTCCCCTGCTCCCCCTCCTTGAGGATCTTCTTGCCGCTGCCGACATACATGCCCGAGGGGTCGAGCAGGCGCAGAATCTCAATCTCCTCCTCGGTGGGCGGCTCGGTCTCGCGGACGTCCGGGGAAACCTTCAGGTCCCAGGGCACCATCTCCCGGATCTCCTCCACCGACACGCCGGGATGATAGGTGGCGAGGTACATCTCCTTCGTCTCCGGGTCGAAACGGAAGGTCCCCTCGGCGGAGATGACGATCTCCGGCCCGCCGCCGGGCATCCCGTATTTTTCCCGGCACCCCGGCCCGTCAAGGTAGCCCGGCGAGGTGATGTAATCGACCTTCTCCACAAAGCAGCGCCTGGTGCTGCGCATGATGATGATCGTGCGTTTTGCGCTGGTGGCGATGTCGTTCGCCCCGCCCGAGCCGGGCAGCATGGTTTTGAGGCCGCCCGTCTCACGGTCGAGGATCATCGTGGAGTTCACGTTGCCGTACCGGTCCACCTGCGCGCCGCCGATCACCCCAAGGTCGAGGCGGCCGTTCTGCATGTCGTTCATGATCACCTGCGAGCCGGGCAGCGCCACCGCCCGCTCGTTGACCGTGGTGTCGGTCACGCTGAACATCAGGCGGCGGGGGGTGGGGTTCACGGTGCCCCACTCGGTGGTGACGACGATGTTTTTGGCGTGGGTGATCCCCGCGAGGCTCGCCGCCAGCGTCGGGATGCCGACCCCGGCGATCAGGGTCTCATAGTCGTGGATCACCTTTGCGGTGGTGACGACGAGCAGCTCGTTGAGGGTATAATCCTTCGCGTACTTTTTCACGCTACCGCACCTCCCCATATGCCAAAAACCGCTTTTCGGCGTGGTAGAGCTTCCACAGCCGCTCGTATCCGACCGTCCGGCAGTAGCCGTCCCAGTCCTCCACGCCGAAGATGTACTTGTCGCACCACTCCCGGAAGCCCTCCTCCGTCCGCCACTTTTCCAGCGTGTAGGCGCCGAAGGGGAAATCGTTGTGGTAATAGTAGTTGGAGGCGAACCAGTGCGCGCCGAAGGGTGCCTCGACGACCGCGTCCACGTTGTACTGCGGGATGATCGTCTGGTTGGGGGTGCGCCGGATCTCATCCGTGGTGACCAGCTCCTCGCAGCTCGCGATCACGTATTTCGCGCTGCGCACGAAGATGTCCGTGTTCCCGAAATGCCCGAAGAACTGTAGATTCCCCAGTTTGTCGGCCCGGTGCACATGGATGATGCACACGTCCGGCCGGGCGGCCGGGACCAGCGCGACGGGGGTTCCGCCGCCGTAGGGGTCGTCGATCACCCTGATGCGGGGGTTCTGCTCCGCGATGCTCGAGCCGATCATCGAGCGGGTCGGCAGGAAGGGCACGTTCATCGAACCGGCCAGCGCCATCAGCGCGATGCCGTAGTTGCTGTAGAACTCCATCTCGACCTCGCGGGGAATCTTCTGCTCCGCAGCGCGGCGGAAGACATAGTTGTTCCCCGCGTTGCCGCCTCCGCAGTAGGCGGTGATGATCTTTTTGACCCGCCCGAGCCCGAGCAGCGGGGCGGTGAGGCCGCTGTCGCTGTCGAGCAGCAGGGTCAGGTCGGTCATCCCCTGCCGCGCGATCTCGTGCACGAGCGCGACCGAGCTGTGCTGCAGGCCGCTGAGCATCATGTCCCCGTCCCGCACGAACCGGCTGACCGCCTCCTTGGCGGTCATTACCTTGTCCCGGGACTTTTTATTTTCCACTCTGGGTGGCAGGTTGCTTTGCATCTCCCTCATATCCCTCCGATCACAGGCCGGGCCCGCCGAGGATCCCGCCGTTGTCCGCGCCGAGTTCGGGCGCGGGGCCCGGCTCCCTGAGCTCGAGTCCCTCGAACTTCACCGGGAACGCGACGAGCGGCTGCCCGTTCACCCGTTTTATCATCCCGCGGCTGACAAACTGCGGGTCGTTTTCCAGTTCCTCGATCCTGTTGACAGGCGTGACAGGTACGTCCGCCTCCCGCAGGATCTTCATCCATTCGTCCCGGTCCCTGAGCAGGAACTTTTCGTCGAGGCGCGGGTTGATCTCCGCGCGGTATTTCATCCGGTCGAACCAGCCGAGGTATTTCGGGTCCCTTCCGAGCTCCGGGTCGCCGAGCGCGTCGCACAGCCGCTGCCAGAAATTGAGCTCCAGGCAGCCGACCGAGACGTATTTCCCGTCCCGGGTCCGGTAGGCGCCAAAGCCGCTGCGCCCCATCATGGTTCCCTTGGGCGGCATCCCCCGGTCGAAATACTCCAGGATGCGCGGCCCCATGAACGCCAGCACGCAGTCGGTCATCGACACGTCAAGGTAGGCCCCCTTCCCCGTGCGGCCGCGGTTGATGATGGCCGCGAGGACCGAGACCGCCGCGTACATGGCGGAGGTCAAATCCGCCACCTGCACGCCGCCGCCGGCGACCGGCGGCCCGTCCGGGTCCCCGGAGATGCTCAGCGCCCCGGCGATCGAGAGGTAGTTGACGTCGTGTCCCGCCAGGTCGCGGTTGGGGCCGGTCTGGCCGAAGCCGGAGATCGAGCAGTAGACGACGCGGTCGTTGAGCGCCCGCACCGCCTCCCAGCCGAAGCCGAGCCGGTCGAGCACGCCCGGGCGGAAGCCCTCCATCAGTACGTCGCAGTCCAGAACCAGCTTCCTGAGCGCCTCCTTCCCCCCGTCGCTCTTGAGGTCCAGCGCGACGCTCTTTTTATTGCGCCCCGCCGAGGCGAACATCCCGCCCTGGTACCGCGCGGGGTCCCCCTTGGGCGGGCGCTCCACCTTGATCACCTCCGCGCCGAAGTCCGAAAGGATCATCGAGCAGAACGGCCCGGGCAGGAAGTTGGTCAAATCCACTACGCGGACGCCTTCCAATGGCAGCAATAGACTCACTCCTATCTTCCCCGCCGCGCTACGCGGCGGGCACCTTTGGTTTTCGTTTGTACTGCGACCAGTTGATCGCGGAGATCACGGCGATGATTGCCAGCCCGACCAGGTCGCTGCCGATGCCGGGCTTGATGAGCACCAGCGCGGCAACGAGCGACATCGCCCGCAGGAACCAGTTGAGCTTCCCGAATTGATAGCCGGTCAGCCCGGCCGAAAGCGCGAAGGTCCCGAGCATGGCGGTGACGAACGCCAGCAGGATCTCTCCCGCCGAGCCGATCATCAACAGCGGCGTGCCGTAGACGAACATGAAGGGCACGATGAAGCCGCATGCCCCCACCCGCGTGGCCTGGAAGCCGGTGCGCATCGGATCGGAGCCCGCGATGCTCGCGCCCGCGTAGGCCGCCATCGCGACCGGCGGGGTGATGTTGGAGAGGCAGGCGAAGTAGAAGGCGAACATGTGCGCCGCGATGGCCGGCACGCCCATCTGTACCATGGCGGGCGCGATGAGGACCACCACGATGATATAGCAGGCGGAGGTCGGCAGGCCCATGCCCATGATGATCGAGGCGATCATGGTGAGGACCATCAGGATCGGCAGGCTGCCGTGCGACAGCTCGACCAGCATGCCCGTAAGCATCATGCCGAGCCCGGTGCGCATCAGGATGCCGATGACGATGCCCGCGCAGGCGCAGACCGCCGCGACCTCGAGCCCGCCGATCGCGCCCTCGATCATCGCGGAGACGAATTTGCGCAGGTTGATGCGGGTGTGCTTGCGCAGCGCCGCCACCAGCACGACCAGCACGATGGTGAAGAAGGCGGATTTCTGCGCCGAGTAGCCGACCACACCGAGCAGGTAGATGAGCACGATGACCGGAATCACGAGGTGCCCGCTGCGCTTCATGATCTCGCCCGCCTTGGGCAGCTCGCTCTTCGGCATGCCCTTGAGCCCCGTCTTGGCGGCTTCCAGGTCGACCATGAAGAAGACCGCCGCGTAATAGAGCACGGCGGGGATGATCGCCGCCTTGACGACGTTCCAATAGGGGATCCGCAGGAAATCCGCCATGATGAACGCGGCCGCCCCCATGATCGGCGGCATGATCTGCCCGCCGGTGGAGGAGACCGCCTCCACCGCGCCCGCTACCTCGGGCCGGTAGCCGGTCTTTTTCATCATCGGGATCGTAAAGGTCCCGGTGGTGACCACGTTGGCGACCGCGCTGCCGCTGACGCAGCCCATGAGGCCGCTGGAGATGACCGCCGCCTTGGCGGGGCCGCCGCGCATGCCCCCGAAGGCCGCGTCGGCGATGTCGATAAAGAATTCTCCCGCGCCGGATACGCGCAGGAAGGCGCCGAAGAGGACGAACACCATGATAAAGTCGGCCGCGACCTGTAGGGGCGTGCCGAAGATGCCCTCTTCAGAGAGGTAGATGCTCGAAATGAACGCGCCCGGGTCCAGCCCGCGGTGCATGAGCACCCCCGGCATATAGGGGCCCGCAAAGCCGTAGATCACCAGGACGCCCACCAGGATCGGCAGCGTCCAGCCGACCTTCCGGCGGGCCGCCTCGATGACCAGAAGGGCCGCACAGACGCCCATCACCATATCGACCGCGTTGGGATTGCCGACGCGCCAGGCGATCGCCTTCTGGACCTTGATGACGTAAACAAAGACTACGACCGCGAGGATCGCGAATCCCGCGTCCAAAACAAGGGAAAGCCGTGGGTGCTTTTGGCTGGAGGGCTTGATCAAAAAGATCATCGGCAGCGCGAACGCCATCAGGGTCGCCCGCTGGGCAATGTTGGGCAGCGACCCCGAAAACGCGGTGTAAAGGAAGAAACAGGAACAGCAAAACGCAATGACCGCGATGATCTTCCCCCTGGTCCCTTTGAGCTTCTGCCCCTCCAGTACTTCTGTCAGCCAGTTCAGCATACTCATCCCTTTCTATTCAGTCTCCGGGTTTCCCTCCGCCGGCCGGCGGAGGATTGCCGGCCGGCGGAGACGGGGCCTCTTATGGTTCCCGCTGACGACCAGCGTTTATGGCAAGATGCTGATATCGAACCCGGCCTCCTTGTAGTAGCGCTCGGCGCCCGGGTGCAGCGGGAACGGGCAGTTGACCGCGGCGGTCTTTTCGTTGGTGTCCTTCCAGGCCGCGTGGATCGCGTCCAGTTCGTCCTTATGCTCGAACATGGATTTGGTGATATTGTAGACGAGCTCCTCGTCCATCGTATCCTTTACCATGAAGACGCAGCCGATGACCAGGGTGTTGACCGGCTCCTTCAGGCTGTCCACATAGCCCGCCGGAATCTGGCCGATCGTGTAGCAGGGGCTCTCCGCGTTGACCTCCTTGAGTTTCTCCATGTCCATGTCGATAAACCGGATCTTTTCGGTCGTGTCCAGCTCGATCAGACCGGGGGCCGCGCCGCCCTGCGGGAAGGTCATCATGAACGCGTCGATGTTGCCGTCCTTGAGCGCCTCCGTCTGCTGGGAGATGCCGCCCTGGTACTGGTCGACGTCCTTTTCAATGTCGATGCCGTGCGCCTTGAGGATCGCGACCGCGATTGTGTAGGCGCTGCTCCCCTGCACGCCGACCCCGAGTTTTTTCCCCTTCAGGTCCTCGATGCTGTGGACCGGGGAGCCGTCCTTGACGAGGATGCAGATGATGTTGTTGCTGAACATGGTGAGGGTGCGCAGGCTCTCATCCTTTTCCAGACCGGCCAGGCCGTGGTACTGCTGGTAGGGGATGTCCGCGGTCGCCATGCCGATCTCCATCTTTCCGCTGCGCACGAGGGTCAGGTTTTCAATGGTGGCCGCCGAAGGAGTCGCGCTTGCCTTTGCATTGGGAACATAGCTTGAAATCACATTGGCCAGCGCGCCGCCCATCGGGTACCAGGCCCCGCCCACCGTCGAAGTCCCGATGGTGAGCAGCTGGGTCCCCGCGGGAGCCGCCGCTTCCTGGGAAGCGCCCGGGGCCGCGTCGGGGGCGGGCGTCTGGGGCTCCGCCTTCTGGCCGCACCCCGCCGTGCCGATGATCAAAGTCAATGTCAACAGAACCGCAACTAAAATACGCATGCTTTTTTTCATGTCACACACTCCTTTTCTCCGTTCCCTCGATTGCAGTTCGAATCCTTCCTTTCAGGCACATCCCCTTTCCGCACATCCATTTGTTTCCCGGCTACGCGCCGGGCAGCCCGCCCGACTCCCGCTTCAGGCGTTCGTTCGCCTCGCGGACCCGTTGCCGTACGGTGCGGCAGCCGTATATCATATGGATCCTGATTAGGTCCTCAACCAACTTCTCATCCCTGTCGCTCAGGGCCTGCATGATCTCCAGATGCCTCCGGATCGAACCGTCGATCTGTTCCACGCTGGTGTAGTACTGCGGGTAGCGGTGAGAATAGTGCATCAGGTCGGAGATGATGCCGATCAGGCGTTCGTTGCCGCACAGCCGGTAGATGTAGCTGTGGAACGCCTGGTTGCAGAGCCAGTAGGCATAAAAATCCGCCGATTCGCGGTATTGCCTGCTGTCCTCGATCATCCGGTAGAGCTCTCCGATGTCCCTTTCCGTGACGCGCCGGGTGGAAAGCCTGGCCGCCAGGCTTTCCAGTGACGCGCGGATCTCAAACGTCTTGCACACGTCCTCGTCGCTGATGATGCTGACGGTGATCCCCATGTGCGGGGCCGTCACGAGGTACCGTTCCTGCACAAGCTGCTGGACCGCCTCCCGCACCGGGATTTCGCTTACCTCAAATTTTTCCGCGAGGCTCGTGATGGTCAGGCGGCTGCCGGGGGCGACGCTGCCCTGAACGATCTCATCGCGCAGTTCGTAATAGACCTTCTCTTTTTTCGTCCGGTATTTTTTCATACAATGTTCTTCCTCAAAATATATTTTTCAAAAATATAATATACTTTACCATCAATAT
Organism: Anaerotruncus massiliensis (ex Togo et al. 2026); assembly: GCF_900199635.1. GTDB lineage: Bacteria > Bacillota > Clostridia > Oscillospirales > Ruminococcaceae > Anaerotruncus > Anaerotruncus massiliensis. Next base: position 1,279,180 of record NZ_LT962687.1, on the reverse strand, counting down.
AGCAAAGGCACTCCGCAAAAGCAAGCATTATTTTCCTACCGCGTAAAAAATAGGCGTTTTGTGCATTTATTACCGTACAATCTTGTGGTTAATGCAAATATTATGCATAATTACCACTATATTTTCCATTACTTTTTGTTTATATTGATTTCTCCGCCTTTTTTACTTCTGAAAAAATTGAAAATGTTTAAACTCCCATTCGAAAAAAATATATATTTTTCTTTACAACAATATATATTGATAAACTTTTCAGCGCGTTTTCAGACATAAAAAAGCAGCCGTCCCTGACGGCTGCTTCCCCGATATGGGCCGCGCGGTGCGGCTTCTTCTGTAAATATTTCGCTACTCCTTCTCTCCGGGGGCCTCCTCCCCCATCAGCTTCCGGCGCGCCTCCCGCACCCGCTCCTGCACCGTCTTGCACCCCATCACCATATGTGCGCGGACGAGGTCCTCCGTCAGCCGTTCGTCCCGGTCGGAAATCGCGTGCGCGATTTCCAAATGCCGGTCGATCGACCGCGAAATCTGCTTCGCATTCGTATAGTACTGCGGGTAGCGGTGGGAGTATTGCATCAGGCCGTCGATGATCCCAAGCAGGCGTTCGTTCCCGCAGAACTGGTAGATATAGCGGTGGAACGCCTGGTTGCAGAGCCAATACGCGTGGTAATCCAGTTCCTCATAGTATTTCCTGGAATCCTTGATCATCTTGTAGAGCTCGAAGACCTGCTCCTCCTCCATGCGCCGCACCGACAGGCGGGCCGCGAGGCTCTCCAGTGCGGCGCGCAGCTCGAAGGTCTTGCGCACGTCCTCCTCGCTGACGACGCTGACCGTAAGCCCCGCGCGCGGCGCGCTGATCAGGTAGGACTCCTGAAGCAGCTGCTGCACCGCCTCCCGCACGGGGATCTCGCTAACGCCGCATTTCTCCGCGATGCCGGCGATGGTGAGGCGTTCTCCCGGTGGGATTTCGCCCCGGATGATCTCTTCCCTCAGCTGGTAGTAGACTTTTTCCTTTTTGGTTTTATACGGCTTGGTCATAGACACGCATCTCCCGACTATGATTTTCAGATCATTCGGATTCGGCAGGCATTCAAATCTCCATCAAAATATATATTTGTTCAGGCCCATTCTAACTATATCAAAAATTTCCATTATTGGCAAATGAATTTCAAAAAAACCAAAAAAGAATCGCTTCCCTTCTTCTTAACGCTTGCGGCTGGAAATAAAGGCAAAAATCGTCTGCTTTTGTTGTATGATATCGCTAAACTTTTGAATGCGGATGGGAATCCGGTTGCTTTTCCCATTCCGCACATGCTATAGTAGAGGCGCGGCATTCCTTTGTTTTTTATCGGAAAATATATTTTAGGTCCTCAACCTATGATTTTGCGATAAAGAAGGAGTGTGTCCTATGATCCCAATCAATTTTGAAAAACGGCGCGCCGCGGTGGCACGGAAGGTTGAGGAAGCCGGTTTCGACGCCTACCTCGGCACCCGCACCGCCGCGCTGCACTATCTGGGCGGCGTCTTCATGCCGTGGCGCGGCATCGTAATCGTGACCAAACGCGGAGACTGCCGGTTCGTCTACTGGAAGGGCGACTCGGAACGCGTGCGGCTGGAGGGCCCCCCGATGAAGCTGGCCACCTACGGCGTCAGCAACATGATCGATGTGGCCGTAGGGGAACTGGTCGACCTCGGCGTGGCCGACGGTAAGATCGGCGTCGACCTGGAGCTGTTCGGCAACGCCCAACTCGCCCCCGGCATGCTCACCGCATCCGAATACCTCGCCCTGTGCAGGGCCCTGCCCGGGGCGGACATCCAAAACGGCGTGGCTCTGCTCGACGACGTGATCCTCCTCAAGGACGAGGCGGAAATCGAACGCCTCCGGCTGGCCACCGCTGCGGGCGACTACGGCTACGCCTGCGGGCTTGCCGCCATCAAACCCGGCGTTACGGAAAACCACATCGCGGGCGTCATCGAAAAGGCGATCCGCGATAAGGGCAGCTACTGGTCCTGGTCGGTCACCGCGGGGACGGAAGTCGGCTCGGGCGAGCGCACCGCCTATCTGGGCGGCGTGACCAACATCTCCACCGAGCGGAAGATCCGCAAAAATGAATTTGTCATTCTGGACCTTCACCCAGCGGTCGACCTCTATTACGCCGACATCTCCGTCCCGGCGTTCATCGGCAGGCCCAACGACAAGCAGAAGCACCTGATCGAATGCTGGGAGACCGCCGTGGCGACCGTCTTCGACGCCATCCGTCCCGGCGTCGCCATCGCCGACGTTGTGCGGAAGGGCGTTGCCGTCTATGAGCGCTTCGGGCTCGCGGAATACGGGGTAAACGGGTTCGGGCACGGCCTCGGCGTCTGTGCGCGCACCGCGCCCGCGATCAAATCCTACTGCAAGGCGGAGTTCCTCCCCGGCATGGTGTTCGCCCTGGGGGCGCATCTCTACCAGCCGGGCGTGGGCGGCATGCGTCTGGAATATCCCGTCATGGTCGGGAAGGAGCGTGCCGAATCCCTCGGCAGCACCGAGTTCCGGACGCACTACGTGGAGCTGTAGGGAGCATCCCGCCCACCGCTTCCCTCTTCGCCGCCGCTTCAAAAATGCGGGGCAAAACGTGGGTGATAATCAAAAAAAGAACCGCATGAAACGTACCGTTCATGCGGTTCTTTGTACGGATGCGAACCGTACGCTCTTCCGAATGTATCAATAAGGCCGTTTCGGTCTTTGATGTTTCGCAGACCGACGGCAAAGAACTCTCCTGGGCGCCTTTGTCTGAGGAACAGCCGGCTTGACGCCGGACCGTGCGGCGATGGAATTCTGGCAGCTGATCACCTGCTCCGCCTCCACCGCCAGGCAGGGAGCCGCCATAGTAAGCGCCGGGGCCGGCGGATCAGCATTTATTTCATGGGTGCACCTCTATCGTATCGGTAATTTCCGGCGAGATATTTTCACCATCTCCAGATGGGGACTGCTTGCAGTAATCGGTCAGGATCATTTCCGCAAGGCGTGCCTCACGGGCCATCAGGGCGCCGAACTTTCCGGAAAATCCCTCCCAGTCCCGGCGTGTCAGGCAGTCCGCGGCCTGCCCGATGGTCTGAGCATATTCGCTTTGCAGGCTGTGATTCCGCAGCCGGTGGACAGTAAAGGGGTATCCCCAGGCCAGAAATTCCTGGAGCGCCCCATAGCACTCCCGCACCATGGCCAACGGGCACCGCTCCGCAATAAAATTCAGAACAATATCAAAGCAGCGGTGGCAGCGGTCCCTTTCACACATCTCATTGAACTGCGCCGTCAAGCTGTCGCTGTCCGCTTCCGGCATCGTCCGCAGCATATGCAGCGAGACCGGTCCGGCCGTCAAGGATAAAAACTGCAGGCTCTCCCAGTAATACCGCAGTCCCTCTTTGATCTCCGGGCGGGAAAACTCAATATCCTCCACCTCCATACACACCAGCGTCCCTTTGCCATGGAAGGAGCGGGTCACGCCAAGGCTGCTTAAAATACTGAGCGTACGGCGCAGGGTGCGTACAGAGACGTCCAACTCCTCCGCCATCTTCGGCAGCGGCGGCAGGTAGCTCCCAATGGGATAGACTCCCGCCGGAATTTTCCGGATGATCCGGGCCGCCAGCGTATAGCAGAGCTGACGCCGCTGCCGGTAGATCGTCCAGTGGAACGGGACCTGCTCCTCCGCCGGGTAACGCCCCCGGGCCTCGTGGCAGATGCCGATAATCTGGCGGATCGTGCCGCCGGCGTCATACAAAACCTTATCTGACCGGCCGGCCTCATTATCCCGGTCGTTTTGAAACATTGCGGACGCAACGGCATCATAGGCGTCTGAAACGGAGAGGCATGAGAAGCGGAGATAGCGGTCCACCTCCCAGAATAGATTCAGGATGAGAGAGTTGTTCAAAACGGACAGGAGCAGAGCGCAGAGCCGAATGGCGGGTGAAATAATCTGATCCTTCCGCCCCGCCTCCCAGTTCTCCCGCAGGCGAGTCCGGCAGCTGTCGTCCATCTCCCGCAGCGCGTGAGTCAGAAGCGGCTCCAGCAGATAGGGCGCAGAGCGGCGCAGATCCTGGATCCCGTCACACCGCTGTGCGTAGTAGCGCGCCACAGCCTCCTCACGCGCGGCTCGGTCCGCCTGGTAGGTGACCCAACTGCCCTGTTTTGCCTCCATACGGATATAGCCATCCTCCGCCAGTATTAAAAGAGCGGCCCGAATGGTCTCCGGGGCCAAGTGAAAGGCGCCGGAGAGCTCCAGGATTGAGGGCAGCTTTTCACCATCAGAAAGCAGACCCGCCATAATGCGGGTGCTCAAATAATCATAGACCGATCCGCAGATCAACTTGTCGCTCACTTGCAAATGAAAAAACCTCCAAGTCAGATTCAACCATTCTATTATAACACGTTTTTCATTTTTCCGCCCCCGCACCTGTTTCCCGGCCGAACATAAACCGGTTCATCTGTGCATAGAGCGCCTTGATGTCAAACGGCTTGGAGATGTGGGCGTCCATCCCGGCCTCCCGGCTCTTATCCGCGTCCTCGGCAAAGGCGTTGGCCGTCATGGCGAAGATGGGGACGCTGCGCGCATCGGGGCGCTGAAGCGCCCGGATGCGGCGGGTGGCTTCGTAGCCGTCCATATGGGGCATTTGGATGTCCATCAGGATGAGGTCGTATTGCCCTGGGCCGGAGGTCTTGAACCGTTCCACCGCCTCCACGCCGTCCATGGCGGTATCTACAGAGGCTCCCGTCATCCCGATCAGCTCCGTCGCAATCTCCAGGTTGATCTCATTGTCCTCCACCAGAAGGATGTGCTTTCCATGGAAATCGCAGTCTGCATAACCGCCGCCCGGGCTGGGCTGCTCGCGGTCCTGGCTGAGGCCGGCCAGCGCATCGGCCAGGCTGCTCTCGAAAATCGGCTTGGTGACGATGCCCGCAGCGCCCAGCCCCTCCGCCGCCTGGGCGATGTCCGAGGCGTCGTTGGCGGTAATTATGACGATAGCGGTCTCGCCGCCCACGGCGGCGCGGATGCGGCGGGCCGTCTCCAGCCCGTCCATACCCGGCATCCTCCAGTCCAAAAAGCAGACGTCGAAGTCCTCGCCCCGGCTGTGGGCCTGCTCCACGCGGGCGACGGCCTGGAGTCCGCCGCTCACCGACTCCGAGCGCACCCCCATCTTGCCGAGCACCAGCGTGATGTGCTCACAGGCGTCCGGGTCGTCATCCACAACCAGGGCGCGGAGGTCCTCGTACCGGATCGGTTCCCTGCGTTCCTTCACCCGGCCGAAGGGCAGCTCCACGGTGAAGGCGCTGCCCTCGCCCGGGGTGCTGTCCACCCGGACGCTGCCGCCCATCAGCTCGGAGAAGCGCTTGACGATGGCCAGCCCCAGGCCGGTGCCTCCGTACTTGTGGGTCACGTCGGCGTTTTCCTGTTCAAAGGACTGGAAGATCTTATCAAAGTTCTCCGCCGCAATGCCGCAGCCCGTGTCCTGCACCACGAACCGCAGCCAGAGGGTGTCCTTATCCCCCAGCCCGTCCAGCCGGGAGACCCGCAGACAGATGAAGCCGCCGGCCGGAGTAAATTTCAGCGCGTTGGAAAGCAGGTTGGCGAGAATCTGATTGAGGCGCAGGGAGTCCCCCACCAGGGCCTCGTCCACGTCGCCGAGCAGGGTGGTCTCGCAGTGGATGCCCCTGTCTCTGGCCTGGGTGTAGTAGAGGTTGCCCAGGCTCTCCAGGAAGGAGCGGAAGTCGAACCGTGCCTTGCGCAACTCCACCTTGCCGCTCTCGATCTTGGACATATCCAGCACGTCGTTGATCAGGGCCAGCAGGTGGTTGGAGGAGAGGGTGACCTTCTTCAGGCAGTCGGCCACCTTGGCGTCGTTGCCGATGTTCTGCGCGGCGATGGCGCTCATGCCGATGATGCCGTTCATGGGCGTACGGATCTCATGGCTCATGCGGCTTAAAAATTCGCTCTTCGCCAGGTTTGCTGCCTCCGCCCGCCTGCGCGCAGCCTCCGCCTCCGTGTTCGCGCGCAGCAAGGCCCGCTCGCTTCTGCGCATGGTTGCGTAGTAATAGAAGAAGACCGCCGACAAAATGGCGAGGATAATCACCAGCACGATGACCGCGTTCCGGTTGAGTCGGAAGGTCAGGTTGCGCACCGTGGTGTCCACCAGCTCATAGGGCGCGATCGTGAGTATAAACCAGTCCGTCTCCGGTACGGGGGCGTAGTGCAGATACCAGTCCCCGCCGTCCAGAGAGAGGGCGGCGATCCCCGCACCGCCGAAGCGGAAATCCGCCTGAAGCTGCTCCAGGGAGTACCCGCCGTCAAAGGCCGCGTACTGCTCCAGGGTGGAGAAGATGTTGGTGCCCTTGGGCACGTCGGCGCTGTACCAGCTGTTGTTAATGATGTAGTTCCCGTTGGGCGCCACGATGCTGGAGTAGGTCCGGGTGTCCTCCTTCTCCAGGGACAGCTGTTGGTTCAATGCCACGGTATCCAGCCCCGCCAGCACCGCGATGAACGTCCGGTCTCCGTAGGCCTGGGGCCGGATGGTGGCGCCCAGCAGTAGTATATCGTCCCCCAGAATTGTCTCGTTGTAGGAGACGAACGTCTCCTCCCCCTCCAGCAGTCTGCCAAGGGAGCTGATCTTGGAGGCCGCCGGAAAGGCGCCCTCCACGCTGTGGTACTCCCCGTGGTCGTCCAAAAAGGCCAAAAAGGTGAAATTGTTGTACTCCTGCACCTGTCTGAGGAAGCCCGACAGCGCCTGCTGATCCTCCAGGTCCTCGTCGGAGAGTGCATTCACCGCGGTGCGCAGCTGGGCGAACTGGGCGCGCAGGCTGGTCTGGAAGTGGCCGACGGTCTGGGAGGTCAGCTCCCGCAGATAGAGCGTACTCATTTCCATGGCGGCCTGCCGGGAGACCGTGTTGGAGAAATGGATCATGCCCAAAAAGCATATGGTACAGGCGAGGATGATCGAAACGAGAAACAAGGCCGTAAAACTGGGCCTTTTCCTCCGCTCATGCGGCTGCAGGTCCTCCATGGTCATCCTTCCCTCCCCGCAACGGTGATGCGGCCCTCCAGCCTGGCGGAGATGGGCTCGTCCCGGTGGTTGTAGAAATAGGCCCGCGCCGCATCGGCATAGGTCGCGCCCGTGTCGTCCAGCAGCGTGACGTCTTCTGCGGCAGGCGTGTCGGCGCTGAAGAGGTTCAGCATCGTGTAGCCGTCCCCGTTGTTGTCCAAATATCCGCTAGAGCCCGCCATATAGTTGTTTACAGCCAGCCGATAGCGCCCGTCCGGGTCCAGGGGCGTCCCGTCCGGCAGGGTCGCGGACAGCAGCTCGGCGGGCGTACCGCCGTCCTGCGGCGTATAGGCGTAACGCAGCCCCGACACCTGGAGGAAGCGGCCGCCGGGCACCTCGTCCCGCGCGGTCATGGAGATGCCGTTTTTCAGCATCTCCAGGATAACGCTGCCCCGGGCCTCCACCAGGACGATGGTGTTGGCGTAGGGGCAGACCGCGGCCAGGTCCGCGCCCAGCACGTCGCCCTGATAGAGGCTGGCGCGGATGCCGCCGCCGTTGACCACGGCGATGTCCGCCTCCGTGTACTCCGCCACGGCGTCCGCCATCAGGTTTCCGATGGCCGTCTCCTCCAGGCGGGTGTTGTAGTTTTCATAGAGCAGGTCCTCCGCCACGCTGCCCACTACCGACTGGTCGTAGTCCACCGCCTCGGAGCCGTTGACGCAGTAGTCGTCCACCGCAGCCAGGGCCTCCGCCATCTCCGCCTTTCCGTTCAGCACGGAGATCATTCGTTCCCCGAAGTACTGGATGATGTTGGAGGGCAGCCGCAGATCGTAGATATATCCGCCCTCCACGCAGTCCTCCAGGCCGGCTGGGATCTCGTTTTCCGCATCCTCATACCCGGTGAGGTAGGAGTTGGTGGCCCCGGTATCGGCGATCCAGGCGTCCTGCCCCTCCTGGGTGGAGAGCAGCTCCAAGACGCGCTTGCAGGCGTCCAGCTCCGCCTCTCTGCCCGGTTCGCTGAGCGCCGCGTTGATGCCGATGTAGCCGTCGGGGGAGGAGATGGCCCAAGGGTGGTTTCCCCGGCCGCTCAAAAAGGGCAGCATCACATATTCGTAGGCGTCCGCCTCGCCGCAGAGCTGCGCGAACAGCCGCGCGTTCCCGTAGCAAAACAGCAGCGTGCCGTCCAGCATCCGGTCCTTGACCGGCAGGGCGTTGGTCTGCTTGAGTGAGAGGGTCTGGGCGTTCAGATAGCCCCGCTCCACACAGCTCTCCAGGTCGTCCAGGCAGTTGTCCCACCGCCCGCTGAAGGCGACGGTGCCCTTTTCGACGCCGCCCATCCACCGGATGCCGTCCATCAGGCCGAGGAAGTCCGGCACCTGGGTGCCGATGATGTAGGAACCCACCGCCGCGGTCCCGACGATGTCGATGCCGAACATGGTCCCGTCCGGTCCGATGCCGACGCCCTCTTCCCTGCCGGCGTCGAGCAGCGCCATCAGCTCCGCGTTGGAGGCGGGCAGCGCGTCCGCCAACCCGTCGGCAAGGGTTTTGTTTAAGATGTAGCCGGAGTACTGCCCGGGCAGGGGCAGGTAGCGCGTCCTGCCCTCGATCATGACCGGGTCCATCACCGTGGCCTGGTAGCCGGTGGAAAAGGCCGTGGCGCTCAGGTCCAGCATATAACCCTTCACGTCGCCGGTGGGCAGGGTGGTGACCACAAGGTCGGTGCCGTGGCTGTTGCGCAGGCGGCGCTCGCTGTCCCCGTTCATCATGGCCGTGGTGGTGGGCTCCACCTGCAGGTCGATGTCCTGACAGGAGGTCTCCACCAGCGCCTCAAAGCGGTTCAGGCCCGATGGGTACATCATGGTGACCACCGTTTTCCCAGAGGAAAGCGCCGCCTCCGGTATCTGCTGCCGGCAGCCGGTACTGCCGAGCAAAAGCGCCAGTCCCAGGAAAAGGCAGATATAACGTCTCTTTTTCATTTCAACTGCTCCCTATCGCGCCTTGATTGCCCCACTGGCAGCCAACGGGCTTTATAATCTAAATTTTAATTATCGTAGCATATTCATGGACATAGTTCAAGGCATATCTGATATATTTATGGACAGAGATGCCAGAAAGACAGCCGAAAGCGTGGAGGCGTTATTTAAAAGTATTTTGGCGGGCGAACAATAAAGTGGGTTATTCAAAACGAAAGGACCGCATGAAACGTACTGTTCATGCGGTCCTTACTATGGTGGAGCCGAGGGGAATCGAACCCCTGTCCGAAAACCAGTCCATACAGGCTTCTCCGAGTGCAGCCGGTCTTTTTAAATTCCCTTGCCGCGCCGCCGTCCGGCAGGCTGCGCAGCTTGGTAGCCCCGAATACAATCCAGCCCTACGAGGCGCTCGGGCGGATCGTTCACCACTAATCGACGCTCTGTCCGCGGCCGTGGTACTCCGCGGCAGAACGACGGCTTAATTAAGCCGCAAAAGCTAAATTATTGTTGTCGTCTAATTTAAAAACGTCATACTTTTATAGAGGTGCATGCTCCTCTACTCGCTACCCGTACTTCATGACCCCCGTCGAAACCTTTACGGCCCCGTATCGGTGGGGAAAGCCTTTCCCATGGCCATTTTGTCACGATCTCTATGGGATTGTGCCTATTATACCAGAGTTTACGCCTTTTGTCTATCGCGCAGGGCGCGGTCAATATCCCGCTGAGCGGCTTTCTTGGCCATATCGGCGCGTTTATCGTGCAATTGCTTACCCTTGCAGAGCCCCAGCTGCACTTTCACGCGCGAGCCCTTGAAATAGAGGGAAAGCGGGATGAGCGTATAGCCCTGCTGCGCGACAAGCCCGGCCAGCCGGTGGATCTCCCGCCGGTGCATGAGCAGGCGGCGCGGACGGTAGGGGTCCTTATTAAAGATATTGCCCTGCTCGTAGGGGGAGATGTGCATCTGCTTGATGTAGAGCTCCCCGTCCACGACGTCGCACCAGCTGTCCTTGAGGTTGCAGGCGCCCTTGCGCAGGGATTTGACCTCGGTGCCGAAGAGTTCGATCCCCGCCTCGAAGCTGTCCTCCACAAAGTAGTCATGCCGCGCCTTGCGGTTGAGCGTGATGGTTTTGGTGGACGCTTTTTCCACGCCCGCACCCCCTTTTGTCCGGTTACTTCTGTCCTTTGAAGATCCACAGCCGGCTGATGAGGAAATTCACCGCCAGCGTAAAGCAGGTGACGACCAGTTTGGCCGTCAGCTTGCCAAGCCCCAGCTGCACGGTGCAAAGGTTGATGAGCAGTACGCTGAGCAGCAGCACCGCCAAGTTCCCCACGATGAACCGCACGAGCTGGAGGCTGAAAAAGCGCTCCCCCGTCCGGAAGGTCCAGCTGCGATTGACAAGGTAGCTGTTGAGCATCCCCGCCGAATAGCCGCACACCTGTGAAAACGGCACGCTCAATCCAAGCGCGACCGCCAGCAGCGTATAGACGCCGAAATCGATCAGCGTGTTCGCCGCGCCGGTGACCCCGAATTTGATGATCCTTTTAAATTCCTCGCGGTCGAGCCGCATCTTTGATCCATCTCCCCCGGCGGCGGGACAGCCGCTCTTTTAGTATGGTCCGCAAACCGGGAAATAGTCTATGTAGCCGTCAGATTTCGCTGCGCCCCTCGAGCGCGCGGTAGAGCGTCACCTCATCGGCGTATTCGAGGTTGCCGCCGACCGGGATGCCGTAGGCGAGCCGCGTCACCCTGACGCCCATCGGCTTTAGCAGCCGCGCGAGGTACATCGCCGTGGCCTCCCCCTCGACGGTGGGATTGGTGGCCATGATGACCTCTTTCACCTCGCCCGAACCGATGCGCGCGAGCAGCTCCTTGATGTGGAGCTGATCGGGGCCGATCCCGTCCATCGGCGAGATCAGCCCGTGCAGCACATGGTAGAGCCCGTGGTATTCCCGCGTGCGCTCGAACGCCAGCACGTCCTGCGAGTCCTCGACCACGCAGATGACGCTCCCGTCCCGCGCCGAATCGGCGCAGATCGGGCAGAGCTCCCCTTCGGTGAGGCTCTGGCAGACGCGGCATTTCTTGATCTTGTCGTGCGCCTCGGTGATCGCGTCGGCGAACTGCTGCGCCTTTTCGCGAGGCAGGTTCAGCACGTAAAACGCCAGCCGCTGCGCCGTCTTGCGCCCGATGCCGGGCAACCGCTCAAACTGCTCGATCAGCTTGGTGAGCGGTATTACGTTATATGCCATGATCCGCTCAGAACATGCCCGGGACCTGCAGGCTGCCGGTGATCTTCTCCATCTCGGCGGCCGAGGTGTCCTCCACCGTGCGGATGGCCTCGTTGACCGCGGCCACGATCAGATCCTGCAGCATCTCGATATCCTCGGGGTCGACGACCTCCGGCTTGAGGACCAGCTCGCGCAGCTCCTTTTTGCCCGTCATCGTCACCTCGACCATGCCGCCGCCCGCGGTGGTCTTGAACTCCATCTCCTCGAGCTCGGCCTGCTTTTTCTTCATGTCCTCCTGCATCTTCTGCGCCTGGCGGATCATGGCGTTCATATTCTGCGGGCCGCCGCCCATACCCTGTGGCAGTCTTGCTTTCATGGTTCCGATTCCTCCAACCTGTTGTTTCCTTTTTATTTCAGTTCCACCGGCACGCCCAGGTCGCTCGCCTTTTTGAGAAGCCCGTCAAGCGGGTCGGCGGAGACTTCGGCAACCGCGTGTTTTTTGGCGTTGTAGGGCCCGAGGCTGAACTTCTGCCCCGTCACCGCGAAGATCGCGTCGCGCAGGCTCTCCTTTGCGGCGGGACTCGTGCGCAGCAGCGTGCGGAAGAAGTCGCTCTCGCAGTCGATCAGCATGAGGTCGCCGCTCGTGAAGGCGCGCGACCCGGTCATCGCGCCGCAGAGCGCGCCGTTGTGTCTGCCCAGCTCCGAAAGCACCTTCGCCCAATCCTTGAAAGGCGAAACCTCGCTCTTTCCCTCCGCCTTTTCGGCGCGCTGTTCGGGCGCGGGGCGTGCCCCGGCCGTGGGCGCCGCTGCCGCCGCGGGCGGCTCCGGCGCCGTCCCGCGCGGCGCGTCCGGTTCCGGCGCGCGCGCCGGGACCCCGGTCCTTACCGCCCGTTCGAGCTTCTCGAGGCGCTCGCCCAGCGCTTCCAGTCCGCCGCCCATCTGCTCGTCGCACAGCCTTACGACGGCCATTTCGAGCTCGGTGCGTTTGAAGGCGGTGCGGGAGAGCCTGCCCAGCGTGTCGCCGAGCAGGTCGAGGGAATAGAGAATCCGCGTGAGCGGCAGGTCCTTCGCCTGGGCGCGCAGCCGTTCAAGGTCCTCCGGCGTGCCCTGCACGAGGTCGTCCGGTTCGCGGACGGTCTTGACGATCATCAGGTCGCGGTAGTGGCCGACAAGCTGTTCGCAGAGGCGGGAAAAGTCGATGGAATTCTCGCTGAGCCTGCCGATGACGGCGAGCGCCCCGGAGGGGTCGCGCCCGTTCACCGCGTCGGCGAGGTCGAAGAGGTGGGACTGCCCGGCAAGCCCGGCGGCCTCGGTGACGGTGGAGAGGGTGATCTCCTTTCCGTAGGAGGCGCACAGGTCGAGCAGCGACAGCGCGTCGCGCATCCCTCCGTCCGACAGCCGCGCGATGAGCAGCGCCGCGTCGTCCGCGAGGGAGAGCGCCTCCTCGCCCGCCACATGGAGCAGACGGTCGGCGATCGTGCGGGATTTGATGCGCTTGAAATCGAACCGCTGGCAGCGGGAGAGGATGGTCGGCAGGACCTTGTGGATTTCGGTGGTGGCGAGGATAAAAATGACGTGCGCGGGCGGCTCCTCGAGGATTTTGAGCAGGGCGTTGACCGCGCCGGGCGAGAGCATGTGGCACTCGTCGAGGATGTAGACGCGGTATTTGACCGAGGCCGGGAGGAAATACGCCTCCTCCCGGAGCTGGCGGATGTTGTCCACGCCGTTGTTGCTGGCCGCGTCGATCTCGACCACGTCGAGCACCGAGCCGTCGTCGATCCCCCGGCAGGCGGCGCACTCGTTGCAGGGGTTGCCGTCCACCGGGCGCTCGCAGTTGACCGCCTTGGCCACGATCTTGGAACAGGTGGTCTTGCCCGTCCCGCGCGAGCCGGTAAAGAGGTAGGCGTGGGAAAATTTGCCCGCGGCGACCTCGTTCTTGAGGGTCGCGGTGATGTGCTCCTGCCCGACCACCTCGTCGAAGGTCTTCGGCCGCCATTTGCGGTAGAGCGCCTGGTACATCGATTCCCACCACCTTTCCGTAAGAAGAAAAAAACGCAAAACTGTGTGCCCACATATGCGGACATGCAGATTACCTGCGGCACACATCACAACCGCTTAATGCTGCTCGGTTCCCCGCCTGACATGGTTCACGGCGCTCTGTCGCACAGGACCCGCATACCCGCATGTCTGGGCACACAATGTCTTGCGTATGCTGAACTAGGATATTATAGCACGGTATTGGGAAAATTTCAAGATTGGATTTTACTTGTGCTTGGCGTAGAAGAAGAGCGCGACCGTCCCGGGGCCCGAGTGGGCGCCGATGACCGGGCCGACATAGCTGATCGTATAGTCCTTGAGCCCGAACCGCCGGCACACCTCGTCGGCCACGAACTGGGCGTCGTCGATGCAGTCGCCGTGGCTGATGGCAAACCGGTCGCATTTCTCCGGGTCCATCTGGCGCGCCATGCCCTCCACCAGCCCCAGCAGGGAGTTGCGGCGGCCGCGCACCTTGCCGGTGGGGATGAGCCTGCCCGCGTCGTCGACGTGGAGGAGCGGCTTGATGCCGAGCATCGTCCCGAACACGGCGGCCGTCTTGGAGACGCGCCCGCCGCGGTGGAGGTGGTTGAGGTCGTCCACGGTGAAGAGATGCGCCTGGCGGGGGATATCCTCCTTGATTCGCTCGGCGCTCTCGTCGAGGCTGAGGCCCTGCTCCCTGTACATGACGGCGCGCGCCACAAGCATCCCCTGCCCCGCCGACGCGGCGAGGGAATCGAGCACGATGATCCGCTGGGTGGGATACTGGGGCGCGAGCTCCTCGGCAGCGAGGCGGACGCTGTTGTAGGTGCCGGAGAGCGCGGAGGAAAACATGATGCAGAGCAGGTCGCTGCCCGCGTCGAGCAGCGGGGTCAGCGCGCGAACGGCGTCCTCGATGTTCACCTGCGCGGTGATCGGCATCTCGCCCGCCCGCACCATGTCGTAGAAAGCGGGGCGGGAAAGCGACGGATCGTTGCAGGGCCTGGTGACGCCGCCGATCGTGTAAGTCAGTTCCAGCTCCACGATATGGTTCTCGGCCGCAAACCCCGGGACCATATCCGCGCAGGAGTCGGTAACGATGACGTAAGGATTCATGTGTGTACCCTCCCAACAGGAATTGCCAATTTTCCCCCATTATACCACAGTTCCCGCCCCGGTTCCATACGAAAATGCCCATCCCCGGCGATTTTCTTTCAGGGCGGAGGGGATTTCCCGTCTATTTTCCCTGCCGCTGCAGCTCGGTGACCAGGATGCCGTCCGCGATCTTGCGGAAGATGGGGGCGGCGGTGTCCTCGCCCGATTTGCCGTCCTCCACGAGCACGACCACCGCGTATTTCGGGGTGTCCGCCGGGAAGTAGCCCGCAAACCACGCGTGTACGACTTCGCTCTCCTCCACGCCCGGCTCCAGGTAGATGCCCGTCTGGGCGGAGGCCGTCTTGCCGCCCGCGCCCACGCCGGCGACCGTCGGATTGGCCTTGACGCCGCTGCCCACCTCGACGTTGTTGACCAGCGTCTCCCGCAGGATGTCGGAGGTGCGCTTGGAAAAGACGCGGCTGGGGGCATAGGCCGCCGTATGCTCATAGTAGGTCTTTCCGTCGTCGGTGAAGCCCTCGACGAGCCGGGGCGTCACCGCGAAGCCGCCGTTGGCCGTGGTGGACACCATCTGTGCGATCTGGATGGGGGTGGCCGTGAGGGAGCCCTGCCCGAAGGAGAGGTTTGCGACGGCCGCGTCGCTCTCGAGCTCCGCGTCGGAGGGCAGGGTCCCGCTCTGGGTGCGGATGTCGTCGGTGAACTGGGCGGCGCGGGTGAAGCCGATCTCCCGCGCCATCGAGACGATGTTCTTGCCCCCCGTCTCGAGCCCGAGATGGATGAAGAAGGGGTTGCAGGAGATCTCGATCGCCTTCTTGAGGTCGATGTTGCCGTGCCCGTTGCGCCAGTGGCAGTAGAAGATATGCCCGCCGACGTCCGCGTACCCCTCGCAGGTGTACCGCTCGTAGCGGCTCACGCCGCTTTCGAGCGCGGCGGCCGCCACCACCAGCTTGAAGGTCGAACCCACGTTATACTGCGAGAAGGCGCGGTTGACGAACGGGCTGTCGGGGTCCTGCAGGCTTGCCGCGAGGTCGTTCGCGTCGTAGGCCGGCACCGAGACGGATGCCTTGATGTCGCCCGTGGCGACGTCCATCACCACCGCCGCGCCCTTTTCGACCCCCTTCATCGCCCGCTGGGCGATCCGCTGGAAGTCCGCGTCAAGGGTGAGCGCGACGCCCCCCTCGCTCTTGTAGTTGTCCCGCAGCACCTCGGGCGGGTTGAGGGTGAGGGTGTGTCCCGCCGCGTCGAGGGTGTAGCGCAGCTTGAGGCTGCCGTCATACTGCTTGAGCAGGTCGTCGTACGCCATCTCGATGCCCGCCGCGCCGTTCGTCTTTTCCGGGTTGAGGTAGCCGACGATGTGGGGCGCGAGCTGTTCGTCCCCGTAGCGTTCCACCGCGTCGATCATCTCGACCCCCTTGGCGTAGACCTCCTCCTCCACCGGGAGCAGGTAGGGCTTCGTCTGCGAGGCGCCCGCGGGCACCTGCTCCCCCGCCTCGGCAAGCGCGGTGAACGCCTCGGGCGAGGGCTGCACCGCCGCCAGCTTGCGCACCTCCGTGCCCACAAGGGGCTTGAGGTTGCAGTCGTAAATGACGCCGCGCGTGTTGTCCACATCGAGCACGAACGCGCTCTGGGTGTTCGCCGCCGAAGCGAGCGCGCCCCCCATCGAAAGCGCGTACACGCGGCAGATCATCCCCGTAAATATCAGCACCAGCGCCGCGTAGACGCCGACCGCCCTTCTTCCCATAAGCCGTCTCCTTTGCCTTTTCGTTACCTCTATTGTTGGCGGGAGACGGCGGATTTTATACGCGCCGCGCCCGCGCGGGAAAATTCCCGGCGGGACGCAGAAAAACCGGACTTTTCCGGCACTTCTATGTCAGAAAGATGAAAAGGGGCTGATCCGATGAACCGGACTGTTGCTGTACTGCTCGCATTGACGCTTTTTTTGACCGGCTGCGCCCATCCCGCATCCACGCCGGCCGCGTCCTCCGCGCCGGAGTCCGCCGCATTTGGCGCTCCCTCCGCGCCGCCAGAGCCGGAGGCGCCCGAAGCCGGCTCCGGGGCGGACGGTGCGTCGTCGGAAACGGAGACCTCCGCGCCGGCGGCGGTGGCCGACGTGGACGTCCTCCCCTCCGGCATCCGGGGCCTCACCTACGCCGAGGCGCTCGCCGACCCCGATTTCGGCGGCTGCTTCCCGCGGGAGCTTGTCGAGGGGTTTGCCGTGCGTGAGGCCCACCGCGGCGCGGACTCCCTCTTCATCAGCTTTGAGCAGGCGGTCGGCAACGCCGATTACCGCGAGCTCGTCCTTTCGGCCTCCCGCGCGGAGCCGGGCGACGGGGAACGCACCGTCGACATCGACGCGGTCGAGAGCTACGACGTGCACCTCTACGAAATCCCCTGGGCGGACAGCGTGCCCGAAAAATACATGGAAACCTTCGACCACCCCCTCTTTCGCGCGGAGGATCTCTCCCCGCAAGTGCTCGCGCGGCGGGTGTACGACCACCGGGAGCTGGGGGACGAGCACGTGGCCGCCGATTTCTCGGTGCTCTGCAAAGACGGCGTCACGATCCGCGTTATGGCGCGCAACATCGACGCGCTCGCGCTCTTTGATTTGCTCCAAAGCCTGCCCGCCGTGACCGCCGGGCAGGATGCGGCCGGCTGACGGCAGTCAAAAAGCGGCGCTCACCTTCCGGTGAGCGCCGCTTTTGTTTACTGGTAGATAAGCCTCAGGCCACCGTCCTCGACGGCCAGCTTCATCAGCGCGGGGACGTGGTCGGGGTCGTCGACCAGCCGCAGGCTGATGGCGTCCTCGACCTCCTTGCGGATGACGGTGCGCAGGTCGCGCGCACCGCTGCGCTTGCCGTACGCCTTGTGGGCGATGAGCGCCGCGGCCTCGTCGTCCCAGCCGAACTTGATCCCCTTCTCGGCCAGCGGGTCCTTGAGCTCTCCGAGCATCAGCCCGGCGATCCTGCGGAAATCCCCCTCGTCGAGCGGGCGGAAAACGACCACCTCGTCAACGCGCGCCAGAAACTCCGGCCGCAAAAACTCGGAGAGCGCCTTGAGCGCCTTCTCCTTCGAGGCCTCCCCCTCGGTGCGGTTGAAGCCGAGCGCGCCTTCGCGCCGCTCGCTGCCCGCGTTGGAGGTCATGACGATGACGGTGTTCTCGAACGAGCAGACCCTGCCGTGCGCGTCGGTGATGCGCCCCTCGTCGAGGATTTGCAGCAGGATGTTGAGCACGTCGGGATGGGCCTTTTCGATCTCGTCGAAGAGGACGACCGAATAGGGCTTGCGGCGCACTTTTTCGGTGAGCTGCCCCGCCTCGTCGTAGCCGACGTATCCCGGGGGCGAGCCGACCAGCCGGCTGACCGTGTGCTTCTCCATGAATTCGGACATGTCCAGCCGGATGAGCGGGTCGGCCGAATCGAAGAGCTCCTTGGAGAGCACCTTGACCAGCTCGGTCTTGCCCACGCCGGTCGGGCCGACGAAGATGAAGGAGGCCGGGCGGCGGCGGGCGGAAATCTGCACGCGGGAGCGGCGCACGGCGGCGCTCACCAGCTCGACCGCCTCGTCCTGCCCGATGATCTTCTCCTTGAGCGCGGGCTCGAGCCGGGCCACCCGGCGCAGCTCGGTCTCGCGGATCTTGGCGGCGGGGATGCCCGTCCACAGTTCGATGACGTTGGCGAGGTCGTCCCCCGTCACCGGCTGGGCCAGCGCCCTGGGGCCGACCTCCTTGAGCTTTTCATCGATGACGATCTTTTCCCCGCGCAGCCGCGCGATCGCCTCGTAATCGGGCTCGTCGGTCGACGCCTCGAGCTCCTCGAGTTGCTCGGTCACGTCGCCGTCCTGCTTCATCAGGCGGTCGTACTCCGCGAGGTCGGCGTTGCGCAGCACGGCGGCCGAGCAGGCCTCGTCGAGCAGATCGATCGCCTTGTCGGGCAGGAAGCGGTCGGTGATATACCGCTCGGACAGCACGACGGTCATGCGCGCCAGCTCGTCGCTGACCACCACCCGGTGGTGCTGCTCGTAGTAGCTCTTGATCCCCTTGATGATCTCGACCGACTCCCCGATCGAGGGCTCCTCGATCGTCACCGGCTGGAAGCGGCGCTCGAGCGCGGCGTCCTTTTCGATGTTCTTGCGGTATTCGTTGAAGGTGGTCGCGCCGATCACCTGGATCTCCCCGCGGGAGAGGGCGGGCTTCAAAATATTCGCGGCGTTCATCGAGCCCTCCGAATCGCCCGCGCCGACGAGGTTGTGGACCTCGTCGATGAAGAGGATGACGTTGCCCGCCTCCTTGATATCCTCGACGAGCCCCTTGACGCGGCTCTCGAACTGCCCGCGGAACTGGGTGCCCGCGATGAGCGCCGTCAGATCGAGCAGGTAGAGCTTCTTGTCCGCGAGGCGGAAGGGCACGTCGCCGCACGCCAGCCGCTGCGCGATCCCCTCGGCGACCGCCGTCTTGCCGACGCCCGGTTCGCCGATCAGGCAGGGGTTATTCTTGGTGCGGCGGTTGAGGATCTGGATGACGCGGCCGATCTCCCGGTCGCGCCCGATGATCCGGTCGATCTTCCCCTGCTCCGCCTTGAGCGACAGATTGTCGCAGTAGGCGTCGAGGTGCTTGTATTTTTTTTCGGGGGCGCCGCGCTTATTGCGCGGGGGCTTGGGCTTCTCGCGCAGCCGCGCGGGCGGCTCCTGCGGAAGCTCCTCCTTTTTCGGCTCCTGCGGCACCAGGCCGCCGCCGAGGATGTTTTGCAGAAAGGGCGGCAGCGCCTGCGCGCCGCCCATCTCAAAGCCGTTCTCGCCGTCCGCGCCGAACATATCCATCATCTGGTCGGAGACGCTGTCCAGCTCGTCGTCGGTGATGCCCATCTTCTCCATCAGGTCGCTGACCGGCTTGAGCCCAAGCTCCTTCGCGCAGCGCAGGCAGAGCCCCTCGTTGACCGTTTTATCCCCGTCAAGGCGGGTCATGAAGACCACCGCCAGGCGTTTCTTGCATCTTGTACACATCATATCCATCAGATTTTTCACCTTTTCTCACAAACGGAAATAGAATCTACCAGACTATATTGTATATGCCCGTTGTGAACAACATATTAACGCGTCATAAATAATCATACGATTTTGGTGTAGTTTACCGTTTTTTGGCGGAACGCAGCATCCCCCAGAACATCACCCCGTACCGCAGCAGCGAGAAGAGCATGAAGACGAGCAGCAGCAGGAGCATCGCAAGGATGGTCCCGTCGCTCAGCGACGGGAAGGCCACGATCGTGATCATAATGACGTAAAACATGACGGTCGCGAGCTTGCCGAACCACTTGGCCCCCTCGATGGTGACCCGCTTGCGGTGCAGGCGCAGTCCGCCGACCAGCATGAGGAATTCCTTGAGGATGAAGACCGCGTAGAGCGGCCAGAGGTGCGGCTTCGTAATCCACAGCGCCGCGACGACGGAGGCCAGGGTGAGCTTGTCCGCGATGGGGTCGAGGATTTTGCCGAGCTGGGTGATCTGGTTGCAGCGCCGCGCGATATAGCCGTCGAGCGTGTCGCTGAGCGCCGAAACCCCGAGGATCAGCGCCGCCGCGTAGAATTGCAGCTGCGTCTGCGCGGTCAGGAACCGCCACAAAAAGAGCGGGATCAGCACGATCCGCAGGACGGTCAGCGCGTTCGGAACATTCATTTTCATGGCGGTCAACCCTCTCTCTGGCGTCGGAGGCCAAACGGCTTATGCAAGCTGCCCCAGCAGCGTGGGATCGGCGAAATAGCGGAACAGGAAGGTGTGGCCGATCGTGTCGGCGCGGAAGATCCACCAGCCCTCCGGATAGATGCCCAGCAGCCCCCGCAGCAGGAAAGCGAACACCCACACGAGCAGCACCCCCTCGAGGACGCCCACCGCGCCGCCGAGCAGCGCGTTGATCGGGCCGACCACCGGCAGGTGGTTGACGATCCCCAGCGTGGAGAGCAGGATGTTCGCGATGATCGACAGGATGGAGAAGAGCAGCACGAACCCGATCATGCCGATCGCGCTGACCATGAGCGGACGCAGGGTGGCGTCCGCCAGCTCTTCCACGATCCCGTCGGCGAGCGCCTGCGGGTCGAACTCGTCGGGCAGCATCTCCTTCATCGAGTCAAATCCGCTTTCCAGCGCGCCGAGGCCGTCGTCGAGCGCCGAGAGCATCCCCGCCCGCCCGTAGGAGATGAGGTCCGCTCCGCCGGGTTCGCGCGGCGCCTCCTGGCGGTGGGTGATCATCGGCTCTACCACCCGGTCATAGACGACCGGGGCGGCCGCGCGGCTGAAGAAGGAGGCCGCGAGAATGATCGCGACATAGGCGACCATCTGGATGACCGTGCGCAAAAAGCCCTTTTTCGCCGCCGCGTGCGCGCAGTAAACCACGATGGCGACGGCGGCGATATCCAATAAAATGGCTGCAATGTCCATAGATTCCCTTTCCTGCGGCTGTGCGCCCACCGGCGCGGGACGCGCGGCGGGAGCGCCGCAGCAAAAAGCGCTCCGCACAGGCGTCATGGCCGCTGCGGCCATTATACCAAATCTGCCGCAAATTTACAAATCGGTTCAGCCTCCCGGCGCGAGATCGTCGTAGTTGAGAAGGTCGCCCGACGAGGCGTCCCCGGAAGGGGCCGCGCTTTCGGGGGCGGATTCCGGTTCGGCCGCGCTTTCAGGCTCCGAATCCGGCTGGAGGTTTTCCGCGTCCCCGCCGCTTTCCGAAGGCGCTTCCTCCCCGGACGGCTGCAAAGACGCCTCCCCGGAAGGGCTGTCGTCCTCGTCCGCGGGGGCGCTTTCCTCCCCGGAGGAGGCGGGCGCTTCCTTGCCGGAGGAGGCGGGCGGCGCGATCTCGCCGATGTCGATGACGTTGATCGCCGTGTCGGTCGTGTAGTAGAGCTTGCCGCCGACCGGCTGGATCTGGCTCAAGCTGTTGATCTGCACCGACGCCGCCATCGCGCCGTCGAAGTCGAGGATGTGCAGACGGTCCTTGGCCATCAGGTAGATGTAGTCGCTGTCCGCCTTGACGCCCGAGATGTTGTAGTCGATGGTAAACCGCCCGACCTCGTTGAAATCGCGGTCGAGGGTCACCACCGAGAGGCGCTTCTCCTTGTCGTAGTTGCCAAGCACGAGCACCAGCCTGCCGTCGGGAGAATCGGCGTAGCGGTCGAGCACCGTCTCGCCGAAGGCGAAGGACGCCGTCTCCCGCAGGTCGCCGTCAAAGAGGATGACCCGCTGGTCGGTCAGCGCGCGGATCGCGCTCGCGCTGCGGTAGTCGACCATCAGGAGCAATTCGCCCGGCAGGTCGACCCGGCCGGTGTCCCCCTCCTGGTAGCTGAACTGAAATTTCCGGATGCTCGAGAGGTATTTGCCGTCCGACGCGTCCACGAACCCGACCGCCATCGTATCGCGGTTGTCGGCCAGCGAGATGCTGATGATCGGCGTGTTCCCCGAGAAGCGGAAGATCTCCTCGGCGCCGCGGTTGTAGACGATGACGCGCGCGAGCGCGTCGTTCGCGCCGGTGACGACCGCGAAGTTGCCGTTGGTGGCGAGGTCCGCGGTATGTATCTGGCTGTCGGTCGTGACCGACGAAAGCTGCGCCGACTTGGAGTAGACCGCCAGCTTTTCGGCGCTCGGGTCGTAGAGCAGGATGCGGTCGCGGGCGGTCTTGAGGGTCTGGCTGGCCATGCCGTGCTGCACGCCCAGCATCTGCCCGCCCGAGGAATTGTAGGTGTAGAGGTTGGTGTCGGTGAGCATCACGAGCGCGTCCCCCGCGCTCTCGAGCTCCGTCACCTGCCCGCCCGGCAGAGAGACGGGATATCCGTCGCCCGACGCCATCCCCGCCCGGAGGTCGCTGTAGGCGGTTTTGAGGTCGAGGTCGCCCGCCTGGCGGATGACCGTCACGCAGAGGAAGACCACCGCCGCGAAAAGCGCGAGGATGAAGAGGCTCCGCACCATCCGGCGCCGTGCGCGGCGGCGGCGCACCTTTTCAAGATCGGTTAACTGTGCCATCGGTTTTCCTCCCGTGAAGCTGAAATCAGTAGAATACCGCGTCGAGGTAGAGCCCGTGCGGCGGGGCGGTCGGACCGGCCGCGGCGCGGTCGCGGCCCGCGAGGATGCGGGGGATGTCGGAGGGGGCGAGCGCCCCGCGCGAAACCTCCAGCAGCGTGCCCGTCATGATGCGGACCATGTTGTAGAGAAAGCCGCCGCCCGTGACCGAGAAGGTGACGAGCGCCCCCTCGCGCGCGACCGACGCGGCGGTGATGGTGCGCACCGTGTCCTCCACCGAGCCGCCCGCGCTGCAAAACGCCGAAAAGTCGTGCGTCCCGATAAACTGCCGCGCCGCCGCGTCCATCGCATTTTCGTCGAGCGGGTATTTCCAGTGGAGCGCGAGACCGCTCAGGAACGGGTCGCGCACCGGGGAATTGTAGATCTTGTAGAGGTACCGCTTGCCGGTGCAGGAGTAGCGCGGATGGAACTCCTCCGGCACCTCGCGGCAACCGGTCACGGCGATATCCTCCGGCAGGCGCACGTTCATCGCGCGCACCACCGCGTCGCAGGGGATGCCGCTCTCGGTGCGCAGGGCGAGCGCGAAGCGGTTGGCGTGCACCCCCGCGTCGGTGCGGGAGCAGCCCTTCACGTCGAGCCGCGCGCCGAACACCGCCTCCACCGCGTCCTGTACCACCTGTGCCACGGAAAGCGCGTTTTGCTGCACCTGGAAGCCGTGGTAATTCGTGCCGCGGTAGCGCAGGGTCAAAAGCAGATGGCGCAACCCCGTCACCTCCCCGCTAGACAGAACGAAGCAGCAGGCCCAGCTGCTCCAAAACCCGGGCCCCGTAAAGATTGGAAAGGACGATGAAGACCAGACAGGCCCCCACGAAGACGGCGCTCCACACGTCGCGCGGGTGGATCTTGAGCTGCTTCATGCGGGTACGGCCTTCTCCGCCGCGGTAGCAGCGGCACTCCATCGCGAGCGCCAGCTCGTCCGCGCGGCGGAACGCCGACACGAAGAGCGGGATCAAAATCGGGATGAGCGCGCGCGCCCGCTGCATGAGCCCGCCGCTCTCGAGGTCGGCGCCGCGCGCCTTCTGGGCCGACATGATCTTGTCGGTCTCCTCGATGAGGGTCGGGATGAAGCGCAGCGCGATCGTCATCATCATCGCGAGCTCGTGCACCGGCAGCTTGAAGCGCTTGAGCGGGTTGCAGAGCCGCTCGATGCCGTCGGTGAGCGCGATGGGCGAGGTCGTGTAGGTCAGCAGGCTGGTGCCCGCGATCAGGCAGACGATGCGCACGCTCATGAATACGGCGGTCTTGACCCCCTCCGCCGTGAGCTTTAAAATCCACCACTGGAAAAGCACCCTGCCGTCGATGAAGAACATGTTGAGGACCGAGGTGAAGACGATGATCGGCACCACGGGCTTTAAGCTCCGCAGGATCATCACCGGCGGGATTTTGGAGATCCCGTAGACGAGCACGAGAAAGAGCACCCCGACCGCGAGCCCCACCGCGTTCTGCGCGGTAAAGAGCAGGATGATGTACGCGACCGTGAGCACGATCTTCATGCGCGGGTCGAGCCTGTGGATGGGGGAGGTCCCGGGGAAATACTGGCCGATCGTGATATCCTTAAGCATGGTTCCCCGCCCCCTTTCCGAGCAGCGAAAGCAGCTCCTCGCGCGCGTAGTCCATCGTGTAGACGCTCTCGCTCACCGGGAAGCCCTCCTCCCGCAGACCCATGAAGATGCGGGTCACCTGCGGCACCGAAAGGCCCATCCTCGTGATCTCCTCCGCGCGGGAGAAGACCTTCGCCACGTCGTCGTACATCGCGACGCCCGAGCGGTTGAGCACGAGCACCTTGCGCGCGTAGCGCGCGATGTCCTCCATGCTGTGGGAGACGAGCAGCACCGTGTTGCCCCGCTCCCGGTGGTAGCGCTTGATCTGTCCGAGGATGCTGTCGCGCCCCTTGGGGTCAAGCCCCGCGGTCGGCTCGTCGAGCACGAGGATGTCCGGGTTCATCGCGAGCACCCCCGCGATCGCCACCCGGCGCTTCTGCCCGCCCGAAAGCTCGAAGGGCGATTTCTGCAAATGGTAGTCGCGCAGGCCGACGAAGTTGGCGGCCTCGCGCACCCGCTCGTCCACCTGCGCGGGCGAGAGCCCCATGTTGACCGGTCCGAACGCGATGTCCTTGTAGACCGTCTCCTCAAAGAGCTGGTATTCGGGGTACTGGAACACCAGCCCCACCTTGAAGCGGTATTCCCGCAGGTTGGTCTCCTTGGCCCACAGGTCGGTCCCGTTGATGAGCACCCGGCCCGAGGTGGGCTTCAAAAGCCCGTTGAAGTGCTGGATGAGGGTCGACTTTCCCGAGCCGGTGTGCCCGATGACGCCGACGAACTCCCCCTGCTCGATCTCGAGGTTCACATGGTCGATGGCCGTCTTCTGGAAGGGGGTGCCGGCCGAATAGGTGTAGGTGAGCTCCTCCGTTTTGATTGCGATCATCTGGCGCCCACCCCCTTTTTGCGCAGCGCGTCCGAGATGGCCGCGACGGCCTCCGCCTCGGTAAGGATGCCGCCCGGCAGGTCGACCCCCGCCTGCCGCAGCTGCCAGCAGAGCTCGGTGGCCTGCGGCACGTCGAGCCCGACCTCCTTGAGCTCCCGCACGTGGGAGAAGACCTCCCGCGGCGGCGCGTCGAAGAGGAGCTCGCCGTCGTTCATCACGACGACCCGCTCCGCCTGCGCCGCCTCCTCCATATAGTGGGTGATCAGCACGACGGTGATGCCGTTTTCGCGGTTGAGGCGCTTGATCACGCTCAAAACCTCGCGGCGGCCTTTGGGGTCGAGCATCGCGGTCGGCTCGTCGAGCACGATGCAGCGCGGGCGCATCGCGATAATGCCCGCGATCGCGATCCGCTGCTTCTGCCCGCCCGAAAGCTGGTGCGGCGCGTGGGTCCTGTACTCGGTCATCCCCACGTCGGAAAGCGACTCGTCCACCCGGCGGCGGATTTCCGCCGGGTCGACCCCCATGTTCTCCGGCCCGAACGCCACGTCCTCCTCGACGATCGTCGCGACGATCTGGTTGTCCGGGTTCTGGAACACCATGCCCACCTGCTGGCGGATATCGTAGAGCTTGTTCTCGTCCGTCGTGTCGATGCCGCAGACGGTCACCTTTCCCTCGTTCGGGACGAGGATCGCGTTAAAATGCTTAGCCAGCGTGGATTTGCCCGAGCCGTTATGGCCGAGCACCGCCACAAACTGCCCCTCCGGGATGGTAAGGCTCACGCCCCGCAGGACGATATTCAGTTGGTTGTCCTCTTTCGGGTAGCCAAAGACCACCCGTTCCGCGGAAATGATGTCTTCCATTTGGCTGTCTCCTCTTAGATGGTCCGGTTCCCCGGGGGATACCGGCCGTGTGAGCTTGTCTGTTTCTGCGGGCCGCACCCGCGATGCGTTATCCGCGCGTCCGGACGGCGGTCACGGTTCGCGCGTCCAGACGGCGGTGCTCCCGCAGGGGAGCACCAGCCCCGTCCGCGTGACCGGCAGGCCGATCTCGTCGGCGGACACCCGCCCGCCGAACCGCTCCCCCACCGTCACCGACAGGATGTACGCCATCACCGACGGGGAGAGCCCCGTCGTATAGGAATTGAGCAGAAAAAATTCCGGCGCGTCCGACAGCGCCCCCGCGCAGAGGCTCACGAGGTCAAAGACGCTGTCCTCCAGCTTCCACACCTCGCCGCCCGGGCCGCGCCCGTAGCTCGGCGGGTCCATGACGATGCCGTCGTACCGGACGCCGCGGCGGATCTCCCGCTCGACGAACTTCTTGCAGTCGTCGACGATCCAGCGGACGGGCCTGTCCGAAAGGCCGGAGCGCGCGGCGTTGTCCCGCGCCCACTGCACCATCCCCTTGGAGGCGTCGACGTGGCAGACCTTCGCGCCCGCCGCCGCGCAGGCGAGCGTCGCGCCGCCCGTGTAGGCGAAGAGGTTGAGGACGCTCAGCTCCCGGCCGGCATTTTTGACAAGGCCGTCCATCAGGTCCCAGTTGACCGCCTGCTCGGGGAAGAGCCCCGTGTGCTTGAAGCCGGTCGGCCGGATGCAGAACCGGAGCGGTCCGTAGCCGATCTCCCATTCGGCGCGCGGCAGGCGGTTCACCTGCCAGCTGCCGCCGCCGCTCGACGAGCGGTTGTATCGCGCGTTGGCGCGGCCCCACTCCGGACCCTTCGGCGTCTTCCAGATCACCTGCGGGTCGGGGCGGGCGAGGATCACATCCCCCCACCGCTCCAGCTTTTCGCCGTCCGCCGCGTCGAGCAGTTCAAAGTCCTTCCATCCGGTTGCTGCGCGCATGTCATTACCCCTTTATCACGTCCGCGATCTCCCGCGCGATCGCCTCGATCTCTCCGATGTCCTGCCCCTCGACCATGATGCGGATGAGCGGCTCGGTCCCCGACGCGCGCACGAGCACCCGCCCGTCGCCGCCCAGCCGGTCGTTCTGCCGCGCGATCTCCCCCTGCACCCGCGCGTCCTGCGAGAGCGACGCCTTCATTTCCGGCGTCGCGCGGATGTTTAAGAGGGTCTGCGGATAGGTCTTCATGAGCCCCGCCGCCTCAGAGAGGGGCTTGTGGAAGAGCTTCAGGAGGCTCAGCATCTGGATGCCCGAAAGCTGCCCGTCCCCCGTGGGCATGAAGTCGCGGAAGATGATGTGCCCCGACTGCTCCCCGCCGATACAGAAGTCCTCGGCGAGCATCGTTTCGAGCACATAGCGGTCCCCGACCTTGGTGGCCTTGGTCGCGATGCCGTGCTTTTCGGCGAACTTGAAGAGGCCGAGGTTGCTCATCACGGTGGCCACAAGGGTGTTGTTTTTCAGTTTGCCCTGCTCCTTGAGATGGTATGCGAAGAGGGCGATCAGCCGGTCGCCGTCGACCAGTCCGCCGTTCTCGTCCACCGCGAGGCAGCGGTCGGCGTCCCCGTCGAAGGCGAGCCCCGCGTCGAAGCCGCCCTCGCGCACCCGCGCGCAGAGCTCCCCGATGTGGGTGCTGCCGCAGCCGTCGTTGATGTTTTTGCCGTCCGGCTCGGCGTGGAGGATGTCGCAGTCCGCGCCCAGCCCCTCAAAGAGCTTTTTCGCCGTGACGCTCGCGCTGCCGTTGGCGCAGTCGAGCGCGACGCGCAGCCCCGAGAGGTCGCACTCCACGGTGGTCTTGAGGTACTCCACATAGTCGTCCACCGCGCTGTCCGCGCGGCGCACCGTGCCGATCTCCGCCGGGGCCTTGATCGAATAGGGCTTCTCGTGGTCGAGCACGATCCGCTCGATCTCCTCCTCCTGCGCGTCAAGCAGCTTGTAGCCCCGGGAGGAAAAGATTTTGATGCCGTTATATTCATAGGGGTTGTGGCTCGCCGAGAGCATCACCCCCGCGTCCGCGCCGTACCTGGTCACCAGGAAGGCGACCGCCGGGGTGGGCACCACGCCGAGCAGCACCACGTCCGCCCCCGCGCTGCACAGCCCCGCCGCCATGGCGGATTCAAGCATGTCGGAGGAGATCCGCGTATCCTTGCCGACCAGGAAGGTCGGGCGGCGTCCGGTCGCCTCCTCCACCACCATGCCGGCCGCGCGGCCGAGGTTCATGGCGAGCTCGGGCGTCAGGTCGCCGTTGGCGACGCCGCGCACCCCGTCGGTTCCAAAAATTCTGCCCATTCGGTCTTTCTCCTATCGTATGTAATCGGTCCGCTCAGCCGAGCGTGAGCTGTCCGGGGGCGTCCTCCCCCGGCATTTTGAGCCCGAGATGCCCGTATGCCAGCGCGGTGGCGCACCGCCCGCGCGGGGTGCGCGCCAGAAAGCCGAGCTGCATGAGGTAGGGCTCGTAGACGTCCTCGAGCGTGATGGCCTCCTCGCCGACCGCCGCGGCCAGCGTGTCCAGCCCCACCGGGCCGCCCGCATAGTTCCTGATGATCGTCTCGAGCATCCGGCGGTCGGTCGTCTCGAGCCCGAGGTGGTCGATCTCCAGCCGGTCGAGCGCGATGGCGGCGATCTCCTTGGTGATCCTGCCGTCCCCCATCACCTGGGCGAAATCGCGCACCCGCTTCAAAAGCCGGTTGGCGACGCGCGGGGTGCCGCGGCTGCGGCGCGCCAGCTCAAACGCCCCTTCGGGGTCGCATTCGACCCCGAGGATCCCCGCGCTGCGCCGCACGATCGTGCAGAGCTCGTCGGCGGTGTACAGCTCCAGCCGCTGGATCACGCCGAACCGGTCGCGCAGCGGCGAGGTGAGCTGCCCCGCGCGCGTCGTCGCCCCGATCAGCGTGAAGTGCGGCAGGTCGATGCGGATCGACCGCGCCGACGGGCCCTTTCCGATGATGATATCCAGCGCGTAGTCCTCCATCGCGGGGTAGAGCACCTCTTCCACCGCGCGGGACAGCCGATGGATCTCATCTATAAACAGTATATCATTTGGCGCGAGATTGGTGAGTAACGCGGCCAAATCGCCCGGTTTTTCGATCGCCGGGCCGCTGGTGACGCGAATATTGACGTTCATCTCGTTGGCGATGATCCCCGAGAGGGTGGTCTTGCCCAGTCCCGGAGGGCCGTAGAGCAGCACGTGGTCGAGCGGTTCCCCGCGGCCCTTCGCCGCCTGGATGAAGACCCGCATGTTCTCCTTGACCTTCTCCTGCCCGATGTACTCCCCAAGCGTCCGGGGGCGCAGGGAGAGCTCGATCTCGCCGTCCGCCGGGGTATACTCCGGCGCGGCGATGCGGTTTTCAAAGTCCATCTCGTTGTCGAACATCCCCGATGCCCCCTCCCGTTATCTGCCGCCCGAAAGCGCCTTGAGCCCGTGCTTGATCAGTTCGTCCACCGGCGTGTCGGCGGCCATGCCCGCCAGCGCGCGCGCCGCCTCCGACTGGCTGTAGCCGAGCACGCACAGCGCGCTGACCGCCTCGCTCATATTGGTCGTCTCGCTGCGGAGCTGCGCGGCGACCTCCTGCATCCCCTCGGCGAGCCCGTCCGTCCCGAGCTTGTCCTTGAGCTCGAGGATGATCCGCTGGGCGACCTTCGGCCCGATGCCCGGCGCGTTGCGCAGGCTCTTCGCGTCGCCCGACGCGACCGCCAGCGAGAGCTGGTCGGGCGTCATGTCCGAAAGGACGGCCAGCGCCGACTTGGGCCCCACGCCGGACACGCCGATCAGCATCTGGAAGGCGGTCCGCTCCGCCTGGGTATAGAACCCGTAGAGGTCGAGCGCGTCCTCCCTTACGTTCAGGTGGGTATAGAGGGTGACCTCCCCGCCCGCCGGCGGCAGGCAGGAGAGGGTCGTCATCGTCGTCATGCACTTGTAGCCCACCCCGCCGCAGCTCACCACCGCGAGATAGGGCTCCACATGGATCAGCTTTCCGGTCACGCAGTAATACATCCCCGCGCCTCCTATCGGTATTTTGCAAGCAGCGAGCCCGCGCAGTGCGCGTGGCAGATGGCCAGCGCCAGCGCGTCGGCGGTGTCGTCCGGCCGCGGGACCTTTTCCAGCCCGAGCAGCCGGCGGGTCATCTCCATCACCTGCTGCTTTTCGGCCAGCCCGTAGCCGACCACCGACTGCTTGACCTGCATCGGCGTATACTCGTATACCGGCACGCCGCGCTGCTGCGCCGCGAGCAGGATCACCCCGCGCGCCTGCGCCACGTCGATGCCGGTGGTCTTGTTGTTGGTAAAGAAGAGCTGCTCGACCGACATCGCCGCGGGCGGGGTCTTGTCGAGCACCTGGCAGAGGTCGCCGTAGATGATTTCCAGGCGCGCCGGAAACGCCATCCCCGCCGGCGTGGTGATCGCGCCGAAGCGGATGGGCGTAAATTTCCCATAGGCATAATCGACCACCCCGAAGCCGACCGTGGCGTAGCCGGGGTCGATTCCCAGAATTACCATGACGCCCTCCTGTACATGCCAAATCAATTTATTATATCACATTCACGCACCGGCGAACAAGTGCTTTTCAGTTGGTTTTGACAGTGCGAAGGGGGCAATTTTTGACAGAACTGCACAATAAATCCCCCGGATTCCCCCCACACTCCTTGTCGATTTCCACGGTTTACAAATTTTTGCGCCAATTTTGAATTTTTCGCTTGCATTTTACCGAGAATTATATTATAATAACAAAGTCGCTGATAGAGACGACGATATGGACGGTTAGCTCAGCTGGTAGAGCACCTGCTTGACGTGCAGGGGGTCAGGGATTCGAGTTCCTTACCGTCCACCAGGGGTGCTGTCCGGGCAATCGCTTGGGCGGTACTTTTTTTGCTCTTTTTTAATTTCCATTTTTCTGGATATCACAATATATTTGATTTTTTCTCCCGATTTTCCACGAATATGACTATATACAGAATTGTAAATTTATGGTATACTAAAGGCGCAATCAAAATAAACCGTTTCCCCACAGAGCGTCCGCCTTTCCCGGCGGGCGTTTTGCTCTTCCCTGCCGCACGGCCCAAAACGCCTCCGCCGGGGCTGGAAAAATCGACCGCGGCGGAAAAAAGCCCGGCTGCCTCTGGCAGCCGGGCTTTTATGATCGTGCGGTTCAGATCGTCGACATCGTCTTGCCCGCACCATGGATCGCCTCAAAATCCTTCCGGAAGCCGTCCACCGCGCTGTCGATGCTGGTCATGCCCAGCCCCAGGCGGATGATGTCGGCGCCCACGGTGGCGCCCTGCGCGCCGCTCGCGTAGGCGGAGACGACCTGCGCGGCGTTCTTGAAGCTGGCGGCCAGGATCTTCGCGCCGCTGCCGCTGCCGTCGATGAACGCGCGGATCTCCGCGATGACCCGCGTGGGATCGGTGCAGTTATTCTCCATGCGGTTAAAATAGACCGCGATGTACTTCGCGCCCGCCAGTACGGCGAGCATCCCCTGCATCGTCGAATAGATCGCCGTGGCGGTGACGTTCACCCCCCCGGCGGAGAGCTTTTTGATGGCGGGCAGGCCCGCGGCGCTGACCGGGACCTTGATGAAGGTGTCCTTCCCGAGCTGATCGAGGATGTGGCGCGCCTCCTCCAGGATCGCGTCGGTGGCGGTGGAGACGACCTGCACATGCAGGCTGCGCTTTTTTCCGCAGAGCGCCTTGATCTCCCGCAGGCGGGCGTAGACGTCGATCCCGCCCTCCTCCTTCAGGATCGTGGGGTTGGAGGTCACGCCGACGACCGGCCAGCTGTCCAGTCCCTCCTTCAAATCTTCCAGATTCGCGGTGTCAAGCATCAGTTCATACATATTGAAAACTCCCTTTCGGTCAATTGATCGGCGTTACAGGGCCTGCTCGGTGCGCTCGATGATGTCGTCCTGCGTCCTGCGCGAGAGGACGTTGAAGAAGGCGCTGTACCCAGCCACCCGCACGATGAGGTCGCGGTGGTTTTCGGGGTGGGCCTGCGCGTCGAGCAGGGTGTCGCGCGAGACAACGTTGAACTGCACGTGGTAGCCGTGGAGGCGGTTGAAGAAGGTGCGCAGCAGCAGGACCAACTTCTCGCGGTTCTCCTCCTTTTGGAGCATCTGCGGGGTGACCTTCTGGTTCAGGAGCACGCCGCCCGTGATCTCCCCGGTGGGCAGCTTGGAGACGCTCTTGAAGACCGCCGTCGGGCCGTTTCTGTCGGCCGCGTGGCTCGGGGAGCACCCCTCGGCCAACGGCTCGCCCGCCCTGCGGCCGTCGGGGGTCGCCAGCGTGCCCGCGCCCTGCGGGACGTTGGCCGAGATCGAGCTGGTGCCCGCGTAGTAGATTCCGCCGATCGGGCCGCGCCCGTACCGGGTGTTGTGGTATTTCTTCATCTCGTCGATGTAGACATTGTAGGCGTCCACAACGAGGTTGTCAACATAGTCGTCGTCGTTGCCGTACTTGGGCGCGGCCTGTAGGAGCGCCCGGATGCGCTCGTTTTCCGGTCCCTCGAAGTTCTGTTCCAGCGCCTCCCACAGGCGTGCCGGGGTGACCGCTGCGTCCTCGAAGACGACCTTTTTGACGGCGGCGAGGCTGTCGGCCAGGTTGGCGATGCCCACCTGCAGGTCGCTGATGAAGTCGTAGACCGCGCCGCCCTCCTTCATGTTGAGGCCGCGCTCGATGCAGTCGTCGGTGAGCGCGCTGCAGAGGATGTCGGCGGTGTTCTCCTCGAGCACCATGTCGCAGGTCGCGTCGATGACCGTGCACTGGCGGCACATCTCGCGGATAACCTTGTCCCAGCAGGCTTTCACCTCGTCGAAGCTCTCCATATCGCGGAAATGCCCCGCCCCCTCGCAGAGTCTGGTGCCCGACGCGGGATCGACGCCGTCGTTCATCGCGATGAGCAGCGCCTTGGGGAAGTTCAAAAAGCTCATGCCGGTGCAGCGGTAGCCCCACTTCCCGGGGACCGCCGTCTCGACGCAGCCGATCGCCGAATAGTTGTAGGCGTCCTCCGGCTTCACTCCCTTGGCGATGAAGGAGGGGATAATCACCTCGTCGTCGTTGAAGGCGGGCATTCCGAACCCACAGCGCACCACCTCGACGCATTCGCGCATGAATTCGTCGGAAAGCCCCCTGTGGTAGCGCACGGTCAGGTTGGGCTGGGTCAGGCGGCACTGCGCCACGCTCTGGAGGATCAGCCGGCTCATCGGGTTGGTCGCGTCCCGCCCGTCGGGGGTCTGGCCCGCGATCGTCACGTTCTGGTAGAGGGGGCTGCCCGCGCTGAACTGGGTGTGGCTCCACGAGCGGATCTTGTTGATCGTGTAGGTCTTGAGCCAGAGGTTGCAGAGCAGCTCATCCGCCTGCGCCGCGGTGATCCTTCCGGCGGCGAGGTCCGCCTCGTAGTAGGGGTCGAGGTACTGGTCCATCCGCCCGTAGGAGAGGCTGTGGCCGTTCGATTCGATCTGGAGCACGAGATGGGTGAGCCAGAGGGCCTGCACGGCCTCCCGGAAGCTCTCCGCCGGCCCGTAGGGCACCTTGTTGAGGATCCGGCTCATCTCCAGGAGCTCCGCCCGGCGGGCTTCGTCCGGCTCCTCCTGCGCCGTCTGGAAGGCGAGGTCGGCGTACCGCCTGGCGAAGGCGCGCACCGCGTCCACCACGATGACGACCGCGCGGTAGAAATAACTCTTGTGGATATTGCGGTAGTCGGTCAGGTCGAGCGCGGCGAGCTTTTCCTCCGCGCGGCGCTTATAGTCCCCGAGGCCCGCCCGCAGCATGTCGCCGTAATTGACCGCGCAGTGCGCGTCGCCCG
Source organism: Anaerotruncus massiliensis (ex Togo et al. 2026) (assembly GCF_900199635.1). GTDB lineage: Bacteria > Bacillota > Clostridia > Oscillospirales > Ruminococcaceae > Anaerotruncus > Anaerotruncus massiliensis. Next base: position 1,245,679 of record NZ_LT962687.1, on the reverse strand, counting down.
AGGTGATGTTGCCCTCCGACTTGATGATGCCGAGGTCATAGTAGAGCCTCGAGTGGGGCGGGAAGGCCGCGAGGCCCCTGTCGAGCACCGTGTTGTGCTCCCAGAAGGGCGCGATCTCCCGCAGCTTCCGCTTATTCTCCTCCGTGATGTAAAAGACGTCGCCGTCCCGGCGCTCGAACTCGTCGAGCTCGTCGATCACCCACGACATCGCGTACTCGGGGAAGATCGGCGCGCTGCGGTTGCTCGACGCCTGGTTTCCGGCGATCAGCGTCTGCGGCTCGATGAAGATCGACATGCCCGCAAGCACCTCGCGCAGCATGATCGCGCGCTTGAGGGCGAGCGGCTGGTCCTGCCGCTCGCGGTAGACGCGGGTGGTGATCACCGCGCGCTCGACGCAAACCTGCGGCTTCGCGTTCAGCAGCTCCTCGCGGAAGGCCGCCATGCGCGGGGTAAGCTCTCCAAAATAACTCATATCGGGTTCTCCTTTCAATAGAACAGCTCGGCCGCGCCGATGACGCCGAAATCGTGTTCAAGCTCCGCCATCTTGAAGTAGACGGGCATATCGTTATGATTATAGCCGTCGAACACCTCGCGCACGCGTCCGAAGAGCAGTTCCCCAAAGCCGGTCAGCCCGCCGCCGAAGATGAAGCAGTTGATGTTGAGGGTCACATAGAGGTTATAGAGCCAGATGCCCAAAAACTTCGCCATCTGCCCGAGCGCACGCAGCGCCATCGCGTCCCCCAGCCCGCACGCCTGCCGGAGGTGCACCGCCGTGATCTTTTCCGCCCCGCCCGCCAGCTCGGCCATGACGGTCGGTTCGCCCGCCGCGATCCAGCTTCGGATGTGCCGGACGATCATCGAGCCGGAGCACCAGCTCATGAGGCAGCCGCGGTTGCCGCAGCCGCACTCGATCCCCTCGCCGGGCGTGACGATCATGTGCCCGCTCTCCCCCGACCAGCCGTACCGGCCCCGGAAGAGCCTGCCGTCGATGACGATGCCCGACGAGATGCCGGTGCTCACCGGGCAGTAGACGATGTTCTGGAAGCCGCGCCCCGCGCCGTGGCGGAATTCCGCCAGCGCGCCGGTGTGGGAGTCGTTGTCGAGCAGCACCCGCGCGCCGCCGAGCTTCTCCATCAGGTAGGCGCGCGCCGGGAAGTCGCGGATCTTCGTCAGGTTGGTGGTCTTGACGATCCGCCCCTCCTCGAAGAGGATGAAGGAGGGCATCCCGATGCCCACGCCGCGCAGGTTTCCCGGGGCGATCCCCGCCTCCTCCATCAGCTCCCGCACGTTGGCGGCGACGCCGTCGAAAAACGCCTCGGGGGAAAGAGAATCGTCCGATCGGCAGCGGCGGCGCGCCACGATCTGTCCCGCGCCGTCAAACACGCCGTACGCCGTCTTGGTCCCGCCCACGTCAACGCCGATTACATACTGTTCCATGCGGCCGCTCCTCCCTGCTGTCAAGTAAATTCGTTCGTAAGTATTTACCCATTCGTTTGCAATTTCATTGTAGCAATCTCCCCAAAGAATGTCAATTGTATTTCTGTACAAAATCTTATGATATTTCATTCGTAAGTTTTCGTTTACTTTTGGGCTTCCCCGTGCTACAATGGAGCCAGACAAACGAGGGGGGGGCGTTCCCATGGGCGAGAAGCGCCTGATTTTCAATCTCCAGAAGTTCAGCCTGCACGACGGGCCGGGCATCCGCACCGTCGTGTTCTTGAAGGGCTGCCCGCTGCGCTGCGCGTGGTGCGCCAACCCGGAAAGCCAGAGCCCCGACATGCAGATTCTGTGGGACGGCGGGCAATGCCTGCGCTGCGGCGGATGCGCGCGCGCCTGCCCGCGGGGGGCGGCCGCGCTCGGCGCCGAAGGGGTGCGGATCGACCCCACGGCCTGCGTGGGGTGCGGGGCCTGCGTGCGGCAGTGCCCGGCGCGGGCGCTCTCCTGTGAGGGGTCGTGGAAATCCGCGGAGGAGGTGCTGCGCGTCTGCATGCAGGACCAGCCCTTCTACGAGGAGAGCGGCGGCGGGGTGACGCTCTCGGGCGGCGAACCGCTCATGCACCCCGATTTCTGCGCCGCGCTGCTCGGGGCGCTGCGGGAGCGAAAGGTCCACACCGCGATCGAGACGACCGGGTACGCGCCCGCCGCCGACTTCGACCGGGCGGCGGCGCTCGCGGACCTGCTGCTCTTCGACGTGAAGCACTGGGACGAGGCACGGCATGTCGCGGGGACGGGCGTCTCCAACCGCGCAATCCTCGACAACCTGCGGTGGGCCGCCGCCTCCGGAAGCGAGGTGCTCCCCCGGATTCCGGTCATCCCCGGCTATAACGACGCGCCCGCGGACGCGGACGGCTTCCGACGCCTTCTCCGGGAGGCCGGCCTTTCGCGGGTGCAGCTGCTCCCCTTCCACCAGTTCGGCGAGAAAAAATACGCCCTGCTCGGGCGCGCCTACGCCTATTCCGGTGCGGACGCGCTGCACGAGGAGGATTTGGAGGACTACCGGCGGCGGTTCCTCGACGGCGGGATCGACGCCTTCTTCTAACGCGCAAACGCCCCGGGCGGCCAACGGCCGTCCGGGGCGTTTTCTTATTCGTTTGCCGGCACCGTGTGCACCGTGACCGCGCGCGCCTCCAGTTCATGGCGCGCTTCGGGCGGGATGCCGTCGTCGGTGATCACCGTCCGCGCCTTCTCCGCGAGCTGGAGCGGCACCACGCCGTGGCGCCCGAACTTGCTGCTCTCCATCAGCACGACCACCTCCTCCGCCTGCGCGGCCATATCCCGCACCGCCTGCGCCCGCAGGTGGTCGCTGTTGGTGAAGCCGCTGCGGCTCGCGTAGCCGTCGGTGCCGATGAACAGCCGGTCGACGCAGAAGTTTTCCGCGCACTGCCGCACAAGCGGCCCCACCATCACCTGGGCGTCGTTCTGGTAGACGCCGCCCAGCAAGATCACCTTCGCGCCCGGCTTCCTCCGCACGTACCCGGCGATGAACGCGCTGTTGGTGATGATCGTCACATCCCGGCCCGCGCCCGTCAGCGCGTCCGCCAGCAGCGCGCAGCAGCTTCCGCTCTCGATCATGACCGTCTCGCCGTCCCGCACCAGCTCCGCCGCGCGCGCCGCGATGCGGCGTTTCGCCTCATAGTGGTAGGCGATGCGCCCGTTGAGGTCGTCCGGACTGCAAAGCACGGCCCAGCCGTGCTCCCGGTGGATGACCCCCTTCTCCTCCAGCGCGTCGAGGTCCTTGCGGACCGTCACCTGCGAAACGCCGATCTCCCGCGCCAGCGCGGCCACTTCGATCCGCTTGCGCTCGGTCAAAAGCTCCAAAATCCGGTATTCCCGCTGTTTCACTGCCGTCACCTCATTTGTTGTTCCATCTTAGCACAACGCGATAACGAAATCAACCCGTTTTTCTTTCAAATGAAGCGGAAAGGGGCGGGCAGCCCTTGGCTGCCCGCCCCTTTTGTCCTGGATTACCGGTTGGTCACGGCGACCTGGAGGCCCTCCATCACGTCGAGCGCCTTTTCGTTCATCGCCGGGTCGGCGCAGGCGGTGCACCGCGCGTCGACCGACACCCGCGCCTCGGGCAGCGCGGCCTTGACGAGCACCGCGTTGGAGATCACGCAGATGTTGGAAACCAGCCCGCACAGCTCGACCTCCTCATAGCCCTGCGTCTTGGCGTAGTAGGCCAGCGCCATCGATCCGAAGGCGGGCTTGTGGAAGCAGGGGGTCAGCGCGTCGCAGTAATCGGCCACCCTCCCGTAGAGCTCCCAGCCCGGCATCCCCCGCACACAGTGGGTGACGGGCAGGTTTTTGCCCTCCTGCGTCTCCAGGTAGTCCTCCCCGTGGGTGTCGAAGGTGAACGCCACGTCGTCCCCGCGGGCCTTGTACTCCTCGATCTTGCGGCAGATCGGCTCCTCGAGCGCCTCCGCGCCCGGGAACCCGAGGCTCCCGTTTACAAAATCGTTCTGGTAGTCGACCACAACCAACAGCTTGCTCACTTGCTTGTCCTCCCCTTTGAAAAGGGCCGGATTCCTCCGGCCCTCTTTTTCAGATTTCGTATACGGATACCTGGTTATTGACCATCGCGACCGAGATGCGCCGGGGCGGGTTCGTGCCCTCCACGAGGCAGGAGGCCGTCCCGAAGGCCGCCGCGAACTGCAGCGAGCGCTTGGGGTCGTACTTGTAATCGTGCGCGATGATGAAGCCCGCGAGGGCCGCGTCGCCCGCGCCGATGGTGGATTTGATCTCCGAAAGCTCGGGGACGTCGGCCTTGTATGTAACCTTGCCGTCCCCGTAGACCATCCCCTCCGCGCCCATGCTCGCGAGCACGTGGCGCACGCCGAGATCGGCAAGCTGCTTGACGGCGGCCTTGATCTGCTCGAGCGATTCGAGCGGGCGGCCGACGAGCATGCACAGCTCCTCGAAGTTGGGCTTGATCACCCACGGCTGGATCTTGGCGATGTTTTCCAGCGTGGCGGAGCGGGTGTCCAGCGCGACCGTGCCGCCGCAATCCTTGATGAACATGCAGATTTCGCAGAAGATGTCGTCGGTGACCCCTTCGGGCATCGCGCCCGCCACCACGACCAGCGTCGCCGGGCGGATCTCCTCCGACAGCGCCGTCTCCAGCTCGTCGATCGTGCGCTGGCGGATCTTGGGGCTCTTGCGGATCAGCCGGGTGAAGGTGCCGTCCGGGGTGACGATGCTGATGTTCTCGCGCATCCGACCGGGCGCGAGGATGACCCGCGTCCGGACATGCTCGTCGTTGAGGCGCTCGAAATAGCGCTTGCTGTTCTCCTGTCCGGCCACGATGAGCGCGGTGTTCGCGAGCTCATAGCTTTGCAGCACGCGCGAAACGTCGACCGCCTTGCCCGCCGAATCGTACAGTTCGCTGGTGACGTTGTTCTCGCTGCCCATGATGAACCCGTCCACATAGAGGGTGATGTCCGCCACGGGGTTGAGCGACAGCGTGATGATCTTGTCGAAGAGCATCTTCCTTACCTCCCGCTAAAAGTGATTCCATTCCTCCCCGAACGGCGAATTGTCCGGGTGCTCCGCGGGGGGAGCCTGCCCTCCCGGGGCGGGTTCCTCTTTGGGGGCGGTGTCCTTGGGCGGCTCAGGCTGCCGGCCGGGCGCGGCGCGGTAGAAGGAGGACCCGGAGGTCTCCGGGACCGGCCTGCCCTCCATCATCGCGGCGAACTGGTCCTCCTCCATCTTCTCGTGCTCGAAGAGGTACTGCGCCACCTGGTGCAGCTGATCCATGTGCTCGGTGAGGATTTCGACCGCGCGCTCGAAGGCGGTGTCGATGATCTCGCGGATCTCCGCGTCGATCTCGGCGGCGACGTTTTCCGAGTAGCTCGGAGTGCTCGAGAAGTCGCGGCCGAGGAAGATCTCGTTTTCGTCGTGCCCGTAGACGATGGGCCCCAGCTTCTCCGAGAAACCGTAGCGCATGATCATGTTGCGCGCGACCTTGGTGGCGCGCTCGATGTCGTTGGAGGCGCCGGTCGAGATGTCCTCGAGCACGAGCTTCTCCGCCACGCGCCCGCCGAGCAGGGTGACGATCTCCTCGTTCATCTCCCGCTTGGTCATGTAGGATTTGTCCTCGCCCGGCAGCGAAAGGGTGTAGCCGCCCGCCATGCCGCGCGGGATGATCGATATCTGGTGCACCGGGTCCTGCGTGGGCAGATAGTAGGTGCAGACCGCGTGCCCCGCCTCGTGGTAGGCGGTGAGCTTTTTGTCCTTCTCGGTGACCACCCGGCTCTTCTTCTCGGGGCCGGCGATCACCTTGATGGTCGCCTCCTCGATCTCGGTCATCGTGATCGCCCGGAGGTTCTTTTTGGCGGCGAGCAGCGCCGCCTCGTTCGCGAGGTTTTCGAGGTCCGCGCCGGTGAAGCCGACGGTCGACGCGGCGATCGTATGCAGGTTCACGTCGGGCGCGATCGGTTTATTCTTGGTGTGGACGCGCAAGATCGCCTCGCGCCCCTTGATGTCGGGATAGCCGACCGCGATCTGGCGGTCGAAGCGGCCGGGGCGCAGCAGCGCCGGGTCGAGGATGTCGCGGCGGTTGGTCGCCGCGATGATGATGACGCCCGTGTTGGTGCCGAAGCCGTCCATCTCGACGAGCAGCTGGTTGAGGGTCTGCTCGCGCTCGTCGTGCCCGCCGCCGAGTCCCGCGCCGCGGTGGCGGCCGACCGCGTCGATCTCGTCGATGAAGACGATGGACGGGGCGTTCTTTTTGGCCTGCTCAAAGAGGTCGCGCACACGCGACGCGCCGACGCCGACGAACATCTCGACGAAGTCGGAGCCGGAGATCGAGAAGAAGGGCACGCCCGCCTCGCCGGCGACCGCCTTGGCAAGCAGCGTCTTACCGGTTCCGGGAGGGCCCATAAGCAGCACGCCCTTGGGGATGCGCGCGCCGAGGGAGTTGAATTTGGAAGGGTTCTTGAGGAACTCGACGATCTCGACGAGCTCCTCCTTCTCCTCGTCCGCGCCCGCGACGTCCTGGAAGGTCACCTTCGGGCCCTCCTCGGGGGCGCGGGGCTTCGCCTTGCCGAAGCTCATCACGCCGCCCGTGCCGCCGCCGCGCGCCTGCTTCATCATCATGTAGTAGAAGAAGACGAGCAGGCCCACGAGCACGAGGGTCGGCAGCAGGCTCACCCACCAGGGGGTCTGCTTGATCGGGAAGTGGTCGTAGACCATCGGGGCGTCGGGGTGCGCCTCGTTGTACTGCCGGACGAAGCTCTTGGTGCCGTCCGGCTTGTCGGAACTGATATCGTCGAGGAAGAGCACGACGTTGGGGACCTTGTAGTCCTTGGTCGTGTCGTCCTGGAAGGTCATCTTCAGTTCGCCGGTGCCCAGGTCGAGGGTGTATTCCTTGACCTCCTGCCGCTGGAAATACCCGAGCACGTCGGAATACTTCTCGGTGACGGGGGTCTGCCGCATCGACGAGAACATCAGCACGGCCATGAGCATCAGCAGCAGAAAGGTCGAAAGCCAGATGCCGATGCCTCTTGACTTTTTGTTCAAATCAGATTCACTCCTGTCAAATCATTGCGCGCCCAAAGCGCGCCGCACGGCGGCGCGGGACTACTTTTCGTAGACCTCCGGCTTGAGCACGCCCACATAGGGGAGGTTGCGGTATTTCTCCGCGAAGTCGAGCCCGTAGCCGACCACGAACTCGTCGGGCACCTCGAAGCAGGTGTAGTCCGCCTGGATGTCCGCGGCGCGGCGGGCGGGCTTATCCAGCAGCGTCGCGATGCGGATGTCCGACGCGTGCCGCTGCATGAGCAGCTCCTTGAGGTATTTGAGGGTCAGGCCGCTGTCGAGGATGTCCTCGACGATGAGGATGTTGTAGTCCTGGGGGTTGATGTCGATATCCTTGATTATCTTAACCACTCCCGAGGATTTTACGCCGGAGCGGTAGCTCGAAACAGCCATGAATTCGATCTCGCAGGGGACGGTGATCGCGCGGATGAGATCGGCCATAAAGACGAACGATCCCTTGAGCACGCCGAGCACCAGCAGCTTTTTGCCCGCGTAATCCGCGGAGATTTTCGCGCCGAGTTCCTTTACCTTTTCCGCGATCGCATCTTCCTCGATCAGTACCTTCAGGATGTCGTCCGTCATATTCCCTTTCGCCATGCCTATTCATCCTCCGCTCGTTTGTCCCCCGCCCCGGACTCCGGCGCGAGGGTGATCATCATGATGTTTTTCGTCCCGCGGCCGACCCGCACCCGCTCGTCCACGCCGGCGCCCTCCGCAAAGAAGACCCCTTCGCTGTCGGCCAGCACGCACAGCCGCTCGCGTCCGTCGAGCCCAAGCTCGGAAAAGAGCTTTTTGAGCGTTTTCGTACATCCGCGCCCGGCGGGCTTCATCCGGTCGCCCGCCTGCCGTGAACGTAAAAAAATATCAACATTTATTTTATCATAGTCGGCCGCGTTTTTTAATCCCTTATCCGGAATGTTCTCAAAAATTTCATAATCTGCACAGTTTATAACCGAAAATTCTATTGCTTTTCCACCGTCCAGCGGAATCCGCGCGCCGTCAAGCCGCGCCTTCTCGAGCTGCCGCGGCGCGATCGGCGCGAGGCGCTCCCCGCGCCGTTCCAGCCGCAGCACCCCTTCCCGCACGGTGACGTAGAGCCGCGGCCCGACCTGCATCGTGTGCCTGCGGCTGTTCACCAGCATGCCGGCGACCGCGCCGATCCGCTCGGCCGAGCGTTCGACGCCGCCCTCCTCGAGCAGCGAGGCGATGATGCGGGAGCGGAGCGCCGGGTGCAGTGCCGCGAGCCCCGCCGCGTCGTAGCCGCCCTCCCGGCGGAGCTTCTCCCCCGCCTCCCCCGCGAGCCGCGCGAGGCAGTCGGCGTCCCGCCGCAGAGAGTCGGTCATCCGCCCGACGGCCGCGAGCGCCTCGGGATTCACCCGGAAAAGCTGCGGCAGGACGTTGTGGCGGATGTGGTTGCGGGTGTAGCGGTCGGTCAGGTTGGTGCTGTCGGTGACGTAGCAGAGGCCGTGGGCCGCGCAGTAGTCCTCCGTCTCCCGCCGGGTGCAGCCGATGAGCGGCCGCACGACCGCCCCGCGCACCGGCGGGATGCCGCACAGCCCGGCGATGCCGGTGCCGCGCGCGAGATTCAAAAGCACCGTCTCGGCGGCGTCCGAGAGAGTGTGCGCCGTCGCGATCTTGCAACGGTATTTTTCCGCGAGCTCGTCGAAGAAGGCGTAGCGCGCCTCCCTCGCCGCGACCTCGATCGACACGCCCCGCTCCCGCGCGAGCGCCTTGACCTCGACCCGGCGCAGGTCGAGCGGGATTCCATACTGTTCGCACATTGTGCGCACGAGCTGTTCGTCCCGGTCGCTCTCCTCCCCGCGCAGGCAGTGGTTGAGGTGGCAGGCGCGCACCGTCAGGCGAAGGTCGGTGAGCGAGCACAAAAAATCAAGCAGGGCGACCGAGTCGGCGCCGCCCGAAACCGCCGCCGTGACCGTGTCACCCTGCCGGAGCATGGAAAACTCTTCAATTGTCGCCCTCGCCTTACGGTTCATCGCGCCCCAGCTCCAAATTCGTAAATCTCGTGTAACGGTTGTCCCAGCCGAGCTTGACGACCCCCACCTCGCCGTGGCGGTTCTTGGCCACGTCGCACTCGGCGATGTTGCGCTCCTCCGCCTCCTCGCGCGCGTAGTAGTCCTCGCGGTAGAGCAGCAGGACGATGTCGGCGTCCTGCTCGATCGAGCCCGATTCGCGCAGGTCGGAGAGCATCGGCTTGTGGGTGGTGCGGCTCTCCGGTCCGCGGGAGAGCTGGGAAAGGGTGATGACCGGGACGTTGAGCTCCTTGGCCATGATCTTGAGGTTTCGGGTGATCTCCGAGACCTCCTGCACGCGGTTTTCGCTGCGCCGCCCGGTGGACATCAGCTGGAGGTAGTCGATGATGACGAGGTCGACCTTTTTGAGCCGGCGCAGCTTCGCCTTCATCTCCCCCACCGTGATGCCCGGCGTGTCGTCGAGGTAGACGTCCGCCTTGGAGAGCACCTGCGACGCCATCGCGATGCGCACCCAGTCGTCCCCCGTGAGCTCGCCCGTGCGCAGCAGCTGCCCCTCGACCGACGCCTGCGACGAAAGCAGGCGCTGCGCGAGCTGCTCGCTGCTCATCTCGAGGGAGAAAACGGCGACCGTGCGCCCCCCCTTGGTGGCGACGTTCTCCGCGATGTTGAGCGCGAGGGAGGTCTTGCCCATGCCGGGGCGGGCCGCGATAAGGATGAGGTCGGTCTTGTTGAGCCCGGTGATCACCCGGTCGAGCGCCGGGTAGCCGGTCGAGATGCCCTTATACTTGTCCCGGTCCTCGCCCGAGAGGTGCTGGAGCAGCTCGTAGGTCTCGGTGATCGCCGTGCGGATATGCTTGAAGGAGCTCGTGTTGCGCCCCTGGCGGATGTCGAAGATGCTCTGCTCGGCCGAGTCGAGCAGCACGTCGGACTCCGCCTGGGACTCCTGCGCCATGTCGATGATCTCCCGCGAGGCGGTGATCAGCCGGCGCACGTAATATTTTTCGCGCACGATCCTGCAATACGCCTCGACGTTCGCCGACGAGGGCACCACCTGCGCGAGATTGGTCAGGTAGATTTTGGCGTCCTCGTCGGTCTCGAAGATCTGCTCCCCCTTGACCGCGTCGAGGATCGTGATGAAGTCCATCGTCCGGTTCATATTGAACATGTTGGTCATCACGTCGAAGATCTGCTGGTGCTGGGGGCGGTAGAACGCCGCCGACCGCAGGTTCTCCATCACCAGCGCGAAGCAGGAGGGATCGATCAGCACCGCGCCGAGCACGCTCTGCTCCGCCTCGAGGCTGTAGGGCATCTGCCGGCCGTATTCCCCCGTGTCCAGATTAAATTCCGCCAACGCAGCCCCTCCTTCCCTCACAGCATCCGGTTATTCCGCTTCGCCGACGACCACGTAGACGTCCGCCGCGATGCCCGGGTGCAGCTTTACCTGCACGGTGTAGCTGCCGAACGCCTTGATGTCGGAATCCATGACGATCTTGCGCTTGTCGATCTGCGCGCCGAACTGGCGGGAGAGCTCCTCGGAGATCTCCTTGCTCGTGACCGAGCCGAACAGCTTGCCGTTCGCGCCCGCCTTGGCCGCGATCTTTACCGTCTTGCCGCCGATCTTCCCGGCCATCTCCTGGGCCGCCTGCTTTTCCACCGCGGCCTTGTGCTCGACCGACGCCTGCCGCGCCTTCATCTCGCCGAGCGCCTGGGCGCTCGCCTCGATCGCCAGCCCCTTGGGCAGCAGGAAATTGCGGGCGTACCCGTCGGAAACCTTGACGAGCTCCCCCTTCTTGCCGCTTCCCTTGACGTCCTGTGTCAGAATCACTTTCATTGTTCCGTCTCCCTTCCGGCCCCCTTCCGGGGGCCTGCCAAATGCGATCTCCGTCGGGCGCGGGCGCCTTCCGGGACTAATTTCTGCTGTTTTCCTCGAAGTATTGGTCGATCGCCGCGACCAGCCTGCGGTACGCCTCGTCGAGCGGCATGCCGGAAAGCTGCGCCCCCGCCATCGTGAGGTGCCCGCCGCCGCCCAGCTTTTCCATGATGATCTGGACGTTGAGCTGCCCCATGCTGCGCGCCGAGATCGACACGCCGCCGTTCATCTCAAAGACGAGGAAGGACGCCTGCACGCCGATGATGCCGAGCAGTTCGTCCGCGGCCTGCGCCGCCGTCACCTGGATGTCGGGCGCGTCGCGGTCGGGCGACACGGCGATCGCGCAGCCGCGGTAGACCTCCGCGTTGGCGACCAGCTTGGCGCGGCGCTGGTAGCTCTCCATCGACAGGGCGAACATCCGCCGCACCTCCACCGTATCCGCGCCGATCTTGCGCAGGTAGGCCGCGGCCTCGAAGGTGCGCACCCCCGTCTTGATGATGAAGTTCTTGGTGTCGAGCATAATGCCCGCCAGCAGCGCCTCGGCCTCGGGGCGGCCGAGCCGCAGCTTGTCGCCGAAATACTGCACCAGCTCGGTGACCATCTCCGACGCGCTCGACGCGTAGGGCTCGTGGTAGAAGATGACGGCGTTGTCGATGTGGCCGACCATCTTGCGGTGGTGGTCGACGACGACGACGTTCTTGCAGGCGTCGAAGACCGCCTCCGACTCGAGGATGTGCTTGACGTGGGTGTCGCAGATGACGAGCAGCGTCTTGCGGGTGATTCTGGGCAGCGCGTCCTCCGGCTCGAGGAACATCCCCTCGAATCCGTTCTGGAGCAGCCGCTCATATTCGAGCGTCACGAGGTTGGTGTTCCTGCGGATGACGACGTAGGCGTCCTTGCCCATGAGGCGGGCGGCTTTCATGATGCCCACCGACGCGCCGAAGCAGTCGAGGTCGGCGGCGCGGTGGCCCATGACGAGCACGTTGTCGCTGCCGGAGATCAGCTCGGCGAGCGCGGTCGCGACGATGCGCGTCTTGACCTTGGTGCGCTTCTCCATGCCGCTCGAGACGCCGCCGAAGAACTCGTAGCCCGACGCGCCCCGCACCGCGGCCTGGTCGCCGCCGCGCCCGAGCGCCATATCGAGCGCCTGGCGCGCGAACCGCTCGCTCTCCTCCAGGGTGGCCGCGTCGCGGCCGACGCCGACCGACAGGGTCGGGACCATCTTGGTCTCCGTCTCGATCGCGCGCACCTGCTCGAGCAGGGTGAACCGCGCCGAAATGACGCCGCGCAGGCTTCGCTCCTCCATCACCGCGGTGAACCGGTCGCGCTCGGTCTTGAGCAGCAGCCCGCCGCTGTCGGTGACGAACTTGCTCACCGCGTATTCGATCTGGCCCATCACCCGCGCGCGCTCGTTGTCCTTCATGTTCTGCTGGAGCTCCTCGTAGTTGTCCACCAGGATCAGCATGACCGACGGGCGGGTCTCAAAGTATTCGCGCGCGTAGCGCTTGAGCTCGGTGTTCTCGAAGAAGTACACCATGTAGAGCTCTTCCTCTTCGCTGACCGCGCGCGCCACGTAGACGGCGTAAAACCGCCCCTTGTATTCGGTGTCGTAGCCGCCCTCGGGACAGGTCCGGGTGATGTCCACGCCGGTCAGGATGGTGTAGATGCTCTTGCCGTAACAGTTCTCCTCCCCGAGGATCTCCTTCTGCCCGAGGCGGTTGCACCAGACGATCTCCCCCTCCCCGCTGCACACGAACACCGGGATGGGGAACCCCGTCAGCGCGTCCTGCTGCACGGTGGTCAGCGTCTGCCCCATCGTGACCAGGAAGCGGCTGATCTGCCGCTTGGCAAGCTGGACCTGCCACACGAGCAGCACCGCGCACGCCACCGTGACGAACGCGCAGATATAAAACAGCCGGATATTGAAGAACAGCGTGGCCACCGTGACGGCCGCGCAGCACCCGATTGCGATCAGCAAAAAGGATTGGAACGGATGATTACTTTTCTTCACTTCAAAACCTCGTTTGTAACGATGTTGTCGGTTTCCCAAGCGGGGCCGGCCCACTCATACATAGACTATTATATCACGTCCACCCGTCTGTTGCAATCCACAACCTGCCGCTTGACAGGCGAGGGCGCCTCTGCTATAATTCAAATTAGTAAATGACTAATTTAGTAAATGGAGGATTCCCCATGAACATCCCAACAACGTTAAAACATAAACCCGTCATCGCGGTCGAGGACTACGAGGCGATCGATGAGCACCGCTTCCCCGGAACCGACGCCAAGGGCCTCTCCCTCGGGCTTGCCCAGTGGAACGACCGCGGGAAGCTCGACATCTCCGCCAAGGTGTGGCGCCACACGGGCGGCAAGTGGTCCCGCCAGTCGGAGGAGCTTCCCCTGCACCGGGTGCTCGACCTGGCCATCCTCACCGCCCGCGCCTGCCAGTTCTTCCGCGAGGAGAGCTACCGCCACCCGGAATTCTACGACCCGGAGCACCCGGTCATCGACCGGGTGGGGCTCGAGGGGGACGCGATGACCGTCTCGGTCTGCACCGAAAACCCGATGATCGGGGAGGACATCAAGCTCTTCAGCCAGGCCCTCTCCGACGAGGGGGAACGCCTCGGCGAGCGGTTTTCCGTCCTCGCGCGGCTCTTAAAGGAGATGGGATACTGATGGACGCGCATAAAAAGGAGCTGCTGAACGCCTACAAGAGCCGTCCCCTTTCGGGCGGCGTCTACATCATCCGCAACACCCGGAACGGCCGCTACCTGCTGGCCGCCGAAACGAACCTCTCCGGCTCCAAGGGCAAATTCGAGTTTTCCCAAATGACCGACTGCTGCAACTGGCACAAGCTCTCCGCCGACTGGAAGGCGTGCGGCAGGGACGCCTTCGTCTTCGAGGTGCTCGACGAGCTCACCCAGAAGGAGACCCAGACGCCCGAGGAGTTCCGCGCCGACCTCGCCGCGCTCGGCGAGCTGTGGGCGGAAAAGCTCGACCCCGCCCTCGCCTATTAGCCTCCCCCGCCCATTCGTCCCCTTATTTAAATCTTCCAACCACGCAACAAAGCGGCCGCCCAATCGGGCGGCCGCTTCTGTATGCAGTTCATCAGAGGGTGGTCCATGGAGGGGGACGACCCGGCCCCCTCCATGAGGCGCGCCGGGCGGGACTGCCCGGCCCTCCTTAACGTGCTTTTGGGCGGGAGCCAAAAGCACGCGCGCCCTAGACCTCCTGGATGACCGGCAGGATCATCGGGCTGCGCTTGGTGCGGCTGTAGAAATAGGAAGAAAGGGAATCGCGCACCTGCGTTTTGAGGTTGCCCCAGTCGCTGACATGCTTTTTGGTGCAGCCTTCGATCGTCTGCTTGGCGACGGTGCGCGCCTCGGCGAGCATATCCTCCGCCTCGCGCACGTAGACGAAGCCGCGCGAGATGATGTCCGGGCCCGCGACGATCTGGCCGTTGGTCCCGTCGATGGTGGTGACCACCACGATGAGGCCGTCCTCGCCCAAATGCTTGCGGTCGCGCAGCACAATACTGCCGACGTCGCCGACGCCGAGGCCGTCGACGAGGATGCGCCCGGACGGGACGATCTCTCCCGTCTTGACCGACACGCCGTCGAGCTCGAAGACGTGGCCGTTCTCGCCGATAAAGATGTTTTCTGGCGGGATGCCCATCGCCAGCGCGAGGCCGGCGTGGCGCTTGAGCTGCTTATACTCGCCGTGCACCGGGAAGAAGAACTTCGGCTTGGTGAGCGCGAGCATGATCTTCAGCTCCTCCTGGCAGGCGTGGCCCGAGACGTGCACCTCGTACATCCGCTCGTAGATCACGTCGGCGCCCAGCCGCATCAGGTCGTTGACGACGCGGCCGACCGTCTTTTCGTTGCCGGGAATGGGGTTGGCGCTGATGATGATGAAGTCGTTCGCGGTGACCGACACCTTGCGGTGGTCGCCCGACGCCATGCGCGAAAGCGCGCTCATCGGCTCGCCCTGGCTGCCCGTCGTGATGAGGACGACGTCCTCGGGGCGGTAGCGGTTGATGTCGTCGATGTCGATCATGACGCCCTCGGGGGGCTTGAGGTAGCCGAGCTCGGTCGAGACGAGCACGGTGTTGACCATGCTGCGGCCGGAGACGGCGACCTTGCGGCCGTATTTCGCGGCCGCCTCGCAGACAAGCTGCATGCGGTGGATGTTGGACGAGAAGGTCGCAACGATGATCCGCTTATGCTCCGCCTGCTTGAAGAGCTTGTCGAAGCTCTCGGCGACCGTCACCTCGGTGGGGGTGAAGCCGGGGCGCTCGGCGTTGGTCGAATCGGACAGCAACGCGAGCACGCCCTTGCCGCCCAGCTCGCCGAACCGCGCGAGGTCGATGATGTCGCCGATGATCGGCGTATAGTCGATTTTGAAGTCGCCCGTCTGGATGATGACGCCCGCCGGGGTGTGGATGGCCAGCGCGACCGCGTCGGGGATCGAGTGGTTGACGCGGATGAACTCGACCTCGAAGCAGCCGAGCTTGATCGTCTCCTGCGGAGCGATCTGCACGAGCTTGACCTTGCCGTAGAGTCCGTGCTCGCGCAGCTTGTTCTCAATGAGCCCGAGGGTCAGCCGGGTGGCGTAGACGGGGACGTTGAGCTGCTTGAGGAAGTAGGCCAGCGCGCCGATGTGGTCCTCGTGGCCGTGGGTGATGACGATGCCGCGCACCTTGTCGCGGTTTTTCATCACATAAGTGAAGTCGGGCAGCACGAGGTCGACGCCCAGCATGTTTTCATCCGGGAAGGTCATGCCGCAGTCGACGAGGAACATGTCGTCCATGCACTCGTAGACCGTCACGTTCTTGCCGACCTCCAGAAGGCCGCCCAGAGGGATGACGCGCACCGGGGTCTTGCGCTGTTCCTTCTGGCCCTTGCGCCTGCGGCCCTGCTGTTTGGCCGCGTCCTGGCGCGCCTCGGCCGCCTGGCGGGCCTTGCCCGGCTCGGAAAGCTCGATCGTCGCGCCGACGACCACCGGGGCCTTTTTGCCGCCCCTGGAAGACTTTTTCGGCGCCTTCGGCGCCTGCTTGGCAGCCGCGGACTTCGGGGCCGCGGGCTGTTTCGCGGCCTGCTTGGGCGCCTGCTGCTTCGGGGCCTGCTGTTTGCCCGCCTGCTGCTTGGCGCCCTGCTTGGGCTGCTTCTGCTGTTTCTGGGGCGCGTCCTGTTTTTCATTCTGCGCCCTGGCGGCGCCGTTCCCCTGCTTCTCAGAGGATTTGGGCGCGGCTTTTTTCGGCGTCTCCGCTTTGGGGAGCGCCTTCTGGATCAGCTTGGCCGCGGCCTCTTTCACCGGCTGCCGGGGCTTTTTCTTCTGCGCGCCGCGTTCGACGACCGAACGCTTTTCGAGCGCGTCAAGCCCCATGCCGAGCTGTTCGTCGGTCAATTTTCCACCGACTTTTTTTTCATCTGTCACAAATGTACCTCCATGTTTTATGCAATTAGCAACTGCTCTTATCAAAATCCGGCAGAAAAGATCACAAAATCAGAACCCATCCTCCAACTGCTTACCCGGTCATGCCCAATCCACGAAACGGGTCAGCATCCCCGCCGGAAAGGACATCAATCGCAGTGAGAGAATAGGCGATGAAATTCCGTCAGCCGAATTCTTCTACCATCAAACGCATTGTGAAAATGCGTAAACCGAACACATGATTATTATACATTTTACCCGATTTCCCCCTCTTTGTCAAGCAAGCTCTCCAGCCGCCTGGTAAAATCTGTACAGAGCTCCTCCGCGATCTCCCAGCTCGCGGCCTCCGCGAAGACGCGGATGGCGCCGCCGTTTTTGCGCGGGCGCAGCAGCACGACGCCGCGGTCGCCCCGCACGACGACCCCCTCCCCCGCGCGTTCCCCGGCAAACTGCCCGAGCGCGCGCGCGGGCGGCGTCCGGATGGGCACCATCCGTTCCGCCTCGGCAAAGGGCGGGAGCTGCCGGTCGAGCTCGCGCAGCGAAAGCCCCCCGCGCTTCATGAGCGCGAGCAGCTGCACGGCGAGCATCAGCCCGTCGCGCGCGCACTGCTGGCGCGCCGCGAGCTTCCTGCCCTGCGCGTCCGAGCCGTCCGCCGGGCAAAGCAGGTAGCGGTAGACCCGCCGTCCCCGCTCGCCGGCCAGCGTGTCGAGCGCCCGCGGAAAGTCGTTTTCCACCGCGACGTCCTCCTGCTGCTCGAACTGCGCGAGGCACCACGCCGCCACCGCCCGGTGGCACCCGAGCTTCGTCTCCCCCTCCGAGAGCTCCAGCCGCCGCCCGTCCTCCGAGAGGGTGAGCTGCAGCGCCGCCTCCTCCGCGATCTCGCAGCCGAGCTTCGTCAGCACGTCGGAGAGCAGCCGCCCCGCGGCGGCGTTCCCGCAGGCGACCCGCGCACGCATCCCGTCGAGCCCGTCGGGGGCCTGCCGCAGCAGCTCGGTCAGGTACATGACCCCGATGCCGCTCATGTCCACGCAGTCGCCGAACCCGTCCGCCCCCGCGCGGGCGAACTCCCCGCGCGAAAGCGCCAGTTCGATCTCCCGCTCGACCCGGCGGGTGGCGGGCAGCCCCGCCTCGCAGAGCACCTTGATCGCGTTCTGCTCCCCGGCGCAGAGGTAGACCCCCAGCGTCAGGGCGTTGTAGCCCATCGCGAAGCCGAAGAGCGCCTCGAAGACGCTCCCGAAGTCGAGCACCGGCGCGCCGGTCGAGCGCACCCCCGCGATGAGCGCCGCGCCGAGCACCTTGGCGCACCGCGCGTCCCCCGTCGCCACGCCGACCGGGCAGCCCTTTGCGAGGGTGCCGACCGCGCAGCCGATCCGCACGGCAAGCTCGGGGGTCAGCTCCACGCCGACCTCGCCGCACATCCCCTCGTCGTCGAAGGCGCAGGCCGCGCCCCCCTTTGCCGAGAGATGGTCGGAGACGGCCGCGCCGTCCGGGACCTTCACGCCGCCCGCGACCCGGATGCCCGCGCGGACCTCCGCGCCCGCGCCGACGGCGGCGCCTTCGCCGACCGCCGCGCCCTCCCCGAGCCGGGCGCGCGACTTGACCGCCGCGCCGGGGCAGAGGACCGCGCCTTCGGCGGCGGCGTGCTCGCCGAGCACGCTGCGGGGCAGCAGCACGCTCCCCCGCACCTGCGCGCCCGCGCCGACGGTGCAGCCGTCGTCGAGCACGCTGCCCTCCCCGACCTGCGCGTTGCCGCCGATCCGCACCCCTTCGCCGACCCACACGGGCGGCGTCAGCTCGTAGCGGCCGGCGGGCCGCCTGCCCGCGAAGTAGTTGCCGGCGGCGTCCCGTTCCCCGCGCAGACGGCAGCGCACCCGCCCCGCGAGCAGGTCCGCCTGCGCGCGCCGGTAGGCCCCGAGATCTCCGATGTCGCACCAGTAGCCCGACAGGGTGCAGTTTTTGAGGAGCATCCCCCGCTCGAGCATCGCGGGGAAGAGATCGGATGCAAAGTCGAATTTCCGGCCCTCGGGAATCATATTGACCGCCTCGGGGGACAGGATATAGATGCCGGTGTTGGCAAGCTCGCTCGTCGCCTGCGCGTAGGAGGGCTTTTCCACGAAGCCGGTGATCCGGTCGGTTTTGTCCGCCACGACCAGCCCGTATTCACGCGGGTCGTCCACCTTCGCGGTCACGATGGTGACCGCCGCGCCGCTCTCCCGGTGCGCCTCCGCCGCCTGACGCAGCGGGAAGTCGCAGAGCGCGTCGCCGCTGATGACGAGCGCGGGGCCGTCGGGCGCGCCGAGCGCGTTTTTGACGCTGCCCGCCGTGCCGAGCGGCGCCTCCTCCTCGCAGAAGGAGAGCTTCACCCCCGCGAACTCCGCGCCCTCAAAATGGCCGGTGAGCCGCTCGGGCAGGTACTGCAGGGTGAGCACGCTCTCAAAGATCCCGTTTTCCGCGAGCAGCTCGAGGATGTATTCCACGACGGGGCGGCCGCACAGCCGCGCCATCGGTTTGGGGACGTTTTCCGTGAGCGGGCGCAGGCGCGAGCCCTGTCCGCCCGCCATAATGACCGCTTTCATCAGATGGGGAACCCTCCGTACAAACAGATTTACCGCTAGTATGGACGAAATCCCCCATCTTTACACTTTCCCGGCCGTCCGGGCGCAAAAAAACGGCCGCGCCCCTTGTAAAAAAGAGCAAAATCGTCTACAATATTTTCCGGTGTCTATCGCTGGGAAACCGGCAGTTTCACGGCACGGAGGAACGGATGCGTAAACAGGTCGAAATCTTTACCGACGGCGCCTGCTCCGGCAATCCCGGCGCGGGCGGCTGGGGGGCGGTCCTGCGGTTCGGGCGGCACGAGAAGGAGCTCTCGGGCGGCGAAATGCAGACCACCAACAACCGCATGGAGCTCACGGCGGTGATCATGGCGCTATCGGCGCTCAAGGAGCCCTGCACTGTCACGATCACCACCGATTCCAAATACGTCGCGGACGCGGTCTCCAAGGGCTGGGTCTACGGCTGGCAGAAGAAAAACTGGATGCGCGCCCCCGGCGAGCCGGTCAAGAACCCCGACCTGTGGAAGCGGCTGCTCGCGCTCCTCGCGGAGCACGACGTGACCTTCCGCTGGGTGCGCGGGCACAACGGGCATCCCGAAAACGAGCGGTGCGACGCGCTCGCGGTCGCCGCGATCGAAAAGGTGCGGGAAAATCCGTGATTTTTCGCGGAACCCCTTGCAAAATATACTTTATCGGTATACAATAGAGGCGTAATCAAAAACAACCCTTACATTTCCGGATAGAATGGTGGTAAGCGAATGAAACGGTTTGTATACGCGGACAACGCCGCGACGACACAGATTTCCCCTGAGGTGCTCGAGGCGATGATGCCCTGGCTCACCGAGGGCTACGGCAACCCGTCGAGCATCTACGAGCTCGGGCGCAGCGCGGGCTTCGCCATCGAGGATGCGCGCAAAAAGGCCGCCGCCGCGCTCGGCGCCCAGCCGAACGAGATCTACTTCACCGGCTGCGGCTCGGAGAGCGACAACTGGGCGATCAAGGGTGCGGCGCACAAGCTCGCCGCCAAGGGCAAAAAACACATCGTCACGACGGTGTTCGAGCACCATGCGGTGCTGCACACCTGCGCGGCACTCGAAAAGGAGGGCTTCGAGGTCACCTACCTGCCGGTGGACGAGCGGGGCCTCGTCACGGCGAAGCAGGTCGCGGACGCCATCCGCCCCGACACGGCGCTCGTGACGATCATGTACGCGAATAACGAGATCGGCACCATCCTGCCGATCCCCGAGATCGGCGAGCTCTGCCGCGAACGGGGCGTCTGGTTCCACACCGACGCGGTGCAGGCGGTCGGCAACGTTCCGATCGACGTGCAGGCCCAGAAGATCGACATGCTCTCCCTCTCCGGCCACAAGATCCACGCCCCCAAGGGGATCGGTGCCCTCTACATCAGGAAGGGCATCCTGCTGCCCAACCTCATCGACGGCGGCGAGCAGGAGCGCGGACGCCGCGCCGGCACCGAAAACGTCGCGTCGATCATCGGACTCGGCCGCGCGATGGAAATCGCCTGCGCCGACATCCCCGCCAAGATCGCCAAGGTCACCCCGCTGCGCAACCGCATCATCGACGAGCTGCTCACCCTTCCCCTCTCCCGCCTCAACGGCGACCGGGAACGGCGGCTCGCGGGCAACGCGAACCTCTCCTTCGTCGGCGCGGAGGGCGAGGCGCTCCTGCTGGGACTCGACATGCTGGGGGTGTGCGCCTCCTCCGGCTCCGCCTGTACGACCGGCTCCCTCGACCCGAGCCACGTGCTCCTCTCGCTGGGACTCTGCCACGAGGTCGCCCACGGCTCGCTGCGCCTGACGATCACCGACTGGACCACCCCCGACGACGTCGAGCAGATCATCGCGGCGGTCAAATCGGTCGTGGAACGCACCCGCGCGATGTCCCCGCTGTGGGAGGATATCCAAACCGGTAAAAAAGCCTTTAAGGTCTAAGCATAGAAAGGACTGGATGCAGAATGTTATATTCGGATAAGGTGCTCGAGCATTTCGCCAACCCCCACAACGTCGGAGAAATCCCCGACGCGGACGGCGTGGGCGAGGTCGGCAACGCCAAATGCGGCGACATCATGAAGATGTACCTCAAAATCAAGGACGGCGTCATCGAGGACGCGAAGTTCAAGACCTTCGGCTGCGGCGCGGCGATCGCGACCAGCTCGATGGCCACCGACATGATCAAGGGCTCGACCATCGAAGACGCTCTGAAGCTCTCCAATCAGGCGGTGGTCGAGGCGCTCGACGGCCTGCCCGCGAGCAAAATCCACTGCTCGGTGCTGGCCGAGCAGGCGGTCAAGGCGGCGCTCGCCGACTACTACCGCAAAAACGGCGTCGACCCCGACCCGATCGTCGGGACGATCACCGAGTGCGAGGCCTGCCACGGGCTGTAAACGAGAATTGAAAGAGCCGCCCATCTGGGCGGCTCTTTTTCTGCCTTGCGGCGGACGTTCAGTGGAACATATCCTTCTTGACGAGGATGAAGGTGCCGATGCCGGCAATGATCAGCGAGATGACGATCGGCACCCACCAGACGGGGAACGGCAGCCCCGAAACGTTCATGCCGTAGAAGCTGAACACCATATTGGGGATGGCCATGACGATCGTGATGGCGGTGAGCACCTTCATGACGATGTTGAGGTTGTTGGAGATGACCGACGCGAAGGCGTCCATCATGCCCGAGAGGATGCCCGAATAGATATTGCACATCTCGATGGCCTGCTTGACCTCGATCAGCACGTCCTCGAGCAGGTCCTCGTCCTCCTCGTAGAGCTTGATGATACGGCCGCGCAGGATTTTTTCGAGCGTGACCTCGTCCGATTTGAGGGAGGTGGAGAAATAGACGAGCGACTTTTCCAGCCCGAGCAGCTGGATGAGCTCCTTGTTGCGCATCGACTGGTGCAGGCGGCTCTCGGTGGTGGAGGAGAGCTTGTCGATCTGCTTGAGGTAGATGAGGAAGCGCGCGGCGATGCGCAGCAGCGTCAGCAGCAGAAAGCGGGTCTTGAGGGAGGTCTGCAGCCCCTTGACGCGGCCCTCCGCCATGTCCATGATCGTGAGGTTGTCGTTGAGGCAGACGGTGATGACATAGTCCCGCGTGATGATGATGCCCATCGGCAGGGTGGTGTAGAGCAGCGTCTTGTTCTCGTCGGTCTGCTCCTCGGCGGAGGGATAGTCGACGATGACGAGGGTCTGGTCCTCCTCGCTCTCGATGCGCGAGCTCTCCTCCTCGTCGAGCGCGGCCCGGACGAAATCGGGCTCCACGCCGAGGTCGCCGGTCAGGTAGGCGACCTCCGCCTCGGTGGGGCTGACGACCGAAATCCAGCAGCCCGGCTCGGGCGCGTCGATCTTGAGGATGCGGTTGTCCACCGTCTTATAGAAATTCAGCATAGAATGGCCCCTTTCTCAGGGGCTTCTAAGCACGGTGGGATGCGCCCCTGACGATATTGTGTTTTTTGACACAGAGCTTCCACCAGCGGGTACTTCCCGGGTCAGGGTTCACATCGGCACCTCCAAACTGTTTGATCGGTTCAAATTCCATATCCGGCGCCCGTTTGACGCCTTTCCCATTATAGCACATGATTCCCCGATTGCAAGCGCAAATTCCCGCAATCCGGACCCTCTTCCGCCTAGCCGCGCAAAAACCGTCCAAATCGGCCTGATTTCCGAAAATCCGGGTCAATACCGTCAAAATTGCGTAAAACTGGACCGCGAGAAAGCCCCCGCGGGAACGGTACGTTCCCACGGGGGCGTCCGGCAGTCAGAACTGCGCTTCAAAGGTCTTTTCCACGGAGGAGGTGTCGTCCGCCATGACGAGCAGGACATAGTTCCCGTGGGTCAGCACGAGCGCGCCGCCAATCTTGGTCATCTCCTCGGGCTTGTAGTCCTCGTAGGAGAACTTCTGGTCCTCGATGCGCACATCGATCGCGTCCTTGATATGCTGCACGTCCGCCGCGTCCTTCGCCTTGATGACGGTGACCTCCTCAGCGGTCGAGCGGGTGCCGCTCATGTACATCGACGCGTCCGCAACCTTCTCCTTGTCGAGCGAACTGTAAAGGCTGTAGAAGACCGTCTCGTCCGCCGTGACCATCTGGTCCTTGAGGTCGAGGCCACCGGCCACCGCCGCGACAACGTCCGCCGCCGCGGGCTGCTTTCCGGAATCCGCCTGCTTGCCGCACGCCGCCAGCGAGAGGACCGCCAGCGATGCGAGCAGGACTGCTAAAATACGTTTCATGATGACAGCTCCTTATTTATGATACGGTGTGGGTTTTGAGGTATTCAAACCACTTGGTGTAATATTCCGGCCCAAAGTGCATCCCGTCGGTCGGGGAGGCCTCCTCGGGCAGTTCGCCCCTGTCGTTCTTGAGCGCCTCGGCCACGTTGACGAAGTAGACGCCCTTCTCCTTGCTGAGCTCGAGCAGCGCCGCGTTGAAGGCGTCGATATGGCTGTTGTCCAGGTTGTAGATGTTGTCCGGCGTCACCGGAAGGATCGACTGGACGTAGATCAGCGCGTTCGGCTGGAGCGCCTTGATGTCGTCGAGCAGCTTGCCGTAACGGGCGATGAAGGTCGCGGTGTCCTCCCGGGCCTCGTTCCCGCCCAGCATGATGTAGAGTTTGGCATAGGGCTTCTGCCCGAGCGCGTCCATGATCGTGATGCGCCCCTCCTCCGTCTTGACGACCTCGCGCGTGTAGACGGTGTCGAGGTTGACGCTGGTGCCCGCGAGCACCGTGGTGTTGGACATGAGCCCGTAGAGGCCGATCCCCTCGGTGATCGAATCCCCGACGAACGCCGCGTCGTCAAAGTAGGTGCCCATCACCCGCTCCGATTCGGGGACCGCCCCATCGGGCAGCGCGGGCTTCTCCGGCGCCTCCGGTTCGCTGCTCTCCTCCGGCTCGGAGGAGGACGCCTCCGGCTCGCTCGATTCCGGCGCGGCGCTTTCCGCCACGGAGGGCGCGCTCTCCTCCGGTTCGGCGGCCACCTTCTGCCAAATCCCGGCCACGGCCAGCGAAAAAACCAGCGCGAACGCCAGCAGGCCGAGCACCGGCCAGAGCATATTCCGATTGTGCCCGCGAATCACCTTGGGCGGTTTCTTTTCAAACATCCCTTTACTCCTAACGGCGCGTATTCCGTCCGTCCCCCCGCCGCCCCTCCGGCCGCGGTAACGTGCTTATTATACAACATCGGCATTTGCCTTGTAAAGCCAGAAAATGGATGCCTGCAGCGCACAAAAGGTTGCAAAACCGGCGAAAGCAGGGGCGTTCCGCCCCATTTCCGTGACTGCGGCAAACGGTTCACAGAATATACACAAAGTTATAAACACTTTCCACCGAGTTTTCCACAGGACCGTTTCCCCGTAATCAGCGAGACGGCCCCCTTCTCCCCCGTCGTTTCAACAGCTTATCCACTGTATATTCGTCCGGGGCGCGGAAAATATACATGCATTTGTCCGCCAATGAAGGGCGGCGGCTGTCCGGAAAAAGGATTATACTTGAAGTCATACACCCCTTACGTGTCAAAATCTAACCGGATTCCTGCACACCGCGCCCGCTTTTTTCCATCGCGGTGCCTCCGGTGCGGGAAGGCAAAAAAATCCGGACGCTTTGCGTCCGGATTTTCGGCATGTCCGGAAGAGCGCCGCTATTCGGCGGCCTCCGTCTTTTCCCGCACGCGGCGGGGGAGGATCGGCGGGAACAGCCCCATTTTCACGCCGATGCGGTGGAAGAGCAGCGCGAACCCGACCAGCAGGACGAGCTGCATCGGGACGACGATGTATCCGTTGAGGGTGTCGTAGCCGTAAACGGCGTGCCCGCCCTCCATGTCCACCATCAGGTCGGTGCGGGTGAGCCCGCCGTAGGGGGCGAATCCCTCGACAAGCTCCGCCGGCAGCTCCCCATGGACGATCGTCCCCACCGGCAGGAGGATGTCGTGGCTGTAGAGGCCTGGTTCCCCGTCGTCCCGGATCGCGTCATGGTTGATCCTCGCCGCGATCCGGCTGCCGTCCTCCAGTTCGAGCGCCTCCCACCGCCGGCTTTTGTAGAAGGGGCCGCCGTTGTTGAGGACGGCGTACAGGTCGCCGCCGAAGGTGAACGTCCCGTGCTCCAGCATCTCGTCCAGCGTGCGCGCCCGGAAGGTGTCCCCGGCGGCGGGCGCGCCCACCGTCCCCGCCCCGCCCGCGTTGGAAGCGGCGTAGGACTCGTAGAGCGCGGGGAAAACGGCGTGGTTGAAGAGCCAGACGATCCCCAGCATGATCGGCAGAGCCAGCAGCAAGGAAAGCCAAATGTCAAAACGCAGTCTCCGTCTCAAGGAAAAGCCTCCTCTATTCGACGCCCGGCGCGCCGGACAAAAATAAAAACACCAGCCGCCGCAGCGACTGGTGTCTTTTTTGGTGCGGTGGATGGGACTTGAACCCACACGCTCGCGCACACGCCCCTCAAACGTGCCTGTCTGCCGATTCCAGCACCACCGCATGTCCATCAGGACCGAGGGCAAATCAAAAGCCGAGCTTCACTCGACGAATTATACCTTACCATATTGATGCGGGAATGTCAAGGTGAAAAAGAGAATTTGTTGGAAAAATTGCCTTTACAACGGACGGCTTTTTGATCACGCCGCGCAGCCGCGGCGCGGATGGTTTTTCCTCCGCCGTTCGACAGATTTCGACATTCCCAGTATTTTCCGGAGGGTACAATGGGTGCAGGAGGTGTTGTCCCATGAAAAAAATGCTCTGCGTCCTGCTGTCCGTCCTGCTGCTTTCGCTGCCGGTTTCCGCCCATTCGGGGCGCACCGATTCCGCCGGCGGCCACCACGACAACAAAAACGTCAGCGGGCTCGGCCCCTACCACTACCACCACGGCTATCCCGCGCACCTGCATCCGAACGGCGTCTGCCCCTACGAGAGCGCGCCGGCGGTCCCCGCCGCTTCCGCGCCCGCCGAGGCCTCCGCCCCCGCGGCGGCGGCCGCGCCGGCCGTGACCGGCAAGACGGACGCCGAGAAGGCGCTCTTCCTCGACACCTATATCGCGCTCATCCAGGGGGAGGGCTCCACCGTCTACCACAGGCTCGGCTGCACCGACTTTGACGAGACGGCGGGCTTTGTGGCCTACAACACGGCGAACGCCGAGGCGATGGGTTACACCGCCTGCACGAAATGCCACTGAGCGGGCAGCGTCCCGCGCCGCAGAAAAGCAGCCGCTTACGCGGCTGCTTTTCATTTTCCCAATCTCCGCCTACGGCTTCTCCGGGGCGGCTTGCCAGAGCGGGAAGGGCGGCTCCGCCAGCGGCTTCACCGCGATGGACATGAGCAGGGCGGGGTTGTCGTCCGCCGCGATCCGGTTCGAGCTGAGCGCGCCGCACGCCCGGCAGCGGTGGATGAGGGCCCACTCCCCGTCCTTGCGCACCCAGACGCCGATGGGGTCCATCGTGCCCCCGCAGAGCGACGCCCGGTCCCCCGGGCGGTTGTCGACATGGACGCTCGACAGGCAGCGGGGACAGTGGTTGCGGTGGCGGCTCCCGGCGTCCTCCGGCGTCACCAGAGCGCCGCAGACCTTGCAGGTGAAGCTCTCCATGCAGGGCTCATGGCGGTAGTCCGCCTTCTTCCACTGCCGCAGGGTCTTGGAGAGCTCCTTCTGCCGGCGCTGCTTTTCCCGCAGGAAATCCGCCTTGCTTCCGGAAAGCCGCGATTCCTCCCGGAGCTTCCGGTAGGACTCCCAGCGTTCGGGCGAAAGCTCGCCGCGCCGGATCGCCTCCGCCACCGCGCAGCCGGGTTCCCCCTGGTGGCGGCAGTCGCTGAACCGGCAGTGCCCGAGGTGCTCCTCGACGTCGGGGAAGCCGCGGGAGATCCCCTCCTCCGCCTCCCACATCCCGAGCTCGCGCATGCCGGGCGTGTCGATCGCCAGCACGCCGTTTTCCAGCAGGAGCAGCTGGCGGTGGGTGGTCGTGTGCCTGCCCCGCCCGTCCTTTTCGCGGATGCCGGAGGTGCGCATGACCTCCCCGCCCGCCAGCGCGTTCACAAGGGTCGACTTTCCCGCGCCCGACGGGCCGAGGAAGACGACCGTCCTGCCCGGCTTCAGGTAGCCGGCGAGCTGGTCGAGGCCGTACCCCGTGCGGGCGCTGACCGCGAAGACCCCCGTCCCGGCGGCGAGCTTTTCCGCCGCGCGGAGCTGGTCCGTGAAGTCCTCCACGGCATCCGCCTTTGTGAGCAGGACCGCCGGGACGGCGCCCGACTGCCACGCGAGCGACAGGTACCGCTCCAGCCCGCGCGGGCGAAATCCGCTCCCGAGCGGCTGCAAAATGAAGACATAGTCGAAGTTCGCCGCCACCGCCTGTTCCCCGTGCCCGGACGAGGAGGGGTCCCGGCGGGAGAACCGGGTTCTGCGGGGCAGCATCTCCAGGATGCGGCTTTCCCCGTCCTCCCGCCAGTCGAGCAGGACGAAATCCCCGACCGTCGGGCCGGTCTCCCCGTCCTCGCGGCGGGCGTCCGCCGCGAGGCGCGCGAGGCCGGCGCCCCTGTCGCAGACGATCTCAAAGCAGCCGCGGCGGACCGCCGTTATGCGCGCCGGGATTCCCCGCGCATCCTGCGGCAGGTCTGTCCGGCGAAATCCATATTGTTCGATATTCAAATGTTGTTCCCTCCGAATAAAATACAGGTTCCAAATGTTCGGCCGTTCCGGCCTCTCCTTTCCATCCGGGCTTTCCTCACCAAGACGCAAAAATCCCGCGGAAACAGAACCTTTCAGCCTGTCTCCGCGGGATTGTCCGGCGTGCCGCTGCGCGCGATCAGGGCGCAAAAAAGGACACGCCAAACGTGTCCTGCGCTGCGCAGCCTGCTGCGCGACAGTATTCACGAAAGGTGGCGCAAACGTCGCAAAAGCGCCGGGCGTTCCCCGCGCTCCCGCTCCGTTCCGGGCTATTCGGTTTTAGTGGAAAGCCACCTCATAAATTGCCGACATCAAGCGTTACTCCCTGTATGTTCCGATCAAACGGAAGGATTTGCAGATATCATATCCCATTTCGCGCAAAAATGCAAGGGGGAATTTTTCCCGCGCCGCGCGGCCGCAGGAAAAACCGGCAAAATCTCCGCCGGGTCGGGGGCAGGCGCGCAACCGTCACGCCGTCCTGGACGGCGGCGCGCCGGGGCTCGACGCCTGCGCCTAGAGCCGCGCGGAACTCTTCCGAGGCGCGGCCCGGCAGGGCATCTGACAAAAAAGGCCCCGGACAATGTCCGGGGCCTTTTTACCGTTACCGGTAGGACTCCTCCAAAATTTTCAGCGCGTCCGCGTCGGAGAGAGGCGCGGGGTCGACCTCGTAGAGGCCGCCCATCGTCTCCCGCGCGTTGCGGGCGTACTTTTCAAGCTCCTCCCGCTTCATGCCGTAGCCGCTCATCCTGATGTCGTCCACGCCGCAGGCGCGCATGAGCTCCTCGAGCGCGGCGACAAAGTCCATCGGCTCCTTCGCGTCCTTCCTGCCGAGGGCCTTTGCCATATCGACCATCCGCTCGTCGCAGCAGCCCGCCTTCGCCCAGTGGGTATAGTAGGCGCGGCTCACCGAGATGAGCGCTGCGCCGTGCTCGAACTGCGGGTGATAGGCGCTGATTGCGTGGGCGAGGCTGTGCTCGGAGGTGCAGCCGGAGGTCGATTCGACCATGCCTGCCAGCGTGTTGGCCAGCGCGACGTCGGCGCGCGCCTCGAGGTTGCCGCCGTCCGCGACCGCCGCCGCGAGGCTTTTGCCGATCAGCTCGATCGCCTTGAGTGCGTAGAGGTCGCTGAGCACGTAGGCGGTGCAGTTGAGGTACCCCTCGGTGCTGTGGAAGAGGGCGTCGAAGCCCTGGTAGGCGGTCAGCCGCTTCGGCACCGTCAGCATCAGCTCGGGGTCGACGACCGACAGCACCGGGAAGGTCTTGTCATAGCCGCCGCCGATCTTCTCGTTCGTCTCGGTCTTGGTGGTCACCGTCCAGGGGTCGGCCTCGGTGCCGGTACCCGCCGTCGTCGTGATCGCGACGACGGGAAGCGGGTCGTTCGGAGGGGTGAGTCCCTTTCCGGTGCCGCCCGAGATATAATCCCAGTAGTCCCCCTCGTTGGCCGCCATGATCGCGATCGCCTTGGCGGAGTCGATCGCGCTGCCGCCGCCGAGCCCGACGACGAAGTCCACGCCGTTTGCCTTGGCGAGCGCCGCGCCCTCCATAACGTGGTCCTTGATCGGGTTGGGCAGGATCCTGTCGAAGAGCAGGTGCTCCGCGCCCGCCTTGTCAAGCTGCTCCTCGACCCGCGCGAGGTAACCGTATTTTTTGACCGAGGTTCCGCCCGTCGTAACGATGAGCGCCTTTTTGCCGGGCAGCTCCTGCCGCGACAGCCGGTTCAGCATCCCCTTGCCGAAGAGGATGCGGGTGGGAATGTAGTAGTTGAATTTCATCTGATATCGCTCCTTTATCTCGTTTGAATCAGGGCAGGACGTTGCCCGCCGCCTGATAGATCGCGTACCACTCCTCACGGGAGAGGGTGACGTCCGCCGCGCGGCAGATATCCGCGAGCCGCCCGGGATTCATCGTGCCCGCGACCGGCTGCATATGGGCCGGATGGCGGAGGATCCACGCGATGGCGACCGTCGTATTGCTGACCCCATGCCGCTCCGCGATCCCGTCGATCACGCGGTTGAGCGCGGGGAATTTGTCGCTGCCGAGGAAGACCCCCTCGAAAAACCCGTACTGGAAGGGGGACCAGGGCTGGATCGTGATGTCGTGGAGCCGGCAGAAGTCGAGCACGCTTCCGTCGCGGCAGAGGGCGGAGTCGTTTTCCATGTTGACGTTGAAGCCGTTGGAGATCATGTTGCAGTTGGTGATGCTCAGCTGGAGCTGGTTGGCCACGATCGGGCGGGGACCCATCGCGCGCTGGAGCAGCTTCATCTGGCCGGGGTTCTGGTTGGAGACGCCGAAGTGCCGCACCTTGCCCGCGGCGGCGAGCTCCTCGAACGCGCCGGCGACCTCGTCGGGCTCCATCAGCGCGTCGGGGCGGTGGAGCAGCAGCACGTCCAGGTATTCGGTCCCGAGCCTGCGCAGGCTGCCCTCGACCGACTCGATGATGTGCCGCCTGCTGAAATCGAACATGCGCGGGTTCTTGACGATGCCGCATTTGGACTGGAGGATCAGTTTTTCCCGCACCGACGGGCTCATGTGCGCCGCCTTCGCGAAGATCTCCTCGCAGGCGCCGTCCCCGTAGATGTCCGCGTGGTCGAAAAAGTTCGCGCCCAAATCGAGCGCCGCCTGCACGAACCGTTCGGCGGCGGGGCCGTCGAGGTTGTTTATCCGCATACAGCCGACCGCGACGACCGGAACGGTCGGCCCGGCGGCGCCCAGCTTCATCGTTCTCATGCTTTCACCGCATCCTTTCTCCGCTGATGATATTCCGCCGCTTGCGCCGCGGCGGCGTTTCTGGTACGATATGATTATAGACCTTAGAGTATGCTCGAAGTCAATACCCCCAAAAAATATTCTTCCCCGGTGAAAGGAGGCGTCCCGGCGTGATCGGTCTCTACCTGAGCGGAACCGGCAACACCAGATACTGCGTCGAATACCTGCTGCGCCTGCTCGACGAAACGGCGGAGGCGGTGCCCATCGAGGAGGAAAACGCCGCCGAACGGGCCGCGGCGCATTCCTCGATCGTTTTGGCGTACCCCATCCAGTACTCCAACGCCCCGCTGATGGTGCGCGCGTTCATCCGGGACCATGCGGAGCTCTGGCGGGGAAAGCAGGTCCTCTGCCTGGCGACCATGGGCGCGTTCAGCGGCGACGGCGCGGGCTGCGCCGCCAGAATCCTGAAGAGGTGCGGCGCCGCCGTCACCGGCGGCCTGCACCTGCGCATGCCCGACTCCGTCTGCGACAGCAGGCTTCTGAAAAAGCCGCTCGAGGAAAACCGGAAAATCGTCAAAGCGGCGGAAAAAAAGATGCGGGAGGCCGCCGCCCGCATCCTGGCCGGGGACTTCCCAAGGGACGGGCTGGGACTCTCCCGCCGCATCGCGGGCCTGCTGGGACAGCGCCTCTGGTTTTACGGCAAGACGGCGCGCTATTCCGACGGGCCCAAATTCAGCGGGGCGTGCGTCGGCTGCGGCCTCTGCGAAAGGGTCTGCCCCATGCGCAACCTTTCCATACAAAACGGAAGGCCCCTGCCGCGCGGCCGCTGCACCATGTGCTACCGCTGCATCAGCCTCTGCCCGCGGAAGGCCATCACCCTCCTCGGGAAGGAAGTCACAGAACAGTGCCGCATCGAAAACTACCTGTCGAATGAAAAGGAGGACGCGGAATGAGCTACACCATCGCGCAGGCGGCGCGGCGCGCGGGGCTGACTGCGCACACGCTACGCTATTACGACAAGGAGGGGCTGCTGCCCTTCGTGGACCGGTCCCCCTCGGGGTTCCGCGCCTTCAAGGAGAGCGATTTCGAGTGGCTGTCGGTCATCACCTGCCTCAAGAGCACGGGGATGCCCATCCGGGATATCCGGCAGTTCATCGACTGGTGCGTGCAGGGCGATTCCACGCTGGCCGACCGGCTGGCGATGTTCCGGCGGCAGAAGTCGATCGTCGAGCAGCAGATCTCCCAGCTTCAAAAGCACATGGAAAAGATCAACCACAAGATCCGCTATTACGAGATCGCCTGCGAGGCCGGCACCGAGGACGCGGTCCGCGGCATCCCCTGCGACGAGCTGTGAGGAGAAAAGGCCGGGAGCCCCGCGGGGCTCCCGGCCTTTCTCCTCAGCCGTCCTTTTTGCGGAAATGGAAGACCAGCATCGCCGCCGCCCAGACCCCGAGCGGGACGAGCAGCCACCGGTAGGACACGGCGATATACGCCGAGGTCAGCGCCAGCAGAATGAGCGCGACCAGGGCGACGCAGAGCAGCCCGACGAGGAACAGCTTCTTTCCCGACATCCCGTTCCCTCCCCCACTTTTTTCTGCCCCCATCATACCATATCGCGCGCCCAAGAAAAGCCCCCGCGCCGATTTCTAACGGAATCTTAATCCGCGCCCGCACCGGACGGCGAAAGGCCCGCGGCAGCGCCGCGGGCCTTTCGCTTTCGGGGTGCTCTATTCATCCGTGGGTTCAGGAGGAGCCTGTTCATCGGACGGCACGCCGCCCGCCGCAACCAGATATTCCGCCTCCGGTACGCCATCCCCGGGCGCGTCCCCGTCCTCCCGCAAAACGGGGGCCGGTTCCTCCGGCCGCGGGGCCGGCTCCTCCTGGCAGAGGGGCAGCGTCACCGTGGCCTTGAAGAGGTCGCCGTCCAGCTCGATCGACAGCGCGCCGCCCGAAAGCTCCACAAAGCTCTTGGCGATCGCGAGCCCGAGCCCGCTGCCCTCTCCGGTGCGGGAGGCGTCCCCCCGCTGGAACCGCTCGACGATGTCCTCGGCGGTGAAGGTCATCTCATAGCTCGCCACGTTTTTGAAGGAGATCTCCGCCGTCTCCTCCGCCTGCCGCACGACGATGTAGACGCGGGTGCCGGCGAGGGAATATTTAAGGGCGTTGCCCAGCAGGTTTTCAAAGACGCGGTGCAGCTTCCTGCCGTCCGCCCAGACGAAGAGCCGCTGGGGGGCGAGCTGCGCCTTGATCTCCACGCCGGACGGGTTCATCCTTTCGTCCATCTCGGCGATCGTCTGCTCGGCCAGCGCGACCACGTCGATCCGCTCGGGTTCCAGATCGATCGCGCCGCTGTTCGCCTTGGAGATTTCAAACAGATCCTGCACGAGGTGGCTGAGCCGTCCCGCCTTCTGCCCGATGATCTTCACATAGTCGTTGGCGAAATCGGGGGTCAGGTTTTCCTGCCCGAGCAGGTCGGCGTAGTTGATGATCGAGGTGAGCGGCGTTTTGAGATCGTGGGAGACGTTGGTCACCAGTTCGACCTTCATCCGCTCGCTGCGCACCTGCTCCTCGACCGCGCGGCTCACGCCGCTCATGATGTCGCTGAGGTCCTCCCCCAGCCCGGCGAAGTCGCCCCGCAGCAGAAGCGGCCCCTGGACCGTGCCGCCGCGGACGCCCGCCGTGTAGTCCACCACCTTGGAGAACTCGTCCATGTTGCGATTATATTCGAGCACGAAGCGCGCGAGCAGGAAGATGCCGAGCGCCAACACGCCGACGTCGAGGATCCATCCGACCGGCCCGAGCAGGATCAGCACGCCGAACACGACCAGAAGGATGAGTTCCACGCCGATCAGCACGGCCAGCCGGGTCTTCATCCGCTCGAGGAACTCATAGGGGCTCTCGAGGCTCCTCATGAACCGCACGACCGACATGGGGATGTTGTTCCGGAAGAACTCCCTGCCGTTGACGGCAAGGTCGGCCAGCACGAGCCAGCACCACCAGAAGCAGAGCAGGAAGACGGCGATGCCGGGCGCGGGGCCAAGCTCCCCGCTGAACGTCGCCCACAGCGTCCACCCGCCGAAGCCGAGCGCGGCGGCCGAGAGGAGGAGCTTGACCTCCATCCACAGCCGGCCCATCGCGGAGGCGATGGCGCGGTGCGCCGCGCCGAGGGTGCGGTGGGCGATCAGCGTGCCGAGCAGCACCAGCAGGGCGAGCCCCGCGACGGCGCCCGCGGCGGAAAGCACCATCATCCACCGGAACCAGCGGTAGTATTCGCTGTAGACGGGGCCGTAGTTGAGCATCTGGTCCCGCGCCTTGACCGCGATGGCGATCGTCGGGGATTCGGCCCCAAGCCCCCCGGAGGAGAAGCTCGCGGCGTAAGGGGAGCGCCAAAGGGAGTCGTATTCGCGCTCCTGAACGCCGCTGCCGAAGGTGAAGAGCCGTTCCTTCATATGGATCCCGTTGATGTAGACCACGTGGTCGTACTGTCCCGCGCCCACCTGCTCCAGCAGGTCGGCGGCGAGCAGCTCCCCGTTTCCGGAGGCGTTCTTCGACCAGTTCTCCCGGGTGGCCC
Source organism: Anaerotruncus massiliensis (ex Togo et al. 2026) (assembly GCF_900199635.1). Taxonomy (GTDB): domain Bacteria; phylum Bacillota; class Clostridia; order Oscillospirales; family Ruminococcaceae; genus Anaerotruncus; species Anaerotruncus massiliensis. The sequence goes on along the minus strand of NZ_LT962687.1, from coordinate 1,211,874 downwards.
CGTCATAGATGTCGAAGCTGACGTTGTCCTCCCCCCACAGCAGGGTGTCCGCCTCCTGCTTGCCGCGCGCGATGTCGTAGGCGTCCCCGATGAGGGAGCCCATCAGCCTGCGGTAGCTCGCGGTGTCCTTGTAGTCGGCCGCGACCTCGTTTTCCAGCGCGAACGGCGTGAGAATCCCCGCCGTCAGCAGGATCGACAGGCTGAGGAAAAAGAGGAAGAAACACAGCCCCGGCCTACGCTTTTTCGATTTTGTAGCCAATGCCCCACACCACCTTCAAATATTTTGGTTCCCGCGGATTGATTTCGATCTTCTCGCGGATGCGGCGGATGTGGACCGCGACGGTGTTTTCCGGCGCGAAGCTCGGCTCGTTCCACACCCGTTCGTAGATTTCATCGATCGAGAACACCCGCCCCTGGTTGCGCATGAGCAGCTCCATGATCTTGTATTCGATCGGGGTGAGCTTGACCTCCTCGCCGTCGACGGTGAGGCGCTTCTGGTGCACGTCGAGGGCGAGCCCGCCCACCGACAGCACCTCCGACGCGCCGCCCGCGTCCGCGGCGGTGCCGAGCTGCACATAGCGGCGGAGCTGGCTTTTGACCCGCGCGATCAGCTCAAGGGGGTTGAAGGGCTTGGTGATGTAGTCGTCCGCGCCGAACTCCAGCCCAAAAATTTTGTCGGTGTCCTCGCTCTTCGCCGAGACGAGGATGATGGGGATGTTGTGCTCCTCCCGGAGCTTCAGCATCGCCTTGATGCCGTCTAGCCGGGGCATCATCACGTCCATCAATATCAGGTGGATGGTGTGGCCGGCCACGACGTCGAGCGCCTGCAGGCCGTCGTACGCTTTATAGATCTGTAAATTTTCCCTGCTCAGATAGATCGCGATCGATTCCACGATCTCCCGGTCGTCGTCCACGACCAGCACACTCAGTCTCTCTTCCATTCGTTTTGTCCCCCCGCAGGCGATTTGCGGCCTCGGCGCAATCCGTCCGGCCGCGACCCTCGTTTTCATGATTATACCACACCTCCCCTCTCTCGTCATGCTTCGATGATACCAGACAGTTCTTTCCTGCGGGTCGACAAAATTCTTACAATTCCCTTAACAATTTGCGACAAAATACAAAAGGTGCGGGTCCCAAACGGGACCCGCACCTTATTAAAATCAGTGCAGCTTACGGTTCATTGCCTTCCGTGTAGACATAAACCTTTCCTTCTTCCGACTCATAGCGGCTGCTGCTCGGTTTGAATTTGTAAGTATAGGAGCGGCCGTTGTCAATGGTATTGCTGCCGTTACTGACCCAGGAAACAGTACCCTTGACCTCGTCGCCGTTGTCGTCGTAAGCCCTGACCATCTTCTTCAGGTCGCTAAGCAGCGATTTCAGTTTAACATCGTCGTCTTTCGCAACGAGATAGCCCGGGCTCTTGAGCTCGAGGTCGATCTCACCGGAGGCCACGTCGAGATAGATCTTTACCGAACCGTCGACCGGCGCGTAGGACTTGTCGTCCGGCGTGAAGGTGAAGGTGTAGCTCTTTCCGCTCTGGACCGAACGGTTGTTGGAGGTGGTCCACCTGGCGTCGCCCGCGAGGTAGGTGCGGGTGGCGTAGTCATAGACCTCGAGGTTGTCGTTGAGCTCGTCGAGCACGTCGCCGAGAGTCGCTTCATCCTCGTCCCAGTAGATCGAATCGATCTTGACGCGGTAGTCGCCCTTCGAGCCGGTGGAGGCGGAGGAAGAGGCGGCGGGCTTCGTCGCCGCAGGCTTCGTCGCGGCGGCGGTCGGGGCGGCCGTCACGGCGGTGTTCGCCGAGGTGGTGATCTTCGCGGTCTTGGAGGTGACGTCCTTCTTGGTGACCGTCGCGCCCTTGGCCAGCGTGATGTTGGCGGCCGCGGTCACCTTGAGGGTGCCGACCTTGCCGTTGATCGCGACCGGGTTCGGGGTGTCGACCGTCATTGTGGTGACGTTTGCGGTCGCGCCGAGGGTCACGGCCACGCCGTCGTTGAGCTCCTTGGCGAGCGTCAGAGAGGCCATCGGGCCGCTGAGCGTCAGGGAGGTCTGTTTGCCGACCGTCACGTTGCGGGCCTTGCCGGTCGAATCGGTAAAGCAGACGAGCAGGTCGCCGTCCTTATGGGTGGTCAGCTTGATGTTGGCGGTTTTGATCGGGTAGGAAGCCGACGCGCCGTTACGCGTGAAGAGAATCTTGTCCGCCTGCGCGGTGACGCTGTAGGTGCCGGCGGTCTGGGTGGTCGCGGCGCTCGCCATCACGGCGAGGCTCAGCACCATCATGGCGGCCAGCAGGACCGCGGTAAACTTCTTGCCAAGCTGTTTCATCATCTTGTCCCCTTTTCTGTTGACGTTGGTGTTTGGGTCCGTCCCGCCCGCTGCGGGATGCTGTTTTCATTATACTATGGAAATGTTTCCAGTTCAATTATAATCTGTGTCCGTTCTGTGTTTTGTCAAATTTCGTCAGCCGGACGGGACGCGTCCTTCTTCATCTCCCGCTTGCGGCGGTACATCTCCCGGTCGACCCGCGCGATAAGCGGGGCCAGGTCGTCCTCCCCCTCCCGCAGGCTGTCCCAGCCCGCGGCAAGGCTGACCGGCAGATTGCCCGCGGCATTGTGCGCCTCTATCGCGGGATAGAGGTTTCCCAGCAGCGCCGAAACCTTGTCGGACGGCGTGCCGCAGGAGAGCAGTATGAATTCGTCCCCGCCCAGCCGGAAGATCTCAAACGCCTCCCCCAGAAGCCGCGTCAGCAGCTGCCCCGTCTCGCGGAGCAGGCGGTCGCCCCATTCGTGACCGCGCGCGTCGTTGACCTCCTTGAGGTTGTTCAGGTCCGCCGACACGCACCATACCGGCCGGTTGTGGACAAGGTCCGCCTCGATCTCCTTCCGCCGCCGCTCAAAGGAGGCGCGGTTGGCAAGCCCGGTCAGGCTGTCGACATAAGCCATCCGGTAGTAGACCTGCTGCAATTCGAGCTGGCTCTTTTGCAGTTCCAGCCGCGTTTGCAGCAGCAGTTCGCTCTGCTCGCTCTCGGAGAGCTTCACCATGCGCACGATCGCCTGGTAGATTACCACGTAGGTCGCCAGCACCGTCGCGCAGAAGAACAGCACCACGGGAATGTATTCCCTCCGCCCGATCAGCGGGGCCGGATAGGTCACGAGCAGATAGAGCATCGCATAGAAAAGGACCGACACCGCGGCCAGCATCCCCCAGCCGGTCGAATGCTCCGCCATCACCCGCCGGTAATTGCCGCGGATGCGCAGGAAGAGCGCCACCAGCAACCCTATCAACGCGAGCCGGAAAAGGAGGCTGACCCAGTCGTCGCCGCCGAGCAGGACGGCGGAGATGCGGGAAACGGCAATCAGCATGAACCCCAGCACGTCGATCGTGCAGAAGGTAAAGAGGAACCGCCCGTCCCGGTATTTGGAGAGCAGCAGGCAGGCCGTGAGGCTTGGGATCGAAAAACAGACGAGGGAGGCCTGCCCCGGCGTAAGCCCAAGGCCGAGGACGGCGGCGATATAGGCGGCGGCGGTCGCCGCGAAGACCGCAGATAGCAGGGCCGCGGTGCGGCGCATGGGATAGCGCGGCTCGGTGAGCAGCAAAAAGAGCAGCATCAGCCCGCTGCAGGAGACGATATCCCCCGCCAGAGCCATCGCGTCCGCCATTACCATCCCTCCAGCATCGAACTGCCTCCAGTATATCACAAACCTCCCGGCAATCCAAGAGGGCCGGAGGGATCAACGCGGCTTTACAGGTACCGGTAGACCTCGCGGCTGCGCCAGAGGAAGAGGGCGGCGACCCCCGCAGTGGCCAGCTCTGCGAAGGGGACGGCCAGCCAGATCCCCGTCACGCCGACCGCCTTCGGCAGCAGGACCAGCGCAACGATCAGGAAGCCGAAGGTGCGCAGGAAGGAGATGGCGGCGGAAACCCGCCCGTTGGAAAGCGCGGTGAAAAACGCGGAGGCGAAGATATTGACCCCGGCGAAGAGGAAGCTCAGGGAAAAGAGCAGGAAGCCCTCCCGCCCGATCTCATAGACCGCCGTGCCGGGCGGGGAAAAGACCCCCACAAGGGGCCCCGCCAGCAGCAGCGAAACCCCGAAGACGACCGCCGACGAGCCGCCGATGAACAGGGCGCAGATCTTGAAGAGCCGCTTGAGCTGGAGGGTGTTCCCGCTTCCGTAGTTGAAGCTGACGACCGGCGCGACCCCCATCGAAAAGCCGAGGTAGAGCGCGGTCAGCAAAAACTGCGCGTAGAGCACGATGGTGATCGCGGCCACCCCGTCCTCCCCGAGGTAGCGGAGCATGAGGATGTTGAAGAGGAAGGTGGTCACGCCGGTGGAAATGTTGGTCACCATCTCGGAGGAGCCGTTGAAGCAGCTCTCCCCGAGCGTCCGCCAGTCGAGCTTCGGGCGGGCGAAGCGCAGCGGGTTTTGGGAAAAGAGAAAATAGGCGACCCCCGCCAGAGCGGGGATGCACCAGCCGATGGCGGTGGCCACCGCCGCGCCCGTGATGCCCATCCCGGCGGGCACGATGAGCAAATAGTCGAGCACCGCGTTGGAGACCCCCGCCGCGATCGTCAGCCCGAGCCCGAGGCCGGGCCGCCCCGCCGTGACGAAGAAGCTCTGGAAGAGAATCTGAAGCACCGAGGCGGGCACGAAGAGCATCAGCGTGCCCAGGTAGGCCTTGCAGTCGGCCATCAGGCGGCCGTTCGCGCCGAGCATCGTGCAGAGCGGTTCGAGGAACGCGAGGCCCAGAACGCCGATGACGACGCCCGCCGCCACGCCCGCCGCGACGATGAGGGCGAAGCTCTCCCGGGCGCCCTGCGGGTCGCCCTCACCCAGCTTGCGCGCGACGATCGCGCTGCCGCCGGTGGAGAGCATGATGGCCACCGCCAGCACGAGGTTGAGGGCCGGATAGACGATGTTTGTGGCGGAAAGCGCGTCGGTGCCGACGAACCGGGAGACAAAGATGCCGTCCACAATGGTATACATCGACATGAAGATCATCATAATCACGGTCGGCAGCGCGAACCGCAGCAGGGATCCGAAGTGGAACTCCCTGGAAATCGCGGGATGCATGAGAAATACCTCCTGTTGTAAAAAAAGTCACTGCGGTCTATAATAAACCATCGGGTAACCCGATAGTCAAGGGGGAATTTAAAAAATGGGAAAGAATCCGCAGTACCTCACGACGGGCGAGTTCGCGCGGCTGTGCGGCGTAAGCAAGCACACCCTCTTCCACTACGACGAGCTGGGCGTCTTCTCCCCCGCCGTCAAGGCGGAAAACGGCTACCGTTACTATTCGATGGCGCAGATCGACGTCTTCTTCGTGATCTCCACCCTCAAGGAGCTCGACATCCCGCTGCGGGAGATCAAGGCCTACCTCGACCGGCGCAGCCCGGAGGAGCTGGTCCGGCTGCTCCAGGGGGAGGCGCGCCTGCTCGACGAAAAGATCCGCCGCCTGCGGCGGATGAAGGAGCTCATCCGCCGCAAGGCGGAACTCACCGAAAGCGCGCTCGCATCCGGACCGGAGGGCCCCTGCGTCCGTCCATTTCCCGAGAAATACCTCGTGCGCACCCAGGTGCCGCCCCTCACCAGCGAGCGCAGCGCCGCCCTGTCGCTGGCCGAGCACGTCCGCTTCTGCGACGAGCACGAGATCGTCAGCCCCTACGCGACCGGCTCGATGATCGGGCTTTCCGAGGTCGAGCGGGGGGATTTCACCCGCTATTCCCACTTCTACACCCAGCTGGACGCGCCCCCCAGGGGCCTGCCCGTCTACGTCAGGCAGGCGGGCAGCTACCTCACCGCCCGCCACTGCGGCGGCTACGACTCGGCGCATGAGACCTACCGGGACCTGCTCCGGTATGCGCGGGAGCAGGGGCTCCCGCTGATGGGCAGCTTCTTCGAGGACGTGCTGCTCGACGAGCTGTCGGTCAGCGGATATGAAAACTACGTCCTGCAAATCTCCATCCGCCTGGATGAGACGGAAGGGGCGGAGCGATAAAGGGCCGGAGGCGGTCGCCTCCGGCCCTTGCCGTTTGATTGCTCCCTTCCGCCGGGCCGCGCCAGCCGGTCGGACGGGAGGGCGGGAAGGGGCTCTTCGCCCCGCTTTTGTCCCGGGGCGGCCGTCCGCCTCACGGCTCCTCCCGGCGGAAGGCCGCGAGGTAGGCCTCCACCGAACGGGTCATCTCGCGGGAAAAGGCGGAGTTATACTTGCGCCCGCAGAAGGCCGCGAGCCACGCCTCATAGCCGTCCGCGCCCGATTTCGGGGCGAGCATATCCCGCAGCTCGTCCGCCCCCATCCGGCGGTAGCGGTTCTCCTGCACGATCCGCTCCATCGCGCACCGTTCCGGTTTTTTGCGGGCCTTCTGCCCGGCGGTCGGATAACCGAACACCACCATCGCCGCCGGGAAGACATAGTCCGGCAGGCCGAGCAGCGCCCGGTGCTCCTCGCACCGCTCCATCACGTCCCCGATGTAGCAGGAGCCGACGCCGAGGCTCCACGCCGCGGTCACGGCGTTCTGCGCCGCGATGAGGCTGTCGTCCACCGCGAGCAGCAGGTCCCCCGCGCCCGGCAGGCGCGGCGCGCACCCGCCCGCCAGGAAGGCGTCGTACCACTTCTGGCAGTCGGCGCAGAAGACCAGCACGAGCGGGGCCTTCGCGATAAACGGCTGGTGGTCGCAGCTTTCGGCGAGCCGCGCCTTGAGCTCCGGGTCGGTGACGTCGAGGATGGTGTAGAGCTGCTGGCAGCCCGCCGTGGGGGCGTTGACCGCCGCGAGCAGGATGGCCTCCTTTTCCGCCGCGGGGACTGCCCGCTCCTCAAAGGCGCGGACCGACCTGCGCGAAAGCAGGCTTTCGATGATCTCGTTCATGGGGGCTCCTTTCCCGCAAACGGGATGCGGCTTTCGCCGCATCCCGTCAGGCTCAGACGATTTCGAGCGCCAGCTCGACCATGTCGTTGAAGCTCGTCTGCCGTTCCTCCGGCGAGGTGATCTCGTCGGTGACGACGTTATCGCTCACCGTCAGCAGGGTGAGCGCCTGGATGTGGTGCTTCGCGGCCAGCGTATAGAGCTCGCAGGTCTCCATCTCAACCGCGAGGATGCCGTAGTCCGCGAGCATCTTCGTCTTTTCGGGCAGGTCGTCGGAATAGAAGCGGTCGCTCGTGAAGATCGGCCCGACGGTGGCGCGCATCCCCCTCTCCCGCGCCGTCTGATAGGCGCCCAGCAGCAGTTCAAAATCCGCCGACGGCGCGAAGGAGATCGGCCCGAACCGACATTTGTTGATGTTGGAATCGGTGGAGGCCGCGGATGCGATCACGACGTCCTTGAGCTTCAGTTCCGCCCGCAGGCCGCCGCAGGTGCCGACGCGGATGATCCGTTTGGCGCCGTACTCCTGCATGAGCTCGCTGGCGTAGATGTGCATCGACGGCATCCCCATGCCGCTGCCCTGCACCGAGACGCGCTTGCCCTTGTAGGTGCCGGTGAATCCGTACATCCCGCGCACCTGGGTATAGCAGACCGCGCCCTCCAGAAAGGTCTCCGCGATATGCTTCGCCCGCAGCGGGTCGCCCGGCATCAGCACCCGGTCGGCGATCTCGCCCGGCTTTGCTCCGATGTGGATACTCATTTGACTGCCTCCTTTATGTCTGTGATCCGTCCGTTTCCGAAAATTGGCCGCATTGCCTGTCCCCATTATACGTTACCCGCGCGCCCTTTTCAACCGGAAAGCGGACGGGCGGCGGCCCCGCGCGGGATCGAATCGCCGGGCCGGACGGCCGCGTCGGCGGCGCGGGGATTCTCTCCGAGCCTGAAAAACGGGGGCCGGTCCTGCGACCGGCCCCCGTTGATTCCTCTTATGCCTCCGCGTCCCCGCCGTCCTCCCCGGGGCGTTCCAGCCGCGCTTCGATATAGCGCGGCACCTCCTCCCTGGGGATGCCCAGCGCGGCGGCCAGCTCCCCGAAGAGGAGCTCCTCGGCGCGCTTCATGAACCGTTCGTCCACCGTGCCGAACTTTTGGCGCTGGCCCTCCAGCTCCCGCTTTTTCGCGTAGATCGACATGGTCAGCTCGACCAGTTCCGCGCTGTCATAGGTTTTGAGGGCGTTCGCGTAGTGCTCGGCCAGCTCTCCCAGCACCCGGCTGTAATAAGCCTTCGCCTGTACGGTGGGGATGCTGTCGACCAGCTCCTCCGCCTCCTTCTTTGTGAGGATCGGCCGCATGAACACCTTGTTGCCGTTCACCGGGGTGCGGATGACGCACTCCTGATAGAGCGGCTTCATCGTGTAGTAGGGCTGCTCCCCCGACGCGCCCGGCACCTTCCGCATGGCGATGTCCGCCACCTCGCAGACGCCCGTTCCTCCGTAAAAGACCAAATCTCCAACCTGATACATTTCCGATTACCTCCGAGGTCCTCTTGCCCGCTCCGCCCGGGGGCGTGAGCCGTCGCAGCAGTTCTTCGCGATCCGCGCTTTCGCATGGCTGTCCGCCGCGCGCCGCATCTATATTTTACCACAAAAAGCCGCCGGGATGTAAGAAGAAAATTTTTTCCCGCACAGGAATATTCGCCGCCGCGGCCCAGCGCGCAAAAATCCCGCCGCGCGGGCGGCGGGATTCGACCCTACCGGGCGGCGGGACCGCCCGATTCGAGGTATTCGCGGATGGCCTGTTCCACCTGCGCCACCTCCTCGCGGAAGGCGTCGGCGGAAATCCGCAGCGCGCCGTGCCCGAGGATGATGAGCTGTTCGAGCGCGTCGGAGGTCGCCACCCGCACCCGGTTGTGCTTTCCGAGCTCGCGGGTGACCTTCTCGATATACATGTCGGCCGTCTCGGCCTCCTTCGTATACACCACGCTGATGTTGTGCACCCGCTCGACCTCCCCCGGGTTCCCCTTCACCCGGTAGGCGTCGAACACTACGATCACCTCGCACTGCCGGAAGCCACGGTAGTTGCAGAGCAGGTCGACCAGCCGCCCGCGCGCCGCGTCCAGGTTCTCCTGCGCGAGGGCGTTCAGGTCGTCCCACGCGAAGATGATGTTGTAGCCGTCCACCAGCAGGTATTCCGGCCCATCGAGTCCCTTGGGGGGCTGGGAGGGGGGCCGCCGGGCGGGCTCCCTCCTGACCGGGCGGAACGCCTTGCGCGGGTCCCGGCGGATGGGGCCGTAGGTGCGCTCGAAAATCTCCAGCAGCTCCCGGTCCTCCGCCACCATCGCGCAGTAATCGGCCGCCCGCCGCTCGGCGGCGCGCTCCCCGGGGACGCCGGCAGGTTCCTTCGGCGCGCCGAGAACGCTTTCGAGGTGCATGTGCGCCGGCACTTCGTCCCATTTGACGAGGAAGCCCGCCCCATGGGCGCAGAAGACCGAATCCGCCGGGTTGTCCAAATCCGCGTCGCAGTCGTAGCCTGCGGCGGCAATCACCTCTTCGGCGTTGTGGCAGGGCTCGTAGCCCCTGAGGGAGCAGGAGAGCCGCCCTCTGCCGCGCGTGTACCCGGTGACCTCCATCTGGTAGCCCCGTATTTCGGACACGGGGGCGCTGCCGGTCAGCACCGACCGGTCCCCCTCCGTCTCGGGCGGCGCGAAGGAGCCCCCCATCCGCTGCAGATCGGACATCGCCCGGCCCACCGCCTCGGACGGCAGTTCCAGCCGGAAGTCGTACCACGGCTCGAGCAGGACGCTTTCGGCCCGCCGCAGGCCCTGCCGCACCGCGCGGTAGGTCGCCTGGCGGAAATCGCCCCCCTCGGTGTGCTTCTGGTGGGCGCGCCCCGCCGCCAGCGTGATTTTCATGTCGGTGATGGGCGCGCCTGTCAGCACGCCCGGATGGGTCTTCTCCTCCAGATGGGTCAGGATGAGCCGCTGCCAGTTGCGGTCGAGGTCGTCCTCGCGGCAGGCGGAGGCGAACCGCAGCCCGCTTCCCCGCTCCCCCGGCTCGAGCAGCAGGTGCACCTCGGCGTAGTGGCGGAGCGGCTCGTAGTGCCCGACCCCCTCCACCGTCGAGGCGATCGTCTCCCGGTAGAGGATGCTGCCCTGCCCGAAGCCGACCTCCATCCCGAACCGTTCCCGGACGAGGCTGCCCAGCACCTCGAGCTGCACCTCGCCCATGAGCTGCACGTGGAGCTCCTGGAGCGCCTCGTTCCACACGACGTGCAGCTGCGGGTCCTCCTCCTCAAGCTGGCGGAAACGGGTGAGCGCGGTGTGCGCGTCCACTCCCCGCGGCAGTTCCACCCGGTAGCCGAGCACCGGGCGCAGCGACGGGAGCCCGGAATCCGGCTCCGCGCCGAGGCCCTCCCCGGGACGGGTGCAGGAAAGCCCCGCGGCGGCGCACACCATGCCGGGGAGCGCCTCCTCCACCGTCCGGAACTTCGCCCCCGTATAGACGCGCAGCTGGTTGACCTTCTCCTCCCACGGCTCCCCCTCCCGGCTTCCGGAAACCGCCGCCTTGACCCGGAGGCTGCCGCCGGTGACCTTCAGGTAGGTGAGCCGGACGCCCTGCTCGTCCCAGCCGATCTTGTAGACCTTCGCGCCGAACGCCTCCCGGCGCGGGGGCTCGCGGGTATAGCGCGCGAGCCCCGCGAGGAACGCGTCCACCCCCTCGAGCCTGAGCGCCGAGCCGAAAAAGCAGGGGAACACCCGCCGCTTCGCGACGGCCTCCGCAATCTCCCCGTCTTCGAGCGCGCCCGCCTCGAGATACCGCTCCATCAGCTCCTCCGAGCAGAGGGCGACGGACTCCTCCAGCGCGCCGCGCGGGCGGTCCGCGCCGAAGTCGGCGCAGCCGCCGTCCAGCCGCGCCTGCACTTCCGCCAGAAGCGCCCCGCGGCCCGCGCCCGGCAGGTCGAGCTTATTCACAAAGAGGAAGGTCGGGACGCGGTAACGCTCGAGCAGCCGCCAGAGCGTTTCGGTATGGCTCTGCACCCCGTCGGTGCCGCTGACAACGAGGACCGCGTAGTCCAGCACCTGGAGCGTCCGCTCCATCTCGGTGGAAAAATCCACATGCCCCGGGGTGTCCAGCAGGGTGATCTCCGCCCCGTCCAGGTGCAGCAGCGCCTGCTTGGAAAAGATCGTGATGCCCCGCTCCCGTTCGAGCGCGTAGGTATCCAGAAAGGCGTCCCCGTGGTCCACCCGTCCGAGCCGGCGGGTCTCCCCCGCGCGGTAGAGCATCCCCTCCGAAAGGGTCGTCTTGCCCGCGTCCACGTGCGCCAGAATCCCGATTACCAGCCGTTTCATCTCATCGTTCCAATCGCTTTGGTCTCTTGGCGGGACGGTGCATGTCCCGCTATCTAGTATACCGGAAAAGCGCCGCGATGCAAGCCGGCGCGAAATTTTCCCGCGCGCGGCCCCGGCGACGCAAAAAATCCCCCGGCTTTCGCCGGGGGATTCGGCATCCGCCGTCAGGGCCGCAGGTCGGTGCCGCCCTGGATTTCGATCGTCTGTCCGGTGATGTAGGAGGCGTCCTCCGACGCGAGGAAGACGCACAGCCGCCCGATGTCCTTTTCGGCGTCGCCGAATCGCTGGAGGGGGATATGCTTGATCGTATCCCGGTAGAGCTGCGGGTAGTCCCTGCTCCACTGTTCCAGCGCCTGCGTCATCACGAGCGGGCAGACGACGTTGACGCGCACGCCGAATTCTCCCCACTCGGTCGCCGCCACGCGGGAGAGGCCGCGGATGCCCTCCTTGGCGGCCGCGTAGGAGGACTGGCCCGATTTGCCCGACAGCCCCGCGCCCGACGCGAGGTTGATGACGAGCCCCTTCGCCCGCTTGAGGTAGGGAAAGGCGGCCCGCATGTAGTAGAAGGCGGCGTAGAGGCCGCTGTGGAGCGCGAGCTCGAAGTCGGCGGTCGTGTGGTCGACGAGCAGCACCCCCGATTTGGAGGCCTGCGCGTTGTTGACCACCACGTCGATGCCGCCGAACCGGTCGGCCGTCTGCTTGACGGCCGAGGCCACCGCGCGCTCGTCCGCGCCGTCCGCCACGACGGTCAGCACCTGCGCGCCATACCCTTCCAGCGCCTTTTTGGCCTCCTCGAGGCCCTGCTCGTTCAGGTTGGTGATCGCGATGTTCGCGCCCTCCCTGGCAAAGGCGGTCGCGATGCCGAAGCCGATGCCCCGGCCGCCGCCGGTAACGATGACCGTTTTACCCTGCATCTTCATTCCGCGCCCCCCTCTCAGCCCGTGATCTTTTCCAGATGTTCTTTGCCCCGCCCGCAGATCGGGCAGACAAAGTCGTCCGGAACCGTGTCGGAATCCAGCACGTAGCCGCAGATCCTGCAGCGGTAGCCCTTTGCCGGCTCGGGCTGGTAGACCGAGGCCCTGGGCGGTGTGACGCCGTTTTTGATCTGGTGGTAGTAGGCGTAGCTCATCGGGCCGGTGGAGTCGAGCACCTCGGCGGCCTCCACCTCCCCGAGGAAGATGATGTGGGTGCCCGCGTCCATGCTGCTTACCACCTTGCAGCTGAAGCGCGCGGAGGCCTGCTCGCAGACGAAGGGAACGCCGCTCTCGTCGACGCGGGTGCGGAAGGACTCAAATTTTTCGGTGTCGCGGCTGCAGTGGAACCCGAACCTGCCGATCAGCTCCATCATGGCCGACTGGGAGAGCACCACCGCCGTGAAGCGGCCCGATTTCCGGATGATTTCGGTCGTGTAGTTCTGCTTGTTGATCGCGATGGTCACCTGCGCGGGCGAGGTCGTCACCTGGGTCAGCGTGTTGACCACGCAGCCGGACGAGATGTCCCCGCACCGGGACGACACAAGGTATACCCCATAGGTAATCTTCTGGAACGCCTTCAAATCCAGCATTGAAATCCTCCTAATTTTATAATAGTAACTATTACTGTTATTAGTAATAACTGTTTTCGCAGGAAAAGTCAAGCCCACGGGTAAAGTTCTGCCAATCCCACAAAGGGCGGCTTAAATTTCTATGCATAATTGCAAAGCGAGCCTCCCCGCTCTGCGGGGAGGCTCGCAAAACCAGTCCTATTGTTCCGGCCGCGCCAGCGGGGAGAGCAGCCGTTCCCGCCGCAGGCCGTACCAGAGGAAGCCGGCCAGGTCCGCCAGCAGCCACCCGATGGGGATCGCCCACCAGATGCCCTGCAGGCCGATCCGCGGGATGGGCGCGAGCGCGTAGGCCAGCGCCACGCGCACGCCGAGGGACACGACGGTCAGCAGGATGGACATCTGCGCCCGCTCAAGGCCCCGGTAGAGCCCGTAGAGCAGGAAGAGCAGCCCGATCCCGATGTAGCAGCTGCCCTCGATGCGCAGGTATTGGATCCCGACCGCCAGGATCTCCGTCTCCCCCGCCGGCACGAAGATCTCCATGAGCGGGCGGGCGAAGGCCGCCACCAGCGCGGAGATCGCCAGACAGAAGGCGGCCGCCCCCGCCACCGACGCGCGCAGTCCGGCGCGGATCCGTTCCCGCTTGCCCGCGCCGTAGTTCTGCGCCACAAAGGTCGAGAAGGCGTTGCCGAACTCCTGCACCGGCAGGTAGGCGAAGGAGTCGATCTTGACCCCGGCGGCAAAGGCGGCCATCACCGCCACGCCGAAACTGTTGACCAGCCCCTGGATCATCAGGATGCCGAAGTTCATGACCGACTGCTGGATACTCGAGAGGACCGAGCATTTCATGATGCGGACCATCAGCCGCCCGTCGAGCCGGAGATCGGCGCGCTCCAGGCGGAAGGCGGGTACGCGCAGCAGGCTGTAGACGGTCACGATCAGCGCGGATAGCGCCTGCGCGAGCACGGTGGCCAGCGCGGCCCCCGCGACCCCCATGCCGAACGGCAGCACGAAGAGCAGGTCGAGCGCCACGTTTGCGGCCGCCGCCACGGCGAGCGCGGCGAGCGGGACGGCGGAATTGCCGATGCTGCGCAGCGCGGCGGCAAAGAAGTTGTAGAGGAAGGTGAAGCCGATTCCCCAGAAGATGATCCGCAGGTAATCGCGGGTGTCCGCCCGGATGTCCGCTGGGATGTGCAGCAGCGTCAGGATGCGGTCGAGATTGCCCGCCGCGAGCAGGAAGATCGCGAAGGAGACCGCCGCGATGAAGAGGAAGGCGTTGAAGATGCCGCGCCGGAGGGCGTCGGGCTCCCGCGCGCCGAAAAAGATCGAAAAGATGACGCCGCTCCCCATGCAGAGTCCGAGCACCACCGAGGTGAGAAAGACCATCAGCGTATAGGAGGAGCCGACCGCCGCCAGCGCCCCCGCGCCGATGAAGTGGGAGACGATCAGCGTGTCGACGACGTTATAGAGCTGCTGGAGCAGTGCGCCGCCCATCATGGGCAGCGAAAAGCGCACGATCGCGCCGGTCGTCCCGCCCTCGGTCATGTCCCCTGCCAAGCACTTCCCCTTCTTCCGTTATGTAATATTATAATTCCGTTATGTAACTAACGACAGTTTATCACGCACTGCCGGAAATGTCAATCCTGCAAAAAGAAAGTTCCGCCTTGTTTTCCGGCGGAAAATGCGGTAGAATAACGGGGAAAGGGGTTGACCGGCATGTATCTCAAGGGACTGGACGAGCTCGACCGCAAAATCGTCGCCCTGCTCACCGAAAACGCGCGGATGTCCTATTCCGATATCGGCGAGGCGGTGGGCGTCTCCCGCGTGGCGGTGCGGGCCCGCATCGACGCGCTGGAAAAGCGCGGCGTCATCGAGGGCTACACGACGATCATCAACCCGCAGAAGATCGGCAGCGCCGTCTCCGCCTACTTTGAGATCGAGACCGAGCCCGCGCAGCTCCAGCCGGTCGCGGAGGCGCTCGACCGCTGCGACACCGTCACGCAGATCTACTTCGTGTCGGGCAGCAGCAAGCTGCACGTCCACGCCGTCGCCGCCAGCAGCGAGGAGATGGAACGGTTTTTGCAGGAGTTCCTCTACCGCCTGCCCGGCGTCGTAAAGCTCAGCTGCAACATCATCCTCTCCCGCAAAAAGGACGTCAAGGGCCTGCGGCTCTGACCGGGCCTTCTTGACAGGCGGCCTCCCGCCGACTATAATGGACCTCAGAAAGCAGAAAGGACGCTTTGTCATGAAGCTCTGTATCATAAGCCGCTCCGGGCAATTGGAAACGATGAAACATTGTGCGGAGCTTTACGATTTCATCGGCGGATAGACAGTTCCCCGGCGGGTCCGTTCGGACGGACCCGTCCGGTTCTGCGTGCCCGCCGGATGATGCGGATCGATTTTGCCGCGGACGATGTTTCGTCCGCGGCTTTTTGCGTCTTCCGCGCGGTATGCGCAGGGGAGGCGGGGGCCATGCCCCCGCCTCCCCTTTCATTTTATGGAAACGAGGAATTTTACCATGGAACGCGATCTCACCGTCGGCAGCGTGCCGAAACAGCTTCTCTCCTTCGCGGCGCCCCTCTTTCTCGCAAACCTGCTGCAATCCCTCTACAGCATCGTGGACATGGCCGTGGTCGGCCGGTTCGTCGGCAGCGCGGGGCTCGCGGCGGTCAGCAGCGCCGCCATGCTCAGCTTTATCATCCAGTCGGTCTGCACCGGCGTCACCACGGGCGGCGCGGTGCTCATCGCGCAGTATAAGGGCGCGCGCGACACGCGCGGCCAGCGGGAAACGACCGGCGCGCTCTTTTCGGTGTCGGCGCTGGCCGCCCTGCTCGTCACCGCGGCGGGCCTGCTCGCCTACCGCCCCGTCTTTTCCCTCATGAACCTGCCCGCCGAGGCGCTGCCCCACGCGCTCCGCTACATGCGGGTCATCTGCCTCGGCACCGTCTTTGTCTTTGGCTACAACGCGGTCTGCTCGGTGCTGCGCGGGCTGGGCGACTCCAAAAGCCCCCTCTTCTTCGTGGCGGTCGCCACCGCCGTCAACATCCTGCTCGACCTGCTGCTCGTCGGGCCGCTCGGCCTCGGCACGGAAGGCGCGGCGATCGCAACCGCCGCGTCGCAGGGCGTCTCCTTTTTGACCGCCGTGTTTGTCCTGCGGCGGCGGGGGCTCCCCCTCGACTTCTCCCCCTCCTATTTCCGCACCGCGCCCAAGACCTGCCGCGCCATCCTGCGCATCGGCTTTCCCACCGCCGTGCAGATGACCGTGCTCAACCTCTCCTACCTGCTCGTCACCGGCATGCTCAACGGCTACGGCGTGGCGGTGGCCGCGGCGGCGGGGGTGGGCCTCAAGGTCAACTCCTTCGCCGCCATGCCCTGCTGGGCGGTCGGCCAGGCGGTCACCACGATGGCCGGGCAGAACCTCGGCGCGGGGGATACCGGCCGGGCGGAAGAGACCGCCAAGAGCGGCCTGCGCCTCGCCCTGCTCGTCACGGCGGCGAGCATCCTCGCGGTACAGCTCTTCACCGCGCGGATCATCGGGCTCTTCAACACCGACCCCGAGGTCGTGCGGGAGGGCGTCTTCTACCTGCGCGTCTGCTGCTCCTTCAACAGCCTCGTCTACGCGGTCATGTACACCTTCGATTCCTTCGCGACCGGCGCGGGCGACTCCCTCTTCGCCATGCTCAACGCGATGCTCCATTCCGTGGTGATGCGCCTGTCGCTCAGCTGGCTGCTCAGCGTCCCGCTGGGGCTCGGCTTCGCCGGGCTCTGCTGGGGCGAATGCCTCTCCCCCCTGCTCCCCTTCGTGTTCGGGATCCTTTATTTCCGTTCCGGACGCTGGAGGCGCAAAAGGCTTGTCTCCTGAGCGGAGGACGCAAAGAGGACCCGCGGGCCGTCGGCCCGCGGGTCCTCCCGATTTTTGATCCGCCTATTTCGCAAAGGAGGGCAGGAATGCCTTTACGGGAGCGGCGGGCTCCCCGGCGGGCGCTTCCCCGGCGGTTTCCGCGGGGGCCCCGGCCGCTTCCGCATCCGATGCGGCCGGCTTCCCGGCGATGATATAGGTGCCGAGCCGGCGGGTCTTCGTGCGCAGGACGTAGTCGCCGTCGTCCGTCTCAACGAACTGGAACTCGGAGGTGATATCGACCGGCTCTCCGTCCTCGCCGATCGTGTAGACGACCGCGTTCTCCGGGTCGACGGTCAGCTCGCCGTCTTCGTCCACGAACGGATACCGCAGGTCAAGGGTCGCGCGGCTCGTCGAGGCGATCTGCGGATTGCCGATGAAGTCATAGAGATAGGCGTCCTGATCCGCGAAATAGTCCGTGTAATCCTGGTCGCTCCATTTGGTGGTCATCTTCGGGTAGAACTTTGCCGCGTTGTCGTCGCTCGTGAAGGCGAGCCACGCCAGCGTGTCGTTTTCACTCTCCCAGGTGATCTCGTTGTCCTCGTTCTTCTGCGGCTTCACGACCACGCCGCCGTCGCCCGCCTTGAAGTCGGCGTCCGCGCCGCGCTCGTCGTTTTTGACGTAGAACTTGAAGTCCACGATGACCTTGCCGTTCTTCGCGAGATACAGAGCGCCTTCACCCCAGTTCCACGGGGTGATGTCGAGATTGTCCTTCGCCTTATAGGTGGCGGTCAGCCCGATCTTCGTCTCGTCGCCGGTGAAGCCCTCCTTCATCTCTCCCTCGATAAAGCCCCAACGCTCAGCGGCGCCGTCAAAGTAAAAGCTGCCATTGCTGACCACATCACCGATCTTTTTCGAGACGAGCTTGAGCGATTTGATTGCTTTCGCGCCCTCCTCCTTCTTGAACTTCGCGGTGAAGAAGTCGGTCACGTCCCTATCGCAGCCAAGATATTCATACAGGTCTGAATAGTAGAGATCATCGGCCGAGATCGTCGAGCCGTCGTCCGCGACCGCGTCCGAATAATCGTCCGGGCTGTTTTCTTCCCCCATATCGGGAATCAGGTAGATTTTCGCGGTCGTGGGGACTTCTTCCTCATAGTAATTTCCCCGCATGTCGTAAAAGAAGACGCCGTCCGCGCGCAGGTGGATTTCCCGGACCACCTTCGCGCCCTCGGGGATCGGGGCGTCCTTCGCAAGGGCGGTTACGCCGAGGGAGAGCGCCAGTACCAGCGCCAGGGTGAGTGCCATCAGCTTTTTCATGTATTCTCCTCCTTTTGTCTTCGCGGCCCCCCGGCAAAGGGAATTGCTGCGCCGCACAGCGGCGCAGCACAAAGCGGGGCCCCGCTTTGCCATGTTCCTGTTGCTTCATTTTATCATGGCCCGGGAGATATGAGAATTCAATTTTTGTTGATTTTCTCCCCCGCGGATTCCGGCCTTGTGAAACGGCGAAAATTTGGTATACTATTGAAAAAGCAGTATGGAGGAGTCGGCATGAAAGCATTGGTGACGGGCGCGAGCTCCGGGCTCGGGCGGGATATCGCACGGGTACTGGCCGCGCGGGGATGCAAACTGATCCTGACGGCACGCAGCCGCGACAAGCTGGAGGCGCTCGCCAAAACGCTGCCCGGCGGCGCGCAGGTCGTCTGCGCGGACCTCTCGGACGAGAAGGAATGCCGCCGCCTCTACGAGCAGCTGCGCGCGGAGAAGATCGACATCCTCGTCAACAACGCCGGGTTCGGGCTGTGCGGCATGTTCGACAAAACCGACCTCGACGCCGAGCTGCGGCTGATCGATACGAATATCCGCGCGGTGCACATCCTCACCAAGCTCTTCCTGCGGGACTTCATCGCGCGGGACAGCGGCTACATCCTCAACGTCGCCTCGTCGGCGGCCTTCTTTCCCGGCCCGCAGATGGCCGCCTACTACGCCTCCAAGGCCTATGTCATGCGGCTGACGCTCGGCGTGCGGGAGGAGCTGCGCCGCCGGGGGAGCCGCGTCTATCTCGGGGCGTTCTGTCCCGGCCCGGTGGATACCGCCTTCAGCAGGACCGCCGACGTGCGGTTCGCCGTCGGCGGGATGCCGAGCCTGGAGGCCGCACGCCGCGCCGTCGACGGGATCTTCGCCCGCCGCGCGCTCATCATCCCCGGCGGGCTGATGAAAGCCGCCAAGCTGGCCGCGCATTTCGCGTCCGAGCCGTTCGCCGCGCGTCTCTGCTGGCACATGCAGCGGCGGACCAAATAAGCGTTCCGAGCCTTTAAAATCAAAAAATGGCCGCCCGTTGGGCGGCCATTACCATTCCTTGGAGACCTGAAGACATTGGGAGATCGCGCCCTCAAGTCCCGCGATGACCATCTCCTGCGCGAACGGAGGAAGGCGGTCGAGCATCTGCTGGTACCGCGCGAGATCGTTTTTGGGAAGCAGGTCGATCACCTGCTCGGGCTGGAGCAGCTCCTCCAGCTCCACGCCCAGCGCGGCCGCCACAAGGTCCATCGTTTCAAAGGTCGGGTTCGCTCTGCCGCATTCGATGTCGCTGAGCAGCTTTGTGCTGATTCCCGCGCAGGCCGCAAGGTTTTCCTGATTGATCTTCATCCGCTCTCTGCGGGCCTTGATGATCTGTCCCAGATTTGCGACTGTCATCGGCGATTCTCCCCTTTTTATAAAATTATAGGTAAAATCGCAGATTTTCTGAATAAACCATGTTACGCGTACTATTTTACCAGTCACATAACTTCAGTTGATACCCATTTTTTCTCATTTTCATGACAGCGCCTCACGCGGCCGCCGGCCCGCGAGCAAAAAACCGGCGCTTTCCTATTCCCGCCCGCGGACGGTCTCGAGCCACATGGCCAGAGCGCCCTCCGCCCCCCGGACAAACAGCTCCTGCCACGCCTCGGGAAGGCGGTCGACCATGGGCTGCAGGCGGGAAAGCTCTCTTCTGGGCAGCAGGTCGACCTCGATATCCGGCTGAAGCAGCTCCTCGATCTGGAGGCCGAACGCCGCGGCGATGCAGTCCATCGTATCAAAGGTGGGGTTCCCGTTTCCGCACTCGATGTCGCTGAGCTTCCGGTGGCTGACGCCCGCCCTGGCCGCAAACTCCTCCTGTGAAAGGCCCTCTCTCCGCCTGAGATACCTGATCTTCTGTCCCAGAACCTGTACCGTCATTGACATCACTCCCTATGTCGAAGTATAGGGGATTTTGTCGAAGAATGGAAATAACTGTAATTCTGCAATTATGGTGCGCATTCAAAAGCCGCCCCGTTCCCTTTGCTTTTGGATGCGTGAACCGCCGCCAGCCGCCATACTTGCAGGGAAGGTTTTGAAAATCGCCGCGCGCTTTCCTCCGGGAGGGTCGAAAAAGGCCGGGGAGCGGTTTTTCACCGCTCCCCGGCCTTCCGTATATCCGCCCGCCACAATTACGCCGGCCGAGCGGGCCGGCGTCAATCGTGCAGCCTGTTGACGCGGGGGGCTTCATTCATCACTTGGGTGGCGTCCGGTCCTCCCGTCCGCGGTGGGATTTTCCGCCGCTCTGATACCCGGCGGCCGCGATCAGGGCGGCGGAAACCGCCAGCAGCGCAAACGCCGCAGTGGGCAGCGGGCCGTCGCCCGTGTTCGGGATCGACAGCGGGATGGGCAGGTCATCGATGAGCTTGAGGTCGTCCGGAAGGTCGAGCGGCACGAGCACCCGCACCGAATCGCCGCCCCCACCGCCGCCCGACGGGCCGATGTAGGGGGAGTTTTCGATCCGCAGGTAAAACCGCGTCGACGCGCTGAAGCTGTTCCCGGGATTCCTTTCGAAGTCCGCGAGGCCGCCGACCGCCGCCGCCTCCTTCGTCCCGTGCCCGCCGCTTTCCGCGTGGGAGGGCGCGCCCATCGGCTCCCCGGTGTCCGTTTCCGCCGCCAGCGCCGTGATTCCCATGCACAGCGCCAGCACGCACCCCAGAAGCGCCGCCAGAACCCTGTTCATCCGTTTCATCCTTGTCCCTCCCGTGATCAGCTTAAGACGGTGATCGTCAATTTCGCGCCAGCCGACCCGATATATTCTTCCGTCTCGGGGTCGTATGCGTTAAAGACCGCCGTCGCGAGGTATTCGCCCTTTTCCAGCTCCACATCCAGCTTCGCCGACTGGATGTGGTGGTTGGGCTCGATGAGCCCCGTTTCGTAGATCAGCTCGCCCGTGTCGTCCAGCGTGATCAGCACCTGCATGAGATACCGGTTGCCCGGCACGTTTTCGATCTGGAGCGGGCCCTCGGCCTTTCCGTTTTCAAAGGTGGGCGCCGTGTTGATCGAGATATTGAACATGCCCTCTTCCACGATCCGGTTGAGCTCAGCCTGGATTTCCTCCTCCGTCTTGCCCTCGAGCTGCCCGGCGAGCGCCGCCGCTTCCCGCGCGAGGCCGGACGGCCCCGCCTTGGGCGCGCGCAGCAGCAGAAACGCCAGGATTCCCAGCACGAGCAGCAGCAGGACGCACGCCGCGGCGAGCAGCTTTTTGCCGCCGTCCCGGGTTGCGTTCGCCCGCTCCTCCGTCTTTTCTCCGTTCATCGTCCATCCCGCCTTATTTTGTTTCTATTTCAAGGCTTGCGCCGTTTGTTTCCTTGTTGGGGCGCGGATCGCTCCGCGGGCTCGGGTGGATGTCCTGCAGGGCCCGAAGGCCCCCGCGCGGGGGAGTTCCCCGCGCGGGATGTTAAGGAAGAAATTAAGCCGCCGTGACAAAATACATCACGTTCACAACGTTGGTGTCGTCGCCTTCGTTCACGCCGCCGGGGGCAATATACGCCTGCAGGGGGAGTTTCAGCTCGCCGTCGGTGGTACCGTTATTTTTAACGACCTTCCAGGGGGCGGCCAAATCCGTGTTTTCACTGTCGGAAATCGTGGAAAGGTCCACGCCGTTGACCGTCATCGCCATCGTCTTTGCCGCGGTCAGCGTGTTGTTCGCACGGACATAGCCGCCGCCGCTGTAAACGCTGCTATCGAAGGTGTTGAACGTCCAGCCCTCCTGCGGCAGCGCCCGCATGGCATAGACCTTGATGTCCGTATCCGTTCCGGTGTTGAGGATTTTGTACGCGTCGGCCGGCGTAACAACCATGCCGTCGCCGCCGTAGGCGTACATGCAGACCCACAGCGGGATCGTCGCGCTGATCTGGGTATCCCCGGACACGGCGTTTTTATCGATGTTCAGGTAGAAATCCGTCTTGCCGAACTGGCTTCCGCCGCTGGTGGCCAATTCCTTCTGCTCGCCGACCGCAGCTTCGGAGTCAATGCCGTGTGTACCGCCATCGTGCGCCGCGAACGCGACAACGCCCATGGACATGACGATCGTGATTGCCAAGAGAACCGCTAACAGTTTTTTCATTGTTTTGACCTCCTAAGATGTTTTGTATTGGGATTGTTTTGAAACCTTATAAAAAGTGATTCGCTCACATACCCCCTCCTCAGTTCTGCGGCCGCATTCAGTTTTCTACCTCGAGGACCAGCTTCGCGCCCGCCTGCCCGGCGATCGAATGTTCGTCGTCCGGCATGTGCGCGGTGAAGACCGCGGTCGCGTTATAGACACCCGCCGGCAGGTCCTCGGACAGCCTGATATACTGGATGTACTGTCCGGGCCTGATACCTTTGGATTGGTAGACCGTTTCGCCCGTGCTGTCGAGCGTGATCTGGACCGTCATGTTGTAGCGGTTGGCGGCGATGTTCTCGATGTTCGCGAGCCCTTCGCCGTTCCCGTCCGGGAAAATGAGATAGGTGTTAATCGCAATGTTGAACATGCCCTCTTCCACCACGCGGTTGAGCTCCGCCTGGATCTCCTCCTCCGTTTTGCCCGGGAGGTGGCCGGTCATGGCCGCCACGTCGAAGAAGGTGTCCTGCTGGCTCTGCCACCAGTACCAGCCTCCCACGCCCGCCGCGATCAGCAGGATCAGGAGCAGCAGAAGCAAGAGCAGTTTCCCGCGGCCCTTTTTCGGGGCCGCGCTTTCCGTTTCATTCATCGCTTATCACCCCCCGTCACCGGCCGCGCCGCTGATGCCCACCGTATAGGTCACGGCGGCGAT
Source organism: Anaerotruncus massiliensis (ex Togo et al. 2026) (assembly GCF_900199635.1). Classification (GTDB taxonomy): domain Bacteria; phylum Bacillota; class Clostridia; order Oscillospirales; family Ruminococcaceae; genus Anaerotruncus; species Anaerotruncus massiliensis. The sequence goes on along the minus strand of NZ_LT962687.1, from coordinate 1,189,192 downwards.
CTGGGTCTCCCCGTCCGCCGTCACGCCCCCCTCGGGGATGTAACATTCGACGGGCACCGCGCGTTCCGCCGCCGCCCCGATGGGCTTGAAGAGCGGGCCGGTTTTATCCGCCGCCGTCCAGTCCGCGCCCGCGTCCGCCGAAACCCACTGGGTATCCAGCCGGAGCGCCGCCTGACCGGCGGAGAGGTTGTTCCTGGAGACGTCGTAGCTCCCGTTCGTGAGGAACCCGCCTGCCGGGGGCTGTACGAACGACCAGTTTCCCATCGGTCTCACCGACATTCCGGTGACCTGCACCGGGAAGAGGGAGTTGTTCTTGATGACGTAGCTCCCCTCCTCCGGCGTGACGACCTTGCCGTCCCCGCCGTAGCCGTACATGCACACCCACAGGGGCACCGTCGCGTCGATCGAGACCGGGTTCGTATGGAACGGAATCCGCGCCATGTCGTCCGCGTAGGCGTTTGCCGCGCCACGCTCAAGCAGGGATATCTTCATCGACAGCCAGCCGTCCCGGGATTCGCTGATGGCATTCGCATTGTAAAAATTGAATGGGAGAGTAACCGTCTGGTTCCACCCGCGTGTCTGGCTGACCGGATATTCCGTACCCTCGTAGGGCCTCGTCCATGCAAACTTATTCATGGCGTCATTGCGGCCCCACTCCGTGCGTCCGGCCGTGACGGCCTCCTTGCTGACAAGCTGCGGGGCGTAATCCGCGTCGGCGCTCTCCATCGTATAGCTTCCAATGCCCACGGAAAGCGATGTCGAAGTGCCGCCGGCCAACGGCTGCTGGATGGCTATGACGATCGACGCCGTGTCGTTGGGGCCGGAATCATCCGCGCCGAGCGTCGAGGTCTGCACCGCAGTGCGGTCGCCCGTACTGTACTGTACCTTCCAAAGTGAAAGGCTGAACGAACCGCTTTTCGCGACAGTCCCGTTGGCGTCCGTGGCTTCCAGGTGGTAAACTCCGTCATCGCCCCAGTTCGGCGTAAAGGTGACCGAAACCGATGCTTTGCCCCCGTTGCCCGAATTGACCACGCCGCCAAACGACGTGTCGATCTTATTTGTTCCACGATAGAGTTCGCAGCTGACCACGTCGTCGGAGGACACCTCCGCCATGATCGTCGCCGGGACGCCCGCCTGTTTCAGGAAGTCCCGCTCCAGGTCCATGAAGTGGAAGGGCTCGCCCAGCTCCAGGGTATTTGCTTCCGTGGTGGATTTCGCCAGCGTGTAATCGATGCTCTCCGCGAGCAGGAACTTCGCGGTTTCGTCCGCGACGTCCTCCACGACGCCGTTTAAATAGACGGCGACGTTACGGCCGGGGCCGTAGTCCGTGTCAACGTCCGCGCGGTCCATGTCCACCGGGATCGCCGCGGAATCCGGAAGCGCCCCGTCCACGTTGATGACTTTTCCCTTCGGCAGGTAGACGTACTGGTCTGCGCCGAAGGAGGTCGCCCTGCCGCGCAGGCGCAGCGTGCCGTTCTGGTAGATTCCGTTGCCGCCGCTGCCGCCGGTGACCGTGTTGCCCGAAAGCGTCAGATTTTCCGCCACCACCGTACTTCCGGCGATTCCGACACCGCCCGCGTACTGGGCGCCCGTGTTGTCCGCGATCAAGCAGTTTTTCAGCGAGGCGTTCCCCAGCCTGAGCCAGAGGCCCATGCCTCGGTTCTCCCGGATGCTTCCGCCGGTAATTTCAACCTGCCCGCCAAACGTCGCGATGCCGCCGATCATGTACTGCGCCTCGCCTCCCTCGTTATCGGAGATCTCCCCGTCCGTCATTTTCAGGGAAGCTCCCTGGCCTACGAAGATTGCGCCGACGCTATTAGTATCAGTTCCGCTCATACCAAGGTTTCCGGTAATCTTGCCGCCGTTGATTTCGATCTCGATCGACTTGTCCATGGCCGACAGAGGTGTGGCGATTGCCCCGCCGGGTAGCTTCGAGGCGTTGTTTTGCAAGACCGCCCCCTCGTTCAGGATCAGGCTTCCTTTGTTCACGGTGATGGCGGCTTCGCCGCCGATGCCCGGCGAGGCGATCTCCGCGGCTCCGGTCACACCGTGGCGGTGCCCGTCGACGGTGATCTCCTCCAGCGTCAGGCTGCCGCCGTCAACTGTAAAGATGGAACCGCTGTTGCTTGCTACCGCGTAGTTATCTCCGAGGCTTTCGTGCGCCTCCGGCTGGGAATAGCGCATGATCGTCACCGGACCGCCCGCGTCCACATAGCCCATTCCATAGAGCTCCTGTCCGCTCAGCGTGATGTTCTGGCCCTCCGGGATCGCAACTTCTCCCACCACGTAGAGGGTGCCGCCCTTTTGCGCGGCGAGCTTTTCATACGCCTTCGCGAGGGTCTTGACCGCCTGGGCGGGCGATCCGCCGTCCCTATCGTCGCTGCCGTTTATGCCGTCGATATAGACCGCGCCCTTCGCCTGCAGCTCGAGGACGTTCCCGCCCTCCCGCTTTCCGGCGGTGAAGCCCGCCGATACCCGGCCGGACAGCGCGGCCTTCGACGGGTCGACAACGATCGTATCCGGATTCTGCGCGTCATAGGTGATGATCGTCCTGCCTTTGTAGGCGTCTGCCAGGTCGATCTTCAGGGCCCCCCTCGGTGCAAAGGCGTTGAAGGTTTCGATATATTTTTCCGTCCCGAGGAAGACCTCTCCCTCGACCGACAGATCCTCATCCGTGCCCGCCGCCGAGGAGATCATCAGCTGGCCGGCCTGGTAGACCGCCGAACCCTCCTCCGCGTGGGTGTTTGCAATCGTGGAACCGCCGTAGAGCTTGTATGTTCCGCCCTCCGCGATATACACCGCGCCGCCCTGTCCGTCTGCCGAAGCATTCCGGTTGTTGCGCAGGACCGCGCCGTCGTCGGTATGGAAGCTTCCGCCGGACCGCACCGTCACGAGCGGCGCCTGCGCCTCGACCGCGGGCGCGGCCAGCGCCTCCGCGCCCTGCGTCACCGCCTCGCTGTGGCCGTCAAGCGTCGTGCCCGCGACCTGGAGGGTGCCGCCGTTTTCAACAATGAAAAGCTCCGCCGTGTTGGACGCCTTGCCGTACCCGGGCAGCGGCGAAACCGGCTTGGAGTAGCGCTTGATGGCGACCGGGCCGCCTTTGATCGTGACTGCGCCCGCACCGGTGACGTTGAAGATGTAGCTGTCGGAATTGATCTTGACCGAGCCGGTAATCTTCACCGGGTTGACGATATAGATCGTGCCGCCGCCGTCCGCCTTCAGGCTGCTATACGCCTTATTCAGCGTCGCGAAGGCCCCGTCCGGGGTCGCGCCGTCGCCCGCATCCGCCGACAGGGAGCCGTCCACATAGACGAAGCCCTTTTCGCCCAGCTTGAGCACGCTGTGCCCGCCGTCGGGCCCGCTTCCGACCGTGCCGTGCACCAGCCGGTACTGGGCCGCGACCGCCTCCGCGAGCGTGAATTTGGCAAGCTCGGGAGCGGGAGAAACCAGCACGCCCTGATAGGCGACCACTTCACGGCCCGCGTAGGGATCCGCCACGTCCACCGTCAGCGTCCCGGCAAATCCCGTTACGGCATCGACCGTCCTTCCGGCCGCGAGGTATACGGATCCCTCGGCCGTGGGGTTCCCGTTGACGCTCATCGTGCCGTTCTGGTGGACCGCGTCCCCGCGCGCCGCCTGCGTGTTGGAGATCGCGCCGCCGTTGAACGCGAAGATGCCGTCCGGTTCCACAACGACGGCCCCGCCGTCGCCGGAGGTCTTGTTGTTGCAAAGCACCGTGTTCTCGCCCATCGTCAGGCTGCCGCCGCGCGCGACGCGCACCAGCGTGCCCGCGGCGGTATAGCTGTCCTCCGCGCTGCGCCTGCCCTCGATCGAAATGCCGCCGAGCGTGAGCGTTCCGCCGTCCGCCACGCGGACAAGGTCGCCCGCGAAGGCGTCGTAGGTCTTCTGCCCCGAGACTTCAAAGCCGCTATACCGGCGCAGGTACTGGCCGTCCGCAAGGGTCCAGCCCGTCCCCGGTTCGGTCACCGTCACGGTTCCGGTCACGTAGATCGCGCCCGGTTCCCCGGCCAGGGCGGCCTTTGCCGATTCAAAGGTCTTGAAGGCGCGCGCCGGGGTCGAGCCGTCGTACCACTCGCTCGTGCCGCCGTTTTCACCGTCCAGGAAGACGATCTTGCGCAGCACGATGTTGGGGGACGCCTTATCGAGCAGCAGGGCCTCCGTGTCCGCCTGGAAATACCGCAGGTAGGCGGACGCGTCCGATACGGCGCTGCCGCTTAACGGGCTGACCACCGCGCTTCCGGATTGATACTGCGTGTCGCCGCCGCCCATGTTCATGGTCAGGCGGTACTTTCGGTTCTGGGTGATCGCCGCCGAAACCCGGACGGGAGACGCGGTGGTATTCAGATGGATGGTCCCGTCGATCGCGGTCCGCCCGCCGTTCAGGACAAAGCTGCCGTCCGCGACATAGACGCTCCCGCCATGCTGCGTGCTGTTTCCGAGGGCGTTGCCGGAGATCTGTCCGCCCGCCGCCGTGACCGTGCCGCCGTCGACGTAGACGCCCGCACCGCCGGTCACACCGGCCGCCGTCGTCCTGTTTCCGGTGACGCCGCCCGCGTTGATCGTGAGGGTGCTCTTTTCGCCTGAGACCCGGACGCCGCCGCCCGCCAGGGCGGTATTGTCCGAGACGGTGACGCCGTTGAACGTGGCGTTGCCCACCAGATCGATGCCGCCGCCGTTCGCCGCCGCCGTATTTCCCGTAATGCTGCCGCCGCTGTAGACCTGCTTGGTCGTACTATCGCTGATCCCAATGCCGCCGCCGCTGCCTCCCGCGCGGTTGCCGGAGACGCTGCCGCCCGACATGGTAAAATTCGTGCACGAAAACAGGTAGATTCCGCCGCCGTCCCAAGCCGCCTCGTTGCCGCTGATTACGCCGCCCTCAACTGTGAAAGACCTGCCCACCATCCCCATCATGATGGCGCCGCCGTTTGTTGCCGACGTGTTGCCCGAGATGGTTCCGCTGCGGATGGTAATAGAACTGGTCATCCCAGTCCCGATGGCGCCGCCGCCCGTCTTTACCACGTAGTCCGTTCCGGTCGCGTGGTTGCCCGTGATCGACCCGCCGTCCACAAGGACAGTCCCGCCTCTCACAAGGATGCCGCCGCCAAAGAGAGCGGTGTTTCCGCTGATCTCGCCGCCGTAGAGTGCAGTTATATTTCCAAAAGCGTTAATTCCGCCGCCAGCCTCCGCCGTATTGTCTGAGATGGATCCGTTCCGCATGGTCACGTTGCCATCCACACCGCCACCGCCGGTTTTTGCGGCATTGCTATTGATCGCGCCACTCTCCAGCGTCAGTTCGCCGTAAACGCCGCCGCCGTATCGCCCGGCCGTGTTGCCGGAGATTTCCGTGTCCCCGCTCACCACGACGGTGCTTCGGCTGCTGTTGGTACCACTGTAGACGCCGCCGCCATCCGCACCCGCCTGGTTCCCGGTAATTTTACCCCCGGTGATGACACAAGAGGGAATGCTTCCAGATGTTGCGCTGAGGTAAACGCCGCCGCCGCTGCCGGAGGCCGTGTTGCCGCTGATTGTGCCGCCGCTCATCTCGAAGGAGGAGCCGGTCGCCCGGATGCAGACGCCGCCGCCGAGCCCGCTGACCGAATCGCCCGTAAGCCCGCTTTCCCCGTGCGTGTTGTCCGAAATGGTTCCGCCGTTCAGGATGAACTTGTGGGTATTCCCCTCAATGATGACGCCGCCCATCTGGTTGCCCGTCACAGAGCCGCTGTTCATCGTAATCGTCATGTGGTCGGAGGGGGTGTGCAGGCCGGGGCCCGCGTTGTTGCGGATGATCGCGCCGTCAATCGTGCAGGTACCGCGCGTGGGCACAACGCCGGGGCCCGTGCCGTTTTCGATGACCGTTCCCTCGCCCAGCACCAGCGCCGCGCCGCCGCTGACCTGGATCAGGCCCGTTCCGTAGCGGCTCTGGGTGGTGCCCGACACGATGGGGGTTCCATTTCCGTTGACGACGACGTCCTTCAGCGTCAGCTTCGCGTTGGGATACTCCACCACGCTGCCGGCGCCCTCACGGGAGATGAAAATCGGCGCGAAGGTATAAGACCCGTCCGCCATTGTGCGGATCTCCGGCCGCCAGGTCTCCCCCGCGTTGTCCGTCATCTCCGGGAGGGACCAGGTCTCGTCTTCCCGAACCACCACGGTGGCGCTGATGAGGATGTTGGTTCCCGCGGAGCGGGATTTCAGCAGCTCCTTCGCGCGCGCAAAGGTACGAACCGCGTCGTCCGGGCTGGTACCGTTGTTAACGTCGTTGCCAGACCCGCTGAGGTAGACGTAGAGACCGCCCCGGCCGACGATGTTATTGCCTTCGCCGGCCAGCGTCAGGCCGCCGCCCATATCAACCAGGGTAAACACGCCCTGTTCCAGATAGGACGCGGCGTTATACCCGGCCGCTCCAGCGACCACCGTTTTTCCAATATAGGTATCCGGGACACGGAGCTGGAATTTTTTACTGGTATCCAACGGAGCCAACAGGCTGATCGGTGATTTCTTCACCTCGGAATTCTGCTCCATGTCGATGAAGATTTCGTCAGGGATCGTTACGCCGGTCCCGCCCAGGTTGAAGTACGCGCCCTCATGGGCCACGCCCGCCCCGCGCTGCGCGGTGTTCCCGCTGACCGTCACGCTTTCCTCGATCTGGAGCATCGCGAGCCCCGGCGCGATGTAGACGCCGCCGCCCGTCGAGGTCCGCCTGCCCCTCACGGATTTCGCTTCGTTATTCGTGATCGAGGCGGAGTCACTCATGACGAAATCGCCGCCCGCCACATAGACGCCGCCGCCGAGCGAGCCGTCCTCATGGCGGCTCTCCTCCTCCGGGTATGCCTCGTGCACATGGTTCCCGCTGATCGACGCGTTCCCGCCCATCTCCATGCTGCTGGTGCCGGCGAGATAGACGCCGCCGCCCTTGGTGGCCGTATTGCCGCTGATTTCCGCGCTTCCGTTCATGAACATCCTATCGCCGGCAAAATAGACCCCGCCGCCGAGCGCTTCGCCGCCGCGGTCAAGGATGTCGTCGCAGAGGTTCCCGGAGATTTTACCGCCGCTCATCGTAAAGCCGCCGCCGGCGATCCAGACGCCGCCGCCGCGGTGCACCGCGTATCTTTCCGTCCCTTCCACAACGGCGTAGTTTCCGGAGATTTCGCCGCCGGACATGGTCATGCTGCCCCCATCGAGGTACACGCCGTTTCTACCGTTCCCGGTGATTCTTCCGGAGACGACTTTGACAGTGGATGCGCCCGTGGCGTTGATGCCCCGGCCCTTGTTGCCGGAAATTTCGCCGCCCGCCAGCGTCACCGAACCGCCGGCGACGCTGACGCCGCTGCCCGCGCTGCCGCGGACGGCCGCCCCGTCCGCCAGCGTCAGGCTGCCGCCCGCCGCGACCGACACGATCGTATTGACAGATGTTTCGGCCTCGCCGTAGAGGCCGTCCAGAGCGACGTTTTCCAGCGTCAGGCTGCCGCCGTCCGCAACGGTGACAAACTGATTGAGCGTAAGGGCGGAATCATCCCAGCGGGTCACTTCGACCGTCTCATCAAGCGGGGAGGACCAGGTCTCGGTACCGCTCACGGTCACGGGGCCGCAGAGGATGACCTTCGCCGGGATTGCGCCGCCGCTCTTCGAGAGGATTGCCATCGCTTTTTCAAACGTACGGACCGGCGAATCGGGCGAAGCGCCGCTGCCGTCCGCGGCGGCGGCGCCGTCCAGATAGACGCCGCCCATCAGCACCAGATTGTTTTGATAGCCCGCCAGCGGATACGCCGTCCCGCTCAGCGTGAACGCGTCTGCGTAATCCGCCGCCGACGCCAGCGTCCCGCCGGGCTGTACGATGACGTTGCCCGGGCGGTGGCTGCCGCTCAGTTCGACCGCAAAGACCTTCCCCGCCCCGGGCGCGCCGGTCAGGGTGATCGTTTCCTCCGGGCTTTCGAGCCGGATTTTTCCCGTGAGTGCGGCGGCCGGGCCGTTCAGCAAAAAGGCCGCCTTTGTTGCGGAAGTCGAACGGTCGACCGAAACGGCGAAGCCGCCGTCCGGCGCGGCCACAGACCCCGCCGACAGGACGAACTCCCCTTTCGTGACAACGCCCGTCTGCGTCGCAGAGATCGAGCCGCCGTCCATCCGGAAGGCGCTGTCCTCGCCGACTTCCACCCCCCGCAGGACGTTCGAAACGGTTCCGTTCTCCATTGTAAACCTGCCGTTGCGGACAATCTCCACGCCGACATCCGTCCCGCTGACGGTTCCATCCCGCAGAACCATACTGCCCGCGGAGACGCGGATCATCGGCACCTCAAAGGCGGAACCGGAACTGCCGCCCTTGCCGCCAGAAAGCGAGCTTCCCCCGGTGACGGTCAGCGTTCCTCCGGAAACGGAAATATTTCCGCTGTCGCCCGGCCTGCCGCCATGCAGGATGATCCCATCCAGCGTGAGGCTGCCGGTCACATTGATCAACTCGTTATTACCGCTTCCGCTGCGGGAAACGGTCGCTCCGGACCAGGTTTCGTCCCCTTCCACCGGGACGGTCCCGCAGATGCGGATCTCCCCCTGTCCGGACAGCTCGTTGAGCAGAAGTTCCTTTGCGCGCGCGAAGGTGCGCACCGGGTCGTTCTCCGCGGCGCCGGTATTCACGTCGTCCCCCGCGCCCGAGAGATAGACCGCTCCGTTGTAGACCACCGCCGGGCGCGCCTGGACGACGCTCGCGTCGTCCGCGCGGACCGTCAGGCTCCAGGCGGGAGTCGCAGCCTGTAACGATTGGGTCAGGGCAAGCTTTGCCAGCGCGTCCCGCATGGAGACCCCCTCGGCGGCGCGCGCCGCGTCAAACGACGCTTTAAAGCCGTTTTCGCCCGCCGCGAAGGAGAGCACCAGCGTGTCCTCCGGCAGCGCGAGCAGTTCGACCGCCTGCGCCGTATCCGGGTGCTCGAAGAGAATCTGTCCGCCGGAGAGGCGCAGCCCGGTCCCGATCTTCAAAATGCCGCCCGCGAGACGGATTAGCTCGTCCGTCTGGACGTCCGCCCCGGAAATCTCGATCTCCGACAGGGTCATCGCAACGCCCTCTCCAAGGGTAAAGATCGCCCCGGAAGGGTGGTTTTCATGACGCGCCACCCGCACGGGCGTTTGCGCGAGGCCCGCAAAGACGCCGCTGAAAGCAAGGTCTCCCGGCGACATCTGGGAATTGCGTTTCAGATAATCCGCGCTCTCCGCCGCGGGATTCATGCAGTAGATCGTGCCGCCCGGAGCGGCCAGTTCCAGCGCCTGCTCGAAGGAACGCACCGGCGCGTTCTCATCACCCCGGTTGTCGTCGCTTCCGCCCCAGATCGTCGCCGTGCCGTCCGCGTTGCTCTTCGTTTCGGGGTCGGGGTTCCAATAGACGACGTCCCGGCTGTGCAGCTCGATTTCAGGCGCGTCCAGGGACATCGTGGTCAGCAGGTTTTCGCCGCGGAACGCCTTGACGGTGTACACCCCGTCCGCGCTCGCGGGCACGGCGGTGCTCGCCTCCGTCACCTCCGACGGGGCGTTTTCTTCGTGGCCGTTTTCTTCGCCGCTCTTGACCGTCACATCCTCCACGGGCAGCTCCACCGCTTCCCCCTCCGCGGGCTCCGCGCTCCGCGACCGGGCCATTGCCCGCACCGCCGGCACGAACTCCACCGTGAACCGCTCCGTCCCCGGATAGGTCGACGCCATCGCCACCTCGTACTGTCCATTGCTTCCCGGCGCGATCTCCGCCGTCAGCTCTCCCAGCGAGGTCACTTCCACTTCCGTGTAGAAGGAGCGCTCCTCCAGCGGCCCCTCGCCGTCATAGATCCGGATAACATACGTCCCGTTCTTCGTCACCGTGAACTTCCGCTGGAACCGGAACGGCTCCCCTTCCCCGTTCACCGTCACCCTGCCCTCGCTCATCGTCTCGTCCGTGCCCGACGAATTAGAGCTCGCGGCCTCCGAACCGGAAGCATCTGAGCTCACCTCGGAACCCGCATTTTCAGAACCGGTATCCTCCGGGCCCGTCCCGGAAGAGGACGCGGCCTCGCTCTCCCCGCCCGGCGCGGGATTCTCCGAACTGCTCCCATCCGGGGCCGGGGCCTTCTCCTCCCCGGTGCTCGTATCCGCCGTCGGGTCCTCCGGCTTGCTCTCCTGTTTTGACTCCGCTGTGCTGCTCTCCGGTTTCGGCTCCGACACGCCGCTCTCCGGCAACGGCACGATCTCCTCCGCCGTGATCTCCGCCGACAGCACCCGCACCAGATTGATCCGCGCGCTTGCCGCAGCCTCTGCAAGTTCACTGATGGGATTCGACGAGTCCTCCGCCCCGCCGGGTTTGCCGTTCTCCTCCGGTTTTCCGCTCTCCGGCGTCTCCTCCGGTTTGCTCTCTTCGCTCGATGCACTCTCTTCCGGAGCGCTGCTCACTTCCGGAACGCTGCTCGCTTCCGAGCTTGCCGCTTCCGAGCTTGTGGATTCCTCCGGGACGCCCGAAGCTTCCGAACCGTTCTCCTCCGGGCCGGACGCCTCGGACGAAACCGCCTCCGGGTCCCCCGTGACCTTCTCCGCGCCCTCCGTGGCGCCCTCGGCCTTTCCGCCGTCCTTCGCCTCGATATGTAAGTTCCGCGTGAAGGGGAAGGTCGACACCGCCGTGATCTCCACCGCGAGGCCGTCCTCCGTGAAGACCTCCTCCTGCGTCGCCGTCAGGCTGTATTCGTCCGTGCTCCCCTTGTCGTCCTCGTTGTGGCGGCGCTCCTCGGACGGGCTTTCGCCGCTTGCGGTCCCGCTCTCGGGAGGCTGCTCCCCATCCGGTTTGCTCTCCTCCGCGGGCGCGGCTTCGCTCGCCGGCGCGCTCCCCTCTCCGGAAGCTCCCCCGACGATATCCTCCGCGTATGTAAAGACCGGGATCGTACTCATCAGCATCAGCACCGCCAAAAGCAGCGCCGTATACCGCTTCCCGCTGTGTTCTTTATTCCTCCACAACGTTTTCATTCTTTCGTCCCTCCATGTCTTCCTGTCTCTTCTATCCGCAAGGATCGCTCCTCAATATCCAATACGCTCTCCAGAAAACACATGAGTTCCAGCACGCTCCGAAAGTTCTCCTCCCGCTTCCCTTCCAGCCACCTCACGCGCCCCTGCCAGCTGCTGTTCTGCCGTGCGTACACATGCACCGAGAAGGTTGCGCACCTCCCCCAGCCATTCTGCATCACCCGTTCGTTCCACTGCTGCGTCAGCCGGGGCAGGACGTCCTCCTTCATTTGCACGAACCGCGCCGCCGGGCCCGGTTTCCCGGCCGTGCGCAGCTGAGTGCCCCGCTGGGGGAAGGAGAAATAGTCGAAGACGGCGTCCAGCTTCATGACCAGGTCGTAAAATCCGGTGAAAGGCAGCTTCTCCGCAAAGCCGCCGTTATAAAATTCCCCGCTCGCCGTCCGCAGGGGCACGCTGTCCGCCAGGGCCCCCTCTCCAAAACAGCCGCTGATCGTGGTTTCCGTCACCGCATTCACGCATATCATGGTCACGGGGACGTTCCCCAACTGCTGCCTGGACCTCTTTGCCATATCCGATCCTCCGATTTATTACTGGACTTGATGCTCAAAAATGTCTCAAAAAGTACGCTTTTTGTGACCTGTAAAATAAAATAATATCTAAGAATTTATAAAAATTTTTGGTTGTCAACCGCAGGAAAAAATGATATACTCTTAACAACAATTTCCTTATTAAAAAATTATTCCCTTATTATGTGGGAACAATAGAGATTTCCCCCATGTTTTATAATGTGTACCTTTTGAAACCGATCCATTTTTCCCATTCATGCCCAAAAAAGCGAACCCGGGACCGATCTTTGATCGGTCCCGGGTTCGCTTTTTTGCGGGAAGTGATTTGGGGATATTTTGTGACCTGCGGTTTGAAGCTATTCCGCTATTGATATTTCAGGAGCTCGGGGGTATAACCGTCGGGGCTTTTCAGCCAGCTCAGTAAAACAATGTTTGGCTTTCCTCCATCAGTGCCTCCACTCGATTATGCGCGCTGCCGAACCGCCTCAAGCTCCCGGCGGCAAGCCGCCGCAGCCCCCCGATATCGTCCTTCAGGAACGGGACGTGATAGACGCACACCAAGCGCGGCGCACAGTCCCGCAGAATTCGCTGCCCCACGGAGTTTGAGAAGAAAACCGGATTAACAAAAATCACGTCGGCCCGCGCATTGCAAAACGCCTTGGCGGCCTTTGGAACCCGAAATTCCGCATCAGCTGTAATGAGCAGCCGAACGCCAAAAAGATCAATCAGGTAACAGTTATGGGGAACAGCGCCAAACGCATTCCCACCAGCCAGATGCCCTGTTCGTATGACTTCGACCGACCAGCCTGGCCGGCTGACCGTCTGTCCCGGTTCCGTCTCCGGGAGCAGAATCTCTGCCAAATCCCCGTGGGCGGCGTACCGTTCTGCCAGTTCCTCTGAAAAATGGTCGGGATGGCGGTGGGTAACCAGCAGGCAGTCCACCCCGCCGCGGAGGGCCGAATCCAGCATCTGCCCGGAAGGCGCGCTGAAGCCGGGCGCCGGGAGCGAAAACAGCGCGTCCACGAGCAGCCTCGCTCCCGGCGCCTCGAGCAGCAGGCCCGCGTTGGCAAGCAGCGTTATTTTTATCATCGCGCGCCATCTAAAAGAAGAGCCCAGAAAGCTCCGCCCGGGAGCAGCCGGAGAGGTATTCCCCGACCGGGATTCCCCGCAGAAGGTCCTCCAGCGCGTCCCGGCTGTGGCGGACGCCTTTCAGGGCCCGTTCCAGTCCGTCGATCTCCCGGCGTCCGAAAAAATCGCCGAAAAAGCGGGCGTTTTGGATTCTGCCCTCCACGACCTCCATGCGGAGGTCCACAATCCCGAATGGAAATCTTTTTACATTGCGGAAGGTATATGGCGGCGACTCCCCATAATTCCACTCCCACGTTCCATATTTTTGACGGACCAGCGCCCGGATCTCCGCGTCGTCCGCCGGGCCGATCCCATAGGGGGAAGCCTGCGGGAAGTACGTGAGGAAAAAACGGCGGAGCTCCGCGCAGAACCGTTCCACCGTCATTGGCTCCGGCAGGTGGGAAATCAGATTTTCCACCCGGGATTTTGTCGATTTGACCGCTTTGCTCTCGAGCTTCAGCGGACCTGGATTCAGCGCGCCCGCCAAATCCCCCATATTGGAATCAAAGAGGATCGTCCCATGATGGAGCATCCGGCCGCCATACCGCGCCTGGGCGTTTCCGGAAAATTTGCGTCCGTCAACCAGCAGGTCGTTGCGCCCGGACAGCTCCGTCCGGATTCCCAGAGTCTCCAGAAAGAGGCGCACGGGCTTGGTAAAAAGGGCGTAGTCATTGAATTGCTCCCCCGCGCGGTCCTCGCTGATGATGGTGAAGTTGACGTTTCCGAGGTCGTGAAAAACCGCGCCCCCGCCCGTCAACCTGCGGACGACCGCGATTTTCCTGTCCTCGACATATGCGGCGTCGATTTCCTCGGTGGAATTCTGATTCTTTCCCACAACAACCGCCCGGTCGTTGCGCCACAGCATGACCACGTCATCGGGAACCTTTTTTAGGAAGTATTCCTCCGCTGCCAGGTTGTAATAGGGGTCAATCGAAAAATTTTCAACGAGCAGCATTGCCCTCCCCCTCTCCGCGCCGCCACGGTCAGTTTGGTATGTGCAGCGCCCGCTTTTCAGCGTCCAGCGCCGCTTCGTGGAGCGCCTCCCCCAGCGTCGGATGCGCAAACACCGTATTGGCGAACTCTCCAACTGTCATGTGGGCGGACAGCGCCACGGCGCCCGCGCCAATCAGATTGCTTGCCTGCGGGCCGACGATATGGACTCCCAGCAGCGTCCCGCTGACCGCGTCCGCGACCACCTTCACAAAACCGTCCGGTTCCCCTTCAATGAGCGCCTTCCCGTTTGCGGCAAACGGAAAGCGGCCGATCCGCGTTTGATAACCGGCCTTTTGGGCGTCCTCCTCCGTGAGCCCGGCGAAGGCGATCTCCGGATGGGTGAAGATGCAGCCCGGGACAGCGCCGAGCGTCAGCCCGGTATCCAGGCCGAACATCTCCTCCACCGCGATCTCCGCTTCCCGTGAGGCGGCGTGCGCAAGCTGAATCTTGCCGGTCACATCACCGGCCGCATAGATGTGCGGAACGTTTGTGCGGCCCTTTTCGTCCGTCACAAGGCATCCCCGCTCAGTCCGGAGGCCTGCGGCCTCGGGGCGCAGCCCTTCGCAATTCGCGCGCCTGCCCGCCGCCACCAGCACCATGTCCGTCAGCAGCTCCTCCGTCCCCTCGTCGCCCTCAACCGTAGCCACCGTCCCGTCAAAGTCGCTTTCCACCTGAAGAAGCCTGCTCCCCAGGCGGAAGGTTACCCCCTCCCCTTCCAGCTTTTTTCGTACCAGCCCGGAAATCTCCCTGTCCGTGCCCGGGAGCAGACGGTCCAGCAGCTCCACCACCGTCACATCCGTCCCGAGCGAAGCGTAAAAGCTCGCAAACTCCATGCCGATCACGCCTCCGCCGACGATCAGGATGCTCTTCGGAAGTCCGGGAAAATCAAAAACGCGGTCGCTGTCAAACACCCCCGCTCCCTCCAATCCAGGAATCGGGGGCACCGACGGGCGGGAACCCGTGGCGATCAGGATTTCGTCTGCCGTGCAGACGAAATCCCCTGCCGTTCCCGTTACCCGTACCTCCCCCGGCGAGAGGAAGCAGGCCGTCCCCTCCACAAGCCGCACGCCGCTTTTTTTCAAAAGCATTTGAATCCCTCGGCCCAGTTGCCGGATAACCGCGTCCTTGCGCGCCCGGATCGACGGGAAATCCACCGCAGGACCGCCCGTTCCGATCCCGTAGGCCGCCGCGGACCGAACCTGCCGATATATCTCGGCGCTCTTCAAATAGGTTTTCGTCGGGATGCAGCCCCGGTTCAGGCAGGTGCCGCCCACCTGCGCACGCTCGACAAGCGTCACCTCGCCGCCTAACTGGGCCGCACGCAGGGCCGCGACATAACCCGCCGGACCCGCGCCGATCACTAAAACCTTTCTCACGTTTCTCTCCCTCCCCGCCTAAAGAATCCACATGATGAGCTGCGGGAAAAAGCTGAATAAGAAGATCAGCCCAATGCCCGCGGCAAAGAAGTATTTCCCCGAAGCCACCATTCGCTGGATCGGCCTTTTGGAATAGCCCGCCGCCACAAAGAGGTCCAGCCCGAAGGGCGGCGTCACCATCCCGAACGCAAGGTTAAAGACGGTGATCACACCGAAATGGATCGGATCGATCCCCAGAGTGAGCGCGATGGGGTAAAAGATCGGGGTTGTCAGGATGATGATGGGGATCGTTTCAATGAACATTCCAAGGACCAGATAGAGCAGGTTCACGGTGATGAAAAAGGCGACTGTCGTCAGCCCGAAGGAAACCACGACGTCCCCCAGCATCCGCCCGACGTTTTCAATGGTCAGAATCCAGCTGAACAGGGACGCGACCGCCACCAGCAACAGGACCATACCCGTTGTCAACGCGGAATTGACAAACGCCTCCTTGAGCTTTTTGAGGGTCAGCTCCCGATAGATGAAAAAGCCGACGATCAGCGAGTAGAGCACCGCGATTACAGCGGCCTCCGTGGCGGTAAAGGTCCCGGAATAGATGCCTCCCAGAATAATGACCGGGGAGAGCAGGCCCCAGAACGCTTCCTTGACCGCTTTCCATAGTCCTAACTTTTCGTCGGATTCCCCGGATTTTTCCTGCGGGGCCGCCTGTCCGCCTCTTCGGGAGAGCTTCGCGGTCAGCATATAGACCACCGTCGTAATGATCCCCGCGACGGCGCTCACCATAAACAGGCTTCCAACCGAGGAATTCGTCTGTGTACCGTAGATGATGAGCGCAATGCTCGGCGGGATCAGCAGGCCGAGCGTCCCACTCAGCGCACCCAGGAATGATGCGAAGTCGGGTTTATAGTTTCCCTTGATCATTTCAGGGTACATCATTCCTCCGATTGCGGCCGTCGTCGCGGCGGCGGAACCGGATATCGCGCCGAAAAAGGCGGAAGCCACGATCGTCACATAGGCAAGCCCGCTCTTCGCCCTGCCCACCAGCACCTTCGCCAGCTTGACCAGCCGCCCGGAGATTCCCCCCATCAACATGATATCCCCCGCCAGCACGAAGAACGGCACCGCCAGCAGCGGGAAGGAATCGACGGCGACCAGCAGGCGCTGGGGAACGATCGTGAGCGGAAGCGAAGCCTTCGCAACCAGCGCCAGAATCGAGGAAATGCCGATTCCCGCTGCGATCGGCATTCCAAAGAGCAGCAGAACGATAAAAGTTATCAGCAATATCGCCAGCGTCACAGGGATCCCTCCTTCCTTTCACAGTCCTTCTGCGGGACCAGCCGCCCGCAGAGGTCCTCCAGGGAAAACAGCAGCGTCAGCAGGCTGAAAAAGGGAATTGCGGCATAGACGATCCCCATGGGGATCCCCATCGCGGGGGAATCCTGCCCCATCGTCATGCCCGCCAGCTGGACGCCCTTGACCAGAAGGAACACGGCCATCGCCGCGACCAGCACCGACTGGACCCCGGCGGCCGCCTGCTTTTGCTTTTCCGGGAACAGGCCGATCACGACGTCGATCGCCACATGGGATTTCCTCCGGAAGCCGAGCCCCGCCGCCACAAAGGTCAGCCAGACCAGTCCGTAGCGGCTCAATTCATCGGTCCAGACAAACGCCTTTCCAAGGACAAAACGGGAAAATACCTGCAGGAAAGAGGAGACGATGATCAGTGTGAACAAAGCGATCAGCAGAATTTGACAAAGCCTGTCGGCGGCTTCGTTCGTCTTCTTGATAAGGCCCATTCTTTTCCTCCCTTTCGCCGCGCCCTTTGCGCGGCCCGCGGCGCCGCCCCGTGACGGCGCCGCGCACACACATAGATTCGTTCCGGTTCACTCTGCGAAAAGCGGAAGCCCGCGTTCGTAAAAAACCATGTCCGCGTCGCAGAGGTCCATGTAAGAAAACAGGATCGCTTCCTTATATTGCGGCTTCATCTTCGACTGCGGTGTATGGGTAAGGATGAGATGGAGCGTCTCCTCGGTGAAGCCCTCCTCCCGCGCCAGTACCGCGCCGTAAAAGCCGTGCTGCAGCTTTTCTCCGATGAACGACCTCCGATAGCCGCCCTTCCCGTCCGGCTCATATTCCAGCAGCTTACTCACGTCGTGCAGCAGGCCGATCGTCAAAATCCGTTCGTAATTGAACGATTCCCCCTGATACCGCTCGATCAGCTTCGCCATCTGAAGGGAAGCGATCGTCGTCACGTTGACATGGTCGACAAGGCGGCAGTCCCTCTCCTGGATATCGGGGTTGAAGCAGGCGTCCTCGAGGCGCTCCCATTTGCTCATTCCCCACGCGCGCAGCCAGACCGCGGCGATCCTGTCCGCCAGATCCTGATTCCGAATCTCGCGTATGATCGGGAACAGTTCCGCGATCTTCGATTTGTCCCTCTGTTTTCCGCCGTCCATAAGCGCACCCTCTCACTGGCGGCCGAGCGCGGCCTGCACCTTGCCCAGCGTTTCCTTGTCGGCGTAATTGTCATAGATCGGCTGCACGGCCGCGCGGAAGGGCTCCAGATCGGGCGTCGTGAACTGGACGCCCTGTCCCTCCAGCTCCGCCTGAAGCTGCGCCTCCATCTCCTTGACGGTCTGCCGCTCGAAATCGCACGCCTCCTTCGCGGCTTCGCGGACCGCCTCCTGAAGCTCGGGGCTCAGGCTGTCCATAAAGGATTTGCTCGCACCGAACGGGATGGAATCGTACATGTAGTTGATCCAGCCGTAATACTTCTGCACCTCGCCAAAGCCGGAGGTCGCGAAATTGCTGATCGGCACCTCAGCGCCGTCCACGACGCCGGTCTGCAGGGCGCTGTAGAGTTCGTTCCACGCGATCGGCGTGGGACTGGCGCCCAGCGCGTTCCAGGTGTTGATGTAGACGCTGCCCTCCGGAGTCCGGATTTTAAGGCCCTTCACGTCGTCGATCGAATTGACCGGGCGTTTGGAATTGCTGAGCTGCCGGAAGCCCGCCTCAAAATTTCCGACGATCTCGATCTGGTTCTCAAGCAGCGGCTTGTAAAGCTCCTGCCCGACCGGACCGTCGAGGACCTCATAAACCTCCTCGCGGCTCTCAAACATAAATGGGAGCCCGAACACCTCGAGCTTCGGCTCGTACGCCTGCGAAAGCACGCCCATGCCGCCCACGGCGAATTCGACCGTCCCGAGCTTGAGCCCCTCAAAGAGGTCCCGTTCCGCGCCGAGCTGCCCGTTCGGATAGATTTCAATGACGACCTTCCCGCCCGTTTTCTCTTCCACCAGCTCCTTGAACTTTTCCGCTCCCGTCTGATAGGGAGACTGCGGAGAAAGCGCATGTGCAAACTTTGCGACGATCACGCCGCCTCCGTTCTCCCCGGCGGCCTGCGCCGACGGACTGCCCGCCGGCAAATCCGACTGTTTCCCACAACCGCTGAATGCAATGAGACAAACCATACAGACGGCCAAACCGATGCAAAATAGCTTTTTCATCTTTTCTACCCATTCCTTCCAGGTCGTCGGTTTCTGTTCTCTTCCTACACTTTACGGGGCCCTGATTCAGGCACCAGCCCGATTCGGATGCAGTCCTCCGGTCCCTCCAGAAAAAGCCGCATCGCCTCCTCCGCCTTTTCCAGCGGGAATCTGTGGGAAATCATCTTTTCCACGGCATATTTCCGGCTGTTGATGAGCGCCGCCGCCTCCCCGACGTCCCACGACTGCCCGTGGCCGCCCCGGACCACCAGCTCGTTGTTGACGATCACGTCCGTCTTGAGCGGGACCTCCCTGCCGCCGTTGACGCCCGCCAGCACAACCCGTCCGCAGTCCCGCGGGAGCCGAAAGGCCGTCTGCACAGACGCGGGCACGCCGGCGCATTCAATGACGACGTCCGCCATTTTCCCACCCGTAATCCTGCGGACCTCTTCCGCTGGGTCGGTTTTTTGCAGGTCGATGATGAAATCCGCGCCGAATTCCCGAGCGACCTCAAACTTGACGCGGTCCTTGGTAAGGCCGATCACCATGATCGGGTATGCCCCGGACTCCTTTGCCGCGACCACCGAGGCCAGCCCCTGCGCGCCCGCGCCGACGATCGCGACGCTCTCCCCATACCGGACCTCGCCCTTGGTGCGCACCCACCGGACGCCGTTTCCGATGACCGAGGAGAGGCAGGCGGCCTCCGCGGGGACCTCCGGCGCGATCCGGTGGAGCCTGCTCCCGGGCGCCACAAAGAGATACTGGCTGTACGCCCCCCACAGGTAGGGCGGCTTGTCACAGTTCAGCGCGACCCCATAGGTCATATGGGGCAGGTGCGCCTGATAGAGGCCGGTCAGGCAGTACTCACATTTGTTACAGGCGATATAGGGCTCCACCGTGACCCGGTCGCCGACGTCCACGCCGTACTCCCGTTTAGCGGCCGCTCCGAGCCTGTCGACATAGCCGACGACCTCATGCCCGAGAATCTTCGGGAAGGAGGAGAGCCGGTGGCTCCCACGGTAGAGGAGCCGGTCGCTTCCGCAGATGGAAACCATCTCGACCCGCAGCAGGAGATCCCGGTCGCCGGGCTCGGGAATCGGGAACTCCTTTTTTACAAATTTGCCGGGTTCCTCCAGCACCATCGCATAACATTTTTCCATGCGGTTTCCCCCTTTCAAAGATCCCACCGCGCGGCCGCGGCCGTCATCTTTTCTTCCGCTGCTTCCACCGCCGCCGAAAAATCCGCCGCGTCGATCCAGCGGGTCCTGACCGCCGACAGACGTTTTGCGTTCTGCACGACCAGCCGCAGCGCCCTCTCGTAATCCCACGACGCATTCCCGACGCCGGTGACCGTCATTTCATGGTGCAGAAGCTGCCCGGCGGGCAGGTCCGCCAGCTCCGGGGGAACCGCGAAAACGAGCCGTCCCTGCGGACAGGGGGCGCGCCACGCCCGTTCCACATTTTCACGGGCCGCGTCCGACACGAGAACGATGTCATACCCTCCCGCCGCGACCTCCCCGGTAAAAACGCAGCCGCAGGCTTCGGCGGCCGCACGGTCCGTTTCCAAAGCGTCCGGAGCGTAAATCTCGGCGGCTTCCATTCCGACCCCCTCTGCCGCGAGGCAGGCAAGAACGGCAAACAGGTCAAGCCCCAGCACCAGCATCCGTTTTCCCAGGCCGCCTTCGCCGCGCTTGATGACGGCGCGCAGGGCCCGCTCCGCCGTTCCGAGCAGCACGGCCGATTCCAGCGGCAGGTCCTCGGGGAGCTTATGTACGCGGGAATTCGGGAGCACCGACACATATTCGCTGAACCCTCCGGCCAAAAGCTCCGGGCGCTCCGCGAGGGGGAAGGAGCCGTAGCGGAGCTGTTCCCGGCAAACGGAATAGTTCCCCGTCAGGCAGGGCTTGCAGAAGCCGCAGACGATGTTCGGCTCGATATAGACCATATCCCCCTCCGAGACCTTCCAGGTTTCCGCCGCAGCGGGCGGGGCGGAAACCACCCGCCCGATGATCTCGCCGCCCGGGATAAAGTCCCGCAGCCGGCCGTCCATCGCGCCGTCCAGCCGTAGATCGACGAGGCCACGCCTCCCGAAGGGCGCCGCGGCGACCTTGACGATCAGTCCCTCCGCGCCGCAGGCGGGCACCTCGAACTCCCGCACCGTGTAATCGGGGAACCGGCCAACCACAACCGCTCTGCTTTTCATTTACATCCCCCTCTCATCCATCGCCAGCAGCATCGGCTCCTCCAGCAGATTCTTCATCCTGCCCAAAAACCGCGCCACGGTCGCCCCGTCCATGATCCTGTGGTCGTAGGAGACGCAGAGATTCATGAGTTTTCGGGCCACGATCGCGCCCTCCTTCACGGCCGGTTTCTCCAAAATCGCGCCCGTCCAGATGAGCGCGCTCTGCGGGGAGGAGATCACCGGGGTGGAGATCACCGACCCATATGCGCCGGCGTTGGAAAGGGTGATTGTCGCACCGCCGACATATCGGGGGTCCGTGACGCCCTCCCGGGCCTGTCCGGTCAGGGCGTCCAGCTCCCGCGCCAGCTCCCAGAAAGCCTGATCCTGCGCGCCCTTGACAACCGGGACGATCAGGCCGCGTTCGCTCTGGACCGCGATCCCGAAATCGACATTCCGCCGGATCACGATTTCGTCTCCCTCCAGCGCGGAGTTGAGCACCGGGTATTCGCGGACCGCCATCACGGCCGCCCGGATGAAGAAGGGCATGAAGGTGAGCCTGATTCCGAGCCGCTGCGCCAGCGTGTCTTTCCATTTTTTACGCAGGAGGTCCGCCTCGGTCATATCCACCTCGACCGCCGTCGTCACCTGCACCATTTCGCTCCGGCTCCGCGCCAGCTTGTCGGCGGTCTTCTTCCGAACGCCCGAGAAGGGGATCCGTTCCTCGGCGGCGGAAACCGCCTGCACCTCCGGCGGCGTTTCCTGATACGCCGCCACGTCCTCCTTCGTCACCACGCCGTCCGGCCCCGATCCGCGAACCCGCGCGAGATCGATTCCCTGCTTTTTGGCAAGCGCCTTGGCCGCGGGGGTCGCCCGGACCCTGGCCGCGGGTTCGGGCTTTTGCGCGCGGACGGGTTCCGGCGCAGCTTCGGACGCCGCGCGTCCGCCTTCCGCCCTGCCGGCATAGCGTTCTCCCACCGCGCCCACGACCGCGAGCGCCTCGTTCACTTTGACGATCCCGCTGACCTCGCAGAGCCTTTTGAGCAGGACGCCGTCCATCGGAGATACCACTTCAAACGACACCTTATCCGACTCGACCTCCGCGATGGGTTCCTCCTTCGCCACCGGCTGGCCCTCCTCCTTGAGCCATTTCACGACCGTCGCCTCCAAAATGGCCACGCCCAGGCTCGGCAGCGTCACTTCCACAGACACATTCCATTCCTCCTCATACGATCTCTTTAACCGCCCCGACGATCTCCTCGACCGAGGGAACCATCATCTTCTCCCCATAGCGCCCCGCGGGGAGCGGCGCGTCCACCGCACCGAGCCTGCGCACAGGCGCGTCGAGGCAGTCGAGCATCTCTTCCGCCGCGATCCCGGCGATCTCTCCGCCGACGCCGCCCCGCTTCACGCCGTCCTCAACCACGACGAGCCGTCCTGTTTTGGAGAGGGAGGCGCGCAGCGCCTCCTTGTCAAAGGGGACCAGCGTCCTCGGATCCAACACCTCCGCCTCGATCCCCTCCTTTTGCAGGAGCTCCGCGGCCTCGAGCGACTTTTTCAGCGGATATCCCCACGACACGATCGTCACGTCCGCGCCCTCCCTTCGGACGGCCGCTTGTCCGAAGGGGATGGTGTATTCCTCCTCCGGGACCTCGCCCTTTGTCCCGTAGAGCAGCTTATGCTCGAAGAAAATCACCGGGTTGTTGTCGCGGATCGCGGTTTTCAGCAGGCCCTTCGCATCGTAGGGCGTGGAGGGGATCACGATTTTAAGGCCCGGGAAGTGGATGAAGGTGGCCTCCAAATCCTGCGCGTGGTGCGCGCCCGAGCCGGAACCGACGCCGCATCCGGCCGCCCGGATCGTCATGGGGACCCGAAATGCCCCGCCGCCGTTCATATAGCGGTATTTCGCCGCTTCGTCTGCCACCGCGTCCGCCGCCAGCAGAAGGAAATCGCTGTACATCAGCTCCACGACCGGTCTGCTTCCGACAAGCGCGGACCCCAGCGCCGAGCTGACGAAGCCATTTTCGGAAATCGGCGCGTGCAGGACGCGTCCGTCTCCGAACTTCTGATTCAGGCCGTTTGTGACCCCCCAAACGTTGTATTTTAAATCCTGTCCGATCAGGTAAACCCTTTCATCCCGCGCCATCTCTTCGGACAGCGCCTCTTTGAGCGCATTGGAAAATGTGATGATCCTGCCCACTGCATATCCCTCCTCAATCGGCGTAAACGTCCTGATAGTATTCCTCCCGTTCCGGGTAAGGGCTTTCGATTGCAAACTGCGCGGCCTTTTCCATTTCGGCGACGGCGTCCGCTTTGATCACCGCGATTTCCGCCTCCTTCAGGCAGCCGAACTCGAGCAGGCTTTCCTCCATCAGGCGGATGGGGCATTTCTGTTTCCATTCCTCGATCTCTTCCAGCGTACGGTACCCTCCCATCGCGTTCCGGTCAATCGGGTTGTGGCCTTCCCAACGGTAGGTCTTTGTCTCAATCAGCGTCGGACCTTTCCCGGCGCGTGCACGCTCGACCGCCTGCCGGGTGACGTCATAGACCGCAATCGCATCGTTTCCGTCGACGATATAGCCGGGCATCCCATAACCCGCCGCGCGGTCCGCGATATCCTCGCAGGCAGTCGTCTCCTCCATCGTGCAGGTGATCTGATAGAGGTTGTTTTCACAGAAATAGATCACCGGTGCTTTCCAGACTCCGGCCAGGTTGAGCCCCTCGTGAAAATTGGCGTTGTTGCTCGCGCCGTTCCCAAAAAATGCGACGCACACCCGGTCAAGCCCCTGCATCCGCATACTCAGCCCGACGCCCGCCGCAATCGGCAGGTGCGCCGCCTGGACTCCCGGCCGACCCAGAATTCCAAGCTCGTAGCAGCCCAAATGCGGACCGCCCTTTCCCCGGTTGTAGCCCGTCTTTTTTCCCAGCAGCTCGGCAAGCAGGATGTGCGGCTTCATTCCTTTCCCGATCGCCCAAGCCCATCCCCGGTGATAGGGCATGATGTAATCGCTCTCCGCGAGCGCGGCGCAGGCGCCGATCGGGCCCGCTTCCTGACCCAGCGTGGAGTGTTCGGAGATGGAAAATCCCCGATTCAGCATCTCCTTGATCTTTTCATCCAGCGTTCTTGTGCGGACCATATCGACATACATCCGGCGCAGGGTTTCCTTTGAAATCCCCTGCATGATTTCCCTCCGGTCCCGCTCCGTGCGGGTGTGGCTGGCCGCCGTTTCAATCATCTCGATCGTTCTTCCACCGTGGCACACATTGCTCATTGTGATTTCATCCCTCCCAGTTCGTCTGTCCTGTCCCGAGGGGCAGCACGTTTATAACGAAGGCTCCCTTGTGCGCACAATTTCACCTTGCTTACCATAATTCCAGCCTGTTTTTGGGTACAACGAATCTATCCCATTGCATTCGGCATGCAATAAGACGAAACCCACGATGTCAATTTTGAAAAAAGGACCGATTCCCTTAAAAATGCGTATAAGAAACAAGCCTTATTGCCGGGCGCAATAAAACAAAACGTTCTGATTCAACATGTACTGCGCTACATCAAACGCCGCGGCGGTTTATTCCCGCCCGTGCTTGCGGTTCGTCTGAGGGTCCATCCGGACGATCATTTCAATGTTGTCCAGATGGGCGCAGATACGCTCTTTCGCCAAGGCCTTGTCGCGGCCGCGCACCGCCTGCAGGATCCCGTCGTGCTCCTCCACGATTTTGGCAGCTCTGCCTTCCACCGCCAGTCCTCTGGCGCGGATGTCGGCGAGCATGCTCACCACGAAATCCTCAACCGCCACCATAAACGCGTTGTGGCTTGCCTCGGCCAGTCCCATGTGGAACTCGTGGTCGATTGCGACGTCTTCAGGGTCCATGCGCTGCTTTTCCACCGCAGCTTCAATTCGCCGGATATCCTCCTCCAAGCCGCGCTCGCAGGCAAGCCGTACGATCGTGGACTCCAGCATCCGCCTGAACTCGATGAAATCAAACATGATATCATCCTGGTCCGAAATGCGGATCATCGAGATCGCCTTTTCAAAATATTCCGCGCCTTTGATGACGACCTTGCGGTTTCCACGGCTCTCAATGACACCCAGGAATTCCAGTACCGCCAAGCTCTCCCGCAGGGAGCCGCGCCCAATTCCCAGGTTTTCCGCAAGCTCCCGTTCGGGCGGCAATTCCTCGTTGATCCGGATTTTCCCGCTCGAGATCGCGTCCAGCAGGGTTTTCATTACTAACTCCGGGATCTTTGGTCCCGCTTGAATTTTACTAAAGATAACACTCCCTCCTTTGGTAAGACCAATATACCATTATACCATTCGCCGGTCAATCCCTTTTTGGATTTTCTATAAACTATCACGATTTTCAGGTGGGTTTTTTAGTGTTTTTTACAGATAAATGAGATTCTCATTCCATTTCTATAAATACCCGGTAACAACAAAAGCAAAACATGCACGCAAAAAACGGCCGGGAGGACCCGCAAGCGGGTCCTCCCGGCCGTATGTATGCTCACTCTCCACCGGCAGTTTCAAAGTGCGAAGATCTGGTGCGGGATATCCGGGTCCAGATCGATTTTGGGTGCGTCGATCACCTCGACCGTCGTATCAAAGCGCATCAGACGCTTATCGTCCGCCGTGTATACGGGCCACTCGGGCATGCCGGGCGCCTGCGGGTAAGCGTCTTTGATGAACGTTTTCCACGCCCCGAGCATCGTGGCCGACAGCTCTTCAAAGCCTTCGTACGTCTCTACGCCCGGCCATTCCTTGTCGTCGCCCATGACAAAGGCGCTGTCGATGCCGTGGTGCGCCCGCATCGGCATCTTATCCCAATCCAGACGGTAAAGGTAGAGTCTGTTTCCGCGGCCCGCCTTCGCGTAGGCGTCGAACAACTGGATGGTGGCGTTACCATAGAGGTATTTGCTGACGACGTCGATCATCTTCCGGTCGTCCCCTTCCGGAACCAGCCGTTCCAGCGTCCGTTTTGCGTAGCGCGCGTATTTTCCGAAGAGATTGACGAGCGTCGTGTCGTCCATCTTCTTCATGTCGCAGAAATCGTAATAGTAATGGAACTCGTCCCGGTTAAAGCCGCCGAGGATGTCGACGTAGTTGGCCTTACCCGACTCGATGATTGCCAGCGCGTCGTCTCCGTCAAAGTTGACGCCGTCAAACACGGGACCGCAGCTGTGCAGGTTGTTGAGCCCCGCGATGATCATTCCCTGCTTTTCCACCGCGGAATATGGAGACGCGTTCAGTCTGTTCATACTGCGTCTTCCGGATGGCGCGGCAAAAGTGGACGCGGTCGAATATCTGGAAAAGGCGGCCGCCGCCTGCGGCGGAGCGGGCCCCCGCCGCCTGATGGAGTATGACGCGGAATGCGCCGTGCTGCTGCAGCAGTCCGTCTCCTCCGATTCCAAACGCTTTCGGGAACTGGCTTCCCGGCTGGACGCCCTCGAACTGCCGCGCGACACGCATTACCTCTTTTATGAGCGGCTCAACGGCCTTGAGGAGGTCGCGCTGGCGGTCGAATCCCTCGCCCAGGTTCAGGAACAGTGCTTTTTTGCCCTCGGCACTTACGTATCCCTGCACCTGCCGTCCCCATCTCCAAAGCCCGTTTCGCAGGAGGAGCTCGAGGAGCGGGTCCGGGAGCTGCACAAGCGGCTGTACGCGGGCAACCAGTTCGGATTTATCACCCAATTGAAAGAGCTTTACTGCGGACTGCTGGCGGAGCACCGGCATCTCCCCTCCTGCCGCGTCGCGCATGAATTGATCCGCGACGTCTGGTTCTCCTATTCGGAGAAACAGGAAGGCGGCCTCGGGCATGATTTCCCCATGACCTTTGAGGAGGCGTCCAGCCTTAACGACCTTTACGCCGATATCTCCAACCATTTTATCCTGGCGTTCAACCACAGCGCCGCCGACTTCTCCGACATCATTTCCTGCGCGGTCGAGTTCCTGCAGGAACACTGCGCGGAGCCGATCGCGCTGGCGGAAGCGGCTCAATTTTTGGATGTGAGCGAGTCCTATCTGAGCCGCCGATTCCACCGGGAAACCGGTCGAACCCTCGTGGATTACCTTAATCATATCCGGATCGACAGGGCGCGGCTCCTGCTGAGCTCCTCCGGCCATCTCCGTGTGCATCGGGTGGCGGAATTGTGCGGTTTCAGCAACGCGCACTATTTCGCGCTGCGTTTTAAAAAAGAGGTCGGCATGACCCCCGTTTGAGTTCCAGAAACGGATGCGCGCATATTTGTATCAGGAAAATCAGGAGGCGCGGATATGAAAATCCTCGGCATCTCTCATGGGAAGGTTCGTTTCAACGACCTTCCGAAGCCACAAATCATCTATCCAGACGACATCCTCGTGAAAATTCAATACGCGCTTCTCCCGCCGGACGACCTCGAACTCTATTTGGGCGGAAACATGATCATCCCCAACCCCTATACGTTCGGCCAGGCCGGCTCGGGGATCATCGAAGAACTCGGTCCCGCCGCCTATCACAAGGGGCTGTCGGAGGGGGACCGGGTGGTCTGGTTCTACCGCGCGAACTGCGGGATGTGCTACCAGTGCAGCACCGGCAGGCCGCTGTACTGCCCCAACATGACCTACTGCACCACCTCCTTCGCGGAATACATGACCTGGAAGGAGGCCTATATCTACAAAATTCCGGATTCTCTGCCGCTGGAACAGGGCGTCTTTTTCCAGGACATCCTGGATTGCCTGCGCGTATTCCATGAAGCGGAGATCGACGCCGATTCCTCGATCGCAATCCTCGGCGTCAATCACAAGAGCCTTTTGATCGCCTGGTATGCAAAGCTCTGCGGCGTGCGCTCCGTAACCGTGGTCAGCCCCAATCCGGGGATGCTTCCGTACGCGAAACGGTTCGGGGCCGACCATGTGGTGCGGTTCGGCACGGACAACCTGCTGATGCTGTCGACCGAAATCAACGAGGCCTCCGGCGGTTTTCATGCGGTCATCGACTGCGGCGGAAGCCTTCCTCTGCTACGCGAGGCGATGGACGTCCTCATGTACGGCGGTTCCCTTGTCATCCCCCATGTCTACCGGCCGGGGTCAAAAATTTCGGTCAATCTCTCCGACTTCTATTTCAAGGAGCCCCGGATCAAGGTCTTGAAGCAGGGCGCGCTCGACGTTCCGAAAGCGCTTGATCTGATGCCCCGCCTCGGTCTGGAACGCCTGACCGAAAATCTCGTGCCGTTTGAAAACGCCCTGTCCCTGTTTTCGCCAAAGTATTATGAAAACCGGTTCTGCGGCATAGCACAGCTGCCCGGATAAAGCTTCCGGATCCGTGGATGGTCAATCGGGCCCGCCGATGATTCCGGCGGGCCCGATTCTTTTGCTGATCCGGTACAAGTGTCGTAGATACGCAAAACCGATGGGGTCCCCTTTTCAGCGCAGGACATGAAGAAAGCCCGCATATGAGCATTTTGCTCATATGCGGGCTTTTTCTTCTGGTCGGAATGTAATTATAGGACTTATAGAAGCCCAGTAATATCAACGGTTTGCAGACTGTCAGCAAGAGGTTCTTATCCCAAATCAAGTAATCCAAAATATTATCCAAACACATGAACTACTACCTATATTTTTTTCAATAGCTGTTCTTTCTTTCCTTGGAATTCTGCTTCGCTTAAAACGCCACTTTCCTTTAATTCTAATATTTTTTGGATCTGGGGCAGAATATCGTTCTGTGTTTCATCAGATTATTGCCTATTCAGAAAACCCGCTAATTGAGCGTACTTTCTCATCGTTGTTTTAATAGCATCCTTTATAGATGAAGGCATTGTGTTTTCGGATGAAAACACCTTAAGTTCTATTAATAGCTTTTTATCATCCACCTTTTCCCTACCGGTAAATATATCTGTCCGAACACTGCCAAATTCAGTTTGTATTGGGTATTCATATTTCGAGGCAAGACCACATTGACTTAAAACATAGCAAAGTCGTTTGCCTAACAAAACAGGTTTTTCGGTTACGGTCTTATACCATTCAGAAGCTTCCGCAGCACGATTCGATTCTCGTTCGCGTACGGGATTATAGTCGTACTCATTCCAATCACCTGAAACAACATGAAAAAAATGTGTTTGCTTAAAACGATGCAAATATGTCTTTGCCAGAGTCGGCGATTCCACATTAAGATCAGTGCAAAGTTTGTGTAAGTCAGCAACACGAATAGGAATAACACGAAAATCAAAGTATAGTCTTGCTCGGTTGAATTCATGCAACGGCAACTGCTTTTTGTCTTCCGCATTAAGCTGACTAAACCAATAGTCCCAGTTGAGAGTATATCCATCCCTAGGATTAGCAAACTGCATTACGCGTGTATTTCTTAGTCCATCCGCTACGGGCCATGTCAGTATAACCTGATATTTAGATAGATTTTGCATATCAGGTTCTTCTTTCAATAAAAGGTTTCCAACTTGCTCATTAGCAGCACCTAATGTAGTTGAATCCTCTGCTATATTTTTAATATCTTCATCAATAATTCCATAATCAGCCAAAGCCTTTTCAGCGTTATGGAAAGAGAATGTCTGTTTAATAATTGTAGGCCAAATTGATTTTTCTGGACCAGTGACTTCAAAATCAGATTCGAGTAATATGCGTCTATTGCGAGAAGTAGCATCTTGCAACTGCTTTTGAAATGACTTATCTGTTGTAAGCCATATAAATAGAGTCGGATAATCCCGCAATTCCGCCCGGTCAAGTAGACTTATATGCTCAACAAATTGAGTCGGAATACGTTCTTTCCCAATAACTTTTTCTTCAAATTGGTCAATAATTACAACCAAAAATTTACCATGCGCTTTCTTTTTTTCCAAAAGAATCCTATCCAAAAGTAAACTTTTTGATTCTATCTCGTCGCGCGTTAAAACAAGAGTATGTACCAAAGGTATATGAGTGCCAATTTCAATAGCAGCACAACTTTTACCTGCACCACTTTGCCCCCAAATTGGCAAGAACCGAATTCCGCCACTGATATCGATGGACTTTTTGGCCCTATTAACAAGCTCAAGTAACGCCTGATCTGGAATTAATCGTCCACGATATGCAGTATCTAAGTCCTCGTAACGAGACGGCAATCTCAAACTCATACTTTATTCCTCCAAAATTATACATCATGTAAATAGTATACACCTTGCTTGTATATAAATCAATTTAAACAAAGTAGAAGACCGCCGACAAAAGTCGACGGTCTTCTACCAATGGTCCGAATAGCGGGACTTGAACCCACGGCCTCTACCACCCCAAGGTAGCGCGCTACCAAACTGCGCCATATCCGGACGGCTATATTATATTAGCATAATCGGCAGGTAAAATCAAGAGGGTTTTTCACATTTTTCGCCTCTTATCCTTCCAGCCGGAAATCCAGCAGGTTCAAGCCCGTCTTCTCGTCGAAGACGCGGCCGACGCGGCCGGCAAGCGTGCGCAGGAAAAGTTCGGCAGTCGCGCTGACGCGCGCCTCGCTCAGATGCCCGCCGATCACCGACCCGTCCGCGCGGCCGAAGGAGGCGTGGATATGCAGGTAGGGCTCCCCCTCCCGTTCCGTGACGCTGCCCTCCAAGCCGGTCATCTCAAGCGGCTCGTCAAAGACATTCGGGCAGAAGCGCTTCTCTGCCAGATCGTAGACGCCGACCACAACATGGTCCATCGCGCCCAGCCCGGAGAGGGTCCCGAGCCGGACCTGCTCCGTGACGCACAGCTCCTTCAATGACGCGGCCAGCTCCTCCCCGCGTTCGAGGCGGATGGCATAGGTGTCACCGAATTTGTGAAAAAACATGGCCGTTCCCTCTTTTCAAATTCAAAAGATGTGATATAATAGTAATAGTTCCGATATTTATTTTCTGATCTTCATTTCAAACACCCAGAGTTCCATCGGGAAACCCGGGCCGGCCTCCCATGTCCGCCTCTCCAGGAGGCGCAGCCCCAGCCGCTCGCAGTAGTCCAAAGCGCGGCTGTTTTTCCGGTCCACCACCGCATATACGCGGGCAAGCCCCCGAGCGGCGCACTCCCTCTCGATGAGTTCCAGCATCCCGGTCACCGTGCGGTTCCCGTGATATTCCCCGCGGATATAGGCATGGTACACCCAGAGGGCGTCCTCCTTTTCCCGGAGGGCGGCATACCCGACCTCCGCCCCATCATAGCAGATGAGCCGGTACTCCATATGCCCTCCGTCGATCTGGCGGCGGACCGCCCCGGGAGACTGCCAGGTCCTGAGCAGATAGTCCAGTTCCATCGACCCGTAGACCCCCAGATAGCGATCCGTCCAGATTTCCCGGGCAAGTTCGCACACCGTTTCGATCTGCCCCGCCTGCTCTACCGGGATCCATTCCAGCATCTCCATTCGGTTCCGCCTCCTTCGGCCGGACTGCTTGCAAACCCATTCCCCTTTCCATTGGTATTATACCACAAACCCCCACCCGCGTGAAGATTTTTTTCGGCTGTTCCTATGAGGTTTCAATAAAAACAATATTCGCGCGTGGGTTGGACATCCTAAATCCCGGGGCCGTCCGGTCCTTTTCCCAGGGGAGCGGAAGCGCATGGCGTCCCTGCCGTGACCGGACTTGCCGTTCACGAATTTTTCGCTCTTTTTTCATGAAGCGCGGCATAGGATATGCTATAATAAAGATCAACCGATGGCCGGGGGCCGCCCGGCGCCGCGGCCGCATAATCCTGTTGACAGTGGCGGGCAGCCCCGTCATTTTCAGCCGCGCCGAAACGGCGCGGCAACAACGCAGACATCAAAGGAGGAAACATCCATGAGCCAGGAGCAGAAATTTTTCATCTGCAAGCACTGCGGGAACCTTGTCGGCATGATCCACAACGCGGGCGTCAAGATCATCTGCTGCGGCGAGCCGATGACCGAGCTCGTCCCCAACACCACCGACGCGGCGGGCGAAAAGCACCTGCCTGTGGTCGAGGTGTCCGGCAAGCAGGTCACCGTCTCGGTCGGGAGCGTTCCGCATCCGATGACCGAGGAGCACCACATC
The DNA here is from genome assembly GCF_900199635.1 of Anaerotruncus massiliensis (ex Togo et al. 2026). GTDB lineage: Bacteria > Bacillota > Clostridia > Oscillospirales > Ruminococcaceae > Anaerotruncus > Anaerotruncus massiliensis. Next base: position 1,157,489 of record NZ_LT962687.1, on the reverse strand, counting down.
GCGTGGGTCTATCTCCAGACCGCCAAGGGCGGCCAGCGCAAGAGCCTGCCTGTCGGAGGCGAGCCGAAGGTCACCTTCCTGCTCGAGGACGACGAGCCCGTCGCGGCATTCGCCTACTGCAACCTGCACGGCCTTTGGAAGACCGTGGTCTGATCGGTCGGAGCCGGGAGGGCGGCCGTATGGCCGCCCTTTTTGCACAGGAAGATTCTGGTTTGTGGGAACCGCGTGAATGTGCTATCGTTAGATTGAAAACCATATGATGAAACCGGGGGGAATCCTGATGAAATACAATCCTGAAATGGAACGGGTCCACACCGCTCCGATCGCCGAGGAACTGGCCGCGCGGCCGGAGGTGTTCGTCAGCCGGGAGGAGGGCGTGTATTTCCAGAAGATTTCCGCCGTCTGCGACCGGGTCACCGAACGGCACATCCACATCCTGCTGATCACCGGGCCGTCCGCCTCGGGCAAGACCACGACCGCCAAAAAGATCGCGCACGAGCTGCGCGAGCGCGGCAAGGTGGTCAACCGCATCTCGCTGGACAATTTCTATAAATCGAGCGACCAGCTGCCCCGCTGGGAGGACGGCTACCAGAATTATGAGAGCGTCGAGGGGCTCGACCTCGACTGCTTCCGCGAAACGGTGCAGCGCCTGCTGCAGACGGGGCGCGCGCAGTTCCCCATCTTCGATTTCACGGCGGGACGCCGCTCGGAGAAGACCTTTGAAATCTCCTACGACGAGCACACCTACCTCATCATCGAGGGCATCCACGCCCTTAACCCGCTGCTCACCGACACGCTCGCCCCGCACCGCACCGTCAAGCTCTACATCAGCGTGCACAGCGACTTCGTGGACGACGGCGGGCGCATCCTGCTGGGCGCGCGCGACCTGCGCCTCACCCGGCGGCTGCTGCGCGATTTCTACTACCGGGGCACCGGCGCGGAGGAGACGCTGCGGATGTGGGACTATGTGCTGCGCGGCGAGGACCTCTATATCCGGCCCTTCCGCGAATTTGCGGACGCGCACATCAATTCCACCCACGATTACGAGCCATTCCTCTACCACGACACCCTCGCCGAAATGCTGCGGCAGACCGACCCGGACTCCCCCTACCGCGAGACGATCGGCCGGCTGACCGACTCCGCCCGGCACTTCTTCGGCATCGACCAGGCGCTGGTGCCCGCGACCTCCCTCATTCAGGAATTCATCAAGCGGGACTGACCGGCCATTTGAAACCGTTTCGGGAACCGCCCGGCTTATGCCGGGCGGTTCCTTTTGTTTCCTCCCGGGTGATTGAAAAAGCCGCGCGGATATGCTATGCTTAATTTCGACAGATTTCGACATCCGGGAGGGCATCTCATGTTTGGGCTGATGGGCCTGTTCGGCGCCGCCTGCATCTTGTGGGGCGCCGGAATCTACCTGCGGCTTTTCCTGCGGCGGCCGCGCTACGACGACCCGCTCGCCTACGCGCAGGCGCTTTCCCTTTCCCGCGCGCTCGACCGGCGGCTCGCGGCCACTTCCCTGCGGCGGGTCGTCTGGCTCAAATTCTACGCCAACATGCTGCTTCCCTTCCTGGGGATCGCGGGCGGGCTCCTGCTCGGATACGTGATCCTTTCGGGCGCGCCTCCCCTCCCCGGCGCCGTCGTCTGGATGGCGGCGGGCGGCTGCGCGCTGGCCGACCTGCTCTTCCTGCGCTTTTATGACCGCCTCTCCTTCTGCGTCAATGCGGCGGCCTGCCTCACGCTGGCGGCCGCCTGCTTCTTTGCGCCGCCCGGCGGGCTCTTCCCCCGGCCGCCCCTTTGGGCCGCCGTCGCCGTGTCCGTGCTCTGCGCCTGCAACCTCGCCTATTTCTGGCGGCGGCGCGCCCTCTTCTCCCCCGCCGCCGGGGAGCTTTCCGCCGACGGGGACGACATGTTCCCCGCGGGGGAACCGGAGGAGCTTCCCCTTCCGGAAACCGCCGCGTTTCCCCGCGGGATACCGGGCGCCGCCCCAACCGGGCCGCCCGTCCGCGAGAGGCCCGTCCCGGCCGCATGGACGGAGAAAGAGCCCGCCCCCGCCGCGCGGACAGTTCCGGAGGGACCGGCCCCGGCCGTATTTGCCGCGGAGGAGGGGCCCGCGCCCTCCGCCACCCCCGCCGCCCGGCTCGACTGGCTGCTCGACGTCCGGAGGCTTCCCCCATATCCCCCGAACGAATGGGCGCCGCCCGCCCCCGTGCGCGCGGCGTCCTCCCCGTGGGACGCATGGGAGGCGCCCGCCTTCACGGAGGCCGCCTCCCCCTCGATATGGGGGCCTTCCGGCGGCGGGGAAGCCGCCTTTTTCGGCGGCATGCCGCCGGCCGGCGCCCGCCCGCAGTTTGCCCGCCGCGCCTTCGTCACCGGGAGCTTTCTGCACGGGCGGCAGGCACGCCTCGCCGTCTGCGTCCCCGGGCAGGCGGTCATCATCCGCCACCTGCCCGACGCGCGCTTCAGCGACTATATGCAGGTCAGCGCCGTCGTGGAGGACGGGCCGCCCATCGACGTGGGGAACCTCGGGGCGGGGCCGTCCGCGATCCTCTGTCCCGAGCTGCCGACCGGCGCGGCCTGTTACGGGAAGATCCTGCGCATCTTTCCGGACGGCTACGGGATGCTCAAATGCGAGATCGCCTACTGATGGAAGCAGGGCGTCCGCCGGATGGCGGACGCCCTGCTTTTTGCGCGCGGCGCTCTTTAAAACTGTTCGATGCGGCGCTGGAGCCTCAGCTCGGTACGGCGCGCGCCCGCCTCCCACTCGGCGCGCTCCTCGTCCGTCTCGGGGAGGAGGCGGGGCACCGGGGTGGGGCGCTCGTGCGAATCAAGCGCGACGAGGGTGAAATAGGCGCGGTTCACAAGCTCCTTGCTCCCGTCCAGCCGTTCGACGAACGCCTCCACCCGCACCTCCATCGACGTGACCCCCACGTGGGTGATCTGCCCGATCAGCAGGACGGTGTCGTTGGCGTAGGCGGCCTTTTTGAACTGGAGGTTGTCGATCGAGACGGTCGTCACGTCCCGGTGGGCGTGCCTGCGCGCCGTCACCGCCGCCACCACGTCCATCCACGCCACCAGCTTGCCGCCGAAGAGACGGCCGTTGCCATTGGTATAGCCCGGCATGACGATCTGTATCTGCTCGGTGCGGGATTCCGCGACCCGGTGCTCAAGGTTTTCCATAAACTGACGCCTCCGTTCATTTCGTATCCCCATCTTATCAGGTTCCGCGCGTCCCCGCAAGCGGACGCCCCGCCGGGGAGACCCCGGCGGGGCGTTATATGGCCGGGGAAAAACCGCCGGCGCTTTATAAAGACAGCTCGCCCACGCGTTTATGTAGGCGTGAACTGGCTGCCCGTGTCGCCCAATCCGAAGCTGATCGAAAGGGCATGGTTGATCTGTCCCATCGAGCCGTCGTCGAGGCGGCCCATCTTCTCCTTGAGGCGTTTTTTGTCGATGGTGCGAATCTGCTCGAGCAGCACCACCGAGTCCTTCGACAGGCCGCACCCGTCCGAATGGATTTCGATGTGGGTGGGCAGCTTGGATTTTTCCTTCTGGCTGGTGATCGCGGCGGCGATCACCGTGGGGCTGTAGCGGTTTCCGACGTCGTTTTGAACGATCAGCACCGGCCGCACACCGCCCTGTTCCGAGCCTACTACCGGGCTGAGATCGGCGTAGTAGATCTCTCCCCTTTTTACGGTCACGTCCATCACTCTCCGTGGTTATGGGCGGGCGAGCACGCCGCCCGTATTCGCATTTTTAACGCGTTATCCTGCACCGATATTTTGAACCTCCAGGGCATGGTTTAAACAGCGCGGGGGAAAAATGTTCCCGCGCCTCTACCATTCTATTTCCGGGCGCGTCTTTTTGACAGCAAAAACGGCCCGCACCTTACGGTGCGGGCCGTTTGAAACCTCCGGGTTCATTCAAGAATCTTGAAATTCAGGATCTCCACCTCGAAGTCGTTCTGCGGAATCGACAGTTTCAGGATATTTCCGTTTTCCCCGTCGACCACGAGCGAGAAGTCCCCCTCCTCGATCTTCCCGGTCACGACGAGCTTTCCGTCCTGCTCCTCGAACCGGACCCCCTGGTCGTTGAGCGCGGCGTTGAGGGCCGACAGGATCATCTTTGAGGCGGCCTTGCCCGGCACGCTGTCGGGCGTGAAGTCGAAGCTGAGGTCCCCGTACTGGACGGTCACCTTGTCGGTAAAGAAGGTCATCTTGATGTCCCGGATGCTCTCGGGCGACTGGAAGGTCACGACCGCGCAGTTCATCGGCTTTTTGTAGATCGTCATCTCCGTCTCCAGCCCGCCGTAGCGGACCTTTGCCGTGGTCTGGAACGACTGGCTGAGGTTCTGGCGCATCTGCTCCGCCGCCGACTCCTCCCGCGCCTTCGCGCCGCAGCCCGCCGCACCCAGCAGCAGCGCCGCCGCCAGCAGGATGCCGAACACCCGTTTCATCATCGGGACTCCTCCTTTATCTACCGGTCGTTATCCGCGAACACGCGCGGAAGCGCGTCGATCACATCGCGGGCGAGCATCGCATATTGGGAAAACTCCCCGGCGGCGTAGTCGCCCGCCATGCCGTGCAGCCAGACGCCGCAGGCGGCGGCCTCCTCCGGGCTCCTGCCCTGCGCGGCGAGCGCGCCCACGAGTCCCGCGAGCACGTCGCCGCTGCCCGCCTTGGCGAGCCCGGCGTTGCCCGTCGTGTTGATCCACACCCGCTCCCCGGGCGCGGCGGTCAGCGTGTGGGCGCCCTTGAGCACCACCGTGACCCCGTACTCCTGCGCGAACGCCTTCCCGGCGGTCAGCGGGTCGGGTTTCAGCTGCTCGAGGGGCAGTGTCGTCAGCCGGGAGAGCTCCATCAGGTGGGGCGTGAGAATGACCTCCGCCTTTTTGTCCTTCAATATATCTATATTCCGCGCGAGCGCATTTATACCATCCGCGTCGATGACGAGCGGGCGGGAGACCCGCCGCACGAGCTCGTAGACGATGCGGCAGGCGTCCGGCCCGGTCCCCAGGCCGTTTCCGACCAGCACTGCCGTGCTGCGTTCCGCCGCCTCGAGCAGCGCGTCCATCGCCTTGTAGGAGAGGGAGCCGTCGGGGTTCTGCGCGAGCGGCAGCAGCACCGCCTCGGGCAGCATGGGCAGCACGGTGCGGCAGACCTCCTTGGTGGAGGCGAGCGTCACGTAGCCCGCGCCGGAACGCATCGCGGCGAGCGTCGAGAGCACCGCCGCCCCCATGTACCGCTGGGAGCCCGCGACGTTTAAGAGCTTGCCGTAATCCCCTTTGTGGGTGTCGCGGCGGCGGCGGGGCAGCCGGTCGAAGACCCAGCCGCGGTCGACGAGGGTAAAGAGGGGCTCCACCCCCTCGTGCGCCTCGGGCGGGATGCCGATGTCCGCGACGACCACCTCGCCGCAGTACTCCGCGGCGGCGGGCATCGCGGTGGCGGGCTTGTCGCTGTCGAAGACGACCGTCATGCCCGCGCGCACCGCGCAGGGGTCCGCCTCCCCCGTGTCGGCGTTTACCCCGCTGGGGATGTCGAGCGCGAAGACCCGCACGCCCACGCCGTTGATCAGGCGGCAGACGTCCCGGTGGCGCCCGTCGAGCTCGCCGTGGAAGCCGGTGCCGTAGATCGCGTCGACCAGCAGGTCGGTCGAGGCGAGCCGCTCGGTCAGGTATTCGGGGTCGTCCCCGTAGCCGACGACCGCGATGTCCATCACGCCGATCCGCCGGAGCATCTCGGCGGCCTCGGGCGTCTTGGGGTCCCCGTCGGTCAGCACGACCGCCACGTTCGCGCCCGCCTCGCTGAGACGGCGCGCGGCGACGAACCCGTCGCCCCCGTTGTTGCCCCGCCCGCAGAAGATCGTGACGTACCGCCCCTCCACGTCCGCCGCCCGGCGGATCGCCGCGGCCGCGGCGCTGCCCGCGTTCTCCATCAGGCGCTCGCAGCTCATCGAATAGTTGAGGGAATTGCGTTCCACCGTCTTCATCTGTTCGGATGTCAGAATCCTCATGTCGTCAGCCCCCTGTCGCTTTTGTGTGTCCCGGCCGTTTCCTCTCCATAGTATAGCACAGTTTCATGGGCGGAAAACAGCGAAAGCTTGTACAAAAAAGGAGTGTCCGGGCCTTGACGAATTCCTGCAATCCTGCTATAATTTACTGGTTAGCCGCGGAATTCCTTCCGCGCTGCAAACATCCTTGCCCTTTCCATCGAGAGAGGGCCTAAAGTCCAAAAGGAGGTGTTCAAATGGCACAGCTCACAGCCAACTACGAAACTGTAATGGTATTCAGCATGAAGAACGGCGAGGAGAGCGTCAACGCGCTCGTGGAGAAGTTCTCTTCCCTCATCGGCGAGAACGGTACCATCACCAAGGTCGACACTTGGGGACAGCGCGCCCTGGCGTATCCGATCAACGATGAGACCGTCGGTTACTACGTGGTGATCAACTTCACCTCGAAGCCCGATTTCCCCGCCGAGCTCGACCGTATCTACAAGATCACTGACGGCGTCCTGCGTTCGCTGATCGTCGCGAAAGACGAGGAAGAGGCGAAGGAGGAGCCCAAGGAGGAAGAAGCCCCCGCCGCTCCCGCGGCCGAGGAACCCGCTGCTCCCGCCGAGCAGTAAGCGTAAGGAAGGTGTACCGCGATGTTAAACAGGGCGATTATCATGGGCCGCCTCGTGGCCGACCCGGAACTGCGCCAGACCCCGAACGGTGTGTCGGTCATCACCTTCACCGTCGCGGTCGACAGGAACTACTCCCGGGACCGGGAACGCCAGACCGACTTCATTGACGTCGTGGCCTGGCGCCAGACCGCCGAATTCGTGTCGAAGTACTTCAGCAAGGGCAAGATGATCATTGTCGAAGGCTCGATCCAGACCCGCAGCTATGAGGACCGCAACGGCAACAAGCGCCGTGCCGTCGAAGTGGTCGCGGACAACGTCCAGTTCGGCGAGAGCAAGAGCGCCGGCGGTTCCCAGCAGGGCTATACCGCTCCCGCTCCCACCCAGGCCCCGCCGGAGCCCGCCGTCTCCTATGCGAGCGGCGATGTGGGCGACTTCTCCGAGATGTCGTCCGATTCCGACGACCTTCCCTTCTGACCGCATTCTTCCACCTGTGAACCCCATATCATTACAAGGAGGTTAGAATCATGGCTTACGACAGATCCGATAACCGTGGCCCGCGCGGCAGAAAAGGCCGTAAAAAGGTCTGCTCCTTCTGCGTCGACAAGCTCGGCCCGATCGATTATAAGGACGTCCCCCGCCTGAGAAGGTATCTCAGCGAGCGCGCGAAGATCGTTCCCCGCCGTGTCACCGGCACCTGCGCGCGTCACCAGCGCCAGCTGACCCTCGCGATCAAACGCGCCCGTCATATCGCGCTGCTCCCCTACACCAGCGACTGATCGCTGACAAAACAACGCATCAAAACGGCCGACCGGCATTTGCCGGCCGGCCGTTTTTTGCCGCCTGTTATTTGCAGTACGCGACGGCGATCCGCGCCGCCACGCGCGCGTTGTTGTAGGCGAGCTCCAGGTTGCTCGCCAGCGACACGCCGTGGGTCATGTCCTTGATCGCAGCCAGCAGGAAGGGGGTCGTCGCCTTTCCATGGACGCCCTGCTCCTTCGCCATGTCGAGCGCTTTGGTGATCACCCGCTCCATCTCGTCGTAGTCGAGCGCGTACTCCTCCGGGATCGGGTTCGCGATGACCGCGCCCCCCTTGAGCCCCAGCTCCCATTTGGTGCGGAGGATGCCGGCGATCTCCGCCTCGGTGTCGATCCGGTAATCCACCTTCAGGCCGCTGCTGCGGCAGTAAAAGGCCGGGAAATCCTCCGTGCGCACCCCCAGCACCGGCACGCCGTACGTCTCGAGGTATTCCAGCGTGAGGCCGAGGTCGAGCAGGCTCTTCGCCCCCGCGCAGACCACGCCGACCGGCGTGTTCGCGAGCTCCTGGAGGTCCGCCGAGATGTCGAAGGTCTCCTGCGCGCCGCGGTGCACGCCGCCGATCCCCCCGGTCGCGAAGATGCGGATCCCCGCCAGCGAGGCGATCAGCATCGTCGTGGCGACCGTCGTCGCGCCGTCCCGCTTCTGCGCCAGATAGACCGCCACATCCCGGCGGCTCACCTTGCCGATGTCGCCCGGCTTGCACATCCGCTCGAGCTCGTCCGCCGTCAGCCCCACCTTGAGCTTTCCGCCGAGGATCGCCGTGGTGGCGGGGACCGCGCCCTCGGCGCGGATGATCTCCTCCACCTTGTGCGCGAATTCCAGATTCTGCGGATAGGGCATGCCGTGGCTGAGGATGGTGGATTCGAGCGCCACCACCGGACGGTTTTCGCTTACGGCCCGCGCGATTTCGGGCGTGATATCCAAATATCTTTCCAGGTTCATTGCAGTCATACCTCCACGATTCATTTTATCTTGGCCAATATCATATAGACATCTAGATCATTATTTCGATTTTTCCGGGACCCCGGGTCGACCGGGATCCCTCAGCCCCTGCCGTAGGAGCCCTGTTCGATCTGCATGACGTACCGCTCGCCGATCGAGTCGGTGACGTCGAAAAACACCGGGTCCCCCGACGCCAGGAAGCCGACATGCTCCAGGCGCAGGATGGGGGTGGAGGTGCTGACGCCCAGCCGCTGCGCCAGCTCCTCGCTGGCCAGCGTCGCAGTCACAAAGCTCTCCCCATGCTGGAGCGGGACGCCGAGCTTTTCGGTAAACATCGCGATCAGCGACATCTCAAGGTCGCCCGCGCAGAGGCCCGTCGCGTAGGCCGGGTTGATGTACGCCGTACAGTAGGAGATCGGCACCCCGTCCGCCAGCCTCACGCGGGAGAGCCGCCAGATCGGCGTGCCGGGCGCGAGCCCCAAATGTTTCGCCGTCCGCTCGTCCGCAAAATCGGATTCGAGGTTCACGTCGCGGATTCCCGGCACGAGCCCCGAAGCCAGCAGCTGGTCCGTGAAGCTCTTGACGACCGCGGTCGAGCGGTCGAGCGCGACGCCGCTCTTGAAGGTCCCCTTCCCCTGGATCTTGGTCAGCAGGCCCTCGCTCACCAGCGCGGTGATCGCCTGACGGACGGTGCCCCGGCTCACGGCGTACTTTTCCGCGAGCTGCTGCTCCGTTTCAATCTGTTCCCCATAGGCCATTCCCTGGATCTCTTCGCGAAGGTCTTCCATGATCTGGTGGTACAGGGAAACCCCGGCGACCCTCTTCAGCGCACTCATCTCTTCACCCGAATTCCGGAGTCATGCGAGCTCCATTTAATCAAACGTCTGTATGTATGTCTCTTCCTGTTTTCATAATACACATTCCAATTGGTTGTGTCAACCAATTCGGCGGCCGCCGCGCGCCGCCGGTTTTCCGCGAAACCCTCCGGGGAATCCCCCGGAGGGTTCGCGCTTCTCTCTTCCGCTTACTTGTGCAGCGGCTCGGTGGAGATGTCGATTTTGCCCGCGATGATATCGTCGTAGGCCGCCTTGATCTTCTCCTTCGCCTCGTCGCTCAGGGGGGAGTTGTCCAGATATTCAAAGGTGCAGACGCCTTCGGAGATGCCGTAATCGACGCGCTTGCCGCCCTGGAAATTGCCGGAGATCGCGTCCTCGATGAACTGGATGACCATCTTGTCAAAGAAGTTGACCGCGCTGCCCAGCTCCAGGTCTCCCAGCACGTCCTGATAGTGCACGTCCCACGCGACAAAGTAGACGCCCTTTTCCGCCGCGGCCTGCGCGCCGCCGACGCCGGTGCCGCCCGCCGCGGCCGCGATCACGTCGCAGCCCTCGTTGACGAGCATGAGGCCGAGCTCCTTGCCCTTGGTCGGGTCGGTCCAGGTGTTCGCATAGGCGACCATGTCCTCGATGTCGGGGTTGACGCTGCGCATGCCCTGCTGCCAGCCGGCGACGATCGCGTTGATGACCGGCTCGTCCGCGCCCGCCACGATGCCGACCTTATTCGCCTTGGTCGCGCAGGCGGCCGCCACGCCGGCAAGGTATCCGGTCTCGGTGCGGTTCAGGCCGAATTCCTGCAGGTTGGGATAGTCCGCGATGTCCGAGATCACGCCGTCCAGGCTGCCGAAGAGGATGTCCGGGAAATCCGCGGCCACGGCGGTCGTCGCGTCGGCCATGCTGGAGTTGGTGGTGATGATGATGTTGTAGCCCGCCTGCGCCAGCGCGCGGGTCTTGGGCTCGTATTCGCTCGACTGGGTGGCTTCGACCACCTTCACCTCGATGTTCGGATGCTCGGTCTGGTAGTCGCCGAGGCCGGCAACCAGGTTCTGAAGCCATTCCGCCTCGTCGACGGCCATGTCGGAGACGAGCGCCACCTTGTAGCTCTTTTCCGCGGCGTCCCCATCGCCGGGCGCGGGGGCGGAAGCGTCTTCCGCGGGAGCGGCCGGGGCGGAGGTCTCCGGCGCCTTTTGGCCGCCGCAGGCGGTAAACGCCGCCGCGACAAGAACCAGCGCCATTGCGAGAGCAAGGATCTTTACAGACTTTTTCATTTTCCGTTCTCCTTTGAATTGATTTATTGACGGTCTCCGGCGGTAACGTCGGACCCCATAACAATCAGCTTCTTTTCCGCGGAGCGCTTCCGCAGCCATTTGACAAGGCTCTTGATGAGCAGCGGCGCGATGACCACGATCAGCGCGAGCACATAGGGCAGCATCGAGAGGATCTGCACCGGATAGCCCCTGCCCGAAAGGGTCAGCACCAGCGCGTCGGAGAATCCGAACATCAGGCAGGCCAGCAGCGAAAGCACCGGCTCCGCCCCTGTGAGCACAAGCACCGCGATCGCCGTAAAGCCGCGCCCGTCGGTCATCCCGACGTTGAACATGTTGAGGGAAAGCGCGAGCTGCGCGCCCGCCAGCCCGCAGAAGACGCCGTTTAGAGCGAGCGCGAAATAGCGGATGCGCTTGATGCCGATGCCCGCCGAGAGGGCCGCGTCGGCGTTTTTCCCGATCGCGCGCACCGACAGGCCCATGTTCGTCCGGTAGAGGAAGACGTGGACCGCGAACGGCAGGAGGAGCGCCAGATAGACGAGGACCGAGTGGTCGTTCAGGACCGGCCCGATCAGCGGGATTTTTTCGAGGAAGGCAAAGTGGATGGTCGGCAGCGCGAGCTCGGACGGCAGGATGAACCGCCCGCTCGCGCCGAAGATCGGGACGAGCAGGTACCGCGTCAGGCCGGTGGCGATCGTCGTACACGCCAGCGCGCAGATGATCGGGTCGACATCCAATTCAAAGACGAAGAGCGCGTAGACCAGCGCGACAAGCAGCGTCAGCAGGACGGCGAAGAGGATGCCGCCCATAACGCTCTGCGTCATATAGGTCCCGACCACGGCGGCGAAGCACCCAAAGAGGGTGAAGCCCTCGAGCGCGAGGTTGAAGATATCCACCTTGATGGAGAAGAGGCCGCCCAGACAGATGAGGATGACCGGCGCAGCCAGCCGGACCGACAGGTTCAACAGCTGTTCCACATTGATCATGCCGTCTTCCCCTCCTTCCGCCTGCTCTGGAGCAGGTACCGCAGGATGTTGATGGTGGCGAAGAGCATGACGAAGCCCTTGACCACCTGGACCATCTCCGCCTGGACGCTCGTCTCGACCGACAGCGTCACCGCGCCGCTCTGCAGGGCGCCGAGGATGAGCGAGCCGAAGATGATGCCGAGCGTCGAATCCTTGCCGATGAGCGCGGCGGTCATGCCGTTGAAGCCCATGTCCACCGCAAAATTGTTGTAGACCTTGTGGTAGACGCCCATGACCTCGCCCGCGGCGGTCAGCCCCGAAAAGACGCCGCCCAGCAGCGCGACGACCAGGACGATCCGGATCGTTTTGACGCCGCACGCCTTGGCGAACTTCGGATTGTGCCCGATCATCCGCAGCTCATAGCCCGGGACGGTCCCCCGGATGCAGAGCGCGTAGGCGATGATGATGGCGACGACCGCGATCAGGATCAGGGTCGTGTTGAGGGAGGGCGCGAGGTTCACCGACATCGGCACGGTGGTGTCCGCCTTCGCGATCGGCCCGTTGTTGAGCAGATAGTCGGTCAGCAGCAGGATGATATAGTTCATCAGGATGGCGATGACCACCTCGTTGACCCCGAACAGAAATTTGAACACCGCCGGCAGCAGCGAGATGAGTCCTCCGAAGAGCGCCCCGGCCGCCACCATGACGACGGCCTGCACCCAGAGCGGCGCGTTGGGGATGACCTGCGGCACGAAGGCGATGCCCAGCGCCGCGAAATACATCTGGCCCTCCTGGCCGATGTTGAAATAGCCGCAGCGGTTGCAGATCGAAAAGGAAAAGGCCAGCAGGATGATCGGCAGGGTGTAACGGATGGTGTTCTTGACGCCGACCCAGCTTCCCAGCGCGCCCTTGGCCAGCGCCCGGTACGCCTCGAGCGGGTTGCCGCCCGAAGCCAGCACGACCAGCCCCGCGACTGCGAACGCGATCAGCACCGCAACCACCGGGGACAGGCCGCCCAGCAGCTTCTTCAAGGAAACCTCCGGGAGCTTCCGTTCCATGACATTCTCTCCCATCTCAGTTTGCCTCCCTTTCCGAGCTTGTAATACCGCCCATCATCAGCCCGATCTCCGCCTCGGTCGCCGAGGGGATGTCGGTCACCTCGCCCGAGCAGCGCCCCTCGTAGAGGATAATCATGCGGTCGCTCAGGCTCATCAGCTCCTCGAGGTCGGCGGAGACGAGCAGGATCGCCGTCCCGCGCCGCTTCTGTTCGAGCAGGTGCTCCCGCACGAAGTTGATCGCGCCGATGTCGAGCCCGCGGGTCGGCTGCGCCGCGATCAGCAGCTTGGGGTTCCGGCTGATCTCCCGCGCCAGTACGATCTTCTGCATATTGCCGCCCGAGAGAGACCGGACGGGCTTGTCCTGCGTGAGGCCGCGGATGTCGAACTTGCGGACCATCTCCGCCGTGTTTTCCGCGATCGCCCTGCCGCGCAGAATCCCGCGCCTGCTGAAGGGCGGCTGTCCCGCGACCCCGCAGATGAGATTCTCGTCCGCGTTCGCCTGCAGCGCCAGCCCCGTCGTCATCCGGTCCTCCGAGATATAGCCGACCCCCTTGGCCCGCCGCTGGCGGATCGGCAGGCGGGTGACGTCCTCGCCATCCAGCAGGATGCTGCCGCCCGAGAGGCGGAACATCCCGATCAGCAGGTTGATGAGTTCCGTCTGCCCGTTCCCTTCCACGCCGCCCACGCCGAGGATTTCCCCGCGGCGCACCGCAAAGGTGAGGTCCCGGATGCGCGGGATGCCGTTTCCGTCGATATACCAGAGGTTCTTGCAGACGCAGACCGGCTCGCCCACCTCGCCCCGCTCGCTGTTCTGGATCAGCTGGACGTCCTGCTTGCCGATCATCGCGCGCGCCACGTCGGTCTCGGAGGCCTCCCCGCGCTTGAAATGCGCCACGACCCGCCCCTTGCGCATGACGGTGATACGGTCCGCCACCCGGATGACCTCCCGCAGCTTGTGGGAGATGAAAACGATGGAGGTGCCGTCCTTTTTGAGCTCGTCGATGACGCTGAAGAGCTCGTCCGACTCCTGCGGCGTCAGCACCGCCGTCGGCTCGTCGAGGATGAGCACCCGCGCGCCCAGATAGAGCGCCTTGATGATCTCGATCTTCTGGCGCTCCCCCACGCAGAGGTTCCCGATCGGCGTGTCGGGGGAGATCTTCTGCATGCCGAAGCGCGCGAGCAGCCCGCGGATCTTCTCCTTGGCCGCCCGGTAATCGATGAAGTCCGCCCGGGTGGGCGCGTGGCCGAGGATGATGTTCTCGGTGATGCTCATATGGTCGATCTGCATGAAGTTCTGGTGCACCATGCCGATCCCGTGCTTAAGCGCGCCCGAGACGTGGTAGGAACAGGGTTCCCCGTTGATCAGGATCTTGCCCGCGTCCGGCGCGTACTGTCCGTAAAGGATCCGCATCAGCGTCGTCTTGCCCGCGCCGTTTTCCCCGACGAGGGCGTGCGTCTCGCCGGCCTCCAGCGAAAAGTCGATCCGGTCGTTCGCCACGAGCGCCCCAAAGCGTTTTGTAATGGATTCCATCCTTACGACAGGAGCCATCCGATAACCTCCTTCGGTGCAACCGCCTGGTTGTTCAGTGGAAAGATTTAGTGTTTTATAGATTTAGTTGTCTATATGTTTATGGCATAAGGGTAGCATGCGCTCTCCGTAATTGTCAATAGTTTTCTTTTTCAATTTTCAATTTTATTATGCAGAATGAGCCTCTTTCCCCCATCAAATGCCCGCGTTTTCTCGCATTTCATGCTGGATTGCGGCGCTTTATGCAAAACGCCCAGCCCCCATGGAGAAATTTCCGGGTGAAATCTGTGCAAATCGTAAAAATTGTAAAAACATCTATACAACTATATCATCTTGTGTTATAGTGAATCCATCAAGTCTGGAAAAGAGGGATTCCTTATGGATGCTTTCACGCCCGAGACCATCTGGAATGAATATGAAGAGCTATTGGAGATGACCCGCAGGCACAGCTTTTCCTCCCGGATCCGCAAATACCGGGACCTCTCCATCCTCCGGCTGCTGGGGGAAGTGAGCCTTGTCGTCGCCTGCGATTCCAACGCCTCCAACGGGGAAAAGCCGAACGACACCCACCGCAACACCTATGACGAGACCGCGGTCAGCGCGCTGAAGGTCCCCACCATGGAGGTGCTCGCCACCGGCGCCACCCCCATCGTCATTGCGGACAATCTCTGCGTGGAGATGGAGCCGAGCGGACGGAAAATCATCTCCGCCATGCAGGAGGAGCTGGACCGCTGCGGGCTGCTGGACAGCATCCAGTTCACCGGCAGCACCGAGGACAACATGCGCACCCTCCAGACGGGCATCGGCGTCACCGTCGTCGGGCTCGTGAGCGACGCCGCCCTCCGGCTCGGCCGCACCCGTTCGGGCGACGCGGTCTACTGCGCCGGCGTCCCGCAGAGCGGGATCATCGAGCATTACAGCGAACGCGACGGCACCGTCGCCAAAATCTCCACCGTGGCGAAGCTGCGGGAGCTGGATTTCGTCCACGAGATCCTCCCTGTCGGCTCGAAGGGCGTCCTGTATGAGGCGGGCCAGCTCGCGGAATGTGTCGGCCGGCGGTTCCTGCCCGTCGAGCAGCCTCCCGTCGACCTTAAGACCTCCGCCGGCTCCTGCACCGCCGTGCTGGTCAGCCTGCCGGAGGAATCGGGCGCGGCGCTCGCCGCGGAACTGGACATCCCCTGCTTTTTCATCGGCCGGATTCAATAAGATACCATATTAATAAAGGAGCGATCACCATGTTACAGGACATCCAATTCCAATCGGCACAGCACGTCATCGACGAGGTGCGCAATATGAACGTCAAGGGCGGCAGCCCGTTCGGGCGCGCCGCCGCGTGGGCCTACCGCCTCGCCTGCACCCAGGAGGAATTCGCGGACGTGGCCGCGCTCAGGGAACGGTTCGACTATATTTCGAGCGAGCTGCTCAGCCTCAAGCCCACGATGGCCACCATCTATAACTCCAAGTCCCTCGTCTATAAAAAGCTCGACTCCTTCCCCGCCGGCACGGAGATTTCCACCATCACCGGCGAGATCGCGGCGCTCTGCCAGCGGATCATTCAATATTCCCTCAGCGCCGTCGACCACCTCGGGGAGAACGGGGCCAACCTGATCCAGGACGGCTGCACGGTCATGATGCACAGCTATTCGAGCGCCCTGATGAGCGTCTTTACCGCGGCCGCCAAGCAGGGGAAACGGTTCAGCCTGATCTGCACCGAGTCCCGGCCCCTGCGTGAATCCCGTGTCGCGGCAAAGATCCTCCAGGAGCTGCATGTCCCCGTCACCTATGTCACCGACGCCTCCATCTGGGAGTTCATGCCCGCCTGCGACCTCATCATCATGGGGGCGGACACCATCGCATGGGACGGTTCGGTCGCCAACAAGATGGGCACCGCGCTGATCTCCCAGCTCGCGCTCTCCTGCAAGAAGCCGGTCTACATCGCCAGCGAAATCTATAAGCTCGACCGCCGCACCGCGCAGGGGCACCCGATCGTGCTCGAGCGCCGCACCCCCGCGGAGATCGTCTCCCCCGGCGATTTCGACAGCATGGAAGGGATCGAGGTCATCAACCAGTTCTTCGACCTGACCCCCTCGCACCAGATCACCGGGCTCATCACCGAGCGCGGCGTGATCGCTCCCTCGATGATCTCCCTCAACTGGGACCGCCTCGAAGCCCAGCTTCTCGGCTGATCCCCATTCTCCCATACAAAAGCGCGGCCCCGGTTCCGGGGCCGCGCTTTTCCGTCACATGCGTTCATAAATCTCCCGGGCCGCCGCTTCCAGCTTCCCGAGCGCACGCCCGTCCAGCGCCAGCCTGCCGTGCTCCCGTACGGCGTAGCCCTCCGCCTCCAGCCGGTCGAAATAGCGGTAGAGGGTGCGCAGGTTCAACCCCAGCAGCTCGGAGAGGACGCGCCGGTTGATCCGGACGGATACCGGCGGCGTCTCCTGCCGGACCCGCTCGTGGAGGTAGAGGAGCACCGCCTCGTATCCGCCCGCGAACCGGCGGCGGACGCTGGTCTGCATCGCCCGCTCCACAAGGGACGCGAGGTAGCGCAGCACCACGCCGGAAAAACCGCCGCTATTTTCAAGCAGCGCGCAGAAGCGCCGCGCGTCCGCCTCGGCAAAGAGGCAGTCCTCCTCCGCGGTGATCGACGCGCTGAAGGCCTCTCCGCCGCAGAGCAGCTCGGTGAGGC
The DNA here is from genome assembly GCF_900199635.1 of Anaerotruncus massiliensis (ex Togo et al. 2026). GTDB lineage: Bacteria > Bacillota > Clostridia > Oscillospirales > Ruminococcaceae > Anaerotruncus > Anaerotruncus massiliensis. Next base: position 1,140,767 of record NZ_LT962687.1, on the reverse strand, counting down.
CGTAAATCTGAAAGCCCTCGTTGACGTAGGCAATGAAGCTGCGGCCGTCGCGGGAGATCGTGAGGACGTGGCACCGCCCCGACAGCATGATCCGGACGGAGCGGATGGGGAACCCCGCGTGGAGGATCCGCTCCCCTCTTTTGACCCTGCGCGCGCGCAGTCCCGGCCCGCAGCAGCGGGACAGCAGCTCGGGGCCCGCTTCCCCGCGTGCGGCGGCATCCATGAGCTCCGTGAGGCCCTCCGCGAATTCCATTGGATATCCCCCTTTCCGTCACCAGCATAAAACACTTTTGATAAGATGTCAATTGTCATTTTCTTTGCCGGACCGCCGGCCTATGATGGAAACAGAACAATCACCGGAAAGGCGGCGATCCAATGGAATCGATCCAGCGGCAGGTCCTGGAGATCATCAAGGACCCCACCAAGACGCACATGCAGACGGTTTTTTCCCTGGCGGAGTTCGCGGAAAACCTCTGCGGCTACCCGGCGGGCGTGCCGGACAACTTCCAGCGGCTCGTGGAGGAGGAGATTCTCTGCGACCACAACGACGGGCACGCCCCCCTCTGCCCCCGCTACATCCTCCCCGACTACGAACGGTTTATGGAGCGGGGCTGCGCGTTCCTCCGCCTCCCGCCGCCCGGAACGCTGGCGGAGGCGCTCGCCTCGCTGATGATCTTCTATTCCCATGTCCCGTCGGTGACCCATTATCCCGTATACATCGGGCGGATCGACCGGATGCTCGAGCCGTTCGTCCGGGAGGTCCCGCGCGATGAGGCGCGCGGCATGCTGCGCCTCTTTTTGACGGCGCTCGACCGGACGGTGAGCGACAGCTTCTGCCACGCCAACATCGGCCCCGAAGCCACCGTCACGGGGGAGCTGGTCGTTGAGCTGCTTCCCGAGCTGCAAAACGCCGTCCCCAATCTCACGCTGCTCTACGACCCCGCGGTCACGCCCGACGAATTCGCGGTCAAATGCGTCTCCAGCGCGCTGAAGTGCGCGAACCCCGCGTTTGCCCATGACCCCTATTACCGTTCCCGCATCGGGGAACGGTATGGAATCGCAAGCTGCTACAACGGCCTCTATGTCGGCGGCGGGGCCTACTCCCTCTCGCGCATGCGGCTCTGCCGGATCGCCGAACGGTGCCGCAGCCTCGACGAATTCTTTTCCGTGCGCCTGCCCGAGGCAGTGGACGCCGCCTGCCGGTTCATGGAGGCGAAAATCCGCTTTATCGCCGAGGAGATCCCCTTCTTCCGGACGAATTTTCTTGTCAAGGAGGGGTTCCTGGAGCGGGAACGCTTCGTCGGGCTGTTCGGGCTGGTCGGCATGAACGAGTGCGTCAACACCCTGATGGACCTCTGCGGCAGGCCGGGCCGCTACGGTCCGGACGAGGAGGCCAACCGGCTCGGCCTGCGGATCGTCGAGGCGATCGAACGGCAGGTGAACGCCTTCCAGAGCAAATACTGCGAGATCAACGGGCACCGCTTCCTGCTGCACGCGCAGGTCGGCGCCGTCGGCGACAACGGCGTCACCCCCGGCGTGCGCCTCGCGATCGGCAGCGAAATCCCCCTCTACGACCACCTGCGGCAGGCGGGGATGTTCCACCGCTTCTTCCCGTCGGGGATCGGCGACATCTTCCCCTTCGACCGGACCGCGCTCCAAAACCCCGCCGCCGTGCTCGACGTCTTCAAGGGGGCCTTCCGGGTCGGCATGCAGTATATCTCCACCTACGAGTCGGAGAGCGACGTGATCCGCGTGACCGGCTACCTCATCAAACGCTCCGACTTCGAAGCCCTGCAAAAGGGCGCGCCGGTCGCCAACGGCGCGGTCGCCGCCTCCAGGGAAACGATCGAGGAACGCGGCACCTACGAACGGATGGTGCGCAGCGTCTAAAAGCGGCCCACGGCAGGATTCCCGGGAAATAAAAGACGCCCGCGTCTCGCGGGCGTCTTTTGACTCTATTCGTCCAGCAGGGTCTCCAGCGCGTGGAAAAACGCTTCGTCGTCCGCGGCTGTGCGCTTTTTGATCGTGCCCGTCCTGCCCCCCGCCCGGCGCACCTTCTGCCCCAGGTGCCGTTCAAAGAGCAGCCGGTCCATATTGCCCGAATCGTACACCATCCCGTTCTGGTTGAGGGCGCGCGCGCCCTTGCCCAGCGCCATCGCCGCCACGCCAAAATCCTGCGTCACGACGACGTCCCCGCGCTCCATGAGGTTCGCGAGCTTGATGTCCGCGCTGTCCCGCGCCTTATCCACCGTGATCACGGTGCTGTAGCCGTCGCTCAGGACATGGGTATTGTCGATCACCATGACGACGGCGATCCCCCGCTTTTTCGCAAGCCGCACGATCTGCTCCTTGACCGGGCAGGCGTCGGCGTCCACCAGAATCCGCATTTCACGGTCCTCCCAAAGGCAGGGGACCGGCATTCGCCGTCCCCCTGCCGTCTCTTTCTCATCGTTCCCGCGCGGCCGGAGCTTGCCCCGGCGGAAACCCCAAAACAGCCGCCGGCGGCGGCTGCTTTGGGATGTTATTTGAGCCGCAGGATTTCCTTGCGCGTAAAGCTGTCGAGGTCGTAGCTCACGATCCAGTCGGGCGAGAAGGTATAGAGGGTGTTCCCGATGTAGAGTCCCCGGTTCACCCCGGAAAATGCGTTGGGCCCGAAATCGTCGTGGCTGATCTTCGCCTTGAGGGTGAAGCCGTCCGCGTCCTTCCCGTAGCTGAACACGTAGTAGCGGCTGACGATCCGTCCGAAGCCCGTATCCACCGCAAACCCGAAGAGGGAGCGTTCCTCGTCAAAGAGGACGGCCTTGTGGTTGGACAGCGCCTCCGCCCAGACGCCCTCGCCCCCGAAGTTGTAGACATAGAGTTCCTTCGGGTTGAGCGGGTCGGAGACGTCGAACATCGAGAGCTTGACGCCGTTCGCCGTGCCGCGCTCGTCGACGCTCTGCCCGATGCCGAGCAGGAGCCCGTCGTCCAGCGGGTGCAGGTACTCCGAAAATCCGGGGATCTTGAGCTGCCCGAGCACCTTGGGCGCGCGCGGGTCCGAAAGGTCGATCGCGAAGAGCGGGTCGGTCTCCCGGAAGGTTACGACGTAGGCCATCTCGCCGAGGTAGCGTACCGAATAGATGCGCTCGCCCGGCGCGAGCCCCTCGAGGCGGCCGATCTGCCGCATGCCGCTGTCGAGCACATAGAGGTTGTTGCTTACGCCCTTCACGGGATATTCCGCCGTGGCAGCCACCCGCAGGTTGCCGTCGAGCTCGCTGAACGCGAACTGCCCGTCGACGTATCCGTCGATCCACGCGGTCCCCATGAGGTCCAGCTTGCCGCCGGCGGAGAACTTGACGATCCCGGTTCGGCGGTAGCTCTCCGAATCGGAGACGGACCCGCGCCAGGAGTCATAATAGACATAGAGGTTGTCGGTCGACATGTAGACGCCGTCTCCCCCGCCGAGCACCGCGCGGGTGTCCGATTTCCCCGTCCGCACATTGACGGCGGAAACCACCGCGTAATCTGCGGAGCTGCAATCCGGCGCGATCGCGATCTTGTCCGCGGGCAGAAGCCGGGGTTCGGCGGCGCCGCTCTCGAAGCAGACCGGTACGATGTCGCTCAAAGGGGTGCGCTTATCGGTGAGGTCCGCGTAGACATATTTCCGGCTGACGAGATAGAGGGTCCCGTCCATCAGGCGGGAGGAGACGTAATTGCCGTCCTGCCGGAAGGTGCGCACCTCCTGCGGTTCGGCCGGGTCGGAAATGTCGTAGACCGTCATCTCCACTCCGCCGTCCCAGCTCCCGCCGTTCCATGAAGCCGCGTCGCCCGATGCGGCGGACCTGTCGACAAGGCTGTCGTCCGTCGCCTCGACCACCGTCTGTTTCGGTGCCGGGAGTTCGTCCGCGCTGTAACCGACGGTGACCAGCCTGTCGCCGTCGAGATAGAATTCATCGATCGCGGGATCGACCTCGATCGTCGCGGTCAGGGTCATCTCCTGCGCATCCGCGATGAAAATCGCCGGGGATTGGCTCGTCGTATTCTGATAGACGTAGCTGTAGAGGTATTTCCCGTCCGTCTTGACGATGTCCGCCTCGTCGACCCCCGCCTCCTGCACGTTGGTGCCGGAGAACGCGGCGGGCGCGCTGCGGATCATCCCGCCGGCATCCGCGGCGGGGGCCGCGTCTCCCACCGCGCCCGCCTCCGGTGCCGCCCCGTCCGCAAGGTACAGGTCTCCGCTGAAGCTGCCCTTGAGCATCCGGTCCCCTGCCAGCCGGTAGATCGTGTCGCGGACCTCGGTGTAGTCCGCCGCGTAATAGGCCGCTTCCGCGCCGCCGGAAGCCGCGGACGCCAGCATCGGCATGGCCGCCTCAGCCGGCGCGTCCGCCGGGGCCGCGGCCATATCGGCCGCCGTCTCCGGCATCTCCGCCGTTTCCGCCTCCGCCAAAGCGGGGCCGTTAAGCAGGTCGGCGGATTTCGCCGCGCCTGAATTCAAAAACCATACCGCGCCGAGCACCACCACAAAGCAGGCCGCGACGCTCGCGATCGCGCGCCACCGGATGACCTTCCCGGATCTCTCCTCCGGGACCTCCTCGATCTCCTCCAGCCGCGCGCGCAGCACCTCCGCGTCGAGTGAATGTGGCAGCTTGATGTCACGATTCAGTTCCTCGAACCTGCCGCGCAGAAAATCCAACGATTCCTGCAACTCTTCCTGTCTGTCGGGCTTCACGCACATTCACTCCTTTCGGGTTATTTTTCCAGCTGGGCGCGCAGTTTTTTGAGCGTCCGGTGCAGCTTGGAGCTCACGGTGCCCTGCGGCGCCCCCAGGATCTCGGCAGTCTCGCGCACCGTGTAGCCCTGCACCACCGCCAGCGCGATGATCTGGCGCTCCTGCGGCGTGAGGGTTTCCAGCGCGGATACGAGCGCGAGCTTTTGGGTGGAGTGCTCCTCCACGCCCTCCCCTTCCTCGGTGAGGTCGAGGAAATCGTCGATATCCAGCTCGTTGCGCCCCGAAATATACTGCCCGATCTTCCGCTTGCAGCGGATCGAAAGGATCCGCATGATCCATGGCCGGAAGCTGTTGTCGTCCCGCAGGTTCTTGATGCCCTTGAACGCCTCGATGAAGGTTTCGCTTACCACGTCCTGCGCGTCATGGGCGTTGCCCAGCGAATAGAGCGCAACACGATAAAGGTCATCAGCGATCTGCTGATAAACCCTTGCGAAACTATCCTTGTCTCCGAGGCGGGCCTCACGCACCGCCGTAACGTCAACAACCATCTTCATTTACCACCATTTTCTTGCAAACGGTTCACTGATATAGTGAAGGGAAAGCTGCAATTTACTGCACATGATTTGGAAAGAATCCAAAAAAGAATGTGTGCGTCGGCAAAGCCAATGCACACATTATAGCAAGCATCGCGGAAAAGTGCAACTTTCGTCACGCTTCGAGCACGTCGGTCGGGTTCTCCACCGTCAGGATGGCGTAGACGCAGGTGGTCACCACCGACAGGAAGTTCGCCAGCAGGTTGATCTGCGTCTGCGTCAGGTTGTCGCAGAGTACGTTCGCAACGGTCGCCGCCGCGTAGACGAACTGCGCGCCTTGGCCGCTCTGGGCCTGCGGCCCGGTGGGCCGCGTGGAGCCTGTGGAGCCCGTGGAACCGGTGGGACCCGTTGGGTCCGCCGCCCCCGAAGCCGCGGAGAAGGGGCCCGCCGCCCCCGTGGAGGAGGCCTGCCCCGCGGCTTCCGCGGCCGCCCGCGCGGCGCGGTTGACCTGCGCGTCCGAAACGAACACCCCTTCGATCCCCGCGGCCCCGACCACGCCCTCCGAACCTGTCGCCATGCGCACCACCTCCCCTACAGTCTATGCGGGCGGGCGGGCGCGCGCCAAAAAAGGAAGGCCGCGCGCGGCCTTCCTTTTTTTGTTATCTGTGGTTGCGCGCGCCGATGTCCCGGCGGAAATGCACGCCCTCGAACCGGATGCCCTCCGCCGCGCGGTAGGCGTTTCGGAGCGCCTCCCCGGCCGTCGGGGCGGTGCAGGTGACCCCCAGCACGCGGCCGCCCGCCGTCTTATAGACGCCGTCCTCAAGGCGGGTGCCCGCGTGGTAGACGGTCGCGCCCGGGACCTGCCCGTCAGCGCCGAGCCCTTCGATGGGAAGGCCGGTTTGGTACTTGAGCGGGTAGCCGCCGCTCGCGAGCACGACGCAGGCGGCGCTTTCGTCGGAAAATTCCACCGGAAGCTCCCCGAGCCGGCGCTCGTCGATCGCCAGCATGATCTCCAGCAGGTCGGTTTTGAGGAGCGGCAGCACCACCTGCGTCTCGGGGTCGCCGAACCGGCAGTTGTACTCGATCACCTTCGGGCCGTCCGGCGTGAGCATGAGCCCGAAATAGAGGCATCCGGAGAAGGGGCAGCCCTCCGCCCGCATCGCCGCGAGGGTGGGCTTGAAGATACGCTCCATGCACTCCGCGGCGATCTCCGGGGTGTAGCAGGCGTTGGGCGCGACGGTGCCCATGCCGCCCGTGTTGGGGCCCTCGTCCCCGTCGAAGGCGCGCTTATGATCCATCGACGAGATCATGGGCGCCACCGTTTCCCCGTCGCAGAAGGAGAGCACGCTCACCTCGGGCCCGGTCAAAAATTCCTCGACGACGATGCGGTTGCCCGACGCGCCGAAGAGCTTGTCCTCCATGATCGAGCGGACCGCGTCCTTCGCCTCGGCGAGGTCCCGCGCGATGACGACCCCTTTGCCGAGCGCCAGCCCATCCGCCTTGACGACGGTCGGGAAGGCGTTCTGCGTCTCGATGTAGGCGACGGCCTCGGAGGCGCTGTCAAAGGTGCGGTATTTCGCGGTCGGGATGCCGTATTTCTCCATGAGGTTTTTGGCGAAGACCTTGCTGCCCTCGATGCGGGCGGCGGCCTTGTTGGGTCCGAAGGTGCGGACGCCCGCGGCGTTCATCGCGTCGACCATGCCGAGCGCGAGCGGGTCGTCGGGCGCGACGACCGCCAAATCGACCGCGTGCTCCTTCGCGAACGCGACCATCCCGTCGAGGTCGGTCGCCTTGATGGGGACGCACTCCGCGTCGGCGGCGATGCCGCCGTTGCCGGGCGCGCAGTAGATGGTTTCCGCCTCGGGGTTCTCGCGGAGCTTGCGGATGATCGCGTGTTCGCGCCCGCCTCCGCCGACTACCAGAATCTTCATGAGGCCGTCCTCCTGTTGTTGTGATCTCAGTTCCGGCGCGCCTTAGTGGTGGAAAAGCCGGATGCCGGTGAAGGCCATGGCGATGCCATATTTATTGCAGGTCTCGATCACGTTGTCGTCGCGGATCGAGCCGCCCGGCTGCGCGATGTAGCGCACGCCCGAACGGTGGGCGCGCTCGATGTTGTCGCCGAACGGAAAGAACGCGTCCGACCCGAGCGAAACGCCGTCGAGCCTGTCGAGCCACTCGCGCTTCTCCTCCCGCGTCAGCGGGACGGGGCGCTCGGTGAAGAACTGCTGCCACGTCCCCTCCGCCAGCACGTCCATCCAGTCGTCCGAGATGTACACGTCGATCGTGTTGTCCCGGTCGGGGCGGCGGATGTCTGCCCTAAAGGGCAGGTTCAGCACCTTTTCATGCTGGCGCAGCCACCAGATGTCCGCCTTGTTGCCCGCCAGGCGGGTGCAGTGGATGCGGCTCTGCTGGCCCGCGCCGATGCCGATGCACTGGCCGCCCCTGGCGTAGCAGACCGAATTGGACTGGGTGTATTTGAGAGCGATCAGCGCGATCACAAGGTCGCGCTTCGCGTCGTCGGGCAGGGTTTTGCAGTCGGTGACGACGTTCTCGAGAAGGGCGTTGTCGATCTTGAGCTCGTTGCGCCCCTGCTCAAAGGTGATCCCGAAGACGTCCTTGTGCTCGACCGGCGCGGGGATGTAGGCCGGGTCGATTTTGACGACGTTGTAGCCGCCCTTGCGCTTGGTCTTCAGCACTTCGAGCGCCTCGTCGGTATAGCCGGGCGCGATGACGCCGTCGGACACCTCGCGCGCGAGCAGCTTGGCGGTCTGCACGTCGCAGGCGTCGGAGAGCGCGACCCAGTCGCCGTAGGAGGACATGCGGTCGGCGCCGCGCGCGCGCGCGTAAGCGCTCGCGATCGGGCTGAGCTCGAGGTCGTCCACAAAGTAGATCTTCTTTTCCACCTCGCTCAGGGGCAGGCCGACCGCCGCCCCGGCGGGGCTCACATGCTTAAAGGACGCCGCGCTGGGAAGCCCCGTCGCGGCTTTCAGCTCCCGCACGAGCTGCCAGGAGTTGAACGCGTCGAGGAAGTTGATGAAGCCGGGCTTGCCGTTCAGGACCTCGACCGGCAGCTCGCCCTCCTTCATAAAGATGCGCGCGGGTTTCTGGTTGGGGTTGCAGCCGTATTTCAGTTCCAGTTCCTTTGCCATGCCGCCGTCCTCCTCAGTGGTTTTTGTTGACGATGCGCGTCTCGCAGGTGCCCGCCGCCACGTCGATGTAGCGGACGAAGAGGGAGACCTTGTTCGCGTCGTTGAGATTCTCCCAGAGCGTGCCGGTGAAGACGTCGATATCCCCTTCGACCGCCACCTCCTCCGGCTCCCCCTCAAACGAGGGGATCGGGTCGCCGTCGCAGCGGTAGGTGTGGATGAAGTGCCCCTCGCCCGGGCGCGGGTCCCAATACTGGAAGAAGTAGCGGCGCACCGACGAGGGGTCGCCGTCCGCGCTCTTCAGGATCGAGAGGCGGTAGTCGAAGCCGTGCAGCAGCCCCGACACGCGCGGGGTGTAGTTGGGGGCGTCCGGCTCAAAGGTGCGGGTGCGCAGGGCGTCCGCGAAGGAACCGCCCCTCTGGAGAAAGTCATAGATCGTGTCGGTCTGGTCGCCGTTGGTGACGATCGTCGTGTCGCCGATCACCCGGACCGGCGAATAGATGATGAGCGACGGGTCGGAGAGCTTGGCCGGGTCGAACGCCTCGGTGCGGATACCCTCCCCGTCAGTGACGAAAATCCGGTTGCGGCTGTTCTCGCTGCGCCCCATGATGAAATAGGCGGCGACGGCGTGTTTCCCGTCCGCGCTGCGCCCGAGCAGGATGCCGCGGCCCGGGTAGGCGTTCTCTCTGAGCAGCTTTGCGATGTCCTGTTTCATTCCATTCCCTCCAATTGTCCGCTGCATACCAATTCCAGCGCCTTCGGGAGCAGCACCCATTCGGCCTGCTCCATGACGCGCCTCTGTAACCGTTCGGGGGTGTCGCCCGGCAGGACGTCGACCGCCTTCTGCAAAATGATCTGCCCGCCGTCGGTCACCTCGTTGACGAAATGCACCGTCGCGCCGGTGACCTTCACGCCGTAGGCGAGCGCCGCCTCGTGCACATGCAGGCCGTACATCCCGTCCCCGCAGAAGGAGGGGATGAGCGCCGGATGCACATTGATGATCCTGCGGTCGTAATTTTCGACGACCTTATCCCCCAGCACGTAGAGAAAGCCCGCCAGCACGACGTAGTCCGCCTCGAACCGCTCGAGCGCGGCGATGATCGCCTCGTCGTAATCGGCACGGGAGGCGTAGGCCTTCCGCGGGACCACCTCGGTGGGGATGCCCGCCTTTTTGGCGCGCTCGAGCGCGAAGGCCCCCTCCTTTGAGGAGACGACCCCGGCGAGCTCGGCGCTCGGCAGCTCTCCGCGCGCCTTCGCGTCGATGAGCGCCTGCAAATTGGTCCCGCCGCCCGAAACGAGCACCACGACCCGTTTCAGCATAGCTCGACCCCCCGCTCGCCGTCGTCGACGTAGCCGATTACCCTGGCGCGCTCGCCGTGGTCGTTGAGGATCTCGACCGCGCGCTGCGCGTCGTCCTTATCGACCACGAGCACCATGCCGGTGCCCATGTTGAAGGTGTTGTACATGTCGTGCTCGGAAATCCCGCCGATCCGCTGGATCATGTCGAAGAGGGGCAGGGGCGTCGCGAGCCGCTTGCTGATGAGGGCGCGCTTGCCCTCGGGTAGGGCGCGCGGGATGTTTTCGTAGAAGCCGCCGCCCGTGATGTGGGCGACCGACTTGACGGCGAGCTCGTCCATCACGGCGAGCACCGGCTTGACGTAGATGCGGGTGGGCGCGAGCAGCGCCTCGCCGAGCGTCGCGCCCAGCTCGTCGTAGTAGCGGTCGAGCACGCCGGGGGCCTCCACGTCGAAGACCTTGCGCACGAGGGAGAAGCCGTTGGAGTGCACGCCGTTCGACTTGATGCCGACGAGCGCGTCCCCCGCCGCGACGGTGGTGTTGTCAAGGATTTTGGACTTGTCCACCGCGCCCACCGCGAAGCCCGCGAGATCGTACTCGTCCTCGGGGTAGAAGCCGGGCATCTCGGCGGTCTCGCCGCCTGTGAGCGCGCAGCCCGCCTGTACGCAGCCCTCCGCGACGCCCGAAACGATCTGCGCGATCTTTTCGGGGACGTTTTTGCCGCAGGCGATGTAATCGAGAAAGACGAGCGGCTTCGCGCCGCAGCAGATGATGTCGTTGACGCACATCGCCACGCAGTCGATGCCGACGGTGTCGTGCCTGTCCATCAGAAAGGCGAGCTTCAGCTTGGTGCCGACCCCGTCGGTGCCCGCGCAGAGCACCGGGTTGGGCATGCCCGCCAAATCGAGCTCGAAGAGGCCGCCGAACCCGCCGAGACCGCCGAGCACGCCGCCCGTCATCGTGCGCGCCACATGCGACTTCATCAGTTCGACCGCCCTGTATCCGGCGGTGACGTCGACGCCCGCCGCCTTATAGCTCTCGGAATAGCTGTTGTTCATGCCTGTTCCCTCCGCTTGGCCTTCTCGCTGATCTTGTGTTCAAACTTGTCCTTAGGGGTCTCGTCGGGCACCTTGATCGGATATTCACCCGTGAAGCAGCCGACGCAGAAGCCGCAGTGCGCCCCGCGGGCGATCTGCTGGACCCCCTCGACGCTCAGGTAGTGGAGGGAGTCGACGCCGATCGTCTTTGCAATCTCGGGGATCGTCATCCTGCAGGCGATCAGCTTGTCGCGGCTGTCGATGTCGGTACCGAAGAAGCAGGGATTCCGGAAGGGCGGCGCGGAAACGGCGAAGTGCACCTCCTTGGCGCCCGCCTCCCGCAGCAGCTTGACGATCCGCCCGCAGGTGGTCCCGCGCACGATCGAATCGTCGATCAGCACGACCCGCTTGTCCTTCACCGTCTCGGCGATGACGTTGAGCTTGATGCGCACCGCGTTTTCCCGCTGGCCCTGGGTGGGCTGGATGAAGGTGCGCCCGACGTAGCGGTTCTTGATGAAGCCGACGCCGTAGGGGATGCCCGATTCGCGCGAATAGCCGAGCGCCGCGTCGAGGCCCGAATCGGGCACGCCGATGACGACGTCCGCCTCGATCGGGTGCTCGCGGTAGAGGATCCGCCCGGCGCGCTGGCGCGCCTCGTGGACGCTCACCCCCTCGACCACCGAGTCGGGGCGCGCGAAGTAGACGTATTCAAAGACGCAGAAGCTGCTCCTGCCGCCGCAGTGGGTGCGGATGCTCTTAAGCTCCCCGTCCTCGGCGACCACGATCTCGCCCGGCTCGACATCCCGCAAAAACTGCGCGCCGATGCTGTCGAAGGCGCAGCTCTCAGAGGCGAAGGCATAGCCGTTCTCCGTTTTGCCGACGCACAGCGGCCGGAAGCCGTTGGGGTCGCGGGCGGCGATCAGCTTTTTGGGGGACATGACGATGAGCGAATAGGCCCCCTTGAGCGTGTACATCGCCTTGGCGACCGCCTCCTCGATGCTCGGGGAGAGCAGCCGCTCGCGGGTGATGATATAGCTGATGACCTCGCTGTCGTTGGTCGTGTGGAAGATCGCGCCGTTCATTTCGAGCTGGCGGCGCAGGTCGGGGGCGTTGACGAGGTTGCCGTTGTGGGCGAGCGCCATCGTGCCCTTGCAGTGGCGCACGACGAGCGGCTGGGCGTTGACGACGCTGCCGTTGCCCGTCGTCGAATAGCGGCAGTGGCCCACCGCCATATTGCCCTGCCCGAGGCTTTCGAGCACGTCCCGGTTGAAGACGTCGGGCACAAGGCCCACGTTTTTGTGGCAGTTGATGACGCCGTCGTCATTCACCGCGATACCGCAGCTCTCCTGGCCGCGGTGCTGGAGCGCGTAAAGCGCGAAATAGGCGCTGGTCGCCACGTCGGTGCGGCTGTTTTCGTAGATGCCGAAAACGCCGCACTCCTCATGCAGTTCGCTGTACAAATCGATTCCCTCCATCGGAAATTCGTGGATCTCTCTCATTTATTCGCCGAGCAGGCGGCGCATCACTTCGTGGTACGCCCCTTCGACGCCGCCCATGTCGCGGCGGAAACGGTCCTTGTCGAGCTTTTCGCCCGTCTTGCTGTCCCAGAAGCGGCAGGTGTCGGGAGAAATTTCGTCGGCGAGGATGATCCGGCCGTCGGGGGTCTTGCCGAATTCGAGCTTGAAGTCGATGAGCTCGATGCCGAGATCCTTGAGGTAGGCGGCGAGCAGGTCGTTGATTTTGAAGGCGTAGCCGGCGATCGTCTTGAGCTCCTCGGGGGTGGCCAGCTCCATCGCGAACACATGGTAGTCGTTGATCATCGGGTCGCCGAGCTCGTCGTCCTTGTAGCTGTACTCGAGCACCGTCTTGGCGAGCTTCTTGCCCTCGGGCAGGCCGAGCCGCTTGGAGAGGGAGCCGGCCGCGATGTTGCGGACGATGACCTCGAGCGGGACGATCGTGACCTTTTTAACGAGGGTCTCGCGGTCGGAGAGCTCCTCAATCAGGTGGGTGGGGATGCCGTTCTCCTCGAGCATCTTCATCAGGTGGTTGGAGACCTTATTGTTGATGATGCCCTTTTCGGCGATGGTGCCCTTCTTCTGGCCGTTGAAGGCGGTCGCGTCGTCCTTATAGGAGACGATGTAGGCGTTCGGGTCGTCGGTCGCAAAGACCTTCTTGGCTTTTCCCTCGTAGAGCTGTTCCCTTTTTTCCATTTCTGTTTCCTCCTAAAGTCCTGAAGTATTTGAATCTTCCGATGATCGTGCGCATTTTGGCGGAGAGATCAGCCGAGCTGCTCCTGGAGCTTGCGGTCCTTCTCGATGACGCCCTGCTTCATCTCTTCCTTCCTGAGCGACAGCTTGTACGCGACCTCCGCGTCGGTCACGCCGATGATCTGCGCCGCGAGGATCGCCGCGTTCTGCGCGCCGTCGATCGCCACCGTCGCCACCGGGATGCCGGAGGGCATCTGCACCGTCGCGAGCAGGGCGTCCAGACCGTCGAGGGTGGAGGATTTGACCGGGATGCCGATGACCGGCAGCGTCGTGTGCGCCGCCAGCACGCCCGCCAGGTGCGCCGCCTTGCCCGCCGCCGCGATGATCGCGGCAAAGCCGTGGTCGCGCGCCGACGCCGCGAACTCGCACGCGAGCGCGGGGGTCCGGTGCGCGCTCATGACGTGGACCTCCACGCCGATGCCAAACCCCTTGAGGGTATCGATCGCGCCCTTGACGACCGGCAGGTCGCTGTCGCTGCCCATAATGACCGCTACTTTTTTGTCCGCCAATTTCGACACTTCCCTTTCCATTTCCGATTTTGTTTTCTGCAAATGAAAAACAGGCTGCGATCGCTCGCAACCTGCACTACTTCCGCGAAGGCATGGCGGACCCGCCCGCCGCACGCCCCAAAAGGCCGCCTGCCAGCCGGATGCAGCTCTCCCTTGATGATCCGCATTCGCCCATCAGAAGAGCCATTTCCGCCACCTCCGCAATCAAAATACACTTCCAGTTTACAGGATTCCGCCGGCATTTTCAATTGGAAAATGCACCGTTTTGAAAGATTGGAGGGTTGATTTAAAATGTACGATCTTGCAGGATTCTTTTTGTCGAATTGCACGACATGTCATACTCTTTCTGCCAGCGGTTTTTCCACCCGCCCGCGGACGGCCGCAATCACCGGGCCTGCCCGTCCTCCGGGGGCTTCACCAGAATGATCGCGTACACCGTGTCGACCTGCGCCGGGTAGCTCTCGGCGATCGTCCCGTCGTAGTAGACGCGCACCGCGTCCCCCACGCTGAAGTGCGTCATGCTGTCCCCCAGCGCCGCGTCCAGCGAGACGCTGACGAGATCGCTGGTACGGCAGACCTCCTCGTCCTCGTTGACGCGGACGAGGATGCTCCCCTCGCGCGCCTCTTCGACGACCCCGGCAAAATTCGGCTCCTTCCCGACGGTGTCCATGCTCATCGGCCGGGCGCAGCCGGACAGCAGGAGGAAAACGCACAGGCAAAAAACCAGCTTTTTCATATCATCCACCTCACAGAGATTGCTTCGGGCCGTCGTCCGTCTCCCGGAACCCGCGGTTGAGGCGCAGCTTGACGGGGAAGAAGATCGCGAAGGTGAGCGCCTCCGCCGCGAAAAGCGCGAGCCACACGCCGCTGAGCCCCCACAGCGCGGAGAAGGCCCGCAGCGCCAGGTAGACGAGCACGATGCCGCGCAGCAGGGCGACGGCCGTCGTGCAGAGCGACTGCTCGATCGACTGGAAATAGTACATGAGGATCGTGTTCGCGCCGGTGAAGGGCAGCGAGAGGAAGTAGAGCATCACGGCGGGCACGCCGATGGCGAGCACCCGCGCGTCGGTCGAGATGAAAAGCCCGATGATCTGCCCCGGGAAGAGCAGGATGACCCCGTAGACCGCGAGCGAAAAGAGCACCGCCGTGGCCGCCGCGACCCGGTCGACCGCCTTCATCCTCCCGTACCAGCCCGAGCCGTAGCTGATCGAGATGATCGGCTGGGCGGCCTGCGCCATGCCGTTGAAGATGCCCTTGCCCACATAGCCGATGTTGGAGATGATCGAGAAGACCGCGACCGCCGTCTCCCCGCCCACCCGGATGAGCACGATGTTGAACATGAGAATGACGAAGCCCGCCGAGGTCTCAAGCACCCCCGAGCCCGCGCCGTTTTTGACCATCCGCCACCAGAGGCGGGGAGAGAAGAACCGCCGGGTGAAGCGCACCTCGTTACGGCGGGTGACAAAGTGCAGGCTCAGCAGCCCGCAGGTGATGAAGGGGCCGATGATTGTCGCAAGCCCCGCGCCGAACGTCCCCATCCCCAGCGGGATCACGAAGAGATAGTCGAGCAGGATGTTGGCGGCGTTGCCCGCCGCTCCCGCGACCATCACGAGCCGGGGATTGCCGTCGCTGCGCACGATGACGCACATCGCGCTCGAAAGCATATAGACGAAGCAGAGGGGACTGATCGGAGACAGGTAGGCGACAACGTTCCCGACGATCAGGTCGGTCGCGCCGAAGAGGCAGGCGATCTGCCGCAGGAAGAGCGTCCCGAAGACGGAGAGCAGCGCGCCGGCCGCAAGCACCGAAACGACCGCCATCGTAAAGACGCGGTCGCCGCTTTCGGGGTCCCCCTCGCCGCGGCAGACCGAAATCGTGGTCGCCGCGCCGACGCCGATCAGGATGGAAAAGGTGGTGTAGACGGTAAAGATGGGCAGCGCGACGTTAAGCGCCGCGAGCCCGTTTTCCCCCACCGCCATGCCGACGAAAAAGACGTCGGCCAGGCAGTAGCAGCAATGCGCCACCTGCCCGATGATCGTCGGGACGAGGTAGCGGAAATATTCCGACCGGACCTCGGCGCGCCGCGCCTTTCCGGCAAGCGATTGTGCTGGCATAGAGCTCCTGTCCGGGCGCGCCTTCAGTGGGGCGCGTCCTCAATGATGGATTTCGTTTTCCAGCCGCCCGAAAAGAACCGGGCGGCCGCGATGACGAGGCCGATTGTCCAGCCCATCGGGATCGACCACCAGACGGCGGCCTCCCCGATAAACGCCGCGAGCGTGTAGGCGAGGACGACGCGCGCCGAAAAATTGCCCAGCGTCCCGATCATGAACACCTTCATGTCCCCCGCGCCGCGCAGCACGCCGTTGAAATCGCACATGATCCCCATTACCGCGTAGAAGAGGGAGACGACGGTGAGGTATTCGACGCCCGCCGCGATCACTGCGGCGTTGGCGGAGGAATCGACGAAGAGCCCGACGAACTGCGGGCCGAACCCCCACAGCACGGCGGTGGTCGCGCCACCGATGACCGCCGACATCACGACCGCCGCGCGCAGACCCTTCCCCACCCGCCCGGGCTTCGCCGCACCGATGTTCTGCGCGGTGAAGGAGGAGACGGCGTTGCCGACGTTGAGCATCGGCATGATCGCGATGCTGTCGATCTTGGTCGCGGCGGTGTAGCCCGCGATCACGTCGGAGCCGTAGCCGTTGACGAGCGCCTGCACGAAGAGCGCGCCGAACGAGACGATCGACTGCTGGACGATCGACGGCACCGCCACCCGGCAGATGTGCCGGAGGCGCTCGCATTCAAAGACGTGGGGCTTCCCCTCGCACGGCATCCGCCTGAGGCGGCGCAGCAGCACAAAAAACGCCAGCAGGGAGGCGAGCGCCTGCGCGATGAGGGTCGCCCACGCCACGCCCGGCACCCCCATCCCGAACCGAATGACGAAGAGCAGGTCGAGGAAGATGTTGGTCACCGACGAGAGCATCAGCAGCCAGAGGGGGGTGCGGCTGTCCCCGAGGGCGTTGAAGGCGGCCGTCGAGGTGTTGTAGAGAAATAGGAAGGGCACCGCCGCCACATAGATGCGCAGGTAGGCGTCCGCGTCGGAAAAGATGTTGCCCGGCGTGCGCATGAGCAAAAGTAGCGGGCGCGCGAGCAGCAGCCCGGCGAGCAAAAGCAGGGCGCTCAGCGTCATCATCGAGGTGAGCGCGGTAAAGACCGACGATTTCATCTCGGTGATCCGCTTGGCGCCGTAAAACTGCGAGATCACCACCGAGCAGCCGATCGAGGCGCCGGTGGCGACCGCGATGAACAGGAAGGTGACCGGATAGGAGGCCCCGACCGCCGCGAGCGCGTCGGAGCCCACGAAGTTCCCCACCACCACCGAGTCCACGATGTTGTAGAGCTGCTGAAAGACGTTGCCGAGGATCATGGGCAGCGCGAAGGTCACAAGGATCTTCGACGGGCTGCCGGCCGTCATATCCCTTACCATTTCATCGGTCCTTCCGCGCCAAAAGCCTATTCCATCTCGGTGTACATGCTGTAGAGGCGGTGGTAGAGCCCGCCCTTCGCCATCAGCTCGGCGTGGGTGCCCTGCTCGGCGATCCCCTCCTCGGTCAGCACGAGGATGAGCTGCGCGCCGCGGATGGTCGTCAGGCGGTGGGCGATCGTAAAGGTGGTCCGCCCCTTCGCAAGCGTCTCAAGCGACTGCTGGACGATCCGTTCGCTCTCGTTGTCGAGCGCGGAGGTCGCCTCGTCGAGGATGAGGATGGGCGGGTTCTTGAGGAAGACCCGCGCGATGCTGATCCGCTGCTTCTGCCCGCCCGAGAGGCGCACCCCGCGCTCCCCCACGTAGGTGTCGTACCCGTCGGGGAACTCCATGATGAAGTCGTGCGCGCCCGCGAGCTTCGCCGCCTCGACGACCTCCTCGCGGCTCGCCCCCGGGCGGCCGTAGGAGATGTTTTCAAAGACGCTGCCCGCGAAGAGGTAGACCTCCTGCTGCACGACGCCGATATTCTTGCGCAGGGACTCGAGCGTGAGACCGCGGATATCCTGCCCGTCGACGAGGATGCGCCCCTCGGTCACGTCGTAAAAGCGCGGGATGAGGCTGCAAAGCGTCGTCTTGCCGCCGCCCGACGGCCCGACAAGGGCCACGCTGTCCCCCGGGCGCACGTGCAGGTTGATGTCCGAGAGCACGCAGTGGTCGTCGTCCGAATAATGGAAGGCCACATGCTCGAAGGCGATGTCGCCCGCCACGTCCCGAAGCTCCTTCGCGCCGGGCGCGTCGTGGATGTCCACCGGCGCGTCGACCACCTCAAGGAACCGCTCGATGCCCGTCATGCCGCGCTGGAACTGTTCGGTGAACTCGACGATCCTGCGGATGGTGGTGAGCAGCGTCGTCACATAGAGCAGGTAGGCCATCAGGTCGGCCGCGTTGATCTGCCCGTAGATCATGAAGAGCCCGCCCGCGATCATCACGGCGGCGTACATGATGCCGTCGAAGATGCGGGTCACGCTGCCGAAGCCCGCCATGTAGTGGTACTGCTCCCGCTTGATGTCGAGGAATTCCTCGTTGCCCTCGCGGAACTTCTCCCGCTCGATCTGCTCGTTGGCGAACGATTTGACCACCCGGATGCCGAGCAGGCTGTCCTCCACCTGCGCGTTGAGCTCGCCGATCTGGTTGCGCGACTTTTTGAAGGCGCGGCGCATCCGCTGGTTAAAATAGGTGGCGCAGAGGACCATCAGCGGGATGAGCGCGAAGATGATCAGCGTGAGCCAGAGGTTGGTGTTCGCGAGGATGATGAAGGACACGACGATCTTGAGCGCCGCGATAAAGTACTCCTCGGGGCAGTGGTGGGCGAACTCGGTCACGTCGAACAGGTCGCTCGTGATACGCGCCATCAGCTGGCCGATCTTGGTGCTGTCGAAATAGGTGAAGGAGAGCCGCTGGAGATGCTCGAACAGGTCGCTGCGCATGTCCGTCTCGATGTGCGCGCCCATGATGTGGCCGATGTTCTGCATGTAGTAGTTGGCGGCCATGTCGATCACCCGCAGCAGCAGGTAGAGCAGCCCGATCTTCAGGATGAGCGAAACGGTGAGGCTCGCCAGGTCGTTCATGCCGAGGTCGGTGATATACCGCACCATCAGCGGCAGCACCAGCTCGCACACCGTCGTCAGCGAGGCGCAGAAGAGGTCGAGCGCCAGCACCCCGCGGTATTTCTTAAAATAAGGAGCGAACCGCCGAAGCAGCTCGCTGGTTTTGATTTGCCGGTTCATTCCGTACCCCTCTCTTTCCATCAGTCTATCTTAACACATCTTCTCCCAAAATGCCATTCCCGCAAAATCGACAAATCGCAGGCCCGTCCCCGCCCCCGCCTTTATGGATTTCGGCGCACAAAAAAGAGGCCCGCCGGACGGCGGGCCTCTGGGCTTCCGTTATTGCCGCTCGTGCAGCGGGATGTAGTCGGCGCGGGGCGCCACGCTCTGGTAGGCGGGGCGGATGATCTTGCCCGCGTTGCACAGTTCCTCGATGCGGTGGGCGCTCCAGCCCGCGATGCGTGCGATGGCGAAGATCGGGGTGAACAGCTCGGTCGGCAGGTCGAGCATGCTGTAGACGAAGCCGCTGTAGAAGTCGACGTTGGCGGAGACGCCTTTGTAGATGCGGCGCTCCTCGCCGATGACCTCGGGGGCGAGCCGCTCGACGAGGGAGTAGAGCTCGTATTCCTTGTCGAGCCCCTTCTCCTCCGACAGCGATTTGACGAACGCGCGGAAGATGTCGGCGCGCGGGTCGGAGAGGGAGTAGACCGCGTGGCCCATGCCGTAGATGAGCCCCGCGTGGTCGAACGCCTGCTTGTTGAGCAGCGCCTTGAGGTAGCCGCGCACGGCGTCCTCGTCGGTCCAGTCGGGCAGGGTCTTCTTCATGTCGTCGAACATCTTGACGACCTTGATGTTCGCGCCGCCGTGCCGCGGGCCCTTGAGGGAGCCGATCGCGGCCGCGATGACCGAATAGGTGTCGGTCGCGGAGGAGGAGACGACATGGGTGGTGAAGGTCGAGTTGTTGCCGCCGCCGTGCTCCGCGTGGAGCACGAGCGCCACGTCGAGCACGCGGGCCTCCAGGGCGGTGTACTTGCTGTCGGGGCGCAGGATGCGCAGGATGTTCTCTGCCGTCGAAAGCTCGGGGTCGGGCGCGTGGATATAGAGGCTCTGTCCCTCGTGGTAGTGGTTGTAGGCCTGGTAGCCGTAGACCGACAGCAGCGGGAAGAGCGCGATGAGCTGGAGGCACTGGCGCAGCACGTTGGGGATGCTGATGTCGTCGGCGCGGTCGTCGTAGGAATAGAGGGTGAGCACGCTGCGCGCGAGGGTGTTCATCATGTCGCGGCTCGGCGCCTTCATGATGATGTCGCGCACAAAGCTGGTCGGGAGCGTGCGGTAACGGGCGAGCAGGGCCGAGAAATCCTTCAGCTGCCGTTCGCTGGGCAGCTGCCCGAAGAGCAGCAGGTAGACGGCTTCCTCGAAACCGAACCGCTTTTCGCGGATGAATCCGGAGACGAGGTCCTTGATGTTGATGCCGTGGTAGAAGAGCTTGCCCTCACAGGGGATGGTCGAGCCGCTCTCGTCCACCATGCTGGACTGGATTTCGGAGATCTCGGTGAGCCCCGCGAGCACGCCCTTGCCGTTGATGTCGCGCAGGCCGCGTTTCACGTCCAGTTTCTCATACAGCGCGGGGTCAATGGCGCTGCCCTTCCGGCAGAGCTCGGAAAGGTCCAGTATTTCCTGCGTAATCTCGGAATACGGGTTGTTGGACGACATGTGTCACACTCCCTTTCTGTTCCTCTTTATGTTTTTATTGATTTAATGAATCACCTTATTATACCAAAAAATTGTGGACAATTCGTTTCCAAACTTTGAATAACGCAAAGCCGCCTGTCGAATCGAATCTCGGCAGACGGCCATCCGTCATGGCGCACACGGCCGCGGGGCGGGCCCGGCGGTCCCGGTTACAGCTTACAGGGGGACGAAACATTCCCCCAGTTTAGGATGGTGTTATTATAGCACATTTTCCCTGTTTCGGCAACCCCGCTTGAAAAATCTCCCTGACAAAAAGAGACCGCCCAACGGGCGGTCTCCCATCTCCGGTCGCCGGACTTCAAACGGATTTCTCCTGACGTCCGGGCGGCGTCACCCGCCCGCAGCGAGATAGGGCGCGAGGTAGGCCGAAAACGCGGAGGGCAGCGGATAGTCCTCCCGCAGCCCCCTGGGATCGATCCACTCGAGCCCCTCCCCCGCCTGCGCCTCCTCGACGGTGACGCGGTAGCCGGTCATGTGCCACTCGATGTGGGTGAAGATGTGCTTGGCCGGGCCGAGCGGCTCCACCCGCAGCGGGGCCAGCCCCAGCGTCCGCGCCGCCTCGACGGCGCCGGCGCCGTCGAGCGCGCCCGGCAGGTTGGGCAGCTCCCACAGCCCCGCCAGCAGCCCCTTCGCCGGGCGGCGGCGCAGCGCGAGCAGCTCGTCCCGCACGAGCAGGAGCACGGTGCGCTCCTCGACGCGGCGCGCCTTCTTCGCGGCCTTGACGGGATAGGCTGTTTCGTTCCCCGCCGCGTGCGCCGCGCAGAGGCCCGCGAGCGGGCAGCGCCCGCAGGCGGGCGGGCCGTTCGGCGCGCAGACGGTCGCGCCCAGTTCCATGAGCGCCTGGTTGAACGCCCCCGCGCGCCCGGCGGGGATGATCCCGCGCACCGTCCGTTCGGCGGCGCGCTTGACCGCGGGGTCCGCGATGTCGCTGTTATCCGCCGTCAGCCGGGAGAGCACCCGCAGCACGTTGCCGTCCACGGCGGGCTCGGGAAGGCCGAACGCGATCGACGCGACCGCCCCGGCCGTATAGGGGCCGACGCCCGGCAGCGTCAGCAGCGCCTCGTGGGAGGCGGGCAGTTCCCCGCCGTACGTTTCCATGATCACCCGCGCGGCCTTCCGGAGGTTGCGGGCGCGGCTGTAGTAGCCGAGTCCCTCCCACAGCTTCAGCAGCTCCCGCTCGTCGACGGCGGCCAGCTCCGCCGGGCCGGGCAGCGCGCCGATAAACCGCGCGAAATACCCCTTGACCGCCTCCACGCGGGTCTGCTGGAGCATGATCTCGGAGATCCACACGCGGTAGGGGGTGACCTCCCGCCGCCAGGGCAGGTCGCGGGCGTTTTCCGCGTACCAGCCGAGCAGCGGTTCTACGATCTCCTCCAGCCTCACGGCAGCTTTCGCATCCGTTCCACCAGCTTGCGGTAGACGGGGTACATCTCCGGTTCGCTGCTGTAGCTTTCGATCTCGCTGATCGGGATCCACTGCACCCCGCTGTTCTCGTCGCTCTTGACGGCCAGCGGCTGGTCCTCCGGCGCGGACAGCAGGTAGGAGACCGACAGGTGCAGGTGGGTGGGGACGTATTTTCCCCGTTTGACATGCCCCGGCACCGTCAGCACGTCCAGCCCCGCAATCTCCCGGGAGAGGGGCGACACCCGCAGGATGCCCGTCTCCTCGCGCGCCTCCCGCAGCGCGACCGCGAGCAGGTCGGGCGCGCCGTCCGCGTGGCCGCCCGTCCACGCCCACGAGCGGTAGATGTTGTGCCACGCCATCAGCGTCTTGTCGCGCGTCTCATTGACGATAAAGCCCGACGAGGTGATGTGCCCCGCGAGGCATTCGCGGGTGAGCACCGTATCGGGAAAATGTTCGATCATCGAGAGAATGAGCGCCTGGTCGGCGGCCTCCTCCTCCCCGCGCGGCCGGTAGGCCGCAATCTCTTCACGGTAGTTCAACTTGCTGTCATTCCTTTCGATAGAGCGGTTCCCCCGCCTTGATGGTCGCCAGCACCCGCAGGTTTTTCAGCTCCTCCGCCGGGACATCCAGCGGATTGCGGTCGAGCACGACCAGATCCGCCCGCTTGCCCGCGCGGATGGTCCCCTTCCGGTCCTCCTCAAAATACTGGTAGGCCGCGTTCGCCGTGACCCCGCGCAGCGCGTCCGTTACGGAGAGCCGCTCCTCCGGGCCGAGCACAACGCCCGCCCTGGTGCGCCGGTTGACCGCGCACCAGACGGTGAAGAGCATATCCGGCTGGATGACCGGCGTGTCCTGGTGGAAGGTGTAGACGACCCCCTCCCGGAGCGCGCTCGCGGCGGGGCTGATCTTTTCGGCGCGGGCCGCGCCGAAATTCTTGAGGTGCACGTCCCCCCAGAACCAGGTGTGCGCCACGAAGAAGGAGGCGATCATGCCGAGCTTCGCCATCTCGGCGAGCTGGTCCTCCCGCACGAGCTGCGCGTGGATCATCACCGGGCGAAGCCCCAGGTCCCCGCCCGCGACCTTTTGGTAAGCGCCGATGAGCTGGCCGCAGGCCGCGTCGCCGTTGCAGTGCACGAGCTGCTGCACCCGTTCGTCCACCGCCTGCCGCACGAAGGCCTCCAGCTGTTCGTCGGTATAGGAGGGGTAGCCCCGGTAGCCGTCCGCCGCGCCCTCATAGGGCTCGCTCATCCACGCGGTGCGTCCCTGCGGCGAGCCGTCGAGGAAAATCTTATATCCGCCGATGCGCAGGTTCCCGCGGTACCGGCCGTACCACTCCGGGTTCTCCCTGAGAAGCCCGGGGCACTGCTTCTGATCGAGGTAGCTCACCACGTCGAGCCGGAGCTTCCCCGCCTCCGACATCCCCTTCAGCAGCTCCCACTCGGCCGGACGGGTCAAGCCGTCCTGCGCCGTCGTGATGCCGTACCGCAGGTAGGCGTCCTGCGCCATCTCCATCTGGCGGAACCGCTCCTCCTCCGAGGGCAGCGGGACCGCGTTGGAACGGGAGATGAACGCCGTCTCCTCGAGATAGCCGTCCGGTTCCCGGGAGCCGTCCACCCTGCCGATCCGCCCGCCGTCCGGATCGGGGGTGTCCGCGGTGATCCCCATCTCCCGGAGCGCCGCCGAATTGACCGCCCCCATATGTCCCGACGCGTGGGAGATCAGCACGGGATTGTCCGGGGCGGCGCGGTCGAGCGCCTTCCGGCCGGGGTGGCGGCGCTCCTTCAGGTCGTTGTGGTCGTAGCCGAACCCGCAGATCCATTCGCCCGGCTTCACCCGGCCCTTTTCCCGGTGGTCCGCGATCCGTTTGACCACCTCCGCGATCTCCCGGCACCCCTCAAGGGATACGAGCCCGAAGGTCTGCGCGAAGGAGGTGATGTGGCTGTGCGGGTCGATGAAGGAGGGTATCAGCGTGCGGCCCCGCAGGTCCGCGCGCTCCGCGCCCGGGAAGGAGGCCAACAGCGCCTCCTTCGTCCCCAGCTCCCGGATGACCCCGTCCTCCACGAGCAGTGCCTCGGCGCGTCCGCCGCCTTCGAGCGTGAGAATGTCCCCGCCGTAATAAACCGTCCGTTTCATACCGCGCCTCCTTTTTGGTTTCCCCACTATTCTACCACAGCGCGGTGGGAAAATCCAATCGAAAAGCCGCCCGGCGTCAGCCGGGCGGCCCGTCCGCTTTGGGTTATTGGAGCTGCGCCTTTCCACCCACGGCGGCCGCGCATTTCCGGATCCGGGCGTACGCCTCCCCGTCCGAGTAGTAGTTCTTTCCGCCGAGCGAGAGCAGCGTCAGCGGCTGCGGGTCCTGCCCGTCGCGCAGGCGGTCCGTGTTGGGATCGAGGTAGAGCTTCACCTCCGAGCCGTCCGCATAGGAGAGGGTAAGGCTCGCGCCGTCCGTCTCGGCCGCGCCGCCCAGCCGCCAGTCGGCGGGCACCGGGCGGAACCGCCCCAGCTCGCTCATCACGTAGGTGACGGGCGAGACCTCCTCATACCGGCCGCGCCGGGTCAGCGTCGCGGCGGTCATCTGCTTGCCGTTGCCGATCATGATGCCGATCTCCATCGGTTTTTCAAGCGCCAGCCGGTCGGCGGGCTCGGTGACCGTGAAGGGCGCGGACACCCGCAGGCTGCGGTTGCCGCAGCGCAGGAGCTTGACGACGCGGTAACGCGCCGGAACGAGCGTCTCCCCCACCTGGGAGAGGTCCACCTCGCAGGAGGCTTCGCTCCCGGCGGGCAGAACGCCCGCCCAGTCGTCGAACGTCCCGTCGAAGGGGACCGCGGTCCATTTGTCCTTCAGGTACGCCTCGAGCGCGAACACCGCGTCGAAGCTCGCCTCGTCCCCTGTGTTGTTCCGGATCAAAACAGAGAGCTTCTCGGTCCCTTCAGGGCAGCTCTCCTCCTCCGCCGCCATCTCGATGGGGACGAACCGCGCCACCGTCAGCTTTCCTCCCGACGCGCCGGACAGGCGCAGGTAGGCGGTGCTGCCGCCCGAATCGACGCTGTGCTCCCACTCGATGGCCGCCGAGGCATAGACCCGCTCGGTGATCCCGCGCAGGTCGTCCGCAAGGCTCCCGTCGCGTGTGCGGTCGACCGTGCAGAGGATTTCCTTTCCGTCGTAGGCGAGGTCGTAGACGATCGGCCCGCCCGCTTCCCCGTAGGAAGCGACGCGCACCGAGGCCGGCGTCCTGCTCTCCACCCCCGAAAGGAAGGTGTCGAGCTTTTCGCGGTTGCCCAGCGCGGATGCGCCTTCACGCGAGACGACGTCCCCGTTGGCGAGCGCCGTCTCGGCCGGATACTCCTCCGGCAGGTCGGAGAGCGCCATGCGGGTGCTGTCCGAAGCGAGGCCGAACTCAAAGGCATAGGAAGCGCTCCCCTGCTCCCACTCGGCCGCGACCTCATAGATATAGGACCCCGTGCCGGGGACCTCGATCCTCAGGTCACGCAGCGTCTGCGTCTGGGGCTCCGCGCCAAAATTCCCGCGGTCGGAGAGGTCCCAGCGGCTGACGGTGACCCGGTCGGGACGCAGGCCGAAGGACAGGTCGATCCGCCCGACGCTCACGCGCCGCAGCAGGATCGGCATCCGGTAGCCCTCGTCGAGCGGGTGCGGCGCGTCCGCAATCTCCTTCGAGCCGTCCCCATAGTCCCACTCATAACCGCCGGTCGCCGCCGTGGCGCGCTCCGCGCCGTAGGCCAGCGTCAGCTCCGGGAGCTCCTGCCGCGCGGGCGACGATTTGAGCAGCGCCGACGCGGGCAGTCCCGCGGATACAAGCAGGAGCAGCGCAAGCGCTGCTCCTGAAAATTTCCGTAAAAGCTTCATCCTGTTGTCCTCCCCCGGCAAAACGCCGCTCTCTGATGTGGGAAGCCTATTTCGTCTCGTCGTAGCGGATCAGCTCCACCCGGTCGCCGGTATAGTCGTCGATGCCGTAGACGACCGTGACGCCGTCCTGTGTCTCCCTGACCAGCTTCGCGTAGGTGTAGCCGCTGTAGGTGTTCTTTTCCTGGCCCTCGGTACGGGTGTTGTCCTCGTCGCAGTGGACGCGGAAGCCGTCAAAATAGAGGTCGCGGATGATCGGGCCGCCCCGGTCGAAATCCGTCACACGGATGATGAGCTGCGTCCACTGCGCGGGGCTGGCCTGCTGCGCGTTCAAGAGCGCCTCGAGCGCCTGCACGTTTTCGATCCCGCCGCCGCTGATCACCACGTCCCCGTTCTCCGCAGCCTCCTCGGGCGTGTAGGGGTCGGGAAGCAGCCCCTGGTCGACCGGCAGGTGGGGCGGATGGGGCGCGTCGGGCGGGTAGAGCCGGATCGACGCGGCGATCCGTACCGCCTCGTCGAGGGTCATATCGTTGGTGAGCACCATATAGGAATACTGGTTGTCGTTCCACAGCACAAACTGGCTGCCGCGGTTATCCATTTTATAGGCGGTCTCGCCGCCCAGGTCGAATTCCTCGAGCTGGGAGCCCTCGGTGTTGATCGCCATCGTCCCGCTGCCGAGGATCGACTGCTGGAAGGAGATCATATCCCCCTCCGCGTTGGTGTAGGTCGACCAGTTGATGCTGTCGGCGAGCATCTGCTCGGTGAGGCGGAATCCGTCCGGCAGGTAGGCGGGCTGGTACTCGGCGAGGGTGAACTCCGCCACGCCGGCGGCGCCGTCGACCGGCTCGTAGGTGATGCTCGAGTACTCGGGGAACTTCTCCTCCACCATCTTGAAGAGGCCCTGCTTCCACGCGTCGACGCTCAGGACGCAGGCGGAAAAGCCGACCACGGCCGCCACCACGATCACCGCGGCGCGGCGCGCAAACGCGGTCATCCGCCGCTGCCACGGGCTGCGTTTCTCCGCCCGGATCATCCGCCGCATCCGTTCCTCAAATTCTCCGGAGAACACATGATCGAGCTTTGCGTCGTCCGGAAGCCGCGCGAGCATTCGTTCGCGCGCCTCGCCGAAAGCCTTTTCCAGCAGGTCGTCATGAAGCTCTGTCATATGTTCACCTCCTCCGTCAGGAGCTCCTGCTCCAATTTCTTTTTTGCGCGCTGAAGCCGCTTTTTGACGTTTTCCTCGCTCAGGTTCAGCATCGAGGCGATTTCACCCGTCGAAAAGCCGTTGTCGTATTTCAGCATCAGCACGCTTCTGTAACCCTCCGGCAGCCGGTCGATCAGGTCCATCAGGTGCATGTAGCCCTCGCGCGACTCCACCTCGTCCACCGGGACCGCGGCGGTATCCGCCGTCCAGTTTTCGAGCTCGTCGAACGAGACCACCGCCTTTTTCTTGCGGCTGTTATAGAGGTTGATCGAAATGTTCCTTACAATTATAACCACAAAGCTTTTGGTTTGGGGACACTCCACCTCGCCAATATTTTGCATGTGGTCGAGGATGCGCAGGAAAGCCTGGTGCACCGCGTCCTCGGCGAGCTGCGGGTCGCGCAGGATGCTGTTCGCCGTATAGAACATCACCTGGCGGTAGGTCAGGTAGACCTGTTCAAACTTCGTCCGCTCCCGCTCGCTGTCGAGCGCGGCCAGATACACCAGCATTCCTTCACCGCCCTTTCCTCCCGTGGATTATACCGAAAAAAGTATACCATACCTTTCCCCCGAACAAAAGGCCCTCCGCCGAATTTCCGGGCGGCCCCGCCGCGTTCAGTGCTCCCGGATGTACTTCTTCAGCTCGGAAAGCGGAATCGCGGGGCTGAAGAGGTACCCCTGGTAATATCTGCACCCGAGCGCGCCGAGCGCCTCAAGCTGCGCGGGCGTCTCCACATACTCCGCCACCACGCGGAAGCCGAGCGATTCGGACAGCCGCACGATTGTGGAAATGATCTCCCCGGTGCGGGGATTGTCCGTCATTTCCCGCACGAGCGAGCCGTCGAGCTTGACCATGTCGAACTGGCTGTCCTGCAGGTAGAGCATCGAATTGTGCCCCATGCCGAAATCGTCCATGATGATCCGCGCGCCCGTCTCCCGCAGCGCCGCGAGCCGTTCGGTCATCTGCGGCGCGCCGGACAGCGCGTCCTGTTCGGTCAGCTCCACGCCGAGCCTCCCCGGCGGGATGTGGTAGCGTTCGATCGCCTTTTTCACGAGCTCCGGCGCGCCGGGCGCGGTCAGCTGCCCGGCGGTCAGGTTGCAGGAGATCTCCAGCTCCCGGCAGCTCCATTCGCTGAGCGCCGCCAGGTCGCGGCAGGCCGTGTCCACGACGAACGCGGCCAGCTCGTCCGCGAAGCCGCCCTCCGCCGCCAGCGCGACCGCGAGCGGCGGGTAGACGAACCCGCCCGGCCCATGCTCCCAGCGCAGCAGCGCCTCCGCGCCCCACACGCGCCCCCGCGCGTCGGTCTGGGGCTGGTAGTGAAGCCGCACGCCCCCGCTGCGCAGCGCGTAGCGCAGATCCTCCGCCAGCAGCTTCGCCATCGAGCCGAGCTGGCCGCCGCGCGCCAGCAGCGCCGGGCGTTCGCCCGCCGCCTCGCAGGCCCGGACCTCCCCGGCCAGCCGCTCCATCTGCTTTTCCAGCGACCGCAGCTGGCGGGCCTGCGCGAGGCGCACAAAGGGCAGGTAGATGCCCACGCCGACCGCGAGGTTCACCAGCTGGAGCAGGCTCCCCGCGACCGACCCGGTCGCGGCGTAGCCGCTCAAAAAGATCGGGGTCGTCCATTCGACCGTGTGGATCGCGACGGGCACCAGCCCCGCCAGCGTCGCCAGATAGCTGATGACCGTCAGCACGAGCGGCGTGCAGAGGAAGGGCACCAGGTAGATGGGGTTGAGCACGATGGGGACGCCGAACATTATCAGCTCGTTGATGTTGAAGAGCACCGGCACAAGCGCCATCTTGGAGAGCCCGCGGACGTTTTTGCGCCTGTCGCACAGGAAGATGGCGACGACCAGGCAGAGCAGCGTCCCGCAGCCGCCGAAGAGCACGAAGGTGTCGAAAAAGGTCTTGGTGGCGATCTCGGTGGGGGCCTGCCCGGCTGCAAGCCGGGCAAGGTTCACGTCCATGCCCGCGCGGAAGACCTCGTGCGCAACCCCGTCGAGCACGTTGCTCCCGTGGATGCCGAAGAACCACATCAGATGCATCAGCAGGATGAAGAGCAGCCCGCTGCCCAGCCCCCGCCCCATCCGCAGGAAGAGCCCCTCGAACCAGCCGGAAAACGCCACCGAGTAATCGGCGCCCCCCAGCACGCGGGTGAGCAGGACGCCCAGCAGGGCGAAAAGGCCGATCACCAGGCAGGCGGGCACGATCGCGGAGATCGACCGCTGGAAGGCGGAGTCCGAGCCGTCGGTGTAGGAGCGCATCCGGATGGAGAACCGCTCGGACAGCAGGGTGAAAAGCGCGCAGCTGGCGATCGTCACCACGATCGCGCCGAACAGCCGCGAGCTCTCAAAGGCCGCGAAGGCAAAGCCCTCCGGCCCGTAGGTGAACGCGAGGTAGGCGCAGAGGCTGACGAAGGGGAGGGTCCCCCGGTGTCCGGCGGGCGTCTCCTCCTCGTAGCTGTAGCTGATCGTCAGCAGCATGATCAGCGAGATGACGCCGAGCGTCGCGTCGCGCACCACCGTCAGCAGCAGCCGGAGAGACCCGCTCCACAGCCCGTCGAGCAGCGTCTGCCAGCCGCCAACCGGGAGGCTCAGAAGCAGCAGCGCAAAGGAGCCCACCAGGATTTCCGGAATGGCGAGCACCATTCCCCGGCGGACCGACGTGAGTATTCGATTGTCCTCGATGCCCCCGTAGAGGCGTTCCAGGACGCTGGGCGACGATTTCACCGCGTTCACCGTCCGATCTCCAACGCCGCCGCTCCGGCGCGCGTCGGCCATTTAATCTGTGTGTCCGGGGGCGCCGTCCCCGGGTCCCCCGTGGTAAAAGACGACCCTTTCCCTTGAGGTTTTCGCCTCGTAGAGCGCCATATCCGCCTTTTTGAACAGCGCGTCAAAATCGGGCGTGTCCGGGGATAAAACGCGGCGCCGGCGCTGCACGAGCAGACGACGCCGTCCAGCTCGAAAACGCAGATCTTCTCAGCCTCCAGGATGATCCGCAGCCGCTGCCTGTACTGTTCCAATTCATCCACGCCGATACCGGTGCCTCCGTTTCATCTGATGGCTTCTTCCATGAAACACGGGTCAGGTCTCCGCTTTTACCAGCAGCACCACCGCCTCCACGTGCGCGGTGCGCGGGAACATGTCGACCGGCCGGCAGCGGACCGTCTCATACCCGAGGCGGGCGAACACGGCGCAGTCGCGGGCCATCGTGGCGCTGTTGCAGGAGACCATGACGACCCGCCCGGGAGCCATCCGCGCGACCGATTCGAGCACCGCCTCCTCGCAGCCCTTGCGCGGCGGGTCGAGGATGACCACGCCGGGGCGGATCCCCTCCCGCGAAAGGCGCGCGGCGGCTTCCGCCGCGTCGGCGCAGAAGAAGCGCGCGTTGGAAATGCCCGCGCGGCGCGCGTTGGCGACCGCGTTTTCCACCGCCTGCGGCACGACCTCGACGCCGATCACCTCTTTGCAGCGGCCCGCCAGCGAGAGCCCGATCGTGCCCGCGCCGCAGTAGAGGTCGATCACCGTCTCCTCCCCGGTGAGCGCGGCGAAATCGGCGGCCACGCCGTAAAGCCGTTCGGCGCCGGGGCTGTTCACCTGGTAGAAGGACTGGGGGGAGAGGTCGAACTCCACCCCGCAGAGCACGTCGCTGATCTGTCCCTTCCCATAGAGGACGCGGGTCTCCCGCCCGAGGATGACGTTGGTCGGGCGGTCGTTGACGTTGAGGACGATCGATACGATCCGCGGGTCGCAGGCGCGCAGGCGCTCGACCAGCTCCCGCTCGTGCGGGAGGCGGTCGCCGTTGACGACGAGGCAGACCATCGTCTCGCCCGAACGCTGCCCGGCGCGCAGGTAGACGTGGCGCAGCAGCCCGCCGCCCGCGGCCTCGTCATAGACGGGGACGCGGCAGTCCCGCAGGTAGCCGAGCACCGTCTCCAGAATCCGCGCGAAGCCGGGCGGCTGGAGGCGGCAGTCGTGGCAGTCGATCACCTCATGGGTGCGCGGCGCGAAAAAGCCCGCCGCAAGCTTCCCCTTCTGCATCCGGACGGGGTACTGCGCCTTGTTGCGGTAGCCCTCCGTCCGGGGCGACGGCAGGATCGGCTCCACTTCCAGCTCGATCCCGCCGATGCGGCGCAGGTTCTGCTGGACGAAGGCCTGCTTGTAGCGCAGCTCCGCCTCGTAGGAGACGTGCCGGAAGACGCAGCCGCCGCACCGGCGGCTCACCGGGCAGTCGGGGAGGACGCGGTCGGGCGAGGGGGTCAAAACCTGCTCGATCTTCCCGAAGCAGTGGGTCTTGTTGACCTTGACCAGCCGCACCAGCAGCCGGTCCCCCACCGCCGAGGCGGGCACGAAAACCGCCATGCCGTCCAAATGCCCGACGCCGCTGCCTTCATGGGTCATATCGGTGACGTCGAGCGTCACCAGGTCGTTCTTCCGCGGCATCCGCCCACCCCTTTGCATTTCGGACAATCTATGCTATACTCATCCTGTATTTTCCGTTGCATTCGCCGGCTCTCCGGATATTGTATCACAGTTTTTGGGCGGGTACAACCGGATTCTCCCGCGCCGATTGTGTTGCCCCGGTGAAGCCGCGTTGACGGCAGTGTGAATTTGTTGCAGTAAATCGCGGAAAAAGCCGCACCTATTGATCGGTATGCCGGAAGGGGGTGGCACTTTGGAAACCGCCGCGCAGGCCAAAAACGGCCCGAAACCCATGATCAGCGTGCGCCATCTGCGCAAGGTCTACCGCATCGGCGATGAAAAAGTCGTCGCCCTCGCGGACATCAACCTGGAAATTTTAAAGGGGCAGGTCGTCTGCATCGTCGGGACCTCCGGTTCCGGTAAATCCACCCTGCTCAACCAGCTCGCGGGGCTTGAAAAGCCTACCCGCGGCTCGGTATATATTGGAAAGACCAACATTTCCCGCCTGTCGGAAAACCAGCTCGCGATCTTCCGGCAGCGGTTTTTGGGCTTTGTCTTCCAGTCCTATAACCTCCTGCCAACCATGACCGCGCTCGAAAACGTCTCCCTGCCGATGATCTTCAAGGGGGTCTCCAAATCGAAGCGCAACAAGGCGTCGATGGCGATGCTCGCCGCGGTGGGGCTCAAAAAGCGCGCCCACCACAAGCCCACCCAGATGTCGGGCGGCCAGCAGCAGCGCGTGGGCATCGCGCGCGCGTTCGTCTCGCGGCCGAAGGTGGTTTTCGCGGACGAGCCGACCGGCAACCTCGACACCCGGACGACCATCGACGTCATGCGCATGATGGTCCGGTTCGCTCGCCGGTACCAGCAGACGCTCATCATCGTTACCCACGACCCCGAGATCGCCGACTACGCCGACCGGGTCATCACCCTGATCGACGGCGCGATCACCTCGGACGTCACCCATACGCCGATCTACGACGGGACCACCGACGCGGATTCCCTGCCGCCCGAATCGGTGCTTCCCGAGGAGCCAAAGCTCCCGGAAGGGCCCATCCCGGCCGAGGAGGAGCTCCCCCTGCCGCCCGACGACGAGCCGCTGATCCTTCCGGACGACGGGGACGCGCCCTGTGCTCCGCCGCCCGCCCCGGCGGCCGCTGAAGAAGAAAAAGGAGAACTGCCGATATGAACCATCTTTCCAGCCGCGTGATCTCCCTCGTGCTCGCCGTGATCTTCCTCTTTTCGGCGGCGGGCATCTCCTTTGCCACGCTTTTCCGGGGCACGACCGTCTACGCAGAGGAGGGCGATACCGCCGGCACCACCACGCAGGTGGAATCCCAGGCGCCGAAGGAGGAACCCGACGCGGTGCTGAACGTGACGCCCCGTGACGGCGATGGAAGCAACAGCGACGACAAGACCGACCCCACATCGGATGCTTACAACATCCAGGGCGTGCAGTTTCTCAGGGACGGCAAGCGCCTGACCCAGCTCACCAACGGTGACCATGCCAAGATGGTCATTACCGTGGTCGACACCCGTTTCACCCACGATCAGTATGACGCGTTGGTCGCCGGAAAGGACCCCTATGACTTCTTCGCCTTTTCGATCAACACGGACGTCTTTCGCATCAACAATCTGCCGGGCGACCACCCTGATTTCTTTGTGGGTTCCAGCTCGAACGAGAAGGGCGTCTACTATACCATTACCTATCCAGATATTACATACACTGGCGAGAGCAAGACCCTGCGCCTCTCCGTCTCCTACCCGCCCGAATGGGGCATCGGCATGACCGATTTCAGCAAGGAGCTCAACGAGCTCAAGGTGAAATCCCCCTCGAGCGAGCGGGAACACAACAAGAACGACGACGATGACGACGACTCCTCCAGCCGCCCGGATATCGCGCCGCCCACTCCGACGCTGATCGTGTCGGAGTTCGACTACGGCGGCGCGAGCGTGGCCGCGGCCAGCGACTTCTCCCTCAAACTGCGTTTTACCAACACGAGCAAAAAGCTCCCGATCGACAACATCGTCATCAAGATCACGGTGCCCGAGGCGTTCACCCTCAAGGGCTCCTCCAACACCATCTACCTTGAAAAGATGTCGCGCGAGTCGTCGATCGAGCGCACGATCGCGCTGTCGGTCAAGCCGGGCGCGGAACCGATCTCTCACGCGATCAAGCTCGACTTTGCCTATGAGGCGGTCATCGACGAGGCGCGCAAGCAGCTGACCTCCGAGCAGGAGATCAGCATCCCCGTCACCCAGCTCGACCGCTTCACCCTCAACCCCGTCGAGGTCCCCTCCGAACTCTATGTCGGGGACGACACGAGCATCGAGGTCTCCTTTGTCAACAAGGGGAAATCCCCCATCTACAACGTCTCCGCCGAAATCGCCGGCAACATCGCCCAGCCCGGCCAGCGCCAGTTCATCGGCAACATCGAGGCCGGCAAGGAGGATTCCGCCGATTTCCAGCTCGGCGCCCTGGAGGGCGGCGAGGTCAAGGGCGAGATCATCATCACCTACGAGGACGCGAACATGCACGTCACCGAGATCCGCGAGCCCTTCACGACGACCGCGATCTCCTTCTCGATGCCCTCCGACGACGGCATGGACGCGATGAACCCGATGGACGAGGTCCCCGAGGAGACGCCCTGGTACCAGACGATTCCCGTCTGGGGCTGGATGGTCGGCGGCGTGGTGCTCATGATCTTCGCGGCCTTCCTGATCAGGCTCATGCTCGCGCGCCGTAAGGAGGACGAGGCCTTCCTGGAGGACGACGATGAAGATATCTGATATGATTTCCATGTGCTTTGGAAATCTCTTCCGCCGAAAGATGCGTTCCATCCTCACCGTGGTCGGCGTGGTGGTCGGCACCTGCGCGATCGTCGTCATGATCTCCCTCGGCCTCGGCATGAACCTCCAACTCGAAAACACCCTCGCGCAGATGGGCAGCCGCCTCACCACCATCAGCGTCTACAACTACCGCTACAGCGGGATGGGCGAGGGCGACGCCGCCGTCATGGACGACAAGGCGGTCGAGCAGATGCAGAACCTCCCCGGCGTCGAGGTCGCGACCCCCATCTATTCCCCCGGCCTCCAGGCGCGCATCTATGCGGGCAAGGACGACCGCTACCAGATGGAGCTGTGGGACATCACCGGCATGTATGCCAAAGCCATGCCCAAAATGGGCTACACGCTGCTCGAGGGGGAATATCCCACGGGGCCGCAGACCGAAAAGAAAAAGCCGATCTATGTGGTGGTCGGCGAATACACCGGCTACAGCTTCCAGGACAACAAGAAAAAGTTTGACAACTACCGCTGGCCCGAGACGGACGAGAACGGCGAGCTCAAGCAGAAGCCGTTCGTCGACATCATGAACGACGAGCTCATCCTGCGCAGCAACAAGCAGGACGAGGACGATCCCGACAGCACCCAGTTCTCCCGCGAGATCAAGCCGGTCGGGCGGGTCAAGCAGGACTACGACAAGGGTTGGGAGACCTCGCAGGGCATCATCATGGACATCGAGGACATCAAGTGGCTCGAGGCGGAATACAACCGCGTCAACAAGATCAAGACCAGCACCCGCAACAACAAGGGCTACAGCAACGTCACCGTCAAGGTCGCCACGATGGAGGACGTCGAGCCGGTTCAGGAGGCCATCAAGGCGATGGGCTTCGAGACGAACTCGGCCGAGGACGTGCGCAAGCCGATGCAGGAGCAGGCCCGCCAGCAGCAGATGTTCCTGGGCGGACTGGGCGGCATCTCCCTGCTCGTCGCGGCTATCGGCATCACCAACACGATGATCATGTCGATCTATGAGCGGACCCGCGAAATCGGCGTCATGAAGGTGCTCGGCTGCAAGGTCAAGAACATCCGCTCCGTCTTCCTGATGGAAGCCGGGGTCATCGGCTTTGTCGGCGGCATCATCGGCGTCATCCTCAGCTATTTCATCTCCTTTTTGATGAACTACTTCAACTTCTCCTTCGGCGGGGACAACAGCGGCATGTCGATGCGCTATATGGGCTACTACGGGGGCGGCGGCGAGCAGGCCGCCGCGCAGGTCTCCCTCATCCCGCCGTGGCTCGTCGTGGCGGCGATCCTCTTCGCCACCCTCATCGGCCTGATCTCCGGCATCCTGCCCGCCAACCGCGCGATGAAGATTTCCGCCCTCGAGGCGATCAAGCATGAGTAAACCGAAAAAGCGCCGCCGCGCGCTCCCGCTTTTCCTCTTCCTGCTGGCCGCGGCGGTCCTGCTGGCCGCCCGCACACAGGCTGAGAAACAGCAGTACATCGACGCGCGCCCCGACACGCCCCTGATGGCCTCCCTGCGCGCACAAAGCCCCAACCACAGCCTTGACCTCGACGAACTGGTCGCCTCTCCCCTGCCCGCCGAACAGGACGCGGGCCCCATCCTCTATAACGCGACCTTCTATCCCGACGCGCGCACCGTCGTCTGTACGGTCAGCGTCCCCGGGGGCGGAGAGACGGCGCCCTACCTCGTCCGGTACGACCGCAGGCCGATTCCCGGCCGGTACGACCCCGGCGAGGACCGCTACGGGGTGCGCAGGCTCTATTTCGAGGAGGTCTCCGTGCCCCGGTTCGGATGGCTCGACCTTGTGGACGCCGGCTCGCTGAACGGGATGGAGTATAACCCCTATGCCGATCCCCCGCCCGGCCGGGTGCGGTTCCTGCTCGACGAGGAGTATGCTTTCCCCCGTTAGCTTTGCGCCCCGGCGGGCCTCTTCTCTTAGGTCTTCCGCCCAGCGGGCGCAGGGCCTGCCGATAGTCGACCGGCGGCGAGTTCCTTTCTTGTTCGCCCAAGATAGGAAGCGAAGAAGGCCAGTTTCGATAAATCAATCATCAAAAAATGCGGACCGCTTCGCGGTCCGCATTTTATTATTCCTTTGGCACCCGGTAAGGAGCAACCCACTCATAGGGAATTTTCTTTTTGATCAGGAAGTCTTCCACTGCCTCGTCTATGATCTTCGACATCGGCACCAACGACTCTTCGCTATAACCCTTGATCGCCTTATACAGGCCCTTATCAACGGTCGTCGATAACCGATCTCTATTTTTGAGGTCTCCGCTTACTTTGATTGTCGCCATTGCTATCAAAACCTTATCTGTTTAATAAGGTTATTATACAGCATAAACTTATTGACATTCCTGCTTATTATGCTGTATAATATTATTACGCTTCATAAGTACGTTTGCTTTGGTGGGCCGAATTTGCCTCGTTACCGTTTCCCTTGGTAACTCATCGGCAGTTACTCCCTTCTATAACAGCCGCCTTTGCAAAAAGGGCGCGCAGCGATCGCTGCGCGCCCTTTTTATTTGTACCTTCCGTTCCCGGATGTTGGGAGCGTCCGCAACCCGAATTGTGCCCACAGCTGGTGTACCCGTGGGGAGCGGCTGTAACCTGCGGGTACTGGCAAGGTACTCCCGGGGATTCCTAAGGGGGCGGCGGAGCCCCCTTAGGCGGACTTTTGGTTCCTTTTCGTCCGTCCGAAAAGGAACCCGTGGCGCGCGGCGGAACGCGCTCGTATTTCTTGCCGCTTTTTTAAGCGGCAATTCCCGCGATAGCCCTGCCGGGCGCAGCGCGGCAAATCAAAGCCTGGCTTCAATCGCCGCAATGATCGCCTTGAGCGTCCGAATGCGGGCGTAGCGCTTGTCGTTCGACTCGACGACAATCCACGGCGCATAGGCGGTGTTGGTGCGCAGGAGCATCTCGTCGACCGCCTTCTCGTAGTCGTCCCATTTGTCGCGGTTGCGCCAGTCCTCATCGGTGATCTTGTACTGCTTTTCCGGGGTATTCTGGCGGTCGGTAAAGCGGGCGAGCTGTTCGTCCTTGTCGATGTGCAGCCAGAATTTGAGGATGATCGCGCCCCATTCGGCAAGCCCCCGCTCAAAGCGGTTGATCTCGTCGTAGGCGCGGCCCCACTCCTCGTCGGTGCAGAACCCCTCGATGTGCTCGACCATGACGCGGCCGTACCAGGTGCGGTCGAAGATCGCCACATGCCCGTCCTTGGGCAGCGCGTTCCAGAACCGCCAGAGGTGCGGATGGTTTTTTTCCAGGGCGGTCGGCGCGGCGATCGGGATGACCTCGTAGCCGCGCGCGTCGAGCGCCGCCGCCACCCGCTTGATGTTGCCGCCCTTGCCCGCCGCGTCCCAGCCCTCGTAGGCGAGGATCATCGGGATGCGGCGGCGGTAGAGCTCGTTGTGCAGCTCGGAGAGGCGCTTCTGGCAGTCCTTGAGCTCTTTGCGGTAGTCGTCCTCCGCGATGGTGACGCTTAGGTCGATCTCCCGCAGGCGCGGCGCGGGCAGCGTCTTGATGTCGTCCGACACGCGGATGCCGGTGAACGGCTTTTCATAGCCGTTCTCCTTGCGCTCGATCGCCTGCTCCATCGCGCCGATCACAGTGGTAAAGACCTTCCAGGTCGCATAGCGGCGGTCGGTCGATGCCACCACCGTCCAGGGGGCGTTGTGCCGGTCGGTGCGGGAGATCATCTCATCGAAAATTTCCAGATATTCGCCATACCGGCGGTTGTGGTCCCAATCGGCCTTTGTCACGCGCCAGCGGGTCGATTTCTGATCGTCCAGCAATTTGAGCCGCTTCTTCTGCTCCTTCTTGGAGATGTGGAAGAAGAATTTCACCAGCACGTACCCGTCGTCGGTAATCTGCTGCTCAAAGTCCACGATCTCGTCGAACCGGTGGTTGAGATCGCGGCGGGTGAGGCGTTCCTCATCCCGCGCCACCGAAACCGCGCGGTACCAGCTCCGGTCAAAGATCGCCGTGTCCCCGTAGGTGGGCAGCGCCTGCCAGAAGGGCCGCATCCACGGATACCGCCGCTCGTCCGCCGTCGGCGCGAGGATGCTGTGCACCGAAAAACCGCGCGGGTCGAGGTTGGTGATCAGGCGGGAGATCTTGTCCCCCTTGCCGGAGGCGCCCCACCCTTCAAAGACAAGCACCATCGGGATCTTCAGCGCGCGGATGCGCTGCTGAAGCACGCCGAGCTTCTGTTTCAGGCCGTCGGACACCGCGTCCCACTCCTCTTTTTCCATCCGAACATCCAAATCCAGATTTTCCAGCATCATTTATTCCTCGCTTTTCATTCCGAGCTTCCTCCTATTGTGCCCGGTGCGGAGAGATTTTTGCCGCGGGCACATGAGCGGAGGGTTGTTACTCTCGATTATACAATATTTTTCCACTTTCTTCAACCAGAATCGTGCAGGATTACAAAAACAGTCCGCCAATGGCGGACCGTTTCCTGTCAGAGCGTGGTTTCGATGAGGGAAAAGGCGGCGGGCTCGCCGCAGAAGGAGACCACATAGTCCCCGACGCGCCGGGTCACGAGGTCGTCCCGGCCGGCCGTTTCGACCTCACGCAGCGGCAGGGTGATCCCCCGCCCATCCCGTTTGAGAAGCGCCTCCTTGCGGGTCCACACCGCGATCACCTCCTCCGGGCAGTCCGCGAGGGAACGCTCGGCGCCGGTAAAGAACCGCGCGGGGAACCAGTCGTGCAGCGTGCGGGAGGCCGGTTCCACGTCCACGCCGGCGGGGCGTTCCGAGAGTGCGACCGCCACCGCGCCACGCGTGTGGGAGATGCTGATTTGAATTCCCGGGAAATCCGGCAGAAAGGGCTTTCCCCGCGCGTCCTTTTCGACGCGCGGGGGCTCGGGCAGGCCAAGCGCGCGCGCAAGCAGCGCGCGGGCCGCCGCCGAGAGGTCCCGCGCGCCGGTGCGCGCGACCCAGACGGCGTTTTCCATCACGCCTCCCCCTTCCCGTAGGCGACCACCCAGAAATCCGCCTCGGTCGTGAGGGTTTCCAGCGCCGCGAGCCGGGCCGCCCCCTCCGCCGGGGTCTTATAGTAATAGGGAGTCATCGAAAAGAGGCTCTCGATGAGGGCGCTCCCCTCCAGCGTAAAGGAATAGCGCACGCGGCGGCGGTCCGTGATATGGAACCCCTCCAGTTCGAAGGACTTGTCCGCGTTTTCATAGGGCGCGTCGTAGAGGACGCTTTTGAGCCCCCACAGGTGCCGGGCCGCCGGATAGGCGGCGACGAAATGCCCGCCCGGGGCGAGCACGCGGGAAAATTCCCGCGGGCAGAGGGGGGAAAAGACGTTGTAGACGAGGTCGGCGCTCCCGTCCGCGAGCGGCAGCGCGAAGAGGCTTGCGACCGCGAAGCGGCCCCCGCGGCAGCGGCGGGCCGCGTGCCGGACGGCGGGCTTCGACAGGTCGACGCCGAAGAGGGCGGGAGCCCTCCCCGCCCCTTCCAGCGCTTCAAAGAGGCGGGCGGCGTAATAGCCCTCCCCGCAGCCCGCGTCGAGGATGCGGGGCGCGTCCCCGCAGAGAGCGAGAACCGTCCCGTTCAGCGCGTCGGAGAGCGGGGCGTAGCTGCCGCTGTCGAGGAACCGGGTGCGCCCCGCGACCATCTCCGCGTTGTCCCCCGGGTTGGGGCTGCTCTTTTGGTTGGCGAGCAGAAGGTTGACATAGCCCTGCGCGGCGATGTCGAAGGAGTGCCCCTCCGGGCACCGGCAGGCGTGCTCCCCCCACGCGAGTCTCCCGCCGCATACCGGACAACTGTACAAATCCATGTCCCTCCCGGTCAAGCTGTTTTATTCATTGTACCAGCCTTGCGCCGCCCCGTCAATTTCCGGTTGTGTCCGGCTTCCCATGCGTGTATAATGGTAGCTGGAATCGAATTGGAAGGGAAGAACCGCATGAAGATCAAACTCCTCGCCCTGGATATGGACGGCACGACGCTTAAAAGCGACCATGTGACCGTCTCCCCCGCAAACCGCGCGGCCATCGAGGCCGCCAACGCGCGCGGCGTGTTCGTTGTGACCGCCACCGGCCGGATGCGCCACCGCCTGCCCGAGGCCATCGAGCAGACGCCGGGGCTCCATTACGCCGTCACCTGCAACGGCGCCTCCGTCTTCGACCTGCGCAGGGAGGCCCCCCTCTACGCCAACCCCATCCCCATGGACACGGCGCTGCGCGTCTTCGACGCGCTCGCGCCCTTTCCCGTCTTTATCGAAATCTACAGCGGCGGCTTCGACTACGTCGAACGGGGCCGCATCCCCTATATCGAAGCCTCCGGCTTTTCCGAGAGCCGGATGAAAAACCTCCTGCGCGGCCGCCGCACCGTCGAGGACCAGCGGGAATACCTGCTGCATCCCGCCGCGCCGGTCGAGAAATTCAACGTCCCCTACCTGCCGCCCGAACACCAGCGGGCGGTTTGGGAAGCGATGCGCGGGGTGGAGGGGGTCGCCCTCACCTCGTCGGTCGCGCAGAACATCGAAATCAACGCCGCCGGCACAGACAAGGGGGACGGCCTGCGCTTCCTCTGCGAATACCTGGGCGTCGCGCCCGACGAGGTCATGGCCGTCGGGGACAGCCGCAACGACCTGGAGATGCTCACCTTCGCCGGGCTGGCCGCCGCCCCCGCCAACGCCGACGACGACATCAAGGCGGTCGCGGACTGGGTCGGCCCCTCCAACGACGACGACTGCGTCGCCCGGGCGATCGAACGGTTCCTGCTCTGAGCTTCGCCCGCAAAAGAAAAATGCCCGCGCCGCGGGTATTTTTGCGCGCCGAAGGCGCGCGGCCCTTTTGCGGGCGGGCGGCGGGGAGTCCAAAAAGACGAAACGGCGCCCCGCCGGCGCCGGGAACAAAATACGGCGCGGCGTCCGGCCGCGGCGGGAGGAAGGTTATGGCACCAAAAATCAAGAAGTTCCTGCTGATCACCGTCAGCACCCTGATTATTGTGGCGGGCACCTATTTCTTTAAATTCCCCAATAACTTCTCCTTCGGCGGCGTGACCGGCATCGCGGTCGTGCTCGCGCGCGTCATGCCCTTTTCCGCCGCGTCGATCAACTTCGTCATCAGCATGGCGTTGCTTGCCGTCGGCTTCTGCTTCCTCGGCAGGGGGTTCGGCCTCATGACCGCCTACTCGAGCGTGCTCCTGTCGGTCGGGCTGTCGCTGCTCCAGCGGTTCTGCCCCATGTCCGCCCCGCTCACCGACCAGCCGCTGCTCGAGCTCTGCTACGCGATCGCGCTGCCCGCCTTCGGGTCGGCCATCCTTTTCAACATCGGCGCGTCGAGCGGCGGCACCGACATCGTCGCCATGATCTTAAAAAAGCACACGAGCACCGACATCGGCGCCGCCCTCTTCTTTACCGACCTGATCGTGGCGCTCTCCGCCTGCTTCGTCTTCGACATCAAGACCGGCCTCTTCTCCTTCGTCGGCCTCATGGTCAAATCCCTCGTCATCGACAACGTCATCGAGTCGATCAACCTCTGCAAATACTTCAACATCATCTGCGACAATCCCGAGCCCATCTGCCATTTCATCGTGCATGTGCTCAAGCGCAGCGCGA
This sequence comes from Anaerotruncus massiliensis (ex Togo et al. 2026), assembly GCF_900199635.1. Lineage (GTDB taxonomy): Bacteria > Bacillota > Clostridia > Oscillospirales > Ruminococcaceae > Anaerotruncus > Anaerotruncus massiliensis. The sequence goes on along the minus strand of NZ_LT962687.1, from coordinate 1,099,165 downwards.
CCGTCTGCGAGGCGCAGGGCGCCTTCACCCACGGCAAAAAGGCGATCGTATTCACCGCGCTCAAGCGTCCACAGGCCATGGCGCTGCGCCAATTCGTCCGCGCCACCGAGCCGAACGCTTTCATCCTGATCTCCAACACGTCGGAGATCATCGGCAAGGGCTTCCTCAACAGCTGACCCATTACGCCCGACAAGGAGTGTCCGACCATGAAACCAGCCTATCCGGCGCGCGAATTCATCCTGCGGGTCCTCTACTTCTGCCTCGGCACCGCCGTTTGCGCGCTCGGCTGCTCGGCGTTCGTCCTGTCCGGCATCGGGACCGACCCGTTCAGCATGCTCATGCAGGGGGTGGCGCGCACCGCCCACATCTCCAACGGCGCCGCCCACATCGCCATCAACTTCACCCTGCTGGTCCTCTATTTCTTCATCGACCGCAAATATATCCGCGCGGGCACCTTCGCCGCCCTCTTTATCACCGGGCCGATGATCGACGCCGCAAGCCGCCTGCTCCGCGGCGTCATCCACGAGGGCCTGCCCTTCCCGGTGCGCGTCGTCATCGTGCTGGCGAGCTGCGCGCTCATCGCGCTTGGGCTTTCCGCCTCCATCAACGCGAGCGTCGGCGTCGGCGCGAACGATTCGCTGGCGATCCTCCTGAGCGACAAGCTGCACCTCCAGTTCCGCTGGATGCGCGTCGCGGTCGACCTCACCTTCGTCGTCAGCGGGCTCCTGCTCGGCGGCGTCATCGGGGTGGGCACCGTGATCACCGCCCTGCTCACCGGGCCGATTGTCCAGTTTTTCATGCCGCGCACCGCGCGGCTGCTCTATTCCATCCTGCGCCGCCTGACGCCGCAGGCCGAATCCGCGTGATAACGGAACCAAAAAGCCGCCTCCCGGGCCTTCCGGGAGGCGGCTTTTTTACGCGCCCGCTACTTCACAAAGGCGGGGAGCTTGGGATTTTCATTCTTGACGAGATTCGCCGTCTCGTGGTAACCCTCCCCCTCCCGCACAAGCCGTCCCATCACGACGAAGCGCTGGTCGGGGTTCTGGGTATAGGTGCCGTATTTGTAGCTGCAGGTCGAAAGGGAGAGGATCCGGTCCTCCGGCGTCACCTCGACGTCGTAGGCATATTCCGACCGCGCCTTCACGTCGCCGATGAGGGCATTGAAACGCTCGTCGGAATACTCGGCCATGTGGTAGGGCACGGGCGAGGTCTCCGCCTCGCAGTAAAAGACCGCGAAGATTTCAAAGACGTGGGCCGCGCCCTCGGTGGTCAGGTAGACATAGGGGGTCTTTTTAGCGAGCTCGATGTCCTCGAGCTTCAAAAGCTGCGCGAATTTGGCGCCCTCGGGGTCGTCCTTCACCCCCATCGGACTGCCGAGGTTGTGGCCGTAGATGATCGTGTTCTGCGCCAGGTCCGCGCCGTTGTCGAACATCACGCTCTCGTAGTCCATATAGTAGCAGCCCTCGTAGGCATAGTTCTTTTTGACGTCCCGCCGCAGGTAATAGTCATTGTTGGTCGTCTGCACGACCGCCTCGTTGATCGTGGTGTTGGGCAGGGTGAGCCAGCCGACCACGTCGGAATTCTGCCTGACCGCGTCCGCCAGCTCTGCGGAGACGTTCGGAAGCGCCGGGCGGTAGTTCCCCGACTGGTCGTATTCGCCGTCCTGGGTCGTGCCCTGGCCGCCGGATTTTTTGCAGCCCGCGCAGGAGACGAGCAGCGCGGCCGTAAGCAGCAGGGCGGTCCATCGCATGGTAGTTTTCATGGGAACGCTCCTTTTCTCGCAGTTGATACCGCTAGTTTGTGCAAAAAAAGGGCGTTCTAAAAAGGGAAAGGTTGGGTTGGGCTTTTTGCCGCGGTTTTTTCATATACCTTATTATCAAACAAGTCCGTGGTGAAACTATGAAAAAAATACAGCGTTTTTTCCTCAACGCCATGATCATGACCGCGACCTCGCTGCTCATGAACGCCGTGGGCGTCTGGTTCAACCTCTATATCTCCGGTAAGATCGGCGCGGAGGGGATGGGCGTCTTCCAGCTCATCATGTCGGTCTATTCCTTCACCGTCACCTTCGCGGCGTCGGGCATCAACCTCGCGTCGACGCGGCTCGTCGCGGAGGAGGCCGCCAGCCCCAACGGCAACGTCAAGGGCGCGATGCGCCGCTGCTTCGGCTACGCGCTGCTCTTTGGCGGCGCGGCATCCCTCTTCCTCTTTTTCGCCGCGCCCTTCATCGGGGAGACCTGCCTCGGCAGCGTCCAGACCGTCCGTCCCCTCAAGACCATGGCGCTCTCGATGCCCTTCATCGCGATGTCCTGCGCGCTGAACGGTTACTTTACCGCCGTCGGACGGGTGGCCAAATCCGCCGCCTCGCAGATCTTCGAGCAGTTTTTGAAGATCAGCCTCTCGATCGTCGGCCTCACCTTCCTGATGCCGCCCGGCCTTGAATACGCCTGCCTCGCCATCACCGGCTCGGGCGTGATCGCCGAGGGGCTCTCCTTCGTGAGTTCTCTGGTCCTCTACCTCGGGGACAGCCGGGGCTTCCGCCGGAAGGGCGCGCCCAAAAACCGCCTGACCGGACGGCTGTTCGGCATCGCGCTGCCCATGGCGATGAGCTCCTACCTGCGCTCGGGGCTCGCCACCGTCAAAAACCTGCTCGTCCCCGTCCGGCTTCAGGCGGGCGGGCTCGCGGCGGGCGCCTCCTTCGCCGTCTTCGGCGCGGTGCACGGCATCGCCCTGCCGGTCATCCTCTTCCCCGCCGCCTTCCTCAACTCCTTTTCCAGCCTCATCGTCCCCGAGATCGCCCAGCGCCACAGCCGCGGGCAGAGCATCTCCCACCTCATCCAGCGGATGTTCGCCCTTAACCTGTGCTGCTCGATCGGGGTGTGCGGCGTGCTCTTCGCCTTCTCCCATGAAATCGGCGCGGCGGTGTCGCAGAACCCCGACGTGGGCGTCTACATCCGCCTGCTCGCGCCCGTCATCCCCGTCATGTACCTCGACACCGCCGTCGACTGTATGCTCAAGGGGATGGACGAACAGCTCTCGGTCATGCGCTACAACGTCGCCGACGCCGCCATCAGCATGGTGCTCGTCTACCTGCTGCTGCCCGTCCTCGGCATCAAGGGCTATATCCTCGTCATCGTTTTGAGCGAGGTCTTCAACTTCTCCCTCAGCCTCGGGAGACTCATCCGTGTCGCAAAGTTCGAGGTCGACATCACCGAGCGGGTCGTGAAGCCCCTGCTCTGCGCCGCCATCTCGGTGCTCGCCGCGCGCATCCTCTCCCGCGCGGGGCTGCCGCTGCCCGGCTCCCCCATCGGGTTCGCACTCCTGCTTGCCCTGGTTTCCGCCGGGTGTTATCTCCTCCTCCTGCACCTGGCGGGCTGCGACCCGCGCCGCGTGTAAAATCGCGCATAGGGACAGGCAAGCCCGTCATATCCATGATACCGGGCGGGCTTTTCGCCCGCAGTGAAATGTGAAAACGGAAGGAGGGCTTTCCATGCCGCTGACGGACCGGGAACTGTTTGCCCGGCTGATCCAGTGCGAGGCGGGCGGAGAGGGGGACACCGGGATGAAGGCGGTGGCCAGCGTCGTGATGAACCGCGTGAACGCGCCGGGCGGGGAATACAAGCGCATCGGGCAGGGCAGCATCCGCAAAATCCTCTACCAGACGGGGCAGTTCGTCTGCATGTCCGAGACCGAACGGGGCTCCTACAACGCCCAGAACGTCTACAACATGCGGCCCGAACAGATCCACTACGACATTGCCGATTGGGCGATCGCCGGCAACCGCCTGATGGACCTGGGGCAGGCGCTCTGGTTTTTCAACCCCTTCTCCGCCAGCTGCCGGCAGAATTTCCCCAGCAGCATCGGCTATCTGGTCACGCGGATCGGCGACCACTGTTTTTACAATCCCACCGACGCTTATTACGAAACATAGAAAGAGGGGTATCATATGGCAAACGGCGACAACAACCTGAACTTCGGGCCATTCGAAAGCCAGCAGGCGGAGGAGAACCCGCAGAATAACGAGGAGGTTTTTCTCGGCTCCTTTTCCTCCATCCTGCAGGCGAACCTCGGCGCCTATGTGATCTGCGAATTCCTGATCGGCACCAACAGCCTGGAACGCAAGGAGGGCTACCTCTATTCGGGCGGTATCAACTACATCACCCTTTACCAGCCGAGCGAGGAGCAGTATACCGTCTGCGACCTCTACTCCCTCAAGTTCGTCACCTTTGTCGACACCCGTCTCAGGCCGCGGCAGGACCTGCCCGGCGCGGCCGGACAGCGCTACCTGCCCCCGCAGGCGGTCCCCGGCACCATGACCAATCCCGTCCCCGGCGGTTCGGGCGCCCCGGGCGGCGGATTCCCCGGCCCCGGCATGGGCGGCAGGGGCTATCCCCGCATGAGCCGGTAAACCAGCAAAAAAAGCGTGCGGCTTTCGCCGCACGCTTTTTACGTGTTCAGATCAGCTGGCGGTTCATCCATCTGCCGCGCAGCAGGCGGGCCATAAACATGGCCGCGCGGAAGACCCAGTCGATGATCATCGCGACCCACACCCCGAGCAGCCCCAGCCCGAGATAGCGGCCGAGGATATAGCTGAAGATCACCCGGAACACCCACATCGATACGACCGACGTGATCATCGTGTACTTCACGTCGTTGGCGGCGCGCAGGCCGTTCGGCAGGGCGAAGGACATCGGCCAGAAGAGGATGTTGCCGAGCGCGCAAACGAGGCAGATCTGCCAGGCCGCCTCCGCCGTCGCCGCCGAAAGCCCGAACAGCTCGATGATCGGGTGCAGCGCAAAAATCAGGATCAGGTTGAGCAGCAGGTTCATCCCGTGCGCCGCGCCGACCAGCCCCAGCATGTATTTTTTGGCCTGTGGGAACTCCCCCGCGCCCACGCACTGCCCCACGACCGTCACCATCGCCAGGCTGACCGCCGCACCCGGCATCTGGGACATCGTCATGACGCTGTTGCCCACCGCGTTCGCCGCGATCGCCACCGTTCCGAAGGTCGTAATCAGCCCCGCCACCATCAGCTTGCCGATGTGGAACATGCTGTTCTCCAGCCCGTTGGGCACCCCGATGCGCAGGATGCTTTTGATCATCGCCGGGTGCCACTCGAGCTTTTTGAGTTCGTCGAGGTAGATGCGGTTATTGTGGTGGCAGAGCACCGCCAGCAGGAACGCCGCCGACACTCCGCGCGCGATCAGCGAGCCGAGCGCCGCGCCCGCCGCGCCCAGCCGCAGCCCGTAAATGAAGAGCGCGTTGAAGGAGATGTTGACGATGTTCATGACGAGCGCCGCCATCATCGAGATCTTTGAGTTTCCCTGCGCGCGGAAGAGCGCGGCGCAGGCGTTATAGACCGCCATGAAGGGATAGGAGAGCGCCGAAAGCAGGAAATACACCTCGGCGTTCCCCATGACCGCGGCGTCCGCGCTGCCGAAGAGGGCGTGCAGGATGAATTTGCTGCCCGGCATGCAGACGGCGACCAGCCCGAAGGAGACGAGCGTCGTCACGGTCAAAAGCTGCTTGGCCGCCGCGTTCGCGCTGGGCTGGTCCTCCCGCCCGAGATACTGGGACGCCACGATCGACCCGCCCGTCGAGAGCGCCGCGAAGACGTTGAGCAGCAGCAGGTTGATCGAATCGACCAGCGAGACGCCCGAGACCGCCGCCTCCCCCACGCTCGACACCATGAAGGTATCCGCGATGCCGACCGTCGCCGCGAGCACCTGCTCGATGATCAGCGGGATGATCAGCCGCACCAAATCTCTTCTCGTAAACATCAGCAAACCGCACCTTCTCATAATCTGCAATCATTCTGCACCTTGTGCATAAAAATTGCAAGCCAATTTTTACATTTTGGCAGTTTGCCGGGGAGCGGACCGTGCCGCAATGTAAAATCTGTGTGAAATCCCGGTGGGGCGCCCGCGCCGCCTTCCAGCAAAAGGAAGGGCGGCCCTTTCCGTCGCCGGAAAGAGCCGCCCAACCCCGATTTCTGTAAGTTTGCAGAGAAATGGAGCAAAATCTCACAGACTTCTGATGGTTTTTAGAGGTCCGCATTCAGATCCTTGGTAGCCACGGTCTCGTATTCTTCCTCGTTAAAGATATAGTCGTTTCCGGGAAGAATCGCATTCAGCAGGATACCGAGGATTGCCGCGATCGCAAGGCCGCTGAGCGTGAAGCCCGCCCCGCCGATCTGGAAGGAGATGCCGCCGATGTTGTTGAAGCCGAGGCCGCTGACGAGGATGATCGCCGCAATCAGAACGTTGCGGGACTCGGTCAGGTCGACCTGGTTCTCAACCAGGTTGCGTACGCCGATGGCGGAGATCATGCCGTAGAGGATGAAGGAAACGCCGCCGATCGTCGCAGTCGGGATGGTATGGACGAACTCACCGAACTTCGGGATGAAGGAGAGCAGGATCGCCACAACGGCGGCGATTTCCATGACGATCGGGTCGTAGACCTTGGTCAGCGCCAGAACGCCGGTGTTCTCACTGTAGGTGGTGTTCGCCGGGCCGCCGATGAGGCCGGCAAGGCTCGTGGCAAGACCGTCGCCGATGAGGGTGCGGTGCAGGCCGGGGTTCGCCAGGAAGTTGCGCTCGCAGGTCGCGCTGACCGCCGCGATGTCGCCGACATGCTCCATCATGGAGGCCAGCGAGATCGGGACCATGATCAGAATGGCGCTTACGTCAAACTTCGCAAGGGTGAACGGCGCGATACCGACAAAGTTCGCCGCCGCCAAGGCGGAGAAGTCAACATGCCCGGTGACCAGCGCCACAAGATAGGAAGCGATGATACCAAGCAGGATCGGGATGATTTTGACCATGCCGCGGCCAAAGACGTTTGCCACAAGGATCACGATGATCGCGACGACTGCCAGCAGCCAGTTGCCGCTCGCGTCGTTGATCGCGTTCGGAGCGAGGATCAGGCCGATGAGGATGATGATCGGGCCGGTAACGACCGGCGGGAAGAAGTGCATGATCCGCTTGATGCCGCACGCGCGGATCAGCGCCGCCAGAATAACATAGACCAGACCGGCGCAGACGATACCGCCGCAGGCGTACGGGAGCTTTTCAGCCTCCGTCAGCGCAACGCCGGCGGAATTGGTCAGCGGCAGTGCCTTGACAGCCGCGAAACCGCCGAGGAACGCGAAGGAAGAGCCCAGGAACACAGGCGCTTTCCGCTTGGTGATAAAGTGGAAAAGCAGCGTGCCGATACCGGCGCAGAAGAGCGTTACCTGTACGTTCAATCCTGTGATGATCGGGACGATAACCGTTGCGCCAAACATCGCAAAGACGTGCTGCAAGCCCAAAACAACCGTTTTCGGCCAGCCGAGTTCCTGCGGGGCATTATAGATTCCTCGATTGGTATTGGCCATTGACTTACCTCCTCAACATAGTATTAGCCTTGTCTCCATTTCTCTATGTATTTCAGGGCCGGGGCCCTTTATACCGCCATGCTGTCCAAAAACACACCTCCGGGCGGCCGGGCCGCATGGCCGCGGCCGCCCGGTCCTTATTTTCTTTAAGCCTACTGGGCTTTCTTCTCCTTGAGCGCCTTGAGCACGTCGTCGGCCCTGATCGGCATCCGGAAGAACCGGCACCCGATCGCGTTGGCCACCGCGTTGGCGATCGCCGGCGCGCCCGGTACCATGACCGGCTCGCCGATGCCGCGCGCTCCGTACGGGCCCGTCGGCTCCTCGTGCTCCGCGACGCGCACCGTCAGTTCGGGCATGTCGTCCGCGGTCGGGATCTTGTAGTCGACGAAGTTGCGGTTGAGAATCCGCCCGTCCTTGAGCATCAGCTCCTCAAAGAGCGCCGTGCCCAGGGCCTGCACCATCGCGCCCTCCACCTGCGCGTCGTAGAGCGCCGGGTTGATGACCTTTCCGGGGTCGAAGCAGGAGATCATCTTGAGCACGCGGATCTCGCCCGTGTCGGTGTTGACCTCGACCTCGGCGCCGTTGACGCCGACCGTCCAGAAGGCCACCGGCTTGGGGCTCTGGCCGGTCTCCTGGTCGTAGCCCACGTTGTTCGGGACCACGAAGGAGCCCTTGCCGATCAGCGGGCCGTGGATGCCCGACGCGTCGGGCAGGGTGAGCCCGAGCGCGAAGGTGCTCAACGGGACCTTTTTATCCTTGTGGATCTTATGCACCACATAGCCGTCCTTGAGCTCGAGGTCGCGCTTGCTGCATCCGAACTTGATCTGCGCCAACTCGAGGATCTCGTTCTTCGCGTCCTCGGCGGCCAGTTTGACCGCGTTGCCCGCGCAGTAGGTGGTGCGGCTCGCGACCGTCTGCCACTCGTAAGGGGTGTGGTCGGTGTCGCCGGTGCGGATGGTGATCTTGCTCGGATCGATGTCGAGCACCTCGGCGGCGATCTGGGTGAGCACCGTGTCGGAGCCCTGGCCGATGTCCTGGCCGCTCGTCATGAGCATAAAGGTGCCGTCCTCGTTCATGCGGATGATCGCGGCCGAGGCCACGTCAGTGGGCTGAGACGGCGATTTCCAGCCGCCCGCGATGCCCTTGGCACGGATGAGGTTGGGCGCGACCTGCTCGCAGGGCTTGTCGTACTCGAGTTCCTTGACAACCGTCTCGAGGCAGTCCTGATAGCCGCAGTCCTCGAGGATCTGGCCGGTCGCGGTGGCGCCGCCCGCCCGCAGTCCGTTGACCCGGCGGATGTCGACCTCCGACATGCCGATCTCGTGCGCGATCATATCGAGGTTCTGCTCGATGGCGAAGTGGATCTCACACATGCCGAAGCCCCTGTACGGGCCGCCGACCGGATGGTTGGTGTAGACGCAGTAGCTGTCGCACCAGATGTTGTCGATGTCGTAGGGGCCGGGGCAGGCGATGCCAGCCGCCTTGACGATGTTGACGCCGTACTCGGTGTAAGCGCCGCCGTCCCAGACATACTCGATCTTCTGGGCGAGGATCTTGCCGTCCGACTTGCGCACGCCGGTCTTGAGGGTCGCATAGACGCCCTGGCGGACATACGCGTCCTCGAACTCCTCCTCACGGGTGTAGGTCATCTTGACCGGGCGCCCGCAGTTGAGCATCGAGAGCGGGATGACGATGCCTTCGAGGGTGGTGCCCGCCTTGGAGCCGAAGCCGCCGCCGACATACGGGGAGATGACCCGCACCTTGTTGAGCGGGATGTCGAAGGAGGTCGCCAGCGCCTGGCGCACCGCGAAGGGGGACTGGCAGCTCGCCCACACGGTGAGCTTTCCGTCCGCCTCGTACTGCGCGACGGCCACGTGCGGCTCGATGGGCACGTGCTGGACGTGCGGGATATAGAAGGTGTGCTCCGCGACGTAATCCGCCTCGGCAAAGCCCTTGTCGACGTCACCCTTGCGGAGTTTGTAGTGGTGGGAGATGTTGGTGCCCGGCACCGGGTGGAAGATCGGGGCGACCTTGTAGGTGCCCAGGTCGGGATGGATGAGCGGCGCGTCCGGCTTCATGCCCTCGACCGGGTTGGTGACCGCCGGCAGCTCCTCGTACTCCACCTTGATCAGCTCGACCGCCGCCTTCGCGATGTCCAGCGTCTCAGCCGCCACCGCCGCGACGGCTTCGCCGCGGTATTTCGCGGTGCCCACCGCGAGGAAGTTTTTGTCCTCGAGGTAGAGGCCGCCGCGTTTCTTATAATAGTCGCCCGTGATGACGCTCTTCACGCCCGGCAGCTTCTCCGCCTCCGACGTGTCGATGCTCAGGATTTTCGCGTGCGCGTAGGGGCTGCGCTTCACCTGGGCGTAGAGCATCCGGGACATCCTGATGTCGTCCACGTATTTCGCCTGGCCGGTGACCTTTTTGACGCCGTCAACCCTGTCGATCGTTGTTCCGACTGTCCTCATTTGCGCTCGCCTCCTTCCGTATGTGCCGCAACGTCCTCGATGGCCTCGATGATCCGTTTGTAGCCGGTGCAGCGGCAGAGGTTGCCGCTGATGCCCGCCTTGATCTCGTCGCGGGTCGGGTGCGGATTCTCCTTCAGGAGCGCCGTGGCGGTCATCAGGAAGCCCGGCGTGCAGAAGCCGCACTGGAGCGCGGCATGCTTGATGAACGCTTCCTGCAGCGGGGAGAGGTTGCCCTTGCGGTCGGCCAGCCCCTCGACGGTGGTGATGTGTTTGCCGTCCAGCTCGGGCGCCAGCACGAGGCAGGCGTTGACCGGCTTGCCGTCCATGATGACGGTGCACGCGCCGCACTCGCCGGCGCCGCAGCCTTCCTTGGCGCCCGTGAGGTCGAGCTCCTCGCGCAGGACGGTGAGCATCGTTTTATTGGCGTCGACGTAGAGCTCGACCGGCTCCTCGTTGACGAAGAAATTGACCTGGTATTTCATATGTATCCCCTCCTTATTTCGCCAGGGCTTCGAGGCTTCTCTTGACGATCAGCCCCACGATGGTGACGCGGTACTCCTTGGAGGCGCGCACGTCGTCGATCGGCGCGACCTCGGTCTTGGCCAGCTCGGCCGCCTGCTCGATCAGCGCGCCGTCCAGCTTTTTGCCGCGGAGCAGCTCCTCGGTCTTGACGAGCCGCAGAGGGGTGGGCGCGACGGAGCCGAACGCGATGCGCCAGTCGTCCCCGTCCCGCACCACGGTGGCGCAGACGGTGGAGAGGTCGACCTCGCGGCGGCGGGAGATCTTGGTGTACACGCCCTCCGAGCCCGCATGGTAGGGCACCCGGATGGCGGTGACGATCTCATCCTTTTTCAGCGCGGTCTTGCGCACGAAGATGAAGAATTCACGGATGGGGATCTCCCGCTTGCCCTCCGGGCCCTCGGCCAGGATCACAGCGTCGTTGGCGAGCAGCGGGGTGCCGGTATCGGCCAGCGGGGAGGCGTTGACGATGTTGCCGATGCAGGTCGCGCGGTTGCGCACCTGCTTGGAGCCGACCGACAGCGCCGCCTTGCCGAGGTAGGGATAGTACTTCTGGACGAACTCGTTGGCGCCGATCTCGTTCATCGTGACGCAGGCGCCGATGGTGAGGCCGGTCTTTTCGTCGAACGTGATCGTGTCCAGGCCGGGGATCTTCTTGATGTCGATCACGTACTCAGGGGCGATCAGGTTGTCGCGAAGCCGCACGACGACGTCGGTGCCGCCGTTAAAAACCACGGCGGAGTCCCCGTGCTCCGCCAGGAATGCAAGTGCTTCGGGCAAGGATTTTGGTGCTAAATAATTAAATTGTTTCACGATAAGCACTCCTTTTTAGGCATAATGTCACTACCACTAACCTTATTATACTGAGATGGGCAAATCATATCAATCGATTTTTTCCAAATTTTCTGTAATGAATAGATTTCGCAAGAGAATTTAGGCATTTTCGATCATATCGATTTATAAAAACTTCACAACATTTTATGGCGGACCGTCAGGTTTTTTGGGAATCGCATATTTGGCTTGGTCATACTTATGATTTTTGAAGGCCATGTTTGTTTACGCACCTATTAAAAAATCCCCGATATGCTGAAAAAATCACAATGCAGTTTGCCCGAAAAAAATTGCGTTTTTTGTAATATTGGGCGAAATGCATAAATATTATCAACATTTTCTGTGATCAAAAGGCATTTCCTCCAGTTTACAAGTTGGGGATTATCCACTATAATGTAGATAACCTACAAACTAGATTTCCCCTTGAAAACGGCCGCGGTCACATCGAAAAGAAAGAATTTCCTTCTTTACCATGCAAAATCGTCCGGCCGGCAGCGGAAGGCTCCTTCCCGTCCTCTTTTCGTGACCCTGCGGGGCGGATGGGACGGATGCGCGGCATTTTGGGAAGAATCCACAAGATTCCCATGGATTTATTGCTGTAAGTATAGCACATGATATGGAGTTATTACAACAGGTAATTGATTTCGTCTCAAAAACCGCCGGCGGGGCCGGCTTTCTCATAGGGCCGGCGCGGCAAACGGCGGCCGGCCGTGGAAGATTGTATACATTATATGAAACGGGAGGAATCACACTATGACAACCAAACCACTGAGCGGCATCAAGGTGCTGGATATGACCAAGGTCCTCGCGGGCCCCTACTGCGGCATGATGCTGCGCAACCTCGGCGCCGAGGTCATCCACTGCGAGATGCCCGGTTCGGGCGACGACGCCCGCGCCTACGGCCCCTACGTGGAAGGGCAGAGCATCTACTTCCTGAGCATCAACCGCGGCAAGAAGAGCCTCGAAGTCAACGCCAAGACCCCCGAGGGCAAAAAGGTGCTGACCGACCTGGTCAAGAACGTGGACGTGTTCGTTCAGAACTTTAAGCCCGGCGCGCTCGACAAGATGGGCTTCGGCTATGAGGACGTCAAGAAGATCAATCCCCGCTGCGTCTATGTTGCAATCTCCGGCTTCGGCCAGACCGGGCCCTATTCCGGCAGGCCGGCCTACGATATGATCGTCCAGGCGATGGGCGGCGTCATGAGCATCACCGGCGAGCCGAACGGAAACCCCGTGCGCGTCGGCACCTCGATCGGCGACATCATCGCCGGCATGATGGGCGCCTACGGCGCGCTGGCCGCCCTCTATGAGCGCGAAAAGACCGGCGAGGGCCAGCTTGTCGACATCTCGATGCTCGACTGCCAGGTCGCCATTCTCGAGAACGCCATCGCCAAGTACTCCGCGACCGGCCAGGTCGCGCGGCCGCTCGGACTCAAGCACCCGTCCATCACCCCCTTCGAGGCCTACCGCACCAAGGACAGCTGGGTCATCGTCGCCGCCGGCAACAACAAGCTCTTCGCCAAGTTCTGCGAGGTCACCGGCCGCCAGGAGCTCATCAACGATCCCAAGTTCTCCACCAACCCCGAGCGCAACAAGCATATGCAGGAGCTCAGCGACCTGATGCAGGAGCGGATCAAGGACAAAACCACCGACGAGTGGCTCAAGATCTTCGTCGACAACGGCATCCCCTGCGGCCCGATCAACTCGATCGACCGGCTGTTCGAGGACCCGCAGATCAACTACCGCAACATGCTCGTCGAAGTCGAGCAGACCCACATGGGCAAGGTCAAGGTCGCGGGCAACCCGGTCAAGCTGAGCACCGTCCCGCCCGAGGATGAGCTCCCCAGCGAGCCCGCCCCGCAGGTCGGCGAACACAACGTCGAGGTCCTGCGCGACATCCTCGGCTATTCGGAGGACGACATCAAGGCCTACATCGACACGCTGCCGAAGAAGGAGTGAGCGCCATGACCGACGAGAGATGCGAGAACCACAACGGGAAACCCTTCGTGCTCGAGGAGGCGACCGTCGCCTCCGTCCATGAGGCGATGCTCGACGGGCGCCTCACCTGCCGCCGGCTCATCGAGGGCTGCCTCGCCCGCATCGAGGCCTACGACAAAAAGGGCCCCGAGCTCAACGCGGTCATCCTCGTGAACCCCCACGCGCTCGAGGAGGCCGACCGCCTCGACGAGCGGTTCCAGGCCGACGGGCTGACCGGCCCGCTCCACGGCATCCCCGTCCTGCTCAAGGACAACTGCGAAACCTTCGACATGCCGACCACCGCGGGCTCCCTCTCCCTCGAGGGGTTCGAGACCCACAAGGACGCCTATATCACCAAAAAGCTCCGCGAGGCGGGGGCGGTCATCATCGCCAAGACGAACCTGCATGAGTTCGCCGTCTGGGGCGAAACGATCAGCTCGATCCTCGGCCAGAGCTACAACCCCTACGACCACACCCGCACTCCCGGCGGCTCGTCGGGCGGCACGGGCGCGGGGCTGGCGGCCAACTACGGCATCGTCGGCATCGGCACCGACACGATCAACTCGATCCGCTCCCCCTCCTCCGCCTGCTCCCTCGTGGGCATCCGCCCCACCATCGGGCTGGTGAGCCGGGACGGCATCGTTCCCTATTCGCTGACGCAGGACACCGCGGGCCCGCTCGCGCGCACCGTGGCGGACGCCGCCGCCGTGCTCGACGTGATCGCCGGCAGCGACCCGAAGGACCCCGTCACCGAGGCCTGCCTCGGCAAGATCCCGGCGAGCTACCTCGATTACCTCGACGACGAGGGCCTGCGCGGCAGGCGCATCGGCGTGCTGCGCAGCTTCTTCGGCCCCGACGACGACCTGCACCGCGAGGTCAACGCCTGCATGGAAAAGAGCCTTCAGATTATGCGGGACGCCGGCGCGGAGCTTGTCGACATCTCCGAAAAGATCGACTCGGGCTACCTCGTCAAGAACGTCAGCGTACATATTCACGACCTCAAGACCCACCTCGGCCAGTACCTCGAGGGCTTCGGCGACGCGGCCCCCATCCACTCGCTGGCCGACGTGCTCGCCAGCGGCAAGTACCACCCCGGCCTCAAGAGCAACCTCGACGAGGCGATGGGCTACGACGTGGGAACCCCCGCCTACAACGAGCGCCTCAAAAAGCGCGCCGAGCTCCAGAAGCAGGTGCTCGCGATCATGGACGAATACGCGATCGACGCGATCGTCTACCCGCACCAGCAGCAGCTCGTCTGCAAGACGGGCGGCAGCCAGCAGGAGCGCAACGGCGTCATCGGCTCGGTGACCGGCTATCCCGCAGTCGTCGTGCCCGCCGGCTTCTCCACCCCCTCGGACGACGCCCCCATCGGCGTGCCGGTCGGCATGGAGATTCTCGGGCGCCCCTTCGCGGAGCCGCAGCTCATTTCGATCGCCTATGGGTTCGAGCAGCACAGCCACCTGCGCCGCCCGCCCCTTTCCACGCCGCCGCTCGCGTGACGGCCCCCGCCGGGCTTCCCGGCGAAACTCCCGGCCGCCGCGCCGGTACCAGACTATGAAGGGATGGAACCAAAATGAATAAGATCGAAGACCTTGTTGCCCGCAAAACAGCGATCTACCAGGGCAACGCCAAGGCGATCGAAAAGCAGCACGCCGGCGGAAAGCTGACCGCCCGCGAGCGGCTCGGGCTGCTCTTTGACCCGGGCACCTTCGTCGAGATGGACACCTTTGTCACCCACCGCTGCACCTACTTCGACATGCCCCAGAAGCACCAGCCGACCGACGGCGTCGTCTGCGGCTACGGCAAGGTCGACGGCCGCGTCGTCTTCGCCTACGCGCAGGACTTCACGATCATGGGCGGCTCGCTCGGCGAGATGCAGGCCAACAAGATCTGCCACGTGCTCGAGGCCGCCCGCAAGGTCGGCGCGCCCGTCGTCGGCATGAACGACTCGGGCGGCGCGCGCATCCAGGAGGGCATCGACGGCCTCTCCGGCTACGGCAAGATCTTCTTCCGCAACACCGCCGCCTCGGGCGTCGTCCCCCAGATCACCGCGATCATGGGGCCCTGCGCCGGCGGCGCGGTCTACTCCCCCGCGCTCACCGACTTCATCTTCATGGTCGACAAGACCAGCAAGATGTTCATCACCGGCCCCGACGTCATCAAGACGGTCACCGGCGAGGTCGTCACCGGCGAGGACCTCGGCGGCGCGACCACCCACAACAAGAAGAGCGGCGTCGCCCACTTCATGACCCAGAACGACCAGGACTGCATCGCGCAGATCAAGCGCCTGCTCTCCTTCCTGCCCTCCAACTGGAAGGCAAAGGCCCCTGAGATCGACTTCGGCGACGATCCCTACCGCCTCGTGCCCGAGCTGGCCACCATCCTGCCCGACAACGCCAACCGCGCCTACAACATGTACGACGTGATCCGCGGCATCGTCGACCGGGGCGACTACATGGACTACCAGCCGCTCTACGCAACCAACATGATCACCTGCTTCGCGCACATCAACAAGCAGGCGGTCGGCATCATCGCCAACCAGCCGAAGGTCGGCGCGGGCTGCCTCGACATCAACGCCTCCGACAAGGCCGCGCGGTTCATCCGCACCTGCGACGCGTTCGGCCTGCCGCTGCTCACCATCGTCGACGTGCCCGGCTTCCTGCCCGGCACCCACCAGGAGTACGGCGGCATCATCCGCCACGGCGCCAAGATGCTCTACGCCTACAGCGAGGCCACCGTGCCCAAGGTCACCCTCATCCTGAGGAAGGCCTACGGCGGCGCCTACCTCGCGATGTGCTGCCGGGAGCTCGGCGCGGACGTCTCCTTCGCGTGGCCTGACGCGGAGATCGCCGTCATGGGCCCCGAGGGCGCGGCCAACATCATCTTCCGCAAGGAGGGCCCCGAGCAGCGCGCCCAGTCGATCGAGCAGTACAAGGCCGAGTTCGCCACCCCCTACAAGGCGGCCGAGCACGCCTTTGTCGACGACGTCATCCACCCCGCCGAGAGCCGCCAGAAGATCGTCGCGGCGTTCGAGATGCTGCGCGGCAAGGAACAGTCGATCCCCGAGAAGAAGCACGGCAACATTCCGCTCTGATTTGCGTGTCCCTCCCCCTGTGCCGCTGTCCCGCCCGTCAGGCGGGCGGGACGGCGGCCCCTCCTGAGAAGGTTTTGTGAGGTTGTAAAAGTTCCACAGCGTTTTGCGCTCTAAAAATTGGCATTTCTTTAACAATTCGTTTATTTTTCCGACTTCTTTGGCTATTTTCACAATTTTTTGGGCCATTTATATTGAAAAACTCCTATGTCAAAGTCGATCAAAACAAAGCGAATTTTTCTACATTGTATATTTTACACAACAAATGTTGACTTCGCTTTTTTTAATAGTATGATGAAAGTAATGACAGGGTAAGCCGGTCCGTTAGGAGGTTCCCCCATGGATAAAACATACGGCATTTCTGTCAGGTCGGTGCTCGAGATGGAGGTTCTCCAGGGCGCCAAGCTGATCGCGGGCAGGGGCGGCCTCGACCGCGTCGTCACCTCGATGAACGTCATGGAGGTGCCCGACATCATCGACTGGGTGAGCGGCGGGGAGCTGATCGTCACCACCGCCTATTCGATCAAGGACGATGTGGAAAAGCTCGTCGAGCTGGTCCCCGCCCTCAACAGCCGCGGCGTCGTGGGGCTGGGCATCAAGCCCAAGCGGTATATTCGCGAAACCCCGCAGGCGGTCATCAACGCCGCCAACGCGCTCTCCTTCCCCATCTTTGAGATCCCGCCGGAGGTTTCCTTCTCCAAGATCATCACCCCCGTGCTGACCACCATCGTCAACAACCAGGCGCAGGTGCTCATGGACATCTACGACCTGCAGAAGTCGCTCACCGCGACGATGCTCAGCGGCGGGAACCTTCAGGCGATCACCCAGACGCTGCACAACCGCTACGGCAACAGCGTCGCCATCTACAACGAGTTCTTCTCCTCCTACGTCATCTCCGCCACCTACAGCCGCCGCGACGCGATCTACCGCCAGATGGAAAACTGCGTGCGGGACAATTCCGGCGAGCGGCACGGCAGCGACAACGCCCTGAGCTGGCGGGAGCTGTGCAAGGTGGACGGGCGGGAGTGCAGCAAGATCACCGTCCCCATCTACAGCGACAAGAAGCTCTACGGCTACATCTTCATGTGGGAGGACAACCGCGAGGTCACCAGCGTGGACCTGGCCGTCATCGAAGCCTCCACCTCGCTGATCGCGCTGGAGATGCTCAAAAAGATCTCCCTCTTCGAGATGGAGAACAACCACAAGGTCTCCTTCCTCGACGACCTGCTCGTCAACGACGAGCTCAGCCAGCGCAAGGCGCTGGCCAACGCCGAATACTTCGATTTCGACATCGAGGCCATCCACCAGGTGGCGGTGGTCCAGGTGATTAATTCGCACAACTCCCTCTCCCTTTCCAACGGCGCGCTCTACAAGATGAACAACAACATCGTGCGCGTCCTGCGCCGCCTGTCGCGCAGCGCCTCCTACAAGCTGCTCTTCGTCAACAAGTGCGACAACATCGTGCTCGTCTTTGAGCAGAGCTCCCGTTCTCCCGCGCTCTGCAAGCAGGAGGTCTCCCAGTTCATGGAGGTCTTCGGCAAGGCGCTCGCGGATGACGGGCTGCTCGAGTTCATCAGCATCGGGATCGGCAGGGCCTACCCCGACACCGCGGACCTGTGGAAAAGCTGCTCCGAAGCCAAGCGTGCCGCCGGGTGCGGTTCGGTGGGCGGGGTGCGGGTCCACTATTTCGAGGATATGGGTGTCTACCGCTTCCTCTCCTGCGACACCCTCCAGAACGAGCTGCAGTCCTTCTACACCGAGACCCTCAAGGTCCTCGTCGACTACGACCGCGACCACGACTCCGAGCTCGTGCGGACGCTCCAGACCTACTTCAAGTGCGGGGGCAACCTCAAAAAACTCGCGGAGGAGCTGGGCGTCCACTACAACACCGTCGCCTACCGCATCCAGCGGATCAAGGAACTTGCCGGCGTGAGCTTCGACAACGCCGACCAGCTTCTCAATCTGCAGATCGCGCTGAAGATTTATGATGTGCAGAGAGACAGATGAAGGCGCGGTCCCGGCACTGGAGGTCTGCCACAGCCTGCGCAGATCGATCCCCGCCGGGGGCTGTCCCGCAACCGTTCACTCCGTTTTTGACCGGGCGGTCAACCTTGTCACCCCCCTCGGGCTCGTGACGCTGCTTCCCAAATGCCGCCCGCTCTATCCCTTTTCGGTGCGCATCGACACCGACATCCCCTTCCCCGCCCTCGGGCTGCGGCCCGATATGAGCGCGATGCTCCTGCCGGGGGAGGCGTCCGCCGGGATGCTGCACGTGGATCTGACGAACGCCCTGGACACCGACCTTTCGGTGCTCGAACGCAAGGAGCTGATCGTCCCGCCCGACCTGTCCGACAGGCTCGAACGCCTCGCGGGGGTCATCGGCGAGGAGGGCAAGCCGGAGGGCATGGCGCCGCTCGTCTTCCACCTGGAGGAGGGGTCTTCCGCGGATTATGCGGAGCGCTTCCCCCACAACCACTACACCGCTTTTCTGCTTCCCCGCGTCCGGCGCCTCTTCGACGCGCTGCACACGGGGCAGATCGTGGAAATCTCCGCGGCGGCCGGCGCGATGGCCGGCTGCGGGCCGGGCCTCACCCCCTCCTCCGACGACTTTCTGTGCGGGATGATGGCGGCGATGCTCGCCCGGGGCGGCGCGCGGGGCCGCGTGCTCCGCACGATGGACATCACCCAGCGCATGGGCTGCGCCGCGCGCGTCAAAACCAACGTCATCAGCGGCAGCTTCCTCATCCGCTCATCGCAGGGCCTGCTCTCCGCGGACGTGCTCGACACGGTCGGGCAGCTCTTTTCAAACGGACCCACGCAGTCGCTCGAAAGCGCTGCTTCCAGAGTCATAACCTTTGGGGAAACGTCCGGGACGGACATCCTCAGCGGTATCTATTTCGGCGCAAAAATCTAACATATTGGAGGAATCGGCATTGGTTAAGCTGGATATCAAGCAGAATACCTATTACGACTCGGTAACCCTCATGCTCATCTCCAAGGACCTCAAGAAACTCGACGGCGTCGAGGAGGCCCTCGTCGGCATGGGCACCGACCTCAACCGGGACATCGCCCACAACCTCGGCCTTGTGACGCCCGAGTTCGAGACGATCACCGCCAACGACTTCTTCGTCGCCATCAGGTGCGAAAACGACGACGTCATGGCCGCCGCCCTTGCGAAGGTCGACGAACTGCTGACCAAAAAGAAGGAGAACAGCAGCGCCAACTACTATCCGCCGACCCTCTCCTCCGCCATCAAGATGGATGACCAGCTCAACCTGGCGATCATCTCCGTCCCCGGCAAGTATGCCGCCGGCGTCGCGGACGAGTGCCTCGACCACGACATCAACGTCATGCTCTTCAGCGACAACGTCACGATCGAGGAGGAGAAGCGCCTCAAGGAGAAAGCCGTCTCCAAGGAGCTGCTCATGATGGGCCCCGACTGCGGCACCGCGATCATCAACAACGTCCCGCTCGCCTTCGCGAACGTCATCCGCCCGGGCGACATCGGCATCGTCGGCGCCTCCGGCACCGGCACCCAGGAGCTCTCCTCGCTGATCGGCCAGTTCGGCGGCGGCGTCTCGCAGGTCATCGGCACCGGCGGCCGCGACCTCAAGATCGAGATCGGCGGTCTCATGATGACCTTCGCGCTCGACGCCCTCATCCAGGACCCCAAGACCAAGGTCATCGCGCTGACCTCCAAGCCTCCGGCCGAGGAGATCGCGGATAAGATTCTCAAGCAGGCCGCCGCTTCCGGCAAGCCGGTCGTCGTCTGCTTCGTCGGCGGCGATCCCGAGCAGGTCAAAAAATACGGCCTCATCCCCGCCCTCTCCCTCGAGGACGCGGCCCGCAAGGCGGTCGCCCTCTCCAAGGGCGAGCCGGTCGTCGACTTCACCGGCTTCTCGGCCCCCGACGCCGAGATCGACGCGATCGTCAAGGCGGAGACCGCCAAGTTCGCTCCCACGCAGAAGTACGTCCGCGGCCTCTACACCGGCGGCACCCTCTGCGACGAGGCGATGAAGATGCTCACCAAGGCGTTCGGCGGCGTCTATTCCAACATCCCGCTGAAGCCCGAATTCAAGCTCGAGGACGTCAACGTGGGCGTCGAGAACACCTGCCTCGACTACGGCGACGACGACTTCACCCGCGGCCGCCCGCATCCGATGATCGACCCGTCCCTGCGCGCCGAGCGCGTGGTCAAGGAGTCGCTCGACCCGACGGTCGCCGTCATCCTCGCGGACTGCGTCATCGGCTACGGCTCCCATCCCAACCCGGCCGAGGACCTTGCCGACGCCATCCGCACCGCCAAGGCGAACGCCGAGAAGGACGGCCGCTACCTGAGCGTCATCACCTCCGTCTGCGGCACCGAGGAGGACCCGCAGTCCCTCTCCAAGACGCAGCAGCAGCTGCGCGACGCGGGCGCGGTCGTGATGCCCACCAACTCGCAGGCGACCCGCCTTGTTGAGCGGATCATCTCGAACATCAAGTAAGGGGGTCAGGAACATGAGCAAACTCAACGAACTCTTCAATAAAAAGCTGCACATCGTCAACCTTGGCATCGAGTCCTTCTACGAGGACCTCAAGACCCAGAAGCAGGAAGCGATCCACGTCGACTGGAAGCCGGTCGCCGGCGGAAACAAGAAGATGGCGTCCCTGCTCGGAATGCTCAAATAAATCTTCGCGGTTCCATTCACAAATTTCAGATAACAGGAGGAATTTACAATGACGTTGGGCGAAAAGATCAACCAAGCCAACGCGGAGGCGTTAAAACGCATCCTCGGCGCGCAGCCGACGCTCGTCGGGATGGGCACTGCCGGAGAGGACATCCCCGGTATGACCAAGAAGACCATCCTTCACGCCGGCCCGCCGGTCACCTGGGATAAAATGTGCGGCCCGGTCCGCGGCGCCGTCATCGGCGGCCTCATCTACGAGGGCCTCGCCGCCAACAAGGAGGAGGCCGAAAAGCTGGCCGCCTCGGGCGAGATCACCTTTGACTCCTGCCACCACCACAACGCGGTCGGCCCGATGGCCGGTATCGTGACCTATTCGATGCCTGTCTGGAAGGTCGTCAACAAGACCTCCGGCAACTACGCGTACTGCACCGTGAACGAGGGCCTCGGCAAGGTTCTCCGCTTCGGCGCCTTCGGCGACGAGGTCATCGACCGCCTGAAATGGATCCAGAACGAGTTCTACCCGATCGTCAAGGAAGCCATCGCCATCCACGGCGAGATCAACCTCAAGACGATGATCGCGCAGGTCCTGCAGATGGGCGACGAGGGCCACAACCGCAATAAGGCCGGCACCTCCCTGCTGATCCGTGAGCTCGCTCCCGCGATCGCGCAGACCCACTTCCCGCTGGAGAAGATCGTCAAGGTTCTCGAGTTCCTCAACTCCAACGACCACACCTTCCTGAACCTCACGATGCCCGCCTGCAAATCCACCATGGACCCCGTGGGCAACATCCCCTACTGCACCATCGTCTACACGATGGCCCGCAACGGAACGGAATTCGGCATCCGCGTCTCCGGCTTCGGCAACCGCTGGTTCACCGCTCCCGCGGAGATCATCGACGGCCTCTACTTCCCCGGCTACACCCAGGCGGACGCCAACCCGGACGTCGGCGACAGCTGCATCACCGAGACCACCGGCATCGGCGGCTTCTGCATGGCGGCGGCCCCCGCGATCGTCCAGTTCGTCGGCGGCACCGTGGCCGATTCCATCAAGTACTCCACCCAGATGTATGAGATCACCGAGGGCGAGGGCAACACCTACCAGATCCCGGCCCTCAACTTCCGCGGCAGCGCCACCGGCATCGACATCCGCAAGGTCATCGAGACCGGCATCCGCCCGATCATCAACACCGGTATCGCCCACAAGGACATGGGCGTCGGCCAGGTCGGCGCCGGTATCGTCAGCCCGCCGATGAAGTGCTTCGAGGATGCGCTTGAGGCGTGCGGCGAGTGGATGGAATAATTCCTTCCCCTCTCCCGTATCCTGTCCCCATGGGGACCTGAAAACAGTCGTTTGTATACCTACATACAATTCAATCTTAAGGAGGCAATTTTATGAGCAAGTGGAGCGACGTGAAAATCTATGACCTGAGCATCCCGATTGGTATCCTCACCCCGCCGTGGCCGACCTATGAGCCCATGCAGATGAAATTCTTCAAACGCCTGGCGCCGAACGGTGCGAACGGCCAGCTGGTGACCCATTCCAACCATGTCGGCACCCATCTCGACGGCCCCCTGCATTTTGATACCGCCGGCCGCGACATCGCGTCCCTCGAGCTGACCAAGCTGTGCGCCCCCGGCGTCGTGGTCGACTTGTCCGATATGGCGCAGGATTTCGGCATCTACACCCCGAAGGACATCACCGACCGCGCCGACGTCCACAAGGGCGATATCCTGATCATCAACACCGGCTACCACAAATACGGCTTCGATCAGCCGACCGCGGATGAGAAGCGCTACATGCTGCGTCACCCCGGCCCGTCGATGGACTTCATCCAGTGGGTCCGCGACATGGAAATCAAGTGGATCGGCGTCGACTGCGGTTCCGCCGACCATCCGATGAACACCAAGATCCGTGACTGGGAGCCTATGGAGGCCGAGGCCTGCGACAAGATCTTCATGGAGCGCTATGGCAAACACCTCAACGAGATCTACGAGTGGCCGAAGAACTACCAGGCCATGCACATCCAGCTCTTCTGCCAGCCCTACGAGGCGATCCACGCCGAGTGCCTGGGCGGCCAGATCGACGAGCTGAGCAACAAGCGCTGCGTCATCGGCTGCTTCCCCTGGAAGTTCACCGAGGGCGAGAGCTGCATCAGCCGTATCGTTGCCTTCACCGGCTTCGACGATGTCTGATTGATCTCTCCGTAAATTACGGTTCGTGTCTTCCTCACGGCTGCGGCCGCCCCGCTTACGCGGGGCGGCCGCAGCTATTTTTCGTTTCCCCCGCAGATGCTCAGAGAAAGAGGGACACCGCGCAGCAGACGAGCAGGAGCGCCATCACGAGGTTGACCACGCGGGCATGTTCAGAGAAAAGGCGGTGGAAGAGGCTGCCGAAGAGCGCCCAGCAAACCGTCCCAAGGAAGCCGACAAAGGCCAGCAGGAGTGCAAAGCCGGCCACGACAAGCGGCTGGCGGAAATAAGGGAGGACATAGGCGGACAGGGAGGTGACGCCGTAGATGATCACCTTCACGTTCACGAACTGCAGCAGCATACCGTCCAGGAAGCCCGCGCCCCCCTTCCTTTCCTCGAGGCGGGAGGAGCTGCACAGCGTCCGCCACGCGAGCCAGAGCATGTAGGCCGCGCCGAGCACCAGCATGAACGGCCTGATCCGCGGGAGAAAGGTGTAGAGCGCGCCGCAGAACACCCCACAGAGCAGCATCAGCACCGAAAATCCCGCCCAGATTCCTAGATTGAAGGGGAAGCTGCGGCGAAAGCCGAGCCGTCCCGCGTTGGACATCGACAGGATCGTGTTGGGGCCGGGCGTAAAGGCGGTGACGAAGATATAGGCCAGAAACGACGCAGGATGGAACATGGCGGTTGACCTCCTCGGCAAACAGATGTATAATATAGTCATCTTTTTGTGCAGGATATGATATGCACTATATTGTATATCATGTGCATTATATTGTCAAGTTCGGACTGGGAGGACGCCATGGATGTAAAAGAAACCGTCGCCTGCAACCTCAGGCGGCTCCGGGACGACCGGAAGCTGAGTCTGGACGCCGCCGCGCAGCTCACCGGCGTCTCAAAAAGCATGCTCGGGCAGATCGAGCGCGGGGATGTCAACCCCACCATCTCGGTCCTGTGGAAGATCGCGAACGGCCTGAAAATTTCCTTCTCCGCCCTGCTCGAGCGCGCGGAGGGGGGCACCTCCGTCGTGCGCGCGGCGGAGGCCTCCCCGCTTCTGGAGGACGCGGGCAACTACCGCAACTACCCCGTTTTCCCCTTCGACGAAACGCATCCCTTCGAGCTCTATCGCATCGAAATCGAACCGGGCGGACATCTTGAGGCGGCTCCCCACCTGCCCGGCACCGAGGAGAGCATCACCGTCTTTTCCGGGGATGCGGCCGTTTCGGTCGACGGCACGGACTACCCGCTCGGCCCCGGGGACTCCATCCGCTTCGCCGCGGACCGTCCCCACGGCTACCGCAACGCCGGAACCGAAACCGTGGAGTTGAGCATGGTCATCTTTTACGGAAGATAACAAAGGCGGGACCCATAAATGGGTCCCGCCTTTTGCAGTTCTTACCGGACGACGTTTTCCGGCGCGCCGTCCAGCCACGCCGCGAGGTTCTCGAAGACGATCACCGCGCGCTTTTCAAGCGCCTCCTTCGTGGCGAACGCGACGTGCGGCGTCGCGACCAGGTTGGGGGCGGAAAAGAGCGGATGGTCCCGCGGGATGGGCGGCTCGGTCTCGAAGACGTCGATCCCCGCGCCCGCGATCACCCCATCGGACAGCGCCTTCGCGAGCGCCGCGCTGTCCACCACCGGGCCGCGCGCCGTGTTGATGAGGAAGGCGGTTTTCTTCATGAGGCCCAGCTCCCGCGCGCCGATGAGCCCGCGCGTCCCGTCGTTGAGCGGCACGTGCAGCGACACGACGTCGCAGCCGGAGAGCAACTCGTCGAGACCGACATAGCGCAGCCCCGTCTCCGGCTTTTGGGTACGGCTGTAGACGACCACCTCGCATCCGAACGCCTCGGCGATGCGCGCGACGCGCAGGCCAATCGCCCCGGCGCCGACGATCCCGAACTTCTTGCCCTCCAGCTCGGTCCCGATAAGCCCCGCCTTGGTGCCGCCCTCCCGCACCGCCCGGTCGCAGGGAAGGATGCTGCGGCAGAGGGCGATCAGCAGCCCGAACACGAGGTCGGCCACCGCGACGGTGGAATAGCCCGCGCAGTTGCAGACGGTGACGCCGCGTTCCCGGCAGGTGTCCATCGCGACATGGTCGACGCCGGTAAACGCCACCAGGATCAGCTTGAGGGCGGGGCACCGCTCGATCACCTCGCGCGGATAGGGCAGGTTGGAGAGCACGACCGCGTCCGCGTCCCGGCTGCGCTCGATGAGCGTGGGCACGTCCTCGGCGCGGGTGTCGTAAGAAACGATTTCGATCCGCCCGGCGGCGGCCTTCTCCGCCATCGCCAGCAGTTTTTCCTTTTCCACGCCCAGCGGCTCCAGAATCACCAGTTTCATGGGAATCCTCCTTGCAGCGGCCCGGGGGCCGGTATTCTCATGGATATCATAGCATGTCCCGGCGTGTATTGCATCCCCGGGAAGAAAATTTTACCGGTCGGGCAGCGTCACCGTGCAGGTCGTCCCCGCGCCCGGCGCGCTCTCGTATTTGATCGCGCCGCCGTGCAGGTCGAGGATCCGTTTGACGATCGAAAGCCCGAGGCCGTTGCCCTCGCGGGAGTGGGAGCCGTCCCCCTGGTAAAACTTCTCAAAGATGCGCTGCTGCGTCTCGGGAGACATGCCGATCCCGTCGTCGGCGATCTCCACCCGCAGCCCGCCGACGACCCGGCGCAGCTTGACCGAGATATTGCCCCCCTCGCCGGTAAACTTGATCGCGTTGGAGAGCAGGTTCAGCCAGAGCTGCTGCACGAGCTCCTCGTCCCCCCGGTAGTCCGCCCGGTCAAGCTGGATGTCGAGGTCGATGTGCCTGGCGTGCCACTGGTTTTCCAGCAGCAGGATGCAGCGCCTGATCTGTTCGTCGAGGGAAAAGACGGTGGGGTTTTCCGCGGTCGACTGGTTTTCCAGCCTGGACAGGCGCAGCAGATTGGAGGAGAGGCTCGCCATGCGGTCGGTCTCGTCGGAGATCAGGCGGGTGTACTTCTGGAATTTCTCCTCGCTGAGCTTCCCATAGGGGGCCGAGGTCAGCAGCTTGACGCTCCCCTGGATCGCGGCGATCGGGGTCTTGAACTCGTGGGAGACGCTGCTCACAAAGTCCTTGCGGAGATATTCGATGTTGCGCAGCTCCCCGACCATCCAGTTGAAGTTGCGCACCACGACCCCCATTTCGTCGCGGCTCTCAAAGTCGACGTGCACGTCGAAGTTGCCGCGCGCCACCTGCCGGATGGCCTGGTTGAGCTTTTGCAGCGGGCGGATGGCGCGGTGGATGGCGACCACCGCGCCGAGGCTCGCGATCGCCGCGCAGAGGAAGAGGGTCTGTAGCACCAGCTTCCGGATTCCCGTGAACTGGCCCGGCGGGGGCGTGACCGAAAGGTACAGGTAGCCGTCCGGCATCCGCACCGCCCCTTCAAAACGTCCCTCCACCGTGCGCATCTCGAGCTTTCCCGGCTCGAGCGCGGCGCCGGAAAAGGGTCCGGGCAGCTCATCCGCGCGCTCGTAGACCTCCACGACGTCGAGGCGCTTTCTCAGCTCGTCGACGATGTCCCGCGTCGTCAGGCCGGAGCGGTCCATGAACCCCGCGAAGATGTCCACGACCGACTGGATCTGCAGTTCGGCCGACTGCTGCATCCTGCCCCAGATGTTGATGAAGGTGACCAGATAGGTGATTCCGCACGCCAGGAAGATGACCACGAAGAGGGTCACCAGGTATTTGAAGCGCACCGAGTGGATCCGCAGGATGTCGGCCGTCTCGCGGCCGTCCCTTTTACCCGCGTTCATACCAGCTTCTCCGCACGGTAGCCCAGCCCGCGCACCGTCACGAGCTTGAACTGCCGCAGGCCGCCGAATTTTTCCCGCAGGCGCTTGATGTGCACGTCCACCGTGCGCTCGTCCGCGTCGGAGTCAAGCCCCCAGATGTCGTCCATCAACTGCTGGCGGGTAAAGGTCTTGCCGGGGGCGTTCAGGAGCTTGAACAGGAGCTGAAACTCCTTTTTGGGCAGCACCGCGGTGCCGTGCTCGTCGGTCACCGAGAGCGCGTCGTAGTCGAGCTCGATGTCGCCGATGCGTAGCTTGTGGCCGCTGGCCATCTGCGCCCGCCGCAGCAGCGCCGACACCCGCCAGAGCAGCTCCTCGAAATCGACCGGCTTGACCATATAGTCGTCGGTGCCCGCCAGAAAGCCTTGGTGCTTGTCCTCCAGCGTCTCCCGGGCGGTCACCATGATGACCGGCAGCGTGTACCCCGCCTGCCGCAGCTCCTGCGTCAGCCGGTAGCCGTCCAGCTCCGCCATCATGATGTCGCAGATCAGCAGGTCGATGTGCGCGTCCTCCATGACCGCGAGCGCCTCCGCGCCGTTTTTCGCCTGATAGACCTGGTATCCGTTTTCCGCCAGGTAGTCGCTCATCAATTCCCGCAGACTGTAATCGTCCTCCGCCACCAGAATATGGAACATCCGCATCACGCCCCTAAGAAAGTTTCACAAGTCCATGTTGAGTATATCGGATTTTTATGAACAAAAGGTTAAATTTCCGCCAAAGTCCGCTCTACGGGTTCGGGAGTTCAAAAAAAGTTCATACAGAAGGACTATGATTAAGCCTGTTGTATTTTTGTTATATTATTTGGAGGGATATCCGCATGAACCAAAACCGCACGCGCTTCGCAGCCTGCCTGACGGCGGTCTGTCTGATGGCCGGAACCGCCGGCTGTGCCCCCAAGGCCGCGGAGACGGCCGCCCAGGAAAAAAGCATCTATGTGGAAACCGTGACCGCCGAAACGGGGGACCTCTCCCTCAGCACCGAGTTCATCGGCACCGTGGAACCGGATGAGCTCGTCAGCGTCTTCCCGAAGGTCGCCGGCACCGTGCTGGCCGTCCATAAGAACGTCGGGGACGAGGTCAAAAAGGGCGAGCTCCTCTTTGAAGTCGACCCCTCCGACATCCAGCTGTCGGTGAACATCGCGCAGGCGCAGCTCATGAGCGCGCAGGCCCAGATGGACCAGGCGCTCGGCAGCTCCTTCGACATGCAGATGATCCAGCTCGAAAGCCAGCTCAAGCAGGCGCAGAACGCCTATTCGAACGCCCGCCAGAGCCTGCGGGACTACAACGACGGCACCGAGGACTCGATGGACGACATCTCGAACGGCATGGCCGCCTTCCAGCAGTCGATGCAGAGCCTGAAGCAGCAGATCGCCGAAAAAGACGCGGCGATCAAGCAGGCGCAGGAGGCCGGGGACCCGGATGAAGTCGCACGTCTGCTGGCGCAGAAGCAGGGGCTCGAGGCCTCCTACGACCAGGCGGAAGCCCAGTACCTGATGATGCGCGCCAACTACAACGACCTCGACGACGGCGACGACGCGCAGCACAAGCAGCTCCGCACCGCCGTGCGCAACGCGCAGACCGCCTACGAGTCGGCCGAGCAGATCTACGAGCTGACCAAGGACGCGGTACATAACGACGCGATCAAGGTCGCCAAGGCCTCCCTCGGGCAGGCGACCGCCGCCTTTGAGGCGCAGGCCAAGCAGCTCGAATACACCCGCGTCACCTCCCCGATCGACGGCGTGATCGAGCAGAAAAACGTCTCCGAGCAGGGGCTGGTCTCCCAGTCGAGCCCCGCCTACACCGTCTCCAACAAATCAACCCTCATGGTCACCTTCTACGTCCCCGCCGACGCGGTCGACCAGATGGCGGCCGGCGACAAGGTCACGATCGAAAACGGCCGCAGGACCTATGAGGGCACCATCGCCGAGGTCGGCACGATGGTCGACCCCGCCACCGGACTCTTCAAGGTGAAAGCCTCCGCCGACGAGGACGACGGCGCCCTTCTGACCGGGCTTTCGGTCAAGGTCACCGCCGACACCGCCAAGGCGCGCGGCAGCCTGCTCATCCCGCAGAGCGTCGTCTACTATGAGGACGGCGCGGCGTATGTCTACCTGCTCGAGAACGGCCGCGCGGTCAAAACCTTTATCGAGACGGGCATCTCCAACGAGGAGTCGGTCGAGGTCACGTCCGGCCTGACCGCCGCCTCCCGGATCATCTCCACCTGGCACCCCAACCTCACCGACGGCGCCGCCGTCGTCCCGGCGGCCGAGGCCGCGGCCGCCTCTTCCGGCGCCGCCTCCGAAGAGGCCTCCTCCGGAGAGGACGCCGCGGAGGAGGCGTCCTCCGCAAAAGCCGCTTCCGAAGGCCAGCAGGCCGAGCCGGACGACGCCGCTTCCGGCGGCGCACAGGAGGACTGACGCCCTATGAATTTAACGAAACTTGCGATCAGGCGCCCTGTGTCGATGTTCATCGTCGTGCTGGCGCTGGTGGTCTTCGGCTTTTCGGCCATGCTCGGGGCTCCGCTCGAGCTCATGCCCGACATGGAGATGCCCGCCATGATCATCCTCACCATCTATCCGGGCGCGGGGCCTGAGGAGGTCAACGACCTCGTCACCTCGGTCATCGAGGACTCGGCCGCGAGCCTCAGCGGCGTCAAGAACGTCACCTCGCAGTCCAAGGAGAACATGTCGCTCGTCATGCTCGAGATGGACTACGGCGCCAACATGGACGTGGCGCACATGGATCTGCAGGAGAAGCTCGACATGTATAAGAGCACCCTGCCGGACGACGCCCAGACCCCGACCATCATCGAGGTCAGCATGGACATGATGCCGAGCATCGTCCTCTCCGCCAACGCCACGGGCGACGTCGACCTGCTCCGTCTCATCGACGACGACGTCAAGCCCGAGTTTGAAAAGCTCTCGGGCGTGGCCACCGCCGACGTGATGGGCGGACAGAAGGACTACATCAGCGTCACCCTCAACGAGGAGCGCCTCAAGCAGTATAAGCTCGACATGAACACGATCATCGGGTTCGTGGGCGCCGCCGACTTCTCCATCCCGGCCGGCAGCGTCGACCGCGGCGACCAGGAGCTCTCCCTGCGCGGCGGCGTCAGCTACAACACCGTCGAATCGCTCAAAAACATCCCCATCACCCTCCCCACCGGCCAGGTCATCCACCTGTCCGACGTGGCGAACGTCTACCAGGGCACCGAGGAGGCCGGCTCGATCAGCCGCTATAACGGCCATGAGACGGTCATGATCTCGATCACCAAGCGGCAGAGCGCCGGCACCGTCGACGTCTCCCGCGCGGTCATCGACACGATGAACAAGATCAACGACAGCAACATCGGCGTCGAGATGTCGGTCATCAACGACTCGAGCGAGCAGATCCTCGCTTCGATCAAGACGGTCATCCAGACGCTGATCGGCGCGGTCATCCTCTGCATGATCGTGCTCTTCCTCTTCTTCCGGGACTGGCGCGCCTCCCTCATCGTCGGAAGCTCGATCCCCGTCTCGGTGCTCACCACCCTCATCCTTATGAACATGATGGGCTTCTCCTTCAACGTCGTCTCCCTCGGAGGGCTCATCATCGGCGTCGGCATGATGGTCGACAACTCGATCGTCGTGCTCGAAAGCTGCTTCCAGCGGCAGGAGCGCCAGCTCACCCACCGGGAGGCCGCGCTCGAGGGCGCGAAGTTCGTCACCAGCTCGATCATCGCCTCGACGATCACCACCATCGTCGTCTTCCTGCCCATCAGCATCCTGAAGGGCCTGTCCGGACAGATGTTCCGCCAGCTGGGCTTCACGATCATCTTCTCGCTGACCGCGTCGCTCATCTCCGCGCTGACCATCGTCCCGCTCATGTTCTGCCGCCTCAAGCCGGTCGAGCGGGAGGGCAGGTTCGGCCTCTGGCTCAAAAAGGTGGAGGTCTCCTACGGCGGCTTCCTAAAAAAGACCTTCCGCCACAAGGCGCTGGTCGTCATCGTCTCCGTCGTGCTGCTCGTCGTTTCGGTCGGGATGGTCTTCTTCATCCCGATGCAGCTGATGCCCGACATCGACCAGGGCTCCATCTCGATCTCGGTCGACACCAAGCCGGGGCTCAAGCTCGCGGAGGTCGACAGGATCCTCACCGACCTCGAAACGATGGTCGCCGAATGCCCCGACGTGGAACGGTATTCCCTGTCGAGCGGCGGCAGCTCAATGCTCTCGTCGGGCGGGGGCGGTTCGATCTCCGTCTATCTCCGGGGAGACCGTGAAAAGAGCACCAAGGAATGGGTCGACATCTGGCGCGCCCAAACCGCCAACACGGTCGGCTACGACGTCGACGTGAGCGCCTCGAGCATGATGTCGATGATGGGCGGCGGCTCGAGCGTCGACGTGAATATCCAGGGCAACGACCTCGACACCCTGCGCGGCGTCTCCAGGCAGATCGAAGAGCAGCTGCGCGGGCGCGGCGAAGTCGTGCGCGTCACCTCGACCGTCTCCTCCGGCGACCCGCAGGCGGAGATCAAGGTCGACCCGATCAAGGCGACCGCCGTCGGGCTCACCCCGAAGCAGGTCATCGGCACCGTCTACAACATCATGGAGGGCAACTCCCCCGACACGCTGCGCGTCAACGGGCAGGAGTACGACATCCGCATCGAGTACCCCAAGGACCGCTACCAGACGGTCGCGGACCTGTCCGGGCTGATGCTCACCGCCCCCGGCGGGCGGCAGGTGCCGCTCCTGGACATCGCGACGATCGAGTACTCCAACGCGCCCCTCCAGATCGACCGCCAGAACAACCAGTACATCGTGACCGTCTCCGGCCAGCTCACCACCGCCGCCGAGAGGAACGCCGCGAAGATCACGCAGGAGGTCACCAAGTCGGTCGAGGGCATCCTGCCCACCGGCGTTTCGATCGCCACGAGCGACATGATGGAGAGCATGAACGAGGAGTTCTCCGCCCTCGGCGGGGCCATCCTCACCGCAATCCTGCTCGTCTTCATGGTCATGGCGATGCAGTTTGAATCCGCGCGCTTCTCGATCATCGTCATGATCTGCGTTCCCTTCTCCCTCATCGGCTCCTTTGGGCTGATGCTGCTGTCGGGCGTGACGATGAGCATGCCCTCGCTGATGGGCTTCCTGATGCTCGTCGGCACCGTCGTCAACAACGGTATCCTCTTCATCGATACCGCCAATAGCTACCGGGGCAGCATGGACGCCGAGACCGCGCTCATCTACGCGGGCCGCAGCCGCCTGCGCCCCATCCTGATGACCACGCTGACCACCGTCCTCTCGATGCTCCCGATGGCCCTTGCGATCGGCGAGAGCGCCGAGGCGATGCAGGGCATGGCAATCGTCATCATCGGCGGCCTGACCGCCTCCACCGTGCTGACGCTGCTGCTTCTGCCGACCTTCTACCTGCTCTTCCGGGGCAAACCCCGCAAGAACAACGACACCGACCCCGAGGCGGCGCTGAAGCCGCCCGCGAGCGATCTCTCCCCAGAGGAGCTTTCGCAGTTCTGACCCGCATTTCTGCGTATAAAAACGCCCGCCCCGCCTGCGCGGGGCGGGCGTTTCGCGTCCCTCCGCCCTTCCCCGCGAAGGCATATCCCATACGTGTCCGGAATAGATATTAGGGACAAGAGTATTGACGGGAAAGGACTGAAACATCCTATGGAGGACTATCAAGGACTGACCGGCCGACAGGCCGAAAAACTGCTCGCCGAGCACGGGGAAAACCGCATCCGCGCGGGCAAGAAAGCCGGTATGCTTAAAATCTTTGCGGGGCAGTTCCGCGACGCCATGATCATGATCCTGCTCGCGGCGACGGTCGTCTCGGCGCTGATGGGGGAATACACCGAGGCGCTCACCATCGTCGCGATCGTCTTTATCAACGCCCTGCTCGGCTTCTTCCAGGAGTACCGCACCGAGCGCACCCTCGAAAAGCTCGGCGAGCTCTCCGCGCCCTGGGCGGTCGTCGTGCGCGACGGGCAGGCCCGGAGCATCCCCGCCAGCGAGGTGGTCCCGCAGGACATCTTCTGCCTCAAGGCGGGCGACCGCGTCCCCGCCGACGGCTGCATCCTCGGGGGCGGCGGCATCCTCTGCGACGAATCGATGCTCAGCGGCGAATCCGCCGGCGTGGAAAAGTCCCCCGCCGCCGACCCTGCCGCCCCCGCCAAAAAGAACCTCGTCTACATGGGCACCCTCGTCACCCAGGGCAAGGCGATCTGCCGCGCCTCCGCCACCGGCGCGGACACCGAAATGGGTAAGATCGCGGACATGCTCGGCGGCATCGAGGCGCAGCCCACCCCCCTCCAGAAGCGCCTCGCCCAGATGGGCAAGGTCATCGGCGTGGCCTGCCTCGTCATCTGCGGCGTCGTCGCCGTCACCGGCATCCTGCGCGGCGAGGACCCCTTTAATATGCTGCTCACCGGCATCTCGCTGGCCGTCGCCGCCATCCCCGAGGGCCTGCCCGCCGTCGTCACGATCGCGCTTGCCCTCTCGGTCGGGCGGATGGTCAAGCGGGGCGCCCTCATCCGGCGGCTGCACGCCGTCGAGACGCTCGGCTGCGCCAACGTCATCTGCTCGGATAAGACCGGGACCCTCACCGAGAACCGCATGACCGTCAAGGCGGTCCAGACCCTCGACTGCCGCCTGGAGGTGAGCGGCGCGGGCAACGAGAGCACCGGGCAGTTTACCCTCAACGGGCGCGTCGTCGAGCCCTGCGACTTCCCCTCCGCCGCCATGCTGCTCGACGTGGCGCTGCTCTGCAACAACGCCTCCGTCACCCCAAAGCGGGAGGGGCTGCGCGGGCTGGTGGGGCTCTCCAAGGGCGGCGAGCTCGAGGTGTTCGGAGAACCGACCGAGGCCGCCCTGCTCGTCATGGCCGCCAAGGCGGGGCTCT
Source organism: Anaerotruncus massiliensis (ex Togo et al. 2026) (assembly GCF_900199635.1). Classification (GTDB taxonomy): domain Bacteria; phylum Bacillota; class Clostridia; order Oscillospirales; family Ruminococcaceae; genus Anaerotruncus; species Anaerotruncus massiliensis. The sequence goes on along the minus strand of NZ_LT962687.1, from coordinate 1,065,344 downwards.
ACCGGGAATCCCGTCCCTACGAGGTCGAGGGGGAGATCCCCTTCGACTCCACCCGCAAGATGATGTCCGTCATCGTCCGCCGGGAGGACGGCAGGCGGTTCCTCTTCACCAAGGGCGCGCCCGACATCCTCCAGAAGCGGTGCACCCGGTGCGCCACCAAATCCGGGATCGTCCCGCTCACCCCCGAGCTGCGCAGGCAGATCGCCGCCCAAAACGAGGCGATGGCGGGACGCGCGCTGCGCGTGCTCGGCTTCGCCTACCGGGAGGCCTCCTCCCCCGACGACCGCGGCGAGCAGGGGCTGATCTTCGCGGGGCTCGCCGGCATGCTCGACCCGCCCCGCAAAGAGGCCTACGGCGCGGTCGCCAAATGCCGCGAGGCGGGCATCCGGCCGGTCATGATCACCGGCGACCACGCCGTGACCGCCAAGGCGGTCGCCGCCGAGCTTTCGATCTACCAGCCGGGCGACCGGGTCGTCACCGGAAGCGAGCTCGACGGGATGAGCGACGAGGCGCTTGCCCGGGAAATCAAGCGCATCTCCGTCTTCGCACGGGTCACCCCCGCGCACAAACTGCGGATCGTGCGCGCCCTTAAAAAGCAGGGCAACGTCGTGGCGATGACGGGCGACGGAGTCAACGACGCGCCCGCCGTCAAGGAGGCGGACATCGGCGTTTCGATGGGCGTCACCGGCACCGACGTCACCAAGGAGGCGTCTTCGGTCATCCTGATGGACGACAACTTCGCCACGCTGGTGTCCGCCGTCGAGGAGGGCCGCGTCATCTACCGCAACATCCGCAAGTTCATCCGCTACCTCTTCTCCTGCAACATCGGCGAGGTCGTCACGATGTTCTTCGCCATGCTCATGGGCATGCCGGTCCCGCTGCTGCCCATCCAGATCCTGCTCGTGAACCTCGCCACCGACGGGCTGCCCGCCATCGCCCTCGGCCTCGAGCCCCCCGACAAGGACGTCATGCGCGAAAAACCCCGCCGCGCCGACGAATCGGTCTTCTCGAACGGGCTCGGCTTTACGATCGTCATCCGCGGGCTGCTGATCGGCATCTGCACCCTCGGGGTGTTCACCTCCCTCATCCGCTCCTGCGGCGACCTGCACACCGCCCGTACCGGCGCGCTGCTCGCGCTCGTCATGATGCAGCTCATCCACGTCTTCGAGTGCAAGAGCGAGACGAAGAGCATCTTCGCGATCAACCCCTTCAACAACCTCAAGCTTGTGGGCGCGGTGCTCAGCTCCGCCGTGATCATGTATTTCGCGATCTACAACCCCTTGCTGGCCCCAATGTTCCGCGCCGTCCCCCTCACCCTCTCCCAGCTCGTGACCGTCGCCTCCTACTGCGTCTTCGTCCCGATCGTGTCCGGCGTCATCCTCGGCGTCAAAAACCGCACCGTCCGGCACACGGTCGCCACCGCCAGCGAGCTTGCCTCCGCGCGGTAACGTCCAAAAAGCCCCCCGCCGTCCGGCGGACGGCGGGGGGCTTTCCATACCCTATTTCAGCAGGAGCGGCGTGTGCGCGCGGCAGGCGAGCACCTCCTCCATCGTGGGCAGCGCGGGGATCGCGCCCGGGCGGGTGGTCGTCATCGAACCCGCCGCGTTGCCGAAGGAGAGGACGTCCTCCAGCTCCTCACGGGTGAGGCTCCGGATCTCCGCGAGGGACTTTCCGCAGAGGCGGTAGAGCACCGCCCCGAAGAAGGAATCCCCCGCGCCGTTGGTGTCGACCGTCCTGACGTCGAAGGTCGGCTGGCGCCCGCACAGCTCCCCGAGCCGGAAGAACGCCCCCTTCGCGCCCAGCGAGACGAGCGCGAGGGACGCGCCCGCCTCCAGGAGCTTTCGGGAGCCGCGTTCGAGGTCGGTTTCGCCGGTGAGCAGCGTAAGCTCCTCGTCGGACACCTTCACGATGTCCGCGAGGGAGAGCCCCTCGCGCATCCACCGCTTCGCCTCGCCGGGGCTTTCCCACAGGAGCGGGCGGTAATTGGGGTCGTAGCTGACGACCGCGCCGGCCTCCTTCGCGGCGCGCACCGCCGCGAGGGTCGCCGAACGGCTTGGCTCGTCGGTGAGCGACACCGAGCCGAAATGCATGATCCGCGCCTGTCCGGTGAGCTCCCGCATCACCTCTCCGGGCGAGAGCATGATGTCCGCGCCCGGCTTGCGGTAGAAGCTGAAGGAGCGGTCTCCGTGCTCGTCGAGCTGGACGAAGGCGAGGGTGGTCGGAACCTCCCCCGTCATGACGAGCCCCGAGACGTCGATCCCCAGGCCGTCGAGGGTGTCCCGGAGGAACCGCCCGAAGCCGTCCTCCCCCACCTTGCCGATAAAAGCGGTCTTTCCGCCGAGGCGGGTGACCGCCGCGAGCACGTTCGCGGGCGCCCCGCCCGGGTTGCGCGCAAAGAGCGCCGCTCCGCGATCGCTCGTTCCAGCCGGGGTAAAATCGATCAGCAGTTCGCCGACCGCCACTACGTCGTACATATTCAGCCCTCCCGCCTTTTTCCACAGTATAGCATATCCGCGGCGGGAAGGGGAGATTTTCCTGCCTGTTTTTTCAATTTTTCCATGCCCGGGCGGTTGAGCCCGGACGCAATCCATGATAGGATGGAAAAAAGGATATCCCCGCAAAGGAGGTTTTCACATGAAGCGTCATTTCGTCCGCGTCCTCGCCCTGGCCGCGGCTTTTCTGCTGACGGCCTGCGCCGCCCGCCTGCCCTCCCCGGAAGCGCGTCGGGCTCCTTCCACGGCGGAGTCCGCCGTTTCGGCCGCGCCGGAGGCGCCCGACCCCGCCCCGCCGCTCGCCGTCTCCCTCGGGGATCGGGCCGAGCTGGTGGAAGCGGGCGCGGTAGCGCCCGTCTTTCCGGTCTCCGACCCGGCGGAGCTGCCGCTTCTTCCCGGCGGGTACGCCGTCACCGTGACCGACGCAGGGGGCGGGACCGTCTTCGCGGGGGAGTCGGGGGAGCTTGGCGGTTTTCTGCCGGCGCGAAACGGCGGCTATGCCTACGAGGCCGCCGCCGGCGGGACCGTCTACCGCTTCACGGTCGACTGCGCGTTCCCGGTGCAGCTCTCGTTGAACGCCGCCGCGCGGCAGGGGGAGACGGTCGTCCTGCGCGCCCTCTACGCCGACGGCGCGGAACTTTCCGCCGAAAGCGACCTCGGATTCTCGCCCCGCTTCTTCTCCGCCGGAGACGGCAGCCAGATCGCGCTGCTGCCGGTGCGCTACACCACCCCGGCGGGCGTTTACGGCCTCACCGTCACGGCGGGGGATGAGGTCCTCACCCGCGAGATCGTCGTCGAGCAGCGGGAATTCGAGGTGCAGTACCTCGAGATGGACGCCGCCACGGCGGAGGAGACGGCGCTCTCCGCCGCCGCCAACGCCGAATGGGAGGAGAAGGTCGAGCCGCTCAAGGCGGTCGCCGACCCGGTGCAGTACTGGGAGAACCCCTTCCTCCAGCCGGTCTCCGGCGAGATCACCACCCAGTTCGGCTGCATCCGCTACACCAACGACGACCCGACCCCCTCCCGCCACGGAGGGATCGACATCGCCGCCAAAACGGGCACCGACGTGCTCGCCGCCAACAACGGCCGCGTGCTCTTCGCCGAGCGCATCCAGCTCACCGGCAACACGGTCGTCATCGAGCACGGCTACGGCCTCAAGAGCTTCTACTACCATATGGATTCTCTCTCCGTCTCCGCCGGCGACGCCGTCAAAAAGGGCGACAAGATCGGCGAGGTGGGCACCACCGGCTATTCGACTGGGCCGCACCTGCACTTCGCGCTGGCGGTGAACAACGTTTTCGTGAACCCGTGGACCGCCTTCGATTCCGGCGTCTGACGCGCAGCAGCAAAAAAGCCCCCGGCCGCCGGCCGGGGGCTTTTTATTTTGGTTCCTAGTCCTTTTTCTTCTGGTTCTTTTCACGCAGCTTGTCGTTGGCGGCCAGCAGTCCCTGCGACACGTAGTCGAGCTGTTCGACCTCGTCGTAGCGGTCGACCAGGTCGCTCTGCTCCATCTCCTCGGGGGCCTCGCCCTTGGTGGGCTTGAAGACCAGCTTGAGCAGGATGGGCGTCAGCATCGCCGCGCAGACCACCATGATGATCACCGGGCCGAAGAAGGCGGGCGGCATGAGCCCCATCGCCATGCCCTTGTTGGCGACGATCAACGCGACCTCGCCGCGGCAGGCCATGCCGAAGCCGACCTGCACGCACTGGCGGTTGGTGAATCCGCAGAGCTTCGCGCCGAGCCCGCAGCCGATCAGCTTGGAGACGACCGCCACAAGCACCATCATCACCGCGAAGAGCACGATCGCCGCGTCCATCTTGGGCAGCACGACCTTGATGCCGATGCTCGCGAAGAAGATCGGGGTCAGCAGCAGGTAGGAGAGCGGGGAAAATTTCGATTCGATGTATTTTGCCTTGGGGGTGGTGGCGATGATCACACCCGCGGAAAAGGCGCCGATGATGTCCGCGACGCCGAAAAACTCCTCGGCGCAAAAGGCCATCACAAGGCAGAGGACAAAGGCCAGCAGGGGGAAACGGTGCAGGTCCTTGTCGTGCATGACCTTGGTCATATACCAGCCGAGCAGCCTGCTGACGAGTACGCCGACCACACCCACGAAGACGAAAAAGGCGACGATCTTGACAAAGACGACCACCATGCTGACCTGCGCGCCCGCCAGGCTTGTCACGACGGTCAGCGCGATCAGGCCGAGGATGTCGTCGATGAGGGCGGCTGCTAAGATCGTGTTGCCCACCCTGGTGGAGAGCTTGCCGAGCTCCTTGAGAGTCTCGACCGTGATGCTGACCGAGGTGGCGGTCAGGATGACGCCGATGAAGATGTTCTGGAGCAGGACGCTTCCGGGGTGCGCGAATTCGCCCCGGTTGAAGAAGAAGGCCAGCCCCGCGCCCATCGCGAGCGGGACGAGCACGCCGCACAGCGCGACGACAAATCCCGCCTTCCCGGTCTTTTTCAGTTCCTGGATGTCGGTGCCCATACCGGCGGTAAACATGATGACGATGACGCCCAGTTCGGACACCTGCGCCAGAAAGTCGGTCGCCTGCAGGACGTTGAGCATCGCCGGGCCGAGGATCAGCCCCGCGAGCAGAGCGCCGACGACCTGGGGCATCTGGTAGCGTTTCGTCAGGAGCCCCAGAACCTTCGTGCTCACCAGAATAAGCGCGATGTCCATCAGAAATTTGTATGACATTCGATTCTCCTCTTTCCTTTCCCGTTTTCTCACACTTTTTTCACAGTTATTTATTATAGACCTTTCGGCGTAATTCGCAAGTTCTTTTAATGATTTTTGTGCAATATTACCTCTACTTTTTCCGTATCCGCCACGCTGAAAGCCGCCGTGCGGCCGGTTTTTGGCGGATACGACAAGGACGCCCGGACCGCGTAAACGGTCCGGGCGTCCGGTTTCTCCTATTTTGCGGGGGCGGCCTCCTTCGGGAGGACCTTCCCCGACCGCACCAACTCCACGAAGACAGGCGCGAGCTTGGGGTCGAACTGGGTGCCCGCCCCGCGTTCGATCTCCGCGATCGCAAACTCCACTGGCATCGCCGGCTTGTAGGAGCGCGCGGTCGTCATCGCGTCGAAGGCGTCCGCGATCGCCAGGCAGCGCGCGGACAGCGGGATGTCCTCCCCCGCGATCCGCCGCGGGTAGCCCTTGCCGTCCCACCGCTCGTGGTGGCCGATTGCGGCCGGGATCACGTAGTCGAGCGAGGGCAGGTGGCGGATCATCGCCACCGAGTTCTCCACATGCTTCTGCATGATGCTGTATTCCTCGGGGGTCAGCCGCCCCGGCTTGGTCAGGATGTGCTCGGGGATGCCGATCTTGCCGATATCGTGCAGCAGCGCGGCCTCGTAGATGATCTTGACATGGTCGGCGTTCAGCCCGATCGCCCGCGCGAGCGCGGTGGAGTACTCCGCCACGTTCTGCGAGTGGTTGAAGGTGTAGTGGTCCTTGGCGTCGATCGCGGCGGTCAGCGCGAAGATGGTCGGCGCGTATTCCTCGTAGCGGCCGCCCTCGATGAGCGGGGATTCCATCGGCGCCTGGGAGAGGGGCGACTCGAGCGAATAGGCGATGATCTTGTTCTTGCCGCTGCGCTTGGCGTTGTAGACCGCCATGTCGGCGTTGCTGATGAGCTGCGCGAGGTTGGAGGCCGCGTAGGGGTAGACGCACACGCCGCCGCTGAGGGTGATGACCTTGAGGCTCTCCCCCTCCACGCCGCGGTTCATGTTGGCGATCTGTCCCTTGATGTCGGCCGCGAGGTTGAGCGCCTTCATCGTGTCGAAGAAGGGCAGGATGAGCGCGAACTCCTTCCCCCCGTACCGCGCCGCGGAGCCGTTGCTCCCCAGCGTCGTGGAGATGATCCGCGCCACATGCTGGAGCGCCGCATCCCCCTCGCGGTTGCCGTAGAGCTGGTTGAAGAGCTTGAAGTCGTCGAGGTTGAGGATGACGAGCGCGATCGAGTGGTTCTTGCACCGCTCGAACTCCTCCCCCAGCTTCTCGTAGAAGGACTTCCGGTTGAGCAGGCCGGTCAGCGGATCGATGCGCGACTCGTCGTACGCCTTCTTGTAGAGGTTCGCGTTTTTGATCGCGATCGACGCCACCGACTGCACCGATTCGAGGAAGGCGATGTCGTCGAAGGAGTAACCGCCCTTTTTGGGCTTGGTGGAGAGCAGCAGAATGCCCACGAGGTCGCTGTCGCTCTTGAGCGGCACGATGCACTCGATGTGCATGTTCGCCAGCATCTGCTTCTCCGACTCCCACATCGATTTATAGAGCACGCTGCGCTGAAAGTCCCGGAGCATCAGGCAGCCGTCGTGCTCCTGGAACCACTGGATGCAGGGGTTGGCCGCCTGGAGGGAAAAGGATTTCACGTCGAGCGGGCTGGCCGAATAGGCGGTGCGGTAGGTCTCGCCGCCGCTGTCCTCGAGGCAGACGTAGACCTTCTCGACCGAGACGGTGTCCTTGACCACCTCGACCAGCTCGCGCAGGATCTCGTCGAGGTTGAGGCTCTTGGACGCGCGCAGGCTGAACTCCTTGAGGTGCTGCGCGCGCACCTGCGTATCCCGTACGAAGAGGTTGTCCATCACCCGATAGAGGAGCTTGTAGGAGGCGAGGATGATCCCCGCGAAGAGGATCGCGATGATCAGCGTCTGGTAGCCCCGGACCTGCGGGAAATAGTCGAGAATCATCCGCTCGAGCGGGCCCGCCCAGTAGGCGAAGAGCACCGACACGAGCACCGCGCTGGCCGCGAGCATCGTGCCGCGCGATACGAGCAGCGTCAGCCTGAAGAGCCGCTTGCGGTAGAGGGCGTAGAACATGTAGCCCGCGTTGATGATGCCCGACAGGGTGTCCCACGGGAAGATGTTGCCCGGCACGATCGACAGGACGTTGCCCAGAAAGAGAAAGCAGATGCCCACCACGATCGGGCGGGTCCAGGCGGAGGTGAGCTCCCGCGACTTGAAGAGCATCACCGCCGACGAGAGGATGATGAAGAAAAAGAGCACGCAGGGGATGGCGATTTCCCAGCCGGTATCGTAGCGGAAAACGCCCGTCCCGTTGCCGAGGTCGATGAAGACGGGCCGCTTGAGGAAGACCTCGAAGTGGGTCAGCACGAGGGTGGCGGCGGTCAGGCCCGTCCACAGCCGCTTTAAGAAGAGGCCCTTCGCGTCGACGAAGTTGAAGATGAAATTGTAGAGGAGCAGCGGGATGCAGAAGAGGCTGAGGATCGAGACCTCGTACCACAGCTCAAAGCCGGGGTAGAACTGCAGCCGCATGAGCATCGATCCGGCCGTCCAGAGCAGGTAGCAGCCCAGCAGGTTCATGAAGGAGCGGATGAGCCGGTTCTTTTTGGCGGCGGCCAGCGCGAGCAGCAGGATGGTGTAGCAGCAGACGCCCGCGATCGGGACATAGAGGAACGGAATCTGGATCATGGCGTCACGACTCCCCTTTCCAGCGGATAGTCCCGCTCCTGGAAACGCAGCAGCTCGGAGATGCGGAAGCTCGACTCGTTGATCCGGCGGACCTCCTGCCCGGTCGCCCGACGGAAGGCGTCGAAGGTGCCGGTGCGCAGGATGGTGATCTGCAGCGGCTCGATGCCGAGCATCTTTTTCAGGTCGTTGTAGTCGTTGTCAAAGTACTTGAAGTAGACGCTCAGATGCTCGCGGAGCAGCTGCTTGCTCACCGCCATCACCTCGAGCGACCCGGAGGCGATCTCGAGGTAGAGGTGCAGGTAGGGGCGGTTGTCCGCGCTGTACTCCTTGCGCGCCGCCCAGTCGTGGATGCCCAGCCCCGACAGGCGCACCACGTCGGAGATCGTGTCCTCGGTGATGCGGGTGAAGCCGCCGATGTCGATGACGGTGGGGATCCGGTCCACGAAGGTGAAGCGCGGCAGGCGCGCCCCCTCCTGCTCGCCGCCCGTGCTGAGGCACCGGAAGACGTCCCCCACCCGGTAGCGGACGAATGCGCCCCCCTTGAGCACCGTGATGACCACCTCGTAATTCTGGTTGGCGGTCAGCTCGTCCATCAGGCAGGTCTTGGGCTGGTAGGTCCGGTCGTCAAGATTTTTATACATCTCTCCCTCCGGAATGAACTCATAAAAGCAGTTGTCAGGGAAAAAGACGAGGCCGTTGCGCGCCCACGTCTCGGTCGCCATCAGCGTCGGCTCGGTGCCCGCGTAAATCTCCATCGGACGCACCCCCCACGCCTCCTCGAGCGAGGGCTTGTAGTAGCTTGTGTCGGTGCCCGCGCAGATGAGCGCCTTGAGGCGGAAGATGTCCTTCGGCTGCACGGTGCGGCCGTCCCGCTTCGCGCGGTAGGAGGCCGCGAGGTAGCGGCAGACCATGGCGGGGGAATACTGGAGCAGGTTCGTTTTGGATTTCCCGCCCCCCGCAGTGAAGCTCGTGGTGATATAGCTGATGACGCTGCTCAGCCCGAAAAAGAGGTCGAGTCCGTTTTGCAGGCCGAGCGCGAAGCCCTTTTTGTTGCGCTCGCCGAACGACATCCTCACTGCCTCGTCCACCGGCGGCAAAAACCGCAGGGGCAGCTCCTCGTCGAGCATCAGCGGGAACAGTCCCGTCACATAGGGCAGCGGCGCCAGCCCGTAGAGGGTCCGGTCGCAGGGCGCGATGGAAAACTGGCCGGGGCGCTTGCTGGTGGCCAGCATGAGCGCCGCCACCATGTTGCGCTTGAAGACGTCGAGCATTCCGCGCGTATAGGGCGCGAGCTTGATCGGGTGTTTGCCGCCCTCCCAGGTGGTCTGGATCCAGACCACCGGCTCGGCGGGCAGCATTTCGCTGCGCTTTTGCAGCAGGACGTCGGCGTAGTCCTCGAAGGTCGTCAGCGGAACCGCGCGGCGGAACTCCTCGACCGTCCGGGGCCTGCCGCCGTCGAGGAGCTTTTTGCCGAGCGCGCTCGCGCTCCACAGCCCGATCTGCTCCTCCATCAGCCTTCTCTGGATCTGCATGTAGCCGCCGATATCCAGGTCCAGGAATCCGCAGTACTCCTGCCAGAGATCGTCGTACTGCTGGTTCCTGAGCTTCTCCTCAAAGTTCACGCCCATGCTCCTCTCCTGCCTTTATCGTTGCCGCGCAGCGCCGCATGCTGGCGCGGTTCGGGATCAAAAAGGGGGTGGTCTTCCGGTATTCGCCGTAGTTGCCGAAGGTGCGCGGGAAGATGTAAAGGTCCTGCAGCACGATATATCCCACGTTGAGCAGGCTGAAGAGGACCCACGCCCAAAAGAGCGCGTCCGAGCCCCGCACCAGCCAGCAGCAGAGGTAAAACAGGATGAACCAGAGCACCCCCGGGTGCCGGCAGAGGGCGTAGACCCCGCGGTCGTACGCGCGGCGCTCGGCGGCCTCCTCCAGATAGGTCTGCTGGAAGGGAAGCGCGAAAAAGAGGGAGTAGACGAGCAGGAGGAGGAACAGAGCGCCCAAAAAACCGGCCAGCCCGCGCAGCGGCGCGGGGAGCAGGAAACGTGGGCGCGCGGTGATGAGCAGCGCCGCCGTGGAACCCGCCAGCAGCAGGCACCCGGCAAAAAAACAGGGCCGCAGCGCGCGCACTCCCCAGTTGACGCTGTTCAGATCGCCGAGCACGAAAAGCAGGAAACTCAGGCATCCCAGCAGTAGGATCATCAAATCGGTTTTCTCCTGTCACATTGTCACAGTTTGTCCATAAGTTGGTAAATTTAATTATAATATATTTTCCATTTTTCTGCAATATGCGACATTTGAATCTGGTAATATCCAACAAATGTCATGTCAATTTTTGACACCCTGTTGTAAGGTTTCCCTTTAGCGAAAAAATCGTGGTTGACAAATCCTTCCCGCCGCTGTATAATCTCTCTAAATCAAACGAACGGCAAACCGACGACCGAGAAGAGTAGGCGCGTTCGCCATCCCCACAGAGAGCCGCAGGCGGTGCGATTGCGGCGGGAGGGCCCGGGCTGAATGGACTCGCGAGGGCGGGACGAAAGGGATTTCCCGAGTAGTGCCCGACGGGATCTTCACCCGTTATCCAGGAAGCGCATATGTCAGTATGCGGAATGAGCGGGCGTTTCGACGCCAATTTGGGTGGTACCGCAGAAGCCAAGGCTTTTGTCCCAGCAGTCGCTGGGGCAAAAGCCTTTTTTGTTTGCCCGTTTGTTTGCAAATCCAACATCTGAAAGGAGCACCCGCCATGAAATCGAACAACGTGCCGCACAGGATCTATCTCTCCGAGGACCAGATTCCCCGCCAGTGGTACAACCTGCGCGCCGATATGAAGGAACAGCCCGACCCGATGCTCAATCCCGCGACGATGCGGCCGGTCACCGAGGCCGACCTGCGCCCCGTCTTCTGCGACGAGCTGGCGCACCAGGAGCTCGACGCCGTGACCCGCTACGTCGACATTCCCGAAGAGATCCGCGAGTTCTATAAAATGTACCGCCCCTCCCCGCTCATCCGCGCCTACAGCCTGGAGCGCGCGCTGGGCACCCCGGCGAAGATCTACTACAAGTTCGAGGGCAACAACACCTCCGGCAGCCACAAGCTCAACTCCGCCGTGGCGCAGGCCTACTACGCCAAGCGGCAGGGGCTCAGGGGGCTTACCACCGAGACGGGCGCCGGCCAGTGGGGCACCGCGCTCGCCGAGGCGTGCTCCTATTTCGGGCTGCCGCTGACCGTCTACATGGTCAAGGTCTCCTACAACCAGAAGCCCTTCCGCAAGGCGGTCATCCAGACCTTCGGCGCGGACGTGGTCGCCAGCCCGAGCGACACCACCGAGGCCGGGCGCCGCATCCTCGCCGCCGACCCCGAGACGGGCGGAAGCCTTGGCTGCGCCATCTCCGAGGCGGTCGAAAAGGCCGTCTCCACCGAGGGGTACCGCTATGTGCTCGGCTCGGTGCTCAACCAGGTGCTGCTCCACCAGTCGGTCATCGGCCTTGAGAGCAAGACCGCGATGGAGATGATCGGCGAGTACCCCGACGTGATCATCGGCTGCGCGGGCGGCGGCTCCAACCTCGGCGGCCTCATCGCCCCCTTCATGCAGGATAAGCTGACCGGCAGAGCCGACCCCCGCATCGTCGCGGTCGAGCCCGCCTCCTGCCCCTCCCTCACCCGCGGGCGGTACGCCTACGACTTCTGCGATACCGGCCGGATCACCCCGCTCGCCCGCATGTACACCCTCGGCTGCGGCTTCATCCCCTCCGCCAACCACGCGGGCGGGCTGCGTTACCACGGCATGTCCCCCATCCTCTCCAAGCTCTACCACGACGGCTACATGGAGGCCGTGTCGGTCGAGCAGACCAAGGTGTTCGAGGCCGCCGTCTTCTTCGCCAAGCAGGAGACCATCCTCCCCGCCCCCGAGAGCGCGCACGCCATCCGCGCCGCGATCGACGAGGCGCTGCGCTGCAAGGAGACGGGCGAGGAAAAGACCATCCTCTTCGGCCTCACAGGCACCGGCTACTTCGACATGACCGCCTATTCCGCCTTCCACGACGGCGTCATGAGCGACTACATCCCCACCGACGCCGACCTGCAGAAGGGCTTCGACGGGCTTCCCGCCATCCCCGGCGTCCGGTAAGCACCCAAAATAAAAGCGGCGCGCCGTCCGGATGGACGGCGCGCCGCTTTACATTCTGATTCTCATTTGGACGACCGCTGCCGGTCGATCTCATCGGCGAGGTTGCGTCGCATCCGGGCCACGAGGGCGGAGGCCTGCGCGATCTCCTCCCCGCTCAGTCCGCGGTAGAGCACCCCGTGCAGCTCGTCGATGACCGCCTCCACCTGCGGGCGCAGCGCGAGCGCCCGCCCGGTGGGATAGAGGTGGTTGATCCGCCGGTCGTCGGGGTCGGTTTCCCGGCGCAGGAGCCCCGCGTCCTCCAGCGACTTCGCCACGCGGGCGGTCGTCCCCTTGTCAAACCCCCGCCCCACCGACAGCGCGTCCTGCGTCGTGCCGGGCATCTGGTAGACCTGCATCAGCACCGGGAGCTGCCCCACCTCGACCCCCAGCGGAGCGAGCCGGCAGGCGAAGAACCGCTGCCCGTAACGGTAGAGGATGGAGATATCCCGGTTGAGGCGCACCTTTTTCATGCCGCGCCTCCCTCCGCCTCCTCCTGCGCCTTGAGCTCACGGAGGACGGTGAAGCCGATCTGCACCGAGAGCAGGAAGGTGGCCAGATCGGAGAGCGGCTGGCTGAGCTGTACGCCGAGCACCCCGAAGAGCGGCGGCAGGACGAGGATGAGCGGCAGGAAGAAGAGCCCCTGCCGCGCCATGGCGAGGACGGTCGCCTTGGCGGCCTTGCCGATCGTCTGGCAGAGCATGTTGTTGATGATCACCCAGGACATGAGCGGGAAGGCCACGCACTGGAAGCGCAGCGCCCGCGCGCCGATCTCGACGACGAGCGCGTCCTCCCCGCGGAAGACCGCGATGATCCCGGGGGCGAAGATGAACCCGGCCACCGCCAGCACCGCCAGCACGACGACCGACACGCGCACGCAGAACCAGAATCCCTCGCGGACCCGCTTATAGAGCCTGGCCCCGTAATTGAAGCCGCACACCGGCTGGAAGCCCTGTCCGAAGCCGATGAGCGCGGAGGAAGCGAACATATTGACGCGGGAGACGATCGACATCGCGGCGATCGCCGCGTCGCCGTAGGGGCCCGCGGCGAGGTTGAGGCAGATGGTGGCGACGCTCGCCAGCCCCTGCCGCCAGAGGGAGGGCAGGCCGCCCCGCAGGATTTCGCGGTAAAGCTCCCAGCGGGGGGTGAAGTCCCGGAAATGGATGCGGATGTTCCCGCCCCGCGTACAGCCGACCAGCAGGATGCAGAAGCTCACAAACTGGCTGATGACCGTCGCGATCGCCGCCCCGGCGATGCCCATGTGGAAGACGAAAATAAACAGCGGATCCAGCGCGATGTTGAGGATGCCGCCCGCCGCGATGCCGACCATCGCGTAGGAGGCGCTGCCCTGGAAGCGCAGCTGGTTATTGAGGACGAGCGACGCGGTCATGTAGGACGCGCCGAGCAGGATGTACCGCGCGTAATCCCGCGCGTAGGGCAGGATCGTCTCGGTCGCGCCGAGCAGCCGCACGAGCGGGTCGAGGAAGATAAGGCCGAAGAGGGTGATGAGTCCGCCCACGATCAGCGCCGAGAAAAAACCGGTCGCGGACATGCGCGAGGCGTCCCGGAAATCCTGGCCGCCGAGGCTGCGGGCGATGTAGTTGCCCGAGCCCTGCCCGAACATGAACCCGATCGCCTGGATGACCGCCATCAGCGAAAAGACGACGCCCACCGCGCCGGTCGCGCTGGTGCCGATCCGGCCGACGAAAAAGGTGTCCGCCATGTTGTAGACCGAGGTGATCATCATGCTGATGATCGTGGGGACCGCCAGCGTCGTGATGAGCCGCGGAATGGGCGTCTGGGTCATTCTGGCGAATTTGTCCGCCTGATTCTGGTCGCTGTGCACGAAACCGCTTCCTTTCTTTCCCTCCCATTATATCAGGCGGAAAAATAGTTGTCAACGCAACCTTTTTGCCAGAAAAAGGAGGCCCGTCCCCCGAATTCCCCGCGGAAAAATTTCCGAAAAGGGATTGACAACGCGCTCCCATCCTGCTAGAATGGCCGTTATAAAAGCAACGGCGCTTTTACCACACGTTGGGAAGCGCCGTCTTTTTTTATAACCGCCAAAGACGATGACGGGAAGAGTAGCCCCGACGCCGCGTCACAGAGAGCCGGGAAAAGGTGGGAGCCCGGTACAAGGCACGGGAGGAAGAACATCCCCGAGTTTCCGACCGAACGCATTTTGCCGGTAGGCTCGGACGCCGGGCGGCGCGTTACAGCCGCAAACCATAGGTGAAAGAGTGGGGCGCCCCCGGCGCCCTATTTGGGTGGTACCGCGGAAGGAGCGCCTTTCGTCCCAAAATGAGGGACGAAGGGCGCTCCTTTTTCGTCCGATCTTTGGAGGGATCGCTATGAAACGAACCGATTACTGCGGCGCGCTGCGGGAAGCCGACGTGGGCCGCGCCGCCGTCGTCATGGGCTGGGCGCAGAACAAGCGCGACATGGGCGGCGTCATCTTCATCGACCTGCGGGATCGCGAGGGAACGCTCCAGGTGGTGTTCGACGCGCAGAACCTTTCGCGGGAGGACTTTGCCGCGGCGGAGGGCCTGCGGGTCGAATCGGTGGTCGCGGTGCGGGGGGAGCTGCGTCCGCGCAGCGAGGAGACCCGCAACCCCCGGCTCGCCACCGGCGCCTTCGAGCTCTGCGCGCGCGGGATGGAGGTGCTTTCCGAGGCGCGGCCCCTGCCCTTCCCGCTCGAGGACGCGGCGGACGTGCGGGAGGAGGTGCGGCTGCGCTACCGCTTCCTCGACCTGCGCCGCCCGGGGCTGCTCGAAAACCTGCGCTTTCGCGCACGGGTCGCGCGCCTCGTGAGCAACTACCTCGAAAGCGAGGGGTTCCTAGCGGTGGAGACGCCGATGCTCACCAAATCCACACCCGAGGGGGCGCGCGACTACCTCGTGCCCAGCCGGGTGCACCAGGGGGAATTCTACGCGCTGCCCCAGTCGCCGCAGATCTTCAAGCAGCTCCTGATGGTCGCCGGCGTCGACAGATACTATCAGATCGCGCGGTGCTTCCGCGACGAGGACCTGCGCGCCGACCGCCAGCCCGAGTTCACGCAGGTGGATATGGAGCTCTCCTTCGTCGACCAGGAGGATATCCTGCGGCACCTCGAGCGAATGTTCCGGCACCTCTTCCGGGAGGCGCTGGGGATTGAGCTCCCCGCCCCCTTCCCCCGCCTCACCTGGCGGGAGGCGATGGACCGCTACGGCTCCGACAAGCCCGATCTGCGCTTCGGGCTGCCGATCGCCGACGTGACCGAGCTTGCGCGCGGCTGCGGCTTTTCGGTCTTCCGCAAGGCCGTGGAGGCGGGCGGCGTGGTGCGCGCCCTCAACGTCAAGGGACGCTGCGATTTTTCCCGCGGCACGATTGAAGAGCTCACCAAAAAGGCCCTCGCCTACGGCGCCGGGGGGATGGCGTGGATCGCCCTCCGGGAGGACGGAGAGCCCTACTCCGTCCTGACAAAATACTTCTCCAAGGCGGACTTTGCCGCGCTGCTCGACGCGGTGGACGGCAGGCCGGGCGACTTCATCCTCTTCTGCGCCGACCGCTTCTCCACCGTCTGCCGCACCCTCGGCGGCCTGCGGCTCGATCTCGCTGACCTGCTCGGCCTGCGCAGGAACCCCGGGGATTACAAATTCTGCTTCGTCACCGACTTCCCCCAGTTCGAGTATTCCGAGGAGGAGGGCCGCTACGTCGCGACCCACCACCCCTTTACGATGCCCTATCCCGAGGACCTCCCCTACCTGCTCACCGACCCCGCCCGGGTACGCGCGCAGGCCTACGATGTGGTGCTCAACGGCGTCGAGCTCGGAAGCGGCAGCATCCGCATCCACAGCCGCGACGTTCAGAAACGGATGTTTGAGGCGCTCGGCTTCTCCGACGGGCAGATCGGGGAACGGTTCGGCTTTCTGGTCAACGCCTTCCAGTACGGCACCCCGCCTCACGGCGGCTTCGCGTTCGGGCTCGACCGGCTGGTCATGCAGATGCTCGGGGCCCCCTCCCTGCGCGACGTGATCGCCTTCCCCAAGACGAAGGATGCCCGCTGCCCACTCACCGGCGCGCCGGGCCCCGTCGACCCCGCGCAACTCGATGCGCTCGGGCTGGCCGGGCTCCTCCGGGAGGGCGTGGGCGTCCCCGCCAAGGCGCGGCGCAGCCAGGCCCGCGTCGACGTGGACGCGGCGGCAAACCTCGCCCGCCTGCGGGTCGCGCCAGAGGAGCGGGAGGCGCTCGAACGGCAGATGGCCGAGCTCGTCGCCTTTGCCGGCCAGCTCGCGGAGGCGGACACCGAGGGGGTCCCGCCCGCCGGCCATGTGGTGCCGCTGGAAAACGTCTTCCGGCCGGACAGGGCCGGAACGCCCCTGCCGCGCGCGGACCTGCTCGCGGGCGCGCCCGAGACCTGGGACGGATGCTTCTTCGTCCCGCAGGTCGTGGAATGAGGAGGGAATGAAATGAAAGACCGGCAGATCACGCGGCTGAGCGCCGCAAAGCTTTCCGCGCTGCTCCGGAGGCGGGAGCTCTCCGCCGTCGAGGCGGCGGAGGCCTACCTCTCCGAGATCGAATCCCGCGACCCGGAGATCGGGGCCTACCTGGCCGTGACGGCGGACACGGCGCGCGCCCGCGCCGCTGCGGTGGACGCGGCGCGCCTGCGGGGTGAGGAGCTCCCGCCGCTGGCGGGCGTTCCGGTGGCGCTCAAGGACAACATCTGCACCCGCTTCGCTCCCACCACCTGCGCCTCCCGGATGCTCGAGGGCTTCACCCCGCCCTACGACGCGCACGTCGTCGAACGGCTGGAGGCCGGACGGATGGTACCGCTCGGCAAGTGCAACATGGATGAATTCGCGATGGGCTCGACCACCGAGAGCTCCTTCTTCCAGATCACCCGCAACCCCGCGGACCCCTCCCGCGTGCCGGGCGGCAGCTCGGGCGGCTCGGCGGCGGCGGTCGCCGCCTGTGAGGCCCCCTGCGCGCTCGGCTCGGACACGGGCGGCTCCATCCGCCAGCCCGCCGCCTTCTGCGGCGTGGTCGGCATGAAGCCGACCTACGGCGCCGTCTCCCGCTATGGGCTCGTCGCCTTCGCCTCCTCCCTCGACCAGATCGGGCCGCTCACCCGGACGGTGCGGGACTCCGCGCTGCTGCTCGACGTGATCGCCGGGCACGACCCGCGCGACGCGACCAGCCTTGCGCGGGAGTGGGGGAGCTTCGGCTCCCAACTCGGCCGGGAGGCCGGGGGTCTGCACGCCGCGCTCCCCGCGGAATTCTTTGGCGAGGGGATCGCCCCCGAGGTCTCCGACACCGTCAAGGCCGCCGCCGCGCGGTATGAGCGTCTCGGCGTGCGGGTGGAGGAGGTCTCGCTGCCCACCCTGCGCCACGCCCTGTCCGCCTACTATGTGCTCTCCTCCGCCGAGGCGTCCTCCAACCTTGCCCGGTTCGACGGGGTGCGCTGCGGCTTTCGCGCCGAGGGCTGCCGCGACATCGGCGAGCTCTACCGGGAGAGCCGCAGTCAGGGATTCGGCGCGGAAGTCAAACGGCGCATCCTGCTCGGCAGCTTTGTGCTGAGCGCGGGGTATTACGACGCCTACTATAAGAAGGCGCTCGAGGTGCGCACCCTCGTCCAGCGGGATTTCGCGCGCGTCTTCGAGCGGTTCGACTTCCTGCTGGCCCCCGTCGCGCCCACCACGGCCTGCCGGCTCGGGGAAAAGCGGAACAGCCCGCTTGAGATGTACATGGG
Organism: Anaerotruncus massiliensis (ex Togo et al. 2026); assembly: GCF_900199635.1. GTDB lineage: Bacteria > Bacillota > Clostridia > Oscillospirales > Ruminococcaceae > Anaerotruncus > Anaerotruncus massiliensis. Next base: position 1,047,519 of record NZ_LT962687.1, on the reverse strand, counting down.
CGACGTGTGCACGGTGCCGGTCAACATCGCCGGTCTGCCCGCGCTGTCGATGCCCTGCGGGACCGGCGCGCGGGGGCTTCCCATCGGGATGCAGCTGATCGGAAGGCCGTTTTCCGAACAGCTCCTCTACCGCGCCGCCTACGCCTATGAACAGAGCGAGGGAGGGAAACAGCCATGAGCGCGCGCGATCGATATGAGATGGTCATCGGGCTCGAGGTCCACTGCGAGCTCAAAACCGCGTCCAAGATCTTCTGCTCCTGCCCCACCGCCTTCGGCGCGGAGCCGAACACCCAGTGTTGCCCCGTCTGCACCGGTATGCCGGGCGCGCTGCCCGTGCTCAACCGGCAGGCGGTCGCATACGCCGTCAAGGCGGGGCTCGCCACAAACTGCCGCATCGCTTCCCACTCCCGGCAGGACCGCAAGAACTACTTCTATCCCGACCTGCCCAAGGGCTACCAGATCTCCCAGTTCGACCAGCCCCTCTGTGAAAACGGCTTTCTTGAGATTGAGACGGAGGCCGGCTCCAAGCGGATTGGCATCACCCGCATCCACATCGAGGAGGACGCGGGCAAGCTTGTGCACATCGAGGGGCAGGGCACCCTCGTCGACTGCAACCGCTGCGGGGTACCGCTCATCGAGATTGTCTCGGAGCCTGACCTGCGCTCGGCGGAGGAGGCCAAGGCCTATCTGCGCAAGCTGCGCGCCGTCCTGCTCTACACCGGCGTCTCCGACTGCCGGATGAACGAGGGCTCGATGCGCTGCGACGTCAACCTCTCGGTGCGCAGGAGGGGGGAGGAAACCCTCGGCACCCGCACCGAGATGAAGAACCTCAACAGCTTCCAGTTCATCTCCAGGGCGATCGCATTTGAATTCGCACGGCAGGCGGACGCGCTCGAGGCCGGGGAACCGGTCGTGCAGGAGACCCGCCGGTTCGACCAGGCGTCCGGCAGGACCCTTCCGATGCGCCGCAAGGAGGACGCCGACGACTACCGCTACTTTCCCGACCCCGACCTGCCGCCCATCGCCGTCTCCCGGGAGGAGCTCGACGCGCTGCGCGGGGAGATCCCGGCGCTGCCCGACGAACGCAAGCGCGGGTACGTCGGGCGCTGGGGGCTCACCCCCTTTGCCGCCGAGCTGCTCACCCTCCGCAGGGAGGCGGCCGACTACTTCGAGGAAACCGCCGCGCTCACCCGCTTTCCCGCGCTCGCGGCGAACCTCATCCAGAGCGCCGCGGTCCCCCTGCTCGGGCCAGACGGCGGAAGCATCCCCCTGCCTCCCGCGCACATGGCCCAAATCGCCGACCTGCTCGGGGAGGGCGGGATCAACAGCGGCACCGCCCGCCGCCTCGTCCGTGAGCTGTGGGACACCGGCCGCGACCCACTCGAAACGGTGCGCGCGGAGGGGCTCGGACAGCTCAGCGACCGGGAGGCGCTCACCGTGCTGGCGCGCGAGGCGCTCGTCGAACTTCCCCGCGCTGCCGGCGACTATCGGAACGGCAGGACCGCCGCGCTCCAGTCCCTCGTCGGACGGGTGATGCGGAAGACGGCGGGGCGCGGCAACCCCGCCCTGCTCCAGGAGATCTTCCGCTCCCTGCTCGGCTGAATGGCAAAAAAACGGGGCCCGTTCCGCATCCGGAACGGGCCCCGCGGATATTTTGCTCAGAGGTTTTCAAACGCCTTTTCGATCTCCTTGTCGCGGAGCACCTTGAGGGCGCCGTGGATGACCGCGCCCTGATCGATGGTGACCAGCTCGGAGGTGACGTCGCCCAGCAGCATGGCGTTCTGGTTGAAGACCGCCGCCTCCCGCGTCGTGACGTTGCCCTTGACGCGGCCGTTGATCGTGGCGCGCGCCGCGCCGATATCCCCGACCAGCACCGACTCCCCGTCCATCGTCAGGATGGCGGAGGCCGTGACGTTGCCCTGCACCCGGCAGGCCACCATCTCGATGTTGTTGCCCTGGACGTTCCCGGTCACCTGCCCGCAGATGCGGACGTTGCCCTTCGCGTCGATATCCCCCTTCATCTCGCCGAGCATTTCGACATGCCCGTCCGACGAGATCGTGCCGGTGATCGACGTACCCGCCGAAACGGTCGTCTTTTGCATCCCCTTGGCGGCGGGCGCCGGGCTCGCCGCGGGTTCCTCCGCCGCGGGCTCCTCCACGGCCGGGGCCTGGCGGCGGTCCTTTTTGCCGCCCTCGTTCACCGCCAGCATGCTGAACCCGCCGAAGGCCGACAGGGCCACCGGGGCGATCAGGCCGATGCCAAACAGGCTTTTCAGGGTCGCCAGCATCCGTTTTACACTCATGTTTACCATCCTCTCGTTTCCATTCTCAAACCCATGCCGGACAAGACCACCTCCGGCCGGTGGAAAACGCCCACGCGCGCCAGCCGCGGGCCGCTACCGCGAGCCCGGCGCACCTTGATCAAATGTAACTTCATTATAGAATACTTTCCAAATTGTTGCAAGATGTTTAGAAATTTTTACCTATATTCATGCAACTTTTTCTGTTACCAGCCTTAAATTGTGAAGTCTGTCTTCCGGAAAGATCGATTTAACCGAACATTTTAGATATTTCGCGGAATTATTTTTGATCGAGTCGATCGGCGTTTTTTTAGTTTTGTGACTGAAAAAGGGAAGTTTTTGAGCCTTCCGGCCCCAAAAGACGCCCCGTCCGCCCTTTTGAGGACCGTCCCGCAGGCCGCCGCCCTCCGCCCGGCCGCCAAAACCGGCGCGGACGCGGCGGCACGGAAAAGCCTCCTTCCGCCCGGCAAAACGCTCCGCCGTGACCTCCGGGTCCTTTTTCCATCTTGCGTCCCCCGCCGGCGGGAGGTATACTGAATTCAAATCGGATTGGATTGGGGGAACCGGAATGAAAAAGAGCGTTGCCCGCACGGCGGGACTGTGCGCGGCCCTCCTGCTTTCGCTGGGCGGGTGCGCGCCGGCCCAGCCCGCGCCGCAGGAGGCGCCGGCGGCGTCCGCGGCGGAGGCGCCCGGGACGGAGGAAGAAGCGGCGGCTGTTTCCGCCGCACCAGAGGGCTATTGCGAGGTGCATATCGCCTTTCCGGACAACCGCGAGAGCGTCGGGACGGGCGAGGACCTGCGCGTGGACGAAAACGGCGACCTGCTCCCGCCCGCCCGGAGCGGCGCGGTGGATTACCGCGCGGAGGAGCTCGTCACCCTCGACCTGCTGCTCCCCGAGGGGTGGACCGCGCGGCTCCCCACTGAAGGGGAGGGCACCTATGCGGAGATGCTCCGCGGGCCGGTCAACCTCTATCGCGGCGGGCAGTGCGTCGGCACCGTGGGGTACGACCGCTTTGACGACGAACCGATCGAGGCGTGGGAGGACTACGGCTTCGACGCGCCCCCGGCCGATTACCAGGGCTACTACCGCTGGCTGATGACCGGCGTTCGCACCTGGGACGACAGCTACACCCTTGTCGCGCAGACGGGACGGGCCGTCTCCGCGACCTGCCGGGTCCGCTACCCCGCGCGGCTTTTCGGGGACGGCGCGGACTACTATAACAAAGGCGTACTCTGCTGCGACCTCGACCTGCTCTACTTCACCGGCATCGAACTGCTCGACAGCGCCCTCACCGACGAACAGCTCCGCGTAATTGCCGACAGCATCAGGCTGTCGGCGGGCGAGCGTCCCTTCGGCCCGCCGCTGCCCGTCCCCTCCATCGAGACCCCGGCGGGCTTCCGGCAGGCAGAGGTGCTCTTTCCCGCCTATCAGGAGGGGAAAACCGACTACAACGCCGAAATCTATGAGCATTCTCCCTTCCGGCTGCGCATGGCGCTGCCCGAGGGCTGGACGGTCCGCAGGCCCGCGCGGGCGGAGGCGGCCGCGGACCTCTTCACCCCGATGGACCTCTATGACGGGGAGACCCGCGTCGGCAGCGTCGGCTACGGGACCTTCACCTTCGCCGGGCCGACGACCGGGGAAAACTTCCACCGCATGATCTACGGCCCGCTGATGCTCGGTTCGGTCGTCAACTGGGACAACGACTACACCCCCGTCACGATGACCGAGACGACCTGCACCGCAACCTGCCGGGTGATGTGCAAGGCGGACGGCCCCGAATGGGAGGCAGTCAGCATGGCGGACAGGCCCGAACGCTACAGCCCGGCCATCCTCTCCTACGATGAAAAGCTGCTCGTCTACGTGGCGTTCTCCTTCGAGGAGGGGCTCGTCACCGGCGAACAGCTTGACGGCATCGCACGGACCATCCGGCTCCTGCCGGAACGGTGACGCCAAAAAGCCCCCGTCCGCCTGCGCGGACGGGGGCTTCATCGTTTCATCGGGTCACGCATAGACCGGCTGGAGCTGCTTTCCCGCGAGCGCGGCCTCGAGCGCCGCGCCCACCTTGTCGAAGTGCGCCACCACCGAGGTCGGCTTTTTGACCGGGTCGTCCTGCGACATCGGGACGAAATAGACGTTCTTGGCGTTCATCAGCACGCCGATGTTGCGCGCCGAACCGGAGAGCGCGTCGTTGGTCGACACCGCCAGCAAAAGCGGGTTCCCGTTGCGCAGATTCGATTTCGCGGCCATCGTCACGGGGGTGTCGTTCACACCGTTGGCGAGCTTGCCGAGGGTGTTGCCCGTGCAGGGGACGATCACCATCGCGTCGAGCAGGTTTTTCGGGCCGATCGGCTCGACCTCCTCGATCGTGTGCCACACCTTGCGGCCGCACGCCCGCTCGATCCGATCGATCCAGTCGGCGGCCTTGCCGAAGCGGTTGTCGGAGACGTAGGAAATCGGGGAGAGGATCGGGAACACGTCGTAGGTCCCCGCAAGCTCCTCCATCACCGGCAGCACCTTCGCCCAGGTACAGAAGGAACCGGTCATGGCAAAGCCCAGTTTTAATTTGTCCATCACAGCACCTCCTGTTCAGACAGGCAGTTGCCGATCGTGTCGAGGATGATCTCTCCGGCGGTGATCGGCGCGGTTTTTCCGGGCAGCGAAAGCGCCCAGATCGTTTTGATGCCGAGGTCGCCGGCGGCTTCAAGATCCACCCCGGTAGAGCGCACATTTGGATAGGGCGGGGAGTCGGGGTGGAGCGGACGTTTGCACTACCATTTTCTGTGCGGTCACGCAAGTCCGGGCCCTGATTCTGGAAGGGATGCGCGGTTGAAAAAAGGCGCTGTTTCTGGTATGATGACAGGTAGGAACAGGGCAACTGAAACATACGGGGAGGCGGGGCCATGCGCACCGGAAACAAAAAGGGATATGTCCTGCTGACGGTCGTCTGCGTCTTCGCCTTTCTGTCGGCGCTCGGCTTCACCCTCCTGACGGCGGCGCTCGCGAACATGCAGAGCGCAGAGCGCAAGCTCGCCAGCGCGCAGACCGACGCCTACGCCGTCTCGCTGGCCGAATCGGTCAACGACATGGTGGAGGCGGGGCGGTTCGAGCCGCTCGTATCGGGGTGGAAACAGGCCGCCGCGGCTTCCGCCAGCATCCCCGACGGCCGGGATTCGGTCTTTTTGCCGGGGAGAGGCGCGGCGAACGCCCTGGAATCGGAGAAGATCGCCGTCGCGGACCCGGCCGACCCCGGCGCGGACGGCCGGACGGTCCGTATGGACGCCTCCTTCTGCCTTTCGGACGTCACCGTCCGCCGGGACCCCGCCGACCCGGACAACCGCAGCAAATATACCGCCTCCGGAACGCTCGAGGCCGATCTGGCCGTCACCTGCCAGCTCGACGGCCGGGAGGTGGTCATCCGGTTCCACAGCACCTTCGACGCGGCGGCGGACGCCGGGAAGTGGAAGCTGCGCCAGTTTGTAAAGGGGGACTGAGCCATGCGCCGGAAAATTGGGAAGCCGCTCCGGGATAAACGGGGCTTTACGCTGATCGAATCGGTGCTCGGCGTGCTGCTCTTCGCGCTCGTGATGACGGTCGTCGCGGCCCTCTTCGTCACCGCGTCGCGCATCACGATCCGTACCCAGCAGTCGGAAAACGCGGTCAACCAGGTCATCGCCCTCTCGGAGGAGGCGGGCGCGGACCTTTCCGCGCCCTACGAGACGCGGGATTTCTCCCTCGTCAGCGGCGGAACGGTGAACGAGGAGCTACGGCTTGTGACCTACGAGGTATCAAACGGCGACGGGACGGTGCGCCTGAGCAAATTCGTCTACGCGCCCGCGGAAACGGGGGGAACGCCATGAGCCGCCTGCGCGCCCTGCTGCGGAAAAAAAGGGGCTTCACCCTCATCGAGATGATCGTGGCGATGACCGTCTCCGCCCTGCTGATGGCGGGGATCGCCGCGCTGCTGCCGAGCTTTGTGAAAATCCACGCGCACAGCATCGACCTCTCCTACGCGAAAAAGATCTCCAACAGCATCGAGGAGGCGCTTGGCAACGAGCTCTCCTTCGCTTCCCGCGTCTCCGTCTCGGCGGACGGCGCGGTCCTCACCTACACCGGCCGTCACGGGGAAAAGACGGTCGACGGGAACGCCGACCCGCCGGTTGTCGAAGGGCTCGCCTACGACCCCGGCTACTACATGGGCCAGCAGGTCACCCTCCGCTTTTCCCTCGACGGGGAGGTCTGCACCGTCTCGATCGCCGTGCGCGACCGCACGGGCGGCAGCCTCTACAGCGCCGACAGGCCCATCCGGCTGCACGGGGTCCAGCCCGCCGCCTCCGAGCCGTGATCCGGACATGCAAAAAAGCGCCCCCGGGTTCCCACCATGTGGGACCCGGGGGCGCTTCGCGCATTCTATGAGGCGGGCGGTTCCCCGCCCTCCGCGGGATCGTCCGGGACGGAGGACGGCTCCGGGGATGAGGACGCCTCCTCGGGTGGAGGCTCCACCGGGGCCGCTTCCTCGGAGGAGGACCCGGAGGGACCGTCCTCGGACGGGCCTCCGGACGGATCATCCGCCGGAGGCGCCGCGTCCTCCCCCTCCGGGGTGGAAGCCTCGGGCGGGAGCGGATCGTCCGGCGGGACCTCTTCCTCCTCCATGACCGCGAGCGGCCACGGCAGGCTTTCCAGCGCCGCCCGCACCGCCGCGCGGTCGGTGAAGTCGGGCGCCGGGACGCCGTTTTCCTCAAAGAGGACCGCCGTCAGCCGCCGGTCGGCGGGCGGTTCGTTCTCCGCGGGGCTGTCGGCCGGGGTGTAGACGGTCCCCGCGCCCACCGAGCGGATGCCGTCCGACGGATCGGCATAGTAGAAGCTGTCGGTGATAACCGCGTCGTCCGTCCGCTTCCCGGCAAGACCGCCGCGCGAGGAGGCCCTGCCTTCCACCGCGCCGAGGTTGAGGCAGTCGTCCAGCGCCCCTTCGAGGCTCCCGACGAGGCCGCCGGTATTCGTATCACCCCGCACCGCCGCCGTATTGTCACTGCTTTCCAGGGTGGATTTACCGTCGGCCGAGCCCGCGAGCCCGCCCGTCTGGCTGCCGCCCACCACCGCGCCGGTGTTGACGCTCTGCCAAAGGGCGCTGTTATCCACCTTGCCGGCGAGCCCGCCGGTATTGGCGCCGCCCGCAACGGGCGCGGTATTCCTGCTGTCCTCGAGGCGGGAGCCGGCCCGCAGGCTCCCCACGATCCCGCCGACGGTCCCGCCGTCCGCGCGGACCTCCCCGCTGTTTTCGCAGGTTTCGATCGTGCTGCCCACCGCCGCGCCGGCGATGCCGCCCGCGGTTCCGGGGCCTCCCGCCGCGCCCACGGGCGCGGAGTTGCGGCAGTTGACGAGCACGCTTCCGTCCGTCGCCTGCCCGGCGATGCCGCCCAGGCCCAGCGGGACGGCGGTGACCGCCCCGCGGTTGTCGCACTCCTCGATCCGGGTGGCGCCCGCGCCGCCCACGATGCCGCCCGTGTTTCCGTTCCCGGCGGTATTGCCGCTGTGGCGGACCTCCCCCTCGTTGATGCAGCGGACGATCTCCATCTTCGAGACGCCGCCCGCGTTGCGTTCGGCGCTTGAGACCTTCCCGCGGTTCTCGCAGTATTGGATGACGATGGCGTTTTCCTTATTTTCGCCGACGATGCCGCCGACGTTATAGCTCTCGCTGTGCACCGTCGCGGTGTTGACCACCGGGCGGTCCGGCTCGCCCGAAATGCCGACGCGCGCCTCCCCGGCGATCCCGCCGACCCGGATGCCGGTGCCGTTGACTGTGAAGTTTTCGCCGTTTTCGTACTGGCGGAGGCTCCCCGTCTGCAGGTAGCCGACCAGCCCGCCAACCGAGCTGCCGCCGCTCACCCTGACCGGCTGGACGGCGGGGACGGCGTTGTCCTTGAGGGAGCCGTTGTTGGTGCCGACCAGACCGCCGACATAGTTGCCCTCCCCCTTGACCGTGAGGCCGCCCTCGGGCGGGTCGAGCACGCAGGATTCCACCGCGCCGTCGGTATCGACAGAGCTTCCGCTGCTGCCGACCAGCCCGCCCGCGTTGGAGGTCCCGTTCGAGGCCTTCCCCGCCGAGACATAGCCGCCGCGCATGGTGCAGAAGCTGACCGTCCCGCGGCTCGACCCGGCGATCCCGCCCGCCGCGCTGGCGGAGGCGGTCACGTCCGCGCCGCTCTCGCAGTTGGTGATCTCCTTGCGGCTGTCGTGGCTGCCGGCGATGCCGCCCACGTAGGAGCCGCCCTCGACCGACTTGCCCGCGTTCGTGCAGCCCTCGATCGTCGCCTGGTTTTTCCCGACGATGCCGCCCGTCGCGTCCCCGCCGAAGATATCCCCTTCATTCCGGCAGTCCCCGATCCGCACCGCCGTGTTCTCCGTCTGGCCCGCGATGCCGCCAACATATTTCCCCTTGCTCTCGATATCGCCGTAGTTGGCGCAGTTCTCCACCGTGACGTCCCCGCGCGCGCCGCCGAGGATGCCGCCCGTCTTGTCGGGGTCCCCGGTGTCGGTGAGGTCGGCATAGTTGTAGCATTCGGTCACGGTGACCGCCGTGCTTCCTCCGGGCGAGGAGTAGCCCGCCACGCCGCCGAGGCCGCTCCCGGCGTTCCAGAGGCGGGGCTGGCCCCCGTCGTCCGGGTCGAGGTTCTCAAAGCCGTTGAAGCAGTTTTCAATCCTGCCGCCGTCCATGCGGCCCACGACGCCGCCCACATAGGAGCCGCCGGTATATTCGCTGCCGACCGTGCCCTCGTTGGAGCAGTCCGACAGCGTGCCCGCGCGCACATAGCCCGCGACGCCGCCCAGATAGTTCGCGCCCGCGCCCTTCCCCGGGTTCTCGACGAGCCCCGCGTTGACGCCGTTCCCGGCGTAGGCGCCGCTCTCCATGACGCCGGCCACGCCGCCGAAATAGTTCCCGCCGAGGCCGGAGACCCTGCCCTCGTTGCGGCAGCCCTCGAGCGACTGGTCCGAACGCCCCGCGACGCCGCCCGCCGCCTCGCCGTCCGCCTGCACGAGCCCCCGGTTGACGCACTCGGTCAGGCCGGCGTGGGTGTAGCCGACGACGCCGCCGACATTGCCCGCGCCGCTGACAAACGCCGCGTTTTCCAGCCCGGTATGGGCCTGGCTTCCCTCCAGCCCAACATAGCCGCCCGCGTTTTTGCCCGACGCGAGCACCTTGAGCAGCCCGGACACGTCCACCGATTCGCCCGGCGCCAGCAGGTTGGCCGCGCGTCTGTCCGGGCCGTTCCGGGTGCCGGAAATCAGGCCGGAACCGGTGTTCCAGCCCACGACGCCGCCCACGTTCTCCACGCCCTGCACGATGCCGTTCGCTGCGGAAAATTCCGCGAAATCGCAGTCGGAAACCGTGCCGGTGTTTTTGCCCGCGATGCCGCCGACCTGTTTTTCGCCAAAGACGCTGCCCGCGAGGGTGCAGCCGGAGATCTCCCCGGCGTTCTCTCCGGCGATGCCGCCCACGGCCTGCCCGTAGAGGGCGTTCGCAGGCAGGGCCTCCCACCTGCCGGGGGCCTCGGAGACGCCCGCGCCGTTATAGAACGCGGCGCTGTTTTTGCTCTCCTCGATGCGGCCTCCCGCGGCGTTCAGCCCAGCGATGCCGCCGATCTGCCCGATCGCTGCGCCGCCCGAGACGGGATACCCCCGCACGAGCCCCTTGTTCTCGCTGCCGGTAATCGTGAGCCGGTTGCTCCCCACGAGACCGCCGACCCGCTGTCCGCCCAGGACGTTCGCCTCGTTCACAAGGCCGCCGGGCGCAAAGTCGCAGCCGCCGAAGAGGCCGCCCACGTCCGCGCCGCCCGAAACATCGCCGACGCTGCGCACCGTCCCCGAGAGGGCGAGCCCCTCCGCGTACCCGGCGACGCCGCCCGCGTAGCTTCCGCCGGCGGCCAGCGTGCGGCTGACCGCCGTCTGGAGCGCGCCGCCCCGCATCGCGCCGAACAGGCCGCCGGCATAGCTGCCGCCGCCCGTGAGGGTGTAGTCGAGGACCAGGCGGCCGGCCGCCGCGCCGCCGAAATGGGGATTCACCTCCGCGGTGAGCCCCGTCCCGGCGTAGACCACGGCGCCCGCGGACACCGTCCGGTAGCTGCCGCCGATGCTCTCCCCGACGAGGCCGCCGACATAGCTCCCCGTCCCGGTCACCCGCGAAAGCACGGAGAAATCCGCGCTCCCGCCCGAGATATCCGGTTTGGCGGGCGGGATCTCGGTGGGCTCCACCGGGTCGGGCGGCTTCTGGCCCACCTCGCCCAAATCCGCCCACTGGGGCGGCCGGGCGGCCCACTCAGGGTGGTAGTTGCTGCCGCTCATCGCCACACAGATCCAGTAATGCCCCTGGTAGATCACCTGTTCTCCGGACGCATACCGTCTCTCCTCCCAGTCGGGCCACTCCCCGTCCGGGTCGGGCGCGGGCATCGGGAACCACGGCGTCTCCGGCGTACCCGGAACCACGCCCGCGGGAATCTGATCGTCGGCGCAGATATACCAGCGCCCCTGATCGGTCACCACCGCGCCGAGGCGGTAGATCTTGCCCGCCTGCCACTCCTCCGCATTGGAAAAGCTTACGCCGCCAGCCCGCCGGGGCTGCCAGTCGGGGATTTCCTCCCAGTAGCCCTCCGCCTTTTTGTTCTGGGGCGGGACTCCGCGCAGCTCCTCGGGCAGGTCCTTTATGCAGCGGTAGTAGGTATTTCCATGCTTGACGATATCCCCCGCCAGATAGGCAAATCCGTTTTCCCAGCGGTCGCCCGGCGTGGGGCGGTCGGACGGGGTGTCCCCGCCGCCCGAGCCTCCCGAACCGCCCGCATCGTAAATCGGCTCTCCGCGGCTGCGCAGGTGGCAGTCCTCCATCCGCGCGTCGGTCGCCCGGCCCGCGAACGCGCCCACATGGTCCGCGCCCGCGACGCGCGCATCCTCCAGGATGAGGCGCTCCAGGTCCGCGCCCGAAAGCTCGGCAAACAGCCCCACGAAACTCGTCCAGGGACTCTGCGCCGGGTTCTTTTTGCCCGCGTCCTCCCACGCGGGATCGATCGTCAGGCCGGTGATCACGCCGTGAGTCCCCCCGTCCGGGGGCGCGGTCTTATAAGCCCCCGTGAACGCCTCCCCGTCGGGGAAGCGCGTGGGGACGAAGTTTAAATCGTTCGGCGAGCGGTAGTCGTTTTCCGCGGCCTGCCAGTCGATGACCGCCGAGGTCTGCAAAAAGTCGCTCCCGCTCGGCGCGTAGCGCATGTTGTTGAGATGCCGGGCGTTTTTGATCTCGTAGAGCGTCATGCCGCCCGGCGCGCTCTCCCCCGCGAAATGGGAGTGTTCCTCGTTGGACCGCCCGGCCGCGTCCTCCGCGCCCGGGGCTTTGGCGACCACCTCCGCGGTGATCAGTCCCGGACGGATGCCCGGATACCGGCTCACGCTGTGGTGCAGGCAGTCGAGCACCAGGATCAGCCTGCCGCTCAGCGGGTCCTTATAGAGGATGCTGCCGTTGGTGGGGGTGTCCTCCGCCACGGATACGTCCGCGACCTGGAGCTTGAAGAGGTTGGGCAGGCCGGGGAGCTCCAGCACCTGCGCGCCGTCCTGGTAGACGCGCAGGTCGTAGGTGACCGACTCGTCGTAGGGCACGGGGGTCACGTCGTTCCATTCGACGGTGAGGCGTTCCCCGTTTTCGATCCGCACGGTCGGCGCCTCGAGCGTCATCGCGCCGCCCAGCTCGCCGGTGTAGTCCACGCCGTAGTAGCCCTGCCGCTTGCGCTTCAGGTCGTCGCGGCTGCGGCTGACGACGTTCGCCCCGTCGGTCTCCGCGCCCTCGTAGCCGAGCGCCCCCGCCTGCTCGCTGTAAAAGACCGCCCGGACGACGCCGGTGGTCCGGTTGTATTCGATCAGGATGGAATTCTCGAGCACCCCGGCGTCCGCCAGATAGGGGCGCAGCACCTTGTCGAGAACGGGGTCTCCGCCGCCCGCCCTGCTGATGCGCAGCGCGCGGATGTTGTTCCGGTTCTTCTCGAGCTCCTCCGCGCCCGGAGTAGGCTTCACGTCCGCGTCGAGGTCCACCTCCCGGCCCTCGGCGTTCAGCTCGTCAAAGAGGCTGGTGCCGCGCGCGTTGGTAAACGCCTCCTGCGCGGACAGAAAAATCGTCCGCGCGCTCTGGTTGAGCCGCACCGACTCGGCGCTGCGGTACCACGCCAGAAAGGAAGGCGTCACAACGGCCAGCAGGACGCCGATCACGGCAATGACCACGACCATCTCCACGAGGGTGAACCCGCGCCTGTAATTTTGTTTTCCGCGCATCGGTTCATCCCCCCCTGCAAACTCCCAGACAGTGCGCTCAGCTCCCGTACGTTCCGTTGGCACCGTCCGGCATGGTGCACACCGCGCCGGCGGCCCCCCAGTTTTCCACGAACACCGTGTAGAAATCGGGAAGCCCGCCCGTCAGGTAGCCGTCGAGCGGCCCCGCCTCCCCGGCGAGCTTTTTGACAAATTCGCCGTCGCCGTCATCGTCGATGTTGACGCCGTTTTCCGCCGACGGGTGTTCTCCCAGCATTTTCTCCGCCAGCCACGCATCCGCCGCCGTACAGAGGGACTTTGCCGCCGCGTCGGCGCGCGCCTGCTTCGCGGTCGCGACGTATCGCGTCACCAGCGGCGCGGCCAGCGCGATCAGCACCGCGATGATCGCGATCACCACGATCATCTCGATGAGCGTAAAGCCCGCCCGGCCGGTTTTGCGTTTCATGGCGTTATCTCCCTGAATCCGGGGCTGGTCAATCACGCCCGGCAAACCATTTCTCCCAATCGAAGCCGCGCGGGTACACATACATATTGCCATCCTTTATGATGACAACGCCTGCAACCTCGAAGTTATCAACACCGACCATCCAATTGCCGTCGATCTTTCTGCTCAGATAGGCTCCCAAATCAACGTTCCGTACACTGAGCGGAGACTCAGCGGAAAAAAAAATCCCATTGCCCTTTGTATTCAGATCGTTCGTACCGTAATTATCCCCTTTTTCGACACAGTCCTCGTATCCGTTGAGCATTACCTCGGCGACGTAGGCCTCCCCGGCTGAATACAGCAATTTGGCCGACGCTTCATATTTCAGTTCCTTGGCGTTCGTGATATACCGGGTCATCAGCGGCGCGACCAGCGCGATCAATACCGCGATAATCGCGATCACCACAATCATCTCGATCAGAGTAAACCCCCTGCGTCTGCGGTTCTTCGTCTTATTCAAGTCAGCCACTCCTCTCGTCGATATCAAAAGGTGTTCCCCAGTTTTATTTAACCGTCGCCATAGGGGTTAAAGCCCGCAGGATAGCCGTACCGCTTATCCCCGTCCACGATGACCGCGCCTTCAACGTTAAAATCCGTGACGATTACCGTCCACGTCTGCCCCGGGACGTCTCCGTCCAGATATTCCCCCAGCCGCACGGTGCCCTGATCTGTGTTGTTGAAGTTGCCGTCGCCATTCTTGGAGAGCTCGTTGTAATTCGGGTCGCCGTCAACGCAGTTCTCCAGCCCGTTCAGCAGTTCTTCGGCGATATACGCCTGCGCGGCGGTATAGAGCTGTTTGGCGGCGGCCCTGTACCGGGTTTCCTTCGCGGTGGCGATATACTTCGTCATCAGCGGCGCGACCAGCGCGATCAATACCGCGATGATCGCGATCACCACAATCATCTCAATGAGCGTAAAGCCCGCCCTGCGCTTTTGTTTTTGCGCCGTCATGCTTATCATCCTTTCCCTGGCCGTCTGCTCCGGAAAGGGGCTTTCCGCGGGAAAGCCCCTTCTCCGCAAAAGACGGGGAACCAAACCCCGGGAAGCCCGGGGTTTGGTTCTTCTGTCAGCACCCGATCATTAGTCAGGATATGCGCCGGACGCACCGTCGTCCATCGTGACCTCGGCTTTCGCCACCGCGCCATCACTGATCGTGACTTCCACACTCGAGATGGTGGCCTTATTATCGATGTAGTCCTTTGCCGCCGACGCAACACTGGACGCATCGAACGAAGTCGTGCCTTTCAGCGTCTCCTCGGCAATAACCGCTTCCGCCGCGGTGTAGATGGACTTCGCCGCGCCGTCGGCCTTGGCCTGCTTCGCCGTGGCTATGTACTTGGTCATCAGGGGCGCGACAAGCGCGATCAGCACGGCGATGATCGCGATGACGACGATCATCTCAATGAGGGTAAAGCCTTTTTTGCGGGTTTTGGTGAGATACTTTTGAAACATCTCTGGTTCCTCCTTTAATAAAATACAATCTATAAAACCTTGTGGGTTTTAACCATCTGAAAGCCCGACGAGCCGCCGGAAAAGCTCCCGGTCGGTGCAGCGGTCGAGCGCGTCCTCCAGGCTCACCTGCCGCTCCCGGCAGAGCTGCGCGAGGGAGGCGTCCATCGAGAACATCCCCTGCTTGACGCCCGTCTGGAGGACCGAGGCGATCTGGTGACCCTTGTTCTCGCGGATGATGCTGGCCACCGCGTCGTTGACGAGCAGCACCTCGAACGCCGCGACGCGCCCGCTTCCGCCGACGCGCGGCAGAAGCTGCTGCGATACGACCGCCCGCAGCACCGACGCGAGCTGGGTCCGGATCTGCTGCTGCTGGTAGGGCGGGAACACGTCGACGATCCGGTCGATCGTGGCCGCCGCGCCGGTCGTGTGCAGCGTGGAAAAGACGAGATGCCCCGTCTCGGCGGCGGTGACCGCCGCGGAAATCGTCTCAAGGTCGCGCATCTCTCCGACGAGGATGACGTCCGGGTCCTCCCGCAGCGCGCTGCGCAGCGCCTGCGCAAAATCCGGCGCGTCCCGGCCGATCTCCCGCTGGTTCACCATGCAGCGCTTGTGCGGGTGCAGGTATTCCACCGGGTCCTCGATCGTCAGGATGTGCCCGCTGCGGGTCCGGTTCACCTGGTCGAGCATCGCCGCCAGCGTGGTGGACTTGCCGCTGCCCGTCGGTCCGGTCACGAGCACCAGCCCGCGCGGGAACCCGGCCATCCGTTCAAACACCTTCGGCAGCCCGAGGCTTTCGATGGTGGGCAGCTCCTCCTGCAAAAGGCGGATCGCGGCGGCCAGGCCGCCGTTCTGGTGGTAGAGGTTCACGCGGTAGCGCCGCCCGGTTTCGTCGTGGTAGCAGAAATCCGCGTCGTCCGTCCCCGGCCCGAAGGAGATTCCCTCCCTGCCGCAGAGTTCGCCGATCAGCGCCTCTACCGCGTCCTCCCCGAGGACGGGCGCGTCGGGCAGCGGCCGCAGGGACCCGTTCTGGCGCATGATGGGGGGCAGTTCCTTCGTCAGGTGGAGGTCGGAGCCGTCAAAGGCTCTCGCCCTCCCCAGATATTCATCGATTTGCATGGGCATCCCCTCCCGGTTCATTCAATGTTGTAGGTGACGCGGAGGTACTCCGCGAGGGTTGTTTTCCCCTCCCGCACGAGGTCCGCGAGGTTATCCTTGAGGAAGCGCCCGCCCGAGGCGCGGATGGACTCCCGGAACTCCTGGACCGACGCGCGCTGCACGACGAGCTGGCTCAGCTCGTGGCGCATCGGCACGACCTCATGGATGGCCGTCCGCCCGAAATATCCCGTAAAGTTGCAGTGCGCGCAGCCGCTCCCGCGGTAAAAGGCCTTCGGCCGCGGCCCCTCCCAAAGGGAGAGCTCCTTCTCGTCCGGTTCGTATTCCCGTTTGCAGTGGGGGCAGACCAGCCGCACCAGCCGCTGGGAGATGACCCCCACCACCGCCGAAGCGACGATGTAGGGTTCCACGCCCATGTCCACGAGGCGCATGAAGGTCGACGCGGCGTCGTTCGTATGGATGGTGGTGAGCACGCGGTGGCCGGTGATCGCCGCGCGCGCGGCGATGCGTGCGGTCTCCACGTCGCGGATCTCACCGATCATGATGACGTCCGGGTCCTGCCGGAGGATCGAGCGCAGGCCGGAGGCGAAGGTGAGCCCCGCCTTCGGGTTGATCTGCACCTGGCTGATGCCGTCGACCAGCTTTTCCACCGGGTCCTCGATCGTTACGACGTTCACGTTCGGCGTCGAGAGCTGGTGGAGGACCGCGTAGATCGTGGTCGACTTGCCGCTGCCCGTCGGGCCCGTCACGAGGATGATCCCGTTGGGGTTGCGCATCACTTCCTCCAGGCGCGCGTAGTTGTCCGCCGAGATGCCCGTGTCCCGCACGTCGACGATGTCGAGGGTGTTGTCCCCCATGATGCGCAGCACCGCTTTTTCGCCGTAGACGGTGGGCAGGGTGGAAACACGCAGGTTGACCGCCTTGCCGTCCACGTCGGCGGAGAAGCGGCCGTCCTGCGGCACGCGGCGCTCGCCGATGTCGATGCCCGAAAGGATCTTCAGGCGGGTGATCAAGGAAACGTGCACCGACGAGTTCAGGAGCATCGCCTCGATCAGCTCGCCGTCCACGCGGAAGCGCACGCTGACGTTCTGCTTGCCCGGCTCGACGTGGATGTCCGAGGCGCGCATGTGGTAGGCCTGCGCCACGATTGAATTGAGCAGCCTCACGACCGGCGCGCTCTCGACCCGTTCGAGCATGTCGCTGTAGTCCTCGCCCCGGGCGGGGTCGGCCACGTCCTCGTATTCGCGGTTGAACTCCTCCAGCGCCGACTCCGCGCCCTGCTGGGCATAGCAGCGGTGGATCGCGTCGTTGAGGTCCCGCTTGGTGGCGAGCACCGGGACAATCTGCATGCCGGTGACGAGCCCCAGCTCCCCGAACGCGTAGAAGTCGAGGGGGTTGTTGGTGGCGACGGTCAGCTCCCCGCCCTGCACCCGCAGGGGGATGAGCGAATATTTCTGGGCGAGCTCGCGCGGCACCAGCTGCACCGCCGCCCGGTCGATCCGCTCCTCCTGCAGGTCCACGAAGGGGACCTCCAGCCGCTGCTGGAGCGCGAGCATGAGGTTGTGCTCGGTGACGTAGCCGTTTTCCACGAGCAGGTCGCCCAGGCGGCCGCCCTTTTCCTTTTGGAGCGCGAGGGCCTCGTCCAGTTTTTCTGGGGTCAGGAATCCGGCTTCGACCAGGACCTGTCCCAACGGTAGGTTTTTCAAAGGCGCACTTCCTTTTCCGCCGGATTTGTGATAAAGTAGCGGTAACGCCGCCTGGGAGGGATCGTCTTGCTTTGGTTATTTGAACGGCTGCCCGCCGCGCTCGCCCTGTTGTTCGGGCTGGTGGTCGGCAGCTTCCTGAATGTCTGCATCTACCGCATCCCGCTTGGGATCTCGGTCGCGAAGGGGCGCTCCTTCTGCCCCGCCTGCGGGGAGAAGATCGCATGGTACGACAACGTCCCCCTGCTGAGCTTTTTTGTGCTGCGCGGCCGCTGCCGGCGCTGCGGGGACCGGATATCTCCGCGGTATCCCGCCGTGGAGGCCGCCAACGCCCTGCTGTGGCTCCTCTGTTACCTGAGCCACGGGTACTCCGCCAAGACGCTCCTGCTCTGCCTCGCGCTCTCCGCGCTGCTCGTGGCGGCGATGATCGACCGTGACACGGGGATCATCCCCGACCGCATCTCCGTCTTTCTCGCGGCGCTGGCCTGCTGCTCCCTCTTCGCCCCGGGGTTTCCTTCCCCGCTCGCGCGGCTGGGCGGCGCGCTCTGCGTGAGCGTGCCCATGCTGCTCGCCGCGCTCCTCTGGGAGGGATTCGGCGGGGGCGACATCAAGCTGTGCGCCGCCTTCGGCCTGCTCGCGGGCTGGCGGCTTTCGCTGCTCGCCATCCTCTTCGCGTCGGTCTCCGGCGCGGCGTGGGCCGTCTTCCTGCTCCTGCGCAGGGGCGCCGGACGGAAGACCGCCTTCCCCTTCGGGCCCTTCCTCGCGGCGGGCATGGGGCTGTCGCTCCTCTGGGGAGAGGAGCTCGTCGGCTGGTACCTGTCTCTCTTCCTGCTTTAAGGGCGGCGGCAGGCGGGCGTTGCTGCGCCTTTTGAAGGCGCAGCACAAAGCGGGGCCCCGCTTTGGCCTGCCGGTCAGGCGAAGCCGAGGTCCTCCTCCGGCATGCGCACCCCGTAGATCCGCACGGTCGCGGAGACGCGCGCCTCGTCGCCATAGTCGTTTTCCGAATTGAAATCGATCTGCAGGTGCTCCACCCGCAGGCAGAAGCTCTTTTCATTGAGCGCGTCCACGAACGCCTTGGCGTCCTCATAGCCTCCCGTTGCCAGCAGGTTCACCTCGCTGAGCATCAGGAGGCTTTCTTCTTCGCCCTCCTCCTGCGAGCCCGCCGCCTCGGGGAGGATCTCCGCCTCCCGCACCGTGCGGTAGGGGGAGATCTGCAAATTCTGCACATGCAGGCCGTGTTCCTCCATCAGGCCGTTGAGGATGTTGTCGATCGTGTAGCTGTTGAGGATGCTGTGGAAGGAGCCGTAGTTGTCCTCCGCCTCCCGCGCCGCCTGCCGGTACTGCTTGGCGAGCTTGCCGTCGCGGAGGATCTCCTCCATCTCCGCCCGTTCGGCGGAGACCTCCTGCAGGCGCTGCTGCTCTTCGAGCAGCTTTTCATGGAGCGGCATCATGCCGAACCGGAAGATGCACACGGCCACGATCACCACCGCCAGCAGGAAGAGCAGCCGCTTTTCCCGTTTCGTGAGCGTCATGGCGCCGCCTCCTCTCCCGCCGGATTCCACAGCCTGCAGGTGACGGTGAAGGCGTAGACGCCGCCGTCATGCGCCTTGCGGTACTGGAAGCCCGAATAGCCGACCTCCTCGAACACGCCCGCGCCGGTGAGGTTTTCGGCGTATCTGGCGGGCGCGTCCTTGTCGGCGGAGACGCAGGCGATCTCCATCGTGTCGCCGTCGAAGGTGTACCGCTCGACCGTCACGTTGGAGGGGCGCTGCGCCTCCACCTGGTCGAAATCCACCGAGGAGAGCCGCCGCGTCCCCTCGAGCACCTCTATGTACCGTTCGCTCTTCTGGTTGTAGCGCATGAGCGCGTCCCGGGAGGCGCGCATCTGCGCCCGCTCCCCGAACTTTTCCGCGTTGGCCGGCGCGGCGAGGTAGTCCTCGTTGCGGGAGATCTCCTCCTTCAGGTCGGAGATCTGCCAGGAGACCAGCGTCCCGTGGACGCCGGCCGCCACGGCCAGTATGACGGCCGCGCCGCCGATCAGCAGCAGCGACCGCCGGCGGGCGCTGCCCCGGCCCCGGTGCTCCTGCCGCCTAAGCGCGGCAAAAAAGTCGATATCCCGTTTTTTTGGAACCTGACGGACCCGCAAGCGCGCCGCCCCCTTTATAACCGAATCGCCGCTCCCACGGCGTAGAGGTATTCGCTGTATGGAAAGTCCCCGGGGCATTTGAAGCCCTCGGGCGCCGCCGCGGACGCCGCGTCGACGCGCAGCGCCTCCCGGAGCTCGCCGGCCAGCCGCGAATCGGCCGACAGGTCGGAGCAGAGGAAAATCCGCCTGACCGGCCGCTGCTTATCGTGCATCAGCTGGAACTGAACGAGGCGGGAAAGCTGGGCCGTCGCCGCGCGGGCCAGCCGCTCCTGGCGGCTTTCGGCGTCCGCCGTCTCGGGCACGAGCGAGGAGAGGATGTATTCGTTCTCCACCGGGCTCTTCGGGGCCGCGACCTGCGCCTCGCGGTAGAGGCGGGTTCCGCCGCCGCCGAAAAGGCTCAGGCAGAGCTCGTCCTCCCGCACCCCCGCGTAGATTACCGTTTCCTCCTTCGGGAGGTCCCGGTCGAGCCGGCAGGCCTTGAAGGCGGCGTTGCACGCCACGTCGAACGCCTCGGGCCGGAACCCGGCCTTGCGCACGGCGTCCCGGTAGCCGTCGACGAGCGAGCGCGGCACGACCGCGCACCACGCCCGGAAAAACTGCTTGCCCTCCCGCTCGGTCGAGCCGAGCAGGACGTAATCCATCAGGCTCTCCTGCTTGGAGGCGGACAGGTGCGCCGCCTCCCCCGCCAGGATCCGGTCGAGGTCCCGCGGCTTGGCGGCGGGCACCTCCAGCTCGCGGAAGGAGATCGCCGGGCTCGTCACCGCAAGGCACATCCGCTTCCCGCGCAGCCCGTTTTCCCGCGCAACGCGCGCCAGCGCCTCCCCAAGCTGGGAGGAGTTGACCACGATGCCGTTTTTGACGCAGCCCTCGGGGGTGGGCATCCGCCCGAAACCGGCGATCTCCACCCCGCGCCCCCTGCGGCGCGCCGAAACCATATGGATCCATTGCGCTGAAATTTCCACAGATAAAATCATCTGAAAAATCCTCTCCTACAGGACCGTCCCGTACATGCTGTAGATCGGCAGCAGCACCGCCGCGATCACGATGCCGATGATGATCGCGATCACGATCATCATCAGCGGTTCCACCAGCGTCACCATCCGCTGCATCGCGGTCTGCGCCTCGTCGTCGTAGAACGCGGACAATTTTTCCAGGATCCGGTCGAGGCTGCCCGACTGCTCCCCGACGTAGATCACCGAGGTGACCATCGGGTCAAAGAGCCCCGTCTTTTCAATCGCGGCGGAGAGCATCTCCCCCTGCTCGATGTCCTGGATGACCTGGCCAAACCGCCCCTCGATATAGCTGTTGCCCAGCACGCTCACCGCGATGCTCACGGTGTCGAGCATCGAAATGCCGCTCGAATAGAGGATCGAAAGCGCGTCGGTCATCCGGGAGACGTAGACGGTCATGATCAGCTTGCCGAAGACCGGGATCCGGATTTTGAGCCGGTCGATCCACATGCGCACACGCGGCATCCCGGACAGGAAGATCCAGCCGAGTCCCAGCAGGAGGACGGCGACGACCACCAGGTACCAGCGGTTGGTGAGAAAGCCGCTCACGGCCATGACGCCCCTGGTGATGGGCGGCACCTCGGCGCCCTCGAACATCGTGAAAAAGCTCGGCAGCACGAAGACGAACAGGCCGATCACAACCCCGAGCGTGACGCAGACGAGCAGCACCGGGTAGACGAGGCTGCTGCGCACCTTGTTGAGGATGCGGTTCTCCTTTTCGTAATGCTCGGCCATCCGCTCCATCACCCGGTCGAGCGAGCCGCTCAGCTCGCCCGCCTGGACCATGTTCACGAGCAGCGGCGGGAAGACGCCCTCCTGCTCCTTGAACGCCTCGGTCAGCGAAAGGCCCTTCTGGATGTCCTCGTAGAGGCGCAGGTAAGCCTTGCGGGTCTTGGGCCGGTCGGCGCGGCTGCAAAGGATGTCGATCGCCTTGAGGACGGTGACGCCGGCGGCGAGCATCGTACCCATCTGGCGGCAAAAAAAGGCGACCTCCTTGAGTCTGACGCGCTGGGGCCTGTGGGCATCTTCCCCGATTTCCTCCAGCTTCAGGCTGTAGAGGCCGCCGTCCTTCAGCTTCCGGAAAGCCGCGTCGCGGCTCTCCGTCTGAACAACGCCCCGAAAGATTTTGCCGTTTGCGTCTCTGGCAACATATTTGAAACTCTGCAAAACGGCGGCCTCCTTTGGGTCAAATTCGGGCAGGAAAGTTTTCCTGCATTCCGGACTTTTTTAAGATAGTCACATTCGCCCGTTGCAACAAATTGATCAAGTTGAAGTGTTACCGTGTAAAAGGGTTTCCTTTTTTAGACAATTTTGCGCGTTTTATTTAGTGATATTATAGCAGTTTCCCATTGGTATTTCAAGGGTTTTGGAGCTTGATCAGGATGGAATATTTTATATTTTTTGCATTTTTCTTTTGCGATTCCTTCTTTTTCAAACTTCAAAAAATAATTTTGTGACCGCAGACAGCCGTTACACATGCCACAATAATCCATGAAACCGCACAACCGGCCGGGCCCGCGGCCCGGCCGGCATCCTGCACCTTACGAATCTGAAATCCACCATTTTTTCCGGATTTTTGCAAAAACGCAGATTTGCCCACCTGATCAAGCAGCAAAGGACCTTGATTCCTGCATTTTCACCGCCTTCGCGCCGCTTTTCGCGCGTCCCCGACAAGCATCAAATCTACCGCTTTTTCGTGATATCGGCGCAGCGCAGTCTGATCACAAGAGCCTTATCCGCCGACGCTTCGACCCGTTCGATCAGCCCAAGCGCGAGCCCGCGGGTGAGGACTCCGCCGCCGAGAAGCTCCGCCGCGCGGGCCCTGAAGTCCTCCCGCGACTCCTCCCGCCGCCGCGCGGCGGCGAGCTTATCCGCGAGCGCCTGCTCCTGCCGCCGCATCCGCCCGGCAAGCGCGTCGAACGCCTCCTGCCCGACCCGACCCTCCGCCCGGTCGCAGTAGAGGGCCGCCAAAGCGTCCCGCGACCGTTCGAGCCTGCGCGCGAGGATTTCCGCCTCCTCCCCCGCGGGGCCCGCGGCCTCCTCCGCCAGCCCGCCGGGATCCCGCACCTGGGCGAGCAGCTCCGCGAGGGAGGCGCGGACGGCCTCGAGCACCGCCTCCTCCCGCAGGTAGTGGGCGGTACAGCGGTGCTCCCCAGGGTTCCGCTTCCACCCCGCGCAGACGAAGTAGCGCGCCTTGCCGTTCGACCAGAGGGTCATCGGCGCGCCGCAGTCCGCGCAGAAAAAGAGCCCGGTCAGCGGCCTGGGTTCCGCGGGCTTCCGCCGCGCGGCGTAGCCGCGCACCGCGAGCAGCTCCTGCGCGCGCTCGAACGTCGCGGAGGAAACGATCGCCTCGTGCGTCCCCTCCGCGACCAGCCACTCCTCCCGCGGCAGGCGGCGCACCCGGTCCAGCTTGTAGCTGACCTTCTGCGACATGCGGGAGACCAGGTCCCCCCGGTAGGTCGGCATCGACAGGATGCGGCGCACCATCGGATAGCTCCACCCCGCGCCGGGCTTTTGGCCGCAGGCCATCCGCTTGCCCGCCGAGGGGGTGGGGACCCCCTCCTCCGTCAGCCGGCGGGCGATGGCCGACACCGTCTGCCCGCCGAGGAACCAGGCGTAGATCCGCCGCACCTGCGCGGCCTCCTCCGCCTCGACCACAAGATGGTTCCTGTCCGCCGGGTCCTTGCGGTAGCCGTAGGGCGGATAGGTCCCGATAAACTTGCCCATCTGCCGGCGCGTCTGGAGCGCGGCGCGCACCTTGCGGGAGATGTCCTTTGCGTAAAGGTCGTTGAAGACCGCCCGGAAGGGGGTCATATCGCTCTGCTCGGCGGCCGTGTCGATGCGGTCGTTCACCGCGATGTAGCGGACGCCCCGCTCGGGAAAATACCGCTCGAGGTAGTAGCCCGTCAGGATGTAGTCGCGCCCGAGACGGGAGAGGTCCTTGGTGAGCACCGTGTCGACCCGGCCCGCCTCGATGTCCTCCACCATGCGCAGGAAGCCCGGCCGGTTGAAGTTCGTCCCCGTGTAGCCGTCGTCCGCGTAGATTTCCACGACGGGCAGGCTGTTTTTCCCGCAGTAGTCCAGCAGGAAATCCCGCTGGTTCCGGATGCTCTGGGAGGCGCCGTCCCGGTCGCCGTCCTCCTTGGAAAGGCGCAGGTAGAGCGCCGCGCGCGCCGCGCTCACGGCCCCCTCCGTTCCCGTTCGTCCATCTGCCCACCCCCTGCCCCAATATATGCCGCGCGGCGGCGGACCATCGTCCATCTGCCCACCCCCTGCCCCAATATATGCCGCGCGGCGGCGGACCATGCGCGGGGCGGGACGCGGAAAGACCGCCGCGAAAGCGGCGGTCTCCTGTTCCGGTATGCGGGGGCGGCGGTTCAGGCGTCCATCGGCGAAAGCACGCTCAGGACCCCCTGCATCGAATCGTCATAGAAGCGGTAGCGGTCCTTCCCGCCCTTTTTCGCCACATACAGCGCCTGGTCGGCCGCGTGGAAGAACGCATCGTACTGGGTGCCGTTTTCCGGCGAGAGGGCGATGCCCATGCTGATCAGGATTTCAAACGACTGGTATTCCCCGTGCAGCGCGTCGAAAATCCGCCGGATCACCGGCTCGATCCCGCCGCTGTATTCGAGGAAGATGAGGAACTCGTCCCCGCCGATCCGCGCCGCGATGTCGCCGCCGCGCACGCTCTTCTGCACGAGCCGCGCCACATGCTTGAGCACCTCGTCCCCGAACATGTGGCCGTACCGGTCGTTGGCCTCCTTGAAGTTGTCCAGGTCAAAGAGCACCATCGCGTAGGACCTGTCCTCGCGGGCCAGCGCCATCTGGATCCACCTGCGTGCGGCGGCGTGGTTGTTGAGCCGCGTCAGCGAATCCTGTTCGGCCATCCGCCTGAGCTGCTCCAGCCGAAGCTGCTCCTCGTGGTCGTCCACGAATTTGCCGATGACCCCCGCCTGCTCGGTCCCGTTCCCCTCCCAGAGGGGGCGGGCCACCGCCTTGTACCAGCGCCTCTCCCCCTTGACGTTGAGGCAGTAGGTCCCGCTGACGATCGGCTTTTCGGGCGTCGCGCGGCGCAGGCGGCCCTGCAGGTCGAGATAGTCCGCGATAAGGAAGACCCCGTGCAGCTCCCCGTTTTGCTCGGGATGTTCGATCAGGACGTTCAGCCCAAGCTGGCGCGCCCCCCATTCGGACAAGGTGAGCAGGTCGGACTGGTAGCTGTATTCAAACTGGATCTCATTGGACATCGAGGCGAAGAACTGGTACTTGGTCCGCTCCTGCTCCAGCAGGGTGAGGGTGCGGTTGGACACCTTTGAGCCGGCGATCGCCTGGGTGGAGAGCTCCCGGATGTTCGCCTCGGAGACGTCGTTGAGCGAGCGCAGGCGGAGCTCGTCGTCCAGGCGCGGCCCCAGCTCCCGCAGGCACTGAAGCAGCAGCGGGTTGAAGACGCCGCACTCCCCGCCCATGATCATCCGCATGGCCACGCCGTGGGGAAAGGCCTGCTTGTAGACCCGCGTGCTCGTCAGCGCGTCGTAGACGTCCGCGAGCGCGACGACCTGGGCCTCGACCGGGATCTCCTCCCCCCGCAGCCCGTCGGGGTAGCCGCCCCCGTCATACCGCTCGTGGTGCCAGCGGCAGATGTTGTAGGCCACCTGGAGCAGTTCCTCCTTGTGGCGCAGGAGGGCGTCCTCCATGATCTGCGCGCCGAGGGCGCAGTGGGTCTTCATGACCTCGTATTCCGCGGGCGTCAAGGGGCCGGGTTTATTCAAAATTTCCTCCGGGATGGAGATCTTTCCCACGTCGTGCAGCGCGGAGGCGTTAACGATCAGCGCCGACCGGGCGGCCGTGAGGGGGTAGCGGTCGGTGATCTCCTGGAGCTTGCGCAGGAAAATCTCGGTGAGGGTGCGGATGTGCAGCACATGCAGCCCGCTTTCCCCGTTGCGGAACTCGACGATGTTGGACAAAATCTCCACCATCAGGAAGTTGTTCCGCTCCTTCTCCACGATCTGCTCTGTTACCATCCCTTCCAACGCTTTCTGCTTGGAGTAGAGCATGATGGTGTTGCGCACGCGGCGCTGGACGTTTTTTTCATCGAACGGGCGGCTGATGTAGTCGGTGGCCCCGAGGTCATAGGCGTGGTCGATGTAGGTGGACGCGGTCTCCGACGAGATGGTGATGACGGGGATGCGCCCGATCCAGCCGTTCTTGTTCATGAGCGCCAGGACCTCGAAGCCGTCCATTTCCGGCATGACGATGTCCAGCAGGACAAGGGAGAGCTCCTCGCTGCGCTGGTGCAGGATGGCGGCCGCCTCCACGCCGTTGGCGGCTTCCAGGATCTCGTAGTCCTCCGAAAGCATATCCGCCAGCAGGGAACGGTTCATCTCCGTGTCGTCCACGATCAGTATCATGCCTTGCTTTTTCATGGCCGTCCTCTTTTCAAATCCTTAAGCCTGCGCCAGCTCCCGGATCCCGTTGATGGTTTTCTGGTAGTCCTCCCCGACCCGCCGGAGCAGGCCGGGCACGGCGTCCGTGAAAGCGCCGCCGCGCAGCTCCTCGCACAGGTCGCCGGCGGACCGGTACAGGGCGGTCAGCCCCAGGTTCAGGCAGACGCCCTTGATGGAATGGGCGGCCCGGAACGCCTCCTTCGCGTCCCCGGCCTCCACCGACCTGCACAGCAGGCCGTAACTGGGTTCCTCGGCGAACTTGAGCAGGAAGCGCCTCACGCGGTCCTCGTTCCCCATCCGGCGGAGCACCTCTGTATAGTCCGCCCCGATCAGGGCGTAACATTCCGCAGTCGTCATCGACGCACGATCCCCTTTATCCGCCCGCGGGCGGTCATTTTATAGTCTTTTGCCGCCCCCTTCCGGGCTTTTCCCCGGAAAAGGACGGCTGACTTCCACCGTATAATCGTCCCTGATCCTCATAATACCTCTATTTTAACGTGTTTGTGACCAAGAAGCAAGACGAATCTGAAATTTGGGTCCGTTCCCCGGCGGATTCCGCCGCATGGAAAGGCCCCGGCGCGCCCCCATCGGGGCGCGCCGGGGCCTTTCGCGGAGGGCTTACCGTTCCGGCTCCTCCCGCATGGCGCGCAGCAATTCCAGCAGCAGCTCCCGCAGGGAGGGGCCGTCCTCCGGTGCGAAGACGAGCCGGACCGTCGGTTCCGTTTTTTCCATGCGCCCACCTCCGACACAAGTATATGTCCCGCCGCGCCGCCCAATGCGGACGGGGGAGGACAAAAAAAGGGCCGCCGCTGTGACCGCGGCGGCCCTTCGGTTCCGTCCCATGCTTTGGGCCCGGCCGGCTCCCGTTTTCAGAGGACGCCCCGCTCACGCAGCCTGCGCCCCGCCCCCTCGAGGACATGGAACATCAGGCCGCTGAAGCCGCGGGCGAACCGGCCGGCGTCCCGCGCGGCCAAACCGGCGCGCATCTCCTCGATCAGCTCCCGGCGCTCCCCGGAGACGGAGCTCCCCCGGGCGAGAAAGCGGAGAATGACCCCCCAGCCGAACAGGTCGGACAGCTGCCCGTAAAGCTCCCGCAGGCAGGGGGAGGCGTCGGAATCCGCCACCAGCTCCATGCAGGTGAAGGGGACGATGTCATAGGCGGTCTCGCTCCGGAAGATCTCCGCCGCGCGGCGGACCTTGTCCGGCCTGAAGTGGGGGAAGGCGGCCAGCATGACCGCCTCGCCCGTCAACGCGAGCATCTGCACCGTCTGTAAAAAAATCTTCAGGTTTTTGCGCACCGCGGGGGCCTGAAGCCCCTGCCGGGCGACGCTCTCCTCCTGCGGGATGACCCGCGTGCCCCGGCCGTTGATCGTCTCGGTCAGCCCGAGCCGTCCCAGCAGCACGAGCGTCCTGCGGATCGTGATCACCGAGACGCCGTACTCCTCCGCGAGGTCGGCGGCGGAGGGGAGAAATTCCCCGAGCCGGTAGTCCTCGGCGTAAATCTTCCGGATGAGCTTCATGGCGATGAAAAAGCCCTGCTGCGGCCGGCCCTTGTAGACGCGCCAGGTGAAGGGAACCTGCTCGGACGCGGGCGCGTACCGGGACGCAAGCTCGCCGAAGTGGGCGCGAACATGCACGTCGCAGTTCCCGAAAAAGCGGCAGATCAGCGTTCGCAGCCGTTCGGAGTCCTCCGCGCGCCGCGCGTCGATCATCTCCATGAACCTGCGGCGCAGGTTTTCCGAATCCCGCTCATTCTCCGCCTCGTCGGTGAAGAGGCCCCGCAGGTAGGTCATGCGGCTGAAGACGGAAATCTCCCAGAAAAAGGAGGTGAGCAGCGGGTTGCCCAGCGGCGCGAGAATCCGGCAGAAGCATTGGAGCTGCGTTTGAAGGTTCTGTATGCGCATCTTCTCCACCGAAAGGGCGAGTCCGTCCAGCCCCTCCCCGTCCATCATCAGGAACCCCCGCAGGAAGATCTCCGGCAGAATCTTTTTCGCCATCCAGGACAGGTCGAGGATGGCGTCGCGCCGGGCCGCGAAATAGGCGACGCACACCTCGCGGCATTGGCCGCCCGGCGCCCCCCTGATCACAACGGCGTTCCTCCCGCGCGAGATCGACAGGTAGCCCCCCTCCTCGAGCATGTGGTAGGCCTTGCGGATGGTGCGCGTCGAGACGCCGAACATTTCGCGCGCCTCCCCAATCGAGGGCAGGGTGTCCCCCTCCTGGTAGAACCCGAGGCAGATGCGGGTGAAAAAATAGTCATAAATCACGCTGTAAAGCCGCTGCTCTCTGTTCAATTGTG
Organism: Anaerotruncus massiliensis (ex Togo et al. 2026); assembly: GCF_900199635.1. GTDB lineage: Bacteria > Bacillota > Clostridia > Oscillospirales > Ruminococcaceae > Anaerotruncus > Anaerotruncus massiliensis. Next base: position 1,019,271 of record NZ_LT962687.1, on the reverse strand, counting down.
CCTCTCCCTCCTCACAAAGCGCCCTTCATCATGTTACCGTTCTATTTTATCAGTTTAGTGTCTAGAAGTCTATGTCCTATTTGTAAATACTTCCATCATCCGCTTTGTTTACGCAACCTTTCCCCGCGTCCCGGCCCCGCGCACGGATCGGGCCTTTGCCGCCCGAACCGTGGTCCCTTGCGCTCCACCCCTTCCAAAACCTTCGGGAGCCGTCTTTGGGGACAGGCGCGGGTGGGCCCGCCCGGCCCGCGAAGCCGGGCGTTCCGGGCGTTTGGGCGATGGTGCAAACGTCCGCCCCACCCCGCCCGGCTTTGAAGCAAGATCGATCAGCAGCGTATCCGGGCCCAGCTTCTCCAGGATGTCGGCGGTGAGGATGCGGGCGGGCACCGTGTTGAAGAGGACATCCATCCCCCGGACGTGCTCCGCGAGCGTCGCGATATGTACCGCGCGGCATCCCTCCGCCTCGATCTCGGCCAGGTCGCCGTGTTTGCGCGCCGCGACTGTGACATCCGCGCCCATCCCGCGCAGGATGCGCATCAGCGCCTTGGAGATCCGCCCGTGCCCGGTGATCATGCAGCGGGAGCCGAACAGGGAGATCGGCAGCTCCTCCATCGCGATCGACGCCGCGCCCTCGGCGGTGATGACCGCGTTTTTCACGCAGAGCTCCTCCCGTTCAAAGTAGTCGATGATCGTGACGCCGCAGCTCTCGGCCAGCGCGCGCATCGCCGGGCTCACCTTGCCGCCCAGCACGCAGGCGCCCGGCTTGAGCCCCGACAGGCAGTCGCACACCCGCACCTTCTGCTTGGAAAAGGGCGCGTTCACATGCCGTTCGTCGGTGCTCATCGGCAGAGGAAAGATGATCACGTCGCACTGCGGCAGGACGTCCTCCGGGTCTTCGGCGCACACCAGGCTTTTCTCAAGCGCGCTGTTCGTTTCGAGCAGCATGGCGTAAACCGTTTTCCCCTGTGCCGCCAGCCGGTTTGCGACGTGCGCCTGGCGCAGGTCCCCCCCGACGACGGCAAAGGTTTTATATGCAGTCATAAAAGTACCCCCATAGGATTTTACTGGCATACTCACGTATACCCCATCCTATGAGGGTCTTTTCGATTCGGTGATTGCCCGGCGGGCGAATCCCCCTATTTCAGCTCCTCCACGTCGATGATCCGGATCTTGTCCTTCGCGTCCTTGCCCGTGCGCACGTCGATGAAGGTTTCCGGACGCGGGCGCGGGCGGGCCTGCGGGGGCGCGGCGCGGTTCACGCGGCGGCGCCTCCGGCGCATTTTGCGGTAGCGCGCCCGCAGCACCGCGCGCACGGCCAGCAGCAGGACCGCCAGTCCCAGCAGCACGCCCCCGAGGATGCCGGCCCAGCGCAGGAGCATGGGCAGCGGACCTTTTCCATCCTCCGGCGGCGCGGCGTCCGCGGGCATCGTCTCCGGCTGCGGCAGCGAGAGGGCGAGCGGGACGGTCCCCACGACCTCCTCCATCCGCCCGGGGGGCGAGGGGAGCACCAGCTCGGCGCGGGCTTCGGCGGCCGTCTCGGGCGTCAGCGGATCGGGAATGGAATAGCGCACCCCAAGGTCGTCCGCCGTCGTCCCGGCGGGGAGCAGGACGGAGGCCTCCCCCTCCGCCGCGAGGGACGCGGTGAGCGTCCCGCCGTCCGCGCCCGTATAGGGGGCCTCCCGCCGCTCGATCTTCGAGGCGGGCACGGCGGTCCGCGAGAAGGCGCCGAAGCCGTAATCGAAGAGGTTGGTCGAGTCGATGTACTGCGCGTCGATGACCCCGTCCGAGTGGAGCACGATGCAGATGAGGGTCACGCCGCCCCGCTCGGCAAGCGTGACCAGCGTGTGGCCGGACTCCTCCGTCCAGCCCACCTTGCCCGCGAACGCGCCGGGATAGGTGTCGTTCAGCGTGAACATATAGTTGCGGTTGTTGAGCCGCCGGGTCTCCGCCTGCTTGTTGGTGGGAGGGATCTCATAGTGGGTGGTGCCCGCCAGCGTGCGGAACTCCGGATGGCCATAGGCCTCCCGCGTGATGACCGCCATGTCCCGCGCCGAGGTGTAGTGCGCCGTGTTCGGCAGGCCGTTGGCGTTTACAAAGTTCGTGTTCTGAAGGCCGAGCTCGGCGGCGCGGCTGTTCATCCGCCGCGCGAACGCCTCGAGCGAGCCGGCCAGATGGACGGCGAGCCCGTTGGCCGCGTCGTTGGCCGACTCGACCATCATCGCGTATTCCAGCTGCTCGACGGTGAGCTGCTCGCCCCCCGTCAGCGCGATGTGGGTGGTGTCGCGCGGGACCGCGAAGACCGCCTCGTCGGTCATCGTCACCACGTCGTCCGGCTGCGCCTCCTCCATCGCGATCAGGCAGGTCATGAGCTTGGTGATGCTCGCCGGATACATTTTTTTGTCGGGATTCTTCTGGTAGAGCACCTGCCCGGTGTCCGCGTCCACTAGGATCGCCGCCTCCGCGTAGAGGGTCGGCGGCTGCCCGGGATTCTGTTCGGCCGAAGCCGGGAGGGAGAGGGGCAGCGCAATGAGCAGCGCCGCCAGCAGGGTCAGGAACTTTCGCATGGCCACCTCGTTGTAATCAAGAATTCGCGGCAGGGCCGCGGGAAACCGTCTGTGGATTATTTTAACACAAAATCCGACGGGGTTTGCGTGCGGCGCGCAAAAATTCACAGATGCTTAACAAATGCCGCGGAAGGCAAAAATACCGCCCCGCGTTTCCGCGGGGCGGTATTCATTCCCCGGCTTCCTGGCCGGCGTGCAGGTGCTCCTCGAGCTGCTGGGCGCCCTGCTGCGCCGCGAGGTGCTCCTGGTAGGCGGAGAGGATCGCGTCCTCGAGCTGGCGGCGGGCGGCGGTCGTGATCGGGTGGGCGATGTCCCGGAAGGCGCCGCTGTCGTCCCTGCGGCTGGGCATCGCCACAAAGAGGCGTTCCGGGCCCTCGATGACCTTGATGTCGTGGACGGCGAGCTCTCCATCGATCGTCACGGATACCAGCGCGCGCAGGCGGGTATCCTGATAGGTACGGCGGATTTTGATATCGGTGATCTGCATGGTGAATTTCCTCCTCGGGTTTTGTCAAAGATGCTATCGATAGTATTCGGCGGTTTTCCAAAAGTTATGCACCACGCCCTGGCGCACTTGAATTTTTCACCAATCCGTCCTATACTACATACAAGTAAAATATCCAAGCAAATTTGACGGGAAAGGCTCGCTGCCTTTCCTTTTTGGAGTTGAAAGCGCGCATGTTCGACGGAAGCCTCCTGAAAACGGTAAAGCACATCCATTTTATCGGCATCGGCGGGTCGGGAATGTTCCCCATCGTGCAGATTCTGCACGCGCAGGGCTATTTCATCACCGGCTCCGACAACAACGAATCCGACACCGTCTCGCTCGAACGCAGCATGGGCATCCCGGTCGCGCTCGGCCAGCGCGCCGAAAACATCGACGGCGCGGACCTCATCATCTACACCGCCGCGATCATGGCCGACAACCCCGAGCTGATCGCCGCGAAAAAAAGCGGGGTCCCCACCGTCGAACGCGCAGAGATCCTCGGCTACCTCACGAGCCTCTACCACGAGTGCATCTGCGTCTGCGGCACCCACGGCAAGACCACCACCACCGCCATGCTCACCCAGATTCTGCTCGGCGCGGGCCTCGACCCGACGGCGGTTATCGGCGGCAAGCTGCCGGCCATCGGCGGAAACGGCCGCGTGGGGGAAAGCGGCGTCATGGTGTGCGAGGCGTGCGAGTTCAACGACCACTTCCTCCAGCTCGATCCCGACGTGGCGGTCATCCTCAACGTCGACGCCGACCACCTCGAGTATTTCGGCACGATCGAAAACATCATCAAATCCTTCCGCATCTTCGCCGGGATGGCGAAAAAGGCCGTCATCGTCAACGGCAGCGACGAAAACTCGATGAAGGCGGTCTCCGGCGTCACGGGCAAGGAGATTATCACCTTCGGCTGGGAGGAGAGCTGCGACTACTCCCCCGCCGGCATTGTCCATGAGGGGGCCGTCTCCACCTTCGACCTGCTCCATCACGGAAAGCCACTCGGCCGCTTTACCATCCATGTGCCCGGGCGTCACAACATCCTCAACGCCGTTGCCGCGATCGCCGCCGCCATCCATGCGGGCGCGCCCGTTTCCGCGATCGCCGAGCACCTCGCGAAGTTCCGCGGGGCGGGGCGGCGGTTTGAAATCCTTGGTGCCGTGAACGGGGTCACAATCGCGGACGACTATGCCCACCATCCCGCCGAACTGGCCGCGACCCTCCGCGCCGCCAAGGAGCTTCCCTTCCGCGAGGTGTGGGCGGTCTTTCAGCCGTTCACCTATTCGCGCACCCAAATGCTGATGGACGACTTCGCGCTTGCCCTCGCCCTCGCCGACCATGTTGTCATGTCCGAGATCATGGGCAGCCGCGAGAAGAACACCTACGGCGTCTACACCAGCCAGCTCGCCGAAAAAATCCCCGGCTCGGTTTGGTTCCCCGCGTTCCCCGAAATCGCCAGGTACGTCATGGCCAACGCTAAGCCGGGCGACCTCGTCCTCACCCTCGGATGCGGTGACGTCTACAAATGCGCCAAGCTCATGCTGCAAAAATAGGTTTATCTGGAAAAGGGCCCACCGGCATCGCCGGTGGGCCCTTTTGGGTTTGCCGCTCATGAAGCGGCACGGTTTGTCGGTAGTCGGCCAACGGTGGGCTTGGATTTACTGCTCAGTGAGCGGTGTAGCTTGCCGGGTCCCGCCCCGGAGTGGGCTTGGATTTGCCGCTCATCGAGCGGCGCAGTTTGTCGGTGGTCGACCGACGGCGGTTTTAGGCTTGCCGCTCAGTGAGCGGCGTAGCTTGCCGGGTCCCGCCCCGGGGCGGGCTTAGATTTGCCGCTCATCGAGCGGCGCAGTTTATCGGTAGTCGACCGACAGCGAGTTCCTTTCTTGCTTGCCCAAGAAAGGAACCAAAGAAGGGCACGAGGGGCTTTGCCCCTGCGACCCCAACGCCGCCTCCTGTTGGCCTGCGGCCAAAGTCGGCGGCGCCCTCTTCACGGATCAGCGGACGGGTGTACAGCATCCCGCCCGCCGCCGCGCCGCGGGCGCAATGCCTCTGCCGGCGAGTCCCCGGTACCGTACCGGAAATGCAGTTGGAAAATGATCAGGTGGGGGCACGCGGGGGAGAGTCGCTGACCCTCCGCCCGTGAGGCGCACGCGCTTTTGCTTGTCAAAACGCGGGGGCAGTTGCGGTCTGGAACCGCAACTGCCGTGCGCCTGGGGAGGCGGAAAACTGCGCGGCTACGCCGCGCACGCGCGCAGGGCGCGCGAACGCCCGGAACGGGCGTTGTTTTCCGTCGCGAGTCCTCGGCGAGCCTTCTGACAGCCATTGTTTGGGGTGCCCGCAACCTGAATTGAGCCTTCAGCTGGTGTACCCGTGGGGAGTGACGGTAACCTGCGGGTTATGGCAAGGTACTCCCGGGGGTTTCTCAAGGGGACTGGCGGAAGTCCCCTTGAGCGCCCTTCTTCCGCCGACTTCTTGGGCGCCCAAGAAGTCGGCCCGCCCGCCGGGGCGGGACCCGGCGATCCCCGCCGCCAAAGGCGGCACATCTGAAGCGCCCCGGAGGGGCGCGAAAAAGGCTTGCCGGACGCAGCGCGGCAAATCCAAATCACCCGGGGCGAAAATCCTAAGAATCCTCCTATGGGGCGGGCTCCAAATGCTCCAGAATCCCCGCGCACCAGCCGATGAGGCGCGCAAACCGTTCATCGGCGGCGCCCCGCGCCTCCAGCACCGCGCGGCCCTCCTCCCCGGCCAGGGAGCGGAGCTCCCGGCGGTCGGCGGCATAGATTCCGGTCTTTGCGAGACATTTTGTGCGCAGCAGGAAAAACGCGCCCTTTTCCAGCGCGGGCAGGTCGTCCGCGCTTCCGAATACATAGCTGTGACAGGCCGCGTGGTAGAGGTTGGCCGCCTCCACGCGCAGAGCGAGCCGCACGTCCCCGCCGCCGGGCGGCGAAACGAGCCCGTCCAAGCTCCCGAACAGAGGGCGGGTGTCGTACCAGAGCTGAAGACGGTCATGCGCGGGCCATGCCTGCAATTCCATCGTCCCGCAGAGAAAGCCGCAGGCCTTGTCCGCCTCGGGCATCTCCCGGACGAGCGCACGGTACCGCGCAAGGTCCGCGGGCGTCAGCCCGTCGAGCACGACCACCATGTCGATGTCGCTCTTCTCGGTGGCCTCCCCGCGCCGGTAACTCCCCTGCAGCCCCGCAAATCGCAGGCGTTCCCCGAACGCGGCGCGCAGCTTATTGATAAAATCCGCCGTCCAGCGGTTGATGTCAACCATCGTCCACCTCCGCGACCACCCGGCAGGGCAGACCGGTCATCCCGTCAAAATTGACCGGGAAGGTCCGTGCGACAAACCGCGCCGTCTTCTCCCCGCCGAGCAGTTCTCCGAGATTGCAGAGGTTTTCAATGATGAACACTCCCCGGTCGGCACAGTACTGGTCCTTGGGGGTGTGCTCTCCGCCGCGCCGCACACCGGCGCAGTCGACGCCGATGATCGACACGCCCTTTTCCAGCAGCGCGTCGATGAGCGCGTCGGAAAGCTGCGGATGCCCGGTGAAATAGGCGCGGGTGCCGTAGGGTTCCCGCTCGATGAAGCCGGTACGGAAAGCGGCGAACATCCCCGCCTCCACCGGCGAGAGGTCGACGTCCCGCGTCCCGATGTCGCGCCCCTCCACGCCCGACACGTCGAACGCGATGCCCTCCCGCCGGGTGAACGCGAGCGGGAACTCCTTGTCCATCACGTCGAAGTGGGTCCCCAGATGCCCGAAGGACGCCTGCTTCTCATTCCCGTGCGCGTCCTTGTCCGCCTGGCGCGTCACCTTGACGCTCAGATCGATCAGCAAATCCATCCGCCTCCCTTAAAACCATTTTTTCCGTTTAAAGTAAATGAGCAGCGCCGCCACCACCATAAGGCTCCCCGCAATCACCAACGGGTAGCCGAAGCGCCAGCCGTATTCGGGCATCTTGAAATTCATGCCGTACCAGCCCGCTACGAGCGTCAGCGGCAGGAAGATCGCCGTGATGACGGTAAAGACCTTCATGATCTTGTTCAGGTCGATGTCCACCTGCGCCTGGTACGCCTCGCGCACCTGGGTGACATAGTCGCGCAGGTTGAGTACGCTGTTTCCCAGCCGCGCCGCCCGCTGCTCCAGCAGGCGGAAGGCGCGCAGCGTATGCTTGTCCGCCACGCCGTTTTCGTTCTCCCGCACCCCTTCGCAGATGGCGATCAGGTGCTCGTAATAGCTTTTGAGCGCCATCAGGCGGCGGCGCAGTCCGGCGATCTCCCTGATGCAATAGTCATGATTCCGGGAGGAAAGCAGCGCCTCCTCCAGCCCCGTGACCTCCCGCTCGATCGATTCAAGCGCGAGATAGTCGTCGGCGGTGAGCCGGTCGAGGCAGGCGCAGATCAGCCGGGCAGGTTCCCCGTAGCGCGTCCCCGGCACACAGAGCCCGGCGAGCGCCTTCCCCGTCTCGCCCGTACCGTCCGACAGGATCGCCAGCGCGTCCTTTGTCAGGAAGGCGCACAGGCGCATGGGCGGCGCGAGCGGGTCGCGCGCGTCGCACACCGACACCGAAAGGTAATCAAACCGTTCATGGCTTTCGTACTTGGACATCCTGCCCCGCAGACACCCTTCAAGGATGTGCACATCCTCCCCGAGGACCCCGGCCGCCTCCGCCAGCGCGGAAAAATCCGTGACGCACACCCGTTTTCCCGCCGCGTCCGGCCGGTCGGGGCGCAGCTCCCCCGCTTCGATGAGATAGACCATCCTCCCGCCTCCGGTTTCTTTCAGATTCCCTCCCATTTTAACACGGTTTCCCCGCAAAATCCACGCCGTTTGTAGCATCCGCGCGTAAATCCGCATAGAATGCATTGCTTGTGTTTCCAGGGGAAGTTTGCTATAATTCCAGTAAATCATCGGAAAGGAGGGCAGGGAAAATTTTACGCAGGGAGGTGACAGACAGCTGAGATCGTTATACGCAAGCGCCAGAACCGCTCCGGCGGTTGACGAGGTGGGAGGTTAATCGAAATTGTTCGGCGGGTGCCTCCCCGTTTTGCTTCCGAGCGCAGCCATCCTGAAAACTTCCGGGCAACCGGATCGACAGGCAGGAGGGCAGGAAGTCGAATCTGAAATTTTCACCGGGCGCCCGGCCGCATCGCGCGGCGCGGACGGGGCCCTTTACAGAACGGATTGCCGCGCGGGAAAGAAAGGTACCTATGTGCGGAATTGTTGGTTACGCCGGCGGCAAAAGAGCCGTCAGCGTCCTTCTTGATACCCTTTCGGGGCTGGAATACCGCGGCTACGACTCCGCCGGCGTCTCGGTCTTTGACGGGGACGGCATCGTCACCGTCAAGGCGAAGGGCCGCCTGCAAAACCTGGCCGACCGGCTGAAGGCGGAGCATCCCGGGCTGGCGGGCGGCTGCGGCATCGGGCACACCCGCTGGGCCACCCACGGGGAGCCCTCCGACGTAAACGCCCACCCCCACGCCACCGAAAAGCTCTCGCTGGTGCATAACGGCATCATCGAAAACTATCAGCAGCTGCGTTCCAGGCTGCTCGGCGAGGGGTATGATTTCCTCTCGCGCACCGACACCGAGGTCGCCGCGAAGCTCATCGATTCCCTCTACCACGGGGACCCCATCGCCGCGATCTCCGAGGCGCAGGCCATCCTCGAGGGCTCCTACGCCTTTGCGATCCTCTTCGCGGACCGCCCCGGCGAGGTGTACGCCACCCGGCTGGGCAGCCCTCTTATCGCGGCGGCGGGCGAGGGAGAGACCTTCATCGCCTCCGACGTCCCCGCCATCCTGCCCTATTCCCGGCGCTACGCGCTGATCGGGGAAAAACAGATCGTGCGCATCGACCGGGAGGGCATCTCCCTCTTCGAGCCGGACGGCTCCCCCGCAAAGCTCCAGATGCTGACCGCCGAATGGTCGGTCGAGCAGGCGCAGAAGGGCGGCTACGACCACTTCATGCTCAAGGAGATCTACGAGCAGCCCCGCGCGCTCGCCGACACGGTGCATCCGCGTATCTCGGACGGCCTGCCCTCCTTCGAGGCGCAGGACGATATCCCCGAGGGGTTCTGGCGGCAGTTCGACACGATCTCCATTGTGGCCTGCGGCACCGCCATGCACGCGGGCATGATCGGGAAAAACCTCATCGAGCGGCTGGCGCGCATCCCCGTCGAGTGCGACATCGCGTCCGAGTTCCGCTACCGCGATCCCATCCTCGGCAAGCACTCCCTCGTGCTGCTCATCTCCCAGTCGGGCGAGACGGCCGACACCCTCGCGGCCCTGCGCCTCGCGCGGGAACGCGGCGCGACCACCCTCGCCGTCGTCAACGTCACCGGCTCGTCCATCGCGCGCGAGGCGGACTACGTCATCCGCACCTTCGCGGGCCCCGAAATCGCCGTCGCCTCCACAAAGGCGTATTCGGTGCAGCTTTCGGTGATGTACCTCATCGCCATCCGGCTTGCGCTCGCCAACCGTGCCGTCGACGACGCGCGGGCGCGCGAGCTCACCTCCGGCCTGCTGGACGCCATCGAAACCACCAAGGATGTGCTCGGCCTCAATGTGGAGATCAAGGAGTACATCAAGCGCTACGAATCGCTGCGCGACCTCTTCTTCCTCGGGCGGGGGCTCGACTATGCCCTCTCGATGGAGGGCTCCCTCAAGCTCAAGGAGATCAGCTACATCCACTGCGAGGCGTATGCGGCGGGCGAGCTCAAGCACGGCACCATCTCCCTCGTCACCGAGGGCGTCCCGGTCGTGGCGGTCGCCACCCAGGAGACGCTGCTGCCCAAGATGGTCAGCAACATCAAGGAGGTGCATAGCCGCGGCGCCGACGTCCTGCTCGTCTGCAAGCAGGGGCTCGAGGTCGATCCGGAAATCTACTCCAAGCGGCTCGACCTGCCCGCGCTCGACGACCTGTTCATGCCGGTCGTCGGTGTGATTGTGCTCCAGTTGCTGGCCTACCACACCGCCGTCCTGCGCGGCTGCGACGTCGATAAGCCCCGCAACCTCGCCAAGAGCGTCACCGTGGAATAATCCGCGTGAAAACCGGGAGGGGGCGCCGCGAAAGCGGCGCCCCCTCCCTTGTCTTCGTGCGGCGGAAGGGGCGGGGCGGGCGGAAAACCGCGCGGCGGGGCCGCGCGTGCGCGAAAGCGGAGCTTTCGCACAAACGCCCGGAGGGCGTTGTTTTCCGCCGCCCCCGCGTCCCCGGCGAGCCGTCCGGCGGCACGAAAGAAGCCCTCCCGCACGGACGGCGGGAGGGCCAAGGGCGGGGCGGCCGGCCTGAACCAAACGCTTTGAAGGGGGTCCGGGGGGGAACTTTCCCGAAAGGTCCCCCCGGGTCCCGCTACCGGCGGAAACCTTTAAAGGTTTCCGCCGGTAGCGATCGTCCAGCAGAGCGCGCCGAAAAAGCCGAGCACGATGAGCACGAGCAGGATTCCGAGCGCGACGCGCAGGGCGGCGGGCATCCGGTCGCGCCAGAGATGGAGCGCGCCGAGGAGGCAGACCGCCGCGAACAGCGCGATGAGCGCCGTGGACGAGGAAAACAGCAGTTCCAAAAATCCTTCCTCCTTACAGGGTGATCTCCCCCGCATAGTTGGTTTCAAAGATCCGCCGCACCCCGGCGGGGTCGTCCGTCTGGCCGAGCGCCCACATCAGCTTGGTGACGGCGGCCTCGGTGGTCATGTCCCGGCTCTGGATGACGCCGGTGTCGAGGATTTTGCGGCCTACCTCGTAGATGGAAAAATCGCTGCCCTCATAGAGGCACTGACTGCAAACCACGACCGAGACGCCGTTCTCCACAAGGCGGCGCACCTCGGCGGAGAGGTCGCGCCGGATGAAATGGAGCCCGCCCGCGCCGAACGCCTCGAGCACCACGCCCCGGTATTGGAGGCCGAGCAGGCTGTCGAAGACGCGGGGGTTGGTGCCGGGGATAAGCTTGAGCAGAAAGACGTCGTTGCATAGCCGGTCCTTCAGGACGCAGGGACCGTCCGCGGGCGGCTGGCGGCGTCCGTAAAGGCGCACGCCGCTCGCAAGGATTTCGCCGCGGTCGGGGCTGTTGACGCTCTCGAACGCGTCGAAGCCCATCGTGCGCACCTTGACGGCGCGGCAGCCGCGGATGATCTTGTGGTTGAAGGCAATGCTCACGCCGCGCACGTCGCTGTCCACGGCGGCCAGCGCGGTGGCGAGGTTGCTGCGCGCATCGGACAGCGGGGTGCCGACCGGCAGCTGGGAGCCGGTCAGGACGACCGGCTTTTGCAGGTTTTGGAGCATGAAGGAAAGGACCGAAGCGGTATAGGCCATCGTGTCGGTGCCGTGGGTGACGACGATACCGTCATAATCCTCCAATGCGTCGTAGACGCTGCGCGCGATGAGCTGCCACTCCTCCGCCTGGATGTTCGAGCTGTCCAGGTTCAGGATGCCGCGGTAGGTGACGTCGTACCACGGCTCCAGCTCGCCGACCGCGCGCAGCAGTTCGGCGGGCGCGCGCTCCGGTTCGAGCCCGCTCTCGCCCGGCCGGGACGCGATCGTCCCCCCCGTCGCCAGCAGCAGCACCTTTTTCACCGCGCATCCCCCTTTTTCGCTCTTTTCCGCCTTTCATTATACATGCACAGCGCGTCTTTTTCAACCGCGCCGGGGCGACACAATTTTTTCACAAATAAATGATATTTTTTTAACAATTTCCTCTTGATTTTTTCCCGCCCCGGTGGTAAGATAAAGCCGTACAAAGACGTTAGATATTTAACAAACTTACTCCTCCCTTTTCTTTCTCTCCTTTTCTTAAAAAACGTCCCCATCCCAACCGGATGGGGACGTTTTGTATCCGGGGAAAAATTACGGGATCTTCCATTGAACCGCGTGGAAGTTTGTGTTAGGATAAAAGCAGGACCGCTCCCCTTTTCCGGGTGCGCGGCACTCCATTCCCAAAGGAGTCCTGGATATGAAAAAACTGGCCGTCTTCGTGGCGTTTCTCGTTTTGCTGTCCGGTTGCGGCGCGCCCGCTGCGGAATCGGAAAACCCCGCCCCGGCGGACGTCTCCTCCGAGGCCGTTTCCTCGGAAATCTCCTCTTCGGAGGCTTCCTCGGCCGTCTCTTCCGACGCCTCCTCCGAGGTTTCGTCGGAAGCCTCCTCTGAAGCGGCCTCATCGGAACCGGCGGAGGTCTCCTCCATCGCGCCTCCGGTGCCCACACCCGAAGAGATCGCCGCCGCGGAGCAGGCCGCGCGGGAAGCGGCCGAGAAAGCGGCGGCGGAGCAGGCCGCCGCGCAGGCAGCAGCCGCACAGGCCGCGGCGGAACAGGCCGCGCGGGAAGCCGCCGAGCAGGCCGCGGCGGAACAGGCCGCGAAGGAAGCCGCCGAACGGGCCGCGAAAGAGGCGGCGGAGAAGGAAGCCGCCGAACAGAAAGCCGCGCAGAAAACCACCACAAAGGTCTCGGGCATGAACTTCCGCAGCGAGGTGGAGAAGGACCTGCTCGCGCTCATCAATGAGGAGCGCGAGGCCGAAGGGCTCGACCCGGTCAAGATGGACGGCGATTTGCAGTCGGCGGCGCGCATCCGCAGCCGGGAGCTCTGCAAGACCGGTCACTGGGACCACACCCGGCCCAACGGGGATTCATGGAGCACCGTCATCACCGAGGACGTGCCGGTCAAGTTCGCGGCGGCGGGCGAAAACCTCTGCATGACCGAGTACGACGACCCCAGCGTCGACAACGCCTATTCGGCGGACTTCTATATGGACCGGTGGCTGAACAGCCCCAGCCATTACGACAACATCATCCGGCCGAACTTCACCCATGTGGGGATCGGCGTCTATGTCTCCGAGCGGGGCGGCGTCACCAAGGGCTATGCGACGACGATTTTCGCCGAGCTGCCCTGAGCCTGCGGCAAAAAGGGAGGCGGACCTCACGGTCCGCCTCCCTTTCTTTATCTCTGCGGGACGATCTCGATCCAGTAGCCGTCGGGGTCGTGGATGAAATAGATGCCCATGCCGGGGTTTTCAAAGCAGATGCAGCCCATCCGCGCGTGCTTTTCGTGCAGCTCGTCGAACCGGTCGGTTACGAACGCGAGGTGGTATTCGAGCTCGCCGAGGTTGTAGGGCTCCTTCCGGTCGCGCAGCCAGGTGAGCTCGAGGGTGAAGTCGCTCTCCCCGTCGCCGAGGTAGACGAGCCTGAAGGAGCCGTCCGCCGCGTTTTTCTCCCGCACGGGGGCCAGCTCGAGTGCCTCGCGGTAGAAATCGAGGCTCTTTTGCAGGTCGAGGACGTTGAAATTGAAGTGGTTGAAACGGATCATATCGATTCCTCCTTGTTACAGTTCTCCGCCGCGGATGTGGGTGATGTAGTCCATGCAGTAGTCGTCCTGTCCCGCGACCACCTTCGCGGCGGCCAGCGCGTCCTGCATCGCCGGGCTCACCGGGTCGAGGATCGCGCTCGAAAGCCCCGCCATCATCGCCGCCGAGAGGAAGGCGCTGTTGATGAGGGAACGCCGGGGCAGGCCGAACGAGATGTTTGAAAGCCCGCAGGTCGTCCTGACGTCCGGGTAGTTCTGCGCCATGAACTGGACCGCGCCCACCGCGTTCTTCGCACTCGCGCCGTCGGTGGCCAGCGTCTCGATGAGCACGTCCGCATAGATGCGCTCGTCGGGGAGGCCCGCCTTGCGCAGCTTTTCCACAAGCGCGGCGAGCTTCTCGCATTTCTCCTCGAGGGTGTGGGGCATCTCACCGTCGATCGGCAGGCCCACCACCGAAGCGCCGCTCGAATGGGCGAGCGCCGTCACCTCGTCGAACCGGTCGGTCAGCGTCGCCGAATTGAGGATGAGCGGCGTCCCCGCAGCGGCCTGCACCGCCTGGGCCATCACCGCCGGGTCCGCCGTGTCGATCATGATGCCGCAGGAGGAGTGCTCCCGGATGAGCGCGACCACCCAGAGCATCGCCGCGAGCTCCTCCCCTCCGCAGATCGCCGTGTTGACGTCGAGATATTCCGCGCCCGCGTCCGCCTGCGCCTGAATCAGGCCGATCACCGCCGCCTCGTCGTGCGCCGAAAACGCCTCCATGGTTTTGGGGATCGAGCTGTTGAGCTTCTCTCCGATTAAGATCATGTTTCTTCCCTCCTGATTTCTTCGATCAGCCCCTGCACGATCGCAATTTTGCGCAGCGGGGTCATGATGTAAAACCCGTCCGCCGCGTCGTATACCCGCCGGGCAATGCCCGCGCTGTAGGCGATGGAAATTTTCGCGGCCTCCTCCGGCGTCTTGTCCCGGAGCGCCTCCACCACCCGGGGCGGAATCTCGATGCCCGACACCTCGTTGATGAGGAAGAGGGCGTTTTTATATCCCGCAACCGGCAGGATCCCCGCAAAAAGCCGGCAGTCCAGCTCCCTGCGCGCGGTCAGAAAGTTCTCCACCGCCGCGTCGCTGAAGATCGGCTGGGTAAAGAGCGCCGACGCGCCGAGCGACAGCTTTTTCTTCGCGCGTTCCAGCTCCCGCGGGAAATTGACCGCGTTCACATTGAGCGCCCCGCCGATCACAAAGGGCGCCTTTGAAAACACCTCGGAATTCATGCTGTGGATGTAGGAGATGAGATCGAAGGAGCTCAGATGGAACACCCCGTCCCTGCCGCGCGTCTCGGTCTGCGTCGGCGGGTCGCCCGTCACCACAAGCACATGCGAGATCCCCTCGAACGCCGCGCCCAGCAGCCCCGCGCGCAGGGCGATGTGGTTCTTGTCGCGGCAGGAGATGTGCGGCAGCACCTCGATCCCCGCCTCCCGCCTGATCTTGGCCGCCGTCATCAGGCTGTCCGCCCGCGTGCGCGAGAGGGGCGAATCGGTCACCGTGATGAAATCCACGCCGCCGCGCCTGAGCTCGGCCGAGGCCGAGAGGATGAAGGAGCAGTCATAGTCGAAGGGCGGGTCGAGCTCCACCGCGATCGTCTTGCGGCGCGCGCCGGGGCGGCCGCCGCCGGGCGCGGCAGCGCCCGGGCCGGGGACCAAAGGCCCCGGCAGTCCCGTCCCCGCGGGACGGGACGCGGCGGCCAGCGCCTCCGCGGCCAGCGCGATGTGCCGCGGCGTCGTGCCGCAGCAGCCGCCCAGGATCTCCGCGCCCGCCTCATAGAGCGCGGCCAGCTTCTGCGCGAAGTACCCGGCGTTATCCTCAAACAGGACGCGCCCGTTGATCGACGAGGGATAGCCGGAATTCGGCATCGCGATCAGCGGCTTTCGGCGCGGGCCGAGATTGCGCAGGAGGTTCGCCATGTGGCTCGGGCCGCAGGCGCAGTTAAAACCGGCGGCGTCGACCAGCGGGCAGTTTTCCGCGGCCTCCAGCAGGACGCGGCAGTAGTGGCCGCGGCGCGAATAGCCGTCCTGGGACACCGCGAAGGAGACGTACACCGCGGCGCCGGGGACCCGCTCCCGGATCAGCCCGAGCGCGGGCAGGACCTCGTCGAAGGAGGCGAGCGTCTCAAAGAGGAATTCCCGCGCGCCGAGCTCCAGGAACCGTTCCGCGACCGCCAGATAGTCCCCGGGGGCGGTTTCCGCGTTGTTTCCGCCGATATCCGCGAAGACGCGCGCGCCGGTTTCTTTGGCCGCCTGTTCCGCGAGCGACCAGCCCGCCGCGATCACCCGGGAGAGCTGCTCCGGGTCGGGAAGGGAAACGGGGTTTGCGGCAAAGGTATTCGTTTTGACCGCGCGCGCCCCCGCCGCGAGATACTCCCGATGGATGCGCAGGACGGTGTCGGGCGAAGTGAGGTTGGCAAGCTCGCAGGGGGCTTCATCCCCCGTGAGGGAATAATAATAGGTGCCGAACGCGCCGTCAAAGAGCAGCGGCCGGGACGGATCAAGCGGCATGGACGTTCCAACTTTCCGTATCAGGATATGATTCCAGTAGATTGTAGCATATCCCGCCGGAAATTTCCAGTACCGGGTTGACATCTACTACAGCTTGTAGTATGATTTGGTTACTACAAGCTGTAGTAACCAATCCGGGGGTGACCGTATGAACAGGCTTTCCGATTCCGAATTCACGATCATGCAGGAGATTTGGTCGCGCAGCGGCCCCGTTACGGCGGGCGGGCTGGTGGAGGCGTTCTCCGAACGCCGCGGCTGGAAAATCCAGACCGTCTCCACCTTCCTGACCCGCCTTGTCGACAAGGGGATGCTCACCTGCGAAAAACACGGCGGCCAGAACCTCTACCGCGTGGCGGTGAGCGAGGCCGACTACCGCGCCGGGGAGACGCGCGACTTCCTGCGGGAGGTGCACGGCGGCAGTGTGCAGAGCTTCTTTGCCGCGCTCGGCAGCCCCGGCTCCCTCTCCGGCGCGGAGATCGAGGAGCTGCGCCGCTGGCTTGACGGGGAGGGGGCGAAATGACGGCGTTCTTTTTTTCCCGCGTCCTTCCCCTTTCGCTGACCGGCGCGGCGGTTTCGGCGCTCATCCTGGCCGTCTCCTTCCTCACCCGCCGGCAGTTCGGCTCCCGGTGGCGCTACTACATCTGGCTGGTCGCGCTCGCGCTCTTCTTCCTGCCCGTCACGCTGCCCTTCCCCGCCGGCGCCCTCTCCGGCGTATCGGAGGCGATCTCCCCCGCCGCTGCCGCGGTGCGCTTCGCGGCGGGGCCGCCCACGGCCGCCGCGGAAACCGCGGCGGCATCCGCGCCGCTTTCCTGGCGGGAACTGGCCGCGCTCGCGTGGGCGTGCGGCGCGGCCGCGCTGCTTTTGCAGCGCGCGTGGGCGGCCCTCCGGTTCCACCGCGCCCTGCGGCGGACGAGCCGCCCCGTCGCGGACCGTGAGACACTCGCTCTCTTCGCCGCGTGCAAGGAGGAGCTTCGCGTCCGCCGCGCCGTCCGTCTGGAGCGGTGCCCCCTCGCCGGCACGCCGATGCTCGTGGGGCTCCTGCGGCCCCGCGTCCTGCTCCCCGACGCGCCCGCAGACCCGGACGCGCTGCGCTTTATCCTGCTGCATGAACTGACCCATCTGAAGAGCGGGGACCTCTTCTATAAGCTCGCGGGGCTGGCGGCCTGCGTCGTCCACTGGTTCAATCCGTTCGCATGGCTCGCTCTGCACCGGATCAACGCGCTCTGCGAGCCCGCCTGCGACGAACGCCTCGCGCGGCCGATGGACGCGGACGAACGGCGCGGCTACGGCCGGGCGATCCTCGGCGCGATGGGGACCGTGCGCGCCGCCCCGCCTCTCTCCACCCCCTTCAGCCTGCACAAAGAGGATGTCAAAAGGAGGCTCACCCTCATGATGAACTGCAAGAAATCGACCCGGGTCCTGCTCGCGGCGGCCGTCTGTTCCGCCGCGCTGCTCGGGTTCGTGGGGATGTCGATCTCCACCTTTCTGATCGCGCCCGCCGAAGCCGCTTCCCCCTCCGAAAGCTCCCGCCTGCTGGCCCCCTCCCCCGAGCGGCTGGCGAAGGAGCTCGCTGGCGGCGTCGTCTTTGATTTTGAGTCGGGCGAGCTGCGCATCGCCATCCCGGACGAGCTACCGGACGGCTGGGCGTGGTCCATCCACCCCGCAGGGCGGGCCGCGATGGGGGACGGCGCCATGAGCGTCCACTGGTTTGAGGCGGAGTCCGCCGCCAACGACTGGCGGCCCGGCGGGACCTATACCGCGCCGATCGGCGGGGAGCTGCTCTCCTATGACGTGGAGTTCGCGCTGCTGGACGGTGCGGGCGAGGAACTCGCTGACGGGAGCCTCTCGTGGGACGCGGGCGAAGCCGCCTCCGCGCCCGCCGTCATCGGCGGCGCGGACGGTCCGACCTCGATCATCGTGGCCCCGCGGCTCACGCCGCCGCTTGTCGGGCTGACGGTGGCCGCGCCCTTCGACAAGGGCCTCGGACACAAGGGCGTCGACTACCGGGCGGAGCCGGGCGAGGCCGTCTTTGCAGCGGCGGACGGGACCGTCTCCGAAGCCGGCTGGGAGGGCGTATACGGCTACCGGGTCGTCCTCGACCACGGGGACGGCTTCCAAACCCTCTACGCCCACTGCAAGGAGCTCGCCGTCGCGGTCGGGGACGCCGTCGCGGCCGGCCAGCGGATCGCCTCGGCCGGCTCGACCGGCAACGCCGCGGGCCCCTGCCTGCACTTTGAGGTCCGCCTGAACGGGGAGCCGGTGGAGCCTCCCGCCTTCTCCTTTGAAGAGGCGGAGGGGTCCGCGCCGCAGCCCGGCGCGGGGACGCCGAATCAGGTGAAGGACGAATCCTCCTCCACCCTCATCGAAGATTGAGCGGGAAGGGTTTGTATAGATTGCTCAGATGAATCCTGAACAAATTGTTAACTCTGGCAAAATCTATTGACTTTCCCGTAGGCACTGCATAAAATTAGTTAGACGGCTAACGATTAGCTGTCTAACTATTTTTTTGCTGTGTTTGCAACATGACAGGAGCAGATTCCAATGGATGAAATCGATCAGGTTATCCACATCGACTGGGAGCTTGTCTCCCTGCACAAGCAGTGCATGAACCGGCTGATGAGCGACCGGGGCGTCTATCCCGGACAGCCGCCGCTGCTCTTCACGCTCGGCAGGATGGGCGCGTGCAACCAGGCCGACCTGGCCAAGGCACTGCACATCAGCCCAGCCACCATCGCCGTCTCCCTCAAGCGGATGGAAAAATCCGGATTCGTCAAGCGGGTGCCCGACCCGGGCGACCTGCGTTCCAACCGCATCGAACTCACCGAAAGGGGCCGCAGGGCCGCGGCGAGCGCGGACCACGCCATCCGCAGGGTCAACCAGCAGATGTACCGGGACTTCACCCCCGAGGAATTTTCCCAGATCGTGCATTTTTACCAGCGGATGCAGCAAAATCTGATCAGGCTCAAACAGGAGCTCTACGGACAGGAGGAACCCACTTGCGCAAACTGATCTCTTACCTTGCGCCCTATAAAAAGTCGGTCATGATCGCCGTCGCGTTCATGCTGCTCGACGTCGTCTGCGAGGTCGTCCAGCCGACGCTCATGTCCGACATCGTCGGCCGGGGCATCCAGACGGGCAACATCCCCTTCATCCTCGGCGTCGGCGCGCTGATGATCCTCTTCGCGCTGCTCGCGATCGTCGCGGGCTTCGGCAACGCGCGCCATTCCGCCAGGGCGGGCGTCGGCTTTGCAGCCGGTCTGCGCCGCGGCCTTTTCGAGAAGGTGCAGACCTTCTCCTTCAAGAACATCGACGACTTTTCCACCGCCTCCCTCGCCACCCGTCTCACCAACGACGTGACGCTCCTTCAGAACGCGGGCATCATGAGCCTGCGCCTCATGATCCGCGCGCCGCTCATGTTCGTCTTCGCGATGATCATGGCGCTGCGGATGAACGCCCGGCTGGCGGTCGTGCTCGTCGTCATCATCCCCACCCTGCTGCTCGCGCTCGGCTTCATCATCAAGACGGCCCTGCCCCTCTTCAACCAGATGCAGGCGCGCATGGACGCCCTCAACGGCAGCGTGCGGGAGAACCTCACCAACGTGCGCGTCGTCAAGTCGTTCGTGCAGCAGGACTATGAGAAGCGGAAGTTCAAATCCGCCAACGACGCCCTCACCGGCGCCTCCCTGCGCGCGATGAACGTCGTCATCTTCAACATGCCGGTTATGATGCTCGTCATGAACCTCGCCACCGTCTCGGTCATCTGGTTCGGCGGCGGGCAGGTCATCCGCGGGGAGCTTCAGGCCGCCGAGATGGTCGCCTTCATCAACTACATCTTCCAGATCCTCATGTCCCTCATGATGCTCTCGATGATGTTCGTCCTCTTCTCCCGCGCCTCCGCCTCCTACAAGCGCGTCATGGAGGTGCTGAACACCGAGGTCGACCTCACCGACGAGCAGGGCGCCGGCGAGTGCCCGATCCACGGCGACGTCGCCTTCGAGCACGTCTCCTTCAAATACGACCCCGCCAACGGGGAAAACGTCCTGCGGGACATCACCCTCTCGGTCAAGGCCGGCCAGACGGTCGCCGTCATCGGCGGCACCGGCGCGGGCAAGAGCTCCCTCGTGCAGCTCATCCCCCGCCTCTACGACGCCACCGAGGGCCGCGTGCTGATCGACGGGCGCGACGTGCGGGAATACACCGTCGAGTCGCTGCGCAGCCAGGTCGGCATGGTGCTCCAGAAGAACACCCTCTTCTCGGGCTCGATCCGCGACAACCTCAAATGGGGCGACGAGCACGCCTCCGACGAGGAGGTCGAGGCGGCGGCAAAGGCCGCCCAGGCCCACGATTTCATCATGGGCTTCCCGAACGGCTACGACACCTGGATCGAGCAGGGGGGCGTCAACGTCTCGGGCGGGCAGAAGCAGCGGCTGTGCATCGCGCGCGCCCTGCTCAAAAAGCCGCCCATCCTCATCCTCGACGACTCGACCAGC
Organism: Anaerotruncus massiliensis (ex Togo et al. 2026); assembly: GCF_900199635.1. Lineage (GTDB taxonomy): Bacteria > Bacillota > Clostridia > Oscillospirales > Ruminococcaceae > Anaerotruncus > Anaerotruncus massiliensis. The sequence goes on along the minus strand of NZ_LT962687.1, from coordinate 998,896 downwards.
GCCGTCGACACCGCCACCGAGCGCCGCATCCGCGACGCCTTCGACACCGCGCTGAGCGGCACCACCAAATTCATCATCGCCCAGCGCATCTCGTCGGTGAAGGACGCGGACCAGATCGTCATCCTTTCGGACGGCGAGATCGCCGACGTGGGCACCCACGACGAGCTGCTCGCGCGCAGCGAGGAATACCAGGAGATCTACTATTCCCAGCAGGAAAAGGAGGCGGATGCGTAATGCCTCATCGTAAAGTCGTCGTCCAGCAGAAGCCGAAGAATTTCGGCGCGGCGGTCAAATTCGTGTGGGGATACCTGCGCCGCCGCAAATCGGCGCTCTTCCTCGCGGCGGTCATGGTGCTGCTCAACATCGGCGCTTCGCTGGCGGGCACCGCCATGCTCCAGCCGATCATCGACAACTTCCTCGAGCCGGTCGCGGAAATCCCGCTCGCGGCGCGGTTCACAGGGCTTTTCCAAGGGGTGATCACCCTTCTGTGCATCTACCTCGTCGCGGTTTGCGCGAGCTACCTGCAAACCCGCCTGATGCTCACCGTCACCCAGCGTTCGATCAACGACCTGCGGCGGGAGCTCTTCGACCACCTGCAGGACCTCTCGGTCCGCTACTACGACACCCACACCCACGGCGAGATGATGAGCCGCTTCTCCAACGACGTGGACACCCTCAATGACGCGCTCGCCAACTCGCTGACCTCCCTCTTTTCGAGCGTCATCACCCTCGCGGGCATCCTCGGGCTCATGCTCTCCAAGAGCATCCAGCTCACCATCCTGACGCTGCTCATGACCCCGCTGATGTTCTTCGTCGCGGGCAGGCTCATGAAGGTAAGCAGCAAATATTTCATCGCCCAGCAGGCCAACCTCGGCCGCGTCAACGGCTATGTGGAGGAGATCATCACCGGCCAGAAGGTCGTCAAGGTCTTCTGCCACGAGCAGGACGCGCTTGAGGAGTTCGACCAGCTCAACGGCGAGCTCCAGGAGGCGGCCACCACCGCCCAGAGCTATTCCGGCCTCATGATGCCCGTCATGATGAACATCTCCACCGTCAACTACGCGCTCGTCGCCGCCATCGGCGGCATCCTCTCGATCTTCGGCTTCATCAGCGTCGGCGGGCTGGTCGTCTTCCTCCAGCTCACCCGCCAGTTCAGCCGCCCGATCAACGAGGCGTCCAGCCAGTACAATGCGGTCATCACCGCCATCGCGGGCGCGGAACGCATCTACGAGGTCATGCGCGAGCCGGTCGAGGAACCCGACCCCGCCCACGCCGCCGACCTCGTCCGCGACGGGCACGCCTTCTACTGGCAGCGCTACCGCGACGACGGCGCCCCCGCCGAGCGCGTCCCCGTGCGCGGGGACGTCCGGTTCGAGGACGTGACCTTCGGCTACGCCCCCGAAAAGACGGTGCTCCGCCACATCTCCCTCTACGCGAAGCCCGGCCAGAAGATCGCCTTCGTCGGCTCCACCGGCGCGGGCAAGACGACCGTCACCAACCTGCTCACCCGCTTCTACGACATCGCGGAGGGCCGCATCACGATCGACGGCATCGACATCTGCCAGATCAAGAAGGACAGTCTGCGCCGGTCGCTCGCGATGGTGCTTCAGGACACCCACCTCTTCACCGGGACCGTGCGGGACAACATCCGCTACGGACGCCCCGACGCCACCGACGAGGAGGTCGAACAGGCCGCGCGGCTCGCGTCGGCGCACTCCTTCATCATGCGCCTGCCCCACGGCTACGACACGGTGATCGAGGGGGACGGCGCAAACCTCAGCCAGGGCCAGCGCCAGCTGCTCAACATCGCGCGCGCCGCCTGCGCCGACGCGCCCATCCTCATCCTCGACGAGGCGACCAGCTCGGTCGACACCCGCACCGAGCGCCACATCGAGCATGGCCTCGACCGGCTCATGGAGGGCCGCACCACCTTCGTCATCGCCCACCGCCTCTCGACCGTCCGCAACTCGAACGCCATCATGGTGCTCGAACAGGGCGAGATCATCGAGCGCGGCAGCCACGACGACCTGCTCGCCCTGCACGGCCGCTACTACCAGCTCTATACCGGCGTGGCGGAGCTCGACTAAGGGGGGATTTTGAAAAATCCCCCCTTAGAACCCCCAAAAACTTTTGTTTCAGGTGGGGCGCTCCGCCTCCCGGCAGCGCGCCGCCCGTGACGCAAGAATCCCCCTGCCGGCCAATGGCCGGCAGGGGGATTCTTCATTCTAGATGAGCGGCTTATTGAAGAGGAAGAGGTCCGCGTAGCTGCCGTCCTTGAAGCGGTAGCCATTTTTCGTCGTGCCGATGTGCTCGAACCCGAGGCGTTCATAGAGCTTGATCGCCGCCGTATTGGTGCAGACGACGGCGTTGAACTGGAGTCCCACGAATCCGCACGCCGGGCACATCTCCAGCGAATGACGCACCAGCTTTTCCCCCACGCCGAGGCCCCGCGCCCCGGACGCCACCCCGTAGGAGGCGTTTGCGATATGCCCGCAGCGCCCCGCGTTGTTGGGATGCAGGATGTAGAGCCCCAGCACCTTCCCGTCCGCCTCCGCGACCCCGGTGAAGGACTGCGCCGCGAAAAACTCCCGCGCCTCGTCCTCCGTGAAGGGTTTGTCCTGCGGAAAGCTGTTCCCCTCCTCGACGATCCCGTTCCAGATGGCGGTCATCGCCGGGAGGTCGGCGGCGGTGAACTTCCTCACGGTCACTTGCATTGTCAAAACCCCTTTCAGACGGGGGAATTATACACCTTTTTCAGAGGACATGCAACTGTTTTAAGGATTCCACGCAGTCCACGTAGCCCTGCCGGTAGAGGTATTCCGCCTCCGCACTTTCCGCGTCGGCAAGAGCCGCCAGCAGGTCATGGACGAAAAAATGGTCGTTGGGATGGACGTTTTGCAGGCAGGCCGCCTCACAGTCGTCCAGCCGCCCGCGCAAAAGGCGGCTCTCCCCGCTCTCCCGGAATCGCTGGTGCGCCCGCTCGTACATCGCGCCCAGATATTCTTCAAATTCTTCCGACAGCATGGCGCAACCCCTCCTGATATGATATAATGATATTTACCTTAGAGTAGAATATTTGGTATTAGCTTTTAGCTTAATTGTATTATATTCGCTAAGAGCTTATTTTTCAAGGGGATTTTGATATGCTGGACAAAGAAATTTTTGGGCAGAGAATCCGCGCCCTCCGGACGAAATGCGCCGTTCCCCAAGCCGCGCTTGCGGAGCTTCTTCAGGTTTCCTGCGTGCAGATCAGCGACATGGAACGTGGAAAGAAAGCCACCTCGCTGGAACGGCTGGTGCTGCTCTCCGACTACTTCGGGGTGTCCACCGACTACCTGCTGGGCCTGACGGAGAACCCCGAACGGGCGCAGTAGGCGTCCTCTTGCTGATACCTCGGCATTTGTCTTCTTTCCGCGGCTGGCGGACTCCACGCGACGGGGGATTCTCAAGGGGGCGAGCTTTGCGCCCCCATCTTCTTCAAGTGAGCCCCCTTGAGCGCCCTTCTTTCGTCCATTTCTTGGGCGATCAAGAAATGGACCCGCCTGCCGGGGCGGGACCCGGCAATCCCCGCCGCCGAAGGCGGCACAACAAAAGCGCCCTGTAGGGGCGCGAAGAAATCCCCGCGACCGCCGGTCGGAAAATCCAAAGCCACCCGCCGGGGCGGGACCTGGCAATCCCTGCCGCCGAAGGCGGCACAACAAAAGCGCCCTGTAGGGGCGCGAAGAAAGCCCCGCGACCGCCGGTCGGAAAATCTAAAACTGATTAAAAAAGGGACGCACCCAGCCGGGCGCGTCCCTTCCCTATTATGGAACAGCCTTGATTGCCAAATCATCATTTTCCATGACTGCCTCGAGCCGGGTGCCGGGGGCAAGGTCCTCGGCGATGATCATGCGGGCGAGGAGCGTTTCGAGCTTGTGCTGGAGGAACCGCTTGAGGGGGCGCGCCCCGTAGACGGGGTCGTAGCCCTGGTCGACGATATACTCCTTCGCCTCGGGCGAGAGGGCCAGGGTGAGCTGCTTGTCGGCGAGGCGCTTTTGCAGGTCGGCCATGAGCAGGTCGACGATCTGCGCGATCTCGGATTTTTGCAGCGGCTTATAGAAGACGATCTCGTCGAGGCGGTTGAGGAACTCGGGGCGGAACTGCTGCTTGAGCAGCCCGTCCACCGCCTTGCGGGCCTCCTCGGTGATCCGGCCGTCTTCGTCGATCCCCTCGAGGATGTGGGGCGAGCCGAGGTTGGAGGTCAGGATGATGATCGTATTTTTAAAGTCCACGGTGCGGCCCTGGCTGTCGGTGATGCGGCCGTCGTCGAGCACCTGGAGCAGGATGTTGAAGACGTCGGGATGGGCCTTTTCGATCTCGTCGAAGAGGACGACCGAGTAGGGCTTGCGGCGCACCGCCTCGGTGAGCTGGCCGCCCTCCTCGTAGCCGACGTATCCCGGAGGCGCGCCGATCAGGCGGCTGACCGAGAATTTCTCCATGTATTCGCTCATATCGATGCGCACGATGTTGCGCTCATCGTCGAAGAGCGCCTGCGCGAGCGCCTTGGCGAGCTCGGTCTTGCCGACGCCCGTCGGGCCGAGGAAGAGGAAGGAGCCGATCGGGCGGCCCTGGTCCTGGATGCCCGCGCGGGAGCGCAGGATCGCTTCGCTGACGGTGGTGACCGCCTCGTCCTGGCCGATGACCCGCTCATGAAGGATGCTCTCCATATGGAGCAGCTTCTGCCGCTCCCCCTCCATCAGCCGCGCCACGGGGATGCCCGTCCAGCGGCCGACGATCCGCGCGATCTCCTCCTCGGTGACGCGGTCGCGCAGGAGGGTGGAGTCCTTCTCCGCCGCGCCCGCGAGCTTTTCCTCCTCCTCCAGTTCCTTCTGGAGGGCGGGGAGCTTGCCGTATTTGAGCTCGGCGGCGCGGTTGAGGTCGTATTCCCGTTCGGCCTTCTCGATGTCCGCGTTCACCTGCTCGAGCTCCTCGCGCAGCCTCTGCACCTTGGTGATCGCATTCTTTTCGTTCTCCCAGCGGGCCTTCATCGCCTTGAACCGCTCGCGCATTTCCGCGAGTTCCCGTTGGATCTCCTGCAAATGCTCCCTGGAAATCTGGTCGGTCTCCTTTTTGAGCGCCGCCTCCTCGATCTCATGCTGCATGATCTTGCGGGAGAGGTCGTCGAGCTCGGACGGCATCGAGTCCATCTCGGTGCGGATCATCGCGCACGCCTCGTCCACAAGGTCGATCGCCTTGTCGGGCAGGAAGCGGTCGGTGATGTAGCGGTTGGAGAGGACCGCCGCCGCGATGAGCGCCTGGTCCTGGATTTTGACGCCGTGGAACACCTCATAGCGCTCCTTGAGCCCGCGCAGGATCGAGATCGTGTCCTCGACGGTCGGCTCGTTCACCAGCACCGGCTGGAACCGGCGTTCGAGCGCAGCGTCCTTTTCGATGTACTGGCGGTACTCGTTGAGGGTGGTCGCGCCGATGCAGTGCAGTTCGCCGCGCGCGAGCATCGGCTTTAAGAGGTTGCCCGCGTCCATCGAGCCCTCCGTCTTGCCCGCGCCCACGATGGTGTGCAGCTCGTCGATGAAGAGGATAATCCTGCCCTCGCTCTTCTTGATCTCCTGCAATACCGCCTTGAGGCGCTCCTCAAATTCGCCGCGGAATTTCGCGCCCGCGATCAGCGCGCCCATGTCGAGCGAAAAGATCGTGCGGTCCTTGAGGTTTTCGGGCACGTCCCCGCGCACGATGCGCAGCGCGAGCCCCTCGGCGATGGCCGTCTTGCCGACGCCCGGCTCGCCGATGAGGACGGGGTTGTTCTTGGTCTTGCGCGAGAGGATGCGGATGACGTTGCGGATCTCGTTGTCGCGGCCGATGACCGGGTCGAGCTTCTGGCTGCGCGCCTGCTCGACGAGGTCGGTGCCGTACTTTTTCAGCGCGTCATAGGTGTCCTCCGGGGTGTCGGAGGTGACGCGGGTGTTGCCGCGCACGCTCACCAGCGCCGAGAGGAAGCCGTCCTTCGTCAGGCGGAAGCGTGAAAGGAGCTGCCCCAGCGCGCCGTTCGGGTTTTCGAGCAGCGCGAGCATGACGTGCTCGACCGAGACGTATTCGTCCTTCATCCGGTCGGCGAGCTTTTCCGCCTGGACCAGCGCGCGGTCGACCTCCTGCGAGACGTAGATCTTGCCCTGCTCGCGGCCGGGCCCGGAGACGCGCGGCAGCCGCTCGACCTCGGCGCGCACGTCGGAGAGCAGCGCGGCGGGGTCGATCTCCATCTTTTTGAGCATCTGGCCGATGAGGCCGTCCTCCTGCGCGATCAGCGCGTAGAGCAGATGCTGCTGTTCGATCTGCATGTTCTGGTATTCGGTCGCGAGGTCCTGTGCGCTTTGCAGCGCCTCGAGCGACTTCTGGGTGAATTTCTGAGCGTTCATAGACACCCTCCTCCTTTATGTGAAAGCTGTTTGATACGGTGTTTTAGCACTCTGTTGCCTTGAGTGCTAACTCTATAGTACCCCAAACCGCAGGGGAAATCAAGTACAAATTGTAAACATTTTTCCTGTGAATTGTGCCTGGTTTTTTCCCAATTCCCGGCGAATTTGAACGGTTTCTGAACTTTGCCCCCCGGCGGTTGACGGGGGCCGGATTTGGGGATATCATAGGATTACACCAAAATTTTCATCTGTAAGAAGGGATTTCATATGAAGCGTTCCGTTCTCGCCGCCGCGCTCGCGCTGGCCTGCGCGCTCTCCCTCGCGGCCCCCGCCTTCGCCGCGGAAAAAGCCCCCTCCCTCGCGGGCGACTCCAAGACGACCGCCGTCGCCAAGGTCTATGAATATGACCCCCACCGCTACCTCGCGAACGGCAATTCGGTCTACGGCAACACGCTGACCGTCGCCGCGGACGAGCGGGTCTACGACGACTCGGGCAAGCTGTGGCGGGTCACCGATTCCTCCGCCTTCTACGACTCCTCCGCCTTCCGCTGCTCGGTCAAGACGACCGCCAACGCGATGAACGCGCGGTCGATCCGCCAGTCGGACGAGCCGATCGTCGGGGCGGGCGCCTGCTTTGTCGTGTCCCTCTCGAAGGACGGGATGTACGACAACACCGGCATCGGCTTCACGGTGACCTATACCGCCGTCAAGGACACCGCCCTGCCCGTCTCCCCGCTCGGCGCGAACACCGGTACGGCCTCCGAGCTGGCGGTCAAAAGCGGCGCGAAGATCGTCATCGACTACACGCTGCGCATCACCGAGGACACCCTCTTCCCCTCCTCCTACCTGAAAACCAGCCCCGACTGGTACGGCGACCTCTTCTATTTCAAGGACGTCGAGCACCCGATCGGCGCGGAGGACATCGTCCTCACCCCGACCCAGGAGGGGGACAGCGACTACACCTGGGAGGACGAGGACATCATCGTCGCCGAACTCTCCGGCTCGGACATCTTCTACGCGCCCAAGCTTTCGACCCGTCGCGCCGACACCGGCCGCAACCACACGGCCCCTCTCGGGGAGATGTACACCCGCTTCTTCCGCGGCAACCCCGACGCGAAGGGCGGCACGCTCACCCTCACGAACCCCTACCTCACCTTCGACGGCGAGGAGACGGTCCCCCACAGGCAGATCCACATCTATGAGGCGACCGAAGCCGGCGACCTCAAGGACGTGACCAGCCGCTTCAAGTACACCGCCGATTCCGACGGGCGCGGAGCGTTCTCGGCAAAGGTCCGGACGCTCGGCAACTATATCATTACCGCCGGGGCTCTCTGAAAGCAATAAGCAAGGCCCGGATTTCATGCGAAATCCGGGCCTTTTTACCACCGTGCATATCACTTCGTTTTTACCTGGAGGGACTGCGCCATCTTCTTGAGGGCGGCGCGGTCGGCCTGATCGTCGGCAGTGATAAAGATGTGCATCATGCTGCCGCCCTTCAGCGTCGTGAGCGTCTCCACGCGATTGTCGGAGGCGGACCAGACGACCGACTTTCCGAGGATGGCGCCCTTGCTCTGCGTACCGTAGGGCTTCCCGTCCGTCGAAGGGTGGAAGCCCAGATAGATGCCCATCGACGGGGCCGATGTGCCCAGCGGGGTCACTTTATCGATGTAGTAGACCAAAAAATCTACGCCGAACTGCTCGATCACCACATAATCCTTGTCGAGGCTGATCTGGTATCCCGCGGCATCCAGCGTCTCCCTGCGGGCGTCGGTGTTCAGCATCCGTTCCCCCGGCTTCAGCGTGGCAATCACCCGGTCGCAGAGCGCACGGCATTGATCGGGGGAGCGGTAGGCCTCGGGCGTGACCAGAAAAGAGAGCATAATGAGTCCGTTGTCGGCGGTCCGCACCACCACGGCACTGACGAGGATCGCTTCGCCCTGTGGGTCTGTCGCGGGGATTTTGAGCTTTGCCGCCGAAAAACCGGGCTCCGAGCAGGCCAGCTCATAACCGAACTCCGCGTCCTCCCAGTTGGATGAAAAGATGATTTCCAGATCCTTTACAAAATCGCCGGTGGAATAGCAGAACATCTCCTGCGCATACACAACCAACTCCGCGCCGCCGATATTTTCCGACATCAGCCGGGTCTCGCGCGCAGAGGAGGACATGGGTCCCATGATATCGGGCTGCATCGCCGCGTCCTCGGTTCCGGCCGGCATCCGGATGGTCAGCCGGCCGTCGAGCACAGAATAGGGCTCCTTCCGCAGTGCGCGGTTAAAGAGGGAATCGGCTTCCTGCGCCGACACGGCCTGCCCGGGCAGAAGCAGGAAGAGCGCCAGCAAAACGGAGAAAAACTTTTTGAACATCAGAACCCCTCCCAACTGAGCGGCGTTGTGTCTTTACTGTCAATATATCAGATTCACGCGGGAAAAGATAGCGCAAGACTGCACAAAATAATGGCGTAAACGTATGGGTCCCGGGGAGGCGTGAGAACTAAAACATCCGCCGGTTTAGCCGGCGGATGTTTTTTCTTTATGCTTTACGCCTTGCCGACCGAGCCGAAGAGCTCCATCTTCTCCTTGACGGTCGCCTTGATCGCGTCGCAGCCGGGCGCGAGCAGCTTACGGGGGTCGAAGCCCTTACCCTGCCGGTCCTTGCCCTCTTCGATATACCCGCGGGTCGCGGCGGCGAAGGAGAGCTGGCACTCGGTGTTGACGTTGATCTTGCTGACGCCCAGCGAGATCGCCTTTTTGATCATGTCGGCCGGGATGCCCGTGCCGCCGTGAAGGACGAGCGGCATCGACGGGTTCAGCTTCTGGATTTCGCTGAGCACCTCGAAGTTGAGGCCCTTCCAGTTTTCAGGATACTGGCCGTGGATGTTGCCGATGCCCGCCGCCAGCATCGTCACGCCGAGGTCGGCGATGCGCTTGCACTCGGCGGGGTCCGCGACCTCGCCGCCGCCCACGACGCCGTCCTCCTCGCCGCCGATCGCGCCGACCTCGCACTCGACCGAAATGCCCTTGGAAGCGGCCAGCGCGATGATCTCCTTGCTCTTTTCGATGTTCTCCTCGATCGGATAGTGGGAGCCGTCGAACATGACCGACGAGAAGCCCGCCGCGATCGCCCTTTTGGCGCCCTCATAGCTGCCGTGGTCGAGGTGCAGCGCCACCGGCACGGTGATGCCGAGGCTTTCGACCATCGCTTTGGTCATCGCCGCGACCGTCTCGAAGCCGCACATATATTTGCCCGCGCCCTCGGAGACGCCGAGAATGATGGGGGAATTGCATTCCTGCGCCGCAAGCAGGGCCATCTTGGTCCACTCAAGGTTATTGATGTTGAACTGCCCGACCGCGTAATGTCCCTCATGGGCCTTGGTAAGCATGTCCTTCGCCGATACTAACATGTTTCGTCCTCCTCGATCATATGTTGGAATGGTACGTCCCGCGCCCGCCGGACGCGGGCGCGGTTGTGCAATGGTTCTATTATATGGGATTATTTGCAAAAAATCAAATTTTTTTGCCCGGACGCGCCGTTGACGCGCCCGCGCGCAAAATGCTATGATGTTTCCGGGACTTCCCGGGAACACGCTGGGAGGATGGCATGGAAAAACTCGCGGAAGGGATCGCAACGCTCAACCAACTGGTCGGCGGCTTCGTGTGGGGGCCCGTCATGATCGGCTTCCTGCTGCTCGCGGGCCTCTATTTCACGGTCGGCACCGGTTTTTTCCAATTCCGGCGGTTCGGGCTGTGGCTGCGCGGCACCCTTTTCGCCATCTTCCGCAGCCCCGATGTGCGCGACCGGCGCGATCCCGGCGCGATCTCCCAGTTCCAGGCGCTCGCCACCGCGCTGGCGGGCACCATCGGCACCGGCAACATCGTCGGCGTGGCCACCGCGATCACGGCGGGCGGGCCGGGGGCCATCTTCTGGATGTGGATCTCCGCGCTCGTCGGCATGATGACCAAATACGCCGAAAACGTCCTCGGCAACCGCTACCGCTACCGCGACGCCCAGGGCAAATGGGTCGGCGGGCCGATGGTCTACATCGAGCGGGGGCTCGGCTGCCGCTGGCTCGCGGTCCTCTTCGCCGTCTTCTGCGCGGCCGCCTCCTTCGGCATCGGCAACATGACCCAGGCCAACTCCATTTCGGGGGCGCTCGCCTCCTCCTTCGGCCTCTCCCCGCTCGCCGTCGGCATCGCCGTCGCCACCCTCGCCGGGGTGGTCATCCTCGGCGGCATCAAGCGGCTCGCCTCGGTCACGGAAAAGCTCGTGCCCTTCATGGCGGTCACCTACACCCTCGGCGGCGTTCTCATCATCTGCCTCAACTGGCGCGGCATCCCCGCCGCCTTCTCCGCCATCCTATCCGACGCGTTCACCCTGCGGGCCGCGGGGGGCGGCGCGGTGGGATTCATCCTCTCGGACGCCGTCCGCTACGGCGTGGCGCGCGGGGTCTTCACCAACGAGGCCGGGCTCGGCAGCTCGGTCATCGTCAATTCCGCCTCCAACGTGAAGGAACCCGTCCGCCAGGGGATGTGGGGAATCTTCGAGGTCTTTTTCGACACGATCGTCATGTGCACGATCACCGCGCTGGCCATCCTCACCTCGGGCGCGCACCTGCTCGGCGGGGACGGCGCGGAGCTCGCCATCGCCGCCTTTTCCAGCGGTTTCGGCCGGTTCGGCGGGGTGTTCATCACGCTGGCCGTCTGCTGCTTCGCCTTCGCCACCATCCTCGGCTGGTCCTACTACGGCGAACGCGCCGTCGACTACCTCTTCGGCGCACGCGCCCGCATCGGCTACCGCCTCTGCTTCATCGGCATGACCGTCGTCGGCTGCGTGGGCAGCCTCCAGCTCGTCTGGAGCGTCTCCGACACCTTCAACGGTCTCATGGCCCTACCCAACCTGATCGCGGTGCTGCTGCTCTCCCCGGAGGTGTTCGCCGCCACCCGCGACTACCTCGGACGTATCAAAAAAGGAGGACCCTCCCATGAAATACGACGTCATTCTGCTCGACGCGGATGAGACCCTCTTCGACTACCGGCGGGCCGCCCGCGAGGCCCTCGCGGGCACCTGCGCCGCCTTCGGCGTCCCCTTCAACGAAGAAGTCCACGCCCGCTACCACGCGATCAACGACGCGCTCTGGAGGCTCTACGAGCAGGGCGGCACCACGCAGGAGGCCCTGCGGGTCGGGCGGTTCGAGCGGCTCGCCGCCGCGCTCGGCGCGTCCTTCGACCCCGCCGCCTTCAACGCCGCCTACACCGCCGCGCTCGGCGAGGGGGCCTATCTGCGCGAGGGCGCGCTCGAACTCTGCCGGGCACTTTCCGGAAAGCGCCCCCTCTACATCGCCACCAACGGCCTTGTCGCGACCCAGAAGCGGCGGCTCGAAAAGTCCCCCCTGCGCCCGCTCATCTCGGACATGTTCATCTCGGAGGAGATCGGCTTCCAAAAGCCGCGCAAGGAATATTTCGACGCGGTGCTCGCGGCAGCCGGGAACCCCGACCCCTCCCGCGTCATCCTGCTGGGCGACTCGCTCACTTCCGACATGGCGGGCGGCAGAAACGCCGGCGTCGCCACCTGCTGGCTCGCGCCGGAGGACGCCGTCGACACGGTCGGCTGCGACTACCGCGTCTCCGCCCTCCCCGATTTTATCCCCATCGCGCTGGCGTAGCGCGCTGCAAAACGCAAAAAAACAGGCGGACGCGACTGCGTCCGCCTGTTTTTCATTCCGTTCAGTCCCGGTCGCTCCGGTAGGCGCCGAGCAGCCGGAAGTCCTTGGCCCCGGCGGAGATCTCCGCGAGCACGCCGCGCACGTCGTCGCTGTCGACGTCCCCCTCGAAATCGAGGTAGAAGCGGTAGCTCCACAGCTCCTCGGGGATGGGGCGGGACTCGATCTTCACAAGGTTGATCCGCCGGTCGGCAAAGTGCCGGAGGGTGTTGTAGAGGGTGCCCGATTCGTTGTCGAGCGAGAAGGCGAGGCTCACCTTGTCCGCCCCGGCGGGCGCGAGCGCGCGCCCGATGACGATGAAGCGGGTCGCGTTGTGGCGGCTGTTCTCGATCGCCGGGGCGATGATTTTAAGCCCGTAGAGGGCGGCCGCGCGTTCGCTCGCGATCGCCGCCTTGGCAGGGTCGCCCCCGTCGGCCACCAGGCGGGCACTTTCAGCGGTGCTGTGGAACACGGCCTGTTCCCAGCCGGGGTGCTCCGCAAGAAAGCGGCTGCTCTGCTCGAGGCCCTGCTCGTGGGAATAGACGGCGCGCACCGTGTCGAGCGTCGCGCCCGCCACGCCCACGAGGTTCTGGTGGATGCGCAGGCGGCGCTCTCCGACGATGAAGAAGCCGTAGCCGCCCAGCAGGTCGTATACCCGCGTGATCGCGCCGGTGGAGGAGTTCTCGATCGGCAGCACGCCGTAGTCGATCTCCCCGTCCCGCAGCGCGGTGAAGACGTCCTCGAACTCGGCGCAGGCGGTCCGCTCCCGGTCCTCGCCGAAGTAGTCGGCGAGCGCCTGCTCGGAGAAGGAGCCCGGCGCGCCGTAGTACCCTACCTTCCCGGTCAGCGGGGCCGCCTCACGCGGCAGCGCGCCGCCGATGTCCCGCCGCTGGGCCGCCCGGCTGATCGCCATCACCGCGTTCATAAACCGTTCCGCCTCGGCCGCATAGCCCGGGTCCCGCAGCCGCGCGACCGCCTTATCGAGCACCACGCGCTCCCGGTCCCGCTGCAGGACCTGCATGTTCCGCGCCTTTTTAAACCGCGCGACCTCGCGCACCACGTCCATCCGCCGCTCAAAGAGCGGGATCAGCTGGGAATCGATCTCGTCGATCTCCCTCCGGTAGCCTGCCAAATCCTCCATAAGTACCTCCCTGCGGCTTTCTTTCAAGAAAGCCCGCCAAAGAACTTTTGATTAGATATGCCGCGGCGAACCGCCTGACGCTCGCGGCGTGCGAACGGGGCCTTGCCGCACGGGCGGCGGGTTGGGCTGGGGCGGCGGCCCGCCTGAACCCCAGTTTTCGCCAGGCCTTTTTCAAAAGGCCGCTTTTTACAACCGTCCGTTCCCCCGTATCCCTACAGCTCCCTGCCGACGGCGCGGGCGATGGCGCGCAGCTCCTTGACGAGCTCGCCGTAGACGCTCGGGCGGATCGACTGCTGGCCGTCGCAGAGGGCGTTGGAGGGGTCGTTGTGCACCTCGATGATCAGCCCGTCGGTGCCGACGGCGACGGCCGCCTTGGCGAGCGGGTCGACCATCCACCACTTGCCGCTCGCGTGGCTGGGGTCGACGACGACGGGCAGGTGGCTGAGCTTTTTGACCGCCGGGATCGCCGAGAGGTCGAGGGTGTTGCGGGTGTAGGTCTCGAAGGTGCGGATGCCCCGCTCGCAGAGGATGATGTTCTCGTTGCCGCCCGCCATGATGTATTCGGCGCTCATCAGCCATTCCTCGATCGTGGCGGAAAGGCCGCGCTTGAGGAGGATGGGCTTGTGGGTGTGGCCGAGCTCCTTGAGCAGCTCAAAATTCTGCATGTTGCGCGCGCCCACCTGGATGACGTCCACGTCCTCCGCGAAGAGCTCGATGTCGTAGGGGGACATGATCTCGGTCACGATCGGAAGTCCCGTCTTGGCGCGGGCCTCCTTGAGCAGCCTCAGGCCGTCGTACTTGAGCCCCTGGAACGCATAGGGGGAGGTGCGGGGCTTGAACGCGCCGCCGCGCAGGAAATCCGCGCCCATCTCCTTAACCTGCTCCGCGATGCCGCAGATCTGCTCCTCGCTCTCGACCGAGCAGGGCCCCGCCATCATCGTGATCTTTTTGCCGCCGATCTCGCGCCCCCCCGCCTTCACGACGGTCGGGTCGGGATGGAACATGCGGTTGGCCTTTTTGAACGGCTCGGCGACGTGCATGACGCGCTCGACGTTGCGGTTTGCCTCGATCCAGGTCGGGTCGATCTTGCTCGTGTCGCCCACAAGGCCGAGGATGATCAGGTCCTTGCCGATGACCGGGTTGACCTCCACGCCCCGGCTGGTGAGCGCGTCGGTGAGCTTGTCGATCTCCTGCTGCGGGGTTCGGGGTCTCATAATGACGATCATTGCGGTTGCCTCCAATAAATTTGATTTTACGCAAGGGTCCGTCATCCGCGCATACAAAAAGAGGACCCATTGCGTCAATGAGTCCTCTGGATATATTCCCTGCGATCAGCCGCGCGGAACTATCTGCTCATCAAACACAATCTTTTTCCATAGCCAAAAAAGCCGGTGCTAAAGTAAAAGCCCCAGCTAAAAAAGCCGAAAAATCGATTCTGTTTGAGGGTGAGCTTGTTCATGGCTTCCTCCGCGTGTCTGGTTTGGTTGTTTTCATTATAATCGAATTGCACAATCTGTCAAGGCATTTTTTGAAATTTTTCACAGCGGCCCGTCCCACAGGCACACAAAAAAGGCCCCGGCGCGGTGCGCCGGGGCCTTTGGGGTGCGGGGTTTCGCGGGATTAATACATGCCGCCCATGCCGCCCGCGGGAGCCGCGGGGACCGGGTTCTCTTCCTTCTCGTCCGAGACGAGGCTCTCGGTGGTGAGGACCATCGCCGCCACGGAAGCGGCGTTCTGGATCGCGCTGCGGGTGACCTTGGTCGGGTCGACGATGCCCAGCTCGATCATGTCGCCGTAGGTCTCCTTGGCGAAGTCGAAGCCGTAGCCGACCTTGCGGGTGCGGCGGAGCTTGTCGATGATGACCGAGCCCTCCATGCCGGCGTTCTCGGCGATCTGGCGGATGGGCTCCTCCAGCGCGCGGCGGACGATGCGGGCGCCGGTCTTCTCGTCGCCGTCGAGGCCCGGGATGAGCTTTTCGACCGCCGGGATGGTGTTGAGCAGCGCCACGCCGCCGCCGGCGACGATGCCTTCCTCAACAGCCGCCTTGGTCGCGGACAGGGCGTCCTCGATGCGCAGCTTCTTTTCCTTCATCTCGATCTCGGTGGCAGCGCCGACGCGGATGACCGCGACGCCGCCGGAGAGCTTCGCCAGGCGCTCCTGGAGCTTCTCCTTGTCGTAATCGCTGGTGGTCGTCTCGATCTGGGCGCGGATCTGCGCGATGCGGTCCTTGATGGCCTTCTTGTCGCCCATGCCGTCGACGATGATCGTGTTCTCCTTCTGGATCTTGACCTGGCGCGCGCGGCCGAGCTGGTTCAGCTGGGTCTCCTTCAGCTCGAGGCCGACCTCTTCGCTGATGACCTGGCCGCCGGTCAGGATGGCGATATCCTGAAGCATCTCCTTGCGGCGGTCGCCAAAGCCGGGGGCCTTGACCGCGACGCAGGTGAAGGTGCCGCGCAGGCGGTTGACGATGAGGGTGGAGAGCGCCTCGCCCTCGACGTCCTCAGCGATGATGAGCAGCTTCTTGCCGCCCTGGACCACCTGCTCGAGCAGGGGCAGGATCTCCTGGATGGAGGAGATTTTCTTGTCGGTGATGAGGATGTAGGCGTCGTCGAGAACGGCTTCCATCTTCTCGGTGTCGGTGACCATGTAGGGGGTGATATATCCGCGGTCGAACTGCATGCCCTCGACCACGTCGGTGTAGGTCTCGGCGGTCTTGGACTCCTCGATCGTGATGACGCCGTCGGCGGAAACCTTTTCCATCGCTTCGGAGATCAGTTCGCCGATGAACTCGTCGCCGGACGAGACGGACGCGACGCGCGCGATGTCCTTGCTGCCCTTGACCTTCTTGGAATTCTCCTTGAGCGACTCGACCGCCGCGTCGACCGCCTTGGCGATGCCCTTCTTGACCGCCATCGGGTTCGCGCCCGAGGTGACGTTCTTCATGCCCTCGCGCACCAGCGCCTGCGCCAGCAGGGTCGCGGTGGTGGTGCCGTCGCCGGCCGCGTCGTTGGTCTTGGTCGCGACCTCCTTGACCAGCTGCGCGCCCATGTTCTCATACGCGTCGGGCAGCTCGATCTCCTTGGCGATCGTCACGCCGTCGTTGGTGATGAGCGGGGCGCCGAACTTCTTGTCGAGCACGACGTTGCGGCCCTTGGGTCCCAGGGTGATCTTAACGGTGTCGGAAAGCTTGTCAATACCGGCCTGGAGCGCCTTGCGGGCATCCTCGCCATAGCAGATAACCTTAGCCATATTTATCAGTCTCCTATATCAAAATTTATTGTTCACGGGGCTGTGATCATTCCACGATCGCGAGGATGTCGTTCTGGCGCACGATGGTGTATTCCTCGCCGTCCACCTTGACCTGCGTGCCGGAATACTTGCTCATCAGGACCTTGTCGCCGACCTTGACGGTCATCTTAACTTCCTTACCGTCAACCAGGCCGCCCGGGCCGACCGCCAGAACTTCGGCGATTTCCGGTTTTTCCTTCGCGGAGCCCGCCAAAATGATGCCGCTCTTGGTGGTCTCTTCCGCTTCCGCCATCTTTGTGACAACTCTGTCTGCCAATGGTTTGATCGTCATGATGAATTCCTCCAGTTATTATAATAGTTTTTTGACAAATTTAAGGAGATTTGTTAGCACTCTTTCTCTCTGAGTGCTAAGACTATTCTAATACATTTTTTCTAAAAATCAAGCCCTTTTCCAAAAAATTTTCAATGTTAACATTTTGGTAACAATCGCCCGTCCGCGCCCCCAGTTTCTTGTAATGCGCGCCCGCTTCTGTTACAATGTCCCTGCAAGGGAGGTCAGGGCATGAAAGTAGTGGTTCTCGACGGATTTCTCGCGGGGTACGGCACGGGCGGCCTGCCGCTCGACCCCGCGCGCTTTACGGTGGAATGGTATGACGACACCCCGCCCGGGCAGATCGCCGCGCGCATCGGGGACGCCGAAGCGGTCTTCACCAACCGCGCGCCCCTCACCGCGGAGACCTTTGCCGCCTGTCCGCGCCTGCGGTTCGCGGGCACCTTCGGCACCGGCTACAACATGATCGACCTCGAGGCGGCGCGCCGCGCGGGCGTGACGGTCCGCAACGTGCCCTCCTACAGCACGATGGCGGTCGCGCAGAGCACCATCTCGCTGCTCCTCTCGATCGCCTGCGCCACCCCGGAGCACGCCCGCTACGTCCGCGAGGGCCGCTGGGTCTCCCCCACCGACCCGCAGGTCGCCGGGCGGCGGATGTTCGAGCTCGCGGGCAGAACGCTCGGCGTCATCGGCTACGGCGAGATCGGCCGCGCGGTGGCGAAGATCGCCGCCGCGCTCGGCATGGAGGTGCTCGCCTGCCGCCGCCGTCCCGCGTCCGGAGACGGCGCGGCCCGGATGGTCCCGCTCGGCGAGCTGCTCGCGAAATCGGACGTGGTGAGCATCCACTGCCCGCTGACCGACGAGACCCGCGGCATGGTGGACGCGGAGATGATCTCCCGCATGAAGCCGGGCGCGGTGCTGCTCAACACGGCGCGCGGCGCGATCCTCAACGAGCGGGACGTGGCCGACGCGCTCGACTCCGGCAGGCTCTACATGGCCGGGCTCGACGTGCTCTCCGAGGAGCCGCCCGCGCCCGGCCACCCGCTCGCCTTTCATCCGCGCGTCATCTGCACCCCGCATGTGAGCTGGATGCCCGTCGAGACGCGCGAACGTCTGCTGCGCCTCGCGGCCGAGAACCTCACGCGCTTCGCCGCCCAGGGAGGGCTTTGAAAATCCCCCCTGAACCCCGCCAGGGAGGACTTTGAAAAGTCCCCCTGGACCCCGAAACTTTTGATGCGGGCAGGGCGCCGTTCCCTATCGCGCCACGCCGCCCGCGAGGTTCTTTCCCAAATAAAAATTTTCGCCCGCCTTTTTTAAAAGGCGGCGGGTGAGAAAACGCCCGGCACTCTGAAAGAGTGCCGGGCGTTTTCGAGGGCGGAGCCCTTTACCCGGGCCCGCAGGCCCTGCTTCAGGAGCATTTTCTTTGCTTCTTTCTTTTGCGATAGAAAAGAAAGAAGGTTCACACAAGGGCGCGCGCGCGGATGGTCGCAGTGGCCTTGAGCAGCGCGTAGAGCATCGCCACTTCGATCGGGAAGAGGAAGAGGTTCTTGATCACGCGCATGCCGACGAGCGCGACGAACGCCTGCCCGTACATCATCGACAGCCACAGCGGGTTGAGCAGGAAGGTGACCACCACCATGACGCTCAGATGCGCGGCTGCCGTGCGCCCGAGCGTGACCGGCTTGCGGTAGAGGATCAGCCCGTAGAGGAAGCCGCGCATGAATTCACTGATCGTGAACCCGGGGAAGAAGGCGCTTCCGTCGTTGCGGGTGAAGTACTTGAGGATGTCGATGGCCGCGCCCGCCAGCCCGGTGAGCACCGGGCCGAAGAGCATGCCGGCGGCCGCGATCGGCAGGAAGGTGAAACTCACGCGGATCAGCGCGCTTATGAAGATCGTGAACTGGTTAAGCAGCACCGACAGCGCCATGAGCATCGAGGTGCCCGTCAGCGAACGGACGCTGCGGGTCTCCCGGGCCGACTCGGCGGTCAGGCGGGGAATCCCGCGCAGCTCCGCCGCAAGGGAAGAAAACCGATTCATCAAAAAAATAACCTCCTTTCATGTAACAGTCTCTTGCTACATGAAAAGAGGGCTCGCTCTTTGGATGCAGCAGCGGGATGCGGGACCGGCACCGCAAGGATTCCTTTTCGTCCGCCCGACAACTCCCCGTTCGGGCGGCACTTAACGCGCCGGTTCCTACTCTGCTATGAGTATGCTCCTATCATATCATATCCGCGAAAAAATGCAAGAGGGAACTTGCTTCCCTGCACCGTCAGCCCGACTGTCCGCGCGGGCCCTGGCAGCCCTCCCGCACCGCCATGAGGGTGCGCTCGTCCGGGTCCGCAAACACCTCGCCGGTGAAGCCGTTCACCACGACGACCCCGCCCTCCCGCAGGGTGAAGAGCCTCTCTCCCACCCGCGTCACGGCGGGCACCCCCATCGTGCGCGCGAGGATGCAGGCGTGGGACATCTGCGAGCCCCCGCTCGTGACGAGCGCGAGCACCCTGCCCCGCTCGATCCGCACCACCTCGCTGGGCAGCAGGTGGCGCGCCGCGAGCACCCACGGCTCCGGACCGCGCCCCGGCAGATCCGCCTCCTTTTCGCCGCGCAGCCGCCGCATGACCCCGTTGCACACGTCGGTCACGTCCGCGCTGCGTTCCCGCATGTAGGCGTCGTCCATCGCCGCCAGCATCTGCGCAAGTTCCCGTCCGGCTTCCTGCACCGCGTATTCCGCGGTCAGGCCCTGCCGGACGATCCGGTCGGTCACCCGGTCCTCGAAGTCGGGATCGGTCAGCATGATCCGATGGATTTCAAAAATGCGAGCCTCGTCGGGGCCCGCCTCCTCCTGCGCGCGCAGCTGCAGCGCGTCGAGGATGCCGAGCGTCTCCGCGCGCGCCGCCTCGAACCGCTCCAGCTCCACGCGGCTGTCGGCGGCCGGGCAGGGCCCCACCTGGCGCACCGAGTTGTCGAAGAAATGCAGCCGCCCGAACACGAGCCCGCCGCTCCCGCCGATGCCCGTTAGCCTCTCCATCGTCCATCCCTCCTCCCGTGTGAATTTTATAGTTTAAAGCGGTATTTCAATACATCGCCCGGATTTCTTCCATTATAGTGAGGCAAACCTGTTCTGTCAACAAAAACAGGGCGAAAAAAGCGGTTCCGGACGAAACGCCCCGCCGGGAAAAGAAGGGGGCCCCGCGGTTTCGCGGGACCCCTGCTGCTTATTTTTGGGTGTAGGCGAGGTTGTCGAACACGGTGGCCTGGCTGATGATCCCATCGCCCTCGGTGTATTCGATCTTGACGCGGTCCCCCTCGCGGGTGAGCGCCAGCTCGTCTGAGACGAGCGCGGGGACCGTGAAGATCTTGTCGGGGTGCTCCGCGAGGATCATCTTGTAGACCGTATCCCCGCCGCTCACCTCCGAGGCGATGCGCTCGACCGTCCCGGTGACCACGGCCTGCTCCGAGGCGGGCGGCGCGACCCCCGCGATGCCCGAATTCTTGAGCCCCTGCTGGTAGTCGCGCAGCGCGAGCGGAATCGTCTCGCCCGTGCCGACGATCGAATAGTTGGCGACCGATACGAAGGCATACTGCTTGATGAGGCGGCTCTGGTCCTTGAGCGCCATGAAGTAGGTCGGCTGGCCCTCGACGTTCAGGATGAGCGGGAAGGTCGCGTCGTAGCCCAGGTGCTGGACCTTGCCCTCCGCCGAGCCCTGCGCCGCCATCTCGGTCGCGCCCGGCATCTGGTAGACGATCGATTCCTTGGTGACCATGTCGACCATGATGAACCCGATCGCGCTGTCGTCCCCGCCCACGCTCGTCATGCCGGTGAAGAGGTAGCAGCGGTCGTTGTTGTAGATGATCATGTGCCCGGCCGAGGCGCGGTATTTGTCCTTGTCCGCGAAGTTGAGCCAGCCGCGCACGTACTCGCCCTTGTTGTTGATCTGGCGGATGATGAAGTCCTCCGGCTGGATGCGGTCGACCCATTCGGGGATCGTGTCGATCGTATACTTTTCCATCTCGCCGGTGGTCGCATTGACCACCCACGCGCCCGTCGCCTCGGGGAGGCTGAAGCCGCGCCGGTTGCGGTAGGTCGTATAGATCCAGTAGGGCTGGCCGTCGTCGGCGATCTCAAAGGAGGGGTCGGTGATCCCGTCGAACCACGCCCCGAAGAAGCGGGTGTGCCTCGTCAGGTCGTGCAGCAGGTAGTTGCCCGGCTGGTATTTCACCTTGAAATTTTCGACGTACTGCACGTCGTTCACATCGGTGGCGGACACGAGGATATAGCCCGGGGTGCCCGACATGTTGGTCAGCCACTTGAAGAGGCCGGAATGGTAGAGCGGCACCGCCCACACGAGCTTGCCGTCCACCCGCTGGATCGTCGCGTCGTTGCTGCCCAGGCGCACCTGGCTGCCGAGCCCCGCGCGCTCGCCGAGCTTCTTGTCGGCCAGCCGCACGGCCAGCTCCTGGTCTACGACCGGCACCTGGTTGAGGTCGACCGCCTGCATGCTCGCGGAAAACTCGACCACCTCGGAGGTGCCGAGCTGGTCGCGGAAGGCCTTCCAGTTGAAGATGAAGGAGGAGCCGACCAGCACCACGATGAAAAACACCCACGGCAGCGCAAGCAGGAGCTTGGTCCAGCGGGGGAACTTCTCGTTTGGCACATAGTTGAACGGCCGCTCGCTGCGGTCGGTGAACTGGAAGGTCAGCTCCCCGAAATGCATGAGCGCCCACGCGCCGACATAGAGGGTGATGACCACCGCCCAGAAGAAGGCGCCGTCCGAATAGAAGAAGGGGTTGAGATTGGGCGCCTCAAAAAAGATATAGAGGCAGATGCCAAGGGTAATGACAAGGTAGGTAACCAGCTTGTACCGTTTGACCTTCACAGTCAGTCCTCACTTTCGATGCCGCATTTTGTATAGAGTATTCTATCACACTTTTCCTCAGCGCGAGAGGAAACCGGCAAATCTTAACAAAAGATTCATCTTTCTTCACAGTTTGTTCACGCATCGGTCGAGTCGTTTTCCCGCCCGCCGGAGGCGTCCTCCGGCTCGTCCGTTTTTTTGCGGCGCGGCGGCCCGATGCGGGAGACGTGCGCCCCGCGCAGCATGCCCGGCGCGCCGCGCCGGGCGGGCTTCTGCTTTTTCGAGCCCTGCGGGATGGGCGAGTCGGGCGCGCTGTAGCTCACCAGTTCCAGCGGCATGCCGCGGGCGGCCAGCCGCGCGTCGACGAACCGCCAGATGAGCATGTAGACCACCGAGAAGACGGGCACGCCCAAAAACATCCCGATGAACCCGTAGAGGCCGCCGAACAGCATGATCGCGAAGATGACCCAGAAGGCCGAAAGCCCCGTAGAGTCCCCGAGGATTTTGGGGCCGAGGATGTTGCCGTCGAACTGCTGGAGGATGAGGATGAAAACGAGGAACCACAGCGCCTTGATCGGCGCGTCGATCAGGATGATGAAAAACGAGGGGATCGCGCCGATAAACGGCCCGAAATAGGGGATAACGTTGGTGACCCCCACGATGACCGAAATGAGCATCGCGTTGGGCATCTTGAAGAGGGTCATCCCCAAAAAGCAGAGGATGCCGATGATGAGGGAGTCGAGGATCTTCCCGCTGATGAAGCCGCCGAACACCCGGTTGGCCTCGGCGGTCAGGTCAAGCAGCCAGTCGGCGCGCTGCTGCGGAAGGATGGCGTACCAAACCTTTTTGCAGCCCGCGCAGAACCGCTCCTTGTCGAGCAGCATGTAGACCGAGATGATGATGCCCACCACCGTGCTGAGGAGCCCCGACGCAAAGCTGGTGGACGCCGAGACGAGCCAGGGAAGCAGCTGCTTCATCATCGAGACGGTCGAGTTCAGGATCGTGTCGGCGTACTGCCTGAGCGCGTTCGAGATCGTGGCGTCAAGGTCGAGGTCGGGGAAGAGCGCCAGCAGGCGCGGCAGCCAGGTGTCGGGCGAATTGAGGTAGCGGGAAAGCCTGTAGACGAGCCCCGTGATGCTCGAGATCAGCTGCGGGATGACGATCATGACGAAGACCGCGATCACCCCCGCCGCGAACAGGAAGGTCAGCAGCACCGCGACCGCGCGGATGCACTTGCCGCTGACGTGCTTTCCGAGCAGGGGGGAGAGGATGGCGCGCTCGATAAATTTCAAGATCGGATTGAGGATGTAGGCGATGCCGAACGCATAGATGAAGGGGGAAATCAGCCCCAACACCGTCGAAAACGCCCTGCCCACCACCGGAAAATTGTTCAGCAGCCCGTAGAAGAGGATCGCCGCCGCCAGCACCAGAAACGCGTAGACGGCCATGGTCGTATCCCGTTTGTTGAAATTCAGTTTCATCTGCGCACCTTTTTTCTTCCGTCGTTTTGCCCGCGGGCCTTTTCCCTATTCTACCACAGCGGTAAAAAAATTGATAGAGGATGCGGTCAATTCAGCGCCGCGACCGCCCGGTTGAGCGCCGCCGCGTAGAGCAGCCAGCAGAGATAGGGCGCCGTGAGCCAGAGTGTGCGCCGGGAGAGCATCGCGAAGCAGGCCGCGGTGACCGCGGCGAGCGCGAAAAGGGCGCACAGCTCCCAGAAGGCAAAACGGAAAAGCCCGAACCGGAAGAAGAGCGGGCTCCAGAGGAAATTGAGGAGGAGCTGCGCGCCGTAAAAAGTGAGCGCCTGCGTGCGCGCGGAGGAGGCGGGCTTCTCCCATATGAGATAGGCCGCGATCCCCAGCAGCAGGTAGAGCAGCGGCCACACGACCCCGAATATCCATGCGGGCGGCGCGAAGGCGGGCAGATCGAGCGATTCGTAGACCGCGCGGACGTCCCCTGAAAGCCAGTTGCTGAGCAGCCCGCCGGCCAGCGGGACGGCCACCGAGACCGCAAGGGGTTTGAGGCGGATGGTCATGGGCGTTCCCCTCTTCCATACAAAATTTTCCTTTCTGTAGCTTATGACAAAACAGTAACATTTATTCAGATTGTTTGACGGGGCCTGTCGTTTCGGGGTATAATAAACGCGTAACCGCATTTTCCGGCCGGCCCCGCCCGCGGGGCCGCGGGTTCGTCAGGGGTTCCCCTGGGCGCGCGGCTGATCAAACAGGCGTCGCCTGTGGAAAAGAGTCTGAATCGCACATGAAAAAGAATCACCCGCTTTTAAGACTGTTCGCCGCCTTCTTCAAGATCGGCCTCTTCACCTTCGGGGGCGGCTACGCGATGATCCCCCTCATCCACCGGGAGGCGGTGGAAACCCACCAGTGGATCAGCGACGAGGAGATGCTCGACGTGCTCGCCATCTCCGAGGCGACCCCCGGGCCCGTCTCCATCAACTCAGCCACCTTCATCGGCTACCGCGTCGCCGGGTTCTGGGGGGCCGCTTCCGCAACCCTCGGGGTCGCGCTGCCCTCCTTCCTCATCATCGCGGTGCTCTCCCTCTTCATCATGCAGTACCAGCGGTTCACCTGGCTGACCTGGGTGTTCGACGGCATCCGCGCGGGCGTCGTCGTGCTCATCCTCAACGCCGTTATCAAGCTCGGCAAGCAGGTCCCCCGCACCAACTTCGTCGCGATCGTCATCCTGATCGATTTCCTCGCGGCCTCCTTTTTCAACGTCAGCGTGATCCTTCTGCTCGTTCTCTCGGGCGCGGCCGGCGTCGTCCGCCAGCTTGTGATCGCGCGCAGGAACCCGGAAGCGGCGGGAGGTGACGGCAAATGATCAACCTCTACCTCTTCCTCACCTTTTTCAAGATCGGGCTTTTCACCTTCGGCGGCGGCTACGCGATGATCCCGATGATCCAGCAGGACATCCTCTCGCACGGCTGGCTCACCCAGCAGCAGCTCATCGATTTCATCGCCATCAGCGAGTCCACCCCCGGCCCCTTCGCGGTCAACATCGCCACCTTTGTGGGCATGTCCCAGTCGGGCGTCGCCGGCGCCGTCTGTGCCACCCTCGGCGTCGTGCTCCCCTCCTTCCTCATCATCCTCATCGTCGCGAAGTGGTTCGGCCGCATTCAGGAGAACATCTATGTGAAGGCCGTCTTTTACGGCCTGCGCCCCGCCGTCGTCGCCCTCGTCGCGTCGGCCGCGCTCTCGATCTTCACCGCGATCACCCTCGGCGGCCTCTCCCCCCACGCCCTGCTCTACTTCTGGACGCTGCCCCACATCAGCTGGCGCGCCATCCTGATCGGCGTGATCGTCTTCGCGGTCAGCCGCTGGCGCAAAAAGCTGCATCCCATCTGGCTCATCTGCATCTCCGGCGCGCTGGGATTCGTCTTCCACGCCGCGCTGCCCATGATTCCTTAAAGGAGGTTCCCCATGAACAAGAAAAAAGCCGCCCTGCAGGCGGTGGAGCTGCTGAAAGCGGAATACCCCGACGCGATCTGCTCCCTCGACTACCAAAAGCCCCACGAGCTGATGATCGCCACCCGTCTGGCCGCGCAGTGCACCGACGCGCGGGTCAACATCGTCTGCGTCGATCTCTTCCAGAAATACCAGAGCGTCCGGGACTTCGCGGAGGCGGACGTCGCCGACGTGGAGGCGATCGTGAAGCCCTGCGGCTTCTACCACACCAAGGCGAAGGACATCGTCGCGATGTGCCGGATGCTGATGGAGCAGTACGACGGCGTGCTCCCCGACACGGTCGAGGAGCTGACCAAGCTCCCCGGCATCGGGCGCAAGACCGCGAACCTCGTGGTGGGCGACGTCTACGGGAAGCCCGCGATCGTCTGCGACACCCACTGCATCCGCATCACCAACCTGCTCGGCCTCACCGACAGCAAGGACCCCGCCAAGGTGGAGGAACAGCTCCGACCGCTGCTGCCGCCCGCCGAGTCCAACAACTTCTGCCACCGGCTGGTGCTGCACGGCCGCGCCGTCTGCATCGCGCGGCGGCCCCAATGCGACAAATGCGTGCTGAACGTCTGCTGCAAGCACTACAAGGATACATACAAGGTGAAATGACATGGCATGAAAAGCGGCCCGCCGTCCGGCGGGCCGCTTTTCTTATGGGTCGATCCGCCGCTCGATGGCCAGCGTGCCGTCGGACGCGAAATCGTAAACGTACCAGACGTTTCCGTCCCCGTCGAGGACGCGGCGGTGGGTCTGGTCGACCCGCAGGTCGCCGCGGATGCCCAGCCCGTCCTCCAGCGGCTCCGAAAAGACGATCTCGTCCTTTTCGATGTCGTAGACGTGCGGGCCTAGCATGTTCGTTTCGAGCAGGTAGCGGTCGCTGAGGAAGCCCGCGATACTGGAGTGATGTCCAAAACGGACCTGCCGGTCGGGGTGGGAGGCGTCCAGCCAGTGGAATTGGACGTACGCCCGTTCAAAGAGGCCGTCGCTGACCGCGAAGGCAAAGATATTCCCATCCGGGGAGCGGCTGCTTTTCCGGTTGGCGGCCGCCGCGCGCACCCATACCAGTTCGTCGTAGATTCCCCAAATCTGCCGCTCGGGCCAGTCGGCCTTCAAGACCTCCACCTCCGGGATGTCCGGAATATCCCCCTCGTAGTCGGCGTAGACCTGATAGACGTCCTCCTCGCCGGTGCTCATCGAAATGAAGCCGTAGCCGCAGAAGAGCGTCATCGAACCGCGCCCAAGCTGCTCATACCACACCGGCGCGTCCTCCCCGAAGCAGCGCTTCCAGTCGGCGTCGGCGTCGGCGTCATTGCCGCCGACCTCGTACCATGGTGCGTGCGCCGCGAGCACCGGGAGCATGTCCCGGCGCTCCTCCGGCAGCGGATACCGCCTGCAGATGCAGATCGACCGGACCTCGCCGCCCGCCTCGCCCTCAAACGCGACGGAGAACTCCCGCGTTCGGTAGCCCGCGTAGGTGGCGTAAAAGCCGGCGCCCTTCCCCGGCGCGCCGGTCACGTCGTCGGGCGAAAAGCCGAACTGCGGCGCGCCCAGCCTCTCCCGCACCCGGGTGAACGAGTCGCCGACCGAGATGCCCGCGATCACCGGGGCGGTGGAACGCCCGTCGAAGAGCAGGCGGCCGGACGCCCCCTGCTCCCACAGCGCGTCGTCGGGGTATTTCGCGGCAAACGCCTCCCCGTCGAGCGTGAGGTAGTCCTCCGCCAGCGGGCAGAGCTTCCAGTCCTTCCGCTCGAGAAAGCGGGGCGGATCAAGCCGGTAGGTCCCACCCGGTTCCGGGCCGGGTTCCGATTTTGATCCCGGCGGTTCGGCGGAGGCGGCGCGCCCGGCCGGGGCGGGCGCGGATGGCTCCGCGGCCGAAGCCGCCGCGGGGGCGGCCTGCGGCGCGCACCCCGCCAAAAAAAGACAGGCCGCCAGCAGGGCGGCGATCTTCCGCAGTCCCATCCGACGGCCTCCTTTCAGCGCCGCAGCAGGGCTTCCAGCTCCGCGCGGGTAAAGGTGTACTTTTTATCACAGAAGTGGCAGGCCACCTCGGTGGTCTCCTGTTCCTCGGCGAGCTTTTCGAGGTCCTCGCGGCCGATGCTGAGGAGCGCCCGCTCGACCCGCTGCTTGGAACAGGTGCAGCGGTAACGGACCTCCCGCTCGTCCAGAATCTCGGGGAAAAAGCCCGCGAGCACCGTTTCAATGATCTCCCGGGGTCCCATCCCCTCGTCGATCATCGTCGAGACGGGCTTCACCGCGTTGATGTTCTCCTCCAGCCGCGCGATCGTGTCCTCCCCCGCGCCCGGCAGCAGCTGTACGAGGTAACCGCCCGCCGCCCGCACGGTGAGCTCGGGGTTCACGAGCACGCCGAGCGCGCAGACGGTCGGCGTCTGCTCGCTGACCGCGTAGTAGCTCGTCACGTCCTCGGCAATCTCCCCCGAGACGATCGGCACCGAGCCGATCGACGGCTCGGGCAGGCCCACGTCCTTGATGACGGTGAGGGTGCCGTTTTTGCCCACCGCGCCCGCCACGTCCAGCTTGCCGTAGCGGTTGAGTGGAATTTCCACGACGGGGTTGGCGACGTAGCCGCGCGGGTTGCCCCGCGCGTCGGACACCGCGATGAGCGAGCCGGCGGGCCCTCCGCCGGCCAGCCGCACCGTGACGCTGTCCCCCTCGTTTTTGAGCTGGCTACCCATGATCGAGGCGGCGGTCATCAGCCGCCCGAGCGCGGCCGTCACCGTGGCGGAGGTCCTGTGGACCCGCTCCGCCTCGGCGGCGATATCGGTCGAGTCCACCGCGGTGCAGACGAGCGAGCCGTCCCCCGCGATGGCGCGAATCAGTTTTCCCATATCTGAAAGTTCCTTTCCGTTTCTTATCCCCTGCGGCGCGCCGCGTAGACGGCGCGCTGGGTCGTCTCCCCCACCGGGTCGAAGGTGTCCCCCGCGTAGACCGCGAGCAGCTCGAAGCCGGCGCGGTCGAGAATTCCGGCGAGCGTATCGTGCGAATAGCCGCGCTCGCAGAAGCTCTCCCCCTCCCGCGCGTAGAGGGTTTTCTCCCGTACGAAAAAGTCGAGCGTGATCTCGGTGAGCAGGGTGTCGTCGGTGGCGTTCTGCCATACGCAGTAGAGGTCCCCGAGGTCGTAGACGAAGGTGTTCTGCCCGAGGATTTCCCGGTGCTTGTAGGGGGTGTTCACGTCAAAGACGAAGACGCCGCCCGGCGCGGTGAAGAGGGCCACCCGCCCGATCGCGGCCTCGAGCGCCGTCTCGTCGGTGATGTGGTTGAGGCTGTCGAGCGCGCAGACCGCCGCGTCCACCGTGCCGTAGAGGTCGAGGGAGGAAAAGTCCTGGCAGAGCCAGAGGATTTCCCCCGCGCCCTTGGACGCAGCTTCAGACAGCATGTCCGCGCTGCCGTCCACCCCGATCACGTCGTAGCCGAGGCGGGAAAGCTCGACCGAAAGGCTCCCCGTCCCGCACGCCAGATCGAGCAGGATGGGCTTTTCGGCCACGCTGAGATGCTGCCTGATGACAGAATCGAAATATTGCGCGCGCCGCCGGTAGTCGACCTGCTCCATCAGCCGGTCGTAATAGGCGGCAAAGGCGTGGTAGGGCATCAGTCCTTCACCCGCTCGAAGACCACCTTGTAGCCGTCGCTGCCGTAGTTGAGGGAGCGGTTCACCCGGCTGATCGTCGCGGTGGAAGCGCCCGTCTTGGCGACGATGTCGCTGTAGACGCGCCCCTCGCTGAGCATGCGGGCCACCTCGAGGCGCTGGGAGAGCGCCTTGAGCTCGGGCACGGTGCACAGGTCGTCGAAGAAATTATAACACTCGTCCATCGTTTCGAGGGAGAGGATGGCTTTAAAGAGATAGTCGACGTTCATGTCCTTGAGTTTCGTATTCAAACGATCGCCTCCACAAATGATATTTGCACTGTCTGCATTTTATCATTTTAGTTTACGAAAGTAAAGACTTTTATGCGTGAAAGCGCTACATTTTTTTCGCGCTGCCGCTTCACACCGGGAAAGGGCGCGAAAAGCCGGGCGGAAACACCCGCCCGGCCGCTTTCAGAGCTTTTCCAGCAGCTCCGCCTTTTTTGTTTGGTACTCCTCCTCGGAGATCAGCCGCTGCTCATAGAGCCCCCGCAGGCGTTCCAGCCGCCGCTCGATCGGCTCCTCCGGCGCGTCCGCCTCGTCGATCTCGATGCGGCAGCTTGTCACGCCCTTTTTGGAAAAAGCGTTCAGCAGGTTGACCGCCGTGATGACGGCCGCGATCAGTGTCCAGAAAATACCGAACGGCCCGAAGGCGGGAATCACCATGAAAATACCGAGCAGGACAAAGACCGCGCCGACGACGGCCCCGACGGCCGACTGTCCCTTGCCCGGGCGGACGCGCACCTGTTTTTTCATCTCCGCGCCCCCTCAGTCCTCATCGTTCCGCACGAGGTCCTCGTAGCTCTCCCGACGGACGACGACGCGCGCCCGCCCCTCCCGCAGCATGACCACGGGCGGCCGGGGGATGCGGTTGTAGTTGGAGGCCATCGCATAGTTGTAGGCGCCGGTGGCCAGCACGGCGATGATGTCGCCCGCGCGCGCCTCCTGCATCTGCATGTGCTCGCCGATCAGATCGCCCGACTCGCAGCACCGGCCCGCGAGGGTGACGGTGCGGGTCTTGGGCTCTGCGGCCCGGTTGGCGACCATCGCCTCGTAGGGCGCCTGATAGAGGATGTAGCGCGGGTTGTCCCCCATGCCGCCGTCCACCGACAGGTAGGTGCGCACGCCGGGGATCTCCTTGACCGCGCCCGCCGTGTAGAGAGTCAGCCCCGCGGGGCCGACGATCGAGCGGCCCGGCTCGATGACGATGAAGGGGGTGCGCAGCCCGCGCGCCTTGCAGGTGCGCTCGACCGCGCCCGCGACCCGCTGCATATAGCGGTCGTACTGGACGGGGTCGTGCTCGGGCAGGTATTTGATGCCGAAGCCGCCGCCCAGGTCGAGGATCTCGAGCTCCCGGCCCGTCTCCGCCTTCACGTCCGCCATGAAGCCGAGCATCACCTCGGCGGCGTGCTCGAACGGCTCGATGTCAAAGATCTGCGAGCCGATGTGGCAGTGGACGCCCTTGAGGCGGACCCCCTTCATGCCGACGGCCTGCCGGACCGCCTCCATCGCCTCGCCCGTCTCGAGCGCGAGGCCGAACTTGCTGTCGATCTGGCCGGTGCGCACGAAGTCGTGGGTGTGCGCGTCGATGCCCGGCTTGATGCGGAAGAGGATCTCCGCGACCTTGCCCCGGCTGACGGCGAGCTGGTCGAGCAGCATGAGCTCGTCAAAGTTGTCGACGACGATCGTGCCCACCCCGTATTCGAGCGCCTCGATCAGCTCCTGCACCGTCTTGTTGTTGCCGTGGAAAAAGATGCGCTCGGGCGGGAAGCCGACGCTTTTGGCGGTGTAGAGCTCGCCCCCCGACACCACGTCGAGTCCGAGCCCCTCCTCCGCCACGATCCGGCAGACCGCCTTGCAGCAGAACGCCTTGCTCGCGTAGGTCACGAGCCCCCGGCCGCCGTAGTAGCGGTTGACCGACTCACGGTAGCTTTCGCACGCGCGGCGGATCTCGTCCTCGTCCATGACATAGAGGGGGGTGCCGTAGGTCTGCGCCAGCTCGACGGTATCCCGCCCGCCGATCGTCAGGTGTCCGAGGGCGTTGAGCCCCAGGCAGTCGGATACAAACATATGATCACGTCTTTCGTCAGATTTTACATGTCGTCGGCATAGCCGCCCGCGTCCTTCTCGGCCTCGCGCGCGTCCATCGAGGCGCGGTCGTCCTCCTCCCGCGCCTCCTCGGCGCAGTCCCGCTCGATCTCCGCGACGATCGCCTTAACCGCGTCGACCCCCTCGCCCGTCTCGGCGGAGAAGGGAATCTTGATGATCTGGTCGGCGCAGGGCAGCTCGCGTTCCAGCGCGGCGAGGCGTTCCTCCCGCTGCTTCTTGGAGAGCTTATCCGCCTTGGTCAGCACGGCCACGAAGGGCAGCTCCCGGTCGATCAAAAAGTCGATCATCGTCAGGTCGTCCGCCGTCGGCGGATGGCGCATGTCGATGAGCTGGAAGACGACCCGCAGGTCGCGGTCCTGCGCGAAATACCCCTCGATCAACTCCGCCCAGCGGCGCTTCTCCCCCTTCGAGACCTTCGCGTAGCCGTAGCCGGGCAGATCCGCGAAACGGATGCCGTCCGCATGGAAAAAGTTGATCGTCGCCGTCTTGCCCGGCACCGCCGACACCCGCGCGAGCCCCTTGCGGTTGAAGAGCTTGTTGATCATCGAGCTCTTTCCCACGTTGGAGCGCCCCGCGAAGGCGATCTCGGGCAGGTCGGAGGGCGGAAGCTGCGACGACGTGCCGTAGCTCGCCTCAAACTGGACGTTGTGGTAATTCATGGCTCCCGCCCCTTTCGGTCTGTCATTTATTGTGGAATCGGGGAATTCGCCTTGGAAAGCGGCTCCTTGCCCTCGGAAGCGATCGCGTCGAGCACGGGGGTGCTCGCCTTGGCGCGCGGTTTTTTGACGAGCGCCGTCTCGAGCACCGTGTCGATCCGTTCGGCGGTGATGAAGCGGATATGCTCCTTCACGACCTCGTCGACCTCGGCCAGGTCGGGCTCGTTCTCGGCCGGGATGACGACCGTCTTGATGCCCGCGCGGTAGGCGGCCATCGTCTTTTCCTTGAGCCCGCCGATCGGCAGCACCCGCCCGCGCAGGGTAATCTCGCCGGTCATCGCCACGTCGCGGCGCACCGGGGTGCCCGACAGCGCGGAGATGAGCGCGGTGCAGATCGTCACGCCCGCGGACGGCCCGTCCTTGGGCACCGCCCCCTCGGGAACATGGATATGAATGTCGCGCGTCTTATAGAAGTCGTGCTCCACGCCGTACTGCTCCCAGTGGGCGCGGATATAGCTGACCGCGGCGTGCGCGGATTCCTTCATCACGTCGCCGAGCGAGCCGGTCAGTTCCAGCTTGCCCGCGCCGTCCATGACGGCGACCTCCACCTGGAGCATCTCGCCGCCCACGCTCGTCCACGCCAGGCCGTTGACCATGCCCACCTCGTCGAACGACTGGATGAGCTCGGGCTTGAACCTGCGGGGGCCGAGGTAATCGGTGATGTTCGCGTTGTCGATGACGACCTTTTTCGCGTCGCCCGAAACGATCTGCTTGGCGGATTTCCGCAGCAGCGAGGCGATCTCCCGCTCAAGCTGGCGTACGCCCGCCTCGCGGGTGTAGTTGTCGATGAGCGCGTAGACCGCGTCGTCGGTGATCTTCGCCTTGGAGGCGGTCAGTCCGTGGCGCTTGAGCTGCTTTTGGCAGAGGTGGTTTTTCGCAATGTGGAACTTCTCCTCGCGGGTGTAGCTGGAAAGCTCGATGATCTCCATGCGGTCGCGCAGCGGCCCGGGGATCGTGTCAAGGGTGTTGGCCGTCGCGATGAAGAGCACGTCGGAAAGATCGAACGGCACCTCGATGAAGTGGTCGCGGAAGGCGTGGTTCTGCTCCGAATCGAGCACCTCGAGAAGCGCCGCCGACGGGTCGCCGCGGTAGTCGTTGCCGAGCTTATCCACCTCGTCGAGCAGCATGAGCGGATTCTGGCTGCCCGCCAGCTTCATCGCGTTGATGATGCGGCCGGGCATCGCGCCGATATAGGTTTTGCGGTGGCCGCGGATGTCGCTCTCGTCCCGCACGCCGCCCAGCGAGATCCGCACGTATTTGCGCCCCATCGACTTGGCGATCGAGCGGGCGATCGACGTCTTGCCGACGCCCGGAGGGCCGACGAGGCAGATGATCTGCCCCTTGATCTCCGGCGCGAGCTTGCGCACCGAGAGCAGCTCGAGGATGCGCTCCTTGACCTTCCGGAGCCCGTAGTGCTCCCGGTCGAGCAGCGCCTTCGCCTTCTTGACGTCGATCTTGTCGGCGGTCCTTTTGCCCCACGGTAATTCGAGCACCGTGTCGAGATAGCCGCGGATGACCCCCGCCTCGTTGGAGTTGCCCGGCAGCTTGGACAGCCGGTCGACCTCCTTGCCCAGCTTTTCGGCGGTCTCCGCGTCGAACTTGATCTTGGCGATCTTGTCGTAGTACTCCTGGATCTCCTCCTGGTCGTCGTCCTCGCCCAGCTCGCCCGAGATCGCCTTCATCTGCTCGCGCAGGTAATATTCGCGCTGGTTCTTGTCGATCTGGCCCTTGACCTTCTCCTGGATGTCCGCCTCGAGCGAGAGGATGTCGTTTTCCTCCTCAAGCAGGCGCGCCAGGATCTCCAGCCGTTTGAGCGGGTCGCTCTGGGAGAGGATCGTCTGCTTGTCCTCGACCTCCATCTGCATGTTGCCCGCTATGTACTCCGCCAGGTGCACCGGGTCCTCGCTCACAAGCGCGCTGACGATCAGCTCCTTGGGCATCCGTGGCGTGAGGTAGCAGTATTCCTCGAACAGGTCCTTGACGGTGCGCATGAGCGCGTCGCACATCGCGGACTTGACGCTGCGGGTGATGCGCAGCGGGAACTCCGCGATCATCCCCTCGAAGAAGGGCGACTCGGAGAGCACCTCGATCGTCTTCGCGCGGTACATCCCCTCGACGAGCACCCGCCAGGTGCCCCCCTGGGATTTGATGATCTGCTTGACCTGCGCCACCACGCCGATTTTATAGAGCCCGTCCGCCTTCGGCTCGTCGTCGCGGATGTTCTTCTGCGCGACGAGGAAGATTTTGCGGTCGCCGCTCATCACGCGGTTGAGCGCGAGGATGGACTTTTCCCGGCCCACGTCGAAATGCAGCACCATCTGCGGGAAGAGCACCAGCCCGCGCAGCACCAGCATGGGCATGCGCACCGGTTCCTTCGGTTCGGGCACCTGCGGGGACTTCTTCTCCGCGGGCAGAATTTTTTTATTGTTAAGCTCGCTCATATCGCGGCCTCCATTCTCCGGTAAAATGCTTCTATCTCAAAAAACCTTGCCGGTTTGAGCTATTATTATATCATGCTTTCCCCCCGATGTAAACCGGGGAGCATTACCAGCCAAAGGGGACTTTCGTACCAAAGGGGACTTTCGGGAAAGTCCCCTTTGGAAACCCTCAAAGCTTCATCGGGCCGGCCGCCGTCTTCCGGTATGGGGCTCTGCCCGCGCTTTTCGCCGTCTCTGTCCGCGCCAAAACGCTCTTTGGAAACCCCCAAAGCTTCATTGGGCCGGCCGCCGCCTTTCAACATGGGGCTCTGCCCGCGCTTTACGCCGTCTCTGTCTACGCCGGGTCCGCCGCCGAAAGACGCGAAACGGCCGCCGCAGAAACTCTGCGGCGGCCTCTTCCATGCCGTCTTACACCGAATCAGGACGCGCTGTCCCGCCGGGCCCGCGGCGTCACGCGGCGGGCGGTGGAAATTTGCAGGCGGGAAGGCCTGCGGGCGGGATCCCGGGTGTACTCCGGCTCCCCCTCCCCCTTGGCGCAGGCGCCGGTGATCCGGATGCCCGCGACCGTGCAGTCGGAGGGCGCCTCGTACATGAGGTTCCCGAGCACGTCCTCGATGATCGCGCGCAGCCCGCGCGCGCCCGTCTTGCGCTCGATCGCCTTGTCGGCGATCGCCTCGAGCGCCTCCTGGTCGAAGGAGAGCTCGATGTTGTCGAGCGAGAAGAGCTGCTGGTACTGGCGCACCATCGAATTCTTCGGCTCGGTCAGGATTTTGACGAGCGCCTCCCGGTCGAGCGGTTCCAGCACGGTGAGCACCGGCGTGCGCCCGACCAGCTCGGGGATGAGCCCGAAACGGACAAGGTCCTGCGGGATGACCTGCTGCACGAGCTGGTCCTTCTGCTTGGAGTCCTTGATCGTCGACCCGAAGCCGATCGAAGATTTATCGGTGCGGCGCTCGATGATCTTTTCGATCCCCTCGAACGCGCCGCCGCAGATGAAGAGGATATCCTTGGTGTCGATCTGGATGAATTCCTGCTGGGGATGCTTGCGCCCGCCCTGCGGCGGGACGTTGGCGACGGTGCCCTCCAGAATCTTGAGCAGCGCCTGCTGGACCCCCTCGCCCGACACGTCGCGGGTGATCGAGGGGTTCTCGCTCTTGCGGGAGATCTTGTCGATCTCGTCGATATAGATGATGCCCTTCTGCGCGCGCTCGACGTCGTAGTCCGCCGCCTGCAAAAGGCGCAGCAGGATGTTTTCCACATCCTCGCCCACATAGCCCGCCTCGGTCAGCGTCGTGGCGTCCGCGATGGCGAAGGGGACGTTGAGCATCTTGGCGAGGGTCTGGGCGAGCAGCGTCTTGCCCACGCCGGTGGGTCCGAGCATGAGGATGTTGGTCTTGCCGAGCTCCACCTCGCTCGTGTCGCCGAAATAGATGCGTTTGTAGTGGTTGTAGACCGCCACGGACAGCGCGATCTTCGCGCGGTCCTGCCCGATCACGTATTCGTCCAGCCGCTCCTTGATCTCACGCGGCTTGAGCACGGTGATCTGCTGCTCGGGACGGCTCTGGCGGGGCCGCTGCGCGGGCATGTCGTCGTCGAGCACGCTCTGGCAGAGCTCCACACACTCGTTGCAGATGCACACCCCCGGCCCCGCGATCAGCCGCTGGACCTGGTTCTGCATCTTGCCGCAGAAGGAACAGCGCAGTTCCCTCTCGTCGTTCTTCGCCATGGGATACCTCCTGAAAATCTGGATACGCAAAACGCGGCGCCGGTGGGCGCTGCGCTTTTGGGAAAATGTTATTCGTGGTGGCTGAGGATCTTATCGACCAGGCCGTAGTCGAGGGCCTGCTGCGCGGTCATGAAGTTGTCCCGCTCGGTGTCCCGCTCGATGATCTCGAGCGGCTGGCCGGTCTGCTCGGAGAGCAGGCGGTTGAGCTTTTCGCGGGTGCGGATGATCCAGTCGGTGTGGATCTTCATGTCGGTGGCCTGGCCCTGCGCGCCGCCCGACGGCTGGTGGATCATGATCTCGGCGTTGGGCAGCGCGATCCGCTTGCCCTTGGCGCCCGACGAGAGCAGAAACGCGCCCATCGACGCGCCGAGCCCCATGCAGATGGTCGAGACGTCGCACTTGATATAGTTCATCGTGTCGTAGATCGCCATGCCCGCCGTGACCGAGCCGCCCGGGCTGTTGATGTAGAGGTGGATGTCCTTGTCGGGGTCCTGCCCCTCGAGGTAGAGCATCTGCGCGATCACCAGGCTGGCGGAGGTGTCGTTGACCTCCTCGCACAGCATGACGATGCGGTCGTTGAGCAGCCGCGAAAAGATGTCGTAGCTGCGCTCGCCCCGGTTCGTCTGCTCGATGACCATCGGCACCAGGCTCATGGCCGCGCTTCCCATTGTTAGGCTCATTGTGAAATTACCTCCTGTCGGATTCGTTCTGCCGCAAACCAATCCTCTATGCTCCAAAAGTTTTACCGGCGCGGCGGCTGGCCGCCGTGCCGGTATGTAGGCAGTCTTATTCGGCCGACCCGTCCGCGGGCTCCGCCGCCGGGGCTTCCTCCACCTTCGCCTTCTTGGCGCGCGGCTTGGAGGCCTTCTTCGGCTTCTCCTCCTTGGCGGGCTCCTCCCTGACCTCCTTCACGACGGCGCTGTCGCGCACAAGGTCGAGCGCCTTGCCCATCGCGAGGTTCTGGGCGATCTCCTTCTCCGGAACGATGTTCCTGAGCTTGTCGGCCTCCATGCTGTAGTTCTTCGCGAGCTTGTCATACTCGGCGGCGATCTCCTCGGCGGTCGGCTCGATCTTCTCGAGCTCGACGATCTTTTCGAGCGCCAGGCGGGTCTTGACCTGCGATTCGGCCTGCGGGACGAAGCCCTTGCGGAAGCCGTCCATATCAGTGCCCGCGTACTGCAAATAGGTCGGCAGGTTGAGCCCCTGCGACTGCAGACGGTACTCGAAGTCGCGCACCATCTCGTCGATGCGGCTGTCATACATGCACTGGGGGATGTCGGCCACGAGCTTTTCGCAGACGGTATCCATCAGCTTGTTTTCCATCTCGGTTTCAGCCTGGCTGTCATGACGCTCCTGCGCCTTCTTCTTGAGGTCGGCCTTCAGCTCGTCGAGCGTGTCGAACTCGCTGACGTCCTTGGCGAACTCGTCGTCCAGCAGCGGCAGCTCCTTCATCTTGAGCTCGTGCAGCGTGCACTTGAAGACAGCGGGCTTGCCCTTTAATTCCTCGGCGTGGTAGTTCTCCGGGAAGCTCACGTTCACCTCGAACGACTCGCCGACGCTGTGGCCGACGACCTGCTCCTCGAAGCCGGGGATGAAGCTGTTGGAGCCCAGCTCGAGCGGGTATTTCTCGCCCTTGCCGCCCTCGAACGCCTCGCCGTCGACAAAGCCCTCGAAATCGATCACGGCGGTGTCGCCGTTCATGGCGGCGCGGCCCTCCACGGCGATCACGCGGCCGCCCTGCTCCTGCATGCGGGAGAGCTCGGCGTCGACCTCGGCGTCGGTCGCCTCGACGACCTTCTTCTCCACCTCGATGCCCTTGTAGCCCTCGATGGAGACCTCCGGCTTGACGGTGACGGTCGCCTTGAAGGAGTAGCCGTCCTTCGAGACGTCGAGCACCTCGATATCGGCGCGGTCGACCGGCTCGATGCCCTTTTCCTCGACGGCGGCGTCGTAGGCCGCGGGGTAGGTGTTGTTGACGGCCTCCTCATAGAAAACGCCCTCGCCGTACAGCTTTTCGATCATCTTGCGGGGGGCCTTGCCGCGGCGGAAGCCGGGAACGGTCATCCGCTTGACGTTCTTTTTGAACACCTCGTCGACCGCCTTGCCGAACGTCTCGGCGTCGACGGTGATGGTGAGCTCTACCTTTTTGTCCTCGTTGGTCTTCATTTCTGTTACTGCCATTCTACTTCCTCCTGAAAAATGTTCCGTTCCCCTGCATCTTCCGCTTTTCCTGGAGGAACGATTCGGGCGCTATAAACCCACTATCTTGGTATTATATCAAATCGGACGGGACTTGCCAATAGATAATTTGTGAATTTCCCGCGTTTTTTCAGCCTTCCCGGCCGGTTTCCACCAGCACCGGGTCAAATTTCAGGTAGTCGCCGCTCACCAGCCGAAAGCGGATGCCCTCGTAGCTCCCGTCGATCGCCCAGCGGCACCCCTCGGCGTGGATGTGACCGTAGTAGCAGCGGCGGACGCCGTGCTTTTTGAGCACCTCGAGGATCTGCGGCGAGACGCTCTCGCCGTAGACGGGCGGGTAGTGCAGAAAAACGACCGGCTCCAGCCCGGTCTTTTCCGCCTCCGCGATCGAAAGCTCCAGCCGGATGCACTCCCGGTTGATGATCTTGTCGTCGAACGCCTCCCCCGTCTCGAAGAGCCACCCCCGCGAGCCGCAGACGGCGATCCCGTCGGCCGTAACGCAGTTATTATGGAGGATTTCCAGCGTGTTTAATCCGTGCGCCGAAAAAAAGGCGTGCACCTTGGAGCGGGTGCTCCACCAGTAGTCGTGGTTGCCCTTGAGCAGGATCTTGCGCCCGGGCAGCGCCTCGAGAAATTGGAAATCCGCGAGCGCCCCCTCGAGCGACATCCCCCACGAGGTGTCGCCGGGCAGCACTACGGTGTCCTCCTCCCCGACCTTCGCGCGCCACGCCCGCCCGATGCGCGCGACGTAGTTTTCCCACCCGGGGAAAACGTCCATCGGGTGCCCGCTCGTCAGCGAGAGGTGCAGGTCGCCGATTGTGTAGACCGCGATTGCGATCGCCTCCTTTTTGCCGGGCCGGTCTCCCGGGGAAGCCCCGGAAAACAGCCCCGCTTACATCCCGCAGGGAGGTTCTCCCCGCGCGTCGTACCGCTCGAAAAACGCCATCGCGTTTTGAAAAAAGAGCTTTTGGGCCAGCTTTTCGCCGTACTCCGCCTTCACCCGGCCGTAGAGCCCGCCGATCCTCTCGGCCGGCTCCAGCCAGGAGGGCACGTCGGTGCCGTCGTAGTCGGAGCCGAGCGCCACGGCGTCCTCCCCGCCGAGCGCGAGGAAGTGGCCCAGGTGCGCCGAGAGCGCCGCGTAGGAGGGGTCGGGGTCGTCCGCCGCGATGAAGTGGGTGGAGAAGTTGAGCCCCACGACGCCGCCCGCCGCCGCGACCGCCCGGAACTGGTCGTCGGTGAGGTTGCGCCCATGCCCGCAGACCGCGCGGGAATCCGAATGGGTCGCGATAAACGGGCGCCTCGCGCGTTTCTGCACCTCCCAGAAGCCGCTGTCGCTCAGGTGGGAGACGTCGACGACGATTCCCGCCTCCTCGAGCAGCGGGAGCGCCTCCCGTCCGAGGGGGGTGAGCCCCTCGTCGCAGGCCATGCCGCTGCCCAGCTCGTTTTTACCGTTCCAGGTGAGGGTCAGGACGCGCACGCCGCATTCCCGCAGCCGCGCGATCCGCCCGAGGTCCCCGGCGAGCGCCGAGCCGCCCTCCACCGTGAGCAGCGCCGCGCACCTTCCCCCGGAAATGATCTCCCGGATGTCCGCCGCCGTGAACGCCTGCGCGGCGAGGTCGGCGTTCTCCGCGAGCTGCCCGGTGAAGAACCGGTAACAGCTCTCAAAATAATCGACCGCGGCCTCGCCGCGGTATTCGTCCGGCATGAAGATCGCAAAGCACTGGCACCAGTCGTAGCAGGCCATCCGGCCGAGCGCGAGGTGCGCGCCGTTTTGCCGCAGGCTCCGGTCGCCCGGCGCGAGGCGTTCGCCGTCGTGCAGGCGGGTGACGGTGTCGCAGTGCAGGTCAAATAAATACATCCAGATCCCCCGTATCGTACGCGCCCGCCAGGTGGGCCCAGCGGGTCACCACATTCGAGCCGGGCCGCTCGGTCACGACCTCGAAGAGGTCGAAACGCGGCTGGACCGCCCCTGTATTGTATATGCCGCGCTCCCGCAGATATGCCACGGCGGCCAGCGCGATCCGCCTGCGCTGCGCCCTGGTGACGCTCGCGGCCGGGGCGGCCAGCGCGCTTTGCGCGCGGGTCTTGACCTCGACGAAGGCGATGACCCCATCCTTTTGCAGGATGAGGTCGATCTCATGGCGCCCGCTGCGCCAGTTGCGCGCGAGGATCTCGTACCCCGCCTCCGCGAGCTTCTTTGCGGCGAACTCCTCCCCCAGCGTCCCGCGCTGCCGCGTCGTCGCCGTCATTTGAGGAGCTTTTTGAGGAAGGTGCGGCGGTGTACCGGCGAGGGGCCGTACCGTTCCAGCATCTCGTAGTGGAGCCTGGTGCCGTAGCCCTTGTGCTGCGCGAACCGGTATTCGGGGTACTTTTGGTCGAGCTCCTTCATATAGCGGTCCCGCGCGACCTTCGCCAAAATCGACGCCGCCGCGATCGACGCGCTCCTGCCGTCCCCGCCGATGATCGTCTGGGTGGCGAAGCCGAGCCCCGGGTCGCAGTTGCCGTCGACGAGCGCGAGGTCGGGCTTCACCGAAAGCCCTTCCGCCGCGCGGCGCATCGCGAGCATCGCCGCCCGCAGGATGTTCATTTCATCGATCTCCGCAACCGACGCGGCCGCGATGCTATAGGCCGCGGCCCGCGCGGTGATCTCGTCAAAGAGCGCCTCGCGCTTTTTTTCCGTGAGCTTCTTCGAGTCGTTGACCCCCGCGATCTCGACGCCGCGCGGCAGAATGACCGCCGCGGCGTACACGTCCCCCGCGAGCGGCCCGCGCCCCGCCTCGTCGATGCCGCAGACGGCGGAAAACCCCTGGTCGTAGGCGATCAGCTCATACTGGTACAGGTCCATGTCAGTCCTCCGGCGGCAGTTCCAGCGTCAGCCTGCCGAGCTTTCCGCTGCGGAATTCGTCGAGCACGGTGATCGCCGCCCGCTCGGTGTTGACCTCGCCGCCCGGGAGGAGCATCCCGCGCTTTTTCCCCACGAGGCAGAGCAGCCCGTAGGCGTCGAGCCCGTCCGTCTCCCCCTCCTTCAGGTGATAGCGCGCGGCGAGCTGCGCCGGGTATTCGGCGTTTAAAAGCCAGAGCAGCCGCATCGCGAGCAGCTCGGCGTCGAGCACGTCGTCCTTGACCGCGCCCGTGAAGGCGAGCCGCTCCCCGACGGCGGGGTCCTCGAACTTGGGCCAGAGCACTCCCGGCATGTCCAGCAGGTCGATCCCGCCCGCGAGCGACACCCACTGCCGCCCGCGCGTCACGCCCGGGCGGTCCTCCACCTTCGCGCGCTTCGCGCCCGCGAGGCGGTTGATGAGGGAGGACTTGCCGACGTTGGGGATGCCAACGATCATCATGCGGATCGGCTGGCCGCTCATTCCCTTCTCCGCCCGGCGCGCGAGCTGCGCGGAAAGCGCACTCTTTACGAGCGGCAGAAACGCCCCCAGCCCCTTGCCGCTGCGGCAGTCGGTCGCGATGGCGGGGACGCCCTTTCGGGCATAGTAATCCACCCAGCGGCGGGTCGCCCCGTCGTCGGCGGAATCGCATTTATTGAGCAGGATCACGCGGGGCTTCTGCCCCACGAGCTTGTCGATCTCCGGATTGCGGCTCGACGCGGGAATCCGCGCGTCGGTCAGCTCGACGACGATGTCGACGAGCTTCAGGCTCTCGCTCATCAGCCGCCGGGTTTTGGCCATGTGCCCCGGGAACCACTGGATCGACGGGACCTCTGCCGCCGGGACGCCGGGCTGCTGGGTACTCATGAAATCCCTCCGAACTTGTTGAATGGGAAGAAGCGGAAGACCGCCTTGCCCATGATGTGGCGGACGTCGACCATGCCGATGTCGCTCGACCGGCTGTCGAGCGAATGGTTGCGGTTGTCCCCCATCACGAAGACGCAACCCGCCGGCACCTTCACCGGGAAGGAGATGTCGTACTGGAGCATCGTGGGTTCGTTGATGTAGGGCTCATCGAGCAGGGTGTCGTTGCGCCACACCTCCCCCGACGCGAAATCGA
The DNA here is from genome assembly GCF_900199635.1 of Anaerotruncus massiliensis (ex Togo et al. 2026). GTDB lineage: Bacteria > Bacillota > Clostridia > Oscillospirales > Ruminococcaceae > Anaerotruncus > Anaerotruncus massiliensis. The sequence continues at coordinate 956,911 of NZ_LT962687.1, read as the reverse complement.
TGAAGATGACGTCCCCCTCCTTGCCGATCACCCGCTTGACGATCGCGTCCTCGTCGGTGATCGAGCGGTCGACGACGACCACGTCGCCGTATTCCGGCGCGTAGCCCGCCTGCTGGAGGATCAGCCGCTCGCCGTTGTGGAGGGTCGGCAGCATCGAAATGCCGTTGACCGTCGCGAGCCGCGCGAAAAAGGTGAAGATGAGCAGGAAGGCGAGCAGCGGCACCAAAAACGATTCCACCCACTCGTACGCCTCGCTCACCGCGCTTTTCGCCTCCGGCTGATTGTCCCTGTATTCCGCAGCGTCCATCTGCATCCTCTCCATTCCAGTCATTCTGTCGTCAGTCGATCTCCCCCGCCCTGCCCGCCGGCAGGAAGCGGTAGACCGCCTTGCCCATCACCCGCCGCAGGTCGATCATGCCGATCTCCCGCGTACGGCTGTCGGCCGAGTGGTTGCGGTTGTCCCCCATCACGAAGACGCTCCCCTCGGGCACCGTCACCGGGAACTTCACGTCCCGTCGGGTGAGGGTGGGCTCGTTTAAGTAGGGCTCGTCCAGCGTCTGCCCGTTGCGGCGGACCTGCCCGGTTTCAAAGTCGATGTCGATCTCGTCCCCCGCGCGGCCGATCACCCGCTTGATGATCGGCGGCTCCCCCTTCTGGCTGCGGTCGATGACGACCACGTCGCCGTATTGGGGGTCGTGGTAGCCCGCCTGCACCAGCAGCAGGCGGTCGCCGTCGCGCAGGGTGGGCAGCATCGAGGGGCCGGACACCGTCGCGGTGCGCGCCGCGAACGCAAAGATCAGCAGGATGACCCCCACCGCGATCACGCACGACTCCACCCATTCGTACACCTCGGCCACCGCGCCGCGGCGCCGTTCCCTGGCGTTCAGGGAGTTCTTGATGTCGTAGCGGAAGTCGTGTTCCCGCCGCGCGTCCTGTCGGGTCCTGTACTGCTGTTCCAACATACGCCCATCCTTCCGGAAGCCCGGACCTTTCCATTGATAGATTTTCAGTATAACACACCCCGTCCCGCGATTCAAGGCGGACGGCGCCGGCCGGGGCGCGGCCGAAGAATCGGAAAAAGAAAAGGGACGTTTTCACGTCCCCAGCCTGCGGGGCCGCCCGCAGGCTGCACGAGGGGGAACCGGATCGCCGCGGCCCGCGGCCTTGCTCCCTCATCCCCCTCGTGTGCGCCCCCTTTTTCAAGGGGAGTTTTGTCCGGCACATGTCCGGACAAAACAGAAAGGGACGTTTTCACGTCCCTTTCAAAAGCGTTCTTATCGAATGGTGTCCTTGACCTTGGCGGCCTTGCCGACGCGGTCACGCAGGTAGTAGAGCTTGCTGCGGCGGACGCGTCCGTTCCTGACCAGCTCCACCTTGTCGATGTTGGGGGAATGGATGGGGAAAACCCTCTCGACGCCGCAGCCGTGGGCCACGCGGCGGACGGTGAAGGTCTCGGAGATGCCGCCGTGTTTCTTGGCGATGACCGTTCCCTCAAAAACCTGAACCCTCTTCTTCTCGCCCTCTTTGATCCAAACGTGTACCTTGACGGTATCGCCGATCTCGATCTTGGGCAGCTCTGCTTTCGTGCAATCGGTGACGATCTGCTTCAAAGCGTCCATTACTGCTTCCTCCTTATTTTTTGCAGACATTCATGCCCAAAATCGATGGCAGAGGACTGTCCGGTTTCATGTTCAATCCGGCTGGATTGGGCGTGAAATCCCGTTGCAGGATCACAACGTTCATTACATGCTTATATAGGATACCACAGGGGAATCCAAAATGCAAGTATTTTCTTCCTGTTTTTTACGAATTTACGATGAGCGCGATGAACTCGAGCGGCGTCTCCCCCGCGTTTGCGATGCTGTGCCCCTGGCCCGACGCGGTGTGCGCGCAGTCTCCCGGGGAGAGCGTGACCTCGGTGCCGTTGTCATTGTAGCGCGCTTCGCCCGCGAGGATGTAAAAGGTCTCGCTCTCGCCCTGGTGCTCGTGGTAGCCGATCGAGCAGCCGGGCGCGAGGACCATGTGATTGAAGAGCCTGCCGTGCCCGCAGAACTGCCCGGGCTGCAAAAGCTCCTTCATGCGCACCTCCCCGTCGCCGCCGCGCATCTGCGTCTTGACCGTCTCGGGAAGCTCCCGTTTTCTTGTAATCATCCTGCATGCCTCCTATTCAAATGGGTTTCCATCCTGGTCCAGAACCGCGGTGCGCACCACCCGCATCCAGTCCGCGCGCACCCCCTCCTCCGCCGCGAACGCGTCGAGCAGCAGGGTGGGGTTGAGGTTGAGCGTGTTGCCGGCGGCGGCGCGCATCGTAAAAACGAGGGTGTCGCCCGCCGCGCGCTCCTCCCGCACCGAAAAGTGCGGCTTCGCGTCGATCACGCGCTCCCCCTTTTTGCCCTTCTTGACGACGGGGACCGTCTCCCGGTTCCGCCACGCCGCGAATTTTTCCGCGGCGGCCTCCGCCGTCATCCCGTCGAACTCCTGGGTGATCTCGTAGTCCGCCCACGCGATCGCCTCCGGCTTCTGTCCGGCCGGAGCCGCGCGGTAGCAGCGGACCCCCTCGGGCAGCACGGCGTTGAGGCGCTCCACCACCTCCTCCATCGGCAGCTCCCCGGTGAGGCGGAAATCCATCGACTCGCAGGTGCTCTCATAGCCAAGCGCGAGCGGCAGCGCGAAGGTCAGGTAGACGTGCGGGTGGAAGCCGAGGGTGTGCCACACCGGCAGTCCCGAGCGCTTGAGCGCGCGGGAGATACAGCGCACCATGTCGAGGTGGGAGATGTATTTGATCCGCCCGAGCTTCCGGTAAAAGACCCGGACGGTCATTTTGAAGAGCTCATTTCCCAAAGCAGGCACCTCCCACCAGCTTGTTCGCGCCGCAGCCGGAGCAGTTGATGCGGCAGTGGGGCGTCACCTGCGCGGCGAGCGCGCGCTCGTGCTCGCGGATGAGGTACGCCTTCGTCACCCCGTAGTCGAGATGGTCCCACGGCATGACCTCGCCGTAGCTCCTCCGGCGGTTCGCGTAGAAGGAGAAGTCCACGCCGCACACCTCGGCGGCGTCCTCCCACCGCTCCATCGAGAAGAAGTCGTTCCAGCCGTCGAGCTTCGAGCCCAGCCGCCACGCGTATTCGACGACGGGGCACAGCCGCCGGTCGCCGCGCGCGAGCACCGCTTCCAGAAAGCTCGTCGGGCTGTCGTGGTATTTGACGGTGATTTTCTTGCTCTTCACCGTGTCGAGCAGGATGCGCTGCTTGCGCCGCAGCTCCTCCCGCGTGTCCTGCGGCTCGAACTCGAAGGGGGTGAACGGCTTGGGCACGAAGCAGGCGACCGAGACGGTCACGCTGACCCCGCGCCCCTTGGGGCGGTCGGGCAGGCGGTAGAACATGTCGACCACCTTCTGCGCGAGGCGGATGATGCCCGCCACGTCCTCGTCCGTCTCGGTGGGGAGCCCCATCATGAAGTAGAGCTTCACATTGCTGTAGCCCCCCTCGAAGGCGGTGCGGCAGGTGCGCAGCACCTCCTCCTCGGAGACGTTCTTGTTGATGACGTCCCGCAGCCGCTGGGTCCCGGCCTCGGGCGCGAAGGTGAGGGAGGATTTGCGCACCGCCGCGATCCGCTCGACCAGCTCCCTGGAGAAGTTGTCCACCCGCAGCGACGGCAGCGCGATGTTGACCGCGTCCCGCTCGGTCCAGGAGAGCATGTCGTTCAGAAGCGGCTCGAGCTCGGAATAGTCGCTCGTCGAAAGGCTCGTGAGCGACACCTCGTCGTAGCCGGTGTGGTCGCACAGGTCGTGCGCCTGCCGGTCGAGGGTGGCGTGGCGCTTTTCGCGCAGCGGGCGGTAGAGGAACCCCGCCTGGCAGAACCTGCATCCGCGGATGCACCCGCGCAGCACCTCGACCATCGCGCGGTCGTGCACCGTCTCGGTGAAGGGCACGACGAAATCCTTCGGATAGTAGACGCCGTCGAAATCCCTGACGATCCGCTTCAGGACCCGGGCGGGCGCGCCCTCCCGCGGGGTGACGGCTTCGATCGTGCCGTCCTCCCGGTAGCTGACGTCGTAGAGGGAGGGGACGTAGATGCCCCCGATCCGCGCGGCGCGGCGCAGGAAGGTTTGCTTGTCCCAGCCCTCCCGCTTGGCGATCTTGTAGAGGTCGATCAACTCGAGGTTGACCTCCTCCCCCTCGCCGAGGATGAACAGGTCGATGAACGCCGAGATCGGCTCGGGGTTGCAGGCGCAGGGACCTCCCGCCACGACGAGCGGCGAAAGGCCGGTGCGGTCCTTGGAGCGCACCGGCAGCCCCGCGAGGTCGAGCATGTTGAGGATGGCGGTGAAGCTCAGTTCGTATTGCAGCGTGAAGCCGATGAAGTCGAAATCGGTGACGGCGTCGAGGCTCTCGAGCCCGAAGAGGGGGATCCGGTGCTCCCGCATCAGCCGCTCCAGGTCGTCGCCCGGCGCGAACACCCGCTCGCACCAGATATCCTCCCGCTCGTTCATCAGCGAGTAGAGAATCTTCATGCCGAGGTGGGACATCCCCACCTCATAGAGGTCGGGGAAGCAGAAGGCGAACCGCACGTCCACCTTCGCCGGATCCTTTACAATGCTGCCGAGCTCGCCGCCGGTGTAGCGCGCGGGCTTCTGTACCTGCAAAAGCACCCGTTCGAGCGCCTTTCTCACATTCATGATTTGAAACATCCTCTCAAAAAGCTACCCCCCATTTTACATGAAATGGGGGGTAAATGCAAGCTATGCGAACCGGTAGGCTTCGCTTGGATAGGGCTCGCCCGGTCCGGCCGTGCGCCGCAGGTCGGGCAGGGAGTAATAGTCGACCGTCTCCCCCTGCCGCAGCCCGACGGTATAGTCGTTCGGATAGAGGACGCCGCCCGGGAAATAGCCGTCCGGGTCGAAGACCTCCGTCTTTTCCCCGGTGACAAGGTCCAGGACGGTGAACCCGCAGTAGAAGGTCTCGCCGCCCAGGATTGCCTGCATCCCGACGAGGAAGCGCCCGCCGCCCATCAGGCGGGGGAAGGCGTAGCGCGCGGGGATGTTGTCCGTCCGCTGGCCGATCTCCCGGTTGGGGAGCCGGAGCTGTTCCCCCGTGCCGTCGGCGCGGGCGGTCCAGATGCCGTCGTCCGCCGCGTAGGCGATCGTCTCCCCCGAGAGGTCGAAGGAGCCGTCGTCCGGGAGCAGAGCGGTTGCGATGCGGTCGGGCAGGGCGTATTCCTCCACGGGGAGCCGCTGCCCGAACTTGCCGTAGAGCACCGACCCGGAGGTGAGCAGCCGGTAGTCGTACCCCACCCGGTCATAGACGGGCGCGAGCGCGACGGGGCGGGTCTCCCGGTCGAGCCGGACGCCGTCCCCGAAGCTGCGGCCCGTCTTCGCGTCGAACGATTCGACGAACCAGCTCCCGTCCGCCGCGCGGGCCAGCACGGCCACCGATTCCCCCGTCCCGTAGGCGTCGATCGGGGCCGCGCCCGCGCGCTCCGTCTCGCCCGCGAGCAGGGAGTGGAGCGTCAGCGCGCCCGCGCGGTTCCACCGGAGCAGCAGGGTCCCCGCCTGCTGTCCGTCCCGGTAGCGGCAGAGCGCGTAATCGGGCGTGACGCCCGCCACGTAGAACTGTCCGCCCGACGCGGTGAAGAGGGGCTTGTCCTCCCCGTAGGCGGTGAGCTCCACGAGATTCTGCCCGTCGTCCGCGCGGGAAGTCCGCACGGAGAGGTAATTTTCATAGTCCGCGGTGAAGAGCTCCCGCACCCCGCGGTCGAGCATGACCGGGCTTTCCCGCGTCTCGCCCGTCGAGAGGTCGAGCACCGTGTCGACCGTGTCGGAGCGCATCACGACGGTCATATCGTCCGGATAGGCCGTCCCCGAACGCATCGCGCCGAAATTCCGGTAATAGCCGACCGTCCCCGCGACCAGGTCGCAGACCGCCAGCGCGGCGTAATCCGACTGCGCGCCCGGGATCGACGCGACCGCGGTCAGCAGCCTTCCGCCCCCGTGCAGGCGCGGCTCCGTATAGCACGGCTGCGGGAAATCCTCCGGCGCGTTGGCGGGATAGCGGTCCCCCAGCGCCTCGGCGAGGCTGTCGGAGGAAAGCGCCCGCCGCACCGTGCCGCCGGGTCCGGCGAGCCACACCCCCCCGCCGTCGGCGCAGGCGGCGGCCCCGGACGCCGGGTCGAGGTCGTAGCCGCCCGGCCGCTCCCCGGACATCCGCCGCCACAGCTCGAGCGGGAGGCGGTGCTCCTCCGATTTTTCCGGATCGGAGGCGGAGCGGTAGGAGACGACGCCGTTGTCCTGGACGAGACGGTAGTCCCAGCCGTTGAAGGAGGTCCTTTCCATCCGGTCGATCCCGGCTTCCGGTGAAAAGTCGTAAAGCGCCTCCCCGCTCGAGGTGTCGAACGCCTCGAAAAGCGCCTTACCGTCCGCGTCCTCATAGCGGACCAGCAGGACCCCGCCGAGCTGAAGCAGCTCCCGCGGATAGAGGTCCTGCGAGCCGGAATCCGTCGAATCGAGCGGCAGGTACTCCCCCTCGAGGCTCACGGCGTCGGGGAGGGTATTTTTCCCGACCAGCCGGGCGATCCCGTCATAGACCTCCCCGCCGAACAGGTACTGCCCCGTCTCGTCCCCGACCTGGAGCCAGAGCACCGTCTTCCCGGGATACAGCTCGTGGCTCTCCCCGCAGAGGAAGAGCTCGAGGGAACAGACCTTCCCGCCGCCCAGCACGCTCACCTGCTGGTAGCCGAGATCCTCCTCCCCCTCGATGGAACGCATCTCCACCCGCTCAAAGGGCGAGACGGTCAGCAGGTTCGCGATCCCCTCCACCAGCGCGCGGGACATCCTCACCCGCTGGAATTCGCCCGGCGGGTCGATGCGCACGTCGCCGGGACGCGCGCCCGTCAGTTCGGCTTCCATCGCGAGCAGGAGCGGGTCGTCCGTCTTTTCCGGCGCCGGCCGCGCGGGCTCTTTGGCGGGCGCGGGGCCCTCCACGGGCGGCTGCACGCAGCCCGCCGCAAAGAGGCAGAGCGCCAGCGCCAGCAGGACGCAGAGCCATCGTTTCATCAAATCCCCCCTAGCGGTATTTCACGGCGGCCAGCCACGGGCCGTCGCCGTCCACATCTTCAAAATAAACATAGGATTCCGTGAGGTCCCGTGGCCCGAACATGGTCTCATACGGAGCTTTCCAGGGATCGGGCAGCGGGTGGGAACGGTCGTCCGGGTCGTCGAGGGAACAGATATAAAAACGGGTTTCCCTGTTTTCATCCGCGCCGGCCCGAACAAGCGTCCGGGCTTCCAAAAGAAGGTCCGGATATAAATCGCTATAGTGGATTTCATATTTTCGGGTTTCGCCGGTCTGCGCATCCAGAACGACGGTATATGAGGCGCTTTGTGAGATCACATAGCGGTCCTCGACGCCGCACTTGATCGACCCGTTGGTCCGCCTGCCCACTTCCAGCTCTGTCCGCGCTCCTGTTTCCAGATCGCACAGAACCGCGCCCGCATAGTGTTCCCCGTCTCCCGCATACGGAGAAAAGAGCGCGGCCGCCACCTTTTCCCCATTGCAGAGAAACCGCGGAGCGTAGAGAAGATAGGGCGGCGCATCGGGCGTGGCCCCCATCCCGTCGGGCAGATCGCTGTTGTTCAGGATTCTTCGGGCGTTTTCGCCCCGCGCGTCCGAAATCCAAATGCCGTCCTCCGCCGCCCAGGTAAAGGCGTTCCCGCTATAGTCATAGGCGCAGGGCGAATATCTGGTCGAAAGGCCAAACTCCAGCAGCGCGATATTCTCCGGCAGCGGCACGACCGCTTCGGCCGTTTCGTCGGTGCTGCTCCGGTAGAGCATCCGGTCCGTGAGCAGGACCCGGTAGTCATAGGGGCCGTATGAGACCTTCTCCATCCCCCAGACGAGCTCGTCTACCGGAAACCGGTAGCGCATCTCCCCCGAAGACAGGTCAAACGCCCCGATCATCCAATGGAGTTCGGAGCCCTCTCCCTTCCGTTCATACCAGCTGCACACCAGCACGTCTCCCGACTGTAAGAAATCCCCATAGATCAGTTCGCTCTTCCCGATTCCCTCCATGGGCCTCAGGATGACCGCCTCCTCCGGGAACGCTTTGGGGGACTCCTCCGCCGATCCGGGCGCGGGCTCCGATTCCGCCGGGGTAACGCCCGCCGTCACGGGCGGGGAACCGGGCAGCGCCCCGCCGGGAGCGTCCGCCCCCGGGCTTTCGCAGGCGGCCAGCGACAGGCAGAGCAAACCCGCCGCGAGCGTGCAGAGCATCCGTTTCATCCAAAGCCCTCCTCCTATGTCCGTCGAATCCGATATTGAAACAGTGTCGGATTTTGGCGGTTTTCATCCGGGCTGGCAAAATTTTGTGAAAAAAGAGGCCGCCGCTTCCTCCTGCATTTTACCACACATGCCGCCGAATGACAAACCGAAGGCCCCTCCGGCAGCGCCGGAGGGGCCTTCGTCCTATCCCCGCAGGAGGGTGGCCGCGAGATAAAGCGCGGTCAAAAGCATCGTATAATTGCCGCGCGGCAGCAGCAGGAGGGCCGCCGCGAAGAGGGGTGTGAGCACCGCGAACCCCGCGAGCTTCTGCCAGAACGCCGCCTGTTCGGGCTTCCCGGCGCGGCAGAGCGCGAGCCCCAGCAGCACTCCGCCGTCCAGCCGGCCGACCGGCAGGAGGTTGAAGATGCAGAGCGCCAGGTTTGCGGCGGCGAAGCCGTTCCAGCCGCAGAGGAGGACGCACGCCCCCGCGGCGAGCAGGTTCGCCGCCACGCCGCCGAGGTAGACGGCCGTCTCCCGGCCGTAGGAGAGCAGGCCGCGTTTTTCCAGCCGCACCCCGACCGCGCAGAACCGCATGGCGAGAATTCGCGCGCCCGTCAGGCGCATGACGAGGATATGCCCGCCCTCGTGCACGAGCACGCCCCCCAGCGCGGGCAGACCGAGCCCCGAACGGTCGCAGAGCAGCCAGAGCGCGAGCACCGCGAAGAAACCGAAGGTGAAGGAATAGCGCGTGCCGCCCCACTCAAACTCCATCGGCGTCCATCCCGTCGAGCACCCACGCGGGGTTGTAGTACCGGCCGTCCTTGCTGATCTCAAAGTGGACGTGCGGCCCGGTGGAGATGCCCGTGCTGCCCACCAGCGCGACAAGCTCCCCCCGCCGCAGGTTCGCGCCGAGCGGCGCGGCGATCGACTCGCAGTGGCAGTAGGTGGTCGTCAGCCCGCCGCCGTGGTCAAGGGTGATGTAGTTGCCGTAGATGGGGGAGCTGTCCACCTCCACGACCCGCCCCGGCAACGACGCGTAGATGCCGCTGCCCGAAGCCGCCGCGATGTCCACCCCCCGGTGGAAGTCCTCCGCACCCGAGATGGGGTGTTCCCGCCAGCCGAACGGAGAGGTCACGGCGCCCCCGGCCGGCGCGTCCACCCGCGCCGAGACGAGGATCGGCGAAAAGGCGCAGGAGGAGGGGGCCTCCTTCCCCGCCGCGTCGCCGCGCCCGAACCAGCCGCCCGCGCCGCTCAGCCCCTCCGCCGGAGCGGAGGGACCGGAGGAAGCGGCGGCGGTACTCCCGCCGCCGCTTCCTCCGGTGTCGCCGTCCCCGGGCGCGTCCGGGGACGGCGGCTGAGCGGCGGGCGGCGTGAGCAGCTCGGTCAGCACCCGCGCGGCGGCGTCCGCCGCGTGATCCGCCGCTTCCCGCGCCCGCGCGGAGACCGCCGCCACCCCCGTCCCGCTCGGGATTTCCACCCGGTCGGCGGTCAGCAGCCCGTCAAAGAGCTCCGCCATTCCCCGCGCGGCCCCCGGCTGGAACCTCCGCAGCCCCAGGCAGCCGAGCAGCAGCGCCGCGCACAGGACGATCTGCACGATCACCGTGAAGAGATAGGGGTCCCTCTCCCGCCGCCTGCGCATCCCCGCGCGCGGCGGATACCGGCGTATCCTCTGGTCGATCATGATGCCATCCCGCTCCTTTGCTGCCCTTCTAAGACAAGTCTATGCGGGCGGGCGCAAAAAAATGAGCGGTTTGTCCGCCGGACAAACCGCTCATGGGAATCTGGTTATTTGGATTTGATGTACTCGTCGATCGACTGGGCGGCGGTCTTGCCCGCGCCCATCGCGAGGATGACTGTGGCCGCGCCCGTCACCGCGTCGCCGCCCGCGAACACGCCCGGTTTGGTCGTCGCGCCGCGTTCGTCCGCCACGAGGCAGCCCTTTCTGTTGGCCTCCAGCCCGGTGGTCGTCGACCGGATGAGCGGGTTGGGGCTCGTGCCGATCGCCATGATCACCGTGTCCACGTCGATCGTGAAGTTGCTGCCCTGCTTTTCGATCGGGCGGCGGCGGCCCGACGCGTCCGGCTCGCCCAGCTCCATCTCGACGCACTCGATCGCCTTGACGCGGCCGTTTTCGTCCCCGAGGATCTGCACGGGATTCCGGAGGAGCTGGAAGAGGATCCCCTCCTCCTTGGCGTGGTGGACCTCCTCGGCGCGTGCCGGGAGCTCGACCTCGCTGCGGCGGTAGACGATATACACCTCTTCCGCGCCCATCCGCTTGGCGCAGCGGGCCGCGTCCATCGCCACGTTGCCGCCGCCCACGACGGCGACCCTGCGGCTCCTGGCGATCGGGGTGTCGTACCCCTCGCGATAGGCCTTCATGAGGTTGATGCGGGTGAGGTACTCGTTGGCGGAATAGACCCCCAGCAGATTTTCGCCGGGGATGTTCATAAAGTTCGGGAGCCCCGCGCCCGAACCGATAAAGACCGCTTCAAAGCCCTGCTCGAAGAGCTCGTCGACCGAATCGACCTTGCCGATGACCATGTCGGGCTTCATCTCCACGCCGAGCCTTTCGAGCGCGCCCACCTCGCGGGCGACGATCTCCTTGGGGAGGCGAAACTGCGGGATGCCGTAGACGAGCACGCCGCCCGCCGTCTGGAGCGCCTCGAAGACGGTGACCTCATACCCCATCCTGGCGAGGTCGCCCGCGCAGGTAAGCCCCGCCGGGCCGGCGCCGACCACTGCGACCCGGTGCCCGTTGGAGGCGGGGCGGGTAAGCTCCTCCGAGCCGTTTTCCATCCACCAGTCGGCCACGAACCGCTCGAGGCGGCCGATGCCCACCGGCTCCCCCTTGACGCCGCGCACGCACTTGCCCTCGCACTGGTTCTCCTGCGGGCACACCCGCCCGCAGACGGCGGGCAGCGAATTGGTCAGGGCGATCTCCCGGTAAGCGCCGGCAAAATCCCCCTCCGCCACCTTCGCGATGAACTCCGGAATCCGTACGTTGACCGGGCAGCCCGCGACGCACGGCCTGTTCTTGCAGTGGAGGCAGCGCTTCGCCTCGTCCACCGCCATCTCGGCGGTATAGCCGAGCGCGACCTCTTCAAAGTTCTTGTTGCGCACGTCGGGGGCCTGCTCCGGCATGGGGTTCTTCTTTAAGGACATGTTAGGCATGGCGTTTCCCTCCCGTCAGGCGGCAGATGTGCGCCGGGTCCTCCCGGTCGGCCATCTCGCGCTCCTTATAAAAGCTGTTGCGCTTCATCAGTTCGTCGAAATCGACCTCGTGGCCGTCGAAGTCCGGGCCGTCCACGCAGGCGAATTTCGTCTGCCCGCCGACCCTGACGCGGCAGCCGCCGCACATGCCGGTGCCGTCGACCATGATCGGGTTGAGGGAGACGAGCGTCCTGATGCCGTAGGGCTTCGTCGCGGCGGCGACGAACTTCATCATGATCACCGGCCCGATCGCGATGACCAGGTCGTACGGGTTCCCCGCCTTGATGAGCTCCTCGAGCTTCTGGGTGACGAGCCCCTTCTCGCCGTAGCTGCCGTCGTCGGTCATCAGGTAGAGATGGTCGGTGACCGCCTTCATCTCCTCCTCGAGGATGACGATCTCCTTCGAGCGGAAGCCCGCAATCATATCCACCTCCAGCCCCGCCGCGTGCAGCGCCTTGGCCTGCGGATAGGCGATCGCGGTGCCCACGCCGCCGCCGATCACGCACACCCGCCTGACCTCCGGCCCCACGTGGGTCGGCTGGCCGAGCGGCCCGACGAAGTCGAGCAGGCTGTCGCCCTCCCCGAGGGTGTTCAGCAGCTTGGTGGACGCGCCGACGATCTGGAAGATGATCGTCACGGTGCCCTTTTCGCGGTCATAGTCCGCGATGGTCAGCGGCACCCGCTCCCCCCGCTCGTCGACGCGGAAGATGATGAACTGGCCCGCCTTCGCCTTTTTGGCGATGTGCGGGGCCTCGATCTCCATCAGCGTCACCGTGTCGTTCAGCGCCCGCTTCTTGACAATCTTGTACATACGCTCACTCCTATTTCAGGCCGCGCGCCAACGCACAGCACATTTTGAAAGAGTTAATTTTTTATCAAATCTCCCAGAAAATAATAATTTTTTATCACTCGTTCTATTATACCAGCATCCGCCCGCCCATGCAACAGAAAAAACATAACAAACCTTCGCAAAATGCACGCGAAGGTTTGTTATATCTGTGCATGCTCATTTTTTGACGGTGATCTTGAACTTCTTGACGACCTTGCTCTTGTCGTAGGGCTCGCCCACGAGGTAGGCGGTGCCCGCCTTGAGGCCCTCCACCTTGACGACGTTCTCGTCGTCGGTGTTATAGAGCTCGAGGATGTCGCGGTCGGTCACCGACCACTTGATGCCGGGGTCCTCCGCGTTGGCGGGCGACACCGTGCCGGTGTAGACCGAGCGCCCGTCCCCCACGTAGAGGGTCGACGGCCCGTCGATCGAGATCGCCTCGACCTTGACCCCCTTCTTGGGCGCGGTACTGCTCGTGTCCTTGCTGGTCTGCTTATATTTGCCGGTGCCCACCACGATGTCGATCGAGCCGCGCACCCCGCTGCCGTCCCGCGCGATGGCGGTGATCGTGGCGGTGCCGTCCCGCAGGCCCTCCACCTTGCAGGAGGAGGACGTGAGGTTGGAGAGCTCGACGATGTCGTCGTCATCGGTCACCCACTTGACCCGGTCGTCGTCCGCGTCGGAGGGCGACACCCGCACCGAAAGCGTCGTGCGGGTCCCCACCTCGATCTCCTCCTCATCCGCCTCGACGACGATCTTCGTCACGTCGCCGCCGTCGCCGCCGCTTCCCCCGCCGACATAGACGGTGCAGCGCGCCTCGTCGTCGTCGGTGTAGGCGGTGATGCGGGTTTTGCCCTCCCCCTTGGCGACCACCTTGCCGGAGGAATTGACCGTCGCGACCGACTTGTCGTCCGTCTCCCACGAGACGTCCGCGCCGCCCGCGCCGCTCACCTTGAGCGGGAAGGTGTCGCCCACCTCGAGGTCGAGCTCCGTCTCGTTGAGGCGGAGGTTCCCGCCGTCCTCATCGTCATCGTCGTCCTCGTCCTCATCGTCGCCGCTGGAGGAATAGCTCCCCGAGCTGGCGCCGCCGAGATAGGCGCTGATGCCGTTGGCGATCGCCTCGGCCATGCGGCTCTGGTATTTCGAGTTGATCAGCTTGGTATATTCCCCCTCGTTGGACATGAAGCCCAGCTCGGCGAGCACGCAGGCGAACTGGCTCTCGCGGGTCATGTAGTAGAGCCCCGCCTTGGCGCCGCGGTTGTCCGAGCCGAGCGCCTTGGAGACGTTGGCGGAGATGTTCGCCGCGAGCTGCTTGGAGAAGGGATAGAAGTAGTAGACCTCGGTGCCGGTCGCCTTGACGTTGGGGGCGGAGTTGCTGTGGACGCTGACGAGCACCTGCGCGTTGAAGGCGCGGGCCGCCGCCATGCGGGTGGCCATCGTCGAGCCGGGCTCGGCCATCAGCACCGTCGCGCCCTGGCTTTTGAGGTCGCTGACGAGCTTTTTGGCCACCGCGAGGTTGATGTCCGCCTCGTCCTTGCCGGGATAGAAGCCGAGGTTGCCCGGGTCGTTTCCGCCGTGCCCGGGGTCGACCACGATCCGCGCCCCCGAGAGGGAGCCGGGGGAATTGTTGAAGCGCAAAACGAGGCTGTTGCCCTCGTAGTACGCCTTGTAGCCAAGGAAGCCGCCCGCCTTCTTGAGGGTGAGGTTGAGGTTGGAGCCCTCCCATTTGGCCGACTTGAAGAGCGCGTTGGACTTGATCGAGTCGGAGTCGGGGGTACGGGCGGTGTAGTCGAACTTGAAGATGATCTGCGAGCCGTCGTAGGCGACCTTGTAGGGCACCTTCTGATCCATCTCCAGCGAGACGCTCGTGTAGGCGCCCGACGATTTGACCGACATGCCGCTGATGACGTTCTGGTCGGGCATCGAGCCGCCCGACGCCTTGATGTCGTCCGAATAGACGCGCACGCCCGATTCGAGTTTCCAGTAGGTCTTGGTGACGCTGCCGTTCTTGTAGACGATCTCGTCCCCGTAGGTCTTGTCCACCGTGCCCTTGGGCAGCGGGAAATAGCCCGAATTGGAGTTGTCGTTGAGGGTATTGATGGGGAAGGTCTCCGCCTGGTCGGCGACGACGTAGACGACCGACCCCTCGCCCATGACCGCCCGCTTGTTGACGGTGACGAGCGCGCCCTCCACCGACTGGGTCTCCCCCTGCGCGGTGGCGGTAAAGGTGATGTTGCCCATCGTGGTGGCGGAGGCGGAGGCGCTCGGCGCGGTGAACACGCCGGTGAACCGCTTGTAGCCGGACAGCGAGTCCGCCTCGTCGGTCTCGTCCTCCGTCTGGGAGAGGGTGATCGTCTGCCCGCCGACGCTCGCGCTCACCTTGGCGTCCTCGTAGGCGAGCACCGAGACGGTGACCTCCATGCCGCCGTCGACCGCCAGCTTGCCGGTCGGGGTGACCTCCTTGATGACCTGCACCTGCCGCGTGATGCTGTAGGTGAGGGTCTTGCCCTTGTGCACAAAGGCGAAGGTGTTGAGCCCCGGCGTCAGGTCCTCGCGGATGGCGAAGTAGCCGCTCTCGTTGGTGGGGATCGTCTCCCCGTTCATCGTGACCTCCGCCTGCGGGTCGGACGCGCCCTGGAAGGTGACCGACTGCTCCTTGGTCGTGAAGGTCATCTGCTGCGGGGTGGTGATGGCGAGCTGGGTGAGCACCCACTGCTCGTTGATCTCGTTGTTGAGGTACTGCACGAGGGTGGTCGTGCTGTTGCCGGGGTTGGCGGAGAGCGCCGCCAGGGAGTTGAACGCGTTGCCCGACACGCCGCCCAGCTCCTGCAGGTCGATGACCTGCTTGGTGAGCTGCTCGTAGACCGTCCAGCCGATCGACTGGGTGCCCACGCGGTCGGCCGCGTGCATCATGTAAAGGGTGGTGTCGGCGCCGCGCGCCACCTGCTTCCACCACTCGGCCACGACGCCGAACCGCGCCGTCTCCTCGTTGGTGGAGCCGTAGTTTTTGACCATCACGAAGTCGAAGAGCCCGCTCTCGACCATCGCTTTCGTGTCCGCGTTGCCGTAGCCGAGCGCGGTCCGCTCCGCCTTGGTGTCGGTGCCGCCGGGGTTTTCCGCGGCGTTCTCCCACACGGCGTCCGCCAGCAGTCCCACCTGGGTGCCGGGCGCGCGCTCCCGCACGGCGGAGGCCGCCGCGCTCACGAGCGCCGACGGCACCTGCCGCAGGTAGTTCTGATAGCCAGCGCCGCCGCCGTTTTCGAGGTACTGGGCGTAGCTTTGCCCGTCGGCGGGGTTTTCGTACCCGTCGAGCAGGATGCCGTCCAGCTTGTACGTTTCCGCAAAGGAGCCGACGTTCTCCCGCACGCTGTCGAGCGTCCTCCCGTCCGCGTTGGCGGCGCGCAGATATTTGCCGTCGTCGCCCGCGAGGCCGGACACGTCGTAGGTCGCGTAGACGTAGAAGCCCATCTCGCGGGCCTTGTCCGCGAGATAGCTGGTCACGTCGATTTCAAGCGGCGCCGCCTCGAGCGTGTCGCTCGTAAAGAGGACGGTGTCGCGGTACTTCGTGTCGATGATGATCGAATTCATCGTCAGCTCCTGCGCGGCCGCGAGCGCCCGGTCGAGCTGGCCGCCCAGCTCCGCCGCCGAGAGCGGCGCGTCGGTCGTCAGGTAGTCGGTCCCCGCCGAGATCATCACCGCCCGCAGCTCGTCCGGGACGTTGAAGTAGACCGGTTCGGGCTCGGGCTCCTCCTCCGGTTCCTCCCCGGGCCCGGAGGACTCCTCCGGACTGTCCGCGTCCCGCGGCTCTTCCCCGTCGGAGGACTCCGGTTCCCCGTCCGCGGAAGCCATGACGGCGGCGTCCGGGCTTTCCGCCCCGTCCCCGCCGATCAAATCCCCGCCGAGAAACGCCAAAGCCCCCATCAGCAGCGTCATCAGGATGAACGCCGCCGACAGGGCGAGGGCAAGTTTTTTGCGGTTGGGGCCGTTTCTTGGCAAGCTGGTTTCCTCCCCGCGCGGACCGCCCCGGCGGGGCCTGTCCGGATACCGTATGGGGCGGGTCCGAGAACCCGCCCCGCGTCAACGGCTGTCAGAAAATCTTTTTGAGGTTCCGTTCCTCCGCCTGCATCTGCCTGCCCGGCGAAACGAAGAGGGATTCATAGCTGTAGAAGGCCACGCCGCCGTAATGCTTCGCGTCCCGCGCGGTCGTCACCATCCGGGCGAGCAGGTCGGTGGTTCCGAGCCACTCGTCGCGGCCCGCGCCCGCCCACGTGTCCTCGGTGCCGATCTTGTAGGCCCCGATGCCCACATAGAGCTTGATGCCGTCCACCTTGATCATGTCCGCCCACTTCTTCACCGTCTCGGCGTAGGGACAGGTCGCGTTGTCGTAGCCGTAGTAGACCTGCGGGCAGATGTAGTCGACATAGCCGGGGTTGGAGAGCCAGACGGACGCGTCCGCGAACTGGCTTTCATAGTTGGTCTTGACGTTGCCCTGCGGGCTGATGCCGAAGAGGCAGGCGGGCTTCGATTCCTTGATCGCCGCGTAGACCTCCCGGATGAGGATATCCACGTTTTCCCGCCGCCAGTCGGCTTGGGAGAGGTTCGAGCCCGAGGCGCGGTAGGTCGCGCTGTCGAAGGCAAAATCGGTCGTCGGATAGAAGTAGTCGTCAAAGTGGACGCCGTCCACATCATAGTTCCGCACGATCTCCCGCACGCCGTTCACAATGAGCTTGCGCGCGGCGGGGCTGCCGGGATTGTAGTAGACGCCGCCGTTCCATTCGAGCGCCGCGTCGCTGCCCTGGCTGAGCCAGATTTTCGCCTGGTTGTCGCTCGACATCGGCTGGTCGCCGATCCGCACGCGGTAGGGGTTGAGCCACGCCTCGATGCGCAGCCCCTCTTCGTCCGCCAGCGCGCACATGATTTCCAGCGGGTCGTAGCCGGGGTCCTGCCCCTCGGTGCCCGTCAGGTAGCGGGACCAGGGGAAAAAGTCGGACGCGTAGAGCGCGTCACCGAACGGCCGCACCTGCACGAACACGGTGTTGAAGCCGAAGTCGGCCGCCTTCTTGAAGGCCGCGCCGACGTTGGCGGTGAACTGCGCCTTCGTCTTGCCCTTCACCATCGGCTCGAGCGTCAGGTAGGACATCCATACGGCGCGCACCTCCCCCTGCGGGGCGGAGGAGATCTTCTGCCCCTCCCGCGGGGCGTTCGCCGCCAGCAGCCCGGCGCCGAGGAGAATGTTTTCGTCGCTGCCCGGCGCTTCCACGCCGTACACGCTTGTCGTTTCCGTCCTGCTCAGGGTGACCGCCTGCGCGGCGTCCCCCCGGCCTCCCGCGATGTCATCGCCGGCAGCCCGGCTTCCGCAGCCGGCCATGCCAACCAGCAGAAATACCGACAGTATAACGCTTAACGTCTTTTTCATGCTGATTTTCCTTTCCACACGATAACTCAACATAATTTTACACGTTTTGCCCAATTCGGTCAAGTGTCCCGAGCAAATATCTGTCTTTTCCGGTTGACTTTTTCAACATTTAGTATACACTGGTACCAACGGTTTCCGGAGGTGACAGAGATGTTCTTTCTAGGTATATTCGGCGCGAACAGCAAAGTAGTACCCGCCGGACAGGTTTCCGCGGCGGCCTGTCCCGCCTGCGGGGAAACGGCGTCCCTCAGCGTCTGCCGCCGCTACAGCTACGTCCACTTCTTTTTCATCCCGCTCGTCAAATACGATTCGGTCTATCTGGCTACCTGCCCCCGCTGCGCGAGCGTCTTCGAGCTCGACCCCGCGCTCGGCCGCCGCCTCGCGCACGGCGGGGAAATCACGGTGCCGCCGGGCGGGCTGCGCCTGCTGCGCAATAACGTCCTCCCCCGCTGCCCCGCCTGCGGCGCGCCGCAGCAGAAGGACAGCCTCTACTGCAATCGGTGCGGCGCAAAGCTCTGATTCCTGCGTCCCGGAAAAAATTCCCGGCGTTTTATGCCAAAAAATCAAAAAAGGCAGCCGCTGTGCGGCTGCCTTTTTGGTTTCAGTGCTTGCGCGGGGAACGTCCGGCGGGCTTTTGCTGCTTCTGCGGCTGCTGACGCACCGGCTTCGGCTTCGCGGCGCGCTGCTCGCGCGGCGGGCGCTGGGGGCGCGGCTGCTTGGGCGGCGCCTCGAACACCTCCATCGGGTAGGGATGGTCCTCCACCACGGGGATCTTTTTGCCGATCAGCTTCTCGATCTCCTTGAGCTCGTCCATCTCCTCGATGCTGCAAAAGGAGATCGCCGTCCCCGACAGCCCCGCGCGCGCCGTGCGCCCGATGCGGTGCACATACGTCTCGGGGATGTTGGGCAGGTCGTAGTTGATGACGTGGGAAAGCTCGTCGATGTCGATGCCGCGCGCGGCGATGTCGGTCGCCACGAGCACGCGGATCTCCCCCGCCTTAAAGGCGCTCAGCGCCCGCTGGCGGGCGTTCTGGCTCTTGTTGCCGTGGATCGCCTGCGCCTCGACGCCCGCCTTGTCGAGCTCCCGGGCCACCCGGTCGGCGCCATGCTTGGTAAAGGTGAACACGAGCGCCGAAACGATGCCCGGGTCCTTGAGCAGGTGCACGAGCAGACGGCGCTTGTTGGGCTTATCCACAAAATAGAGCCGCTGGTCGATCACCTCGACGGGGGAGGAGACGGGATCCACCGCCACTTTGACCGGGTCGGTGAGGATGCGGTCGCACAGGCGCATGATGCTCTCGGGCATCGTCGCGGAGAAAAAGAGGGTCTGCCGCTTCTGCGGCACCCGGGCGATGATCTTCTCCACATCGTGGATGAAGCCCATGTCGAGCATCCGGTCGGCCTCGTCGAGCACCAGCGTCTCGACGCGCGAAAGGTCGATATACCCCTGCCCGATCAGGTCGTTGAGCCTGCCGGGGGTGGCGACGAGAATGTCGACGCCGCGTCGAAGCTCGTCCACCTGCGGGTTCTGGGAGACGCCCCCGAAGATGACGGCGGTGCGCAGGCGCAGGTAGTGGCCGTAGGCCTTGAAGCTGTCGGAAATCTGGAGCGCGAGCTCCCTGGTCGGGGTGAGCACGAGCGCGCGGATGACGCGCGGCGCGCCCGGCTGGGGCTTCCGGGCGGAGAGCCGCTGCAAAATCGGCATGGCGAAGGCGGCGGTCTTGCCGGTGCCCGTCTGGGCGCAGCCGAGCACGTCGCGGCCCTCGAGCGCGGGGGGGATCGCCTTTTGCTGGATGGGGGACGGGGCGGTGTAGCCCTCGTCGGCCGCGGCGCGCAGGATGGGCGGTATCAATTTCAGTTGATCAAATTTCATAAGTTGTGCAGATTCCTTTTGCTCAATTCACATTCACTGTGTAAGCTGTAAGTATACCATACTCCCGGCCGGATTGCCAGTAAAAATTCCCCATGCTCATATGGACAGGCGCGCGGGGCATAGATATGCAGAAGAAAACGCTTTGGGAAGTGACGCAATGAAGGCAATCAACAGGGCGATCCTGCCGCTGGCCCTCGCGCTGGCGGTGGCGTTGGGCGGGATCGCCGTGCAGGGCGTCCGGGCGGTGTCCGCGAACGCGCCGGCGGAACCGGACGGGATCGAACTGCCGATCGTGATGTACCACCACGTGCTCAAGGAGCAGGCGCGGCTCAACAAATACACCATCTCCCCCGACGAGTTCCGGTCGGACATGGAATACCTGAAGACGGAAGGCTATACCCCGATCGTGATCGCCGACCTGCTCGCCTATGTGGAGGAGGGCGCGCCGCTGCCCGAACGCCCGGTCATGATCACCTTCGACGACGGGTACGAGAGCTTCCACGAATACGTCTTCCCCATCCTGAAGGAGTATGACTTCAAGGCCGTCTATTCCATTGTGGGCCGGTACGCCGACCAGTATTCCGCGGTGGACGACCATCACATCCGCTATTCTCACTCGACGTGGAACGAGCTGCGCGAGATGCGGGACAGCGGCCTCGTGGAGATCCAGAACCACTCCTACAACCTGCACGAGAACCAGAACGGCCGCCACGGCTCGATGCGCAAGTCGGGCGAGGGGCTGGCGGCCTACCAGACGATGCTGGAGGAGGACCTCGGCAAGCTCCAGGACGAATGCGCGGCGTTCCTCGACTGGACGCCCACCTGCTTCACCTACCCGTTCGGGCAGATCAGCAAGGAGGCGCTGCCGGTGATCCAGGGGATGGGCTTTTCGGCGGCGCTGACCTGCGAGGAGAAGCTCAACTACATCACGGGCGATCTAGAACAGCTCTACCACCTGCGGCGGTTCAACCGTCCGCACGGCACGTCGTTCCAGACGATTCTCGAGCGCGCCCGCAAATAGGTTTCGCCCGCCCGATCCAAAAGTTTTCGCCCGCCTTTTTCAAAAGGCGGCGGGTGAGAAAAGTCCCGGCGTTTTTTCAAAACGCCGGGATTTTTCGAGGGCGGAGCCCTGAGCCCGGGCCCGCAGGCCCTGCTTCAAGCGTATTTTGGGGGTTCGGGGGCCTTTTACAAGAAAAAAGGCCCCCGGGAAGAGGAGAGGCCGCCGAACCGGCGGCCTCTGAAACGTTCCTTTTTCTCTTGTAAAAAGGAACCGAAAAATATGCCTGAAGGAGAGGGCGTTCCGCTCGCTGCGGCGAGCGGCGCGGGGCTCCGCCCCGCGGCCCCGCCGCCTTTGAAAAGGCGGGCGAAACTTTTGGCTATTGTGAATCAGGCGTTCCGCTCGCCGCGGCGAGCGGCGCGGGGCTCCGCCCCGCGACCCCGCCGCCTTTGAAAAGGCGGGCGAAACTTTTTATTTATGATATTTCGCGTTCGCGTTGATCGAGAAGGCGCGGTAAAGCTGCTCGAGCAGCAGCACCCGCGCGAGCTGGTGCGGGAAGGTCATCGGCGACATCGACAGCCGCAGCGAGGCGGCGTCCTTCACCGCGTCGGAGAGCCCGTGGGAACCGCCGATCACAAATGCAAGGCTCCCCGCGCCCGACGCGGCCGCCCGCGCGAGGTAGTCCGCCAGCTCCTCGGAGGAGAGCGTCTTCCCCTCGATGCACATCGCCACCACCCGCGCGCCCTTCGGGATCTTCTCGAGGATGCGCTCCCCTTCCTTCTCCACGCAGACGCGAATCTGCGCGGGCGAGGGGTTCTCCCCCAGCCGGTATTCGTCGACCTCCACGACCGACGCCCGGCTCCACAGCCCCAGCCGCTTTACATATTCCACGCAGCCGTCGCGCATCCACGCCTCCTTGAGCCTGCCGACCGCGATCACCTGCACCGCGATCACAGCACCACCATCTCGGACGGGCCCGACCGCGACGCGACCGTCAGCGTGAAGTCGATCCCCTCCCGCATCCCGCCCGCCGTCAGCGCGCAGTAGGACGCCTGGTAGGCGTTCTCGGGGGTGTTGCTGTTCTGCGAGAGGTGCCCCAGCACAAAGCGGGTGCTCCCCGTGCGGACCAGCTCGATCAGCTCCTGCGCGCAGACTTCGTTCGAGAGATGCCCCGTGTTGGAGGCGATCCGCCGCTTCAGATAGTAGGGGTAGTCGCACGCGCTGAGCATCCCCGGCTCATAGTTCGATTCGAGCATCACAAGGTCGCAGCCCCGCAGCATCTGCGCGACGTTTTCGCTTATGTATCCCATGTCGGTGGCGACCGCCAGCCGCCGCCCGTCAGGGGTCCGGATCCGGTACCCGACGCTGTGCGCGCTGTCGTGCGGCGTGTCGAAGCTGTCGATCTCAAGCGAGCCGACCGTCAGGCGCGTCCCCGGCTCCACCGGATGCGCCTCCTGCCCCGGGACGAGCACCCCGTCCCACCGCAGCCGCTCGAGCACCTCGGGCGTGGCGTAGAGGGGCACGCCCAGCTTTTTGAGGAGCACCCGCAGGCCGCTCACATGGTCGGTGTGCTCGTGGGTGACGAGCACCGCGCCGATCGAGCGCGGCTCGATGCCGCGGGACTCCATCGCCGCCAGCAGCTGCTTGCAGGAGCGCCCCGCGTCGACGAGCACCGCCGAGTCGGAGGCGGCGATATAGGTGCTGTTCCCGCTGGAACCGGAGAACAGCGTGCAAAACCGGGCCATAGGCATCCTCCCGAAACGAATTTGGATAAGGAAAACGGCCGGCTCAAAAAACAGCCGGCCGGAAGTCAGAGCGCAGCCTTGAGCTCTCCGTCGGGGAGCACGACCTTGCGGATATTGGCGCCGAGCGCCTCGAGCTTTTCCACGATATTTTCGTAGCCCCGCTCGATGTGCTCGATGTCCTCGATCTCGGTGACCCCGTGGGCCGCCATCGCGGCGATCAGCACCGCCGCGCCCGCGCGCAGGTCGACCGCGCGCACCGGGGCGGCCGTCAGCCGGGGCACGCCCTCGACGACCGCGACCTTGCCGTCCACCTGGATCTGCGCGCCCATCCGGCGCAGCTCGTCGACATAGCGGAAGCGGTTGTCCCACACGCCCTCGGTCACGATGCTCGTCCCGTTCGCCATCGAGAGCAGCGCGGTCATCTGCGGCTGCATGTCGGTCGGGAAGCCGGGATGGGGCATCGTCTTGAGGTTGACCTTGGAGAGCTCCCCCTCGCGCGTCACGCGGATCGAGTCGTCGTATTCAGTGACCTCCGCGCCCGCCTTCTCGAGCTTTTCGGTGATCGCCTCGAGGTGCTTGGGGATGACGTTTTTGACGAGCACGTCCCCGCCGGTCGCCGCGGCGGCGACCATATAGGTGCCCGCCTCGATCTGGTCGGGGATGATCGAATAGGTGGTCCCGTGCAGGATGTCCACCCCGTGAATTTTGATGACGTCGGTGCCCGCGCCGCGGATGTCCGCGCCCATCGAGTTGAGGAAGTTGGCCAGGTCGACGATGTGGGGCTCCTTGGCGCAGTTTTCGAGGATGGTGATCCCCTTGGCCTTGACCGACGCGAGCATGACGTTGATCGTCGCGCCGACCGACACCACGTCGAAATAGATGTGCGCGCCGAGCAGCATGTCCGCTTTCGTGTTGATCATGCCGCTGTCGATCGAGACGGTCGCGCCGAGCGCCTCAAACCCCTTCATGTGCTGGTCGATCGGGCGGACCCCGAAATTACACCCGCCCGGCATTGAGACGCTCGCCCGGTTGCAGCGGGAGAGCAGGGTGCCCAGCAGGTAGTAGGAGGCGCGCATATACCGCGCGAGTTCATAGGGGACGACCGGCTCGGTGATGTAGGTGGTGTCCACCTCGACGGTGGTGCGGTCGAGCATCCGCACCGACGCGCCGAGCGCGCGCAGGATCTTGAAGAGCATCGTGATGTCGCTGATGTTGGGGATATTTTCAATGACGCATTTGCCCTGCGCCAGGATCGTCGCCGGAATGATCGCAACGGCCGCGTTCTTCGCGCCGCTGATGGTGACCTCGCCGCAAAGCCGGGTGTCGCCCTGCACAATAAACTTTTCCATCTTGACCGCCTTCTCCGCGCGCGCCACACATTTTTTCAAAGCCGCGCCCCGGCTTCACGCGCGTCCGGCCGGGGCGAAGAGGATTCCCTGTCAAAAGGTTGTCCGCCGCGCCGAAGCGCGCGGCAAACAGATGCGCGGCAAAGGCGCATTTCAATACATATAGTATATCACCGCATCCCACAAAATAAAAGAGGAATTTTTGTGATGATTCTTAAAATCCGGCTCGTTTTTTGCCGGAAGATGGCAAAAACGCGCCCCGCGCGCTGGAAAGCGCGCGGAGCGCGTGCGTCCGCGGGAAATTTAACCATAGAGGTAGGGGGCCGCGTCGACCGGCGTACCGTTGACGCGGATCTCGAAGTGCAGGTGGGGGCCGTAGGCGTTGCCGGTCGCGCCGATGGCGGCGATTGTCTCGCCCTGGGAGACCTGCTGCCCGGCGGAGACGTAGAGCGCGCTGCAATGCGCGTAGAGGGACTGCATCCCGCCGCCGTGGTCGATAACGACGCAGTAGCCGTAGAGTCCGCGCCAGCCGGACGCGACGACGGTGCCGTCGGCCGAGGCGAGGACGGGGCTGCCGTAGCAGCCGCTCCACGAGATGTCGGAGCCCGTGTGGCCCCAGTACCCGAGGAAGCCCGGGTTGATCGAGCCGGCGATCGTCGGCCACTGGAAGGCGCCGGAGGCCACCCTGCCGCTCGAATCCTTGGGGATGACCTTGAGCGGGCGGTTGCCGCCCACGACGACGATCTGGTTGACCGGCTCCTTGACGATGGTGGTGTTGAGGATGTTGCGGTCGGTCTCGACGCCGTCGGTCATGACGATCTCGGCGGTCACCTCGCGCACGCCCTTTTCGCCCTGCTGGACGATCTGGTAGTAGCCGATGTCGTGGTCGGGGTCGGTGCGCTGGGTGATCTCGTATTCGAGCTCCTCCTCATACCGGATCGTCTCGGTCACCTTGACGCCCAGGTAGGGCACCGAGTTCGCGATCAGCAGCTCGTCGCCCGGGAAGAGGCTCACGTCGACGCCCGGGTTCATCGCCTTGAGCTCGTCGAGCGTGATGCCGTTTTTGGCCGCAATCTTCAGCGGGTCGTCGCCGCTGACCACCGTGTAGATCTTCTTGCCGCGCTCCTCCTTGTCGAGCAGCGAGCGGATCTCCTCGAGCGAACGGATCGAGCCGTTCGGGCCGGAGGGATAGAGGCCCTGCTTGACCTCCACCTTCTTCACGAACTGGATGCTCGTGCTCTCCTCCATGTCGGAGGTGCGGTAACGCTCCTTCATCTCATAGAGCAGGTCGAGCAGCCCGTCCCCGTCGGTGACGGCGCCGATGTAGGTCCCGTCGATATAAAGCCCCGTCGCCTCTTCGACCGCGAAGCCGTCGGGATTGTTCTCGCTCCGGCTCACCGCGCGGATCAGGCGGTTGGTCAGCTCGTCCGCGTCGAGCAGCTGGCTCGGGTCGGCCGTGTGCACGAACCGCCCCATGAACCTGCTGAACGGGTCGCGGGTGACGGGCGTCAGCTCAAAGCGCGGACGGATCGTCTTGGCCTGCTCCTCCGCCTCTTCGGCGGCCTGCTCGGCCTCCTGGACCTCGTTGGTGTCCTCCTCCTCGGCGGTCGGGTCGGCGACGAGCACGTCGCCGAGGATCATACGCTCCTTCATGTCCTTCTCCGCCTCGGTGAACACCGTCTCGTTGGAGACGTAGCCGATGTCGACGCCGTTGTATTCGACGTGCAGCGCGAGCTGGAAGCCGGCGAAATAGCGGACGGTGAAGTAGAGCAGCACGCACGCCGCGATGGGCGCGGCATAGTTGAGCAGCGTCCGGAAGATCCGCCACAGCCGCTTCAGCCAGAACCCGGCAGCGTTCAGGACGACGTTGGCGACGTTGCGGGAGGTGCCGTAGCGCCGCGCGTTGTCGACCGCCTTGGAAAATCCCCGGCACTGCTCGCGCAGCTCGGTCAGCGGCGAGACGAGGTCCCGCCAATAGCCGCGCAGACGGGCGCGCAGACGGTTGAAGTACTTGCGGCGGCGGGCGGCGGCCTCCTCCTCCATCCGGTGGAAGCCGTGCGCCACATGCCGCCGTTTGGCGCGGGTCGTGCGCAGCAGCTGGATGCCCACAAAATAGCAGTAGGCGTAAAAGGCGTTTGCCGCCCTGAACCAGAGGCGCTTGACCGACCGGACGAAGGGGCTCTCCGCCCTTTGGGCGGGCGGCGGCTCCGCGCCGTCCTCCGTTTCGGAGGCGGCCTCCCCGGCGGGAGGGGACGGTTCCCCGGCGGGCGCGGCGAGCTCCTCGAGCTCACCGGAGGGGGCCGCTTCTTCCGGTTCCGCTTCCGCCAGTTCGCCGAGCGGGGAATCGTCCGGCTCCGGTACGGAATCGTCCGGCATCTTGTCGTATGGCGCCAAGCAGGCCACCTCCTTCCCGTGGATTCGCCGGGCCCCGGCGCGTCTTGCGCGAAGGCCGCACTTCACAGCGCCCCCGTGAAAAACACGGGGACCGGAAGCATGTCGTAGGGTAATATTGTACTATAAATCCGCGTTTTAGGCAAGTATCTGCCGGAAACGCGTGCTACCTGTATAGTTAACACGATTTATGTGGCGGTAGTTTCGACAGTCTGTGAATATTCTGTGTACGGCCGGAAATCTCAGGAAACCCGTCCGCCGCCCAAAGCCTCGGCGCGATTCCCCGCGCGGGAAGCCGGCCGACGCCGGGCGGCAAAAAAGCAGCCGCTCGCGCGGCTGCTTTTTCATGCGGTTCCGTCTGTTCAGTTGGCCTTGGAGTCGACCTCGGCCTTCGCCTTTTCGAGGAACGCCTCGAGGGACATCGTAGTCGTCTTGCCGTCGCGGCGGTCGCGCACCGCGACCTCGCCCGCCTCGGCCTCCTTGCCGCCGAGCACGAGCATATAGGGGATCTTCTGGAGCTGCGCCTCGCGGATGCGGTAGCCGACCTTCTCGTTGCGGCTGTCCGTCTCGACGCGCAGTCCCGCGGCGGTGAGCGCGTCGGACACCTTTTGCGCGTAGGGGATGTGCTCGTCGGTCACGGGCAGGACCTTGACCTGCACCGGCGCGAGCCAGAGCGGGAACGCGCCCGCGTAGTGCTCGGTGAGGATGCCGATGAACCGTTCGATGCTGCCGAGCGCGGTGCGGTGGAGCATGACCGGGCGGTGCTTCTCGCCGTCCTTGCCGGTATAGGTGAGGTCAAACCGCTCGGGCATCTGGAAGTCGAGCTGGATGGTGCCGCACTGCCAGGTGCGCCCGATGCAGTCGCGCAGGTGGAAGTCGATCTTCGGGCCGTAGAAGGCGCCGTCCCCCTCGTTGACCGAGTAGGGCTTGCCGTTCTTCTCCAGCGCGTTCCGGAGCGCCTCCGTCGCCATGTTCCACTGCTCCTCGGTGCCCATCGAGTCCTCCGGACGGGTGGACAGCTCGAGGAAGTATTCAAACCCGAACACCTTATAGATGCTGTCGATCAGGTCCATGACGCCGAGGACCTCCTCCTCGATCTGCTCGGGGGTCATATAGATGTGGGCGTCGTCCTGGGTGAAGCAGCGCACCCGCATCAGCCCGTGCAGCGCGCCGGACAGCTCGTGGCGGTGCACGATGCCCAGCTCGGCCATCCGCTCGGGCAGGTCGCGGTAGGAGTGGAGCTTGCGCTTGTAGACGAGCATGCCGCCCGGGCAGTTCATCGGCTTGATCGCGAAGTCGCGGTCGTCGATCTTGGTGGTGTACATGTTGTCCTTGTAATGGTCCCAGTGGCCCGAACGGTGCCACAGCTCCTCCGAGAGGATCAGCGGGGTGCGGATCTCCTCATAGCCGCGCTGGCGGTGCAGCTCGCGCCAGAAGCTCTCCAGCGTGTTGCGCAGCACCATGCCCTTGGGGAAGAAGAAGGGGAAGCCGGGGCCCTCCTCGTAGATGTCGAAGAGGTCGAGCTCGCGGCCGAGCTTGCGGTGGTCGCGGCGCTTGGCCTCCTCGAGCATGTTGAGGTAGCTTTCCAGCTCGCTCGCCTTGGGGAAGGCGATGCCGTAGACGCGGCAGAGCATCCGGTTGTTGCTGTCGCCATGCCAATAGGCGCCGGTGCTCTGCACGAGCTTGATCGCCTTGAGGGGCGCGACGCTCATCAGATGCGGGCCGGCGCACAGGTCGGTGAAGTCGCCCTGCTTATAAAAGCTGATCTTCTCCCCCGCGCCCGAGTGCTTGTCAATGAGCTCGAGCTTGTAGGGCTGGTCCTTCATGAGCTCCTTCGCGTCGGCGGGGTCGAGCTCGAACCGCTCGAGCTCCTCCCCCGTCTTGACGATCGCCGTCATCTCCTTTTCGATCTTGGCGAGGTCCTCGGGGGTGAAGGGCTTCTCGACGTCGAAATCGTAGTAGAAGCCGTTTTCGACAGCGGGTCCGATCGTGTATTTCGTGTCGGGGTATAGATGCATGACCGCCTGCGCCAGCACGTGGGAGGCGGTGTGCCAGAAGGCATGCTTGCCCTCCGGGTCGTCGAAGGTGAGGATCGCGAGGGTGCAGTCCTCCGTGAGCGGGGTGCGCAGGTCGACGGCCTTCCCGTCGACCCTGGCCGCGCAGGCCGCCTTATAGAGGCCCGCGCCGAGGCTCTTTGCCACTTCCGCGGCGGTCGTGCCGGATTCAAACTCCTTGACGACGCCGCCTTTCAACGTTACGTTTATCATATTCCTGCTTCCTTTCTATCCGAGGTTATTTTACGCAATAAAAAAAGCCCTCATCCCCAAAAGACGGGATGAAGGCTCTGCTCCACGGTTCCACCCGAATTGCGCAAAAAATCGCGCCGCTCGACGATCGGTAACGGGATCGGCCGGCGTGCTCGTCGCACGCGCTCGGGGGGCGGTCGTCCATTCGCGGCGCGTGAAGCGGCTTTCAGCTTAAACCGCTTCTCTCTGTGGCGCGCCCTTGCGCCGGGACGTTCCCCGTCAACGCTGTTGGGGATGTTCTGCTTTACAGATTATCTTAGCACGCCGCCGCGCGGCTGTCAACCGTTCTTTCGCAATGGAACGGATTTACTTGGCGAGCGGGAGGTTTTCGACGATTTCGCGGGTGTTTTTGCTGCGCAGGTCGACCTCGTCGACCCAGCCGTAGAGGGTGTCCACCTGCCACGCGACCTTCTTCACGTCGCGGCGGATTTCCTTGACGTCGTCCTCCATGCGGTCGATGCGGGCGCCGACCGTCCCGACCTCCGCCTCCACGCCGCCGACGCGCGCGTCGAGGTTGCCGAGCTGGGTCCGGACGCCGCTGAGGCGCGTCTCCACAAGGTCCATCCGCGTCTCCACGCCGTCGAGCCGCAGGTCCATCCGGTCGAGGCGCGTCTCCACATTTCCCAGACGCGATTCCATGCCGCCAAGGCGCGTCTCCACGTTGCCGAGGCGCGACTCCACCTTGCCGAGCTGCGTCCCGATGGGGGACAGCTTGTCATCCATCATCCGCCCGATCGCCTGCAAAAGCTCC
Organism: Anaerotruncus massiliensis (ex Togo et al. 2026); assembly: GCF_900199635.1. Classification (GTDB taxonomy): domain Bacteria; phylum Bacillota; class Clostridia; order Oscillospirales; family Ruminococcaceae; genus Anaerotruncus; species Anaerotruncus massiliensis. The sequence goes on along the minus strand of NZ_LT962687.1, from coordinate 927,795 downwards.
CGTTCGTCCATTCCGCACACCTCACAATGGAGATATTATAGCACAGGCGGCGCGCCCGTCGCAAGCTGGCAGATTGCACACATTTTCTCTCCGCTCCTACTTTCTACTACTTTATCCGATTTCCCCACCGCCGCAGGATTTTGTGATATGATCTTTGGGAGGTGGGCTGTCAAATACCAACAAATACCCTGTATTTACAAGCTCTCCGCTTGTCTACAAGCTGCGTATGCCGTGATATGATAAATGTAGCGCACCAAATGTGCGGTTCCATTCGCTGTTCCCCGCTTGGGGAACACGATAAAATAAAAGGCAAGATAACGTTTACCATAAACCAAAAATTTCTCATCTATGCTCTGTTGGGCTTTTATCCTAAAATGAAGGTGTCAAAAAAAAGGGAGGAGGCGTTTTCCATGCCGTTTACACCCCGGCAGACAAAGGGCAGGGAAAAGTCCTTCTACAAGACCCTTTATCTGTCGGAACAGCTGATCCGGGAGGTCGAGCGGATCGCCTCGGAATATGACACGAGCTTCAATAATGTCGTCGTCAGCATGATCGAATACAGCTTGCAGAACGAGGGGACGAACCCCGGAATGGAGGAACAGCATGAACGCACGCAGGCCGCTCATCAATGAAATCTACCGCTCCTGCTATGAAGAGAGCGTCAAGGAACCGGACGAGCTCTTCCAGCTCCGCCAATCCCGCATCGAGCTCGAGCGCCTTCTCCGTGCCCGCCTCGAAAGCGGCGGCGACGAGAGCCGGGACCTTCTCGACCAGCTTCTCGAATGCACCACCCGCATTGAGTCCTATACCTGCGAACTGTACTTCCGCGAGGGCTACTCCTACACCTTAAAGTTCCTCGCGCAGGGCCTCTGCTGAACCGGGGCGGCCGCCGTTTTGGCGGCCGCCCGCTTTTTTTGTCCGAATTGCCCTCTAAAAGTTCACAATTTCGCAATAATTCTTGACAATCCTATGACATCCATATAAAATAGTAATGTCATGCAGTATGTTTTATGGTATCATCGCACGGAAGGTTTTGGCGTTTTTTCCCCGCTTTCCCGCGCTGTGCCAATAAAAATATTCTATCCGCGCACGGCTTTCCGCGCGCGGATTGCGGACATTGAAAATGGAATAAAGGAGGTCAGTGTTCCCCATGAGCACAATCGGATTCATTCCGTTTGTCGTCAGTGTGATTGGTGCTTTTTTAGTTGGCGCGGTAATCGCATTTTTCCTGGGTATTGCATACCGCAAAAAGGCCGCGGAAGCGGCGCTCGGTTCCGCCGAGGAGGAAGCGAAACGGCTGATCAGCGACGCAATCAAAGCGTCGGAAACAAAAAAGAAAGAAGCCATCATTGAGGCGAAGGACGAAATTTACAAGCTCAAGCAGGACAATGAAAAGGAAATGAAGGAACGCCGCTCGGAGGTTTCCCGCCTCGAACGGCGCATCCAGCAGAAAGAGGAGTCGGTCGACAAAAAGCTCGACAACCTCGAAAAGAAGGAAGAAACCCTTCAGTCAAAACTCAAGGAGGCGGACACCAAGCTCCAGGAGGCCGAGCAGGTCAAGACCCACCAGTTCGACATGCTCGAAAAGATCTCCGGCTTCACCGCCGACCAGGCTAAGAATTATCTGCTCGCCAACCTCGAAGGCGAGCTGACCCACGAAAAGGCCCTCAAGATTTCCCAGTATGAGAGCCAGCTCAAGGACGAGTCCGACCAGAAGGCGCGCGAGATCATCGCCGCCGCCATCGGACGCTGCGCGGCCGACTATGTGGCGGAGATCACCGTCTCGGTCGTCCCGCTGCCCAGCGACGAAATGAAGGGCCGCATCATCGGGCGCGAGGGGCGCAACATCCGCACCCTCGAAACCCTCACCGGCGTCGACCTCATCATCGACGACACCCCCGAGGCGATCACCCTTTCGAGCCACGACGCCGTCAAGCGCGAAACCGCGCGCGTCGCGCTCGAGCGGCTCATCCAGGACGGCCGCATCCATCCCGCCCGCATCGAGGAGACGGTCGACAAGGCCCGCCGCGAGATCGAGGGCAAGATCAAGCAGGACGGCGAACGTGCCGTTATGGAGTGCGGCGTGCACGGCATGCATCCCGAGCTGGTCAAGCTGCTCGGCCGCATGCGTTACCGTTCGAGCTACGGCCAGAACGTACTTAGCCATTCGATCGAGGTCTCCCAGCTTGCCGGCATGATGGCCGCGGAGCTCGGCGCCGACGAGGCGCAGGCGCGCCGCGCGGGCCTCATCCACGACATCGGCAAGTCGATGACCCACGAGATCGAGGGTTCCCACGTGCAGATCGGCGTCGACCTCGCCCGCAAGTACAAGGAGAGCCCCGATATCATCCACGCGATCGAAGCGCACCACAACGACGTGGAGCCCCGGACGATCGTGGCCTGCCTGGTCCAGGCGGCCGACGCGATCTCCGCCGCCCGCCCCGGCGCCCGCAGGGAGAACCTCGAGAACTACATCAAGCGTCTTGAAAAGCTCGAGGAGATCGCCAATTCCTTCGACGGCGTCGAGAAGTGCTACGCCATCCAGGCCGGCCGCGAGGTGCGCATCATGCTCAAGCCCGACGTCGTCTCGGACGACCAGATGACCATCGTCGCGCGCGAGATCGTCAAGAAGATCGAAAGCGAGCTCGACTACCCCGGGCAGATCAAGGTCAACTGCATCCGCGAGAGCCGTGCGATCGAATACGCGAAATAAGCTTTTACGCCAAAGGGCGCCGGAAATTCCGGCGCCCTTTTTCCGTACGTCCTATCTCGGGCCCTTCCATTTGACCGGCCTGCCCGCCGCCGCTTCAAAAAACGCGCGGAATTCCTCCGGGTCCCCCCGCGTGAAGCCGTCCCGCCCCAGCACGTAGGCCTGCTGCCTCGTGATGTAGAGGTAGTAGCCCTCCCGCGTCTCAAACGCCTTGACGAACTGGCTGTAGTAGATTTCCCCCGCGCTCTGGTCAGTCTCCCACGCCATGCGGTCGCCGTAGAAGGCCATCCGGGTCTCCAGCATGCCGGAGACCCGGTTTTTGCGGGCGGAGCGCACCGACAGGGCGGTGACCCACTCGGGCGCGAAAAGAAAGAGCAGGCCCAGCAGGGCGGCTTCGACCAGCCGAAAGGCCGCCCCGCCGCTCCCCGTCGCGAGGGCCTCCGCCAGCGTCATCAGGAATGCCAGCAGGGCGACGACGCCGACGATCCGAAAACATAAAAACAGATGCGTCAGGTATTTGTGGTGGAACCGGATCAGCTGCCGGTACATCCGGTCGTCCTGTTTCATCCGCGCCGCAAAACGCGCGGATTCCGCCGTGTGTTCCATTTTGCCGCCTCCTTTTCCTCCATTCTAGCACGCCCGGCGGCTCAAAGCAATCCGGCGAGGTTTTGGGCGAGCGTGCCAAGCTGGAAGACCGCGAGCGCGGCGGCATAGGCGACGGCGGTTTGCAGGAGGGCCGCCGCGAGCGCGCGCCAGGTGGAATGGAGCTCGCGGCGCATCGTCGCGAGCGCCGACACGCAGGGGGCGTAAAGCGCGCAGAAGACGAGGAAGGCCGCGGCGGAGAGGGGGGAAAACCGCGCGGCGAGCGCCGCCGCGAGAGGCCCCTCCCCCGCGAGCGACACCCCCAGCGTCGAGACGACCGCCTCCTTGGAGACCAGCCCGGCGAGCAGCGCGACCGCCGCCTCCCGGAAGCCGAAGCCGAGCGGCGAAAAGAGGGGCGCGAGCACGCCGCCCGCCCGCGCGAAGAGGCTGGCGGCGGGGTCCGCCGTGAAGCGGAGTCCCCCGTCCACATGCTGGAGCAGCCAGATGAGCACGCTCATCGCAAAGATGAGGGTCCCCGCCTTGCGCAGGAAGTCGCCGCACTTTTCCCCGGTGTTGCGCAGGACGTTTCGCAGCGAGGGGGCGCGGTAGGGCGGGAACTCCATGAGGAAGGGGGCCTCCCGCCCCCGGAAGGGGCCTTTGCGCAAAAACCAGCCGACCGCCGCCATCGCCGCAATCCCCGCAAGGTAGAGCGCCGCGACCGCCAGTCCCTGCCGCCGCGGGAAGAAGACCCCGGCGAAGAGGGCGTAGATCGGGAAGCGCGCGCTGCAGGGCAGGTAGGGGGTCAGCAGGATGGTCAGCCGCCGGTCCCGCTCGCCCCCCAGCGTGCGGGCGGCCATGACCGCCGGCGTGGTGCAGCCGAAGCCCATCAGCATGGGGATGAAGGATTTGCCCGTGAGCCCCAGCCGCCGCAGGGGCAGGTCCATCAGAAAGGCCGCGCGGGAGAGGTAGCCGCACTCCTCGAGCAGCGTGAGGCAGAGGAAGATGAGCGCCACCTGCGGCAGAAAGGTGAGGACGCTGCCCACCCCGCCGAGCACGCCGCCCACCAGCAGGTCGGAGACGGGCGGCGACACGCCGAGCGCGGGAAGCCATCCGGAAAGGCCCGCCGAAAGCCCGGCGAGCAGCCGTTCCATCCAGCCTTTGAGCGCGAGCCCCGGCCCTCCGAAGCAGACGCCGAACATCCCGGCCATCGCGGCCAGGAAGATCGGGAAGGCCAGCTTCCGGTGCAGGACCGCCCCGTCGATCCGGTCGGTGAGGGTCCCGCCCGCGGGCCGGGGCGGCGTTTTCACCGCCTCCCGCAGGATGCGTTCGATCAGCCGGTAGCGCGCCCCCGCGATGAGCGAGGCCGTGTCCTCCCCCGTCTCCCGCTCGAGCGACGCGCGGATGCGCCGCAGCTCCCACCTCTGTCGGGCGGTGAGGCGCAGGCGGTCCTTGAACGCGTCCGGGTCCTCCAGCAGCCCGGCGGCATAGAACCGCAGCCGGCCCGGTTCCCGCACCGCTCCTTCGACGGCGCGCGCCGCCTCCGCGATCGCGCCGTCGAGCGGTTCCCCGTACCGGGGCGGCGGCGGGACGCGCGCGCGGCCCAGCGCCGCGGCCGCCAGCTCCTCCACACGCTCCCCCTTCCTCGCCGCGACGGGCACCACCGGCACCCCCAGCAGCTTTTCCATCCGGGCGGCGTCCACGCCGCCGCCCGCCGCCCGCACCTCGTCCATCATTCCCACGGCGACCGCCATCGGGGTCCCCAGCTCGCAGAGCTGCAGCGTCAGGTAGAGCCCCCGTTCGAGCGAGGTGCCGTCCAAAATGTTGACCGCCGCGTCCGCCTGCCCGCCGAGCAGGAACTCCCGCGCGACCCGCTCCTCCAGCGTATACGCCGCGAGCGAATAGATGCCCGGCAGGTCGACGAGCACCGCCCGCTCTCCCGCCGCTTCGATCCGTCCCTCCCGGCGTTCGACCGTCACCCCCGCCCAGTTGCCCACGTGCTGGCTCTGCCCCGTGAGCCGGTTGAACAGGGTGGTCTTGCCGCAGTTGGGATTGCCCGCCAGCGCCACCGTCCGCATTGCCCGTTCCTCCCCGCGTTTCCGATTCGGGTTTGTCCCCTGCCACCAGCATATGACACGGCGGGAATTTTTAGCCCTCGCCGCCGGAGGGCGCGGCGGAAGGGACGGAGACGCGGCGGGATCGGCCGTCCCACGGGACGGCACGCCGCGGGGCCGCCCGCTGGCGGCCCCGCGGCGCCCCGCGCTTCGCGCGGGCGATCCCGCCGCCGCGCAAAACCCCCCGCCGCTGTATCACAGCGGCGGGGGTTTTCCGTATTTCCGGAGCTTCGCGGGATCTATCCGCGGCAGAATTTCTCGACGTAGTGGTCGATCGCGTTCTGGACGATCTCGATCGCGGTTTCGGGGCCGGCCACCTCGTTGACGGCGGTCTGTTTGCCCTCGAGGGATTTGTAGACGCTGAAGAAGTGGCGCATCTCGGCAAAGACATGCTCGGGCAGCTCGCTGATATCCCGGTAGTGGTTGTACATCGGGTCCTCAAAGGGGATCGCGATGATCTTCTCGTCGTTTTTGCCGTTGTCGATCATCGAAATGACGCCGATCGGGTAGCAGCGCACGAGGCTCAGCGGGATGAGCGCCTCGGAGCAGAGCACCAGCACGTCGAGCGGGTCGTTGTCGTCGCCGTAGGTGCGCGGGATGAAGCCGTAGTTGGCGGGATAGTGGGTGGAGGTGTAGAGGATCCGGTCGAGGATGATCAGCCCCGTCTCCTTATCCAGCTCGTACTTATTCTTCCCGCCCTTCTGGATTTCGATCACAGCGATAAAGTCGTTTTTGGTAATGCGCTTGGGCGACATGTCATGCCAAATATTCAATCCGATAACCCCTTTTCAAAACTTCTCTAGCCCTGTAGCGTCCTGTCAGGATGATTTTAGCACACCGCGGCCCAATAAGCAACCTACCACTTGGTTTTTGTCTCCACGACCTTGCCCACGATGGTGAGCCGGTCGATTTCCCCGCCGATGAAGACCTGCGTCTGGTAGGCGGGATTGAAGGGCTGCAAGATCACCGCGCCCTCCTTTTTGAGCACCTTTTTAAGGGTGCCCTCCTCCCCGTCGACAAGCACGACGGCCAGATCCCCGCTTTCGACGTCGGGCTGGCTGTGGACGAGCGCGAGGTCGCCGCTGCTGATGCGCGGCTCCATGCTGTCCCCGCGCACGATCAGGTAGAAATAGTCGCGCGGGTTTTTGACGTTCGCGGGCTCACTGCCGTAATCCTCCTCAAAGGCGTAGGCGTCGTAGCCCGCCTTGACGGTGCCGAGCACCGGCACGAGCACCTCCGCGCCCGGCCACACCGGCGCGGAATGCGCGTCGTCCCGCCCGAGCAGGCCGTCGGCCGATACGCCGAAGAGGTCGGCGATTTTGCGGAGCGTGCCGGGGTCGGGGGTGGAACGCCCCGTCTCCCACTTGCCGACCGCCTGCTGGCTGATGCCGAGCTGCGCGGCCAGCGCGCCCTGCGAAATTTTGCGCTCCTTGCGAAGCGCCCTCAACCGTTCGGAAAACATCGATCTTCTCCCTTTCCCGGCGCGCGGGAGGAACCCGCTGTCCGGCCCGCGCCGCCGTCCCCGCAGCCATTTATACTGACAGTTATATTTTACATCAATAGGTTGTATCTGTCAATCCAAATAATCAAAAAAGTTGTAAAACAGCTTGACAACAACCATTAGTTGTTGTATATTGAAAATACAAACAATCGTTGTTTTTCGGCAGTCCGGACGCCTCCTTTTCCGCGCGGGAGGCCGTCCGCCGGGAAACGGTCGGCGCGGAGGAAGGAAGGCATCCGGATGAAACTGTTCTATCATATCCGCTATCTGTTCCAACTGCTTACGGTGGTTTCGGCGTTTTTGGTCCTCGGTTCGCTCGGCGCATGGGAGACGGGCGGCATTTCCCTCTGGGAATGCATCCTCCAGCTCGTCGCCTTCACCGCGATCGGCGTCTTCTGCGCGCGGGCGGGCTCCAAGAAGCCGGCCCGGCGCCGCCATGCGCCGGCGCCCCCGACGCAGGCCGCGCAGGCGCGGCCTGTCCGCCGCCGCGTCGCCGCCGCGCACGCGGCCTGAACGCGTACCCGCACGCCGCCCGGCGCCATCCTGCGTCCGCGGCGCGTGAAAAAGCCGCGGGAATCCCGCGGCTCTCCTGCTTTTGGCGTTCCCTGTGGATACGCACTCCATGTCTTTACACGCCCTCCAAATCAAAGGGGGGCGTGTATTCTTCTTTTGCGGAGCTTTTCTCCTGCATGTAGCCGCGGACGCCCAGCTCCCGCGCGCGCTCGAGCACCCTGCGGTATTCGTAGCTGCTCAGCCGCCGGCCGAGCTCGGGGAACTCCCCGCTGCGGTAAAAGGGGGTGTACTGGCTCATGACGCTCACACGGATCTCCTCCAGCGGCAGGTTTTCCGCGATCCATTCGAGCACCGCGATCGAATCGTGGAGCCCGCCCGGCAGCACGAGATGGCGGATGACGAGCCCCTTTTCGAGCAGCCCGTCCGCTCCGAACCGGACGGGCCCCGTCTGCCGGAACATTTCGGCGATCGCGGAGGACGCCGCCCGGAAATAGTCGGGCGCGCCCGAATAGCGCGCCGCGCGCGCCGCGTCGGCATATTTGAGGTCGGGCAGCCAGACGTCCGCCACCTTCCCAAGCAGCTCCAGCGTCTCGGGAGACTCGTAGCCGCCCGAATTGCAGACGACGGGAATTTTGAGCGCGGGGCGGGCGCGCCCCACCGCCTCCACGACCCAGGGCGCCCAGTGGGTGGGGTTCACGAGGTTGAGATTGTGCGCGCCCTGCGCCTGCAATTCGAGAAAGATTTCCGCCAGACGGCCGACGGAGATCTCCTTCCCAAAGTTTTCCGCGCTGATCCGGTAGTTCTGGCAGAAGCAGCAGCGCAGCGGGCAGCCGGAGAAAAAGACGGTCCCCGAGCCGCGCGTCCCGCTGATGCAGGGCTCCTCCCACTGGTGCAGGGCCGCGCGCGCGACGCGCGGGAGCGCGCCGCCGCCGCAGAATCCCCTTCCCGTCCTCCGGTCGGCCCCGCAGGCGCGCGGGCAGAGGGTGCAGTGTTCAAGCCTCATTTTCCTTCGCCGAGCAGCTCCCGCTCGACGAGCCCGGCCGCATAGATCACCAGCTCGCGGCAGCTCTTTCCCTCGCCCGCCTTGCGCCGCTCGATCAGCTGACGGCAGGTGGTGCTGCCGTTCTCCGCCTGGAAGATGCTCTCCAGCTCCTTGATCCGCGCGTAGGTCGCGGCCTTGGTGAGCCCCTTCTCGGGCGAGCCGCCGCTCCCCTGGAGCCCCGCGAGCATATAGACCGCGCTCGTCGCGCCGCACACGCCGCTGTGCATGCCGCCGATGCCGCCGCCGAAGCCCTCGGAGATTTTGAACGCCGTCTCCTCGTCCATGCCGAAGAGGTCACAGTAGGCGCAGAGCACCGCCTGCGCGCAGTTGTAGCCCTGCTTATGCAGCGCCACGGCCTTTTCCACTCGATTTTCCATCTTTTCGCTTCCTTTAATACGGTTGTCCTTTGCCGCCGAAACAGGCGGGATTGATCATAAATGCTTGATAGCCGCTTCGGTTATTATACCAGCCTGCGCCCCGGTTGTAAATCGTCCGGCGCGCAAAAAGGCACGGGCCCGCCCATCGGCGGCCCCGTGCCTTTTACGCTGCCCGCGGTCCGGCCTCAGAAGAGCTTCCCGAGGCTGATATAGTTCTGAATCAGCAGGCTCAACTCCTCCTGCCGCTCGGCGGGAAGCTCCTGCGCCGCGAAAAAGCTGCGCTGAAGCGCCGTCAGCCGCCTGTTCTCCGGGGAGATCAGGTCCTCGTCAAAGAGGCGCATGGTCTGGAGCTTCAGGCCATCCGCGATCTGGTCGAGCGTCTGCACCGTCGGGTTACCGTTGACCCGCTCCAGCCTGCTTACGCAGGCGGTGGTCATCCCCGATGCGAACGCCAGCTGTTCCTGTGTCATTCCAAGGGAAGTGCGTACAAACCGGATGTTACGTCTGATTACCTCGTTGCTGTTTGACATGCGTCCACACCCCTTTTCGACATCATAATACATTTTTCGACCCATTTCAAACTACCATAGTTCTAGATATATGTTACCAGTATTAAATGTATTTTCCATTTGTGTAAAAGCGTCCCCCAAATTTGTGCATCATTTTTTGAAACCGGTTTTTTTCGACAAAACAGCCGCTCGCATGGAAGGCAAATTATACTTTTATTATAAGTTTTTCATGACCACTGTGGAAGCTCTACGCCCCATCTTTTCCGGAAAAATTTTTCCCAGTCTGTCCGGAGGCCGCCGCGCATATCTTTAAACATGTAAAAACCTGACAGGAGGGACCCCTATGAGCGATCAGAACGCCATCCTCTACGCGGCGCCGGAACCCTATCCTCCCATCCGCGTGGAGCGGCCCAATCCCCGTTACGCGCAAATGCTCCAGGCCAATTTCGCCTCCGCGGGCAGCGAGCTCACCTCGATCACCCAGTACACCTACCACAGCCTCGTACTCGGACGCTCCGCGCCCGAGGCCGCCGACGCCCTTCACCACATCTCGATCACCGAGATGCACCACCTCGACATCTTCGGCAGGCTCGTCCTGCTGCTCGGCGGCGACCCGCGCTACTGCTCCCCGCGGCAGGGCTGCCCGGTGGCCTGGAACGGCAATATGGTGACCTACCACGCCTCCCTCTGCGAGGCGGTCCAAAGCGACATCTCCCTCGAGCAGGCCGCCATCCACACCTACCAGTACCAGGCGGCGGCGATCGAGGACTGCTATATCTCCGCGATGCTCAACCGCATCATCCTCGACGAACAGCTCCACATCCGCGCCTTCCGGCGGATTCTCGAAAGCTGCTGCTGACCCGCTTGCATTTTCCGGAGGCTGTGCTATCATATTCCCAGAATCCCCCTCGGAAGGAGGAACGGCATGGTCTGCCCTTACTGCAAAAAACGCATCCCGCGCAAAAGCGCCTACTGCCTGCACTGCGGCGCGCCCCTCTCCGCCCCCGCCGGGGCGGACGCCCCTCCGGTGCGCGCCTGCATCCTCTGCGGGCGGCCGCTGCCCGAGGGCGGCGTCTCCGACCTGTGCGACGCCTGCCTGCGCGGGGAAACGCCGGACGGCGTCCCGCCCGAGCCCGAGCTGCTCCCCGACTTTGACGAGAGCCCGCCCGGCGACGCGCCGAAATCCCGGCGTAAGCTGCCGCGGTGGCTGCTTCCCGTCCTGCTCGTCATCCTGCTCGCGGCGGGCGGGCTCCTCTTCTTCCTGCTGCGCCCCGGCGCGGAAGCCCCGCGGGAGCAGGCCGGCGCGCAAACCGATGCGGAGCGGTACGCCGTCTCCTGCGCGCAGGAGATGGTCCGCGCGCAGGCCTACGACCCCGCCAGCGTCCACTTTTACCGGCAGGGCCTGTCGGTCGACGAGGAGGCGGGCGTCTACACCGTTTCCCAGCGGTTCGACCGCAACACCGCCTCCGGGGAGACGCTCACCGAGTCCTATACGGCAAAGCTCACCCTGTCAGACGGCCTGGACGGCTACTCCCCCCTGATGCTGGAGGTGGGGGGCGGCGTCCTCTACGACAACCGCGAATAACCCCCGCCCGGGGCGGCCAGACGGCCGCCCCGGGCTTTTTTCCCCGCGCGGCGTGCCGACACAAAAAACACACAGGGATCTGTCCCCCGGCGGCTTCCAATTTGGTTATAAGAGTAACCGGAAAGAGAGAGAAACTGGAAACGCAAGAGCAAAGAAGGGGGCATCTCACCATGAAAAAACTGCTCGCACTGCTTCTGGCGGTTGCCTGCGTGCTGTCGCTGAACGTCGCGGCCTTCGCGGCGGCCTACGACATCTATACCGACCCGGTCGTCGGCACCATCCTGAACGGGGACGGCGAATCCGCCTACGATTCGGGCTACGACACCCTGAAGCCCGGCGACGACTACTACTATATCATCGGGCCCTCCTCCGTGGCGGGGTACGACATCCTGACCGACAAGGACGTCGTCCGCTTCTCGATGAAGAAAAAGACCAACGGCAAGCTGGTCAGCGGAGCCGACATCGTGGAAAAGCGCTTCAACGGCACCCGCTACGTCTGCATCAGGTTCTCGATCAAGGACAATTTCTCCGCCGACGAATACAAGGTCGAGATGGAGGCGCAGATCAAGGCGCGCAAGGATTTGATCGTCACCCACTATCCGAGCCTCGGGGGCCGGGACTTCTTCCCGATGTTCAAGCTCGCGGGCCCTTCGGCGCGCAGCGCGGACCTGACGCCCGAACAGCTCGGCGCCGCCTACGAGCAGGCGGTCAAGGAACTGGCCGCCGCGGAAAACAGGCAGAAGGACCTGCTGAACGAGCTCAAACAGCTCGCCGCCGACGCGGGTTACGCCGCGTTCAGCCCCGGCAGCCCGGTTGAAAAGATCCCCGGCGCCGACGCGCTGAAAGCCGAGGCCGACCGGCTGCAGAAGGTCTATGAGGACCTGAAGGCGCAGTACGACGCGGAGCAGAAGACCCAGTCGCTCACGGCCGAGGCGGAAAAGCTGCGGCAGCAGCTCGCCGACCTCGACGCGAAGATCAGGGAGGTAAACGACCAGATCGCCGCCCTTCCCACCGAGCAGCCGGCCGACACGTCCGCGCTCCAGGAGGCGCTGGCCGCGCTCAAGCAGAATATCAGCGGCCTCACCGGAGTGCTCACCGGTTTGGGCGTCGACGTCGACGCCGCCCTCGCGCTTGGCGAAGGGCTCACGACCGGGAACCTGCCCCGGACGCAGCACCCGGACGCGCTGCTCAACATCTTCGCGTCCGAGAACGCGAAAGAGGACCCGGAGGAAAAGGACACGGCAGGCGTCAACGCCATCCTGCGGGGGCTTCAGGGCGAGGGCAGCATTTTTAACGACGTTCCCCTGATTGACGACGAGGGCGGCAACTGGGCCGCCGTCGGCGGACAGCTCTGGACGCTGGCGGTTGATCAGGCGGGCCGGATCAGCAGTATGCAGGCGCAGGCCGCGGAGCTGCAAAAACAGATCGACGACGCGGCGCCGCAGGCGGGCAACGCCGCCCAGCGGCAGGCGCTCGAAGGCCAACTTACCACGCTCAACGGCGACAGAGCGAAGCTCGAGGCCCGGTATCAGGAACTCACCGCGGCGAACCTCTCCCCGCTCGGCGCGCCGGTCACCATCGAGCAGGTGAACCGGGCCAAGGCAGACGCCGACGCCGCCAAGGCGAAATCTGACGCCGCGGCCAAGTACGGCGAGACCTACCTTTTGTGGGCGGAGCAGAAAAACACCGTCGTGCCCGCCGCCCAGAAGGCGAAGGACGAGGCCTACAAAGCCTACTTCGAGGGCGCGACCCAGGAGGAGCGCCTCCAGTCGGGCAAGACCTATTACCACGCCTTCAAGCTCTACATCCAGAATGAAAACCGGGTGGACGACGACGCGACCTTCACGATCGGTGAAAAGGGCGTCGTGATCAAGCCGGTCAAAAACGAGCGCAACATCGTCACCTGGGAGAACGCGGACGGGCCGGTCGCCTCGATGACCTTCCTCGCGGATTCGGACGCCGACTACTACTGCCCGCGCCTCTCCACCCGCTGGAACGACGCCGACTACCTCGACTACTTCCACGACGTGGACGCCTACCTCTTCGACTTTGTCGACAACCCCCGCGTCCCGGCGGCGACCCGCCCGACCCTCTCCCTCTACAACCCCTTCGTCGACGAGGACGGCGACCTGACCGTGCGTGAAAGCCGCATCCACGTCTACGAGGTGGACGGCGACGGCGAGCTGGTCGACAAGACCCACCTCTTCAACTTCGGGGAAAACGACGACGGCGACCGGGTGCTCTCCATCCGGACCTTCACGCTGGGCACCTACATCGTCTCGGACGGCAAGGCCGACCTGCCTGAAAGGAAGCCCTCCAGCCGCCCGGCCGACGTTGAAAAGCCCACCATTGAAGTCAACAACAACCGGAAGCCCGTGCCAAACACCGGGCGCTGACTTTCCTGCCGGGCTTCCGGTCCGTTCACAGCAAAGGGGCGCCCCCGGCCGATGGCCGGGGGCGCCCCTTCGTTTTATGCCCGTTCACGGGCGGATCGCTTCAAAGATCATGCCGTCGCACCTGGCGCGCGCGAGCCTGCCCTCCTCCGGGGTGCGCACCGTCCACGCGAGCAGCGGAAGCCTTTTGCGGCGGCATTTCAGCCGCAGCTTTTCGGTGATGCCGCCCAGCTCGTAGGCGACGAACTGGGGCCTCGAAACGCAGTTGAAGAGCATATGCCGCAGGGCGTAGGCGCGCAGGCCGTCCCGCAGGCCCTCGTACTTCCGGCAGGCGAGCTGGCCGCACACAAGATGGGGCGCGTTTCTCCGCAGCCACCAGACGGTGAGGGGGTTGAAGGACTCGAGGATCACCGGGCCGCGGTAGCCCGCGAGCTCCCGCACGAGCGTGCGCTCCAGCGCGCCGGGAAGCCCGCCGTTTTTGAGTTCGATGAGCAGCGGCACCCGCCCGCCCACACATTCGAGCACCTCCCGCAGCAGCGGGATCGTACAGGCGGTACCGCCCAGCCGCAGGCGGCGCAGGCTCCGGAAGTCCATCCGCTCCACCGTCCCCCGCGCCCCCGTCATCCGCCGCAGGTCGTGGTCGTGGAAGACCACGAGCGTCCCGTCCGCAGCGCGGTGCACGTCCAGCTCGATCGCATAGCCCGCCTCAGCCGCCGCGCGAAACGCGGGCAGGGAGTTCTCGGGGACCCCCTTCCCCGCCGCGTGCAGCCCCCGGTGGGCCACCTTCTGATATCCTTTCAGCAGCATTGCGCATAATCTCCATGACAGATTTGATCGGCCGGTTTCCCGGCCGGTTCCATTTTACCACGCGCCGCGCCCCGCTGCAACGCCCGCCCGGTCTTTCCGGGGAAATTGGAAAAGATTTCACGCATTATTCACATTTTGCGGGTATAATGGAGTTGTTCTTTACCGGACCCAACACAGCTTTCAGGAGGAACCGACATGAAAAAATGGATCTCCCTGCTCCTCGCCGTCCTGACGGCGTCCGCGCTCGCGACCGCCGCCTTCGCGTCTTCGATGGGCGGCGTCGTCAAGCCGAACGAAAACGGCGACAACACCGTCACCTTCGGCAACGACAACGTCACCTACGCCAAGCTCTCCTTCAAGGCGGATTCCGACGCGGAGAAGTTTTACGTCGAGCTGTCGACCGACTGGGACGACTGCGCCTATGGGGCCGATTTCTACGACCTCGACGCCTACCTCTACGCCTTCACGGTGAACCCGTCGATCCCCGCCACCTCCGCGCCCACCCTGCTGCTCTACAACCGCTTCGTGGATGAAGACGGGGAGTTGACCGTCAAGCCGGGCGACGTGACGATCTACCAGGTGAAAAAGACCGGTCTCACCGACGTGACCTCCAGCTTCACCGCCACCGAGACGGGCGACGGCGACCCCGTCTTCGCGATCCGCACCCGCGCGCCCGGCACCTATGTGATCTCGGCGCAGAAGGTGGAAAACGCCTCCGGCGCGCTCTCCCCCCGCAGGGTCACCGACGCCGACCGCGCCGAAGAGAAGCGGGACGCCGCCTCCAAGCCGGCCTCCGACGGATCCGGGGCGGCTCCCGGGACCAAGGCCGTCCTGCCCTCCTTCGCCAAATGAACCCGCGCGTCCCGTCCCCGCCCGCAGAGGGCGGGGACTTTTTTTCGGCCGTCCGCAGGAAAACGCGCCAAACGCCGCACTCTATGGTTGGACCTTTGCGCATTTTGTGATATGATTGTGTTGCGCGGCGACCGCCCGAGGGGCGTCGCGGCCAGATGTGGGGGGATTGCCATGGGTAGCAAGGACTACCGCGCCAGGAAAATCGAATATTACGGGCGCCCGATGGGCGCGCTGAATCTCTATATCTATCTGCTGCTGCCGGTCTTCGTCGTCTGGCAGGCGGTCAGCTTTACCTGGCGCGCCACCGTTGCAAGCGCCCAGTTCGAGACGGTCACCGAGTTTTTGTCGGCGTTTATCATCCTCGTCCTCGGCGCCGCGGCGTGGCTATCGGTCTACGGCGTCGACCGCTACGCCTTCTTCAGCAACATCGTCTTCCTCTTCGCGGCGGGGGCGTCGCGCGTCATCCAGACCTTCTTCCCCAACCTGCTCGACGGGCGGGGCGGGGCGGTCTCCGCCGACCTCCAGGCGGCCGTCGCCCCGGCGGCGCAGGCGGCCCTGTCGATCTCCGGCGGGCTCACGGCCTTCTTCTCCTCCCTTCAGGAGGGGGTCGCCGCCGCGGCCGGGAGCTCCCTGTCGATCTTTTCGGGCGGGGGCATGGGCGCGATGGGCGGCATGGACCCGTCCGGCGGGATGGGCATGGCCGGCATGGGGATGGACGGCATGATGGGCGGAGCGCAGCCCGCCGCCACCTCCCTGATCGGCAAGCTCGTGGGGCTCTTCGTCAAGACGGGAGAGGACTTCACCCTCTTTGCCAACACGGTCGAGTGCGGCCTCTTCGTGCTCGTCTGCCTCTTTTTCCTTTTTTACTTTTTCGGCAACCGGAAGTTTTTCTTTTCCTCCCTCGAGGATTTCCGCGTGCGGGATGAGGCGGGCTGAGAAAGCCCTCGGAACCGGTCCCGGCCCGGCGGGGCCGGTTCCGTTTTTCCCCGCACCCCTCCCCCCGTCCGCGCATATCCTGTCAATGGGGGTGTTCCCCCGTTTCTTTGGGAGGTAACCAAAGATGCACCGCTCTGCCACACCATGCCTTCCCGGGCATCCACCAGCCGTTCTCCTGTTACACCCGACCCTCCTGTTATAACCACACCGGCACAGAGATCCCGCGCCCGCGGCCTTCGCGGGCGCGGGCGGGGCCGGCGGCGCGGGAGGCGGCGATCACATAAGGGCCGGGCGATGGGATTTTTCCCATCGCCCGGCCCTTCCTTATGCCCCCGGGGGCTATTTTGACAGAGGGAGCCTCGCGGCGCGCACCTCTTCGATCGTCGGGATCGAGGAGGACGCGCCCTTTTTGGATACCGCCAGCGAGGAGGCCGCCGACGCGAGCCGCAGCGCCTCCGCCACCGTCTCCCCTCCCAGCGCCGCCGCGAGGAAAAAGCCGGTGAAGGTGTCCCCCGCGGCCGTCGTGTCCACGACGGGCACGTCGTACACCCCGTGGGAGAGCCTCGTTTCCCCCTCCCCGTAGAGGACGCCGCTCTTCCCCAGCGTCAGCACGATACGGGAGCCGGGGAACCGCGAGAGCATCTCCGGCAGGATTTCCAGGGGGTCCTCCCTGCCGGAGATCTGCGCGCCCTCCACCTCGTTGAGGAGGAAGATATCCACCTTCCGAAGGTCGCAAGCAAGCATCCGCTCGTCGAAGGGCGAGGGGTTGAGCGCAATGGTCATCCCCCGCTCATGCGCGCGGTCGATCAGGTAGTCCACGAGATTTACCTCATTTTGCAGCAGGAGCAGGTCCCCCGGGCCGAAATCCGCGAGCACCCCGTCCGCGTATTCCCGCGTGATCGCGCGGTTCGCGCCGGGATAGAGCACGATGCTGTTCTGTCCCTTCGCGCTCACCTGGATGATCGCGTTGCCGGTGCGGGTTCCGGCGGTGCGCACGCGGCTCACATCCACGCCCGCCTCCCGGCAGACGTCGAGCAGCATGCCGCCGTCCTCTCCCACCATACCCGCGTGGCAGACCTCGGCGCCCGCGCGCGCGAGCGCCACCGACTGGTTGAGGCCCTTGCCGCCCGGGAAGACCTCGAGCCCCCGGGAGGTGATCGTCTCACCGGGCGCGACGATGTGGTCGAGGGAATAGACGTAGTCGATGTTGAGGGAGCCGAAGTTCAATACGCGCATCGCGGGGCCCCCCTCAGTATTCGAGCGCGACCGGCCCGCCGCTCACCGGCAGCCAGTCGGCGGGGCGCTCCCCCGCCTTCGCGAGGTAGTAGTAGCCGGCGGGCTTTCCGAGCCCGCGGCAGGCGTCGTGCCAGACCTCCCGCGCCATGACGGCCGCCTCCCCGGGGGAGAGCAGCACTGCGCGCACGTCCTCCGCGCGCGGCGGCTCGCCGCCGTGCGGCAGCGCCACGCAGAGGATGACCGGCTCCGCCATGCAGAAGATCGCCTCCTCGGTGTGGGCGTGCTTCTCCATCGAGCGCACCTCGCAGGGCGCGGCCCCGCCGATCGTGTAGCCCAGGTGCCCCAGCGTGTCGATGAGGGGGGCTTTGGTCATGTGGTCCTCATAGGCGTCGGTCTTGGTGTGGGACACCCGTTCGGCGTCCTCCTTCAGATTGTAGTAGGTCCCGTAGGGGGTAAAGTCGAACTCCCCGATGGGGATCGCCTTGATGGTCATCCTATCCAACCCTTTCCGGCCGTCAGACGGCGTTTTTCTTGAGCTGATCGAGGTTCGTCAGGCACATCACCACGACGGTGGCGATATAGGGGGTCATCAGCACGAGCTGCGAGGGGATGTTGAAGCTCTGGAGACCGACCGACACCGCGTCCGCGAACGCGAAAATCAGACAGGCGAAGAACGCCTTGAAGGGGTCGCCCTTGCCGATGCGCGCGGCCGAGACCGCGAGGAAGCCCTTGCCGGCGGACATGTTCTCGGTGAACATCGAGATGCCGCTCAGCGGCAGGCAGGCCCCCGCCGCGCCCGCGAGCACGCCGGTGATGATCAGCGAGGCCCATTTGTACTTGGTCACCGAGACGCCCGCGCTCTGGATCGCCTTTTCGTTGAGGCCGACGCCCCGCAGGCGCAGGCCGAAGCGGGTCTTGTACATGACGATCTGCGAGACGATCACGACGGCGAAGGCCGCGTAAACGAGGATGTTATGGTTGTTGAGCAGCTCGCCCACGAAGGGGATCCTGCCCAGCAGCGGGATGTCGATGCTGCCGAAGCTCTTGATGCGCGGGTCCATGATCGAGCCGCGGATGTGGAAGATGTTGAAGAGGAGCAGCGAGGTGAGCCCCCATGCGCTCAGGTTCATCGCGATGCCGACGACGATGGGGTCGGACTTGAAGTGCAGCACGAAGGTGCCGAAGATCGCGGACATCACGACGCCGCTGGCCATGCCGAAGAGCAGCCCCATGAACGCGTTCTCGAAGAGGTAGCTGCCCCAGGTGGCAAAGAAGGCGCTCGTGAGCACGTAGCTTTCCAGCCCGATGTTGAAGATTTTCGCCTTGTGGCCGAAGACGCTGCCCATCGTGGCCAGCGCGAGCGGCGCAGACAGGCGGACGGTCGCCGCCAGCGTGGAGGTGCTCAGCAGAATTCCCAGCATCTCACTGCACCCCGCTTTCCTGTTTGCGCAGCATGCGCAGTTGTTTCTGGTCGCAGAACCACTTGTAGAGCGCCTCGTAGTCGATCGCGACAAGCAGCACGAAGAGCGCCTGGAGCACCGAAATCACCAGCCGGTTGGTCTCGGTGACGCGTTCCATGTGGAAGGAGCCGCTCTTGAGCGCACCCCAGATGAACGAGATGAAGATGACCGCGATGGGGTTGTTCTTGGCGATCGAGGCGATCATGACGCCGTCCCAGCCGAGGTTGG
This sequence comes from Anaerotruncus massiliensis (ex Togo et al. 2026), assembly GCF_900199635.1. Taxonomy (GTDB): domain Bacteria; phylum Bacillota; class Clostridia; order Oscillospirales; family Ruminococcaceae; genus Anaerotruncus; species Anaerotruncus massiliensis. The sequence goes on along the minus strand of NZ_LT962687.1, from coordinate 908,953 downwards.
TGGCGAAGCCGGGGCGGAACTTGCCGAACGTGCCCATCATTTCGGTGCCGCCGCACATGCCCGCAATGAACCCGCTGAGCAGGAAGATCGTCAGGAAGGTGCTCTTGTAGTTGACGCCGCCGAACTTGGAAAACTTGAGGTTCTCGCCGACCATCTTGAGCTCGTACCCCTTGACGGTGTACTTGTAGAGCAGGTGCACCAGGATCGCGATGCCGATGGCGATGAAGATCGCCGTCGTCGCGCTCGTGCGCGGCAGGAGCACCGACAGGCGGGCGGTCGGCTGCATGTCCGGGGTGGCGATCGCGTCGGCCAGCTCGGACGCGTCGAAGCCCATGTACTTGAAGGTCAGGTACTCGGTGAAGAGCAGCGCCGCGTAGTTGAGCATCAGGGTGCTGATCAGCTCGTTGACGTCGAGCAGCAGCTTGAGGATGGCGGGGATGAAGGAGAAGATCATGCCGCTGAGCCCCGCCACCAGCAGGCAGACGACGATATGTACCCCGCGGGGCATGAGCAGCTGGTAGCCGACGACCGCCGAGACGAACGCGCCGAAATACATCTGCCCCTCGATGCCCACGTTCCAGATGCCCGATTTGAAGGCGATGACGGCGGAGATGCCGGTGATGATGCTCGGGGTGGCCCAGCGGATCGTGGTGCCGATCGCGCTGACGCTGCCGAACGCGCCCACGCCGAGCGCCTTGAACGCCTCCGCCGGGCTGTTGCCCTGGGAAAGGATGATGATCGATCCGATGATCATGACCAGCAGCGCGGCGACGAGATATTTGAGGACGGTGAGCTTTCCGTTCGTGGAAAGCCTGAGGTTAAGCTTCATCCCTTTTCCCTCCCAACATGTACATGCCGACCGTCTGCTCGTCCAGCTCGTCGGTATTCCGCAGGTTTCCGGTGATCTCGCCGTTATACATGACGAGGATGCGGTCGGAAAGCTCCATGACCTCGCCGAGCTCGTGGCTCACGAGCAGGACCGAGACGCCCGCCTCCGCGATCTGGATGATCTTCTGCCAGATAAACTCGATCGCGCCCACGTCGATGCCGCGGGTGGGGTCCTCGACGACCAGCAGGTCGTTCTCCTGGCAGAACTCCCGCCCGACGACCACCTTCTGGATGTTGCCGCCCGAGAGGGTGCCGATCTGCGTGTAGACGCTTTCGGCCTTGACCGAGAAGTCCTCGACGACCTGTTTGGAGAACCCTTCGGCCTCCTTTTTGTTGACGAGCAGCGGGTTTTTGAACTTGTGGGCCACATGGTAGCCCATGATGCAGTTTTCCAGGATGCTCGAATCCCGGGCGCAGCCGGTGCCGAGGCGGTCCTGCGGGACGTAGCCGATCCGGTCGACCCGGTGGCCGCGCGGGGAGAGGTGGGTGATGTTCTCCCCCTTGTAGCGGATCTCGCCCGATTCGGGCCTGCGCAGCCCGAAGAGGCTTTCGATCAGCTCTCCCTGCCCCGAGCCCGCGACGCCCGCGACGCCGACGATCTCGCCCTTTTTCACCGAGAAGCTGACGTTCTTGACCTTGACGACGCCGTCGTCGCTCTTGACGGTCAAATCCTTCACGGCCAGCAGGTCCTCGCCGATCTCCTTTTCCTGCTTCTGGGTGTTGAAAAGCACCTCGCGCCCGACCATTAGGCTCGCGAGCAGCTGCTCGCTGGCCTCGGCGGGGGTCAGGTTGCCGGTGACGCGGCCGTTTTTGAGCACCGTAATATAGTCAGAGATCTCCATTACCTCTTTGAGCTTGTGGGTAATCAGGATCACAGTTTTTCCGTGTTCAGTCAGATAGCGGATCGCATCGAACAGGCCCTCGATCCCCTGCGGGGTGAGCACCGCGGTCGGCTCGTCGAGGATGATGATGTCCGCGCCCTTGTAGAGGACCTTCACGATCTCCACCTGCTGGAGAAGCGAAACAGGCAGGTCCTGCGCCTTTTCGTCCAGCGGGATGGAAAACTTGTACTTGTCGCAGATCTCCTGGATATCCTTCCTCGCCTTTTTCCTGTCCAGGAAATATCCCATACGGGTGGTCTCAAAGCCCATCATGAGGTTTTCCAGCACCGTAAGCTCGGGATAGAGCATGAATTCCTGGTGGACCATGCCGATCCCGCATTTCGCCGCGTCGTTGGGGTTGCGGAACACGACCTTTTTGCCGTTGACGAACACCTCGCCCTTGCTCGGCTTATAGATGCCCGCGATCATGTTCATCAGCGTCGACTTGCCCGCGCCGTTCTCGCCGATGATCGAATGCACCGACGCGCGCTTCACCGTCATGTTGATGTCCTCGTTCGCGACGAGCGAGCCGAAGTATTTGCACATCCCCTTGACTTCCAGAATGACGTCTTCCATAATTGCCTCCATCCTGAGCGGAACCATTCCGTCCGTTGGATTATTCGGCGGGCGGCAGGAGCCTTCCTGCCGCCCACCGGAGCGTTCGGGGGTTATTTTACAACGTTTTCGTCCTCAGTGACCTGGATGGTGCCGTTCTTGATGCCCTCGACAATCTCGAGCACGCCGTCCTGCAGCTCCTTGGGGAGCTTGTCAAAGTCGCGCTGATCGTACATCGGGAGCCCCTGCGCCAGGCCGTAGGCCTTGTCGCCGCTCTCGTAGGTGCCGTCGAACACGCTCTTGCCTTCCACATAGAGGGCCTCGTCGAACGGCTTGAGGGCGGACCAGAAGACGCACGGATCGACGTCGCCCTGGTAGTCGTCGCTGCCGATGCACTTGATGCCCTGGTCGGCGCAGCCGGCGATGACGCCGAGGCCGCTGCGGGAGGCGGACTGGAAGATGAGGTCGACGCCGTTATTCTGGATCATCAGCTTGGCGACTTCCTGGCCCTTGACGGGGTCCTGGTCGTTGCCGACGTAGGCGACCTCGACGGGGATGTTCTCATCGACGTGGTGCACGCCGGCGATGAAGCCGTCGCGGTACCGGCGGCTGACGGGACGGTCCGCGTGGGCGATGAAGCCCACCTTCTTGGCCTCGGTGGTGTTCGCCGCGAGATAGCCCGCGATGAAGGAGGAGGCGTACGGGTCGACGGAGATCGAGCTGACGTTCGGCTCGTTCGTCTTCATGTAGACGTCCGCGAGGATGAACTTGGTGTCGGGATACTCGGGAGCCACCTTGACGGCCAGCTCGGACAGGTCGCCCCACATGCAGTAGACGGGGTTGGCGCCCAGCTCGGCCATCGCGCGGACCTGATCCTCATATTCCGCCTTGTCGAGCGTCTCAATGATCTTGAGCTCGGCCCCGGTCTCGGCGGACAGCTTCTCAAGGCCCTTCACGCACAGCGCGATGAACGGGTCGCCCACGGGGGACGGGATGAGCAGCGCGATCGGCTTGTCGCCGGTCGGGACGCTCGCTTCGGCCTGTGCGGCGGGCTCCTCGGCGGGGGCGGCGTCCTCTTCGGAAGCGGGGGCCTGGCTGGCCTGCGAGGGGGCGGGGGCGGTCGCGCAGCCCGCGAAGACGCCCGCTAAGAGCGCGAGGCAGAGAAGCAGAGAGATCGATCTTTTCATTTTTTCATAACTTCCTTTCTTCCTAGCTTATCGTTAAGAGGCTTCCTTTCCTCCTGGGTCCGTTATTCCTGCCAGTGCTTTAAGATCGCGTCGGTCGTCTTTTCCGAAAGGGAGGTGATGCTCTGGGTTTCCATCGTGCGCACGTAGGTGTCCAGCCGGTCCTCGAGCGGCTCGGTGAACTTTTTGTCGAGCGCCGCCGTCCCGAGCATCGCGCCGTAGGCGTGCCCGATCGGGCCGCCGGTGCAGTCGTTGTCCTGCCCGGACATCATCAGGATGCTCATCGCCTTTTGGTAGTCGTTGCCCGCGAAGTAGATCGCGATCACCTCGGAGGCCATGTTCGGGTAGCAGTGCACCCAGTTGTAGTGCTTGTATTTTTCCTCGCACAGCTCCCACGCCTCGCGGTAGGTCGCCGATTTCTCGCACGCCTCGAAGGCGAACTCGAGCACGGTGTAGAACTCGCTGTCCATCGGGATGGCGCGCATCGCCTTCTCCAGAACGGTGCGCATGTCGGTCTCGACGTAGGCCATCGAGACGAGCACCGCGTTGAAGACCTCCGCGAGGATGCCGTTGTTGTGGTGGGAGACCCGCCCGTCCTTCCAGGCGAGCTCGGCGGCCAGCCTGGGCCTGCCGGGGGCGAGCGCGCCGCAGATGGCCGCGCGCATCGCGGCGCCGATCATCTCGCGGTAGGGATTGACGAGGTAGCCGCTCTGCGGCGGATAGATGCCCGAGCGCATGTGGCGCAGGGCGACCTCCTCGGCCGTGTAGGCGAAGGGGATGAGCCCCACCCACTTGTCAGCGATGTCGTCGGAATCGATCGCGTAGCCCTTTTCACGGAACGCCTCGAGCAGCGCGAGCTCGAAGGTGATGTCGTCGTTGAGGGTCTCGGGGGGCTTGACGTAGCCGTCGATCTCCCCGAACACCTCCCACAGCCGGGAGGATTTGAAGCCCTCCACCGCCGTGCCGAGCGCCGAGCCGATGATCTCGCCCAGCCAGCCCGCGTGCACCCGGTCGAAGAGCTCCTCCCGGCCGGGAAGCCGGTAATCGGGATATTCGCAGAGCTGCGCGTTTTGCAGGTACTGCTCAAAGCTCTCGTAGACCACGCAGGACCAGTAGGGGTGCCCCTCGATCTTGGGGGCCTCGGCGAGCGCCTTGAACACCCGCGCGTTGAGGACCTGCAGGTCGATGAGGCGGTCCTCCCGGATCGCGTCGAACGCCAGCGGGATGAGTTTGTCCGCCTCGGTGACGTCGTAGCCCATGTTCGCCATGCTGCTGATCGCGCCGAGCATCTTGGAGTAGGGCGCCTTCGACTCGGGCAGGGGCTTGGTCCACGCGCCCTTGCCGCTCTCGAGCATCTGGCGCGCCTCCTCGAGGAACTTGCCCTCCAAAAGGTTGTCCCACTGGATGAGGTCGGTGCGGTCCTTCACCGGCACCGCGCCGCTGAACATTTCATAATCCCATTCCCACGCTTGTTTCATGCGGTAACACTCCTATCTGTAAAATTATGACATGGTCAAAAAATAGGGCTTGTATTATAATGGTCCTGATACTTTCAGGCTGGTACGATCAGGTTTTTTTGCGTTTGCCGCCTGCACTGTTTTGGAAGGAGGGCGCCCCATGTCCATCTCCTGCGCGGACCTCAAGGGCCTCAGGCACTTCAGGCAGATCCGGCTGGTCGCCGGTGAAAAGGGGCTCTACCGGCAGATCTCCTGGCCGTTCATCTGCACCACCTCGACCATCTCCCAGTGGCTGCACGGCGGGGAGCTGATCTTCATTTCGGGCGCGGGTCTCGACTGCGGGGAGGAGAGCCTGCTCTCCCTCATGCGTGAATCGGTCTCCAAGGGGCTGGCCGGCATGGTCATGCTCACCGGGGAACGCTACATCCCCGAAATCCCCCCGTCGCTGGTCGAGCTGGCCGACGCGTCCTGCTTCCCGCTCTTCGAGATGCCCTGGGACGTCAAGCTGATCGACGTGACGCAGGAGATCTCCGAAAACATTATGTACCGCAAGGAGCAGGCGAAGAAGGGGCAGCGGTTCCTGGAGCAGCTGCTCTTTTCCGCGGACGACAGCCGCACCTTCGAGGAGCTTTCCGGGCTGTTCGGGATCCCCCAGCGCGCCTTCCGCTTCATCGCGGTGGCGGAGATCCAGGCCGGGGACCCGGCGGCCGCCGCCCTGGACACCATCAAGAGCGACCTCTCCCACACCCTCAAATCGTGCGGCGAGGGGGAGGGGCGCAGCGTCCTGGCGATGGGGTACCTCAACACGGTCGTCTGCCTCGCGCTCGGCAAGACCGAACGGGACGCCGACGCGCTCGACAAATGCCTCACCGAGACGTTCGGCGTGCTCTCCAAGCGCTATCCCCACGCGCCGCTGCGCCTGGGCTTCGGGCGGGTGTGCCAGAAGGGCTGCCCCATCCGGACGAGCTACTCGGAGGCCAAAAAGGCGCTGGCCACGATGGCTAAGGGCATCAGCCGGGAACAGGTGCTGCACTATTCCGAGCTCGGCATCTTCCGGCTCTTCTTTGAAATCGAGAACCCCGAGGAGATCCGGAAGTACTCCCGGGAGAACCTCGGGCCGCTGCTCGAGGCGGACCGGAAGAACGGCTCCGACCTCGTGGGCACGCTGCGCAGCTACCTCTACAACAACTGCAACCTGCTGCGGACCTCCCAGGCGCTCTATATCCACCGCAACACCCTCATCTACCGCCTCAATACGATCAAGGGGCTGCTTGCCAAGGATTTAGACGATGCGTTTGTCCGGCACGAACTCTTCAACAGCATCCTTGCCGCGGAATTCATCGAAAAATAGCGGTTCCTCCCGCAAAAAGCCCCGGTCGGTTTCGACCTGCTCGAACCGCCGGAAGAGGAATTCTCCCCCGCGCACCGAGCAGGCGACGCTCGCGCGTTCGCAGACCGCGTCAAACTCGTCGGCGGCGTTGAGCACGATAAAGTTTGCGTCCCTGCCCGGCGCGATGCCGTAGGCGTCCTGGATGTGCAGCGTCTTCGCGCCGTTCACCGTGATCAGGTCGAGCGCGCCGTAGATCTGCTCGATGCTCGTGAGCTGGCAGGCGTGCAGGCCGGCGTCGAGGATGTTCATGAGGTTCCCCGAACCGAGCGGATACCACGGGTCGGAGATCGAATCCTGCGCGAAGCAGACGTTGAGTCCCTCGGCGAGCAGCTCGGGCACGCGGGTCACGCCGCGGCGCTTGGGGTAGCTGTCGCACCGGCCCTGAAGATGCATGTTCTCGGTCGGGCAGGAGATGAAGTTGAGCTTCGCGAGCTTGAGCAGCTTAAAGAGCTTGGCGGTGTAGGCGTTGTTGTAGGAGGCCATCGCGCAGGTGTGGCTGGCGGTGGTCAGTTCGCCGATGCCGCCGAGGTAGGCCTGCGCGGCCAGCTCCTCGAGGAAGCGGGACTGCTCGTCGTCCGTCTCGTCGCAGTGGATGTCCACGAGCTTTCCGTATTTGACCGCGAGCTCGACCGCCCTTTTGACCGAGCGCAGCCCGAACTCGCGGGTGAATTCAAAGTGCGGGATCGCGCCGACGACGTCGGCGCCCATTTTAAGCGCCTCCTCCACGAGCCGGTCGCCGCCCGGGAAGGAGTACATCCCCTCCTGCGGGAAGGCGATGATCTGCATGGTGACGAGGTCGGAGACCTCCTCGCGCAGCTCCAGCATCGCCTTCAGGCCGGTGAGGTTGGGGTCGGTCACGTCCACATGGGTGCGGACGTATTGGATGCCGCTCAGGATCTGCTTGCGCAGGGCGATGCGGGCGCGGCGCTTGATCTCCTCCCCGGACATGCCGCCCTTTGTCTCCGACCAGCGCTGGATGCCCTCGAAGAGGGTCCCGCTGTGGTTTTTCGCGCCGGGTTCGCGCGCCGTATATACATAATCCAGATGGATGTGCGGTTCCACATAGGGCGGAAGCGTCAGCTTCCCGCCGAGGTCCACCCGCTCGGCCTCCGGATACCGGGCGCCCAAGCCGGGAGCGATCTCCGAAAAGACGCCGTCCTCCACCAAAAGGTCGGTGACGCCGGCGGCGCCCTTGAGCTTCGCGTTCAGAAATAAGGTTCTCTTCATGTCCCGAAATCCCCTTTGATCCAGGCGGGCCGGTGGCCGCCGTGTTCTCTGTTAAAAAGCATAGCACAGCGAAACGGCTTCGTCATTGTACCCTGCGTACAAGCATTTGGCGAGCTTTCGGACTTTTTGTACATTGTAGCCACAATCCTTTTCCCTTATCATTTGATTATGTGATGAACATCCAAAAGGAGGGCGCTGTATGTTTGAAGAAGTCAAGATGGAACGGATGACCTGGCGGGAATTTGAGGCGAAAAAGGACCAGGTCCTCATCCTCCCGGTCGGCGCGACCGAACAGCACGGGCCGCACCTGCCGCTCTGCGTGGACGCGGTGCTCGCCGAGCAGTTCGCCTGCCGGCTCGCCCAGGCGGTCGGCGGCGTGGTCGCCCCCACCCTCTCCTACGGCTATAAATCGAAGCCCCTGAGCGGCGGCGGGCCCCTCTTTCCCGGCACGATCGACCTGAACGGCGCGACGCTCCAGCAGCTCGCCTCCGACCTGTTCGACGAGTTTGTGCGGGACGGCTTCACCAAAATCTTCATTATGAACGCGCACTTTGAAAACGACCCCTTCCTCATCGAGGCGATGGACCTGTGCAGCGCCCGTTATGGGGACCGTGTCACCCTCCTGCTCTCCAACTGGTGGGACCCCATGCCCGAGGAACTGATCGCCCGCCTCTTCGACGAGGTGCCCTTCCCCGGCTGGGCGTTCGAGCACGCGGCGATCACCGAGACCTCCCTCATGCTCTACTTCGCGCCCGAGCTTGTGCGGGAGGAGCTCATCGTCGATTCAAAGGGCGCCGCGCCCTGCCCCTACTTCAAATACCCCATCGATAAAGACGCCATTCCCTCCACCGGGGTCCTCGCGACCGCGCGTTCCTCCTCGGCGGAAAAGGGGCGGCTGATCGTCGAGGCGGTTCTCCCACGCCTCGTCGAGATCGTCGGTACGGCCTTCCCGGGCTGACAAAAACAGGGCGGCGGGTCCGTATGGATCCGCCGCCCTGTTTTTGCGCCGACCGGAATCGGACCGGTGAATGTTGGTTTCGCAGATTTTTTGCTTTCCATGCCGCGGATGCGCAAAAACCCCCGCTGCTTTCGCAGCGGGGGTTTTGTCCTTTGGAGGCGCCGACCGGAATCGGACCGGTGAATGAAGGTTTTGCGGATTTTTTGCTTTCCACGCCGCGGATGCGCAAAAACTCCCGCTGCTTTCGCAGCGGGAGTTTTGTCCTTTGGAGGCGCCGACCGGAATCGGACCGGTAAATGTTGGTTTTGCGGATTTTTTGCTTTCCATGCCGCGGATGCGCAAAAACCCCCGCTGCTTTCGCAGTGGGGGTTTTGCCCTTTGGAGGCGCCGACCGGAATCGGACCGGTAAATGTTGGTTTTGCAGATTTTTTGCTTTCCATGCCGCGGATGCGCAAAAACCCCCGCTGCTTTCGCAGCGGGGGTTTTGTCCTTTGGAGGCGCCGACCGGAATCGGACCGGTAAATGCTGGTTTTGCAGATTTTTTGCTTTCCACGCCGCGGATGCGCAAAAACCCCCGCTGCTTTCGCAGCGGGGGTTTTGTCCTTTGGAGGCGCCGACCGGAATCGGACCGGTGAATGAAGGTTTTGCAGACCTCTGCCTTACCGCTTGGCTACGGCGCCGCTATCATATACCGCAGTATATGAAAAAAGAGGCGCGAAGTTTCCATTCCCGACCTCTTTTTGTTGGAGCGGGTTACGAGGCTCGAACTCGCTACCTCCACCTTGGCAAGGTGGCGCTCTGCCAAATGAGCTAAACCCGCGTTTGGTGCCTTCGGTCGGAATCGAACCAACGACACGAGGATTTTCAGTCCTCTGCTCTACCAACTGAGCTACAAAGGCAAACTGGCGACCCGGATGGGGCTCGAACCCACGACCTCTAGCGTGACAGGCTAGCGTTCTAACCAACTGAACTACCGGGCCATCTGCGCCGGTCTTGTCGAACAGCGCGATATTTATTATAATCGTTCCCACCGTTTTTGTCAATAGGATTCGGGGAAGAATCTTGAAAAAAGAACGGCGGAAAAAACCAGACGCGGGCGGGAGGAAATCCTCCCGCCTATGGTATTCCCTAATCGCCGAAGGAAATACCCAAACTGCGCGCTGTAAAAATCATCTGGTCGTTGACCGGGACGAATTTCGTCTTTCCGGCGACGTCGGACAGGCGGTTGTGGACGATCTCGTTGTTCTGCTGGGCGACGGTCACGCCGAAGATGCCGCGGCTGAAGAGCTCCGCGCCGTAAACGCCGAACTGGGAGGCGAGCACCCGGTCGTAGGCAGACGGCTCGCCGCCGCGGATGAAGTGCCCCGGCACGACCATGCGCGTCTCGGAGCCCGAGCTCTCCTCGATCTGCCGCACGATGCGCGCCGTCGCCGTCGTGATCCCCTCGGCGGCGCGTTTTTCGGCGCGCTCCTTCTTTTTCATTTTGGCCTCTTCGGCGTCGAACGCGCCCTCCGCGACCACCACGATCGAGAATCCCCGGCCGGACGCCGCCCGCCGCTCGATCGCCTTGACGACCTTTTTGATGTCGTAGGGGATCTCGGGGATGAGGATGACGTCCGCACCGCCCGCCACGCCGGTGTAGAGGGTGAGCCAGCCCGCCTTGTTGCCCATGATCTCGATGACCATCACCCGTTTGTGGCTGCTCGCGGTGGTGTGGATGCGGTCGACCACCTCGGTGCCGATCCCCACGGCGGTATGGAAGCCAAACGTCACGTCGGTGCCCCAGATGTCGTTGTCGATCGTCTTGGGCAGGCCGATGATGTTGAGCCCCTCCTCGGAGAGCAGATTGGCCGTCTTGTGGGTGCCGTTGCCGCCCAGGACGAAGAGGCAGTCGAGCTTCATCTTTTTGTAGTTGCCCTTCATCTCGGCGACCTTGTCCACGTCGTTCTCGACGATCTTCATGTTTTTATAGGGGGTGCGCGCCGTGCCGAGGATGGTGCCGCCGCGCGTCAGGATGCCGGAAAAATCCGACTGCTTCATCTCATGGTACTCGCCCTTGATCAGCCCCTTGAAGCCGTCGACCACGCCGACGATCTCCACGTCCGGCATCTTCTGGTAGAGCGCCTTGGCCACCCCGCGGATGGTCGCGTTCAGTCCCGGACAGTCACCGCCCGCCGTTAAAATTCCCACTCTTTTTGCCATTTCCTTTTCCTCCTTACGCAAAACCCGTCCGATTACCGAACCAGCAGCGCCCACACGAGCAGCCCGTATTCCGCCAGCGTGATCGCCGGGATTCCAACCACAAAATACCAGCGGCGCGTCTTGTGCCGGAAGAGATACATGCCGGCCCACACGCCCCATCCCCCGCCGATCACGGCGAAGAAGAAGAGCGTTTTCTCGGGGATGCGCCACGCGCCGCGCTTCGCCTTCCACTTGTCGAGCCCGCAGGCCGCCAGTCCCGCCGCGTTGACCGCGAAAAGCGCCCACATCAAGACGGTTCCCATCCGCTCATCCTTTCATTCGGAATCTTCGCAAAATCAGTATACCACATCTTTCCGCCGATGGAAAGGCGCACGGCAGAAGGGCGGGGAGCACGCTCCCCGCCCCTTTTACGGCTCAAAAATTCGCGCCGTTCCAGCCCCAGCTGGCCACCTCCTCATATTTGACGTAGACGTGGTCGGGCGCGATATCCAGTTCGTCGCGCAGGATGCCGGTGATCTCCCCGGTCAGCCTGTCAAAGGCGGACGCGGGCGCCTTGCCGTAAACCTTGACCTCCACGAAGGCCATCGGCGCGCCGGCCTCCCCGCGGAAATACATGCGGCAGCCGTCCTCGAACGTGCACATCAGCCAGTTTTCCGTCTTGCCGGGGATGGCGGTGATCGCCTGTCCGAATTTTTGCTTGATCGCCTCCTCCTTTTCCGGGGTGAGCGTGACGTTTACCTTTGTCTGGATGCAGGGCATTGCGATTCCTCCCTCAAATTTTTCTGCGCTTATTATATCCCGTTCCCGCCGTGTTTTCAATCGTTTTTCCGGGACGGCCGTTTCCGTCCCGCCGCCGGACTTGCACGGGACGAGACCCTTTGGCATATAGATGAATCGTGCCATGTCTTGCATGGTGCGTTTTCTTTTTCGCCCGATTCTCAAATCCGCCGGGTTCCGGCCGAGGAGGTCTTCCCTTGTTCTCGTTGTTCGCCGCCCTGTGCAACCTGCTCTATTTCGCCCTGCACGTCACCGGTACCGGGTCCTTCCCCCGCCCCCTCTCCGCCAAGGAGGAACGCGAATGCCTCGATCGGATCGCCGCCGGGGACGAAGCCGCCAAAGCCTGCCTGATCGAGCACAACCTGCGCCTCGTGGCCCATATCATCAAGAAGTATTACAGCACCTTCAAGGACCAGGACGACCTGATCTCGATCGGGACGATCGGACTGATCAAGGCGGTCTCCACCTTCAACACCGACAAGGGGACCCGTTTCGCGACCTACGCCTCCCGCTGCATCGAAAACGAGGTGCTGATGCACTTCCGCAATAAGAAGAAGTCCGCGCAGGACGTCTACATAAGCGATCCGATCGACACCGACAAGGACGGAAATTCCCTGACGCTCGGCGACATCATGTCGGAGGAGGACAACATCATCGACTGCATCGACCTGCACATCAAGTCGGAGCAGCTCTATGATTTTATCGCCTGCTGCCTCGACGAGCGGGAGCGGCAGATCATCGTCATGCGCTACGGACTCGGCGGGACCCGCCCGCTCACCCAGCGGGAGGTCGCCAAAAAGCTGGAAATTTCCCGCTCCTATGTCTCGCGCATTGAAAAGAAGGCGATCGGAACGCTTCGCACCCGCTTTGAACGGGAGGGCGCATTTCTCTGACGCGCCGTTCGGGCGGCAAAACCTGTAAAGGAGAGTTCCATGATCACCATCAGCCTGTGCATGATCGTTAAAGATGAGGAGGACGTCCTCGCCCGCTGCCTCGAAAGCGCGGCGGACGCGGCGGACGAGATCATCATTGTGGATACCGGCTCCGCCGACGCGACGAAGGAGATCGCGCGGCGGTATACCGACAAGGTCTATGACTTCGCGTGGACCGACGACTTTTCCGCCGCGCGGAATTTTTCCTTCTCCAAAGCGGAGATGGAATACTGCATGTGGCTCGACGCGGACGACATACTTTTGGAAGCCGACCGCGCCGCGCTGCTCGACCTCAAACGCACCCTCGATCCCGCCGCCGACGTCGTCATGCTCCGCTACCACGCGGCGTTCGACGCGGACGGCAAGCCCACCCTCTCCTACTACCGCGAACGGATCGTCCGCAACAGCCCTGAATTCCGCTGGGCGGGGGCGGTGCACGAGGCGATCACCCCCTCGGGCGTCGTCGTTTACGGAGACGCCGCCGTCTCCCACCGCAAACTGCGCCCCTCCGACCCTGCGCGCAATCTGCGCATCTATGAAAAACAGCTCGCCGAGCAGGGGGAGCTCGCGCCGCGCGACCAGTTCTACTACGCGCGCGAGCTCTACTACCACGAGCGTTACGCCGACGCCGTCCGCGTGTTTGAGGCGTTCTTGGACGGGGGACGCGGCTGGATCGAAAACAACATCGAAGCCTGCCGCCATCTCTCCTGGTGCCGCTACGCGATGAAGGAGCCGCGCGAGGGGCTTTCCGCGCTGCTGCGCACCCTTGAATACGACACGCCGCGCGCCGAGGTCTGCTGCGACGTCGGAAAGCATTTTCTCGACCGCGCGCGCTACCGGGAGGCGATCTTCTGGTATGAGCTCGCGCTCTCCCGCGAGCGCGACGACCGCTCGGGCGCTTTCGTCAGCCCCGACTGCTACGGCTACCTGCCCTGCATCCAGCTTTGCGTCTGCCACGACCGGCTGGGCGAGCGCGCCCGCGCCGCCGAATATAACGACCGCGCCGGGAAATATAAGCCCGACGACCCCTCCTACCTGCGCAACAAGCTCTATTTTGCCGCGCAGGGCTCCTGAAGGAAATCCATCCCCCGGCGCGCCCGCCGGGGGATGGATTTCTTTGGTTTGCATTTCTCCGGGAAACGCGGTAGAATAGCTACAGAAAATTCACCCGGCCAAGGAGGTTTTCATGCAAGGCGCAATCTTTGATATGGACGGTACCCTGCTCGACTCCATGCCCTTCTGGGGCGACTCCGCCGACCGCTTCCTCATGAAGCGGGGCGTCCGCCCGCCCCCGGGGCTTTACGAGGCCCTCAAGGACCTCAGCATGGTCCAGACCGCCGATTACCTGCGCGAACGGTTCGGCGTCACCGGGACCGTGCAGGATGTGATGGACGGCATCAACGAGGTCATGGAGGAGAGCTATTTCCACCAGATCCCGCCCAAGGCGGACATCCTCTCCTTCGTCGACCGCCTCGCCCGCGCCGGGGTGCGCATGTGCGTGGCCACCGCCACCGACCGCTATCTCGCGGAGGCGGCGCTCAAGCGGGTCGGCCTGCTCGGCCGGTTTGAGTTCCTGCTCACCTGTACCGAGGTGGGCGCGGGCAAGCATCTGCCCGTGATCTATGAGCGCGCCTGCGAACGGCTGGGGCTGCCCCGCGAGGAGGTCGTCGTCTTTGAGGACGCGCTCTACGCCGTGGAGACCGCCAAAGCCGCCGGCTTTCCCGTCGTCGCAATCGCCGACCGCTCCGCCGCCGGGGACGAGCCCCGCATCCGCGCCCTCGCCGACCGGTTCGTCAAACAGTATGCCGAACTGAATGAATGGGAATAAAGAGAAGCCGTCCGGAAGGGCGGCTTCTCTTTATTTGAGTTTTCCGCTCATTGAGCGGCGCAGTTTGTCGTTGGCCGGCCGACGGCCGTTTTAGGTATTCCGCCCCGGAGGCGGAGGGCCTGTCGGTGGCCGACCGACGGCGGGCTTGGATTTGCCGCTCGGCGAGCGGCGTAGTTTGCCGGGTCCCGCCCCGGCGGGCGGCCCAATTTCTTGGCCGCCCAAGAAATTGGGGAAAGAAACCGCAGGGGGCTGCGCCCCCTTGACCCCCACGCCGCCTCCGGTTGGCCTTCGGCCAAAGTCGGCGGCGCCCTGTCCACGGATCAGCGGACGAGCTTACAGCAACCCGCCCGCCGCCGCGCCGCGGGCGCAATGCCTCTGCCGCCCAGCCCCCGGAACCGTACCGGTAATGCGCCCGGGGAGGCACGGCTTTACAGTCATTCGCCGCTCTCTTCCGGCCGGCGCACCGGCCCCAAAAGGTCTTCATAACGGCACCCAAGCGCCCGGCAGATCATCGGGAGCTCATGGGCAAAGATGTTACGGCACCCGTTCTCGATCTTCGTCACGGTCGACCGTGTGATATCGAACTCCGCCACCTGCAATTTTGCGGCGAAAAGCTCCTGCGACCACCCCTTCTGATTCCGCAGTCGGGCGATATTCTTACCGATATAGCCGTCCAGCATTTTTTTACGCCCCATAGTACAATCGCTTGCTCCCATCTAATCACATTTTTCTTGATTATAGGGAGATTATTTGCTATAATTGTTCTTATATAAGAACACTAGGGAGCCTAACTAATGAAAGTATCTGTGAAACTACCGAAAAACAAAATCTGGGGAATCCGCCTGGAATGGCTGCTCCGCCGGAACCCGGAGAACGCACCTCCCCGGCGTAAGCGGGCGTGTGGAAGAGGAAAGAAAAGGGGCGGGACGCAATAGCGCCCCGCTCCTTTTCTTTCCGTTGTATGATATCGTTCCCTGCCGTGTGCCACCTTGGTGGGTGCTTCGGCAGTTGTCTTATTGTCGCGGGAGGCTGGGCGTGAGCGGTGGGGGGATTCTCAAGGGGGGCAAGCTTTGCGCCCCCATCTTCTTCAAGTGAGCCCCCCTTGAGCGCCCTTCTTCCGCCGACTTCTTGGGCGCGCAAGAAGTCGGCCCGCCCGCCGGGGCGGGTCCCGGCAATCTTTGCCGCCGAAGGCGGCTCATCTGAAGCGCCCCGGAGGGGTGCGAAAAAGCCTTCCGTCCCCTGGGCGGAAAATCTAAGAAGAAGCTCCGCCGGGCGGCCGTCGGCGGGACACGCCTCCGGTACTAGGCCTGCGGGCCGTCGCAGCGCGGCAGCCTCCGCCGCTCACCGAGCGGCAAATCTCCCAAAAATCCATTTAAAAAGCACCCTGACCTCATGGAAAGCGAGCGGCAGCAACGCGAGCAGCAGCAGGTCGACCCACTCGGTAAAGGAGAGCGCGACGGTGCCGAACGCGGCCGTCAGGAAGGGGACCTCGGTGACGGCGATCTGGAGGCCGACGCCGACGGCGAGGGAAAGGAGCATCGTCCGGTTTTCGAGGTGGTTCATGCGGAAGACGGAGCGGTCGACGTCGCGCATACCGACGGCGTGGAAAAGCTGGGAGGTGGCGAGCGTCACGAAGGCGTAGGTCTGCGCGTGGATGAGGACGCTGGGGTTTTCCAGCAGCGCGCGGATGCCGCCGAAGGAGATGGGCGCGTCCGCCAAAGTAAGCATCCGGATGGGCGAATAGAGGAAGGCGGCCAGCGTCATCCCGGCGATCACGACGCCGTAAAAGAGGGTGAGCGCGAACCCGCCGTGCGCGAAGAGGCTCTCCTGCGGGTCGCGGGGGCGCTGCTTCATAATGCCGGGGGCCTTGGTGTCCACGCCGAGCGCGAGTCCGGGCAGGCTGTCGGTAATGAGGTTGACCCAGAGGATGTGGATCGCGCGCAGCGGGGCGGCCAGTCCGGCGGCGATCGATACGAACATCGCGATCACCTCGCCGAAGTTGGAGGAGAGCAGGAAGAGCACCGACTTTTTGATGTTGGCGTAGATGCCGCGCCCCTCGCGCACCGCCTTTTCGATGGTGGCGAAGTTGTCGTCGGTGAGCACCATGTCCGCCGCGCCCTTGGCCACGTCGGTGCCGGTGATCCCCATCGCCACGCCGATGTCCGCGGCCTTGAGGGAGGGCGCGTCGTTGACCCCGTCGCCCGTCATCGAGACGATGTGGCCCCGGCTCTTGAGCGCCTTCACGATCATGACCTTATGCTCGGGGGAGACGCGTGCGAACACCCGCAGATCCTCCACCCGCGCGTCAAGCTGTTCCTGGGACATTTCCGCGAGCTCCGCGCCGGTCAGGCACTGCTCCTCCCGCTCGGCGATGCCCAGCTCCTTAGCGATCGCAAGCGCGGTGTCGCGGTGGTCGCCGGTAATCATGACGGTGCGGATGCCCGCGTTTTTGAATTCCCGCACGGCCGCCTTCGCCTCGGGGCGGGGCGGGTCGATCATGCCGGTGAGGCCGACGAAGCAGAGGTGCTCCTCCTCGGCGGCTTCGTTTCCCTCCCGTCGCGCGAGCGCCAGCACCCGCAGTGCGAGCTTTGCCATCTCGCCCGCCGCCGCGAGGATCTCCTCCCGGTCGGCGCCGGTCATCGGGCGTTCGGCGCCGTTTTCAAAGATGCGTTCGCACCGGGCGAGCAGGATGTCGGTCGCGCCCTTCGTATAGGAGACGGTTCCCGCGCCGGTTTTGTGCACGGTGGTCATCATCTTGCGGTCGGAGTCGAACGCCTGCTCGCCGACGCGCGGCATCCCGGCTTCAAGCCCTTCCCTGCTCACGCCGAGCGGCGCGCCCATATCGAGCAGCGCGAGCTCGGTGGGGTCGCCCACCCGCGCGCCGTCCGCGGTGGAGGCGTCGTTACAGAGCACAAAGCCGGTGACGAACTCCCGGTCACGGCCGTAGTCGAGCCCGCTTACGCCGCGCAGCACACCGTCCAGCCAGACCTTAGTGACGGTCATGCGGTTCTGGGTGAGGGTGCCCGTCTTGTCCGAGCAGACGACGCTGACCGCGCCGAGCGTCTCGACCGACGGCAGCCGCCGCACGATCGTGTTGACCTTGACCATCCGCTGGACGCCGAGCGCGAGCACGATGGTCACGACGGCGGGCAGGCCCTCGGGGATCGCCGCGACGGCCAGAGAGATCGCGGTCAGCAGCATTTCGGGGATGTCGCGGCGCTGGAGCACCGCGATGCCGAACATCGCCAGGCAGACGACGACCGCCACGACGCCCAGGATCTTGCCGAGGTCGGCCAGCCGCTTCTGGAGCGGGGTGAGCTCCTGCTTCTGTCCGGCGAGCATCGCCGCGATCCGCCCGATCTCGGTATCCATGCCGGTGGCGGTCACGACCCCCTCGCCCCGCCCATAGGCCACGCTCGTCGAGGAAAAGGCCATATTCACCCGGTCGCCGATGCCCGGCTCCCCCTCGGCCACGAACGCGGCGTCCTTTTCGGCGGGCACCGATTCCCCGGTGAGGGCGCTCTCCTCCACCTTGAGGTTGACCGACTGGAGAAGGCGCAGGTCGGCGGGGACCACCCGCCCGGCCTCGAGCAGCACGATGTCGCCCGGCACGAGGCCGGCGGCGGGCACCTCGGAGAGCCTGCCGTCCCGGCGCACGAGCGCGTTGGGGCTCGAGAGCTTTTTGAGCGCCTCGAGCGCCTGCTCCGCCTTGGCCTCCTGCGTCATGCCGATGACGGCGTTTAAGAGCACGACGAGCAGGATGATCACCGCGTCGGAGACTTCCCGCAGGAAGATGGAGATCGCCGCCGCGGCAAAGAGGATGTAGATCATCGGGTCGTTGAGCTGGGAAAGGAACATCGCGAGCTTCGATTTCCGCTTCTTTTCCGCAAGCTCGTTGGGCCCGTGCTTTTGGAGGCGCGCCGACGCCTCGGCCGCAGTCAGCCCCCTGGCGGGGTCCACGCCGAGCTCCCCGCAGGTCTGCCGGATATCCTTCTGAGTAAACAATTGCCACACTCCCTCAAACTGTTGTCAGAGCTATTGTTGTCCGCAGACGATAGAACTATCAAAAAATAGCCGTCCGAATATACGGCCATTTTTATTGCTTCACAATAAAAAAGACCTTCAACATGCCTGCGGCACGCTAAAAGTCTTGTTACCTCACACGGACCCCAGGCCAGGGCTTGCGCCCGCGGTGTTGACCTGGGATTTAAAACGACTCCCTTATTAGCTTATGTCCAGTTTACCGGGGAAATTTTGTTTAGATTGGGATTTTTTATGAAGAAAATGTGAATTCTGCGTCCCTTCCCATTGATGAAACCTTCCGCATTGGATATCCTAAAGGAAGAAACGCAAGGAGTGTGAACGCCATGGCAACCTTCCAGGAGCTCTACCAGACGCTGCTCGCCGCGCAGGCGCGCAGCAACCTGCCCGAAGCGATCAAATACATCCGCACCCAGCAGGACTTCGATCCCAAGCAGCTCGACTGCCTCTTGAATCCCCAAAAGCACCCGCTCGTCTGGCGGACGGGCGAATGCGGCTGCGCGCCCGGCGAGGGCGCGTGCGAACGCGCCTGCGCGTTCGACGCGATCCATTCCGCGCCCGAAGAGGGCGGGCGGGTCGCCATCGACGTGACCCGCTGCGTCGGCTGCTCCGCCTGCATCGACGCGTGCGCCGCCAAAAAGCTCGAGGCGAGCCGGGACGCCGTCGCCGCGATGGAGGCGGTGCGCCGTCACGAGGGCCCCGTCTACGCGCTCGTCGCGCCCGCCTTCATGGGCCAGTTCTCCGAGGCGGTCACGCCCGGCATGCTGCGCAGCGCCTTTTTGCGGCTCGGGTTCGACGGGATGATCGAGGTCGCGCTCTTCGCGGACATCCTCACCCTCAAGGAGGCGCTCGAGTTTGACAAGAACATCACCCGGGAGGGCGACTTCCAGCTCACGAGCTGCTGCTGCCCCCTGTGGATCGCGATGATCCGCAAGATCTACAGCGAGCTGCAGTCCCACCTGCCCGCGTCGGTCTCCCCGATGATCGCCTGCGGCCGTTCGGTCAAGGCGCTGCACCCCGACGCGCTGACCATCTTCGTCGGCCCCTGCATCGCCAAAAAGGCGGAGGCGCGCGAAAAGGACCTCGCGGGCGCGGTCGACTACGTGCTGACCTTCCAGGAGGTGCGGGACATCTTCGCGGCGGCGGGGATCGACCCGGCCAAGCTGGAGGACCGCGAGCGCGACCACTCCTCCCGCGCGGGGCGCATCTACGCGCGCACCGGCGGGGTGAGCGAGGCGGTCCGCTCGACCGTCGAGCGGCTCAACCCCCACCGCAAAATTTCGATGCGCACCCGGCAGGCGGACGGCGTGCCCGGTTGCCGCGCGCTCATTGACGACCTGCTCGCGGGGAAGATCGACGCGAACTTCTTCGAGGGGATGGGCTGCGTGGGCGGCTGTGTGGGCGGCCCCAAGCGGATCATCCCGCGCGAGGAGGGGGAGCGCAACGTGGACGCCTACGGCGGCGACGCGGCCAGCCCCACGCCGATCGACAACCCCTATGTGATCGAGCTGCTCGGCCGGCTGGGATATCCCACGGTGGAAAGCCTGCTCACCGAAAACGACATCTTCTCCCGCAAATTCTGAAAAACACCAGGCGAGGGCCGCGGCAGACGCCGCGGCCCTCGCCTTTTACTCGGTTTCCGCTCAGGTGAAGAGGCCCTTGAGCCAGCCGAAGAAGCCCTGCTTCTCCTCGACGGGGGCGGCCGTCTCCTCGGCGGGTTCGGGAATCTTGACCTCGTCGGTCTTCATGACGAACTTGACGTCGGTGTCGAGGCCCTCGGGCGCGGCGGTGAAGACGCCGTACTCCTTCGAGAGGTCGACGTAGCGGTCCTTGCGTTCGAGCAGCTCGTCGAGGTCGTCGAGCTTTTCGATCGCGCTGTCCGCGGCGCCCTTGTCCTTGAGGCGGTCGAGGGTGGCGATCATGCCGCGGGAGAGGGAAATCTTCTCATCCTGGAGCATGTTGCGCATCGTCTCGGTGATGTCGCGGTGCGCGTCGAGGTCGTCGCGCATCCGGAGCAGCGTGGTGATCGTCTCGGGCGACTCGTGCAGGCTCTTGTGGATGTCGGTGCGCTTCAAATCGCGGCGCAGCGCCTTGATGATCGGGCGGGCGTCGGTAAGGTCGTCGCGCAGGTCGTCGATGTTCTCCACCTCGTCGAGCAGGTTGGTCTCGTCGAGCTTTTTGAGCAGGAGCACGAGCGTCTCCATGTTGTCGGTGTTCTCCTTGAGGTGGCCGAGCATCCTGTCGAGGTACTTCTGCACCTCGGTGCCCTGGAGCTGGCCCGCCATCTGCTCGAGGCCGGGGCCGTACCGGTTCACGTCGTCAAGCAGCTTGAGCAGCTCGTCGGGGCCGATCGCCACGACCAGCTTTTCCATCTGCTCGACCATGCCCTTCATGGCCATCAGCTGCTGGTACTGCTCGGTGGGGACCGGGACCGTGCCGCCGCTGCGCGCGCTGCGGGCGCGCGGCGCGCTTTCGACGATCTCCTTCAGTTCATCGTCGCCCGCCTTGTTCAAATATTCGTCGATCGCGCCGGTCAGCACATAGTAGCCGGCCGTCGTCCCGGTGATCTCCGCATAGACATCCATGCGGTCCTCGTCCACCGGCTTCTTCACGGCGCCGTCCGCCTTGGAACCGTCGTCGGGCGCGGGAGCGGGGTCCGCGTCCCCGCCGCCTTCACCGCCCTCGCCGGAGCTGCCGTCCGCGTCGTCCCCGGAGGGGGCGTCCGTGCCGGCGGGCGGGTCCTTCTTTTCCTCCGCAGGAGGCTCCTCGCCCTTCCCGGCGGCTCCCGCGTCCTCCCCGCCGGACGATTCGATGTACTCGGCCAGCACCGCGGTCACGCCCTCCGGTTCGCTGACCACCGGCCCGCTCGCGGCGGGATCGCTTGCGGTCGGCTCGCTCGTCGTGGGCTCGCTTGTGGCGGGCTCGCTGGCCGTGGGCTCGCTGGCCGTGGGCTCGCTCGTCGTGGGCTCGCTCGTCGTGGGCTCGCTCGTCGTGGGCTCGCTCGTCGTGGGCTCGCTCGTCGTGGGCTCGCTCGTCGTGGGCTCGTCGGTCGCGGGCTCGCTCGTCGTGGGTTCGTCTGTGGCCGGCTCGTTTACAGTCGGCTCGCTCGTGACCGGTTCGGCCTTTTTGTCGCCCTCCCTGCGGATCGGGCGGATGTGTCCCGGATTGACGATGTCGCCGTTCGCGCTGGCGCGCACCAGCTCGTCGCGCAGGGTCGGATTCAGCTTGGAGCCGGAGAGGACGTCGTCGAGCTTCCCGGCGGCGTCGGGGTTATTGATGTAGCCCATGACGACCTGCCGCGCCTGCAGGCGGGTCTGCTGCGCCTCCAGCTGGGCCTTCATCTGCCGGCAGATCTCCAGGAACTGCTGGAGCGCCTGGAGGCCCTCCCGGTATCCCTCGGGGTCGGAGGCCTGCGCGGTTTTGACGCCCGCGTAGACCGTCTTGAGGTCGTCCAGCAGGGTCTGTAAGCCGCCCTGGTCCGCCTGCGCGATGATCTGGTCGAGCTGCGCCTTGAGCGCCTTGTTCTTTTGCAGCTCGTCGTAGTCGTCCACCAGCTCCTGCAAGCGGTTGGGGCTCAAATCGTCCACGAGGTCGAAGAGGTCGGCGAGATCGTCGTCGTCGAGCAGGGTGCCCATCGCCTTTTCGCTCAGGTCGTGGTCGATGCGGTCGTAGAGGCGGACGTTCTCGTCGGTGACGTATTTGGGCAGGATATCGAGGATATCCTTGTTGAGGTCGTAGAAATCGAAGACGTCGTCGATGATCAGCCTGGCCGCGTCGGTGCGTTCGGGGTCGGTGAGCAGCGAACGGATGTCGCGGTCGGGGTCGAGGGTCTCGAGGTCGTTTTGCATGTCGCGCAGGTCGTAGAGATCCTGCTCCATGTCGTCGAACTCGTCGCTCTTTTTGAGGTCGTCGAGGTCGGGCAGCTCGGGGGAGGCCGCGATCATGATCGGGCCCATCTCAAAGTCGACGACGTCGGCGGTGACGGTGAACTCCTCGGGGAAGTCGAGGTCGTTCAGCTCCTGGACGCTGTAGCTGTCGAGCGCGAGGCTGTCACCGAGCCCTGGCAGGCAGACCATCGCGACCACCTGGCTGCTGCCGTCGGTGACGACCGAGCCGTCGCTGACCTTGACGTTGCCGAAGGTGTCGTCCGGGAGGGCCATGCCCGCCGCCACCATGAGCGGCGTATACATGACGGTCTTTTCCCCGCCGATCTCCACCTCATGCTTCGAGGTGTTTTTGAAGGAGAGGCGGATCTCCAGCCTGCCGGACTTCCCCGCCAGCTCCTGCGGGTCGTACTCCTTCCCGTCGAGCCGGTAGGTGATCTTCACCTCGAGCGGCAGCTCCTTGCCGGTGCGTCCGGTGTAGTAGAGGTCGGTGCCGTCGAGCTGCCAGCTCAGGCGCTCCCCCTCCTGCCGGGGGCCCTGGTCCCCCTTGATGTTCTCGATGTCCTTGAGGTCGGAGACGTCCTCGAAGGTCACGCCGGGCGTGTCGCTGTGCAGCCAGTCGGTGACCACCGTGTCGTAGGGGCGGCCGGTCGGATCGAGATTGACGTAGACCGTCTCGCTCTTCTTGGTGCCGATGAGATTCTCCGGCTTCTCCTTTTCCGGTTCCGCCCGGACCTGCGCCGCGGCGGGCTGGGCGGGTTCCTCGGCGGACGCCGCCGCGCAGCCCGAAAGCAGCGTGGAGGCCGCCACCGAAAGGGCGAGCAGCACGCAGAGCGCGCGCAAGGAAAGGTGCTTTGGTTTCATATCGATTCCCCCTGTTTCGCATGGAGCTCTTTGAGCCGTTTTCCCAGCCGCTTTCTCGGCGGCGGGGTGATGTCGCTGCGCCAGTTGTGGGAGGTCTTCGCGATGAAGCCCTCGCAGGCGAGCAGCACCGACGGCAGGATGAAGATGCTGACCAGCGCGCTGATGACGGCGCCGCGCGCCAGCATCGAGCAGATGCTCTTGATGATCTCGATTTTCGAGATGAGCGAGACGCCGAAGGTCGCGCAGAAGAAGACCGAGGCGCTCGTGATGATCGATTTGTCCGACGCGCTCGAGGCGATCTTGATCGCCTCGACGCGCTCATGCCCATTTTGCAGCTCCTCGCGGAAGCGGGTGGTCATCAGGATGGCGTAGTCGACCGTCGCGCCCAGCTGGATGCAGCCGATGACGATGGGCGACACAAAGGGGATGACCGTCCCGGTCAGGGCCGGGATGCCCTGGTTGATGAAGATCGACAGCTCGATGGCCGCCACGAGGATGACCGGTACGGTGAACGACTTGAAGGTCAGCCCCACGATCACCAGGATCGCCAGCACCGAAAGCACGTTGGTCACCTGGATGTCGACCGTTGTGATGTCCATCAGGTCCTTGGTCATCGCGCCCTCGCCGGTGATCAGCGCGCCGGGGTCGTACCGCTTGGCGATTTCATTCAGCGCCTCGATCTGGGCGTTTTCCTCCTCGCGCGCCGCCTTGTAGCGGGAGTTGATCATGAGCATCTGCTTGCCGTCCTTCTTGCAGATGTCCTTGAGCTCCTGCGGGATGAAATTGTCCGGGATGCCCGGGCCGACGAATTTATTGTAGGCGAGCAGCGCCTCCACCCCGTCGACCTTCTCCATCTCCTTTTCCATCGCGTTCAGCCGGTAGGCGGGGAGGCTGTCGTCGACGATCACGAAGTGTGTGGTCGCCATGTCGAACTCGTCCTTGAGCTTGTTGGTCGCCACGGTCGACGGCAGGTCCTCCGGAAGCGACTGGTCGATGTTGTAGTAGATCTGCGTCCTGCTCTGCATGATGAGCGCCGGCACGAAGAGCACGAGGAAAATCGCGACGAAAGTCTTTTTGTGGTCGATGATCCAGTCGTTGAGCCTTGTCAGGTCGGGGATGAGCGACCGGTGGCTCCAGCGGTGAATCGGCTTATCGAAGACGAGGATGAGCGAGGGCAGCACGACGAGCACCACGAGGATGCCGATGACGATGCCCTTGGCCATCACGAGCCCGAGGTCGGGCCCGAGCCCGAGGCGCATGGCGCAGAGCGCCAAAAAGCCCGCCACGGTGGTCGTCGACGACCCGGACAGGGAGACGAACGCACCCTGGATGGCGCTCGCCATCGCGTCCCGCCGGTCCTCGAACCGCTCCTTCTCCTCGTCGTACCGGTCAAAGAGGAAGATCGAGTAGTCCATCGAGACGCCCAGCTGTAAGATCGCGGCGATCGCTTTGGTGATGTAGGAGACCTGCCCCAGAAAGATGTTGGTGCCGAAGTTGTAGGCCACCGCGAAGCCGATGCCCATCAAAAAGACGAAGGGCAAAACAACCGATTCCATCGTGAGCGACATGGCGACGATCGAGAAAACGACCGCCAGCAGCGTGTAGAAGGGCATCTCCTGTTCAACGAGGTCCTTGGTGTCCTTGAGGAAGATCGACACGCCCGCCAAAAAGCACCGCTCGTCGCAGAGGGCGCGCACCTCGTCGATCGCCCGCAGCGTCTCGTTGGAGGCGCCGGGGTGCTCGAACTGGACGATGATCATCGTTGAATCCTTCGCCTTTTCGCTGTAGAAGATATCCTTGATCTCGTCCGGAAGGATCTCCTTGGGGACGCTGATGTCGAGCATGCTGGAGATCCACATCGCGTCGCTCACGCCGGGGACCTCCTCGATCGCGTCCCGCAGCTTTTCCACGTCGCGCGCGGGCATTCCCTCGACGACCAGCATCGCGGTCGCCGCGCTGTGGAAGGTGTCCTCGAGAACCGCCTGCCCCTGCGAGGAATCGAGCTCTTCGGGCAGGTAGGAGAGGATATCGTAGTTGACGCGGGTGTTGATCGCGCCGTACAGGCTGGGCAGGAGCAGCAGCAGCGCGAGAAGGATGATCGTCTTTGGCGAGCGCGTGAGCGCCCGCGCAAATTTCTTGAGCAAGCCAAAACCCCCTCATTCCATGCGGGAAGCGCCAAGCCGCGCCTCCCCTTCTTAAACCATACCCAATATATCACCCGGCCGGCGCGATGTAATTAGACAGATTTTTCATCTGTCTAAAAATACGACACCTCCCCAGAACTGTCGTTTTTTTTGACAAATCCGCTTTTTGTCTATACCGCGGCCGGCATCGGGCGGATATAATAAGGTCGGAAAACACTCTTGAGGAGGGCGCGGACATGGAATTTCAGCACCGGATGCTGCGCGCGGTGGTGGCCGGGATCGTCGACAAGGCGCTGCGCGACCTTCCGCGCGACCCAAAGCGCAGCCTGCGCAACCTCGTGGACCTCGGGGACAGCTGCGCGAAGGGCCCGCAGCAGAAGCTCTTCTTCGCGCGGGCGCACGCCGCGCTGCAAAGTCCCGCCTCCCCCTATTACCAGCTCGCCGCGGACGCCGTCAGCTGGGTGGACCCGCGCGCCCTGCGCGCGATGGGGGTCAACCTCGGCGCGTCGGGGCTCACCTGGGGGGTCGGGCGGCTCCGCCAGGAGGAGGCCGCGCGGGGCGGGCACCTGCCCTGGATGCTCCTGCTCGACGGGCCCGCCCGGGCGGATTCCCCCGTTCCGCGCGAGGCGAACGCCCTCGGCTGCTATACCTTCGTGCTGCGCGGCGCCGACGCGCGGGAGGCCTGCGCGCTCGCCGCGCACTGGCCCGAGAGCGCCTTCTTCGCCGAGCTGCCCGCCGCGCAGATCACCCCCGAGACCGCCGCCCTGCTTGAAAAGGCCCCCAACCTCGCCGTCTCGGTCGACGTCACGCCCGAAACGGACGCCTCCGAGGCCTTCGGGCTCCTGCACGCGGCCCGCAGGTTCTACGGCTTCGCGGCCGCCTGCACCTCCCGGACCGCCGACACCCTGCTGGACGGGGCGTTCCTCGACCGGATGCGCGCCGGGCACTGCCTCTACGGCTGCTTTCGCTGCCCCGCCGGAGAGCCCGCCCTCGAGGACAGGCTCTTCCGGACGGTGAACGGCGACCGCGGCCGCCGCAAGGGGCGTCCGCTGCTGCTCATCGACTTCCGCCGCGACGTGCAGTCCGTCGCCGAGGCGGTCTCCCCGGGAAGCCGCGCGCTGCGCGTCAACCCCGCGCTGCCGCTCGGCCCGCAGCTCTCCCCGCGATCGGAAAACGTGATCTGAACGGCAAAACGCCCGGCATCCTTTCGGATGACGGGCGTTTCCGGTTCGCGTCCGCCGGTCTGCCGGCGGACGCTCATTCCTTCTTATATTTTTCCAGCGCGTAATGGATGCTCGCGTCGGTCATCTCCTTGACCCGCAGGATGTAGCCGTCCGGCTCCTCCTTCATGCCGTGCCGGGCCCATTTCATGATGAGCCCCACGAACGCGAACGCGTAGAAATCGGCGATGAATTCGAGGTCCTCCTCGCCGATCGGGCTTTCTCCGAGCAGCTCCTCCGCGAGCGACCGGACCAGCCCCCGGGCAAATTCCAGCAGGTACTCCTGGAAGGAGTTCTGCCCCGGCGTGCTCAGAGCGTTGATGTAAAAGCGCTTGTTGTCCCGCATGTAGCGGCAGAGCGCGCCCAGGCCGTCGGTCCAGTGGGCGCGGTCGGAAAAGCTGCTCATGAGCTTGACCGTCTCGGTATAGTAAATCCAGTTGACAAGCTCGTATTTGTCCTTGAAGTGGTAGTAGAAGGTCTGGCGGTTTACCCCGCAGTTGGAGGTGATGTCCCCCACCGAGATCTTTGAAAGCGGCTCCCGCTCCATCAGCTCCTTGATGGACGCGGCCAGCGCCTGCTTGGTGATCATTGAATCCGCCATGCCATCCCCCCTTTGCCGCCTTTCGGGACGCCTCTATTCTAATACAAATCCTTCCGGTTTGCAACCGTGGGCGGGAAGCTTCCGCGTCCCTTGCACCGCGCGGTGAAATGTGCTAAACTGGGGAAAACCCGGCGCCCGGGCGGGCGGAAGGAGGCGGACGGATGAGTTTGAGCAGCGAGCCGGTCCGGCGGGAGGACGACCTCCTGCGGATGATCGACGAGGGCATCGCCGCGCTTGAGACGGACGAGGAGTTCTCCAAAACGGTGCAGGCGATCGGCGAATTTTGCAGCCGGAATGAAAAACCGGACCCGGAGGAGCCCTGAACGGGCCGCTCCGGGAAAAGAGGCGGACGCTCCAAACGGAGCGCCCGCCTCTTTTTCATTTCTTCAGGCGCGCGGCTCAGATGAACGCCTGCTCGACGCGGATGACCGCGAAGTATTTTGAATCGATCGCCTGCACCCCCTCGCGCACCCGCTGGGCGACCTGCGCGTCGCTCAGGCGGAAGCGGTGGGGCACCGTCACGTCGAAGATCAGGTTGGTGTGGGTGACGCCGTTCACCATGCGGAAGTCGTGGATCGAGATCGACGGGTCGATCCCGCGCACCATCTCCTCCACCCGCTCCCGCAGCGCGCCGATCTCGCCGTGGTCGACGGCGACGGGGTCCATGTGGATGGTCACGTCGCAGCCGAACTTGTGCCGCAGCTCCAGCTCGATGACGTCCACCGCGTCGTGCATGGTCAAAATGTCCGCGTTGCAGGGCATCTCGGCGTGCAGCGAGATGATCCGCCGGCCCGGCCCGTAATCGTGCACGATGAGGTCGTGCACCCCCGACACCTCGTCATGGGCGAGCACCGTCTCCTCGATCTGCCGGACGAACGCGGCGTCCGGGGCCTGTCCGAGCAGAGGGGAGAGGCTGTCGCGCGCGGTGGTCCAGCCGGTATAGAGGATGAAGAGCGCCACGAGCATGCCGATCCAGCCGTCGATGTTAAGCTTGGCAAAGTAGCTGACGGCGATCCCGAGTACGACCGCGGAGGTCGCGACCGCGTCGGTGAGGCTGTCCATGGCGGTCGCTTTCATCGCGGTGGAGCCGAGCCGGCTGCCGAGCGAGCGGTTGAACCAGCACATCCACAGCTTGACGGCGATCGAGAGGAGCAGGATGACCACCGACACGGCGCTGAACGACACCGCCTCGGGGCGCAGGATCTTCGCGATCGAACCGCGCGCCAGTTCGACCCCGACGAGCAGGATGGCCATCGACACGGCCAGCCCCGAGACGTACTCGATCCGCCCGTGCCCGAAGGGGTGCTCGCTGTCCGAGGGGGCGCAGGCCATCTTGAAGCCGACGAGGGTCACGACCGACGAGCCCGCGTCGGAGAGGTTGTTGAAGGCGTCCGCCACGATCGCGATCGACGAGGTGAGCCACCCGGCGGCCGCCTTGGCCGCGAAGAGGCAGAGGTTGAGGACGATCCCCACCACGCCCGAAAAAACGCCGTACCGTCCGCGCACCTCCGGGTCCTCCACCCGGTCGCTGTCCCGCACGAAGCGGCGCAGCAAAAAGTTGATCATATCCCATTCATCCAATCCGTGCAAATTGCGGGCCCGCCGGGGCCCGCGGCTGAAAAGGGGCGGGCCGCGACCCGCGCGTCCCGCCCCGACATAACCGGTTTATTTTTCCCAGAGGGCCTCCATCTTTTCGCGGATGCGGGCGCGCCGCGCGGCGGTCGCCTCCGCGTCGACCTTGAATTCGCCGATCTCATGGACGACGATGTCGCCCTCCCCCGCCTCGCGGGGCAGGCGCGCGCGCTCGACGCCGATCGTCTCGCCGTTTTCCGCCTCCAGGATGGCAAAATTCCCCTCGAACCGGTCGATGCTGTACCGCATGGGTATTTCGTTCACTTCCTCATGGCCGCAAAGCTTTTGATCAGCTCCACCGCGTCCCCGGTGGACAACAGGCTGCTGTCGAACGAGAGGTGGTAGCTGCCGATCTCCCCCCACTTTTTGTCCGAGTAGGAGTTATAATACGCGGCGCGTTTTTTATCGATTTTGGAGATCATGTCCTTGGCCTCGCCGCCGCTCATCTCATAGAGCCGCTTGACCCGCTCGACGCGGTACTGGAGCGGCGCGTGGATGAACACGTTGAGGCAGTCCGGCTCGTCGCGCAGCGCGTAATCGGCGCAGCGCCCGACGATGACGCAGTCGCGCTCCCGGACGATCTTGCGGATCGCGTCGAACTGCGCCAGAAACAGCTTCTGGTTGATCGGGACATGGTCCACGCCCATCAGATTCCCCATGGAATACGGATTGACCGACATGGAATAGAGCAGGCTGCTGACCGGTTTTTCATCGTTGCTTTCAAACAGGTCCCTGCTGATGCCGCTTTCCTTCGCCGCAACCTCGAGCAGCTCCTTGTCGTAGAACTCCACGCCGAGGGAATCCGCCAGCGCCTTCCCGATCTCCCGGCCGCCGCTGCCAAACTCTCTCCCGATGGTCACGATCACCCGTTTCGCCATGACAACCGCTCCTTTCCCGCCCGTTTTACACAGGCCGTACGCATTGCCTTTGCCGTACTATTATTATACGCTTTCCGCGGTGATTTTTCAACCTTCGGGGACCCCGGCGGGCAGATTTTCCGGCCGCGCCCTCCGGTTTTTCACGGCCGGGCGGCGGCGAAAATAAAAAAGCGGCGGTAAAACCGCCGCTTTTTTGGGGCCGCCGTCAGACCGCGTCGCGCGTTTCGGGGCGGAAGAGGAGCGAAATGCACCAGATCGCGCCGAGGGCGACGAGGGTATAGATGATGCGGCTGAAGATGCTTGCCGAGCCTCCGAAAAGCCATGCGACCGCGTCAATCTGGAAGATGCCGATCAGGCCCCAGTTGATGCCGCCGATGATGGTCAGGATCAGCGCAATTTTATTGATCAAACCAGTCAACCTCCTTGATCAGTGGGGACGCGCCGTTATCAGTCTGCCCGGAAAAATCGGGATTTATGCACCGGATGCGGGGAGCCTCTCCGGGCGCGTCCTCTTCGGAGGAAAGCGCCGTGAAACCGACGGCGGCGGACCTCGCCGCGAAGACCGCCACGCGGTCCACCTCCGAACGCTTCAGCACCCGGTAGGGCGCCAGCGGCGCGCCCTCATAGAAGAGGACCGCACGGTCCCCCTCGGGCGCGAGGGTCACCGCCAGCGCCTCAAACGGGCCGGTCTCCCGCTCGATGGCCGCCGCGTCGAGCCGGTAGGGGCCGCCCTCGGGCAGCGTCACGATCCGCTGCCCGCCCGCGGCGTACACCCGCATCGAGCAGAGCATTGCCATGCCCAGCGCGAGCACCGCGGCCGCAATCAGCCGTTTCATTCCGCCATCCCTCCTTTGACCGTCTTTTTTTCCGCGCCCGCGCCGGTTTTGCCCGGCACGGCGCGCAGGCAGGAACAATCGTTTCCTTGCCGCTTGTATTTTGCGTCTTTTTGTGGCAAAATAAACGTATTCCCGCAGGTATCTGATAAAAAAGGATTGATGAACCCATATGAACCACCAGACGGTCGTGATCCTCGACTTCGGCGGGCAGTATAACCAGCTGATCGCCCGCCGGGTCCGCGAGTGCGCGGTCTACTGCGAGGTGCTCCCCAGCCGGACCCCGCTTGCGGAGGTCTTCGCGAAAAATCCCATCGGCATCATTTTTACGGGCGGCCCCAACAGCGTCTACGAGGAAGATTCCCCCCACATCGACCCGGCGGTCTTTGAACGGGGCGTCCCCGTGCTGGGCATCTGCTACGGCATCCAGCTGATGGCCCACACCCTCGGCGGGCATGTCACCAGCCCCGATTCGCGCGAGTACGGCAAGACGGTTACATACTACGACACCTCCTGCCCCCTCTTCGCGGGGCTGCCGGACAAGGGCGTCTCGTGGATGAGCCACACCGACTATATCGACCGGCTGCCCGAGGGCTTTACCGCCGCGGCGCACACCGACTGCTGCCCCACCGCCGCGATGCAGAACCCCGAGAAAAAGCTCTACGGCCTACAGATGCACCCTGAGGTGCTCCACACGGAAAACGGCGTCGCCATGCTCCATAACTTCCTCTACCGGGTGTGCGGCGCGAAGGGCGACTGGACGATGGGCGACTATGCCCGCAGCACGGTCGCGTCCCTGCGCGAAAAGATCGGGGACGGCAAGGTGCTGCTCGGGCTCTCGGGCGGCGTGGACAGCTCGGTCGCGGCCGCGCTGCTCTCCCGCGCGGTCGGCGGCCAGCTCACCTGCATCTTCGTCGACCACGGCCTCATGCGCAAAAACGAGGGGGACGAGGTCGAGGAGGCTTTCCGCGGGCATGACCTCAACTTTGTCCGCGTCGACGCGCGCGACCGCTTCCTCGATAAGCTCGCGGGCGTGACCGACCCCGAGCGGAAGCGCAAGATCATCGGCGAGGAGTTCATCCGCGTCTTTGAGGCGGAGGCCAAAAAGCTCGGGCGGGTCGACTACCTCGCGCAGGGCACCATCTATCCCGACGTGATTGAATCGGGCGCGGGGGACGCCGCGACGATCAAAAGCCACCACAATGTCGGCGGACTTCCCGATTACGTCGATTTCAAGGAGATCATCGAGCCGCTGCGGTTACTCTTCAAGGACGAAACCCGCGCCCTCGGCAGGGAACTCGGCCTGCCCGGTTACCTCGTCGACCGCCAGCCCTTCCCCGGCCCCGGGCTCGCCGTGCGCATCGTCGGCGAAATCACCCGCGAAAAGGTCGCGGTTCTGCAGGACGCCGACTGGATCTTCCGCGAGGAGATCGCCCGGGCGGGACTGGAGAAGGAGGTCCACCAGTATTTCGCGGTGCTCACCGACATGCGGTCGGTCGGCGTCATGGGGGACGGGCGCACCTACGACTACACCGTCGCGCTGCGCGGCGTCACCACCACCGACTTCATGACCGCCGACTGGGCGCGCATCCCCTACGAGGTGCTCGACCTCGTCAGCCGCCGGATCGTCAACGAGGTGCGCGGCATCAACCGGATCGTCTACGATATCACATCCAAGCCGCCCGCGACCATCGAATGGCTCTGAGGCCGGCTCGGCAGGACATGGGAGGAAAACAGCATATGCAGCAGGACATGATCGTTATTCTGGACCTTGGAAGCACCGAAAATACCGTCCTCGCGCGGGCCGTCCGCGACCTGGGCGTCTACAGCGAAATCTACCCGCACGACATCACGCCGGACGAGCTGCGCGCGCTGCCAAACGTGCGCGGCATCCTCCTGAACGGCGGCCCCAACCGGGTGGTGGACGGCGCGCCCGTCGACGTCGACCCCGCGGTCTATTCGCTCGGCATCCCGACCCTTTCTGCCGACCATCCCACGGCGCGCGGCGAGGCCCTGCCCCATTGGCCGGAGGATCCCGCCGCGCTGACGGAGCTGCTTCGCGGGTTCGTCTTTGACACCTGCAAGGCGCAGGCCAACTGGAACATGGAAAACTTCATCGCCGACCAGATCGAGCTCGTCCGCAAACAGGTCGGCTCCCGCAAGGTGCTGCTCGCCCTCTCGGGCGGCGTGGACAGCTCGGTCGTGGCCGCGCTGCTGTTGCGCGCCATCGGCGACCAGCTCACCTGCGTGCACGTCAACCACGGGCTGCTCCGCAAAGGGGAGCCGGAACAGGTCGTGCGCGTCTTCCGCGACGAATTGGGCGCGAACCTCGTCTACGTCGACGCGAGCGAGCGGTTTTTGGGCAAGCTGGCGGGGATCGCGGACCCCGAGCAAAAACGCAAGATCATCGGCGCGGAGTTCATCCGCGTCTTCGAGGAGGAGGCCCGCAAGCTCGAGGGGATCAACTTCCTCGCGCAGGGCACCATCTATCCCGATATCGTTGAGAGCGGCACCAAGACCGCCAAGATGGTAAAGAGCCACCACAATGTCGGCGGCCTGCCCGACGACCTCGCGTTTGAGCTCGTTGAGCCGCTCCGCCAGCTCTTCAAGGACGAGGTGCGCGCCTGCGGCACCGCCCTCGGCCTGCCCGACGCCATGGTCTACCGCCAGCCCTTCCCCGGCCCCGGACTTGGGGTGCGCTGCCTCGGCGCGATTACCCGCGAGCGCCTCGAGGCGGTGCGCGAATCGGACGCGATCCTCCGCGAGGAGTTCCACGCCGCCGGGCTCGACAAGACCGTCTGGCAGTATTTCACCGTCGTCCCCGATTTTAAATCGGTCGGCGTGAAAAACAACGCGCGCTGCTTCGAGTACCCGGTCATCCTGCGCGCGATCAACACGATCGACGCGATGACCGCAGACGTCGAGCAGGTGCCCTGGCCGGTGCTCATGAAGATCACAAACCGCATCCTGAAGAAAGTGCCGGGGGTCAACCGCGTCTGCTACGACCTCTCCCCCAAGCCGCCCGCGACGATCGAGTGGGAATAACTAACAAAACCAGCAAAGCCTTGAAAACACTGGGTTTTTGAAACGGAAACGGGGCATTTGATAGCAAATTGATAGCAGATACCAAAACCGGATTTACTTTGTTCACTCCCGTATAGCGGGTGGCTTGCGGGAAAATCCTCCATATCCTAAGAAAAAGGTCT
The DNA here is from genome assembly GCF_900199635.1 of Anaerotruncus massiliensis (ex Togo et al. 2026). Lineage (GTDB taxonomy): Bacteria > Bacillota > Clostridia > Oscillospirales > Ruminococcaceae > Anaerotruncus > Anaerotruncus massiliensis. The sequence continues at coordinate 875,371 of NZ_LT962687.1, read as the reverse complement.
TGCTGACTTTCACCAGTCGGCAAGACCTTTTTTGCTATTTGTCTTTTCTCTGTTTCTTCAATCCTTTTATCAGAGCATCGCTTAATTCCTTCGAGGGGACTTTGGCCCACCGCTGGGTGGTGTCATACTTGGGGTAGTTGTACCGCCAGCGGTCATAGTCCTCCTTGGTGATCTCCCCGGCCTCCAACTTCGCCGCCTGTTCCCGCCACGCAATCAAGATTTTGTTCAGCTCACTGGCTTGACGGCCTCCCTGGAAAATATCTGCTTGCAGGCAGGCGCGTCCATCCGCCTCTATCACTTTCAGACTGTAAACATCCTCCAAGGCGAACAGCGTATGGGCCAAACCTATGTAGTTGTCTATGTCCGGGACGCTCAACGCCTGGGGCGATACATCTAATGTATGCGCCAGGGCAGCGGTCAAGTCGGCCTTCGGCGTCCGGGTGCCTGTTTCGTACTGCGCCAGACGAACATCGGCGGAACGCTCTGGAAAGCCCACCGCCATACCAAGATACTTCTGTGTCATACCCCGGAGGGTGCGGAAAAAATGGATGCGCTCTCCTATTGCCATAAATGCCAACTCCTATCTGGTGGTTTCTGTCGAAGATAGTATAACATATTCGCTTAGTAACAGTCAAGAGTATCTTAAACAAAAAAGTTAAAAATTATTCCGCAAGCCACTTGACAAAGCAAATTTGTTTAGTTATAATTTGTTAAGCATAAAGGCTTAGTGCAAGAGCCATGAGAGGAGGTGAACCACAATGGCAAGCACCATGTTCATGCGGGTGGACGAGGTAGCGGAAGAATTAGGGGTTTCTGTCCCCTATGCCTATAAGCTGATTCGTTCCATGAATGCGGAGTTGAAAAAGACGGGCTGTATTACCATTTCAGGCCGGATCGACCGCAAATTCTTCCACGAAAAATTTTATGCCACAAGAGGCCAGAACGAAAGGAGCGATTAACCTATGGCAGCGTTTAAGAACAAGGCCAACGGCACTTGGTACGTCCAGTTCCGCTATACGGACTGGAAAGGAGAGCGCCAGCAGAAGTTAAAGCGTGGCTTTGCCACCAAAAAGGAGGCCCAGGCGTGGGAGCGAGAGTTCCTTATGCAGAAACAGGCCGACGTAAATATGACCTTCGAGAGTTTCGCACAACTTTATGAGAAGGACATGAAGCCCAAGCTGAAATTGAACACCTGGCTGACAAAAGAGAGCATCATCCAGAAGAAAATCCTACCGTATTTTGGAAAGCGCAAACTGTCGGAAATTACCGCCAAGGACGTGATGGATTGGCAGAACGCAATCCGGGGATTGACGGACACCAAAGGAAAGCCCTACTCCCCTACCTATCTCAAAACCGTCCACAATCAGTTGAGCGCCCTCTTTAACCATGCTGTCCGCTACTACGGCCTCCAGGTCAATCCTGCGGCCAAGGCCGGGAACATGGGTGTGGAGGAACGGCGTGAAATGCTGTTCTGGACGAAGGACGAGTATCTGAAATTTGCCGACGCCATGATGGACAAGCCCCTCTCCTACTACGCCTTTGAAATGCTCTACTGGTGCGGTATCCGGGAGGGGGAGTTGCTGGCCCTCACCCCGTCTGACTTCGACTTTGAGGCGGGTACAGTGTCCATCAACAAATCCTATCAGCGCCTCAAGGGCAAGGACGTGATTACCACTCCCAAGACGAAAAAGAGCAACCGTGTCATTAAGATGCCCAAATTCCTCTGTGGAGAGATGGAGGACTACTTAAAGATGTTTTACAGCGCCGGGGCGGACGAACGGATCTTCCCTGTCAGCAAACACTATCTCCACCATGAAATGGACAGGGGTGCGAAAGCGGCTGGCGTGAAGCGAATCAGGATACATGACCTCCGACATTCGCACATTTCCCTGCTGATTGATATGGGCTTTACAGCCCTGGCAATCGCTGACCGGGTAGGGCATGAAAGCATCGACATCACCTATCGCTATGCCCACTTGTTTCCCACAAGGCAAACGGAAATGGCGAACAAGCTGGACATGGAGCGAGAAGGTTCATTTTCCTAAAAACGAGATTATTTTCGTTTTTAAGATTTTGTCATGTTGAGAAAGGAATTAAAAATGTCACTGAAAAACCGAGACAGCAAAAACCGCTGGAGGAACAAGATTGTAGCCTTCCGGGTGTCCCCGGAGGAAGATGAACAGATCGACGCCGCTGTGCGGCTCTCCGGCCTGACAAAGCAGGACTACATCACAAGACGGCTCCTGTGCCGGGACGTAGTGGTACAGGGTAATCCCAAGGTCTACAAGGCCCTGCGTGACCAGCTTGCCGCCGTTCTGGACGAACTGCGGCGGGTCGAGGACGGGGCCGGTGTGGACGACGAACTGCTGGACACCATTCAGCTGATCACCGCTATCATGGGCGGCATGAAGGAGGATTGATAGATTGATGGATTCCAAGGAAACGAAAAGGACTGTCCCGGTTCCGTCTGTTGGCGCAGACGGGGAACAGCCCATTTCACATACACCTACCGCAAGTATAGCAGAGGACACGACAGAAAACAATCCCCCTGAAAAAAATTATGCGGAACTGCTGCGGAAAATGCAGCGCATGAACGACCCGGCGTATCTCCCCACAATTTCCATGAACGAGTTGTACGAGAACGTCTATCAGAGCAGACCGCCCGTCATTGACGGTCTGCTCTATCCGGGAACATACCTCTTTGCGGGAGCGCCGAAGGTGGGCAAGTCGTTCCTGATGGCCCAGTTTGCCTATCACGTCAGCATGGGCCTCCCCCTGTGGGACTATCCCGTTCACAAAGGGACTGTCCTCTATCTGGCGCTGGAGGACGATCACCGACGCTTGCAGAAGCGGCTTTACCGGATGTTCGGCATGGAGGGTACCAACGACCTTCTCTTTTCCATCTGCGCCAAGCAGGTCGGCAACGGGCTGGAGGAGCAACTAAAGCGATTCGTGCAGGAACACCCCGACACCAAGCTGATTATCATTGACACCCTCCAGAAAATCCGGGAGGCTGGTGGGGATAAGTACAGCTACGCCAACGATTATGAGGTGGTGGGCAAGCTGAAACGCCTCGCTGATGCTTGCGGCGTCTGTCTCCTGCTGGTACATCACACTCGGAAACAGCAGGCCGACGACAAGTTTGATATGATCTCCGGCACTAATGGCCTGTCGGGTGCGGCGGACGGGGCCTTTCTTCTTCAGAAGGAGAAGCGAACAGATGGCACCGCCACCCTGGACGTGGTAGGACGTGACCAACAAGACCAGCGGCTCTATCTCACCAAGGACAAGAAACACCTAACATGGACATTGGAGCGAATGGAAACAGAGTTATGGGTAGAACCACCCGACCCGGTGCTGGAGGCCGTAGCCGCCTTTATTACGGCGGAAAGGCCGTCCTGGGGCGGTACGGCCACAGAGTTGGCAGCGGCCCTGCAAGTGGATATGAAGCCCAACGCCCTGGCGATGCGGCTGAACGTCCGGGCCAGTAAGCTGGCGGCAGAGTATCACATCCGTTATGAGAACACCCGTACCCACGCTGGGAGAAGTATCAGCCTGACGCTGGAACCTCCCCAGGCGTGACGACCGTGACGGCTGTGACGGCTTTTTTGAGAGCGGGGGCGGTGTCTAAAACATCGTCACGGTCGTCACGGCTGTCACGGGGTGCGGCAAAGTTTAGGCGGGGTGCAGGGTGCCCTTTTCAAAGGGCGGCCCTGCTGGGGGAGACAACCGCAGTTGCCGGGGGCAAAGCCCCCGCACCCCCTCGGGAGAGCCCACGGCACTTTCGCATCAACGGGGCGAAAGTGTCATAGTGGGTTATTACACTTCCCGCAGGAAGTGCCTCCCCCCGAAACCCCCGCCCATTTTCAACAATCAAACATCTGAAACAGGAGGATCTTTCCTATGGCGAGAGGCGACGGCATTGACCGCACCAACGCAAGAAATATGAGGCTGACCGCTGCTAAAATCGGTAACACCCAGCAGCACAATGAGCGTGAGAAGGATTCCTATGTCAACCAGGACATTGTACCAGAGCGGACGCCGCTCAATGTCCATTTCAAGGCCCCATCCGCAGGGTATCAGGAGATGTTCGCCCAAATGGAGGCCGACGGCGTGATCTCCGCCCGCGGCATTAAGGCGGACGCCTTTCGATACGGTGAGCTGGTCTTTGATGTGAACTCCGCCTACTTCTACAATCACGGCGGCTATGACTTCGCAAAACAATTTTACACCGACGCATACAAAGCCGCAATCAAAATCGTAGGCGGAGAGCAGTATATTTTGTCGGCGGTCATGCACGCCGACGAGCGCAACCGAGCCATGTCCGAGGCGCTGGGGGAGGATGTGTACCACTACCACCTCCATGTGGTCTATATCCCGGTGGTGGAAAAGGAAATACGATGGACAAAGCGGTGCAAGGACAAATCCTTGGTGGGCAAGGTCAAAGAAACCGTTATGCAGGTCAGCATGAGCAAAAAGTGGGCGTCCCAGCCCGCGGTAGACAATGCCACCGGGGAACCGTTACGAACAGCAAAGGGCAAGCCTGTGCTGAGAAAGTCGTACAGCGTCTTGCAGGATGATTTTTTTCAGCAGATGCGCTCCGCTGGCTACACTGACTTGGAACGTGGAGAGCGTGGCAGCTCCGAGGAACATCTGACGGTCACGCAGTTCAAGGTGAAGTGTGAACGGGAGCGGCTGGCACAGCTTCAAGAGGCGGCTGTGCTGGCCCAGGCCGAGGTTGACCGAAGGAACAGGGAGGCGGCAGCTGCCGAAAAGAAAGCGGCCCAGGCCAAGGCCAAACTAAACGATGTGGCCCCCATGCTGAAAGGCATGGAGAAGCTGGCGGAGGAATTTTCCAGCGACCCGGAACAGGTCTTGCCAGAAGCGGGACCGCTGGAATCGGCCAGAGCCTACCGGGAGAAAAAGGCCAAGCCCTTATGGGCGAAGATCGTCAAGGTGCTGCGGTCTGTCTATCGGGCCTACTGCGACCTCAAATCCAAATTTGAGCGGCTGCAAGCGGACTATGGCCGGGAGGTCAGCAAAAATAGTTCCTTATCAGAAAGGCTTTACGAGGTCTGCGCCGAGCGAGACAGTCTAAAAGGAAAGGTTAGGGACTATGAGCGGGTCAGGCGCACCATTGGCCCGGAACAGGCGGACAGAATATTGGAGGCCGCTTACCAGCAGGAACAGGCTGAAAAGAAACGGAAACGGGCCGCAAGGCAAAAAACAAGGGTAGGCGCACGATAATCACCAAAACCAGAGGGTGTTCCAGTGAATGCCCTCCGGTTTTATTTGGGGAATCGGGTAAAATAATTTCTTGTTTTTTAGAGCGCACTATGATATACTATCATTATCCTGATTTGAGGAGTCTACCAAATATGCGGCAAGGTATTCTTAAATAAAATTTGATAATGGGCGCAAAAATGATTGCCCCTTGCAGGGGCTTAGTTTTTGTGCCCAATTTAAGAATACTTTTGCCTTTTTAGTAAATATCGTGACGGACAGCGGCTTATGTAAGCCGTGCATACTTCTGTGTGTCCGAAGTCATGATCCCCAGCGGTAAAAGTATTAGCCGCTGGGGATTTTTGCGCCCATTTGGGCCTTGTACGGAGGATAGACATGAACATTATCAATATTGGGATTCTTGCCCATGTAGACGCTGGAAAGACAACCTTGACGGAGAGCCTGCTATATGCCAGCGGAGCCATTTCAGAACCGGGGAGCGTCGAAAAAGGGACAACGAGGACGGACACCATGCTTTTGGAGCGGCAGCGTGGGATTACCATTCAAGCGGCAGTCACTTCCTTCCAGTGGCACAGATGTAAAGTCAACATTGTGGATACGCCCGGCCACATGGATTTTTTGGCGGAGGTGTACCGCTCTTTGGCTGTTTTAGATGGGGCCATCTTGGTGATCTCCGCTAAAGATGGTGTGCAGGCCCAGACCCGTATTCTGTTCCATGCCCTGCGGAAAATGGACATTCCCACCGTTATCTTTATCAATAAGATCGACCAGACTGGCGTTGATTTGCAAGGCGTGTATCAGTCTGTTCGGGATAAGCTCTCCGCTGATATTATCATCAAGCAGACGGTGTCGCTGTCCCCGGAAATAGTCCTGGAGGAAAATACCGACATAGAAGCATGGGATGCGGTCATTGAAAATAACGATGAATTATTGGAAAAGTATATCGCAGGAGAACCAATCAGCCGGGAAGAACTTGCGCGGGAGGAACAGCGGCGGGTTCAAGACGCCTCCCTGTTCCCGGTCTATCATGGCAGCGCCAAAAAGGGCCTTGGCATTCAACCGTTGATGGATGCGGTGACAGGGCTGTTCCAACCGATTGGGGAACAGGGGAGCGCCGCCCTATGCGGCAGCGTTTTCAAGGTGGAGTATACAGATTGTGACCAGCGGCTCATCTATCTGCGGCTATACAGCGGAACGCTGCGCCTGCGGGATACGGTGGCCCTGGCCGGGAGAGAAAAGCTGAAAATCACAGAGATACGCATTCCATTCAAAGGGGAGATTGTTCGGACGGACACCGCCCACAAGGGCGAAATTGTCATCCTTCCCAGCGACAGCGTGGGATTAAACGACGTATTGGGGGACGACACCCGGCTTCCTCGTGAAAGGTGGCGCGATGCCCCCCTCCCCATGCTGCGGACGACGATTGCGCCGAAAACGGCAACGCAAAGAGAACGGCTGCTGGACGCTCTTACGCAAATTGCGGATACTGACCCGCTTTTGCGCTACGAGGTGGATTCCATCACCCATGAGATCATACTTTCTTTTTTGGGCCGGGTGCAGTTGGAGGTTGTTTCCGCTTTGCTGGCGGAAAAGTACAAGATTGAAACAGCGGTGAAGGAACCCACCGTCATTTATTTAGAGCGGCCGCTCAAAGTGGCCAGCCACACTATCCATATCGAGGTGCCGCCCAACCCGTTTTGGGCATCCATCGGACTGTCTGTTACGCCGCTCCCGCTTGGCTCCGGTGTACAATACGAGAGCCGGGTTTCCCTGGGATACTTGAACCAGAGTTTTCAAAACGCTGTCATGGATGGTATCCGTTACGGTCTGGAGCAAGGCTTGTGTGGCTGGAACGTAACGGACTGTAAGATTTGCTTTGAATATGGGCTTTATTATAGTCCGGTCAGCACGCCGGCGGACTTTCGCTCATTGGCCCCGATTGTATTGGAACAGGCATTGAAGGAATCAGGGACGCAGTTGCTGGAACCTTATCTCTCCTTCACCCTCTATGCGCCCCAGGAATACCTTTCCAGGGCTTATCACGATGCGCCGAAATACTGTGCCACCATCGAAACGGCCCAGGTAAAAAAGGATGAAGTTGTCTTTATAGGCGAGATTCCCGTCCGCTGCATACAGGCATACCGTACTGATCTGGCCTTTTACACCAACGGGCGGAGCGTATGCCTGACGGAACTGAAAGGGTATCAGGCCGCTGTCGGCGAGCCGGTCATCCAGCCCCGCCGTCCAAACAGCCGCCTGGACAAGGTGCGCCATATGTTCAGTAAGATCACTTGATACACCACAGCGAGGAAGGTTATTGCATTTCCCTGTCTTTCGTGGTAAAATGTAGTTGTAAACCACCAGAGAAACCAATCTAATTTTACCGTTGATAGCCATTTCCTTGATAGCCAAATGATAGCAAAAGTTCGGCAAGCCCATAGGATAAGGATAATAGGTATCAGGAAAAATCAAATGGTATCAAATCCCCCAAACAAAAGCGTTTAGAATTAAGTTTCATTTTGCGAGTGGGAATAAATCCGGAAAACGCTTTCAAAGGGGCCCAGGCTTTCGCCTGGGCCCCTTTTTTCCCCCGGCACTTGACTCCGGATAAAATCCGTGATATAGTTAAGCGAAATTATATAAATTGACTTAACCATTTAGGAGGATCGGCATGGACCTGCGGGACGCCCTAAACCAATACTACTACGACACCACGGTCTGCGACCTGCGGCAGCTCAGCCGGACGGGCGGCGGGGAGCTCTCCTACAACAGCATCATGTACCTGGACGTCATCTCCTTCCAGGAAGCGGACGGCGGCTGTACGGTGGGCAGGCTGGCAAAGACGCTTCGCATTTCCGCGCCGGCCGCCACTCTCAAGGTCAACGAGCTCGTCAAAATGGGGCTGGTTGAGAAGTCGCGCAGCGAGACGGACCGGCGGGTCGTCTACCTGCGTGTGACAAATCAGGTGGCCGAGTCCCTCAAAAGCTACGACAGCCCCTTTGAACGCGCCGCGCAGGCGGTCGAGCGGCGGTTTACCGCGGATGAGATCCGGGCCTTCTGCTCGATCCTCGGCACCTTTACCGAGGAATATAAGAAGGATTTTTGATATGGAACAGCAAAATCAGATCTTCGAGACGCTCTCCCCCACGCGCCTGTTCTTTCGGTGCGCCCTCCCCAGCATGGTCAGCATGGCCGTCGCCGCCCTCTATACGATCGCCGACGGCGTCTTTGTGGGTCGTTTCATCGGGTCGGACGCCCTCGCGGCAATCAACCTCGTCATGCCGCTGCTCAGCATCAGCTTCGCCCTCGCCGATATGGTCGCCGTCGGTTCGTCGGTGCAGATCGCCATCCACCTGGGCGAAAAAAAGGAGCTGGAGGCCAGCCGGATTTTTACCGTCTGTTCCCTGCTGATCGTCGGGATATCCGCGGTCGTGGGAGTGATCGGCTATTTCGGCGCGGAACCGCTCGTGCGCCTGATGGGGGCGGACGCGGAGGTCACCGCGCTCTCGGTGGAATATATCAAGGTGTACGCCGTCTTCGCGCCCTTCATCATGGTGTTCTTCGCGGTCGACAACTACCTTCGCATCTGCGGCCGCACCCACTACAGCATGGCGCTCAACATCATGACCTCCCTGCTCAATATTCTGCTGGACTACCTGTTCCTCGGCGTGCTGCGGCTCGGCATCGGCTCCGCCGCGCTGGCCTCCTGCATCGGGCTCTCGCTGGGAACCCTCCTCGGCTACTGGCCGTTTCTCCGGAAAAAGCTCCAGCTACGCTTCGTACGCGGGAAAATCCGCCTCCGGCAGATCACCAACATTCTGTTCAACGGTTCCTCCGAGTTCTTTTCCAACATCGCGGGCTCCATCCTGATGATCATCCTGAACAGCATCCTGCTTCATCTGGCGGGCTCGATGGCGGTGGCCGCGTTTTCCATCGTCCTCTATGTGGACAGCATCATGGCCTCCCTCCTCTATGGCATGACCGACTCGATGCAGCCGGCGATCAGCTACTGCTACGGCGCGAAGCTGCGCGGCCGCATGTTCGCCTTTGAAAAGCGGGTGCTGCTCGCGGGCGCGCTGCTCTCCGGGATCACGCTGGCCGGGATGCGCCTCGGCGGGCAGGGGATCATCTCCCTGTTTATCCGGGAGAACGACCCGGCCCTGCTGGAAATGAGCCTGCGGGCCATGGAACTCTTCTCCTTCACCTACCTGACCGGCTGGATCGGCGTGGGGCTCAGCGCCTTCTTTACCGCCGTCAACCGGCCGGGGACCTCCCTCGGCATCTCCATCGGCCGCGCGCTCTTCTTCCCGCTGCTCGCGCTCGCCGTCCTCGTCCCCCTGCTGGGCGTGGACGGCGTGTGGCTCACCTCGGCGGCAAGCAGCACGCTGACAGCCGTCACGGCGGCCGTTTTCCTCGCGCGGTTTTTGTACGGACAGAAAAAAGAGGGCCGGACCGAACCCCCTTCCCGGTGACCGCGGCGCCGGCCGCGGGATTCCCGGTTTCTTTCCGCGAAAACGGGATCCTTTTTTCGCGCGCGGTGCAATCCGGCCCCGTAAACCGCCAAGAATCAGTGAAAGGCCCGCGGAAAGGCGCGGGCGGTTTGGAGGAAGCCATGATCATCCGAAAAGAGACTCCCGCGGACTATGAGGCGGTGTATGAACTCGTCAAGGCCGCGTTTGCGGCCGCCGAGCACAGCGACGGGCGGGAGCACGAGCTGGTGGCCGCCCTGCGGAAGAGCGGCGCCTTCGTGCCCGGGCTGTCGCTCGTCGCGGAGACGGACGGAATTCTCGCCGGGCACATTCTCTTCACGGAAATCCGGATCGGCGGGCGGACCGCGCTGGCGCTCGCCCCGCTGTCCGTGCTCCCCGCGTACCAGCGGAGGGGCGTCGGCTCCGCGCTGATCGCGGAGGGGCACCGTGCGGCGCGGGAACTGCGCTATCCCTTCTCCGTCGTCCTCGGAAGCGAAAGATACTATCCGAAATTCGGTTACCTTCCCGCCGAACGGTTCGGCATCCGCCCGCCGTTCGACGCGCCGTCTGAAAACTTCATGGCCCTCCCCCTGTCGGACGAGCCCGTCCGGATGGAGGGCGTCGTGCGGTACGCAAAGGAATTCGGGCTCTGACGCCCTGCGGCGGCCCGGGAAACCGCGCGCCAAAAAGCCGGGGGACCCCAGCGGGGTTCCCCGGCTTTTTCTGTCTTACCCAGCGGGCTTTTGGTCCTCCAGGAGCTTTTCCGCCAGCTCTTCCGCCAGCCGCTCCACCGCTTCGATCCGCGCCGCGTCCGCGCCGGGGAGGTGGACCCCCGCCGTGACGACGACCACCGTGTTGAGCACGCGGCAGAGGCGTTCGGCGACCGGGCGGGCGACGGCCTCGTCCTTGTGGCCGGGCTGGTTCCATACCGAGCAGGTGCAGGAGACGCTCCCGTCCCCGCGCAGGCTGGGGCGCGGCTGCGCGATGGCCACCGACCCGATGTGCGACCGCCCGCCGCCCACCGTCACGGTGAGGCCCTCGTCGAGCGCCGCCGCCCGCGCCTCGAGCGTGATGCCGTCGCGCGACACGCGGTAAGATCCCGCCTCCATGCGTCCAACCCCCTTCAGGCGGCTTTTCCGCCCTCGATTTTATGAATCCACTGTAACGCACCCGCCGCCGGATGTCAACCCAAAACCGTGCCGGACGGGCGGGCGCGGCTGCCAAACAAAATTTCCTCCCGCAAAGCGGGCGGGGCCGCCGCGCGGGGGCGCCGCTTTTGCCGGCTTTCCCCCCAAACGCCCAAAAGCGGCGCCGCATAACGCCGCGCCGCCAGTCGCCCCCCGCCGGCGCGCCGCATAGTATGGCAGTGTGAGCAACAACAAGCGGCGGCAGTATAAGGGTGGCGACAGCCCTCAGAAGAGCCTGCGTATGACGACCTGCTGCTTCACATAAAGGGAGGGCGGATTTAATCCGCCCTCCCTTTTTCGCATATCGCGCCTGTCCGACGCCCGTCCGCTCCCTTCTCCCCCGCTACCCCGTGAGCTCGCGGCGCAGGGCGGTCAGGATCTTTTTTTCGCGGCGGGAGACCTGCACCTGCGTCATGCCCAGACGCGCGGCGGTCTGCACCTGCGTCATGCCGGAAAAATACCGCAGCACGATCAGCTTGCGGTCGTTCGGCTCGAGGCTGCCGACGACCTGCTTGAGGGAGATCACGTCGGAGAGCATGTCCTCGGGCGACGCGACCGGCAGGTCGATCTGCCCGCCGCCGTCGTCGTCGCTCTCGGTGAGGGAGAGGGGCGGCGCGGCGGCGCAGAGCGCCTCGACCACCTGCTCCTCCGGCAGGTCCATCGACTGCGCGAGGTCGGCCACCGTCGGGTCCCGGCCGAGGACGTTCGCGAGGCGCTCCCGCTCCCGGGAGATGCGCATCGACAGCTCCTTGAGGGTGCGGGAGACCTTGACCGCGCCGCCGTCCCGGAAGAGGCGGCGCATCTCGCCGAGGATGACGGGCACCGCGTAGGTGGAAAACCGCACGCCGCGCGTCTCGTCGAACGCGTCGGCGGCCTTGCACAGCCCCATGCAGCCCGCCTGGAAGAGGTCGTCATATTCGATCCCGCGCCCCTTGAACCGGTGGGCGCAGGCATGTACCAGACCGATGTTCTGGGAGATGGTCTGTTCCCGTTTGTTTTCGGCACATTCGATCACCGGCTTCATGCCTCCTTGCTGCGAATGTCCCTCTCCAGAACCACCGTCGTCCCCTTTCCTTCCTTGGACGTCACCTTGACGCGGTCCATAAGGCTCTGCATGACGGCAAAGCCCAGGCCCGCGCGTTCCTCCTCCGGCGCGGTCGTATACATCGGTTCCATCGCCTTTTTGATGTCGGGGATGCCGCAGCCCTTGTCGCGCACCTTGATGACGACGCGGTGGTCGGGCAGGATATTCGCGGTTATGTACACGATCCCCAGCCGGTCGCGGTAGGCGTGGACGATGCAGTTGGTCACCGCCTCGCTGACGGCGGTCTTGATATCGGAAAGCTCCTCCACGGTCGGGTCGAGCTGCGCGACGAACGCCGCCACCGCCGTGCGGGAGAACGCCTCGTTGACCGAGCGGCCCTCAAACTGCAGCTTCATCGAATTAATTGCTTTCATCTTCCATTCCTCCGGCTTTCGCAGACTTATCGGGTACGGGGCGGCGCTCGGCCCTGTCCAGAACCGCGAGGCGGTCGAGCCCCGCGAGAACCATCACCTTTTTCAGATGGCTCGCCACATTGACCAGGTGCAGCGTCCCGCCCAGCTCCTGCATGAGCTTGTAACGCCCCATCACCAGGCCGATGCCCGACGAATCCATGAAGGTCACGTCGCGAAAGTCGATCTCCAGCTCGCGGACCTGCCCCTTGAGCACCGCGTCGTCGATCGTCTCGCGCATCTCCTTGGCGCTGTGGTGGTCGATGTCGCCGATAATCCGCGCGGTCAACAGCTCGTCCGCCAGATCGATTTGAACAGCCATAATCTTCTACGTCCTTTCCTGGGAAGGCATTTCTCCCCGCTTTCGCGCAGCAAAAAAAGCCCTATCCAAAGGATAGAGCTTTTTCCGTGAAAATGCTGTCGAAGCATGTCCCTATTCCAATTTCACCCCGGGGAAAAAGAGGGCGCGCACCTCCGACGCCAGATAGAGCGACCCGCAGACGGCCACCACGCCGCCCTCCGAGGCGGCCACCGCCCGCGCCAGCTCAACCGCCTCCCCGGCGCTGTGGGCGGCGGAGGCCCGCAGCCCAAGCGCGTCGGCGCGCTCGGCAAGCAGGTGCGCGTCGAGCGCGCGGGGGCTCTTCGGGGTCACGCAGATGAGCCGCCTGAAGCGCGGGGCGAGCGCGGAAAGCGCGCCGCCCCCGTCCTTGTCCGCGAGGACGCCCATCACGCCGGTGACCGGACGGTCCCCGGCGAGGGAGAGCGCGTCCGCGAGGGCGCGGGCCGCCTGCGGGTTGTGCGCGCCGTCCAGGATGACGAGCGGGTCCCGCCCGACGATCTCGAACCGCGCGGGGATCCGCGCCGACGCGATCCCGCGCGGGATCGCGTCCCCCAGCAGGAGCTTCCCGAACTCCGGCGTCCGGCCCAGCTCAACCGCCACCGTGAAGGCGGTCATCGCGTTGTCCACCTGATGCCGCCCCGCCAGCGGGATGTGCAGCCCGCACCTGCGGTACCCGAGCTCGGTCCCCTCGAGCCCCAGCTTCATCCACTCGGGGTGGGGGCTCGGCTGGATGACGGGCGCGCCCCTGGCGCACGCCTCCTCGTAGATCACCGCGAGCGCGTCGACGTCCTGGGCGGCGCAGGTCACGACGGGAACCCCCGCCTTGATGATGCCCGCCTTGGCGCGCGCGATCTCCGCGACCGTCCCGCCCAGCACCGCCGTGTGATCGAGGCCGATCTGGGTGATGACGCTGATAAGCGGCCTTCTCACCACGTTGGTCGCGTCGAACGCGCCTCCCAGCCCCACCTCCGCCACGACGACGTCGCAGTTTTTCCGCGCGAAATAGTCGTAGGCGACGGCGGTGACGAATTCAAACTCGTTGAGGTCGTCCACCCGCGCGGCCAGCGAGGAAACCCGCTCCACGCTCTCCGTCAGCTCCGAGCGGGAGATCATCTCCCGGTCAATCTGGATGCGCTCCCGGAAATCGAGCACAAAGGGCGAGGTGTAGAGCCCCGTCCGGTACCCGGCCGCCTCCAGCATCGACGCGATCATCGCGCAGGTCGAGCCCTTCCCGTTGGTGCCCGCCACATGCACGATTCTCAGCCGTTCCTGCGGATCGCCCAGCAGCCCCATGAGCGTCTCCATGCGGTCGAGCGTCGGTTTGGCGCTGAACCGCCCGAACGAATGGATATGGCTTAACGCCTCCTGATAAGTCATCCTGTCCCTCCAAAAAAGCAGGCCGGGCCCGCCCCGTTCCGGGGACGCCGCCTCGCGGTCGTCGTCCCCGGCGGCACGGCGCGGCCGGCCTGCTGTAAAAGGTCTCTGTTTTCCGCGGTCTTTCAGGAGAACGCGGAAAGGCTCTCCTCGATCTTCGCAAGGCGCTCCCGCACCTTCTGGAGCCGCTGGCGCTCCGCCTCGACGACGTTGGCCGGGGCCTTTTCGACGAACCCGGGGTTCATCAGCTTGCCCGAGAGGACCGCGATGTCCTTTTCGCAGGCGGCCTTCTCCCTGCCCAGGCGCGCGAGCTCCTTCTCGCGGTCGACGAGCTCGTCCATCGGGATGAAGATGCGCGCCGCCTCGGTGACGACCTGCACCGCGCCCTCGGGCGCGAACCGCTCCCCGATCTCCACGTCGGAGGCGAAGGCCAGCCGCTGGAAGAAGGGGATTCCCTGCCGGAAGACCTCCGCCTCGCCGGTGGCGATGTAGAGGTGGGTCTTCTTGGAGGGGGGCACGTTCATTTCGCCGCGGCGCACGCGGATGGCGCGGATGGCCTGCATGACCTTTTCAAAGTCGCGCTCGTCGGCGGCGAAGTTGAGCGCCTCGTCGTAGACCGGCCAGTCGGAGACCATGACGCTCTCCCCCTCGTGGGGCAGCGCCTGCCAGATCTCCTCGGTGATGAAGGGCATGAAGGGGTGCAGCAGCTTGAGGGTGCCCCCCAGGACGTACACGAGCACCCGCTGCGCCGCGAGGGAGGCCTCCCCGCCCGCCTGCAGGCGGGATTTGCAGAGTTCGATATACCAGTCGCAGAGCACGTCCCAGATGAAGTCGTAGAGCTTCTGCACCGCGAGGCCCAGCTCGAACTTCTCGAGGTTTTCGGTGACCTCGCGCACGAGCGCGTTATATTTCGTGAGGATCCACCTGTCCTCGACGGCGAGCGTCCCGGGCAGCGAAACGTCCGTCAGCCCGTCGGAGAGGTTCATAAGCACGAACCGGCTCGCGTTCCACACCTTGTTGGCGAAGTTGCGGGAGGCGTTCACCTTCTCGTCCGAGAAGCGCATGTCGTTGCCGGGGGCGTTCCCGGTGGCGAGGGTGAAGCGCAGCGCGTCCGCGCCGTATTTGTCGATGACTTCCAGCGGGTCGATGCCGTTGCCGAGGGATTTACTCATCTTGCGGCCCTGCGCGTCGCGCACAAGGCCGTGGATGAGCACCGTGTCGAAGGGCACCTCCCCCATATGCTCCAGCCCCGAGAAGATCATCCGCGCCACCCAGAAAAAGATGATGTCGTAGCCGGTGACGAGGGTGTTGGTCGGGTAGAAGTATTTGAGCTCGGGGGTCTCGTCCGGCCAGCCGAGGGTGGAAAAGGGCCACAGCGCGGAGGAGAACCAGGTGTCAAGGGTGTCGGGGTCCTGTACCAGGTGCTTTCCGCCGCACTTCGGGCAGGCGTCCGGGTCCTCCTTGGAGACGACCATTTCCCCGCAGTCGGGGCAGTACCAGGCGGGGATCCGGTGGCCCCACCAGAGCTGGCGGGAGATGCACCAGTCCTTGATGTTTTCCAGCCAGTTGAAGTAGATCTTGTCGAACCGCTCGGGCACGAATTTGGTGTCGCCCCTGCGCACCGCCTCGATGGCGGGCTTGGCGAGCGGCTCCATCCTGACGAACCACTGCTTGGAGACGCGCGGCTCGATCGCGCTGCCGCAGCGGTAGCAGCCGCCGACGTTGTGCTTGTAGGGCTCGACCGATTTGAGGTAGCCGCCCGCCTCGAGGTCCGCGACGATCGCCTTGCGGCACTCCTCGCGGGTCATGCCCTCGTATCTGCCGCCGTGTTCGTTGATGGTGGCGTCGTCGTTCATGACGTTCACGACGGGCAGGTCGTGGCGCAGCCCGACCTCGAAGTCGTTGGGGTCGTGCGCCGGGGTGATCTTCACCACGCCGGTGCCGAAGTCCATCTCAACGTATTCGTCCGCGATGATCGGGATCTCCTTGCCCACGATCGGCAGGAGCACCTTTTTGCCCACGAGGTGCTTGTAGCGCTCGTCGTCCGGGTGCACCGCGACGGCGGTATCGCCGAGCAGCGTCTCGGGGCGGGTGGTCGCGATCTCGAGCACCTCGTCCGTGCCGACGATCGGGTAGTTAATGTGCCAGAAGAAGCCGTCCTTCTCGTCGTACTCCACCTCGATGTCCGAGATGGTCGACTTGCAGTGGGGGCACCAGTTGATGATCCGCTCGCCGCGGTAGATGAGCCCCTTCTCATAGAGGTTGACGAACACCTCGCGGACCGCCCTGCTGCACCCCTCGTCGAGGGTGAAGCGCTCCCGCTCCCAGTCGCAGGAGGAGCCGAGCTTTTTGAGCTGGTCTATGATGTGGCCGCCGTACTCCTTTTTCCACGCCCATGCGCGCTTCAAAAATCCCTCGCGTCCGAGGTCCTCCTTGGTGACGCCCTCCTGCCGCATGGCCTCGACGATCTTCGCCTCGGTGGCGATCGACGCGTGGTCGGTGCCGGGCAGCCAGAGCGTCTCGTAGCCCTGCATCCTCCGCCAGCGGATCAGGATGTCCTGGAGCGTCTCGTCGAGGGCATGTCCCATATGCAGCTTGCCGGTGATGTTCGGCGGGGGGATGACGATGGTGTAGGGCTTCTTCTCGGGATTGGGCTCGGCGTGGAAATACCGGCCCTCCTCCCAGAAGCGGTAGGTTTTATCCTCAACCTGCTTGGGGTCGTAAACCTTTTCCAGTTGTTTCGGCATGTCTGTTCCTCCAATAGCCTCTTTCGGCAAATTACAATACTCTATATTATAATAAAGTTCCCGTCCAATTACAAGCGGGACCGCCGGAAAATCTGCCTTTTCAGCGGATTCGGCGGCAGGGACGCGGCCGCGCCAAAAGGCGGCGGGGGCTTTGCCCCCGCCGCCCGTCGGACGCTATCCCTCCGGGGCGTTTTCCACGACGCCCTCGCACACCCGCCGCAGCTCGGTCGCCGCTCCCGCCAGCGCGAGGGCGAGCGCGAGCGCCCGCTCCCGGCTCTCCAGGCCCGACGCGTCCGAAAGCTCCTCCCGCAGCAGCGCCTCGAGCTTCGGGCGCAGGCGGTTTTTGAGCGCGAGCGCGTCCCCGTAGGCCCGCTCGAAGCCGCCCGGCGCCCCCTCTCCCGCCACCAGCCTTTTGATGTCGGAGAGCGCGAGCTGCTGCTTGAGGGTGAGGATGCAGAGCAGCTGCATCACCTGCTCACGGGAATACTTTTTGCCCTTGACGGGCATAATAAGATGCTCCTTGGAATAGTTGTTGACCATCGTCTTGGTCAGCAGCTTATCCTCCGCCGACCGCTTGTTGCCCGCGAGGCCCTCGTCCACCAGCGTCAGGATCTGGTCCATATAGAGGTCGATGCGCGGCACGTCGGCGGCGGAGAGATCGGCGTCCGCAAAGGCGGCGGACAGGATTTCATCAAAGGTTTTCATCGTCTTCCCTCCCGGCCGGAATTCCCTGTCCCCAATTCTACATGATTTTGTGAACTTTTTCAAGATGCAGTTGCTTTTTCTTCGATATGTGATATTATAATAGTATCATATAGTTATTAAAACTACATTATATTGTTGTGAGGTGCCACTATGCCGCGGATCTTCCTGAAAGCGCGCGACCCCATCAGCAGCTACACCCATTTCATCGGGGCGTGGCTGTCCGTGATCGGCCTGGTCGTGATGGGGGTGCATCTCGCGGTGACGCCGGGGGTCACGGCGGTCACCGCCGTCTCCTGCATTCTCTTCTGCCTGTCGCTCATCGCGCTCTACTGCGCGAGCAGCATCTACCATTTCACCAACGCCGCGGCCAAAATCCAGACCGCGCTGCGCAAGCTCGACCACGCGATGATCTACGTGCTCATCGCCGGGACCTACACGCCGCTGCTGCTCACCCTGCTCCCCCGCCCGAACAACCTCGTCTTCACCGCCGCCATGTGGGCGGTCGCCGCCGCGGGCATCCTGATGAAGATGTTCTGGCTGGGCGCGCCCCGCTGGCTGAGCACCACCCTCTACATCCTGATGGGCTGGGCGATCGCCGTCGACCTGCCCGCGGTGGGCGCGCTGCCCCTGCCGGGGATCGTGCTGCTCGTGGTGGGTGGGCTCGCCTATACCGTGGGCGGCGTCATCTACATGGTCAAGCGCCCCAACCTCTCCGAACGGTTCGGGTTCCATGAGATTTTCCACCTCTTCGTCATTGCCGGCAGCGTCTGTCACTACCTGATGGTCCTGCTGTACATCGTCTGAACCCCGTCGTTTTCTGAACGCAAGCCTCCCGCCGCGTATTTTGCGGCGGGAGGCTTGCGTTCCCTGCGGCGGGATGGTATCATTTCCCCATGGGAGCGAAAGGGGGCGGCGGCATGAAACAGCGGTCGGGCACGGGCCTCATCTGGGCCGCCGCGGGGCTTCTCGCGGCCGCGCTCATCTGCTATAACGTCGCCACCGCGCCGCCCCGGGTCCCCGCCAGCATCGCCTTTTCCCCCGCGCCCGTTTTAAACCCCTACCCCGAGCTGGAGGGGGTGGTCGTCCACATCAACCGGGCCACCGAGGAGGAGCTGACGCAGCTCCCCGGCATCGGGCCGGAAAAGGCCGGGGCGATCCGCGCCTACGTCCGCGACTACGGTACGCTCGACTCCCCCGAACAGCTTCTGGAGATCAGCGGCATCGGCGAGAAGACGCTCGAGCAGATTTCCCCCTACCTGGCGTTCGACTGAGCCGAAGTTCACCCTGATAAAAAACGGGCGCGGCAGACGCCGCGTCCGTTTCGTTTAGTTCCGGTTCGGGTTCTCCGGCGCGGGCGGCTCGGGAGCGCCCTCCGCCTGGGATACCGCCTGGTTGATGAACGCGCTGGTGATTTCCGCGTTCGGGTCGACCTGTGCGAAATGGTCGTGCCGGGTCCGGGACCGTTTCCGTTCGGGATGGATCAGCCGGTTTTTTTCGAGCATGGCGCTCACCTCCTGCCGATAGTTTTTGCAGGGCGGGCGGGATTATGCGGGAGCGCTTTTTTGAAAAAAGCGGTTGACATTCCGGGACAGGCAATGTATAATAATTTACGTCGCTTGTTGGACGTTCAGTCGCCAAAGGCAAATGTGGGAGCTTAGCTCAGCTGGGAGAGCATCTGCCTTACAAGCAGAGGGTCACAGGTTCGAGCCCTGTAGTTCCCACCAGTTGTGGCCCGGTAGTTCAGTTGGTTAGAACGCTAGCCTGTCACGCTAGAGGTCGTGGGTTCGAGCCCCATCCGGGTCGCCATTTTTCTCCCTTTCCGCTTTGCCAAATATGCCTTTGTAGCTCAGTTGGTAGAGCAGAGGACTGAAAATCCTCGTGTCGTTGGTTCGATTCCGACCGAAGGCACCAAGCGCGGGTTTAGCTCATTTGGCAGAGCGCCACCTTGCCAAGGTGGAGGTAGCGAGTTCGAGCCTCGTAACCCGCTCCAAAAAGGACGCTTCATTTTGAAGCGTCCTTTTTCTTTTTCAGCGAGAGCGAACCCGCTGCCTCCACCGACATTTTAAATCCGGAGGTCCCGGGGCCCCCGCGAAAGCGCGCTTTTGCGGGGTGGGGTTGCGGGTTCGAGCCTCGTAACCCGCTCCAAAAAGGACGCTTCATTTTGAAGCGTCCTTTTTCTTTTTCCGCGAGAACGAACCCGCTGCCTCCACCGACATTTTAAATCCGGAGGTCCCGGGGTCCCCGCGAAAGCGCGCTTTCGCGGGGTGGGGTTGCGAGTTCGAGCCTCGTAACCCGCTCCAAAAAGAACGCTTCATTTTGAAGCGTTCATTTTTATTTGGAGCGGCTATTTACCAACTATACAAAAAAAAGGGGGGTATTCGACATCAATTGTTGTCAAAACATATTTCTAAGCAAGTCCATAATGATCTGTTGCTGCTTTGGGTTTAGTGCCGACCAATTATCAAGCATTTCTCTCTGCTCTGGCGTAAGCGAAATGGGGTCATCCCCTTCTGAGAAAAATTGTGATAAGGTAATTCCAAATCCTTTGCACACCTTATCCAGCGTTTGTATTGTTGGCGTTTGTCCCTTGCGGTACCAGGTGGATATCGTTGATTGAGACAGTCCGGAATGTTTTGATAAATCATACTCAGTCCAGTTCCGAGCCAAGCGGAGTTTCGTAATTTCTTTGAGTATATCTATCATGATCCCCACCCTCTTGCTACGTTATAAGGCTTTTATTCTTTCAGCGAAGATATGACACTATCGAAAATCTCCAACGCTTGCTTTCTCTTGGTAACATCAAGAGCATTCAACTTCCTAATCATGTCGTTACTCTTGGCTTCATAGCCAACGACCAAACTATCTTGAAGGACATCGTCGGCAGAAGCATTCAAAGTGTTCAGGATCAGCAGGAACGTTTCTAGCTTCGGCACTTTATCGCCACGTTCGATATCGGCCAGATACCTTGTGCTGATGCCTATCCTTTCTGAACACTCTTTCAGACTCCAACCACATTTCGCTCTATATGACTTAAGCTTCTTTCCCATGCTTTTACAGTTCACGGGCACCACCACCTATCTAGGGATATCTTCTACAAATAGCATACCAACTATACAAAGCCAACAAAATGATCTATTAATAGAAATGTCCCTAAATAGGAGTTGTGCTCGATAAACATTTGTGCTAACATAGGACTGGGAAATTGGCAGCTTCGCCAAAACGCATGACGAGGAGGAAGCGCAATGCCTGACAAGGTACTGACGACCATTGAAGCAACCATCATGACCAAAACAAAAGAGGCCCTGTTAAAGCACTGCGAAAACACCGGGCTTTCGATCGGCGAAGTGATCGACCGTATGGCATTGGATTTTGTCATTGATACTCCCGAACTTGCCGCAAACGTATTGTGTGAGGAATTCGTGATCATGGTCGTCAATCAGACGGAGGAGCAAATGCAAAAAACGGTCCACCATGTGATCGCCAGCCTGATGATTCCCTTTCTTGGGAACGACAGTGATGCGCGCGCTTTTTTTGAGGACCTTTCGCTCTGCATCAAAGATCATATGGATCTCATCACGAAAAACGCGCAGGCGTCATAGCCGAATCCAAAAGTGCGGCCGCCGGCCACGCGAAAAGCCCCGGGGCGCTTCCTCCGAAGCGTCCCGGGGCTTTTCCCGCGCTATTTGTCGATGTAGACCAGCGGGTCCAAAAAGCTCGACCCGATGCGGATTTCAAAATGCAGATGGTTGCCGGTGGAGTTGCCCGTCGAGCCGACGTTGGCGATCTTCTCCCCCTGCTTGACCTCCTGCCCGGCCGATACGTCGAGCGAGCTGTTGTGCCCGTAGAGGGTGCGGGAGCCGTCGGCGTGCTCGATGATGACGCACTTGCCGTACTCCCCGTACCAGCCCGCGAGCACGACGCGCCCCTGCGCCGCCGCATAGACGGGCGTGCCGTGCGGGGCGGCGAGGTCGATGCCGTTGTGGTGGGGATAGTCGTAAAAATCCGCCGACAGCCACCCGGTCTTGAGCGGGCGGATGAAGGAGGACACCCAGCGGCTGCCGTCGGCGGTTTCGCTTCGCAGCACCCGGGTGCCCCTCTTGACCACCTGGTCGACGGGGCGGGCGGTGTCGGTCGACTGGACCGACAGCACCTTGACCGGCCGGTCGCCCTCGAAAACGACCTGTGAACGGATCTCCCGCTCGCCCGCAATCCCAGCCGAGACGACCTCGGTATAGCCCCGGTAGCGGGCGGGCTCGTCCTGGTAGGCGACGCTGTAGGGGATTTTTTCCGTGGTGACGACGGTGCGCGTGGTGCGCGCGGGCGGCTGAAGCGCCAGAATGTTCACCGCGCAGAAGAACGCGAGCGTCACCGCGAGGGCGCGCGCCGTCAGCTTCCTGATGGGGGTATTTTTTGTCCGCTTCCGCGATGTCGATTGTCCGGAGTTGTCCGCAGAAAACTGCATGGGTGTGCCTCCTCCCTGAATCGATACGCACTCAGGATACCGGGCGTTTATGAACTGTCTGTGAACACCGGGCATCGTTTACACAAGGTTTACGATATTGGAAAGCCCTGTCCCCTCCCCCTCCCTGCTTCTTCCCGGGGAGGAAATCCCCGGTCCCCCGGCCATCCAGAATCTCCGGGCGCCCGTTTGCGCCCACCCGCTTGAAATCAGCGCCAAAGTAAGGTATGATTGCTGTAGCGGAAAATCGGAATCCGCGCCTGTTTTTGGCATTTGAGGGGGGAAAATCGGTTGTCCCAGCTTTTGGATGAAATCAGCCGGCTCCTGCAGCAGGGGCGCGCGCCCGCCGTCAAGGAAACGGTTTCCCGCGCGATTGCGGAGGGCCTTTCCGCCGGGGAAATTCTGAACGGCGGCCTGCTTGCGGGCATGGGGGTCATCGGGGAGAAGTTCAAGGCGAACAAGGTCTATATCCCCGAGGTCATGATCGCCGCGCGCGCGATGAACGCGGGACTTGAGCTGCTCAAGCCCCTGCTCGCGGAAAGCGGCGGCGAGGTGCGCGGCACCGTCGTGCTCGGCACCGTCAAGGGCGACCGGCACGACATCGGCAAGAACCTCGTCAAAATGATGCTCGAGGGGAAGGGCCTGCGGGTCATCGACCTGGGGGTCGACGTGCCCGCCGCCAAGTACATATCCGCCGCCGAGCAAAACGGCGCGGACATCATCGCCTGTTCCGCCCTGCTCACCACCACGATGAACGAGATGCGCGCCGTCGTCGCGCTCCGCAACGGCACGCCCGCACTCGGCGGGGTCAAGGTGATGATCGGCGGCGCGCCGGTCACCCAGGCGTTCTGCGACGAGATCGGCGCGGACAGCTATACCCCCGACGCCGCCACCTGCGCGGAGGTCGCGCTCGGGTTCTGTTCCTGAGCGTAAGCGAGGAAGCCCACCAACATGATTGGGGCGCCACGCGCCCATACGGAGGAAAGCCATGTTTTGCAGCAAATGCGGAAGGGAAATCCGGGACGACAGCGTTTTTTGCTCCTACTGCGGCGAGTGCGTCGAGGAGGAGCCGCGGGAGGCCGGGGAGCCCTGCGGCGATGAGGAGGAAGCGCCCTGCGTCCGACCGGGCGCGCCGAAAAAGCGTTGCTCCGAATGCGGGAAGGAGCTTCCCAGCAGCACGATTTCCGACCTGTGCGCGATGTGCACCATCCGGCGGCGCAACCGCGAAATCGAGGAGGAGCGCGAGCGGCGGGACGCGGAACCGCCGAACAGGGACCGCTACGACATTTCGGACGAATTCGACCAGAGCGTCTTCGAGCGCGACCGGGCGAACTATTTCCGCGGCGAGGAGCCCGGCTACCGCTCGCAGGAGCGCCCGTCCCGCTCCACCTATACCGGCAAGCCGGCCGGCGCGCTCGGCGGCGCGGACCCCAAGCCCGCCAACCGCGGCTGCCTCATTGCGGCGATCGTGGTGATCGTCGTGGTGTTCGTGCTCCCCATCCTCGCCGTCTTCATCTTCAGCTTCGCGGCGGACTCCCATTCCTCCGTGGACGCCGCCATTGCGCCCGTCTCCGAGGCTTCCCCGATAGACGGCGACTGGTGGCCGGACGACGAGAGCGACTGGCAGGCGGACGACGAGAGCGAGCCCGGCTTTGACGACGGCGCGAACGTCATCAGCACCGGAAGCCGCGACGAGCTGTTCGACCAGTTCATCGTCTCCGCCGCGGAAAGCACCCTCTACGCGATGATACCCGCCTACTATGAGGCCGATTCGGTCGCCTTCCACCACGACCGGGAACAGCTCACCGGCGACGGCGCGTTCATCACGACCTACGGCACCGCCGACCTCACTTTGGGCGGGCGCACAAAGACCGACCGTTTCGAGGTGGTGCTCGCGATGTCGCCGAGCTATTACCACCCGCTCTACCTCGCGGTCAACGGCGAGCCGGTCTTCGACATCCGCGACACGGTCGACCGCGACGGCTACGTCACCGCCGAAGGCGCGCAGTTCTACGAGCGCGAGGAGGGCACCTCCCTCTTCGACGAGGAGACGGCCATCCGCCTCGATGATTTTGAATGAAAAATCGGCTGCGGCCGTAAAGAAAAACCTCCCGGGAAGATTTCCCGGGAGGTTTTTGCTTTCCCCGGCTCTGCATCTTCCCTTTCCGGCGGGGAACACTAAAAGCCGAGGTGATTTTATGCCGAAAAAAGACCGCGCGAAGTCCAAGCGGCCGCCCGAATCCGGCGGCGAGCCCGCGCCCTGCGCCGTGGATGTGATTCCCGACTGCGTCAACACCGACGGCACCGAGATCCCCGACGGCTACAACAAAATCGGCTACCAGGTGGTCGACAACATCTGCGAGGAACACATCATGTGAGCTCCAGCCAGCCTTTCCGGCGGCCGGTCCCCAAGGGGACCGGCCGCTTTTCGTATGCGCGCGGAACCCCCGCGCCGATTTTTGAATAGGATGGTTTCAGACGATTTATTGACCGGTTGGGAGGTATTTTAATGCTGCGATACGGAAATTCGGAATTTTCCATGGGCGGGCGCTGGGGGGTTGTCCCGCCGCCCATCGGCGCGGCGGTCCCGGGCGGGACGCCGAGGACGGCGCCCCCGCAGGGCGGCGTCCAGCGCGCCGCAGGCGCGCCGGGACCGCGCAGGCCGGGCGGCGCGGCGCAGCCGGACGGGAACGGCGTTCCATACGCCCCGCGCGGCGAGGCAGGGGCCGCGGGCGCGACGGGATCGACCGGACCGCGCGGCGAAACAGGGGCCGCGGGCGCGACGGGACTGACCGGACCGCGCGGTGAAACGGGGGCCGCGGGCGCGATGGGACCGACCGGACCGCGCGGCGAAACGGGGACCGCGGGCGCGACGGGGCCGACCGGACCGCGTGGCGAAACCGGGCCAACCGGCGCGACGGGGCCGACCGGACCGCGCGGTGAAACGGGGCCAACAGGCGTGATGGGACCGACCGGACCGCGCGGTGAAACGGGGGCCGCAGGCGCGACGGGACCGACCGGACCGCGCGGTGAAACGGGGGCCGCGGGCGCGACGGGACCGACCGGACCGCGCGGGCCGAGAGGCGCGGCGGGCCCTGTGGGGCCGCGCGGCGAAGCGGGGCCGGCGGGGCTCGCGGCCGCGAGCTTTTATACGGCGGGGCGGCAGGTCCTGCAGCCGAACAGCGTGCTGCCGCTCGCGCAGGCAAATCCCTGCAATGCCGGCGGATTCCTGCTCGAGGACGGGTGGGTCACCGTCCCGGCGGGCGGGCTCTACCTCATCAGCCACCGGGTGGTGCTCGCGCCGGGCTTCTCCGGGGTGTTTGTCCTGCGCTCGGAGAAGGGCGCGGACACGGCGGGGCACGCGAGCTTCGGCCGCGCCGAGGACGGCGAGGCCGCGCCCTGCGCGGGAACGGGAATCGCGCGGCTGGCGGCGGGCGACCGGCTCTGCCTCTTCCGCGCCGCGCAGGGCGACCTCACGCCCGTCGAAACGCTCGACGCGGTCGACCGCATGGCAGCCGTTTCGATCCAGCTGACCCTCGTCCGCCTCGCGGACGAATGACCGTCCCGGGTCCCGCCCTCCTCCCGCACCCGCGCCCGCCGGGGCGCATAGAATGGGAGGAAGGAGGATTCTTTCCATGTTTTATGTCCGAACGAACGACGGCGTCAAAATCGCCGTCTATGATTTAAATCCCACGGCCGCCGAGACCGTTTTCCTCGTGCACGGCTGGCCGCTTTCCCACCGCATCTTTGAATACCAGGAGACGCCGCTCATCTGCAAGGGCTACCGCGTCGTCGAAATCGACCTGCGCGGCTTCGGCAGCTCCGACAAGCCCGCCTGCGGCTACACCTACGACCGGATGGCCGACGACATCTACGCCGTCGTGCGCGCCCTCAACCTGCAAAATTTCACCCTCGCGGGCTACTCGATGGGCGGCGCGATCGTCCTGCGCTACATGGCCCGCCACCGCGGCTATGGCGTCAAAAAGCTCGCGCTGCTCTCAGCCGCCGCCCCCAGGCTGACGCAGGCCCCCGGCTTCTGCCACGGCGTCCCCGCGAGCGCGGTCGACCAGTGGGCCGCGGGGGCCTCGACCGACCGCCCCGCGCTCATCCGGCAGTTCGGCGGGATGCTCTTCGCGCTTCCCCACAGCCAGGCGATCACCGACTGGCTGGGCGACGTCTCCCTCTCCGCGTCGGGCATCGCCACCATCCAGACCGCCTGCGCCCTGCGCGACGAGGACGGCCGCGCCGACCTCGCAAGGGTCTGCGTCCCCACCGGCGTCTTCCACGGCCGGCAGGACCGGGTCGTCCCCTTCGACCTCGCGCTCGTCACGCAGCAAGGCATCCGAAACGCCGTCCTCTATCCCTTTGACCAGAGCGGCCACGGCATCTTCTACGACGAGCTCGACCGTTTCAATTCCTGTTTCCTCCAGTTTTTGGCGTGCTGAACCGGCCCGCTATCGGGTTCCACGGAGCTTACGCAAAGAGGGGGCGCGCGGTATGTTCCGCGCGCCCCCTCCTGTTGGAAAGGAGATTTTCCCGAAGTCAGTCCTCCGCCTGTTCCGCCTGTTCCGCCTGTTCCTCCGCCGCTTGCCGGGCGAATTCAACCGTCACGACAAAGAGGTCCGCGATCGTCTCCACCGAGAAGCGCCCGCCGCACGCCTCGGTAAAGGTACGCGCGATCGAAAGCCCCAGCCCGCTGCCGCCGTCGGTGCGGGCGTCGTCCCCCCGCACGAACCGCTCGGTGAAGTCCTTATTCCTCGCGATCTCCTCGCGGGAGGTGTTTTTGACGCTCGCGACCGCCGTGGTCCCGTCCGCCGCGAGGCTGACATGCACCCGCGAGCCGTCCAGCGAATATTGCAGCGCGTTCTGCACGAGGTTCTGGAAGACGCGGTAGAGCCGCTGGCCGTCCGCCGTGATCATCACCGGCTCCTCGGGGATCTCCGCCCGCACCGTCACCGTGCTGCGGCCGATCTGCTCGGCCATGTCGGCCAGCGTCTGACGCAGCAGCTTGCCCAGGTCGAGGGTCTCGAGCGTCACCGGGAGCTGCCCGGAGGCCGCCTTGCTCACCTCGAACACATCCTGCACCATCGTCTTGAGCCGCTGCGACTTGCTCTCGAGGATGCGGATATAGTCCTTCACATGCTCGGGGAGCTCCTCCTCCTGCCCCAAAAGCTCCACATAGCTGATGATCGAGGTGAGCGGCGTCTTGATGTCGTGGGAGACGTTCGCAATCAGCTCCACCTTCATCCGCTCGCTGCGCATCCGCTCCTCGAGCGCCTCGTTCATCCCGCGCTGGATGTCGTTGAGGTCCTTCGCCGCCGCCGCGAGGTCCGCGTCCTCCGGCAGGTCGAGCGGCATCGTGAGCCCTCCCGCGTGCACGGCGGCGATCTGCCCGACCAGCGCGCCGATGTCCCGGGCGGTCTCCCGGTTGCCCCGCGCGAAGCGGTAGAGCATCCAGAGCAGCAGCGCCAGCAGCCCCGCCAGCAGCAGGAACGCGAAGAGGGAGTCGCGGTTATAGACGCGGAAGCCCGCGTAGAGCAGGAGCGCCGACGCCGCGAAGGCCGCGGCCGCGATCAGCACCGCGCCGAACCGGCGCACCATCCGCCGCTGGAGGGGCAGCTTCAGATCGGAGGCGCGCGCCGCCGCGCAGAACTTCCCGGTGAGGCTGTGCTTCCAGGGCTTCGGGTTGTGCCTCCAGTCGTTGATCAGCAGGTAGGCCGACCAGAAGATCACCAGCAGGGAGAACCCGTTGCGGGAGAGCTCCTGCGCGTAGTAGGTGAAGATCCACGGGTCGAGATATTCCTCCCGGACCATATAGGTGATCTCCCGCAGGGCGTCCTGCGGGCCGGCCAGGAAGACCACCAGCGCCGCCAGCAGGAGCAGGAGCTTGCCCTCGTACCACACGCGCCCCGTCACCCGTGCAATCGCCGCGTCGGCGCGGCGCTTGTCCCCGCGCAGCAGGAACCAGACGGCCAGCAGCAGGACGCCGGCCGCGCAGGAGGCGGCCATGCCGGTGTAGCGGTCCCGCCTCTCCTTCAGGTTCTGCTCGAGCCAGTAGAGGCGGTTGTTCTGCCGCTCGGCCGAGCTGTTCCCGTAGCTGCCGCGCACGTAGAGCATCGGGCTCTTCGCCGCCGCGATCACCACGCTCGCGCGGGCGGCCTCCTCGTCCACCGTGAAGTTTTTATACCCGGGGACGTACCAGTCCTTCCCCTCGCGGTAGTAGCCGTCGCCGTAGATGTCGAGCTCCCTGCCGTCCTTGACGACGCGCACCTTGCTCCCGTCGAACCAGAGCAGAAAATTGTAGCCCTCGGGCAGCTTGAGGTTCGGGCCGTCCAGCCCCGTGCCCTCGGCGTTGGTATACTTCTGCTCGCCGTCGTAGCGGATGTCGTAGAGGACGTTCTTATCCTCCTTGAAGTAGTCGTGCGCCGCCTGCGCGGACGAGCCGTAGCTCGACGGCGGCGAGATGGTGACGCTGAAATCGTAGCCGTCGTCCCAGCCGTGGTAGCCGCCCGAGCCGTACTCGCCGATCGCGTCGGCGACCTCGGCCGCCTCCATGACCGCGGAGGTGATTTCGCCGTTGTAGGAGACGCTGTATTCGGAGTAGTTCGCGTTTCCGCCGACGGCCATCGTCAGAAAATCCTCGAGGTAGCTTGCGACCGCGTCGCGGAACGCCCGCGTATTCTGGTAGTCCTCCTGGAAGGCGTCCGCAACCGACGTGCGCTTCCACGAGCCGCCCGTCAGGAGGGAAAGCGCCTCCGGCACGCTCGTCAGAAGCAGGCTGATCCCCAGAAAAAAGGCCGTAAAGCTAACGGCCGCCCTCCACTTTTTCGATCTTGTATCCAATTCCCCATACCACCTTTAAGTATTCTGGTTCCTTCGGGTTGAGCTCGATCTTCTCCCGGATGCGCCGGATGTGCACCATCACCGTGTTTTCGGCGGCGAAGGCGTCCTCCTCCCACACCCGCCGGTAGATCTCCTCGGCGGGAAAGATGCGCCCCAGGTTGCGCATGAGCAGGTCGACGATCTTCGTCTCGGTGGCCGTCAGCTTGACCGGGTCGCCGTCCGCGCGCAGGACGCGTTCCTCCGGGCTGTAGCTGAGCCGCCCGTTGTGGATCTCGTCCCCCGTCCCGGGCGCGTTGATGTCCCCCAGGCTCGTGTACCGCCGCAGGTGGCTGCGCACCCGCGCCACCAGCTCCTGCGGATTGAAGGGCTTGGTGACGTAGTCGTCCGCACCCATCGAGAGTCCGAGCACCTTGTCGGTGTCCTCGCTCTTGGCGCTGAGCACGATGATCGGCAGGTTGCGCCGCTCCCGCAGCTTCATCACCGCCGACAGCCCGTCGAGCCTCGGCATCATCACGTCGATGATCATCAGCCGCACCGAACGGTCCATCGCCTGTTCGAGCGCCTCCATCCCGTCGTACGCCCGCAGCACGCGGTAGCCCTCCTTTTCGAGCAGCAGCGCGATCGCCTGCACGATCTCCCGGTCGTCGTCGACCACCAGCACGCATTCGTTCATCTGATCTCCCCCTTAGGCCTGTCTCTATCCTAATGCGGTTTCCTTACAAAAAAATGGACGCGTTTCTTACGGAAATCTTACAACTCCGGCGCGCCCTCAGCCTTCATGATACCACAACCCTCCGCATGTGGATAGTGCATAAAAAAATCCGGAAGCAAAGCTTCCGGATCTCAGGGGCGTTTTCGCCCCGTCTCCCCGTATTTGTCCGAAAGGACGGTGCGCGGGCGTTCCGCCTCCTCGGCGTTCTCCCACGGCAGACGGTCCCCCGGCTCCTTCAGGTAGCTTAGAATCCGCCAGATGCCCTCCCCCGAATAGGCGCTCACTCGGAAAACCGGGCGGCAGCCCGCGAGTTCAAGCCACCGCTGGGCGCGGCCGGGGTTGGCGCCCGGCTCGTCGATGCGGGTCACGATGCCGATCACCGGCCGCGTGCAGGCCGCCGCGACGCAGGGCGGAAAGAGGCAGTAGGGCTCGGTCGCGCCGCAGAGCAGGCCGACCACGTCGGCCTCGTAGGCGTAGAGCGCCAGCGCGCGGCCGAGCGAGGCCGTCTCGGCGTACTCGCCCGGCGTGTCGATCACCACGTCGTAGTGGTTGATATACTGGGTCTTCCGGTAGGCGATCTCACCACCCCGCAGCGCCTGGGAGAGGGTCGTCTTGCCGCATTCGCTGCGTCCCATCAGGATGATCTTTTTCATTCCGTCACGTCCGGGTCACCGCGCAGACGGTAAACCCCAGCGTCCCCTCCAGGTAGGCGAGGATGCTGTGGATGGCGGCCTCCACGTCGGAGATGAGGCCGGTGAAGATCAGCGTGCCGCTGAAGCGGTCGATGAACCCCATCTCGACGCTCGCCGTCTTGAGCGCGAGGTCGCCCGCGATCACGGCGATTTCCGCCGGGGACATGCTCAGGATGCCGATCGCCGCCTGCCGGTAATCGGCCTCGGGATCGAGCCCCAGTTTCTGGTAGATGATCCTGTCGGGGCTGGCGATCACATGCGCCAGCGTCACCTGCTTGCCCGGCACCAGTTCCTGGATGATTCGCTGCTTTTCCGGAGATTCCGCCCGCTCATACGCCATTCGCCCGCCTCCTTTCCCTTTCGGTCATTCCTGTTTCTATTGTAGCAAGCCCGCGGCGGGAAAGCCATGCGCGGCGGCGCTTTTGCACAAACGCGGTCAAGATTTGTAATTTCAATCAGAATTGATCAGTTTCTGATCATCAGGACGGCAAAAATCCCCCGCCGAAACGGGGGATTTTTGCTGTCAGCCTTTGTTTTCGACCAGGTCGCCCACGCTGCCTCCCGCGGACGGTAAGGTGGAGGAGCCGCCCGAACCGCCGCCGGAACCGCTCGAGCTGCCGGCAAAGCTCCTGCCGGAAGCCGGCGCGTTGACGCCCTTGGTCATCCGCTCGAGCGACACGTTGGTCAGCTCGTAGTTGACGTTGGGGCTGTAGATCACGTCGATGTAGCCTTCCCCGTCCGCCGACAGGTCCCGTTCCTCAATGACGCAGTTGCCCTTGAGGTAGGTGGTGTCGATGGAGGTGGAGCCGGTTGCAATGACGGTGGGTTTGTATTTGGGGTTCTGGATGGTCACATTGGGGCAGGTGACGCCGTCCAGAACCACAGTGCCGCCGCTCCTGATGAGCAGGGTCCCGGTGATCTCGACATTTTTCAGGGTCACCGTGCCGCGGCCGACCTCCTCGGAGATCGTGAGGTTGTTTTCCACACGCATATTCTGGTAGGTGATGTCCGCCGTGTCAATCGTCTGCCGGGTGTCGACCGTTTTGACGGTTCCGTCCGCGCCGCCGGCGACCTTGCCAGAAACCGCGGCCGACGGGACCGCGAACGCCACGGCCAGGGCGGCCGCCAGCAGCATTGCCAAAATCTTTTTTCCCATGGGGATACCTCCCTTTTACTTGGGGACGGGAAGGGGGCGGGCCCCCTCCCCGGCTCCCTGAAGATTCAAACCGCCTGGCCCGGCGTTATTCGGTCGTTCCGCCGCTTTCGGCGGGAGTTTCCTCTGACTTGGCCGGAGGCGGGGCGACCTCGGGCTTGCTTTCGCTCCCCGTCCCATCGCCGCCCGGTTCAGTCCCGGTCTGATCCTGCCCGGCGTCCTGCTCCTTCGGAGGCTGCTGGACGTCGGTGCCCTGTTCCTTGCCGGGGACCTGTTCCCCATCGGGGGATTCGGTGCCGGGGGTTTCCGTGTCAGGGGTCTCGCCGTCGGGAGTCTGGCCCTCCGTGGACTGCCCACCGTCCGGCTTCGGCTCCTCCTCCGCGGGCGGGGCCTCTTCAATCGGCTCCTCCTCCAAGCTGGCGGGGGAGGCCAGAAGGTTGTTGGCCGCCGTGCGGACAACCTCAAGCGCGATCTCAAATTCGGTACTGAAGCCGTCCTTCTGTGCGGTCACCATGAAGTAGAAGGTGCCTTCCGGCGCGTCGTCCGTCAGGAAGACCAGCGCCCTGGTGCCGCTCATCCCGAGGAAGATCCTGTCGCCGTAGTTGGTCGGATCCACGAAGAAGGTCATGCCGGCGGTGTCCGCGTCTCCGAAGTCGATCGCCTGCGGGCCGCCGAAGGCCTGGCCCTCGGGAACCGCGACGCTGATCCTCTGGTCCGCGATCTCAAACGCATTGGCCTCCTGCACGCGGACGGTGACCGTGAAGGTGCCGTCGGTGTAGCCGCTGCCGCCGGTGACGTTGAGCGTCAGGGTGTAGGTGCCGGCCGGGGTGTCCGTGCCCACGGTGATGGTCTTATCCGCCCTGTTGAGCTTCGGACGGTTGGGCTCCTGCATGGTCGCCTCGTCCCAGCCGGTGCCGTCCGCTTCGATCGTCGCGCCCGCGTCGTTGAAGCCGAGGGTGAAGGACGCGCCCTCGCCCTGCTTCACGCTGAAGGCGTTCCCGTCGATCGTGAGCGCCTCGTTCGGCTTGGTGGTGACCGTGACCGTCACCTCGAAGGCTGCGGTCCTGTGGCCGTCCTTCGTCGCGGTGGCCTGGTAGGTGTAGGTGCCGTCGGCGCCCAGCCAGGGTTCATCCACGTTGATCTCCGCGCCGTTCACGTTGAGGCCGTTATGGTGCGCGTCGGTGATGGTCACCGTCGCGTCGGCCGGGTCGGTCGTCACGGTGAAGCCGGTCTGTGCCTGGCCGCGCTCGTAGGTGAAGTCCTTTTCGAGCACCGTGATCGTGGGCGTGCTGTCGCTCGCGTGGACGGTGAAGGTGACCGGGGTCTCCTTGTAGCCCGCCGCGCTGGCCGCCGCGGTCACCGTGTAGTCGCCCTCGGCGATGTCCGCGCCGATGCGCAGGCCGCCGTTATCGAGACGGATCTGGTCGGTGACCGGGCTGGCCGTGACGCCGCTGAGGGTCACCGCGATCCCCTCGCCCGTGGTGAAGGATTTCGTCTCACCGAGGAAGCCCTTGAGGTCGACGGTGATGTCGGTGGGCTCGTTAAGGGTGATTCCCGGGCGGGCGGAGGCGTCGTTCACCGTGATGGTCACGGTGAAGGTTGCATCCGCGTAACCGCCGGATTTGCCGACCGTCGCCGTGAAGCCGTAAACCGCGGGCTCCACATCGGACGGGGTGAATTGGATCGTCTTTGCGGACGGGTCAATCACAAAGCCGCCGGACGCGTTGTCGAAGTCTGCCGCCAGAGATTTGAGGGTGAGGTCCGCCGGGATATCCAGCGTCAGGGTCTGCTCGCCCGTCTCGTCGGCATAGTAGGTCTCCGCGACGTCCGCCGGGACCTCCCCGATCTGCTTGGGCGCGCCCACCACGAAGGTGATGTCCGCTTCGGCGGCCTTATAGGCCCTCGCGTCGTCGCCGGTCGGGGTGATCTTCGCATGGACCGTATAGGTCGTGCCCTCGGCGCCGCCCTCGTAGATCATGATGGTTTTTCCATCGCTGCTGAAGTGGACCTTTCCGGCGTCGTCGGTCGCCGTCAGCTCGATCGTCGGACTGGTCAGGCTTTCCGCCGTCGACAGCGCGAAGTCCTTCCGCGCGCCGTAAGGCGTCTCGACCGGGTCCGCGGTGACCGCGCCGCCGTCCAGCAGGATGGTCAGCTCCTGCCGCTCATCCGTGACGGTGACAATGATCCGGAAGGAGGCGTCCTTCACGCCGGGCTTGCTCGCCGTCGCGTCGAGGGTGTACTCCCCGACCTTGGCGTCGCTGTTCACATAGAGGGTGCTGTTATCGGACCTCCAGCTGATGCCCGCCGGGAGCGGGGTGGTCGTGACGGTAACCGCCGCGCCATCGACCGCGACCGGATAAGCGGTGCTGGTCTTCTTGTAGGGGTGGGTGAAGGTGAAGTCATCGACCGAGAGCTCGTCGCGGTCGTCGACCACCGTAATCGTGACCTCGAAGCTGCCTTCCTTGTGGCCCGCCACATTCGAGACGGTGACCGTGTAGGTTTCGTCGCCGACGGGTTTGGCCGGGCCGTAGTTCAGCGCGCTCGGGTCGGCGTTGAAGCCCACGGTCGCGCCCGGATAGGCCACCTGGACCTCATCGGTGATGACCTTCGAGTACTGGATGGACTCCGCACCCTTGAGGCTGTAGGTATACGCCGTCGTCATCCCGGAGAGGTCGAGCGCGGGCTTCTCCGCGATCTCCACGGTGAAGTGCAGCGTGGTCTCGGCAAAGAGATCGTTCTCCGGAACCGTGATCGTGAAGGAGGCGCTGCCGGCCGGGGCGGAGCCGGGGGCGTAGACGCCCGCGGAGGCCGCGTTGATGTCCGCGCTGCCGCCCGCGTCCTTTTTGATCATCGTCTTGGGATTGAAATCGGTGTTGTCCGACTGGAGATAGAGCAGGAGGGCTTCCCCTTCCGTTGCGGTGATCGTCTGCCCGTCCGTGAGGTCCGTCCACTCGCCGCTGTTGCCGCCCAGCTGGTACTGGAAGGTTGCGGAGGCTTTCGGAGGCGCGGGCAGGACGTTGACCGCGATCTGGAAGTTGAGCGTCTGGTAGCCGTCAAGCGCCGCCGTCGCGTCATAGATGAGCGGGACATCGGTCTCCTTGGCGGTGCTGTAGATGGAGACCGTGCCGTCCCGGTTGGGCACGATGCCCGGGACGGACGGGGTCCTGTCGGCGATTGCGATCGCCGCGCCCGCCGGCTCGACCTTGATCGTATAGGTCTTGCCGTCCGGATACTCGCTGGGCAGGTGGTTGATCGTCGTGGTCGCGGTGTCGGCCGTCAGGGTCGGGCGGTCATAGTGGAAGACCGCTTCCGTCCTGTCGGAATCGGCGTATTTCGCCGAACCGCTCCTGGCCATCGCCCGGACCGTGATCGGGTAGTCGACCTCCGTGCCGCTCCGGATGTTCCGGACCGCTGTGAGCGCCTGGTTGTTGGTGGTGTTGTAGCCGCCCCAGTCGGCGCTCGGGTCCACACTGTAGTGAGCGGCGCCTTCGACGGCCTCCCACGAGGCGGTCAGCTCTCCGGTTTCATCGTCGTAGGCGAAGGTAACCACGGGGGCCGCCAGTCTGGCGGGCGCGTATTCGTAGACCGCCGTGACCGGCGTGCCGTCGTTGTAGCCGGGGGCCTTCGCGACGACGGAAACCGTGTCGCCCGCCTTGATCTTGGCGGGGAGGATCGTCGCCGCGGTCTTCGCGGTATGCTCGACCAGCGTGCCGTTCACAAGCAGGTCGTAGCTTTCCGCGTTCGGGACCGCATCCCACGAGGCGCGGACCCACTTGACTTCCTCATCCGCCGTGAACTGCGTCTCGAGGGCGAGGGCGGCGCCGCTCACGTCGAAGGAATCCTTCTCGGTGACAACGATCGTCAGCGCCTTGACCGTCTCCTGATAGACGCCGTCAAAGTTTCCGGACGGGGTTACGGTGATCGTAAAGGCATAGGTTCCGGGCTCCACATCCGCCGGGACTTCGACCGCGACGCCGTCCGTGGAACTGACCATGTCCTTGTAGGACTCGTCGTCCGCGGCGACTGCGATGCTGGCGGTCCCTCCGGTCTCCCCGACCGCGACGGAATACTGCTTCGGAGCAGTCAGGGTGCCCGCCTTGAAGGTATCGGTGACGCCGTCGCCGCCGACCGCTTCGCCGTTGACCAGGACGGTCAGTTCCTTGAGCGCGTCGGCCTGATAGGTCTTGAAGCTCTCTTCGGCCGAATCCGTGTGGAGGAGCGACCCCTCCTTCGCCAGCGCGCGGAGCCCGACCGTGAGCCCGCCGCCGGGCGCAAGCCTGGTCAGATAGTACTTGCCGCCGCTGCTGGAATCCTGGATGAGCGCCTTCTCCACCGGCTCGCCGTCCTCGGTGGCCGCGTAGCCGGCCGCGTCCGCAACGGGCTGGAAGAAGAAGCGCGTCTTCCCGTCCGCGGGGGTGCGGCTGACCGTTCCGGTGAACTGGACGTCGTCCAGCGCCGCCCGGGTAATCGTCAGGGTCTTGGGGTCGGAGACGGGGGATTCCGCGTTTCCGCTGCCCTTGGCCGGGAACGCCTTCACCGTGAGGGAAGCGTTCTCCTCAACCGTCGGGAGACTGCCGGCGTAACCCGCGCCAATGCCCAGCTGGGCGCTGGCCGAATCGGTTTCCACCTTCAGTTCGCCGCCGGCGTAAAGCTGGTAGTAGGCGGCGCCTTCCACCGCGTTCCAGCTGACTGTGACCGTGCCGCTCGTCTCGTCGGACGGATCGACCGCCAGACTGAGGCCGGAGATGACCGGCTGCGCGAGCTGGCTCTTCTCCACGGCGGTCATGTTGACAACCGCCTGGGTCGCGCGGTTGTCCGCGCTGCGCGGGTAGTCCACCTTGACGGTGTAGGTCTCGCCGGTTACGGCCGTCTCGGGGAAGGGGAAGGTGACCGTGGAATCGATCTTGCTGACCGTCCATCCGTCGGGCGCGTCCACCGCCATCCTGTCGGCGGTGATGTTCACGCCGGTGGTGACGGAGACCGTCTGACCGGGTTTCACCTGGATGTCATAGACGCGCCGGTTGTCGACCGCCGCGCCGACGGACGGCTCGGACGACGCCTGCCGCGCGTCGCCGTTGACGGCGACCGCCGTGTCGTAGAAGGAGGTCGTGTCGGTCGCCACCTTCACCTGCAGGGTGATGGAGGTCGGCTCATAGTTTTCCTTCGACGCCTGGAAGGGGAGTGAATACTCCCCGGCCATCGCCTCGGGGGCGATCGTCAGCGTCCTGCCGCTGAGCGCGAAGCCCATCGGCCAGCTCGTTCCGGTGAAGCGGTAGCCCGCGCCGACCTTGTCGGAGAAGGTGATCGTCTGGGTCTCGCCCGCATAGTGGGAGGCCGTGAAGACGACGCCGTCCGGACCGTCCTGCTTCGGGAGGTCGCCCGACAGATCGGAAGCCGCGTCGACCGCGATTCTGCCGCTCAGAACCTTGACCGTCAGGGTCAGGCGCGCGTCAGGGATCGAAACGCCGTCCGCCCTGGGGGTGAGCTTGATCGTATAGCTGCCCGCCGGAGCGTTCGGCAGGATGGTCAGGACCCCGTTGCCCCACGCGGTGTAGAGCGGGGTGGCGCCGGCCGAAAGGGTGACCGCGTTGTCGCCGTTGGCGAGCTTGGCGAGCACCGGGATCTGGGCGCCGTCGCCATAGCCGACCTCGACGGTCCTCTCGGTAACGGCCGCGTAATCCTGGTCGTCGTCCACCTTGTACTCGACGATCGGGGCGATCGTCACGCGCAGGGTGAAGTCGGTGTCCAGATAGTTTTCCGCCGTGGCCCTGAACGGGAAGTCGTAGGTCCCCGCCTTGGCGCCGTTGGCGCGGACGCCGGAATTCACGATGTTGAACCCGGCCTGTTCGGAAATCTGCTTCGTGATGACCGCGTCCGCCGCATTGGTGGACAGGACGGCCTTTTCGAGGTCCTTGAGGGTGACGGAGATGACGCCGTCCGCGTCGGCGTAATAGGTCTTGTCACCGACCGTTGCGACGGGCGTCAGCCGCGCGTCGCTGACCAGGTTGACGCTGATTGTAATTTCGCTCGGGAGGTAGTTCTTATTCGTACCCTTGAGCGTCACCTCCATGCTGTCCCCGGACAGGTTCGCGGGGACGGTGAAGGTCCGGTTGTCGTCGGAGGTGATCTCCGCGTTTTTGTCGGTGCGGGTGACCTTGGCGTTCGCGGGCACGGTCGAGACCGTGAAGCTCCCGCCCTCGCTGCGGTTGACCGGCAGCTGGTAGACGCCGGCCTTGTCGGGGGAAATCGCCTCGCCGTCCGCGCCGGTGACGGTCCACGCCACCTCGGCGGCGGGCACGACCTCCACGACGATGTCAAAGAGGAAGGGGGTATAGTACTGCGCCTCGGCCTTCAGCCGGAGGGTATAGGTGCCGGCCGCCAGATTGGCCTTGGCGGTGACCGTCTTGTTCGCGCTGTTGAAGATGAGGTTGTTGACGCTCTCGCTCACGAGCGACAGGGTCGTCTCGGGCGTGGTGCTGATGGTGAAGACCTCATCCGCGCCGTAGCCGTGGGTGAGCTCGGCCTTGTTTTCCGCCACCACGGCGGGCGCGTCCATCAGCGGGGAGGAGACCGAAGCGGTGATGTCCCCCGCGCCGACCCGCACCCGGACGGTGAAGCCGGAGCCGAGCGTGATGTTGCGGTCGGAAGTGCCGCTCATCCGGAAGGGGATTTCCACCGTACCGGCGGGCGCGTCGTTCGCAACGGTGATCGCGTCGCCGAGGACGGTGATCTTTTTGTTTTGCAGCAGCTGCCGGACCTCCGCGGAGGAAAGGCTCGTCTCGACCGTGCAGCCCGCGGACGGGTTCGCCGCGATCGTGATCTGATTGCCCTCGCCCGCCTTGGATTCGGCGGTGTAGACGCCGTCCGAAAGGGTCAGCTCGCCGGATTTGTCCGTCACGGTGACCGCCGGGATGACGTTGACCGTCAGTCTGGTCGTCGTCTCGGAGGGCCTGCCCTTGTCGACCACGAGGTCGGTGGTGATGCGGCCCGCCTTCGTCACGTCGACGTTCAGCGTGTCGGTGTCAAAGTCCCAGGCGACCGCGCCGGCGGGGACGCAGTTTTCCACGTCGATCGTGTCGTCGATGTGGGTCGTGCCCTCGTTGGTGGCGACCTGGAACGCGCCGTCAAAGTCGTTCAGCTTGGAGAGGTCGATGTCCAGCGTGGCCGCGCCGTCCGCCGGCACGGTCGAGTAGACCTCCCCCTCGTCGTGGATCGAGGTGATTTCATTCTTGCCCACGATCCGCAGGTCGAGCAGATAGGTCCTGGAGGAACGGGACGCGTGGGTGACCTCCATCGTCAGATGGTAGGTGCCCGCCGACTGGCTGGCCGGGACGACGATCTTGTCGCCGGCCGTGTTCAGCTTGATCGTCTTGACCGCTTCGCCCCTGCCGTTCGTGACAGTGAGGGCCACCTTGGCGTTCGCCGGATCCCTGGTGAGGGTCAGGACCGTCTTGACCCCCTCCGGCGCGCGGGTGCGGAAGTCGAAGCCCTTGTCGTCCTCGCCCGGCGCGAACGCCTTGACGGTGCTCGTGTTGGAGGTGATCCTGGTGATCCGCGCGTAGTCGCCGACCGTGACGACCAGCGTGACCTTGCCGGACTGGAAGCTCTTGTCGGTGCCGTTAAAGACATAGGTGTAGACGCCCGGTTCAGTGTCCGCCGGAATGGTCAGAGTCCCGGTAGCCTCGTCGAAATCGCCCGCCTGCGCGGAGGACGGGTCGAGAGCCACCTGCGCGGTGTCGGCCGCGCCCTCGGGCCCGGTGACCTCCACCCGGTAGGTGTAGACGAGGCCGGAATCCGCGACCTTCTGGGTGACGACGAAGTTGTCCGCGCCGGTCCCGGCCTTCACGCCGTCCCCGGTCACCCGCATCTCCACCGAAAGCGGAGACTGCGCCACCGTGAATTTGATGACAATCGTCTTGGTCTGGTAGTTGCCGCCCTTGTCGGACGAGGAGCTCTCG
This sequence comes from Anaerotruncus massiliensis (ex Togo et al. 2026), assembly GCF_900199635.1. Lineage (GTDB taxonomy): Bacteria > Bacillota > Clostridia > Oscillospirales > Ruminococcaceae > Anaerotruncus > Anaerotruncus massiliensis. The sequence goes on along the minus strand of NZ_LT962687.1, from coordinate 835,994 downwards.
CCCGTCAGCGTCAGCTCATAGTCCCCCGTGGGAAGCCCGGGCGCCAGCTGGATGAGGCTCTTGCCCTTGGCAAAGCTCTCCTTCACGAGGTAGGCATCCCGCAGGTCGGTTTCCGGCTCGTCGGCGGAGACGAGCGAGGCCGCCGTAAACTGCGCGCTGCTCTTGGAGTCGGAGGTGATCCGGAAGTATTTGTTCTCCCCATAGGCAAACCGGTCGGCCTCGTAGGTCTCGCCGTCCGCCGCGGGAGCGATGGTCTGGTAGCTGCTGTTGGTGGTCGAACTCGCCACGTCGGTCACGGTGATCGCCGCCTTGTCGACGATGATCTTGACCGTCAGCCGCGCGTCGTTGTAGTTGTCGGCGCTGACCGTCGTGACAAGGTCGTAGGTCTCCCCCTCCGCGAGCACCGGCAGGCGCTTGGGAACGGTGACGACGTTGTTCTTGACGGTGACGGCGCCCTCGCCGGTGGCCAGCTTGGCAACGGCCGTCGCGGCCTTCATGCGTCCATCCTCGCCGTCCTGGTAGAAGAGGAGGTTCAGCTTGTTGCTGCCCGTCGTATCCTCATAGGGCAGATGGACCGTCGCGACGATGTCCGAGCCGTTGACGATCTCGGCGTTTCCGACGAGATTGCCGGTGACGTCCTTCAGCGCGATCGTATAGGTGTTGTCCACCTGGTAGGTAAGCGCCAGCTCGGCGTCGGCATAGTTGCCCGCCGGGTCATAGAGGGTGACCGGGATGAGATAGCTGCCCACCGGATTTTTGCCCGACAGGGAGAGGACGTTCCCCTCGAAGGAGGCGCCCTCCGGCAGCCCGGACGCGCGGTAAGAGGCGAAGGTGGTGACGCCGTTCGGGCGTTCGTCGCCGCTGGTGAGCGAAACGTCAAACGCCTTTTCATACCGTGCGTTGAACTTGGCGGAAATTTTGCCGTCCACGGCATCCGCCCAGGCGGGGCCTTCCGGATCGCCCGTGCTGTAGGCAAGTCCCACGCCGGTGAATTGCGCCTGCGCGACCGTGAGGTTGACGGTCAGCGGCGTCTCCAGATAGGCGTTGGGGCGGGAGGCAAGCAGACGGATGGCATAGTCGCCCGCGCCGGCCGTCTTGGGGACGGTCAGCCTGGCGATCCCGGTGTCGCCCGTGATCGAAACGGCAAAGCCGCTCTCCGAGATGCCGATCTCCTCCCCGCGGAAGGTGACCGAATCGATCGAGAGCGCCACGTTCTGTTTCGGCGTGGTCGCAAACTCGAGGTACTGGTCGTCGGCGAACTGCCCGTAGGTGAAGCCCGCCGTGATCGTCTGGCCGCCCTTATCGCCCGAAAGCGCCGCCGCCAGGTCGGGGTGGGAGGACTTCAGATCCTTGAACAGGACCGAATCCGAGACGGAGATCGTCCGGCCCAGCGCCTCCGAATCGTCATAGAAATACATCGGATAGGGCTCGTCCGCGATCCTTCCGGCGGTCAGGGACACGTCCGCGCCGTAGACCGCCGAGACCGCGTTAAGCGTTCCGCGCCCGGTGCCGGGCGCGGCGTCCAGCGTGGCCGCGCTGTTCGGAGACATCTCCAGTTTGGCGTTTTCCGTGAGGATATCGCCATTGGTTCCGGAAACGCTATAGGTAAAGTCGCGCGCGGTGCCCGCGTAAATCAGCTCGTCCTTTTCCGGAAAATCCTCGCTGGCAAGGCGCATCCGGTCAAAGACCTGCACCTTCTGCTCCACGGTCGCCGGGCTGTATCCGCTCTTGCGGATGGTGTAGACGACGGTCGCTTCGCCGGGATTCACGGCGGCGGCCCTCACCGGGATGTTCCCGTCGGCGTCCGCCGCCCCGAGCACCTCCACCGAGACGATCTGGCGGCCCTGGTCGTCATAGCCGCCGCTCGCCGTGGCGGTCGCGCCCGCCGGCGTCTTGACAATGTTGAACTCCTTGCTGACCGGGCCGTTTTGATATTCGGTCATGGCGAGCGCATCGCCATGAGGCCAGGTCTCGCCGTTCGTTCCGGCGCTGAAGAAGCTCCTCATGCGAAGAACCATCCCGCCCACAAAGGACGGTTCCGTCAGGTCTCCGCCCTCGATGGACGCCCGGATTTCCGCGCTTCCCGTGTCCGCAGCCGATACCGTGCCGCCCATCGACATGGTCAGCGTCAGGATCAGGGCCAGCATGGCCGACAGAATCCGCTTGGTCTTTCTCATCTGTCTCTAACCTCCTTAAAATGTCCCCTCCTGGTCAGGACCGTCCGCCACGGGGGGACCCATCCTGATGAAAAAGGAAATGCTTCGTCTGTGCAGGGTCTTCAGATGCGTTCCGGAAGGACCGGCATGCCGTTTTCCCCCGGAAGGAATGGACCGCGCCGTAAAGGGCGCGGCCGCTCATGCGCTCTTTCCGGACGGGGTGGGACCGTCCGAGGTGGTGTGCATCAGGTTTCTGGTGAACGCCATACCGCGCGCAATGAGCAGCAGCCGTTCCTGATCCTCCAGCGGCAATTCAGCCGCTTGTTCGATGATTTCCCCGGCGTATCCGGACAAACGGCTTTGAATTTCCCGCTCCGTCATCCTTTTCCCTCCTTAATGCTTTATAGATGAATTATAACATGCCTATTTTTCAGTGTCAATGAATACTTTTGTAAAACAATTTCACTGTCAATGAAAATAATCATTGAAAAAGCATTGCAAATAGGTTATAATTTCCATGAGGTGATGCTATGGATACGCTGGGTGCGCGCTTAAACTATGCCCGCAGAAAAAGAGGGTACACGCAGAACTCCCTTGCGGAGGAGATCGGCGTCTCGCGCGGGGTAATCTACAATCTGGAAAAAGACAAGACTTCGCCGCAGCCGATCGTCATCAACGCCATCTGCCAAACGCTCAAAATCAGCCAAAACTGGCTCATGACCGGCGACGGCGAGATGGAGGACAAACGTGCGGCGTCCCGGAGCGCGCGCGTTCTGGCGGAGCTTTACGAGCTCGCCAAGGAACTTTCCGAAGAGGAACAGCTCTATATCCTGGATGTGATCAAGGCATTTCGCCAGCGCCTCGGGGGCCACCCCGGGACACCCGAAGAGTAAAAGGAGGCGGACAAGCATGCTTGTCCGCCTCCTTTTTGCTCCCCCGCGCGGCGGCTGCCGCGCTACGAAGGACGCGTATTCGGGTTGTTGAAGCTGGGCGGCGCGGCCTTTGTGTCACCGAAGCCGTTGGCCGGGGAAGGCGTCGAGAGATTGAAATAGAGGCGGGAGTCCTCCGTGACGCCGAAATCCCGATTCGAGCCGGAATCCTGCACGCGGTTGAACGCCTCGCGGAAGAGGGCGTTATGCGCCTCCTCGCGGTTGAGGAGGAAGTCGATGGTTTCGCGGACGTGCTTATCCTCGATCTGCCGGTGGAGATATTCGTAGACCACCTTGGCGCGCTGCTCCGACGCGATGTTGGAAAGCAGGTCGGCGCACAGGTCCCCCGTGACCGTGACATAGTCGGCCACCCAGGAATAGCCCGACGCGTTGATGAGCCCCGGGTTGAGTCCGAGCAGGACATGGCTCTGGATCTCGCCCGCCGCGACCTGCTGGCTGTCGACGTCGTGGCCGTTGAGCATGTTGATCGTCGTCGCCACCATCTCCATGTGGCTGAGCTCCTCCGCCGCGATATCCATAAAGAGGTCCTTGATCGCCGCGTCCTTGATGCGGAAGCTCTGCGACATATACTGCATGGCCGATTTCAGCTCGCCGTTGGCCCCGCCCAGCTGCTCCTGCAGCAGGACGGCATATTGCGGGTTGGGTTTTTCGACCCGTACTGGATGGAACAACATTTTTTCATGTTTGAACATTGGGATGCCTCCTCCAAACTTTTTGGAATATTATTTCCCGGATTGTCCGAATCATCCTTCAAAATGCAAAAGAGGGAGACGAAAATCGTCTCCCTTTTTTACGCCGTGATTCCGCCGACGGCATCCAACAGCACCCGCAGGCCGCGCGAAGGGCGCTGGTTCCTGTTGCGCACCGCCAGCATCTCGTTGCGCATGTCGACGCCGTCCAGCGCAACCACCCGCAGCCGTTTTCGCGCGACCGGCTCCGCCAGCAGCAGGTCCGGCAGGACGGTGATCCCCAGGCCCGCCTGGGCGGCCTGGATCAGCGCGGTGGAGTTCACGCTCTCCCACAGGGGGCGCGCCGTCTGGTTGGCGAGAAAGAGCGTGCTGTCCAGCGTGTCGCGGATCGCGCTTCCCCGCTCCCGCAGCAGCAGCGGCGCGGCGCACAGCTCCCGCGGCGTCAGCGGCTCCGCGGGCAGCGGGAAGCCGGGGGCGCAGGCCGCCCACAGCCGGTAGGATCCGAAGGGCTCGCTGCGAAAGATCCCCTTTGGCTCGGCGCCCTCGATCAGCGCCAGGTCCGCTTCCCCGCTCTGCAGGATTTCAACGGCGCTGGCCGCGCTCACCACCCGCACCTGCACCTGCAGTCTGGGCAGTATTTCCCGCACCCGCAGCAGGATCTCCGGCAGCGGGAAGGAGGCGATCGTAATGCTGGACACCAGCTTTACGGGCGCTTCCTCCTCCAGGCCGGCAAGCCGCCCCTCCAGCTCGCGGCAGGCGGCCAGAATCCCCCGTGCCTCCTCCAAAAGCAGCGTCCCGCAGGGCGTCAGGCGCACGCCGCGCGGCATCCGGTCGAAGAGCGGCGCGCCCGCCTGCCGCTCCAGCTCCGCCACGGCGTGGGAAACCGCCGACTGGGTGAGGAACAGCTTTTGCGCCGCCCCGGTAAAGGTGCCCGCCCGCGCGACCGCCTCCAGAATTTCCAAATGCCGCAGGTTCATCACGTTCCCCCTGACATGAATTGAATTAATGTGATCCATACAATTATATCATTTTACAGATCGGTTTTCCAGTCCTATAATCATAGGGTATGGAAAGGGAGTGCAAACTTGGAAAAAACAAAAAAGCCCTACCTCTGGCTGTTGGGCGTCAACCTGTTCATCAGCACGTTCACCTTTGGCGGCGGCTATGTGGTGGTCCCCATGATCCGCCGCTATTTCGTGGAGCGCAGGCGGTGTTTCACCGAGGAGGAGCTCGTGAGCATGGCGGCCGTGGCGCAGTCCTCGCCGGGCGCGATCGCCATCAACCTCTCCGCGCTGGCGGGCTTCCGCACGGCGGGCCTGGGCGGGGCCGTCCTCAGCTGTATCGCCGCCATCCTGCCCCCGCTCGCCATTTTGGGGCTGGTCTCCGCCTTTTACGCGGCCTTCGCGGCCAACGCGGTGATCGCCGCGGTCCTCAAGGGCATGCAGGCGGGCGTGGCCGCGCTGATCGTGGATTTGATCATCGACATGTGCCGCATGCTGCTCAAGGAACGCTCGCCGCTGTTGACCGCCATGATCCCGTGCGCCTTTCTGGCCAGCTTCGTACTGAATGTCAACGTGGCCCTAATCCTTGCCGCGAGCTGCCTGCTCTGCGTGGGACGGGTGCTGCTGAAAAGGAGGGCGCGCCGGTGAACCGGATCTGGACGCTGTTCTATACCTTTTTCAAGATCGGCGCGCTCAGCATCGGCGGCGGCTACGCGATCATCCCCCTGATCCAGGAGCAGGTGGTGGAGCGGGCGGGGTGGGTGAGCGAAAAGGTCTTTACCGACATCATCACCATTTCGCAGATGACGCCGGGGCCGCTGGCCGTCAATACCTCCACCTTTGTGGGCCTGCAGATCGCGGGCGTCCCCGGGGCCGTCGCCGCCACCGTGGGCTGCGTGCTGTGCGGCGTGGCGCTCTCCCTGGTCCTGTATGCGTTCTTCCGCCGCTACCGGAGGTCCGTATATGTATTCGAGGTGCTCGGCGGGCTCAAGGCGGCCTCGCTGGGGCTGATCATGTCGGCGGCGGGCACCATCCTGCTGCTCGCCTTTTTCGGGACCGGCGCCCCCGCGCCCGGCGCGATGCCCGACTGGGCCGCGCTGGCGGTGTTCGCCGCCTCCCTTTTCGCCCTGCGCAGGTGGAAGCTGAACCCTGTCCTGCTGATGGCGGTCACCGGCGCGCTGGGCTTGTTCCTCTATTGACGGAAATTTCTGGTCCGTCCGCATTTGCCCATTGACTTTTTCGCGTTTTTGACGTATACTAAGTTAATGCTTGTCAACTAGCATAATATTTTTAAAGAGGTATCTCATGTACAACGACAAAACACTCATTTGCAAAGACTGCGGAAACGAATTTCAGTTCACTGCGAGCGAGCAGGAATTCTACGCCGAAAAAGGATTCACCAACGAGCCGCAGCGCTGCAAGCCCTGCCGCGATGCCAGAAAAGGAAATGCGCGCGGCGGCAATTCCGAGCGCCAGATGTTTGAGACGGTCTGCTCCGAGTGCGGAAAAACCTGCCGGGTCCCCTTCGAGCCGCGCGGCGACCGCCCTGTTTATTGCAGTGAGTGCTTCTCGAATAGAAGGTAACCAGTCGCTCTTAAGTGTGTCCCTTCGGGGGCACACTTTTTTTCTGTCCCGGCGCTTTTCCCCGCGCGGGTTCATCGTCCGTTCACCGTTTTTTCTCGAATTGTTGCCGGTTTTTCCATACCAGCGCCACAAACCGCCCGTATACTGAAAGCAATTCGATGGAACCCGTTTTCAGAAAGGAGCCGCTATGAGAGCTTTTTTGATACAGATATTCCCCACGCTGGCCTCCCTGTTCGGCGATGAAATCGTCTTTGCGCTCGCGGAGAAGCTGGGGCTGCGCCTCGCCCATGTCAAAGGATAGGCGTCCGCGCGCCGTTTTTTCGGCAGCGCCCCGCCCGATCACACGCACAAGAGCCGTATGGGCAAACGCCCATACGGCTCTTTTTTGGTCCTGCGCGGCTTCCCGCTACGGCCTTCTGCGCCGGGAAAGGAGGATTCCGCATCCGGAGACGGCCAGCGCCAGCAGCGCGAGCCCGGGCAGGGAACCGTCCCCCGTCAGCGGGATCGGGTTTTCCTCGATGACGATCGTCTTCAGCGGCTCCGGATCTTCCAACGGCTTCGGATCGAGCGGCTTGAGGAGACGCTCGGGCGGCTCTGCCCCCGCCGCCCGGATTCGGGGCGGGACTGTCCCCGCCGGAGTCGGACGCCGGGTCGTGGGCAAACATGGCGGTGAAGGTGAGCTTAGAGATATAATAGTTGTCCAACGGCCATACGGGAACATAGGCCGCCGGATCCACCTGCGACAGGAAAAAAAGCCGCTCTTCGGCGTGGCTCGTCTCGACCGGCGCCGACATTCTGGAGGGCCCCTGCATGTATTCAATTTCCAAGTTCCAGCCGACGAAATGATAGCCTGCGTCCGCCACCGGCTCGGGAACCCCGATATCCAGGGTCTGCGCGAGAGGCTGGCTCATCATGGCCCCTCCGGAAACGATCCGGACGAGCGGTCCGCCGTCGGCGGGCCGCAGGCTTCCATACGCGCCCGCCTGGAAGTCTACGGAGCAGTCCGGGCCCCGGGTACGAGCGAATGCCCGCATGATGATTGTCATGTCCTCGTCTACTGTAAAAGACCAGTCCACAAATTCTTCATTGGGCCAGTAGTAATTAATATACCAATCCGGATTTTGTTCTCCGAATGAGAAGTCGGGGAGATTTCCGGCATAAATACGGACACCCTCAGGGACTGAATAGTCGACTGTGCACGCCTTCCCATCGGTCCCCACATGCACGCTGCCGTCCTCGTCGAGAAACCGGACGGTCATGGTGCGCATCTCCTTCGGCTTAACCCACCGGGCACGGATGACATAGTCGGTGTTCCAGTTCAGATATGCGGAAGAGACCGATGCAAAACCGAGTCCGTCGACCCAGGGCATGGTGTACCGGGTGATCCCGTTCTTCTTTTCAACGACGTCCCAACCGGCAAAGAGATATCCCTCGCAGCCGGGGATCGGTTCGTCGGGCGCATAATAATTAAAGCTTCTGTTTTTTGGTGCTCTGAAGTCCGGCGGCAGCTCCCCGATCAGTGTTTTTCCCTCCGGGAGATTCGCGTCATAGGGGATCAGGCGGATGTCGGCTTCCGCCCGCCATACCGCGCGCAGGACAAGGGTCAGCTCATCCGGATCGTCATTCCGCATGTCAATGGTTTCGCCGGGCAGGACCTCGACGTCATATGGATCGCCCCAGTAATATTTCCGCTCATATTTCCAGCCGTCGAAATAATATTCGTCCCGTGTAAACGGCTCCCCGGGGGCCTTGACCTCGATTGCGGAGGGATAGGCCGGGTCCGTGGAACCCGCGTAACGGTAGCCCCTCTCGTCCGTCGGAAGCAGCTTTTCAAGCCTTGCCCGGTCCGGGTCGTCCGCGGGAAGCCCGGTTTCGTACCGGACGCGCAGAGGGCTGACCCACACCGCATAAAGGGTCGTGTCTTCCGTCACTGGGATCATATCATCGCCGTACCGGGAACCGTATATGATCCCTCCGTCCGGTTCGGTGGACCAGCCCAGATGGAGCCAGCCGTCCCGGTGGAGGGCGTAGCCCGCCACCGGGGCAGTGATCCCCTGAAGATATTTTTTCGGCGCGGGCAGCTCCCCGGTGTATTCCGCCGCGTTCGCATCATAGGTTAGCGTATACGTCCTGCCCCAGATCGCGTAAAGCGTAACGTCGCCGGCGACCCGCAGCGTCCCGCCCGGCAGGTAATCCAGCCCCTGCCCATCCGGCTGCGTGTTCCAGAGCAGGAACTCGCGGCCGGGGCCCTGCACGAGCCCGTCTGGCGAAAGCACCACCGCGCCCTCGCCGTACCGGTAGACGGTGGGATCGGCGGGCGCCGTCCCGCCGAGGCCGTTGGCGTCATAGGTCACACGGCAGGAATCGGGCTCGACAAACGCGGCGTACTGGGCGTAGAGTCTCAAATCCTCGGACAGCCAGGGGCCTCTCCCGCCCGGGAAGTAGCCGGTTCCGCTCCCATCCGCCGCCGTGTTCCAGGAGGTCAGGACGCCGTCGTCTTTTTTGAGGTCCGCGGGGAAGGATAACGTTACATCTTCATCGATGGAATGGAAGGCGGGATCCACCGGAACGCTTCCCTCGGTGTTGCCGTTTCCATCGTAAAGGATATGACCGCCGGTTGCCCAGCGGGCGGTGAGTTCAATCCCCAGCACGCTCGGATCTTTTCTGTATTGGTCGAGGTCCCTCTGCGTAAACCGGTCAGGAAAACCATCGTCCGGATCCGCGTCCGGGTCGAACCGGACCCGCGCGTACCAGCCCAGGAATCCCTCCCGGCCAAAGCCAAGCTCTTCCGGGGAGCGCAGGGCCGTTTCCGACGAGAGGTCAAAGACCTGGTAAGCTGCGTTGGGGTTCCTGTAAAGCTCATCGGAATAATACGTCACGGCCCGGCCGTCCGCTGCCTCGACCCATTGCGCGTACAGGTCGGCCGGGATGCTTCCCCATCGTTTCACGATTTGCCCGCCGTCGGGTTCCGTTGTCCAGAAGAGGAAACGGGCGGCCCGTTCCTCGGATATATTGATATCGAGATTCGCTCCTGGCCACGGCATTTCTTCTTTTTCCCAGGCGACCGTGTAATGATCCTCCTTCGAGAGGTTCCGATGGAGGGTAACCGATTCCGGCGAAACAATGGGCGTCCACTGCGCATAGAGGGTGGTCGTCTCCTCCCAGAGGACGATGTCCTCATCCAGATAGATTTTCCCGTTCCCCTCTTTGTCGCGGCACCAGCCTTTGAACTCGTGGCCGTCGTACGAAACGTCATCCGGGGTGGGAGCCCATCCGAAGATTGCGTCAAAAAGCATTATTTCAAGAGGTTCTCCGACATATTTTTCCTGCTTGTCATCCCAAATTCCCCCACCGTTTGGATCCAGAGTGACACGATAATCCATCGGGCCTGAGTTTGTATCCCACTGCGCATAAAAATGATATTCTATCGGCAGGCCATCCCCATAAATTTTGATATACGCCTTGTCATGGGAAGCATAGCTTCTTCCGCTTCCGTCCCTCTGGGTATTCCAGCCGGCAAATCCCCATGTATTCAAATCCAGCGAGGAACCGAACACATCCCAGGAGTCGGACAGCCAAACATACAAACTATCCGATTGGACCAGCTCTCTGACGACCGTCTCATCTTCCGCGTCGGGCCAGTTGCTGTGGAAATACACAACGATTTCGGGTTCCTCCGGCGCGTCCGCTCCTTCGGCCGCCGGGAGCCCGTTTGCCGACCCGGCGTCCGGCAGGACTACCGGCGCGCGGCCGCAGTCCGCCGGGTTCTCCCGGCAGACGGGGCAGTCTCCGTTCGGCGCGTCCTCCGAGCAGGCGGCCGCGCAGATACAGACGGGTTTATCCGCGCCATCGCTGTCCCCCTCCAAGGGGGTGCCCATACAGTCCGCCGGATCCTCCCGGCAAACGGGGCAATCCCCGTTCGGCGCGTCCTCCGAACAGGCGGCCGCGCAGGTGCAGACGGGTTTATCCGCGTCATCGCCGTCCTCATCCGAGGGGGTGCCCATGCAATCCGCCGGATCCTCCCGGCAGACGGGGCAGTCTCCGTTCGGCGCGTCCTCCGAGCAGGCGGCCGCGCAGGTGCAGACGGGTTTATCCGCGTCATCGCCGTCCTCATCCGAGGGGGTGCCCATGCAATCCGCCGGGTCCTCCCGGCAGACGGGGCAGTCCTCATCCGGCGCGTCCGCATTGCAGCGCGCGGAACAGGTGCAAACCGGCTTGCTCTCCGCCTCAGGGAGTTCTTCCGCCAACACCGGAAGTCCGACGGATAAGAGCATCAGCGCGGCCAGAAATCCTGAGAAAAACCGCTTTTTGTTACGCATCACAACATCTCCTCTCCATACAGAAGCGGGGAAGCCCCTTTCTATTGGAAGCTCGCCCATTTTCAAGCAACACCTCTATATATGATAGGTCTATACCCGAGTGGTCACATTGCGGTCTCAAATCAAAGAAAATTCTGGAAAAAACAAAAATTTAGTGATTGTGTAATGAATGTGTTCGGAAAAATCCACGAATTAAACTTGCGCGCCATAGAAATTCTGAAAAACAGGCTGAGTTCGGGGGTCTGCAAAGATGGCGGATATGAGGGACGGAAGAGCTTTTGTTATTGCCGGCGAAAAGGCCGGAAACGAACCGGCAAAAGAGCCGTGTCGGGAGCTTTGATCATGTCAGAGGAAGGACTCATAAAAAATATCGATTTATTAAGAAAGCGGTAGGGGCCCGACAGGCCCCTACCGCTTTCTTATTTTTCAGATTGTTCTGAGCTGGGTTTAATTTTCCGAAAGCTCATTTATACGATTCAGATATTGGCGTTATGTCCTTTGGGCCAGAAAGATCCTCCAAGCGATAGGGTACACCGTTCGCTTCACATCAAAGAATAACAATTGTTATGGGGGCCATATCATCATAGTACTCGGTATACAATTCGTCTGACACCTCCTATTTTATCGGGTTCCCAAACCAAATTTGCATGCCGTGAGCTTTGCCCGTGAACGGAGCATGATAATGACCCTAGTAGCTTCCGGTCGAGTTTATCCCTTTGTGATGTTCAGGCAGTTCTTTGGCGGATAATCCCAGAGGGATGGCAAGGGCTTTGGCATCTCCCTGGTTTTTCGTATAGACACCGCATCTGCTTCCATATAGCGCAGCCCGTCCGGACGGTAGGTATAGGCCGTCCGCGTAGAGGGATACCATCTGATTAAATCCATTATACCTTTTCATCCTTAGTGTGGCAATCAAATTAACAGGGCCGGACAGTTATGCCCGACCCTGTTTCCAGATATTGTAAATGTTTTCATTGAATCTTTAGTTTTTTATATATAATCTGTATTTCACCGCCATCTGTAAGGATTCTATGTTCCCAGAGTCCACCTTTGACCTTTTCAAATTCATCGTATCCCCAGCGCATTTCTCCACCGAGCCAGTGCTTATCTTGTGGGATGTCCACTAGGAATTTTTCCACATCGAGATATGTAATTACATAATGATTTTCTACAGTAGAAATCCCAATGTCAACTTTGCCTTTATCATCACCGATTGTCATATAATTAATTTGTGTGACGATAGCATCGTGAAAATTTTGGGAGTTAAGATAGTGCTTCAAAAAGGCTTCCGGGAGATCTGCACTGGCTTTTTCAAATTCGGCACTGTACTTTCGGACGGAATTATTCCATTTTTCAAATGCCTCATTCCGTTCATTTTTATCGATTGAGTTCATCATTTCCCAATATTCTTTTTTGAAGTATTTCATAAGAATCTCCTTAAAATCTATAATATTAACCAAACACAGGGATGGGACCGGAAAATGGAGTCCAACTAAAGCTAAAATCAAAATTAAAATTTGCTCCAAAGAAAGGGAATAATACCGTTGAATTGGGCCCTGTTGTTTGAGGTTGATTTAGTTCAATATAATCCCCCTCCATAACGTAATAACCTGCAAGCATCTCTGAGGTAGGCATCGCCATAATTTCTCCTGTCGAATAATACTCTCGGACTCGCTTTCCGTCAGGAAATACAAAAGTCCACCCCTTTTCATCGGTTTCTATAGTAATTTTATCTGCCCAGTCTTGCTGGTTCGCCTGCCAGTCCCAATCAGTTTCTTCTCTAAGTCTCTCAAGAACTTTTGTCGGCGGATCTCCGGGCGATTTTTTGTTTTTATCGTGAGGAGATCCATCATCATTTTGTGAGAATTTTTTCTTCCCATCTTTATACTCAAGATGAACATGCTTTAAGCCTTTATCTGTATGCGGAGGGTCTATCCGTACCTTCCAACCTTTCCCCAAATCAATCCATTTTGATCTGTTACCGCTTGGATCAATGAAGTTAATAGAATCTCCACGGCAATAAATATAAAGATTGAGGCTGAGCGGATCGATAGTCTTCTTATCTCCGGGTAGGGATACATCGGAACTACGTGTGGAATCTTCGGCGGTAAACCTGCCGGTTCTCGGGTCGTAGCTTCTCGCGCGCAGGTAGTAATCGCCCGTCTCACGGTCGAAGTACTCGCCGCAGTAGCGGAAGGGGTTCACATCCAGCGGCTCCGGATGCTCTTCGTTGCCAAAGGCGTCGTACCGGTAGTTCTTCAGCAGGTTTCCCAGCGCGTCCGTCCGCTGCACCACGTCCCCGTGGGCGTTGTGGAGGTAGTACTGGAGCGCGCCGTCCTGCTCGCGGGCGATCAGGTTTGCGCCGCGCAGATACCGCGCCACGATGACGCCCGTCGCGCCGACTTCCGCCACGATGTTCTGCCCGTCCCACAGGTGGGTAACGCCCGTTGCGTCCGCGCCGCTCCCGTAGGTCTTGCCGTAGCGAAGCCCGTCCGGACGGTAGGTATAGGCCGTCCGCTCGCCGTCCGCGTAGAGGGATGCCGTCTGGTTAAATCCATTATACCCTCTTATTTCCAGCGTGGCAAGTTCCCTGCGGAAGCCGTTCGGCACATAGCCCACCCGCGGCGGCGTCCCGTCGTCCGGACCGGTCCTGCTCCATTCCCGGTACACTTGGTTGCCGTTGCCGTCATAGCGGTAACGGTAGGTTTCAACCGTATCTTTCCCTCGCTTTTCCTCGGTCAGCAGCCAGTTGTTCGGGTGGTAGCCATAGGTGGTCGTGTAGGTCTCGCCGCCTGTCACCGTCATGCTGGAGCGGTTGGAGAAGCGGTCGTAGGCGTAGGAGATCGTGTTGCCCTCCGCCTCTCTCTCCCGCGCGAGCCTGCCCATGCCGTCATAGACGTAGTCCGTCACCTTGCCGTCCGCCCCGGTTTTGCTCTTCTGGTTGCCGTCGAGATAATAGGTATACCTGTAGGAGGACACGACGGTGTCTCCGCGCCTGTTGACGAGCGAGGTCACAAGGTTCGCGGAATTGTAGGTATACGCCGTCGTGAGGCCGCTCTCGGGGTATTCCAGCGAGATCCGGTTGCCGTTGTCGTCGTAGGCATACCGCGCGATCACCGCCTCCCCCTTCTTCACCTCCGCCAATCGGTTGAGGCTGTCATAGGCATAGCCGAGAGAGATTTCCGCCGTGCCGTTCCGTGTGAGGGTAAAGCCTGTGCGGTTGCCCGCCGCGTCGTAGGCGAGACTCTTGACGACGCCGTCCGATTCCACCTGTTCCACAAGGCGGCCCCGCGCGTCGTAGCGGTAGGTCACCGCCAGCATACCGTTCGAGTCGGACAGCTTCTGGTTCGTCTTGGTATAGCTGTGGGAGATGCTCTCAGGGACGCCATCCACCGTCACCGTCTCGGAGAGGACGCGGTCCAGCGCGTCATAGGCATAGACGGTCGTGTTCTTATTGCGGTCCGTCTTGCTCACGAGCCGTCCCACCGCGTCATAGACGCAGGTCTCCACAAGGTAGAGCGGATCGTCCGCCGGCAGCGCGTTGCTGCGCGGGTCCACCATTTTGACGACCTTGCCGAAGCGGTTATATTCGCAGGTGGTCTTTGCCGCGCCGTCTAGGGAATCGCCGAGCATGCCGGTGTACACCGCGACCTTGTTTCCCGCGGCGTCGTATTCGTACCGCGTGCGGTTTTCGCTCCCGTCCGCCTCGAAGAGGATGGTATCCGTGACGCGGTTCCGATTGTCGTAGCGGTATTCGGTCTTCCGCCACGCCTCCGGTTCGCCCGGCGCGCCGCACAGCACCTCCTGCCGGAGGACGTTGCCCGCAGCGTCATAGAAGTAGCGCGAAACCGCGCGGGTGCCCCCCTCGAACGGCGCTTCCTGCCGGATGAGGCGTCCCGCCGCGTCGTAGTGAAACAGCGTGGCGTTTCCCTTGGGATCGGTCGTGGAAACCTTATTCCCGAGCGCGTCGTAGGCCGTGAGGGATGACTTGCCCGCCGCGTTCGTCTCCTTTGTCACACGGCCCGCGTGGTCGTATTCCCATCTCGAGACGTTCCCGTTGGGATCGATCGTGGAGACTTTGTTGCCCAGCTTATCATAGCCGTGGACAACGACGGAATCCGCCGTCCCCTTCATGCGCTCTTCCACCACACGGCCGAGCTGGTCGCTGGTCGCCTGCGTGACGACGGAAGGCGCGGCGGCGTCCCCGTCGACCGTTTTGGTCACGCGGGAATACCTGCTCTCCACGACGGGTTCATAGACGGCGGTTTCTTTATAGAGCTCCTTGCCCGCCGCGTCCGTCAACGTCCTGGAGATCACGTTGTCGTAGAGATCGTAGACCTGCGCGGTGCGATTCTTGACCGTGCCGTCCCCGCCGTATGCCGTCTGTTCCGTCAGGCGCTCCAGATGGTCGTATGTAAACGAGGCAACCGGGATCTCCGTCTCCCCGTCCAGCAGGGACTCCCGTTCGATCCGGCCGAGCGGCGTATACTGGAGCCGTGAACGGTTTCCCGCCTCGTCCGCGGTGGCGATGCGATTGTTGGCGTCGTCGTATTCGGCGGTGCGGAAGGTCCCGTCCGGGTTCGTTTCCTTCACCTTGCGGCCGAGACCGTCGTATTCCACCGTGGAGGTATGGCCGTTTCCGTCCGTCGCGGAGGTCTGGCGGCCGTACCAATCGAACACTGCCGTCTGTTTGATGGTGCCTGCCGCATCAGCCGTATCCGTGGGAGCGATCAGGTTGCCGTTTGCGTCCTTCACGCCGAGGAGCCGTACCTCGATGGGCTCGGGGGAGTAGGGGCCGTAAACGTACTCGGTGACGGCGCAGTCCTCCGTGGTATCCAGCGGATCGCCGTAGTACCGTTTTTCCCGGATCAGACGATTCTGTCCGTCGTATTCATAGGCGGCGCGCTCCTTGAGAACGTCGCCGTCATAGACCCGCTTCTCGGCCGCGAGCTTTTTGTCGCTTGTAAGCGTGTACGCCTCCCGGATCGTGCCGGAGGTGTTCGTCGTAACCCTCCCGGTCATGAGGCTGTAGGAGAGATCGTAGGTTGAGGAGACGTTCTGGTTGTTGGCGGCGTCCTGCGGATAGTTCTCCGTATATGCGGTGACATTGTCCTTGGAGTCGTAGGCCCAGGTCATCGTCTTGCTCCGGGCGCCGCCGCCCTGCGGATCGTAAACCGTATCCGTCTCCGAGACGGGCAGCTTGCGCTTGCCGCGGTTTTCAAATTCGTACCTGATCTCCCGCCTGCCCACGAGTCTGGCCGCACCGGAGATGATGTGGTAGGTCTCCTCCGTGGAAAGCATGCCGTGCTTGCTTTCAAAGCTGCTGACCACCCTTTTTTCGGCAACGCCGCCCTTGAGGTATTCCACCGTCGCGGTCTTGGTATAATCGGCCCCGAAGCCGTTCCTGCCAACCTTCTTGACCTGTTTATCCGTCAGGTCCAGTTCGCCCACCGCAAAGCTGTATGTTTCCTCGTGTATTGCGGCGTTCCGGTCGGCCGGGTCCGGGAAATCCCTGCGCGCCTGTACCGCGAAGCTGTAGACCGTGCCGTGCATGCAGCTCGGAAGATCACGGCTGATCCCCTGATAGGTATATTCCGTCCGCGCGCCCGAGGGGTGCCGGATGGCCGTCAGGAGTTGATAGGTGATATCGATACCGTCGTCCGCCGACTGGCTCGACTTCAGGAACAACCGGGTATTCCCGCTCTTCGGGGTGTACTCGTAGGCCGTGACGCGCTCGCTGCCTTCCCCGATGACGGCGCGCATGTCCGCGAGCAGGTTGTCCCGCACCGTATACTTGCAGAGGATATCCCCTGTCTCCTCCTGCTGCCAGTAGAGGGTCTTCACATTGCCCGAGACGGTTTCTTTCAGATTGAGAACACGCCCCATGGTGTCGGTGATCCGGCTCAGGCGGCCGCCCGTGTAACCAAAGGAGATCCGGTTTCCGAACTTATCCTCCATATACTGGAGCCGGATATCCTCCTCGGTGCCGGAAAAAACGTCCTTGCGGCCGCTGCGGTGGGTCACCACCGTCTGCCCGGAGGGAAAGGAGAGGGTGATGTCCTTTTCCTCGTAGTCCTCAAACTCCCAGACTCTTTTTTCATAGTTGCGGGCGATGGTGATGGAGCGTCCGTCGTCGAGGTGCAGGTACATGGTGCCGCGCAGTCCTTCCTGAATCTCCATGATTTCTGTGGGCGCACTGTATTCAATGGAGGGGAAATTGAACCGCCAGCCGTATCCCAGGCCGTAGAGCTTGAGGAAGTGGTCGTTTGTACGGGCGATGGTTTTGAGACGCTTTCCAGTAATGATATCGTCGAGGAAGTAGTCGTCCGCTGTGAAACCGTTGCTCTCCCGCTGATCTCTGAGCTCGCTTTTGCTTTTGAAATACATATACCGCATTTCCAGCTTGGTGTCATAACGGACATCCTGTCCGTACCAGCTTCCGCTGGTTTTTTCCGGGATGGCGTACTGGGCGCCCGAAGCGGTGGAGTCGTAGGACCGCACCACGTCGAGGTCGAAGCCGTTTAAGCCCGGCAGGTGGACGTCCGTGTAAGAGAGCTGCAGGGCGCCGCTGTTGAGGGAAACGGTTTCGTTGCCTTTATAGGCGATGTGGTAGGGCGCCTCCACGTACTCGCGGGGGATCGCGTCGATGTATTCGGCGCGGTCGCTTGCGGCCGCGGCCATAGGGACCGCCGCTTCCTGTGCGCCCGTTTCCTCCGTAAGCTCCATGTTCAGGCTGCCGTTGTCTTCATAGGTTGTCATAATGTCCCTCCTTTAAGGGCAAAGGTCAGTTCTCCGGCTTTTTTCGCGTGGAACCCCAGCAGGGTGATGATCCCCGTCCACGGCTCTTCCGGCGCGATGGGGAGATGCAGCTTGAGCTTCCCGTTTTCATGCGAGGCCGTCTCCGGGAGCAGGGGATTGTTCACCGCGAGGCCGACGTCCTTCTGCGGGAAGCCCTCCCAGGATACCGCGGCGGGATCGTATACGATGACGAAGGTGATTCCCTGCGCCGCGGGCGCGTTCAGGGCGTTGACCTGCAAAACGAGTGCCTCTCCTTCTGCCACGGATACGGTGAGTGAATCCGCCCAGTTGCCGCCGGGGATGAGCTCCTGCCATTCCTGCCAGGTCGGCTGCTTGTCCGTCAGCATCTGCCAGTCCAGTTTTGCCTTTTCAATGTCCTCCCAGGTGTACCCCGCATCCGGGTCCGGTTCCGGACGGGGCTGGCAGACTTCCAGTTCCGCCCAGCTCCTTCCCGATAAAGCAAGCTCGCTCCATGTAAATGCGCATTGTTCCCAGGTGCATCCGTCCGTTTTTTGCGGGCTCATATTCTGTCTCCTTTCAAGGGGAGCCGTCCATGGGGACGGCTCCCGGTCAACTTGTCCCTATTCCCGCGGAGCTTCGCTTTCCCCGATGAACGCCTTTACATCGTCTTCGCTGCCGACCAGGTTGTAACGGATTTCTCCGTCCACCTCAATGAACCAAAGAGGCTTGTCCTTTGTCCATCCGAAGGCTTGAATGATCGTTTCCGGAGCGGCGCCGTTTACCGTCTGCGTCCCATCAAACTTAAAGTATGTATACATTCTTTTTACCTCAATTCTCGATCAGCAGATATTTGTCCGTCTGGTTGTTGTCATACTCGCCGATGTGGATTTCAATGTCGGCGGCCGCTTCCTGCTGTCCGGCGGTGATCTCCAAAGTGCTGCCGTCAGGCTTATGCAGTGTGATCGGGTCCGGAGCGCTGTATTTCTGCCCTTTAAAAATCTTCCACACCAGAGGGCCGTCCGGTTTTACAGTCAAGTCGTAATCCAACGAGAACAGCCGCTGGCCGTCGCAGTACCACATCTTTCCATCGCAGTAGTTACATCCATAGGCCTGCACGGCCGGATAGTTCCCGCTGTTGGAAACCGGGACCGCTCCAAACAGGCTCTCATCGCTGGTCTCTCCCGTGAACAGATCGAAGGTAAAGAGCTTGCTTCCCTGCAGGCCGAATACTTTGTCATCCGTCTGCACGATTGTTGCGCTGGAGCCATGGCCGTCCGTGTTTCCGCGCAATCGCGTATAGATCGTTTCTGTTGTATTAAAAACCCCTCCGCTGGGGGCCGCGTTTCTGGGGGTGGTAAAGCTCCAAGGCGCTCCGGAAGAACGTCCCATATTGCTGACAAATTTGACTGTATCCTCGTTAAAGTCAATTAAACAGCCTTTCCCCGAATTATTTGATGCTTTGCAGAAATCCGGGTTTCGATTGAGCAATGTCCAAGTATTGGAGGCCACATCATACACAGCTAATTCGTAGCCATTTAAAGCCGTATTGTTAGGATAGTACCGAATAGGAATCGCTGCATAAATCTTGTTATAAGCGCGGTCATAGCGCATGACAGGTAAGATATTTGCCGCCTGATTATAATAATTATTTAATCCATAAGGAGGTGCGCTCAATTTAGTGACCTGACCGGACTCCAAATCCAACACGCTGAAGAAGAGTGTGTATCCGGAGAGCAGGAAGGCTCGCTTATCGACAATGACCTGTACAAAGCGAGTGTTTTCGTCGTAGTTTCCCATCATACGAATGTTGTCCCCTTGCGTTTTGGTGCTACGATGATACGTTAACAGCGTGTTCTTCACCTGAACATATATGGTATCACCCCAAGTGAGCGACATATTGTAGCCATAGCTGGTCCATCCCGTCAGGTTCATGGTCAGCTCCTGCATAAAACTGGAGGACTGCCCGCTCAGCGTACTGCGCGGAAGTTTCACCTGCTGCATCATATGTCCTACGCCGCTTCCGCTCCGGCTTCCAACAAAATTGCTCCAAGTATCCATTTACATATCCACCTTTCTGATTTCAATCTGTGCAACAAGATCCGCGGTGGGCGCAGCCTTCAATGCGTATGCGGTTGCAACGCCGCCGTTGTTGCGCAGAATGATCACGCTGCCGTCTGCTTCGAGCTGGTTCAGATATGCCGCCGGGAAGGTCATTTCCAGGACGGTTCCGTCAACGATCCGGCCGTCGGGAACGGGCTGTGTCCACCAGCCCTGATCCGGATCTTCCGTCCAGTCCGCCACGCCGAGCGTCACCGTAACGATCTGAGATGCGCCCGGTTCGCCTTTCGGCCCCTGGGGGCCCGCTTCACCGCGCGGTCCGGTTTCTCCTCGCGGGCCCGCAGGTCCGACCGGGCCTTGAACTCCCTGAACTCCCTGAGGGCCCGCTTTGCCTTCCGGTCCCTGCGGACCGGCTTCGCCCTGTGGGCCCTGCGGCCCCTGCAAAGCGCCTACGCTAACCCATGCGTTCTGGTCCGCGGACCAGATATAGATCTCATTTTCCGCGGCGGTTCCCACAGCGTATGCTTCACCGCTGCCGCCTGTGCCGTGGGCCTGTGAAAGCGCCTCCACGGCAGCGAACAGCCCGAGGATCTTCAGCCCCGCGCCCGGTTCTCCCTGTGGGCCTTCCGGGCCGGCGGGCCCCCTGATCCCCTGTGGGCCGGTTTCTCCCTGCGCCCGCTGGTTGGATCTGGAGTAATCCTTCAGCTCCTGATCCCAGATATACCAGTAGCCGTCCGCACCGATGTAAGGCGTCCTGGTCAGATGGCCCACCATCGCGTCCAGCAGCTGGTTATCGCGATTAAAGTCGGCCATATCGGGTTTGTCTGTCTCGACCCACTGGTTTAGACCGGTGTTCGGAAATTTATTTGTACTTGCCATTTTATTCTCCTTCTCGTTTCAATCCGATAAAGTTGCCTGTTTCACACGATGGTTGCGGATGATGACGATGCCCTGACCGCCAGCACCGCCGCTGGCTACAGCTTCACCCGCAGTAACTGAAGAAGTATAGGCGCTTGCGCCGCCTCCACCACCGCCGCCGTAGTTTCCGCCGCCGCCACCGCCGCCGGCACGTGCTGTCGAAGAGAAGACGCCAAGACCACCATTGCCGCCCCTCCCTGTAATGAAAGCCCCGGGGCGCCCATTTCCATAATCATTGGAGATGTTTCCTCCTGCCCCACCATTTGCGCCTCCATTTCCGCCAGCGGCTCTATTCGAACTTCCAAAAGCTCGGGCACCGCCACCGCCGCCCCCCGCGTAGTCCTCTGCATCGGCTTCCCCAAATTCGCGGGTGGTCGTGCCTTGACCGGGACTGCCGTCGGATGCTCCATCACGCCCTGCGCCGTTTGTGTTAGGGTCTGGAGTAGAACCGCCGTTATTGCCACCTGCTCCGCCAACGTAATTGACCGCGCCGCAGCCGCCCCCGACGGTATATGAAAAGGCCTTGGATGCTCCCCCGTCTTTTCCTGTGCTACCGTTACTAGTAGCACCCGCTCCACCTGCGCCAATGACGATATCATATGGTACATCTTTTTCAACCTGTACAAAAAATGTACCAGTAAAACCGCCCCCTCCGCCACCTCCAGCTACCCCGTTGCTGCTCACAAGATAACCGCGGTTTCCGCCGCCACCGCCGCCGACGAGAAAGGCGTCGATCATCATGCGGTCCGGGGAAAGCAGCGTGAAGGTGCCCGAGGTCAAAAAGCGGATTTTCCATCCGATGCCCTCTTCGACGATGGTCTCTGACTGACCGGTGTATGTAAACTGCGGCACATCGACCCACCCTCCGGGGGAGGGTGAACCTCCTCCGGACAAAAAGCAACTTGTCAGCATGCTTGATTACCTCCTGAAGATACGTTTCAAAATCCCTTGTGTTTTCACTCTGGAGAACTCTGACTCAGCTGGGGACAAAATCTCCGCGCCGTCCCGCCAGAACTTCCCGTCCCGGTACTCGTCCCCGATGCCGACCGGCTTGTCCCCTACCGGCACCGCGTCCGGGAAATCGGATGTGTTGTAGGGCGCGATGACGATCATGTTCACCACCACGCCGTTTTGGATGATTGCGTAATTCATACTGTTTTCTCCTCTCTGTGATTTCGGATGATACAGATGCCTTGTCCGCCCGCACCTCCTCCATGCATTCCGCCATCGGAGCCCGCTCCGCCTCCGCCGCCTCCGTAGTTTCCTCCACCGCCTCCACCACCGGAAGTACCGCCGTTTCCTCCTTTCCCACCAATACCTTCTATTGGAGAACCGTTTGCACCATTTTCTCCTGTTGAACCGTTTCGCGCACCCCCAACACCACCACTTGCGCCGCCATCTCCGCCCTTGCCGCTGACGCCGCCACCGCCGCCGCCACCGGCATAATCTACGCCCGAAGGTTCGCCAAATTCTCGGGTTGTCGTGCCCTGACCGGGATCGCCATTGGACGCACCGTCATATCCGGTGCCGGGCTTACCATTGTCGGCCGCTTTACCGCCGTTGTTCCCGCCTGTGCCGCCAACGTTGCTGCCGTCGCCCGGTGTCCCCGGATTCCCGCCGTTCGCCGCCGTTCCAAATCCCCGCGTGGGAGATCCCGGCTGATCTGAGGCGCCCCCAGCGCCGACCTCGATTGCATAAGGGGTACCTGCCATGATCGAAGTAATGATCGTGGTAGTATATCCACCACCCCCACCGCTTCCTCTTGTTGCCATAAAGCCATTTCCACCACCGCCGCCGCCACCAACGAGGAACACGTCGATATTCAGTTTTGCCGGAGAAATCAATGTAAAGGTGCCGCTCGTCAAAAACTTGATTTTCCAGCCGACGCCCTCCTCGAGGACCGTCTGGCTCTGGCCGGTATACTCGAATTCCGGCAGTTTCAGCGGGTTACTCCCGCCGCCGCTGTCACAAGGGAATGCTGTGTTCAACATTCTGTCACCCCACAATCGTAATCAGCACCGGGATATCCATGCCCGGTTTTTCGCCCAGCGCGGATACCGTGACCTGTCCGGCGGTCTGCGCCGTGAGCAGCAGCTTGCCTGCCGCTGCCGCGTCATACTGCTCGGCGGTCGTGGCCGCCGCCAGCCCGATGGTCCCCGGCGTCTCCGCTCCCACGATCTCCGCGATGGCCAATGCCTGCGTATAGGGGGCCGCGTCACCCATCCAGCCCGCCGCCGTCAGCGTCGCCGTGACGTTCCTCGCCGGGGACGCTTTCCCATTCCAGCCGGACTTTTCCTCCGGACTCACGAACTTGCGCCCATCGGTCTCCGGGATGTCATCCGCCGTCAGGGAGATCGTGCCGCCCGCATCAGGCATTTTCCCATTGATTACAGCGGGGTCCCCTTTGGGGCCCTGCGGTCCAGCCGGCCCCTGAACGCCTTGTTCACCTTTTGGCCCCGGTTCACCAGCCGGACCGATCGCACCCTGAGGTCCGGCAACACCCTGCGGGCCCTGTTCGCCCTGCGAGCCCTGCAGACCCTGCAATACGCCGATGTCCTTCCACACGTTCTCGTCAGACCAGATATAGATGCGGTTGTCCGCCGCGGTCCCAACCGCATAGGCGTCGCCCGCCGTACCGACCGGGTGCGCTCCGGCAAGCGCCGCCGCCGACTCAAAGAGCCCCAGCACCCGGAACCCCGCGCCGGTGTCTCCCTTTACGCCGGTATCGCCCTTCGGGCCCCGCGGCCCCTGTTCTCCCTTCGGGCCCTGCGGGCCGATTTCACCGCGCGCTTTGGTTTCACTCTTGACGTACTCGGCGACGTCGGTGTCCCACACATACCAGCAGCCGTCCGCACCGACATAGGGCGTCTTTTTGAGGTGTCCCACCAGCCCGTCGATAATCTCGTTGTCGCGGTTGAAATCCTCCATCACCGGCCGGTCGCTTGCCACCCATTGGTTTAAATCCGAATTTGGCAGTTTGTTTGTGCTTGACATGAAATTTCCTCCCTTTATGCTGTATTGTTTATAGAAACCCGCCATCCCACCCTGAAATTGCTTTTCTCTCTTCACCCCCTCCTAAGCCGCCTCTTTTTAAAAGTTCGCCTTTTTAAGAAACATACGTTCTATATGCTTTCATTGTATCAGTCCGCCCGTCCAATTATCCGGTCTAGCGGGCGAAATTTTGTCTTGACAATTTCCAGGATTCAGGCTTATAAGGCCATGCGATAACCAAAAAAGCGGCCGAAAGCAAACCTGCTCCGTGCCGCTTACTTTTTAATAAAAAAGGCCATCGGCTCAGACTTGAGTCGATGGCCCTATGGCAAAGGAGTCCTGACCACGCACGCGGGCGGTCCGCTGTTCCATTCTGTGTCTCTTATCTGTGGATGATGTCCACAGCATTTCGCATAAATAGAAAAAGACCGCCGACAAAAGTCAGCGGTCTTTTGGTGGTCGAGGTGACAAGACTTGAACTTGCGGCCTCTGCGTCCCGAACGCAGCGCTCTACCAAACTGAGCCACACCTCGATGGCTGCCCGACTAGGATTCGAACCCAGACAAACAGAGTCAGAGTCTGTCGTGCTACCTTTACACAATCGGGCAATATGCACAAGTCACGACTTATATTATATCGCACATCTCGAAAAAGTCAAGTCCTCTGCCGATATTTTTGGAAAAATGTTGGTGCATGGCGGGGAACGGATTGGGAAAGATACGACGGAAGGGCATTTCCAAAAAAACACCGTCCCGTGGGGAAAATGTCCGCAAAAGACTTGATGAGATTTTTGATCCGTGTATAATAGGGATAAGAAAACAATCTGGGAGGCTTTATAGATGTCTGTGGTTCATTTTTCAAAGGATACCTTCGATACCGAAGCGCTCGGCGCCGCCGGACCCGTGCTGGTTGATTTTTGGGCGCCGTGGTGCGGACCCTGCAAGATGCTCGGCCCCATCATCGAACAGCTCGGCGACGAGATGGACGGCAAGGCCGTCATCGGCAAGGTGGATATCGACGAGGAGCCCGATCTCGCGGCCCGCTACGGCGTCATGTCCATCCCCACCGTCATCCTCTTCAAAAACGGCGAGGAGGCGGCCCGCATGGTCGGCCTCCAGTCCAAACAGGCGCTCGTCCGGATGATCGAAGAGGCGTAACACCGTAAAGTTTTTTTAAATCCCCCGCTCAGCGGGGGATTTTCTTTTCCCCCGAGGGGAAACTATCCGCAGAATACAAAATTTTGTGGATTGGCGGGTGGTGCCGATGGTGGTCGTCACTGCGGGCGGCCCCGGCAGGCGTCTGCGGGAGCTGCTGCGCACAGGCGGCGCGCTTTCGATGCTCTGCGCGGATACCGACAGGGCCGCGTTCTCAGGGGACGGCCCCGATATCGTCTTTCTCTCCCAGCGGGCCTTTTACCAGATCGCGTGTGAAAACGCCGCGTTCATCGTCCGCAGGAAGGGCGAGCTGCCGCGGGAGTTCTCCTGCAAAAACGCCGTCGCGATCATCGACAGCGCCGACCCCGCGGTGCTTTCCGCCGTGGCCGGGCGCAGGCTCCCCGCCGTCACCTGCGGGCTCGGCACCTCCGACACCCTCACCCTCTCCTCCTTCACGGTGGACAGCGCGGTGATCTCCCTCCAGCGCCAGCTCACCGCCTTTGACGGGACCCCGGTGGAGCCCTTTGAACTGCCCGTCTCCTTTTCGGGAAAGCTCGAACCGTTCGAGCTGCTGGCCGCCGCCGCGATCTTCTGCCTCATGGGAAAGCAGAATCCGCTGGCCGCCGCGCCCCTCTGGCGCATCCCGCCCGGCCCGCGGCCTTAAAAACAGACGTATGGCGTCTGTTTTTGCATATCCGCCCCAGGGGGCGGATATGCGCGCAAGGCCGCGGCCCCAGCCGGGGCGCGCCTCCTGCAAAAAGCGGCGGAATCTGGATTGCCGCGCAGGATTTGGCAGTTATAATCATTCCGCACGCGCTCATACTATTACTGCAAACGCAAGAAACATTCTTCAGAAAAATTTAAGGAGTGTATTTTAACATGTCTAACAATTCTTCCAACAATCCTGTTGTCCCGCAGGCTCGTGAAGCCCTCGATAAGTTCAAGATGGAAGCTGCCCGCGAAGTCGGCGTCAACCTCAAGCAGGGCTACAACGGCGACCTGACCTCCCGTGAAGCCGGTTCTGTCGGCGGCCAGATGGTCAAAAAGATGATCGAAGCGTACGAGAACTCCATGAAGTAAGTTTCCCCTTTTGGGTATGAAAAACGGACAGGCAGCCGCCTGTCCGTTTTTTGTCGTCTTTTACCGGCCCTGCAAAAGCCGCGCCGCCAGCTCGAGGTCGGGCGCGACCACGGCGGTCTGGTAGGGCTCGTAGAGCACGAGTCCCGGCTTGCCCGCCGGGTGCTTGCGCACGTTGCGGATTTCGGTGTAGTCGACCGCCACCTTGCCCGATTCCCGCGCCTTGGAATTGCAGGCCGCGATGACCGCCGCCTGCTCGATCGTGCGGTCGGGAGGCGTTTTCCCCTCCGTCACGACCACCACATGGGAGCCGGGGATCTTCTGGGTGTGCAGCCAGAGGTCGCCGTTGCGGCTGTCCTTCAGGGTGAGCCGGTCGTTTTGCAGGTTGTTGCGCCCGCAGAGGATGGTGAACCCGTCGTCCGAACGGTATTTGAGCGGCGGGAGCTTCTCCTCCTTCATGCCGCGTCTGGGGGCGCGGCGGAGATAGCCCTGCCCGGCCAGCTCGTCGCGGATGGCGTTCAGCTCGCTCTCGAGCGAGGCGCGCGCCAGCTCGTCGAACACCGTGTCGAAATAGCCGAGCTCCGCCTCCCCCTGCGCGATCAGCGCGCGCAACTTCTTTTCGGCGGTATCCGCCTTGCGGTAGCGCGCGTAGTAGCGCTGGGCGTTCTGGCTCGGGGTCAGCATCGGGTCAAGCGGAATCCTGACCTTCGGCGCGCCCTCCTCGTAATAGTTTTCCAGCTCCGCGAAGGGCGTCCCCTTTTCGAGCGCGTAGAGGTTCGAGTTGATGAGGTCGCCGTAGATTTTCAGCTTCTCCCGCTCGGTCGACGCCCGCAGCTCCTCCCGCTGGGCGGCCAGCTTGCGCGCCGTCCGGTCGCTGAGGTTGACCAGCAGCTTCAGGAGGTCCGCGCCCCGCTGATGCATCCGGTCGATGCGGTCCCGCTCGCTGTAAAAGCTGTCGAGCAGCGCGCTGTAGCTGTCGTATTCCCGGCAGACGAGGGCGTGCCCGTACTGGTTCAGGTCGAGGTAGGAGAAGTCCTTGGGCTTTCCCGTGCCGTCGACGAGCATTGTCGGGCGCGCGCCGCCGGAATTCAGCCGGTCGGAGAGCTGGGCGAGGTAGAATTTAAGCCGCGTCTCCCGTTCGCCGTCCAGCTGGGAGACGAGCGTCTCCTCCCCCCGCGCCGCGTTGTGGGCGATCTCGCGGCAGACGAGCGGGCTCATCCCTTCGAGCGCGCCGAGCAGCGCCTTGGAAAGCTCGGCGTCCTTCCCCGCGCGCAGCCGCGCGACGATTTCGGACGGGGCCGCCGTATAGATGTTCAGCCGGTCCTGTGCCGGCACATGGGTATACGCCATGCCGGGCAGCACCGGGCGCACGCTGCTCATCTCGTCGCTCACCCGCTTGATCGCGTCGACGACGCGCCCGTCGGGCCCGACGAGGATGATGTTGCTGTGCCGCCCCATGATTTCGACGGCGAGCGTCAAAACGACCCGGTCGCCCAGCTCGTTCACCGTTTCAAAATGCAGGTGCAGCACGCGGTCGAGCCCCGCCTGGGTGATGCTGACGAGCTTCGCGCCGGTCAGGTGCTTGCGCATCAGCATGCAGAACATCGGCGGGGATTTGGGGTTGTCCTGCGGCAGGGTGGTAAAATGCAGCCGCGGGTTGGAGGCCGACGCGGAGACGAGCAGCTTGTGGTTGCCCGCCTGCGCGCGCATGGCGATGACGATCGTCTCGCGCGCGGGCTGGTGGATCTTGTCCACCCGTCCGCCGACGATCCGGTCCTCGATCTCCCGCTTGAGCTGGCTTAAAAAGACGCCGTCCAACGGCATGGTTCTCACGCTCCAATTTCAAAAAGAAACTTCCGCCCGCTCCACAGCGGGCGGAAGATGTGGTTAGGTTACAGGGTTTTGAGGAACCGCTCGATCCGTTTGAGCGCCTCCAGTAAATGATTGACCGAATAGGAGTAGGAAATGCGCACGAAGCCCTCCCCGCTCTCGCCGAACGCGTCGCCGGGGATGACCGCCACATGCTCGGCGGCCAGCAGCTTTTCGCAGAATTCGCCGCTTGCCATGCCGGTCTCCCGGATGCTCGGGAAGACGTAGAACGCGCCCTCCGGCTCAAAGCAGCGCAGGCCCATCCGGTTGAGCCCGTCCACCAGCAGGCGGCGGCGCATGTCGTAGGAATCGCGCATCTCCTCGATATCGCCGTCGCAGTTTTTGAGCGCCTCAACGGCGGCGTACTGGCTCGTCGTGGGCGCGCACATGATCGCGAACTGGTGCACCTTGGTCATCTGGGCGATCACGGGGGCCGGGCCCACCGCGTAGCCGAGCCGCCAGCCGGTCATCGCGTAGCTCTTGGAAAAGCCGTTGACGATGACCGTGCGCTCCTTCATCCCGTCGATCTCCGCGAACGACACGTGGCGTTCGCCGCCGTAGGTGAGCTCGGCGTAGATTTCGTCGGACAGCACCATGATGTCGGTGCCGCGCAGCACCTCGGCGACCGCCTCCAGATGCTCCCGCCGCATGATCCCGCCCGTGGGGTTGTTGGGGAAGGGCAGCACGAGCAGCTTGGTTTTCGGCGTGATCGCGGCGCGCAGCGCCTCGGGCGTCAGGCGGAAGCCGTCCTCCGGCTTTGTGGCGATCGGCACCGGAACGCCGTCGGTCAGCGCGGTGATCGGGGTGTAGCAGACGAAGGAGGGCTCCACCACGAGCACCTCGTCGCCCGGGTTCACCAGCGTGCGGATGGCAAGGTCGATCGCCTCCGAGCCGCCCACCGTGACGAGCACCTCCGTCTTCGCGTCGTACTCAAGGGTGAAGCGGCGGCGCAGGTAGCCGGCGATCTCCTTTTTGAGGGGCGCGAGTCCGGAATTCGCGGTGTACCAGGTGTGTCCGCGCTCGAGGCTCTCAATGCCCGCGCGCCGGATGCTCCAGGGGGTCTTGAAGTCCGGTTCCCCCACGCCCAGCGAGATCACGTCGTCCATCTCGGCCGCGATGTCGAAAAAGCGGCGGATGCCCGACGGCTTCAGCGCGACGGCGCGGCGGGACAGGATTTTGTCGTAGTCCATCACAGGGAGGTTACCTCCCTCTCGTCCTTGACGTCGTCGACCATGAGCAGCCCGCGCTCCTTATACTTTTTCAGCACAAAGTGGGTGCTCGTCGACTGGACGGGTTCGAGCGGCGCGAGCCGGTGCGCCACGAAGAGGGCGATGTCCTTGAAGGTCTTGCCGCTGATCGTGAGCGCCAGGTCGTAGCCGCCGCTCATCAGGTAGCAGGTCTCCACCTCGCGGAACTGGGAGATCGTGTAGGCGATCTCCTCAAAGCCCATGCTGCCCTTGGGGATCACCTTGATCTCGATGCGCGCGGACACGAGGTTGCGGTCGGTCTTGTCCCAGTCGATCAGCGCCTTGTAGCCCTTGATGATGCCTTCCTTTTCGAGCGAGGCGACCGCGGACGCGACCTCCTCTTCCCGCGCGCCCAGCATCGCCGCCAGCTGCGCGTTGGTCAGCTTCGCGTCCTCCGCGATCAGTTTCAGCAATTTTTCGGTGTCCAGCATGGTACCCAACTCCTTTGTCAGATGATTTTAAAGGGAAGCGGCTGGCGCTCCTTATAAAACGTGAAGGCCGTAAAGCCCGCGTCGATCAGCATCTGCATGCCCGCGGCGATCCCGTCGCCGATCCGGTCCGCCGCGTGCGCGTCGGAGCCGAGGGTGATGTATTCGCCGCCCAGCTCGCGGTAGCGCTTGACGTACTTGAGCGGCGGCATCGTATCCCCGAGCTTCTGCCAGAGGCCGGAGGTGTTGATCTCGATGGCGCGGCCGTTGCGCGCGGTCGTCTTCAAAATCGCGTCGATGATGTCGTCGTACCGGGAGAGGTTGACCGGGATCTTGTGCTCGCCGGTGATGTAGCGCACCGGGTAGGTCAGGTGGCCGAGCACGTCGAACTTGTCGAGCTTCGCCACGTCGAGCAGGTAGCGGAAGTACCAGTCGAGGTAGCGGTCGATGTCCCGGGGGCTCCAGTCGCCGAAGTCGCAGTAGTAGATGTCCTCCCCCTGCACCGTGTTGTGCTGGGAGACCATCACCATGTCGAACTTGAAGGAGGCGAGCACCTTGTCGGTCAGCGCCGGGTCATAGAGCACATCGC
Source organism: Anaerotruncus massiliensis (ex Togo et al. 2026) (assembly GCF_900199635.1). GTDB lineage: Bacteria > Bacillota > Clostridia > Oscillospirales > Ruminococcaceae > Anaerotruncus > Anaerotruncus massiliensis. The sequence continues at coordinate 806,205 of NZ_LT962687.1, read as the reverse complement.
CCAGCTCGACGCCCGCCATGACGGCCAGCTTGCCGTTGAAGACCCGGCGCGCCTTGGCCGCCTCGAACACCGACTGCCGGATGCGCAGCTCGTACTTTTCCTGCGCCCAGGTGCGCAGCTCGCAGTGGTCGGTGACGCAGATGCCGGAAATATCCTTTTCCACCGCCTTTTCACACATGAACATGATCGAGTGGTGGCCGTCGTTCGAGTTGTCCGAATGGGTGTGGCTGTCGAATAGATTGATGAACATGAAATCCCCTCGCTTCCGTCGCGGCCCTTCCCCGGACCGGATGATCGTAAAAACATTTTAATTAAGATAGTATAGCACAAATGCCCGAATTAGTATAGCATTTTTGTAAATTCTGTGCTATACTATCTTATCGTTTAAAAGCTCCGGGCACGCCCGGGAGATTTTTGGGAGGTACGACGATATGCGTGCTGTTTTAACCGTCATCGGCAAGGACCATGTGGGCATCCTTTCCAAAGTCGCCAACCAATGCGCCGAATCCAACGCCAACATCATCGAGGTCACCCAGACCGTCCTGCAGGACCTCTTCTGCATGATCATGATGATCGACATCTCCGAGGTCAACTGCGAGATGTCCGAGCTTGTCTACCAGATGAACCGCCTCGGCGAGGAATCCGGCCTTTCGATCCACGTCATGCACGAGGACGTCTTCAACTCGATGCACAGAATTTAAGGCGCTTCGGGGCCATCGACGAAGGAGAACCACTGCTATGATCAACACCAGCGACGTCCTTGAGACGATCCACATGATCCAGGACCAGAACCTGGACATCCGCACCATCACGATGGGCATTTCCCTGCTCGACTGCGCGGACGGGGACCTCTCCCGCTCCTGTGAGAAGGTCTACCAAAAGGTCACCCGCTGCGCCCGCGACCTCGTCAAAACGGGCGAGGCGCTCGAGATGGAGTACGGCGTCCCCATCATCAACAAGCGCATCTCCGTCACCCCCATCGCCATGCTCGCGGCCGCGAGCGGCGGCGACCCGGTGCAGTACGCGCTCGCTCTCGAGCGCGCCGCCTGCGAGGTGGGGGTCAACTTCATCGGCGGTTTTTCCGCCCTCGTCCACAAGGGCTTCGCCGCCGGGGACGAGGCGCTGATCAACGCCATCCCCGAGGCGCTCAAGCGCACCGACCACGTCTGCTCGTCGGTCAACATCGGCTCCACCAAGACGGGCATCAACCTCGACGCGGTGCGGATGATGGGCCGGGTGGTCCGGCGCTGCGCCGAGATCACCGCCGACAACAACTGCTTTGCCGCGGCGAAGCTCGTCGTCTTCTGCAACGCGCCGGAGGATAACCCCTTCATGGCGGGCGCCTTCCACGGCGCGGGCGAGCCCGACTGCGTCATCAACGTGGGCGTCTCCGGCCCCGGCGTCGTGCGCGCCGCGCTGGCCGCCGCCCCCGACGACCTCGACATCACCGGCGTGGCCGAGCTCATCAAAAAGACCGCCTTCAAGATCACCCGCATGGGCCAGCTCATCGGCACCGAAGCGAGCCGCCGGCTCGGCGTGCCGTTCGGCATCGTCGACCTCTCCCTCGCGCCGACCCCCGCCGTGGGCGATTCGGTCGCGCACATCATCGAGGAGATCGGCATCGAGAAATGCGGCGGCTGCGGCACCACCGCCGCCCTCGCCCTCTTAAACGACGCGGTCAAAAAGGGCGGCGTCATGGCCTCCTCGTCGGTCGGCGGGCTGTCGGGCGCGTTCATCCCCGTCTCGGAGGACGCCGGCATGATCGACGCGGCCCGCTGCGGCGCGCTCTCGATCGAAAAGCTCGAGGCGATGACCGCCGTCTGCTCGGTCGGCCTCGACATGATCGCCATCCCCGGCGACACCCCCGCCGAGGTGATCGCCGCCATCATCGCGGACGAGGCCGCCATCGGCATGGTCAACTCCAAGACCACCGCCGTGCGCGTCATCCCCGCCGTCGGCCGCAAGGCGGGCGAGGAGCTCGAATTCGGCGGGCTTTTCGGCAGCGGGCCGATCATGAAGGTCAACACCTTCTCCCCCGCCCGTTTCATCAACCGCGGCGGGCGCATCCCCGCGCCGCTCCAGAGCCTCAAAAACTGACAGGCGGGCGTTCCCCGCCCGGATATCAAAACGCCCCGCCTTTTCGCGGGGCGTTTTTGCGCCGCGCGGGGAAAAGGGCCGCCGGAAAACCGGCGGCCCTTTTCAGGATGATGAGAGAGATGTTAGGGGGTTGTCAAATTTTATTTCGCGGCCTTGCGGAAGGCGACCGCGCCCGCGGCGGAGAGGGACAGGACGGCGGCCAGCACCGCGACGTTCACCATGTCGCTCGAGCCGGTGTTCGGGATGTCCTTGCCGTCGCTGACGGTGGAGTCGGCGGTGGCGTCGTCTTCCACGTCCTCAACGTCCCCGTCGTCAGAGGCATAGACGTCGAGCTCGGTGTCCGAGACGATGTAGGTGCCCAGCTGGCGGGTGCGGATCGACCAGCCCGGGATCTCCTGGTCGTCCTCCGAGTAGGTGAAGGAGGCGGTCACGTCGGTCAGGTAGCCGTCGGAATCCAGCGTGTAGATGTAGCAGTTCTCCGGGTCGGGGGTGTAATCGTCGTCGTCATCCCACGGGATGCCCAGCGTCAGGGTCGCCTTGGAGGTCGCCGGGACGGTCGGGCTGCCGACAAAGTTGTAGAACCACAGGTCGGCGTCGACGGGGTCGCCGTACTCGGCGTAGACGTCGCTCATGTTGGAGGTGGACAGGCGCGCGTAGAACTTGGAGGCGTCGTCGTCCGCGTCAAATTTGAGGGCCGCGCGGTCGTCGCCCCAGATCAGGGTGTTGGTGTCGTTCGCGTCGGGGTCCATGTAGACGCGGTCGCCGACGTCCGGGTTGTCGTCGTTTGTGGCCTTCTCGTTGCTGACCCAGAAGGTGTAGTCAATCGTGACGGTGTCGCCCGACTCCCAGGTGTCGGTCGAGTCGTCCACGTAGGAGGAGGGCTTGCTGCTCTTGCCGCTGTAGCTCGAGAGGTCGGCCTTCGCCTTGAAGGTGATCGTGCCGTCCGTCTTCATCTCGTCGGTGTCGGTCATGTCGTTGAGCACGACCTTCAGGTAGGAGGTGCGCGCGCTGCCCGCCAGCCGCTTATCGGTCACGACGGTGATCGAGCTGATCAGCTTGGAGTTGGTGTCCTTGTCGAGTTTGAATTTGAAATAGTCGGTGTTGGTGATATCCTCGTACACGACGCCGCCCACATTGTCGGTCGGGTCCTCAAAGAGCGGGATATAGAAGGTGGAGCCGGGGGCCACGCGGTCGGGGATCGAGACCGCCAGCGTACCGTCGATCGCGAAGGAGCCGCTGACGGTGATGTCGCCGTTGCCGCTTTCTCCGACATCCTCGGAATAGTAGCCGTCGGAATCATAGGCTTTGTCGAGGGAGAAGCTGTCCGCCGCGAACGCCGCGACCGAGGCGGCGCTCAGGACGAGCACCGCGGAAAGCAAGAGGGATAGCGCTTTTTTCATGTTGGTTTGTCCTCCTTAAAAAATCGGTTTTGATCGGGACGCGTCCATCCGCATCCACTGGAAAGATTGTACGTCCCGTTTGTGTTACCGGTTTGTAACCACTGTGTTTTTTTCCTGAAATCGCGGTGAAATTTCCCACACATTTTCCCGGCGTGACAGCGAAAGGGCCGCCGGTTCGCGGCGGCCCTTTCGCTGGAGGGATTGGAAAAAACTGATTTTTCTGCGCCCCGGCGCAGTGGAGGAAAACCTCTGAAAAGCCGGCGGCTTTCCCTGCCGGCAAGAAGAGCATACCGCGCCTGTGTGTGCCTTTTTTCGGCACGGTGTGAAGAAACGCTGAAATTCCGATGAAATTTTGCGCACAAAACCGGCCGCGTCCCGGCGCGCCCGAACCCTCTAAAACGCCGCAAACCGTTTTCCCGCGAAAAAAGCCGCCTTGTCAGGCGGCTTTTCGGTTTCAGGGCTCCCGGTCCAACAAATCGAGGACGACCGCCCCGTAGGTGACCGCGCGGGAGAGGAAAACCGCTTCCGCGTGGGAATAGAGCCGGCGCATGCAGTGCTTGGCGGGACCGCGGTCCTCGAAGATGCCGAACACCGCCGAGCCGCTCCCGCTCATCAGCGCGCCGAGCGCGCCCGCCTCGCACATCCGCTCCCGCAGGAAGGGGATCTCAGGCAGGTCGGCGACCTCTTCGAGGACGTTGACCATCCCCCGGGCAAACGCCCTGAGCTCCCCCGCCTCGAGCTGGCGGAGCAGCGCGGGCATATCGGGGCGGCGCTTCACGCCGCGCTCGTCGTAGCGGCGGTAGCTCTCGGGGGTGGACATCCCCGGGCCGGGCTTGGCAATGAGGATATGGCAGGCGGGCAGGGGCGGCAGCGGGGTGAACTCGTTGCCGATCCCCCGCGCGCGCCGGGTGCCGCCCACGATGCAGAAGGGCACGTCCGCGCCCACCTGCACGCCGATTTCACAGAGGGTCCCGCGGTCCGCGCCCGTCCCGAAGAGGGCGTTGAGCCCCACGAGCACCCCGGCCGCGTCCGCGCTGCCCCCCGCGAGGCCCGCCTGCACCGGAATACGCTTTTGAATATCGATCGAGATGGCCGTGTCCGGCTGGCCGAACCGCTCAAAAAACTTCCGTGCCGCGATGTGGGCGTAGTTCGTCTCGTCGCAGGGGATCATCTGCCGGTCGCAGGATATGTAGATGCCCTTCCCGGACATGCGGGAGATCGTCACCGTATCGCACAGGTCGACCGCCTGCATGATCGTATCGATCGTATGGTAGCCGTCGGGGCGTTTCCCCGTGACGTCCAAGGCAAGGTTTACCTTGCCGGGCGCGTCGACAATCACCGTTTTCTTCATCGCCATCACCTGCCGTTTTTTCTATTGTAACACACTCTTCCTCTTTTGGGGAACCCCTTCAGCGGCCCTTGCTCAAAAACCGGAAGACGGGCACCGACCGGATATCGATCGCCCTGACCGGGCACATCTCGTGGCAGCAGAAGCAGCGGATGCATTTTGCGTAGCCGATCTTCGCCTTGCCGCCCGTCACCGCAATCGTCTTCGCCGGACAGCTCTCGGCGCACCTGCCGCAGCCGACGCAGTCCCGTTCCCGCACCTTCGGACGCGGGGCGAGGCGCGGCTCCAGCCAGTCGACCGCCTTTGCAAGCGGCCCCGGCAGACTCCCGCTGAAATTGAGCTTTTTGCTCGCGGGCATGAGGAAATCTTCGATCACCGGCGGCAGCGGGTCCCCGAGCAGTTCCACGCCGGAGACGCCGTCCGGGCAGAGGCCGCGCCGCACCGCTTCCGCGAGCATGGGCACCCGGTCGGGGCCGAGCCCGATCAGCCCCGCCAATACGAGATCGAGCGCGTAGAGGCCGTCGTATTTCGCGGCGGCGGTCAGTCCCACATGCCGCCGCCTGCCGCCGGTGGGGCCGTCCCCCTCCATCGCGTCGACCGCGTCGGCGACGGTCAGGCCCGGCTTCACGAGCAGCGAGAGGTCGACGAGCATCCGCGCGAACTGCTCCCCGTCCGGGAAACGGTAGTGGAGCTGGGGCTTCAAAAGTCCCGGCACACAGCCGAAAAGGTTCTTGACCCCGCAGGAAAGGGTGGTCATGCAGTGGGTCTTGAGCTTGCAGCAGTTGACCACGAAATCCGCGTCCGCGACCGGGTCGATGACGTCGAAGTCGCGGCAGAGGGCCCCCTCCGCGACATGCACGTTCCGCGAGTCCGCCGACAGGTTGAGCGACGCGCCCGTGCGTCCGGCCACCGCCGCCATCCCCGTCGCCTCATAGGCGGCGGAGAGAATCTGCGGGGTATAGAGCCCGCCCGGGCTGTCCGCGATCGTGATCCGCCGCGCGCCGCGCGCCTGAAGCTGGCGGACGACCGCCTCGATCACCGCCGGATGGGTCGTGGCGGTGCGTTCAGGCGGGCAGCGCATAATCAGATTCGGCTTGACCGTCACCCGCGCGTCGGGCGAAAACGCCCCCACTCCGAGCAACTCAAAGTGGCGGGCAACCGCCCGCTCCACCTCCGCAGGGTCGTAGCTTTCCGTTTTGATCAGGGATACCTGTGGCATGATCTTCTCCTTTTTTGCCGCTCAGGGAGCGGCGCAGATGGGGATTGCCGGGGTCCGCCCCGGCCTGGGCTTTCTTGGGTTTTCCGCCCGAGGGCCGGAGGGCTTTTTCGCGCCTCGTAGAGGCGCTCTGAATGAGCCGCCTTCGGCGGCGGGGATTGCCGGGTCCCGCCCCGGCGGCGGTCCTGGATTTGCCGCGCTGCGCCCGGCGGGGTTTTTTCCGCACCCCTTCGGGGCGCTCCAGATGTGCCGCCTGCGGCGGCGGGGATTGCCGGGTCCCGCCCCGGCGGGCGGGCCGACTTCTTGCGCGCCCAAGAAGTCGGCGGAAGAAGGGCGCTCAAGGGGGGCTCACTTGAAGAAGATGGGGGCGCAAAGCTCGCCCCCCTTGAGAATCCCCCTTCCGCTCACGTCCAGCCAGACGCGGGTAGGAGGCTGATGCTGGCGCTCTCAACAACGGCTATCGGAAGGCTCGCCGGGGACACACGGCGGAAAACAACGCCCGTTCCGGGCGTTCGCGCGCTCTGCGCGCGTGCGCGGCGAAGCCGCGCAGTTTTCCGCCTCCCCGTGGGCGCTGCGCGCCACGCAAAAGCGGCCGTGCCTCCCCGGAAGCACTTCCGGTACGGTTCCGGAGACTCGCCGGCAGAGGCATTGCGCCCGCGGCGCGGCGGCGGGCGGGATGCTGAACACCTGTCCGTTGATGCGTGGACAGGGCGCCGCCGACTTTGGCCGCAGGCCAACCGGAGGCGGCGCGGGGGTCAAGGGGGCACAGCCCCCTGCGGTTTCTTTCCCCTATTTCTTGGGCGGCCAAGAAATAGGGCCGCCCGCCGGGGCGGGACCCGGTAACTTCGCCGCTCGACGAGCGAAAATCTAAATCGTGGTCGTCACGTCGACGTTCGTGCGCGCGATCACGACGGGCACGCCCTCCCCGACGGCGGCGCGGATGAGGCCCGCGAGGTAGTCTAGAACGATCGTTTCGGTGCCGAAATGCCCCGCGTCGAGCAAAGTGATTCCGCGGTGGACCGCGTCGAGCATCACGTCGTGCTTGACGTCTCCGGTGACATACGCCTGACAGCCCGCGGCGGCGGCCGCCTCAAGCATGTTTCCGCCCGAGCCGCCGCATACCGCCACCCGCTCGATCGCGCGGCCGCCGTCGCAGTAGCGCACCGCCTGGAGGTCGAGCATCCGCTTGACGTAGTAGGCGAATTCCGGCGGGGTCATGCCGCGCGCGAGGGTCCCCACGCGGCCGATGCCCTCGCCGGGGCAGGTCTCCTCAAGCGGCGCGGTGTCCGCAAGCTCGAGCCGCGCGGCAAGGATGTCGTTGACGCCGCCCCTGGCGATGTCGAGGTTGGTGTGGGCGCTGACGACCGACAGCCCCGCCCGGACAAGCCGCCAGACGAGGGTGTCGGCGGTGACCCGCTTCATGGGGTGGAAGATCACCGGATGATGGGTCACGATGAGGTTCGCGCCGCGCGAGACGGCCTCGTCGATTACATTGTCGGTCACATCGAGCGCGACGAGCGCGCCCTTCACCTGCTCGTCCGGATCCCCGACGAGCAGCCCGGGGTTGTCAAAATCCATCGCGAGCGAAAAGGGGGCCGCCGCGTCGATGGCGTTATAGACGTCCTTTACGTTCATGTCGTGCACCTGCTTTCCAGTTCTTTTAAGAGCGCCCGCAGTTCCTCGTATTCCGCCCCGGGGCTGGCGGCGCGTCCCAGCCCCTCCACCCGCTCGCGGATCAGCCGCGCCGTCTTGGCAAGGTACCGCCGCGCGGCGGGCGACGGGTCGTCGAGCAGCGTTCCGCAGTACGCCTCGGCGGGCGTGAGTGTCCGCGCCCGGCCGGTATAGGCGGCCTGCATGACCGCGTAGGGGAAGTTTCCCGACACCACCGCCTCCTCCCGCAGGATATCAAAGCCGTTCTCCGCGAGGCTGCGGCGCAGCCGCTCGGATTTGGTCATCGGCTGGAGCACGAAGCGCAGCGCCGGGTCGCGGGTCCAGGGGGCTTTGCCGATGATTTCCCAGATGAGGTCGCCCCCCATCCCCGCAATCACGATGTCGTCCGCCCCGCCCGCCGGAAGCCCGTCGAGCCCCGCGCACAGAATCAGTTTCACCCGGTCGGCGACGCCGTATTCGGACAAAGTGAAAGCCGCCTTTTCCAGCGGCTTCCGGTTGATGTCGCAGGCGCAGCCCGCGGAAATCTTTTTCTGCGCGGCAAGCCAGGCGACCAGATATCCGTGGTCGCAGCCGATATCCGCGCAGCGCGCCCCCTCCCGCACCATCGAGGCGATGGTCAGGAGCCGCGCGTCCAGCTTGGGCAGGCGTTCCATCAGGCCAGCACGTTCTTGGCGTCGGTGGCGTTGAGCTTGCGGAGCAGCGCGTCGCAGTCGACCCCGTGCACCATGCATGCCTCCGCGATCGTCTCCCCGCGCGAGGAGGGGCAGCCCAGGCAGTGCATCCCCATCTCAAGGAAATATTTCGCGAGGGACATGTCGTTGTCCAGCGCCTCGCCGATCAGCGTATCCTTCGTATAGATCATTTTACAAACCTCCGTTTTGGGAATCCGATTTTTGGCCGCGGGTTCCTTGCGGCTATTATAACATCTTTTTTGCGCCGCGAACAGGGGAAAATCCAACTTTTCAGGGCATGAAAACGGCCGCCGTTATAAAACGGCGGCCGGAAGATGCAAACAGATTACTGCTGCTCCTTCATCTTGGCAAAGCACTCGGAGCAGTAGACCGGACGGTCCTCACGGGGCTGGAAGGGAACCTTCGCCTCGCCGCCGCAGGAAGCGCAGGTGGCGGTGAACATCTCTCTCTGGGGGCGCGCATTGTTCTTGCGGGCATCGCGGCAAGCCTTGCAGCGCTGGGGCTCGTTGACAAAGCCTCTCTCAGCGTAGAACTCCTGCTCTCCCGCTGTGAAGACGAACTCGGCTCCGCACTCTTTGCATGTCAGTGTTTTGTCAGTGTACATTTTGGTTACCTCGCTTAAAATTTGATTTACCCGCTGGAACTGCGTGGACCGAGATTGAAAACCAAGCTCTGCCAATGGCGCCAAAGGGTAGTTATTATGCAATCCCTCTCGGGACTGTCACAAAATGGATCGCGTGCGTTTTCACTGGAAAACGCTCCGCAGCTTTCGCCGCACTCTCTGCAAGGCGTTGTCAACAGCTTTCGAGGATGAACCGAGTTCGCGGGACATCTCGTCGTAAGAGTAGGAGCTGAGGTACAATCTTAAAACCTGCCGTTCAAATGGGGACAAAAGGGTGGCTATCTGCCGGTTGCGCGCGTTTGTTTCCTCGCTCGCGATCAGCAGCTGTTCGGGGTCGTCTCCGGGAGACGCGAGCGCCTCCTCCGGCACGTCCTCGCCCAGCGAAAGATAGCTGCGCATCGGCGCGTTCTTGTCGCGCATATGCGCCGTCACGGTGCTGATGAGCTTGTTGTTCACGCACACCGCGGCAAACGTTTTAAAGCGCCCGGGGGCGTCCTCGCGGTAGTTGCGCACCGCCTTGAGCAGCGCGATCATGCCCTCCTGGTAGAGGTCGTCCGCGTCCGGCCCGCCCCTAGAATAGGAACGCGCGCGCGCGTGGACAAACGATCCGTACCGCTTGATCAAGATGGCCAGCGCCTCGTCGTCGCCGCCCTTTGCCCGCAGGGCGAGGGCCTCGTCGCTGGCGTCGCAGAGAGAGGTGGATTTTGCAGTGTCGTTCATGAGACCTCGTTCTCCCCGGCGTGTAAAACGCAGTGACCAAATTGATTCGTTATTCATTATAGCCACGGGGTCCGGTTTTGTCAAGCTATTTCAAAAATAGCGCGCCTGCTCCCCCGGTTTTTTGACGTTTTCCCCAAAATTTCGCGCGGCTAATCGCGCACCGTCAAATCACGCAGCCATTTGAAGCCGAGGATGCGGAAGCTCGAGACCACCGTTTTGAGGATTTCGTCGCACTTGAGGCAGAGGAAGACGGCGGGCGCGGGCCAGCCGAGGATGAGCCCCGTCACGAAGCCGAGCGGCACCGCCACCCCCCACAGGAACGCCGTCTCGCAGATGAGCACGAACTTGGCGTCCCCGCCCGCGCGCAGGATGCCCACCATGCCGGTGATCGCGAGCGACTGGAAGAAGACGATGAGCGCGCCCACGCGGGTGATCCCCCGGGCGATCGAGATCGTCGCCTCGGAGAAGTTGTAGAAGGAGATGACCACCGGCCCGAGCGCCAGCGTCACCGCCGCCGAAAAGAGCCCCAGCACGACCGACAGCGCCAGCAGCGTGACCGAGCGCTGCTTGGCCTTCTCGTACTCGCCCGCGCCGATCGTGTTGCCCACGACGGTGAGGGCGGCGTTGCCCACGCCGAAAATCATCACCGACACGAGCTGGTTGATCACCGTGTAGATCGAGTTGGCGGCCACGAAGTTGGTGCCCATGCGCCCGATGACCACCGCCGTGATCGAGGTGCCGATCCCCCACATCAGCTCGTTGCCGATGACGGGGATCGAGACGGTGAAGTACTTCCTGTAGAAGTCGCGGTTGCTCGGGAGCAGGTCGCGCAGGGAGAAGCGGATCTTCTTCTCCTTCAGGAAGAGGTAGCCCGCCGCGATGCCGAACTCGACGAGACGGGCGCAGACGGTGGCGATCGCGCCGCCGCGCACCTCCAGCCTCGGCGCGCCGAACTTGCCGAAGATCAGCACATAGTTGAGCGACGTGTTGACCACGAGCGAGGCGAGATAGACGGCGATCGAGATATTCACCGTCCCCACCGAGCGCAGCATCATGATCGTGAGGTTCGCCGCCGTATAGAACGGATAGGACCACCCGAGGATGCGCAGATACTGCACGCCGAAATCGATGACGGCCTCCTCGGTCGTGAAGATGCCCATGAACTGGCGCGGGAAAAAGAGCGCCACGCAGGAGAAGACGACCGCCGCCGCCATCCCGATCTTATAGGTGATCGCCTCGACCCGGCGGATGACCTCCACGTCCCGCTTGCCCCAGTACTGGGCGATCAGCACGTTGGCGCCGCCCGCCACGCCGAAGCAGACGACCATCAGCATGAACCACAGCTGGTTGGCGATCGACGTCGCGGACAGCTGCACCTCGCCGAGCTGTCCGATCATCAGCGTATCCATCATCGAGACGGCCACGGTGATCAGGTTTTGCAGCGCGATGGGCACCGCGATCAGCATCAGCGACTTATAGAAGCCGCGGTCGTTTACAAACAGTTTCATTCCATTCCCTCTCTGTCCTCAAACCACAAAAAACGGGCGGGCCCGCGGCCCGCCCGGCCTCCCTGTCCGGGGGCCTATTCCTCCACGGTGACCTTGACGATGGTCACCGGCTTGCTCGTTTTGCCGGCCGGATTGCCCGCCTGGTCGGTCTCCCCCGTGTCGAGCGCGGCGATCTTGTCGACGACGTCCATGCCCTCGATCACATAGCCGAACACCGTGTGCACATCGTCGAGGTGGGGCGTGCCGCCCACCTCCTCATATTTTTTGAGCGCCGGGAGCTTCTGGTCCGCGTAATCCTGCGGGACTCCCGCCGCATATTTGCCGTCAAGCTCGCCGTTGAGCTCGTCGATCCGCGCGTTGACTTCCTCCTGCGACTTGCCGCCCGCCGCCATTTCGGAAATCTCCCGCTGCGCGGCCGAGACCTGGTCGTTCATATAGAGGTTCAGCAGGTAGTCGGACAGGCCCATCCCCGAGAGCGCGTCCTTGCGCTGCACGATGAAGAACTGGCTGCCGTTGGTGTTCGCGCCCGAATTCGCCATCGAAAGCGCGCCGCGGAAATTGCGCAGCACCGGCGAGAACTCGTCCTCGAACGGCCCGCCCCAGATGCTCTCGCCGCCGGTGCCGTCGCCGTTCGGGTCGCCGCCCTGGAGCATGAAGTCGTTGATCACCCGGTGGAAGGTGAGGCCGTCATAGTAGCCCTCCCTCGCATGGGTGAGGAAGTTCTCCACCGCCTTGGGGGCCTCCTTCGGGAAGAGGCGCACCCGGATCGTCCCCTCGCTCGTCTCGATCGAGGCGGTGGGATTGTCCGCGTAATCGCCCGTGCCCTCGAGCGCGGCGGTCATCTGCTCCATCAGCGCGAGGCCCTCCCCGCCCACCTCGGTCGGGACGGGGCCCGGCTCGGGCAGCGAGGCCTCGGAGGAGCTTTCCTCAGCGGCGGAAGACGGCGCCGGGGAACTCTCCGTGCCCTCCTCCTTGGCGCCGCACGCGGCGGCGGTGAGCATGACCGCGAGGGTCAGGAATATCGTCAGGATTTTTTTCATGTGTTTGGCTCCTTTGTTTTGATCGTTAGGCTAGTAGTATACCACACGCGCGCCGCTTTCACAAGGAACGGTTTGTGAATTTTCATCCGCGGTTGACTTTTCGGCCGATCCGCGCTATCCTGTTCCCACAAACGCCGTGCAAAGGGGATTTCTATGATATCGATCGACGAGATGCGGGAGATGCTCGGGGAGCTCCTAGACGAACTGCCCGAAGCCTTTTTTGAGGAGCTCAACGGGGGCGTCTGCCTTCTGGAGGAGGCCAAACGCGACCCCGCGGCGCGGGAGGACGACCTCTATATCCTCGGCGAGTACTGCGAGGGGCCGCTCGGGCGGAGCATCGTCCTCTACTACGGCTCCTTCGCGCGCCTGTTCGGCCGTCTGGGGCCGTTGCAGCTGCGCCGGGAACTGCGCAAGACCGTCCGCCACGAGTTCCGCCACCACATCGAGGCCCTCGCGGGCGAGGACGCGCTCGACCGGGAGGACGAGGCGCAGTTTGGCGATTACCTCCGGCGGCACGCCGCGCGGGAGGACCCGGAGCAGGCCCGGCGCGCCGCGCTGGAAGCGGGCCGCCGGGAGGGGCGGCTCTTCCGCCGCCGCCCGCGCAAATGATCCCGGTCATTTAAAAAGGGGAGCGGCACGCCGCTCCCCTCTTCCATATCCCGTATCAAAGCCCCGTTTATTATAGGGCGGCGCCATGTCCCGCCCTGCTCCGCTCGGTCCACTGGATGAGAACGCCCTCCGCGGCGGACAGGAAGAGCTCCTGCTGTGCCTCCGGCAGGCGGTCCAGCATCGGCTGGAGGCGGGAGAGGTCGTTCCGGGGCAGCAGGTCCACCTCGACGTCGGCGCAGATCAGTTCCTCGATCTGGATGCCGAACGCGGCGGCGATGCTGTCCATCGTGTCGAAGGTAGGGTTCCCGTTGCCGCACTCGATGTCGCTGAGCTTCCGCAGGCTGATTCCCGCTTTCGCCGCAAAGCTCTCCTGTGAAACGCCCATCTGCTGCCTGCGGAATCTGACGCTCCGGCCAAGTTCCTGTACGGTCATCGGCAATCAACTCCTTCCACTGAAATTATAGGAGTTATTACCTGATTATGGAAACCATTATATTTCTAGAATTATATTGCTTATCTCCCTCGAAACCACGGTCCCACCGGCGTTTCCGCGGCGGAGCGAACCGCCTCCGGCGGATGAAATTTTACATAGCTGTTCCCCTTTTCCCCGTCCGCGGGGGGCTTCTAAGCAGGCCCTCTAAAAGGTCAGCCGCATCTGGTACCAGGTTTCCCCGCCGTGCGTCGACGCGGACAGGCCCTCGTTCCGGAACCCGAACCGCTCGTAATAGGGGATCAGACGCTCCTTGCAGGTCAGCACGACGCCCGCCCTGCCCCCGGCCTTCGCGTCCGCGATCACCCGCTTCATGAGCCGGGCCGCACAGCCCCGCCTCCGGTACGCAGGCGCCGTATCCACGCCGAAAATCATCATCCACCGGCCATTCTCCCGGTAGTAGCCGGTCGACCCGTACATGCCGTCCAGCAGGTCCTTTTCGTCCGTGGGCATCCCGTTGATCAAGGCCGCCAGGACCTCCCCGTCCTCCAGCAGCCAGCAGGACCCGGCGTAGGCCTTCAGCCGTTCGGCGAGGACCTCCCGCGGGGCCGCCTCGCCCGCCGGGAAGCAGGCCGCCTCCACTTCGCAGATCCGGTCCAAATCCGCCGGGACCGCGAACCGCAGGGACATTTGATCAGCGCACATGGCGTTCACGCCCTCTCCGTCGTATTTCCGCCCCACGGACGATTCCGTCCGGGCGGCGTGGACCATACAAAAACCGACCTGTCGAAACAAGTCGGTTTTTGTATGGCTGGGCCGGCAGGATTCGAACCTGCGAATGCAGCAGTCAAAGTGCTGTGTCTTACCGCTTGACGACGGCCCAATTTGAGAAATTCCCCGCCCGCTACGCGGCCGGGGAATTTGATGGGGTGGGTAATGAGATTCGAACTCACGGCCTCCAGAGCCACAATCTGGCGCTCTAACCAACTGAGCTATACCCACCATATGGCGTGTCCCGTTTTCAGGGACGGCGCGTTTGTCTCGGCCCGACGAGAACGCTTCGCGTTCAAGGAGGCCTGGCGCAAAGTGAAAATGGCGCGCCAGGAGGGACTCGAACCCCCAACCTACTGCTTAGAAGGCAGTTGCTCTATCCGGATGAGCTACTGGCGCACAATCGGCCGCCCTCAGGCGCGGGGGTTATGGAGCGGGTGATGGGAATCGAACCCACGTTTTCAGCTTGGAAGGCTGACATTCTACCATTGAACTACACCCGCAGGCTTTAAGCGACGCATTTAATTTTAGCAAATTTACCATCCCTTGTCAATAGATTTCCGTGCCCGCGCGCGCCTTTATTTCCCGGCCGCGCGGGCGGCCCCCTCCCGCCCCGAGATGGCCAAATGGTGAACGCCCTGTGAATTCTGCGACCGTTGACCCTATTTTCTTGCAATCCACGGCACATTACGATATAATATTCGTGCACATTCAAGGCCAAAAGTGCCTTTTGCCCCGCATTTGCGGGAGATCACTTTACGGAGGCAGCCATGTTCAAAATTTCCCCATCCATCCTCGCCTGTGATTTTGCCAACCTCGAGGCCGAGGTGTCCGCCATGCAGCGCGCCGGCGTCGAAATGGTCCACGTCGACGTGATGGACGGTCATTTTGTCCCCAACATCTCCATCGGCCTGCCGGTGGTCGCCTCCCTGCGCAAAAAGACCGCCCTGCCGCTCGACGTGCACCTGATGATCAGCGACCCGCTCACCTATGCGCCGCAGTTCTGCGACATGGGCGCGGATATCGTCACCTTCCACGTCGAAAGCGAAAGCGATCCGCAGGCCGTCATCGACGCCATCAGGGCGAAGGGAAAAAAATGCGGCATGACCATCAAGCCCCGGACCCCCGCCGAAGCCCTCTTCCCCTATCTTTCCCAGCTCGACATGGTGCTGGTGATGACGGTGGAGCCCGGGTTCGGCGGACAGAAGTTCATGGCGGACATGTGCCCCAAGATCGAGGCCGTCCGCCGCGAGTGCGGCCGGCTGGGCGTCCCGATGGACATTGAGGTGGACGGCGGCATCGACGAACGCACCGTCCCCGCCGTCGTGCGCGCGGGCGCGAACGTCTTTGTGGCGGGCAGCGCCCTCTTCGGGAAGCCCGACTACGCCGCCGCGGTCGCGGGGCTGCGCGCCGCCGCCGAGGGCGCGCTCTGACCCCTCAGCCGAAATAGGCGCAGATCAGGTCGACCGCCTTGTCGTCCAGCACCTGTTCGGCGTGCTCTCCGAGCCACGCCTCGGCCAGCTCCCCCTCCCCGCAGCGCGGCGCGAATTCGTCGAGCAGCGAGAGGGTCACCCCGCCCGCCTCGTCGAGCGGATGCACC
This sequence comes from Anaerotruncus massiliensis (ex Togo et al. 2026), assembly GCF_900199635.1. GTDB lineage: Bacteria > Bacillota > Clostridia > Oscillospirales > Ruminococcaceae > Anaerotruncus > Anaerotruncus massiliensis. Next base: position 790,481 of record NZ_LT962687.1, on the reverse strand, counting down.
ACCAGCCGCCAGCCCCTCCCCATGCGGTAGAGGGCGCTGCGCAGGATCCGGTGGGAGCAGCGCCGGAACAGTTTGACCGACCCTTCGATCAGGGCGTCGACGTCGTCAAAGGCGTAGACGACGGGCGCGGCGACATGACGCCGCACCTTCCACCGCTGGGGGCGGCGCCGGCCCAGCCCCGAAAAACAGATTTCGCAGCCGCCCTCCCCCGCGGGGGCCACCTCCACAAGGATGCGGCCGCCCGCCTCGAACTCCACCGCGCCACGCGCCGTCTCCAGCAGCGTCAGCAGCAGCGAGCGGGTGCGCAGGTCGCGGTAGTCGAGCGCGTCGTAGCTGAGGCCAAGCTCCTCGAGCTCCTCGCGCGTGAGCGCCACCCGCAGGCGGCGCGGGCCGAGCTGTTGATACTCCATCGCACATTCCCCCCCGCACTATCTTATGTTCTTCGCAATTTTTTGATTATCGGAGGTTGCTTATGGCGGGTTTTTTCTATAAAGGCATCCTGCTTCAGCAGCATAAAGAGCCCGCGCTCTCACGGGACCTGCGTGAGTTCGTCAATGCCGACACCATCGGCGTGACGATGGACCGCCCGCCCGTCGGGGACGCGGATTCCCTCACGCCGGCGGAGATCGCTTCGCTCGCGCGCGACGCGCATATCGTCGACGAGCGGGACGGCCAGCCGCTCGCGGACAAGCTGGCCGCCTGCCAGCAAACGCCTCCCCGCCTGCTGATCGCCGACGCGGTCGACGACGAGCCCTACCTCTCCAGCCAGCTCGGCCCCCTGCTCAAGAACCCCGCGCACAGCGCCCTCGGCCTGCGCCTCGCGCAGCGCGCGGCAGGCGCCGCGGAGGCGCAGTTCGCCGTCTATAAAAATCTGACCGACCTCGACATCCGCATCCCGCGGAAGATCGAGGGCTTTTCCGTCCGCCGCATCCGCGGACGCTATCCGGCCGAATACCAGGCGTCGCAGGCCTTCGAGGCCGACGACGACGTCCTGCTCATCGGCGTGGGCGCGCTCATCCAGCTCGCGCGCGCCGTCCTCTTCAACCGCCCGCAGACCACCACCTTCGTCACCGTCGCGGGCGACTGCATCGGCAACCCCACCAACCTTGAGGTCTCCCTCGGCATGACCGTCGCGCAGGTGCTCGAACGCTGCGGGCTCATCGAGGACCCCGCGCGCGTCGTCGTGGGCGGTTCGATGACCGGCATCTCGGTCATCGACACCGAGAACACCCTCGTCACCCCCTCCACCCGCGCCGTCCTCGCCTTCCGCCAGGACTTCAAAAGCCTCGGGTTCGGCTGCATCGGCTGCTCCCGCTGCGTCCACGTCTGTCCCAAGGGGCTCAACCCCTTCTTTATCTACCGCGCCGTCCAGGAAAAGCGGTACGCCGCCTTCCGCACCCTCGACGCGCAGATGTGCATCGGCTGCGGGACCTGCAGCTACATGTGCCCCGCCAAGCTCGACCTGTCCGAGACGGTCCAGAAGGCCGCGCGCAGCTTTAAGCCGATGGCCGGTTCGATCCGGACGAACGCCGCCCTGCTCGCCAAGAAGGACGCCGCCGACTATGAGAGCTACCTGGCCGATTACGCGCTCCACCGCGCGCAAATCGACCACCGCAGGGCGCTTGCCGCCGCGCGCCGCGCCGACGAAAAGCGCCGGGGCGAAGCCGCGGCCGCGCACGCCGCCGCGGACAGGGAGGCGGACCGCGCCCTTGCGCAGGCGCTCGCGGACCACCGTGCCGCCGACGCGCAGGCCGACCGCGCCCTCGCGCAGGCGCTCGAAGCGAATCAGGCGGCCCAGCGCGCCGCCGACGAGGCGCTTGCGCAGGCGCTGCGCCGGAAGCAGGAGGCCGGGCAGGCCGCCGACGGCGCGTTCGCGCAGGCCGAGCGGCAGAGGCAGGCCGCCGAACAGGCCGCCGACAAGTCGGTCTCCGACGCGGCTGCCGCCGCGGAGGCCGCAGACCGGGCCGCCGAGCGCGCGGACGCCGCCGCGCTCAAGCGGATGCAGGCGGAGGAGAAGGCGGCGGACAAGGCGTTCTCCGACGCGCTCAAGGCGCAGCAGAGCGCCGAAAAGGACGCGGCGAAGGCGCTGGCGAAGGCCGAGCGCAATTCCGCGCTTTCCGACGACGACAGGCAGGCGTTCAAAAGGACGCTGGACGAACTCCAGGCGGGCGCGGAGCGGGTCCGCGCCGAGGCGCAGGCCGCCTGCGGCGAGGCAAAGGCCGCCGCGAAGGTCAGCTACGAATCCGAACTCGAAAAGGGCGTGCGTTCCCGCGCCGCCGCCAAGGAGGCGGCCGCCGCCGCACGGCAGGCCGCGGAAGCGGCCAAGCTCGCCGCGCGGGAGACCTGCGAGGCGGCGCGCCGGACCTGTGAGGCGGACAAGGCCGCCGCGCTGACAGCCTATGAGTCGGCGCAGGAGGCCTGCGAGGCGGACAAGGCCGCCGCGCTGAAGGTCTACGAGGCGGCGCAGGAAGCGGACGCACAGGCGCGCGCAAGGGCGCTGGAGGTCTACGAGGCCGCCCAGCGGGAGTACGAGCGGGCCAGGCAGTCCGCGAAGGACGCTTATGAGGCGCGCCTCGAGGAGGCGCGCCAAACGGACGAACGGGCGCGCGCCGACATCGAGGCCGCGCTCGACCGGGCGAAGGAAAACGCCCGCGCCGCGGCGGACGCCGCGCGGCAGGCGCAGGCCGCCTTTGAGGGGCGGCCGGTCACGGTGGTGCTCGGCGGGAACGACATTCCCGGGGAGCCCGCGCCGGAGCCCGGCGCCGGGCCTATAACCGCCGAAGCCGTTTCCGGCGCGCCTGTCGCAGCCGAGGCCGTTATCGCCGAGCCCGCCGTTGCCGGCGGCGGGTCCGCGGGCATCCCGGAGGAGGCCGCGCGGACGGTGTCCCCCACCGACGCGCCCGGCGCTCCCCTCGAGGAGGTGGAGCTGCTCCCGCCCGAAGCGGTCGCGGAGGAGAGCGCGCCGGCAAAGGAGGCCGGGGAGCCGGCCGCCGCGCTGGCGGCCGCGGGCGCGCAGAAGCCGGACCCGATGCGCGGCTGGCGCAAAAATGATTCCACCGAAAAAGGGGGGGACGACCGTTGAAACTGAATCGCAGGGCGGCCCCCCACATCCGCTTTCCCGAAAGCAACCGGACGCTCATGTCCGATATGATCATCCTGCTGCTCGTGCTGTGCGTGCTGGCGTTCCTCTACTACGGCGGGCGCGCGCTGATCGTCTGCGCCGTGTCGGTCGTCACGGCGGTCGTCTGCGACGCGCTGTGCACCCTCATCCGCGGCAGGCGCCCCAACCCGCGCGACCTCTCCCCCGTGGTTACGGGGCTCATCATCGCGCTGACGATGCCCGCGACGATCCCCTACTACGTGGTCGCGTCCGCCGCCGTCTTCGCCATCGCGATCGTCAAGCACCCCTTCGGCGGCACCGGGCAGAACCTCTTCAACCCCGGGGCGGCGGGCTTCTCCTTCGCGGCGATCTGCTGGCCGGGGCTCGTGTTCATGTATCCCATGCCCTTCGACCGCATCCCCGCCTTCGGTGAGGTGACCGCGCAGCTCTACCAGAACCCCGCCTTCGTGCTCAAGGTCGGCGGCGTTCCCACCAACAACCTCACCGAGCTGCTCTTCGGCAACTACCCCGGCCCGATGGGCGCGACCAACATCCTCGTCATTCTCGCCTGCCTGGTCTATCTCATCTTCCGGCGGACGGTGCGCTGGCAGCTCCCGCTGCCCTTCCTCGCGGCCTGCGCCGCGGTGACGCTCCTCTTCCCGCGCGCTGGGACCGGATTGCAGGCGGTCTTTTACGAACTCATGTCCGGGACGCTGCTCTTCGGCGCGGTCTTCGTCCTCACCGACCCCGTCACCAGCCCCAAACGGGACTCCTCGATGGCGGTGTACGGCGTCTTCGCGGGCGTGGTCGCCATGCTCTTCCGCTATTTCGGCGGGTACGAGGAAAGTATGCCCTTCGCGGTGCTCATTGCGAACGCGTTCGTCCCGCTGATCGACCGCTACAACGAATCGCTGCACCGCGCCATAAGGAGGAAACACCTTGAAGCTAGAAAAGCTAAAACGCGCCCGCAGGCGCGGACGCTGGTTTGACGGCATCTTCGGCAGGAATCCCGTGCTCTGCTGCGGGCTGGCGCTCCCCTTCGCGGTGATGGTCACCACCAGCCTGCGCAGCAGCGTCTCGATCTCCATTCTGCTCGCCTGTTCGCTCATCCCCACCGTGCTGCTCGCCTCGCTGGTCGGCAGGTTTTTGCCGAGGTGGTTTTCGCCCGTGGTCTACACCCTCTTCGCAATGGTGGTGGTCGTCGCGTGCGTGCCGCTCATCCTGCCCATCTCCCCCGAGGTCGCCGACTCGCTGGGCATCTATGTGCCCATCCTCTCGGTCAACACCATCCTGCTGACCCTCTGCGCCCGCTATGAGCGCCCGGCCGACCGGCCCGTCATGGCGCTCGTCGACGCGGCCGCCTACAGCCTCGGCTTCGCGCTGGCCATGTGCCTCATCGCCTTCTTCCGCGAGCTGCTCGGGGCGGGCTCCCTGTGGGGCGTGCCGGTCCCCCTCCCCTTCAAGGCCGAGGGTGTCCAGATCGCGTTCGCGGGCTTTATCGCCGTTGCGCTGCTCAGCGCGCTCGTGCGGTTTTTGCGGCGCGCGGCGCTCGTCTTTTCCTACCGGCGGCACAATCCCAAACCGGAATAACCGGCCCGCCGGTTTTCTATGGAGGTAACCCATGAACGTCCTGTCTGAGTTTTTGATCATCGCCCTCTCCGCGGCCGTGCTGCAAAACGCGGTCTTTACCCGCGGGCTCGGGTCGAGCAGGGACACGCTGATGATGGGGGCTCCCCGCCGCATCTTTGCGTTCGGCGCGGCGCTCACCTTTATCACCGTCGTTTCCGCCGCGCTCGCGTGGCCGCTCAACCGGCTGCTGCGCGAGCAGCAGCTCTCCACCCGGCTCGGCATCCGCTATCTGACGTCGATCTCCACGCTCGCGTGCGTCTGCGCCGTCTTTACGCTGCTCTATCTCGTCACCCGCGCGTGGTTCCCGCGCATCCACTATCCGCTGCGCCGGGACGCCGCGAACGCGGCTTTCAGCTGCGCCGTGCTCGGCACCATCCTCATCGCCTTTTCGGGCGGCTACGGCTTTGTCAAAACCGTCGGCTTCGCGTTCGGCTCGGGGATCGGCTACACCGCTGCCCTGCTGCTCGTGCGGGAGGGACGCCGCCGCATCGCCCTGTCCGACGTGCCCCGCGCCTTCCGCGGGCTGCCCATCATGCTGCTCTATATCGGAATCCTCTCCCTGGCGATCTATGGGCTGATCGGCCACCAGCTCCCGACCTGACGGGCCTCCCCCCAAAGGCGCCTATCCTGAAACGGTGGTGATACGATGGCAAAGAATTACAAGATCAAACGGTACAACCGCATCTACCGCGGCAAGCGCTCGACGGGCTCGCTCGTCCTGCGGGGGGCGCTGGTCGCCGCCGCCGTCTTTATCGTGGCGTTCGTGGGCTATAACGCCTACGGCCCCATCCGCGATTACTTCTCGGGCGCGCTCGCGGCCGCTTCACACAACGCGCCGAGCGAGGCCGAGCCCGCGCCCCCGCCCGCCGAAACGTCCGAGCCGGAGCCCGAACCGGAGCCGCCCGTCCCCGCCGACGTGCGCGCGCTCTACCTGACGAACGCGCAGATCCGGGATCCCGCCCTGCTTGACCAACTGCTCGACGAGCTCACCCGCACCGAGATCAACGCGGTGCTCTTCGACCTCAAGGACCAGCAGGGCAACATCCTCTACCGGTCCGACCTCGACCTTGTGGCGCAGACGGGCGCGCAGTCGGAAAATGCCTATGACCTCGGGGCCCTCTGCCAAAAGCTCAAGGAAAAGAACCTCATCCCCATCGGGCGGCTCAACGCCTTCCGGGATCCCATCGCGCCCTCCCGGATCCCCGACGCGGGCATCAAGTACATGAACACGGAGATCCTCTGGCTCGACAACGCCGCCGACCAGGGCGGCATGCCATGGCTCAATCCCTACTCCGACCTGGCCCGCGCCTATATCATCGACATCGCCACCGAGAGCGTGTCGCTCGGGGTGGGACGGATCCTGCTCGACAACGTCAGCTTCCCCACCGGCTACGGGCAGGAGTACGCCTCCTACGGCCCGACCGCGGAGGGTGTGACCCGGTCGGACGCGCTCTCCGTCTTCCTCGACCAGATCGACCAGCAGGTGCAGGCCAAGGGCGGCGATGTGAGCGTCTACATCTCCGGACTCGCCGCACTCGGCGCCAACAATACCTACTACGGCTCCAATCCCCTCGCGATCGCCAATGACAACGTGACCATCGGCGTGATGCCCGCTCAGTTCGGCGACGGCTTCACCCTCGAGAGCTTTTCCCTCGAGGCGCCCGTGCTCGACCCGCGCGGCACCGTCGACAGCCTGCTCAAATTCATCGCCCCCGACGTCGCGGGCAAAAACGTCACCGTGCTCGTGCAGGCGTATCCCGCCTCCTACACGATCGAGAATAATAAGATGTATACGGTCGATGATATTAACGCCCAGATCGGCGCCGCCTCCCAAAACGGCGTCATCAGCTACATCATCTACAGCCCCGACGGCAGTTACCCGCAGCCCGACGTCTGATTACAGGAGGTTTTTACATGGCCTTTAAAGTCCGCCTCTTTCCCGGCGAGCCCGACTACGAGACGCTCCATGTCGCCAAGCTCACCACCTTCCCGCTCGAAAAGCGGGATTACAAGCCCTATTCCCAGGCGCGCGTCTGCTTTTCTCACGGCGGGCTCTCCCTCCAGCTGCTCGCGTTTGAGGCGGAGCCGCTCCCGCAGAGCGAATTGCGGGCGGTCTTCCGCTTTACCGGGGACGAGCCCCCCCTTACCCTCCTGATCCGCGCCGACCGGAGCATGCGGATTCTGCGCGGCGCGGAGGACGTCACCGCCGTCCTCGTCGCGGCGGAGGCCGCTTCGCTCCACATGTTTACCGGCGAGGACCTCCAGGGGGTGTTCTGGGGCGGAAACCTCTTCCTCTCCGCCGCCGTCATGAAGACCTACTACCCGCGCTTCTCCCCTGTTAAGGGCACGGCCTTTACCGGCAACCTCTACAAGCTCTGCGAGGGGCCCGAAAAGCCCCACTCCGGGTGCTTCTACCCGGCCGACTTCGCAAAGCCCCTCGACGCCCCCGAAAACCTTGGGGAGTTCGTCGTCATCGACTATTGACCGCCGCATCTCCAGACGCGCGGGACCATAAACAAAAAACAACGGCCGCCCGGCAAGGGCGGCCGCTTTCCTTTGCTTTCATATCGCGCAGACGGCTGTGGGCAGCGCCCCGCCCGCGCCAGACGCTTTGAGGGTTTCCAAAGGGAACTCTCCGCATGAACAAGGCCGCCCGGCTGGGCCGGCCTTTAGCGCTCCTCACGGGACGCGCGGACAGCTGCGGGCAGCGCCCCGCCTGCGCCAGACGCTTTGAGGGTTTCCAAAGGGAACTTTCTCGAAAGTTCCCTTTGGTCACAGGCTCTCCACGATCTTCCGGATGACGCGGCAGGGATTTCCGGCGGCCAGCACGCCCGCGGGGATATCCCGCGTCACGACGCTGCCCGAACCGATCACCGTGTTGTCGCCGATCGTCACGCCGGGGTTGATTACCGTATGCCCGCCGATCCAGACATGGTTGCCGATGCGCACCGGTTTTCCATATTCCAGCCCGGTGGCGCGCGCGGTCGGATCGAGCGGATGGGTGGCGGTGTAGATATCGACGTTGGGACCGATCTCCACATAGTCGCCGATGATGACCTGCGCGCTGTCCAGCACGGTCAGGCCGAAGTTGGCGTAAAACCGCTCGCCCACCGAGGTGTTGACGCCGTAATCAAACCACACGGGCGGCTCCATGTAGGCGCGCTCCTTGTGCGCACCGAGCATCCGCATGCGCAGGCGGTCGTGCCCCGCTTCGTCCTCGGGCGGCAAATTGTTGTAGGCCTGGCAGATCTGCCGCATCATCAGACGCAGCCGCACCAGCTCGGGATCCCCGGGATCGTACGGTTCTCCGGCGAGCATCTTCTCACGTTCTGTCATTTTGGTCCATCTTCCTTTCGCGCGCCGCCGGAGGGCGGCGCGTCTGTTTTCTGTCCGCGGGGCAGCGCCGCGAGCAGGGCCAGCAGCAGCTTCTGCGCGATCAGCGGCAGCAGCGCTCCCACTGCGTCGAGCTGCGGTAAAAACAGCGCCAGCGCGATCAGCGCGATCGTAAAAAACCAGCGCGCCGCAAACCCCAGCATGACAAGGGTCCCGGCGCGTTTGGGAGCTTTCGCCGCCTTTTTCGCGGCATAGCGCAGCAGCAGCGCGTCCGCCGCCGCCCAGACACACCCGGCGGCCAGCCCCGCGGCAAACGGCGCGGTCATTCGCCGAAATGGATGGCGTAGAGGCGGTCGCGCACCAGCTTCGCGATCTCGGCGTAGGCGCGGTTGAAGCGGCATTCCCCCTCCTCGACGCGGGTGCACTGGAACTCCCCGTCGCCGCCGACGCACCGGCTGATCGTAATCGGGCCCTCCACCGTCTCGATGACTTCTCCAAGCGGGATCTCCTGCGGCGCGCGGGCGAGCTCGTAGCCGCCCTGCGTGCCCTTATAGGACCGGACGATCCCCTGCGCGACCAGCTTGCGCAGGATTTTGAGGGAAAAGCGCAGGGTCACGCCCGTCGCGGCGGAGAGCGCCTTGGCATCCATCCGGCTCCCGTTCTTCGCCAGACAGTTGACAATCCGCACCGCGTAGTCGGCTTCGAGGGTGATATACATGAAATCCGCTCCTTTGTTCGCGCTTTTCCAAAAGGAATAAACTATACTAATTAAGTGTATAACATTCGGCGCGTTTTGTCAAGGGCGGGGTTCCCGGATTTGCCGCTCAAGGAGCGGCGGAGATTGTCGGCTGGCGGCCGGCGGCCGCTTTGGATTTGCCGCTCAGTGAGCGGCGGAGGTTGTCGGTGGCCGGTCGACGGCGGTTTTAGATTTGCCGCTCATCGAGCGGCGCAGTATGTCGGTAGTCGACCGACAGCGAGTTCCTTTCTTGCTTGCCCAAGAAAGGAACCAAAGAAGGGCACGAGGGGCTGCGCCCCTGCGACCCCCGCGCCGCCTCCGGTTGGCCTTCGGCCAAAGTCGGCGGCGCCCCGTCCATGGATGAGCGGACGGGTGTACGGCATCCCATCCGCCGCCGCGCCGCGGGCGCAATGCCTCTGCCCGAGAGTCTCCGGAGCAGTACCGAAAGTGCATTCGGGGAGACACGGCCGCTTTTGCGTGGCGCGCAGCGCCCACGGGGAGGCGGAAAACTGCGCGGCTTTGCCGCGCACGCGCGCAGAGCGCGCGAACACCCGGAACGGGCGTTGTTTTCCGCCGCGGGTTTTGGCGAGCCTTCCGACAGCCGTTGTTGGACGCAGCGGCACCAGCCTTCTACCCGCGGCTGGCTGGACGCGAGCGGCGGGGGGATTCTCAAGGGGGGCGAGCTTTGCGCCCCCATCTTCTTCAAGTGAGCCCCCCTTGAGCGCCCTTCTTCCGCCGACTTCTTGGGCGCGCAAGAAGTCGGCCCGCCCGCCGGGGCGGGTCCCGGCAATCCCCGCCGCCGAAGGCGGCACATCTGGAGCGCCCCGGAGGGGCACGAAAAAAGCCTCGCCGGGCGAATCGCGGCAAACCCAAAACCATCCCCGGGACGGGCCCGGAAGCTCAAAGAAGCGGCCGCCCGGAAGGGCGGCCGCTTCTTCTCCCTCACGGGACGCGCCCGCGGCAAAACGCCGCGCGACGCCTGAACCAAAGGTTTTGAAAGGATTCTAAAGGAAACCTTTTTCAAAAGGGTTCCTTTAGTCGAGGAAGTCCTTCAGCTTTTTGCTGCGGGAGGGATGGCGGAGCTTGCGCAGGGCCTTGGCCTCGATCTGGCGGATGCGTTCGCGCGTGACGTTGAACTCCTTGCCGACCTCCTCGAGGGTACGGCTGCGGCCGTCCTCGAGGCCGAAGCGCAGGCGCAGCACCTTTTCCTCCCGCGGGGTGAGGGTCTGGAGCACCTCGGAGAGCTGCTCCTTGAGCAGGACGTGGGAGGCGGCGTCCGCCGGGGCGGGCGCGTCGTCGTCGGGGATGAAGTCACCGAGGTGGCTGTCCTCCTCCTCGCCGATCGGCGTTTCGAGCGACACCGGCTCCTGCGCCACCCGCATAATCTCGCGCACCTTGTCGACCGGCATGTCAAGCTCGGCCGCGATCTCGTCGGCAGTCGGCTCGTGGCCGTTCTTGTGCAGCAGCTGGGAGGAGACCTTCTTCACCTTGTTGATCGTCTCGACCATGTGCACCGGGATGCGGATGGTGCGCGCCTGATCGGCGATCGCGCGGGTGATCGCCTGGCGGATCCACCAGGTCGCATAGGTGGAGAATTTGAAGCCCTTGGTGTGGTCAAATTTTTCGACCGCCTTGATGAGGCCGAGGTTGCCCTCCTGGATGAGATCCAAAAACTGCATCCCGCGGCCGACATACCGCTTTGCGATGCTGACGACGAGGCGCAGGTTCGCCTCCGAGAGGCGCTTGCGCGCCTCGACGTCCCCCTGCCCCATGCGCACCGCGAGGTCGATCTCCTCGTCGGCGGAGAGGAGCGGCACCCGCCCGATCTCCTTGAGGTAGACCTTGACCGGGTCGTCGATGCTGATGCCCTCGGCGGCCAGCGCCACGTCGAGGTCTGCGCCCTTGCCGAGGTCCTTGAAGTCCTCCTCGACCGGCGTGACCATGTCCTCGATGATTTCAATATTGTTCTGTTCCAGCAGGTCGTACATCTTGTCGACCTGTTCGACGTCGTAATCCAGTTCCTCGAGCGCGTCGCTGATTTCCTTGGTGGTCAGCTTGCCCTTCGCCTTGCCGCTCTCCAGAAGTTCCTTCAAAACGGCTTTCTTTTCCTGTACACCCATTGCTGTATGTCCCCCTAAATCAGTTTGACTTCTTCTTGGACGCTAACGAGGCTATGTACGCCTTCAGGTCGTCATCCGTCATTGCCGCGACCTCGTCCTGCGACTTGATATTTTTATGGCTGAGGATGGTGTCGATATAACTGTCGACATCCTCCACGCCGAACATCATGCCCGATACGGCGTTGACCAGCTCGGACGCAACGCCCATCTGGTCGACCGTAAGCTGCGCCGACAGCAGGCTGAGCTCCACCGACTGCCCCGCCGCCAGCCGCTCGAAGATCACCTTTGCCAGCTCCCGGTTGCGGTCGGTGACAAAGTCTTCCAGCGTAATCCGGGACGCGGCATGCGCGTAATAATCCGGATTCTTCATGAGGATGCCGAGCAGCTTGTCCTCCGCCAGCGCGAACTTGATGTTGCGCGCCCGCTGGAAATCCTGCCGCTGGCTGGGCGCCTTGACCTCGCTGTAGACCTTGAGCTCGGAGGCGTCCCGCTTGCGGCGCTTGGACGCGCGCTTCTGCTCGAACTTGAGCTGCGTCTCGACCGCCTCCTTGGCCACCTCCAGCTCGGAGGCCACCTTGGAGAGGTAGACGTCCCGCTCGACCGCGTTGGGAATCCCCGCCATCAGCGCGACGAACTCCCGCAGAAAGGCGACCTTGCCGTCGGCGGTGTCGCAGTCGTATTTCTGCCTGAGCTTGGCGATCTCGAACTCGGTGGCGTTCGACGCGCCTTCAAGCAGCAGCGAAAACCGCTCGGCGCCGAATTTCTTGATGTATTCGTCGGGGTCCTTCGCCCCCGTGATGGAGAGCACCTTGATCTTCACGCCGACCTCCCCGAGCAGGCCGACCGCCCGCCGGGTCGCGGCCTGTCCCGCGCCGTCCGAGTCGTAGGAAAGGGTGACGCCCTGGGCATACTGCGCGATCAGCCGCGACTGCTCGGAGGTGAGCGCGGTGCCCAGCGTCGCGACGGCGTTGTCGAACCCCGCCTGGTGCATCGCGATCACGTCCATATATCCCTCGCAGAGGATGAGCCCTTCCCGCTTGGAGGCCTTTGCAAAGTTGAGCGCGAAGAGGTTGCGGCTCTTTTTAAAGACGGGCGTGTCGGACGAGTTGAGGTATTTGGGTCCCTTCGCGTCCCCCATGACCCGCCCGCCGAAGCCGACGACATTGCCCCGCAGGTCGATGATCGGGAAGATCGCCCGGTTGCGGAAGCTGTCGTAGAGGCCGCCGCTCTTCCCCCGGGCCGCCACGGCGGCGGAAACCATCTCGTCGTCGGTAAAGCCCCTGGAGCGCAGGTATTTGCAGGCGGTATCCCAGCTGTCGGGCGCGTAGCCGAGGCCGAACCGGATGATCGTCTGGTTGGTGAGCCCCCGCCCGTGCAGGTAGTCGAGCCCCGGCTTGCCCTGCGGGCCCCGCAGGCAGCTGTGGTAGAACCGCGCGAGGGTGCGGTTGAGTTCCAGCACGCGGGCCTTGAGGCGCGCCATGCCGTCGTCCCGCGTGTCCTCCGGCATCGCCATGCCCGCGCGCTGGGCCAGAAAGCGCACCGCCTCCACATACTCGAGGTTTTCGATGCGGCGGATGAAGGTGATCACATCGCCCCCCGCGCCGCAGCCGAAGCAGTAGAAGCTCTGGTTGTCGGGGTAGACGGTGAAGGAGGGGGTCTTTTCCGAGTGGAAGGGGCAGAGCCCGGTGGCCACCCGCCCCCGCCGCTTGAGGTGCACATAGGAGGAGACGACCTGTTCGATGTCGCTGTAGCTTTTGAGTTCCTGCAGGAAAAGTTCTGAAATCATCGGCGGCCGCCTCCTTTCCGGATTGTTCCAATCAATAGATTTCCCACGGGCGCGGGACGAACAGCCGTTCGTAGGTCGCGACCGCGTAGCGGTCGGACATGCCCGATATGTAATCACAGGCGGCGCGCGCGGCGTCCTCCCGCTCATAGATCGCCTGGTATTCGTCGGGCAGCTCCTGCGGGTGCTCCGCGAAGTGGCGGTAGAGGCTCTTGACGACCTCCTCCGCCTTGCCCTCCTCCCCCTTCGCCACGGGGTTGAGGTAGACCGCTTCATACATAAACGAGTTGAACTGGGCGAACGCTTCGGCGGTCGCTTTGTCCATCCCGACGTCCTCGCCGCTGTTTTCCACCAGCGAGGTGATGAGGGCGGTGATCCGCTGGGATTTGGTGCGCCCGAGCGCGTATTTGATCGTCCAAGGGATGTCGTCCTGCGTCAGCACCTTCGCGCGCAGCGCGTCCTCGAGGTCGTGGTTGAGGTAGGCGATCTTGTCCGCGAAATAGACGGCGCGTCCCTCGAGCGTCCTTGCCCGGCCCTCCGGGGAGGGGTTGGAGTAGGAGTGGCAGCCGATGCCGTTGCGAACCTCCCAGGTGAGGTTGAGGCCAGCGCCGTCGTTTTCGATCCGCTCGACGACCCGCACGCTCTGCTGCGCGTGGGAAAACCCGTGCGGACAGACCTGTGCGAGCGCGCGCTCCCCGGCATGTCCGAACGGCGTGTGCCCGAGGTCGTGGCCGAGCGCGATCGCCTCGGTGAGCTCCTCGTTGAGGCGCAGCGCGACGGCGATCGTCCGCGCGATCTGGCTCACCTCCAGCGTATGGGTCAGCCGGGTGCGGTAGTGGTCCCCCTCCGGGGAGAGAAATACCTGCGTCTTATGCATCAGCCGGCGGAACGACTTGCAGTGGAGGATCCGGTCGCGGTCGCGCGCGTAGGGCGTGCGCAGCGGGCAGTCCTCGACCGGGCGTTCGCGTCCGAGCGAGTTTTGGGAGAGGCTGGCGTATTTTGACAGGGTGCGCGCCTGGATTTCCTGCGTCTGCTCGCGGATCGTCATGCGGTGCCTCCCTCCCGTCAAGCGGCTTTCCATGCCGGTTTGCAGTTTGTTCTACTATATTATACTCCGCAGATAAAAAAATTCCTGCCTGATGCAGAAATTTCTTGCAAAAGGCAGGATGTTCCACCGTTCGACAGGATTCATTCGGGGATGCAGGCGTACCGGCGGTCGACCGCCCGCGGCGTCACCAGCGCGGAGGTGCCCTCCGCCAGCGCCTTTTCAAAGGACGGGACAAAGCAGTCCTTCACCAGCACCTGCAGCCGCACGACCGCCCCAAAGTCGGAAAACGTCGTCTGCGCGTGAAACTGCGGCAGCAGGTAGGAGATCTTCCCGTAGAGGTCGTAGCCGAATTCGAGCGCCAGCTCGGTGCACTCGCTCATCGTCATCCGCTCCGCCGCGTCGACCGCGAGCTTCGCGCCGTGGGAGTAGGCCCGCACCAGCCCGCCCGCGCCGAGCAGGACCCCGCCGAAATAGCGCGTCACCACGCAGACCAGATCGGTCAGCCCCTCCCGCTGGAGCACCTCGAGCACCGGCACGCCCCCCGTCCCCTGCGGCTCCCCGTCGTCCGAGTAGCGGCGGGTTTGGCCGTCGCGCAGGATGTAGGCGTAGACGTTGTGGCTTGCGTCCCAGTATTTGTCGCGGCACTCCGCGATGAAGGCCGCCGCCTCCGCCTCGCTCGCCGCCGGCTTCACATGCCCGATAAAACGGGAGCGCCGCTCGGTGAATTCGTCGCTCGCAAAAGCCTTTATCGTCGTGTATTCGTCCACTGGAGGGCTCCTCTCGGGTTTGCCGCTCGGGGAGCGGCATAGTTGCCGGTGGCCGACCGGCGGCGGTTTTGGGTTTGCCGCTCATCTAGCGGCGCAGCTGCCGGTGGCCGACCGGCGGCGGTTTTGGGTTTGCCGCGCTGCGACGGCCCGCAGGCCTAGTGCCGGAGGCGTGTCCCGCCGACGGCCGCCCGGCGGGGCGTAGACGGGAATTGCCGCTTTCCAAGCGGCAAGAATCACGAGCGCGTTCCGCCGCGCGCCACGGGTTCCTTTTCGGACGGACGAAAAGGAACCAAAAGTCCGCCTAAGAACCCTCCACCTTGGGCGGCCTGCCCGGGCTGCGCCCGGAGCGCGCTACGCGCGACGGCCGCTCGCGGGCGCTCCGCCCCGCGACCCCGGCTTGAGTCCGCTACGCGGACCCGGCCCTGCGGGCCGGAACTCTAAGCGGTATCTCCGGGAGTACCTTTCCATAACCCGCGAACTGCCGCCGCTCCCCGCAGGTGCACTAGCTGAGGGCTCAATTCAGGTTGCGGATGCTCCCAACAATGGAACAGCCCGGCTCGCAAAAAGTTCTTGACTTTTGACCCCAAAAATCTTATAATTGTTTTGGGGTCAAAAGTCAAAGGAGGTGACGCACCTGACCGCCGCAAAAATGGGGCGGCCGACGACCGATCCGAAACCGCATAAGGTTGGAGCGCGTATCAACGACGAGGACTTCAAAATCCTCCTTGATTACTGTACGCGACATCAGAAAACCCAGCCGGAAGCGATCCGGGACGGCATCAAAAGCCTCAAGGAAAAGTGAAGGAAACGGCGATCCCCCAACAAGAAGCCCGCCGTTTCCGACCCACGCACAGGACCTTGCGGACCTCACGCACAAATATTTTACCATGTGCGCATGATTTCTGCAAGTACCTGTGCGGCAATGACAGAAAGGGGCCGTCCATGACCGTCACCCATGACGACTTTGAAAGCTACCTCCACGGGCGTCTCACCGAACAGCGGGACGCACTGCACGATTCCGAAGCCTGTTCCCTGCTTGACGAGCAGGTTGAACAGCTCGAAGCCGCCCTGCCCGGCGGAGAAACATTCGACGATTACCGCCAGGTCCTTCGCACCCGCGCAAACTACGAGGTCGGCTGGGCCTACTGGCGCGGCTATCTCGACTGTGTTTCCCTGCTCAAGCGCCTCACCGTGCTGTAATAAGAAGCGGCCGCCCGATGGGTGGCCGCTTCTTGTTGCGCAGTAAAATTTTCGTTCATTGGGAGCGCCCGCAACCTGAATTGAGCCCTCAGCTGGTGTACCTGTGGGGAGCGGCGGTAGTCTGCGGGTTATGGCAAGGTACTCCCGGGGATTCCTAAGGGACTGGCGGAAGTCCCTTAGGCGGACTTTTGGTTCCTTTTCGTCCGTCCGAAAAGGAACCCGTGGTGCGCGGCGGAACGCGCAAGTAATTCTTGCCGCTTGGAAAGCGGCAATTCCCGCGATAGCCCCGCCGGGCGGCCGTCGGCGGGACACGCCTCCGGCACTAGGCCTGCGGGCCGTCGCAGCGCGGCAAACCCAAGAGGTCAGCAGCAGGGCGTGATCCACCCGAAGGGATCGGGGATGCGCCCCCACTGGATGTCGGTGATCGTATCGTAGAGCTTCTGGCTGATCTCGCCGATCCTGCCCTCGTTGATGATGGTGACGGTGCCGCCGCATTTGAGCTCGCCGATCGGCGAGATGACGGCGGCGGTGCCGGTGCCCCACGCCTCTTCGAGCTTGCCCGCCTTGGCGGCGCTTTCGAGCTCATCGATCGAGAGCTTGCGCTCGGAGACGTTCATGCCCCACGACCGGAGCAGCTGGATGACCGATTTGCGGGTGATGCCGGGCAGGATGCTGCCGTCGAGCTCCGGGGTGACGATCTCGCCGTCGATCTTGAAGAAGACGTTCATCGAGCCGACTTCCTCGACGTATTTGCGCTCGACCGCGTCGAGCCACAGCACCTGGGAATAGCCCTGCCTCTCGGCCTCCTCCTGCGCGATGAGGCTGGCGGCGTAGTTGCCGCCCGTCTTGTAGGCGCCCATGCCGCCCTGGGAGGCCGCGCGGACGTATTTTGTCTCGACGTAGATCTTGACCGGATCGATGCCGCCCGCGTAGTAGGCGCCCGAGGGTGAGAGGATGACGCAGTAGACGTAGTGCGCGGACGGATGCACGCCCAGCACCGCCTGCGTGGCGACGATGAAGGGGCGGATGTAGAGGGAGGTGTCCGGCGCGGAGGGGACCCAGTCCTTCTCGATGGTGACGAGCCGCTTGAGGCCCTCCATCAGCAGCTCCTCATCCATTTTCGGGATGACGAGGCGCTCGCAGGAGGTGTTCAGGCGCTTGAAGTTCTGGCCGGGACGGAAGAACTGGATCTTGCCGTCGGCGGTGCGGTAGGCCTTCATGCCCTCGAAGACCTCCTGCGCGTAGTGCAGGCAGGAGCAGGCCGGGTCCATCGGGATGGGGCCGTAGGGGACGACGCGCGGGTCGTGCCAGCCCTGTCCGTCGTCGTAGTCCATCAGGAACATGTGGTCGGTAAAGATATGGCCGAAGCCGAGGTTGTTCTCGTCGGGCTTCTGCTTCGGATGATCGGTCAGCGTGACCTTGATCTCCATCATAGGTAAACACTCCTTTTTTCTCCCCGGTGATACGGTTTTCTATATGGTTTCCATCATAGCACGGAAGCGGTTCCGTGTCAAAAAAAATCCGTTATTTTCGTCAGATGCCACAAACCTCCGGCGGTATGGAAACAGGCTGCCGGAAAGGAATTCCGGCAGCCTGATCGTTTCTCATCCGCTGTGCGGGACCCGTTTCGCTTAGTAGGCGACGCCCTGCCACTTCATCGCGTCGGCGATCTTCATGAAGCCGGCAATGTTCGCGCCCATTACGAGGTTGCCCTCGGCGCCGAACTCCTTCGACGCATCAAACACGTTGTGGAAGATGTTCTCCATGATGTTTTTGAGCTTGGCGTCGACCTCCTCGGCCGTCCAGGAATAGCGCGCCGAGTTCTGGCACATCTCCAGGCCGCTGACCGCCACGCCGCCCGCGTTGGCCGCCTTCGCCGGTCCGAAGATTACGCCGCCCTTCTGGAAGATCTCGACCGCCTCGGGGGTGCTGGGCATGTTCGCGCCCTCGCAGACCGCCATCACGCCGTTTGCGACAAGCGCCCGCGCGGCCTCCGCGTCGATCTCGTTCTGGGTCGCGCAGGGCAGCGCGACGTCGCACTTGACCGTCCAGATGCCCTTGCAGCCCTCGTGGTACTCGGCGCCGGGCACCCGCGCGGCATACTCCTTGATGCGGGCGCGCTCGACCTCCTTGATCTGCTTGACGACGTCGAGCCTGATGCCGTCCTTGTCGTAGATATAGCCGTTGGAGTCGTACATGGCGACGACCTTCGCGCCCATCTCCTGTGCCTTCTCGCAGGCGTAGATGGCCACGTTGCCCGAGCCGGAGATGACGACCGTCTTGCCCGCGAGGGAGTCGTTCTTCATCGATTTGAGCATCTGCTGGGTGAAGTAGAGCAGGCCGTAGCCGGTGGCCTGCGGGCGGATGAGGGAGCCGCCGTAGGAGAGGCTCTTGCCCGTCAGCACGCCGGTGAACTCGTTGCGCAGGCGCTTATACTGGCCGTAGAGGTAGCCGATCTCCCGCGCGCCCACGCCGATGTCGCCCGCCGGGACGTCGGTGTCCGGGCCGATGTGGCGGTAGAGCTCGGTCATGAAGCTCTGGCAGAAGCGCATGATCTCCCCGTCGCTCTTGCCCTTGGGGTCGAAGTCGGAGCCGCCCTTGCCGCCGCCCATCGGCAGCCCGGTCAGCGAGTTCTTGAAGCACTGCTCGAAGCCGAGGAACTTGATGACCGACGCGCAGACGCTCGGATGGAACCGCAGGCCGCCCTTATAGGGGCCGATCGCGGAGTTGTACTGGACGCGGAAGCCGCGGTTGACCTGGACGTTGCCTTCGTCGTCCACCCACGAGACGCGGAACTGAATGAACCGCTCGGGCTCGACGATCCGGTCGATGATGCCCGCCTTTACAAGGTCGGGGCGCTGGGCCACGACCGGCTCAAACGATTCGAGGACCTCCCTGACCGCCTGCAAAAACTCCGGTTCGTTTGGGTTGCGCTTGCATACGGTGTCGTAGACGCCCTGCAGATATGTACTTTGAAAGGTTGACATGAAAATTCCCCCTTATCGAATTTCATCCATCCGGCCCGTTCGGGCCGCCGCGCCGGCGGGCCGCTTATCAGATATTCTTTATTATAATGAATCATTTGCAGTGATGCAAGATGAATGTTGCAAAAAAATGGTCTTTTTTCAAAGTTTTCACGTTTTTTATATGATCTTTGCAGGATTGACGGACAAGGTTGACGGATTCGTGCGTTTGGCGTATACTTACACCAGTGTAGAGAGCGCGTTGGACAGCGGCGCGGCCCCGCTTTGCGGGGGCGTGAGGAAAGTCCGGGCTTCACAGGGCGGGATACCTGCTAACGGCAGGCCGGGGCGACCCGAGGGAAAGTGCAACAGAAAGATACCGCCATCGCATCACGGGGGCTTCCCCCGCGGACGGTGGTAAGGATGGAAAGGCGAGGTAAGAGCTCACCGGGACGCGGGTAACCGCGCCGCCATGTAAACCCTATCCGAAGCAACGCCAGCTGGGACGATGCGGCGGCCCGCCGGGTCCCGAAAGGCGGCTTGAGCCGCGCGGCGACGCGCGGCCCAGAAAGATCGTTGTCCACGACAGAACCCGGCTTACAGACGCCCTCTCTACGCGCAAAAGAACCCGCAGCACGTGCTGCGGGCTCTTTTTTTGGACATATCCTCCGGCGCGCGGACATATCCTGTAATGGAATCCAAAAGCCCGGAGGTGAAAAATATGGCGCTATCCATCCTGACCGCCGCCGCGGGCGCCGTCTGCCTGATCATGCTCGCCGCCCTGTGGCGTTCCCGGCATTTTCTCCGTTCTCTCTGCTTCTCCGCCCTCACCGGCAACGCCGCCCTCCTTGCCGTCTGCTGGTCCGGGGCCTTCACCGGGATCGCCCTCTCCCCCAACCTCTTCACCGTCGGCGCCGCCACGCTGCTCGGCCTGCCCGGCGTGATTTCCCTGCTCGTCGTCAAGTTGATTTTCGGCGTGTGAGGGCGTATAATGGTCCGGTGAACGTTTCATTTACCGGAGGACGCTATGGAGATTCGATTTTTTGACGGCACGGACAACCTTTCCGACGCGCTGTGGGTGCGCGACGAGGTATTTACGAAGGAACAGGGCTTCACCATCCCCGACGAGGACGAGTTCGACGCGGTGTCGCGGCACATGGTCGTCTACCGGGAGGGCCGGCCCGCCGCCACCGGACGGGTCTACTGCGACGCGGACGGCGAGACCTTCCACATCGGGCGCATCGCGGTGTGCAAGGCCTTCCGCGGCGAGCAGCTCGGGCGGCTGCTGATGGAACGGCTCGAGGCCGCGGCGCGGAAGCGGGGCGCGAAAAAAATCGTCGTGGGCGCGCAGCTCTACGCCATCCCCTTCTATGAGAAGTGCGGCTACCGGCCCACGGGGGAACGGTTCTTCGAGGAATTCTGCGAGCATGAGACGCTTGTCAAGGAGTTTTCCTGAACATCCCCGGCACAAAAAACGCCCGGCCGAACGGCCGGGCGTTTGTCCGCAAATCGCTTATTTCATCGCGTAGCTGATGAGATAGACCGCAAGCGTGATGACCACAAACGCGATCCCCGTATACTTGGTGACGCGGACCATGGTCGCCTGCATCGAGCGGTTTTTGTTCTTCCCGAGATAGGACGATTCATTCGAGCCGGCAAGCGCGTTCAGGCCGTTGCCTTTACCCTCCTGAAACATGACAGTCACGGTAATCACAACGGCAGCAATCATGATCAGGACGCCGCCGATGATTTCAATCGCATTCATCCTTTTTTTACCTCCGATTCCTGAGTACTCCAACTCGTAATATGATAGCATAATCACCCTTTCAATGCAAGGGTTTCAAATAATTTTTTCCGTTTTGCATCTTTTCATCCCCCGGGCGCATACTAAAAACGGTTTTTACCTCGAAATTGCGTTTGCACGGGGCGGAAAACCCGAGCCGGACGGGCCTCCCGTCCGGCTTCTGTTTTTTTTGCCGCTCGGGGAGCGGCGGAGCTTTCACGGGAATTGCCGCCCGTGGGCGGCGGGGCTTTTTAGATAATCCGCGCTGCGCCCGGCGAGGCATTTGATCGCCCTCCTTCGGAGGGCTGAGGGGAGCCGCCTGCGGCGGCATGGATTGCCGGGACCCGCCCCGGCGGGCGGGCCGACTTCTTGCGCGCCCAAGAAGTCGGCGGAAGAAGGGCGCTCAAGGGCCCTCCGCCTTGGGCGGCCTGCCCGGGCATAGATGCGCTCCTCGCCTGCGGCGAGCGCCGCAGAGCGGCGACGCGCATTCAAAGAGGGCCACAGGCGCCACTTGTCCCTTCGGGACAAATGGTGTCCCCATTCGGGCTGTCGCTTCGCGACCCCTTTGGATTCCCCGTAGGGAGTCGCCATGCGACCCGGCCCGAAGGGCCGGAATCCTGAGAGAACGCCTTCGGCGGATGCCCGGAGCGCGCTACGCGCGACGGCCGATCTCCGGCCTAAGAGCCGCCTTCGGCGGTTGGCCTCCGAAACGCGGTCTGCGGACCGCAGTCGCGGGCGCTCCGCCCCGCGACCCCGGCTTGAGTCCGCTACGCGGACCCGGCCCTGCGGGCCGGAACTCTAAGCGGTATCTCCGGAAGTACCTTGCCAGTACCCGCAGGCTACCGCCGCTCCCCACGGGTACACCAGCTGAAGGCTCAATTCAGGTTGCGGGCGCTCCCAACAGATGAAGCTGGATGGCTCGCCGGGGACACACGGCGGAAAACAACGCCCGTTCCGGGCGTTCGCGCGCTCTGCGTGCGTGCGCGGCGTAGCCGCGCAGTTTTCCGCCTCCCCGTGGGCGTTGCGCGCCACGCAAAAGCGGCCGTGCCTCCCCGGAAGCACTTCCGGTACGGTTCCGGAGACTTGCCGGCAGAGGCATTGCGCCCGCGGCGCGGCGGCTGGCGGGATGCTGTACACCCGTCCGCTGATCCGTGAAGAGGGCGCCGCCGACTTTGGCCGCAGGCCAACCGGAGGCGGCGCGGGGGTCAAGGGGGCATGGCCCCCTGCGGCTTCTTTCCCCCATTTCTTGTCCGTACAAGAAATGGGGCCGCCTGCCGGGGCGGGACCCGGCAATCTCCGCCGCCGAAGGCGGCACCTATAAAGCACCCCGAAGGGGCGCGAACAAAAGCCCTCCGCCCGCTGGGCGGAAAAGCCTAAGGGGTCGCCGTCGGCCGACTACCGACAACCTCCGCCGCTCCCCGAGCGGCAAACCTAAAGAATCCTCCCTCGGCGGGCAGCCGAAAACAATTATAAGGTCAGCTGCTCTCCGTAGTCCTCCTCGCGGGGCATCATGCCGGCGGCCGGGAGGGTCTTGGTGCGGAACCGGTGGGGATTCGCGAGCATCCCTTCGCTGAACGGCTTCACCGAGGCAACGCGGTGGTTTTTCTTCTGCGTCATAACCGCGACGCCCTGCGTGGTGCGGGTCGTCTTGGAGGAGACGGCCCCGGCGTTGGCCAGCAGCATCCGCCCGGAGGAGGAGGTCATCAGGAAGTCCTCCCCGCCCTCGATCTGGAAGCAGGCCGCGAGCGGCGACGCGTCGGAATAGGCGCCCAGCAGTTTTTTGCGGTTTGTCTTGGTGGCGTAGCCCGAGAGGTCCACCTTCGCGGCCTTGCCGTTTTCAAAGAAGAAGAGCATATAGCCCGCGTAATCGGCGGTGACCGCCATATAGACGGCGCTTTCTCCCTCGTCCATGCCGAGCTTGGCGGGGATGTAATCGCCCAGCACGCTCGCCTTGCCGTCGTCGAAGTCGCTCGCCTTCGCCTTGTAGACCTGCTGGCGGTCGGTGAAGAAGAGCAAGTCGGTGTTGTTGGTCGCCTCCACCTCGCGGGCGACGGCGTCCCCCTCCTTGAGCTTCTGCTCGCCGCTCATGCGCAGCGACTGGGGGGTGATCTTCTTGAAGTATCCCTCCCTCGTAAAGAAGAGGTGCACCGGATAGTCGGGAACCAGCGACTCAGGCTCCTCCTCGTCCTCGCCCGACGGATAGTAGAGGAGGCTCTTCCGGGGCTTCGCGTACTTCTTGCTGACCGCGCGGAGCTCGTCGATGATGATCGCCCGGACCTTTTTGCGGTCCGCGAGGATCTCCTCCATCCCGGCGATCTCCTTTTTGAGCTGGTCGGTCTCCTCGACCCGCTTGAGGATGTGCTCGCGGTTGAGCTGGCGCAGCTTGATCTCCGCCACATATTCCGCCTGCACCTCGTCGATGCCGAAGCCGATCATCAGGTTGGGAACGACCTCCCGCTCCTCGGCGGTCTCCCGCACGATCCGGATCGCCTTGTCGATGTCGAGCAGGATCTTTTTGAGTCCCATGAGCAGGTGGAGCTTTTCCTTCTTTTTGCCGAGCTGGTGGTAGACCCGGCGCTTGACGCAGCCCTCGCGGAAGGCCGCCCACTCCTCGATCAGCTCCTTAACGCCGCAGACGCGCGGCATTCCGGCGATCAGGACGTTGAAGTTGCAGGAGAAGGTGTCCTCGAGCGGTGTGATGCGGAAGAGCTTGCGCATGAGCGCGTCGGGGTCGGCGCCCCTCTTGAGGTCGAGGGTGAGCTTGAGGCCGGAGAGGTCGGTCTCGTCGCGCATGTCGGCGATCTCGCGGATCTTGCCGCCCTTCACGAGGTCCACGATCTTGTCCATGATCGCCTCGACCGTCGCGGTCGGGGGGATCTCGGTGACGTCGATGCAGTTGTTCGCCTTGTCGTAGCTCCAGCGGGAGCGCACCCGCACCCCGCCGCGCCCGGTCGCATAGATCTTGCGCAGATCGTCCTCGTTGTAGACGATGTAGCCGCCGCCCGGGAAGTCGGGGGCGCGCAGCGTCTCGAGGATGTCGTGGCCGGGGTTTTTGAGCAGCGCGATCGTCGTGTCGCACACCTCGGCGAGGTTGAAGGGGCAGATCGAGCTGGCCATGCCGACCGCGATGCCGATGTTGGAGTTGACGAGGATCGACGGGAAGGTCACCGGAAAAAGGGTCGGCTCCTTCTGGGTGTTGTCGTAGTTGTCGACCATGTCGACGGTGTCCTCGTCGATGTCGCGGAAGAGCTCCGCCGCGATCGCGTCGAGCTTGACCTCGGTGTAACGGCTGGCGGCGTAGGCCATGTCGCGGCTGTACGCCTTGCCGAAATTTCCCTTGCTGTCCACATAGGGATGGAGCAGCGCCTCGCACCCGCGCGACATGCGCACCATCGTCTCATAGATCGCCGCGTCGCCGTGTGGGTTCAGCTTCATCGTCTGGCCCACCACGTTTGCCGACTTGGTCCGCGCGCCGGTGAGCAGCCCCATCTTGTACATCGTGTAGAGCAGCTTGCGGTGGGAGGGCTTGAAGCCGTCGATCTCGGGGATTGCGCGCGAGACGATCACGCTCATCGCGTAGGGCATGTAGTTGCTTTCAAGCGTCGTCACGATCGGCTGCTCGATCATCACCCCGGCGTTCTCGATGACCGCCGAGGAGTTCACCGGTTTTTTCGGTTCCTTTTTGGGTTTCTTTGTTGCCATTCACTGCACCTCAATACTGTTTTGCGCCGGCCTCCGCCGCGGGAGCGCGGGCGCTTATGAGAGGTCCGCCAGCTCCAGATACTGGTAGCCGTTTTCCGCGATGAACTCCTTGCGCCCGGCGAGGTTGTCCCCCAGCAGCAGGTCGAACATGTCGGAGGTCTCCTTCGCCTGGGAGGGGGTCACCTTGATGAGGCGCCGCGTTTCGGGGTTCATCGTCGTCAGCCACATCATGTCCGGCTCGTTTTCACCGAGCCCCTTGGAGCGCTGGACCGTGTATTTCGCGTTGCCGATCTCCTCGAGCGCGTGCGTCTTCTCCTGCTCGGTGTAGGCGAACCAGGTCTTGTCCTTCGTCGTGATCTCGTAGAGGGGGGATTCCGCGATGTAGACATATCCCCGCTCGATCAGCGTGGGGGCGAGGCGGTAGAGCATCGTCAGGATCAGCGTGCGGATCTGGAAGCCGTCGACGTCCGCATCGGTGCAGATGACGATCTTGTTCCAGCGCAGGCCGTCGAGGTCGAAGGAGGAAAAATCCTTGTTCGCCTTGGTGGTGACCTCCACGCCGCAGCCGAGCACCTTGAAGATGTCGACGATGATGTCGCTTTTGAAGATCTTGTCGTAGTCCGCCTTGAGGCAGTTGAGGATTTTGCCGCGCACCGGGATGATCGCCTGGAATTCGCTGTCCCGGCCGAGCTTGCAGGCGCCGAGCGCCGAATCGCCCTCCACGATGTAGATCTCGCGCCGTGAGACGTCCTTGGTGCGGCAGTCGACGAACTTCTGCACCCGGTTGGACATGTCCACCGTGCCGGCGAGCTTCTTTTTGAGGTTGAGGCGGGTCTTCTCCGCGTTCTCCCGGCTGCGCTTGTTGATGAGCACCTGCTCGGCGATCCGCGCCGCCTCGTCGGGATTCTCGATGAAATAGACCTCCATCTGGTGGCGGAGGAAATCGTTCATCGCCTCGTAGACGAATTTGTTGGTGATCGCCTTTTTGGTCTGATTCTCATAGGAGGTCTGGGTGGAGAAGTTGGAGGAGACGAGCACCAGGCAGTCCTCCACGTCCGCGAAGGTGACCTTGCTCTCCCCCTTCTGGTACTTGCCCGCGTTCCGGATGAGGTTGTCGATCATGTAGGTGAACGCGAGCTTGACCGCCTTTTCGGGACTTCCGCCATGCTCGAGCCAGCTCGAGTTGTGGTAGTATTCGCACCGGCTCACCCGGTTGGAAAAGCAGAAGGCCACCGACAGCTTCACCTTGTATTCCGGCTTGTCCTCCCGGTCGCGGCCGCGGCGCTCCGCCTTCCAGAACTGGATGGGGGTGAGCGTCCCGTCACCGGCGAGCTCCGCCACATAGTCGACGATGCCGTTTTCATAGCGGAACTCCGTCTCCTCGAAGCCGGAGTCCGCCTGGTTTCTGAGCAGGAAGGTCACGCCGTCGTTGACGACCGCCTGCCGCTTGATCGTGTCGGCATAGTATTCGAGCGGGATGTCGATGTCGGTGAAGACCGCGAGGTCGGGCCGCCAGCGGATCTTCGTGCCGGTGGCGCGGCGGCGGGTCTCCTCCTTTTGAAGGCCGCCGACATTCTCCCCGTGCTCGAAATGCAGGGAGTATTTAAAGCCGTCGCGGTAGATCTCCACGTCCATGTATTCGGAGGAATACTGGGTCGCGCAGAGCCCCAGCCCGTTGAGGCCGAGGGAGTATTCGTAGCTCTCCCCCTCGTTGGTCTGGTATTTGCCGCCCGCATAGAGCTCGCAGAAGACGAGCTCCCAGTTGTAGCGCTCCTCCCGCTGGTTGTAGTCCACCGGGATGCCCCGGCCGAAATCCTCGACCTCGATCGACTGGTCGCGGTAGCGGGTGATGAGGATCTTGTCCCCGTACCCCTCGCGCGCCTCGTCGATCGAGTTGGAGAGAATCTCAAACATCGCGTGCTCGCAGCCCTCCAGCCCGTCCGAGCCGAAGATTACCCCCGGGCGCTTGCGTACCCGGTCGGCGCCCTTGAGGGAGGAAATACTCTCGTTGCCGTAATCGGCGGTCCGTTTTTTTGGCATCTGCCTGCCTCCGTCTTTCTGTAATGCGGGAAATTCGCCCAGACGCAAGTTGTACGCCCGCTACGGGCGTACAACCTCGTAAAATCCAGCTTTTAGTTTACCCGTTTTTGCCGCGTTTTGTCAAGCGCGCGGCGGGCGCAGGCGCGCCATGTAGTATTCGTCGGCGTACTCCCCGTTCCGGATCGCCCCCATCCGCTTGGTGCCCTCGATCTCGAAGCCGAGCGACTTGTAGAGCCCGATGGCGCGGGCGTTGTCGGTGAACACGGTGAGCTCGACGCGCGTGAGCATGAGCCAGTTGTCCGCCACGTCGAGCGCCGCCTCCATCAGCGCGCGCCCGACGCCCCTGCCCTGCCAGTCGCGGTGGACCATGATGCCGAACCCCGCCGAATGGCGCATCCGGCCGGGATAGACCTGGAGGCCGGCGGTGCCGACGATCTTCTCCCCGCCCCCCGGCAGCGGCACGGCCGCCGCGAACTGGTGGTCGTCGGGGCCGAGGCCGTTTAAGTATGCCTCGCAGAACCCGAGCCGCTCGGAGGGAAGGGCGAGGATGTTTTCGCGCACGCCCTCCATGACGCGCAGCGCGTGGATGCCCTCCGCGTCGGACGGCCTGCATGGGCGTATGATAAATTCGGACATGGCGTTTCCTCCCGTCATTTGTGGAACAGGGCGCGGATCTTATCCCACAGCCCGCGCCTGGGGGCCGCCGGGGCCACGGGCGCCGCCTGCGGCTGCGCCGGGCGCATCACCGGCTGCACCGGGCGGGAGGCGCGCACCCGCGCCGACTCCTCCGCGCGCATGTAGGCGAGCTTGAAGAGGTCGATCTGGCTGTCGATCGGGGGCTTGTCGTTCTTGACCGGCTCGTATTCCCCGTCGGAGAGCAGCCGCTTGGCCTTGACGTTGTCGGAGAACTCGAGGTCGAGCAGGTTCATGATCCGCGCCTTGAGCTTCTCGTCCCGGATGGGGGCCGCGACCTCCACCCGGCGCTCCATGTTGCGCGTCATGAAATCGGCGGAGGAGATGTACATCCGGCTGCGCTCGGGCGTGCCGAACACGTAGATGCGCGAATGCTCGAGGAACCGCCCGACGATGCTGACGACCTCGATGTTGTCGGTATGGCCCGGCACCCCCACCCGCAGGCAGCAGATGCCGCGGATGATCATGCGGATTTTGACCCCCGCCATCGACGCCTCGGTCAGCTTGTCGATCACGTCCTTGTCGGTGAGGGAGTTGATCTTGACGGTGATCGCGGCCGGGCGGCCCTCCCGCGCGGCGATGATCTCCTGCTCGATGAACCGCAGCACCATCGGCTTCATCGAGACGGGC
Source organism: Anaerotruncus massiliensis (ex Togo et al. 2026) (assembly GCF_900199635.1). Lineage (GTDB taxonomy): Bacteria > Bacillota > Clostridia > Oscillospirales > Ruminococcaceae > Anaerotruncus > Anaerotruncus massiliensis. Next base: position 762,954 of record NZ_LT962687.1, on the reverse strand, counting down.
GCGGCCACGAGGTATTTGGTGTCCCCCACCGGGTTGCCGGTCAGGATGCCGTTGAAGATGCGGGTGCCGTCCTCGCCGAACTCACGATCGGCGGTCATCAGGCAGAGGTCGGTATAGAGCCGCGCGGTGCTCTCGTTATAGTTGCCGGTGCCGATCTGGGTGATGAAGCAGATCTTTTCCTCCACCCGGCGGGTGATGACCAGCAGCTTGGAGTGGACCTTGTATTCGCCCAGCCCGTAGACGACGTTGACCCCCGCCTCCTCGAGCCGCTTGGACCAGATGATGTTGTTCTCCTCGTCGAACCGCGCGCGCAGCTCGACGACGACGTGGACCTCCTTGCCGTTCTCCGCCGCCTTGATGAGCGCCGAGACGATCTGGCTCTCCCGCGCGACCCGGTAGAGGGTCATCTTGATCGACAGCACGGTCGGGTCGTCCGCCGCCTCGAGCAGCAGGGAGATGAACGGCTTCATGCTCTCGAACGGATAGGAGAGCAGGATGTCGTGGTCCTCGATCTGGGGGATCATCGGCCTGCCGGGCGTGACCAGGGAGGAATCCTGCGGCGTGAGCGGCGGGTAGAAGAGCCCCGGAAGCCCGCGGCGCTCCATCTTGGAGCAGAGGGTGAAGCCGAAGCCCATGTCGAGCGGAGAGAGGTTGAAGAAGACGCGGTCGCGGGTCAGCTCGAGCTTTTTGCAGAGCTGGTCGATGATCGCCTCGCTCGCCTCCCCCTGGAACTCGACGCGCACCGGCATCAGCTTGCGGCGGTTCTTGACCATCTCCTCCATGACGCTGCGGTAGTCCATGTCGTGGTCGTACATCGCCTCGTCGACGTTGATGTCGGCGTTGCGGGTGACGCGGAAGATCGTCTTGGCCACGACGACATAGCCCTGGAAGATGTGCTCGCAGTAGCGCAGCACGAGCTCCTCGAGCAGCACGAACTTGTTCTTGTCGAACGGCAGGTAGACGATCCGGTCGAACCCGGTGGACACGGGGATGATCGCCAGCTTGACGAACTCCCCCTTGGTTTTGAGCTGGGTGCAGATGTAGGTCTCCTTGTTGCGCAGGAAGGGGAAGGGATGGTGCTTGTCAATGATCTGCGGGGAGAGCATCGGCAGGATCTCGCCGCGGAAGTAGTTCTCCAGAAAGACGGTCTGCTCCTCGGTGAGCATCGAGAGGTCGAGATGCTCGATCCCCTCCCCCGCCATATCCGCCGAGAGGCGTTTGTAGGCGGCGTCCTTCTTTTCGATCAGCGCGCGGGTGTCCGCGAAGATCGCCTCGAGCTGTTCGGCGGGGCTCATGAGGGACTTGTTGTCGATCGCGTCCGGATCGAGCAGCGACGCGTCGGTCAGGGTGCCCACCCGGATCATGAAGAACTCGTCGAGGTTGCTGCCGAAGATCGAGAGGAACTTCAGCCGCTCGAGCAGCGGAATCGACCCGTCGCACGCCTGTTCGAGCACGCGCAGGTTGAACTTCAGCCAGCTGAGTTCGCGGTTCTGGTAGAGGATCGGGTTCGTGTTGTCGTTCATATTGCGTCCCCCCGTGACATTTTACAGGTTCTTTGCAGAGAAAACAGGGAGTATTGCCAATCCGGCAATACTCCCTGTTACAGATCAGTTCTTCTTGTTATTGAATATTGACAGAATGTCGAAGAAATTATCGTCGTCGTCCCCGCCGGCCTCGGTCGCGGGAGCACCGGGCTCCGCCTTGCCGTCGGTCTTTTTGCTGAAGCTGTAGTTGGGGAGGGTGAAGTTGCGGTCGCTGTCGAAGCCGGTGGCGATCACCGTGACCTTCATCTCATCCTGAAGCGAATCGTCGAAGGTCGCGCCCCAGATGAGGTTGACGTCGGGATGCGCGGCCTCGTGGATCATCGAGGAGGCGACGTCGATGTCGTCCAGGTCGATGTCGGGGGAGGCGGTGATGTTGACGATCACGCCCTTCGCGCCGTTGATCGAGGTTTCAAGGAGCGGGGAGGAGATCGCCGCTTCGGCGGCCGCGCGGGCCTTGTCCTTGCCCGAGGCGCTGCCCACGCCCATGTGGGCGTAGCCCGCGTCCTTCATGATCGCGGTCACGTCGGCGAAGTCGAGGTTGACCACGCCGGGGATGTTCACAAGGTCGGAGATCGACTGGACGCCCTGCTTGAGCACGTCGTCCGCCGCGGAGAAGGCGTTCTGGAGGGTGATCTTCTCCTCCGAGATCAGCTTGAGGCGCTCGTTGGGGATGACCAGCAGCGCGTCCACATGCTCGCGCAGCGCGGTGACGCCCATCTCCGCCTGCTCCATGCGGTGCTTTCCCTCAAAGTTGAAGGGCTTGGTGACGATGCCCACGGTGAGGATTCCCATCTCGTGGGCGACCTCCGCCACGACGGGCGCGCCGCCCGTCCCGGTGCCGCCGCCCATGCCTGCGGTGATGAAGACCATATCGGTGCCCTTGAGCGCCGAGGCGATCTCGTCGCGGCTCTCCTCGGCGGCCCGCTGGCCCTTTTCGGGGTTGCCGCCCGCGCCCTTGCCGCGGGTGAGCTTGTCCCCGATGTGCAGCTTGTATGTAGCATGCGAGCGCAGAAGCGCCTGGTTATCGGTATTGATCGAGATGAATTCCACACTCTTCATCCCCGACTGCACCATGCGGTTGATGGCGTTTCCGCCGCCGCCGCCGACCCCGACCACCTTGATCGAGACAACGTTCTCACTGTCACTGGCCATGTCGAAGTTCATTAACATCGCGGTTCCCCCTGTGCAATTCTATAAAATGGAATCCTGCAAGTCCCTTATCATCCAAACGCGCAATTCGATATACTATTAAATATTATCTTATCAGATTCAGCCTGATAAATCAATAGCAAACGCGCCCGGCAAGGCAAAATGTAATATTTCCCTCACGCCGCCGGAGAGGCCGGCGGGGAGCTTTCCGGAGCGGCTTCCGACGGCGCCGCGGAGGACTCCTCCGGCGCGGACGAGGGGGCCGTGCCCGGGATCGTCGCAAAGAGGTCGTCCTGCGGCGAGGCCGAGGACGCCGCCTCCTCCGAGGAGGAGCCCGCCGCCTCCGCGCCGCTCGAGGGCGCGGTGCCCGGGATGACCGCGAGGTCGGGGTTGTCCGAATGGACGGTGGGCTTTTTGTCCCCCTCCCCGGCCTGCGCGGCGGCGGTGAGCCGCCGTTTTTCCAGCTCCTGCCGGATGTCCCCCGGCCAGGAGTAGATCTCGTTCGTGGTGGGCGCGAGCGACACGTCCAGCCTGCCCTCGAAGGTGTCGGACAGCTCGTCCTCGATCACCTTCTTCGCGAAGCGCAGCTTGTAGGGCAGCTCGGTGCCGCCGCCCAGGTCGATCAGCAGGCGGTTGTCGTAGACGAGCATCATGTCGAGCTGGTTGGAGAAGTCCACGAGGGAGACCTTGCCGAAATCGGTCTCCTCGACCGCGTCCATCAGCCGGGAGAGCAGCAGGAAGCCGTACGCCTCCTTATCCGCCTCGTCCGTTTCCTCCTTGGTGTAGCCCTCGCCCAGCTTTTGGCCCACCTTGGGGTCGTAGAGGTACATGCCCGTGACCGTCATCACGTCCTGCGGCACCGACGCCGCGCCGATCTCCAGCACACGGCCCGTCTTGCCGATGACCACGTAGCCCGCCGCCGTGGATACCGCGCCGAGCGGCTTTGCCTGCGCGATCTCAAGGGTGAGGGTCGCGGGCAGCGTCCGCCTGAGGGCCACCCCCTCGACATAGGGGAACTGCTGGGTAAGCTTCTTTTCCACCCTGCGCGCGTTCACCCGGAAGAGGTTGTCCCCCACCTTGACGCCGCTGGCCTCGAGGATCTCCTCCGCGGCGTACTTGGTGACGCCGGTGACCTCGAGCTTTTCGATCCGGAAGAAGACGGTCAGCGACAGTACGGCCACGACCGCCGCCGCGACAAGCAGGATCAGCAGATAGTAGAGCGTCTGGCGGCCGGTGCGCTTCCTGCGCCGGCGCGCGCCCGCGGCTGCCGCCGCCTGCGCCCGGTCGGGCGCGCGGGGCGTTCTGCCGCCGAATGAAAGGAGCTTCTGCTTCATGACGTCCTCCGTGTATCATAGTCCCCGGCAGGCCGGATACCAGTATACCGCGTATCCGCCGCGGATGCCTGCAAATCCTGTCGAACCGCCGCGCGGGACCTGATTTTCACTTCCCGCGGCCGCCCCAAAAGGGGCCGGCCGTCGGATTTGGCCGCGCGGCCGCCGCACGGCCGGGATGCGGCCGCGGCAGGGAAAGCCGCGTGCCCGCCCCCGCGGGCGCGGGCGGCGGTGCCTGGAAACGTGCTTATTATACCACGCGGGAGGCGTTTCGCGCAATCGCGGCGGCGGGGCAAATTTTCCCACCCGTCAGGGGACCCTGCGGATCGCCGCGCCGATCCCGCGCAGGTTCTCCTCGAAGTTCTCATATCCGCGGTCGATGTGGCCGATGTCCAACAGCTCCGTCTCCCCCGCGGCCGCCAGCGCCGCCACCGCGATGGCCGCGCCGCCCCGCAGGTCGGTGCAGTGCACCGTCGCGCTGTGCAGCTCCTTCACCCCGTGGACGAGCGCCACGCGCCCCTCCACCTTGATGTCCGCGCCCATGCGGATGAGCTCGGGCACATGCTTGTAGCGGCTCTCGAAGATGTTCTCCACAAAGATGCTGCTCCCCTGCGCCACGCACGCCGCCGCCATCAGCGGGGACTGCGCGTCGGTCGGGAAGCCCGGATAGGGCATCGTGCGCACCATGCTCATCGCGCGCAGCGGGCGCGCGGCGGTCAGGCGGATCTCCTCCGGCGCGGTTTTCAGCCGGCAGCCCATCTCCTCGAAATAGGGCAGCACCGCCGCCAGGTGTTCGGTGCAAACGCCGTCAAGCGTCACGTCTCCCCCCGTGACGGCCGCCGCGGACAGGTAGGTCGCCGCCGCGATCCGGTCGGGGATGACGCTGTGCTCGGCGGGGTGCAGGGACTTGACGCCGGTGATGTGCAGGTCGCCGTCCGGCGTGGTGCGCACCCTGGCGCCGCAGGCGTTGAGGAAGGCCGCCAGATCGGAAATCTCCGGCTCGCGCGCCGCGTTTTTGATGACCGTCTCCCCCTCGGCGAGGGAGGCCGCGATCATGATGTTTTCGGTCGCGCCCACGCTGGGGAAGGGCAGCGGAATGCTCGCGCCCCGCAGGCGGTCCTTCACCGCGCAGTTGAGGTAGCCGTGGTCCTCCTCGATCGTGACGCCGAGCTTTTCAAGCGCGGCCAGATGCAGATCGATGGGACGGGGCCCGAGCTCGCACCCGCCGGGAAGCGAAATGCGCGCGTGGCCGCATTTGGCCACGATCGCCCCGAGAAAGACGATCGACGAGCGCATCCGGCGCATCAGCTCGTCTGGGATGCAGCAGCAACAGGAATCGGCGGCCCCGACGAGGATGCTGTCCCCTTCGCGCCGCGTTTCGGAACCAAGATGCTGGAGGATGTTGCAGGCGGCGTCGACATCCGTCAGGCGGGGGCAGTTATGTATCACACAGTCTCCCGACAGCAATGTCGCCGCCAAAATCGGCAACACGGAATTTTTCGCCCCGTGGACCCGCAACCGACCCTCCAGCCTTTTTTCACCTTCAATTAGCAGTTTCGGCATCTTCACGCACCCTTTCGCTTTTCGCAAGGGTACGGGAAGCCCTTGCAAAACCATACTATGCCGCATGGTCCCGCCGGGTGAAAGGGCAAATACGTGTAAAAGGGGACGCTTTCGCGTCCCCGGCGAAAATTACGCCTTGTAAAGCGCCATGATTTCCGAATAGATGCGTTCGTTCGCGTCGATGATCGCCATCGCCTGGGCGTTGCGGCCCAGCCGCCGCAGGGTCTGCGGGTTCCGGCAGAGCTCCTCCACCCGGCCGCTCAGCCGCTCGGGGGTCAGGTCCTTTTCCTCGATGACCACCGCCGCATCGTGCTCCGCCAGCACCATCGCGTTGTGGTACTGGTGGTTCTCCGCGACGTTCGGCGAGGGGATGAGCACCGACGCGGTGCCGCTCGCCTCCAATTCGGAGAGGGTCATCGCGCCCGAACGGGAGATGACGAGGTCCGCCGCCGCGAGGCAGTCGGGCATGTCGTCGATATAGGTGCGGATGTCGAGGCCGGGGGCGCAGGGGTCCACCCCGGCGGCGGCCAGCATCTGCGGGAAGCGGTCCTTTTCGATCGAGCCGGTCGCGTGGATGTGGAAGACGCCGCCGCGCCTCTGCTCCCACGCCATCAGCCCCGCGACCGCCTCGTTCAACCGGCGGGCGCCGAGGCTTCCGCCGAAGGAGACGATGCACACCCGGTCCCCCACGCCGAACTTTTTGCGCGCCTTCTCCCGGTCGGCAAAGAGAATCTCCTCCCGCACCGGGTTGCCGGTCACGATGTATTCCCTGCCCCGCGGCAGGTATCGTTTGGCCTCCTCGACCGAAATCAGCACCTTATCCGCCGTGCGCGCGAGCACCTTGGTCGTCACGCCGGGAAAGGCGTTCGACTCGTGGGTGACCGTCTTCACCCCCAGCTTGGCCCCCTCCCGCAGGATCGGCCCGCTCACATAGCCGCCCGTGCCGACGATCATGTCGGGGGCAAAATCGCGGATGAGCTTTTTCGCGCGGCCCCACGAGAGCATGAGGCAGCCCACCGAGCGGAAGTTGTACCTGACGTTGAACCAGGTGAGCTTCCTCTGGAAGCCCATGATCTCGATCGGCGCGAAGGCGAAGCCCGCCTTCGGGACGAGGCGCGCCTCCATCCCCTTGGGGTTGCCCGCAAAGAGGATCTCCGCCTCGGGATGGCGGGCCTTGATGAAGTTGGCCACGGCGATCGCGGGGTTGATGTGACCCGCCGTCCCGCCGCACGCAAACAGAATTCTCATGTTGTCAGAGCCCTCCCAATCATCCCATATCCCGTCCCCTCGAACGGCTCGCAGGCCGCCATGACTCCTCCGCCGAAGGCTCCTCTTAAGGTTCCGGCCCGCAGGGCCGGGTCGCAAGGCGACACCTCGCGGGGGATCCAAAGGGGTCGCGAAGCGACAGCCCGAATGGGGACACCATTTGTCCCGAAGGGACAAGTGGCGCGTACCGCCCCCTTTGACTGCGGCCCGCAGGCCGCGTTTCGGAGGCCAACCGCCGCAGGCGGCTTTTGGGCCGGAGATCGGCCGTCGGCGAAGCCGCTCCGGCCAAAGGCCGGGCAGGCCGCCATGATTCCTCCGCCGAAGGCTCCTCTTAAGGTTCCGGCCCGCAGGGCCGGGTCGCAAGGCGACACCTCGCGGGGGATCCAAAGGGGGCGGGGCCCCCTTTGAGCGGCCGTCGGCGAAGCCGCTCCGGCCAAAGGCCGGGCAGGCCGCCGCTACTCCTTCTCGAGGTTGGTCTGCCGGGAGACGGACAGGATGACCCCCATCTCCGCCAGGAGCATGACGAGCGCCGTACCTCCCGATGAGAAGAAGGGCAGGCTGATGCCCGTGTTGGGGATCGTGTTGCTGACGACGGCGATGTTTAAAATCGTCTGCACGCCCACCTGCGTCGTGAGGCCGATGGCGAGCATCGAGCCGAACCGGTCGCGGCAGCGCATCGCGATGACATAGCCGCGCCAGATGAGCAGCACGAAGACGAGAATGATGAGCGTCGCGCCGATGAAGCCGAGCTCCTCGCACACGACCGAGAAGATGAAGTCGTTCTGCGGCTCGGGCAGATAGAGGTGCTTCTGGCGGGAGTTGCCGATCCCGACGCCCATGAGTCCGCCAGATCCGATCGCGTAGAGCGACTGGATCGTCTGGAAGCCCTTGCCCTGCGGGTCGATCCACGGGTCGCGCCAGTGCTGGATGCGGCTCATCGCGTAGGGGATGACGCCCGGTATTAATACGATGACGACGACCGCCGCCGCCAGCAGCAGGCCGCCGATCATGAACCATTTCAGGTCGGTGCCGCCCACGAACATCATGATGATGCCGATCGACAGGATGAGGATGGTGCCGGACAGGTGCGGTTCGAGCAGCATGAGCAGGACCACGATGCCCATCAGCGCCAAAAACGGCCAGACGCCGTATTTGGGGTCCTTCATCCTGTCGTAGTTGGTGGAGATGAGGTGCGCGAAGATCAGCACGACGGCGAACTTCGCGAGCTCGGACGGCTGGAAGGTCGTAAACCCGAGCGGGATCCACCGGCGCGCGTCCTCACGGGTATGGACAAAGAGCACGAGGATGAGCAGGAAGACGGTGCCGATGTAGATGAGGAAGGCGAACCGGTGCAGGATGTGGTAGTCGATGTTGGCGACGACGAACATCCCGATGATGCCGACGATCGCGAAGAGCAGCTGGCGGGAAATGTAATAGAAACTGTTGCCCGTCTCGTAGTAGGCGGACGCGTAGCTCGCCGAAAAGAGCATGATCAGCCCGATCGCAAGCAGAATCAGCACAAGGAACATGAAGGTCAGGTCGATGCCGCCCTTCTCTGCCCGGATGCGTTTTTTACGGGTTTTCCCCGCAGGCCGTGCCGCTTCCATCGGCAAGCACCTCTTTTCCGTTGGATTGATTTCGGCCGGGGCCCCGCGTCACAGCAGGAGCACCGACCAGACGGCCAGCGCGCCGCCGAGGAGTCCCACGAGGGCGAAGACCGAGACGATCTTCACCTCGCTCCATCCGCACATCTCGAAGTGGTGGTGGATGGGGCTCATCTTGAAGAGCCGTTTGCCGTGGGTGGCTTTAAAGTAGCAAACCTGGATGATGACCGAAAAGGCCTCGCACCAGAAGACGACCCCCGCGAAGACGAGCAGCAGCGGCATCCCCACCTGGAAGGCGAGCGCCACCACCAGGCCGCCCAAAAAGAGGGAACCGGTGTCCCCCATGAAGACCTTGGCGGGATAGAAGTTCCAGACGAGGAAGCCGAGCGTGCCGCCCGCGAGAGCGGCGGCGATCACGCTCGCCTGGCCGAACTGGAGAATCCCCGCGATGACGAGGAAGACCACCGCATAGACGAAGGTGACCGACGAGGAGAGCCCGTCGAGGCCGTCGGTGAGGTTGACGGCGTTGACGAAGCCGGTGATGATGATCATCGCCAGCAGGTAGTAGAAGGGCCCGAGCTCCAGCGTGCCCAAAAAGGGCACCGCGACCGCCGTCGAGCGGTCCCCCGCGATGTAGAGCATCACGAGGTAGAAGACCCCGATGACCAGCTGCATCAGGTATTTCTGGCGCGCCGTCAGCCCGAGGTTGCGGTGCTTGACCACCTTGATGTAGTCGTCCAGAAAACCCACCGCGCCGAACGCGAGCGCCATCGCGACCCCCGCAAACAGCTTTATATTACCCCGCGGGTCGCCAAGATATCCCTGCGCCGCGGGCGAAAGCCAGAGGGTCGAGACCCCGATCACGACCGCCGCCGTGATGCCGATGATGAACATGACGCCGCCCATGGTGGGGGTGCCCTGCTTCTTCTTGTGCCAGGCGGGGCCGATGTCGAGGATCGTCTGGCCGAACTTGAGCTTGTGCAGGAAGGGGATCATCACGAACCCCAGCAGGGCCGTGACGGCAAACGCGACCAGCGTGATCAGGATGAGGGTCATGCCGCTATTCATTCACAACTTCTCCCTTATACAGTCCTTCGAGGATCTCCTCCATGCGCATGCCGCGGCTTCCCTTGACCCATACGGCGTCGCCCGGGCGGATCTCCTCCCGCAGGCGCGCGAGCAGCTCCTCCTTATCGCCAAAGAGCTCGACGGGGATGCCCCCCTCCGACGCGCCCTGTCGATAATAGCACGCATCGCCGCCGTATGCAAGCAGCAGGTCGATCCCCTTTTCGGCGGCGAACGCCCCGATTTCCCGGTGCGCCCGCTCCGAGATCGCGCCCAGCTCGAGCATCCCGCCGAGCACCGCGATCCGCCTGCCCGTGCAGGGATGGCCCGCCAGCGTCTCGAGCGCGGCCCGCATCGAGTCGGGGGAGGCGTTGTAGCAGTCCTCCACCACCGTGATCCCCCGCCAGTGCACCACCTTCTGGCGCATGCCGGAGGGCATGTATTCGCGCAGCGCCGCCGCGCATTTTTCGGGCGGGATATCCAGCGCCAGCCCGGCGGAAAAGGCCGCGAGCGCGTTCAGGACGTTGTGCCGCCCCGCGCAGGGGATCGTCACCGGCAGCTCGCCGAATTCGCCGCAGAGGAGGAAGGAGGTCTCCCCCTCCCCCTCGCGGAGGTCCTTCGCCCGCAGGCCGCAGGCGGGGTTTTCAATGCCGTAGAAGCGCACGTCGAGGCGGGGGATCCGCACCCGCGAAAGCAGGTCGTTGTCCCCGCAGAGGAGGAGCGGCGCGCCGTCGGGCAGCGCGTCGGCCAGCTCCAGCTTGGCTTTCAGGATGTTTTCGCGGGAGCCGAGCCGCTCCAGATGGCTCACGCCGATATTCGTGATGACGCCGACGTCCGGCCTTGCCACGCCGGCCAGCGCCGCGATCTCCCCGAGCCCCTGCATCCCCATCTCGACGACGGCCGCCTCGGTCGTGCGGTCGAGGCGGAAGAGGGTCTTGGGGAGCCCGATCTCGTTATTGAGGTTGCCCTCCGTCTTGAGGGTCCGGTAGGCGCAGGAGAGCACGTCGGCGATCATCTCCTTGGTGGTCGTCTTGCCGACGCTTCCGGTGACCCCCACGCAGCGGATGGAGAATTTGGCGCGGTAGGCCTTCGCGATCTCCATCAGCGCGCGCTGGGTGTTCTTCACGTAGAGCACGGTGCCGGGGCCGTAGTCGCGCCGCTCGTGCGCGACTGCCGCCGCGGCGCCCGAACGCAGGGCGGCGGGGATGAAGTCGTGCCCGTCGAACCGCTCCCCCTCGAGCGCCACGAAGAGGCAGCCCTCCGGCAGGCTCCGGGAGTCGGTCGAGATCACGTCGACCGCGCCGGGATAGCTCCCGGGACAGCCGACCGCCCGCGCGATCTCATCGATCGTCATGCGTTCCATTGCGTCACCCCTTTCGTCTTGCCAGCAGATCCAGCACAATCTGTTTTTCGTCGAAGCAGATCGTCTCCCCCTTCAGCACCTGGTAGTCCTCGTGGCCCTTGCCCGCCAAGATCAGCACGTCGTCCGGCTGTGCGTGGTCGAGCGCCCACTCGATCGCCGCGTAGCGGTCGGGGATGATTTCATACGGGGTGTCCGGGTGCTCGAGCAGGCCGGGCTTCGCGTCCTCGATGATCTGCAGTTCGTCCTCGTCGCGCGGGTTATCCGACGTGAGGATGACAAAGTCGGAGAGGCGCGCCACGATCTCCGCCATCTTTTTGCGCTTGGTCCGGTCGCGGTTGCCCGCGCAGCCGAAGAGGGTCACGACCCGCCCCACGGCGAACTTCTGCATCGTCGTGATGATCTTTTCGAGCCCGTCGGGGCTGTGGGCATAGTCGCGGATGACGGTGTAGGGGGTGCCGGTCGGGAGCACCTCGATGCGCCCGACCACGCCCTTGCAGCTGCACAGCCCCGCGGCCGCCGCCTCCACCGTGAGCCCGGCCGCGATGCAGCTGCACGCGGCGGTCATCGCGTTGGCGACCGAGAAATCCCCCGGGATCGGCAGGCGCACCCGCGCGATCTGCCCCTTCCCCACCAGCATGAACCGGCTGGAATCGGGCGCGGGGCGGATGTCCTTGGCGGTGTAGTCCGCCTCGTCCGACTGGGTGGAGAAGGTGATCTTCGGGCAGGTAATCTCCTCCGCGAGCCGCTGGCCGTAGGCGTCGTCGACGTTGACGACGGCGGTGCCGCACATCGAAAAGAGCTTCTTTTTGGCGTGGTAGTAGTTTTCCATGTCGTGGTGGTAATCGAGGTGGTCCTGCGTCAGGTTGGTGAAGGCCGCCGCCTCGAAGCGGAGCCCCGCCAGCCGCTGCTGGTCGAGCGCGTGGGAGGAGCACTCCATCACAACGTACCGGCACCCCGCGTCCGCCATGCGCGAAAGCATCCCGTGCAGCGCGAGCGCGTCGGGGGTGGTGTGCTTGGCGGGCAGGACGATGTCGTCAATCTCGTTGTGGATGGTGCCGATGAGCCCCACGCGGGCGCCAGTGGTTTCCAGAATGTGCTTGACCATGCAGGTGACCGTCGTCTTGCCGTTGGTGCCCGTCACGCCGATGAGGCTCAGCCGCCGCGCGGGGTTGCCGTACCAGTTGCCGCAGAGCAGGCCGTAGGCGAGATGGGTGTCCGCGCAGAGGATCTGGTTTTGAAGCCCCAGGTCCCGCTCGCACACGACCGCCGCCGCGCCCGCCTCGACCGCGCCCTTCGCGTAGCCGTGCCCGTCGGCGCGGGTCCCGCGGATGCACACGAAGAGCATCCCCGGCTCCACCTGACGCGAATCGGAGGTGACGCCCTTTATTTCACAGTCCTTGACGGAGCCCTCGTATTCGACTCCCTCGAGCAGCTTGGAAAGCAGCATGTTGTGGACCCCTTTCAGGAAAAGATGCCGGCCGTCATTCGGTGACGGGAGCGGTGCTTTCAACGCACTGAATGGTGACGACCGTCCCGGCCTCCACCTGCTCGCCCGCGGCGGGCGTCTGGGAGGACACCACCTGGTGGGTGCCCTCGATCTGCTCGCCCGAAATCGAGATGTTGAGCCCCGCGCCCACGATCGAGCGGTTGGCCTCCTCGACCGTCTTGCCGACCACGTCGGGCACCGGGATGAGGTCGCCCGCGCCCTCCTCCTCGGTGTAGAGGACGATGGTGCCGCCCTCGGGGATCGTCTCGCCCGCCTCGGGGATCTGGCGGAGCACCTTGGTGCCGTTTCCGACGACGCGGTATTTCAGCCCGCTGACGCGGCATTTGTACTGGGCGTCGTGCAGGTCGAGGTTGATGAGGTATTCCGCCTTGGTGGCGACGTTCGCGAGCTCCTCCTCGGTGTACTGCGGCTCGATGCCCATGTAGGGCAGGGTGTCCGCCAGCACCGCGCCGACGATCGGCGCCGCGACGGTGGAACCGTAGGCGTTGTAGATGTCCGGGTCGTCGATCAGCACGAGGCAGGCCACCTGCGGATCCTCCACCGGCGCGAAGCCGAAGAAGGAGAGGGTGTTCGGGGTGCGGCCCTCCGACTTGAGCTTGGGGCTGTCGAGCTGCTCGGAGGTGCCCGTCTTGCCGCCCACGCGGTAGCCGGGGATCTGCGCCTGGCGGCCGGAGCCGTTGGCGACGACCTGCTCGAGCATGAGGCGCATCTCCTTGGAGATGTCCTCCGAGACGACCTGCCGCTTGACGACCGGTTCGGTGTTGGAGATGACGTTGCCCTCCGCGTCGACGATCTGCTTGACGATGTAGGGCTGCATCAGCTTGCCGCCGTTGACCGCCGCGCTCGCGGCGGTAATCAGCTGGATCGGCGTGACCTTGAAGGTCTGGCCGAAGGAGCTGGAGGCGAGGTCGTTGATGGTGTAGCGCGCGTGGTAGATGCTCGTCGCCTCGCCGGGCAGGTCGATGCCCGTCTTCTCGGTGAGGCCGAAGTTGGAGAAGTATTCGGCGAAGTTCTGCGCGCCCATGCGCTGGCCGATATCGATGAACGCCGGGTTGCAGGAGTTCATGATCGCGTGCTCGAGGTCCTGCTGGCCGTGGCCCTCGCCGCGGCTCGCCCAGACCCAGCAGTGGTAGGGGGTGCCGTTGACCGTCGTGGCGCCCGAGCAGTAGAAGGTCGACTGCCGGGTGACCGCGCCGCATTCCAGCGCGCCCGAGGCGGTGATGATCTTGAAGACCGAGCCCGGCTCATAGGGGTCGGAGATCGCGTAGTTGCGCCACTGGGCGTACCATGCCTCCCGCAGCGCCTGGTCGTACTGCTCCTTGGTGGCGACCGTCTTGAGGTTTTCGAGCTCCTCGCGCTTTTTGTCGTCGAGGATCTCGTAGGGGTTGTTGGGGTCGAAGTCGGGCTTGGAGGCCATCGCGAGCACCGCGCCCGTCTTCACGTCCATGACGACGCCCGTCACCCGGTTGCGCACCTTGTGCTCGGGCAGCGCGATCTCGAGGTTCTTTTCGAGGAAGTGCTGGATCGTCTCGTCGATCGTCAGCACGAGGGAGTCCCCGTCCTTGGCGGCGTACTCCTGCGAATATTGCAGGTCCATGTCGACGCCGCGGCTGTTCTTCATCGAGACCACGCGCCCCGGCGTGCCGGCGAGCACCTTTTCGTAGTAGCTCTCCAGCCCGTAGGCGCCGTGGTTGTCGTCGTTGGCAAAGCCGAGCACCGCCGAAGCAAAGTTGCCGTAGGGATAGTAGCGGCGGGTGTCCTGCTCGAGGAAGATGAGCCCCGTGAGGCCGTTCTCGCTGACAAAGGTCATCAGCTCATCCGCCTGCGGCTTCTCCACCTTGGTCTTGACCACCTGGTAGAGGGTGCCCTTGAGCGCGAGCTTCTTCTGGATCGACTCCTTGTCGAGCTCGAGAAACTTCTCGAGCGCCGCGGTGACGTCCGACTCCTTTTCGGGGGTGTCGATCAGCCCCGGCGCGACGCACACCGACCAGACGGTCGCGCTCTTGGCGAGCGGGTTGCCGTTGGTGTCATAGATCGTGCCGCGCTTGGCCCCGATGCGCTCGCTGCGCAGCTGCTGCTGGAGCGCGCGCGCCTGGAGGGCCTCGCCCTCGACGACCTGCAGCTTGAAGAGCTGGTGCAGAACGACGCAGAAGCCGAAGACGATCATCGCCACCAGTACGACGATCATCCGGCTTCTCATATGATAGGTTGGAGGCTTTGCCATCTTAATATACCAGTCCTTTGCAAAAGTTACGGGCGCGCAGCCCCGCGAACCGGCGGGATTGCCGTCGAAAAGGGCGCAAAATGCGAGGAAAGCAAGAAGTACGGACGGGTACGCGGTCCCTCCCTCAATCCTTCTTGCTTTTCGTGCCACTCTATATTTATGGATGCGCCATCCGTTTTAGTCCTCGCCAAGCCGTTCCTTGACGTTGATGATCGCCAGCTCGACCTTGTCGAACAGCGACTGCTTGGGCGATTCGCTTGTCAGTTCGATCTTTTCCCCCTCGCTCAGGTCCACGTAGGTGACCTGGCTTTTGTCCACCGGGAACATGCCGAGCGTCTGCGTGGCATAGTCCTCAACGTTGCGCAGAGAAATTTTGGCGTCCAGTTCCGCCGTCAGGCGGGTGTATTCGCTCTGCTCCTTTTCGAGCAGCGAGGTCTGATGGGCGATCTGCTGGCTCAGCTCGGTGAGCACCGCGCGGCTGTAAAGCATCGTGACCACGATCCCCACGACCACCGCGGCCGCCGCCACAATGCCCAGCACGGTGGCCGTCCGGCGGCGCGCACGCGCCTTGACGCCGGGGTTCGCCACGACCAGGGTCGGCCTTTTCACCCGCATCCGCGGCTTTGGCTGGAACCGGTCCAGATCGTAGGCAACGCTGCCGTTCCCGGCGTATCGCGTCTGCATGGCGCCTTCCCTCCTTCTATAGTTTCTCAATGATGCGCAGCTTGGCGCTCTTGCTGCGGCTGTTGGCCGCGAGCTCCGTTTCCCCCGCCTCGATGGGTTTTTTGTTCACGAGTTTCCCTTTGGGCCGGTTGCCGCACACGCACACCGGAAAGTCCGGCGGACAGGTGCAGCCCCTGCAAAGCGCCGCATACCGCTGTTTGACCATGCGGTCTTCCAACGAATGGAAGGTGATGATTGCCATGCGCCCGCCGGAGCGGAGTCTTTCAAACGTTTCGCCGAGAAAAACAGACAGGCTGGAGAGTTCCCCGTTTACCTCAATTCGGACCGCTTGAAAGACGCGCTTTGCAGGATGCCCGCCCTCGCGTCTCGCCCTTGCGGGGATCGACGCGCTAATCAGTGTTGCCAGTTCTCCGGTAGTGGCAATGGGGCGCTGCGTTCTGGTATGCAAAATATGTTTAGCGATCATCGGCGCGAATTTCTCCTCGCCGTAATCGCGGAACACCCGGCACAGTTCCTTGAAGTCATAGCCGTTGATCACGTCGTAGGCGCTCAGCCCCGACTGGGACATGCGCATGTCGAGCGGCGCGTCGTGCATGTAGGAAAAGCCCCGCTCGGGGGTGTCGAGCTGGTGGGAGGAGACCCCCAGGTCGAGCAGGATGCCGTCCACCCCGTCGATCCCCAGCCGGTCGAGCACGCCGTTCATCTGGGAAAAATCGCTCTGCACGACGACGGCGCAGGGATAGGGCGCGAGCCGTTCGGAGGCGGCCTTCACCGCGTCGGGGTCCTTGTCGAGCGCGACCAGCCGTCCGGTGGTCAGGCGCTTTGCGATTTCGGAGGAGTGCCCCGCGCCGCCCGCCGTCCCGTCGACATAGATGCCGTCCGGGCGGATGGCCAGGCCCTCGATGCACTCGTCCAGCAGGACGGGGCGGTGTGAAAATTCCGCCATCGCCTAGAACCCCAGCTCGTCCATCGCGGTCGCGATGGACTGGGCCGTAAGCTGCTCGTTCTGCTTCTCCCAGCGCTCGCTGTCCCAGATCTCGGCGCGGTTGGAGACGCCCGCGATCGTGACGTCCCGGTCGAGCCCCGCGTATTCCCGCAGGTGCGCCGGCAGGAGCACCCTGCCCTGCTTGTCCGGCTCCGCCTCGGCGGCTCCCGCGAAGAAGAACCGGTTGAGGGGGGCGGATTTGCTGATGGGCAGCTCGTGCAGCTTTGCCGCGAGCTGGTCCCACTCGTCCACCGAGTAGACGAAGAGGCAGTTGTCGAGCCCGCGCGTGATGATAAAACGCTCGCCCAGCTCCTCGCGCAGCTTCGCGGGGAAGTTCACCCGGCCTTTCGCGTCGATGCTGTGGGTGTACTGTCCTGTGAGCATTTTATCACCTCCCTCCGGGCTTGTCCGCCACTTGGGTGGCGATTCCTCCACTTTTAACCACTTTTCACCACTTTTACCTCTTTATTATACTTGCCGCAGATAAAAAATGCAAGTGCTTTTCTTTTCCAGCAAAAAAAAGACGCCGAAATTTTCGGCGTCTTTTTGTCGAATTTAGCCTGTTTTATCCCCTCAAAGCCCCATTCGGGAGCGGGTTTCCAGCATTTGGCCGCCGCGCGGGAACTGTCGAAACTTTCCAGCGGAAACAGGGGCCGGAAGCACCTTCGCGCGCGCGATGGAAAAGAAGTGCCCGGACGGCTCAATCGTCCGCGTCCTCCCCCCACGGCGCCGGTTCCGGGGCGCGCCGCTCGCGCTCCGCATTCTGCTGCAGCCTCCAGTCGGCGACCAGCGCCGCGTCCCGCTGGGCGTCCAAGACCTGCACCTTCCCGTCGCACCCCATCGCCTCCGCGAGAAGCCGCAGCAATTGCAGCGCGCTGGTGAAGGAGACGCGCACGTTCCTGCCCACCCACGTCAGAAAGCCCTGCCAGCTGTCGTTCTGCCGGTAGATCACCTGCACGACGAAATCGTACGGCTCCTGCATGGTGGTTTCCAGCTCCCGGCGCCGCTCATACCGGAGCGTGTCCAGCGGAACCGGCTGGCGGTTCGCCTGGAGCTGGCGGCGGCTGCTGAAATAGCGGACATCCCTGTCCGCGCATGGAAACCGGAGGTAACGGTAGATCGCGTCCAGTTCCAAAAAGAGATCCCCGAGCCCGTAGAAGCTCACCGGCTCCGGGAGGTAGACGTTGCTCAACGTCCCGGCGGGCTGTCCCTCCGCCTCCCGGCTCAGGCGGATCAGGACGATCTCCGCTTCGGTCCCCAATTGGCCGTAGTTGACTTTCATGACCTTCCATCCTTTCGCAAAAGAAAAGCTCCGGCCCCGGAATACGGCCCGGTTTGCAACATAATGCGTATTATGTTGCAAACCGGGCCGAAAAATGGTCATATCAGGCATAAAACAGCTCCGCCGGCTTTGGACGCGCGCCTGTCAGGGGTATTTGGCCTGCACGAAAGCACATCAGCGGCGAGGGACCGTTGACGCGCATTTTCGGCATACTCCCGGGCGGCCCCAAACGGCGAAAAATCCGGGCCGCCTATTGCGAAGATTGCCATTTTGTTGCATAATAAGGGAAGATTATGTAGCCTAAAATAGAGCGAGGTTTTAAAACTGCAACATAATACGCATTATGTTGCTTTTTTGTTTTCCGGGCCTTTTCTCAGGGCACAAGGCCCAGCCGGTTGATGAGGCCGGCGTACTCCGTCTCGTTCGTCGCCGTGTAGATCCGGGTGGTTTCGGTGCTGGCGTGGCCCAAAAGGGCCGCCAGTCCGGCGATGTCCCGGCTCTGCCGGTAATAGGTGCAGGCGAACAGGTGGCGCAGGTTGTGGGGATAGACCTTTCGCGGCTGCACCTTCGCGTCCGCGCTGAGGCTTTTCACCGTGCGCCAGACGGTCGACCGGTGCATGGGCCTGCCGCTGCGGGTGACGAAGACCGGGCCCGACGTGATCCCCCGCTCCCCGCAGTAGCGCAGGAGGATGCGCCGGAGGCGGTCGGGCAGGGGTACGACCCGGCATTTCCCCTTGCAGCGGATGGCCGCCCGGCCCTCCAGCACCGCCTCCTTCGTGATGAAGGGCAGCTCGCTGACGCGGATCCCGACGCCGCACAGGGTTTGCAGCAGCGCCTCGGCGCGCGGCTTTTTCCGGCTGCGCGCGGTCTCAAGCAGGCGCAGGTAGTCCGCCTTCTGCAATTCGCGAGACCGGTCCCGGAACGCCTGACGCTGGATTTTTAACAGCCGCACCCGGCAGTCGGGAAGGCCCAGGTAGGACAACAGGGCGTTGACGGCCGCCAGCATGGAATTGACGGAGGACGCCTTATAGCCCTCGCCGACCAGATAGCGCTTGTAGGCCACCACCGCCTCCCTGTCCAGCGCCCGGCCCTCCGCCAGGAACCGGCCGAAGCGCGCGATATCCCGGCGGTATTTGCTGACGGTGTTTTCGCTGCGCTCCTCGAGATAGAGGTTCCTCAGGAAGCCGTCGACCTCCGCCTGTTCCAGTTGTTTGACACTGCTCATATGCTTCTCTCCTTCCGTGATTGCCATAAGTATACCCATTTTTTCCGGGAGTTCGGCATACGCACGGAAGTTCCGGAACTATAATTTCCACTGAAATTTTTGGCGCGTTTTTGTTGCTTTCCACCTAATTTCGCGCCGCGAACCAGAGTCTGGAAGGCGGTTCCCAGCATCTGGCCGAATCACGGGAAAGGCCCGGGGATTCCGGGATTTTCCCGCCTCCTGAATTTTCCTTCCCGGCGCGCAAAAAAAGCGGGCGCGGCAGATGCCGCGCCCGCTGTTTCATTATTTCCGCTCCTGGCCGGTCAGTCCTCGTCGGGCTCCTCCGGCTGGTCCCAATTGTGGTAGACGTTCTGCACGTCGTCGTTGTCGTCGAACATGTCGAGCAGCTTCTCCATCTTCTGGGCGAGCTCCTCGTCGTCGATCTTCACCTTGGTCATCGGAATGTACTCGACCTCGGCGGAATCGTAGGTGTAGCCCATCTGCTCGAGCGCGCCCGCCACCTTCGCCACGTCGTTGGGCTCGGTGTAGATCTCGATCACGTCGTCGGAGCTGTAGTCATAGTCGGCCGCCCCGCACTCGAAGCAGTCGTCCATGACCTTTTCCTCGTCGTATTTGCCCTCCTCGTTGTCGATGACGATGACGCCCTTCTTTTCAAACAGGAAGGAGACGCTCCCGTTCTGGCCGAGGTTGCCGCCGCATTTGTCGAAGTAGTGGCGCAGATCGCCCGCCGTGCGGTTGCGGTTGTCGGTGAGGGTTTCCACGATGACCGCCACACCCGAAGGACCGTAGCCCTCGTATGTAATCTCCTCGTAGTCCTCCTTGCTGTCCCCCGCCTTTTTGAGCAGGCGCTCGATGTTGTCGTTCGGGACGTTGTTCGCCTTCGCCTTCGCAATCAGCGTCGCCAGCTTGGAGTTGTTCGCCGGGTCGGCTCCGCCCTCGCGCGCCGCAACGGTGATCTCGCGCCCGATCTTCGTAAAGATTTTCGCGCGCGCGCCGTCGGTCTTTTCCTTTTTGCGTTTGATGTTTGCCCATTTGGAATGTCCGGACATATCCTTCAACCTCTCTTTGAAATCATGGTTTGGCGGTGTTACACCCATTCTTTCTTTTTTCCTGAAAAAGAAAGAACCAAAGAAAAATCGCTTACGGCAGGGCCTGCGGGCCCGGGTCAAGGGCTCCGCCCCCGGCGAAAGCCTCCGGCTTTCGCCTCACCCGCGGCTTTTGAAAAAGCCGGCAAAACGTTTGATGATATCCTGTGCGGAGATGGGCACGGCCGTCAAATCATTCCGTTCCCTCGTTCTCCCCCGCAACCCTCCGGCGCAGCCAAGCGCCGGGCGGCACGGGAAACGGGCAGGGGATGCGGTAACGCCGCATCGGGTGGCAGGCCGTCTCCACGGCGCCCTCCCCGACGTCCTCGACCGCCGTGACGGAAAGGGGGCGCGGGCTCTCACGCGGAAGCAGCAGCTCCGCCTCCTCGCCGCGTGAAAAGCGGTTGCGCAGGCTCACTTCGAGCACGCCGTCCGACCAGCCCTCCGCCATCGCGAGCACCTCCCAGCCGCACAGGGAACCGCCGAATGCGGCGTTCTGGCCGGGCGCGCCGAAATAGAAGCCGGTCGAATAGGGCCGGTGGCTCACCTTCCCCACCTCTTCGAGGGCCCAGGGCGGAGGCTCCCCCCTCTGCATCCACGTGTCGAGCGCCGCCCGGTAGGCGGCGGTGACCGACGCGGTGTAGTAGGACGATTTTGCGCGCCCCTCGATCTTGAAGGAGGAGACGCCCGCTTCCGCCAGTTCGCCGACGTGTTCGATCATGCACAGGTCGTTCGCGTTGAGGATGTAGCTGCCCCGCCCGTCCTCCCCGATGGGAAAGTACTGGCCGGGGCGCTTCTCCTCCACGAGGCGGTAGCTCCAGCGGCAGGGCTGCGCGCAGGCGCCGCGGTTGGCGTCCCGGCCGGTGAGGTAGCTGCTGAGCAGGCAGCGCCCCGACACCGACATGCACATCGCGCCGTGGACGAACGCCTCGAGCTCGAGCCCGGGCGGGGTATTCTCCCGGATGCGGCGGATCTCCGCGAGCGAAAGCTCGCGCGCCAGCACGACGCGGGAGGCGCCGAGCTCATGGAGCGCGGACGCGGTCAGGTGGTTGACGACCCCCGCCTGGGTGGAGACGTGCAGCGGGATTTCCGGAACGATGCGGCGCGCGAGCGCCATCACGCCGAGGTCGGCGGCGATGAGCGCGTCCACGCCCGCCGAACGCGCCGCGCTTAAAAAGTCCGGCAACGCGTCCGCCTCCTCGCAGGAGGGCAGGGTATTGCACACGAGATAGACGCGGACGCCGTTTTCATGCGCGAAGGAGACCGCGCCGGCAAGCGCGTCCGGCCCGAGGGAGGCCGCGGCGCGCATGTTGAACCGCCCGGAGCCCAGGTAGACCGCGTCCGCGCCGAAGCGCACGGCGGCTTCCAGCTGCTCCCGGCCGCCCGCCGGAGAGAGTAGTTCTGGCTTTTGCAAGGGAACGCTCCTTTTTACTGCTGCGGCTCGCTGTCGCCGCCCTCGCCCGGCATCGTGATGCCGTGGTCGACCCCGATGCCGGCCGCCGCGATATTCGCTGCGTGCTCCTCGATCGTGGCCGCGTAATAGAACTTGCCGTCCTTGTCCGCGAGGAAGTAGTAGTAGTCGGTGTTCTGCGGATAGATCGCGGCCTTGATCGCGTCGACGCCCGGGTTGGAGATCGGCCCGACGGGCAGTCCGTCGCACACATAGGTATTGTATGCGTCGTACATCGGCTGATTGACCGGATCGTCCGGGTTTTCAAGATAGGGCTTGATGTCGTTTTCGACGTAGAAGATCGTCACGTCCGACTGGAGTTTCGGGAACTGCGCGGGATTTTCGAGGCGCTTGTGGAAGATGGAGGAGACCATCTTCATGTCGTCGGTGCGGCCCGCCTCCTTCTGGATGACCGACGCCAGCGTGATCGCCTGGTCGAGCGTCAGGTTCTGCGCCTTCATCTGCTGCTGGAGCTCGTCGGTGTTGACCATCTGGTCAAAGCGGTTGAAGAACTTCTGCACCACGGTGCCCAGATCCTCGCCCACGTAGAAGTCGTAGGTGTCGGGGAAGAAATAGCCCTCGTAGCGGCGGTAGCGGTTCGCGTCGTCGGGGATGTCGGCCAGGAAGGGGTATTTCTCCTCAAACGCCGCGCCGTTCTCCTCGAGGTAGCGGAAGAGGTCCTCCTTCTTGCAGACGCCGTTCTCCTCGAGCTTGTCCGCGATATCCGAAAGGGTCCAGCCCTCGTAGAAGATGAGGGTGACCTGCTCCGGCCCGGTGCCCGAACGGAAGGCGACGAAGATTTCATCGTAGCTCATGTTGGTGTTGAGGGTGTAGTCGCCGGGGAAGAAGGAGTCCGGGGAGACCTTCTTGAGCGTCGCGTAGAGGCGGAAGGTCAGCGGCTGGGTGACGATGCCCTCCTTCTGGAGCATCGAGGCGATCTCGGAGATCGAGAGGTCCTCGTCGGGCAACTCGAAGCTCACCTCGCCCTCCGGCTTATTGAGGCCGAACATGTCGCTCGCGCTCTGGAGCGCGAACATCGCCAGAAAGACCGAAAGCCCGAGCACGACGACCAGCACGAGCAGCGCCTTGAACCAGCGGCCGGCGCCGCCGCCCGAATGGCGGTCCCCGCCGTCGCCGCCGCCCGACCGGCCGCCTCCGCCCCCGCCGCTCCTCGGCGGGCGCGGCGACGAGGTCGACGGCTCGTAGAATTCCTCGTCGTCGATCTGCACCTTGAATTCGCGCCTGCGCGCGGTATTCGGGCGCACGGCGTCCGCGCCGCCCGCCTGCGCGGCGGGCGCGCGGTACTCGGGCGGGGGCTGCATCCGGCGCGCGGGGCGTTCCCGCACGGCCGCCGCGCCGGCCGGCCGGCGCTCCCTGGAAGCGCTGTAGCGCTGGTTATCCTCTTCAAAGTCAAAAGCGGGGCGGCGGGGCGGGGGCGTCTGCGCGGGCGCGGGGTCCTCGACGTCGTCCAGCTTAAAGTTCTTGATCAGGTCTTCAAACTCGTCCCGGTTGCTCATGTGTCCTCCTATCCTCCACCCGGCGGGAAGCCTTCCCGGGCCTGTGGCGGAAAAACCCAATGTACAATATATAATACCTCAATTCGGCATAATAATCAAATCTTTTAACGAGTTTCCCGTACAAATTTTTTCACCGCGCGCCCCGGGCGGACGGCAAAAAATTTCTCTTTCCGGTTGATGTAACCCATTTGCCGCTTCAGACATAGTATGAAACAAATCATCAACAGCGAGGTGTCAACTTATGTGTAACA
Organism: Anaerotruncus massiliensis (ex Togo et al. 2026); assembly: GCF_900199635.1. GTDB lineage: Bacteria > Bacillota > Clostridia > Oscillospirales > Ruminococcaceae > Anaerotruncus > Anaerotruncus massiliensis. The sequence goes on along the minus strand of NZ_LT962687.1, from coordinate 739,859 downwards.
ACAATTGCTGCGGGTGCGGCATGCAGAACTGTGGATGCGGATGCGGTGGAAACGGCGGTTTCGGTTATGGCTACGGCAGCTGGATCTGGATCATCATCATCATTATCCTCCTCTGTGGTTGGGGCGGGTTCGGCGGCGGCTGCTGCTAATCCAAACAGACTCTACATCGACAGACTGTAACCACCTCCCCGCCCGGCGCGGGGGCAACGAAAATGACGGTTTCGGGCTTGCCCGAAACCGTCATTTCTTTTTTTTGCGTTCCGCCCCCGCCGCCTGCGGGACAAAAAGGCGCGCCTCGGTGACGATCAGGTCGACCGGCACGTCGTACCGGCCCTTCCACAGGCTCCTGCGCAGGTTCTGCGCGTAGACCAGCCCGATCTTCGGGCCGGGATAGACCGACAGGAACCGGTCGTAATACCCCGCGCCGTACCCCAGCCGGTACCCGGCGCGGTCGTAGGCGAGCGCGGGCACGAGGCAGACGCTCCCCGAAAAGTCGGTGAGCCGGCGGCACCGCTCCCGCACCGGCTCGAGCACCCCAAAGGTCTGGCGCGCGAGGTCGTCCATCGAGGAAATTTCGTAGAATTCCATCTCGTGGGTGCCCTCGACGCAGCGGGGCGCGGCCACCTTTTTGCCGTCCGCGAAGGCGTGGGAGATGAGACGCAGCGTGTCCACCTCGATGGGCAGCGAGACATAGGTCAGCAGGGTGGAGCACGCCGCGTATTCCCGCAGCGCGAGCACCCGGGCACAGATCTTTTCATCCGCGGCCGCCTTCCAACTGGGCTCCAGCGCCCGCCGCCACGCCTTGATCTCCCCGCGCAGCCGCATTTTGAGCGGCCGGATGTCTATTCCCTGCATTGGATCGACCCGCGGATGGCGTCGGACGCCTCTTTCCCGGCGAGCAGCTCGACGAGCTTGAGCCCGAACTCCACGGCCACGCCCATGCCCCGCCCGGTGACGTACCTGCCGTCCACGCAGACGTAGGCGTCCGCCGGGATATTCGCGCCGCGCAGCTCCTTCTGGAAGGTCGGGAAGGAGGTCGCCGTGCGCCCCTCAAGCAGGCCGCGGTGGCCCAGGATCGAGGGCGCCGCGCAGATGGCGGTGATCCACCTGTCGTGTTCGGCGGCGTAGGTGATGCAGTCCTGCACCTCTCCGCTCGCCTCGAGGTTGGGGGTTCCGGGGATGCCGCCCGGCAAAAAGAGCAGCTCCATCGCCTCCTTGTCCACCTCGCCGGCGGTGACGTCGCACACGACGGGCACGCCGTGCGCGCTCGTGACGGTCCTGCCGCCCACCCCCGCCGTGCGCACCTCCAGTTTGGCGCGCCGCAGCACGTCGACGACGGCGAGCGCCTCGACCGTCTCAAATCCATCGGCCAGAAATACATAGATCATCTGTCAGCACCTCGATCGGTTAAAATATGGATACCGCCCGGCGGGCGGCGCGTTCAGTCGAGCACCAGGTTCAGGTAGGGCGCCCCGCCCCCGCCGCCGAACACCCGCTCGCGCGCCTCGGGGTCGTACCAGCAGGTTACGCCCGCCGGCACCCGCTCGAGCGGATAGGGGCAGTCGAGGTCGAGCGGCAGGCGCAGGTGGTACTCGTCGGCGCCGAACTTGTGCTGGAGCACCGAGAGCGCCGTGCCGGCGGCCATCCCGTCGAGCGCGAGCTCCTTGACGTTCACCCTGCCGCCCTCCATGTGGCAGACGGCGATGGCCCGCGCGTCGCCGATCGTGATCGCCAGCGTCTCGCCGCCGCCAAAGGCCGTCTCGGTCATCCGGTAGGCGAGCGCGTCGCCGTCCCAGCGCACGAACATCGTGCGCCCGGCGAACGCCCGCTCGCGGATCTGCATAAACTCCAGGGGGTCGGCCTCGCTGATGAAAAAGCTGCCCGCAAAGGGCGCGATCTCCTCCCGCCCGACGACCGCCAGCCCGGAATAGAACTCAGTGTCGAACCCGCGCTTGCCGTAGAAGTTGTAGAGCGCGGCGCTCGAGGGCACGAGCACCGACAGCTTGACCCCCTCGGCGCGCAGCACCCTGTGGGCCGCCTCGAGCATCCGCGTGCTGATCCCCCGCCCGCGGTAGCTCTCCTTGGTCGCCACCGCGTAGACGTACCGCGCGGGCAGGATGCCCGCCCGCGTCACCACCGTCATCGGCAGCAGCGAGAGCATCGAGACGGGGTTCTCCCCGTCCATGAAGACCATCGTGTGCCGCGCGATGTCGTGGCTCGCGAAATAGAGGTCGACATACTCGTTGCTGTCGCCGAAGCATTCGCGCCACAGCTCTTTCAGCCGGGCGCGCATTCCTTCCTCCGCAAACCGGATCATACCGTCACCTCCCGCCCGAGGGTTCTTTCAGCACGGCTTCAAACTTTTCGAGGAGGATGGCGGGCCTGTAGGAGAGCTTCGCCTTGCGCAGCCCCTCGTCCCCCACGTCGTCCTCCCGGTTGACATATTTGTAATCCGCGCAGTTGTGCGCGGCGAACTGCTGATTGATCATCGGATAGGCGCCCGCGATCGACGCAAACGCCTTTTCGATGTGCACGATGAAGGTGTCCGAATTGAGCGGCAGGCCCATCGTATAGGCGATCACCCCGCCGTCCAGCCGGAGCAGCCCGCCCCGGAGCCCCAGCGCGGTAAAGTTGTCGAAGCAGTTTTTGACCGCGCAGGTCTCCTCCGCCAGGCTCGGGTCCTCGCCGCAGCCGTTCTCCGCGCACCACGCCACATTCATCCGCCAGCATTCGGGCAGATTTTCGGGCGTGACCGCCTCATAGGCCCAGCGGCCCTCGTTCTCCGCCAGAAAGCGGTTGACGAAATTCCGTTTGCCGTGCAGCTTTTTGCCCGACAGGGTGATGAGCTTTTCACTCTCGTAGAGGTAGTCGAAGTTGTCGCGCGCCTCCGAAAAGGCAAACCGCCCGGGAAAGAGGGCCTCCAGCGCGGCGGTCCCCTCGCGGGGAACGCCGTTCATGTGGAAGGGGACCCCGAGCTCCGCCGCGTCCGCGACGAGCGCGTCGACGACCGGCCTGAGGTCGCCGCTGCCCGCCGGGTAGAGGTAGGAGTACGCGCCGCCCTCCCGGTGGGAGCGCACGAGGTAGTAGTCGTTCATCCGCGCGACCTCGATGTGGTAGATCGTGCGGTAGATGAAATTGTTGGTAAAGGTGTATTCGCTGCCCCTCAGGTTCCCCATCCGGAGCAGCGGGTCGATCCATTCCTTGTCCGCAAGGGTGATTCTTCTGAAATCCGGCATAGCTTATAAGGACCTTTCTGTTGGGTTGACCGCCCGCCGGACCTCCTCGGCGATCTCCTCGACCGGGAAGGCGCGGCGCTCGTCCGAGCAGCGCACCACCCGCCAGCCGAAGTGTTCGGCGGCGTAGAGCGCGCAGACGCGGCACCGCCGCATATAGGCGAAATTCGCCTCGTGGATGTCCCGCTTCGACTCGTCCCCGTGGTAGCGGCCCGACAGCAGCGCCCGCGAAACGTCGGGATGCATGTCCAGGTAGACGACCGCGTCGGGGCGCGGGAGGCCGAGCTTCCCGTATTCAAAGTCCTCCATCCACGCGTGGAAGGCGGGCCATTCATCGGGGGGCAGCTTGGACATCTGGTGGATGAGATTGGAGGTCGCGTAGCGGTCGGCGACAATAGTATGCCCCGAAAGGTAGTCCGCCTTCCAGAACCGCTGGTAGCTCGCGTAGCGGTCGACCGCGTAAAAGCTGCTCGCGGCGTAGGGGCCGACGTCGTCGGCCTGTCCGAATTCGCCCGAAAGGTACATCTTGACGAGCGCCGACGACGGCTCGGCGTAGTCGGGGAAGCTCACCGCGCGCACCGGCACGTTCTCCCGGCGCAGCCGGTCGCAGAGGAGCTTTGCCTGCGTCTGCTTGCCCGAGCCGTCCAGCCCGTCGATGACGATCAGCCTGCCGGTCACGCCCGTCCCCCCTGCTTGAGCTTCGCGATGTGCCCGCGCACCTCCTGCGGCTTTCCACAGCTCATCTTGCCCTCGCGGCAGCCGCCGCGGCAGCAGGACGGCCCCGCGCCCGAAAAGAGAGTCGGCGCGACCGCGCTCACGAGCGCGAGCATCTGGTCGGCGACCGCCCGGATCTCCCACTGGGCGCGGTTGCAGCAGCGGTGCGCGAAGAAGTTATAGAGGCTGCGCGCGTTCATCGTGACGATCATCTTGGTGTCGCACGCGTTGGGCAGCACGAAGCGGGCGTCCTCGATCGCCAGCTTCTCCGCCTTTTTGGCGGCTTCCTTCTCCTCCATGCCCTCCGCGACGAGCGCGGCGGCGCGGCGTTTTTTGAGGATCGCGGCGATGCGGTCGTAGCTCTCCTGCGCCGCCTCCATCGCCTCCTCGAACTCGGAGAGCGCCTCGTCGTCCGCCTCGATCTCGGGCGGCAGGACGTAGTCGAACGCCTTCTCCCGCACGTACCGCTGGCTCTGCACGCTGTAGGAGGCCATGCGGTGGCGGGTGATCTGCGCGAGGAAGGCGCGCGAGACCCCTTCGATGCCGAAGGTGAAGCTCGCGTGCTCGATCGGGCTCTCATGGCCGATCTCCGCCAGCATCTGCACGAAATCGGACGCCTTTTCCTCGGTGAGGTTGTCCATCAGATCGCCGAGGGACGCCGAGGAATAGCACAGCTTGGCCGCCGAGGCGACCGTCTTTTCCGGGTTGGGGGTATGGCTTAAAAGGGTGACTTTGGGCTGTACCTTTGGCATTGCGCATCCTCCTGTTTTTAAAAAAACGTCCGCGTCCGGCGGGGCGGAGCCCCGCTTCACAGGGGTTCATCCGCCCGCGCCGGACGATATCCGTCGCCGGGTTTTCGGTTTAAAGCTGATCCGCTTCGGAGAGCTTCGGCGGGAAAAACTGGTTGAGGGGGAATTTGATCTTGCGGAAGACCTCGCAGGGGTCCTCGGTGGAATTGCTCGTGCTCTCCTTATCCGGCACCGCGTAGTCGTAGGCCGGGATCATCATCTGCACGCTGCGCTCGAGCTGGACGATGGTGAACAGCCCGATCGTGATAAGTACCACCTTTTCCGGCTTGCAGACCGCGAAGTCGCCGTCGAACAGGTTGCAGATCGAACCGGGCAGGGTCACGCCGGACTCAAACGCACGGCCGCAGCCGCACTCGACCAGCTTGCTGTCGAGGCACATCGGGTCGACCACATGGACGCTCGCCTTGGGCATGTTGGTGTTGTCGTGGTCGATGCCGCCGCGCGGGTCGGTCGAGTTGTAGACCTTGACGTTCCCGTCGGAGCCGTAGAGGATGACCTTCTTGGAGAAGGCCGCGATTCCCACCACATTGGCCGGAGGGGCCACCGGGGAGGTGTAGGCGCTGACCGTCACTTTGAAGAAGAAGGTGAGATCGACCGAGTAGAAGCCCTTGTTGAAGGGCACCGGCTCGACGTCGAGGTAGACGGTGATGATTTCCACGTCTTTGCATTTGATGCTCATCGCGCTGTCGATCACCGGCTGGGCGCGGTCAGTAAAGAATACCTGCAAATCCGTCAGGCAGTCCTTATCGGTGCAGGAATCATAGATCCTGCCGGCATCTATGCATACTGCTTCCTTGAAACAGTTTGCTCCGGTCGCGGTAACAGGAGCTGTTCTTTGCTCTGCCATATGAATCCTCCTAGTTATGTTTTGAGCTGTACTCAATACATTTTATGAGCGATTCGTCTTTTTGTGCATCGGCAGAGAAATTTTCGTTCCGTCCCTATTTTATCATGCCAAAAGACATCCGTCAATTTACCCTTCCCGCGCTTTTGGGCTGTCCGGATTATCTCCCCCTTCGGCGTAAACCGGCGTTTTTCCCCTGTTTGGGAGGGCCGTTTTCTTGATAACAACCATAGGTTGTGATACAATAAAATTGCAGGGAACGATAAAACCGGTCAAGAAGGGGGAATCTGATGAAAATCAATTGGGCCGTGCGGTTCCGGAATCCGCTCTGGTGGGCGCAGGTCGCATGTGCCGTACTGCTGCCCATCCTCGCCTATTTCGGCCTTTCGTGGGAGGACATGACGCGCTGGGCCGCACTCGGGGCGCTCTTTGTGCGCGCCGTGCAGAACCCCGTCGTCGTGGTGTCGGTGCTCGTGAGCGTCTTTAACGCGGTGGTCGACCCGACCACCGCGGGCGTCGGGGACAGCCGCCTCGCGATGACCTACGCGGCCCCGCGCCGGGACCGCCGGACGGATGGGAGGGAAGCGCGATCGTAAAAATCTGCCTTGACCCGGGGCACGGCGGCGCCGACCCCGGCGCGGTGCTCAAAAGCCGGTACGAGAAGGACGACGTCCTGCGCCTCGCGCGCGCCCTCAAGCCCCTGCTGGAGGCGCAGGGGCTCGGCGTGGTGCTCACCCGCGATTCGGACGCGGCCCTGCCGATCGCCGAACGCTGCCGCATCGCCAACGAGGCGGGCTGCGCCTACTTCTTGAGCCTCCACCGCGACGCGGCGGGCCCCGCCGCGCGGGGCGTCGGCCTGTGGGTGCACAGCGGCGCCGACTGGCCGACCGTGCAGAAGGCGCAGGACATCCTGACCGAGCTGCTCGCCGTCACGCCGGTGCGGGACCGGGGGGTGCGCAAGGGGACCCCGCAGAACTACCGGGATTTCGGCGTCAACACGGGCACCGTCATGGCTTCCGCGCTGCTCGAGCTGGGCTTCCTCACCAACGAAGAGGACAACACCCTGTTCGACCGCTATCTCCCGCAGTACGCCGAGGCGGCCGCGCGGGGGCTCTGCCGGGTGGTGGGGATCGCCTACCGCGCCCCCTCGGCCGGGGACGTGCCGCGGGACCCGGCGCGGGAGACGGTCCGGGCCGCGCTCGACGAATTGGCCGCGGCGCTCGAAAACGCGCGCCGCAGACTGGGGGTGTGAGATGGACTGCTCCAAGAACCAGCCGTGCGAATCGCTGCGCGCGCTGGAACAGAAGGTCGACGGGAAGTTCCGGGAATACGACGAGCGGCTCGGGGACGGCGAGGTGAGCTTCGCCGTCATCAAGACCAAGCTCAACCTGATCCTCGGCATCCTCGCCGCGATCGGTGGGTGCCTCGTCCCGGTCCTGCTCAACCTGATCTTTTCATAAGGCGGGGAGCGGTCTCCTCCCTCCCCCGCCCGGCAAAAAACCGGGGCCGCGTTTTACGCGGCCCCGGTTTTTTCTTCATTGAACCATATGTACCCGTTCAGGCGCTCACCAGCGAATCGCCCATCAGCTCCCGGTAGCGCCGCTCCATCTGCCTGGCCTGGTAGCCGAGCAGGGCGGTCTCACCGTCCAGCCGGACAAGCGCGGGAGAGCTGTAGGGCTCGCCGTTTTCCAGCAGAGCGCCCATCTTCCTGCGGTTGTTCCCGATCTTTTTCCACCTGTTCTCGATTTGGACCGCGAGGATCCATTTTTTGATTGCGTTCATCTGTTATCCCGTCCTTGACTTTTTTCGACAGCGTTATCTTTCGTTCGCTGCAATTACATTATACGCTCTGTAATTGGCGGAATCTGTCGAATCGGAGAAGGGCGTTTTTAACAAATCGTGAACATTCGACCAAAAAACCCGTTAAACCTTCTTCAGGCGGGCGAATTTCGCCATAACCTTCTTGGTTCCGACACCGTCGAACGCCACCTCCACAAGGTGGTCGTTGCCCATCGGCGTGACCGAGATCACCATGCCGCCGCCGAACACCTTGTGTGTGACCCCGTCCCCCGGCCGCAGGTCGAAGCCCTCGTCGGGCGCGGGCTGGCGGCCCACCCCCAGCATCCGGTCGCTCTCGGAGTAGCGGGGCTTTTTCGCCGGCATGGCGGCCGCCTGCTGGCGGCGGAGCAGCGTCTCGTCCTCCGACTCGCACAGCTCCGGCGGAATCTCCGCCAAAAACCGCGAGGGGCGGTTGCGCATCGTCTGCCCGAAGAGCATCCGCTGCGCCGCGTCGGAGATGTAGAGCTGCTTTTTGGCGCGGGTGATCGACACGTAGGCGAGCCGCCGCTCCTCCTCCACCTGCGCGGGGTCGTACATCGCCTGCACGCCCGGAAAAATCCCCTCCTCCGCGCCCGCGATGAAGACGGTGTCGAACTCGAGCCCCTTGGCCGAGTGCATCGTCATCAGCACCACCGCGTCGTCGTTCGGGTCGTATTTGTCGATGTCGGTGTAGAGGGAAATCTCCTCCAGGAAGCCGGAGAGGGAGTGCTCGGCGTTCTCCTCCTCATAGCGGTTCATCGTGCTCTTGAGCTCCTCGATGTTCTCGATCCGCGTCTGGCCCTCAAAGCCCTCCGCTTGGAGCATCGCAAGGTAGCCCGTCCGGTCGAGCAGCTCGTCGAGCAATTCGCCCAGCGGCAGCGTGTCCGCCGCCTCCATCAGCCCGCGCATCATCGCCGCGAACGCCATGAGGTCGGCGGTCTTGCGCCCGAGGGAGGCGTATTCGTCCGCGTGCTCGAGCACGTCGAACATCGCCGCGCCCGTCCCGGCGGCGATCTCCGCCACCGCGTTGACCGTGCTGTCTCCGATCTTCCGCTTGGGCTCGTTGATGATCCGCCGCAGCCGCAGCGAATCCGACCGGTTGCTCAGCACGCTCAGATAGGAGACGATATCCTTGATCTCCTTGCGCTCGTAAAAGCGCAGCCCGCCGATGATACGGTAGGGGATGCCCGCCTTGACCATGCCGCGCTCGAGCATCTGCGACTGGGCGTTCATGCGGTAGAGCACCACATGGTCGGAATACTTCGCGCCCGCCTGCACGTTGGCCTGGATCGTGTCGCAGATGAACTGCGCCTCCCCGTTTTCGTCGGCGGCGCGGTGCACCCGCACCTTGACCCCCTCCCCGTTCTGGGTCCAGAGGGTCTTGCCCTTGCGCTCGGTGTTGTTCGAGATGACCGCGTTGGCCGCGTCGAGGATCGTTTCGGTGCTGCGGTAGTTCTGTTCCAGCCGGAAGACCTTCGCGCCGGGGAAGTTGTCCTCGAACTGGAGGATGTTTTCGATCGTCGCGCCGCGGAATTTATAGATGCTCTGGTCGTCGTCGCCGACGACGCAGAGGTTCCCGCTCTCGGAGGCGAGCAGCCGCACAAGCTCGAACTGCGCGCGGTTGGTATCCTGGTACTCGTCCACCATGATGTAGCGGAAGCGGTTGCGGTAGTAGTCGAGCGCCTCGGGGAACTCCTTGAAGAGCCGCACCGTCAGCATGATGATGTCGTCGAAGTCGACCGCGTTGGCGTCCTGGAGCTGCTTCTGGTAGATCGCGTACACCTTGGCGACGACCTGCTTGTAGTAGTCGTCCCCCACGCCGGCCTCGTAGCCGCCGGGGGTCAGGAGCTCGTCCTTCGCGCGGCCGATCGCGGAGAGCACCCCCTTGGGGGCGAACCGCTTGTCGTCGATGTTGAGCTCCTTGAGCGCGCCCTTGATCACCCGCAGCGAGTCGTCGGTGTCGTAAATCGCAAAGCTGCGCCCGTAACCGAGCCGCTCGATCTCGCGCCGCAGGATGCGCACGCACGCCGAATGGAAGGTCGAGGCGCCCACGTCGTCCGCCGTCCGCCCGAGCATCGCCGAAAGCCGCTCCCGCAGCTCCCCGGCGGCCTTGTTGGTAAAGGTGATCGCGAGGATGTTCCAGGGCATGACGGTGTGGCTGCGGATGAGCGTAAAGGCGCGGTCAGAGTCCCAGCTCTCCCCGTCGGCGTACTCCTCGAGGAAGGCGACGTCCTCCGCCGTGACCTGCTCGGGCATCCAGGTGCTGTGATAGGCGTCCCCGAAGAGCACCATGTTCGCGATGCGGTTGATGATGACCGTCGTCTTCCCGCTGCCCGCGCCCGCCAGGATCAGCACCGGGCCGTTCAGCGTGTAGACCGCCTGCTTCTGCATCGGGTTCATCCGGGAAAAGAAGTCGTCGATGATGCGGCGCCGCGCCGCTGTGTAACGGTCTTTCAGCGATAAATCCATTGCGTTTCCCCACACATTCCGTTGTTTGGCCGGGCGCGTCCCGCGCCCGCGGCAACTACAGTATACCACATTTCCCGACCCGTGGGAACGTAAAAAAAGGCGGCCCGCATGGGCCGCCTTTTTATCGATATCGAACATTACTTGAGGATGGAGAGCAGGACGCCCGCGGCCACGGCGGAGCCGATAACGCCGGCGACGTTCGGACCCATCGCATGCATGAGCAGGAAGTTGGTCGGGTTCTCCTTCTGGCCGACCTTCTGCGAGACGCGCGCCGCCATCGGGACGGCCGACACGCCGGCGGAACCGATCAGCGGGTTGATCTTGCCGCCCGAGAGGACGTACATCAGGTCGCCGAGCAGCACGCCGCCCGCGGTACCGAACGCGAACGCGATGAGGCCGAGGACGATGATGCCGAGGGTCTGCGGGGTGAGGAACCGCTCCGCGCTCGCCGTCGCGCCGACGGTGACGCCGAGGAAGATGGTGACGATGTTCATCAGCTCGTTCTGCGCCGTCTTGTTGAGGCGGTCGACCACGCCCGACTCACGGAAGAGGTTTCCGAGCATGAGCATGCCGATCAGCGGGGCGGTGTCGGGAACGAGGAAGGATACCAGGATTGCAACGAGGATCGGGAAGACGATCTTCTCGAGCTTGGAGACGGGGCGCAGCTGCTCCATCCGGACGGCGCGCGCCTTCTTGGTGGTGAGCAGCTTCATAATGGGCGGCTGGATGATCGGGACCAGCGCCATATAGGAGTAGGCCGCGATGGCCACCGAGCCGAGCAGGTGCGGAGCCAGCTGGGTCGTCGTAAAGATCGCCGTCGGGCCGTCCGCGCCGCCGATGATGCCGATCGAGCCGGCCTCGGCGGGAGTAAAGCCGAGCGCCAGCGCGCCGAAGAAGGCGAGGAAGATGCCGAGCTGGGCGGCCGCGCCCATGAGGAAGCTCTTCGGGTTCGCGATCAGCGGACCGAAGTCGGTCATGCAGCCGACGCCGAGGAAGATCAGCGGCGGGTAGATGCCGAGCTTGACGCCGAGGTAGAGGTAGTCGAGCAGGCCGCCGCCGTTGGCGAGCATCTCCCACGCGATATGCCCGGTGTCGTTGATGAAGATTTCAGGGTGGTACATTCCCGCCATCGGCAGGTTGGTCAGCAGCATGCCGAACGCGATCGGCAGCAGCAGCAGCGGCTCGAAGCCCTTGCGGATCGCAAGGTACATGAGCACGAAGGAAACCAGGATCATCAGGGCCTGCCCGCCGGTCAGGTTCAGGAAGCCCGACTTGGACACGATCGTCTGGACCGAGTCCGCAAAAATTTCAAACATTGTCTCTGCCCTCCGTCAATCAAAAAGGTTGGGTGTTCTGCATCATGCCGGCCTGCGCCCAGGAGGTGCGCTCCCGTGCGCGGCGGATGCTGCGCAGGACAAAGCCGCCCTCAGCCGCGGGCTGGCCGCTTTCGCCGCCGCCGAACATCGAGGCGACCGCCGCCGAAATCACCGCGATGATATCGTCTCCGATACCCTCCTCGACGATCGGCTGGATCACCATGGTGGAGGCCGGAGCCGGAGCCGCCGGCGCGGCGGGCGCCGGAGCCGGGGCCGCCGCCTGCTGCGGGGCCGCCTTGGGTGCCGCCGGTGCGGCGGGCTTGGGGGCCGCGGCGGGCTGCGCCGGTTTCTTCGGCGAGCCCAGGCCGGTGGAGACGAAGAGCTTTCCGATCAGCCAGACGATCAGCGAAAGACCGATCAGCGCCACAAAGACGACCACCAGACCCGTGATGATGACTGCGCCCGCAAGGGTAAAATCAATATTCATGCCCATTCTCCTTGCTATATATTTGGTAAAATGATACAGGAAATTGGTTTCTACAAAAAATCGAAACCAGAACTAAGTATACTATATCTTGCGGGTATTTGCAACGCCTTTACGCCGCAATTTTGAAAAAATTTTAACAAACATTTCATGAAAAATCCATCTCCCCCGCCCAAAAAGACAAAGCGGCCGTCCTCCCGGGCGGCCGCTTTGTGGGAGCTCCACAAGCGCTTATTTGAGGGTGTCCATATACCGCCCGTACGCCTCGCGAAGCTCGGCGGCGGTCTCCTCGGGACGGGTCGGGTTGCAGTGCGCCCACGCGCCCGTTTCGCTCGAGGCGTTGAATTTGACCTTGTCCGCGCTGCGCATCGGCGGGAAAAACTCGATGTGGAAGTGGTAGCTGTCCTTCACATCCGGGCCGTTCACCGGGGCGTTGTGCATACACATCATATAGGGGAACTTGTAGCCGAAGAGGCTGTCGAGCATGCCGACCGTGTGCTTGATGGTGACGGCAAGCGAACGGCGCTCCCCGGGGGTGAACTCGAGGAGGTTCGACTTGTGGGAGTTGGCGAAGATGTACACGCCGTAGGGGTACTCGGTGAAGAAGGGCAGGAAGACGGTAAAGTGCTCGTTCTGGAAGATCACCCGCTGGCCGAACTTTTGCTCCTCGGCGAGCATGTCGCAGAAGAGGCATCTGCCCTTTTCGGCGTAGTATTCGCCCGAAGATTTGAGCTCGAGCTGGAGCTTCTTGGGCACGAAGGAGTAGCCGTAGATCTGGCCGTGCGGATGGGGCATCGTGACGCCCACCGCCTCACCGCGGTTTTCAAAGATGAAGACGTATTTGATCTTTTCGTCCTGCGAGAGCTTTTCGAACCGCTCGCACCACAGGTCGACCAGCTTCGCCATATGGTCGTCCGACAGTTCGGGGACCGTGGTCGTGTGCCCGGGCGAATAGAGGATGACCTCGCATTTGCCGTAGGCGGGCGCGGTTTTGAAGAAGTCGTTCGCCACGTCGTCCGGCTCGGGGGGCGTCTGGCTCAGCGCCGGGAAGTCGTTGTCGTATTCGAGCACGTCGTAGTGGTCCGGCACCTTGCCCGAGCCCGGGCAGAAGGGGCACCAGTCCTTGGGCATCTGCGGGCGCGCCTGCCGGTGGGAAGCGATCATGACCCAGTCCTGTGTCAGGGGATGCCATCTTAATTCAGCCATTCTGATTCCTCCTGTATGTATCTGATCGGTGTGTCGTTTCCTGTTAACCGGGCGCGCCTTACAGGGCGCAGAGGTCCACTCCGCCGACCGGGCGGATGGAGAGCACGTGGCAGTGGTTCGCGCCGAACACCGCCTCCATCGCGGCCTTGTAGCCGTCGAGCAGGTCCTCGGGGACGAACGCCTGGATGGTCCCGGCGAAGCCGCCGCCGTGGACGCGCCACGCGCCGCGGCCGGCCAGCAGGTGCTCGCTCATCGCGAGCGCGAGGGAGAGGCCCTGCTCGTCGGGGTTCTTGCAGGTGTAGACGTTTTGCAGGTACATGTAGGAGGAGCGCCCGCTCTCGATCACAAGGCGCTTGAATTCCTCAAAGTCGCCCGCCCTGAGCGCGGCGACCTGCCTGGGCACCCGGTCGTTGTCCGCGTAGAAGTGGAAGGCGCGCAGCAGGGCGCGGTCGGTGCACTTGCCGCGCAGCGCGGGCAGCGCCGCGTAGAAGGTCTCCGGCGCGACGTCGCGCAGCACCTTCCCGCCGAGCGCCTCCGCCACCGCGCGCATCTCGACCGGCGCGGCGGCGTAGTCGCCGGTGAGGTCGGCGTGGTTGCCGCCCGTGTCGACGACGCAGAGCTTGTAGCCCGAATGGGCGAAGTCGAAGTCCACCTTTTCAACGACGGGCTTCTCCGGGTTTTGAAAGTCGATCGTGATGAAGCCGCCCACCGAGCAGCCCATCTGGTCCATGAGGCCGCTCGGCTTGCCGAAATAGGCGTTTTCGGCGTACTGGCCGATCTGGGCGATCTGCACCGGGGTCGCCGCGCCGCCCGCGTAGAGGCAGTTGAGCATCGTGCCGACGATCGTCTCGAACGCGGCTGACGAGGAGAGGCCGGAGCCCTTGAGCACGCTGGAGGTGGTGTAGGCGTCGAAGCCGCCGATGCGGTAGCCGAGGGCGACAAACTTGGCGGCCACGCCGCGGATGAGGGAGGCGGCGGTGTTCTTTTCACACTCCCGCACCGACACGTCGGAGAGGTCGATGGTGTCCATCGGGAAGCCCGCCGACTGAATGCGGATGACGTTGTCGTCGTTCCTGCCGGCCACCGCGATCACGTCGAGGTTGACGCCCGCGGCCAGCACCCGTCCCTGCTGGTGGTCGGTGTGGTTGCCGCCCACCTCGGTGCGCCCCGGGGCGCTGAAGAGCCCGACCTCCCGGCCCGCGCCGAAGAGCTTTTCAAACTCCCCCACCGCGGCCTCATAGCGTTCCCGCTGTAGCGGCGCCTTTTCGCTGTAGAGATAGTCGAACGCCCGGTCCAGCCCGCCGGAAGTGATCCTGGATCGCATCTCCTGTGTCTTCATACCATTTCCTCCATCGTTTTGTCGTGTCGCCGGTCCGTTTCCGATGGGGCCCCGCCGCGCGCGGGGCCCTCTCAATATCTGTAATTTTAGCTTAACGCAAATTGTACGGAATTTCAACACAAAAAAGTCCCATTTTTATGGACGATTGTTGCAGTAAATCGCCTTTTTGATTATACTAATTAGGAGACGCAAAATAAAGGGGGCCTTCCAATGGCAGACGGTATCTTCAAACACTCCTATAAGACCAAAACGCGCGAAAGCCTGCCCATCGCCATCTATAACGCCGGCGTGCAGCAGTGCGAGCCCTCCCACACCTGGGGGCCCGGCCTGCGGGACCACTTTCTCGTGCACCACGTCATCTCCGGGCGCGGCAGCTACACCGCCGGCGGCGTCACCCATGAGGTGGGCGCGGGCGACACCTTCATCGTCTACCCCTCGGTCATCGTGACCTACCGCGCGGACGACGCAGACCCGTGGGAATACTGCTGGGTGGGTTTCAACGGCGCGGAGGCCAAGCTGCTGATGGCCCAGACCCCCTTTACCCGCGAAAAGCCGGTCGTCCGCTTTGAGGACCCGGCCGCCATCGAGAGCGCCATCACCGGCATCTACCGCGCCTCCGGCACCACCCCTGCCAGCGAGCTGCGCGCCATCGGCCTGCTCTACCTCTTCCTCGCGCTGCTCACCGAGCAGCCGGGCGCGCCCGCGCCCGCCGCCGGACTTTCGCTCGAATATGTCGAGAGCGCCATCCGGTTCATCGCGCACAACTACTCAGGCTCGATCGACGTCAGCGACATCGCCGCCTCGGTCGGCATCAGCCGAAGCCACCTCTACCGGGTGTTCATGCGGCATATCGGCACCTCCCCCAACGAATACCTGACCAAGTTCCGCATCTCCCAGGCGGTGGAACTGATCGAGCGTTCCTCCCTGCCCGTCTCGGCGGTCGCCGCGTCGGTCGGCTATGACGACTCCCTCTACTTCTCCCGCGTGTTTAAAAAGATCACCGGCGTATCCCCCTCCTCGTATATCAAAAAATCCGCCTCCCACGCCGGGAAGGCGGATTGAAAGGAGCCCTCATGGAAACCATCGACACCTCCTCCGCCGCCTCCGAAATCCAGGAGGTGGTGAACGCCCTCACCAGCATGCCCTCCGACACCCGGTGGAACTACCTGTGGCACAAATTTCTCGACTTCGCCCCCCGCCTGCTGACGGCGCTCATCATCCTCGCGGCCGGCATCCTGCTTGTGCGCTGGATCTGCTCCTTCTCCCGCAAAATGCTTAAGCGCTCCAAGCTCGACCCCACCCTGCATAATTTCATCGTTTCAATCATCTGCGCGGTGCTCTATATCGTGCTCGGCATCATCGTCGTCACCGTGCTCGCCCCCTCCGCCGCCGGGTCGCTCATCGCCCTCTTCGGCGTCTTCGGCCTGGCGGTCTCGCTGGCCGTCAAGGACTCCCTCGCGAACCTCGCGGGCGGCATGTCGGTGCTCTTTACCAAGCCCTTCGCGCTCGGCGACTATGTCCGCATCAACGGCAACGAGGGCACCATCCAGGAGATCCGCCTCAACTACACGATCCTGAAGACCTTCGACAACAAGGTCGTGCACATCCCCAACGGCGACGTGGCCAAGGCGGAGATCGTCAACTTCACCTATGAGCCGACCCGCCGCCTCGACCTCGTCTTTTCGATCGGCTACGGCGACGATTTTGAGAAGGCCAAGCGGATCATCCGCGGCGCGCTCGGCGACAACCCCCTTGCGCACCGGGATCCCGAGCCGGTCGTCCGCATGTCCGAGCACGGCGACTCCGCGATCAAGATCGCCTGCCGCGTATGGGTGGACACACCCGACTACTGGACGCTCAACTTTGACCTGCTCGAGGAGGTCAAGCGCCGGTTTGACGCGGAAGGCATCTCGATCCCCTACAACCAGATGGACGTTCATCTGCACGGCAAATGATAAAACGCCTCGCGGCCAGGCCGCGAGGCGTTTTTGTCAGCTTCCGAAACCGTTTCCCTATGTAGAAGCTGTAACTCCATTATAATTAATAATCCCCATGTTTACAATATTAATATCTTGCAAAATAAGGTGTATATATTCGTGCAATTTGCATCTACAATAATAATCAGGTGATGCAGATGCTCGAAATAAAAAAGCAGGATCCCGAGAAAGTAAACAAAACTTTCCGTTTGCCCAAAAGTCTGGTTGACCGGATGGAACAAATTGCTCAGGCTAAAAATATTTCACTCAATGCGCTTGTTGTGCAGTTTTTTGAGTACGGGTTGGCTCATCTCAAAGCAGACACCGATGAGGTTGAATAAGGGAGCGGGGAATATCCCCGCTCCCTTTTCGTTATGGTTTGTGGCATACCGCGCTCCGGCGGCGGGCTTGGATTTGCCGCTCATTGAGCGGTGCAGTTGCCGGGTCCCGCCCCGGCGGGCGGCCCCATTTCTTGTACGGACAAGAAATGGGGGAAAGAAGCCGCAGGGGGCTGCGCCCCCTTGACCCCCACGCCGCCTCCGGTTGTCCTTCGGCCAAAGTCGGCGGCGCCCTGCCACGGATCAGCGGACGAGCCTACAGCATCCCGCCTGCCGCCGCGCCGCGGGCGCAATGCCTCTGCCCGAGAGTCTCCGGAACCGTACCGGAAGTGCGCCCGGGGAGGCACGACCGCTTTTGCGTGGCGCGCAACGCCCACGGGGAGGCGGAAAACTGCGCGGCTTTGCCGCGCACGCGCGCAAGGCGCGCGAACGCCCGGAACGGGGCGTTGTTTTCCGCCGTATGTCCCCGACGAGCCTTCCGACAGCCGTTGTTGGGAGCGCCCGCAACCAGAATTGTGCCCACAGCTGGTGTACCCGTGGGGAGTGGCGGTAGTTCGCGGGTCTTGGCAAGGTACTCCCGGGGATTCCAAAGGACCCGGCGGAGGGTCCTTTGGCGTCCTTCTTTGGTGACTTTCTTTGACGTAAAGAAAGTCACTCGCCGCCGGTCGACTACCGGCAAGCTACACCGCTCCCCGAGCGGCAAGATTTAGCCCTGCGCGTGCTGCTGCTTACACTGGTCGATCTTCTTCTGCGGGGCGGGCTCGGTCTGGTACCAGCCGCGCTTGACCATCTCGTCGAAGACCTCGTGCTGAATCTGGTGTTCCTCATTGAGGATGTTCATAAGCTCGCTCATGACGGCTGGCGACGCGCATTCGTTCGCGAAGGTGTTGTAGCCCTCGGTGACGAATTTCTGGCTCGAAAGCACGTCCTCCATCATTTCACGGTCGCCGAACAGTTTCTGCTGGTTCATACGCCCTCCTACCCCAGCTGCTGGAGCAGCCGGTCATAATGGTTTTGGTGTTTCGCGGAGTTCTGTTCAAACTGGGTCTTGAGCTGCGGGTCGGTGGTCATCTGGGCATAAAGCGCGAACTTTTTGACGAGCGTCTGTTCCACGCCGAGCTGGTCCTCGATGGCGGAAAGCTCTTTGGACGTCAAAGGCATAAAAAACAACCTCCTTCAATTGGGATACCTAAAGTATTCCAACCAAAGGAGGCAAATATACGATTGGCCGCTCAGTGGCGGTGGGTGGAGGAAGCTACAAACCCGTCCACGAGCTGGTCGATATACTGGAAGGAAAGCCCGGTGCCGACCGCGACGCATTCGACGGGGTTTTCCGCGAGGCGCACCGGCATCTTGAGCTCGCGGGACATATAGACATCCATGCCGTGGAGCATCGCGCCGCCGCCGGTCATGACCATGCCGTTGGTGAAGATGTCCCCGACAAGCTCGGGCGGCGTGCGTTCGACGACCGAATGGACCGCCGCGCGGATCTCGTCCACCAGCTCGACCATCACCGGATAGAGTTCCTTCCGGGTGAGCAGCACCTTGGTCGGCAGTCCGGTCGCAAGGTGGCGGCCCTTCACTTCATAGGACGCGTCCTCCGCGTCGCGGTCGACGCTCGCGATCGCGATCTTGACCCGCTCGGCCATCCGCTCGCCGAGCAGGACGTTGTAGCGGGAACGCATGTATTTGATGATCGCGGCGTTGAACTTGTCCCCCGCCAGCTTGATCGACGTTTTGCAGACGATGCCGTTGAGGGAGAGCACCGCGATGTCGCTCGTACCGCCGCCGATGTCGAGGATGAGGTTGCCGTTCGGCCGCGAGATGTCGATACCCGCGCCGATCGCCGCCGCGACCGGCTCCTCGATCAGGTAGACGCTGCGCGCGCCCGCCTGCACGGCGGCGTCGACCGCCGCCTGCGCCTCCACGCCAGTGATGAGCGAGGGCACGCAGAGCGCCACCCGCGGTTTCATCATATTGTTGGGACAGGCCTTTTTCATGAAGTATTTGATCATCGCCTCGGTCATCTTGTAGTCGGAGATGACCCCGTCCTCCAGCGGGCGGATGGCGGTGATCTTCGCGGGCGTCTTGCCCAGCATGTCGTGCGCCTCGTCCCCCACGCTGAGCACGTCCCCGGTGCGGGTGTTGATCGCCACGACCGAGGGCTCCCGCAGCACGATGCCGTGCGCGCCGTTATAGACGAGTACCGTCGCCGTTCCCAGGTCGATCCCGATGTCGATTGAATTCATACGATTTTGTCCCCCTGACGGGCCCCGCCCGATTCATTACCGCACCATTATACAACAATTTACAGCAGAATTCAACGCCGCCCGCCATTTGCCGCCATTTTCCTCTGCCCGGCGGGCGTCGTGGCCGCCACGGTGAGGCGGACCTCCCCCGCGCCCGCCTTTTTGAGAAGCTCCGCGCACCGGCGGGCCGTCGCGCCCGTCGTGAGCACGTCGTCCACGAGCAGCACCCGCTCCCCCCTGAGCGCCGCGCCCCGGCAGAGGGAGAATGCCTCCCGCGCGTTCTGTTCCCTCGCCGCGGCGCCCTCCTGCCGCGCCTGCGCGCCGCCCTTTCCCGTATGGGCCAGGAGCCCGCCTTTGGCGGGCGCGCCCAGCCGCCGGGAAAGCTCCCGCGCCAGCAGCTCGGTCTGGCAGAACCCGCGCCGGCGGAGCTTTTTGCGGTGCAGCGGCACCCAGGTGACGAGGTCGAACGCCCCGTCCCCAAAGTCGCCGCGCACCCGCTTTGCCATCAGCGCCGCGAGGAAGGGCGCGTAATAGCTGCGCCCGCTGTATTTGTACCGGTGGATGCCCCGGCGCACGCCGCCCTCATACCAGAGCGCCGCGGACACGCCGTCACAGACCGGGCCGGACGCCTCGCAGACGCACCGGTCCAGCCGCTTGCCGCAGCCGGGGCAGGCCTCCCCCGCCGTCTCGGGCAGACCGCACTCCCCGCAGAGCCACCCCTCCCCCGCGAGCACCCGCCCGCAGAGGAAGCATTTGTGCGGGAAGAGCAGGGTGAGCGCGCGCTCCCACAGGCTAGCCATCGCACACCTCCCCCAGCAAAAACCGCAGGTTGGCGTAGCGGCGGGTCCGCTTGTGGCTCTGCACCATCGTGCGCACCGCCGAGGCCGAACCGAGGATGATGAGCAGCTTTTTTGCGCGGGTGACCGCCGTGTAGAGCAGGCTCCGGTAATACATGCGGCTGCGTCCCTCCGCGAGCGGCAGGATGACCGCGTCGTACTCGTTGCCCTGGCTCTTGTGCACGGTGATCGCGTAGGCGAGCTCGAGCTCGCCCGCCATGTCGAAGGAGTACTCCGCGCGGCGGCCCTCGTCGAACCGCACGATGATCGACGAGGAGGGGCGGTTGATGAGCTCGATCACGCCGATGTCGCCGTTGAAGATGCCGAGTCCCTCCTCGCCGTCCTCCTTTTCCCACAGGAGGTCGTAGTTGTTCTTCACCTGCATGACCTTGTCCCCCTCGCGCAGCGTCTGGGGGCCGGAGGAAAATTCCTTTTTGCGCTCGTCGGGCGGGTTGAGCGCCTGCTGGAGCACCCGGTTGAGCTCCCCGGTGCCCGCCGCGCCCACCCTTGTCGGCGCGATCACCTGGATGTCCCACATCGGCGAAAAGCCGTAGCTCTTGGGCAGCCGCCGCGCGCAGAGATCGGCGGCGGTCGCGCAGATGCGCGCCGACTGCTGCTCGGGCAGGAAGAAGAAGTCGTTGTCCCGCGCGTCAAGCCGAGGGTCCTCCCCCGAGACGATCGCGTGCGCGTTGGTGACGATGAGGCTTTTGGCCGCCTGCCGGAAGATCTCCGACAGGTGCACGACGGGGAGCTTGCCGCTCGCGATGAGGTCGCTCAGAATGTTGCCCGCGCCGACCGACGGCAGCTGGTCGGGGTCGCCGACGAGGATGAGCCGGCAGGAGAACTTGACGGCGCGCAGCAGCGACTCGAAGAGGAGCGTGTCCATCATCGAGGTCTCGTCGATGATGACCGCCTCGCAGGGCAGCGGGTTCTTCTCCCCGCGCTTGAATTTGGTGACCCCCGAGCCGTCGTCGAAGTCGACCTCGAGCAGCCGGTGGACCGTCCTGGCCTCCACGCCGGTCAGCTCGGTCATCCGCTTGGCGGCGCGCCCGGTCGGCGCGGCGAGCGCCACCTTCTCCCCCATCTGCCCGAGCAGGCGGATGATCGCCGAGATCGCCGTCGTCTTGCCGGTGCCGGGGCCGCCGGTGAGGATCATGAGGGGGGAGGTGACCGCCGTGACGATCGCCTCCCGCTGGAGCGCCGCGTAGGTGATCCCCTGCTTTTGCTCGAGCGCGGAGATCGCAGCCTCGAGATCGGGGGTGAGGCCCTCCCCCCGCTGGTCGCGCATGAGGGCGAGCTTGGAGGCGATGTAGCACTCCGCCTCGTAGTAGCGGGGGACGTAGAGGAAGGGCTCCCCCTTTACATCGAGCCGCACCAGCTCCCCGCGCGCCACGAGCTCCTCGAGCACGTCGGCGGCGTGGTAGCTGTCCGTCTGGACGAGCCGCGCCGCCGTCTCGAGCAGCTTCGGCTCGGGCAGACAGGTGTGGCCGTTGTTCATGCTGTTGTGGCGCAGCACGTGCAGAATGCCCGCGGCGATCCGCTCGAAGCTGTCGGGCGCGAGCCCCGCCGCGTCGGCCGCGGCGTCCGCCGTCTCGAAGGGCACGCCGATCTCCTCGCAGCAGAGCACATAGGGGTTCTGCGACACGATCTCCTGCGCCTGGGGGCCGAACTTCTTCCACGCCTTGATCGCGAAGGGCGCGGGAACGCCGATTTTCGCCAGATATAGCATTACAGTTCGTATACCAAACAATTTTCGATACTCATTGGAAATTTGTTCCGCTTTTTTTGGCGAAATTCCGGAAACCTCAGTGAGCCTTGCCGGATTCTGTTCGATCACGGTGAGCGTCTCGTCCCCAAACCGCGCGACCAGCCGCCCGGCGGTCTTGGGGCCGATCCCCTTGATCGCGCCGGAGGAGAGATAGGAGGCGATGGCGGCGGCGGTCGCCGGGAGCAGCCGCTCATACTTGTCCGCCTTGAGCTGGAGGCCGTATTTCGGGTGGGTGGCGTACACCCCCTCCACGATGAGCGTCTCGCCGACGGCGATGCCCACGAACTCCCCGACCACGGTGACCAGCTCGCCGTCAGCCGAAAGCTCGAGCACCGTAAAGCCCGTCTGCTCGCTGTGGAAGATGACCGTCTCCACCCCGCCCTCCAGCCGGTAGCGTTCGCCAAGCTCCATGTTCCTTCCCTCCCCGCGCGAAGATTTACAGCTATCATTATAGCCGTCCGCGCGGGAAAGCGCAAGCGCGCCGGGAGCCTGCGGCCCCTAGCGCAGGAGCCCCGCCAGCTCCTCCGGGGAGCGGACGAAACGCACCCCCGCGCCGCGCGCGAGCTCCTCGCAGTCGCGCGCCGCCCGCTCGTCGAGGCCCGCGTCGTAAAGCAGAAGCACTTGACCGCTCGGGTTGGATTCCCACTGGAGGCAGGCGTAGAAGAGGGACATCTGGTCGCCCGAATTTTTCCCTTCTCCGCCGACCGGCACGACCTTGTAAACCCCGTTGCCTTTCCGGCTCAGGCGCACCGCGAGCCACGCGGCCGCGTGGATGAACCCGATGCAGGCGAAGACCGACAGCAGGCCGATTCCCAGGATGTGCAGCATGAAAAATCACCTCGGAACATCCTATGTTCCGAGGTGATTTTGTGTGAGGCGTTTTGGGCCCTATTCCTTCACGGCGGCCAAAAGCGCGTCGGTTTTGTCGGTTTTTTCCCAGCTGACGCCCAAATCCTCGCGGCCCATGTGGCCGTAGGCGGCGAGCTGCCGGTAGATCGGGCGGCGCAGGCCGAGAGTGCGGATGATCGCCGCCGGGCGCAGGTCGAAGACCCTGGTCACCGCCTCGGCGAGCCGGTCGTCAGGCACCGCGCCGGTGCCGAAGGTGTTGACGTTGACCGACACGGGGTTCGCCACGCCGATCGCGTAGGCCACCTGCACCTCGCAGCGGCGGGCGAGCTTGGCGGCGACAATGTTCTTCGCCACCCAGCGCGCGGCGTAGGCCGCCGAGCGGTCCACCTTGGTCGGGTCCTTGCCCGAGAAGGCGCCGCCGCCGTGCCGGCCGAAGCCGCCGTAGGTGTCGACGATGATCTTGCGGCCGGTGAGCCCCGAATCGCCCTGCGGCCCGCCGATCACGAACCGGCCGGTGGGGTTCACGTAGATCTTTGTGCGGTCGTCCATCAGCTCGGAGGGGATCACCTTGTCGATGACCTCCGCGATCACGTCCGCCCGGATCTGCTCGAGGGAGACGTCGGGCGAATGCTGGTTGGAGATGACCACCGCGTCGACGCGCACCGGCGCGTCGTCCTCGTATTCGACCGTCACCTGCGTCTTGCCGTCCGGCCGCAGGTAGGGGAGCGTCCCGTCGTGGCGCACCTCCGAGAGCCGCTTGGCCAGCCGGTGGGCCAGCGAGATCGGCATCGGCATCAATTCGGGGGTGTCGTCCGACGCGTAGCCGAACATCATGCCCTGGTCGCCCGCGCCGGTCGAATCCGCCTCGTCGCCCGCGCCCTGCTTCTGCTCGAGCGCCTCGTCGACGCCGAGCGCGATGTCGCCCGACTGCTCGTCGATGCTCGTCAGCACTGCGCAGGTCGCATAGTCAAAGCCGAATTTCGCGCGGTCGTAGCCGATCCCCCTGATCACGTCGCGCGCCACGGCGGGGATATCCACATAGCAGTTGGTGGAGATCTCCCCCATGATGAGCACCATGCCGGTGGTCACCGCCGTCTCGCACGCCACGCGCGCCTGCGGGTCCTTCGCGATGATCGCGTCGAGCACCGCGTCGGAAATTTGGTCGCAGATCTTGTCGGGATGTCCCTCGGTTACTGACTCCGAGGTAAAAAGGTACTTGGCCATCTTCTATCGAACTTCCTTTCGTCCAGCCCCTCCGGGCTTCAATATACAAATTTTACGCCGCTTCCTCCGGCAGGACCTGCACCGACCGGTATTGGAAGCCGCCCCCGTCCAAAAGCTCCACCGTCATGACGGCGGAATAGACCTTCTGTCCGGAAGCCTCGGACGCGTTTCCCTCGCTGTCCCGGACGGCGTAGCCCTCCGTCCACACCTCGTAGGAGATGCGCAGCAGGTCCCCCTCCCGTTCGGCGGAGAGCACCCGCGGCCACCACTCCTCGCCCAGGCCGCCGCCCCGCATCTGGTAGACGTTCTTCTGCGCGTCGTAGGAATAGGCGGTGCGCAGGTAGTCGGCAGGCGCGCCGAAATAGGCGAGCGCCGTGGCCTCGACCTCCTCGGCGGGATAGGCCGCAAAGCCCTCCCCGTCCACCGGCGGGTCGACGCGCGCCCATTCGGGGCCGTACCGCTCGGCGTAGTCGATCTTGGACATGTAGATGTGGTAATTTTGCTGCACCGTGAACTGGAAGAGGGAGTCCGGGCCGAGGTCCTCATAGCGCTCCCACCCCTCGGCGTAGATCAGGTTGCCGTAGGGCGCGAAAAAAATCTCCTGACAGACCGCCGGGTCGGCGTAGTCGGGCTCCGCAGGGGATTCCGGCTCCGGCGCGCTCCCGGGCGCGGCGGGTTCCGCCGGACCCGGCGCCGCCGGTCCCGCGTCCGCGGGCGGGGCCTCCCCGCCGCGCGCCGCGCAGCCGGCCAGCGCCAGCAGCAGCGCGAGCAGGCCGGCCAGAACCCTTGCGCGCGTCATACGCCCAGCACCGCCAGCACGCCGTCCCCGATCGCGTTCGCGGTCTGGTAGATGCCGTTGCGGCTGGTCATGCTGTCATACTCCGTGGGATTGGTGACAAAGCCCATCTCCACAAGCACCGACGGCGCGAAGGCGTTGAGGGTCACGCGGTAGTTGGACTGCTTCGCGCCCCGGTTGGTGCGCCCGGTATAGCCCGCCACGTTCGCCGAGAGGGTTGAGGCGAGGCTCTTGGAGATCGGCTCGAAGTAGTAGACCTCGGTTCCACCGATCGTGTTCATATCCTTGGTGTAGGCGAGGCTGTTGCAGTGAAGGGAGATGAAGAGGTCGGCGCGGTTGTCGAGCGTGATCTGCATCCGCTTGTTCATGTCCACGTCGTCGTCCCCCGTGCGGCAGAGCACGACCTTCGCGCCGAGAGACTCCAGCCGCTTTTGCACCGCGACCGCCGATGCGAGGGTGATGTCCTTCTCCATCGCGCCGCCCGTGCCGGGGATGCCGATCGCGCCGGGATCGGCGCCGCCGTGGCCCGCGTCCACCGCGATCGTCACGCCGGAGAGCGGCTGGCTGCCGCCCGAGACCCGGGGCGCGTATTTCGCGTAGAGGATGACGTCGCCGTCGTCGTAGCTGATGTCGTAGCCCCACAGCTGCCGGGACCCCGACCGCAGGAACTGCATGACCGTGTCGCCGTCCTCCTCCGTCACGTCGACCGCGTCGAACAGGTCGCTGCCGTCCGCCATGCCGTCCTCATAGTCCGCGATGCCGGTCGTGTTGAAGAGCTTCACATAGAGTTTTTCCCCGTCCATATAGGCCCGGAACATCGTGTTTGCGGTGCCGTGGAAGGTGTAGTATTCGCCGCTGCCCGCCTGCTCGAAGGAGACGCCGGACACCCTGTTGCGGATGTTCACCTGCTCCTCCAGCGGCTGCACCGACTCCTTGGGGATCCAGCCGCCCGTCGACAGGCGGTACATGTTCCCCACCTCGGTCACATAGTCGACCGCGCCCCCCTTGGCCGTCTCGATGAAGGCGCTCGCCGCCGCGTCCTTGTAGACGCTTGCCGCCACGTTCTTCACCTCGACGTACAGGCGGCTGCCGCTGCCGGTCAGGTAGACGCTGCCCGCCGATTTGACCGAGCTGGTCTTGCCCTTGTAGGTCATCGTGTAGGTGACGGGGCCGAGGTTGCGGGTGCCGTCCACCTCGCCCGCCGTCGTCTTGGCGGAGAAGGTCGCGGGCACGCCCGCCACGGCGGTCGCCGCCGCCTGCTTGAGCGCCACCTGCCGCCCGCCGACCGTCGCGGTCACCTGCGCGCCCGACGGCGCGGTGCACTGCAGGCTGATCGTCTCGCCCGAATAGGTCGCGCAGTCAAAGGAGGGCGCCGCGCCGCGGATGTTGGTGATCGTAACGGGGGTGTCCGCCCCGCGCGTGATGTTGATCTCCTCCGAACGGCCGCCGTTGCGGAAGACGAAGGTGTTGACCCCCTTCTGGAGCGCCACGAGCACGCCGAAGCTGCCGCGCGCCCCCCGGCCCGAAACCGCCTCGCCGTTCATCGTCAGCTTCTCGTCGGGGTCGGAGCCGCCCGTGATGAAGTAAGCGGCCCCCGAGGTGGAGACGTCCTTCTCCGGGCGGGTCAGGGTCAGCCGGGCGGGCACCTTGAGATTCACATGGCTGGTGATCGCGTCGAAGTCGTTGTAGCCGCCCGCCGCGAGGGAGGGCGCCGCCACCCCCGCGCAGAGCGCCGCCGCCAGCACCGTGGAAATGAGTTTTCTGCACATTCCGTCTATTTTCACCTGTTTACCCCCTGTTACGCAATATTTCTTATACAGTGGGGACTCGGCCGCGTTTTCCTGCGGCCAATTCCTGTCAAATCAAAACAAAAAGCGCCCGGCGATATGCCGGACGCTATCATTTCCTCATCTCTCGGTCATACCGCTGGATTTGGCACCTTGCAATGCAGGTTGCCGGGCTTCACAGGGCCAGTCCCTCCGCCGCTCTTTATAAGGTAAAGCTATTCAGTTGTCTTTGTTATTCTACAGGATGCGCCAGAAAATGTCAAGCATTACGCGGGCTGTTCGGAATGCTCATGCTTCACCAGCCGCGCGATCGGCTTGTAGACGAAATAGGTGACGATCCCATTGACCCCCGCCTTGAGCAGGTTGAAAGGGATGATGACCGGCAGCAGCATCGGGATGACCGCCTCGATCGGGGTACCCATGAAGATCGGCGTAAAGATGAGGTTGCAGAACACCATCACCACGGTCATCGCCGCGACGCCCGCCCCCAGCGCGACCACCGCGCCAACGCGGTTATGGCGGAGGCGGTAGAGATTGCCCGCGAGCAGCGCGAACGCGCCCGTCGCCAGAAAATGCATCACGATGCCGATGATGCCGCTGCCCGCGCTGACCGTCGTGCCCTGGATGACCGACACGACGAGCGTAAGCCCGAGCCCCGCCACCGGCCCGTAGAGGAAGGTACAGATAAAGATTGGGATGTCGGCAGGGTCGTACTCGAGGAAGGGCGCGGGCGGAAACGGAATGCGGATGAGCGCGACCAGCACGATCGATACGGCGGCCAGCATGGCGATGGTGGTGAGCTTGCGGGTGGTCTGGGATGCTTTCATGTGTCATACCTCCAAAAATGTTTGGAGCCTGCCGGGGAACTGAAAACGCCCTTGAACCAAGGTTCAAGGGCGCGGGCATATCGGCGGAAAATCCGCGAATATACGCCGTTTCTTTCATCCGGACTATACCGTTGGTATGGGAATCGCACCCATTCGGCCGACTTGCGCCGGTTCGCGGACTGTACCGCCAGTGGGGACTTTCACCCCGCCCTGAAACAGACTTTGTGGTTTTATTATAGCGCATGTGACCGTTTTGTCAAGGGGGTTGCCGTGGGCCTTTTGTTTGCCGCTCGAGGAGCGGCGGAGCTTTCCGCTCTCGCCCCGGCGGGTGGCGGCGCTTTAGATATGCCGCTCGGGAAGCGGCGGAGCTTGCCGGTGGCCCACCGATTTGCCGCTCATGAAGCGGCGGAGCTTGCCGGGTCCCGCCCCGGCGGGCGGCCCCATTTCTTGTACGGACAAGAAATGGGGGAAAGAAGCCGCAGGGGGCTGCGCCCCCTTGACCCCCAGCGCCGCCTCCGGTTGGCCTTCGGCCAAAGTCGGCGGCACCCTGTCACGGATGAGCGAGCGAGCCTACAGCATCCCGCCAGCCGCCGCGCCGCGGGCGCAATGCCACTGCCCGAGAGCCTCCGGTACCGAATCGAAAGTGCGCCCGGGGAGACACGGCCGCTTTTGCGTGGCGCGCATCTCCCACGGGGAGGCGGAAAACTGCGCGGCTACGCCGCGCACGCGCGCAGGGCGCGCGAACGCCCGGAACGGGCGTTGTTTTCCGTCGGGTGTCCCCGGCGAGCCATCCGGCTTCGGTCGTTGGGAGCGCAGGGCGCACGTCAGTTGCGGCCCCTGCCCGCAACCGACCCCGCGATCGGTCAAGCCGATGCGTGTACCCCTGCCTGACAAGCTCGCCGCGCCGTTGTTTTCATCGTTGGGAGCGCCCGCAACCTGAATTGAGCCTTCAGCTGGTGTACCCGTGGGGAGTGACGGTAGTCCGCGGGTTATGGCAAGGTACTCCCGGAGATCCCTAAGAACCCGGCGGAGGGTTCTTAGGCGGACTTTTGGTTCCTTTTCGTCCGTCCGAAAAGGAACCCGTGCCGCGCGGCGGAACGCGCTCGTATTTCTTGCCGCTTGGAAAGCGGCAATTCCCGTCTACGCCCCGCCGGGCGCAGCGAGGTAAACTCAAGAGGATTCC
Source organism: Anaerotruncus massiliensis (ex Togo et al. 2026) (assembly GCF_900199635.1). Classification (GTDB taxonomy): domain Bacteria; phylum Bacillota; class Clostridia; order Oscillospirales; family Ruminococcaceae; genus Anaerotruncus; species Anaerotruncus massiliensis. The sequence continues at coordinate 711,794 of NZ_LT962687.1, read as the reverse complement.
GCCGGGCGGCCGTCGGCGGGACACGCCTCCGGCACTAGGCCTGCGGGCCGTCGCAGCGCGGCAACCTCCGCCGCTCACGGGCAGCAAATGCCGCCTTTATTTTTTGCAGAGCTCAACCGCGATCCGCGAGGCCAGCCGCGCGTTGTTATACACAAGCTCGATGTTGGCTTCGAGGCTCTTGCCGGCGGTGATCTGCTGGATCCGGTCGAGCAGGAAGGGAGTCAGCTCCTTGCCCTTGACGCCCTTCTGCGCGGCCTCGGCGCAGGCGTCCTCGATGGTGCGGGAGATGTAGTCATGGTCCATGGCGTACTGCTCGGGGATGGGGTTGGTGACCAGCATGCCGCCACGGAGTCCCAGGTCCTCCTTGGCAGAAAACGCCGCCGCGATCTCCTCGGGGGTATCCATGCGGTAATCGACCTTGAAGCCGCTCTTGCGCGTATAGAAGGCGGGAAGCTCCTCCGTCTGGTAGCCCAGCACGGTGACGCCCTTCGTCTCCAGGTATTCGAGCGTGAGCCCGAGGTCAAGGATCGACTTGGCGCCGGCGCAGACCACCATGACGGGGGTTTCGGCCAGCTCCTCCAGGTCGGCGGAGATGTCCATCGTCGTCTCGGCGCCGCGGTGCACGCCGCCCACGCCGCCGGTGGCGAAGACCTGGACCCCGGCCAGCGCGGAGAGGATCATCGTGGCGGCCACCGTGGTGGCGCCGTCCTCGCCGCGGGCGCAGAGCACCGGCAGATCGCGGCGGCTGGCCTTGATGACGCCGAGCCCCTTCTTGCCCAGATGAGTGATCTCCTCTTCCGAGATGCCCACCTTCAGCTTGCCGCCGATGACGGCCACCGTCGCGGGTTCGGCGCCGCAGCTCCGGACGACCTCCTCCACCTTGAGGGCGGTTTCGACGTTGCGCGGATAGGGCATGCCGTGAGAGATGATGGTGGATTCCAGCGTGACCACCGGACGGTTGTTGTCGAGGGCCTCCCGGATACGGGGGGAAACTTCGAGGTATTTTTCAAGACGGTTCATGATACGGACACTCCTTCTCGTCAATTTGATTTATTCATCGGGGGTCGGTGTGGGCGCCCCCGTGATTGCCAGGATGGATTCCGCGCTGATGCGCGGACTGATCGTCTCGGCGCTTTCGATGCAGATGTCGGCCGCGGCCAGCCCGGCCTTGGCGCAGTCCCGCAGCGAAAAGCCCTGCCGCCAGCCCCAGGCGAGCGCTGCCATGAAGCTGTCGCCGGCGCCGGTGCTGTTGACCATGTGGGAGGGATAGGCGGGCAGGTGGAACTGCTCATGGTGGTCGGCGCAGAAAACGCCCTTGGAGCCGAGGGAGAGGAACACCTGCTCGACCCCCATGTCCAGAAAGCGGCGGGCGGCGCGGCGGAGCGAATCCTCGTCGCGGATCTCGATACCGGTCAAAAGCTGCGCCTCAAGGAGGTTGGGCTTGATCGTGTGGATCTTGTAGAAGAGCCCGGCCAGCTTTTTCGCCTTGACGGTGGAGACGGTGTCGGCGAAGAGCGGGCAACGGCAGTTTTCCGCCAGGAACCGCAGGCTCTCCTCCGGCAGATTGGTGTCCATGATGCACAGGCTCGCGCGGTTGATCAGGTCCATCTTGCTCTCGAAAAAGCGCGGCGTGAGCTCCTCGTAGATGTCCATCTCGTTGATCGCGAGCTGCATCTCGCCGGTGTGGTCGGCGATGAACAGGTAGGTGGAGGTCGTCCCGCCCGGCACGGTCAGGGTGTCGTTCACATCGATCCCCAGACGGCGGCAGCCCTCGGCGAGCTGGTTGGCGTGGGGGTCGTCCCCGAAGGCCGTGATGAGCTTGACGTCCTCCCCCAGCAGCGCCAGGTTGTGGGCGATGTTGCGCGCCACGCCGCCCGGCGACAGCCGCACCTTGCCGGGGTTGGAATCCTGCGCCACGAGCGGGGCGTCCGGACGGCCGCTGATGTCCATATTGGCGCCGCCCACCACCACGATATAGGGATTTTTCTGCAGCAGGTAGCCCTTACCCTGAATGAAGCCCTTCTTCATCAGGTTGGAGATGTGCACCGCGACCGACGAACGGGCGATCCCGGCCCGCGAAGCCAGCTCCTGCTGAGAAATCAGCGGGTTATCCTCTATCCAGCGCAGAATCTGCCGCTCGCGTTCAGTGATCATGCTCCTCGCTCCTTAAACATATGTTTATTTGATTAATCTTATGCTTATATTCTAGCAGGCCAACCGCGCTTTGTCAAGACAAAAAAAGAAAAAAACGCCCCCGCTTTCGCGGGGGCGTTTTTAAACAATCGGGGGTTACCGTTCGCCCTTGCGGTAGGGCGTGCCGTTGGCCTTCGGGGCCTCCGAACGGCCGACGAAGAGCACGAGCACCACCATTGTGAGCACATAGGGCAGCATGGCCAGCAGCTGGGAGGGGATGTACTCCATCCCGCCGAGCATGACCACCATCGCTTGGGCGAAGCCGAAGAGCAGGCAGGCGCGCAGCGCCCCCTGCGGGGTCCACTTGCCGAAGATCACGGCGGCCAGCGCGATGAAGCCGTGGCCGGAGATGACCGTCGGGCTGAAGTTGGAGACGACCGCCAGCGTCATGGCCGCGCCGCCGAAGCCGGCGAGAAGGCCCGAGAGGATGCAGCAGACGTAGCGGATCACATAGATGTTGACGCCGAGCGAATCGGCCGCCGCGGGATGCTCGCCGCAGGCCAGCACCCGCAGGCCCCATTTGGTCTTGTAGAGGAAGAACCACATGGCGACGGTCAGCAGGATGGCCAGCGGCACCGTGATGTCGATGTTGATGGCGTTGATGGTCAGGTTGGAGGTGTCCATCCCGAGCAGCGACAGGATCTTCGGCAGCTTTTTGGGCACCGGCTGGGTCTGGGTCGCGCCGTCGAAGAAGAGCCGCGACAGGAAGAGCGCCAGCCCCAGGCCGATGAAGTTGATGGCGACGCCGGAGATGGTCTGGTTGCCCTGCAGGTGGATGGAAGCCACCGCATGGAGCACCGCCATGGCGGCCCCCGCCAGCCCGCCGATCAAAAATCCGAGCCACGGGCTCCCGGTGAAGTACCCCACCGCGGTGGCGACAAACGCGCCGATCGTCATCATGCCCTCGATGCCGATGTTGTCCACACCGGAACGCTGGGTGATGACCCCGCCGAGCGCCGCGAAGATGAGGGGCGCCGAATACATCAGGGTGATATTGATGGCAAGCAGGATGTTATTCAACATGTGAACCACCCCTTCTCTTGAGCCGTTCGGCGATCATCGGGTAGATGGAGACCAGCGCCACACAGAAGACGATGGAGCCGATCATAATGTTGATGATCTCGCTCGGCGCGCCGATTTCCGACTGGATGGAGCCGCCCCCGTACTTGAGCCCGCTGAACAGCAGGCCGGAGAGCACGCAGCCGAGCGGATTGTTGTTTGCGATCAGCGAGACGGAGATGCCGTCCCAGCCGTAGCCCTCGGTGACCGGCAACACGCTGATGCGGAAGGGATTGGTGCCGAGAATCTGGATGGCGCCCGCCAGCGCCGCGATACCGCCGGAAATGAACATGGCCATGACCATGTTCTTCTTGACGCCGATGCCGGCGAATTCGGCGGCGTCCTTGTTGGCGCCGACCGCGCGCAGCTCAAAGCCCTTGGTCGTCCGGTTGAGGTAGTACCAGGCGAGCAGCACGACCACAAGCGCGAGCAGAATGCCCCAGTGCAGGTCGGTGCGCAGGAAATCGCCCCAGAAGGCGTTCGACTTGATGAACTCCTTGCCCGCTTCCGACTTCTTCCAGTCCCCCAGGAAAAGCAGCTTCGCGGTGTCCGCGACCTCGTAGGAGGCCTGGGAGCCGGGCTTCTTCACACCGGGCAGCGTGAGGATGAAGTTGTTGAAGTAGAGGGCGATCCAGTTGAGCATGATGGTGGAGATGACCTCATGCACGCCGAACCGGGCCTTGAGCCACCCGGCCAGCCCGCCGAACAGCCCGCCGAAGAGGAAGGCCAGCAGCAGGACCGCCGCCGGATGGACGCCCATCGGCAGCAGGAAGTAGCGGCCCACCAGCGCTGCGGTCACGGTGCCGATCATGTACTGCCCCTCCGCGCCGATGTTGAAGAGCCCGCTCTTGTAGGCGAAGGAGACCGAAAGGCCGGTCAGGATGATCGGCACGGCGTTGATGACGATCTGGGAGACGTATTTCGGCTTCCGGAACATGCCGGCGAACATCGCGCCGTAGGCCTCCAGCGGGTTGTAGCCGGCCACCGCCAGCACCACCGCGCCGACAATGAAGCCGATCAGCACCGAAATGAGGATCCCGGTCATCGGTTTTTTGAGCAGCTTGATGAGTCGATCCCTCATGTCTGGTTCCCCCCTCCCGCCATCAGCAGGCCGATTTCCTTTTCATCGGCGCCCGCGGCGTCCATTTCGCCGACGATCCTGCCGTTATAGAGCACATTGATGCGGTCGGACAGGTCCATGACCTCGTCAAGCTCCAGGCTGATGAGCAGCACCGCTTTGCCGTGGTCCCGCTGCTCCACCAGCGACTTATGTACAAATTCAATGGCGCCCACGTCCAGTCCGCGCGTGGGCTGGACCGCGATCAGCAGGTCGGGGTCGTTGGTGACCTCTCGCGCGATGATCACCTTCTGCTGGTTGCCGCCCGACAGGGCGCGCGCCTCGGTCCGCGCGCAGTCGGCGGGCCGCACGTCAAACTCCCCGATGAGCTTCTGGGCGTTCTCCTGAATCTTGGGGAAATTCAGCACGATGCCCTTGGAAAAAGGGGGTTTGCGGTAGTTTTCGATCACCATGTTCTCCGCCACCGAAAAGCTCAGCACCAGCCCGCGCTTGTGGCGGTCCTCATGGATGGTGCAGATGCCATGGTCGAGCACGTTGCGCGTCGTCGTGTTCTGGATTTCGGCGCCGTTGATCACGATCCTGCCCCCGTCGCAGCGGGTCAGGCAGGTGATCGCCTCGACGAGCTCCTTCTGGCCGTTGCCGTCGATGCCGGCAATACCGAGGATCTCGCCCTTGTGCACGTTCAGGGAGAGGCCGCGCAGCTTTTCGATGCCGCGGTTGTCCCTGACGGTGAGGTCCTCGATGGAAAACACCACGTCGCCGGGTGTGGCGGGCTTTTTTTCGATGTGCAGCGTGACCTCGCGCCCGACCATCTTCGTGGCCAGGTCCTCCTCGCTCTCCTCCGCGACCGACACCGTGTCCACATAGTGGCCACGGCGGATGATGGTGCAGTAGTCGGAGGACTGCTTGATCTCGCGCAGCTTGTGGGTGATAATGATGACCGTCTTGCCGTCTCCGACCAGGCGGTGCATGATTTCGATCAGTTCCTCGATCTCCTGCGGGGTCAGAACCGCCGTGGGCTCGTCGAGGATCAGGATATCCACGCCGCGGTAGAGGGCTTTCAGGATCTCCACCCTCTGCTGCATGCCGACCGAGACGTCTTGGATCTTGGCGTCGGGGTCCACATAGAGGCCGTACCGTTCGGAGAGCTCCCGGATCTGCGCCTTGACCGACTCGAGGTCCAGCACGTCGAAACCCTTCGTGGTCTCCGCGCCGAGCATGATATTCTGTGTGACGGTGAAATTCTCCACCAGCATGAAGTGCTGGTGGACCATGCCGATGCCGTGTTTGATCGCCACGCTCGGGTTCTTGACCTCCACCGGCTCCCCGTTGAGGAGGATCTCCCCCTCGTCCGCCCGGTAGAAGCCGTACAGGATGTTCATGAGCGTGGATTTCCCCGCGCCGTTCTCACCGAGCAGCGCGTGGATCGTACCTTTTCTGACATTCAAATCCACATGATCCAACGCGCAGAAGCTGCCGAAATACTTGCAGATCTGCTTCATCTGGACCGCGTATTGGGGGGTTCCCGCTTCCATAACCTGCCTCCTCGCCAACAACAATCTGCATCAGGGTCCCGGCCGCGGCGGGCCGGGAAGCGCGTCCGCGCCCCCTGGCTAAAAAAGGGCTGCCGCAGGAAACCCGCAAGGGGTTCCATCTGCCATAACAGCCCTTTTGGGCCCGCGGGGGCAAAAGCCCCCGCGGGCAAATAACGCTCTACAGGCGAATCTTACAGGTTGGCCACGAAGGCGTCGAAGTCCTCCTGGGTGTAGGGGACAACGATCTCGCCGTCGATGATCTTCTGCTGCAGTTCGTCCACCTGGGCGAGCAGCTCGGCGGACAGGTGCTTGTCGGAGGAGGGGGCGATGCCCACGCCGCCTTCCGCCAGGCCCATGGTGACGTTGGTGCCGCCCAGCTCTTCGCCGTCCATGATGCGCCCGGTGATGTCGTAAACAGCGTTGCCGACGTTCTTCAGCGCGGAGGTGATGACGTTGTCGGGAGCCAGGAAGTTCTGGTCAAGGTCGACGCCGATGACCATCTTGTTCATCTCTTTGGCGGCCTCGATGGCGCCGCTGCCCGTCTGGCCGGCCGCGTGGAAGATCACGTCGGCGCCGTCGGTGTACATCTTCTGCGCCATGGCCTTGCCCTTGGCGGTGTCGCTGAAGCTCTCGGCCAGCGCGAAGTCATACTGGATCTCCTTGCCGAGCTCCTTGGCGCCGTAGCGCACGCCGGCCTCATAGCCGTATTTGAAGCGGTCCATGACGGGGCTCTCCATGCCGAGCAGGAAGCCGACATGGTTCGTCTCGGTCTTGTGGGCGGCGATGTAGCCGACCAGGAAGGAGGACTGCTCCGCCTGGAACTGCACGCCGATGGCGTTCGGGTACTGGCCGTCCTCAAAGACGTCGTCGACGAGCGCGTAGCGCTGGTCGGGGTTGCTCTCGGCGGCCGCGGCCAGGGCGTCCTTCATCAGGAAGCCGATGCCCCAGACGATGTCCGGCGCGTCGTCGGTGACCTTGGCCAGGTTGGGCGCGTAGTCGGCGTCCTTCTTGGACTCGAGGAAGCTGACCTTGACGCCCTTGTCGCTCTCGAGGCGCTGCATGCCCTCCCAGGCGGACTGGTTAAAGGACTGGTCGTTAATTCCGCCGACGTCGGTGACGAGCGCGGCGGAAAATGCTCCGTCGGCCGGAGCGGCGTCGTCCGCGGGCTCCTCAGCGGGCTCGGCGGAGGGAGCCGTCTCGGCGGGCGCCGTGGAGGACGGGGTCTCGGGGGTTCCGCCGCACGCGGCGAGCATGCCGGCGACGAGAACCATTGCCAGAATCGTGCTCAGTAATTTCGTCTTTTTCATAATTTTCTCCTTTATTGCATTTTGAATGAATCTGCCGGCGGAAACCGGCAGGATCAAACCGATATCAAAGCAGGTCCTCGGGACCGAAGGATTCGGGCAGCAACTGCTCCAGCGTATACTCCCGGATATCCGCTTCCTTTTCGCTCACGGCCACATAGACCTTCATGCCCGGCACGGCGAATTCCCGCAGGAACTGGCGGCAGATGCCGCAGGGGAAGGCGTAGCCCCGCTCCTCCGGCTTCGCGTCGCGGTGCCAGCCGACGACCGCGATCTCCGAAAAACGCTTCTCCCCCTCGAAGACCGCCCGCAGGGCGGCGTTGCGCTCGGCGCAGATGCCCGCGCCGTAGGAGGCGTTTTCCACATTGCAGCCCTGGTAGACCTTGCCGCCTGAAGTGAGCAGCGCCGCGCCGACGCGGAAATTCGAATAGGGGGAATAACTGCTCTCCCGCGCTTCGATCGCCAGGCGCACCAATTCTTTCTTATCCATTTCAGCAGCGTCCTTTCCCGCATGGGAGGCGGCTTTCCGCCTCCGCTCCGCTTACAAAAAATCCGGCTTTTCCGCTCGCCGCGCCTACGCGCCGAAGATGGAAAACACCGGTTCCAAGTGGGCAGTTTGTCCCACCGATTACGGTTTCAGTATAACACAGCCGCTCGAAATGTAAAGGCTATCTTTCTAAATTTTTCAGAAATTGCAGATATTGGCTTTCTTTTTTGGCACAGGCTACAAAACTTCTGCTTAGGACAAATTGCACTTTTTCAATCCGGAACTTTCCATTCCGCTTGGGCAAAACGTACAGTCATACCGCTTGTTCGCTGTGCATGCCTACAAAGAATCCAGAAAGGGACTCGTGTCCTTTTTTTCCGTTTTCAGCGTTGCTATAATAAACATGGAGGAACGAAAAGCACAAAACGCGGCCTCCCCGGCCCGAATGGCCGCGCGTTGAGAGGAGCGGAAAACGGATGCAGTTTGCCGACTGGCTACAATCAGAACCCATGCCGCTGGCGGCCCGTCTGCGCAAGCTCTTCGCGGGCTTTCCGTCCGACGCCCCCGTGCTGACGGCTGAGGCCCGCGCGGGCGAGCACATCATCCGCCAGGACGACCCCTGCGGCTCCGTCTGCGTGCTGCTCGAGGGGCGCGTCACCGTCTCGGGCATCCAGCCCGGCTACGCCACCTACACCTTCTCCGATTTCGACGCGATCGAGTTTTTCGGGGAATACGAGGCGCTTTCCGGCGCCGACCGCTTCTTCGCGCAGGTGCAGGCGAAGACCCGCTGCCGCCTGCTGCGGCTGCCCGCCTCCAGCTATATGCAGTGGATCCTGTCGGACAGCGGCATCATGCTTTCCCGGGTGCGGGCGGTCATGCAGAGCCTGCTGCTTCAGGCGGACCGGGAGCGCAGCTTTCTCTTCCTGGACAGCGAAAGCCGGCTGCTGCAGTTTTTGACCGGCTTTTGCACGCGAAATCCCGCGGAGGACGGGGAGCCGGTCGTCGTGGAGATGACCCGTTCCGCCATCTGTGAGGAAACCGGCTTCTGCGTGCGCACCATCAACCGCAGCATCCGCCGCCTCGAGCAGGACGGGTTCCTGACCGTGCGGCGCGGCAAGATTACCGTCTCGCCGCAGCAGGAGCAGCGGATGCGCAGGGAGCTGGCCCTGCGGATCGGGCGATAATGCTGTAACAAAACAATTCACATATCGACAGTGGATGAATGGAGGATTTGATTATGGTTGATCTGGAAAATATCCGCAAAATCGTAACATCCCGCGAACTCACCCATGAGCAGAAGCTCATGCAGCTTGCGAAGGCGGCGGAAAACTCGCTGGACGTGCTGAATATCCCGCCGCGCACCAGGCATTTCTTCGAGACGGGCGCCATCAACGACCTCTTTGAGGGCGGCGCGCCCTACCGTCCGCGCTACATCCTGCCCGACTATGAAAAATTCGTCAAAAACGGCAGCGCGTTTTTGCGCGTGGACCCGCCCAAGGACCTCGACGAGCTGCTCAACGCCCTGATGATCCTCTACCGCCACGTGCCGTCGATCACCAACTTCCCGGTCTACCTGGGCAGCCTCGACACGCTCATCGACCCCTTCCTCGACGGGCTCTCCGACGAGGAGATCTGCAAGAAGCTGCGCCTCTTCCTCAACTACCTCGACCGCACCATCACCGACTCCTTCTGCCACGCCAACCTCGGCCCCAGGGACACGAGGGCCGGACGGCTGATCCTCAAGGTGGAGAAGGAGCTCGCCAACACGGTGCCGAACATGACCATCAAATACGATCCGGCCGTCACGCCCGACGGCTTCATGGAGGAGGCCATTGAGTGCTCGCTCGCCTGCTCCAACCCGGCCATCTGCAACGACGTGGCCAACCGCGCCCCCTTCGACCGTTACGGCGTGGCCAGCTGCTACAACATCCTGCCGATCTGCGGCGGGGCCTACACCCTCACCCGCGTCACCCTGACCGAGCTGGTCAAGGAGGCGGTGAACGAGGAGCAGTTTATCGGGGAGCTTCTGCCCGAATGCCTTGGCCTCATCGCCGATTACATGAACGAGCGCATCCGCTTCATCGTCGAGCAGTCCGGCTTCTTCGAGTCCAACTTCCTCGTGAAGGAGGGCCTGCTTTCCCCCGACCGCTTCCTGCCCATGTTCGGCGTGACCGGTCTGGCCGAGTGCGTCAACGCGCTGATGGCCGACCAGGGGAAGGTCTACGGCCGCGATCCCGAGGCGGATGATCTCGGGCAGCGGATCATGGACGCCATCGCGCGCATCGTCCCCACCTTCACGGCGGCCTACTCCCCCATCTCCGGCAACAAATTCATGCTGCATGCGCAGGTGGGCCTCGATTCCGACCTCGGCATCACGTCGGGCGTGCGCATCCCCGTGGGCGGCGAACCGGATTCCTTCTCCGACCATCTGCGCCACTGCGCCCGCTTCCACAAGTACTTCCCCACCGGCGTGGGCGACATCTTCCCCATCGCCTCCAACGTGACCCAGAACCCGGCCGCGCTGCTCGACGTGGTCAAGGGCGCCTTCCAGACCGGCGTGCAGTACATGAGCTTCTATTCGGCCGACACCGACCTCGTGCGCATCACCGGCTACCTGGTCAAGCGCAGCGAGATGGAGAAATACCGCAACCACGAGGTCGTCCTCAAGAACACGACCCAGCTGGGCGCGCCCAACTACGACGTGAACCGGCTGGCGGAACGCAAGGTGCGGATGGCATGAAAAACGCCGCTCCGGTCAACCGAATCATCCCCTTCAGCACGGTGGACGGCCCGGGCAGCCGGACCTCCATCTTCGTGCAGGGCTGCAACATCGCCTGCGCCTACTGCCACAATCCTGAGACGCAGCGGATGTGCGTCCACTGCGGCGACTGCGTGCCGGGCTGCCCGGCGGGCGCGCTCTCGATGGTCGACGGGCATGTCGTCTGGGACGAGGCGCTCTGCGCCTGGTGCGACGACTGCATCCGCACCTGCTCCCACCATGCCTCCCCGCGCGTCCTCTGGATGACGCCGGAGGCCGCGATGGAGCGCGTCTCCCGGAACATCCCCTTCATCCGGGGCATCACCGTCTCGGGCGGGGAATGCTCCCTCTACCCCGGCTTTTTGACCGGGCTCTTCACCCTTGCGAAGGAGCGGGGGCTCACCTGCCTCATGGACAGCAACGGCACGGCGGACCTCGCGCGGCACCCCGCGCTCATGGAGGTCTGCGACGGCGTCATGCTGGACGTGAAAAGCTGGGACCCCGCCGTCCACCGGGCGCTTACCGGCGCGGACAACGCCGCCGTCAAAAAGAACCTCGCCTTCCTCTCCGAGACAGGCAAGCTGGAAGAACTGCGCCTCGTGGTCGTCGACGGCCTTGTGGACGCAGAGGCGGTCATCGCGGGCGCCGCAGAGACGCTCGGGCCGCGTGCCGCCGAAACCCGTCTCAAGCTCATCACCTTCCGCCCCCAGGGGGTGCGCGGGCGGCTGGAAAACCACCCCTCCCCCAGCCGGGAGACGATCGAGCGGCTGGGCGAACTTGCCCGCGGGGCCGGCTTCCGGGAGATCCGGCTCATCTGAATCAGATCAAAAAGGCCCCGCGCCTGCGTTTTGCAGGCGCGGGGCCTTTTCCCTTTTACGCCAAAGGACAAAAAGCGGCCGCCCGTCCGGGCGGCCGCTTTTTTATGGGATCTTATTCGTTGATCTTGATGACAACGCCCGAACCAACGGTACGGCCGCCCTCACGAATCGCGAAGCGGAGGCCTTCCTCGATCGCGATCTCGGTGATCAGCTCAACGTCCATCTCGACGTTGTCGCCAGGCATGCACATCTCGATGCCCTCAGGCAGGGAGACGACGCCGGTCACGTCGGTGGTACGGAAATAGAACTGCGGACGATAGTTGTTGAAGAACGGGGTGTGACGGCCGCCCTCTTCCTTTTTCAGGATGTAGACCTGGCCGCGGAACTTGGTGTACGGATGGATCGAGCCGGGTTTGCAGAGAACCTGGCCGCGCTCGATCTCGGTGCGCTGAATGCCGCGGAGCAGGGCGCCGATGTTGTCGCCGGCCTCGGCGTAGTCGAGGATCTTGCGGAACATCTCGATGCCGGTAACGACGGTCTTCTTCTTCTCGTCGGAAAGACCGACGATCTCGACCTCGTCGCCAGTCTTCAGCTGGCCACGCTCGACACGGCCGGTGGCGACGGTGCCGCGGCCGGTGATGGTGAAGACGTCCTCAACGGGCATCAGGAACGGCAGGTCGGCCTTGCGCTCCGGAGTCGGGATATACTCGTCGACAGCGTCCATGAGCTCGAGGATGCTGGCATACTCGGGCGCGCTCGGGTCGGTGCTGGTGCACTCGAGGGCCTGCAGCGCGGAACCCTTGATGATGGGGATGTCGTCGCCGGGGAAGTCGTAGCTGGAGAGCAGCTCACGGATTTCCATCTCGACGAGCTCGAGCAGCTCGGGATCGTCGACCTGGTCGACCTTGTTCATATAGACGACGATGTAGGGAACGCCGACCTGACGGGCGAGCAGGATGTGCTCACGGGTCTGGGGCATCGGGCCGTCGGCGGAGGAGACGACGAGGATCGCGCCGTCCATCTGCGCGGCGCCGGTGATCATGTTCTTGACGTAGTCGGCATGTCCCGGGCAGTCGACATGCGCGTAGTGGCGCTTGTCGGTCTCGTACTCAACGTGCGCGGTGTTGATGGTGATGCCGCGCTCCCTCTCTTCAGGGGCCTTATCGATCATGTCATACGCTTCGAACTGGGCCTGGCCCTTCATCGCGAGAACCTTGGTGATCGCCGCGGTCAGCGTGGTCTTGCCGTGGTCGACGTGTCCGATCGTACCAATGTTGACATGGGGCTTGTTTCTTTCAAAATGTGCCTTTGCCATCGAAAATTTCCTCCCTTATGATCAAGAATTTTATTCACGGGGATATTCCTGTGCCGGCGCTGGTAGTCCGCCGGGCCTGATGCTTGTATTCTACCAATTCGCAGGGGAAAAAGCAAGTCTTATTCGGCTTTTTTGCCCCTGGAGGACATAATTCCTTCCGCGATCGACTTCGGAACCTCGATGTAGTGGCTGGGCTCCATGACATAGTTGCCGCGGCCCTGCGTCTTGGAACGCAGGTCGTTGGAGTAGCCGGACATCTCGGAGAGCGGGACGAACGCCCGGATCTCCTGCGCGCCGAAGACGGCGTCCATGCCCTGGATCTGTCCGCGGCGGCTGTTCAGGTCGCCGATGACGTCGCCCATGTAGTCCTCCGGCGTGGTGACAGAGACCTTCATGATCGGTTCGAGCAGGACCGGGTCGGCCTTCTGCATGGCCATCTTGAACGCCATCGAAGCGGCGATCTTAAACGCCATTTCGGAGGAGTCGACCTCGTGGTAGGAGCCGTCGTACAGCGTGACCTTCACGTCGACGACCGGATAGCCGGCGAGCACGCCCGCCTGCATCGCGCCCTGAATACCCTGGTCGATCGGACCGATGTATTCCTTCGGGATGGCGCCGCCCACGATCGCGTTGACGAACTCGTAGCCCTTGCCGCTCTCGTTGGGTTCGATGCGGATCTTGACGTGGCCGTACTGGCCCTTACCGCCCGACTGGCGCGCATATTTGTGGTCGACGTCGGCCATCTTGCGGATGGTCTCCTTGTAGGCGACCTGCGGCTTGCCGACGTTCGCCTCGACCTTGAATTCCCTCAGCAGGCGGTCGACGATGATCTCCAGATGGAGCTCGCCCATGCCCGCGATGATCGTCTGGCCGGTCTCCTGGTCGGTGTAGGTGCGGAAGGTGGGGTCCTCCTCGGCCAATTTGCCCAGGCCGATCGCCATCTTCTCCTGGCCGGCCTTGGTCTTCGGCTCGATCGCCAGGTTGATGACCGGCTCGGGGAACTCCATCGACTCGAGGATGATCGGGTGCTTGGGATCGCAGAGCGTGTCGCCCGTGGTGGTGTTCTTGAGCCCGACCGCCGCGGCGATGTCGCCGCAGTAGCAGACCTCAAGGTCCTTCCGGTGGTTGGCGTGCATCTGCAGGATGCGCCCAATGCGCTCGGTGGCGTCCTTGTTCGGGTTGTAGACGCCCGAGCCGGCCGCCAGCGTGCCGGAATAGACGCGGAAGAAACAGAGCTTGCCGACATAGGGGTCGGTCGCGATCTTGAAAGCGAGCGCGGAGAACGGCTCGTTGTCGCTGACCTTGCGCTCCTCCTCCTGGTCGGTCTCCGGGTTGGTGCCCTTCACGTTCTCGATGTCGGTCGGAGCCGGCATGTAGTCGACGATCGCGTCGAGCAGCTTCTGGACGCCCTTGTTCTTATAGGAGGTGCCGCAGCAGACGGGGACCATCGTATTGGCGATGGTGGACTTGCGGATCACCGCCTTGATCTCGTCGGTGGTGATCTCCTCGCCCGCGAGGTATTTCTCCATGAACGCCTCGTCACACTCGGAGAGGTGCTCGAGCAGCTCCTCGCGGTACTGCTCCGCCTTCTCGCGCATGTCCTCGGGGATCTCCTCGACACGCATGTCCTTTCCGAGGTCGTCGTAATAGACGTCGGCCCTCATCTCGACAAGGTCGATGATGCCCTTGAACCAGGTCTCCGCGCCGATCGGGAGCTGGATCGGGACGGCGTTGCATTTGAGGCGCTGGCGCATCATGTCGATGACGCGGTAGAAATCCGCACCCATGATGTCCATCTTATTGACATATCCCATGCGCGGGACATGGTATTTGTTCGCCTGGCGCCACACCGTCTCCGACTGCGGCTCGACGCCGCCCTTGGCGCAGAATACGGTCACCGAGCCGTCGAGCACTTTCAGCGAGCGCTCGACCTCGACGGTGAAGTCCACGTGTCCGGGGGTGTCGATGATGTTGATGCGGTGGTCCTTCCAATAACAGGTGGTCGCGGCGGAGGTGATCGTGATGCCACGCTCCTGCTCCTGCGCCATCCAGTCCATTGTCGCCGTGCCCTCGTGGGTCTCACCGATCTTGTGGTTGATGCCTGTGTAGTACAGGATACGCTCGGTGGTCGTCGTCTTGCCGGCGTCAATGTGGGCCATTATGCCAATGTTGCGGGTTAATTCCAGAGATACGTCTCTAGGCATAGTGTCCTCCCTTAATTTGCTTTCCGACGCCGGAACAGCTGATGCTGACGCCGCCGGGGAACGAAATAAAATACTCCGCGCCGCCGCTCACGCGGCCGCGCAAAGAAAGCGGATTACCAGCGATAATGTGCGAACGCCTTGTTGGCTTCGGCCATCTTGTGGGTATCCTCGCGTTTCTTGACCGCGCCGCCCTGCTGGTTGAGAGAATCCATGATCTCGCCGGCAAGGCGCTCTCTCATGGTCTTCTCGCCGCGGTTGCGCGAATAGGTGCAGAGCCACCGCAGGCCCAGGGTCTGACGGCGCTCCGGCCGGACCTCCATAGGCACCTGGTAAGTCGCGCCGCCGACACGGCGGGCCTTGACCTCCAGCACGGGCATGATGTTTTCCATCGACTGCTCGAACGCCTCCAGCGGGTCTTTGCCGGTCTTTTCCTTGACAATGTCGAATGCACCGTATACAATCTTCTGCGCCACGCCCTTTTTGCCGTCATACATGATGTTGTTGATCAGGCGTGTCACCAGCTTGGAATTGTACAGCGGGTCAGGCAAAACGTCACGTTTTGCAATTTGACCTCTTCTTGGCACTTCGCTTCCCTCCTTCATAATTAGTATGAAATCATTGGTACTCGAAAGTGACAAAACTCCCGTTCGTGCCAATCCCGGCTGCACACATCTATATGTTAGCCTGAAACTGGCAGATTATCAGTTGTTTTATTACTTCTTGGCACCAGCCTTCGGACGCTTCGCACCGTACTTGGAACGGGCCTGCATCCTCTTCGCGACACCTTGCGCGTCGAGCGTACCACGAACGATGTGGTAACGAACGCCAGGCAGATCCCTGACACGTCCGCCACGGATCAGCACCACGCTGTGTTCCTGAAGGTTGTGGCCGATACCCGGAATGTAGGACGTAACCTCAAATCCGTTGGACAGCCTGACCCTGGCGACTTTCCGCAGCGCAGAGTTCGGTTTTTTCGGGGTCGAAGTACGGATCGCCGTGCAGACGCCGCGCTTCTGCGGAGAAGTCTGATCGATGGCGACGCGTTTCTTGGCGTTCCATCCTTTCAGCAGCGCAGGAGCCGTGGATTTCTTTGCGGTAACCTCTCTACCCTTACGAACGAGCTGGTTAAAGGTTGGCATATTGCACCTCCTTACATAATAATAGACTTTATTTCCACGGGGCGAAGCTGGCGCTCCGCCCCGGTGAAATCTGGTAAATGGGTCAATCTCACAGTTTTTAATTATAGCTCTTCCGCTCGCATCTTGTCAATACGTACGAAAGATTTTTGAAAATTTCAGAGGAACTCACAAGCCCGGTCAGACGGTCTGCATGTCGTCGCTCAGAGACCCGATGAAATCGTAGTCGCTGCGGTCGACGTGTCCCTCCGCGGTGTTCATCACCTCGAGCTCGTCGTAATCGACCGTGCCCGTGCCTGCCGGCACCAGCTTGCCGATGATGACGTTCTCCTTGAGGCCCTGGAGCTTGTCGACCTTGCCCTTGATGGCCGCCTCGGTCAGCACACGGGTCGTCTCCTGGAAGGAGGCCGCCGACATGAAGCTCTCGGTGGCGAGCGACGCCTTGGTGATGCCCAGCAGCACCGGAATGCCGGTGGCGTGGCGGCATTCGCAGCCCTCCTCCGCGCACCGCGCGTCGAGTTCCGCGTTGATGCGGGCAAGCTCGGTCTTGTCGATGTTCGAGCCGGTGATCAGCGCGGTGTCGCCGCCGTCGTCGATCTTCACCTTGCGCATCATCTGGCGGACGATGACCTCGATGTGCTTGTCGTTGATGTCGACGCCCTGCGTCCGGTAGGTGCGCTGGACCTCCTTGATCAGGTAGTCCTGCACCGCCAGGTGCCCGGAGACTGTGAGGATCTCGTTGGGCTCGACCGCGCCTTCGGTGATCTGCTCGCCCTTCACGACCCGGTCGCCCTCCGACACGCGCAGGGTGGAGCCGTAGACGATCTGCCGCTCGAACCGCTCGCCGTCGTCGGCGGTGACGACGACGAAGTCGCCGCCCTTCTGGTCCTTCTCGAACGAGACGACGCCGTCGAGGTGGGAGATGACCGCGCTGTTCTTCGGCTTGCGGGCCTCGAACAGCTCCTCGACGCGCGGAAGGCCCTGGGTGATGTCCGCCGCCGACGCGATGCCGCCCGTGTGGAAGGTACGCATCGTCAGCTGGGTGCCCGGCTCGCCGATCGACTGCGCCGCGATGATGCCGACCGCCTCGCCCACGCCGACCGGCTGGCCGTTCGCGAGGTTGGCGCCGTAGCACTTGGCGCAGACGCCGATCTTCGCCTCGCAGTTGAGGGGGGTGCGGATCTTGACCTCGGTGAAGCCCGCGTCGCGGATGCGCCGGGCGTCCGCCTCGGTCATCATGCGGTCGCGGGTGACGAGCACCTCGCCCGTCCTGGGATCGACGAGGTCGTCGGCCACGTAGCGGCCGATCAGGCGCTCGCACATATCTTCGATGACGCGGCCGCTGTCGACGATGTCGCAGACGACGATGCCCTCATGGGTGCCGCAGTCGTGCTCGCGGATGATGACGTCCTGCGAGACGTCGACGAGGCGGCGGGTCAGGTAGCCCGAGTCCGCGGTGCGCAGCGCCGTATCGGCCAGGCCCTTTCGGGCGCCTCGGGAGGAGTTGAAGTATTCCAGGATGTTCAGGCCCTCGCGGTAGTTCGCCTTGATCGGGATTTCGATCGCACGCCCGGAGGTGTTGGCGATCAGGCCGCGCATACCGGCGAGCTGGCGGATCTGGTCCATCGAGCCGCGGGCGCCCGAGTCCGCCATCATGAAGATGGGGTTGCGCTCGTCGAAGGTCTTCTGGAGCGCGTCCTTGACCTTCGCGGAGCACTCGTTCCACGTCGAGACGACCCGCTCGTAACGCACGTCGTCCGAAATGAAGCCGCGGTCGTACTGGCGCTTGATCGCGTCGACCTTCTTATCCGCCTCGGCGATGTACTGCGCCTTCTCGGGCGGGATGACCGCGTCGGAGACCGAAACGGTGATCGCGCCCTTGGTGGAGTACTTGAAGCCCTGCGCCTTGATGCGGTCGAGCATCTCGGAGGTCTTGGCGGTGCCGTAGGTGTGGATGCAGCGGTCGATGATCTTCCCGAGCTCCTTCTTGCGGACGAGGAAGCCGATCTCGAGGTCGAAGACGTGGTCCGGATCGGTGCGGTCGACGTAGCCGAGGTCCTGCGGGATGGGGTCGTTGAAGATGATGCGGCCGACCGTCGTGTCGACGATGTGGGAGATGCGCTCGTCGCCCACCTGCTTGGTGATGCGCACCCTGATCGGCGCGTGCAGGCCGACGACGCCCGCCTGGTAGGCCATGGTGGCCTCGTTGAAGTCTCGGAAGACCTTGCCCGCGCCCGGCTCGTCGTCGCGCACCATCGTCAGGTAGTAGGAGCCGAGCACCATGTCCTGGGTCGGGACGGTGACGGGCTTGCCGTCGGAGGGCTTGAGGAGGTTGTTGGCGGCGAGCATGAGGAAGCGGGCCTCCGCCTGCGCCTCCGCCGAAAGCGGGACGTGCACGGCCATCTGGTCGCCGTCGAAGTCGGCGTTATAGGCGGTGCAGACGAGCGGGTGGAGCTTGAGCGCGCGGCCCTCGACGAGGACCGGCTCGAACGCCTGGATGCCCAGGCGGTGGAGGGTCGGGGCGCGGTTGAGGAGCACGGGGTGGTCCTTGATGACCACCTCCAGCGCGTCCCACACGTCCTTGACGGTGGCGCGCTCGACCATCTTGCGGGCGTTTTTGATGTTGGTGGCGACCTTGAGGTCGACCAGCCGCTTCATGACGAAGGGCTTGAAGAGCTCGAGCGCCATCTCCTTGGGCAGGCCGCACTGGTACATCCGCAGCTCCGGCCCGACGACGATGACCGAACGGCCCGAATAGTCGACGCGCTTGCCGAGGAGGTTCTGGCGGAAACGGCCCTGTTTGCCCTTGAGCATGTCGGAGAGGGATTTGAGCGGGCGGTTGTTCGGCCCGGTGACGGGACGGCCGCGGCGGCCGTTGTCGATGAGCGCGTCGACCGCCTCCTGGAGCATCCGCTTCTCGTTGCGCACGATGATGTCGGGCGCGCCGAGCTCGAGCAGCTTCTTCAGGCGGTTGTTGCGGTTGATGACGCGGCGGTAGAGGTCGTTTAAGTCGCTCGTCGCGAAGCGGCCGCCGTCGAGCTGGACCATCGGGCGGATGTCGGGCGGGATCACGGGGATCACGTCGAGGATCATCCACTCGGGGCGGTTGTGGCTCTGGCGGAACGCCTCGACCACCTCGAGGCGCTTTAAGAGCTTGACGCGCTTCTGGCCGGCGGCGGTCTCGAGCTCGGTCTTGAGCTCGTCGGAGAGCTGGTCGAGGTCGATCTCGGCGAGCAGCTCCTTGATCGCCTCCGCGCCCATGCCGGCGCGGAAATCGTCCTCGTAGGCCTCCTTGAGGTCGCGGTATTCCTTCTCGGAGAGGAGCGTGTACTTTTTGAGGTTCGTGATGCCGGGGTCGATCACCACGTAGGACGCGAAGTAGAGCACCTTCTCGAGCAGGCGGGGGGACATGTTTAGGAGGAGCCCCATGCGGGAGCTGGTCCCCTTGAAATACCAGATGTGGCTGACGGGCGCGGCCAGCTCGATGTGGCCCATGCGCTCGCGGCGGACCTTGGCGCGGGTGACCTCGACGCCGCAGCGCTCGCACACCTTGCCCTTATAGCGGATGCGCTTGTAGCGCCCGCAGTAACACTCCCAGTCCTTGGTCGGTCCAAAGATCTTTTCGCAGAAAAGGCCTTCCCGTTCCGGCTTGAGGGTGCGGTAATTGATGGTTTCGGGCTTCTTGACCTCGCCCCACGACCACTCGCGGATCAGCTCGGGCGACGCCAGTCCGATTTTTATCGATTCAAAAACGTTGAATTCCAAATGCGAACCCCTCTCTTCTAATCAGTGTGGACACGCCGGTGATTCTGTTATGCGCGTCTCAGAAACTGTCGTCCTCACTCGCGATGCCGTCCAGGCCGAGCGCCTCGATCGGGTCGAAGCTCTCTTCGAGGTCCGCGTCCCCCAGGTCCACATCGAGCAGGTCGATGTCTCCCTCGGGTTCGCCCTCCGTGTCCGGATGCTCGATGTCGAAGCCGTCCTCGAATTCGGAGGCCACTTCGACGCCGTCCATCAGCGAGTCATCCACAGGGGTCAGCCCCATATTTTCGTCGTCGTCGAACGTCTGCTTGAGGTCGATCTCCTGATCGTCCTTATCCAGCACGCGCACGTCCAGGCCGAGCGACTGGAGTTCCTTGATGAGCACCTTGAACGATTCCGGGATGCCCGGCTTCGGCACGTTCTTGCCCTTGACGATCGCCTCGAAGGTCTTGACGCGGCCGACCACGTCGTCCGACTTGACCGTCAGGATCTCCTGCAGGGTGTAGGCGGCGCCGTAGGCCTCCAGCGCCCACACCTCCATCTCGCCGAAGCGCTGGCCGCCGAACTGCGCCTTGCCGCCCAGCGGCTGCTGGGTCACGAGGCTGTAGGGACCGGTGGAGCGGGCGTGGATCTTGTCGTCGACCAGGTGATGGAGCTTGAGGTAGTACATATAGCCGACGGTGACCGGATGGTCGAACAGCTCGCCCGTGCGCCCGTCGTGCAGCCAGGTCTTGCCGTCCCGCGGCAGCCCCGCCTGCTCGAGGCAGTCGGCGATATCGTTCTCGTTCGCGCCGTCGAAGACGGGGGTCATGACCTTCCAGCCAAGCTCGGCCGCCGCGCGCCCGAGATGGACCTCGAGCACCTGCCCGATGTTCATGCGGCTTGGGACGCCCAGGGGGTTTAAGACGATGTCGAGCGGGCGGCCGTCCGGCAGGTAGGGCATATCCTCCTGCGGCAGCACCCGGGAGACGACGCCCTTGTTGCCGTGGCGTCCGGCCATCTTGTCGCCGACCGAGATCTTTCTCTTCTGGGCGATATAGCAGCGGACCACCATGTTGACGCCCGGCGAGAGCTCGTCGCAGTTTTCGCGGGTGAAGACCTTCACGTCCACGATGATGCCGTATTCGCCGTGCGGCACGCGCAGGGAGGTGTCGCGCACCTCGCGCGCCTTCTCGCCGAAGATCGCGCGCAGCAGGCGCTCCTCCGCGTTGAGCTCGGTCTCGCCCTTGGGCGTGACCTTGCCCACGAGGATGTCGCCGGCGCGCACCTCGGCGCCCACGCGGATGATGCCGCGTTCGTCGAGCTCCTTGAGCGCGTCGTCGCCGACGTTGGGGATGTCGCGGGTGATCTCCTCGGGTCCCAGCTTGGTGTCGCGGGACTCGATCTCATATTCCTCGATGTGGATCGAGGTGTAGATATCGTCCTTGACGAGGCGCTCGTTGATGAGCACCGCGTCCTCGTAGTTGTAGCCCTCCCAGGTCATGAAGCCGACGAGCATGTTGCGCCCGAGGCTGATCTCGCCGCCCGCGGTGGACGGGCCGTCCGCGATGACCTGGCCGACCTCGATTTGCTCCCCCTTCGCGACGATGGGGCGCTGGTTGATGCATGTCCCCTGGTTGGAACGCATAAACTTAATCAGATGGTAGGGATGGCGCTCGCCGTCGCTGTCGCGGATGACGACCTCGTTGGCCGACACCGCATCCACAACGCCCGCGTGCTTGGAGACGACCGCGACGCCCGAGTCGACGGCGGATTTGTACTCCATGCCCGTCGCCACGATGGGCGCCTCCGGCACGAGCAGAGGCACCGCCTGGCGCTGCATGTTCGCGCCCATCAGCGCGCGGTTGGCGTCGTCGTTCTCGAGGAAGGGGATCATCGCCGTCGCGACCGAGACGACCATCTTCGGCGAGACGTCCATATAGTCGACCTTCTCGCGCTCGCAGACCATGACCGCGTCGCGGTAGCGGACGCTGACCTTCTCGTTGGCGAACTTGTGGTCGTCGGTGAGCGGCTCGTTGGCCTGCGCCACGATATACATATCCTCGATGTCAGCGGTCATATACTCGACCTCGTCGAGCACCACGCCCGTCTCCTTGTCGACGCGGCGGTAGGGCGCCTCGATGAAGCCGTATTCGTTGATCTTCGCGAAGGTCGCGAGGTAGGAGATCAGTCCGATGTTCGGGCCCTCAGGGGTCTCGATCGGGCACATGCGGCCGTAGTGGCTGTAGTGCACGTCGCGGACCTCGAATCCGGCGCGGTCACGGGAGAGGCCGCCGGGTCCGAGCGCCGACAGGCGGCGCTTGTGGGTGAGCTCCGCGAGGGGGTTGGTCTGGTCCATGAACTGGGAGAGCGGCGAGGAGCCGAAGAACTCCTTGATCGAGGCCACGACCGGGCGGATGTTGATGAGCGCCTGCGGGGTCACGACGTCCATGTCCTGCGCCTGGGTCGCCATCCGCTCGCGGATGACGCGCTCCATGCGGGAAAAGCCGATGCGGAACTGGTTCTGGAGCAGCTCGCCGACCGAACGGATGCGGCGGTTGCCGAGGTGGTCGATGTCGTCCACCGTACCGATGGCGTGGCCGAGCCCGCACAGGTAGTTGATCGAGGCGAAGATGTCGTCCTTGATGATGTGCTTGGGGATGAGCTCGTCGCGGCGGGAGGCGATCGCCTCCCGGAGGGCGTCCTCCCCCTCGCTCTGCTCGAGGATCTCACGTAGCACGGCAAAGCGTACCTTCTCGTTGATGCCGAGAGGCGCGCAGTCGAAGGACACGAAGTCCTTGATGTCGACCATGCCGTTGGAGATGACCTTGAGCTCGCGGTCCTCGCCGAGACTCAGGTAGACGGTGTCCGCGCCGCTGCGGCCGATCCGCTCGGCCAGCTCGCGGGAGATCACCGCGCCGGCGTCCGCGATCAGCTCGCCGGTCATCGGGTCCGCCACCGGGCGCGAGAGGGTGTTGCCCAAAATACGCGGCGGCAGGGACAGCTTTTTGTTATACTTGTAGCGGCCGACCTTGGACAGGTCGTACCGGCGGGGATCGAAGAAGAGCGCGTCGATGTGGCTCTGGGCCGAATCGACCGTCGGCGGCTCGCCGGGGCGCAGCTTGCGGTAGACCTCGAGCAGCGCCTCCTCGGTGTTGGCGGTGGGGTCCTTCTCAAGCGTCGCCATCACCCGTTCGTCGTCGCCGAAGAACTCGATGATCTGCTCGTTGGAGCCCAGGCCGAGCGCGCGGATGAAGGTGGTCACCGGCAGCTTGCGGTTTTTGTCGATGCGGACGTAGAAGACATCGTTGGAGTCGGTCTCATATTCCAGCCACGCGCCGCGGTTGGGGATGACGGTGGCGCTGTAGAGCTCTTTGCCGCTCTTGTCGTGCGCCGCGCCGTAGTAGACGCCCGGCGAACGGACCAGCTGCGAAACGATGACACGTTCCGCGCCGTTGATGATGAAGGTGCCGCTCTCCGTCATCAGCGGGAAATCGCCCATGAAAATATCCTGCTCTTTGACCTCGCCGGTCTCCTTGTTGAGCAGGCTCGCGCGCACACGCAGGGGAGCCGCATAGGTCGCGTCACGCTCCTTGCACTCCTCGATGGTGTACTTCGGCTTGTCGTCCAGACGATAGTCGATGAAATCGAGCACCAGGTTGTCCTGATAATCGGTAATCGGCGAGACGTCCTTGAACACCTCTTTGAGCCCCTCGTCAAGGAACCACTGGTAGGAGTTCTTCTGCACCTCGATCAGGTTCGGCATCTGCAGAACCTCGTCGATGTGCGCGAAACTCATACGAGTCGTTTTGCCCTGCGTTACTGGCTTGACATTCACCATAGGCTTTGCTCACTCCATTCTTCTGATTTACGCCCCGGAAAATTTTTTTGCGACCCGGGACGCACGATCCGCCGCGCCCGGCACCGGCGCCAGAGATATCTATCCACAATGTTGTGCAAAACAGACAGGATTTTAAAGAATCTCCCGTAAATTTTGCAGATCACTATTGCCAAATCTGTCGAAACGTGCTATAATTTTTTTAAATCTCCGCAGAAATAGCCATTTTGATACAGTATATTAGTTTACCACATCCGGTCAATCCTGTCAAGAAAAACCGTATGCTCCAATCCGACAAAAAACCGGCCCGATTGGGCCGGTTTTTTTGATGATCCGGCACCGCGGCCGGAAAAACGCTTACCCTCCCCCGTTTTATGACTGAAAACAGCCGCCCTCCGGGCGGCTGTTTTCGATTAGAGCAGGTTGTAGAGGAGCGGCACGAGCACCGGCACGAGCGCCGTGAGCACCACGCCCGAAATCACCGCGATCAGCGCCGTCTCGTCGTCGGTCGCCCGCGCGATCACCGGCAGGGTGGTGTCCATCGCGGTCGCGCCCGACGGCGCGACCGCCGCGTAGCGCCCGAAATGCCGCGCCACGAAGGGGATCATCAGAAAGGCCATCAGCTCCCGCAGGACGTTGGTCATGAACGCGACCGTCCCGAGCTGCGCGCCGCCGAGCCCCCGCAGGATGACCGCCGACACGCTGTAGAAGCCGAACCCGGAGGAGACGGCCGCGCTCTCGTTCACCGGCATGCCGAGGAAAAAGCCGAGCAGCAGCCCGCCCGCGATCGAGCCGACCGCCACCCCGAAGGGGATGACGAGGATGCGCACGTTGTATTCGCGGATCTTGCGGAAGACCGTCTTGTTGGTGCCCACCTCGATGCCGACCGAGAGAAGCAGCAGCATGAGCGCGTAGGACATGAGCCTGTCCATCACCGGGACCGCCTCGGGCGGAAAGAGGAAGTACCCGCACAGGATGCCGAGCAGAAGGCTGCCGAGCGCGAAGAGGATCATTCCGCATCCTCCTTTTTCCGCACCTGCCGCGGCAGGGTGATCCGGGAGAGTATGTAGACCAGCAGCACCGAGCCCGCGATCGTCACCGCCGCGAAAAGAAAGGCGCGCACGCCCGCCGTGCGCAGGTCGGTGAGGAAGGTGGGGCTGCCCGCCATCGACGCGCCCATTGAAAAGAGGGTGAGCGCGATGCCCACCGTCTGAAGCCATCCGTTGAGCCGGAGCCACCTGAGCGGGAAAATTGTCACGCCGATGATGATGCCGACCGCGAAGTAGACGATCAGCGAAAAGGGACCTAAGAAGTCAAACAAACGAACCATCCTGACTGTTGGAAAATCTGCCGCTCTCCGGCGGCCGGGAGGCTGCCGCCCGCGGCTGCGGGCGGCGGGAACGGGGCCCGCTATTTCGCGGCGATATACGCCCGGAAGGCGCGGTAGGTCTGGTAGACGTCCTGCTTGGAGACGACCTCGAAGGGGGCGTGCATCGAGAGCACCGGCACGCCCACGTCGACCACGTCGACGTTGAGCGCCGCGATATACATCGCGACGGTGCCGCCGCCGCCCAGATCGACCTTGCCGAGCTCGCCCGTCTGCCAGACGACCTTCGCGTCGTCGAGCAGGTTGCGGATCTCGGCCATGAACTCGGCGGACGCCTGGCTCGTGCCGCTCTTGCCGCGCGCGCCGGTGTACTGGGTCACGACGACGCCCTGGTTGAGGTAGGCGCAGTTGCGTTTTTCCAGCGTGTCGCCGAAGGTCGGGTCGTAGGCAGCGTTCACGTCCGCCGACAGGCAGGTGGATTTCGAGAGCACCTCGCGGCCCGAGAGCCCGTGCATCCCGGCGAGGTCCTTGATGAAGTATTTCAGGTAGTTGGAGTTGAGGCCGGTGTTGCCGTCCGAGCCGGTCTCCTCCTTGTCGGTGAAGACGGTGACGGTCGTATACGCGGGGTTTTCGGCCTCGAGCTCGGCCATCAGCGAGGTGTAGGCGCAGACGCGGTCGTCGTGGCCGTAGGAGCCGACCATCGAGCGGTCGAGCCCGACGTCGCGGGCCTTAAACTGCGGCACCGCGGTCAGCTCGGCGGAGAGGAAGTCCTCCTCGACGACGCCGTACTTCTCGTTGAGCAGGCGGATGATGTTGAGCTTCACCTTCTCGCTCACCTTGTCGTCCTTGAAGGGGCGGCAGCCGACGAGCACGTTGAGCTCCTCCCCCTTGAGCCCCTCGGCGAGGGTGCGCTTCATCTGCTCCTGTGCGAGGTGGGGCAGCAGGTCGGTCACGGTGAAGACGGGGTCGTCCTCGGCCTCGCCGATCGCGCAGGTGATCGTCTCGCCGTTCTTCTTGACGATGACGCCGTGCAGCGCCAGCGGGATCGCGCCCCACTGGTACTTTTTGATGCCGCCGTAGTAGTGGGTCTTGAAGAGGGCGAGCTGCGCCTCCTCATAGAGCGGGTTGGGCTTGAGGTCGAGGCGGGGGGAATCGATGTGGCTGGCCATGATGCGCACCCCGTCGGACATCGGGCGGGTGCCGATCGTCGAGAGGATGACCGCCTTGCCGCGGTTGTTGTAGTAGACCCGGTCGCCCGGCAGATAGACCTCCTTGGGATCGAAGGGCTTGTAGCCCGCCGCCTGCGCCCTGGCCACGATGTAGGTGACCGCCTCGCGCTCGGTCTTGCAGGCGTCGAGGAACTGCTTGTAGGGCTCGCAGAACGCCTGCGCCGCCGCTTCCTCCCCGTCGGTCGCGGTCAGCCCGATGTTCCTGCGGTTGATGCAGAGCTTCTCCTGCAGCAGCTCGCCCGCGGTCCTGTTCTCTTTATCCATAGCTGTAAAACCTCCTGTAGTGTGATTTCTATTGCCGCCGCAAAAACCGGCCGCCGGGCCTGGAACGCGCGGCGGCTGTTCTTACAGATCATAGAGTCTCCGGTAGACCTCCATCGTCTTTTTCACCTTCGCCACATAGGCGCGGGTGTCGTCGAAGGGGATGTCGGTGATGTGCTCGCCGTCGGGCGCGTGGGCGGGGTCGCCCAGCCACTGCTTGGCGCTGCCCCAGCCCGCGTGGTAGGCGCAGAGGACGTTTTCCACCGTGCCGAACTCGTCGAGCAGGATGCGCAGCATCGACGTGCCGTATTCGATGTTGGTCGCCGGGTCGAAGCAGTCCTCCCCCTTCGGGGCTTCGCCGCCCCCCTTGCGCATCTGCACCCAGTCGAACGCGTCGGGCATGAGCTGCATGAGCCCCTGCGCGCCCACGTTTGACCGCGCCCGCGGGTCGAAGCCGCTCTCGGTGCGCACCACCGCGTAGACGAGCGCGCGGTCAAGGCCCTTCTCCTCGCAGGCCGCGTCGATCAGCTCGGTGTATTTCATCGGGTAGGCGCCATGGTAGTAGCGGTCGAAGCCGTATTTCGCGAGACCTGCCGCCCCCCACACCGCCAGCAGGAGCAGCAGCAGTTCAAAGCCCAGTTTGACAGCGCGTCTGATGTCCGCTCCCCTCCGTTCATTCGTCCGTCCCGGTCAGCTCCTCAAAGCCGCCGTCGTCGGGGTCCTCCCCGCCGTCCGCCTCCGTCTCCGCGCCGGATCCGTCCGCGGGCACGGCCTCCGGTTCCGCGGCGCGCGCCCGGCGCCCCGCACCGTCCGCCGCCAGCCTTTCCAGGCGGGCATAGAGCTCCGAAAAGGCGAGGCGCAGCTCGTCTTGGTCCCCGTCATTGGTCAGTATATCGTCCGCGCGCGAGGTATAGAACCCGTCGCGGTTCTGGGCGCTCACGCGGCGTTCGGCCGCCTCCTCGGTCATCGCGTCCCGCGCGATGATGCGGCGCAGGCGGACCTCCCGGTCGGCGGTCACCGCCACGATCCAGTCGCATTTTTTATCGAGCCCCGACTCGAAAAGGGTCGGCGCGTCGAGCAGCAGCATCGGCGCGCCCGACGCGCTGATCTCCTCTATTTTACGCATGATCGCCGCGATAATGTATGGATAGGTGATCTCATTGAGGCGTTTTAATTTGGCGCGGTCGGAAAAGCAGATCTCCGCCAGCTTTTCCCGGTTGAGGGTCGCGTCGGGGTGGATGACCTCGGTGGAGAACTCGAGCACGAGGTCCATCAGGCACGCCCGGCTGTGCTCCATCGTCTCCCGCGCCACCGCGTCCGCGTTGATGACCGGCACGCCGCGTCCGGCGAACATCCCGCTCAGAGTGGATTTGCCCGCGCCCGTCTGCCCCGTCAGGCCGATGATCATGGTATTCTGACTTTTCAAAACGTTTCCCGCCTTCCCTATAGTAGAACCTCGTCGAACCCGGCCGCGCGCAGCAGCCGGTTGTACACAGCCTGTCCAATTCCTTCGTCGTCAGATACCCTGGTGTATACGAGCGTCAGCCCGTCGCGGTCGACCTCCCGCAGCGCGTCGAACAGCCGGTGCGCCTGGGATGCGGGGTCGCTTTCCGCGCCGTAGGTAATACATTTTTGTGTGAAGTGTTTTTCCTCCCCCTCGAAGCAGAGGATGCCGAACGCGTGCTTCTGCGCCGCGATGAACCGTTTGAACTGCCCGAGGCTCCCGCGCACGAGCACGACCCGCGCCTTGGGGGAATAGTGCCTGTACTTCATGCCGGGCGAGGCGACCTTTCGGTCGTCGGGCAGGTGCTCGAAGACGCCCGGGTCGTATTCGATGTCCGGCAGCACCTCCCGCAGCATTTCAAGCGTCACCGCGCCGGGGCGGAGCACCCGCGGCGGGTCGGTGCACAGCGTGAGCACGGTCGATTCCACCCCCACGTCGCACTCCCCGCCGTCGACGATCGCGTCCACCCGGCCGGTCAAATCGTCGACGCAGTGCCGCGCGCAGGTGGGGCTGGGCGAGCCGGAGAGGTTCGCCGACGGCGCCGCGAGCGGGACCCCCGCGCGGCGGATGAGCTCCCGCGCGACCGGGTGGGCGGGCATGCGGACCGCCACCGTGTCGAGCCCGCCCGACGTCTCCTTTGGCACGCGGCCGGATTTCGGCAGGATGACCGTCATCGGCCCTGGCCAGAACTGCCCGGCGAGCCGTTCGAGCGCGGCGGGCAGCTCGCGAACGAGCGGCGCGACCTCCTCCAGCGAGGAGACGTGCACGATGAGCGGGTTGTCGCTCGGGCGGCCCTTGGCCGCGTAGATCGCCTTCGCGGCGGCGGGGTCGAGGGCGTTTGCCGCAAGCCCGTAGACCGTCTCGGTCGGGATGGCGACGAGCTTCCCCTGCCTCAGCAGCGCGGCCGCCTCGTCGAGCGCCGCGGAATCGCGGCTGATATCGGTGATTTTCAGAAGTTTTGTCTGCAAGGTTTCATCTCCAAAATCGGTTCATTCCTCCTGCGCGGCCTGCAGCTTCTGCGCCTGATCGTGGGTCATCAGCGCGTCGAGCAGCTCGTCGAGCGCGCCGTCGAGGATCGCGTCGAGCTTGTAGAGGGTCAGCCCGATGCGGTGGTCGGTCACCCGGCCCTGCGGATAGTTGTAGGTGCGGATGCGCTCCGAACGGTCCCCCGTGCCCACCTGCGAGCGGCGCTCGGAGGCGATCTGGTCGTTCTGCTCCCGCACCTTCTGGTCCAGCAGGCGGGAGCGCAGGACCTTGAGCGCCTTGTCCTTATTCTTATACTGGCTGCGCTCGTCCTGGCACTCGACCACCATGCCGGTGGGCAGGTGGGTCACGCGGATGGCCGAGGAGGTCTTGTTGACGTGCTGGCCGCCCGCGCCCGACGAACGGAACACGTCGATCTGCAAATCCCTGGGGTCGAGCTCGAAGTCGACCTCCTCCGCCTCGGGCAGCACCGCGACGGTCACCGTCGAGGTGTGGATGCGCCCCTGCGTCTCCGTCTCGGGCACCCGCTGCACCCGGTGGACGCCGCTTTCATATTTGAGGCGGGAGTAGGCGCCCTCGCCGCTGATCGAAAAACTGATCTCCTTAAAGCCGCCCAGCTCGGTCTCGTTGGCGCCGAGCACCTCGCACTGCCAGCCGCGCGACTCCGCGTACATCGTATACATGCGGTAGAGCACCCCCGCGAAGAGGGCCGCCTCCTCGCCGCCCGCGCCGCCGCGGATCTCCACTATGACGTTCTTGTCGTCGTTCGGGTCGCGCGGCAGCAGCAGGATTTTCAGCTCCTGCGACGCGGACTCGATCACCTCGCGGTTCTCGTCGTACTGCTCCTGCGCGAGCGCGCGCATCTCGGGGTCGAGGCCCCCCTCGTCGAGCATCTCCTTCGCCTCGTCAAAGGCCTCTTTGGCGGATTTGTATTCGCGGTATTTTTCAACGATCGGCTCCAGCCGCCGGTATTCCTTCATCAGCTCGGTGTATCTGGCCGGGTCGCTTGTCACGTTCGGTTCCATCAGGCGCATCCCGAGCTCCTCGAAGCGCGCCGCCACCGTATCCAGTTTGTCAAACATGCCGTTCCCTCCTGTGTGTTTCTCTTTTCAGCGGATGGGAAAGGCTGCTACAAATGCCGGATTTTGAGTTCTTCCCGCCCGAGCTCGGTTTCGCCGCGCAAAACCTTTTTGATGTTCTTTTCCACCTTGGCGCGCGGCACCATCACCTCGCGCCCGCAGCCGACGCAGCGGATGCGGAAATCCATCCCCACACGGCCCACCGTGAAGCGGTTTTCCCCGCAGGGGTGCGGTTTTTTCATGATGAGCACATCGCCGATCTGGATATCCATTCTACCCGCCTCCCGACACGTTTCCTTGGAATACTACAATCTATTATTATACAGAAGAACTATTTCTAACGCAAGGCGCGAGTTGTGAATTTTCCTTTTTTCCGCCCACGGGCGGAGGAGTATGTCGGTGGCCGGCCGACGGCTGTTTCAGGTTTGCCGCTCAGCGAGCGGCACAGTTTGTCGGTGGTTGACCGACGGCGGTTTTAGGCTTGCTGCTCAGGGAGCAGCGTAGCCTGCCGGGTTCCGCCCCGGCAGGCGGCCCCATTTCTTGTGCGGACAAGAAATGGGGGAAAGAAACCGCAAGGGGAGAACCCCTTGACCCCCGCGCCGCCTCCGGTTGGCCTTCGGCCAAAGTCGGCGGCGCCCTGTCACGGATCAGCGGACGGGTGTACAGCATCCCGCCCGCCGCCGCGCCGCGGGCGCAATGCTTCTGCCGGCGAGCCTCCGGAACCGTACCGAAAATACATTCGGGGAGGCACGGCCGCTTTTGCGTGGCGCGCAGCGCCCACGCGGAGGCGGAAAACTGCGCGGCTTCGCCGCGGGTCCCCGGCGAGCCATCCGGTGTGCGTTGTTGGGTGCGTCCGCAACCTGAATTGAGCCCTCAGCTTGTGTACCCGTGGGGAGCGGCGGTAGTCTGCGGGTTATGGCAAGGTACTCCAGGGGATCCCTAAGGGGGCGGTGGAGCCCCCTTAGGCGGACTTTTCGTTCCTTTTCGTCCGTCCGAAAAGGAACCCGTGGTGCGCGGCGGAACGCGCCCGTGATTCTTGCCGCCCACGGGCGGCAATTCCCGCGAAAGCCCCGCCGTGCGCAGCGCGGCAAATCCAAAACCACCGCCGGGGCGGGACCCGGCAATCTCCGCCGCCGCAGGCGGCACATCTGGAACGCCCCGGAGGGGCGCGAAAAAGGCCGTCCGTCCGCAGGGCGGAAAACCCAAAACCGCCGCGCGGCGGAACGCGCTCGCGATTTTTGCCGCCGAAGGCGGCTCCGCTTAGGGTTCCGGCCCGCAGGGCCGGGTCGCATGGCGACTCCCTACGGGGAATCCAAAGGGGTCGCGAAGCGACAGCCCGAATGGGGACACCATTTGTCCCGTAGGGACAAGTGGCGCCTGTGGCCCTCTTTGAATGCGCGTCGCCGCTCTGCGGCGCTCGCCGCAGGCGAGGAGCGCATCTAAAGCCCCGCCGGGCGCAGCGTGGCAAATCAACGAGGTCTTCGCCGCTCCCCGAGCGGCAATCCAAAGGCAAATCCATCTTCTATTCCGCCCCACGCGCTCATATAAATGGGGTATGTTGAAAGAGGAGGGCTCACAAAATGCCAAACTACAAACCGGAAGGACTGCTGATAGATACCCCGGCGAACCGGCAGGCGTTCCACTCGCTGAGCGCCCTTCAGGAGGCGCACGCCTCGGGGCGCATCCTGGAAAGCCGCGCGGTCGTCTGCGACCCCGACCACAACCTGATTGTGGACATGGGCGCATGGCGCGGAATCATCCCGCGCGACGAAGCGGCGCTCGGGATCGCGGAGGGCACCACCCGCGACATCGCCATCATCTCCAGAGTCAACAAGCCGGTCTGCTACCGCATCACCGGCTTTGTCAAAGCGTCCGACGGCACCGTCATCCCCCAGCTGTCCCGCCGCGCGGTCCAGCAGGAGTGCCAGGACAATTATATCGCGTCCCTCGTCCCCGGCGACATCATCGACGCGCGTGTCACCCATCTGGAATCGTTCGGGTGTTTCGTGGATATCGGCTGCGGCATCCCCTCCCTCATCCCGATCGACGCAATCTCCATCAGCCGAATCTCCCACCCGCGCGACCGCTTCTCCCCCGCGCAGGACATCAGGGCGGTCGTCAAGGCGCTTGAACCGGGCGGGCGCGTCTCCCTCTCCCACAAGGAGCTGCTCGGCACCTGGAGCGAAAACGCCGCCATGTTCTCGGCGGGCGAGACGGTGGCGGGCATCGTGCGTTCGGTGGAGGAATACGGCGTGTTCGTCGAGCTTTCCCCCAACCTCGCCGGGCTTGCGGAACCGCGCGAGGGAGTGGCCGTCGGCCAGCACGCGAGCGTCTATATCAAAAGCCTCATCCCGGAAAAGATGAAGGTAAAGCTCATCATCGTCGATTCCTTTGAGGCCTCGTGGCGCGCCCAGCCCACCCGCTATTTTCTCACGGAGGGGCACCTGAACCGGTGGCGTTATTCGCCCGACTGCTCCGACCGGCTGATCGAAACAGTGTTCGACGGAGACTAAACGATACATAAAAGGAACCCCGGGACGGCGCGCCGTCCCGGGGTTCCTTTTTACCTGCGCCGCCGTGGTGGGTAGGGCTTTTCAACCGCTGTGCGTCCCAACAGATAATCGGTTGAGGTGCCCAGATGATCCGCCATCTTTTCCAGCATTTCGATGCTGGTCTTCGTCCGTCCCGTTTCCCGGCTCGAGTAGGCTTTCACAGACAGCCCGAATATCCGCCCCATCTCTTCTTGAGTATAGCCCTGGTCCCTGCGCAGTTCTTTGAGAATATCCCCGTCAATCGGCATCCCTTCACCTTCCTTGTAAGTTTTTGGGCCATGTGGCCCTTACAAGGATAGCAGGATCTGATCAGCCTGTGGCGAAATGTGTCACCAGTCGCAACGTTTTGGATAAGGGAAGGGGGCTTTGCAGAAATCCGCAAAGCCCCCTTCCCTCTTCTGGGGCCTAGCGGCCCCGGTGCTTTTCCTTTTTCTTCTGCTGGCGCAGCGCGTACCGCTGCGCCTTTTCCTCTTCGGCGCGCGCCTTTGCGTTCACCTTGCGCTCGCGCGCCGCTTCCTCGCGCATCAGGCTCACCGCCTGCTGCGCCTTGGTCCCCGTTCCCGTCCGGGCAAGCCCGCGCGCGATCTCCCGCTGCATCCGCTTTGGATTGATCTGCCTTGCGGCGCTTTCCCCATCGGGGACGGGCGGACTGAACCGCAGCCTTCGCCAGTGATCGAGGAAATACCCGTAAACCTCGTAGTCCTTCGGCTCCGCGCCGAACACCACCCGCGCGGCGCGCAGCTTTCCGCCCTCGGAAACCTCGCAAACCGCGACCCAGAACGGGTCCTCGAAATAAACCGTTGTCCTGCCGCGAATGTCCATTTGCCGTTCCTCCTAAAAAAGTGTTCGCCGCGGGGAACGGACAACCTTAGGAGGCAGGTTACTGACGGCTACCGCCGCGCCCGGACTACCAACCGGGCCGTGTTTTGATCCCCGCGTTTTGTTATGTGAACGGGCCGGATTGCCCGTGATCACCTCTTTCCGCTATGATTCCGGCACAGCCGGGAACGCCTTCACCGAGAGGTACCGGAAGCTGCCGTCGCCGTTGGGCGCGAGGGTATACCGGAGGGCGCCGTTCGGCAGGAGCTGGAACGGCTCGCCGTACTGTTCGATCCAGACGTCGCACCGGTCCGCGCCCTCGTCGATCCGCACAATCCGCTCGTTGCGGTAGCCGCCGCCGTGCCCGTTGAGCCCATAGCAGCCGCTCTCCGCGTCGTAGAGGGGCGAATCGGTCATGACGAAGCCGGTCAGGCCAAAATAGGTTTCAGCAACCGCGTCGAGCTGCGCCTGGGTATAGCCGAGGCCGGAGCCGATCCCGATCGGGGTCGCCTCCTCCTCGGGATAGTCCCGCGCGGCCGTCCCGAGCAGGAAGTCGAGCAGCGCCCCACGGTCGATCTCCGCCGGGTCGTCGAACGTCTCGAAAAAGGCGAAATCGCGCATCCACCGGACCTGCCGCGCGGCGGCGCTCCGCGACAGCTCCGTGCCGGGTATCTCCTTGCCCGCGGGCGCGAAGGACAGCACCGAATAGCGGTCCCACATGCCGTAGGGCGCACAGCCGATCCGCGCGACACAGGCGTTTTCACCCGTCTTGAGGGGCGTTTCGCCCGGGTCGGACACCTCCAGCGTGAATCGGCAGAGCCAATCTTCGCCGTCCTGTTCCGGTTCCCCATGCGAGACGCTGTCGATTGAAACCGCCTTCCAGTAGTCGAGCTTGCCCTCCACGCCGAAGGCGGGATTGGCCAGCGCCTCGAGCGCGGGGACGTCCCCCTCCCGAAGCGCGGCGGCCAGCAGCTCCGCCGTCCGCGCCGGGGAAAGGGATTCCTCCGGCGGCGGCTCGGCCTCGATGCCCGGCTGTTCGGCGGGCGCGGAGGACGCCTCCGGATGCGAGGAGGCGGTCTGCTCCGGCACGGAACCATGCTCCTCTGCGCCTGCCTGCTCCTGGCGGGGCGGATCGGGGATGCCGCACCCCGCCAGGAGCAGGCAGGCGCAGAGGAGCATGGCAATCAGCCGTTTCATCGCGTCATTCCCCTTTCTCCGGAGCGGCCTCGCGCAGGAGCTTTTCACGATAGGCTTTGGCCGCCTGTTCCGTCTTGTTGTCCCCGAACCGGTAGTAGACCCGGTCGCGCAGGGCGTCGGGCAGGTACTGCTGGCGCAGGTAGTGGTTGGGATAGTCGTGCGGATAGCGGTAGAACTGGCCGGGATTTTTGACGTCCGCGCCGTCGAAGTGCCTGTTCTGGAGGCAGCGGGGCGGCGGGCCGGACTTCCCGGCGCGCACGTCGGCCATCGCCTCCTCGATCGCCATGCAGGAGGCGTTCGACTTGGGCGCGGTCGCGAGCAGCACGACCGCCTCGGCCAGCGGGATCTGCGCCTCGGGCAGGCCGATCTGCACCGCCGCGTCGACGCACGCCTTGGTGACGGCGATCGCCATCGGATAGGCCAGCCCGATGTCCTCGCTGGCGATCACGAGCAGGCGGCGGCAGGGGGAGAGCAGGTCGCCCGCCTCGAGCAGTCGCGCGAGATAGTGGAGGGCGGCGTTTTCATCCGAGCCGCGGATGGATTTTTGCAGCGCGGAGAGCAGGTCGTAGTGCTCGTCGCCCTCGCGGTCGTAGCGCATCGCGCTCTTCTGCGCGACCTGCTTCGCGTCCTCCAGGGTGATCTCCCGCTGGCCGCCGGCCGCGAGCGCGAGCAGCTCGACCGCGTTGACTGCCTTGCGCACGTCGCCGCCGCACGCCTGCGCGATGTATTCCACCACGCCCTCCGCGAGGACGTATCCGCCGTCCTCCCCCGCGGCCTCGAACGCGCGCCGGACGGCGCGCGCCGTATCCGCAGGGGTGACCGGCTTAAACTCGAACACCGTGCTGCGGGAGAGCACCGCGCCGTAGACGTAGAAATAGGGGTTCTCGGTCGTGGAGGCGATCAGCGTGACCGAACCGTCCTCGATGCACTCAAGCAGCGACTGCTGCTGCTTTTTGTTGAGGTACTGGATCTCGTCGAGGTAGAGAAGCACCCCGCCCAGCCCGTCGATCGTGTCGCGCGCGGCCACCGCGTCGCGGATGTCCTGCGTCGAGGCGGTGGTGCCGTTGAGGCGGACGAGCTTTTTGCCCGCCTTTTTCGCGATGATCGACGCAACGGTCGTCTTGCCGACCCCCGACGGTCCGTAGAAGATCAAATTGGGGATGCTGCCCGTCTCGACCATCCGCCGCAGCACCATCCCGGGCGCGAGCAGGTGCTCCTGCCCCACCACGTCGTCGAGGGTCTGCGGCCGGATGCGGTCCGCCAGCGGAGCCGCCATAAAAATCACCTCCGAAAGAAAACGAGCCGCCGCCTGCCGGCGGCGGCTGGGATGACGGCAGGGCCGCTTCTTCATAAGCGGCGCAAACCGTTTGGTTCAGGCAAAACGCCGCCCGCGGCCGCAGACGCGCGCCGTGCGGCGCGGTTCCGCCGCACGGGCGGCGGCCGGCCCCGGGGCAGGGCGCGCAGCCTGAACCAAACGTTCTTTGCCAAGGCTTTCTTTCAAGAAAGCCGACAAGAAAGCCGACAAAAAAGTCCGTAACTCTATTCGTAGAGCGGGTACTTGGCGCAGAGGGCTTCAACGCCGGCACGGATCTCGTCGGCCTTGTTATCAAAGTCCGTGGCGGTGAGGTAGAAGAACTCGGCAATCTTTTCCATGTCCGCCTCGACGAAGCCGCGGCTGGTGACGGCAGGGGTGCCGACGCGCACGCCGCTCGTGATGAAGGGGCTCTGCGGGTCGTTGGGGATGGCGTTTTTGTTGACGGTGATGTAGACCTCGTCGAGCTTCTTCTCGAAGTCCTTGCCGGTGATGCCGAAGTTGCGCAGGTCGAGCAGCACGAGGTGATTGTCGCTGCCGCCCGAGATGAGGCGGAAGCCGCGCGCGGTGAGCGCCTTGGAGAGCGCGCGGCAGTTGAGGACGATCTGGTGTTGGTAGGCCTTGAATTCGGGGGTCATCGCCTCGCCGAAGCAGACCGCCTTGGCGGCGATGATGTGCTCGAGCGGGCCGCCCTGCATGCCGGGGAAGATCGCCTTGTCGATCTTCTTGCCGAGCTCCTCGCGGCAGAGGATCATGCCGCCGCGCGGGCCGCGCAGCGTCTTGTGGGTGGTGGTGGTCACGATGTCGGCGTAGGGCACCGGGCTGGGGTGCTCGCCCGCGGCGACCAGGCCCGCGATGTGCGCCATGTCGACCATGAAATAGGCGCCGGCCTCCCTGGCGATCGCCGAAAGGCGCTCGAAGTCGATGACGCGCGGATAGGCCGACGCGCCCGCGACGAGCAGCTTGGGCTTGCATTCGAGCGCGATCTCCCGCACCTTGTCGTAGTCGATGACCTCGGTGACGGGGTCGACGCCGTAGGAGACGAACTTATAGTACTTGCCCGAGAGGTTCACGGGGGAGCCGTGGGTCAGGTGGCCGCCGTCGGCAAGGCTCATGCCCAGCACGGTGTCGCCCGGCTCGAGCAGCGCGAAATAGACCGCGAGGTTCGCCTGCGCGCCAGCGTGGGGCTGCACGTTCGCGTGCTCCGCGCCGAAGAGCTTCTTGGCGCGCTCGATGGCGATGTTTTCCACCTCGTCGACGTTCTGGCAGCCGCCGTAATACCGCTTGGCGGGGTAGCCCTCGGCGTACTTGTTGGTGAGCACCGAGCCCATCGCGGCGAGCACCGCGGGGCTGACGATGTTCTCCGAAGCGATCAGCTCGATGTTGCGGCGCTGCCTGGCCAGCTCCCGTCCCATCGCCGCGCCGACCTCGGGGTCGGTTTTGGAGACGAACCCAATCGTGTCCATCATGTCCTGATACATCACAATCATCCATTCCGCCGCCGCGCTCCGGCACATATTTTGAGTAGGCGGAGGGCGCGAACCTGCACCGCGCGGAATCCGGCAGGCGTCCGACGCGTCCCCCGGGCGGCCGCGGGCGGCCGCCCTTTTCACGAGTGGTTCCAGTATACCATAAATCCCCGGCGGCGTACAAGGGGTTCCGGCGAGCCCTTCCCTTTTTGCCGAACTTGTGCTAAACTGGACGAGGTATTTTGTGCATTGGGGGCATTGGTATGTCTATCTTCAAGCGGCCCACGCCGCCCACCTGGAAAATCCTGCTCTACTGCGTGCTCTCGCTGGGGGTGCTGCTCCTGCTCGGGCACCTGGCGCCCTACGTCCTCGCTTAGCATCCGCCCGGCGCAAAAGGGCGGAAGAAGAGCGCCGGCATTCTTTCGAATGCCGGCGCTCTTTTTATGAATTAGGAGAAAAAAATGAAAAGCGGTTTAGGCGGTACGCTCCATGCCCGAGTCGCCGGGAGTGAACCGCACGCGGGTCGCCCGCGCGCGCTTTTGGGATTTGACGGCCCTGCCGTAAGCGATCATGCTGTTGGCAAAGGCCGCGCCGCAGCCGATCACGAGCGAAGCGAACAGCTTGGAGCCGAACTTGTTCACGACCAGGTAGACGGCGGTATCGGTAAACCAGCGGGCGAGGCCTGCATCGCGGGAGATCTCGATGAAGCCGCCTGCGAAAACGGAGAGGGCGATAAACGCGGCAACGGCCGCGAGGACCCCGGTTCGGAGCGGATGATTCTTTCTTTTCACGGCTGTTGCCTCCTTTAAAAGTTACAGATTGTAACTTTTGGGATAATTTCTACAGATCATTTTACGTTCTGTATTTTTGCTTACTTATAATATACCACATTCTATGCGAAAATCAAGAGGAAAATGCAAATTTGTTAAAATTATTTTCACAATTGTAACGAGTTTGTAACCACGATGTAACCACATTGTAACTATTCCATTTTATGGAATTTCGTTTGTAACCGGTTTGTCACTTTTATCCAGACGCCGCCGAAAAAGAAAAGCAGCCGCGCGGAGCGCGGCTGCTTTTCCCGTTTCCGCCCGCCGGATCGGACGGGAACAAAATGGGGTGCCGTTATTTTTTCGCGAAGGAAGGCAGGATCGCCTTTTCGGTCGGCGCGGGCCTGGCGGGGGCCTCCTTGACGGGCTTTTCGGCGGGGCGCTCGGCGCGCGCCGCCGCCGCGATCGGCATCTCGGCGACCACATAGGTGCCGAGCTGGCGGGTCTTGGAGCGGAAGACATAGTCCCCGTCGTCCGTCTCGACCGCCGAGAAGGCGGGCGTCACGTCGACCAGCTCGCCGTCGATCACCTGGTAGATCACCACGTCGGACGGGTCGACCGTCAGGGCGTCCTCGTCGGAATCGTAGTAGGGATTGTAGATCTCAAAGGTGGCGCGGCTGGTGGAGGAGATGCGGGGGGCGCCGATGAAGTCGAAAAGGAAGGCGTCCTGGTCGGCAAAGTAGTCGGCGTAATCCTGGTCGTCCCACTTGGTGGTCATCTTGGGGAAGAGCTTTTTGGCGTCGTCGTCGCTCTCAAAGGCGAGCCGCGCGAGCGTCCGGTTCTCGTCCTCCCAGGTGATCTCGTTATCCTCGTTCTTGTTCGGCTCGAGGACCACGCCGCCGTCGCCCGCCATATAATCCTGGTCGGCGTTCTCGGTCGTGTTGCCCATGAAGAATTTGAACTTGATGGAGAACTTCTGGCCCTCGGCGTACTCCTGGCCGCCGATCGTCACCTTCTCCTTGGCCGTGAAGGTCACCTCGGGGGTGAGCTTGTATTCGTTGTCGGTGATGTCCTGCTTGAGCTCGATCTTCACCGCGACCCAGCGGCCCTTGATCCGGCCGCCCGTGCCGAAGTTCTTTTCGGTCACGCTGACCTTCTGGATCATCTTCGAGTTGTCGTCGCCCTTGTCAGTCTTGACCTTGAAGAAATCCTTGTCGGTGAGCTTGCTGACCGCCGCCTCTTCGATCGGAAAGTAGACGGTGGTGTCCGGCGCGATCACATCGGCGGCGGAATAGACGGCGCCGTCCCCGTCGCAGAGGTCGCTCTCCACCACGAGGCCGATGTTCGGGTAGGGGATCGCGTCGCCCGTCGCCGCGGCGGCGGCCACGCCGAGCGGGAGCGCGCACGCGAGCGCAAGGAGCAAAGCCAGTACTTTTTTCATTGTGAAATCCTCCTTCATCTTACCTGTTGGGGAATGTCCTTCCAACATTTCCTTGCCCAGTATACCCCGGCCCGGGAGAAAAACTGCGCGAAAGAGGGCGACGAACCGCCCCGGATTCCCCCGTCCCTCCGCGCCGCTTATAACCGATCCGGTTTGCTCGATATGAAAAATCGGTATTTTTCATAGAATAAATACCGTGATAGTATCAATATAGTTCATATTCACCAGAAATCAGTTCATTTTGAAAAGGAGAAGGGTCTATGGAACGCACCGCTGTCAAACAGGAAATGAAAGAAATGCTTTGCGATTTCACCTCGATCATCGGCGTGTCGGGCGAGGAGCAGGACGTCGTCCGGGCGATGGCCGCCCGCCTCAAGCCCTATGCCGACGAGGTGAAGGTGAGCACGCTGGGCAACCTCACCGCCGTCAAACGGGGCAGCCGCCCCGGCCCCACCGTCCTGATCGCCTCCCACTCGGACGAGATCGGCTTCTGCGTCAAATACATCTACGAGGACGGCTTTCTCGCCTTCGACAAGCTCGGCGGCGTGCCCGAAAACCTGATGGTCGGCCGTAAGGTGTGGATCGGCAGGAACCGGGTACCCGGCGTGATCGGCGCGAAGCCCGGCCACCTCATGACCCCCGAGGAGGCCCGCACCGTGCGCGGCGCGAAGGACCTCTACATCGACGTGGCCTGCTCCTCCGCCGGCGAGGTCCGGGCGCTGGGGATCCGGGAGGGCGACCGCGCCGTCTTCGCGGACACCGTCTCCGAGATGGCCAACCCCGACTTTCTCTGCGGGCGCGCGATGGATAACCGCGCCGGCTGCACCGTGGTGTGCGAACTGATGAAGCTCTGCGCGGACGGCGATTTCGCAGGCACCCTCGTGGTTGGCGCCACCTGCCGTGAGGAGGTCGGCATGGTGGGGGCGCGCGCGCTCGGCCACGCCGTGCATCCCGATTATGTCATCGCCGTCGACACCGTCCCCTCGGGCGACACCCCCGACCAGCCCCGCCGCGGCCTGCTCCCCATTTCGATCGGAAAGGGGCCGGCCGTGCTGCTCGCGGACGGCTGCGACTGCTCCCACCAGTACGGCGTCTTCAGCAGCGTGCATCCCGCAATCCGCAGGGCGATCGAAAACCAGTCGGCGGCGCAGGGCCTGCCGGTGCAGTGGCTCTCGCTGGTCGGCTTCCTCTCCACCACCGACGCCGCCGAGTATGCCTACGCCGGGGACGGCATCCCGCAGGCCTCCTTCACGATCCCGCGCCGCTACTCCCACTCGCCGGTCGAGCTGCTGAACGTGAACGACCTGGTCGATATGGCCTGCCTGCTTCAGGGGATCGTCGAAAAAGAGAACGAGACGATCAGCCTCGACTTCCTCGCCGACTGACGGCCGGCCGGAACGCACAACCGAACGCTGACAAAGGGGTGAATGTTTTGAGTAAACCGAATTCCGCCGCCGAAGCCAAGGACAGCCTGCTCATCCGCATGGGCAATTCCTTCACGCGGGTTTCCCAGAAGTACATGCCCGATCCCACCATCTTCGCCATCGCGCTTACCATCCTCGCCTTCCTGCTGGCCATGGTCATGAAGCGCCTCTCCCCCGCCGCCGTGCTGGGCAACTGGTACGCCGGGCTGTGGGAGCTGCTGACCTTCGCCATGCAGATGGCCATCTGCATCATCGGCGGCGCGGTGGTGGCCGACGCGCCGGTGGCCAAGCGCGCCATCAACCGGGTCGCCTCCCTGCCCCAAAACGGCCCGCAGGCGGCCTTCCTCGTGGCCGCCGTCACCATCCTGCTCTCCTATGTGCAGTTCGGCCTCTCGCTCGCGGGCGGCGCGCTGCTCGCCAAGAGCATCGCGCGCAACTTCCGCCGCCGCGGCGTCCCCTGCGAATACGGCCTGCTGGTCGCCTGCGCCTACCTCGGACAGATGACCTGGTGCGTCGGCTTCTCCAACTCGGTGGGCCTTTCGATTGCGACGCCCGGACACTTCCTTGAGTCGGAGATCGGCCTCATCCCGCTCAACAGCTACATCTTCAACCCGATGAACCTCTTCCTGGCGGCGGGCTTCATCGTCCTGCTGCCCCTCTTCGCCTACCTGCTCCACCCCAAGGGGGACAACGTCCGTCCCATCCCCGACTACGCGCTGCGGGTTGTGGAGGAGCCCGCCGGGGAAATCCTCTCCGAAAAGGCCGAAAAAAAGAACGCGTCGGTGGGCGAGCTGCTCAACAACAGTCATGCCTTCTGCTGGATCATCGGCGGCATGGGCATCCTCTACGTCGTCTACGCGTTCGTCACCAAGGGCTTCGCGGCGTTCGACCTCAACCTCCTCAACGCCATCCTGATCTTCGGCGGCCTGCTGCTCCACGGCACCGTCGCAAACTACGTGTCCGCCTTCGCGCGCTCCACCTCGAGCGCCTCGGGCATCATCTTCCAGTTCCCGCTCTACGCCGGGATTATGGGCATCATCAAGTATTCCGGCCTCGTATCGATTCTGGCGGGCGCGATCGCCTCAATCAGCACCCCCTTCACCTTCTATTTCTGGACCTTCCTGAGCGCCTCG
Organism: Anaerotruncus massiliensis (ex Togo et al. 2026); assembly: GCF_900199635.1. Taxonomy (GTDB): domain Bacteria; phylum Bacillota; class Clostridia; order Oscillospirales; family Ruminococcaceae; genus Anaerotruncus; species Anaerotruncus massiliensis. The sequence continues at coordinate 669,827 of NZ_LT962687.1, read as the reverse complement.
ATCGTCAACATGTTCGTCCCGTCGGGCGGCGGCCAGTGGGCCGTGCAGGGTCCCATCGCCGTCGAGTCGGTCCGCATGATCGCGGGTGGCAATGTGCTCAAGGCCTGCCAGGCGGTGGCCTACGGCAACTCGTGGACCAACATGTGCCAGCCCTTCTGGGCGCTCGCGCTGCTCGGCTTCACCGGGCTCAAGGCCAAGGACATCATGGGGTACAGCACCGCCATCATGCTGGGCGCCGGGCTGCTCTTCACCGCGGCCGTGTTCTTCTTCCCTGTCTGAACAAAAGCCAAAAAAGCCGCCCCCATGCAGGCGCATGGGGGCGGCTTCCTTTTTCTGGCTGGCGATTTGAAAGGAGGGGTGGTAAGATGAAAGAAAGCGCCTTCAACCGGCGAAGAGGGGGACTCTGCATGGATATACTCCGGCTCCGATACTTCCGGGCCGTGGCCCAGACCGAAAACATCTCCCAAGCGGCGGAAAAGCTGCTCATCTCCCAGCCGGCCCTGAGCAAGGCCATCTCCCTGCTCGAGGACGAGGTGGGGGTGGCCCTGTTCCAGCGGTCCGGGCGCCGCATCGCGCTCAACGAATACGGACACGCGTTTCTCAAATACGCCGAGCTCGCGATCGACGCAGTCGACCGCGGCGTCAGCGCGGTCCGCGAGATCGAGAACCCTTCGACCGCGCCCATCCGCCTGCAGACGAACATCACCGGCGAACTCTACCTGATCGAGCTGATCCGGAGCTTCCGCCGCGCACACCCCGGCGCCACCTTCGAGGTCATCAAAAACTACACCAAATCCAAGTTCCTCTACGACTGCGACCTCTACATCCACGCGGTCAACATCCCGCTCAACAAGTGCGCCTCCCTCCCCCTCTTCACCGAGGAGCTGGTGCTGGGGGTTCCTGCCGGGCATCCTCTGGCCGCTTACGACCACATTCCGCTGCGCATGGCGCGAAACGAGGAGTTCATCGGGCTCATCCGCTCCACGAGCTGGACCGAGGAGACCAACGGCTTCTGCTTCCAGGCGGGCTTCAAGCCGAACGTCGTCTATACCTGCGACGGCACCGAAATGGTCGCCAAGCTTATCGCAGCGGGCGAGGGGGTCGGCTTCCTGGCTGCCCAGAGCTGGGGGGCGTTTCCCGAAGGGGTGAAGCTGCTCCACCTCGACGATCCGCTCTGCTCCCGCTCCTACAACCTCTCCTGGCAGATCGACAAGCCGTTCACCCCGCTGGCCGAGCAGTTCAGGGAGCACATCCTCGCCTATTTCAAGGCGCGGGAGGCGCCGTCCCGCCAGCCGCGGTAACGCAGGAAGCAAACGCGAAAAAGACCGTGGACAGGCTTGTCCACGGTCTTTTCTTGGAGCTGATAATCAGATTCGAACTGATGACCTCATCCTTACCAAGGATGTGCTCTGCCGACTGAGCTATATCAGCATGTACAGGCTGCCCGCCTGCGAAAAAGTGGCAGGGGCAGAAGGATTCGAACCCTCGGCACGTGGTTTTGGAGACCACTGCTCTACCAGCTGAGCTATACCCCTATATTGCCCACCCGAATGTATCCCCATACACGGGAAATCCTTGATCCCTGTGGTGGGCCATCAGGGACTCGAACCCCGGACCAACCGGTTATGAGCCGGTGGCTCTGACCAACTGAGCTAATGGCCCGTAAAAAGAAGATGTACCGCTACCGCTCTGGTAGCGGTACCATTTGTTGGCTCCCCCTGTCTGGCTCGAACAGACGACCCTGCGGTTAACAGCCGCATGCTCTACCGACTGAGCTAAGGAGGAATATGAAGAATTTGAGATGCCAGCGTACAAAACAATTGTACGCTGGCAGGAGCTGGCATAGACCTATCTTCCCGGGAAGTCACCCTCCAAGTATTGTCGGCACCGCTGAGCTTAACTTCTGTGTTCGGGATGGGAACAGGTGGGACCTCAGCGTCATATACACCAGCCATACGGCTCGCTGCCCGGCTTCGCCGGAGCGCCGCTTCGCGGCGACGCTCGCTCAAAGGAGCCCGGCTCCTTTGGATCCTTGGTTGTGTCCGCTTCGCGGACCCGCCGCCTTCGGCGTCGGATTCTCAATAAGGTGTGCCTTGCGGCACATTAGCCTGCCCGGCCCTTCGCCCTTGAGCTTTCGGCCCTCGGACCGGATTTTGAATAAGGAATGCCTTCGGCATCACAGCCTGCCCGGCTCTTCGCCCTCGAGCTTTCGGCTCTCGGACCAGATTCCGGATAAGGAGTGCCCCCGGCACAGCTCTATCTCAAGCGCTCTCGCGCTTTAGATCTTTGGTGACCCGTGCGGGAATCGAACCCGCGTTACCGGCGTG
>NZ_LT962687.1:32500-665000 GCF_900199635.1 Anaerotruncus massiliensis (ex Togo et al. 2026) | reverse complement strand
GGGAGAACCAGCTATCTCCGGGTTCGATTGGAATTTCTCCGCTATCCACACCTCATCCGCCGCCTTTTCAACGGAGGTCGGTTCGGTCCTCCATGGGCTTTTACGCCCACTTCAACCTGGACATGGATAGGTCACCCGGTTTCGGGCCCTATGCATGCAACTTGACGCCCTATTCAGACTCGGTTTCCCTTCGGCTCCGCACCATAAGTGCTTAACCTTGCTGCATACATACGCTCGCCGGACCATTCTACAAAAGGTACCACATCACGCCTTGACGCGCTCTGTGTGCTTGTAGGCTCAGGGTTTCAGGTACTATTTCACTCCCCTCCCGGGGTGCTTTTCACCTTTCCTTCACAGTACTATTCACTATCGGTCACTGGGGAGTATTTAGGCTTGGAGGGTGGTCCCCCCGGCTTCCCACGGGGTTTCACGTGTCCCGCGGTACTCTGGATCCTGCCAGCTGTCTCTCTCTTTCGCTCACGCGACTCTCACGCTCTCCGGTCTGCCTTCCCATGCAGTTCAGCTAGAGATTGACAATGCTTTATGCAGTCCACAACCCCGGAAAGATTGCTCCTTCCGGTTTGGCCTATGCCGCGTTCGCTCGCCACTACTTGCGGTATCTCGGTTGATTTCTCTTCCTCGCCCTACTTAGATGTTTCAGTTCAGGCGGTTCCCCTGACGCACCTATTTGATTCAGTGCGCCATGACGGATCGTTACATCCGCCGGATTGCTCCATTCAGACATCCACGGATCAATGCCTATTTGCGGCTCCCCGTGGCTTTTCGCAGCTTATCACGTCTTTCTTCGGCTCCCAGTGCCAAGGCATTCGCCCTGTGCCCTTTGTAGCTTGACCATGCTTGAATCTTGGTTCTCGTTCGGCTATTGTAGTTTCTATTACCCTATTCCTAGAATAATTTCTTTACTTAGCTTGCAGATATTTGTTTCCATTGTTCAATTTTCAAGGTGCGTTACAAAGCGATAAAAGCTTTGTTGGCGGGCTCAAGTCCCGAGTCACACTCCGCTTACGGCTTATGTGTTTCTCTCAACTTTCGCCCAACTGCTTTCGCAGTTGGTGGGCTCAAGTGGACTCGAACCACCGACCTCGCGCTTATCAGGCGCGCGCTCTAACCGCCTGAGCTATGAGCCCAAATTGAAGGCAGCGCCTTCAAAAATGAACAACGAGCAGATTCCCTTGCTGACCAGAACTCTTGGCCCAAAAGCCAATCGCTCCTTAGAAAGGAGGTGATCCAGCCGCACCTTCCGATACGGCTACCTTGTTACGACTTCACCCCAGTCATCAATCCCACCTTCGACAGCGCCCTCCTTGCGGTTAGGCTACTGGCTTCGGGTGTTACCGACTCCCATGGTGTGACGGGCGGTGTGTACAAGGCCCGGGAACGTATTCACCGCGGCATGCTGATCCGCGATTACTAGCAATTCCGACTTCACGCAGGCGGGTTGCAGCCTGCGATCCGAACTGAGACACTTTTTTGGGATCCGCTTCACCTCGCGGTGTCGCTTCCCTCTGTTTGAGTGCCATTGTAGTACGTGTGTAGCCCAGGTCATAAGGGGCATGATGATTTGACGTCATCCCCACCTTCCTCCGTTTTGTCAACGGCAGTCTCATTAGAGTGCTCTTGCGTAGCAACTAATAATAAGGGTTGCGCTCGTTGCGGGACTTAACCCAACATCTCACGACACGAGCTGACGACAACCATGCACCACCTGTCTGGATGCCCCGAAGGGCTTCCCATATCTCTATGGTATGCATCCGATGTCAAGACCTGGTAAGGTTCTTCGCGTTGCTTCGAATTAAACCACATACTCCACTGCTTGTGCGGGCCCCCGTCAATTCCTTTGAGTTTCAACCTTGCGGCCGTACTCCCCAGGTGGATTACTTATTGTGTTAACTGCGGCACGGAAGGGGTCAGTCCCCCCACACCTAGTAATCATCGTTTACGGCGTGGACTACCAGGGTATCTAATCCTGTTTGCTCCCCACGCTTTCGAGCCTCAGCGTCAGTTAAGGCCCAGCAGGCCGCCTTCGCCACTGGTGTTCCTCCTAATATCTACGCATTTCACCGCTACACTAGGAATTCCGCCTGCCTCTACCTCACTCAAGAACGCCAGTTTAGAACGCTGCCACCAGTTGAGCCGATGGATTTAACATTCTACTTGGCATCCCGCCTACGCTCCCTTTACACCCAGTAATTCCGGACAACGCTCGCTCCCTACGTATTACCGCGGCTGCTGGCACGTAGTTAGCCGGAGCTTCCTCTTAGGGTACCGTCATTTTCTTCCCCTAAGACAGAGGTTTACAATCCGAAGACCGTCTTCCCTCACGCGGCGTCGCTGCATCAGGCTTTCGCCCATTGTGCAATATCCCCCACTGCTGCCTCCCGTAGGAGTCTGGGCCGTGTCTCAGTCCCAATGTGGCCGTTCAACCTCTCAGTCCGGCTACCGATCGTCGCTTTGGTGGGCCATTACCCCGCCAACTGGCTAATCGGACGCGAGCCCATCTTTCAGCGGATTGCTCCTTTGATTGCCAGGCCATGTGACCCGGTAATATCATGCGGTATTAGCAGTCGTTTCCAACTGTTATCCCCCTCTGAAAGGCAGGTTGCTCACGTGTTACTCACCCGTCCGCCACTAAGTGTAACCACTTCCATCCGAAAACTTCCGTGAAAACACTCCGTTCGACTTGCATGTGTTAGGCGCGCCGCCAGCGTTCGTCCTGAGCCAGGATCAAACTCTTTGATTATGGTATCTAAAGCCTTTCGGCTTCAAATCTTCTCAAAGGTCCTCCCGGCAAAGTTTCCTTTGCTGGTTTCGCTTTTGTATCCGGAGATACTCAAATTCTTTTCAAGGGTGATTCCCCCAAAACCTTCGTTTCGGGTTCCTCGTTTCTCTTCTCTCGTTGTTCATTTTTCAAGGTGCTGGCCGCTGTCGCATACCGGGCATTTCTGTCGTTATGCACGAGACAGCTTTTGTATAATACCATAATCAAAAAATTTTGTCAACGGGTTTCCCAAAGTTTTTTTATGAAAATTGGGAGCGGCCTGCGCCGGGGCCCGTCTTCCCTTGATTTTGCGGGCGCAATGCGCTATCATGAAGGTTATCAAACGTCGAAGGTGGTATCCCCATGCCGATTAAAATCCCGGACAGCCTGCCGGCTTCCCGGATCCTCGAAAACGAGAACGTCTTTGTGATGACCGAGTACCGCGCGCTGCATCAGGACATCCGCCCGCTGAAGATCGTCATCCTGAACCTCATGCCCAAAAAGATTGAGACCGAGACCCAGCTGCTGCGGCTGCTCGGGAACTCCCCCATCCAGGTGGACATCGAACTGATGCAGACCAAGTCCCACACCTCGAAGAACACGCCGTCCGAGCACCTCTTCAAGTTCTACAAGACCTTCGACGACCTGCGCGGGCAGCGGTTCGACGGCATGATCATCACCGGCGCGCCGGTCGAGCAGATGGCGTTCGAGGAGGTCGAGTACTGGGACGAGCTGTGCGAGATCATGGAGTGGAGCAAGCAGAACGTCTACTCCACCCTGCACATCTGCTGGGGCGCGCAGGCGGGGCTCTACTACCACTACGGCGTCAACAAATACCCCCTCGACGAAAAGCTCTTCGGCATCTTCCAGCACCGCCTGCTTGTTGAGAACCACTCGATCACCCGCGGATTCGACGAGCTCTTCTACGTCCCCCACTCCCGCCACACGACGGTCAGCCGCCGGGAGATCGACCGATGCCCCGAGCTGGAGATCCTCGCCTCCTCCAAGGAGGCGGGCGTCTATATGGTCGGCCGGCGGGACGGACGGCAGTTTTTCATCACCGGGCACTCCGAGTACGACCGCGACACCCTCTCGCAGGAATACTTCCGCGACCTGGAGAAGGGACTGCCCATCCACATCCCGGAAAACTACTTCCCCCACAACGACCCCAAGCAGAAGCCGCCCTACACCTGGCGGGGGCACGCGAACCTGCTCTACTGCAACTGGCTCAACTATTACGTCTACCAGACGACCCCCTACGATCTCGAGGAGCTCGACGAAAATACCCCTCCGACTGTATAATGCCGCGAAAGGCGGTCAAAAATCCCTCCAACGAAAGCTGGGGGGATTTTTCATGAAATACAAAAAGCGGCGTTTCCAACTGATTACCCGCCTCGATCTCGCGGTGCTGCTGGGGATCGTGCTGGCGGTTTTCCTTTCCAACGTGGCCGCCTTCGGGCAGGAGTGCGACGCCGTGCGCGCCGACGTGGTCCGTCTACATATCCTCGCGAATTCGGACAGCCCCGCCGACCAGCAGGTAAAGCTGCGGGTGCGCGACCGCATCCTCGCCGACGTGGGCGGCGTGTTCGCCGGGCCGCAGACCCAGGCGGACGCGAAGGAGGCCGCGCGGCAGAACCTGCCCGCCATCGAATCCGCCGCCCGCGCCGCGCTCGACGAGGCGGGGGTGGACGCGCCGGTGCGCGCCGAGCTCTGCCGCATGTACTTCACCACGCGGCAGTACGACGACCTCATGCTGCCCGCCGGCGATTACGACGCGGTGCGCGTCACGATCGGAGAGGGCGCGGGGCACAACTGGTGGTGCGTCATGTACCCGCCCATCTGCGTTTCCGCCGCCATGGCAGAGGACATGCCCGCCTTCGAGGAGATCGAGACGCTCAACAGCGAGCCGCTCTTCAAACCCAAGCTCGCCGTCGTCGAGGTCTTCGAGAAGCTCTTTGGAAAAGATACGGACCCGGAGTAACGGAAAGCCGGGGCGCGGTCACCGCGCCCCGGCTTTTTGATTCTGGATTCGGGGACTACGCCCGCGAGACGATCTCCTCCGTGTCGCGCGCGATGAGCAGCTCCTCGTTGGTCGGGATGATCCACGTCTCGACGAGGCTGTGGGGCGCGGAGATGTTGCGCTCCTGTCCCTGCGCCTCGCGGTTGGCGACCACGTCGATGCTCAGCCCGAGGAACTCCATGTCGGCGCAAACGCGCTTGCGGACGTGGTGGTCGTTCTCGCCGATGCCGCCCGTGAAGACGACCGCGTCGAGCCCGCCGAGCGCCGCCGCGTAGCTGCCGACGAACTTTTTGATCTGGTAGGAGAGCATATCCACCGTGAGCTGGGCGCGCGGGTCGCCCTTGTCCGCCGCGCGGGTGACGTCGCGGTTGTCGCTCGAGATGCCCGAAAGGCCGAGCAGGCCGGATTTCTTGTTGAGCATGTCGCTCATCTCCTTCATCGACAGCCCCTCCTTCTCGGCGAGGTAGGTCACGATCGAGGCGTCGATGCTGCCCGCGCGGGTGCCCATAATGAAGCCGTCGAGCGGGGTGAAGCCCATGCTGGTGTCGATGCAGATGCCGTTTTTGATGGCGCAGAGCGAGCTGCCGTTGCCGAGGTGGCAGGTGATGATCCGGCTGCCCGAACGGCTGATGTCAGAAATATCAAAGAGGCGGTTGCTCACATAGCGGTGGCTCGTGCCGTGGAAGCCGTAACGGCGCACATGGTATTTCTCGTAATACTCGTAGGGCAGGCCGTACATATACGCCTTCTCGGGCATCGTCTGGTGGAAGGCGGTGTCGAACACCGCCACCTGCGGGGTGTCCCCGAACACGTCGCGGCAGGCGCGGATCGACTGGACCGCCGCCGGGTTGTGCAGCGGGGCCAGGTCGCAGATGTCCTCGATCCCCTTGAGGACGTCGTCGGTGATGAGCACCGATTTGGTGAACAGCTCGCCGCCGTGCACGATCCGCTGGCCGATCGCGGCGATCTCCCGCACGCTGTCGATCGCGCGGCCCTCCCCCTCGGTCAGCAGCTTCACCAGCTCCTTCAGGGCCTGGGTGTGGGTCGGGAAGGGCACCTCGTAGGAGGTCTTCCGCTCCCCCGCCTTGTGGGTGATCACCCCGTCGATCCCAATCCGCTCGCAGTTGCCCTTCGCGAGCACCTGCTCCTCCTCCATATCGATCAGCTGATACTTCAGCGACGAGCTTCCCGCGTTGATAACCAGTATCTTCATGTTTGCTCTCCCTTTCTTTGTTGTTGCCCGATGGTCCCTTTGCTTGACATCGACACATACATTTATATATTATTACACTATGGCTAAAAATACAAGGCGCTTGCCGGGAATGCCGCAAATATTTCCGCCAGCCGCCGGGCAAAAAGAGGGGAATCGGATGGGCAATCAGGTCGTCGCGGGGATCGTCGCGGAATACAACCCCTTCCACAACGGTCACGCGCATTTGATCGAGGCCGCGCGCGCGGCGGGCGCGACCCACATCGTCGCCGTGATGAGCGGCAGCTTCGTGCAGCGGGGCGGGCCCGCCTGCGCGCCCAAAACGGTGCGCGCCAACGCCGCCGTCGCCTGCGGGGCGGACCTCGTGCTCGAGCTTCCGCTCCCCTACGCGATGGCCACCGCTGAACGGTTCGCGGCCGGCGCGGTCGGGATTCTTGGCGGGCTGGGGTGCGTCGACGTGCTCGCCTTCGGCAGCGAGTGCGGCGACATCGACCTGCTCGCGAAGGCGGCGGGCGCGGTGCTCGCCCCCTACTGCGGCGAATACACGAAAAACCTGCTCGATACGGGCGTCACCTACGCCCGCGCCCGCCAGAAGGCGGTCGAGGAGCTCTACGGCCCCGAGGTGGCGGAGGTGCTCTCCTCCCCCAACAACACCCTCGCGGTGGAATATCTCAAGCAGATCTCCCTCCAGGAGCTGCGCATCGCGCCCTTCACCATCCCGCGCGCGGGCGCGGCCCACGACGCGCGGGAACCCGGGGAGCAGTTCGCCTCCGCCTCCCACCTGCGCAACCTGCTCGACCTCGAATCGGCCGAGGCGCTCGCGCCCTACGTCCCCGCGGCCGCGATGAGCGTCTACCGCTCCGCCGCGGCCGCCGGGCTGATGCCCTTCGACCCGCACAGCCTCAACACGGCGGTGCTCTCCACCCTGCGGCGGATGGAGAAGAGCGCCTTCTCCGCCCTGCCCGACGTGTCGGGAGAGGGGCTCGACAACCGCCTATACGACGGGGTGCGCGCCGCCGTCTCCCTCGACGAGCTGCTCTCCCTCGTCAAAACCAAGCGCTATCCCCTCTCCCGCATCCGCCGGCTCGTGTGGAACGCCTACCTCGGCGTGGACGCCGACCTCATGACGCTGCCGCCCCCCTACGCGCGGGTCCTCTCCTTCAACAAGCGCGGCATGGAGATCCTCTCCGCCGCCAACAGAACCACCCGTATCCCCGTATCCCATTCGCTGCTCAAGCTCGCGGAGAAAAACGAGGCCTGCGCGCGGTTCGCTTCCCTCGAGGCCCGCGCCACCGACCTCTATTCCCTCGGCCTGCCCGCCGTCCAGCCCTGCGGCTCCGACTATACCCAGAAGATTACGGTAAGATAATTTGGGGAAACTTTTGAAAAAGTTTCCCCCAAACCCCTTCAAAACTTTTGGTGCAGGCCGGCCGCCATCCGCCGCCACCGGCTCTGCCCGTGCCGCAAAGCGTTTTGAAAGAGCTTCCCCAAAACCCTTTCAAAACTTTTGGTTCAGGCGAAGCGCGGCGGCCCGCCGCATTCGCCGCCCCTGCCGGCTGGTTCCGTCCCCGTCCCTCCCGCACGGGCCGCGGGAGGCGGGGCGGGCGGAGGCCGGCCTGATCAAAAAGTCTTTGGGCGCTTTCTTCAGAAAGCGCGAAAAAGAATCCCCCGGCCGGACGCCGGGGGATCGTTTTTCCCGCATCCCGGTGAAACCGGAAAAAAGTCCGCCGTTCCGAGGGAACGGCGGCTTTTTTCTTGTCCCCCGCGGGAAAAAATGGTATAATGACATTAGACACAATGTATGTGCGAAGAATGGAGGAACAGCTATGGTTATGAATTCGGTTAAAATCGTATCGTCCAGCAACCGCAACCTGGAGATCACCGCGATTCCCGGCCACTTTGTCACGAGCCATTCCCACATCAACTACTACATCGACATCACGATGATGAAGCACGATTTCGTGATGGCGCGCGAGGCGGCCGTCACGCTCGCGCAGCATTACGCCTATGAGAAGCCCGTCGACACGATCATCTGCATGGACGGCAGCGAGGTCATCGGCGCGTTCCTGGCGCAGGAGCTCGCCAAAAATAACCTCGCATCGGTCAACAGCGAAAAGGACATTTTCGTCGTCACCCCCGAGTTCAACACCAACGGGCAGATGATCTTCCGCGACAACCTCATCCCGATGCTTACCGGCAGGCACGTGCTCCTGCTGCTCGCCTCGGTCACCACCGGCAAGACGATCCACCGCGCGCTCGAATGCATCGCCTACTACGGCGGCATCGCCGAGGGGATCACCGCCGTGTTCAGCGTGCAGGACGAGATCGAGGGCTACCCGATCACCCATCTCTTCTCCGCCGCCGACCTGCCCGGCTACCAGTCGAACTCCTTCCGCGACTGCCCGATGTGCAAGCAGGGTCGCAAGATCGACGCGCTGGCCAACAGCTTCGGCTTCTCTCAGCTCTGAGCGCATAAACGGTAAAAGCCCCCGCCGCTTTCGCGGCGGGGGCTTTTTGACGCGGTCAGTCCTCGGACGGCGCGTCTCCGTTGACGTATTTTTCCCACATCGCGGAGGTGTTGCCGTAGCCGCAGCACCCTCCGAGAAACACCGGGTCCCCCTTCTTGCGCACGAGCGGGGCGTCCACCACGAGGTTTTCCGCCTCCGCCGGGGTGAGGGAGAATTCCCTGTCCCGGAGGCGCACCAGCGCGCCCCCCTCCGGCGTGAGGGAGAGCAGCGTCACGTCGACGCCCGCGACCACGCCGCGCTCCTCCAGCGGGCGGGCGATCCTGCCGCCGCCTTTCACCCAGCTTACCGTGTAGACCTTACCCGGGGTCCCCTGCCTGAGCCTGATCATCCGAAGGCCTCCTTCCGTCCCCGTCGAGCGGGGCTTCCACATTTATGCTACTACAGCCCCTCCCGTTTGTCAACGCGGTTTCGCCGGAAGGGCCCGCCCGCTACTGCAGATATTCGTGTTCCCGGTAGAGGCACACGGTGATGAGGGCGGAAGCGAGCAGGGCCGCCGCCCCGACCAGCCAGAGCAGGGAAACCTCGCCGGACGGCAGCGGCGGAAGCCCCCCGCGCCCCGCCTCCGAGGCGTACCGGAAGAGGAGGAAAAAGACCGCCATGTAGATCGCGACCAGCCCGTAGCGCGCCCGGATCGAGCCGAGCAGCAGGATGAGCGGCAGCGATACCGCGATGATGACCGCGGCGCCGCAGAACTGGAGGGCGAGCAGCGAGCCGATCGGCAGCGGATTGACGGAGGGCGGCAGCAGTCCGGCGGCCGCGCGGTTCACGAGCAGCACGACCCCGTCCGCCAGCAGCAGGAACGCGGTGCAGAAGAAGTACTTTCCCCACACGATCTGGGCGCGGCTGACGGGGAGCGTCCCCGTGAAGAGCCCGGCCGCGCCGTTGTCGTCGAAGCCCACGACCGTGGCGGACAGGACGTAGCAGGCCATGATATAGCCGATCGGAGCCACATGGGTGGAGACGGAAAAGCCGGCCAGGATGAGCAGGTAAACAAGGGAATACCTGGGCAGGCCGGCGAGCCGGAACCAGTCCGTCCGGCAGAGCAGCAGCACGTTTCGCATGGCGGGCCTCCTCAGTCGGTGAACTGGCGGCGGGCGTAGAGCCGCCGCGCGATGGGATAGGATACCGCGAGCAGCGCCGCGCCGAACAGGATCAGCAGCGGGGCGAGCCAGCCGGGCAGCGCCGAAGGCATCTGCGCGCGCGTTCCGCCCACGTTCATGCCGAGCACGGTCGCCGCCGCGACGCCGAACGCGTAGGCGGCCAGGATCCAGTAGCGGGCCCTCGTCACGCCGAACCCGAGGATGAGCGGCTGGACGAACGCCGTGAAGGCGCAGCCGATCAGGATGAGCACCGGCAGCATCCCCGTCACCGAGCCGCCCCGGCCGAGCTTCAGCGCCGCGCCGATCCCCCCGGCGGCCAGCGCCGCCAGGCAGGCTCCGGCGACCACCGCGAGATCATAGAGGTATTTCGCCGCCACGAGCTTTTCCCGCCGCACGGGCAGCGAGCCGGTCAGGTAGTCCCCCTTGCTCTGCTCGTCGTAAGCGGCGGGGGTGTACACGAAGAAGTAGACGACGATCACATAGAGGAAGACCGCCGCGCTGACGCTCAGCGTCGCGGACAAAAAGAACACGATGATGAGCAGCGGGAACATCGCCCCTGCGACGCTGCGCAGCTTCAGCAGGTCCATGCGGATGACGGAAAGCATCTCCTTCACCGCGCCTCCCCCCTTTCCCTGCGGGTATAGCCGAGGAAGAGGTCCTCGACCGTCGGCTTCTCGTAGAGCGCCTCGTCGCCGAGCAGCGCGTGCACCGCGCCGGGGTCCCCCGCGAGCCCGCGGAAGCCGAACTCGGTCGCCTCCACCCCGCAGAGCAGCCTCTCGACCTCGCCGGTCAGCAGCTCGCGGCGTCCCTTGACAATCCGGTGGCTGTCGGTAAGGACGTCCTTCTCCCCCTCAAGCAGCAGCTTCCCGCCGTGCAGGAAGAGGATGTAATCGGCGATCTTGTCGAGGTCGGAGGTGATGTGGGTGGAGAAAAAGACGCTGACCCCCTCCTGCTCGATCTCGTCCGCGAGGATGTCGAGCAGCTCCTGCCGCACCAACGGGTCGAGATTCGCGGTGGGTTCGTCCATCAGCAGCAGCTTCGGGTGGTGGGAGAGCGCCAGCGCAAGCGCGAACTGCTTCTGCTTGCCCTTCGAGAGGTCCTTGAACTTCTTGCCCGGGTCGAGGGAAAAGCGGTCGAGATAACGGCGGAAGACCACGTCGTCCCAGTTGGGATAGAAGGGCTTCACCATCTCGCGCAGGGTCCTGAGCTTCGCCTGCCCGAGAAAGCCCGTCTGCTCCCCGATGTAGCCCAGATCCCGCTTGATCTGCTCGGAAAAGGCGTGCGCCTCCCGGCCGAACACCCTGACCTCCCCCTCGTCGGGGAAGAGCAGGTCCATCACGAGCTTGATCGTCGTGGTCTTGCCCGCGCCGTTCTCGCCGATGAAGCCGGTCACGTACCCCTCCCGCACCGTGAGGCGGGGCAGGTCCAGCACAAAACCGCTCTTATCGAACCGCTTTTTCAGTCCGGTGATCTCAATGACGTTCTGATCCATCCTATGGTTCCTCCCTGTACAGCGTGGCCGTGATCTCCCAAAGCTCGTCGAGCGTCAGGCCGATCGACTTTGCCGCGTCGATGATCTCCGAGAGCTTCCCCTCGATCTGGCTCATGGCGACCTCCCGCAGGCGGTCGCGGCCGGCAAGCGACACATAGGTCCCCTTGCCCGGCGTCGTCTCGAGGAAGCCCTCCGCCTCGAGATCGTCATAGGCCCGCTTGGTTGTGATGACGCTCACCCGCAGCTGTTTGGCCAGGTAGCGGATGGAAGGCATCGCGTCCCCCTGCCCGAGCGCCCCCGACAGGATTCCGTTCTTGATCTGTTCCTCGATCTGCTCATAGAGCGGGCGCGGCGAGGAATTCGACAGGATAATGTCCAGACGACCGCCTCCGATCTTTCTGCGCCTTACTGTGTCTTTCTGTATCTATATTATGTATACAGTTAGTCACGCTGTCAAGAGGAAATTCCTGCGAAATGCAAAAAAACATCCCACGGCCGACTCCCCGGGCCTTACAGCCACATGCCCAATAAAAGACGCCGCCCCTCGGTATTTCTTCCAATTCGTATTTTCCGGCCTTGCGGAGCAGGCATCGGACCGGTATAATAAAAACTGAAATAAAATTTTGTTCTTATTTTCGAGCGGAGGGACGTCATGCCCAAGATAGCTTATTCCGAGGCGGAGCGGGAGCGGGTCAGGAAGGAACTGATCACCACGGGGCTTGAACTGATGGCAAAGCAGGGCATTCAGCACACCACGATCGAACAGATCTACCTGCGGGTGGGAATTTCCCGCACCTTTTTCTATTCCTTCTTCCCGGCCAAGGAGGATCTGGTCGTGCAGGCGTTTTATTACCAGCAGCCGCAAATGCTGGCGCGCGCGCGGGAGCTGATGGACGACCCCGGGCTCGGCTGGCGGGAGGGGGTCGAAAGGTTCCTCCGCCGTGTCTGTTATGGGGGGCGGGACCGCTTCGCGATCATGAGCATCGAGGAGCAGCAGGCGCTCGCCAAATGTCTGTCGGAGGATAAGCGCCGGGAATTCCTGAAAAGACGGCTTGCGTTCTTTACGGAAATGCTGCGCGCCTTCGGCATCCGCGCCGGGACGCAGACGGTAAAGCTGCTCGGCAACCTGCTGTTTTCCGCCGCCATCCTGCGCAAAGCAATCCCGGATACGCTGCCCTTCCTCTTCCCGGACGCCGCCGATGATGCGACCGATTTTCAGCTCAACGCCATTTTGGACTATATGGAAACACTGCGCGGGCAGGATCATCCATAAATATCAAGGAGGAACATTCGTATGGGACTTTTCAGCAAGCTGTTTCAGGGGCCGGAGATCGACCAGGCCAAAAGCGACGCCAACCGAAAGAAGATGCGGGCCCTGTTTAACCAGGTGGTGGAAAACGGGGACGCTTATCAGCTGATCTTCGGCTTCACCGAGGACGTGAGCCGTTTCAACTACGGCCTCGTCCGCGGCAGCAAGAGCAAGATCGGCAACCTGATCGTGGGCTGGGACGAGGCCGCCGAAACAATCGTGGCGGTGCCCACCGTTCCGGACCTCTCCGGCTGCGGCGACCCTGTGTATTACCGCCGCTCTGAGATCCACAAGGCGTACCGGAACAAGTATCCCACCGACGCCTTTATCATCTACCCCGACCGGAAGGGCTACATCGGCATCAACGCCTACGACTGGCTGGAGGACGAATCGCTGTACGTCTATGTCTCCCAGGAGGAGGAGTTGAAGGCGTTCACTGAGTTCTTCATGACCAAGTTTAAGACGAAATAAGGGGGCGGAAATATGTCCTGGGGACAGATTGGCGCGGTACTGATCGCTCTGGTGGTTGTGTTTATTGTGGGACACCTGTGGTTCCACATCGTCGAGGGGGTGTTGGGCGGCCTGAAGCGGCTGTTCTCCCGCAAAAAAGAGCCCCCCGCATGGCACCCCCTCCCGCCAGACGCGGACAATGCCGACAAGGAGGAAACGAAGCATGTTTGATATCGACGAGCTCATGAAGCGGGCCCAGGCCGCCAGCGACGCGGCCTCACAGCAACTCCAGGAATCCATGGAGAAGAGCCGAAAGATTGCGGAGCAGGCGCAGAAGGACGCCGAAAAAGCGGCGGAAGATGCGGCGAAACGGCAGAACGACGAGGGGCAAGCCGCCGAGCTGGACGCGGCCAACCAGCAGCGCCAGGTGGAAATCCTTGGCCAGATGTTCAGCCCGGAGGCCATGGCGCAGATGGCGGTCAACCAGGAGCTGATCCAGCAGGCGGTGGACGAAAAGGTGGCCGCGGCGGCCGCCCTCGGCGCGGAGGGCATGATGGGCCAGCTTTTTGGGGAGGACATGGGCGTCATCGCCGCCGCCCTGGAGACCCTGGCCATGGAGGAAGAGGACGGCGAGGATGAGGAGCGGGAGCTCGACCAGGCGATGGAGCGGGAGCTCTATCAGGTGCTGGAGGAAAAGCTGGCCCAACTGGACGCCCTGCCCGAGCCCGAGCCGGCCCCCTACGCCAAGGACGACCCCCGCTGGGGCCGGTTCGGCATCCTGCTCTCCGGCATTATCTCTACGCTGAACGACCACGAGCTGGACGGCATGGATGTGGAGGAGCATATCCCCGTTATGGAGCAGCAGATTGTCTCCCTGGTCCGCCGCTCCTGGGGCATCAACGGGCGGGGCGAGCTGCTGGACACCATCCGCTACCTGACCCGGGAGGGCTACACCCTGCGCTACGCCCTCTACTGTGAGGCGGATTCGCCGGAGGAGCTTCTGGAGGAGGACATGGACGAGGAGGACCGGGCGTCGGTCTGCCGGGGCTGGCGGTTCGCCCGGTACTTTAAGGGCCGCTTCCTCCCCGACTTCCTGCTGGGCTGGGACGTGGGCCGGGCGGCCATGCTGGCCCGCTGGGGCTGCTATCTGGGCTGGATCACCGAGGGGGAGGCCGTGGGCGTCCTGTGGGAGCTGTCCCAAAAGGCGGCCCGGGGGCTGCACAGCTGGCGGGAATTCGCGGAATCGTACCTGTTCGGCGGCCTGATGTGGAAGCTGCTCTGCGGCGACAGCGCGGCAGAGAGCTATCTGGGCTTTTTGGCGGACGCCGCCGTGGACCTGCTCACCGGGGATCCGGACGAAAACGAGGGACAGTGGCGGGAGTGCCCCTGGCCCGCCGCGCGGAAAATCGGATTCCAGCCTTAGACGCGCGCCTCCGCCGGGGAATCAGAGAAGGACGCCAATGAAGCATTGGCGTCCTTCTTCCGTTTTTTCATCTTCAATTCACCGGCAAATCCGTCAATCATGCGGCGGCGAGCGCCGGCTTTCGCGGGGGGGCCCGGAATCTCTCCGTCAGGGGGTCTCGAGCTTCCCGAAGGTGACGCGGACCTCGCCGTTTTCCGTGCGCAGCGTGAATTTCGGCTCGCCGCTTCCGAGGGTGACGCCGCCGTCCCAGCCGCGCGGAAGCCTTATCTCGTCGAAGTTGCCGCCCGAAAAGACGAAGTCGAGGTCCTGCGGCTCCTTGCGGAAGTTGACGCGGACGTCCCCGTTCAGGTCCTTCAGATAGGCGTCCTTGGTGAGCTCCTTCACGTCGAGCAGCAGGTCGCCGTTCTGGGTCGTAATCGTCGCGCGGCCGAGCGTTTCGGCCCGGACGGCGATATCCCCGTTTTCACTGCGGAAATAGAGCTCGCCGCCGACCTTCCCGGCGATGACGGCGATGTCGCCGTTGTCCGTCTGGACGTCCTGCTTCCCGGTGATCTCGTCCGCCTCGATCACGATGTCGCCGTTCGTGCAGGTCATCGTGCAGCGCGCGGAGAGCTTTTCGGCGGTGACGTAGAGCATCCCGCCGTCGGCGCTGCCGCCGACCGATCCCACCGCTTCGCCGTAGGCGTGCACGAGCGCGTCGCGCGCCGAGAGCGTCAGCGAAAAATACCGCTGCGCGGGCACCCGCAGCAGGACGGTGTTGACCCGCGCGTCCTCACGGGTGCAGAGATAGCGCAGGCCGGTGGAGCCCCGCGCCGTGAGGGTGAGGGTCCCGCCCGAAAGGGTCAGCTTGGCGCTGATCGGCCCCGAAGCGCCGACGGTATCCAGTTCAAAGCTGCCTGTGTCCGACGGCTCGATCACAACGCCGCAGAGCGCGGCGTTGACCGCCAGCCGGCTCACCCCGTCGGCGGGGAAGGTCTGGAGGTGGACGGTCTCGCCGGAGGCGTATTTCGACGCGGCGGCCGCGAAGGGGTTGCCCTCCAGCCTCCAGTCGGCGGGACCGAAGAGCATCTGCTCCCCGTCGAGCGCCACGGCGTAGGAACTCGCGTCCGCCGAGGGCGCGGGAGGCAGGACGTTCTCATGCACATCAGCCGCGCCGGCGGCCAGCGCCGCCGCGGAAAGGCTCATGCTCAGGGCGGCGGCCGCCGCCAGCAGGAAGGCCGGCATTCTGCGCGTTTTCATATCAAACACCTCGCTGTCTTAATGGTTCCACTTTACGCCGCGCGGGGGAGTTTGTCAAGCGCGGCGGATACAAAAGCGGACCTGCGCGCAGGTCCGCTTTTATCAGGCTTCTTCATCGCGTCCGACCAGCCCCTGCGCCGCGTAGCTCGACGGGGGCGTGCTGTTCGCCACGTTGTCGAGCAGGCGCCGCCGCACGTCATAGTCGTCCAGGGTCTGCGCGTTCCTGTTGACCGCGCTGGATTCGGCGCTGCGCAGCACGAAGTAGAGGGTCGGCAGCTCCTCCAGTCCCTCCGCGTTGGCAAACGGCTTGCCCGAGATCGCGTAGCGGTACCGCCCGACGACCGCCGGGTCGTCGGGATAGCGCGCCGAAAGGTCCTCGAAGAGGGTGTCGTTGCCGAGCAGGTCATAGACGTAGCTGTCGAGCAGCACCAGGTCGGCGTCCCCCTCGGAGAGGGCGCCGCTCAGCTCGCCGAGCATCTTCGCCGTGTCGCCGCCGCCCGTGGCCGGGAACTCGTAGGTCACCAGCGTCACCGGCGCGCCCCCCTCCTCAATATCGGGGGCGTAGCCGGTCAGCTGCATGGTCAGCGCGTCCTTCTGCTCGACCGAGAGGTAGCCGCGCACCGCGGCCACGACGGTCAGCTTCCCGTCGTCGGTCCCCTCGCTGAAAAAATAGGCGAGCGCGAGCAGCACGACGACGATCAGCGCGACGACAAAAATGCCCAGCCTGCGCTTGTGCACCACACGGGATTCCTTTTTATCCGGTTCTCCCAAGGACGCCCACCTCCTTTTGTCTGTTCAGCGGTCCGGTCAGTCCCTGATCGGCTTCATGGTCGGGAAGAGCAGCACGTCGCGGATCGACGCGCTGTTGGTCAGCAGCATCACCAAGCGGTCGACGCCGATGCCGAGCCCGCCCGTCGGGGGCATGCCGTATTCGAGCGCCGTGAGGA
Organism: Anaerotruncus massiliensis (ex Togo et al. 2026); assembly: GCF_900199635.1. Lineage (GTDB taxonomy): Bacteria > Bacillota > Clostridia > Oscillospirales > Ruminococcaceae > Anaerotruncus > Anaerotruncus massiliensis. Next base: position 648,503 of record NZ_LT962687.1, on the reverse strand, counting down.
AATCCTCGTCGACGTCGGTGGCCTCCTCGTCGCCCGCGGCCTTGAGCGCCGCCTGGTGCTCGAACCGGCCGCGCTGGTCGATCGGGTCGTTGAGCTCACTGAACGCGTTGGCGTGCTCCCGCCCGAGGATGAAGAGCTCGAACCGCTCGGTGTATTCGGGGTCCTCCGGCTTGCGCTTGGAAAGCGGGGAGATGTCCACCGGATGGTCGGTGATGAAGACCGGCTGGATCAGGTGCTCCTCACAGTATTCCTCGAAGAAGAGGCTCAGGATATCCCCCTTGCCGTGGCGCTCCTCGTATTCGATGTGGTGCTCCTTCGCGAGCGCGCGCGCCTGCTCGAGCGTCTCCACCTCCGCGAAGTCGACGCCGCCGTACTTTTTGACCGCGTCGCGCATCGTGAGGCGCTCGAACGGCTTATCGAGGTCGATCTCCACGTCGCCGTACCGGATGACGCCGGTGCCGAGCACCGCGTGCGCGCAGTGGCGGATGAGCCCCTCGGTGATGTCCATCATGCCGTGGTAGTCGGTGTACGCCTCATAGAGCTCGAGCAGGGTGAACTCGGGGTTGTGGCGGGTGTCGATGCCCTCGTTGCGGAAGACCCGCCCGATCTCGTACACCTTGTCGAACCCGCCGACGATCAGCCTCTTCAGGTGCAGCTCGAGCGCGATGCGCATGTACATGTCGATGTCGAGGGCGTTGTGGTGGGTGATGAACGGCCGCGCGGCCGCGCCGCCCGCGATCGTGTGCAGCACGGGGGTCTCGACCTCGAGGAAGCCCAGCCCGTCCAGGTAGCCGCGGATAGCGGTGATGATCTTCGAGCGCTTGACGAAGGTCTCCTTGACCTCGGGGCTCACGATGAGGTCGACATACCGCTGGCGGTAGCGCAGCTCGGTGTCCTTGAGGCCGTGCCACTTCTCGGGCAGCGGCAGCAGGGATTTGGAGAGGAGCACGATCTCGTGCGCCTTGACCGAGATCTCCCCCTTCTGGGTGCGGAAGACCTCGCCGCGGATGCCGACGATGTCGCCGATGTCCCATTTCTTGAAATCTGCGTACCGCTCGTCGCCCACCTCGTCGCGGCGCACATAGCTCTGCACCCGGCCCGAGGCGTCGCGCAGGTCGAGGAAGGAGGCCTTGCCCATGATGCGGCGGCTCATCATGCGCCCCGCGATGGACACCTCCTGTCCCTCCAGCTCGTCGAACCGGTCGACGATCTGCCGCGCGTAGGCGGTGCGGCTGTAGGTGGTAATCTCAAAGGGGTTCTTTCCCTCGGCTTTCAAGGATTCCAGCTTGTCGCGCCGGATCTGCAGGACCTCGGACAGCTTCTGCTGTTCCTCCTGCTCGGTCAGCTCCCCCTCCGGGAGGTTGCGGGATTCTTCCATCGTATGCACATCCTTTATCTGTTGCGGGCCCCGCGGCCCGTCTGCCATGCGGTTATTATAACAAAAAAGCGGGCTCTTGCAAAGCCCGCTTTTACAAAATATTGACTCTGCTTACCGGCTGATCTCGAGAATTTTCAGTTTCAGGACGGCGGCGGGCGCCTGGATTTCCACCACATCGCCCACCTTGTGGCCGATGAGCCCCTTGCCCACCGGCGACTCGTCGGAGATCGCGTCGAGGTCGGAATGCGACTCGACCGAGCTGGCGATGACGTACTCCATCTCCTCGTCAAAATCAACGTCGAGGATTTTAACCTTGCAGCCGACCGAAACGGCGTCGGTGGAGATCTCGTCCCGGCTGATGATCTTGACGTTCTTGAGCTGGTCCTCCAGCTTTTTGATGCGCGCCTCGACGACCGCCTGCTCGTTCTTGGCCTCGTCGTATTCGCTGTTCTCCGACAGGTCGCCGAACCCGCGCGCCACGCGGATTTTTTCGGAGATCTCCCCCCTGGTCACGCTCTTGAGTTCATTCAGTTCCTTTTTGAGCGCCTCGTAGCCCTCTTGTGTCATTAACATTTCCGTTGCCATATCCCATTCTCCTTTACAGAGCATTTGGTTCCATCACGAAATCCCGCAGATACGAAAAAAGCGCATACCCCCGGCGGCGCGGACATCGGGTCTTCCCGCTTCTCGCGCGCGTTTTGCAGCCAGACGTATAGCAATGGTTAGTATTATAGTCAAAACGTTCAAATATGTCAAGCGTTCCAAAGTTTTTTAAGGAATTGTTTACAGGTAATCTTTCCCTGCTCCCCTCTTACGACCTGTCCCTTCATCTTATGTCCCGGCCGCGCGGGATATGCACGGGGCCGCCGGTTTCACGCGCGCGGCGCTTTTCCGCGCACACGCAAAAGAGGCGGCCGCCTTTCGGCGGCCGCCCGGACGCTTCGCTTATCTTCTGCCGCTGGAAAACGCCCCGAGGCGTGCGGGCGGCGCGGAGGACGCCTCGCTCGACGACTCGGTCTCCTCCTCCCCGGAGGTCGCGGTCTCCTCGGAGGAGGAGCCCTCCGGGCCGCTCTCCGTCCCGGAGGATTCCGCGGGCGGCTGGCTCTCCGCCTGCGATTCGGCGGGGGCCACGCTCTCCGCGGGCTGGGATTCGGCGGGCTGACTCGCCGGAGGCTCGCTCACGACGGGTTCGCTCGCGGCGGGCGCCTCGGACTGCACCGGAGGCGCGGGCGGCGCGGGCACCTCGAAGGTGAGCCCCGCCAGCAGGTCGATCGCGGCGCTGAATTCCGTCAGGTCGAGCGGTTCGCGCGCCGGTTCCGGTTCGGCTTCGGGCTCCGGTTCGCTCGACGAAGCCTCTTCCTCCTCAGAGGAGGCCTCGCCTGACACGTCCCGCGGTTCCTCCATATCGGAGGATTCCGCGGCGGACGACTCCTCGCCGGAGGACGCCGTCTCGGACGATTCGGCGGCGGACGGCTCCTCCTCCGAGGAGCTCGCGTACGCCGCGTCGGGCAGAGACGTGGCGGACGCCGTGCCGCCGCTCTCCTCCGGCTCCAGGTCGATGATCGTCATGTTCATGCGGATGGTCGCAATGATCGAATCCACCGCCTTCTGGAGCTGCGGGTCGGTCAGCAGGTTCCCCGGCATCGAGTCGTCGTTCATCTTGACCTCGAAGTCGGGCCGCACGCCCTCCCCGTCAAAGCTCGGACTGGTCGGCGGGTTGTAGACCGCCGTCGTGATTTCGATCGCGCTGCCGTCGGTCAGCGGGAAGATGCGCTGCATCGTCCCCTTGCCGGCGGTCTTCTGGCCGATGAGCTTGCCCTTGTTGTAATCGCGGATGACCGCCGCGAAGAGTTCCGACTCCCCCGAGGTCTTCTCATTGATGAGCACCGCCATCGGAAGGGTGACCTCCCGCGCGTCGGAAATTTTGGTGTTTTCCACCCGTCCCGTCTTGTCGACGGTCGAGGCGAGTACCCCGGAGGGGAGGAGCTTGTCGAGCGCCTCGGCCACCGAATCGAGGGCGGAGGTGCCGGAGGAGGTGATGCTGACCCCGCGCACGTCGAACACAAGGCCCTGTGCGCCCTCGTCGATCAGCCTGTCCACCTGCTTGGTGAACTGGTCGGGGGTATTGTCGGCGAAGTCCTTGATGACGACCAGGCCGATCTGGTTTTCAAGCATGGAGGAATAGACCGACGGGACCTCGACGAAGCGGCGGGTCATGTCGGGCAGCGTGCTGTCCTCGACGCCGCGGCGCACGACGATATTCATCTTGGTGCCGGCCGCGCCGTAGAGCATCGAAACCGCCTCGCTGTAGTTTTCGGCGGTGATGTCGGTCTCGTCGATGCGCACGATCAAGTCGCCCTCCTGCAGGCCGGCGGCCTGCGCGGGCGAATCGGGATAGACCTCGTCGACGACGATGTAGCCGCTCTCATCCATCCGGGGCACGATGCCGATCTGCACCCGCTGGTCGTTGTAGCTCTGTTTGAGGCGGGCATAGGCGGCCGCGTCGTAATAGCGCGCGTACGCGTCCCCCGTGCCGTTGAGGTAGCCGGTGACGAGCTGGTTGACCAGCTCGCCCTCCCCGATCGCGCCGGTGTAGTTCTGCCGCACGTAGTCGTCCACCTCGGCGAGCTTGGAATACATCGCCTCGCGCTCGCTGAGGTTATAGGCGGTCTCGTCAAAGCTGCGCCGCGCAAAAAGCCACGTCATCGTGATCGTCGCCGTGATGACGATCACCGTGAACGCGATCGCCGCGCCCAAAGAAATCTTTTTGCTCATCAGTCGTCTCCTTTCGGCCTGCGTTCTGTCGCCCGGACGGGTCAGGCCGGCCACTCTGTCCGCGGGGGCCGCCCCGCGGCCTCCGCCAAATCCGGCCGCCGCCCGGCGCGGCCGCGCCGGACAATGCGAAGGGCGGAGAGTCTCCGCCCTTCACCGGAAGGTTCTTTGTTTTTCACGTCACGGGGACCAGCCCTGCGGGTTGACCGCCTTGTTGTTGACGCGGATCTCAAAGTGGATGTGCGGGCCGGTCGACCAGCCGGTCGAGCCGACCTCGCCGATCTTCTGCCCCTGCGCCACAACGTCCCCGACCGAGACGGAAAGTGCGCTCATATGCCCGTAGAGGGTCTGGATGCCGCCGCCGTGGTCGATGATGACGTACTTGCCGTAGCCGTAGCCGGGCGTGAAGGAGGTGTTCGCGACCTTGACGGTGCCCGAGTTGGCCGCGAGCACGGGCGAGCCGTAGGCGCCGCCGCCCGAGATGTCGATGCCCGTGTGGAAATCGCTGCCGCCGAAGCGGGAGCCGTAGGGGCAGGTCACCTGGAAAAGGGAGGCGGAGGGCCACGCCATGCCGCCGCCGATATATTTCGTGTTGAGGGAGGTCTTATTGATCTCCGCGATGATCGCCGAAATTTCCGCCTGGACCTGCTGCATCTGCTTGGTGAGCTCGGCCTTGTTGGCCAGGAACTCCTGCTCCTGGGCGGCGATGTCCTGAATCCGTGAAACGGCGGTCGCCTGCTGGGCCTTGAGCTCCTCCTGCTTGGAGACCGTCTCGCGCTTGTCCTCCTCGACGGAGGTCTTGTCGTCCTCGATCTCCTTCTTGATCGCCTCGAGCTCCGCCTTCTGCTCCTTGAGCTCGTTGATCAGGTCGGTGTCATGCTGCGCCACGGCGGTCACGACGTCGGTTCGCAGCAGCATGTCGGAAAAGTCGTCCACCCCGAGCACGAGGCCGAGGGTGCTTGTCCCCTGCAAGGAGCACATCGCGCGCAGCCGCTGCTGGTAGAGGGAAAAGTTTTCGTCGATCTCCTTCTGCTTGGCGGACATCTCGCGGGTCTTCTCCGAGATCCGCTGCTCGAGCACCGCGATCCGCTCGTCGAGCGTGTCGATCTGCTCGATCGTCGTGTTGATCTGCCCGTCGATCTCCTGCTTGATGACGACCTGCTTCTGTTTCTCGGAAGCGGCCGCGTTGATCTTCTGCTGCACAGCGTTGTTCTGCTCCTGCAGCTTCTTGTATTTGCTGTTGAGGCGGTCGAGCATGTCCTGGAGGTCGTCCTCGTCCTCGTCGTAATCGTCCTCGTATTCCTCGTCGTCGTCCGCGTGCACCAGGATCGACACGGTCGGCGCCACGACCATGACAGCCATAAGCAGCGCCATCATCCATGCAAAGACGCGTTTGCCCTTTTCGCCCACATCCAGGCCCCCCTTCCGCCTTCCGCCGCAGCGGAGGTCATACTTTCAGGTATCTGTTTACAAAGAACATGCTGCCGAACACGCCGATCCCGATACCTCCGCCCGCGAACCAGGCGAGCAGCTCGAGCGCGACCTCCTCAAAGGGGATCGTGTTCTGATAGGCCGACTGGATAAAGGCGGAGGGATTGAGGGACACCGCGTCGAGCACATAGTTGTAGCCGATCCACAGCAGCCCGAAGGCGAGCAGCGCGGAGAGCAGCCCGAGCAGGAACCCTTCCACGAAGAAGGGCAGCCGGATGAAGGCGTCGGTCGCGCCGACGTATTTCATGATATTGATCTCCTTGCGGCGGTTGAAGACGGTGACCTTGATCGTGTTGGCGATGATGACCAGCGACACGACAATGAGGATGGCGACGATAAACATGCCGCTGACCGACACCGCGCGCTTGATGCTGGAAAACGCCTCCGCGACCGCGTCGGGGGCGCGCACCGCGGAAACCCCCGAGATCGATTCGAGCCGCATGACCGTGCCGGTGAGGACGGAGAGGTCCTTCACCCGCACGCTGTAATAGTTGAAGAGGGGGTTCTGGTCGCCCTCCAAGCCGGTGAGCAGGTCCTCCAGCTCGGGGGACTTGGCCTTCTGCTCCTCCAGCAGCTCGTCCTTCGAGACGAACCGCTGGTTATAGATGTTGTCCACAAGCCCGAGCTCCAGCCCGACGTCCGCGATCTGTTCCTCGTCGAGGCCGTCCTCCAGCTGGACCACGACCTCGTTCTGGGTCTCCGCGAAGCCGACGATCTTGTTGACATTCATCGAAAAAAGCATCGAGGCGCCGATCAGGAGCATGCACGCCACCAGCGTGCCGATCGACGCGAACGACATCAGCCGGTTCGCGTAGATGCTCTTGGCGCCCTCCTTGATGAGGTACCCGAAACTGCTGCCCTTCATTCGTCGTAGTACCCCCTGTTCCGGTCGTCCGAGATGATGGTTCCCTCGTCGATCGTAATCACCCGGTGATCGAACTCGCTCACCAGGTTGTGTTCATGGGTGACCATGACGATGGTGGTGCCGCATTTGTTGATCTCGCTGAGCAGGTCGACGATCTCAAACGAGAGATCGGGGTCGATGTTGCCGGTGGGCTCGTCCGCGATGATGAGCGGGGGGTTGTTGACGAGCGCGCGCGCGAGCGCGACGCGCTGCTGTTCGCCGCCCGACAGGTGCTCGGGCAGGCTCTTGGCCTTGCCGGAAAGCCCGACCAGGCCGAGTATGTACGGAACGCGGCTGCGGATGTCCTTGGCGGACACGTTGGTGACCCGCAGCGCGAACGCGACGTTGTCATAGACGTTCATGGTCGGGATGAGCCGGAAATCCTGGAACACCACCCCGAGCGTGCGGCGGTAGTAGGGGACCTTGCGCCGCTTGAGGCGCACGAGGTTCTGGCCGTTGACGTAGATCTCTCCCGACGTCGGCTTCTCCTCCCGCATCAGCAGCTTGATAAAGGTGCTCTTCCCAGCTCCCGACGGGCCGACGACGAATACGAATTCCCCTCTGTCAATACTCACATTGAAATTGCTGAGCGCGCGCGTCCCCGTCGCCTTGTAGACTTTGGAGACATTGACGAATTCGATCACTGGTACACCGCCTTTGAAAAGGCCTGTCTTTCGGCAGGCCAGGTTTCACAATTAATATTTCACCGGATTCGCCGTCAGGTATTTCTTGACCATCAGCGCCACCTTGAAGATGATCGCGTGGTCGAATTCCCGCAGGTCGAGCCCCGTGAGCTTTTTGATCTTCTCGAGCCGGTAGACGAGGGTGTTGCGGTGGACGAAGAGCTTGCGGCTCGTCTCCGACACGTTGAGGTTGTTCTCAAAGAATTTCTGGATGGTAAAGAGGGTCTCGTGGTCGAGGCTTTCGATCGAGCCCTTTTTGAAGACCTCCCGCAGGAACATGTCGCACAGGGTGGTCGGCAGCTGGTAGATCAGCCGCGCGATGCCGAGGTTGTCGTAGCTGACGATCGCCTTTTCGGTGTCGAACACCTTGCCGACCTCAAGCGCCACCTGCGCCTCCTTGAAGCTGCGGGCCAGATCCTTCACGCCGACGATCGAGGTGCCGATGCCCACGACCACCTTGGTGTAGAACTCGCTGCCCAGCGTGTCCACGATCGAGCGCGCGAGCTTTTCGAGGTCTTTCGACTCGATGCCGGGCTTTGTCTCCTTGACGAGCACGATGTCGCTTTCGGAGATGTTGAAGACAAAGTCCTTCTGCTTATCGGGGAAGAGGTTCTGAATGACGTCGAAGGCGGAGATGTCGTTGGAAGCGACGATGCGGATGAGCAGGACGACGCGGGTGGAGTCGGTGTTGAAGTGCAGCTCCCGCGCCTTGACGTAGATGTCCCCCGGCAGGATGTTGTCGAGGATGACGTTTTTGATGAAGTTGTTCCGGTCGTATTTCTCGTCGTAATACTGCTTGATTGACGAGAGGGAGATCGCCAGGAGGTTGCAGTATTTTGCGGCGGGATCGTCCACACCTTCGACAAAAACCGCAAATTCGGGTTTCATCTTGTTGCCAAACGGCTTATACGTATAGCCGTCGCGCACGAACACCTCGTTCGTGTCGCCGACGTCGAGCGTAAAGAAATCGCTCGTTTCGCCAATTTTGGTGAGATCGCTGCACGAGATGATCGTCGCGCTGTCATCCACGACGCCGATCACCCTGTCGATACAGTCTCTCATCTGGTGGACGATTCCCTGGAAAAGCCTGTTTGACATTCAAATCCCCTCTTTACTCGTAATCGGTTGTGCTTTGCCAAACACATGGATCTTTCTGTGGCCGAGGCGCGATTTTTGTCCGCCGTAGATGGACGAAAAAAAGGCCGCGTTTTTAATCTTACAAGCCATTACGAATATTTTACAACAAATTTGTATATATTGCAACACAAATTCTTATTTTCGTTGTGGAAAAATCATTATTTTTTCCACAGCGGTTTTTCTGGGGATCGGAACCAGGCTTTTCGACCATCATACTACATTTTTATAGGCAATGTGTGTCCAAACTTTGTCGCTTTTTTGAACAGCCTGTCCCTTCCCCGGCGGCCCGCGCCCCCAAATTCCCCGCCGCAACGGGCTTTACAGCCCCTCCGTCAAAATCCGTTCTACCTCTATTTTACTGAGTTTCCTGCATTTTCCGGGCTCCAGATCCGGGTCTAAAGCCAGCCCCCCGATCGCGTCCCGGCGCAGCGCCGTGACCGTGATCCCGTACGCTCCGAACATCCGTTTGACCTGGTGGTACATCCCCTGCCGCAGGACCACCCGCGCCGTCCGGGGGTCGTCCGGGTCGGGCGCGAGGAGAGCGGGCATGCACGTCCTCCCGTCGAGGACGACTCCCGCCGCGAACGCCTCGACAAGCTCCGGCCCCGCCGGCCTGTCCAGCCGCGCGGTATAGGTTTTGGGCACGTGGCTCCTGGGCGCGAGGATGCGGTGGGCAAACTCCCCGTCGTCGGTGATGAGCACGAACCCCTCGGTGTCCTTGTCCAGCCTGCCCGCCGGGAAAAGCCCGCTGCGCCGCAGCTCCTCCGGCACCAGGTCGAGCACCGTCGGCAGCTTATCGTCGTGGGTGGCGCACACCACCCCGCGGGGCTTATTGAGCATCAGGTAGGCGTGGCGGCCCATTTCCAGCGCCCTGCCGGCCACGGCGATCTCGTCCGTATCCGGGTCGACCCGCCGCTCGCAGGAGCGCTCGGGCAGGCCGTTCACCGTCACCTGCCCGCGGGAGGCAAGCCGGCGCACCTCCCGGCGGGACAGCGCCGTCCGGGAGGCCACCACCTTATCCAGTCGCTCGGTTTCCGCCATACCTTCGCCCCCTTCTCCCGCGCGGCGCCTGCCGCGCGGGGATTCCGGGGACTATTGTACCACAAGCGCAAAGCGCGCGGTGGGACAATCGCGCATCGGGACGAAAGCGCCAGGGGCGCGGATCGTCCTGCGCATAAGTCCGGTACAATAGCCGCCTCGCGGATATTGTACCATATCCGCGCCGCCCGTTCAATCAGTGCGCTGCGCGAACCCGTGCATGAAACCGTCCAGCTCGACCGAACAGACGTCGCCGCCGATCACCTTGTTCTTATAGACAAGGATGTTGGCGCGCACGCCCTCCGCCTGGCCGGGGTAGTTTTCGATTACATAGGTGTAGCGTTTGCACCGCTTGCCCGCGTACTTGCTCAGATCGCAGCCCTGCTGCTTCTGGATCTCATTGTACTTCTCGAATACGTCGTCGAATTCCTGCGGGATTTTGACCTCCACGATCTCGTCCTCTTCCCCTTCGACCTCCCAGCCGAACGTTTCGAGGAAGGAGATCCTCTGTTCATTCGTCTTGGCCGCGACCTTTTCCACCTTCGCTTCCGCCGGGGCCTGCGCCGGGTCGCCCCGCAGCTCCGACAGCGCCGCCTGCGCCCAGATGCCCCCCGCCAGCGCCAGCACAAACACCGCCGCCGCCGCGGCCACCTGCTTTTTGGTCACCCGGAATGAGACTGTAAACATACTGCTAACCTCCCGCGCCGTATTCGGTTCCGTTCTATATGTATACGCGCGCGGGGGACTTGTTATGCCGTCCTGTCCTCTGTTGTGCCGCTCGAGAGCGGCGGAGCTTGCCGTCCTTCCGGCGGCGGAGGTTCTCAGGTTTGCCGCTCAGTGAGCGGTGGAGCTTGCCGGGTCCCGCCCCGGCGGGCGGGCCGACTTCTTGCGCGCCCAAGAAGTCGGCGGAAGAAGGGCGCTCAAGGGGACTTCCGCCAGTCCCCTTGAGAAACCCCCGGGAGTACCTTGCCATAACCCGCAGACTACCGCCGCTCCCCACGGGTACACCAGCTGAGGGCTCAATTCAGGTTGCGGACGCTCCCAACGGCGGAAACGAAATGTGCGGCGAGCTTGCCGGGCAGGGGCCGCAACTGACGTGCGCACAGCCCTCCGCTCACGTCCAGCCTGCCGCGTGCAGCAGACCGGTTCCACCCGCGCCGGCAAAAAGAGCGGCCGCCCTTTCGGGCGGCCGCTTCTGTATGCAGTTGCCAGGTGGGGGCCCATGGGGGAGGGTCGCCGACCCTCCCCCATGAGGCGCGCCGGGCGGGCGTCGGCGCGAAGCGCCGCTTCGACGCGCAGCGTCGAGCAGTCCCGCCCTTCCTTAACGTACTTTTGGTCGGGGGCCAAAAGTACGCGCGCCTCAGTCTTCCTCGTTCATCTTTTTGGCTTCCTCGATGACGGCGGCTTCGAGCTGGGGCGGGAGCAGCTCATAGCGCTCGAAGGTGAGGGTGAAGTAGCCGCGGCCCTGCGTGGTGGAACGCAGCACGGTTGCGAAATCGCCCATCTCGCTCATCGGGACCTCGCCCTCGATCATCTGGAGGCCGTCGTCCGCCGGGTTCATGCCGAGCACGCGGCCGCGGCGTTTGTTGAGCTCGCTGATCATGTCGCCCGTGTTGGAGTCGGGGACGTAGACCTTGAGGTTGCCGATCGGCTCGAGCAGCGCTGGGGAAGCCTGCGCCATGCCCGCCTTGTAGGCGAGGGACGCGGCGGTCTTGAACGCCATTTCGGACGAGTCGACCGGATGGTAGGAGCCGTCGACGAGGACCGCCTTCAGGCCGACCACCGGGTATCCGGCGAGCACGCCGTGCTTGACGCAGTCCTGGAGGCCCTTTTCGACCGCGGGGAAGAAGTTCCTCGGCACCGAGCCGCCGAAGACGTTCTCCTCGAAGAGGAGGTCCTCGCCGTCGTAGGGGGAGAACTCGACCCACACGTCGCCGTACTGGCCATGTCCGCCCGACTGTTTCTTATGCTTGCCCTGCACCTTGACCGCCTTGCGGATCGTCTCGCGGTAGGGAACGCGGGGCTTGGTGAGGTCGATGTCCACGCCGAACTTGGTTTTCAGCTTGGAGACGATCACGTCGATATGCTGCTCGCCCAGGCCGGAAATCACCTGCTGGTGGGTCTCGGCGTTCTGCTCGAACTTGATGGTCGGGTCCTCCTCCATCAGGCGGACCATGCCCTGCGCGACCTTGCCCTCGTCGCCCTTGTTCTTGACCTTGACGGCCATCGACAGGCACGCCTCGGGGAAGTTCATCCGCGCGAAGGAGACCACCCGCTTGGGGTCGCAGAGGGTGTCGCCAGTGATGGCGCTCGACAGCTTGGTGACCGCGCCGATGTCGCCCGCGGTGATGAAGGCGGTGTCCTCCTGCTTCTTGCCGGTCATGTAGATGAGCTTGCCCAGGCGCTCCGGCTCGCCGGTGCGGGAGTTGACGGGAGCGATCTCGTTCGAGAGCTTGCCCGCGACGACCTTGAAATAGGAGAGCTTGCCGACGAACGGGTCGGCGACCGTCTTGAAGATATAGGCGGCCAGCGGGGCCTCGTCGGTGCAGGCGATCTCCACCGGGTTGCCGTCCTTGTCCTCGGCGGTCTCGGCGCCCGCCTCCCACGCGGAGGGCAGGTGGTCGACCAGCGCGTCGAGAAGCATGTCGATGCCTTCGAGCGTGGCCGCGGAGCCGCAGAGCACGGGGGTGATGGTGCCGTTGTGGACGCCGTCGTGGATGCCCTTGAGGATTTCGTCGCGGGTGAACTGCTCGCCCGAGAAGAACTTCTCGAACAGCTCCTCGTCCGTCTCGGCGACCGCCTCGCTGATGGCGGCGGTCAGGCCCTCGAAGCGGTGCTCGATGTCGGGCATCGCGACCTCGGAGGGCTCGCCCTTGGCGTTGTATTGGTAGGCCTTGTTGTCGACCAGGTTGATGTAGCACTGGACCTTGTGGTCCTCGACGACCGGCACGACGAGCGGGCAGACCGACGGCCCGAACGCGCCCTTGAGCTCCTCGAGCACCTTGTAGAAGTCGGCGTTCTCGGTGTCCATCTTGTTGACGAAGAACATCCGCGATTTGCCCATCTGCTCGGCGAGCTTATACGCCTTTTCCGCGCCCACGTTGAGGCCGGAACGCGCCGACACGGCGATCAGCACGCTCTCCGCCGCGCGCACGCCTTCATACATGCCCGCAGCGAAATCGAAAAGTCCCGGGGTGTCGATCAGGTTGATCTTGACGCTGCCCCAGCTGAACGGAGCGACCGCGCTCGAAACGGAAACCTTGCGTTTGACCTCCTCGGGGTCGAAGTCGCAGACGGTGTTGCCGTCGGGAACCTTTCCCAATCTATCGGTTGCGCCGGCCTTAAAGAGCAGGGCCTCCGCCAGGGAGGTTTTGCCGCTGCTTCCGTGGCCGGCAATTGCAACGTTCCGGATCTTACCCGCTAAGTATTGTCTCATGTAATAACACTCCTTTTTCTATCTGCACTGAGCATTAGTCATAATTGCCAGCAATCGCCGTGTGTTTGCGAGGCATTATATTGATATTATATAATTTCTCGGAGGCGTGCGCAAGGGATATCCCCTCCGTTCGCCTGTATAAATAATCCGGAAAATACTATGGACTTTGCACAAGGAATATGCGAAAAAAGGGGCCGCTGCTGGTGCAGCGGCCCTGTTGCGGGTAAAATCGATTATTTGCCCGCCGAAGCGGCGGCGCGGGTGATCAGGTACCACGCCAGCCCGAAGAGGAGCAGCACCCCGTAGGAGGCGAGCTGCAGCGAGCCGGTGAAGGCCATGAAGGCGACGAGCCCGTAGCCCGCGACGATGCCGATGAGCTGGACGACGGTGGCGCGCATGACCGATTTCCGGACAGCCGAGGCGGCGCGCACCAGCGCGAGCACGCCCGCGAGCCCGCCCCCGTGGCAGCCGCCCGCGGAGATGCGCTCCTTGGGCTTTGTGAGGAAGGCGTATTCCGCGTGGATCTTGGCGGGGAGCACCCGCACGCTCGTGCGGCGCACGCCGAACGCGGCCGCGACCAGCTCGCTGGTGATGTTCGGGTCGGTGGTGTAGAGCGCGACCGAAACGCCCCGGCGCTCCAGCTCGGAGAGGGCGTCGGCGGTTTCGGGGTCGGCGTTGTAGCTCACGACGAACATCGCGGAGAGCTCGCCCGAATTGGCGATATAGAGCACCTGCCTCCCGTCGCGGGTGTAGCGCATCTCGAAGTCGCGGGAGGGGCAGTCGATGTCGTGGTTGCGCATGAGCTCGTGGCTGCCGATCAGCACCCGCTTGCCGTCCACCCACGCCGAAAGGCCCATCCCGTCCTCGTACATGAGGCTGTCGACCTTTTTGAGCATCCGGCGGTTGCCGCCGATCATATTGAGGAAGATGCCCGACATGATGCCCCCGCAGGAGATGATCACGCTGGCGGCGTCGAGGATCGCCTCGTCGATCCGTTTTTCGGCGAACACCTTCATGCCGTGGAGCATGACGCTGTCGTCCGAGAAGAGGTCCCGGTCGCTGACGACCACCGCGCCGGTGTCGGCGTAGTCCTCGGCGGCGGTGTAGCCCGCGAGCATCGCTCCCTTCCGGGAGAGGCGCCTGGCCTGGCGGGCGAGCATGAGGTTGGGCACGAGCGAGCCCGAGAGGGGCGCGCAGATGCACAGCACCGCCGCGAACGCCGAAACGGCGGAAACCAGCTCACGGTCCATCAGGAAGAAGCCTGCGATCCCCACCACCAGCGCGCCCCCGAGGCAGATGGGCGAGGCGATGTTGGAGAAGGACTCGCTGTAGTCGGGAGAATAGCTGCGGTCGAGGAAGCCGGTGATGAAGCCGGCGCGGGCGCTGTAAGCGACCCGGTCGACGTCCGGCCCGAGGCCGCGGGAGAATTCCCGCGCGAATTCGCGGTTCTGGATCTGGACGAGCGCGTATTTGTCCCCCTCCGCCGTGAGGGTGGCGAAGTTGCGCTCAATCCGTTTCATCATCAGCTTCTTGCCGAAGAGGGAGAAGAGCAGCACCACGACGGCCAGCGGGAAATAGAGGCTGACGTTCCCGTTGCCGAGCACCGCGTCGGGCAGCACGGTCAGCACGATGCCCTGGATGAGCACGGCGAGCACGGCGAGCGCGGCGGGGGTGTCGCAGTTGGCGCGCATGCGGCAGAGGGCCGCGATGCCGCCGCCCACGATGTTGCTGCACACGATGGCGGCCAGCACCACGAGCACGAGGTTCACGATCAAAAAGAGCCGCATGTTGTTTTCCGGCGCGACCGCCGGGGGCAGCGGCAGCATATACCCCTCGGGGATCCCGAGCTTCCCGGCGAAGGGGACCACCTTGAGGGAAACGGTGAGGTAGAGGGACAGAAAGGCGAGCACCGCCGTCACGACCTGCCGGACGGTCAGCCCGGTGCGGATGGACCGGAGGTCCTTCTCCACATAGGGCGCGTCCTCCGGCGCGCCGAAATCGTCCTCCGGGACCTCCTGCTCGAGCAGCTCCTGCTCGGCGTAGGACTGCCGCCACTTGGACTGGGCCAGCTCCTGCGGGCCCTCCTCCCGCGCGCGGCGCGGCGCGGCCGTGTCGATCTCCTGCGTGTGACCCGCCGACGCGTTCCTGCGCGGGCGCGGACGCAGGGGGATGTCCATCCGGGTGCCGTCCGGTTCCGGTTCCGTCCCGGCGTCGAACCCGAACTGGAACCCGAAGCCGCCCGCCTCCGGCGGGGGCGCGTCGTCCTCCCAGGAGGGCAGCCGGAAATCGTCCGCCGGTTCCTCCGGCGCGGCGCGGAAGGTGAAGCCCTCCCCTGCCCCCTCGCGGGGCGCGGCGGGCTGCTGCGCGGCTCCGCCGCGCGAACGGCGCAGCCGGTCGAGCGTCTCCCCGAGCGTCTCGCCCTGCGGCAGCGGCGCGGAATCGCTCTCGAAATCGTAGGGCGTCTTGGGCGCGGGCTCCGCGGGGTAGTCGTCGTAGCGCGGACGCGCGCTCTTCGGCGCGGGCTCCGCGGGGTAGTCGTCATAGCGCGGGCGCGCGCTCTTCGGCGCGGGCTCCGCGGGATAGTCGTCGTAGCGCGGGCGCGCGCTCTTCAGCGCGGGCTCCGCGGGGTAGTCGTCGTAGCGCGGACGGGCGTGCTTCGGCGCGGGTTCCGCGGGGTAGTCGTCATAGCGCGGGCGCGCGCTTCCCTGCGCGGGACGCCGGGGGGGCTCCTCCCGGCGCGGCGCCTCCTGCGCCTCCTGCCCGAACCCGCTCAGGCGGGAGCGCCGCTCCTCCTGGGGGGCGTGCTGGGGGGCGGCCGGCCGGCGCTGCGGCCGGCGGGTGCGCTCATAGTAGGGCTCGTCCGCGCGCGGGACGGCCCTGCGGGGCTCCTGCGCGTCCTCCGCGCGGCGGGGGCGGTAGTCCTCCTGCGGCGCGGGCGCGCGGGCCGGGGGGGCCTCCTGCCCGTATGTATCCTGCGCGGCCTCGCGGCTCTTCTTCCGGCGGATTTCCTCCAGGATATCGTCGACATTGTAGTTCTGAGCCATTCCCGTTTCCACTCTCCTCTAAAATCGCAAAAAATCCGGGTTTACCGCTCTGCACGCGTCCGCTGCCGGACGACCTCATACATCAGAATCCCCGCCGCGACCGACGCGTTGAGGGAGTTGACCTTCCCCAGCATCGGCAGCGACAGGATCACGTCGCAGGTCTCGCGGACGAGCCGGGAGAGGCCGAACCCCTCCGAGCCGATCACGAGGGCGGCCGGGCCGGTCAGGTCGCACTCTTCCCAGCGGCCGCCGCCCGCCTCCGCGCCGTAAATCCACACACCGCGCTTTTTGAGCTCCTCGAGCGTGCGCACGAGGTTGGTCACCCGCGCGACCGGCAGGTGCTCGACCGCGCCGGCGCTCGTGCGCCCCACGATGGGGGTGAGCCCCACGCCGCCCCGCTTGGGCAGGATGAGGCCGTGGGCGCCCGCCGCCTCGGCGGTGCGGATGATCGCGCCGAGGTTGTGGGGGTCCTCGATGCCGTCCGCCACGAGGAAGAAGGGCGGTTCGCCGCCCGCCCGCGCAAAGAGGCCGTCGACCGTGCTGTAGGAAAAGGCCGCCGCCAGCGCGGCAACCCCCTGGTGGGGCAGGCCGTTCGAGAGCGCGTCGAGCTTTTTCGCGTCGACCTTCTTGACCGGCACCCCGCGCTCCTTCGCCATGGCCACGATGCGGGAGATCGGCTGGCCGCGCGCGGGCACCTCGTCGCAGATGTAGACGCACTCCACCTCGCGGGAGCCGCGCAGCAGCTCGATCACCGCGTTGCGGCCGAGCACGGTGTTCTCGTCCTCCCGGTCGAGCCGGGGATTGGAATTCGCCATACGGAGCCCTCCTCCGGAGGGATGGCCTCCGGTTATACGTTCTGTTTTATACAGAGTATATTATAACATAACAGTATACCGGATGCTAGAGATTCGTTGCGATTTTGCAAAAAAAGAGACGATTTTTGCCGAAAAAGATCACAGCAGGAAGAACGCGCACGCAACCGCGGCCCCCACCAGCGCCGCCAGCCCGATTTTGAGGGCCTCTCCCAGCGGGGTTTTGCGCTTTTCATGCCCCGCGGGGTTGTAATCGATCTGCGAGAGGTATTCCCCCGCGCGCGCCCGCAGGCTCAGCTTGTCCTCCCCCTGCGCGTTCGGCCGCAAAAATAAAATCGCCTTTTCAAAGTACCGGTTGTCGGTGTGCACCACCTCGATCACCTTTTGACTGACACCCTTCAGCATCTGCTTGCTCCTTCCCCCGCGCCCGAAAAATTTTTCACCTTCCGCCCCGCGCGGCGGGCGGAAGGGCCTTGCGCCGCAAAAGAGGGGCGGGCGGGCCGCGGCTGCCGCCCGCGCCGCCCCCGACGCCCCGATTTTAAAATCGTTTTGCTTTCCTATTTTGAACAGCGGGTCTTCATTTATTCCCCTGTCAAGGGCCAATTTGAACAAAAATCAGCCGCCCGGTTTTCGGAAACGTTATACGCCGGGTATTACAAAAAAGCCGGAATGGATTCCCCATTCCGGCCCATTGTGGAAAACTCTGTGGAAACGGTAGAAAACTTTGCGGACGTATCCGTGTTTTCCACCTTGTCCCCCTTTCAACGGCGGTGAAAAAAAACGGCGCCTCCCAGTTTCTTCCACTACTGCGAGTAATCCGGCCTTCCCCCCGTTTTTGTATAGATTGATAAAGTTCCCTGTAAAATCTTTGTTCCTTTTGGCGGCGCGATCTGCTATACTGGGAGGGTAAAAATTCTGAAAAAGGAGTCCCGCCCATGGCACCAGTTTCGACCGGATGCGGCGCGTTCCTGCGCGGAAACGACGTGATTCTCCCCGATTCGGGCGATTTCTCCCTGCCCGAAACGCTCGACTGCGGACAGGCGTTCCGCTGGAAAAGGCTGCCCGACGGCGGCTTTTTCGGTGTGGCGCGCGGCAGGGCCTGTCACATTGCACAAACGGCCGGGGAAATCCGCATCCTGGGCGGCGCGGAGGACTTCGAGGCGGTGTGGCGCGGCTATTTCGACCTCGACCGCGACTACGGGGAGGTCAAACGCCGCCTCTCCTCCGACCCCGTCCTCGCGCGCGCCGTCGCCTACGCCCCCGGCGTCCGCGTGCTCCGGCAGGAGCCGTGGGAGGCGCTCTGCTCCTTCATCATCAGCCAGAACAACAACGTCCCCCGCATCAAGGGGATCGTCGAGCGGCTGTGCGCCGCCTTCGGGGAGCCGCTCGGGGAGGGCGTCCACGCCTTCCCCTCCCCCGAACGCCTCGCCGCGCTCGAGCCGGACGACCTTGCGCCCATCCGCGCGGGCTTCCGGGCGCGCTACCTCGTGGACGCGGCGCGAAAGGCCGCCTCGGGCGAGGTGGACCTCCCGGCGCTCGCGCACCTGCCTCTCGAGGAGGCGCGCGGGGAGCTCCGGAAGATCACCGGCGTGGGCGCCAAGGTGGCCGAATGCGCGCTGCTCTACGGCTGCGGGCGCGTCGAGTGCGTGCCGATCGACGTGTGGGTGCGCCGGGTGCTCGACCGGCTCTACCCGGACGGCCTGCCCGCCTGCGCGCGCGGCGTGGAGGGGCTCGCCCAGCAGTACCTCTTTCACGCGGCGCGCACCTGTCCCGGCTTCCTGCCCGGGGAAGCCGCCCAATCCTCCGACGGAAGGTGAAGCCATGTCCCCCGCCAAACTCCCGCGGCCCGGCCTGCGGATCTTAAAGTCCGCGCTCGCCGTCTTCCTCTGTTTTCTCATCGACACGCTGCGCGGCGACGGCGTCCCCTTCTACTCCGCGATCGCCGCCATCCTCTGCATGCAGCCCGACGTGCGGGGGGGCCTCCGCGTCGGGCTCAACCGGGTCGTCGGCACGCTGATCGGCGGTCTCTACGGCATGGGCGTGCTCTACCTGCTGCGCACCTTCCTGCCCGAGGGGACCGGGCTCTTGCAGTACGCGATCATCTCCGCCGCCCTCGTCCCGCTCATGTACCTCACCGTGCTCGTCAAAAAGACCTCCGCCACCTATATCACCTGCGTCGTCTTTTTGAGCATCACCGTCTCCCACGGGCTCGACCTCGTCCCCTATGTGTTCGCGCTCAACCGCATCCTCGATACGCTCATCGGCATTTTCATCTCCCTGTTCGTCAACTGGATCCCCTTCCTGCGCAACCGGAAGGCGGGCCAGGAGCAATAAAAGGAACCGGCGTCCGCCGGATGGAGGCAGTATGGACCAGACGGAACGCATCACGATTCCAGGCGCGGCGGAGGGGATTCCCGCCCTCCTGTGGGGGCCCGCCTCCGACCGCTGGATCATCGCGGTGCACGGCAACTTCTCGCACAAGGCGGACCGGGTTATCGCCCTGCTGGCGCGGCGCGCCGCCGAAAAGGGGTACCGGACGCTCAGCTTCGACCTGCCGCAGCACGGCGAACGGGCCGGCGGCGCCCTGCCGCCCGATCCGCCGTCCTGTGTAAGCGACCTCGGCACGGTCTACGAATACGTCCGCCCGCGGGCGGGAAGCGTCGCCCTCTTCGGGTGCAGCATGGGGGCCTATTTCGGCCTGCTCGCCTACCACGGGCTGCCCCTCTCCCAGAGCCTCTTCCTCTCTCCCGTGGTCAACATGGAGCGGATCATCCGCGACATGATGGCCGCCGCCGGCGTGAGCGAGGAACGGCTGCGGGCGGAAAGGCTCATCCCGGTGGAGGGCGGCCCGCCGCTCGACTGGGATTATTTCGGCTACGTGAGGACCCACCCCGTGCGCTTCGCGTGGGAAAGCCCGACGTCCATCCTCTACGGCGAAAACGACGCCCTCTGCGCGTGGCCGGAGATCGCCGCCTTTTCGCGGCGGTACGGCGCCGAGGTGCGGGTCCTTCCGGGCGGGGAGCACTTTTTTCACACGCCCGGGCAGCTGTCGGCCTTTGACGACTGGGCCGCAGGCGCCCTGCGGGAATAAAAGGCGGCCGCCCCCGGGGCGGCCGCCTTTTATTCCCCCGCGGCGCGCGCCCGGGAAAAAGGGGGGCCGCGGGAACCGGCATTTATTGACATCCTCCGACAATGCATTATAATGGAAGCAACCGGACACCTCTCCATTGGGAAACAAAATCTGACAGGCGGTGGTGCAGTTGACCTTCGCGCAGTTCAAACGGATGAAGCCCAAATACAAGCGCCGGCTGATCCTTGTGACGCTCATTGCCCTCGCGCTCTGCATCGGGGTGCTCTTCGGCATCTCCAAGGGCATCGAGGCACTGCGCGTGCGGCTCAACACCACGACGCTCGACAAGATCACCGCCGCCAACGTCCTGGATAAGGCGAGCATGAATAAAATTCTCGAGGTCATGAAGCAGGACGACCCGGCCAACGTGCTCGTGGTGGACAGCGTCCTCACCATGTCGGGCGAGGGCAGGGTGACGGGGCTCACGATGAACCTCACCAACCTCGTCAGCCAGGGCTCCGCCGAGGAGTGGCGGCTGACCGCCACCGAAAAAAAGGCGAAGCTTCGCAAGGTCAAGACCCGCTATGAGAACCTCAACGCCCAGCGCCTGCGGCTCATGGAGTTCAAGACCTACTACCCCGCGCTCTCCCGCGCGGCCTCCCCCCAGCTGCTCACCCTGCTCACCGACCGCGCCCCCGCCGGGGCGAACGGCTCCTATACCTTTACCGACCATTTCGGCAACAACCTCTCCCCCGAATACGACTCCTTCCTCGCCCGCGGGCTCGAGGGGGTGTGGGTCTCCCGCATCGGCGGGGTCTCCGGCTTCGCCGAGGGCTACGCCCGCCCCAACGACTGCGCGCCCGCCGTCGTCTCGGTCGAGGCGGTCGACACCGCCAGGAGCAAGAACAAGAAGGTCGTCCTGCTCCCGCCCGAGGACCGGTTCGTCGTCCTGCTCGAGGCGGGCCCCTACGCGTAGGGCCGCTTAAATCCCCCGCTCGAGCATGAGCACGATCACCGTGATGTCGTCCTCGTGCCCGTCGGTGCGGCGCCGCCTGGCCTCGTCGGCCAGCTGTTCGCTCAGCTCCTTCGGGTCGTCCCCCCCGTAGTGCTCGAGGTCGGACACCAGCCATTCATAGCCGCCGGCCACCGCGCCGTCCGACACCATGACGATCACATCGCCGTCACGCAGCGTGACGGCGTTTTTTTCGAAGTTCACGCCCCCGAGGATGCCCACCGGCAGCGAGCTCGACTCGACATATCCCCCCTTGCCCGACTTGCGCAGGAAGGTGGGGGCCGCGCCCGCCTTGTAGAACTCCGCCTTGCCGGTGTAGAGGTCGACGCCGGTGATGTCGATCGTGGCGAGCGATTCGTCGCCCGATTTGACGAGCAGCGCCGAATTGACGAGCTTGAGGGAGGCGTCGAGGCTCACGCCCGCCTCGATCAGCCGCGCCAGCAGCTCGGAGGTCATCGTCGAGTCGACCGCCGCCGCGCCGCCGCTGCCCATCCCGTCCGACAGGATGACGTTCACCCGGCCGCCCCGGCCGTCGACATAGCTGTAGCTGTCCCCGCACAGCCGCGAACAGCTGCTCCCCAGCTGGGTCGCGCCCCACTTGACCGTGTAGACCGCCTTCTCGGTGAAGGTCATCACCGTCGCCGCGCAGTCGGTCCGGTTTTTGCAGGCGGGCAGGCCGAAATCCCGCCCGCAGATGTCCGACAGTGACACCGTCAGCTCGGTCAGGTCGAGCCGCGAGAGCTTGTAGGTGGGGACCGTGACCTCCAGCGTCATGTTCGCGCCGCCGTCCACCGTGCAGGTCACGAGGTCGGGAAAGACGTTCAGCGACTGGAGGTACTCCCGCACCTTGCCCGCCGTCGTGCCGTCCTGCGTGGCCAGCTCGTCGAGGTCGCGCCCCATCGCGTCGATCATCAGCGCCATCCCCTCGAACTGGTCGGTCACCACCCCGCGCACCTGCGACACCTTGCGCCGCATGCTCTCCCGCGCGGTATATTCCTGGAAGAGCAGGTTCATCTGGGTCGAAAGCTCGGGGAGGCGCAGGCAGCTCTTGGAGAAGTAGGCGGGGAACGCCTCGGGCGCCAGCTCCTCCCCCCTGCGCAGCACCCCGAGCGCGTCGTTGAGCACATTGCAGGTGTCGGTATATTTGAGCTGCCAGCAGACCGAGCGGTTCTTGCACTTGCGGCACACCCGGTCCGCGGCCGCGTTGTAGACCGACGAGAGGTCCCCGCTCACCATCCCGGAGAGCCGCTCGTTGACCCTGCGGGTCGTGTCGGCCACGTCCCGCAGGGCGAGCGACACGCCGCCGATCCGGTTCTTCAGCAGCGCCTTGTAGGTCTCCCCCTGCACCGCCCGGTCCCCCGCCGGGCGGGCGGAAAACCGCTTGAGGAAGGAGGCGGGGATGAGGATCGAGAGGATGCTCGCCACGAATACCTCGATGAGCAGCCCGCGGTCGAGGATGCGGCGGGCGGCGAGCAGCGCGAAGGTGTTGACGACGATGAACGCCCCGGCCGAGGCGGCGCGCCCCATCGGCGCGAACACCCCGGCCAGCAGCCCGCCGAAGCCGTAGGTCCCCATCAAAAAGGTGTACGGCCCGCCGATCACCCCGGCGGACACGCCGGCCGCGACCCCGGCGATCGCGCCGCCCGCCTCGCGGGCGGCCTGCGCGCAGATGAGGATGACGAGCACCGCCAGCGTGCGCCCGACCGACACGCCGAGCACCTTGAGATTGACGAGGGCGAGGATCACGATGCAGAAGGTGATCACCAGCGAGGTGACGTCGGTCTGGCGCAGGTTGTCGGCCCCCAGCTCGAGCGCCTGTGCGGACCGGGAAAAGAAGTAGGCGGCGCAGCAGGCGAGCAGCAGCTCGGCCACCGCGAGCACCCCGTCGTAGACGCTGCCGCCCGAGAGGAAGGTGATCGCCAGCGAGGGCGGCCCGAGGGCGAGGGCGGTGAGCGCCTGGCCGGACGGGCGGATCCCCTTGAGCAGGCTGCCGGAGGAGAGGACCCAGCGCAGCAGAAACAAAAACGCCATCGCGACGATGTACTTGACGTTCCCGAGCACGTCGAGGGAGAACAGATAGCCGAGCGTGGCGCCGAGGATGGCCGCCGCGCCGAACTTCTGTTTCGCGGACGCCGCGAACGCCACCCCAAAGGGGGCGAGCCCGCCCAGCACGAACGCGTTGGCCGACACAAAGCCCGCCGCGATATACCCGAGATATCCGAGCCCGAGCTTGTGGGCGCGTACCGCCTGGCGCGCCCTCGCGCCGATCGAAAGCCCCGCGAGGCCTGTCCTGTTCTGCATAAAGTTCACCTGTTCCTCATATGATAGAAGGTTATCCTTGCTGTAACATTAATTGTAGATATTACAGTCTGCATAACCGGTCGAAAGAGGTTGTCGATTTTGGAGGCTTTCCGGCGGAGCGCGCGGCAAAAAAGCCTCCGCCTTCCTTGAAATGCCTTTCCGCTTGTGCTAAAATACTTGCATATGATTTAATGTGCGAAAGCATCCTGCCGGAACGCAGAAAGGACGGCCCATCATGACCTATCAGTTTTCCAACCGCATGTCCTCCCTCCAGCCCTCGCTGGTGCGTGAGATTTTGAAAGCCACCTCCGACCCGGAGGTCATCCCCTTCGCGGCGGGCAACCCCGCCCCCGACGCCTTCCCCGTCGACGACGTGCGCCGCATCACGGCGGAAATCCTCCGGGACCGCCCCATCGACGCGCTGCAGTATTCGATCACCGAGGGCTACCCGCCCCTGCGCGAGGCGCTCAAAAGGATGGTCGCCGACCGCTACGGCGTCCCGATGGAGGGAAACGACCTCATCATCCTGTCGGGCGCGCAGCAGGGCGCCGACCTCGCCACCAAGGCGTTCGTCAACGAGGGGGACACCGTCCTCTGCGAGGACCCCTCCTTCATCGGCTGCCTGAACTGCTTCCGGTCCTACAACTGCAACCTCGTCGGCGTCGAGATGGAGGCGGACGGCCTCAACCTCGAAAAGCTCGAGCGCGCGATGGCCGAGCAGCCCAACGTCAAGCTCCTCTACGTCATCCCCAACTTCCAGAATCCGACCGGCATCACGACGAGCCTGCATAAGCGCAGGGAGATCCTGCGCCTCGCGCAAAAATACGACGTCATGGTCTTCGAGGATAACCCCTACGGCGACCTGCGTTTCGCGGGCGAGCCGCTCCCCGCGATCAAATCCTTCGACACTGACGGCCACGTCCTCTATGTCGGCAGCTTCTCCAAAATCCTCGCGCCGGGCGTCCGCGTCGCCTTTGTCGCCGCGCCTCCCGCCGTCATCGCCAAGATGACCGTCGGCAAGCAGTGCGCCGACGTGCACACCAACATCCTCGCCCAGATGATCTGCGAGCGGTGGCTTGCCACCGCCGACCTCGGCGCGCATTTCGCGCGCCTCCAGGAGATCTACCGCCGGAAATGCGCCCTCATGCTCGACTGCATCGACCGGGAGTTCTCCCCCCGCGTCGCCCACACCACCCCCGAGGGCGGCCTCTTCCTCTGGTGCACCCTGCCCGAGGGCGCGGATATGATGGATTTCTGCAACCGCGCGGTCGCCGAGAAGGTCGCCGTCGTGCCGGGCATCGCCTTCCTCGCGAGGGAGACCGACCCCTGCCGCAGCTTCCGCATGAACTTCTCCACCCCCACCGACGAGGCGATCGTCGAGGGGTGCAAACGCCTCGGCAGGCTGACCCACGCGCTTTACGACTAAGAAGATAGGAGCTTTCACAATGGAACAGACCGCACAGCCCAAACCCGAGCGCAGACAGCGCATCTTTTCCGGCATCCAGCCCACCGGCATCATGACGCTGGGCAACTACCTCGGCGCGATCAAAAACTGGGTCGCGCTCCAGGATGAATACGACTGCGTCTACTCGGTGGTCAACATGCACGCGATCACCGTCCGCCAGGACCCCAAGGCCCTGCGCGAAAACACCCTCGCCGCGCTCGCGCTCGTCATGGCCTGCGGCATCGACCCGGAAAAGTCGGTGCTCTTCATCCAGAGCCATGTCAAGACCCACGCCGAGCTCTCGTGGGTGCTCTCCTGCAACACCCAGTTCGGCGAGCTCTCCCGCATGACCCAGTTCAAGGATAAGTCCGCCAAGCATCCCGAAAACGTCAACGCCGGCCTCTTCACCTACCCGGTGCTCATGGCCGCCGACATCCTGCTCTATCAGGCCGACCTCGTGCCCGTGGGCATCGACCAGAAGCAGCACCTCGAGCTCGCGCGCAACATCGCACAGCGGTTCAACGGCGTTTACGGCAACGTCTTTACCCTGCCCGACGGCTATATCCCCAAGCTCGCCGCCAAGGTCATGTCCCTTCAGGAGCCCACCAAAAAGATGAGCAAGAGCGACGACAACCCCAAGGCTTTTATCGGCATCCTCGACAAGCCCGAGACGATCGTCAAGAAGTTCCGTTCCGCCGTCACCGACTCGGAGGCCGAGGTCGTCTGCCGCGAGGGCAAGGACGGCATCAATAACCTCATGGCGATCTATTCCGCCGTCACCGGCAGGGACTTTCCCGCCATCGAGGCGGAGTTCGCCGGACGCGGCTACGGCGACTTCAAAACCGCCGTCGGCGAAGCGGTCGCAGAGACCCTCCGCCCCGTGCGCGAGCAGTTCGACCGCTATATGGCCGACAAGGCCTTCCTCGAGGAATGTTACAGGAAGGGCGCCGCGCGCGCCGAGGCGATTTCCCAGCGGACGCTGGATAAGGTCTATAAGAAAATTGGGTTTTTGGCGAAATAGGTTTTTTTGAATTTGCCGCTCGGGGAGCGGTGCAGTTTGTCGGTGGCCGGCCGACGGCCGTTTTAGGTTTGCCGCTCATTGAGCGGCGCAGTTTGTCGGTAGTCGACCGACGGCGGGTTTCGATTTGCCGCTCATTGAGCGGCGGAGCTGCCGGGTCCCGCCCCGGCAGGCGGCCCTATTTCTTGGCCGCCCAAGAAATAGGGGAAAGAAACCGCAGGGGGCTGCGCCCCCTTGACCCCCGCGCCGCCTCCGGTTGGCCTTCGGCCAAAGTCGGCGGCGCCCTGTCCACGCATCAACGGACAGGTGTTCAGCATCCCGCCTGCCGCCGCGCCGCGGGCGCAATGCCTCTGCCCGAGAGCCTCCGGGACCGTCCCTGTCATGCTTTCGGGGAGATACGATCCCAGAACGCAAAAGAGCGCCGCCCATCCGGGCGGCGCTCTTTTATTCTTCATCGTCATTGAGGTCGTTCTCGAACGATACATCGTTCATCTCTTTAAAATCCAAAAACTCTGAAATTGTCATGTTCAGACCATTCGCTATTTTGTGAAGCGTCATAATGCGTGGATTCTTTGTCAGGCCCCGAACGATATTGTCTACCGTCGACTGCTTCAATCCACTTATCGAGGCGAGTTTGTTGTAGGTTATTCCGCGCTTGCCGCAGAGCGATTTGATTCGCCAAACAATGATTTCTGAATACTCCACAACATCCCCTCCTCCCATGAGCATTACCCGTATACCGGTTAATACCCATATTAGCAGAGGTTTTTTAGCGAATTACCCGAATTCGGGTTGACTTTTCTTATGTTGTCTGCTAAAATTTTGTTATAACCCGAATCCGGGTAATCTGGAGGTGCAAAATGCCCGACTATCAAAAAATGTACCACCTGCTGGTGGGGACAATGAGCGAAACGGCGGACCTGCTGGACATCTACGGAAGGCTGGCGGCGGGGCAGTCGCTTAAGGTGAAGCAGGCGCTTCGGGAAGCCGAAGAACTCTACATATCAGACGAAAGCGCGGAGGACGCGTAAAGGAGCCGCCGAGAGGCGGCTCCTTTGATATAGCGCGGCGTGGCCCGCAAGGTTGGGCGGAAAACTGCGCGGCTTCGCCGCGCACACGCGCAAAGCGCGCGAACGCCCCTGCGGGGCGTTGTTTTCCGCCCTGTGGCCGCCGCGCGCCCACCGTCAGCGGCCGTGCCTCCCCAGGAGCACCCCCGGTACGGTTCCGGGGGCTCTCCGGCAGAGGCATTGCGCCCGCGGCGCGGCGGCGAGCGGGATGCTGCACACCCGCCCATTGATCCGTGGCAGGGCGCCGCCGACTTTGGCCGCAGGCCAACCGGAGGCGGCGCGGGGGTCAAGGGGGCGCAGCCCCCTGCGGCTTCTTTCCCCCATTTCTTGTCCGCACAAGAAATGGGGCCGCCCGCCGGGGCGGGACCCGGCAACTACGCCGCTCAATGAGCGGTAAGCCTAAGGGGTCGCTGTCGGTCGACTACCGACAAGCTCTGCCGCTCCCCGAGCGGCAAATCTAAGCCCGCCGTCGGTCGGCCACCGACAACCTCCGCCGCTCCCCGAGCGGCAAATCTAAGCCCGCCGTCGGTCGGCCACCGACAACCTCCGCCGCTCCCCGAGCGGCAAATCTAAGCCCGCCGTCGGTCGGCCACCGACAAGCTCCGCCGCTCCCTGAGCGGCACATCTGAAGCGCCCCGAAGGGGCAGTCCTCCGAACGAAAGCTCAATAAAAAAGAAGCTTCACAGCAAGCGCCGAAAGAAAGAATCCGGAAATATCCGCGCTGAGGGCGGCGGGGATGGTATGCCGGGTATTTTTGATGCCCGCCGCGCCGTAATAGACGGCGATGGTATAGAAGGTGGTTTCCGTGGAGCCCATCATGACGCTGGCGATGCGGCCGGCGAGGCTGTCTGGGCCGTGGCTGCGGAGGATGTCGTTGAAGATCGCCATGGCGCCGCTGCCCGAAATGGGGCGGATGAGCGAAAGGGGGATGACCTCGCGGGGCAGGCCGAGCAGCTTTCCGATCGGTTCGAGGGCAAAGGAGAGCAGATCGAGGCCGCCGCTGGCCTTGAACATGCCGACGGCGACGACGAGCGCCACAAGGGCGGGCAGGATGTTGACGGCGGTCGTGAGCCCCTCCTTCGCGCCCTCGACGAAGAGGTCGAACACCTTGACGCCGCGCAGAAGCCCGAACCCGACGATCCCGGCGATGGCGAGCGGGACCATCCAGACGCCGACCGCGGTCACGGCCGTTTCCTCCAGAGGGGCGCGAGCAGCCCCGCCATCACGATGCCCACGGCCACCGAGCCGACCGATGCGATCCAGGTGGCGGGCAGGATGTCCAGCGGCGCGGCGGAGCCCGCCTGCATGCGAAGCATCGCCGTGGTGGCGGGGATGAGCTGGATTGAGGCGGTATTGACGACGACGAACATCGCCATATCGTTTGTCGCGGCGCCGTCGGCGCGCTGTTCTTTGGCCATCTCGCACATCGCGCGGATGCCCAGCGGGGTGGCCGCGTTACCGAGGCCGAGGAAGTTCGCGATGAGGTTCATGGTGATGGCGTTCACCGCCTCGCCGTTGGGGCGCAGACCCTTGAAAAGGCGTTTTGTGACCGGAGCGAGCAGGCGGGAGAGCAATTCGGTGAGGCCCGACTCCTGTGCAATCTTCATAAGCCCGCTCCACAGACAGAGCATCCCGGTGAGGGAGAGCACCAGCGTGACCGCCTCTCCCGCCTGCCCCATGGCGGCTTCGGAAAGCTGGGGCATCCGGCCGGTCAGCGCGGCGAAAACGAAGGAAAAGAGAATGATTCCTGCAAAAATGACGTTCATCATACCCGGACACCCCCTATCGGTTCCGTATATGTATATTATACAGTTTATTCTTTTATGTTTCGTTATTCATGACAAATATTGACGCATTTTTCACAAATTCGTTTACAATTTTACAAAAATACGTTATATTGTTAGTTAAAGGCATTTTTGCCGGATAGGGGGTGTATAAATGAAATCTACCGGTATCGTCCGCAAAGTCGACGAGCTGGGACGCATCGTTCTTCCAATTGAGTTGCGCCGCACTTTAGACATTAATGAAAAGGATTCCCTTGAGATCTACGTGGATGGCAACCATATTATCCTGAAGAAATATGAGCCCGCGTGCATCTTCTGCAACAGCGCGACGAATGTCGTCAGCTTCAAGGGAAGAAACGTCTGCGCCGAGTGCATCAATCAGTTGTCTGACGCAAAATAGCTGCGTTGAATGTGTGGGAAGAGAAGAAGTAGTCTTTTTGGGAAACAGAAAAAAGCACAGGACATTGGGTCCTGTGCTTTTCTCTTTCTTTCGATTTGTGACCGGTCAGACGGGCGCTTCCCCCTCCGGTCCGGAACCGCCGGTTTCCTCCCCGCCCGGCCGCGGCGCGGGCGGTTCTTCCGCGGGCGCCCGGGAGGCCTGCGCTTCCAGGTAGCGGTCGATCTCCGGCTTGTATTCCCGGGTGGAGTCCCCATACTCGTCCACGCCGCCGCTCTCCCCCGTCTGGATGAGGTAGCGCGCGTACATCGCGAGGGAGGCGCTCTGGTAGGGCACCAGATAGAAGCAGATCCCCAGCTGGGCGAGCATCAGAAGCAGGAGCAGGCCCGTGACCTGGAAAAGGTAGAAGGGATCGGAGAAGGGGATAAAGAGGACGAGCAGTGCCGCCAGCAGCGACGGCAGGTACCAGAGGATGAAGGAGAGGGCGAAGAGGAAGACGCTCCCCTTGTAGCCGCGCACCAGCTTCACGCCCTCCCGGATGGCCGCGCGCGCCTTGTAGCCGGGATGCTCGGCGAGCAGGTAGGGGGCGAGGAAATAGCGCAGCCCGACGATGACGATCACGACGCAGGCGATCACCATCCAGACGAGCATGAGCAGCATGGCGAAGGTCCGGGTGGCGCGGCCGGCTCCGCCCGCGACGGAGAGCAGCCCTGTCAGCAGGGCGAGCGGGACGGTCAGCAGGAGGGTCCAAAGGAGCATCCGGAACCCGATGAGGAAGTTGAGCCAGAGCGCGCGGAAATACCCGGCGGCCGTCTCAAAGTAGTGGAAGATGCCCGTTACGCCGTCCCGCTCGCCGCCCGTGCGGCGGTAGTACCAGCGGATGATCCCCTGCCGCAGCGGGGTCATGATGAAAAAGACGAGCAGCGACACGAGCAGCGTGATCGCGATGGAGGCGGGGGCGATGTTCGCCGCCGCCCGGAAGGCGTTGCCCGTGCCCGAGCGGTTGACGAATTCCGACACGCCGCTCACCTCGCGGATGCCGTATTCCAGCAGGTTGATCAGCACCCCGGGGATCACGGAGATCAGCATGATGCCGATCGCCCTGCCCCAGCTGCCCGCCAAAGCCCGCCTGGCATTGGTCTTGAGCGCCCTGAAAAGTCCCATTGGTATCCCTCCCTGCGGGAGTCGTCCCGCGGCGGATTACTGATTGCTGTTCATAAGGTGCGCCGAACGGCCCGTTTTCACGCGGCCCGGCGCAAATTTTCCCATCCGCTCACGCGAGCAGTTCGGCGGCCCTCTGGGCGACGAAGCCGCCCATCTGTTCGGTCGTCCACACCGGCAGCCCGTCCCCCCGGATGTCGGGGGTGCGCGCCGTTCCCAGCGCGTCGGAGACCGCCTGTTCGACCGCGCCCGCCAGTTCGGGCAGGTCGAAGGTGTAGCGCAGCATCATCGCCGCCGAGAGGATGGTCGCCAGCGGATTGGCCTTCCCCTGCCCCGCGATGTCGGGCGCGCTGCCGTGGATCGGCTCGTAGAGGCCGAAGGGGCCATCCCCAAGGCTCGCGGAGGCGAGCATGCCGATCGAGCCGGAGATCATCGACGCCTCGTCCGAGAGGATGTCCCCGAAGAGGTTTCCGGTCACGAGCACGTCGAACTGCGCGGGGTCGCGCACGAGCTGCATGGCGGCGTTGTCCACATAGAGGTGGGTGAGCGCCACGTCGGGGAACTCCTCCGCCACGCGGGTGACCGTCTCCCGCCAGACGCGCGAGGTCTCCAGCACGTTCGCCTTGTCCACCGAGGTCACGCGGCGGTCCCGCCTGCGCGCCAGGCCGAACGCGACCCTTGCGATCCGCTCAATCTCGGGCACGCTGTAGCCCATGATGTCCCTGCCGTGGAGGACCCCGTCCCGTTCAAAGCGGCTGTGCTCGCCGAAATAGACGTCCCCCGTGAGCTCGCGCACCACCATGATGTCCACCCCGGCGCCGACGATCTCGTCCCTGAGGGGGGAGGCGGCCCTGAGCGCCGGGAAGATGGTGGCGGGGCGCAGGTTTGCGTAGAGGCCGAGCGCCGACCGGATGCCGAGCAGGCCCTTTTCGGGGCGCAGCCCGGAGGGGAGGCCGTCCCACTTGGGGCCGCCCACCGCGCCGAGCAGCACGGCCTGGGCCGCGCGGCATTTTTCCACCGTCTCGTCGGGCAGCGGGACGCCGGTCCGGTCGATGGCCGCGCCGCCGAGCAGCGCGTAATCGAGGCTGAGCCCGACGCCGCGCGCGCCGCAGACGGCGCGCAGCACCCGGACGGCTTCCTTGACAATCTCGGGGCCGATGCCGTCGCCCTCGAGCACACAGAGGTTCAGATTCATAGCGTACCTTCTCCTTGTAACGATATTATGTACATTCTAGCACGAAAATGTAAAAAGTCCACCAAAAAACGGCCTGCTTATTCGTCGGAATTGTCCCCCTGTCCGGACGGATAGGGGATCTGCTCGTAGACCTCGAACTTCTGGTCGCGCATCCACATCTGCGCGGAGAGCAGCAGCGTGTATCCCTCGCCGGGGCCCGCGTTCCAGCGCACCGCCTCCCGCTCGGGCAGTCCCATCGCGGCCAGCAGGTTCATGATGAGCGCGCCGTGCGTCACGACCGCCACCGAGGTCACGCGCTCCTCCATCATCCGGGCGAAGATGTACGCCACCGCCTCGACGGCGCGCCCCAGGAGCGCCGCCGCGCTCTCCCCCTGCGGCGGGGCGGCCCCGGCGGGGGCCGCGATCCACGCCCGGAAGGCGGGGTCCTGCTCGAGGTCGGTGATCGTCCGGTTCTCGAACGCCCCGAAGTCGAGCTCCCGCAGCTTGTCCAGCGGTTCGAGCGGGCGGCCCGGGTAGAGCAGCTCCGCCGTCTGCCGCGCGCGCAGCAGCGGGCTTGTATACACCCGCTCCGCCCACGGGTACTCGCAGGTGTCCCGCAGCTTTTCCAGCTGCGCCCGACCCTCGGGACAGAGCGGCAGGTCGGTGCGCCCGATGTAGCGCCCCTCGAGATTCGCCCGGGTCAGGCCGTGCCGGAGCAGATGGATTTTGTATGTTAGCATAAACGAAACGCCCCTTTTTGACTTTTTTTCACAAAACTTTCATTTTCTCGACATGCCCTATTTACAAAAGGTTTTGGTTATTATATAATTTACAGTACGTAAAAGGCCTTTTCCGGGACCTCCACGGGTCCTGAGAGATAGATAAAAAAGGTTCTTGAGGGGTATTGACAAATGAACGCTGACTTTCCAAGGGTCCTGACCTTACTGCGCAAGGAGCGCGGCATCAGCCAGAAGCTCGCGGCATCCAAGCTCGGGATTTCGCAGGCGCTGCTCTCCCATTACGAGAAGGGCATCCGCGAATGCGGGCTGGATTTCCTCATCCGCTGCGCCGATTTTTACGGCGTTTCCTGCGACTATATGCTCGGCCGCTCCCCCGACCGCACCGGCTCCAAGCTGACGGTCGAGGACATCCCGGAACCGGACAGCGTCGGCAAGGAGAATGTCTTCAAATCGGGCGTGCTCCCCGTCCTCAATAAAAAGCTGATCGCCAACTCGCTCAACATCCTCTTCGACATGCTTTCGCGCAGCGCGTGCAAGCCGCTCGTCAACGAGGTGTCCTCTTTTCTGATGCTCGCGGTCTACCGGATGTTCCGGCTGGTCTACGGGGCCAACCCGCGCAATCAGAGCGCGATGTTCACCGTGCCCGACACCGTCGCCCAGCAGTACGCCGACGCCGCCATGCAGGTGTGCAGCGCCAACGCCTATTCGATCGCCAAGGGCGATCCCGCCGTGGACATGGAGCGCATCCCCAACGTGGACCCGCTCTACGTCACCACCGAGGCGCTCTCGCGGGACTACCCGCTCTTCGCCTCGTCACTGCTCAACCTCATCCAGAATTCCGAGGCCCGCATCGCCTACCCGGCCGCCGGGAAAAAATAGCGCGGGCGTTCCCCATCCGGACCGCGGCGCGCGCCCCGGCGGAGCCATGGGG
Organism: Anaerotruncus massiliensis (ex Togo et al. 2026); assembly: GCF_900199635.1. GTDB lineage: Bacteria > Bacillota > Clostridia > Oscillospirales > Ruminococcaceae > Anaerotruncus > Anaerotruncus massiliensis. The sequence continues at coordinate 615,709 of NZ_LT962687.1, read as the reverse complement.
CTATTTTACCATTTTTTGCGGCGCGGCCCCGCCCCCGCGCGCGATTGACATCCGCGCCGCAATGGGATAAAATTAGCATAGCTAACTGTGCGTATGCCCGCCCCCGGCGTAACCTTGCGGCGGGCGGGCAAACTCTTTTGAAGGGGGAACCGACATGCCGCGTATCTCGAAACTGCTCGCCGCGGCCGCGGCGTGCCTGATGCTCTCCGCCTGCACCTCCTTCAGCCCGGCGACCGACGATTTGATGCGCCCGCCCCGGCTGACTCCCGAGCAGCGCGCAATCAACGACGCGCTCGACGACGCGGCGCTCACCCAGAACTACAGCCTCAAATATCCCAAGAGCGGCGACCACCGTTCGGCGTTCGTCTTCCACGACATCGACGGGGACGGCGAGGAGGAGGCGATCGTCTTCTACGAGCCCTCGATCGACAACACCGCGCGCATCGTGCTGCTCGACCGGCAGGACGGGGTGTGGCGGTCGCTCTGCGACCTGCCGGGCGCGGGACAGGACGTCGAGTTTGTCGCCTTCGCGAACATCACTGCCAAGGACGCCTCCGACGTGGTCGTCGGCTGGAGCGGCTCCGACCGGGAGGAAAAGCAGCTGCGGGTCTACCGCTATTCCCCCGCCGACCGCGTGCTGGTGAACGCCTTGGCCGAAGGGGTCTCCCCGGGCTATACGACCTATCTGATCGACGACCTCGACCGCAACGGCCAGGCCGACGTCTTCCTGCTCTCGAGCAATTCGCGCACCACGCTGGAATCCTTCTGGATCAACCTGCTCTCCTTTGATGGCGACGCGGTGGCCATCGTCGATAAAAAGCCCCTCACCGAACGGATCTTACAGTTCGCGGGGGTGACCGCCGGGCGGCTGTCGGCCGGTTCCGCGCGGCGCGCGATCTTTGTGGATGAGCTGGTCCCCGGCGACAGCCTCGCGGTCGGCTCGACCGATATCCTCGTCACCGAGGTCTTTTCGGTGGCGGACGGGGAGCTGGTCCCCGTCATCAGTTATTCGGAGGAGGGCGAGGGGGAAGAGGCGGACTATGACCGGCTCGACCCCGATTACCAGAAGCCGAGCCTCTATCAGATGACCAAGCGCCCCAACACCGCCTCGGGCGCCAACAACCCCAACAGCGTCCCCTCCCCCCTCTGTACCGATATCGACGGGGACCGCGCGATCGAAATTCCCACCGCGCGGCTTCTGCCCGGGTACGACCAGGTGGACGAGGCCGACCGGCTCTACCTCACGGAATATAACCGTCTGGAAAAGGACGAGCTTGTCCGGGTGTTCGCCGCCGCGATCAACCGCGGGGGCGGCTATATGGTCGAATTCCCCCAGCAGTGGATCGGCGCGGTCACGATCGTCAACCAGATGGAGAATGGCGAATGGCGGTTTATCGGCTACAACGGCTCGGACGACCCGCTCAACGACCTTTCGGTTGAGCTGGCCCGCATCCGCGTCGTCTCCCAAAAGGATTACCAGGACAAATTCCTGGAAAATTATCAGAAGTTCAGCGAATCCCGCGGGATGTTCAGCTACTACGGCTATATCCCCGAAAGCCCGTCAAGCCCGCTCGCAATCACATGGACCGATCTGCAGGACATGTTCTCCCTGCTCTGACCGGTAGGAAAGGATGGATTTCACATGAAACGGATTTTGGTGGTCGAGGACGAGGACGTCATCCGCGACTTTGAGGTCATCAACCTCAAACGTTCGGGCTATGAGGTCGTCGACGTCCCGAGCGGCGAGGAAGCCCTCCAGATTTTTGACCGCAATCCCGCCTATTTCGACGTGGCGGTGCTCGACGTCATGATGCCCGGCATCGACGGCTTTGAAGTCTGCCGCCGCATCCGGGAAAAGAATTCTTCGATCGGCATCATCATGCTGACCGCCAAAAGCCAGGAGATGGACAAGGTCAACGGCCTGATGATCGGCGCCGACGACTATGTCACCAAGCCCTTCTCCCCCTCCGAGCTGGTCGCGCGGGTCGACGCGCTCTACCGCCGCGTCGCCATGGCCGCCGAAAAGGCCGCCGCGCCCGCGCCTAATGAGATCAAATCGGGGCCCTTTGTCCTCAATACCAAGAGCCGCACCGTCTCGAAGAACGGCAAGATCCTTGAGCTTACTCAGGTGGAATACCAGATCCTTGAATATTTCTTCAACAACCCCAATACCGCCCTTGGCCGGCAGGACATTCTCAATAAGGTGTGGGGCGAGGGATATTTCGGCGACGTCAAGATCGTCGACGTCAATATCCGCCGCCTGCGCATGAAGCTCGAGGACAAACCCTCGGAGCCCGAATTTTTACTCACCGTCTGGGGCTACGGCTATAAGTGGGTGCAGAAGTAGATTTGCCGCGCTGCGCCCGGCGGGGCTTTCGCGGGAATTGCCGCCCGTGGGCGGCAAGAATCACGAGCGCGTTCCGCCGCGCGCCACGGGTTCCTTTTCGCACGGACGAAAAGGAACCAAAAGTCCGCCTAAGAACCCTCCGCCGGGTTCTTAGGAATCTCCGGGAGTACCTTGCCAGAACCCGCGGACTACCGCCGCTCCCTACGGGTACACCAGCTGAAGGCTCAATTCAGGTTGCGGGCGCTCCCAACGATGGAAACAACGGCGCGGCGAGCTTGCCGGGTAGGGGCACACGGGGGAGGGTCGCTGACCCTCCGCCCGTGAGGCGCACGCGCATCGGCTTGACCGATCGCGGGGTCAGTTGCGGGCAGGAGCCGCAACTGACGTGCGCCTTGCGCTCCCAACGAACGAGGCCGGATGGCTCGCATAACCCACGGCGGAAAACAACGCCCGTTCCGGGCGTTCGTGCGCCCTGCGCGCGTGCGCGGCGAAGCCGCGCAGTTTTCCGCCTCCCTGTGGGAGATGCGAGCGAAATAAAAATGGCCGCGCCTCCCCTATGAGAACCTCCGGTACGGTTCCGGAGGCTCGCCGGCAGAGGCATTGCGCCCGCGGCGCGGAGGCTGGCGGGATGCTGTCGCTTGTCCGCTCATCCGTGGGCGGGGCGCCGCCGACTTTGGCCGCAGGCCAACCGGAGGCGGCGCGGGGGTCGCAGGGATTTGGCCGCAGGCCATCCTTGTAGAGAATCCGGCCCGCAGGGCCGGGTCCGCGAAGCGGACTCAAGCCGGGGCCGCGGGGCGGAGCGCCCGCGAGCGGCCGTCGCGCGTAGCGCGCTCCGGGCGCAGCCCGGGCAGGCCGCCTAAGCCCCTCGTGCCCTTCTTTGGTTCCTTTCTTGGGCAAGCAAGAAAGGAACTCGCTGTCGGTCGACTACCGACAAGCTCCACCGCTCACTGAGCGGCAAATCTAAAACCGCCGTCGGTCGACCACTGACAATCTCCGCCGCTCTCCGAGCGGCAAACAGAAAGCGAGGTGACGCTGTGGCTGTCAAAAAAATTACCAAACGCTGGCTCTTTAACAACCTCGGCGTCATTCTGGTCATTCTGATCGCGCTGGAGATCGGCTTTGCGTTCGGCATCCGCGCCTTCTATTACAACAACGTCCAGGCGGCGATCATGACGCAGGCGAACATCGTCGTATCGCAGCTCAACGCCTACGCCGAGGACAGCTCGGCCGTCTTCTCCGAGCAGGTGCGCAGCCTCGTGGAAAACTTCCAGGAGCGCAACCGCATGGAGCTGATGACCGTCGATATCGATAAAAAGGTCACCTTTACCTCGAGCGGGTTCGAGCCGGGCAGCAACATCCAGATGCCCGATTTCGACGACGCGATGAAGGCCGCCGACGGCGTCGGGCGGTTCACCGGCGTGATCAACGGGGAAAAGATCATGGCGATCACGCGCGCCTCCCCCGTCGTCGACCAGCAGATCGCGGCGGTGCGGTTCGCCGTTTCGCTCGACCTTGTGGATCAGCAAATCATCCTGTTTATCCTAATCCTCACCCTCGTTTGCGTGGCAATCATCTTCTTCGTCATCTTCTCCGGCTCCTACTTCATCAATTCGATCGTCAACCCGGTGGGAGAGGTGGGCGTCACCGCGCGCAAGATCGCTCACGGCGATTTCAACGCGCGGCTCGCCAAGCGCAACGACGACGAGATCGGCGAACTCTGCGACACGATCAACTACATGGCGGAGGAGCTCTCCCAGAGCGAACGGATGAAAAACGATTTCATTTCCTCCGTCTCCCACGAACTGCGCACCCCGCTCACCGCGATCAAGGGATGGGCGGAGACGATCGCCGACATGGGCGGCGAGGTCGATCCGGAGATGCTATCCAAGGGGATGCGGGTCATTACCGGCGAAACCGAACGCCTCGCCGGGATGGTGGAAGAGCTGCTCGATTTCAGCCGCATCCAGAGCGGCCGGATGAAGCTCGTCAAGGATAAGATGGACCTGATCGCGGAACTCTCCGAGGCGGTGCTCATGTTCGAGGAGCGCGCCAAGCATGAGGAAAAGCGCCTTATCTACGAGGAGCCCGACCTCGTGGCCCCGATCGAGGGGGACCGCAACCGGCTGCGCCAGGTGTTCGTCAACATCATCGACAACGCGCTGAAGTACTCCGACCGTGGGGACACGGTGACCATCAAGGCCGACATGCGGGACGGCAACATCCGCATCACCGTCGCGGACACCGGCTGCGGCATCCGCGAGCAGGATCTGCCCAAGGTCAAGGAGAAGTTCTTCAAGGCCAATTCCACCCGCCGCGGCTCGGGAATCGGGCTTGCGGTGGCGGACGAGATCGTCGCCATGCACGGCGGCTCGCTGGAACTCACCTCCAAGGAAAATGTCGGCACCCGCGTGACGATCCTGCTGCCCACGGGAAAGAGTTGATTTATTCACAATTGGCGTGGTAATATGTTATCTGAACTTGCCGCCGGGACCGGCGGCGCGGCGGGCCGCGGACAGCGGCCTGTCTGGAAAGGGCTGATCATTTGTCGGAAAACTCCTGTAAAAAAGAGATCAAAAAGACGTCCATCGGCGGACAGGCCCTCATCGAAGGGGTCATGATGAAGGGGCCGCGGATTTCCGCGATGGCGATTCGCCAGCAAAACGGCGAAATTATTACCGAGACCTGGGACAGCGGCGGAAACAAGTGGTACCACAAGGTCCCCATCCTCCGCGGCATCTTTAATTTTATCGGCATGCTCGGGCAGGGCTACAAGTGCCTCATGCGTTCCGCCGACCTCTCCGGCTTCGCCGAGGAGGAGGAACCCTCCAAATTTGACCGCTGGGTCGACGAGCACCTCGGCGACAAGGCCATGTGGGTCTTCAACGCCGTCGTCACCATCCTTGCGGCAGTGCTCTGCGTCGGCCTCTTCATGCTCCTTCCCGCGGCGGTCATCAAATTCCTCGGCCACTTCGTCAACGCCCCCGGTTTCGCCATGACCCTGACCGAGGGGCTGCTCAAAATCGCCATCTTTATCCTCTACCTCTTCCTCGTCACCCGTATGTCGGACATCCACCGGGTGTTCGAATACCACGGCGCGGAACATAAGACGATCGCCTGCTATGAGGCGGGCGACGAGCTCACCCCCGAAAACGCAAAGAAATATGTACGCTTCCATCCCCGCTGCGGCACCAGCTTCCTGCTGATCGTGCTGGTCATCTCCATCCTCGTCTTTTCGGTCGTGACCTGGAGCAATATCTGGATGCGCGTCGCGCTGAAAATCCTGCTGCTGCCCGTGGTCATCGGCATCTCCTATGAGATCATCCGCTATGCCGGGCGCCACAACAATCCCTTCACCCGCGCGCTCTCCGCGCCCGGCCTCTGGCTCCAGCGGCTCACCACCTTCGAGCCCGACCTCACACAGCTTGAGGTCGCCATCGCCGCCATGACCCCCTGCATTCCGGAGAACGGTGAGGATATCTATTAACACTGGAAGCGTTAATGGATATCCCTCCCGGGGGAAACTTTCGGGAAAGTTTCCCCCGGTCCCCCTTCAAAGCTTTTGGTTCAGGCAGGCCGCGCGGCCCAAGCACAGCCGCCGTCCGTGCCGGGAAGATCCATTGACCGGAAGGCTCGCCGGGGCCGCCCGGCGGAAAATAACGCCCCGCACCGGAGGGAAACTTTCGGGAAAGTTTCCCCCGGCCCCCCTTCAAAGCTTTTGGTTCAGGCAGGCCGCGCGGCCCAAGCACAGCCGCCGCCCATGCCGGGAAAACCCATCGACCGGAAGGCTCGCCGGGGCCGCCCGGCGGAAAATAACGCCCCGCAGGGGCGTTCGCGCGCGAAGCGCGCGTGCGCGGCCCGGGCCGCGCAATTTTCCGCCTCCCCGCCCCGTCCACCGCGCCACAACTCAAAAACGCGCCGGCGAAATTCGCCGGCGCGTTTTGGAAAGGAAGGGAAGTTTATGACGCTCGCCGACGCCTACCGCGAAGGGCTCGCGCTCGCGGGGCCGGGCACCGACCGCGCGTTCGAGGTCTCCTGTCTCTTTGAGGGCGCATTCGGGCTCCCCCGATACGCGCCGGGACTGGACGCGCGGCAAGCGGGGGCACCGGCTCTGGAACGCTTTTTCGCGCACTGCCGAAAGCTCGCGGAGGGCGAACCGCTCCAATACCTGCTGGGCGAGTGGGAATTTTTCGGGCTGCCCTTCTTTGTGGGCGAGGGGGTGCTCATCCCCCAGCCGGACACCGAGACGCTGGTGGAGACCGCGCTCGGCCTGATGGAGGGGACCCCTTCGCCGGTCGTCGCGGACCTGTGCGCCGGGAGCGGGTGCGTGGGAATCTCGATCGCGCACATGCGTCCGGACGCGCGGGTGTACGCGCTCGAGCTGTCGGAGGCGGCGTTCCCCTATCTCGCGCGAAACATCGAACGAAACGGCGCGCCGGTGGAGGCGCTGCTCTGCGACGCGCTCGCGCCGCCCGCGCTGCCGCCGCTCGACGGCGTGGTATCCAACCCGCCGTACATTTCGCGGGAGGAGATGGCGGGGCTTCCGCCGCAGGTAAAGCGCGAACCGGAAATGGCGCTTTACGGCGGCGGGGACGGGCTGGATTTTTACCGGGCGCTGCCGGACGTCTACCGTCCGCTGATCAAAGAGGGGGGCTTTCTGGCGCTCGAGGTGGGGTACACGCAGGCGGAAGCGGTCGCGGCGCTGGTGCGCGGCGCGGGTTTCCACGCGGTGGAAACCCGCCGCGACCTCGCGGGCGTCGCGCGCGTGGTAACCGGCCTAAAATGAAAAGTTTTGTCAACTTTTCCAAAAGTTGCGGGTGAGAAAAGGCCCGGCGTTTCTGACGAAACGCCGGGCCTTTTCGAGGGCGGAGCCCTGAGCCCGGGCCCGCGGGCCCTGCTTCAGGCGCTTTTTTGAAGGGTTTGGGGGACTTTTTTCAAGAAAAAAAGTCCCCCAAGGACATGTCCCCACGGGCGGGGCCTAGCAATCCTCCGTGGCCAAAGCAGCCTCCACGCCAAACTCGACCAAACAGACGATGACGCGGTTAAAGCTGACATTCTCCCGCAGCGCGATACGATCAACCGCGTCGGCCAAACGCTCCGGAAGATAGATCGTTTTGTAAACCGAGCGCTCCTTTTTGCAGCCCTGGATCATCAACGGCATCCTATCGCCCCCTTCGCTATCATAACATGGCGGCGGCGGGCGGGCCGCAAAACGTACTTATTCTAAGTACACAAAATTTTACGCGCGAAAAACCGGGGCGGGTATCCTTCGATACCCGCCCCGGCATTTTTCTTTGATCAGCCGCCCAGCTCTCCCAGGATCCTGTGGTACATATCGATGTACTCGCCCGCCGAGCGGTCCCACGAGAAGTCGCAGGTCATCGCCTTCTGGACCGCCTTGGGCCAGACCTCGCGGTTGTAATACAGCCCCGCCGCCCGGTCGATCGCGCCGAGCATGTCGTGCGCGTTGTAGGTCTTGAAGGTGAAGCCGTTGCCCTCGAGGCTCAGCCCCATGTCGGTGATCGAATCCTTGAGGCCGCCCGTCTCGCGCACGATCGGCAGGGTGCCGTAGCGCAGGGACACCATCTGGGCAAGCCCGCAGGGCTCGCTCTTGGAGGGCATCAAAAAGCAGTCCGCGCCCGCGTAGATCTTGCGCGCGAGGTCGGGGATGAACCCGATGCGCACCGCCGTTTTGCCGGGATATTTGGCCTGCATCTCCTGGAAGAAGCTCTCGAAGATGTAGTCGCCCGAGCCGAGCGCCACCACCTGGAGCTCCCGTTTCATCAGCTCCTCATAGATATACTGGATGAGGTCGATGCCCTTGTGCGCGACGAACCGCGTCACGACGCCGACCAGCATCGTGTCCTTATCCTGCTTGAGGCCCATGGTCTTTTGCAGCTCGGTCTTGTTGACGTATTTGCGGTCGATCGTCTCGGGGCCGTAATTCGCGTAGAGCGCCGGGTCGGCCCCGGGGTTGTAGCTCTGGGTGTCGATGCCGTTCAAAATGCCCATCAGCTTGTGCTGGTTGGCGCGCAGCAGGCGGTCGAGGCCGTGGGCGAACCAGGGGTCGGTAATCTCCTTGGCGTAGGTCGGGCTCACCGTCGTGACGTAATCGCACACCTCGATGGCCGCCTTCATCATGTTGAGGCATCCGTCGTAGAGCATGGTGGGCGCGGCGTAATAGGGCAGCCCCAGCACGTCGGTCGCGATCTCCATGCCGTATTTGCCCTGGTACTGGATGTTGTGGATGGTGAAGACCGTCTTGATGTTCTTGTATTTGTCAAGGTGGCGGTAGAAGAGGTTGAGGTAGACGGGCGTCATTGCGGTCTGCCAGTCGTTGCAATGCAGGATTTCGGGGTCGAAATCGACGTACTGGATCATCTCGCAGACGGCCTTGGAGAAAAAGGCGAACCGCTCCGCGTCGTCGTAGAAGCCGTAGATGCCGCCGTCCCGCTTGAAGTAGTACTCGTTGTCGAGGAAGTAGTACTTGACGCCGTTGTAGTTGCTTTCAAAGACGCCGCAGTACTGGTTGCGCCAGCCGAGCGGGACGTAAAAGCTGCAAACGAACTGCATCTTTTCCCGCAGTTCGGGCTTGATCGAGCTGTAGAGCGGGACGACGACCCTGCACGCGTGCTGCTTGCTGCGGATCGCCCGCGGCAGGGAGCCCGCGACGTCGGCAAGCCCGCCGGTCGCGATAAACGGGGTCGCCTCGCTCGCCACATATAAAATCCTCATGTTCTTCCTCCTGTATTCGCCGGCATGGCCGGTCTGCTGTGAGGACAGGGGCGGCCACAGCCGCCCCTGTACGAATGGCCCTCCGGTCAGATGCTGTTCCCCTTGGCGATGTAGGTCGGATAGGTCTCATATCCGATCAGCACGCGGGAATCCTTGATGAGCACATCCTTGTCGGTGATGACGTACTCGAGATGGGCGTTGTCGCCGACATAGGTGTCCTGCATGATGATGCAGTTTTTGAGCACCGCGTTGCGCCCGATCTTGGCGCCGCGGAAGATGATGCAGTTCTGCACGTCGCCGTTGATGATGCAGCCGTCAGCGATCAGCGAATTGCCCACCCGCGCCGACAGGCCGTATTTGACGGGCACCTGGTCGCGCACCTTGGTGAAGACGGGGCGCTTGTTCGGGAAGAGCTCGGCGCGCACCCGCGGGTCGAGCAGCTCCATGTTGGCGGCGAAGTAGCTCTTCATGCCCGAGATCTTGTGGGTGTACCCGCTGAACTCGTAGGCCTTGATGGCCAGCTTGCCGACCGCCGGCTGGATGGCGTGGCGGATGAGGGAATACTGGTCGTGGCTCTTGCCCTCGCCGACCAGCCGCTCAAGCAGCGTCTTTTCCAGCAGCATGACGTTCATGTAGACATGCTGGGTGCCGCGCACGTCGGGGCGCACCGAGATGTCGGTGACGTCCTTTGTCTCCTCGTCGTAGGCGAGGGTCGTGGTGTCGCGGGCGCTCTCGGCGGAGACCTCGGTGGTCTTGAACATCATCGAGATCTGTGCGCCCGATTTGATATGCTCGTTGATCATCTCGCGCATGTCAATGTTGGCGATGATGTCGCTGTCGCAGAGAAGCACGTATTTGGCGTCGTTGTGCTTGATGTAGCTCATCGCGCCCTGGAGCGCCTCGAGCCGGCCGCGGTAGATGCCGCTGCCCTGGCTGCTCGCGAAGGGGGGCAGGATGACGAGGCCCCCGCGCTTGCGGGCGAGGTCCCACGCGCGGCCCGCGCCCACGTGGTCCATCAGCGACTGGTAGTTCTGCTTGGTGATGATCCCGATATCCTGGATGTCGGAATTGACCATGCTCGAGAGCACGAAGTCGATCAGGCGGTAGCGTCCGCCGTAGGGCACCGAGCCGGTCGTGCGCCGCTCGGTCAGCTCGCCGAGCATGCTGTCGTGCATATTGGAGAAAATAATCCCCATTACTTTATTTTCTCTCATATCCTTATTGCACCCCCTGAACGTCTTTGTCGATCATCGCTTTGGGGGCTACCACCGCGCCTGCGCCGATTGTGATGCCGTTGCCGACAACGGCGATTCCCCAGTTGTCCCTGTTCTCGGCGTTCTCGGGCCTCTGGCCAACCACGGCCCCCTCCCCGATCACGCAGTTTTCCGCCACGATCGCGTATTCGACGACCGCGCCCTTTTTGATCACCGTGCCGGGCATGATGATCGAATCGCGCACCACCGCGCCCTCCTCGACGGTCACGCCCGCGAAGAGGATGGAAAAGTCGACATTGCCCGCGATCGTGCAGCCCTCGGTGACCATCGAGTTCTGCACCACCGCGCCGTTGGCGATGTAGTGCGGCGGCATGACCGGGTTGCGGGAATAGATCTTCCAGCTGTCGTCGTAGAGGTCGAGCGGGACCTTCGGGTCGAGCAGGTCCATATTCGCCTCCCACAGGCTGTCGATCGTGCCGACGTCCTTCCAGTAGCCCTCGAACGGATAGGCGACCATCTTCTGCCCGTCGCCCAGCATCGCCGGCAGGATGTTCTTGCCGAAGTCCTTGGTGGAGAGCGGGTCGGCCTCGTCCTCGATGAGGTATTTGCGCAGCTTCTCCCAGGTGAAGATGTAGATGCCCATCGAAGCGAGGTTGCTCTTGGGCTGGGGCGGCTTCTCCTCGAACTCGAAGATGGTGCCGTCCGGGTATGTGTTCATGATGCCGAACCGGCTGGCCTCCTCCATCGGGACCTGAAGCACCGCGATCGTGCAGTCGGCGTTCTTCTCCTTGTGGTAGGCGAGCATCTTCTCATAGTCCATCTTGTAGATGTGGTCGCCCGAGAGGAGCAGGACGTATTCCGGCTCGTAGCGGTCGATGAAGTTGATGTTCTGGTAGATGGCGTTCGCCGTGCCGGTGTACCAGTCGGACCCGGAGGACTTCTGGTAGGGCGGCAGCACGAACACGCCGCCGTTGGCGCGGTCGAGGTCCCACGGCTGGCCGTTGCCGATGTACTCGTTGAGCACGAGCGGCTGGTACTGGGTGAGCACGCCCACCGTGTCGATCCCCGAGTTGATGCAGTTGGAAAGCGGGAAATCAATGATCCTGTACTTGCCGCCGAAGGGAACCGCCGGCTTGGCGAGGTTCTGCGTTAGTGTGTACAGCCTGCTGCCCTGCCCGCCGGCGAGCAGCATGGCAATCCATTCCTTCTTGAACATGTTGTTACCCCCTTTGTTGATGGCTCAAGTCCCCTGCTTTTGGGGTTTCCTGCGCTCTTTCTTCACAACAGGCTTTCCGGCCGGGGCCTTCGCGGCCTTTTTGGCCGTGGTTTTCGCCCGGACGGCCTTTTCCGTCCTGCGCGGCCTGCCCTTGAGGAAGACCGCCGCCAGCGGCGGCACCGTGATCGTGATCGACTGCTTCATGTCGTGGTCCGGCTGGTTCTTCACCCGGATCGCGCCGCGGTTCACCACGCCGCTGCCGCCGTATTTCACGTCGTCGGTGTTGAAGACCTCGTCATAGCTCGTCGCGTCGGGCACCCCGATGCGGTAGTCCTCCCGCGTCACAGGCGCGAAGTTGCAGACCACCACAAGGTCGTCCCCGTTGTCGTCGATGCGGCGGAAGACGATGATGTTCCGGGCGTGGTCGTCGTGCGCCAGCCAGTTGAAGCCGTCCCACGAGTCCTCCACCTGCCACAGGCAGGCGTGCGCGAGATAGAAGTGGTTGAGGTCCCGCACAAACTGCTGCATCTGGCGGTGGGAGTCGTAGTCGAGCAGCATCCAGTCGAGCTGCTGCTTGTAGTTCCACTCGATGAACTGCGCGAACTCGCAGCCCATGAAGAGCAGCTTCTTGCCCGGATGGGTCATCATGTAGGCCAGGAAGGTGCGCATACCGGAGAATTTCATCGCGTAGTCGCCGGGCATCTTGTTGATGAGCGAGCACTTGCCGTGCACCACCTCGTCGTGGGAGATCGGCAGGATGAAGTTCTCCGAGAAGGCGTAGAAGAGGCTGAAGGTCAATTTGTCGTGGTTGTAGCTGCGGAAGATCGGGTCGAGCGACGTATAGGCGATCATGTCGTTCATCCAGCCCATGTTCCACTTGAAATTGAACCCGAGCCCGCCCACATAGGCGGGCTTCGTGACCATCGGCCACGCGGTCGACTCCTCCGCGATCATCAGCGCGCTGGGATGCTCGGTGAGCACGGCGGTGTTCATCTTCTGAAGGAACGCCACCGCCTCGAGGTTTTCGCGGCCGCCGTTGACGTTGGGCAGCCATTCCCAGTCCTCGCGCCCGTAATCGAGGTAGAGCATCGAGGCCACCGCGTCGACGCGGATGCCGTCGATGTGGTACTTCTCCACCCAGAACATCGCGCTCGAGGCAAGGAAGCTCACGACCTCGTTGCGCCCGAAGTCGAAGATGCGGGTCCCCCAGTGGGCGTGCTCGCGCTTGTGCACGTCCTGGTATTCGTAGAGCGGCTGGCCGTCGAACTCGTAGAGGCCGTGCGCGTCCTTGGGGAAGTGCGCGGGCACCCAGTCCATGATCACGCCGATGCCCGCCTGGTGGCACCTGTCCACAAAGTACATGAAGTCGTGCGGGGTGCCGTAGCGCGAGGTCGGCGCGAAATAGCTCGTCACCTGGTAGCCCCACGAACCGTCGTAGGGGTGCTCCATCACCGGCATCAGCTCGACGAAGTTGTAGCCCATGTCGCCCAGGTATTCGACCAGCTCGTCGGCGGTCCTGCGGTAGTCGTAGGTGTTGCCGTCGGGGTAGCGCCGCCAGGAACCGAGGTGCATCTCATAGATATTGACCGGGCTGCGGTAGGGGTTGAAGCCCTGGCGGCTCGCGAACCACGCGCCGTCGTCCCACTCGTAGCCCTCGATGTCGTACAGCTTGGAGGCCGTCTCCGGCGGAGTCTCGGCATGGAAGGCGTAAGGATCCGCTTTCATCAGGGCGCGTCCATCTTTGGTCTTCACGCAGAACTTATATAAATCATATTGCTTGAGGCCAAAAATCATGCATTCCCAAACCGCATGATCTTCCAGAAGCGTCATCGGATTCGCATCCGGGTCCCAGTCGTTGAAATCGCCAACGACCGATACCGACACGGCGTTGGGAGCCCACACGCGGAATACGTATCCATCTTCTTCATCCTTGCGGCAGGGATGGGCGCCTAAGTATTCATAGGCCTTATAATTCGTCCCCTGATGAAATAGATACAATGGAAAGCTGTCTTTCGACTTTGTTTTTTTTGGCTTAACCATTGCCCTCACCTCCCTTTTTTATATTTTAACAGTTTTTGGAGCGCCTTTCAAGTATTTCTTGTGAAATATCGCGTAAAAACAATGAAAACTTTCTAAGCATTTTATCTATTATGCACATATTTTGTGCACATTCCTGTTTCTTTCGCCTAACGATATTTTCCAGTTGCGGCCCTCCTTGTCCTGTCAGAGACCCGCGAGTTTCTATTATAACATGAATTTCGTGTCGTTTTGGCATGTAAATGGTGGTGGGAAATGTTCTTTGATTTGCCGCTTTCCAAGCGGCGGGGATTGCCGGGGCCCGCCCGCCGGCGGCTTTGGATTTGCCGTGCTGCGCCCGGCGGAGCTTTCTTCGCGCCCCTCCGGGGCGCTTTAGATGTGCCGCCTTCGGCGGCGGGGATTGCCGGGTCCCGCCCCGGCAGGCGGGTCCATTTCTTGATCGCCCAAGAAATGGACGAAAGAAGGGCGCTCAAGGGGGGCTCACTTGAAGAAGACGGGGCGCAAAGCTCGCCCCCCTTGAGAATCCCCCCGCCGCTCACGTCCAGCGGAGTGCATAAAGAAGGCAAATACAAACCACCCAAAATAAAAAACGGACACCTTTACAGGTGTCCGCAATCAGATTTCGAAAAGAACTTTCGGTTCAATATGCAATGCGTCGCAGATATCAAACAGCGTTGTAATCGAAAACGACATTTCAATATTGGGTGCCTCAATATGGCTTAGATATCCCCGGCTAATATGGACCAAGTCGGCCAGTTCTTCCTGCGTGAAACCCGCAAGCTTACGATAATACGCGACACTTAACCCAAGTTTACGAAATTTCTCCGCATGCACGCCCACACAACTCACCTCTATGTATTTATTGTAAGCTTGTGTGCCGCCAAAGTCTGCTTGACATTAGATCGCAATTGCTATATTATTGTACGCAAAGCGAACAATATGTACGCATTTGCGAGGTGGGTTTATGGAAGATTACAGGCTCGCTTATTATTTTCTGTCCAGCAAGGTATCCGAAATTGCGGAAATCCTGCGCAAGCCGCTGGAGGGCGAGACGCGCGAACAGATCAAGAACAGCGCGGCGGCGCGGACGGTTCAGGCGATGGACCTGTTGGAGGACGCGCGGCGCCGCTCGCAGGAAATGCTGCACGCGAGCGAGCCCCAGAGGGATTAGCGCGCCCGCCGTCCCCCGTTGGGAGCGCCGCAGCTGACTTTGCATTTTGGCAGCAAAAGCACCTGTGCCCCCTTACGGGTACTATGGGACATGCCTTATTGCCGCGGCGGGCTGGACGTGAGCGGCGGGGGGATTCTCAAGGGGGGCGAGCTTTGCGCCCCGCCTTCTTCAAGTGAGCCCGCCTTGAGCGCCCTTCTTTCGTCCATTTCTTGGGCGATCAAGAAATGGACCCGCCCGCCGGGGCGGGACCCGGCAATCCCCGCCGCCGAAGGCGGCTCATTGAAAGCGCTCCGGAGGGGCGCGAAGAAAGCTCCGCCGGGCGCAGCGCGGCAAATGAACAAAAGAGCCGCCCTCGCGGGCGGCTCTTTCAAAAAACCGATTACTTATGATCAACGGTAGCCATGTGCTGGATGAGCATGAGGACCTTGTTGCTGTAGCCCCACTCGTTGTCATACCAGGAAACCAGCTTGACGAACTTGTCGGTCAGCGCGATACCGGCCTTCTTGTCGAAGATGGAGGTGCGGGCGTCGCCGATGAAGTCGGACGAAACCACGTCGTCCTCGGTGTAGCCGAGGATGCCCTTGAGGGAGGTCTCGGAAGCCTTCTTGAGCGCGGCGCAGATCTCCTCATAGGAGGCGGCCTTCGCGAGGTTGACGGTCAGGTCGACGACGGAGACATCCAGCGTCGGGACGCGGAACGCCATGCCGGTGAGCTTGCCGTTCAGCTCGGGAATGACCTTACCCACAGCCTTGGCGGCGCCGGTGGAAGACGGGATGATGTTGCCGGAAGCGGCGCGGCCGCCCCTCCAGTCCTTCTTGGAAGGACCGTCAACGGTCTTCTGGGTGCCGGTGGTGGAATGGACGGTGGTCATCAGGCCGTCGACAATGCCGAACTCGTCGTTGATGACTTTCGCCAGAGGCGCCAGGCAGTTGGTGGTGCAGGAAGCGTTGGAGACGATGTCCATGCTCGGCTGGTAGGTCTCGTGGTTGACGCCCATGACAAACATCGGCGCATCCTTGGAGGGCGCGGAGATGATGACCTTTTTGGCGCCGGCCTTGAGGTGGGCCTCAGCCTTGTCCATGGTGGTGAAAACGCCGGTGGACTCAACCACATACTCGGCGCCGCAAGCGCCCCACGGAATGTTGGCGGGCTCCCGCTCGGCATAGAACTTGACAGTCTTGCCGTTGACGATGATCGCGTCGTCGGTGTAGCTCACTTCGCCCGTGTACTGGCCATGGATCGTGTCATAGCGAAGCATGTAAGCGCAATAGTCAGGGGTCATGAACGGATCGTTGACGCCCACGAATTCAATGTTCGGATTGTCCAGTCCAGCGCGGAAAACCAGTCTGCCGATACGGCCAAAACCGTTGATACCAACTTTAATTGCCATTGGAAACAACCTCCTGTATTTTTGATACCTTTATCATAATACAAATCTCTGGAAACTACAAGAACCTTGATAAACTTTAAACGATTTTTTTTATTTTCTTCAAACCCGGGATATTTATACTTTGCTTTTTATTGAAAACGCCCAACTCCTATTGAAAATCACACCCTCATATACTATAATTGAAGCGGAATTTTCTGTCGATTTGTGTCGAAAGGTCCCTGTTTTCCCTGTTCCCGGGCCTTCATGCAATATTTGGAATCCGAATATTTCCGCGGTCCTTCCCAAATGATAAGTGCAGTTCCGCAGCGAGGAGGTGCGCCTTTGGACGATCCCCGAACAGACTCTTTTTTCGACCAGCTGACCGGGCTCCTGGACGCCTCCGGCCAGCCCGCCGCCGTGATGGACCATGATTTTCGTCTCGTCTGGTGCAGCGCCGCCGGCTCCCGGGAAATGCCCGCCCTGGCCCTGCCGGACGGCGCGCAGCTGCTGCTGCACGGCTACGACCCCGAGGTCGTCCGCGCGGAGATCGACCGGTGCGGTTCCTTCACCACCGCCGGCCCCAACCACCTGTTCGCAGAGCGGCCGACCGTCATCTGCGCCCTGCCCGACGGGAGCGGCCGCTATCTCATCCAGCCGGCCTCCGGCGCCGAGCAGGGCTCCGGCATGCGACCCGAGGGGATGTCGCGCACGCTCTCCTCCTTCGGCAACCAGTACCGCGCGCCGCTGACCGTCATCTTTTCGATGCTCACCCTCCTCTCCCGCAACTGCGGGCCCGGCTCGTCCGAAAAGGACCGCGAGCGCATGCCCGATTACCTCGCCGCCATCAACCAGAGCGCCTTCCGGCTGCTGCGCAGCAGCGAGTGGATTTCCGATTACACCCGCCTCACCTATGGGTTTTCGCCCGTGCGGACCCGGCGGGTCGACCTCTTCCACTACCTGCGCGAGCTCTTTTCGGCGGCCGCCGACTTAATCGAGCCGACCGGCATCCCGCTCTCCGCGGACATCCCCGAGGGGATGCTGCCCGCCGCCTGCGACACCCAGAAGGTGTCCGCGGCCCTGCTCAACATCCTCTCGAATTCCTGCCGCTACACCCGCCCCGGCAACCAGATCGCCGTCCGGGTGCGCTTCAAGCGGGGGATGCTCAGCGTCTCGGTCGCCGACCGCGGGCTCGGGATTCCGCCCGACGTGCAGCCGCGCGTCTTTGAGCCGTACTTCTCCTACGACCACGGGGGGCGGCCCTTCTCGGGCAACGGCCTCGGCCTGACGATCGCCCGAGATTCCATCGCCGCCATCGGCGGCACCATCGCGCTCACCTCCACACCCGGGAAGGGAACCACCGTCGTGTTCACCCTGCCCGTGGAGGACGACGAGAGCGTGCCGCCCGCCGTTTTCTGCGAGGCCACGGACTACCTCTCCGACCGCTTTTCTCCCCTGCGCGTCGCGCTCAGCGACAGCATCGACTGTCCCCTCTAAGGAACCGCCCGCGGGCGGTTCCTTTTTTGCCGCCGGGGCGCGCTCCGGCGGCAAAAACTTTCCACAGCCCCTGTTCATTTTACCCAATTCGTGGTATACTATATCATTACATTGACGACACCAAACTCATGCAAGGAGGTTCCACATCATGAATGGAACAGGAAAGACATTTTACATCACCACCCCCATCTACTATCCGTCGGACAAGCTGCACATCGGACACAGCTACTGCACCGTCGCGACGGACGTCATGGCGCGCTACAAGCGTATGCAGGGGTTTGATGTCATGTTCCTGACCGGCACCGACGAGCACGGCCAGAAGATCGAGGAAAAGGCGAAGGCCGCGGGCGTGACCCCGCAGCAGTATGTCGACAGGGTGGTCGCCGGCATCAAGGAGCTGTGGAAGCTCCTCAACATCTCCAACGACCGGTTCATCCGCACCACCGACGACTACCATGTGGAATCGGTGCAGAAGATTTTTAAGGACCTCTATGACAAGGGCTACATCTACAAGGGCTCCTACAAGGGCAAATACTGCACGCCCTGCGAGTCCTTCTGGACCGAGAGCCAGCTGAAGGACGGCAAATGCCCCGACTGCGGCCGCGAGGTCATCGACGCGGAGGAGGAGGCCTACTTCTTCAAGCTCTCCGCCTTCCAGGACCGCCTCATCAGGCTCTACGAGGAAAACCCCCACTTCATGGAGCCGCAGAGCCGCCTCAACGAGATGGTCAACAACTTTATCAAGCCCGGCCTCGAGGATCTGTGCGTCTCCCGCACCTCCTTCTCATGGGGCATCCCCGTCACCTTCGACCCCGGCCACGTCGTCTACGTGTGGGTCGACGCGCTGACCAACTACATCACCGCGCTCGGCTACGGCAACGACAAGTATCACGAGTTTGAAAAGTTCTGGCCCGCCGACGTGCATTTCGTCGGCAAGGAGATCATGCGCTTCCACACGATCATCTGGCCCGCCATGCTCATGGCGCTCGACCTGCCGCTGCCCAAAAAGGTATTCGGCCACGGCTGGCTGCTGCTCGAGGGCGGAAAGATGAGCAAGTCCAAGGGCAACGTCGTCGACCCCGTCGTGCTCGTCGAGCGGTACGGCGTCGACGCCATCCGCTATTTCCTGCTGCGCGAGTTCCCCTTCGGCTCGGACGGCCTCTTCTCCAACGAGGGGCTCATCACCCGCATCAACGCCGACCTCGCCAACGATTTGGGGAACCTTGTCTCCCGCTCGGTGGCGATGGCGGAGAAATACTTCGGCGGCACCCTGCCGGCGGAGCGGAAATCCGAGCCGGTCGACGAGGAGATCATCTCGATCGCGCGCGGGCTCAAGGACCGCTACGAGGCGCAGATGGAACAGTACGCCTTCCAGAACGCGCTGATCGAGGTCTTCAAGCTCATCTCCCGCACCAACAAATACATCGACGAGACCGCCCCCTGGGTGCTCGCCAAGGAGGAGGCCAACCGGCCCCGCCTCGCCACGGTGCTCTATAACCTGCTGGAATGCGTACGCATCGCGGGCATCCTGCTCGCGCCCTTCATGCCCGCCACCTCGCCCAGGATCTTCGCGCAGATCGGCGCGGCCGGCGGCATCACCACCTACGAGTCCGCCGGGACGTGGGGCCTGCTGCCCGCCGGCGTGACGGTCAAAAAGGGCGAGGGCCTCTTCCCGCGCATTGACGTGGCCAAGGAGCTCGAGGCGCTCGAAAAGGCGCGCGCCGCCGCCATGGAAAAGGCCGCCGCTGCGGAAAAGAAGCCCGCCGCCAAGGCGGAGCAGCCGGAGGGGGTCGCCTCGCTCATCACGATCGACGACTTCGCGAAGGTGCGGCTGCGCGTCGCGCAGGTGACCGCCTGCGAGCCGGTGCCCAAGGCGGATAAGCTCTTGAAGCTCACCCTCGACGACGGCAGCGGCACGCCCCGCCAGGTCGTGTCGGGCATCCATCCGTGGTACGAGCCGGAGGCGCTCACCGGCAAAAAGGTGATCGTCGTCGCGAACCTCAAGCCCGCCAAGCTGCGCGGCGTCGAATCCAACGGCATGATCCTCGCCGTCGACGCGGGCGAGAACGACGTGAAGGTCATCTTTGTCGACGAGTCCGTCCCCTGCGGTTCGGTGGTCCGGTAGCCAGGGGAAACTTTTGAAAAAGGTTCCCCTGGACCCCTTCAAAACTTTTGGTTCAGGCGAGGCGCCGCCCTCCGCTGCCCACGCGCCCCGTGAAGCAAAGTTTTCGCCCGCCTTTTCCAAAAAGGCGGCGGGGTCAAGGGGCGGAGCCCCTTGACGCGCCCGCAGGCGCGGAACACCCCATCCTGAGAAGCGATTTTTTGGTTCTTTTTTCAAGAAAAAAAGAATGACGGCTGATGCAAAGGGTCTTTGCATCAGCCGTCCTTTTCAGAGGTTCCCCTTCCCGTCGAGGTACTCGAGCTGGCGCTGCACCAGCCGGATCCCGGTGTGTCCGTCCGGAAGCTCCTCGACGTGCAGGTTATAAAGGCGCATCCGCTCGGAGATTTCGAGGTTCGCCTTCTCCTCCTCGTCCACGCCCATGAAGAACCATACCGCCCGCTTGATCGCGTTTTCCACGATCTGCACGTAGGGCGTTCCCGGCTCCATCATGTAGATCGACCCCGGCGTCACGCCGGTATAGGAGGCCATAAAGTTCTTCTTCGCAAGCCGGAGGACCTCGGTGCGCAGACCGCCCTGCACGTCGATGCGGTCGGCGGCGCGCTTGAGCGCCTCGAGCAGTTCTTCCTTGGTCGTCACGGTCATCACAAGCCCCTCCTGTTCGATCATCAGCATTTCATCCAGCACGCGCCCCGGCGTCTCCCCGACCGTCCGGCCGATCGCCTGGAGGATCCTTCCGGTCAGCGCCGCGGCGGGTTTCCCGTTGGCGCTCGCGAGCGTCTGCTGGCTGAGCCCCGTCTCCTTGAAGACGTCGTATCGCTTTTTCCCATGCCTGCCGAGATAGACGTCGATCAGCTTCAATGGAATCCCCCCTTCGCTTTCACTATACTACGATATTTTTTATTAGTCAAGTATTTCGTAGTAGTATATTTTTTCTGTGAGGTGCGCCATGTACCAGAATATCTTCGATACCCACGCCCACTACGACGACGAGCGGTTCGACGGGGACCGCGAAGCGCTGCTCGATGCGCTGCCCGCCAAGGGAGTCGTCGCGGTGGTCAACGCCGCGAGCGACATGAAAACCTCCGCCTCCGGGCTCGCGCTCGCCCGCGCGTATGATTATTTCTACTGCGCGGCGGGGGTGCACCCGCACGAGGCGGGCTCCTTCGCGCCGGGCGACCTCGACGCCATCGCCGGTTACGCGCGCGACCCCAAGGTCGTCGCGGTCGGGGAGATCGGGCTCGACTACCACTACGATTTCTCTCCGCGCGACGTGCAGCAGCAGGTCTTCGAGGCGCAGCTCGGACTGGCCAACGACCTCGGTATGCCGGTCATCATCCACGACCGGGAGGCGCACGCCGACACCCTCGCGCTGCTGAGGAAATACCGCCCCAGGGGGATCCTGCACTGCTTCTCGGGCAGCGCGGAGATGGCAGGGGAGATTTTGAAGCTCGGCATGTATCTCGCGTTCGGCGGGGCGGTCACCTTCAAAAACGCGAAAAAGCCCGCCGAGGCGGCCGCCGCCGTGCCGCTCGACCGGCTGCTCGTCGAGACCGACTGCCCCTACATGACCCCCGAGCCCTTCCGCGGCAGGCGGTGCGACTCGTCGCTCATTCCCCACACCGCCGAGCGGCTCGCCGCGATCAAGGGGATCTCCGCGCAGGAGCTGCTCGACATCACCTGCCAGAACGCGCGCAGCGTCTACCAGCTCGACTGACGGGCGGCGGGCGAGGCGAAATTCCGCCGCCAAACGGACGGAACCTCACCGGCCCAACCCACGCCGGTCCCGACGCGCGCGCCGGAGAAACCGCGAGAAATCGCGTGAAAAACAGAGACCGCACCCTTCCCGGGGGCCGAGGCCGCGCCCCGGCGCGGCTTAGGACGCTCCCGCGCGCCACAATCCGTTTGCGGGTTCCTTGTGCAAAGTGCTATAATCAGAACATCCAGGGACGCAGTTCCATCCGGCAAACAAAACGCTTAGGGGTGGAACTATGACCTAGCCATACTCACCAAAATATGTTGTGCCTATTTGTACCAATCAACAAAATTTAAAGGTGAGTGAATCTTGAAAACCGACCGATTATACCGCGTGGAAAAAGAGGACGCGCCGAAGCTGAACCAGCTTTTGACCGAGTGCTTCGCGAAGGATCCTCTTTACCTGCAACTGATCCCGCAAAAGGACAAACGCCAAAAACTTCTGCCGGAACTTTTTAGCTGCGACCTGGACGAACTGTTTGAAAATTGCGAGGTGTACGCCGACAGCGCCGATCTAAACGGCATCATCGTGGTCTCGGACGAAACCGAGCCCTATAACCCGCTCAAATACTACGCCATCGAGCTGTACTACGCGCTCAAGACGGGCGCGTGCCTCATCCGCGACGACCATTCGCTGCGGACCTTCTGGAACTTCCTCAAAGGCAAGGATTACCTCAACTCGGTGTGGACCGGCGACATCGGTTCCGACCGCCGTATGCACGTCGTCTACTTCGCGGTGCGCCCGTCGATGCGCGGCAGGGGCGTCGCAACCAGACTGATGCGCGCCATCCAGGATTACGCCGACGAAAACGACCTGCTCGTTTCGCTCGAGACCCACAACGAGAAGAACGTCAAAATGTATGAGCACTACGGCTTCCGCCTCTTCGAGGTCGTTCAGAAGCACTTTTCCCTCAAGCAGTTCTGCATGGTCCGTCCGGGCCATGCGGCCGCGTGAAAGGAAAACCAATGAAAAAGAACCGCCTTCCGGCGGTTCTTTTTTTGCCCTTTTACAGCGTGCGGACGAATTCGCGCAGGTAGTCCCGGAATTCCCGGCCGATCTCGGGGTGGTTCACCGCCGTCTCGACCGCCGCCTGCATGATGCCCAGCTTGTTGCCCATGTCGTACCGGGTGCCGACGAAATCCACGCCGATCATCCCCTCCTCCCGCGCGAGCACCTTCATCGCGTCGGTGAGCTGGTATTCCCCGCCCGCGCCCACCGGCAGCGACTCGAGGATCTGAAAGATGCCGGGCGGCAGGATGCAGCGCCCGAGGATGGAAAAGTTGGAGAACGCCTGCTCGGGGGTCTGCGGTTTTTCGACCATGTCGCTCACCCGGTAGACGTTCCCGCTGAGCGGGTCCACCTTGAGGGAGGAGTAGCGCGTCACCTGGTCGAAGGGCACCTCCTTCATGCCGAGGCAGCCGAGCCCGTGGCGCTCGTACTGCTCGATCAGCTGGCGGCAGACGGGGTCCTTCCCCATGATGACGTCGTCTCCATAGAGCACCGCGAACGGCTCCTCCCCCACGAACGGCTTCGCGCAGAGCACCGCGCTGCCCAGCCCCTTGGCCTCCTGCTGGCGCACATAGGTGATGTTTGCGAGCTGGGAGATGCCCACCACCTCGTCGTAGACCTCCCGCTTGCCCTTTTTGAGCAGGTGGTCCTCCAGCTCGGGGGAGCGGTCGAAGTGGTCCTCCACCACGTGCTTGCCCCGGCTGAGGATGATGCAGATGTCCTCGATGCCGCTTTTGGCGGCCTCCTCCACGATATACTGGATCGCGGGCTTGTCCACGATCGCCAGCATCTCCTTGGGCATCGCCTTCGTCGCCGGAAGCACCCTCGTCCCCAGCCCCGCGGCCGGAATCACTGCCTTGCGGATTTTCATCTTCATCGCTCCTTGCCGTTATTCCGTCTTAGTTTGCGCCGAAGCGCGCGGTTTATTTTTCCACAGGTCCTGTTCCCATCATATTCGATTCCCGCCCGTTCGTCAATCTTCTTTCACATGCCCGCCCCTTCGAGCGCGCCGCGCAGCAGCTCCAGCGACCTTTCCCGCAGGGCTTCCAGCCGCGCCGGGGTCCCGGCCGGCAGCGGCCCGGGCGGCCCGGCGGCAAAAGCGCCGGACGAAATCCGCCGGTCCTCCAGACCGAGCAGGGGAAGCAGCGTGTCCAGCCGGGTGTTGGTGGAGCCGCGCGCGCCGGACAAAAAGCGGTCAAACAGGTAAAAGCGCGTGCCGAGGAGGGCGGAAAACGCCGTGCAGTGGTAGGAGTCGGTGAGCACGCAGGCCGCGCCGTCGACGAGGGACAGAAACTCCCCGGGCGAAAGCCCGTAAAGCGGGATGTCCGCGTAACCGCGGTCGGCTGAGACGGCCCCGTCGAGGTGGGGAAGCGCCGCGACGGGCAGGCCGGACGCCTCCCGCAGACGGGCGGCAAACTCCCGGTGGGCGGGGTTTCGGCCGAGAAAATAACAGAGCAGATAGCCGCCCACGGGGAGCAGCGCGGGTTTTTCGAGCGCGCGCCATTCCCCGGGCGGCAGGAGCAGGACCGGGTCGGCGGCGAGCGGGATCTCCCGCCCGGACAGCTCTCCGATCAGCGCGCGGCCCGACTCCTCCCGCGCGGAAATCCAGTCGAACCGGCGGAGGAACCGGGCGGCTGTCCGCCGCTGGCGGACAGAGAGGCGGCCCACCCCGAAGCTCGCCGCCCAGGCGAGCTTCGGGACCTCCTCCGGGACGAAATCGAGCGTATAAAAGCCGTCCGGGTAGTTGGCGGGGTGCCAGAGCT
Organism: Anaerotruncus massiliensis (ex Togo et al. 2026); assembly: GCF_900199635.1. Lineage (GTDB taxonomy): Bacteria > Bacillota > Clostridia > Oscillospirales > Ruminococcaceae > Anaerotruncus > Anaerotruncus massiliensis. Next base: position 591,483 of record NZ_LT962687.1, on the reverse strand, counting down.
GGTCGCTGCCCGAGAGGAACGCTCCGTAGCCGGGCACGGCCCCCTCGAGCGCCGCCCTGCCGCAAAGGCGGGGGGAGAGGCGCAGATATTCCCGCGCGAATTTCCCGAGCGCCTCCGCGCGCGCCGCGCGGCCCGCGGCCGCCCCGTGGCCGAGGCGCGCTTCGCGCGCCGAATCCGCCGCGCGGGCGAGCCTGCGCCCGACGCGGGCCGGATCGAGCCGGAGGCGGCGGAGCCTTTCGGGCAGGCTCCGTTCCGGTTCGTACCAGAGCGTCTCGTTCGGCACGCCGAGACTGTCCAGCGCCGCCTGCGTGGCGTACGCCTGCAGGACGCTCCCGTAGTTTGGGACCTGCCAGCAGGAGGCGACCGCGAGCGGCTTCATGGCGCCGCCTCCCCCGTGGAAAATTCCCCCGCAAAGAAGCAGAGGGTAAAGAGCAGGAAGTTGTGAAACCGGTAGGGCTCCATCTGGAAGGCGAGCAGCAGGCAGCCGAACGCCGCCGTGAGCAGGAAGCCCGCGCGCGTTTTCCGGAAGCGCCACAGCCGCCGCGCGCAGAGGAAAAGCAGCAGGAAAAACGCCGCCACGCAGACAAGCCCGCCGGTGAACGCAAGGTCGAGGTAGAAGTTGTGCGCGTGGGTGGCGCCGATGAGGGCGCGGGCCTCCGCCGGCTCGGGCAGGCCCACGCCGGTCAGCGGGGAACGCGCGAAGGCATCCCCCGCGCGCTCCCAAATCCACGCGCGCCCCGAGAGGGTCGCGTCCTTGTGGAGGGCCCGCTCGAGGAAGCGGGAAAACCGCTCCTGCACCCCAAAGCAGACGAGCCCCGCGAAGACCAGCGCGTTCCCGGCGAGCGCCGTCCCCGCGTTTACAACGCGGGGCCTCCACCCGGCGGCGGAGAGGAGCACGGCCAGCAGGAAGAGCAGCGTCACGGCGGCGGAGGTCACCGTCCACGACCGGCAGGCCGCCCCGGCCGCGCAGGCGCAGACCGCCGCCGTCCGGACGGACAGCCGCCGCCCCCGCTCGCAGTCCCGCAGGGCGGCGAGGCAGACGGCGGGCAGCAGGGTGGTGAGCGCGGCGTTGTCGTAGCCGAGCAGATAGTTTTCGCGGTAGGCCGCCGTCGCGTACATGCCGCCCGGAAAGGCGAGCACCGTCGCGAAGTGCGCCGCCGTGAGCAGCCCGAGCGCGAGGGACGCGCCGTCGAGGAACGCCCGGCGGCCGGTGCGGACCGCCATTTCCGTGATGGCGGCGGCCGAAAGGGTGCTGACGACGATCATCGGCAGGGTGGAACCGAAGCTGCCGAGGCGGGACCAGGTGGTCAGCAGGCGCGCGCCGCAGAAAGCGGCGAGGGCGAGCATCCACTTGGAGAGGCTGCGGTAGAAAATGAGCCAGACGAGCAGCCCCGCCCCCACCGCGAGGTAGCGCGCCGCGTCCCATGCCCGGTCGAGCGCCGCCAGCGCCGGCAGGTCGGAGACGCAGACGGGCTTATAGAGGAGCAGGAAGGTCACGAAGAGGTAGGCGCGGCTTTGAAGCAGTCTCAAAGGCCCCGCCCCCTCTCCGCGCGGCAGCGTTCATAGAGGGCTTCCAGCCGCCGCGCCGCCGTTTCGGCGCCGCAGCCCGCGGCTTCGACCTCTTCCGCGCGGCATCTTCTCGGGAGCCCCTTCGCGGCGAGAATTTCCCCCGCCCATCCGGCGGCGGAAAGCCCGGGCGGCAGGAGCCGCAAAAGCCCGGTGACGGCCGCTTCGCGCGGCACCGCGCCATCGGGGGCGAAGCAGGGCAGGCCCGCCGCCTGCGCCTCGAGCAGGGCGATGCCGAAGCCCTCGTACCGGGTGGGCAGCGCGAACGCGTCCATCGCCTGAAGGAGCGCGGGCACGTCCTCCCGCGCGCCCAAAAAGCGCACCGCCTCCGCGATCCCCAGCCGCCCGGCCTCGGCGCGCAGGGCGGGCCCCTCCTCCCCGTCGCCCGCGAGCAGCAGCAGGGCGTCCGGTTCGCGCCGCCGCAGCTCCGCGAAGAGCGCGAGCAGGAAGGGCAGGTTCTTCTGCTGGTCGAAGCGCGCGGCGCAGCCGACAGTGAACGCCTCCCCGAGCCCCAGCGCCGCGCGCGTCCGCCGCCGGGCGTCGGCGGAAAAACCGAACCGCGCGGTGTCGACCGCGTTGGGAAGCATGGTGAACGGCGCGTCCCCGAAGAGCCAGCGCCCCGCGTCGTCGGAGCAGGCGGCGCGGTGGGTGGCCTCGCGGCGCATGAAGCCGCGCAGAAGCGCCAGCGCCGCCGGGCGGGCAAGCCGCCGCGCGGTAAACCGGAACGGCAGGCGGACGCCCGCGAGGTGGGCGTGCACGATGCGCGCCGGCACCCCGCGCCGCCGCGCCAAAAACGCGTAGAGGGCGGACCACTCCTCGAGGTGCAGGTGGACGGCGTCGTAGCTTCCCGCCAAGAGCGCCGCGTCCACGGCGCGCAGGTTTTCCCGCAGGCCTCCCACGCGCGGCGGGATGGGGCGGACGGGAATCCCCGCCGCCTCGAGGGCACGCCGGTTCGCGCCCGGCCCCGCCGGGTCCGCCTCCGCGAGCACCTCGCAGCGAAACCGCTCCCGGTCGAGCCGGGGCAGCAGCCCGGCGAGCAGCGACCCCACCCCGCCGATGCGGACGGAGGGCGCGATATGCAAAATGTTCACGGCGTTTCCCCCTCGCAGAGCGTTTGATAGATTGCGAGCAGCCGCCCGCGGACCGCCCCGGCGGAAAACATTTCCCGCGCACGTTTCACGGCGGCGCGGCCCATCCGTTCATATTCCGCGGGCGGAAGGGCGAGCGCGCGGGAGAGCGCCTTTGTGAGCGCGTCCGCGTCGCCCGGCGGAAAGAGAAAGCCCGTCTCCCCGTCCGCGACGTGCTCGGCCAGCCCGCCGGCGCGCGACGCGGCCACGACCCGGCCCGCCGCCATCGCCTCGCAGGCCGCGTACCCGCTCGCCTCCCGCCAGAGGGAGGGGACGGCCACGCACTTCGCGCCCCGGTAGAGCTTCCGCAGGGCCTCCCCCTCCACCCGGCCGCGGAAGGTCACGCGGGAGCCTCCCCGCGCGGCCGCCGCCTCCAGCGCGCTTTTCAAGGGGCCTTCCCCCGCGACGACGAGCGGCGCGCCGAGCCGTTTTGCCGCCTCGAGCAGCGGGAAAAGGCCCTTCTCCTCCGAAAGCCGCCCGCAGTAGAGGATATAGTCCCCCTCGGGCGGCGTGTAGCCGAACGCCGTGCCGGGCGGCAGGGGGTTCGGCAGGTGCAGGACGGGCGCGCGGGAAAATCCCGCGCGCTCCAAAAGCGCCCGGTAGCATTCGGACGGCGCGATGAAGCAGCCGACCTTGTCGTAGAGGCGCAGGCGGCGGGCGGCCCATGTCTCAAAACTCCCCGCGAGGCTTTTTGAGACAGAGCCGCCGACGCACCGGTGCAGGAGACAGGCGCGGTATCCCCCTCGCAGGCAGTCCTCGCAGGGCTTCCCCGCCCGCAGCATCAGGTGGTTGGGACAGAGGGGCAGCAGGTCGTGCACCGTCCAGACGACGGGGATCTTCCGCCGTGCGAGCGGCCCGAGGATCGACAGGGTCAGGCTGTGGTGCACGAGATTCAGGTGCGCGACGTCCGGGCGCTCCCGCGCGAGCAGGGCGTCGAGCTTTCGGGCTGCCTCCCCGTTCCAGAGCATCCGCGCCGCGTCGAACGGGCGCTTTTGGGGGTCGAGCGGCCGCGCGAAGAATTCCGCCTCGCCGCAGGGCAGGTTTCGCGGGTCCGCCGCCGAAAAGTGACGGACCTGATGCCCCGCCTCCCGCAGCATCCGGTCGAGCGCGAAGAGGTAGGTTTCGGTGCCGCCCACGGGATAGTGGTAGCGGTTGACCAGCAGGATCTTCATCCGCGCCGCCTCCTTCGCATCCGGCTTTTCACCCCGCGCGCCCACGGATAGGCGCGCGCGTGCAAGAACGACATCACCGCCAGCATCAGCCCTCGGGGGAGCAGATGCGCGGCGGCGGTCGTCAGGCGGCCGGCCGGCCCGCGCCCATCCGGGCGCGGCGGCTCCTCCCGCCAGGGGGAGGCGGCCTTGTGCGCGAGATACTCCGCCGCGAAGGGGTGCGGGCAGTCCTCGTTCCACGGGCGGCTCCCCGAATAGAAGCAGGCGGTGAAGTGCACGACCGCCGGGTCCTCCACCGCCGCGCGCCACTCCGCCTCGGTGGGCGGGTGGGCGGGCCTTCGCAGGCGGAGCAGGTCGCGGTAGGGAAAATCGAAGAGGACGGTGGGCGCGCCGAACCGGGGCGGGAGCGCGCCCGTCTGCCCCAGCGCGCCGAGCGTGCCGTTGAGCACCCCCTGGTCGACGTAGGTCACGTCGCCGCCGCGCGCCCGCAAAAATGCAAGGAACCGTTCCTCCGTCCCCTCCCGCCGCCAGCGCGCCAGGTTGAGGAGCAGCACGCCGCTGCCCACGTAGGGCGCGTCGGGGGGCAGCCCCAGCTCGGCGGCATACCGCCCGCTGCGGCAGTCGTCCACGCCGAGCGCGCTGGAGGGGCCGAACGGCCGCTCCCAGAGCGGGGCGAGCGGACGGCGCACGAGGGTGTCGCAGTCGAGGTAGAGGACCCGCTCCGCCTCCGGGGGCAGCAGGGAACCGAGGAAGAGGCGCTGGAAGGTCGCGGGGTGCCAGCGGCCCGCAGCGACGGAGATCCCCGCCCGTTCGGCGGGGTCGACGCCGCGCACGAAAAAGAGCGCCCGGCCGTACTCCGCCGCGACGCTCAGCAGCTTTTGCCGATTTTCCCCGCCGATCCCGCAGTCGACCATCCAGACGGCAAGCTCCTCCACATCCCGGTTGCTCTCGAAGAGGGAGCGCATCGAAATTCCGGCGATTTCGGCGTAGCCGCCGCTGCTCGCGTAGACGACGTTCACGGCGCTCCCCCGCAGAGCTCCCGCAGGCCGGGCAGCGCCCGGTCCCGCTCCGAGAGGATGGGGCGGGCGTCCCCCTCGAGCGGCCATTCGACCGCGAGGCTCGGATCGTCCCAGCGCACGCCTCCCTCCCGCGCGGGGTCGTAGCCCGCGCCGCAGGAATAGGCGACCATTGACCGCTCGAGCGCGAGATAGCCGTGCGCCACCCCGTCGGGGAGATAGAGGCACTCGCCCGATTCCCCTGAGAGCTCGAACGCCCGCCACCGCCCAAAGGTGGCGGAGCCGGGCCGCAGGTCGGCGAGCACGTCGTAGACCCGCCCCGAGACGCAGCGGACCAGCTTATCCTGCCCCCGCTGGAAGTGCAGCCCGCGCAGCACGCCCCCGGCCGACTCGGTCCAAAAGGTCTCCGCCGGACAAAAGTCGATGCCCGCCTCCCGGAAGATTTCGCGGGAATAGTCCTTGCAGAGGCACCCGCGCCCGTCGGAGAACCGCTGCGGCCGGATGCGGTAAGCGCCCGCCAGCCCGGCGGGCGCAAAGGAAAACGGCCGGATCATGCTTTCCCTCCGTCCCCGCCGTCAAAGAGGCGCAGATATTCCGCCATCTGGCGGCGGGCGCAGTCCGCCGCGCCCTCCCCCGCCGCATGGCATTTCGTCCATTCCACCGTCTTTTCGACGGCGGTCTCGATTCCCCACAGCGGCCGCCAGCCGAGCCGAGCCTCCAGCTTTCCGCAGTCGAGCAGGAGCGTGTCCGCCTCGGGCGGGCCGCCGTCCGGGGCGGAAATCCACGAGGCGCCTTCTCCCCACGCCCCGCAGAAGAGATCCGCCAACTCCCCCGTCGTAACCCGGCCCTCCGCGCCGGGACCGACGTTGTAGCAGCCCGCGAGCGCGGGGTCCCCCTCCTGCGCCGCGGCGATCAGCAGGTAGGCGCAGAGCGCCTCGAGCACATGCTGGTAGGGCCGCACCGAGCCGGGATGCCGCAGCCGCACGGGTTCCCCCGACAGCACGGCGCGCACGCAGTCGGGCAGAATGCGCCCGGGCGCAAAGTCCCCGCCGCCGATCACATTGCCCGCCCGCGCGGCCGAGACGGCCGGGCCGGAAGCAAAGAAGGATTCCGCATAGCTCCGCACCGCCAGCTCGGCGCACGACTTGCTGCCCGCGTAGGGGTCCGCCCCGCCGAGCGGGTCCTCCTCCCGGAAGGGGCGGCCGGTGCCGCCGTTCCGATAGACCTTGTCGGTCGTGACGACGAGGACCGAGCGCACGCCCGGATGCCGCCGGACGCAGTCCAGCAGGCGCACCGTGCCCATCAGGTTGACGTCAAAGGTGCCGGTGGGGTCGCGGTAGCCCTCCCGCACGATCGGCTGGGCCGCGAGGTGGAAGACCACCTCGGGCCGAAACGCGTCGAAGAGCCTTTCGAGAGGGTCCGGGTCCCGGATGTCCCCCATGACCGAACGCAGCTCCCTCTCCAGCCCGAGCACCGTATAGAGGGAGGGCTCGACCGGCGGCAGCGCGTAGCCCGCCGTTTCCGCCCCCAAAAGCCCGAGCAGTCCGCAGAGCCACGCGCCCTTAAATCCGGTGTGCCCCGTCACGAGCACCCGCCTGCCCCGGTAAAAATCCAGCTTCATGCCCTTCCCTCCCTAGACCGCGCACGCGCGGCGGAGCACCGCTCCCGCCGTTTGCCGCAGGATTTTCCAGTCGAGCGCCGGGCCGCAGTGCCCGGCGTAGAACAGTTCCATCTCCATGCGCGCCTCATAGCTCAGTCCGCCGCGGTCGTTCACCTGCCAGTAGCCGGTGATCCCCGGGCGCACCCCGAGGAGGAGCGCCCCGCGCGCGCCGTACCGCTCGAGCTCTTCCGCCACGACGGGGCGCGGCCCCACGAGGCTCATCTCCCCGCGCAGCACGTTGATGAGCTGGGGCAGCTCGTCCAGGCTCGTCCGCCGCAGAAAGGCGCCCACCCGGGTGACGCGCGGGTCGTCCGCGAGCTTGAAGCGCCGCTCGAACTCCCGCCGCTGGGCGGGCGTGAACCGCTCCGCCAATTCCCACGCGTTCCGCGCCATCGTGCGGAACTTCCACACGCGCAGCGGCTTTCCGCCCATCCCGACCCGCTCGTGCAGGAAAAACGCGGGGCCGGGGGAATCCAGGCGCACGGCGGCGGCGATCAGCAGGAAGAGGGGCGCGAGCAGCAGGAGTCCCGCGGCGGAGACCGCCAGGTCGACAAACCGTTTCCCGGCGAGATAGGCCGTGCGCTCCCACCGCGCGAGGAGCGCAAGCGCATCGTAAAACGCCCCGTCCATCCCCGGCGCCCTCCTTTCCGAGCCTGTTTTCGACAAAAATCGTCATATAGTACCACTATGATAATATGGGTCCGCCCGATCTGTCAAGGAGAGAACGCAAAAACCCCGCCGGGAGGAGACCTCCTCCCGACGGGGTTTCTCAGCCTTTTTCCAGCGCGGCGATCACCGCGTTCAGGTCTCTCCGGCAGGAGGCGGTCAGCGTCCCGCCGTCCCCCCTGCTCAGGTTGACGGCCGCGCCCGGCGGCACAAGCCTCTGCGCCTCCCCCGTGGCCTCCGCCGTCTCGAGCCGGTAGGGCTCGTATCCGGTCGCGGCCTTTCCGATCTCGATCTGCGGGGCCTCGATCGCGACGGACGCGCCGGCGGCCACCGCCAGCTTCACCGCGAATTTGAGGTCAACGATCTCCTCCCCGGCGGTGCACTTCACCTCGGTGCCGGTCACGTGGTAATAGCCCGCGCTGTTGTTGGAAATCAGCACCAGCCCATTCGTGTCCGAGAGGCTCCGGCAGGAGAGGACGAAGGGGGTCCCCGCCGGGATGCGGCAGGGCACGCGCGGCGAGCCCGCGTCCCCGCTCTCCGGCTTGACGGCGCGCAGCGTGTCCCCCTCCACCGTGAAGACATTGCCCGCGAAGGCCTTTAGATCGAGCAGGTTTTTGCCGCGCATCTCGATTTGCGCGCCCGCCGGGACGCCCGTCACCGTCACGGCGCCGCCCGGGCGCAGCTTTTGCAGCGTAAGCAGCGTTCCCGTCTTCTCCTCCGTCAGCGCTTCCGCGAACCGCTCCTCCGCCTGCCGGAGCGCCTCTTCGGCGGCCTCCTCCCGAATTTGCGCGATCTCCTCCGGCGTGAAGTAATCAACGCCGCGCACGGGCGTGTACCCGTCCGCACCGTCCCGCCCCGGCTCGCCCTGCGGGCCGCGCGGACCGCGCGGTCCGGCCGCCGAAGCGCAGCCCGTCAGCGGCGCGGGCGCCTCCAGAATCCCGGTCAGCTCAGGCATCGGCGATCGCCTCCAATACGGTGAAATCGCCGGCGGGCACGATCGTGAAGACGTTGCCCTCCCGGTCGGTCAGGCGCACGTCGTAACGGTAGTTCCCGAACGGGAGCGCCCGCGTGTCCTCCGGCGCGAAGGAAAATACGGCCGCCCCCTCGGGAAAGTCCGTTTCGGCCTTTTGCAGCAGCGCCTCCCGCTGCCGCGCGTCCGCCTTTACGGCCAGGCGGACGCATTCCCCCGCCGAAAAGGGGCGCGCCTCGCCGCCGGGGCCCTTGCAGCGCACCGTGAGGGTTCCGCTGTCGCCGCGCACGATGCTGATGTGGTAGTTTTGCAGTTTCACTACCCATCCCTCCTTTCACCCGTACCGCAGAAAAGGGGGAAAGTTGCAAAATCCCGCACGCCTTCCCGGCGCGCGGTCCTTCATGCGGCGGAAACGGATTGTAATCGCCCCTTCTCTGTGATATAATGTCCCTCACGCGGCACCCGTCAAAATCATACAAAGGAGGCGTATCGGCGGTGGTTCAGCAGAAGGCCGTTTCCACAAACGGCATCACGGAAGGCGTGATCTGGAAGCAGCTGCTCATCTTCTTTTTTCCCATCCTCTTCGGCACCCTTTTTCAGCAGCTCTACAACACCGCCGACGCGATCATCGTGGGGCGGTTCGTCGGCAAGGAGGCGCTCGCCGCCGTGGGCGGGAGCGCCAGCGTGCTCATCAACCTGCTGGTGAACCTCTTTGTGGGGCTTTCGTCGGGCGCGACCGTCGTGGTCGCGCAGGCCTACGGCGCGCAGGATTACGAGGAGGTCGGCCGCACGGTGCACACCTCGGTGATGCTCGCGCTCACGGCGGGCGCGGCCATGACGCTGGTGGGGCTTCTGTGCGCGCCCGCCGCACTGCGGGCGATGGACACCCCCGCGGAGACCATGGCCGACTCGATCGTCTACCTGCGGGTCTACCTGCTCGGCATCGTCGCCTCCTTTCTCTATAACATCGGCTCCGCCGTGCTGCGCGCGGTCGGGGACACCCGGCGGCCCCTCTATTTCCTGATCGCCGCCTGCCTGCTCAACATCCTGCTCGACCTGGCGCTCGTGCTGGGGCTGGGTCTCGGCGTGTTCGGCGTGGCGCTGGCCACCCTCCTTTCGCAGATCTTCAGCGCGCTGCTGGTCCTGGTCACCCTCCTGCGGTCCGACTGGCCGCTGCGCCTCAACCGGAAGGAGCTGCGCTTCACCGCCTCGTCCCTGAAGGGCATCCTCCGCGTCGGCATCCCCGCCGGCCTGCAGGCGGACATGTACGCGATCTCCAACGTCATCCTCCAGTCCTGCATCAACGCGTTCGGCACCGTCACGATCGCCGCCTGGACCGCCTACGGCAAGATCGACGGCTTCTTCTGGATGATCCTCTCCGCCTTCGACGTGTCGATCACCACCTTCGTGGGACAGAACTTCGGGGCGCAGAAATATTCCCGCATCCGTAAGAGCGTGCGGGTCTGCCTCGTGATGGCGTTTGCCACCGCCATCCTCTCGAGCGTGCTGCTCTGCCTCTTCAGCCGCCAGCTCTTCGCGATCTTCACCGCCGACCGGGCGGTGGCGGAGGCGGGGCGGCACATGATGCTCTTTTTGACGCCCTTCTACTTCACCTACGTCTGCGTGGACATCCTGTCGGGCGCCATCCGCGGCACCGGCGACTCGGTCCTCCCGATGATCATGACCTGCGGCGGCGTGTGCGTGCTGCGGGTGCTGTGGGTCTTCTTCGCGCTGCCGCTGCACCGCACGATCGACATGGTCATCGTCAGCTACCCGATCACCTGGACGCTGACCTCCCTGCTCTTCATCGCCTACTACCTCCAGGGGGGCTGGCTGCGCCGCCGCATCGCGAGGGCCGGCTTCCCGCCCGAGGAGCGCGGCAAAAAAACCGAATGAAACGCAAAACCGCCCGCCCGCGAAGATTTTTCGCGGGCGGGCTCGTTTTTTCTACAGGATGATGCAGATGAGGCCGGTGCAGCCCTCGTTGATGATCCGTTCGACCGTCTCCTGCAGCTTGATGCGGGCGTCGGACGGCATCCGGTAGAGCTTGTTGTGCAGGCCCTGGTTGACCAGCTCGTGCAGGCTCGTGCCGAAGATGTTCGATTCCCAGATCTTCTGGGGGCTCTCCTCGAACTCATGCAGCAGGTAGTGCACCAGCTCCTCCGACTGCTTCTCCGAACCGACGATCGGGCTGACCTCGGTGGTGATGTTCGCCGCCATCATGTGGATGGAGGGGGCGCTTGCCCGGAGGCGGACGCCGTAGCGGCCGCCCTGCTTGACGATCTCCGGCTCCTCGAGGGAGAGCTCCTCCAGCGAAGGCATCACGATGCCGTAGCCGGTGGCCGCCACCTCGTCGAGCGCGCATTTGACCTTGTCATATTCCTTCTTGACGGCGGCCAGGTCGATCATGCAGGGCATGAGCGCGCTCTCGTCGGGGATGTCGAGGCCGGTCGCCTCGCCGAGGATGCGGTAGAAGAGGTCGCTCTGGAGGTCCACGCTGACCTCGGCGCTGCCGCTGCCCAGGTCGATCGAATCGACCAGCACCCGGCTGACGTATTCGCAGCCTGAAAGGGTCATGATCTTCCCCTTGAGCGCGCCGATGTGCTCCACCCCGTCGGCGGCCTCGCGGATGGCACCGTACAGCTCGGCACGCAGCCAGTGGTCGGGGGCGAGGGAGGTGACCCAGCCGGGCAGGGTGATCGCGGCCTCCCGCACCGGGAACTGGAAGAGCACGTCGGAGAGGATGACGCGGATGTCCTCCTCGGCGAGGTTCAGGCAGTTGACCGCCACGACGGGCACCGCGTAGCGCTCCTCCAGCTCGGCCCGCAGCGCCTGGGAGGCGGGGGAAGCCGGGTCGGTGCAGTTGAGCAGCACGACGAAGGGCTTGTTGATCTGCCGCAGCTCGGTGATCACGCGGACCTCCGCCTCCTCGTACTCGCTGCGGGGGATCTCGCTGATGCTGCCGTCGGTGGTGACGACGAGCCCGATCGTGCTGTGCTCGTTGATGACCTTCTGGGTGCCGATCTCGGCGGCGAGGTTGAAGGGGATCTCCTTCTCGAACCAGGGGGTCACCACCATGCGGGGCTGCTCGTTTTCGATGTAGCCGAGCGAGCTGGGGACGATGTAGCCCACGCAGTCGATCATCCGCACGTTGAAGGCGGCGTTGTCCGCGAGGGTGACCTTGACGGCCTCCTCGGGGATGAATTTGGGCTCGGTGGTCATGATCGTGCGCCCCGCGGCGGACTGGGGCAGCTCGTCGGTGGCGCGCTCCCGCGCGAACTCGCTGCCGATGTTCGGGATGACGAGCGTCTCCATGAACCGTTTGATGAAGGTGGATTTTCCGGTTCGCACCGGCCCCACCACGCCTATGTATATGTCACCGCCGCACCGTTTGGCGATGTCCTGGTAGATCTTCTGTGCCTCCATTGTTTCCTCCCCTTTCCGTTATTTCATCGGGATGAGCAGCAGCTGGCGCCCTTCCAGGACGTCCCCTTCAAGCTGGTTGCCCGCCTGAATGGCCGCGACCGACGTGTTGTAGCGTTTGGCGATCTCCCACACCGGCTCCCGTTCACTGGCATAATAGAGGTAGAGGACATTGTCCCGCCGGGTTTTCGCGCGCGTCTCGTCGACCGTGACGTCGCACACCACCGTCCTGCGGTAGAGGCTGCACACTTCCCCCCAGATGCGCACCGGGCAGCGCACCTCCAGCTTTTCATGCCCGCTCATCGTGAAGGCCGCCGTCCCCGCCGAGGTGTTCGGGGAGAACACGAGCGTCTCATAGGAGCCGCGCAGGGCGATGCGGTGGCTGTATTCGCGCGCCTGGTCGTAATAGGCGATCTCCCCGTTTGCCTCGCAGACGAACATGCACACCGTCATCTTTCCCGTCACGACGGCGCAGTCCTCCTCGATCTGGACAGTGGGCGCGCCCGCCGTGCACCACACGTCGACGATGCTGCCCGCGTCGGGCGGCAGGTCGAGCGTCTCCTTGTACATGCAGGTCTCGTCGACCGTGTCGATCAGGCGCAGCAGCGGCACCTGCCGGACGGTGGGCTTGCACTCGTAGCTGGTGGAATAGCAGTCGCACACCGCGTCGAGCTGCATCCGCCGGTAGGCCGACGCGCAGGCGTTGAGCGACACGTCGAGCGTGAAGGCGCGGTTCTCCCCGTCGGCGTTGGCCTTGGGGGTCACGTCGAGGGAGCACACCTCGTACCACACGCTGCACGAACAGTCCTCGTCCACCCCGTCCAGGTCGATCACCTGGCTCAGCGGCAGCGCGTACTCCATGACCTCGAGCTTTTTGGCGTCCTCCTCGCACTGGTAGACCACCTTGACGGTGATCTCCCCCTTGGTGACGAGCTTGCCGGTGATCGCCTTGTAATCGGTGACCTGGGCGGAGGCCGACGCGCGGATGACCGCGCCCACGGCCGGCTTCCCATAGCCGAGCTCGACCTCCTCGCGCACGCTCGCCTGGCGCATGACGCGCGGCAGCACGCAGGCGTTCTCCGCCGTGTCGGGGCAGAGCTGGAGTCCCGCGCCCTCGGCGGCGACGAGGACCTCCTCCTCGGTCTGGCCGGTCACCCGCACGTTCATCGTGACCGCGCCGCGCATATCGAGCCGGCGGGAGCTGACCGCGCGGCAGTTGAAATAGTCGACGCTCTGGGTGACGCACACCGAGGGGTTCTGGGGGGCGCACCGCAGCTCCACCACGCGGGTGTAGGGGATTTTATATTCCGCGTGGCGGATACAGCCGTTCTCGTCGAGGTAGTAGAGGTGCGCCATCGCCATGCCGTCCACCGAGAGCTTGTCGCCGTTCACTGCGGTCAGGAGCAGGGACGGGACCACCTCACAGCGGAGGATTTTCTGGATATCGGGGCAGTAGTCGGGCAGCAGCACGTCACACTCGAGCGGCTGTTCCACGACGCCGTCGTATATGGTCTCGTTGATGCTTACCGTCTGTTTTTGCAGATTCAGCTCCATAGTATTACCCTCTCCTTCTGTTTGCTACCATCAATATATGTCCAGCCCTCCCCGAATATGCTCTCCCCGTCCGCCTTTCCGCCGCGTTGCGGCGCGGATGGGCAAATCCTGCCGAGACTTGACTATTCCGGCCAGTGTGGTACAATATCGGCATGGCAAAACCGGCGGCGGACCCTCCCGCCGCTTCGATTCGACAGATCCCGGCGCGACAACACGCCGCGTTATTTTTTTCGGAAGGAACGTGAAATGCCTATGAACCGGACTTTGAAAATTCTGGGCGCCTGCGCCCTGGCCCTGATGCTGACCCTTTCGCTCGCCGCCTGCGGCGGCGGCGCTCCAGCCGAGGCGTCCTCCTCCGAGGTCTCCTCCTCCGAGCCCGAGCCGGAGAGCTCCGAGCCCGCGTCCTCCGAACCGGCCGAGCCGTTGACCGAAGAGGAATACGGCGCGCGGATCACCGAAATCATGACGGGCGTGCAGGAGAAGGCGATCGCCTTCCAGCAGCTTGACCCGAACGAGGAAGGCTATATGGGCGAGGCCGTCGCGCTGATGGACAGCCTGAGCGACGCCTTCTCCGAGGTGGGCGCGCTGACCCCGCCCGAAATCCTCGCGCCGCTGCATGAGACGCTCGCGGCCGCCGCGCCGCGCGTGCAGGAGGCCGCCGACCTCTACGCCGAGGCCGCCGCGATCGACCCGAACGACACCGAGGCGCGCAAGGAGAAGGTGGACGAGGCCAACCAGAAATACGCCGAGGTCCTCCAGGAGATCCAGGGCACGCTGATGGTGATGTCCCAGCAGGAGGCGGGCGACGAAGCCGGAGGCGAAGCGGGCGGCGAAACCGACGGCGCCGGGACCGGCGGCGGGAATGCCGCGGCGAATCCCCCGATCATCATCCACAGCGCCGACGGCACGGCCGGCGCGGTCATGATCGGCTGATGAGAAAAACAAATCAAAAAGCGGCCGGGACGTTCGTCCCGGCCGCTTTTTTACTTTTCAGGCGTTTTTATAGCGTTCCAGCCGCTCGTTGAGCAGCTCCTTCTGCGCACGGTAATAGACGTAGAAGGCGAGCCAGAGCGCGGCGTAGGCGGCGAGAAAAATCCCGGTCGCAGCCAGCACGATCCCGAAGGTCGGGCGCGGCGCCCAGCCGAAGAGGAAAAGCTCCGCGAGCACGACGAGGTAGGTGACGACGAGGTGCAGGACGCGCTTCACCCGCGCCGGGACGCGCGGAAGGATTCCCTCCTCGTAGCAGCAGAAATGCGCGCCCGACAGCAGCACCGCCAGCAGAAAGACCTGCCACAGCGTCGTCATGGACGCGGCGCCTTCGCGCGCCCACACGAGGTCCCACAGCATCAGCAGGAATACCCCGCTCGCAAAATACATCAGCATCAGCGTCTTATAACTCATCGCCCTGCCCAGCAGACGGTAATCCATATCCGTTCCTCCTTAAATCCCGAGCTTTTGCCTGAGCCCGGGGACATATTGCCTCGATACCATGAGGCGTTCGTTGTTTTCGAGCAGCACCTCGATCTTCCCGCCGAGCATCGGGCTCAGCGACTTGACCCGCGCGAGGTTCACCACCGCGGATTTGGACGCGCGGAAGAAATCCCCCGCCCCGAACCGCTCCTCCATCTCGTAGAGGCGCAGGGGCGATTCATAGACCGCGTCGGCGGTGTAGAGGAAGGTGCGTTTGTCCACGCTTTCGGCGTAGTAGACCTCCGCCGGGTCGACGACGAACGTCCTGCCGTCCCGGACGCCCGCCAGCTTCTGCTCGGCGGCGCGCAGCGCGGCGATCATCCGCACGACGCGCTCGTCCATCTCCCGGCAGCGGATGACGATCTCCGGTTCGCCGCACGCGGGGTCCTCGTTGATTCGGATATCCATGCGTCCCCTCCTTTGAAATCGTGGCCGATCGGTTCTGCCTATATCATACCCGTCCGCATCCCCCCCGGTCAACGAAATCGCGCCAAGCTGCCGAAATCCGCCGCCAAGATGCGGCGAAGCCCGGCGGGGAATCCCGCCGGGCTTCGCTGTGTTTTGGATGGCTTACCTGGTTATGTAACGGGGTCTTTCTTGATCTTGAAGAAAAAACGCAGGATCGGGGAGAGGAATTTCGGGCTTTTGATGACGACGATCTTCATAGCGCAACCACCTTTTCTCGTTTTCACAGCAGCAGGATGCGGATTGCCAGCG
Source organism: Anaerotruncus massiliensis (ex Togo et al. 2026) (assembly GCF_900199635.1). Classification (GTDB taxonomy): domain Bacteria; phylum Bacillota; class Clostridia; order Oscillospirales; family Ruminococcaceae; genus Anaerotruncus; species Anaerotruncus massiliensis. The sequence goes on along the minus strand of NZ_LT962687.1, from coordinate 576,145 downwards.
CGACGAGCATGACGCCCGCCAGGATCAGCACCAGTTTGAGCGAGGTGAACACCGCCAGCACCACGCCCAGGCCGAAACCCGCGCAGCACTGCGCCCAACAGTTGCAGTCCAAAAACTGCTTCTTTTTCATCCTGCTCACCTTCCGCCTGTTGTCTTTACCCCAGTATACGCCGGGCGGAAATTTTGGTGACAAAAACGAACGCGCCGCGGCCCGGGGGCCGCGGCGCGGTTTTTCACAGGTCGTCGGCGTCCTGCACCGGCACCTCGTACTTATTCATCGGCCGCCCGGTATAGCTGCCGTTCGGGTCGGTGCGGCTGGGCGGGATGGCGATCATGTGCTCCACCAGGCGCGACACGCGCACCTTGTCCCGGCCGGAAAGCTCCTCCACGGGGCCGTCCTTGTGCTTCTTGCCCACCGTTATTCCTCCATCTGGCGGCCGAGGAAGGCCGCTCCCACCTGGATGAGCTTGATCTCGGTGTCGGTGGCGGGCGCGGGGCTGTCGCCCGCGATGAACATCAGGCTGCCGCACACGTCGCCCGCGGCGATGATCGGCGCCTCGACCAGCGCGTAGCGGTCGACGCCCTCCACCGGCTGCATCTTTTTGCCGTCGGCGGTCACCGCGAAGCTGCGGCGCTGCTCCATGACCTCCTCGAGCGCGGGGGACACGCGGCGCTCGAGCAGCTCCTTTTTGGGGATGCCCGCCACGCTGATGACGTGGTCGCGGTCGCAGACGACGACCGGATAGCCGCCGATCTTGCTGAGCACCTCCGCGTACTGGGTGGCAAAGGCGGAAAGCTCGCCGATGGGGGAATACTTCTTAAAGATCACTTCGCCGTCGTTGTCGGTATATATTTCAAGGGGGTCGCCGCTGCTGATAACACTGACACGGAACACCTTGTCCGGCCGGTTTTGGCTGGACTGGGCGATTTGTGAGATATGTCCCGTGCCCTGCTTAAAATTTGCGGCCGTTTCCTCCAAAATGGTTCCGCACTGCAAAAGCTGGTCGATGTCAGCCTTGAGCTGGATTTCAATGTGATCCTCGTATACGGTGATTTTTTCGATGATCAGCTCCAAATCCACCTTGTCCAGCTTGTCCTTGGCCAAGATCTCGTCGAAAATGTCCAGCGCCGTACGGGCGATGCGGTTGACCTGGATGATCGTGTTGCGCTTGTCGGCGGTCAGCTCAATCTGGTTTTGGAGGCCGCTGATCTTGGCCTCCAGCTCGGCCTCCAGCTCGTCATAGGTCTGTTCCAGCAGTTCCTCTTTCTCCGGGTGCTTCATCACGTCCCGCACCCGCTGGCGCTTGGTGGCCTTTAGCTCCTCCCAGGCGTCGTCCAGCTGCTTTTGCAGGATTACGGAGGTCTCCTCGTTGTTCTTCACCTCAGCGCTCTCGGCCTTGAGGGAGGCGTTGAGCTTGTCCAGCATATCTGCCGAATTCTCTTTCACCTGCCGGATGTAGCGCTTGAGCAGGTCGTCCAGCAGGTCCACCCGTGTGTGGTGGCTGGTGCAGCCCTTGAGGCCCCGCTTGTGGTAGCTGGAGCAGGTGTAGGCGGGCCGCAGATCCCGGCGGCTCATGGAGAACATGGGCTGTCCACAGTCCCCACAAAAGAGAAAGCCGGAGTACACGTTGTCGTGGATTTTAATGCCCCGATAGCAGGAGGTGCTGCGTTTTTTGCGCCCCTCCTGGGCCAGGGCAAAGGTGCGGTAATCCAGGATGGGTTCGTGGTGGTTTTCAAAGACGATGTGGTCGCTCTCGTCCTTCTTCCGGTCCGCGCCGTTGATCTTCTTCCGGGTGTATTTGCCCTGGCGCAGGGTGCCGATGTAGAAGTCGTTTTCCAGGATGCCCTGTACGGTGACGATGCTCCACTCCGGCCGGGCCTTGCGCTTCGAGTCCTCCCCCTGGGCCTCCTTGCGGGCTTTCTCCGCCATGCGGGGGGTGGGGATGTGCAGGTCGGTAAGGTGGTTGGCGATTTTCTTGTAGCCCCAGCCCTCATTGTAGAGCCGGTAAATGTCCCGCACCACGACGGCGGCGGGCTCGTCGATCTCGAACTGCATGGTTTTGCTGTTGGTGATGACGTAGCCGTAGGGCACCGCACAGATCCATTTGCCGTCGTTCTGGCGGCGCTGGATGACCGACTTGACCTTTTTGCTGGCGTCGGTCACCGGCATCTCGTTGATGAGGAAGCGGAACTGGATGGCCGTCCAGTCGTCGTAGGTGGGGTAGTCGATGGAGTCACCGATGGAAATGATGCGCACCCCCGCGTCCCGCAGGTCCTCCAGCTCCACCAGCCCCCGGCTATTGCGCCGGGCAAATCGGGAGAAGTCCTTGACCACCAGGATGTCATACTTGTGGCCCATGAGCTGGGGGCGCATCTTCTGGTAGCTCTCCCGCTGCTCGAAGGTGTACCCGGAGCGGTCCCGATCCTCGAAAAAGGTCAGGCCGCTGCCGGGGAATTTTTTCGCCACAAAATCCTGAATAATGGCCTTTTGATTCTCGATGGAGGTGTTCTCCCGGTCCATCTCCTCGTCCACCGAGATCCGGCAGTAGCCCGCGATCGTGAAGGTCTCCGTCACGTCGGGTCACCGCCCTTCAAATACTTGGCGGTCTCCCGGTCAAACTCCGAGATGTACGCGGCATCCTGCTTTTTGCGGAACTCCGCATAGATGCCGCCAACCTTCTTCACCGCGTCGTCGTGGGAGATATGCCCCTTGTCCTCCAGCACCTTGCGGCGGTTGTTGGTGAGAAAGCGGTCGGTTTCCGCCAGCCAGTCCGCCATGCTCATAAGCTGCTGATCCTCCGCCATCAGTTCGGCGTAGTCGATGAACATGGTGACCAGGCGGTTCAGGCGGGAGAGTTCCTTTTCATTGAGATAGTTTTTGGCGATCAGCGTGTCGCTCTTGAGGATTTTCCCATCCGGCGCGCCCTTCCAGGTGGTCAGGCCCATGGTGGGGCTGTCCAGCGTGGCCCGGTCCGCGATCAGCTCCGCCGCCGTCATACCCGTGACGGCAAAGTGCAGCTTGTTCTGCACAAAGGCGTAGAATGCCTTCGTGGTCTCGCTGTTCTTGTTGTAGTCATAGCTGCACTGCTCGAACACATCGGCGATCTTCTGGTAGGCCCGCCGCTCGCTGGCGCGGATCTCCCGGATGCGCTCCAGAAGCTCGTCAAAGTAGTCCTTGCCGAAGGGGCGGCCGTTTTTCATCAGCTCGTCGTTGAGGACAAAGCCCTTTTGGATGTATTCTTTCAGCGTTCTGGTGGCCCACTGGCGGAACCGGGTGGCCTTTTTGGAGTTCACCCGGTAGCCCACGGCAATGATGGCGTCCAGGTTGTAGCACTGGGTCAAATAGTTTTTGCCGTCGGCGGCAGTTACCGAGAATTTCTCGGTAACTGAATTCTTGTCAAGCTCGTCCTCCGCGAAGATATTTTTCAGGTGCAGGGAGATGTTGTCCGGCGTACAGCCGAACAGCTCCGCCATGGCCTTCTGCGTCAGCCAAAAATTTTCATCCTTGAAAATGACGCTTATAAATTCCTTTTCGCCGCCGTTGTCGTACAGCAGGATTTCTCCGCTGTCCATCTTTTGATCCGCCATGCTCATTCCTCCCGACGCAAGCAATCTATCAATTTCATTCTAAGTTTGCTGATTTATATCAGATAATATTGTACCATGCGTACCGGCTAAAAGCAAGAAAAAAGACGGGCGCGCCGTCCATGCCGCTTCTATGTAACGGATGCGCCACGGCGCATCCGGGGGGTTTTACATACCCATGGTTATTCCCATCGCCGGTTCCGGTCCCGGTGACTCCCGCTCCAAGTCCCGGCGGGCGGCTGCGGTACGGTTGTGCAGCAGCAGTCCCTCTGTGAGGTCCAGCAGATCGCGTCTGCCGGAGCGGAATACCACTGGGCGGTACTGCCTCTCGCGCCAAGCCTCGTAGAGCGGCTTCAGGGATTCCATCAGTGCCGTGTCGTTCTGCTCGGCAGCGGTGAGCCAGAGTTCCACAATTTTCTTCTCCTCATCCACGGACATCTTCAATAGGCGTCGCCTCCTCCGTTTTCTAAGAGTGTCCCCAGATTTTGGCTCTTATATGCCGGGTTACATTTGCGGACCCAATTTCTGCTCCTGCTCGCTCTGGAGCTTGTGGCCCTGGGCCAGCTTTTTTAGAGCCTCCCGCCGCCGCTGCTTGCTGTCCGTCCAGGTTCGCGGCACGGGCAGCGGCGGTACTTCGCCAATGCGCTCCAGATTCCTGCCGAGGGAAACCACATCCCCTGCCAGCTCTCTGGCCCGCTCCAGCTCGCCCAGCCAGCCCTCGGGCGGCTCCGGCGTGAGGGGAACAAAGCCCGTGGCCTGCCGGTGGGCGAACAGTTTCTCCAGATTCTCTTTCAGGTAGGTTTCGTCGTGAAGCTTGTTGTCCCGGCACTTCATCCCGTTGGGGCAGGTGTAGGTGATATACTTCCGGGTGTCGCTCCACTGCACCTGATAGCCCTCATACTCCATATTTTGAATGAAGCTCTCCCGGTCGGGGGAGTACAGCAGAGCTTCCTCAATGGCCTTGATGAGTGCAAACTTCCAGCTCTCACCCCGCTGGGCGGCGCGAAACTCGCCCGGTGCAAGCCGGCGCTTTTTCTTCTTTCCGTTATAGTGTTCCAGCACGGAGAACCCGTGAGCCTGGCAAATTTGGTCGTTCACCTGCCGCATTTCTTGGATGGAGGTAGGCGGCAGATGCAGTTTCTTTCCGTCTCTGAAGCTGACAGAGTTGACGACGATATGGGAATGGAGGTTGTCGGTATCGCTATGGGTCGCTACCACACACTCATACCCTGGGAACAGCTTTTCCGCCAGCTCGCGAGCAATCTCATTCGCCTGCCAGGGTGTGATGTTCTCACGCTCGGAGAAAGACTGGACAAAATGATAGAAACAAACGCCATCCATTTTCTTAAATCGCTGCTTTGTGGTCATCATTTCAAGGTAGCTGGTAACTGGCAGGCAGCCCACGCCGCTCGTCACCCTGGCTCCCTTAAAACGCACTTTTTTATCTTGCAGGACATAAGCCAGTGCACCCAGCATCCGCCCGCAGGACTGGTTCTTGCTCTTAATTCGGGTAAAGGTAGCCATTATTCCGCCTCCCCAATACGCCGCAGCTCCACACAGAGGTCGCCATATTTTTGAATCAACCGCTCGGCCAGCGCCGGATCTGACTGCCCCATGTGCATCCTCGTGACAAACTGATTGAGGTTTCGCCCTTGGGCTTTCATCTCCGCCAGCCATTCGTCCAGTCCCGTAATAATGGTGATCTTTTTATTCAAGGCGCAGGTTGTGAGATAGGCTGTGACAGTCATATTGGCCCGCTTGGCCAGTGCCTTTATTTTGTTCAGTTCAGCCGAACTGACCCGAAACGCATAGGTCTTGTCTTTCTGTTTCTTCATGTAACTCTCCTTCCGCGTTTTTTGGGGTGTGGGGCAGCGCACCGCCACCAGCGGCCGGCGTATAGCCGGACGCTTTGCTTGCCCCTCCCTGACGGGAGGGTTTCCGCATCCTTCACCCAATCGCGCCTATCAAGAAAAGGGCAGAAAAAGAAAAGAGTAGGGAAGCCCTGCTTGCAGGCTTTCCTACTACTCTTACACTTTTGGGTGACGGGATCATCGGCGGCCTATCTTATTTTTCCATGGTGTCGCTCCTCTCTGCTTTGGTACGCAGTCCATTAGGCCTCCATGGGGTGCAGGAGCCCCGCATATACCGTTTTCTCGCATAGGGGCGGTCACTCCCCAGCAACAGAACTCGGCGCACACGGGGCACTACAGCGGCCAACGCATTCTGCGTTCATTTCTTAACGACACCGTATAGACGAAATGTTCCTGTGCTCCACAAAATATTTTTAAACGCAAAAACTGCCCGCCGAAATGAATCGGCGGGCAGTCGTTACGCGCATTGCTCAAACAGTGTCTTTAACTTTTGCAGCCGCTTGGCAACAGCACTGTGGGTTTGATAACCGAGGCGCTGGGCAATCTCTTTTTGTGTCAATCCCTGCATTCGCATTTGCAGCAACCTTCTATCCTCCTCTGAAATACTACTCCAAAAATTTTTCTGCATGACACTCGTGGAGGCCTCCGCCTCGACATCGACTTGCGGGTCCGGTATTTGTAATGCGGCACTCCCCTCGTCCTCGCTGACAGCGTCCTGCAATTCGTCCAGAGAGGCCACCTCCATTTTTGCGCGGGTGTGATTCCACTTGCGGTCAAAATCCTGTGCGCGAAAATTCTGAGGCCTGCGATGATTAAAGTCCTCATTGGCCGGCTCCGCCTGAACCACTTCGGCCATTGTTTTATAGTCGGTGACCTGCATCAGTGTCTCCACCGCGCTGTGCAGGAGGTCATCAGCCTTTCGGTCCATATCTGGATTATCCAAATCAAACTGAGACAAAATCTCAGCGGCCCGTTCCGGGTGCTCCTCCAAAAGCTTGAGCACACCGCCCGCTGCCAGATTCTCCATGTTGTCCCGCAGAGCGATCAACGGATTGTCCTTGCCATAATAGGAGGAGGCGGATTTAAGCCCCATTTCGCGGGAGAGCGGTTCCCAGTGCTCGTCCATCAGGGACTTGGCGTGCTCCAGAAATTCTACGGCGTCGCCGTCCAATTTGTCATAGTCCAAATCGATGTAGGCGGCGGAAGAAAAATCGTTCTCCCGGAAGAAGGTGCGGAGCTCGTCCAGCGTGGGGATACGGTCAAGATCCAAAAGTGTTTTCTCCATGGCACACCTCCACTGTATCAAAACAAGACTGTAAGATTTTGTTAATCCATCTCTTGCTTTTGAAATGCTTGCTCAATCAGAGCCATAATATCATCTAACTGGTCAAGACTATCCATTCCGACCTCCACATCGCCGTTACCCCACCTGCCGAGTTCTGTAATATCCTTGCATAGCCCCTTTGGATCAATGACCTCAGAAAATTTCATATTTAAGGAAAGGCGGAGCCGGGATTTTTGAATGACAATATCCACAAAGTTTGTGTCCGCTTTATAGGCAACGTAGAGCTTCTTAAATTCTCGTTTTACAAATGTACCGAGATTGAAAATTCTCGTATTTAATTTCTCAAATAGCATTCTGTTATACGCATTTATTTGGTCGTAGCTATCGAGTGTGTATTGCTGCGGAGCCTCATTCTGCTTGCGGTACGTGGAAAGTTCTGTCTCGGTCAACGTCGGGAACGGCCAGACTTTTAGAGCCAGTTCTCCAAGCTTGTCGGCGCGCTCCGTTACTTGCTGCTCTCCCCAGGTTGACTGCATCACAACGTATTTATTCAGCCGGAGGGCGCTTTCCTTAAAACCGCCTGCCATATCAAGTTTTTCGGAGAAAGACGAGTCGCTCATTTCAGAGTTGTAAGCTGTCAGAGTTAGGTTCCCAATGGTATGCAGATACTTTTTCTGAATCTCGCTCCAGTCGCTGCCGAGCGCGGCGATCCACTCGGCGGACAGATGTGGATTCTGTGGAATAATGTGTTCGATTGTTAAGTTCTCCAGAGACACAACGGACTTATTATCCCAGTTCTCAAGCCGGCTGAGAATGTAGCGGCATCGGTTCATGTTGTAGATGTCCCTGGATAAGAATTCAGATAAAAACTGTTTATCAGTTGGGAATTCCTTATAGGAATCAAGTAAAACAAAGAAAGCCTTTACAGAGTTCAGGTAATCGTCCGTCCGAATATCATTCTTCATTGTGGCAAAAGTCTTGTTCAGTGAATTTGTCGGGATATTACACACAGCCCGGCGCAAGACATAGCTCACGCAGAGCTGCACAATTTCCCGCAGCTCGGAGGCGGTTAACAGGCCCTTTTTGCAATCCTCATGAACTTTCAGCAGGAATGGGTAGGCAACCTCCATACGGATTGCCCTCATGTCGCCGTACAGTGATTTTAGAATTTCGTCGTCACTTCTTACAAAGTACATATCCGAGTAGTACCTGGCAAAAGCGTATATATCCTGGCAAAGGTCGCGGATAGTCAGCCCGCTGCCATTATGGTAAGCGCGAAACTCCTTATAAATTTCGTTCTTTCTTGGAATTCTGCCGAGCTTCATGGTGAGGTAATCGCGGAAAAAGCTGTCCAGCACCTCGCTTTGGTGCTCATAATCAAAGAGCAATTCCGTCGGTCGCCAGATGTTGTTGTAAACGTCCGCCTGGGTTACGGAGTCCAGGCCCATCAGCAGGTGGTTGCGGATCAGGTCGGAGTCCTTTAAATTCATACCTGTGGAGTTCAGGCTCTCAAAGATCGCCTGTGGATCATCATACTGCCGGTCAAGGACGATATCTACGATTTGCAGTTTCCCGATGGCGTCATAAAGATTGGAGGGGGAGATTTCCAATCTGGTAATTTGCCCCGCAAAGAATTCATAATTGTCAAGCACGCGTGACTTGAGGGCGTCAGGGACCGGCGTTCCTTCGATCTTCTTGATCAGCGCGTCCCTGTCGGACTGCGTCAGGAGCAATTTATACTTGGCATTCCCTGCCTCGTACTGGTTTAATAGCAGTGTATCTGTAATTTTATTGGGGTTTACCCCACAGTCGGGATTTGTCCGTGCATAGTCCCGCAGGGCAATCAGCAGCAAGGTCAGCGTTGTAAGCCGCTGCTGCCCGTCTATGATCATGGCGAGGGTTGATCCTGCCGCCGAGTCCTCGTCAATGCGGACTATGGAACCGACAAAATGTCCCTCCCGACGCGTGTTGTGGAGATTGACAATGTCACTCCAAAGGCGGACGCACTGCTCCTGTCCCCAACTATAGGTTCTCTGATACAGCGGTATCAGGTATTGGCACGTCCCGCCGAGATATTTGTAAATGTTGCTTTTGAAAGCGTTCATTCCCACCGCCCCCTATTCATTGTCCGTCCACATCTCGCACTGTCCGATGACCGTGGCAATGGCGTCCTCCATACCCTCCGGCGGATATTTATATCTTCGCAGCAGTTTCTTGACCATGCGGCGCATTCCGGCACGAGCCGATTCTTTCTTCTGCCAGTCAATGGTACGGTTTTTGCGCAGCAAATCCGTGAGCTCGTGGGTCATCGCCACAAGCTCTTCGTTCTGATAGAAATCCTTCACCGTTTCGGGACGGGTCAGAGCATCATAAAATGCCAGCTCCTCACTCGTGAGGCCCATGGCGTTGCCCTGCGACTGGGCGTCCGCCATCTCCTTTGCCATCTTCATCAGTTCGGCGATGACCTCCTCATTGGAGAGCATCCCGTTAAGGTACGCCTTCATGGCGCGGGAGAGTAACTCAGAGAACTTCTCACTCTTAACCAGGTTTGTTCTGCGGTAGAGGGAAACCTGTTCAGCAAGCAATTTCTTCAACAGTTCGACGGCGAGGTTCTTTTCCTTCATCTTGGCAATTTCATCAAGGAACTTTGGGCCGAACAAGGAAAATCCGGTGTCCACGTCCGAAAATAGATTGATCACGCCCTCGCTTTGAATGCTCGCCTTCAATAATTCGTTGATGCGGGCATTGATTTCTTTCAAGGACAATGGCTTGCCTTCGCCGGTAATCCGGGTGAGAAGCGTCCGTACTGCTTCAAAATAGGCGGCTTCATAACGCTGCTGCGGTGTGAGGCGCGAGCGGCAGAGGGAAAGCGCCTGGCGCAAAAGCATGGCCTCTTCGATAAACGCCTCGCGCCGCTCTTCCTCCTCAACGCCCGACAGGAAGTTTGCGCCACCGCTGATCGCCTTGGCGCGGGAGAGGTCGGTTGCATTCTCCCGCATAAAACCGGAGTAGTCAAAACCGTGGAGCAAATCGCGGCAGACCTCCAGCTTTTCCATGAACTTCGGCAGGGCCGTTTTTGCGATGTCTGGATCGCCGTAGTTATTTTTATCGCGGTTGGTGTAATCGTTCATGGCCTGCTTCAACGCCGAAGCGATGCCGATGTAATCGACCACCAGGCCGCCCTCTTTATCCTTGTAAACGCGGTTGACGCGGGCGATGGCCTGCATGAGATTATGTCCCGCCATCGGCTTATAAACATACATGGTGGCGAGGGACGGTACGTCAAAGCCCGTCAGCCACATATCCACCACGATGGCAATTTTCATGGGGTCGCCATCGTCCTTAAAGCGCTTCGCCAGCTCGTCGCGGCGGTGCTTGTTGCCGATGATCCCGCGCCATTCCTCGGGGTCCTTGTTGCTCTCTGTCATGACCACACCGATTTTTTCGGCCCACCCAGGGCGGAGCTCCAGCAGCTTGCGGTAGATGTCCATAGCGATGGCGCGGGAATAGGCGACGATCATGGCCTTGCCCGTAAGCTCATACTGCCGGTTTTCTTCGTAGTGCTTGACGATATCCTCGCACAAGGCGGTTATGGTCTGCTCCGCGCCCAGGATCGACTCCATCCTGCCCAGTTCCTTTTTGCTCTTTTCGATGGCGTAGTCCTCGGCGTTCTGGGCCATGATGTCGTATTCGGCGTCGATCAGCCGCAGGACGTCCTGGTCCAGCTTGAGGTGGATGACGCGGCTCTCATAGTAAACGGGGCGGGTGGCTCCGTCCTCCACGGCCTGGGTCATATCGTAGATGTCGATGTAATTTCCGAAGACCTCAATGGTGGAACGGTCCTTGCTGGAAATCGGCGTTCCGGTGAAGCCTATGTAGGTGGCGTTCGGGAGACTCTCGCGGATAATCAGGCCGAAGGATTTTTGGATGCGGCCTGTCTTCTTGTCCACCTTTTCATCAATAAACTGGCTACGGTGGGCCTCGTCCGCCATCACAACGATATTTCGCCGCTCAGACAGGCAGTCCTCGGCCTCCTCAAACTTCTGTGCCGTGGTGAAAATAATGCCGTTCGCCTGCCGCCCCGCCAGCAGCTCCTTTAGGTGGGTGCGGCTCTCGGCCTGCTGCGGCACCTGGCGCAGGAAGTCGGCGCACTTGGCAAACTGCCCGAAAAGCTGGTCGTCCAGGTCGTTGCGGTCGGTGAGGACTACAATCGTGGGCGAGTTCATCGCATTCTGCAGCAAATGGGCATAAAAGACCATGGACAGCGATTTGCCGCTGCCCTGGGTATGCCAGAACACGCCGCCCCTGCCGTCCGTGGCGGTGGCGTTCACGGTGGAGGCGACCGCTTTTTTCACGGCAAAATACTGGTGGTAGGCGCCGAGAATTTTTGCATCGCCGGAGAAGCAGATAAAGTTTTTGATGATATCAAGCAGCCGCATCCGGTCGAACATCCCCTCAAGGAAGGTGTCAAACTGGGCGTACTGCGTGTTTTCGTAGCTGCCGTCCTTGGTTTTCCACTCCATAAAGCGGTCCTCGCCGGCTGTGATGGTTCCCGCCTTGGAGGTGGCGAGGTCGCTCATGACAAGGAATGCGTTGTAGATAAACAGGGATGGAATCTCCTGCATATAGTTCCGCAGCTGGAGAAACGCCTCGGAGGCGTCTGTCTCCTCGCGGGAGGGAGATTTCAGCTCAAACACCACCACGGGCAAACCGTTCAGAAATACGATCACGTCGGGGCGCTTTTCGCTGTTCTCGGTGATTGTCCACTGGTTGGCGACGGTAAAGGTGTTGTGCTCCACGTTTTCATAGTCCGCGAGATACACCAAGGCCGCCTGCTGTTCGCCCTTGTCGTAGTAGTTGACGGACACACCGTTTTGGAGGTATTCCATGAACTGGATGTTCTTCTGCAGCACCGTGCCGCCCTCAAAATTCCGCAGCTTGTAAACCGCCTCGGTCAGTGCCGCCTCCGGCAGCTTGGGATTGACGCGGCGCAAGGCGGGCAAAAGCTCGTCCATAAACAGAGGGTCGGCGTAGTCGCGGGCCACGTCGGGGCCATAGACATAGTTGTACCCCAACGTGTCGCGGAACACCTCGATAACCGCGTTTTCATAGTTGGCCTCGGTATATGCCATGGAAAGACCTCCTCTCGTTCTGGTACAACGCGCACAGGTGGTATACCATCATTTAGCGTCGTCGAGATCGGAAACGGACAGTTCGCCGGACATCAGGCGGGGTAGCAACGCGTCACGCAACAGGGACAGCTTGCGGCTCTCGACCCTATTGTTAATAATCTGTTCGTATAGTGGAGTGAGTAGGCCTCCAAGCTGGCGGTAGCTGTCCCCGTCAGGAATGATGACTTCGGCGTTTTCCAGGGCTTCCCGCTTAATGTGCCCCATTGTGGTTGCCTTGTCTGCCGCCATTGTTATAAACCGGGCGAGATGGTGACAAGTCCAGGCGTAGTAAAACCACTTGTCGTACTTGCGGGACGTAACCTTGAAAAGGTGTTGATTTAGACCACAGTCACCACCGCACCAGAAATCAACAAGGAGGCTACCAGACCATGAAAAAATCACATCGCCATCATGAACAATATAGTCAGAGCGGACGTTGGGTGAACAGAGCTCGCTTTGTGCATCACACGAGCCCTGCCGCAGTTCTTTAATTTTAAGGACAGGCATTCCCACCTCGCTTTCGGTAGGTCTAAACCGCTGCATTGCAAGGCCATTGAGGTAGTCGGCAATATCAGTGAGATGCCCGACTTGCCAATCGTCCGGCATCACTCCATCGAACGGCTCAAAATCCACGAACCACGATTTGAAAATGGCCTGCGCCATCTGCTCTAAATGATGATTTATCTTTTTGTTTAAAGCAATCCGAGCATCAAGGCATGAAAGCGTATCGGAAATAACTCGTTGGACTTCTATTGGGGGCAATAAAACAGGCATCCTTTTAAAATCTTTTAAGATTATGCGGGGAATTGCAGAGCCTGAACCATAATTGTCTCGCACATCTGCTCGAAAATCAGGCGTTTTTAAGGTATAGTATAGAAACTCTGGTATAACCTTGGCCATATTGCACCGAAGAATAGCAATAGAGGATAAGAGTGCCGGGCGTTCACTTTGCCTGTAAATCACTATATCCTCAAAGAAACGTGCGCCATCTTTACCTATCAATATATCGTTGTATTCCGGCACACAACCATTCTTTTCAAGTATCATATAGTCCTTTTCACTTATCTGGCGACAAGATGTAAAGTCAAAACCGTCATAAGTAAAGTCTTTGACTGAAACCATAAACTTGCCTGCGTCAACACTTTTGGGGCTAAAATGAGAGCCATCCGTAACTAATGAACAAATGTCAGAAATTGTACTTTTTATCCAATCAGACCTCATACCCAATCGCCCCCAGTCTTTTGCGAATCTCCTCCTCCAGCTCATGGGAACGCTTGAACATCTCCGACAGTTCCCCTGTCAGCCGCGTCATCTTCTCCTCAAAGGGTTCGCCGTCATCCTTCTGCTCCTCGATGCCGACGTAGCGCCCAGGCGTGAGGATATAATCCTGCCTGGCGATCTCCTCCATGGACACGGCGGCACAGAAGCCCTTTACATCCTCAAGCGTCCCATCGTCAAACGCCTGAAATGTGGCGGCGATTTTGGCGATGTCCTCCGTGGTCATCTCGCGCAGGCGGCGGTTGACCATCGTACCCATTTTGCGGGCGTCGATGAACAGCGTCTTGCCCTTTTGCTTCTTATTGCGGCTGATAAACCACAGCGAAACGGGAATCTGCGTGGTGTAGAATAACTGTGTGGGCATGGCGACGATGCCTTCCACCAGATCGTCCTCCACGATCTTTTTGCGGATGTCCCCCTCGCCGCCGCTTTGGGAGGACAGGGAGCCGTTGGCCAGCACCATGCCGATCTTGCCGCCCGGCGCAAGGTGCCAGATCATGTGCTGGAGCCACGCGAAGTTGGCGTTTCCCGCAGGCGGCAGACCGTATTTCCAACGGGGGTCGTCGTTCAGCGAGCCGTCGTTCCAGTCCGAGAGGTTAAACGGCGGGTTTGCCATAATAAAATCCGCTTTTAGGGTCTTATGCAAGTCGTTGTGAAACGTGTCGGCGTTGTAGCTGCCAAGATCGGCTTCAATCCCGCGGATGGCAAGGTTCATGATCGCCATTTTGCGGGTGGTCGGGTTGGCGTCTTGCCCGTAAATTGAGAGATTTCCAATATTTCCGGCGTGGTGGCGGACAAAATCCGCCGACTGCACAAACATACCGCCCGAGCCGCAGCAGGGATCGTAGACCCGCCCCTGGAACGGCTGGAGCACCTCCACAAGCGTCCGCACCACACAGGACGGCGTAAAAAATTCTCCCGCGCGCTTTCCTTCTTGCTCGGCAAACTTTTGAAGGCAATACTGATAGACCTGTCCAAGAATATCCTTCTCCGCCCCATGCTCCACCATCTGGATGTTGGTGAACAGGTCGACCACATTCCCGAGACGGCGCTTGTCCAGCTCTGTACGGGAGTATGTTTTGGGAAGGACGTCCTTCAGCCGTTTGTTCTCCTTTTCGATTGCCCGCATGGCGTTGTCGATGACCGTGCCAATCTCCTCGGTATGGGCAGCGTCGGCAATTACTTTCCATCGGGCTTCCGGCGGCACAAAAAACACATTCACCTCTGTGTAGGCGTCCTTATCCTCCACGTCGTCGTCTTCATCGCGCAGTTCCTGAAAACGGGCGTCAAACTGGTCTGAAATGTATTTTAAGAAGATCAGCCCCAGAACCACGTGCTTATATTCGGCGGCATCCATGTTCCCCCGCAGGATGTCCGCCGCCGCCCAGATCTGCTCCTCAAAGCCGATGCTCGCTGTATTGTTGCTTCCGTTTGCCATAAAAAGTCCTCCGCATCATTCGCCGCCGACCTTCACAACTGCCTGCCAGCGATAAAGTTTTTTCATGGAAATATGTATTTCTGATGCTTATTACAAAATTATACAGGATAAGCAGCAAAAGCACAAGCTCGTTTGCTCTTTATGTGATATGGAAAAAGGCCCGTCAGGGAAAGCATTTACTTTCCCTGACGGGCCTTTATGTACCCCTATATCCCCGCCCGTTTTGCCAGCTCCAGCATGGCAAAGCAGTAGCTCTCCCACTGTGTCCGTGTTATCAGCAGCGGATCGCCCTCCCTGATACGCATTGTTCGCCGGATTTCCTTGGGGATGACCACGCGTCCCAGGTCATCGATACGCCTTACAATTCCTGTGGCTTTCATCCGAATTGCTCCTCCTTGTTCTATCTGAAAATATGGTATGTTCGGCAAGGTTATTATTGACTGGCAAAATCGGATTTATGTGGAAGGCTTCGACGGATTCGCAGGAATCTTATGGCACGCCAAAAGTCCAAAAAATACGGGCGGCCATTCGGCCGCCCGCTGCGGGAAAAACGCGTAAACCGTTTCCGGTCAGACGTCCACGCCGAGCCACATTTTGACGAGCAGCCCGACGACGAAGGAGAGCGCCGCGACGCCCAGCGAGATGCAGGCCATCTCCGCGAAGCGGCGTTTGAAGGGCAGGTCCTTGGCGACGGCGATATAGTAGTTGAAGATGACGATGATCAGCACCACGACCGCCAGCATGGTGCCGAGCGCGAACAGATAGCCCTTGGGCGGAAAGAGCAGGTAGGGCAGGATGAGCAGCGCCACGGTGACCAAGTAGGCGATGCCGGTGTAGACGCAGGATTTGAGCGCGTCCTTGCGGCCCTCGCTCTTGGCGGAGAGAAATTCGCTCGACGCCATTGAGAGGGTGGCGGAGATGCCGGTGATCAGCCCGGACAGCGCGATGATCCGCGTGTTCTGCATCGCGAGGGTGAGCCCCGCGAGGGTTCCGGTCAGTTCGACGAGCGCGTCGTTGAGCCCGAGCACCATCGACCCGACGTACTGGAGCCGTTCCTCGTCGAGCAGGTCCATCAGCGCCCGTTCATGCGCGTCCTCCTGCGCCATGACCTCGGCGCTCTCGGGCACCTCCGCGGCCAGCGCGGCGTAGTCGTGCTGCGCCACGTCCTCCCGGTTCTCCATCAGCTTGATCGTGAAGGTAAAGCCGAGCACCCCTGCAAGCAGCTTGCGCCACCACACCTTCAGGCCCTGCGGTTTTATCTCCTCGCCGGTGTATTTTTTCCAGATATTGCAGTGGACGAGCTCCTCCTCCGCCAGCCGGTTGAGCACCTGCTTGTTTTTCCCGTCCTTGAGGCGGGACGCGATCGCCTTATAGGTGGCATACTCGGTAATCTCGGTCTGCTGCATCACGCGGATCGCTTCCAGCGCTTTTTGTGAAATTTGGGTATCCCGCTCCTTTTCCATCAAAACATCCCCTTCCGTCACATTTTTATCCGGTTATCATTGTCCCCTATTTTAACACGTTTTTCTCATCCATACAAATCCAAATCACACAATCAACGGCCACTCATAGTATGAATCGAGGGGGTCAACACCCCAACCGTTTTGGTAAAGGAGAAATTCGGATATGGTACTCAAACCCGATATGGGCGCATACGCGGTCCAGGTGCAGGACCCGTGCTGGCCCGACGTGATGCCCGCCCTGTCCATGACCTATTCGCCATGGCAGCAGTGGGGCCCCGTCTATGAGGCGGAAGTGGGACTTTCCCGCGGAACGATCTTCCCCGGGCTCGACAAACCTTTTTTAGAGGGGGCGTGTCCTTGTGTGTGAACGTCAGAGGCTTTTAAAGCAGATCCAGATGCATGACTTTGCGATTACCGAAGTCGTCCTCTATTTGGACGGTCACCCCACCTGCCAGCCCGCTCTGGCATACTACGAGAAACACAAAAAACTGCGCGATGAAGCGGTTGCGCTCTATAACCAGCAGTTTGGGCCGCTGACCATGCGTGAAAACTGCAACCCGAACAGATGGACATGGGTGGACGATCCGTGGCCCTGGGAAATGGAGGCTTAGTACATCATGTGGTTATACGAAAAGAAACTGGAATACCCCGTTAAGATCAAACGTCCCAACCCCGCGCTGGCCAAATTCATCATCAGCCAGGTCGGCGGCCCCGACGGTGAAATGGGCGCCGCGACCCGCTATCTTCAGCAGCGCTATTCGATGCCCTACGCGCAGGTAAAAGGCATGCTCACCGACATCGGCACCGAAGAATTGGCTCGTAGTTTATATCAATGTAAATGCAGCTGAGAGGCGGCCCGCTGTCGAAGTTTACACCATGCGAATCTCTATGCGACAAGCCGGGACACGGGTACCCCCAGCGCCCTAGCGAGGCTTTCGATCACGTCCGATGTGGGATTTGCGGTTCCGCACTCGATTGCGCTGATCGTGCGCACGCACACCCCCGAAGTAAATGCAAGCCGTTCCTGCGACCATCCCAATTCCAATCTGCTCATTCTGACATTCACTCCGATTGTCGTTGACAACATGACGCGTTCCCTTTCTGCGGGCCGCCTCGTTCGATTCTACTATAATGTGTATGGCCTGCCAACACTTTCCGCTTGTTTTCGCGCCCGGTTCATCCTACAATAAGAACATACGTTCCGATTCGAGGAGGTGACCCGATGGACCGCACGATTTTACACTGCGACTGCAATTCCTTCTATGCGTCGGTGGAGGCGCTCCACCGGCCCGCCCTGCGCGAGAAACCCCTTGCGGTCGGCGGCGACGTCGAGCAGCGCCACGGCATCATCCTCGCCAAAAACGACCGCGCCAAACGGTATGGCGTCAAGACCGGGGAGGCGCTCTGGCAGGCGCGGCAGAAATGCCCCGGTCTGGTCATCGTCCCGCCCGACTATCCGCTCTACCTGCGGTACAGCAGGCTCTGCCGGGAAATCTTTATGGAGTACACCTCGCAGGTGGAGCCCTTCGGCATCGACGAGGCATGGCTCGACGTGAGTGGAAGCACCGGCATTTTCGGCGGCGGGCCGCAGATCGCGGAGGAAATCCGCCGCCGCATCCGGTTCGAGCTGGGAATCACCGTCAGCATCGGCGTGAGCTGGAACAAGATTTTCGCAAAGCTCGGCAGCGACTACAAAAAGCCGGACGCGGTCACGGTCATCAGCCGGGACAACTACAGGGAAATCGCGTGGCCCCTCCCCGCCTCCGACCTGCTGTATGTCGGCCCGGCTACCAGCCGCAAGCTGGCGTCCCGGCAGATCACCACCATCGGCAGGCTTGCCGCCGTCGATCCCGCGAACCTGCGCAGGTGGTTCGGCAAGTGGGGCGACGTACTCTGGGCGTTTGCCAACGGCGAGGACCGCGCCGCCGTCGCGGAATTCGACGAACTGGCCGTGATCAAATCCATCGGCAACAGCTGCACCACCCCCCGCGACCTCGAGGACGACGGGGACGTCGGACTGGTCCTGTGGGTGCTGGCCGAGAGCGTCGCCGCAAGGATGAGGGAACAGGGGTTCGTGGGGCAGACGGTGTGCATCAGCGTCCGCGACCGCGGTTTGCAGAGCTTCACCCGGCAGCGGAAGCTACCGCGTCCCACCTGCCTGTCTTCTGAGATCACCGCCGCCGCCATGGAGATTTTCCGGGCAAACTACCGGTGGGATGAACCGGTCAGAAGCATCGGCGTCTCGGTGACGGATTTTTCGCACGACGATATCCCGGTGCAGCTCGACATGTACGACGATTATCAAAAGCGGGAGGACCTGGCCGAGATCGAGCGGACGGTCGACGGCCTGCGGCGGCGGTTCGGCAACGGCTGCGTGCGGCGGGCAGCCCTGCTGCAGGACACGGACCTGACCGGCTTCGACCCGAAGGCCGACCACATCATCCATCCGGTCGGATATTTTTAAAGGAGACGCTGTGCAATGAACGATCTGGCGCGTAAGGTCTACGTGCGTGTCAACGCCACCTTCGGCACGGACGGAAGCATCTCCCCCGAGGTTATCGAATGGGAGGACGGGACACAATATCAGGTGGAACGCGTCCTCGATGTGCGCCGCGCCGCGTCCATGCGGGCGGGCGGCAGCGGCATCCGTTATCAGGTGCGGGTCGTGTGGGACACGCCCGAAGGGCAGCCCGCATACGCCGTCAGCTACGTCTGGCGGGAGGACGACAATAAATGGTTTGTGGAGGCGAAGAACTGATATGTGCGGACGGTACAATTTCAGTCAGGAAGAGAGCGACGAAATCCGGGAGATCGTCCGGGAGGTCGAGCGGCGGCAGCGCGGGGAATTCAAGATGGGTGAAATCTACCCGACCAACGTCGCCCCGGTGCTCGTCGCCGGGGACGACCGACCCGTGCCCGAGCTGCTGGCGTGGGGGTTCCCGCGCTTCGATAAAAAGGGAGTGGTCATCAACGCCCGCGCCGAGACGGCCCCGGACAAGCCGATGTTCCGCAAGTGCCTCGAGCAGCGCCGCTGTGTGATCCCGTCCACCGGCTTCTACGAGTGGGCGGCGGACAAGACCAAATACCGCTTCCGCCTGCCCGGCGAGGATGCGCTTTACATGGCGGGACTTTACAACGAGTTTGCCGGGGAACCCCGCTATGTCATCCTGACCACCGCCGCGAACGAATCCATTGCCGACGTCCACAACCGGATGCCGGTGGTGCTCCCCCGCGCGAGAATCGCGGAGTGGATCGGCGGCCTCGGGGCCGCGATGGAGATCCTCCGCGCGGTTCCGCCAATGCTGGAACGGACCGCCTCATAAATCAATCCTCCCGCAAAAGCGGGAGGATTTTTGATATTCATCCGGGTAAAATATGCCCGAGGTGATCGTATGGCAGTATCCCACAAAGGCGCTATCAGCTTCGGGCTGGTGCACATCCCCGTCGGCCTGTACACGGCCACGCAGGACGTCGACGTCCGTTTCAACCAGTTGTGCAAGGACGATATGAGCCGGGTGCGTTACAAGAAGGTCTGTGCCTCCTGCGGCAAGGAGATTAACAGCTCGGATATCGTCAAGGGCTTCCAGTATGAGCCGGATAAATACGTGGTCGTCACCGACGACGAGTTTGAGCGCATCAAAACCGAGAAGGACAAAAGCATCCAGATCCTTCACTTCTGCGATCTTTCGAGCATCCGCCCCATCTACTACGACAAGACCTACCACGCGGTCCCTGAGACGGGCGGGGAAAAGGCGTTCGAGCTGCTCCGCCGCGCGATGAGGGACGAGAATAAGGTGGCGATCGCAAAGACCGTCATGGGAAACAGCGAGACGCTGCTCTGCATCATCCCCACCGACGACGGCATCCTGATCGAGACGATGTTCTACGCCGCCGAGATCAAGGAGCTGCCCAAGGAGTTTACGCATCCGGAAGTCAGCGACGCGGAACTGACGATGGCCAAGACGCTCATCGGTTCGATGGAGAAGCCGTTTGAACCCGCCGCTTACAAAGACGAGTATCAGGAACGCCTGCGCGACCTGATCGCGAAGAAGATCGCCGGCCAGGAGATCGTCGCCACCGCAGCGGAGCAGCAGGGCAACGTCATCGACCTCATGGACGCGCTCAAGGCGAGCATTGAACAGGCCGAGCCTCCCGCAAAGCCGAAGCGCGGCAGGCCGAAGAAGGGCGCGTAATGGATATCTTCGACGAGAAGGACGTCAAGCCGATGCTGATCGGCGCCGATGCGGAAGCGTTCGACGACCCCGATTTCCTCTACGAATTGAAGCTGGATGGCGAACGGGCGATCGTCTATCTCGACCCAAAGCACGGAACCGAGCTGCGCAACAAGCGCAACAAGCGGATGCTCCCGATCTTTCCCGAGCTGTCGGAACTCCACCGGCAGGCGAAGGGCCGGTGCATCCTCGACGGGGAATACATCGTTCTCAAAGACGGGAAGCCGAACTTCTCCGAGGTGCAGCGGCGCTCGCTCATGTCCAATCCCTTCAAAATCAGGCTGGCCGCCGACAAGCTGCCGGCCTCTTTTGTCGCGTTCGATATCCTCTATCTGGACGGGGCGCAGCTCACCGGCCTGCCGCTCACCGAACGCAAGGACATCCTGCGCGGGACGGTTTCTGAAAGCGGGCGCATGGCGGTTTCGCGCGTCGTCGAGCGGGGCGGCGTCGAGCTGTATAAGCTCACCGAGCGGGCGGGGCTGGAGGGCATCGTCGCGAAGCGCCGGGACAGCCGGTACTATCTTGACAAGCGGACAAAGGATTGGATCAAGTGCAAGAACCTGCTGGACGACGATTTCGTCGTGTGCGGATACATCCGCAAATCCGACCACATGACGAGCATCGTGCTGGGGCAGTACGACGGCCCCGCGCTCGTCTACAAGGGCCATGTGACGCTTGGGGTGTCCGGGGAGGATTTCCGCCGCATCGAGGCGCACAATACCGTCGCCGCGCCCGCTATGGAAGTACCGGCGGGCCACGGAAACGAACAGGCGGAGTGGATAACCCCCGACCTCGTATGCACGGTGAAGTTCATGGAGCGGACCGCAAACGGAGGGATGCGGCAGCCGGTGTTCAAGGGATTGCGCGACGACAAAGCCGCTCATGAATGCAAAGTGGTAAAATGAAAGCCGCCCCGAAGGGCGGCATGTTTTCACTCTGCGTTAATGGTCAACCCAGATTCGTTGCACTCAAAGCTATTGACCTTCAAACCGAGCAGGTACTCGGTGATGTCACTGCCCAACTTAAAAGCATAGCGGTTTGTGCTAACATACTTCTTTTTGGTTCCACCACGGTCATGGATCGTGGTGTGCTGCCCGGGGTACAAATGACATTTGCTTATAAGCTCTCTTACTTTCATCGTCTTATCCTTTCTGCCCTCGTAACCTCCGGGGCGGGTTGTCTTGTTACTGGTGGTCTGGCTCCAGCCACTCCTCGCGGCTCCCGTCGTCGCAGACCTTGATATGCTGCTCCCATCCGTTGTCCTGATAGATGATGATGTGCGTGCCGTCTGGTTCCGTTATTGTGCGCTTGTAATCCATGGTAATCTCCTTTTCTGCCCTCGTGACCTCCGGGGCGGGGTGAACTTTACTGTTCTTCGTTGACAACCCATTCGATGTAGCGGACGCAGTTGATGGAGTCTACCGTGATTTTCAGCAGGCGGCTGTCTCTGCGGTCCTTTTCGATGTCGTATTTTCCACAGGCGTTGTGTTCTCCGATGAACCAGCCCTGCACTTCCACGCCAAGATGGAAAAGCCGCACATCGCCTCTAGTGTACCAATCACCGGTGTCAACCTCGAACTCAATTTCTGTTGCGCAGGGTTCGCCGTCCCATGTCTTACCATATTGGGTGCCGTTGATATGCCCGATGAACTCTCTCATAGCATCAATCCGATCAGCGCGGAACTCCTTGAGCCACGCTTGAAGCATTTCCACTTCTTCGGAGGCTTCTTTGTATTCCGCCTCGAACCCCTCCTTTGGCTCCGTCATTGAATAGTTCGCAGAATAGCACATGAGGTTATGCGAGGCCATCTCCAGACGGTTTCTTAAAAACTGCTCTCTTTTCATTTTCGTGTCCTCCTCAAATTATCAATCGTACTGCCCTCGTTCCTCCGGGGCGGGCTTGTATTTCATCGTGCGGTCTGATATAATAGAAGCAAGGCAAGGGGCTTAGTTGGTCGTGCTACTGGGTCTTTGCTATGCGGTTAGTTGTTAGCGCAACTGGCCGCTTTATTTTTTGCCTCTTGCCAGAGCCTTTGCCGATCATCCTGTGGGAGCCGGTCAAACTCTTTGCTCGTCACGGGCCATCCTCCTTTCATGGCCCCTTGCCTTACCTCTTGTCTATATTATACTACTGATATCAGTAATTGCCTATTGACAAAACACCGAAATACTGATATCAGATTTGTGTATTTTAGTGATATCAGTATCGGCGCGAATGTGCTATAATAGCTTTGAGGTGATAAACATGGTAGATAAGCCCTATGTTGTAGATGGCCAAAGGTTATCAAAGGATGATTATAACCGGCTAAAATTTGATCGCTTTCTTCTTACGGTTGAAAAGGGAAAGGGCGACATAATAACAGCCTATGCCCGAGCGAGGGGCATGAGCCGAAACGAGTACATCAATAAGCTGATCGACGAGGATATGAAAACAGCGGGGCAGCAACCGGAATAACCAGAAGCCGCCCCGTTTTCTTAACCCATCACACCCGCAAGCAAGGTGACCATCGCTCCGACAATCCCGCCCGCAATCGTCGACACCACCGTGGTAAAAATGGTCCGTTTCATGGTGTTCCACTGCTTCGCGGGCTGCATCTCAAGTGCCGTGAGGCGCTCACCCTGTCTGACCTGTTCATCCGTCATCTGTCGCATATTCTGCGCCAGCAGTTCAACCGATGTCGCCAGCCTCTGTACCGCCTCGGTGTTTTCCTCGAGCTTATCCAGCCGCTTGCAGTTGGATTTACTGCGCGCTTCCGTTTCGATCACCCGGCGCTCGATGTCGTCCATGCCTACACCCCCAGCATCTTCTTTAACTTTTCGATTGCCTCCCCGGTTGCGTCGTGAGCGGCTTGCAAGGCTGAGTAAGCGGCCTTCAGCTCTTCTGTCGGGATTCTTACCGTCTCTTCCTCCGGGGCCTCTGCGGGCTTGTCCTGCGTGCTGGGCGGTGTCCATCCGTTGAGCCGGTGCGCCCGCATGATCCCGGGGTAATCCCGGTAGCACTCGTTGATATCCACCGGCACGCTGATCCCCGGGCACGTCCCTCCGCCTGTCCGCTGCCACATGCCATACACTCCCTGGTAGGTGCAGCAGGGCGCGTATTGCGCCACCCACTTGTCATAGGCGGTAAGCTGCCCCGCGTCCACCCAGTAATCGAGCCAATCCTTCGAGGCGTACAGCCCCGCATAATAACCCGCGTCCTGGAGCACGCCCAAAAACGCCTTTGCCATGTCGGTGCGAAGCTGCTTTCCCCTACCCACGCCCCAAGCGTTGCCGCAGGGGGACTCGTATTCCTGGTCCATGTACACCGGGTATGTGGGGCGGAGGCCGTCAAGCACCTTGACGAATGCCCGCGCCTCCGTCCCGGCCTCGTCAACCGTCACCGCATCGCTCCACCAGTACGCGCCCCAATCGAGACCGGCCGCGAGTACGGCGGGGAGATACCTGCCCTTGAAGGTTTGCATCTCCCGCAGCCCTTGCCCCGCCTTGATGATCACATAGCTGTAGCCCGCCGCCTTGACCTTGGTAAAGTCGATATCGCCCTGGTGGGACGAGATATCAATCCCCCGTGCGATCACATCAGCCATTGCCCGCCTCCGTATCCTTGTGCGGCGTCTCGTAGGTCATGGCCCTCACGCTGTCGTTCACGCCTGCGGTGGTCGGGTCGGTCAGGGCATTGAACACGCTGACGAGCACGGACACCACCACAACGGGATTCTGTACCGCGCGCAGGAGCACGCCGCCGATCGACGCCCATGTCGTCATGTCCTCCCACGCGAGGCCGAAGTATGCGAGGATGGGCAGGACGACGGCGCAGGCCATCTGCGCCCACCAGAGCGGGTTCTTGATTCGGACTGTCCAGTTGATTTTCATATGTAGCAGCTCCTTTCACATGTGCCGCCAAAGGGCGGCATTTTTGCGTTATTCTGCTTCCTTCCACCACCGCTCGTCCGTCCCCGGTTCGGTGGTGTTCGCGTCGATCTGGCTGATATAATGCTTACCCTTATGGGACACTTTCGACCCCTTCGGGTATGCGTCCGTGCTCCCGGCAGGCTGCCGCCACTCCGGCCACTCGACCGCCGGGTCGTCGATGCGCACCCACAGGCTCGGGGCCGCGTCGGGCGTCCAGCTCTCCTGCGAGGTATGCGCCGTCAGGCACCTGTACAGAAGTTCGCCATACCGCACCCGGTCGCCCACGGCATAGGAAGCGCCGCCCGCGTCCCACACGGGGAAGAGCTCGGGGGACTTTACCGCCGCCTCGTCCGTGGCCGTCGCCGCCGTCTGCCGGTATCTTGCCATCGTGGCCGCCGCCCTCTCCGCATACATCACTGACCGCCTCCTTCGTAGATATCAATTGCCGCCCGCATGTCCGCTTTCTCCGGGTCGGCGGCCCCCGCCCGGATTGCGTCCGCCTGCGCCTGCGTGATCCACCCGACGGCCACGCAGTTCTCGGTGATCTCCGGGTCGCCCTCTGCGGCCCCCATCCCGTCAAGCTGCTTGTCCGTCAGGTAGCGTTTGCCATACCTCCCGCTGATCTCATCGTAGGTCATGTCGTTCCTCCTTCCGCCGCCGCGTGGAGCACTGCGGCTGTGTACCGCTGTTCTGCCGCCGCGAGGGCCAGCTCCCGTCCGGTGATCTCCCGCTGCAAGCCCGTGGGGCTCTCCTGTGTGGCCTTTGCCATGTAGGGCAGTGTCACCGATGTGGGGTGATGCCGGATACGCCGCCCGTCGAGGGTGTAGACCGTGAGATACCGTCCGTCGTCCTGTTGGATGCTCACCGCTCCCGCGAGCAGGGCCGCGATTTCGGCGTCGGTGATCTCGCGGTCGAAGGTCAGGGTAATTGCCGGGTGCCAGAGGGCGTCTGTCACGCCGTCCTTGTAGGCCGTTGGCGCGTCGGTGAGGGTCGCCGGGATGGTGGTCCCGGTGTTTGTGTAGATCATGTGGATGCCTCCTTAAAGCAGATCATAAGACCCGTCCGCATTGGGCTCAGTTTTTACCAGTGTAGATTTTGGGAGATTGAGCGCGGGTACAATCCAATTACTCGTACTTGTCGAACCGGATTGACCGCCGTTCAGTACCGCCCCTCCGTCCGAGGTGACTACGCAGCTGTAGTATTTTCCCGATGTCGATGTCGGTCCGAGGTTTCGTGTGTAATATGTTTGTCCTCTTACGCGCTTCGCCTTCGCCGCCGAAGCATCTCCAGAGAAATAGTCAATAAGGGTGCCGTTTACCGGATCACTGGATGACCAGTTCGCTGCAATCTCAGTGCTCGATAAGAGGAATGCGCGAAATGTCCGGTCGGCAGTTACGTACGAAGACCATCTTGAAGTGGTGGGCATGATTTTATCCGCGCAGGCAAGCCGGTCACTGAAAGCGTCCAATGCCGTATTAAGTGTATCAACCAGATTGCTATAGGTGGTTGATATCTTTTCATATACAGCGGTTCCCCATAACGTCACTGAATCTGCGGGGAACCCGGCATGATCCATCGTAATCAAGACACCTTGGAAGTAGCCTGCGTCCGTGTATGGCAAATTGATTACCGTTTCTGTTGGCATGTCCCCCAAGTACTGCCCCGCCCTCGGTGTCGCCGCCGCCGTGGCCCCCTCCAATGCCGTCTGGTATCCGAATTTGCCTTCCACGAATAACCGCACGCCGTATTCGGTGTCGTTGACGAGGCCCGAGATCATCGCCGTCACGAGGGAATCCCCGGTCATGAGCACCCGCACCCCGTCATACGGATGCGCCGGTACTCCCCCGGCCTTGCAGACCGCCCACACTCTCTTGCGCTGTGCGTCCTCCGTGAGGCTGCATTGTACGTTGATCGTTTCCGGGGAGGTCGTCGCAACGAAGTCCGTCACCGGCTCCGACAGGGTTAAGACGTTGTAGTTTGCCATCATGTCACCTCACAGTATTGGACTGTAGCTGCCGTCGGGGTTGGGTTCCGGGGAGATCAACGTGCTTGCTGGCAGGCAGATGACCGGGCGGATACCCAGCGTTTTCCCCGAGCCGTTACCGCTGACCGTTCCGCTCGCGTCCACCATTCCGTCATAAGAGGATGGGCCGTAGGGATATCGCGTGCGAAGCTGGTAATTTTGCGCCCCAACTGGGGCGCGCCTTTGCGTGTTGGTAAGAAACGC
Source organism: Anaerotruncus massiliensis (ex Togo et al. 2026) (assembly GCF_900199635.1). Lineage (GTDB taxonomy): Bacteria > Bacillota > Clostridia > Oscillospirales > Ruminococcaceae > Anaerotruncus > Anaerotruncus massiliensis. Next base: position 549,686 of record NZ_LT962687.1, on the reverse strand, counting down.
AAATTGAGCACCCTCAGTTTTACCGTAATTAGGGGTACTTCCGTCTATTTCCGTAGAGGACGGGAGAAAAACGAAGTCATCTGTGTATACAATCTGCCGTTTGCTTGCGTCGTTGTTCGTCCCTCCGGTGCCATAAAACGATGTGGAAGGAACGCGGGTGGATACGATCAAATCTTTGCGATCAAAAGCATTATAGAAGTCTCCATTTAGATAAGTCCTGTTATCCGATTGTTCCCACGCCGATGTGTTGACCCCATTGCTCGTGGAAATACTGTTATATTTTGCAGCGCGGGACTCTGTAATGGTTTCTAACCAAAGTGGGATGATTTCGACGTTGCCGTTATAACTGTTTGATACCTTACGCCATAAGCAAGTTGCACCGCCGCGCGAAACATTGATCATCGAACCCAGCTCCCATTCTCCAAGAGGGATTCCCGCAACCGGCGTCGCCGTTGCCACCGCTCCCCCAACCCTCGTCTGGAACCCCAACCTCCCCCGGATGAATACCCGCACGACATATTCGGTGTCGTTCACGATATGTTCCGTGAGCGTCACCGCGACGGTCGTTTCCGCGTCCCCGGAGAGCGGCGTCACCACGCGCCAGCCGTCATAGGGATGCGCCGGGACCCCTTCCGCAGAGGGACGGTAGACCGTCCATGCCTCCACACCGGGCGGGGCCGTGTATGCCGCGATGACCTGCGCCGGTTTCGTCGTCACCACGAGGCTGCGGACATAGTTCGGCACCGTCAGGACGTTGTATGGCGCGTCTTTCAGGATAGGGATACCCTGTGCCATTACCGGATCACCTCTAACTGCATCGTCAGGTCAACCTCCGGTTTCGCCAGCAGGGCCGTAAAGGTCACGCTTCCCGCCGCCGTCTCACAGGAGGACACGAACCCCGCCATGATCGACTGCTCGATCTTCTCGTCATTCGTCCCCGAGTAGACGGGGCCGAAGATGGGCCGGTCGTCCGCGAGGATTCCCGCAACGGATACCGCCTGCGTGTAAGGGCCGTTTCCCGTCCATCCGGAAGCGGGAAGGGAGACGGTGTAGGTTGCGGCCGAGGCCTTGCTGTTCCATCCTCTGCGCTCATCACCTGTGATATGGGCGATCTTATCTGCCAAGTGTGTCGCAATGCTCGCCTTTTCTCCAACCTCCATGTGAATGTCGGTATCGCTTACATGATCATCGAATTCCGAGCGCGGCACATATTGCGCTGACGAATCCACCGTGATCGTCACCGCACCAGGATCGACGACCTCGAAATACAGGCGAATCGACATATCCTTGCTTGCGCCCGAGTCTGGCGCAACTTTATCCGAAAGCGGCTGCTTCGACACACCCATCAGCACGCCGTCAGCGTCAAAGACGCCCGCCTCGCGCACCTGAAAGCCACCGACCGTCGAAGGGATTGAGAACGTGACGATCACTCGCTTGGAATTCCCGGGATCCTTGGAGACTTCACAGTTGCCGCGCCATTTTTCACCCCGCAGTGCTGTCTGGTCTTTCGTCAACTCGTAATAATTCCCACCACCGTCACCCACAGCACCATATACAAACGTCTTCGTGGTTCCGGATGCCAACGCCGCCGCGATCGCTTCATCACCGGCGTTGGTCGTAATCGTATAATACTGCTCCGCCATCAGACCGCCTCCTTTGGGTAGACCGTCACGGCCTCGCTTTGAATTGCAGCTGCGGCAATTCCAGTTTGCGCGACGCCGATCAGAACCAGCCGGATCTCATCCAGAATCGAGCGCAGATTTTTCCCCGCCTCGACAAGCTGTTCCGCGCGGCGGATATCAGCTTCCCCTGCTCCACGGTCAATACAGTAGACCTCAACCTTGAAATGATATGGCTGCCCATCGTAATCGAACCATTCGACGATATTTGCCTGCGCGCCAAACACGCTGTCCACCAGCTGTTTAACGGCATATACGCTGCCCTTGTACTTATGAACCGTAAAGCTGCTTTTGATCATCCTGCGTTTTTCGGCCGGTGCTGCTGTCGCATCATAGGCATCGACGTGATATTGCCAAGCGAGCTCATCAAGCGCCGCTTCAGGTAAGTGGTCGATCATCGGCAGGACCAGAACCATGTTGATGACCTCCGACAGGCTAATCCAGAACGGCTCGAGTGCGTAGCACGTCGCCTGCGTGATCAAATCTCGGCGCATATATGCGGTCTGAAGGCCCAACAGGTCAAGGTTTTTCAAATTCATCATCACAGCAGCCCCCCATAGGTAATGGAGATGGTACCCGGCACGGCCACCTCCTGCGGCTGCAGCTCGGTAAACACTGGTTCGGTGATGTCGATCCGATATCCGCCCGCCCGCAGGATCGCCCTCCTCAGCATATCCGGGTTCAGGTTCCCTCCAAGCGACCTTTTCTGCGTGGCCACGTAATCTGACACCGCGGACTCCACTGCTTTTTTGATCTTTGCTTCGTCAGTTGCGTCGTTTTGATCGATGTAGTATGTCAAGCGGACGTTGTATGCTTTTGTCACCGCCGCCTGCGCAGTGACCTTATCAGTCAAGGGGCGGCGTTTATCCGCCGATGTCGCTGCGAGCACGTCATCCAGCACCTTCTGAGATGGAGTTGACGCGTCTTCCATCAGGACGTAGATCGTGATCTCGCTGTTCGCATTGCTGACTGCCTCAACGTCCACAATATCCCAGGGTGCCGTCCGCGCCCAGTATTCATATCCCTCTTTGCATCCGCAGGTGGAGATCGCTTCCCAACTCAAACGAATCTGCTCCCGGTAGCTGTCGTCGTCCTGAACGTCGGCTCCTCCGGCACTGGCCGTTACGTTGGTCACGCTGTCGACGTACTCGATCGGATCCACAATGCTGCGGATCTGGTTTGGCAAAAAGCCGTTGTACAACGCTCCCGCCTCCTCGGCGACAGCATCCGCCCGGGCCGCGGTATCCCCGGCCGGGATTACCGCACCGTCCTGGACGATGAAATTCAGCTTGCCGTCCGGTGTCACCCGTGCACCGCGCGGGATCTGGACGTCAAAACTCAATGCGGCCATAAGCCGAAATTCCAGCGTTACCGTCGCATGACTCGCCGGCCGGCGCTCCACGTCGAACTGTTCCCCATAGGCGTCAAGGATTTCGCCCTCGGCATACCGCAGCAGGTTCTGGTTCGCGATTCGGTTGATCTCCTCACGCGCGGCCACCACCAGCTCCACCTGTTGGGCCAGAAAGATGTAGTGCTCGTCGCCCGGCATCAGGGACTCGCCCGAATACCCTTCATATCTGCTCACCGCCTCAGCCAGCAGCTGCTTGGGATCCGTCGTCAAAAAACTGATCAAGCCAGTATCACCTCCACCTGTATCTCTCCATCTTCGCCCGGGGTGCAGACGACGTCCTCTACCCTTGCCCGCGGCTCATAACGCGCGATCAGCGCCCGGACTTCGACGCCCAATTCCGCCATTGCCTCCGGCGTTGGTGCGTCGATAATCTCCGCCGGCAGCCCCATCGTTCGGTGGTAAGCGACCTCATAGCGGTAGGTATTGATCAGGTTCCGCACGTTCTGCGCGATGCGGTCGCGCCCCTTGACGCTCCAATCGATCCATCCCGCGCTGGAGACAACCACAATCCATCATCCTCCCATTCCCGGATTCACCCGCTTCATGTCGCCCTTCTCCTCTGAGGTCGGCATGTCATAGGCATTATTCACTGCGATGGATGATCCTGTTTTTTTACCGGACGCCGCGGTCTGTGCCCCGGGCGGCAGGTATTCCTCGAACTCCAATGACATTTTCGCGATCGCCATTTTTGCAGCCCCCTTGGATCTGACGATTGTAATGTCACTCGCACTGCACGATTTCAGCAGGAACTTGTTGGCGCTGACCGCCTGTCCGCAGATAATCAGCGGATTTGGCGTTCCAGCCTCAGCCAGCTGCATCCAGCTGTCGATCGCCGTCCGGACCTCGACGCCCAGCGAGGCGTTGAGCTGGAGGGTCAGCCTTACCTTACGCAGGCTCGGACCGCTGACTTTTGTCGCGCCTTTCTTTCCCTGAGCGGCGCTCTCGGTCGACGTTCCCGTGCCGGCGCTGATCGTAATGTCCCCGATCGGCAGGATCGTCGAGGAGCTGACCACAAATTGCTGGCTGCCAAACTTGCCGACTACCATAATCTATCCCTCCAAAATGCCGACGATCCAGCCGTCTACATACGCCTCTCCGGGAAAGATGCACAGAACGCGATCCCCAACCTGCGGGGACTTTTCCTCCCAACTCTTTGCCTCAAAGTCGATATCCAGCCGGTACGCGCTGCGCACGGCAGGAATCTTCGCCGAAAGCCGGCCGCCTACGATCACCTGATAGAGCCCGCCCGCGGCAGTGGATACCGTCCCAATGACTGTCATGTCAATACCTCTCAAAGCACCTGCGTATCTGCAGGGTCGTGACCTGCTCGGCAAAGCTGTGCCGGGCGAGCTCCACGAAATACCGGCCGTCGCTGAGTCCCATCCCGGTCACCTCCACGACGCTGCCCCCTGCGATCGTTGTATCAAGCAGCACGGAAATCTCCCCTCGCGTCTCTCGTTTGTTGGCGTCCCGCAGGAGGTATCGCGCAAACCGTTGCGCCTCGCCGATCGAGCTGACCGGGATATTGCTGACGATCCTTTCCGGGCCAAGGCAGCCGGGGTCCGTGTGCGTTGCGGAGAAATCTCCCCAGCTCACTGTACAGCTGCTATAGGTCTGCCCGGCCGAATCGTCAAAGTTTGGAGGCCCATAGAACTCGGACGCATCGATCCTGCGGGCCGCTGGCAGAGACTCCATATAGGCGTCCGAGTAGATGACGAGCTTCCCGTCACTGAGTTTCATCGTGCACCCCTCGAGTCTCGCACGCTCCTGCAGGAATCCGAAGTCCTTGCGGGAAATCTGATCGACTCGTGCGTACGGATAGGACGGCACCCCATAAAACTCGGGCGTCAGGCCGTAGAGCGCCGCCTTCTCCGCGGCCAGCGTGAGAAGCGTTACATTTTCCCACACCTTCGTCCGGGGCGTCCGTCCGGCCGGAGGCAGACTGATCGCCCCCAGCGCCAGCTTGCCATTCTGCTGCCGGATCCGGTCGATCCACATCTGGCCGGCCCGGTATCCGTCCTGCTCGACGTCCAGCGTCTCGCCTTTCTGCGGCTTCCAGCCGCTCCACTGTCCCCGACTGTCCGCGAACACAGCATCGATTGCGTCGATCTGATCTCCGCAGCTGTCGCTGACGTCGAGTACGCCGATCTCGACGTCAGCGGAAATGTCCTTGCCATTATAAAGCACCTTTGCCATTTCGGTCACTTCTTCCAAGGCGGCAGAGATTCCGGCGGGGCCGCCTGCAGATAGGGAATGCGGAGGGTTGTGCCGGCGTCGAACACGACCACCCCGGCATGCTTCGGGTTTGCCCGGATGAGTTCTACCGCCTGAAACTCATCATTATAGGCATCAAGCGCCAGCATGTCGAAGGTGTCCCCCTGCATCGTGACATAGTCGAAGCCCTCTACTCCCATGCCAGCCGCCCCCTATCAGAGAAAAAGTCCTCGATCATCCGCCGCATCTCCGCCGCGCCGCGGCGCAGCATCTGCTCGACGGGGCCCGTGTCGCCCTCCGCGTAAATGACCGGCGCATAAGTAAAGTTGATTTCCTGCTTTTGGTCGTCGCCCTCATTGAGGGTCCCTATTCCAAGCAGCTGCGCGGTGCGCTGCAGAAGGCCAATGCTGCGCGGGTTGCCGGGCTTAATCGGGATCGCCGCCTCAAGTCCCGCTTCACCGAAAATCGCTGGCCGGGCAGAGAAGCCGCCAAGCGCATAGTTTTGCATCTCCAGGTCGGATGCAGATACATTCGATAGTTGCTCCTGCGCCTTACCTCCGCCCCCAAAGAAATTGACAATCCCATTGATAAAGTCAGTAATTGGCTTTGCAAAGGCCGCGATCAGGTCGCAGATCGCCTGAAAAATTGCTCCAACCACCTTGAGCACCGGGCCGAGCACGTTGCCCAGCAGATTTGCCAACGCCGTAAGGAGCGGAGAGATTGCCGTGAGCAACGTCTGCAGAGGCGGCAGAAGCACCTGGACAAATTGCATGACCGGAGGAATCAACGGCTCAAGCACCTGCATCAGGGTCTGCACCACCTGCACGATGATTGGAATAATTGCCTGACCGATCTGCAGCAGCGGCGGCATGATCATTCCGATCAGGTTGCCGAAGAGCGGCATCAGATCCATCACGAGCGGCATAAACGCCACAGCCATGTCTGCAAGGCTGCCGACAAACTGTCCGATCGCCGCCGTATCAAGGCTCTTGATAAAGCCATTGGCCTCCTTCATCGCACCGGCGAGCGCCGGCAGCATGTTTTGCATGATCTCGCCTGCCGTCTGCTGGATATTTGCCTTCAGCAGCTTTTGCTGATTGGCGAAGCTGTCGGAGGTATCCGCGAAATCCCCCTGCGCATCCGCTGTCGCAGAAAGAAGGTAGTTGTAGCGTAGCACGGCCTGATCCGCCTGCGACATCTTATTGTACGCCGTCGAAATGCCCTGACTGAGCGCGTAGGCTTCCAGATTGGCCACCGACATATTGATGCCGAGCTGCTTGAGCGGCTCCGTCTCTCCCGAGATCCCGGCGCGGATCTTCTCAAACGCCTCGTCGCCCGAGAGGTTGTAAAAGCTCGCAACATCCCCCGCGAGGGCCGTGAGGTTCTGGGACATGACCAGCGTTTCATCGCTGGTCAGCCCCATGGATTTGAGCATCGCGCCCACCGTCGAGCTGTACTTTTTCGCCTCAAGCGCGTTCAGGCCGTAGGCCTCGAGCGAACGGGCCGCGAAGTCGTCAATGATTGCGCTGTTTTCCGCGAAGGTCTTGTCGACGACGTTCTGGACTTCCTGCAGGTCGCTCGCGTACTCAAGGCCCGCAACTCCCATCGCCCCGAAGGTTACGGCTGCGGCAGTGCCCACGGCGAGTATGGTCGTCCCCAGACCTTTGAGCAGTCCCACCGCTCCAGATTTGAGTTTTGTGCCCAGACTGCCCCACATCTTCCCTATTTTTCCGGAGGTTTTCATGCTCTCTCCGCTCGCCTTGAGCATAGCCACCTGCAGAGAGGGGTCCACCTTCCCCGCGATGGTGATCAGCGCGCGTAACTCCTTTTTATTCATTCCTGCGCCTCCTTGCCCTTCGCGAATTGTTCCAGTTCAAAGGCTACCGCCTCATAATACTCAAAGAGATCTTCAAGCGGCATTTCGGCAAGTTCCCGGGCGGAATTTGCCGTGGTCATCGTGAGCTGAGCGATTACTCGTCGGATCCAAGCTCCCTCTGCCCGGGATCCAAATCGAGCAAAAAATCCCTCGTGAGACCTGTCGCTTTCATGGCGTCGGCACTGGAAAGCCGCATGAGGTCATTGAGCGTAACCCGCGGCATCCGCTTTTTGACGGCCTTGCCAAAGACCGTCAACTGGTAATCCATATCGAGAGCGGGCACGCTCACGGGAATGCCCAGCTGCTTGAGGTACTTTGATGCTTCATGCAGATCCTTCGCGGTCAGCACGTCAAAATCGTACTCAATCTTGTCAATTTCCTCACCGTCGACCTTAAGCGGGTGTTTTAGTTCCAGCACGTTCTCCGTTGCGGTCTCTTCCGCCTCTCCTCCAAGATCACCCATTGTACGGTTTTCGTCCATATAGATCCTCCTTATTTAATAATCCTGCTGACCCCACCCATGAGATCCTTTCCACCGACGACAAAACGGCCGGCGATCTGGTCGACCAGCAGCGTTTCCTCACCGTCCACGACCTCACGGTAGCGCACGACCGAGTAATCGTACGTCTCATCCCGCGTGCTCCCGGGCTCGGCCTTTCCGCTGCCGATCTTTGTCGTGTGTCCGCGTAGAAAAATTTTTGTGCCGGCGACAAACAGAGTTCCGTCACTGGCGCGGCAGTCGAAAGCGAACCGGATTTCCAGGTCGACGTTGTTGCCCACCAGATACCGCTTGTCCGCGTTGGCCGCGCGCACCGCGACCGACGCCGTCATCGCGTTGACCTGCCCGGAGATCGGCATAGCAAAGGTCCCCATGATCCCCGCACCCTTAATCTCCGTCGTCGGGCGCTCGATATCCGGCAGCGTGACGCTCGTCGCGTCTCCAATCTCCCGGCCCCCGGCAAGTATGTTCATCGCACCGACCGCGCCGGTAATCACCTTACTCATTCTCGTCACCTCCAAAGATCAGTAGCAGACCCTCGGAGGTCCAGCGCACCGACGTCGTCAGGTTCTTGCCTGGGACGGGGTTGCTGATCTCCGTGGTAAACACAAAGTTCCCTTCAACCATATCGTCGAGGCTGTTCTTACCCTCCTCGAATTCGATCGTGCCGAGGAGCAGCGCGCCATCCGAGATCATCGCATCCAGCTGGGCCTGGAAGTCATTGAGCATCGTGTCCTTTCGGCTGCGTTTCATCGGCTTATCAACCTCATCACCATACCGCCGCTGGAAGAGATTGGCGACGTACCGCACCATTCGCACGTTGACGTCGAAGATGTCCCGCCGGTCGTTCATGACTTTGTCATGAGAAAAGGCCGCCGTGTGGGATCCCCACATCCGCCAGGTTCCCTCCCAGAAGGTCATCGTATCGATACCCGCCGCGTTGAGGAGATTGGCATCCTCCTGATCGTACTGGATCGGGGTTCCATCCGCCAGGCACATCGAGTCAATATCGACCCGCTTATTGGAGGGCGTCTCATAGGGCACGTTGCCGTTCCCGTAGTCAACGCGCTGCATCGTAACCGTGTTGAGGACGCTCGCGTGAAAAACCCGCGTGCCCTTTTTCCCACGCGGCCACAGAAGCGAGACCGTCCCTGCCTCGGTTTCATACGCCGCCTTGGCATCGATCGCCGCAGAGATCGTCTTGGCCGTCCTGCAGTCCAGATCGGCGTTAACATAGGCGTACCAATGCCCATTGACCTTCTCTGCCGAGGCGACCAGCGCCTCATACACTACCTTTTTCTCACTCCACCCGGGGGCGCAGAGAATGGTCGGGACCTCACCCAGATCGTAGTAGACCCGCTTGAGGCCCAACACCAGCGCGTCGACGACATCCTCTTCGGTGACGCTCGCCGGATCCACCTCCGAGTAGGTGACCGTGACCGAGGACAGGCCGCCCTTGAGATCCGTCAGCTGCACGCTCATGCCATCGGCAGAGTAAACCGCAGTGTAGTCCACATCGGCGGTCTTGTCGGCGAGCGCCAGGGTAGACAGAATCGCCGTGCTTGTCCGAATCGTCGCCCGGCGCTTGCTGAACTGTACTTCGACGCTCTTGGTCTGCGCGCCCTTCCCGGTTTCCGGATCCATGGCATTGATCACGACGATCGGTCCTACGCTCTGGACGTTGTTCTTGAAGTGGGCGTAAACTGCCTCGGAAAGCTCGTAATTCTCCCAGTCGTCGCTGTATCCGATTTGCTGGATCGCATCATTGTAGCTGTTGATCAGCAAGGGGACATCTTTCCTGCCGGCGTAATCCGCCAGTTGATGCACCGGCGCACGGCCAACGTACACCGGGATCGTCCCGATTCCGGGGGGCGATACATAGTCCCGCGAGGCCTCCGGATCGGCATATGCACCATGCCGGTATTCGCTCATGCTATCACTCCTATTCCAAAAATTCCGCATACCCACTTGCGGGGTATGGCTCACACGTCGCTGTCAGCTTTAGATAACCATACCAGTATGGCCACGGCTGCTCCTCGTAGGTTTTAAGGACAACCGTGGAGGCCACGCGGTATTTGACTGCAATTCTTCGGTCCCGGAGGATCCTCGCCCGGAGGCGATCCAAGAGATTAAGCAGGTTCACATAGCCGTCAAAGTTGGCCGCCCAGCCAAGGCTGCCGTTCTCCCCTCTGACCTGATGTCCCGGGTCAAAGACCACCGCCGTGAACATCAGCTGGATCTCCGTCGATTCCTCGTCTGCGTCGACCTCATCGGCGCCGACCACGACGCAGGGGACGCGGATCCGGTCGCCCGATCCAGACGGCAAAATACTTCCGGGAGGCACCCACCCAATATGCACCGCTGGCGTCACCAGCTCATATTGGTCCAGCCGCTCCCCATCGGCTGGCCGTTGGAGCTGAACGTCCCTCAACGCATCCTCCGCCCATTCTTTGATTTCCCGCAACGCTGAAACCGTCATAACGTGCCTCCCGCCTTGAGATTTGTCCCAAGATTTCCAAACTCCTGGTCTAGCTCGTGCAACAGGCGTTTACTGATCGTTTCGTTTACCTTCTCGGTCAGGGGCTTAGCCACCTTTTCATTGGTTACCATCTGGGGGACCGACAGACTGACTACCGGCTTTATGCCCTCGCGGCCACCACCCTCTATTTGCCCCGTGCGGTAAAAGAAGATGTAAGGCACTTTTACCGGATTTTTCGTGCCCGTGCTCGCCAGAAATACTGATTTATTCTTGCCGTCCGAACCCGCCACTGGACCCAGCGTAAGCATCCCGCGGTCGCGGTAGATCATGACCCTCGCTTGGTACCTGCGCGGGTTTCGTGACTTTTTGCCGCTTGCCGCCCGCTCCTTCGCGGCAACTGAGGGCGGGACCGAGGGTGTGTGCTTAAACCTCACAGCTGTAAGCGGCCGCCCGACAACCTCCACAGAGACCGTCCCTTCACCGACCGCTCCCTGCACGGTACGCACTTTTCGTCTTCCGCTGTTCAAGGCATCCTTGATCTCCTTCTGCGGCGCGCCAAACACCTTTGGAATCTGTCGGCCCAGCTCGACACGGACGGTATCCCCTGCCCGGGCAAACACATGGTTCAGGGTTTTTACCGCACTGACCGGATATCCCTTGAGCAGTTCCGCAACCTTATCCAGCTGATCCGTATTGGCATAGACAATGCTTTCCACTTCAATAGCCTCCCTGAGCTGCCGTCAGCGTGATCTGCGTCACCCCGTCCTCATCGATAATTCCCGCGATCACGTATGGCCTGCCGTCGAAGTCCACCGCGCGGCCGGGCGTGAGCTGCAGGCCGGCGAGCTGCCCAGCCTTTGCAAAGATCAGAACATCCCCGTCGTAGAGGCCTCCGGGGGCCTGCAGGGCGTTCTTTTGCAACTGGTCGTTATCAACGACCAGCTGCAGTACCCGGCCCGCGAAGCTGTGCTCGGAGGCCATCTCATCAAGGTTGAAGATCGTCTTCAAATCCTCAAGCACCTGGTCCCGCAAGCTCATCAGAACCCTCCACGGCCGGGACGGCCCAGCCGTATTTCTAAGTCCTCCGATTCTTCCTGCGGCTCCCGTTCTTCTGGTGTCTCGCCATCCGGCTCAGGTTCCGGGAGGGCCGCTCCCGCCTCGCTCGGGCCGACCTGCTCCGCGTTGCCGGCAGCGACGATCGCGCGCTCGAATTCTTCATCCAGTATGATCATTTCGCCGGCAGGGCAAACTCTTCCGTCGTGGATCAGCGGGTTTGTCAATCTAATCATCGCCGCACCTCACAGCTTGACGAGCGCCAGCGCGGCCGCGGTTGCTTTCGGCTCGATCGCAACACCTGCGACGATCGCCCCGGAGGCAGGCTTCGTCGCCGTGAGGCGTTTATTGGTGGTGTCCCAATACACTGTCTGCCCGACCTCAAATGCCGCAGTTGCCTCGGCAGGCATCTCATAGACGCCCTCCAAGCTTATGACGCCGGTCTCTCCTGCGGAAATATCCACAGAGGCAACTCCGATCCGGTCGGAGATGACCACGACATCACCGTACGCGATTTTTTCCGATCCGCCATTCTTGTAATTGATGTTTTCGCCCTTCTGAACATAAGTCGCCATCATTCTAATCCTCCCCTCTTATTCCTTTCCCGGATTTTTGACAAGACCCCGATAGCCAAGCAGCGTAATCCCGCGGTCGCCGTAGATGCGGTAGCGGAATCCGAGCCGGTCAAAGTCGGCCTGCATCTCAACCGCCGGCGTCTCGACGCCGTTGAGGTAATCAACCTCGACCGTATCTGCCATCCGGGGATCTGCCGCGAAGTAAAAGGGCTGCGCGCCCGAATCGACATCGAGTTCCGCGTCTACGACCATCTGCATTTTGTTGCGGAATACGTTGGCCACGCCCGAATTGCTGCCGCTCGGATCTGCCAGCGAAGCGAGCAGTGCCTCGATTGTGGTTTCGTCTGCCGAGCTTGTAAGCACGTACGCCGGCGAAATGTTCATCGTGACCTTGCCGCCGAGATCCTTCTGGCGGCGCATGAGCTTGCGGGCCTCTGCGAATGCGGCCGTGCCAGGCGCCGCGCCCGTGCAGAGGTTCTTGTGCGCCGCGCTGAAAAGTGTGTTGCCGTCGTACATCGTCGGATTATCCTTGAGCAGCCCGTAAACCGCCTTATTGATGCCCCGCTGGAATGCCATCGTCAACGCCGTCAACGTGCGGGTGACCATGCCGATGTCGTCATTGATAAACATCTGTCGGGAGAAGGTCACCATTTTGCCGAAGGTAAGCAGTTTTTTCTGCGCGACTTTCTTGTCGGAAAGGCGCGCCTCCTTAAATTCGCCGGTCTGCTTGATCTCATCCAGTTCGCCCGACTCGCTGATCTCGTAGACGTCGGTCGGCCGGAAATCCGTCAGGCTTCCCTTCGTCGTCCAGTACTGGAAGGTCGTCGGGGCCGCCTCGTGCGCTGCCAGCACCACCCGATCAGCGACGTTGGCCGCGATCGCGGAGAACGCGCTGTCCGGAGTCAACGAACGTTTCCAGAGTTCGTCCCGGCTCATACGGTTCGCGCCGCTGACTCCGGAACGCATCAGGCATTCGGCCGCGATCGCCTGCAGGCTCATACCGCGGAACTCTTCCGCGCCCGGGGCCGGATTCTTTACAGCGAGCCCCTCGCGCATCAGCAGCCCGTCGACAGCCGCCGCCCTGGTCTTATCCACTTCATCGGCGACGATTTCCACGCCACGCGCGCCGGTCGCAACCGGCTGGCCGCCGGGCCGCCTTGCCAGTGCCTCCAGTACGCTGGTCTGCACCCGCTCCAGCGATTCTCCGCCGCGGATATACTCCGTCGAATCGAGGCCGAAACGGCCACAGAGGGCCACGATACCCGCCGCGCGGGTGCGCTCCTCTGCGATCGGATCCGGATTGGGTGCATTGGGTTCTACGGATCTCGCAGCCCCTTCCGGCGCTGCCGGTACTGCGGGGGCAACTGCGGGCTGCTCTGCGGTGGGCTGGTTCGCCGGTGCCGCCGCTCCCCTGATGCCATTGTTCATCTCGTTTTCATTCATTTGATTGTCCTCCTCATGATCAAAATTTTTACCGAGCCCGACCGTAGGATCGGCCGGCACCGGCTCCAGACTGATTTCATGCGGCGTCCATTGCGCCGCCAGGTACATCGGGCCGGTAAACCGGCCGTCTACACTCCTCTGCCCCGGTTCGAGCCGCGTCCATGCCCTGACCGAGTAGCCCACGGACACCCCGTTGAGCATCCCCCGGTCGAGTTTGGATTTGAGGCGCTTGCAGGATTCATCCTCCTCGTCAAATTCAATCTCAGCGCGGCAGACGCGGTCGGTCTCGTCAAGCCATGCGCGCAAGACTCTGCCGATCGGCACCCGCCCGTAATTGGGGTCGTTCCCATGGGAGAAGAGCAGCGTTCCGACGTCTCCAAATCTGCTCAGGTCAACCGCGCCGGGTTCGTGCAGCAGGACCTCGACATCTCCCCATCTCGCATAAGGCTCCTCGCTCGAAAAGGCAAGCTCGTACCGGTTTGTCTGCCCGTCCACGGCGCGGCACATCAGGTTTGCGCTGCGGTACATCGGGGTGTTGGCGGTGGGCGGGCGCTTTTTATTCGGCATCGCTTTCGTCCTCCTTTTTGGTTGGTATCTGTTTCCCATTATTCAGGACCTTTTTGGCCTGCTCTTCATCAAAGGGAAACGCCGCGGTCAGGATCGCCAGCGCGGACTCATACGGGAACGCTCCAGTGACCACCAGCTGAACGATCGCGATCAGGCTTTCGATCTGCGCTCCGTTGAGCGAGATGCTCTGAATAGAATCGCCCTGCGAGGCCACCTCCGCCGCTGTGGACTCGTCCGAAGCCTTCGTTTCCTTGCTGGACTCTTCCGGCTCGATATCCTCTTCTTCCGAAGTCTCCTCCTGTTTTCCATGCCACTCCAAAAGGGATTGTGTCAGCTCCAGTTCCACGGCCCGCTGGCGCAGGACATCGCGGTAATCCTTACCCTTGCTTGCACAGATCTCCTGCAGCGTCGTCTGGCAGCTGTCGAGCGCCTGTTTATTGGCGTTCGCTTCCTTGAGCGGATCGATCCAGTCCCACCCGCTGGCGATCCAGATGTGCCGCAAGTACCGATCCCGGTCTGAGAAGTAGCCGGGTATCTGCAGCTGCCCGCTCAGGATCATCCAGTCAAGCCACTCTCCATAGACCTCGTCGCAAAAGTGATCGATCAAATATCGCTGCAGCATCCTGTATGTTTTCTGGTCCTCGAGCAGCCCTTGGCGTGCCGAGGAGTAGTTGACCTGCGACATGTCCCGGGAGACGGATTCATAGCTGAGCCCAACTCCGCCGCCGACGAGGCGCTGCGTTGTCTTGACCATTGGATCGACGGTGGAGCTCGTGCCGGCCGGCGCGATGGTTGATACCTTCTCCCCGGGTCGCAGGTAGGTGACCGTCCCCTGCTCGAGGATCTCCGGATCGGCTTCCTCGTTCCTCCCGGGCACCGGATCTCCCCCGCCGCGTCCAAGCGCGGAGATGCCGATCCCGCCGCCTCCGTCCGATTCGACGACCACAGAAAGATGCGCCAGCACGCGCTCTTTTTCGACCGCGGCGTCGACCAGCTCGTTCACGTCATCGATGCGCGGCAGCGACGCCGCAGCCGGCGTCATCTCCCGCGTCTGACTGGGCCGTGTGAGATAGGGCAGGTAGATGACGCGATCCGCGGGTACCCGCTCAGTCCGCACACGCATCCCCCATGCGTTAAAAACTTGGATATGATAGGCGACTGGGCGTCGATACTCATCCACTTCAATCCCGCCTATCACACGATTCCCGTTGCACATCGGCAGCGTGCCGTCCAGATCATCCACTTCCAGCAGCTGCAGCTTAAACGCGCCTTTGTCAAATACTTTGAGTATCAGGATCCCACCGTCGACAAAGCGCCGGCGAACGATCATTGCCTCGATTTCGCCCATGCCAAACCGCCCTGTGATCTCGCAGTTGCCCGGCCGGCTCCACTCCCGCCAAAGTGTCTCGATTTGCGTATTGAGATCCTCGTCCTCTTTTCCGTTGGATCCGAGCACCTTCGCCTGCAACACGATTCCCGTCCCGACAACGTTGCGCTCAAATGCCAGGATCTCCGCGCCCATAATGTCCGAGTTCCGCTCGAGGTCGCGGCTTCGCGTCCGGACGATGTCCCGCGATGCGCTGTTGGCCTGTTCACCCGTTGCGTTGACCGTGGTCCAGTTCGCACTGCGCGGGCCGCGGTCGGCGGCCGTGTAAAAGCCGCGCCCCAGCTGGCGGTAGACATCGCGGTGGTATGCCCATTTTGGCGCGACTCCATAAGCCATCCGTTTCAGAAGACCCATATCCTTTGCCAAATCATCACCTCCTCCGGCCCAAAACGGCCACTGTCGAGCGCGGGCGCTCCAACCGTGAGATCTCTTTACTCAGGTCGGACTCCTGCTTGTAGAGCGTAGCCAAATCCCCATACCGGACCGTCCTCTGTCCAATCCGATACTCCTGTGCCCCGTTTTCGATCTTATTGATCGCCCGCAGGACAGCCGTGTGTCGCGCCTTGAGTTCCTCCAGTGTCATTACCATCCCCTCCATTTCCTGCGCCTGAACGTATTGCCGCTCCCCATCGGCCGGTGCTGCGCCGATTCGGCGCGCTGATAATGCTGCGGTTCCTGCTGCACGGCGGGCTGCCGCTCCTGCCGTGCCTGGTTGGCGCTGAGAGTGCGCAACCCATAGACGTCGGCGGCGCAGGCGGCATATACTTCGCAGTCCAGATAGTGGTTGTCCGCTCCGGTCACCTTTGGCCTCCAGCGGCTCACCAACCGGCCGCGGTCCCGCTCGATAACCTTATGCTCGGCGGTCACCATTTCCGCATACTCCGCGTCGCATTTGTCGTGCAGGTACCAGCCACCGTTCTCCTCATCCCGGAAGAAGCGGGCAAAGATCATATCCTTGTAAAAGTCCGTGTCCACCATGATCAGCGTCATGCCCCGGGAGATCCCGTCCCGGTCAATCGTCGTCGCCCGATATTTGGTCAGCATCCTGTTTGAGGAGCCTTTGATCGGCACCGCCCATTCGCGGTTGATCGCACAGAAATTGTATACGTCGTCCGTCTGGTCTCCTGAGTCCACGCAGCAGAGGTTGACCTGATACCGACCGCCTGCGGGATCACGGTACCATGCGTTCATGACCTGCTCGATTTCCATCCAGGTAAACGCCTGCCCGTGCGCAACGTTGAAGCTCGTCATGTTCGGCATCCAGGCGCGGACCGTCCAGTAAAAGCTCTTTCGCTGCACGTCCACTCCTCCCGTCAGCATGGCTGCGCCTGTCGGGACCGTCATCGCGGGATACTGGCTCTGCCGTTGCAGCAGCTTCTCGGCATCCATCTGGCTTTCGACCTCGCGGTAGGGCTCCGCCAGCCAGGAGTTGATGAAGTTCTGCAGGAGCTCCGGATAATCCTTGCTCTTGAGGAACTCCGCCGCGATATCCCCAAATTTTATCCAGGGAGAATAGAAGGTATTGAAATGGAACGCAAGGCGCTTCCGGCTCCCATTGGATCGCGTGACCTCCCAGTGACAACTCCTGATCATGTCTGCCTTTTCGGTCTCGGTGATAACCGCGCCGCAATTCGGGCAGCAGTAGACCGCCTCCTTGCGTGCCCGTTCTTCGTCCGCGCCCTCCGGCCATTTGAGCTGCTTAAACTCAAAGCCCCAGCTCGTTCCGCAGTGAGGACAATCCACAAGGCACTCCATCTGCGTGTCGGCTTTCAGCCAGCTCTGCCAGATCGGCCCCTGCTCAAAGACGGGCGTCGAAGCACGCATCGTTTTGCGGTTCGCCGGGTAGGTCTTTTGCCGCTCCATCGCCAGCGCGGCGGGCGAGGCCTCCTTGCCCGCCCGGGCGGGGAATTTATCCTCCTCGTCGAGGAAGACGTTCTTGACCGGGCGGCTCGCGAGGTCGCTCGGCGAATTCGCGCCGACGATCCCCACGTAGACTCCGCCTGTAAAGTTGAGGTCGAGCCGCTTGCTGTTCTCGTCGTAGCGCCGGCGAAGCTCGGGACACGCCCGGATCATCGGCTGGATCCGGTGATCGCTGACTGATTCGGCCAATTCCTTTTGCGGATAGACCACCAGCATCGGCGCGGGATCGTTGCAGATCGCGTATCCCATCATATTGAGCATCGCTTCCGTGCCGCCGACCTGCGTCGGCTTTACCAGGATGATTTCTTCAACGTCCGGCGCTGTAAAAGCGTCCATGATCTCACGCAGATACGGGGTAAAGTCGGTGCGCCAGCGCCCAGGCTTATTGGATTCCCCGCTAGTCAGGACACGGTTGGCGTCGGCCCACTCGCTTACCGTCAGCCGCCCCGGAGGGCGCAGCGCCTGCAGCGCCTCCATAATCCAGTCCGGGATGATCCTGTCTGGCATCAAATCGCCTCCGTGGTGCTGGTCTTTGCGTCGTACACTCCCTCAACCGCCATCTGCTCGAGCATATCCTTGACGCGCTCGTCAATCGTCCTGTCAATCTGGCGGCCCCGGTCCGCGTCGACGTAGGGAGACACCATCAGACTCAGTTCGTGCCCCAAGCCGAGCAGCGAGTGTTTGAGCACGATGAAGTACTTTGCAAGCTCATCCACAACCGTCGCCCGCTCCAGGTACATGCCGCTGTTAAACCGATTGCGCAGCCGCGCAGCCTCCAGCTGTACCTCTTTCAGCTGTGCCTCGTAGTGTACCTTCTGCTGAGCAGGCGTCAGCTTTGAGGGATCGCTTGCCGCAGCCGCCGCGAGCTTCTCCCCCTCCTGCTTGCCACGCCAGTCAGTGACCGCACGGATGTCCCAGTATCCATGCTTATAGCGCGGGCACCCGGCACGCATCCAGTTGGAGAGTGTCGCCGGCGTCACACCGAAATACTCCGCCGTGAGCCGCGTACAGGCGATAATCGCCCCACCCTCGAAATACAGCTCATCCTTTTCCGCCATTATTCCGCTCCTCCCCTGTCCCCCGGGACGGTGCCGTCCGATTCCTCTTCCATTCCATCCAGCGCCAACCACCACAGGACAATTTTTCGTCACTTTGCCGGTTCCCGCCGCCCCGGCCCCGGGCCGGTTCTGCCGCGCGGGCGTTCGGCATTCTTCACAAAATTCGGACGTAACCTGGCGGACAAACCCCGATCAAGATTTCAAACCACTTTTTTGGTTTTTAATGCGGGTGATTGCCGGGCCTCGCAAGACCCGCGCGCGGGGTACCCCCGGGGAAGTACCTTGACGCATACGGCAGGCTGGCAATATCGCGACGGCTCCTGCTCGGAGACGGTGGAAAACGCCCGCCCAGGGGCCTCAGCGTTGATGACTGGTGGATAACTTTCGAGCGGCGATTTGAATCCATTCCGGAGACTTGAATCCGGCCCAATTTGAATTTGGGCATCAAAAAAGAGACACGCCCTTTCGAGCGCATCTCTCTAAGCATTATTATACGTCAAGAACGGTATGGAATTCAAGTGGACAAATGCGGACAAACCCGGACATTTCCGGACATTTGCGGACACCTACCCCATGAAATACCCGCTGAATCGATCGAGGTCTCGAATCGCGGTGCCCAGCCGCCGGCGCACGGTACGCTCGCACACACCGTACTCTGCCGAGAGCTGGGCGTTGCTCTTTCCCTCGAGGTACTTCCGTTCGAGCAGCTCCCGCCGCTCATCGTCAGCGACCTGGTCGAGCGCGGTTACCAGCTCCCGCCGCAGGTCGTTGGCCTCCGAGGCAAGCTGCTCGCACTCCTGCCGCACGGCGATCGCCGTCTCCTTGATCACGTCTGGCTCTCCCCGCCGACGCCCAGCCTGCACGATGCCGCCCGTGCCCTCGGCCATGCTATCCCAGCGGTCCGCCTCTCTGCACTTCCGCGCGAGTCTATCAATCGCTATGGCATATTTCCTCAGCTTATTCTTCTTTTCTTCGAGCGTCATAAAAGAGAGTCCTCCTATTGGATGGTATGGAAGGGATATGGAGCGGAGATTCAACACAAAAGCCTATGGATAGTGGATTTGTGGAGACGTTTCTAACGTTGGAGGCTACCAGACGAACTTTTCCTAGCGTTTTTCAATGCTAGGGGAAAGTTCCGGTGATATCCTCCAAGCTGGCATCGTCTCCATCAGGGGTGGGGGGAGTCGGGGGAAAGAAGGCAGAACTGCTGCCCGACCTCCGTAAAGTCGACGTCCATGTACTCGTTGAAGCGGGCGTTTTTCTGCTTGCGGAATCCGTAGTGATCCTGCAACTCCATTGAAAATTTGGTTGTGGAGAGCGGGTATCGCTCTCCATTCTGCTCGCACCAGCGCCGGTAGACCCCGTATAAAACCATCGCCTGCAGCGAGTTGCCCGGTGTGCGTGTCAGGCAGTCCTCAACAAACTGCTGCATCCGGTCCATATCCTTGCGATACTCCTCGTTGGCGTAGTCCACCGCCGCGCACGGCGGCAGCCCCTCGTTATACCAGCCGATCGCGCCGGCGATCGCCCAGTTGAGGATACCCGATTTTTCCTCGCGCAGCTTATCCCCCAGCCGCCGATCAATTTTGTTCGCCGGGATCTGTGCCGTGAAAGGAATCATCTTGACGCGCCTCCAGATACCGTCGTCCGAGCCGGTGATCTTTGGCCGGACGTTGGTGCCCATCATGATCTTGAACTCGGGGCGATATTCGATCTCGGCCTTATAGAGCATCCGGGCCGTAATCTTTTCGCCGCCGGTCATCTGCTTTACGATCCCCTCGTCGAGGCGGCAGCCGTCGTTGGGCTCGCTCGTCGTAACGAGGCGCGCGCCTTTAAGCCGCGCGACATCCGAGCTCGCGCCCCTGCTCCCACGGTCCTTTTGCATGACCGTTTCAGCTTGGCTGTTCTTGGCGTAGTCCCCCATGATCGAGCTGATCGTGTCAAGGAAGGTGCTTTTGCCGTTTTTGCCGTTGCCGAAGAGGAAAAACACACACTGTTCGATCGTCGAGCCGGTCAGGCAGTAACCGACCGTGCGCTGCAGGTACAGTTGAAGTTCCTGATCTCCCCTCGTGACGTCCTCGAGGAAGTGGATCCAGCGGGGGCACTTGGCGTCCGGATTGAAGTCTACGTCGGCCAGCATCGACAGCATGAGCTTGCGGCTATGCGGGCGCAGGCGGCCGGTCTTGAGATTGACCACACCGTTCTGCACATTGAGGGCATCCTTATAGCGGTCAAACTCGTTGGGCAGCACCGGTATGCCCTCGAGGTGCTGCGCCTCCTTGATCATGGCCTCCTTGCTCTTGGAGCTGCGTGTACGCCGCACGAGCTTGAGCAGCGGCGCGGCCTCGTCGTCTGGTTTGCGCTTTGCCTCCCCCTCCATCTCGTCGAGCAGTTCGTCGGCCCGCCGCTTGACCTCCCCGGTCTGGTCCTCCTGCCATCGCTTCCCTGTCCAGCAATACCACACCTTATCAACGTGGTCATAGCGCAGGTCCTTGTAGTTGGCGTCGCGGAACCGATGCGCGTTGCCGGTGTCGTCGTGCGTATACTTTGTGGGATTTTGAGGGATGACCTGGTCTTCCTCCTCCGCAGGCAGGTCGGAGGCCGCCGCGGCCGATTTGCCCGGGGACGGCGGGGGCGGCTCGTCCGGCATCGGCGGCTGCAGGGAATCACTTGGCCGGTCATAGGGAACAAACACGTCTTTACGCCCCCTGCAGGCGATTTCCACCGTCCTCTGGCCGTAAGTCTTGCCTCCACCGACTGAACGGTCCCATTTGGGCCGAAAGAGCGCAGATCGACGGAACATACGGTCCACCCGGTCCGGGTCCGCGCCGTACCAAAATGCCAGATGATTGGCCAGCCGCATATCGATTGAGGATTGATCGGGCGTACCGTCCTTGCGCTGTGGCACCTCTGCAGCAGAATAGGTCCCGTCATAAAGCCGCCGGAATGCCTCTCCGTTTCTGGATTTGTAGGCGATCTCCAGGATCTCCTCGTCCGAGAGATCGCGGACCGCTTCCCCCTGAGCTGACGCCGCCCTCTTTTGAGTATCCGCAGGAGATGCAGACTTTGTTTGCAACTTCGTCTGCTCGGGCGGAGTATCATCGAAGTACCGCTTATAAAATGCGCCGAGCTCCTCGGTGCAGTCGCGCAGAGGATATGCGTCGCCATCCGGATCAAGGTAGGCGTTGCCCGTAACGGTAAAATACCGGCCGCTGTCGTAGACCTCGAGGCCGAGCATCGGCAGCTTGCGGCCGGTCCCGGGCAGCTTGCCGCGAAAGAGGATATGCACGCCGGTACCGGAAGGGGATATCTCCGTATAACTCCGAAACGTCTCGACGATCTCCCTGGCCAGCTCGGATAGCTCCCCGCCGTCGACGCAGTGATCGATGTCGATCCCCGCGATGCCGTTGGCAAATTCGATCCCGATGCCTTTGGCCCAGCCGAGGGAAACGGCCTTGACCGCGGCCTCGAAACTCCCCCATGTCTCCGGCTTGTTGCAGGAGGCAAACGTCAAATCGCCGCGTTCGTCCGGGAAGGGGCAGAGCGGGGCCTTGTCGGGGAATCTGTGGCAGACCCACTGGCGCAGGCTTCGCAAGCCCTCTGGGACTCTATCGTACACAGTATCACATCCGATCGTCTATCGTCATGCGGGATGATATTGGGCGGGGTCTCCGCACCCCACGTAATTACCGACAAAGACCCGCTGTTTTCCCTCGTCGGTTTTGAGGGTCAGGCGCGCGATACGCCCAACCAGCTGGTCACGCACCTTGTCGACCTCCTCCGGGCCTCTCACCCGAAGGCCAAGCCGCAGAAAGTCGTCCATCAGCCTGCGTGGCAGCTGGTCTTCGTAGAAATACCGCGTTGCAAGGCTCTGACCAGACTGGTCCCCCGCGATGATCATCCAAGTCAGCTCGCATACAGTAAGACCGTCCGCTTTTCCGCGGCCGGCCTCACATTTTGCGGCAGTGACGATAGCGAGCTGATTGCCGTCCTGCAGCACTTATCTCACCTCCGATGCGTCCTGCTGTATCATATCCATAAGATATCCAAGCCCCGCCTGAACCTGCCCAAATAGCCTCCATGCTTCGGGCGCGCCGGCGTTTTCCGCCATCATCGTTCCCGCCTTGCCCAATGTCTCCTGTATGGCACTCAAGAGCTTCAAGTGCCGCTGAGTTGACGCCGCCCTCTTTTGAGCATCCGCAGGAGATGCAGTGGACTTTACTTGCAACTTCGTCTCCTCGGACAGAGTATTATCGAAGTACCGCTTATAAAATGCGCCGAGCTCCTCGGTGCAGTCACGCAGAGGATATGCGTCGCCATCCGGATCAAGGTAGGCGTTGCCCGTAACGGTAAAATACCGGCCGCTGTCGTAGACCTCGAGGCCGAGCATCGGCAGCTTGCAGCCGGTCCCGGGCAGCTTGCCGCGAAAGAGGATATGCACACCGGTACCAGAAGGGGATATCTCCGTATAACTCCGAAACGTCTCGACGATCTCCCTGGCCAGCTCAGATAGCTCCCCGCCGTCGACGCAGTGATCGATGTCGATCCCCGCGATGCCGTTGGCAAACTCGATCCCGATGCCTTTGGCCCAGCCGAGGGAAACGGCCTTGACCGCGGCCTCGAAACTCCCCCATGTCTCCGGCTTGTTGCAGGAGGCAAACGTCAAATCGCCGCGCTCGTCCGGGAAGGGGCAGAGCGGGGCCTTGTCTGGGAATCTGTGGCAGACCCACTGGCGCAGGCTTCGCAAGTCCTCTGGGACTCTATCATACACAGTATCACATCCGGTCGTCACCTTTTTTCTTCTCAAATTTTTATCTGATTTTTTATAGGGCTTTATATCGGTACTTTCCTTCGATGAAATCATGTGCTTCCCTCCCCATCCGTGAGGCTCCGGCTCAATTTTCGCGCGGAAACCGAGCCCCAGAGCCTGCGCTTTCGAGCGGATCGATATCTCTGATCTACCGAGGTCGGCTGCGATCTCCGACGCCGATTTATGTAAGGCGACCATCTGCCGCAGTTTGACGACCTCGTCCGGATCCCAACCCTTACGCTCCGCGCTCATTTCTGACCTCATCTCCCAAACTGCGCATCAGTTTGATCTTATATCGCGGCTTCTCCCGATGGAGCAATCCCGCCACCAGGTGAGTTGCCGCAAGCACAATCGCTATCCCACATGAAAGAGAAATACCCACGAGGAAATAGTACACCATGAAGTTCATAAATTTGTCACTCCTTTTGACGCGCTTCTGTGGTTTGTGGCCGGCAGGGCCCGCCTTCCTTTCTGGCGGAAGCGTATGAATCGTGCTGCAGCTAATCATCGTCTTCCTCCCCTGGCAGTTCGTCGTCGCCGGCGATTGCCAGATTGGCGGCACGGGCTTCCAGCTGGCTCAGCTCCGCCTGCAGCTCGTCCAGCCGCCTCCTGCAGGCCTTAATTCCCGTGGCCGCGCAATCCGGGGCAGAGAGCTCGATGATCGACTTATAGATTCGATAGGCGGATCCCACCGCGTCCAAGAAGTCCGCAGTCGCATCCCGGGTTACTTCCTCCGGCAGAGCCTCGACACTGTTTTTTTCCGCGTCCTCGAGTTGATTACGCAAGGACATATTTTCCCGTCGCAGTTCAAAAACTCTCTTGAGCTTGTCCGTCAGCTCTTGGTCGATTCGGTCGTACTCCTCCTTCATCTCATGCCGTGCAGCCTCGAACGCCTCCTGCCGGATATTCTCGTGTTCCTCGGCACTAATCTCGGCGACCGCGACCTCGATAGGCGCATTTTTGAGCTCCTCTATCTGTTTTTCCAAATCAAAAATCCGACGTGCTCGGTCCCCCGCCAATGTTCTCGAGGCCCTTAGACTTTCCTCTGCCTGACTGGCCCGAAGTTTCTCGTCGGCGAGCTGCTTGACGGCTTTGTTGCGCTCCTTCACCACTGCCTCAAACTCCCGCTTGCTCATCTCGTCGACGGTCTTTTCCTCGCCATTTACAACATGCTTCTTGGCAAGAAAATCTTCGCGCTCGGCGTCGGGAACCTGCAGAAGGGCCACCAGCTTGGTATAGCTCAAATTCCCAACCGGTTGGGAATTTGAATACTGCATGGCGATGTTCATAAAGTTCGTAGCCGTCTGCTGGCTGAACTCCACGGTATCCCTCAGCCAGTTGGTCCATTGTCCATGTGGCAGTTTTTGCTTCGCCTCGATGAGGCGGCGGCCGATCTCGATGATATTCTGCGCGGTCTGCTGCTTATAGTAATTGATCTCAGCCGTGATCGTATCGATCGTGCGCAGCGCGGGCTGTCCAACATCCACAGGAGCAGGGGGATCGGCCGGTGCCGCCATCATGTCCCGAACACTGAATTTTGCCATGCGCAGTCCCTCCCCTCGAGATATTCGGCCACCAATCGAAGGTAGTCCTTTGAAGCCGTGCAATTGGGGGAGTAATCCAGCAGCGGCCGCCCTGCATAGGTGGTTTCAGTCACCTTGACGGTATTGCGGATCTGCGTCTCAAAGACGGGATAGGGCTGTTCCTGCCGCATCCAGTCGTCCCCCTCCCGGCTGACGCGATTACGCTGGTACATGGTGAAAAAGCAGCCCGCCAGCCGCAGACGGTCGTTGCTGGTGCGTATGTCGTCGATCTGCTCGACGAGCTCCTGCAGGCCGTCGAATGCAAACCGATCGATCTTGACCGGGATCAGGACGTCATCGCTGGCCATGAGCGCGTTGATCACGCTGATATTGATATCGGGCGCGTTGTCGATGACGCACCAGTCGTAATGATCGGCGACGGCCTCGAGGGAGCTGCGCATCCGATAATCCCTTGTGCGGCTCGTATCCACCAGCAGCGAACTGTTGGCGGTAAGCAGACCCATGTTTGCAGGCACCAAATCGAGCCGGT
This sequence comes from Anaerotruncus massiliensis (ex Togo et al. 2026), assembly GCF_900199635.1. Taxonomy (GTDB): domain Bacteria; phylum Bacillota; class Clostridia; order Oscillospirales; family Ruminococcaceae; genus Anaerotruncus; species Anaerotruncus massiliensis. Next base: position 524,642 of record NZ_LT962687.1, on the reverse strand, counting down.
CGTATTGGGAATGGCGCACCACCTCGGCAATCGGCATCGCGCGGCCGGTGAGAACGTCGGCCACGCTTGGCAGGTCGTAGCTGTGCAGCTCAAAAAACTTCGAGGCATTCCCCTGCTTGTCGTTGTCGATCAGCAGGACGCGGGCTTTGTAGTTCGCGGCCAGAATATGGGCAATGTTGATCGCGCTGACCGTCTTTCCCACTCCGCCCTTGAGGTTGATGATGCTGATGACTCTCATGTTGTCTCCTCCCGGATACGGCGTTGCCGCCGCATTTAAAATGGTAGATCGTCCGCGGGGGCGGACATCTCTGAAAAATCACCGCTCACGGGGGCAGGCGGCGTAGCTTGTCCGTTGGTTTCAGGCGGCGGATCCGGCAAGCCCCTTCCGTCGTCCGCCCTCTTGCTGTCGCCGCCAAATTCGACGTGATCGACGATCAGCTCGACCGCACGGCGGCGGGCTCCGTTGCGGTCGTCGTAGCTGCGGGTTTCAAAGCGACCTTCGACGATGATGAATTTGCCTTTTGTGAAGTACTTACAGACGAATTCCGCCGACTGCCGCCAGGCGATCACGTCGAAGAAATCCGCTGTGCGTTTCCCATCCACAAGGTAGGGCCTGTCCACTGCCAGGCGGAAGCGGCACACCGAGATGCCGTTGGGCGTATGCCTCAGCTCCGGAGTCTCAACCAGCCGCCCGGTCATGACTGCTTTGTTCATCCTTTTTTTCATCCTTTCCCCAGCTCATGATGCAATTCAGTGCAGCCGCGTTGATCCGCGCCCTGCGCTTTTCAAGCTCTTCGGGCGAGGCGTCTCGATAGCATGTGTCAAAAAAGCGCACCTGCGTCGACCCCACGGCCATTTCCTTGACCACTTTCCCCGAGTAGAGATACTCCAGCAGCTCCGGTCCAGAGCGCGGCCGCTTTTCCATGCCATCACCTCGCTTTATGTTATGACGTGGACTTCCTCAATCTTGCCTGTCCCGCTGTTTTTCGACCTCGTCAATTCTCTGCTGCGCATACAGTACAATGGATGTCAGGTTGTTCAGAGCCTCCTGCGCCTCGCTCACCGCTTTGCGCATGGCGGGCAGTTCCTCCGGATTCAACTGGCGGTCACGGTAGATCTCTTTGATTGCCGCGTAGGCCCCCGAAACGCCGTCCTCTGCGAGCGCAAGGGAAAACATCATGTCTCCCACCGACTCTGGCTCGAAAAAATCCGGAAGATACTGGCCGAGGCGGGTCTTGTTTTTGAGATGCCACAAGGCAAGGTATTTCGTGTCGTACGCCGTGCACATCCGGTCCACCACGTCGTCCGGCACCGGGGCCTTGTCGTTTTCGTAATCGCTAAGCTGCCGGACCGATACCCCCAGCGCGCCGGCCGCATACTCCTGCGTCAGGGAGGCGTTTTCCCTGCACATCTTGTAATAATTCTTGCAGCAGTCGCTCATGGCCTAAACCGCCTCCTTGTGCGATAATATGTACATGAGGGGATCGATCTGGAGTGCCCTGCAGACGGCTCGCTCAAATGCGTCCGAAGCGGCCTTGGTCGTGTCGCACATGTATTTGCGCACGGTGCTGCCGGCATATCCGGTCGCTCTCCCCAGATCTTCGGAGTCCCAGCGGCGGATATCCATCTGCTTCCGGATCTCCCCGCGCAGCTCTGGAGACGAGATCATCCGTCATCCTCCTCCATGCCGGCAGGCAGACGGTAGTAGTTCGCATCCGCCCGCTTGATCTTCCGGATGCCGATTTCACGCAAATACCTGCCGAACGTCGAGACGGTCTCCGAAGGTTCCGCCATATCGCCGCACCACTCGACGTAAGCGTCGTACAACTCCTGTGCGCGAACCTCTCCTTCGTTGCCTCCGGCCTCAACGTAGGACCGCAAAAACGTCCGAATATTCGTGGCAGTCAGCTGAGGCGCGTCACTGAAAAGCAAGTCAAGATCGACCTCCCCCACCAGAATCCCCTGCAGGACAACCTGATGCAGCTCTTCACGGCGCGCGGCGGACATCCGGATGCTGTTGGTGTAATAGATGATCATCTGGAGCTTCTCCATGTCTAGGGCCACTCTCATATGCTGTCGCTTCCTTTCGTGATTTTGGCCAATGCGCCAAGCCGATAAAAGGTAACAATTGTTGACTTTTTCGGCAAAAAAAAGTAAAATAGACCTGACGGACCGCGTTTGACAGAACATGGCGTTACAACGTATGGGAAGTACGTATTTGGGGTGCTGTTTCTGGCGAATCGGATGTGTGGAATGGCCCGTCAGGTCGCGCAACGAGGACAATTTGACCGCAGCTTTTGGCAGGGCGCTGGTCAGGTTGTTTTTTCGTCGCATATTTTACTGTGCAATTGCATTATATTCTTATATCAGAGTTTTGTCAATACTTTTATTCTGATTAAAGAGTGTTTTGTTGGGGGTGAAATTTATTGCTGATATAGGGTACCGCGTCCATGAGATTCTGAAAGAGAAACACCTGACTGCAGCCGCACTAGGCAAATATGCCAACATCAGTACCGGAAACATCAGTGACTGGAAGAGAAAAGGTACCAACCCATCATCTGACAGGCTTGCTCTTATATCGGAATTTTTGGGCGTCTCTCTGGAGTATCTTATTACCGGAAAAGAAAAAAGCTCACCACCCATCCGGGATGACGAGCGCGAACTGCTCAAGTACTACAATGCCCTGCCAGAACTTGAGCGTGGGAAGATCCTCGCAAGACTGGAGGACAAAGCTAAGGAGGCTGATGTCTTGCCGGGGCGTGTCGGATAAGGCGGCAAGGAAACATCATCTTTGTGGTCTTTGACTGACACCGGAGGCGCTGCTTTATTCGTCAAAGGACAACGTAGGATAGTCAATAAAATCAGGAGGGAATTTTATGAGAAGAATTGTTACAGCTTTGCTTCTGTCATTGTGCTTAGCCTTCCCTCTTATTGCTTGCGGCGAGGCTGCGGAGGCCGCCCCCCAGCAGACTTCACCCGCATCAGAGCCGGTACCTGCCGCCGATCCCGAAAAAACAATCGAGGACATTGCGGACAGTGAGAATTCTCGAATCGGCGAATTCCAGCATTCCTACTTCCTCCCTCCATCAGGCGGATTAAGCATTGAAAGCGTGGCGTATCATCCCGAGTTTGATGTCACGGAAAAAGTCCTGAAAAATGTCATTGCCGTCGAAGTCGTTAGTGATTTTGATGCTTTAAAGGCATTCATGTCAGAACGGGGAACTGTCCAGCTGTTCGATAAAAGTGGGAATGAGTATTATAATTTAAGTTCTGGGGCATGGCGTGATGCCGAAAATGATCGCCTTTATATGCTGTACTATACTGACGAGGATATTTCGAACTACTCTTACATAGTAATTGGGCAGTTTGATTCTGAGAAGAATGACGGGAAGACAACACTAACGTATGAAATAGCAAGATAATGATTATGCCGCCCTCGATTGGGGCGGCATCACTTTTAAGGAGTCGGTTATGCCCTATCTGATGTACCTGAGAAAATCCCGTGCAGACGTCGAGGCCGAGGCCCATGGAGCGGGGGATACCCTCGCCCGCCACCAGGATGAGCTTTTGCGAGCGGCAAAGCGCCTGAATCTGCCCGTCTCGAAAATATACCGAGAGATCGTCTCCGGGGATAGTATTGCCGCCCGTCCCGTCATGCAACAGCTGCTCGACGAGGTCGAGCGCGGCATGTGGGAGGGCGTCCTGGTCGTTGAGGTGGAACGTCTGGCGCGCGGGGATACGATCGATCAGGGCATCGTGGCGCAGGCATTCAAGCTGAGCCACACCAAGATCGTCACACCAGCGAAGATCTACGACCCCAACAACGAGTTCGACGAAGAGTATTTCGAGTTCGGCCTTTTCATGAGCCGCCGTGAGTATAAAACGATCAACCGTCGCCTGCAGCGCGGGCGGGTTGCCTCCGTCATGGAGGGGAAGTACACCGGCAACATACCGCCCTATGGATATACGCGCGTAAAGCTGCAAAATGAAAAGGGATGGACGCTCGAGCCCGATCCCGACGAGGCTGAAACCGTTCGCCTCATTTTTGAGCTTTACACGCTCGGGGCCACTGATTCTGACGGAACAACCACAAGGCTGGGCTCCAAGAAAATCGCAAACCGGCTCAACGACCTGCACATACCGACCCGGAAGGGCGGTTTGTGGACCTACAACTCTGTTGTGGCAATTCTGGAAAACCCCGTTTACTGCGGGCAGCTCCGGTGGAACCGCCGGCCGGGCGTCAAGTCGATCTCGGGCGGCGATGTGAAAATTTCGCGTCCTAAAAAACGCGACTATATCGTCACGCAAGGCCGCCACGAGCCGATCATCTCACGGGAGACATGGGATGCGGCCCAGGAGAACATTGCACACAACCCGCCTATCCGGTTTGACGCGCATAAGCAAATGCGAAATCCCCTCGCGGGACTCCTCGTCTGCGGTGTTTGCGGCCACATGATGGTACGGAGGCCATATGCAAATCGCCAAGCATCTATGATCTGCCAATACCCCGGTTGCCCGAACGTCAGCGCCGATTTGCCGCTTATCCTCGCGAAGGTCCGGACGTCGCTCCAAGAATGGTTGGAGGAATATCGTTTGTCGATCGAAGGAGTCCATGACAAAAAGCCCGCGGGTATCGAGGCCGCAGAGAAGAGCGTCCGCCGCCTTGAAAAGGAGCTGGCGACGCTGGATCACCAGCTGAGCAAGGCGCACGACCTGCTTGAGCAGGAAATATACAGCGTTGAGATCTTCCTGTCTCGAACCCAAAGCATCTCCAGCCGCAGGCAGGAATTACAGAACCAGCTCGACGAGCTGCAGCATGAAGCCGATACGTATCGGCAAGCCGAGGCCGGACGTAAAAAGATTATACCAAAAGTAGAGAATCTACTAAATGTATTTGATTCAACCATGGATCCGGCGCAGCTGAACCAGCTGTTGAAAGAGGTCATCGACAAGATCGTATACACCAAGGCGCGGGGTGGGCGGCACGGTGATCCCAGCGACTTCAAGGTCGACCTATTCATGCGTCTTCCATAGTCATATATATAATCCTTGCGCCAAAGAGCTCGCCCACATCGAGATGGTTTCCGCGATCATCTACCAGCTCACCCGCTGCATGACGCCCGAAGAGATCAAGCGCAGCGGCTTCGACACCTACTTTGTCGACCACACCGCGGGCGTCTACCCGCAGGCCGCCTCGGGCTACCCCTTCTCGACCTCCGAGCTCCAGGTCTCCGGCGACACCCTTGCCGACCTTTACGAGGACCTCGCGGCCGAGCAGAAGGCCCGCAAGACCTACGACAACATCCTGCGCCTCGCCGACGATCCCGACGTGCGCGACCCGATCAAGTTCCTGCGGGAACGCGAAGTCGTGCATTTCCAGCGGTTCGGCGACGCGCTGCGCATTACCCAGGAGAACCTCGACGCGAAGAACTTCTACGCGTTCAACCCGAGCTTCGATAAAAAATGCAACCCGCCCCAGAAGCTCTTTTCGCCTCCCTGCACGCCCGACGCCGTGGCTGCTCCCGCCTGTGGCTGCGCCCAGCAGGCGCAACCCTGCCAGCCCTGCCAGCCCTGCGCCCAGCCCCGCTCCTGCGCGCCGGTCAACAACGCCTGCGGGTGCGGATGTGCGGTTCCCGCCGCGGAGCCTGCCTGCGGATGCGCGAACGCGATCCCGGACACCGTCTGCGGATGCGCGGCCGTCGTGACGGAAACGACCTGCGGCTGTGCCGCCGCTGCGGACCCCGCCTGCGGATGCGCCGCCGCGATGCCCGAGAAGCCGGCCTGCGGCTGTGTGGAGACCCCGCCGGTCTACAGCTCCTTTGTGCCCAATCCGATCGGCATGAACAACTGCTGCTGCGCGCCCCAGCCCGCCCCCTACGCCAAGCGCAATAAGCGCGGCGGCTGCGGCTGCGGCTGACCCGCTTTCCCCGCGCGCCTGCTCTTTGCTTTGGCAAATTACGATATCCCCGAGGGTCCCCGTTTACCGGGGGCCCTCTTTTTGCGCCCGCTTTGGCGCAAAAGGGGAGGGGCCCGCCGGGCGGGCCCCTCCCCTTTCGGCCGGATTATTCGCCGCCCAGCGTGATGCGGATGCCGTCGTGGGCGGCGACCGCGCCGGGGAATTCCTCCCGCGCGCGGCCGATCCACTCCTGCGGGTCGGCGAGCGCGGGGCTGTAGTGGGTCAGCCACAGCCGCCGAACGTCCGCCCGCGCGGCCAGGCGCGCGCTCTGGGAAAAGAGGCTGTGCATCTTTTCCCGGAGCTTTTCCTCCATCGCGTCGTCGCCGTACATCCCCTCGGCGATCATCAGGTCCGCGTCCCGCGCGAATTCAGCGATCGCCGGGATGGGCAGCGTGTCGGTGCAGTAGCAGACGGAAAGCGGCCTGCGCGCGCCGTCGAGCACCTGCTCCGGCTCGATCCGCCGCCCGTCCGGCAGCGTCACCGCCTCCCCCGCGTGCAGCGTGCGGTAGAGCGGTTTGGGGATTCCGAGCGCCTCGGCCTTTTGCGGGTTGAAGACCGGCTTGCGGGCCACCCGCACCCGGTAGCCGTAGCAGGGGATGCGGTGCTTGAGGAGGAGGCTGGAGACGGTCAGGCCGTCCCAGCCGTCCAGCGCGTCCCCGGCGCCCAGCTCGACGAGCTCGACCGGGTAGGGCACCGGCGCGATCATCATCAGGGCGGGCACGACGTACCGCAGGCCGGGCGGCCCCGCGATCGTGAGCGGGGTGGTCTTGCCGCTGTTGCCCGCCGAGAGCAGCAGCCCGGGCAGCCCGGCGACATGGTCGGCGTGGTAGTGGGTGATCAGCAGGGTGTCCAGCCGGCTCAGCCGGCACCCGGCCGCCCGCAGCGCGAGCTGGGTCCCCTCGCCGCAGTCAATGAGCAGCGCGCGGCCCTGGTATTCCATCCAGCAGCAGGTGAGCCAGCGGTTCCCCAGCGGCATGAAGCCGCCCGTCCCCGGCAGACAGACCGACAGCATCCAAATTCCCCCTTTCTCCGCGGATATTCCTATTATAGCACGGCGGGGGGCGGTCTTTCCTCCCGCGGTTGACTTTTCAGGCAAAATGATGCAGAATGTGATTAAAATATGTGGCTCGTCTGGAAGGATCGTGCATCAAAACGCGCCTTTCCGCACACCTATTAGAAAGAAGCGGCGCGGAGGACGGCTTTGCGTTCCCGCCCGCCCGAATCGACACCACCGCAGCATGAAGAAAGAAAGGATTTCGATCAAAATGTCTGTCAAACGGATTACCGCAATCTGCCTGGCGCTCGTCATGATGCTCTCCCTGGCAGTCGGCGCGTCTGCGGCATCAAACTACAGCCTTAAGGTCCAGAATAAGTATGTCCAGTTTTACAGGGGAGGAAGCCTCACCGGGTCCTATCTCTCCAAGGACGGGGCGGTGTCCCTCACCTCGAGCAAGGGCGACCTGCTCGTCTGCTTCACCGACTCGACCGGAAAGTCCCGCCGGATCACGCTGGGCAGCCAGTCCGACCTGAGCGTCACCGGCTCGCTTCCCTCGCTTTCCCTCTCCAAGACGCTTGACAGCGACGTTCAGGTGACCATCGGCGGCACGGTCGGCACGCTGACCGTAGCGGGCGCCAACAAGGTCACCGTCTCGCGCGGCGCAACGGTCACGACCGCCAAGCTCACCAGCAGCAAGGCCAAGCTGACCGCTTCGAGCGGCTCCAGCGTCAAATCGGTGACCGCCGTGACCAAATCGTCCGTCTCGGGCACCGTCGGCTCCCTCAAGACGGGAAGCGGCAGCGATTCGGACAGCACGAGCGGTTCCTCCGCCCTCAAGCTGAGCACCCGGACGATCGACGCCGATTACGGCGACAGGCTCAGCTCGCTTCAGGACGACCTGGAGGAAAACGTCACCGCCTCCTATAACGGCCGCAAGGTGTCGGGCAGGGTGAGCTGGGTCTCCTCCGGCAGCACCGCGATCCGCCGCAGCGGCACCGTGCGCTTCCTCTTCACCCCCGACAGCAGCAGCTACAAAAAGACCTACGGCTCGATCTACATCGACGTGGACGGGGGCGACGACGATGAGGACAGCAGCACGAGCAGCACCGGCGTCAAGCTGACCACCAAGACGATCCGCGCCGATTCGGGCGACCGTCTGCGCGACCTGGAGGACGACCTCGAGGACAACGTCAAGGCCACCTACGACGGCAAGACGATCTCGGGCGAGGTGAGCTGGGATTCCTCCCGCTCCACCGTCGTCAAGAAGAGCGGCAGCTACAAATTCGTCTTCGAGCCGGACAGCAGCCGGTATAAGACCACGACCGGCACCATCCGCATCACCGTGGACGGCGATGACGATGACGGCGATGACGACGTCGAGCTGCGCATCGGCTCGATCAACGTCAAGAACACCACCACCCGCCTGCGCAGCCTCGTGAGCGAGCTTGAGGACGAGGTCGACGCCTACGACGACGACGGCGACCGCATCAGAGGCGAGGTCAAATGGGTCTCCGACACCACCCGCGTGACCAAGACGGGCTACTATGAGTTCTACTTCATCCCCGACAGCAGCAAATACGACCGGGTGCGCGACGAGATCAAGATCACCGTCAACGGCAGCGGCTCGAGTTCGAGCAGCAAGAAGCTGACCCTCAAAACCGACAGCTTCAAGGCCGACAAGGACGACCGCCTCTACTACTACGAGGACAAACTCGAGGACAACGTCACCGCCCGCAACAGGGACGGCGACAAGGTGAGCGGCAAGGTCAAGTGGGTCGACGAGAGCGCCCGGATCACCAAGACGGGCAGCTACGACTTCTACTTCATCCCCGACAGCAGCAAGTACGAGAAGACCCGCGGACAGATTAAGATCACAGTCAGCGGCAGCGGCAGCGGCGCGGTCCACTTCAACACCTCCTCCTTCCGCGCGGACAAGAACGACCGGCTCTACGAGTACGACGACGAGCTCGAGGACAACGTGCACGCCTACAATTCGGACAACGACCGGCTGGACGGCGATTTCGAGTGGGTCGACGAGGACACCAAGATCACCAAGAGCGGCTACTACAGCTTCTACTTCTATCCCGACAGCAGCAAATACGACCGGACCAAAGGACAGATCAAGATCAACGTCCGCTGACAAACGAACGAAAAAAGGCGGCCCGCGCTCGGCGGGCCGCCTTTTGGATTCCCGGGGACTATTTTACGTCGAAGCGGTAGATGGTCGTGTGGTCGTAGAGCTCGCCCGCCCGCAGGACGGGATTCGGCCACTCGGGGTGATTGACCGAGTCAGGCGCGAACTGCGTCTCGAGGCAGAGGCCTCCCCGTTTCTCATAGTAGCAACCCTCCTTGCCGAGCTGGGTGCCGTCGATGAAGTTGCCCGAATAGAACTGCACGCCCGGCAGGGTCGTCAGACAGGTCATATGCCTTCCGCTCGCCTCGTCCCACATTTCGGCGCAGGGGCCGAGCTCGCCCGCGGGGGAATTGAGCACCCAGTTGTGATCGTAGCCGCCGCCGTAGTTGAGCGGGAGATAATCCGCGTCGATCCGCTCCCCGACCCTGTGGTAATCGCGGAAGTCCATCGGCGTGCCCTCCACCGGCAGGACCCTGCCGGTCGGGATGCTCTCGGCGTCCGCCTCGGTGAAATGGTCGGCGTAAATTTTCAGCTGCTGGCCGAGGATCGTGCCCGAGTTGTGGCCCGCGAGGTTGAAGTAGGCGTGGTTGGTGAGGTTGCAGACGGTGTCCGCGTCGCTCGCCGCCTCGTAGTGCAGGACCAGCTCGTTCCGGTCGGTGAGGGTATAGGTCATCGTGACGCTCAGGGCGCCGGGGTAGTGTTCCTCCCCGTCGGGGCTCACCAGCCGCAGGCGCAGCGCCTGCCCCTCCTCGCAGGAGATCACCTTACCGGCCCACAGCTTCTGGTCAAAGCCGACCGTGCCGCCGTGCAGGTGGTTGACGCCGTTGTCGTTGAGCGCGAGCTGGTACTCCTTCCCGTTGAGGGTGAACCGGCCCTTGCCGATGCGGTTCGCGCAGCGGCCCACCGCCGCGCCGAGATAGTATTTGTTCACCTTGTAGCCCGCGTAATCCCCGTAGCCGAGAATGACGTCGGCCAGCTTTCCATCACGGTCGGGCGCGAGGACCGACACGAGGTGGCCGCCGAAGTCGGTCGCGGACACCTGCATGCCGTTTTTGTTCCGCATCGTATAAAGGGTCGACTGTCCCAAGTCGGTCATCAAATAGGGGGCCTGGGTGATCGTTGTCATCTCTACCGCTCCTTCTCCTCATCTCTGTCATGGACTGCGAACATGCTTCTATTATAGGCGCGTTTGCCCGGAAAGTAAAGCAGCCCGCCAAACGGCGGGCCGCTTTTTATTCCGCCGTCCCGGCGGGGGCGGTTTCATTTTTCTCCGTGTCCCGGGCCTCCCGGCGCGACGCGATCACGATCAGGGTGCCGCGCGCGACCTCGATGCGCGCCGTATCGGCGGAAAACTCGTTGCTCACCCCGATCGGCATCGACGGGGAGAGCCGCGCCCCGGTGAGCGGGTATTCCACCCCGCGCAGCGTCACGCCCTCACATTCCCCGGCGGCGAAGACCGACAGATACCATCCCTCCATGCGGGGCAGCTCGAGCGCGCCGTCCCTGACCGCCCAGGCGCGGTTATCCGCCGAAAGGATGACTCCCCGCGCGCCCTGCGTGCAGAGCCAGCAGAGGGCCTGCAAATTGGCGACCGTGTGGTCGAGCCTGCCGCCCAGCGCGCCGACGATCACGAACTCCCGGCAGCCGCGGCCCAGCCCCAGCCGCAGCCCCGTCATCGTGTCGGTGTCGTCCTTGCGCACGGGGGTGCGCACCACTTCGACGTCCGGGGCGATCTCCCCGCCGTAGGAGTCGAAGTCCCCGACCGCGAGGGCGGGCTTCAGCCCGAGCCGCAGCGCGGCGGGATAGCCCGCGTCGCACGCGATCACGAGGTCGCCCGGCGCGGCTTTCAGTTCCACGCCGGCGCGGTCCCCGGACGGCCCGCCCGCGACCAGGAGACAGCGGCCCGTCCCCCTGGGGGCGGGCCGTCTCTTTACGCGCATGCAGTCGGGCGGGTTGGGGCGCGTCTTATGGAAGGCGATGCACGCTTCGCAGTCCCCGTGGCGGGGGCAGTCCCGCGGGCAGGCGCAGTCGGGATTCTTCGGCATCATTTTTTCTCCTGTGGGTCCTTCAGTTCCCATTCCTTCAGCTTCTTCGCGTCTTCATAGAGCGCGCGGTAGCTCGCGTGGCGCGACGGGTGGATCTTCCCCTCCCGCAGCGCCTCGAGCACGGCGCACCCCTTTTCCACCGTGTGGGAGCAGCCGGTAAACCGGCAGTTCCCCGAAAATTCAGCGAATTCCGGAAAGCAGCCGGCGAGCTCCTCCTTGCGGATGATCTCGTACCGTTCGAGGTCGACCGCCGAAAAGCCCGGCGTGTCGGCGATCCAGCCGTCCTCCCCGATGGGATAGAGCTCGACGTGGCGGGTGGTGTGCCTGCCGCGGCCGAGCTTGCGGCTTGTCTCCCCCGTCGCGATCGACAGCCGCCCGTCGATGCGGTTGAGTAAGCTCGATTTGCCCACGCCCGTGTTGCCGGAAAAGGCGCTGATCCCGTGGGAGAGCGCCGCGCGGATCTCTTCGAGGCCCTCGTCGCTCTGCTGGGAGACGGCGAACACCGGGATGCCGACCGTCCGGTAGATCTCCTCGAGCGCGTCGGGTCCGCCGAGGTCGCTCTTGGTGATGACGAGCATCGGGCGGATCTCCTTGTGGCAGGCGATCGCCATCAATTTATCGATGACGAGCGCGTTGGGCGCGGGGTCGGAGACCGAGGCCACGATCACAAAGGTGTCGACGTTGGCCAGCGGCGGGCGCACGAGGGCGTTTTTGCGGGGCAGGATCGCCGTGACGTATCCGGACGCCTCCCCCGTCGGCTCGAGCTCGACGCGGTCCCCGACCAGCGGGCTCACCCCCTCCTTGCGGAAGAGGCCGCGCGCGCGGCACTCATGGAGGGCGCCGTCCGCCTGCACGTAATAAAAGCCTCCCGTCGCCTTGACGATCAGTCCTGTGCGCTTGTCCATCGCCGTTACTCCGCGAAGTCGGACGAGTAGTCGTCCAGCAGGTAGTAGCCGTTCTCGTCGAAATCGAGGTCGTAGACCTGGTAGAGCTCGCCGTCGAAGTAGATCTTGACCGACGCGTAGCCCTCGCCGGTGAAGTAGGCGGGCCACCTGCCCAGCTCAGCCGGGTTGACCGTCTCCTTCTGCACCTCGGTGCCGTCCTGCGCCGCCGTCATCTCGACCATCCGGTCGACCCCCGCGGGCAGCGGGATGATGAGGCGCAGGCGCTTGTTCGACTCCGCCGTGCCCGCGATCGTGATGTCGACCGGCGTGCGCGGCGACACCTGGGAGTCCTCCGCCGGGCTCTGGCTGACGACGAGGCCGTTCATCGCCTCGTCCTCGTAGTCCTCGTCGTAGGTGATCTTGCCCACCAGCAGGCTGCGCTGCTGGAGCAGAAGCTTGGCGTCGTCGAGGCTGATCCCCTCGAGCGGGGGCACCGTCACCAGCTTCTCCTCGCGGCCCATGCTCTTATAGACGGTGACGATGTCGCCCGCCGCCACCTGGTCCCCCTCGGAGGGGATCGTCTGCACGACGCTGCCCGCCGGGACGGTGTCGCTGTACATCTGCTTGGGGTCGGCCGTCAGCCCCCACTCGGTCAGCTTGGCGACGACCTGCTCGTAGTCCTGGCCCGAAAAGTCGGGCAGCGTGACCATCTGCTTGCCCTTGCTGATCTTGACGCGGATTTCCGAGCCGACCTTGACCGTCGTGCCCTCCTTGGGGCTCTGCTCGTAAATGACGCCCTTGTCATAGTCGGTGTTGTAGACCGGGTCGTCCTCCGGGACGATCTCGAACTCCTCGTACTTGGGGGAGACGCGCACCACGTCGTATTTTTCTCCCACGAGGTTGGGGACCTTCTTGTCCTCGACGCTCGCGAAGGGGTTGTTGAGGTAGATCATCCAACCGATGAAGGCGGCCGACACGATGACGAAGGCGGCCGTCACCCCCGCGAGCACCGGGATGACCGGGGCGCGGCGGGGCTTGTCCTTTTTCTTTTTCTCCTTTTTGCCGCGGCGGGCGTTCTGGATGGCGTCGGAATATTTGCTGTCGTCGTGCGCGAGGGGCGCGCTGAGGTACTTGTACTCGAAGGAGATGGAGGGGTCGCGCTTGAATTCGTCGATGTCGCGGAGCATCTGCGCCGCCGACTGGTAGCGCTTGCCCGCGTCCTTCTCCATCGCGTGCATCGTGATCTCCTGGAGGCCCTCGGGGATCGAGGGGTTCACTTCGCGGGGGAGCACCGCCTTGGACTGGATCTGCTTGAGCGCCACCGACACCGGCGTGTCCGCCTCGAAGGGCACCTTGCCGGTGAGCATCTCATAGAGCATCACGCCCACCGAATAGATGTCGGTGCGCGCGTCGATCGTGTCGCCCGCCGCCTGCTCGGGGGAGATGTAGTGCACCGAACCGATCGCCTTGTCGGTGAGGGTGCGCGTCTCGCTGCGCGCGAACCGCGCGATGCCGAAGTCGGTGATCTTGATCGTGCCGTCCGAGAGGAGCATGATGTTCTGCGGCTTGATGTCCCGGTGGACGATCCCCTTGTCGTGCGCGTGCTGGAGGGCCCGCAGGATCTGGACGGTGAAATGCACCGCCTCCTTCCACTTGAGGACCTTCTCCTGCTCGATGTATTCCTTGAGAGTGATGCCGTCGATGAACTCCATCACGATCGACTGGAGCCGGTCGGAAAAGCTCACGTCGTATACCCGCATGATGTTGGGGTGGTTCAGCACCGCCATCGCCTTCGATTCGTTCTTGAACCGGCGGCGCATGTCGGCGTTGTCCATATATTCCTCGCGCAGAATCTTGACGGCCACGATCCGGTCCTCGATGGTGTCGTACGCCTTGTAGACGTTCGCCATCCCGCCGATGCCGATGATCTCCATGATCTCATATCTGCCGTCGAGCTTCTTGCCCAGATATTTATCCATCTGAATTGTCCTCCCGCTTATTTCGCGACAACGACGGCCGTGATGTTGTCCGGCCCGCCCGCCTTATTCGCTTCGTCGATCAGCAGGAAGATGTCCTGCTCGCTTGCGCACGTGGTAATGAGCTCCATATGTTCCTCCGGCGGCGCGTAGTTATAGAGCCCGTCGGTACAGAGCAGCAGCCTCCCCGACGGGAAGGGCTGTTCCATGTACTCCACTTCCACCGTCCGCTCCACGCCCAGCGCGCGGGTGATATAGTTGCGTTTCGGGTGGCTGCGCGCCTCCCGTTCGGTGATCTCGCCGCTTTCGATGAGCAGCTGCACCACGCTGTGGTCCCGCGTGATCCGCCTCAGGGGCCCGCCCTCCGCCGCCAGGTAGGCGCGGCTGTCGCCCGCGTGCGCGATATAGAGCATGTCTCCCAGCAGTACCGCCGCGACCACCGTGGTCCCCATGCCGCGCAGCCCCTCGTCCGCCGCGCCCATGTCGTAGATCACCGCGTTGGCCGCCGTGACCGCCGAGAGCAGCAGCGGCTTCACCGAAGCCGGGAGGGGATGCGCCGCCAGCCCGCGCGAAAGCGCCTGGCCGATGATCTCCACCGCCCGTGAGGAGGCGATGTGGCCGCCGTTTTCGCCGCCCATCCCGTCGCACAGCACGACATAGGCCGTGGACGCGTCGACGATCTCATGGACATAGGCGTCCTGGTTCGTCGCACGCACACAACCCTTGTCGGTGCCGCCAAATATCCGTATCAATTGAAATCCCCCTTTTCCGCGCGCGGCGTCCTGCCTCGAATCGCCCGCCGCGGCTCATGTCCGCCCCGCGGACCCGGCCCTATTCCCGCGCGGCGTCCTGCCGCCGCAGCTGCCCGCAGGCCGCGCTGATGTCCGCGCCCAGCTCCCGGCGGATGGTCGCGTTGACCCCCAGCCGCTGCAGCTCGTGCTGGAACCGCTCGATCGCGGCGCGGTCCCCCCGCCGGTAGCCCGTCTCCGCGACGGGGTTCACCGGGATAAGGTTGACGTGCGCGCCCATGCCGCGCAGCCGCGCGGCAAGCTCCGCCGCGTGCTCCGGCGCGTCGTTCACGCCGGCGATCAGTGCATATTCAAACGAAATCCGCCGCCCGGTGGCTTCAAAATAGTCGCGGCAGGCCTCCAGCAGGCGGTCGATATGATACTTTTTGTTGATTGGCATGGAAAGATTCCGAATCGTATCATTCGGCGCGTGCAGCGACACCGAGAGGGTGAGCTGCAATTTCCGCTTTGCTAGCTCGTAGATCCGGTCGACCAGCCCGCAGGTGGAGAGGGAGACGTGCCGCAGGCTGAGGCCGAGCCCCCGCGCGTCCGAAAGGTTCTCCAGAAACGCCATGACATTGTCGAAGTTGTCGAGCGGCTCGCCGATGCCCATCAGCACGACGCCGTCCACCCGCTCGCCGCTGTCCGCCTGCGCGGTGTAGACCTCGTCGAGCATCTCGGAGGCGGTCAGATCGCGCACCCGGCCCGCCAGCGTCGACGCGCAGAATTTGCAGCCCATCCGGCAGCCCACCTGCGTCGAGATGCAAAGGGAGTTCCCGTGGCGGTAGCGCATCAGCACCGCCTCGACGCAGTTTCCGTCCCGCAGCTCATACAGGTATTTTACCGTACCGTCTATGTTGGAAACAAGTCTTTTTTTGATACGGATGGCGTTTATGTAGAACTTTTCGTCAAGCTGACCGCGCAGGGAGGCCGGGAGATTGCTCATTTCGGCAAATGTGGACACCCTTTTTTCGTGCAGCCAGCCGAAAATCTGCCCCGCGCGAAAGCGCGGCAGCCCCAGCTCCGCGACCGCCGTTTCCAGTTCCGGGAATGTATAGGATTTCAGGTCCAGCCCGCCCATTCGTTCACCGCCCCGCAGTCAAAATGTTTGGCCCGATCACCGCCGCTCGAGGCAGGCGGTGAAAAAGCCGTCGGTATCCTCCCGCTCCCCCGTGTGGGTCTCTTGCGAGATCAGGCCGAAGCCCCCGTTCTCCGCGAGGAACCGCTCGACGACCCGCTCGTTTTCCGCCGGAAGCAGCGTGCAGGTGGAATAGACCAGCCGCCCGCCGCTCCTAAGGTATTGTGAGGAGGTTTGCAGGATTTTATACTGGATTTCCGGCAGATTCTGGATGCTCCCGGGGGGCTTGTACTTGATCTCCGGCTTGCGGCGGATGACCCCGAACCCCGAGCAGGGCACGTCGCAGAGCACCCGGTCGAATTCCCCGAGCGCCGGGTCGTACACCCCCGCGTCCCCCGCCGAGGCGGTGACGATCGACACGCCCAGGCGGCGCGCGCCCTTTGCCACCAGATCGGCGCGCTTTTGGTGCAGGTCGCGCGCGACCACCTCGCCGTGGTTTTCCATCCGCTCGGCGATCGTGAAGGTCTTGCCGCCCGGCGCGGCGCACGCGTCGAGCACCCGCTCGCCCGGCAGCGCGCCAAGCGCCTCGGCGCAGAGCTGGGAGGCGCGGTCCTGCACGTGGAAGAGCCCCTCCGCGAAGGCGGACAGCGTCTCGACGGCGAGCCTGCCCCGCACCGCCACGCAGCCGCCGGGCGGCGCGGCCGGGACGGCTTCCGCCCCCTCCGCCGCGAGCCGCTCGCAGAGCGCCTCCGGCGTGATCCGCAGGGTGTTGGCGCGCAGGTAGACGGGCGCCTTGCCGAGCGAGCC
This sequence comes from Anaerotruncus massiliensis (ex Togo et al. 2026), assembly GCF_900199635.1. GTDB lineage: Bacteria > Bacillota > Clostridia > Oscillospirales > Ruminococcaceae > Anaerotruncus > Anaerotruncus massiliensis. The sequence continues at coordinate 507,977 of NZ_LT962687.1, read as the reverse complement.
CGCGAGCATCCGCAGGGCGGCCTCCTCCCCGTAGGAGGCGAGCCACTCCTTCACCAGCCAGGCGGGACAGGAATAGTCGACCGCGAGCTGTCCGGCGCGGGAGCCCCCCGCGGGCGGGACGGCCTTGCCGTCCCGCAGGAAGGCGCGCAGCACCCCGTTCACGAACCCCGAGGCGCGCGCGCAGCCGAGCGATTTTACAAGGTTGACGCTCTCGCTCACGGCGGCGTAGTCGTCCACGCCGTCCATGTAGAGGAGCTGGCAGACCCCCATCCGCAGGGAAGCGCGCACCGCCGGGGTGAGCGCGGAAAGCGGCTTGGCGGAGTAGCGCGCGAGGATGTGGTCGATCGTGAGCATCCGCTCGAGCGTACCGTAAAAGAGCGCGGCGGCAAATGCGCCGTCGCGCGGGGAAAGTCCGTTTTTGGCGGACAGCGCATCGATCACGAGGTTGGAGTAGGCCCCCGCCCCCTCCATCCGCATCAGCGCCTGCGCCGCCGCCGTACGTGCATCCTTCATGGCGCGGTCCCGATCAGTCGCGCCGGCGGTTGCCGAAGAGAAGGATCAGCCGCATCAGCTGCGCCACCGAGACGAGCAGCGCCGCCACATAGGTCAGCGCCGCCGCGCGGAGCACCTTGCGGGCCCCCTCCAGCTCCCGGCGGTCGAGGAAATTTCCGTTCTCGAGCGTCGCAAGCGCACGGGAGGAGGCGTTGAACTCGACCGGCAGCGTCACGAGCTGGAAGACGGCGACGAGGGAAAAGAGCAGCAGCCCGATATCCACAAGCGTCCCCGAGAGGAAGAGCCCGACGATGATGAGCGGGATCGACAGCTTGGAGCCGAAATTGGTGATCGGGATGATCGCGTTGCGGAAGGTGAGCGGCGCGTAGTGGGTCGCGTGCTGCACCGCGTGGCCGCACTCGTGGGCCGCCACGCCGAGCGAGGCGACCGAGTCGCTGTCGTACACTCCGGCCGAGAGGCGCACCACCCGTTCGCCGGGGTCGTAGTGGTCGCTGAGCTTGCCGGCGACGCGCTCGACGCGCACGCCCGTGAGGCCGTTGTCGTCGAGGATGCGGCGGGCGGCCATCGCGCCCGTCATCCCGCGGGAGACGCGCACCCGCGAATAGCGGTTGTACGCGCCCGAGACCTGCGCCTGCGCCCACGCCGCGAAGAGCAGCGCGGGCACGACGAGGATCAGATAGTAGTAGTCAAACGGATAAAACATCAGTTACTCCCTTTCGTTGGGGGATTCCCCCAGCCTGGTCCCCGCGGCGACGGGATGTCCCCGCAGGTAGTCGGCGGCGTTCATCCGGCGGCCGCCCTCGGCCTGGATTTCCACCAGTTCGACCGCCCCCTCGCCGCATGCCACGGTGAAGGACTTTCCGCCGAGCAGCTCGCCCGGCGCGCCCTTTCCCTGCGCGGCGCGGGTGCGGTAGACCTTGAGCAGCTTCCCGCCGAGCGTCGTGTGCGCGACCGGCCAGGAATTCATGCCGCGCACGAGGTTGTGCACCTCCCGCGCGGGCTTTGAAAAGTCGATCTCCGCCAGCTCCTTGGAGAGCATCGGCGCGTAACAGGAGGCCGCGTCGTCCTGCGGTTCGCGCGGGGCCCGCCCCGCGGCGATGAGCGTTACCGTCTCGGAGAGGGCCTGCGCGCCGAGGGCCGCCAGCCGCTCGTAGAGCTCGTCCGACGTCTCGTCGGGGCCGATGGGGGTCGCGCGGCGCAGGATCATATCCCCCGTGTCCAGCCCCTCGGCCATATACATCGTCGTGACGCCCCCTTCGGCGTCCCCGGCGATCACGCTCCACTGGATGGGCGCCGCGCCCCGCCAGCGGGGCAGCAGCGAGCCGTGCACGTTGACGCAGCCGTACTTCGGCAGCTCCAGGATCTCCTTCGGCAGGATTTTGCCGTAGGCGACGACGACGACCAGTTCGGGAGAAAGCTCCCGCAGGATCGAGAGCGCCTCGCCGTCCCGCATTTTGGCGGGCTGGTAAACCGGCAGCCCGCGTTCGAGCGCCAGCTCCTTGACGGGCGGCGGCATCAGCTTGTAGCCGCGGCCCCTGGGCTTATCCGGCTGGGTGAACACCCCGGCCACCTCGTGCCCGTCGTCCAGCAGGCGCGCCAGGCAGGGCACCGCGAAATCGGGGGTCCCCATGAAAACGATTCTCATCGCGATCCCTCCGTCATTCGGTCTCCTCGAGCTCCTCGGGGTCGAGCATCCGGTCGGCCTTGTCGATGAAGAGGACGCCGTCGAGGTGGTCGGTCTCGTGGCAGACCGCCACCGCGAGGTACCCCTCGGCCTCCAGCTCGAACGGCTTGCCGTAGCGGTCCTGCGCCCGCACCCTGAGCTTCTGGGGGCGGTGGACCATGCCGTACTGGCCGGGCACCGAAAGGCAGCCCTCGCCGCCGTACTGGTCCCCCTCCTGCTCGACGATCTCGGGATTGACGAGTTCATGCCGTCCCTCGCCCACATCGATGACGACCGCGCGGCGCAGGATGCCCACCTGCGGGGCGGCGATGCCCACGCCGTCTCCCTTCATCGTCTCATACATATCGTCGAGCAGCGTCCACAGCCGCTCGTTGAACTCGGTGACCGGGCGGCTCTTTTTGCGCAGCCGCTCGTCCCCCTCCTTGATAATCGTCCGTAGCGCCATGATTCTATCCCCTTTGTAATCTGTGTGGAAATATTTCCTTATAGTTTATTCAATCGTGACATCCGGCTGGTTCCACGCGGTGAGCGTCGTTTCCGTTTCGGAGAAGAGCTGGTCGGTTTTCCCGTCCACCGTCACGCTCGCACGCGAGGTCACCCGCTGGCCGACGAGCAGCCCTTCGGGATTGACGAGGTAGGTCGCGCTGCTCTCAAGCACCTGCTGGCCCTCGGGGGCCTGCTTATTGAGATCGGCAAGGGCCTTTTCGTTCATCTCGAACGTGTATTCGGTGCCGGTGTCCCACTCGGTCGTGGTGACGACCGCGATCCCGTTTTTCAGGCGGCCGCCGAAGGGCGCGAAGCTGCCGCCCGCGTCCCCCTGCTCCTGCCACGCGCCCTCGACGAGGGAGTAGACCTTTCCGCCCTGCATCTTCATCTCGGTGACGACGGTCTCATCCCCCATCGCGGTCTCCGAGCGGTAGAGCGCGTCGGTTTGCCTGCCGTCGCGCACGAAGGTGAGCGTCTCCTTCGTCACGGCGTCGAATCCCTCGACGATCCCCTGCTCGCTCGAGAGGGTCACCGTCACCGTGAGCTCTCCGTTCTGGAGCGCGTCGAACCGCTCCATCGCGTCGTTGACGAGGTCGGCCTCGGTCTTCCGGCCGCAGGCGGCCAGGGATAGCGCCATCAGGATGGCGAGGATTCCCGCTAAAACCTTTTTCATCTTGTCCTCCAGTCGCATGTCAGATCGAGCTTTCATATTTCGGGTCGACGGTAAGCGTCACGCCGCGCAGGGCCGGCTGGGAGAAATACCAGTCCGCCGTGCCGCGCAGCAGCGCGCGGGTGCGTTTGTCGTAACGGCATTTGACCGCCATGCGAAAGCGGTACTTGCCCGCGAGCTTGACGATCTGGCTTTCGCAGGGGCCGAGCACCCGCAGCGGGAGCCCGGCGTAGTCCGCCTTCGCCCGGCGGGCAAATTCCGCGAGGAACTGCCGGGCGGCCTCCTTCGTCTTCGCGTACGCAAGGCCGGAGAAGCCGATCCCCACCATGTCGCAGAAGGGCGGGTAGAGGTGGATGCGGCGGCTGTCGATCTCCTCCGCGTAGAACCCGTCGTAGTCCTGCGCGGCGGCCAGCGCGATCACCGGGTTTTCCGGCGTGAAGGTCTGGATATAGGCGCGGCCCGCCTTTTCGGCGCGGCCCGACCGCCCGACCACCTGTGTGAAGAGGGAAAACGCCCGTTCAAAGCTGCGGTAGTCCTGCGCGTAGAGGGCCGAATCGGCCGACAGCACCCCCACGAGGGTGACGTTCGGGAAATCGAGGCCCTTGGCGACCATCTGCGTCCCGATTATTATATCATATTTTCCGGCTAAAATATCGGAAAAATGCTTTTCATGGGAAAAACGCGCCATCGTCGTATCCATATCCATCCGCAGGACGCGCGCGTCGGGGAAAAGCTCGCAAAGCTCCTGCTCCACCTTCTGGGTCCCGGCGCCCGAAAACCGCCGGAACTTGTTGCCGCAGGTGGGGCAGCTCTCGTCCGGGCGGGCGGTGTAGCCGCAGTAGTGGCACATGAGGTGCCCGTTGGCGCTGTGGTAGGTGAGCGCCACCGAGCAGTTGGGACAGGTGGCGACGGTCGAGCAGACGGCGCATTTGACGAGGGTGTTGTAGCCGCGCCGGTTGAGCAGCAGGATGCTCTGCTCCCCCGCGTCGAGGTTCCTTTGCAGCTCGGCGATGAGCTGCTCCGAGAGGGACGCGCTCTGCGCGCCGAGCGGCTGCGCCGCCATGTCGAGGATCGCCACGTCGGGCAGCCTGGCCGCGCCGTAGCGGTTTTTCAGCGTGAGCAGCTCATAGCGCCCCTCCCGGGCGCGGTAAAAGCTCTCGACGCTCGGGGTGGCCGAGGCAAGCAGCAGCAGCGCCCCCTCCTGCGCCGCGCGGAAGCGCGCCACGTCCCGCGCGTGGTAGCGCGGGGACATCTCCGACTTATAGGTGCCCTCCTGCTCCTCGTCGATGACGATGAGCCCGATGTTCTCCATCGGCGCGAACACCGCGCTGCGTGTCCCCACGACGATCGAGGCGCCGCCGTTTTTGATCCGCTTCCACTCGTCGAGCCGTTCGGTCATCGAAAGCCCGCTGTGCAGCACCGCGACCCGCCCGCCGAAATACCGGCGGAACCGGTCGATCATCTGGGGGGTGAGGGAAATTTCCGGCACCATCATGATCACCCCGCGCCCGCCGTCGAGCACGTGGCGGATGGTGCGCAGGAAGACCTCCGTCTTGCCCGAGCCGGTCACGCCGTAGAGGAGCGCGGTGCGCGCCTCCCGGCTGTCCGCCAGCCCGCACAGCCGCTCAAAGGCGGCGTTCTGCTCCTCCGTCAGCACGATCGCCGCCGCGTCCTCCCGCGCCGGGCCCTCCGCGTAGGGGCTGCGGTAGATCTCCCGCGTGAAAAGCCGCGCCGCCCCCGCCGAAACCAGCCGGTCCACGACCGATTTCCCGACGGCGGCGAAATAGCAGACCTCCTTGAGGGACGCCTCGCCCACCTGCAGCAGCAGCTCGACGACCGCCTTCTGCTTGGACGTGAGCTTCACCCGCACGTCGGAGAGCTCCCCGATCTCCCCGTCGAGCCGCACCATGACGAGCTTTCCGTCGAGCACCCGCCGGCGCACCTCCTGCGCCTTCTGAAGCGTCCCCCGCGCGCAGAGTTCCCGCAGAACGGGCGCGTCCCGCTCGAATCCGAGCGCGGCGAGGAGCGCCTCCTCCCGCACCGGCTTCCCCCGCCCCGCGAGGTAGTCGTAAACCCGGCGTTCCTCCGGGTCTTCGGGGGCGGGCGCGTCCTTGGAAAGCTCGTAGGTATATTCCAGCTCCACCCCGATGCCGGGGGGCAGCAGGGCTTTCACCGCGTCGAAATAGGTGCAGAAGGTGTTGTCCCGCAGCCAGAAGACGAGCGACAGCAGTTTGTCCGACAGGAGCGGTTCGGGGTCGACGAGGGTCGCCAGCGGCTTGAGCCCCGCCGCGTCCGGCTCCTCCTCCACCGCGACGGCCAGGCCGAACCGGGTGCGGTTGCCCGCGCCGAAGGGCGCGGTCACCCGGCAGCCGGGACGGACGGGCATCCCCTCCGGCACGCGGTAGCTGTAGATTTTATCAAAGCTCTGCGCCGCGTTCTCCACGACGACGCGCGCCACTAGCGGCATGGGGGTCCCTCCCTTCGCACGGATGGATGTCCGGATTCAGAGCGCGTCCAGCATCCGCTGGAGCGCGTCGAAAAACCGCCCCACATGGATGCCGTCGCAGAAGGCGTGGTGCGCCGTCACCGAAAGCGGCATTGTCACCCGCCCGCCCTCGCGGGCGTATTTCCCCCAGGTGATGTGGGGGACCGCGTCGTCGCGGTCGAAGCTGCCCGCCTGCGAAACCGACGTGAAGTCGACCCACGGCAGGCAGGAGAGGTAGAGGTAGTCGTCCCGCGCCTCCTCCGAGTCGAGCAGGAAGCGGTCCCCCTGCCGCGCCGACGCCTCGCCGCAGCGGCGCAGGAACTCGCCGAGGTCCTCGCACCACTCGACCCCGACGCACTTGAAGAGCTCGCCGTCCGCGCGCGGCTCGGTGAAGGAGGGGTTGACCCGCTCGTGCAGCAGCGGCCGCCCCTCCCGGATGCGCATCCGGAAGGCGGGGACCCCGTTTGCGGCGCGGACGACGAAATACCCCATCGCGTGGTAGGAGGACCCGCCCCGCGCCTTCATGAACGCGCAAAAGCGGGTCACGTCGAGCCGCGCGCAGAGGTCGTACTGCGGGCGGTCGAGCGAACGGAAATACCGGTACTGCTCCCGCCGGGGCCATGTCTCCAGATCGATCCACTCCATGCCGTCACGCCTCCCCTCTCTCCTCCCGGGCGCGGTAGAGGTCGCGCAGGCGGTCGAGGATCTTTTCCGCCACCGCGTCCTTGCCCATGAGCGGCAGGCACTCGGCCCCCTCCCGCGTGAGGATGGTCACGAGGTTGGTGGCGGTGCCGAAGCCCGCGCCGTGGGTGCCCAGATCGTTGGCGACGATCATGTCCACATTCTTTTTGGAGAGCTTGGCGCGCGAATTTTCCAGAAGGTCGCGCGTCTCCATCGAAAAGCCGCAGATCACCTGCCCCGGCGTCCGGTTGTGGCCGAGGTGGGAGAGGATGTCCTGCGTGCGCTCGAGCGCGAGCGTGAGGCCGCCCTCCGCCTTCTTAATCTTGTGGCTGGCGACTTCGGCCGGGCGGTAGTCGGCCACCGCGGCGCATTTGATGATGATGTCCTGTCCGGACGCGCGGGAGACGACCGCGTCGTACATCTCCGCCGCCGAGACGACGGGCACCACCGCCACTCCGAGCGGCGGCGCGAGCGAGACCGGGCCGGAGACGAGGGTGACGGCCGCGCCGCGCCTGCGCGCGGCGGCGGCGAGCTCGTACCCCATCCGCCCGGTCGAGTGGTTGGTGACGAACCGCACCGGGTCGATCGCCTCCCGGGTCGGGCCGGCGGTGACGAGCAGGCGCATCCCCTCCAGGTCCCGCTCGGTGAGCGCCGCGCGCACCGCCTCAAAGAGCACGGCGGGGTCGGGCAGCCGCCCGCGGCCGGTGTCGCCGCAGGCGAGCAGGCCGCTGTCCGGCTCGAGCACCGTGAAGCCGAAGCCGCGCAGCGTCTCCAGGTTGCGCTGGGTGACGGGATTGTCGTACATGCCGGTGTTCATCGCCGGGGCGACGATCTTGGGGCAGCGCGCCGCCAGCACTGTCGTCGTGAGCATGTCGTCCGCGACGCCCGCCGCGAATTTGGCGATCACGTTGGCGGTCGCGGGCGCGATCAGCATGACGTCCGCCTTTTTTGCGAGCGCCACATGCTCGACGTCGTATTCGTAATTGCGGTCGAAGGTGTCCGCCGCGACGCGGTTTTTGGAGAGCGTCTCAAAGGTGAGCGCCGACACGAACTCGGCCGCGTTTTCCGTCATCAGCACATGCACGTCGGCATCCGTCTTGGCAAGGTCGCTCACAAGCTGCGCGGCCTTGTAGGCCGCGATGCCGCCCGATACGCCGACGACGATCGTTTTTCCCTCAAACATTCCGATTCCTCCTCATTCCAGCGGAACCACCCGCCAGGGCGGTCCGCCGCCTTCGATCGCGTGGGTCCCCTGCGGGTTGATCCCCCAGATCGACGCGCCGTCCAGGCGGTCGAGCCTGCGCGGGGCGTCCTCCCGCGTGTCGTAGAGCCAGCATTCCCGCTTTTCCACCAGGTCCCCGTCCGCCGTCTCCGCAACGTCGGAGACGACGTAGACAAACTGCACGCCGCCCTCGACCGCGCGGGTGCAGTAAAGCCCGAACCCGTAGCCGCCGTCATAGAGCTTGCGCCCGTCGTAGTCGCGCGGGGAAAAGGAGATCTCCTCCCCCGTCGCGAGGTCGTGGCGGCGGAAGCTCGGCCACGCCTCGCCGTCCCGCTTATCCATCCAGATGTAGTCGTAATGGGACGCGTCGAGGGGAAGCGCGTCCCCGGAGGCGGTGTTGTCCTTCGCGACGAGCCGCCATTCGCCCCCGTCGGGGAGGAACCACGCCTCGATCCCCCACTCGTAGCCCTCGTCGGTAAAGATCCCGTTGTTCCACTCCCGAAAGCCGTAGAGGCCCCCCTCCACCGGCTTGTAGCGGAAAAAGCCCGTGTCGTCGCAGAAAAGCTCCCGCTCCCCCGCCGTGTCGAGGCGGTAGAGCACCCGGCGGGGCTCGCCGGGCGGCGGGTCGATGCTCGCCATGTAGTAGAGGCTCTCCCCGAACGGCCAGCACTGGTAGATCCCGTAGGCGCCCGCGTCGTAGACGGTGAAGCCCTGCCAGCGCACGTCACGGTAGTCGTCCACAAGGGAAAGGGCGTCGGCCGCGATGTCATAGAGCAGCAGCATTGCGCCCGTCTCGAGCGCGATGTGCCCGCTGCCGAGCGGGTAGGCGTTCACATAGGCGGATTGCTTTTCATAGTCGCCCGTGGCGGCCTCCACCTCCTCCGGGGAGGCGTCGGGGAAGGCGTGCAGCAGCGTTCCGTCCAGGTCGTAGAGCGCGGCGTTCAGAAGCGTCCACTTCCCCTCCCGCAGCGCCGCGCGGGTGCCGGGGACGGTGCGCAGCACCCAGCCCTCGCCGATCGTGAGGGTGATGTCCTCCGGCGAAAGGCCGGGGCCGGCCGCCGGGTCCCCGAAGGCGGCGGTGCGCAGGACTTCATTGTCGAGCCCCACCCAGGTGAGGGCCGCGCCGTTTTTGATCGCCGTCCCGGTGCCCGCCGCGTTCCACGCGGGGCGGGCGTAGAAATCCGCGTCGTAGTAGACGGGCTCCGCCGGTTCTTCCGCGCCGGGCCCGCTCAGGGCGGGCGGCTCTTCCGGAGAGGAAGAGGGCGCGGACGGCGTTTCTCCGCCGCGCGGCGCGCACCCGGGCAGCAGCAGCGCCAGCGCCGCCGCCAGCGCGAGCAGGCGTATCTTCATCTTTTTCACAACATCGCCTCCCGGGCGTGAAAAACAAAACAGGCCCTGTCAGAGCAGGGCCGCTTTGCCGTTATTCCTTCGGATGGGGGTTCCCCATCTTATACTTCCCGGCGGCAAACTCCTCGACCGCCTTCTGCACCGGCTTTTCCTCGGTGATCGCGTGGTCCTCCTCCTGCTCCTGCGCGATGTCGCGGGCGCGTTTGGCAACCGCGACCACAAAGGCATAGTAGCTGTCGCCCGGCTTGATGATGGAGGTGATCGACGGCCTAAGCATACTCATGAAACTCACACACCTTATCGATAAATTTTTTCATATTGCGGGTGCGGCACTTGGCCGCCGTGATGATCGCGCCCAGCTGTTCGCGCGCCTTTTCCACATCGTCGTTGACGATCACATAGTCGTATTCCGCGGCGTGGGAGAGCTCAAACCGCGCCGTGCGCAGCCGGGCTTCCATCGCCTCCGGCGTCTCGGTGCCCCTTCCGGCGAGCCGCTCGTGGAGCGTCCCATAGGAGGGGGGCAGGATGAAGACGAAGACCGCCTCGGGAAAGCTCTCCCGGATCTTCATCGCGCCCTGCACCTCGATTTCGAGCACCACGTCCCGCCCATCGGAGATGTGGCGCTCCACCGCGGCGCGCGGCGTGCCATAGCAGTTGCCGCTGTACTCCGCGTGCTCCAGCAGGCCGTCGCTTTTGGCCAGCCGGTCGAATTCCTCGCGCGTGATGAAATGGTATTCCACTCCGTCCGTCTCTCCGGGCCGTGGGGCGCGCGTCGTCACCGACACCGAAAGCACCGCCTCCGGGTGGCTTTCAAGATAGGGCCGCAGGATCGTGCCCTTGCCGACGCCCGACGGCCCCGAATAGACGATCAGCGTACCCTCACTCATCGTCCTCGACCTCGTCGTCCTCATCCACCATGCGGTTGGCGACCGTCTCCGGCTGCACCGCCGAGAGGATCACATGGTCGGAGTCGGTGATGATGACCGCGCGGGTCCGGCGGCCGTAGGTCGCGTCGACCAGCGTGCCGCGGTCGCGCGCGTCCTGGATGATCCGCTTGATCGGGGCGCTTTCGGGGCTGACAATCGCCACCAGGCGGTTGGCGCACACCATGTTGCCAAAACCGATGTTGATGAGCTTCATCTTGCGTTCTCCTTATTCGATATTCTGTATCTGTTCACGAATTTTTTCCACGTCGCTCTTGATGTCGACCACCACCTGCGCGACCGCCACGTCCTGCGCCTTGGAGCCGATCGTGTTGGCCTCGCGGTTGATCTCCTGCACCAAAAAGTCGAGCTTCCGCCCGATCGGGTAGTCGTAGCCGAGGATCTCGCGGAACTGGACGAGGTGGCTTTCGAGCCGCACCGTCTCCTCGTCCACCGCGACCCGGTCGGCAAAGATCGCCGCCTCGGTCACGATGCGGGCCTCGTCGATCTGGCGGTCGGCGAGCACCTCGCGGATCTTCGCGGCCAGCCGCTCGCGGTAGGCCTCCACCGTGCGGGGGGACTGCTCCTTGACGAACGCCACGCCCCGCCCGATGCTCTCGAGCCGGCTCAGCAGGTCGGCCCTCAGGCGTTCGCCCTCGGCGGCGCGCATGGCGACAAAGCGGTTCACCGCCTCGTCCGCGACCGTCCTGACCGCCGCCCAAATCTCCTCCTCGTCCTCCGCCTCGCGGCGCACGGTGAAGATGTCGGAGAACCGCGTGAGGGTGGAGAGGGTGAGGTCGTCCTTGAGCCCCGCCTCTTCGCCGATCTTACGCAGCGCGTCCACATAGGCGCCCGCCAGCTCCCGGTTGGCCTCGACAACCGCGTTCTGCCCCTCGACCGTCAGGATGGTGACGCCGACCTCCACCTTGCCGCGGGAGATCTGCCCCTGCACGTAGCTTTTGAGGCGCTCCTCCAAATATCCGTATGCCCGGGGCACCCGCGCCGAAAATTCAAAAAACCTGTGGTTGACCGACTTGATCTCCACCGTAATGTCCCGGCCGCCCAGCATCTGCTGCGCGCGTCCGTAGCCCGTCATGCTTTTGACCATCCGCGTCCCATCCTCCACGTCGTTTTGGCGTGCGCCGCCGCACATTTCCGTATCTTGATATTTTACCCCATATCGTCCCCTTTGTCAATTTCCGGATGGCTTCATAGCCTTTCGGAAGCGCAAAAAGCCGCCGGTCTTTCGACCGGCGGCTTTCGGGAAACAATCAGACGGGATGGACCTTGCTGGCCTTGTCGGCGTGCTTGCCGTCGACTCCGTACTTCTTGTTCTTGCGGGACTCGAAGAATTTGGGCGCGACCTGCGGGAACATCGCCATCGTGAGGATATCCTCCTCCTGCTCGAGGTACTCGGCAGGGAACTCGGCGCGCATCTTCTCCATCTCCGGCTCGAGCAGGTCGGCCGGACGGCAGTCGATCGGCTTTTCGTCGCCGATGATCTTCTTGCGGAAGGCGGGGTCGATCTCGACCGGGGTCTTGCCGTACTCGCCCTTCACGAGGCCCTTGAACTCCTTGGTGACCATCTTGTACCGCTCGCCCATGATGACGTTGAACACCGCCTGGGTGCCGACGATCTGGGAGGTCGGGGTGACCAGCGGCGGGTAGCCCGCGTCCTTGCGGACGTTCGGGACCTCGCGGAGCACATCCTCGAACTGGTCCTCCTTCCCGGCCTGCTTGAGCTGGGAAACGAGGTTGGAGAGCATGCCGCCCGGCACCTGGTAGATCAGCGTGTTCGCGTCGACGCCCATGACCTTCGGATTGAGCAGGCCCGCGTCGAGGTATTTCTGGCGCAGCTTGGCGAAGTGGGCGCGCACGACGTCCAGCTTCTTGAGGTCGAGGCCGGTGTCGTAGGGAGTGCCCTGCAGCGCTGCGACCATCGACTCGGTGGCGGCGTGGGAGGTGCCCATCGCCAGCGGGGACATCGCCGTGTCGATGATGTCCACGCCCGCCTCGATGCTCTTGAGCAGCGCCATCGAAGCGAGGCCGGAGGTGTAGTGGGTGTGCAGGTTGATCGGGATTTTGACCGCCTTTTTGAGGGCGGAGGTCAGTTCAAAGGCCGCGGACGGCGTGATGAGCGCCGCCATGTCCTTGATGCAGATGGAATCCGCGCCCGCGCTCTCAAGCTGCTTGGCGTAGTCCACGAAATAGTCGATGTTGTGCACCGGGCTGAGGGTATAGGACATCGCCGCCTGGAGGTGGCAGCCCGACTTCTTGGCCGCGCGGATCGACGCTTCGAGGTTGCGGATGTCGTTGAGCGCGTCGAACACGCGGATGATGTCGATGCCGTTGTCGACCGACTTCTGGACGAAATACTCGACCATGTCGTCGGCGTAATGGCGGTAGCCCAGCATGTTCTGGCCGCGGTAGAGCATCTGCAGCTTGGTGTTGGGCATTTCGCGGCGGATCGTCCGCAGACGCTCCCACGGGTCCTCGTCGAGGAACCGGATGCACGCGTCGAAGGTCGCGCCGCCCCAGCACTCGCAGGAGTAGAAGCCGACCTCGTCCATCGCGGGCAGGATAGGGAGCATCTCATCCAGGCGCATGCGCGTCGCGATCAGCGACTGGTGCGCATCGCGCAGGATGGTCTCGCAAATTTTAACCTTTTGAGCCATGGATCATTCCCCCTTAACCGATGGAGATGAGCAGATCGTCCGAGTTGACCGAATCGCCCTTCTTGACATGGACGCCCACAACCGTACCGGCAACAGGGGTGAAAATCTCGTTTTCCATCTTCATCGCCTCGAGCATGAGCACGAGCTGGTTGGCCTCGACATGGTCGCCGACGTTGACCTTCACATCGAGGATGTTGCCGGGCATCGGCGCGTTGATCTTGGTCGAGCCGGCGGCGGGAGCGGCGGCAGGCGCGGGAGCCGGGGCGGCCGCGGGAGCCGGAGCGGGCGCCGGAGCGGCGACCGGAGCGGCCACGGGAGACGGGATCGGGGAGGGCACGGCGTAAGGCATCGCGGCCGGAGCCGGGGCGGCGTAGACGGGAGCGGGAGCCGGAGCCGGAGCGGCGGGGGCCGCGCCCGGAGCCAGCTCATCCACCTGTACGTCGTAAGCCCTGCCGTTGACAACTATGTTAAATCTTTTCATGACTGTATCCTCCTGTAAAATATGATTTGTTTTTGATTCATATGGTCTGCCGAGCCGCACTGGTTCCGGGCGGCCGGCCTGCATCGGTAGGTATCCGCCGCATCCCTGCGGCAATGGCGGGCCGGCGCCGGGTTACATCGAGATATTGCCGTGCTTCTTGGGAAGGGTGCTCACACGCTTGCCGGCGAGCATGTCGAGCGCGGAGATGACCGCAGCGCGGGTATCTGCGGGGTCGACCACGTCGTCGATGTGGCCCCTGGCGGCGGCCGCGAGGGCGCTCGCCTCGTTGGCGAGATACTCCGCCTCGACCTCGGCACGGGACTTCTCAAGGGTGATCTTGTCGCCCTCAAGGAAGGCCACGGCGGTCTCGGGGGCCAGCGCGGAGATGACCGCGTTCGGCCAGGCGATCGCGTAATCGGCGTTGGCGCCGCGTCCCGCGAGGGCGACGCAGGCCGAGCCGTACGCCTTGCCGACGATGACCGCGACCTTCGGGGTGGTCGCCTCGGCGTAGACATGGGCGAGCTTGGCGGCCTCACGCACGCCGCCCTGGAAGACATGGCCGTCGGCGGCTGCGAACTTTTCGCAGTTGACGAGGGTCACGACGGGAATCTGGAAGGAGTCGCAGATCGCGACGAAGCGGGCGATCTTGCTGCATCCGCCCGAGCAGACGGCGCCGCTGTCCGACGCGGCGACGAAGCCGACGGTCGTGCCGGCGACGGTGCCCAGCGCGACCTTCGCGCCGGTGCCGGAAAACGCCTTCTGGAGCTCGATCAGGCTGTCCGCGTCCGCGATCTGCTCCGCGATGCCGAGGATGTCGGCCTGGTCCGCGACGCCCGCCGCAAGCGCGTCGAGCGCGGCGCCCGCGCCGGGAGCCTCGGTGAAGTCGCAGTAGGGGGCCGCGGAGAGGTTGTTGGAGGGAAGCAGGGAAACCAGCCTGCGCGCCGCGGCCACCGCGGCGTCGGCGTCCTTCTCCACGATATGTGCAACGCCCGACTTGGCCGCGTTGGCCGCGTCGGTCGCGGAATCCGCGTCGGCGGGGGTCAAAAAGAGTTCGGCGCCCTCGCTCATGACGACGAAGTCGGCGGAGGCGGCGATCAGCGCCGCGCTGCCCGCACAGGCGCCCGCCACGACGGAGACCTGCGGCACGACGCCCGAGAGGTTGTTGGTCCAGAGGAGCATCTCCCCATAAGCGGCGAGCGCGTCGAGGCCCTCGTCCACGGCGGCGCCGTTGGAATCGTAGATGCCGACGACCGGCGCGCCGGTCTTGACCGCGAGGTCGTAGATCTTCTTGATCTTGGAGCCGTGGGCCGCTCCGACCGCCCCGTTGCGCACGGTGGAGTCCTGGGAAAACGCATACACGGGGCTGCCTTCCACCAGGCCGTAGCCGGTGATCACCCCGGTGCCGTCACAGCCGTTCTTCACGAGCGCGCCGACCTCGACAAAACTGTCGGGGTCAAAGAGCGCCGTCAGCCTTTCGCGGGCCGCCGTCGCCTTTTGGGCCTCGTTACGTGCATCGGCCAGTGACATCGCCTTGTCACTCATGTTTTTTTCCTCCTATCTTAAACTGACGCCCGTCGTCCCGACGGGCGGCCGCCATTCCGGCGGGGATCAAAATACGGGATTCGGTCGCATTTGTTGACTTTCCACAGATGAAAAAAAGAAAATGTCAAAATGTAACCACAATAAAGTATACACTTTTCCATCCCAAATAACAAGCTGTTTTTTGCGGTTTTTGATAAAAGATTAACGGTTCTTTTCCACGTTTCCGACAGAAAAAACGCCGCGGTCTCCCGCGGCGTTTTGGTATTTGCGTATCGATGGCGCCCGTGGAACTCACCGCCCGCAGCCGCAGCTCTTCTTCGCGAAGAACGCCTCGAGCGGGAAAGGCTCCCGCGCCTCATAGCCGAGCTTGGTGAGCGCGAGGCGCAGCTCCTCCGAAAGCCCCTCCCCGAGCTTCGCCGAAAGGGCCCCCGCACGCATCTGCGCCGTAAAGGCGGCGCGCGCCATCCCGTCGACGAGCCCCACGTCGAGCCGCCGGCCGGTGTCCGCGCCGGCGAGGGTCACGCAGCCGCCCGGCGCGGTGAAGAACACCGCCGTGCCGAGCACCTCGTCCCCCTTGGTGGCGGCGTAGGCGAAGGAACCGTTCTCCGGCGCGCCGAAGCTGTCGCAGATGCGCGCGGCGAGGCGCGGGTCTGTCACGCGTTTGATCAGAAACATCCCGTTACTCCTTGTAATAAATTCCGCAAATTATACAGAAGGGTTTTCCATCATTTCTTTGAGACGGCGTTGCGCAGGGCAATCAGCTCGCTGGGCTTGAGCTCCCGCCACTGGCCGGGCTGGAGCATCCCCAATTTCAGCGGCCCGACGCTTGTCCGCTTGAGGCGCGCCACCTCGAGCCCCACCGCCTCGCACATGCGGCGCACCTGCCGGTTGCGGCCCTCCTGGATGGTGATCTGCAAGACCGCGCGGCCCTCCGCCTTGTCGAGCACGAGCACGGTGGCCGGCAGGGTCCTCTTCCCGTCGAGCAGCACCCCCGCGCCCATCCGCGCGGCCTGCTCGTCGGTGATGCCGGGGCGCACCGTCACGCGGTAGGTCTTGGTGATGTGGTTGGAGGGGTGCATGACCATGTTGGCGAAGGCGCCGTCGTTGGTCATCAAAAGCAGGCCCTCGCTGTTCCGGTCGAGCCGCCCGACGGGATACACCCTGGCGGGCGCGTCCTCCACGAGGTCGGTCACGCACCGGCGGCCCATCTCGTCCGCCGTCGTCGTCACGAAGCCGCGCGGCTTATGCAGCATGATGTAGACGTTGTGCTTCTTCCTCTGGAGCGCCACCTTGACCCCGTCGATCGCGATCACGTCGCGCGCCGGGTTCACCGGGTTGCCCGGCACCGCCGGGCGCCCGTTTACCGTGACGCGCCCCTGCCTGATCGCCTCCTCCGCCTTGCGGCGGGAGAGGATGCCGTTGTCCGACAGCACCTTCTGGATGCGGATTCCCGTTACCTTTGCCATATCCTAACCTGTCTTTCTATCCGTTTCAGTCGTCCCCGCCCCGTCCGAGCCAGCCGAACAGCCGGCTCCAGAGGGAGGGCTTCGTTTCCTCTGCGTCCACGTCCCGCGCGGCGGTCAGCGCCGCCTCGGCCAGCGGCTGGCCGTCGCAGGAAAATTTCACGCTCCCGACCACCTGCCCGCGCCTCACCGGCGCGTAGAGGAAGGGCGCGGCGGTCACCGCGACATCGACCCGCTCGCCGTCCATCAGCGCGACGGGGCCGGGCTCGTCGAAAACCGCCGCGACCGCGTCCCGCTCCCCGCCCGTCACGGGGATCTCCACCTCCGGCACGAGCCCGCCGACCTCCTCCGGCCGCAGCAGGCCGAAATAGCGGTCGTAGAGCTTTTTATGCTCGTTCCAGTCGTCGGGGCAGGAGAGCGTCACAACGATCAGCCGCACCCCCTCCCGATCGGCGCAGGAGACGAGGCAGCGCCCCGCCGAATCGGTGAAGCCGGTCTTGACGCCGACCGTGCCCGGGTAGCTTTTGAGCAGCCGGTTGTGGTTTTGCAGCCACCGGTCGTAGGGGGGATTCCCATACTGGATCTTCGCGCTCGGCTTCGCGCAGATCTCCGCGAAGAGGGGGTTCTCCAGCGCCTCCCGCGCAAGCAGCGCCATGTCGTAGGCGGAGGAGTAGTGCTCCGGGTCGTCGAGCCCCGACGGGGTGACGAAATGGCTGTCCTCCATGCCGATTTCGGCGGCGCGCTCGTTCATCATCGCCGCGAACCGCTCCTTGCTGCCCGCGATGCGCACGGCGGCGGCTCCCGCCGCGTCGTTGCCCGACGGCAGCAGCATCCCGTAGGCGAGCGCGCGCAGCGTCGCCTGGTCCCCCTCGCGCAGCCCCATCGACGACCCCTCCACATGGATGGCGGCGGTGTCGACGGTGAACCACTCGTCGATCCCGTCCTGCTCGAGCGCGAGCAGCGCCGACAGGATCTTGGTGGTCGAGGCCATCGGCAGGCGCGTGTTCGCGTTCTTCGCGAAGAGCACCCGGCCGCTCGCCGCGTCCATCACGAGCGCGGCCTTCGCCTTGGTCTCGACCCCCAGCGTGTCGGGGATCGACCGCGCCGCCGCGGGCCGCTCCTCCAAGGCCGCCGCCTCGGTCATCCGCACCCCGCACAGCAGAAGCAAAAACGCGATCAGCAGCGCGATCCCCTTTTTCAGCATCTTCCTCACCCGCACCCTCGTTATCATTCGATACAGGTCATTTTATGCGGGATTTTCCGGGCGCATTACAGGTCGATGTGGATTTCCGTCCCGGCCTGCGGGTCGTCCCCGGCGGTTTTCGCTTCCCTGGCGGGCTTCTCCTTCTTCTGGAAGAGCGCGCCCAGCTTGTCGATCACCTCTGGTGCCATCGACACCACCCGGTCGGCGGTCGTCTTGTTGTCGTTCATTTGCAGGAGGTCGACCCTGCCGTCCTTGATGACGAGGAAGGCCAGCGGCTGTACCGAGACGCCGCCGCCCGCGCCGCCGCCGAAGAGCTCCGGCTGCTTGGACGAGGGGATGTCCGAGCCGCCCGACACGAAGCCGAAGCTGACCTTGGACACCGGGATGATGATGGTGCCGTCGGGGGCGGTGATCGCCTCGCCGATGATCGTGTCCGCGTCGACGAGCGAACGCAGGTTTTGCAGCGAGCTGTCCATCAGCCCGTTGATCGGATGGCTGTTGTTTCCCATAGCGAAAAGACCTCCCTGTGATCTGTTAGTCTCCGGTTTTCCCCTGCGCGCCCTTCTCCGGGGCCGGGGGCTCCTGCGCATGTTTTCTCCTCATGGTTTTGACCAAAAACGCGCACCCTATGCGGATGGCCGCGCCGAGCGCCACGAGCGGCGTCAGCCGCGCGCGCGAGGCGAAGTCGACCTTCCCCTCCTCCGCCGTGAAATCCGGGCGGATCTGGATATCCGGCTTTTCAATGCGCAGGAAGCCGAGCGCGAGCGCATAGGCGGTGTAGACCACCGCGTTGACCCGGCCGTAGGCCATCGCCGTATCCGCGGCGTCCTCCCCCGCCACCACCATATAGAGGTGGATCCGGTAGAAGACGAAATTCCGGACGAGCATCCCCGCCCCGCCCCGGAGGGAGGAGAGCAGATCGACGACCACCCCGAGCAGCTCGGAAAATTCCAGCGGCTTTTTGGCGGCCTTGGGCTTTTCCTCCCGCGGCTTGGGGGGCTTTTTCCGTTTGGCGCCGCGCTCCTTGGGTTCCTTCGTCAGGTCGATGGTGAAAAAGAGCCAGCGCAGGTACGCTTCGGGCGGCTCCCCCGTGCGGTAGGCCGCCGTGAATGAAACGGGGATGCAGAGCAGCAGCAGGACCGCCGCGAGCACGCCCGCGATGGAAAGCCCCACGACCGCCGCCATATCCTCCGCCTCCCTTTCTTGTTATGCGTCGTCGCCGGCGAGCTCGAGCTCCCCGAAGGCGACCTGCCCCTCGAGCACGTCGTCGGGCACCGGGAGCGCCTCCTCCTCCCCCGAGGGGACGGTGGGCAGCTCGTCGAGGCTCGACAGCCCGAAGCAGCGCAGGAAATTGGCCGTCGTGCGGTAGGCGATCGGCCGGCCGGGCAGCTCCAGCCGCCCCGCCTCCTCGACAAGCGCCTTGTCGATCAGCGAGTTGACCACCCCCGAGCTTTCGACGCCGCGCACCTGTTCGATGAACGCGCGGGTGACCGGCTGGTTGTAGGCGATGACCGCCAGCACCTCCAGCGCCGCCTGCGTAAGCGGGATGTTGCGCCGCAGCTCGAGCGCCTCCCGGATGACGGGGGCGAATTCCGCCCGCGTCGCAAGCTGAAGCCTGTCCCCCAGCCGCAGCAGCTCGAAGGGCATCCCCGCGTCGTCGAGCTCCCCGCGCAGGCCGGGCAGCAGGCGTTCGACCGTCTCCTCGTCGGCGCCGACCGCCTGCGCGACGCGGGAGAGCTCCACCGCGTCGCCCCCCGCGAAGAGGATGGCAAGAATCTGTTTTTGAATGAGGTCGATCATGTGACGGCTCCGTTCCGCCGCGTCCGCGGCAGCGTTAGTCTAGACCGCCGGAGGTTCCCCCTCCGGCGCGCGGCGCTCCTGCTTCGACCGGTCGAAGCGCACCTCGTCCCCCTCCACCGTGATCCTGCGCGCCTTCACCAGCTCGAGCACCGCGAGAAAGGTCGCGACCAGCTCGCTGCGGTCGCCGCTCGACGTGAAAAGGCTCTCGTAGGAGGCGCGTCCGCTGCGGTAGAGGGATTTCAAAATGTGGATGATGCGGCTTCCGACCGACACCACCCGCCGGGACACGATGCCCGAAAACGCCTGCGCCGGGGGCGGCAGCCTCCGGCGGCCGCGTCCGGCCGCGTCCTGGTAGGCGGCGTAGAGCTCGTCCGCCCGATGGGTGAGGCGGTAGGTGTTGTCCGCCTCGATCTTCACCGGCGCGCGCACAAATTGCAGATGCATCCTGTTGCGCGCCCCAAGCTGGGCCGCCACCTGCCTGCACACCTGGTATTCGAGCAGCTCTCCCTGGAGCTCGGTTTTGAGCTGGAGCCCCTCCTCCTCGTGCCGCGGCAGCAGCATGACCGTCTTGATGTAGACGAGCCGGGAGGCCATCTCGAGGAACTCGCTGGCGACCTCGAGGTCCTGTTCCTCCAGCGAGCGGATATGGGCCAGATACTGCTCGAGCAGGGCGGAAATCTCGATGTCGCAGATGTCCAGCTTGTGCTTTTGGATGAGGAAGAGCAAAAGGTCGAGCGGGCCTTCAAACTCCTCCGTTTTAAACAGCAGTTTTTCCATCGTCATACGTAAAGCAGTTCGGGTGTCCGGGTGATCAGGGCGAAGAACCGGAGAATCCAGCGGGTCAGCCAGCCCATCGGGACGCTCAGCACGCCCATGAAGACCGCCACCAGCACGACGATGTAGATGACCTGCTGGTACCGTGCGATCCGCGCTTCCCACTTGGCCGGGATAAAATAGGCCAGGATGCGGTAGCCGTCGAGCGGCGGGACGGGCAGAAGGTTGAAGATCGCCAGCGACACGTTGATCGTGACCATCATGAGCAGGATATAGCTGACGATCACGGCGGCGTCCGTCTGGCCCGCGTAACCGAGCGCGAGCACCGCCAATTTATTGACGAGCAGCAGCGCGAGCCCCAGCAGCAGGTTGGACACCGGACCCGCCAGGGCGGTGACGGCCATGCCGCCCCGCATCGTGATTTTACGGGTGAAATTGCGGGGGTTGACGGGGGTGGGCTTTGCCCAGCCGTACCGCTGGGTGAGCAGCAGCATGACCGAACCGATCGGGTCGAGATGCGCGAGCGGGTTGAGGTTCAGCCGTCCCTGTAAGCTCGCGGTGTCGTCCCCCAGCTTATAGGCCGCCCACGCGTGGGCGCACTCATGCACCGGCATCGAGGTCATCAGCACGATCAGCGTGACGATAAAGCTTTGCATGTCCCAGTTCAGCATGGCGTTCTCCCGTCGAAAATGTGGCGGCGCTTTGCGTCAAACGCCGCGTCCGCTCGTTTATTATACCTGTTCCAGGGTGGAAATACAAGCGGATTTACCGGCAATTCCCTTTTCATGCCTTTTCCCCGAAAATTTTGCGAAAAACCACTTGCATTTAAAGGCCGAATCTGGTAGAATACTAACGTTGACCTACAATACAGGTGTAAAATCTTTCTTATGATAGAGGAGGTGCAGAACATGGCAAAATGCGATATCTGCGGTAAAGGTGTTACTTTCGGAATCAAGGTTTCTCATTCGCACAGGCGTTCCAACCGCGCTTGGAAACCCAATGTCCAGCGTGTCAAGGCGATCGTCGACGGAACTCCCCGCCACATCTATGCCTGCACCCGCTGCCTGCGTTCCGATAAGATTCAGCGCGCGCTGTAATCCTTCGACCACGCAAAAGCAAAAGCCTCCGCTATGCGGGGGCTTTTTTGTTTCTGCCGCTCAGCGAGCGGCGCAGCTTGCCGCTCGCTGAGCGGTGGAGCTTGCCGCGCTGCGCCCGGCGGCGCTTCTTAGGTTTGCCGCTCGGGGAGCGGCGGAGCTTTTACGGGAATTGCCGCTTAAAAAGCGGCAAGAATTACTAGCGCGTTCCGACGCGCACCCCGGGTTCCTTTTCGGACGGACGAAAAGGAACCAAAAGTCCGCCTAAGGGGGCTCCACCGCCCCCTTAGGAATCCCCTGGAGCACCTTGCCAGTACCCACCGGTTACCGTCACTCCCCGCAGGTACACTAGCTGAGGGCTCAATTCGGGTTGCGGGCGCTCCCAACGGCCGTGTCTCCCCGTGCGCATCTCCGGCACGGCTCCTGAGGCTCTCGGGAAGAGGCGTTGCGCCCGCGGCGCGGCGGCTGATGGGCTGCTGTACGCTTGTACTTCGATCCGTCATACGGGGCCGCGACCTTTAAGGCCGCAGGCCGTCGCGGCTTGGGGGTCAAGGGGGCGCAGCCCCCTGCGGCTTCTTTCCCCCATTTCTTGTTCGCATAAGAAATGGGGCCGCCCGCCGGGGCGGGTCCCGGCGATCTATGCCGCCGCAGGCGGCTCCCTTAAAGCGCCCCGGAGGGGCGCGAAAAAAGCCCCACCGGGCGCAACGCGGCAAATCAAAGAAACCTCTCAGCGGCTGAGCAGCCAGATGACCTCCGACTCGTGGCGTTTGGGGCGGTCCATGAGGTTGCGGATCGCCTCGTCGGGGCTGCGGCCCTCATAGAGCACCGCGTAAACCTGCTCGATGATCGGCATCTCGACGCCCCGCTTGCGGGAGAGCTCGTAGGCGCATTTGGTGGCGGTATAGCCCTCGACGGTCATGCCGACCTCGTCGATCGCCTGCCGCGCGGTGCGGCCCTTGCCGATCAGGATGCCGGCGCGGCGGTTGCGGGAGTGCATCGAGGTGCAGGTGACGATCAGGTCGCCCATGCCGGAGAGCCCGGCGAACGTCTCGGTCGAGGCGCCCATCGCCACGCCGAGGCGGGCGATCTCGGTGAGCCCGCGGGTCATGAGGGCGGCCTTGGCGTTGTCGCCGAGCCCCAGCCCGTCGCAGGCGCCCGAGGCGAGCGCGATCACGTTTTTGAGCGCGCCGCCCAGCTCCACGCCGGTGACATCGTCGTTGACATAGATGCGCAGGGTGGGGTTCATCAGCGTGTCCTGCACGAACTCCGCGGCGGCGCGGCTGCGGGAGGCGGCCACGACCGTCGTGGGCACGCCGCGCGCGACCTCCTCCGCGTGGGAGGGGCCGGAGATCATGACGACGCTGTTCTGCGGCAGTTCCTCCGCGATGACGACCGACAGCGACTTGAGCGACTCCTGCTCAAAGCCCTTGGCCACGCAGGAGACGACCGCCTCGGGGGAGAGGATCCCCTTTACCGAGGCGCAGACGCCGCGTACGGCGAAGGAAGGGGTCGCGACAATGACCAGGTCGGCGTCCGAATGCGCGGGAAGCTGCCAGGTCATCGCGACCGATTCGGGAATGATCACGCCGGGCAGCAGCTTTTTATGCTCCCGTGCTGCGGAGAGGGTCTCGATCTCCTGCTGGAACGGGGAGTAGAGGGTGACCCGGTGCCCGCACTTGTCGCACAGGACGGCGAGCGCGGTCCCGAAGCCGCCCGCCCCGAGGATGAGGATGTTTGCCATGGCGGTTCCTCCTTATACACGTTGCGCGGGGCGGCCGGAAGGTCAGCCCTGCTTGTTTTTATCCTGTCCGAAACGGTATTCGGTGCCGTTCAGGAGGCGTTTGATGTTCTCGCGGTGCATAAACGCACCCAGCCCGCTGAGCAGCAGCGCGAAGAGCAGGTCGAAGCCGAAGGGCCTGCCGGTGAAATGGTCGACGGCCACCGTGAAGATGGGGAAAAGCACATAGCCGATGATCACGGTGAGGGAGACGATCTTGACGATGAAGACCACCGGGACGAGCAGCACCACCAGCAGCAGGAAGACCTTCCAGTTGAGCATGAGCACGACGCCCAGGCTGGTGAGCACCCCCTTGCCCCCCTTGAAGCCGAAGTAGAGGGGGAAGAGGTGGCCGAGCAGCGCGAAGAAGCCCGCTATGTACCCGCCGTCGACAGCGGTGACCCCCAGCAGCAGGAAGATGATCCGGCCGAGGGCGACGGCCACCACCCCTTTCCCGAAGTCCCCGACGGCGGTCAGGGCGGCCATCTTCTTGCCGTAGTTACGCAGGATGTTGGTCATGCCCGCGTTGCCGCTGCCGTGATTGCGCACGTCGTCCTGCGCGCCGATGCGGGAGACGATCACCGCGAAGCTCACGCTGCCGATCAGGTAGGCGGCCAGCGCGGCCGCGCCCGCGGCGATCCAGAAGCCGGGAGTAAACGTATTCATTCCATCACACCCTCATAGCGTTATTTGCCGGGTCATTTCTTGCCGTCGTCCCGCTCGCGCACCACGATGCGCACCGGAGTCCCCTCCATCCCGAAGGTGGAACGGATCTGGTTTTCGAGGTAGCGCTGGTAGGAGAAGTGGAAGAGCTCCTTGTCGTTGCAGAAGAAGACGAAGGTCGGCGGCCGGGTGGAGGCCTGTGTGCAGAAATAGATGCGCAGCCGCTTGCCCTTGTCGGTGGGGGGCTGCACCCGCGCCGTCGCGTAGGAGAGCATGTCGTTGAGCCGCCCGGTCGGGACGCGCATCGCGTTCTGGGCGTTGACGAAATTGATCAGCTCGTAGAGCTTGTCGATCCGCTGGCCCGTCTTGGCGGAGATGAAGATGAAGGGCACGTAGGACATGAAGGAGAAGTCGTTCTCGAGCTTTTTGCGGTACTCCTGCATCGTGCGGCCGTCCTTGTCGACGGCGTCCCACTTGTTGACCGCCACGATGCAGCCCTTGCCCTGCTCGTGCGCGTAGCCGGCAACCTTGCTGTCCTGCTCGGTGAAGCCGACCGTCGCGTCGAGCATGATGACGCACACGTCGCTGCGGTCGACCGCCATGTAGGCGCGCAACACGCTGTATCGCTCGATCTCCTCGTCGACCTTCGATTTGCGGCGGATGCCCGCCGTGTCGATGAAGACGTATTTGCCGAACTCGTTTTCCACGACCGTGTCGGTCGCGTCGCGGGTGGTGCCCGCCACGTCGGAGACGATCATCCGCTCCTCCCCGGCCACGCGGTTGATGAGGGAGGACTTGCCGACGTTCGGCTTGCCGATGACCGCCACGCGGACATATTCGGGATCGTAGGAGTCCTGCGCCTCGAAATCGATGTGCGAATAGCAGGCGTCGAGCAGGTCGCCGGTGCCGTGTCCGTGCACCGAGGACACCGGGATCGGGTCCCCGAGGCCGAGGTTGTAGAATTCATAGAACTCGGGCGGCGGCTCGCCGAGCCGGTCGGCCTTGTTGACCGCCAGCACCACCGGCTTGCCGCTCTTCTGGAGCATGACCGCCACGTCCTGGTCGTTCGCCGTCACGCCCGACTGGATATCCACCACGAGGATGATCACGTCGGCCGAATCGATCGCGAGCTGCGCCTGCCGGCGCATCTGCGAGAGGATCTGGTCGTCCGAATAGGGCTCGATGCCGCCGGTGTCCACCAGCATCACCGTTTTGCCGCGCCATTCGCACTCGTAATAGATGCGGTCGCGCGTCACGCCGGGCGTGTCCTGCACAATCGAGATGCGCGCGCCCGCCAGTTTATTGAAGAGGGTCGATTTCCCCACGTTGGGGCGGCCCACGATCGCAATCAGCGGTTTGGACATGCTATTCCTCCTTTGCCACGGAGACGCCCGCGCGGCCGGTCATGGCCGCGTAGAGCTCGTATCCGTCGTTGTCAACCGGCAGCACCGGCACGCCGAGCGCCTCTTCGAGCGCCTCGAGCGTCATGTCGTCCAGAAATTTGTCCCGCTCGTGCCGCAGCATCGCCGACGGCAGCAGCAACCGGTCGCCGAGCGCCTCCCCGCCGAGCTGTTCGGCGAGATCAACGCCTGTCACCAGCCCCGCGACGGTGATCTTTTCGCCGAAAAAGCGGTTCTCGATCGCGCGCACCCGGATGTCGATGTCCGGGTAGCGGTCCATCACCCGCCGCGCCAGCGACGAGATGAGCGGGCAGGCCGCCTTGCCGGTGGCCACCGTGAAGGCGCCCTCCGCGACCCCCTCCCCGTCGTCGTCCGAAAACGCGCCGGAAAACTCGTCCTCGAGCAGGGAGAGCAGTCCCACGCCGTTCTCGAGCTGCGCGAACTCGCCGTAGTAGCCCGCCGCCGGGATGGGGCGTCCCGCCAGCAGGAAAAACTCGTCGGACGGATAGGCCACCCGCTCGCCGTGCTCCTCCAGCATCCTTTGCTGGAACGCCTCGACGCGGTCGATCGTGTCGCCCGCCTCCGCCGCGGTGAAGGACCGCAGCTCCGCCAGGCCCTCGCGGTATTTGGTCAGCCCCACCGGCACGCAGGCCACGCTCTGCACGCCCGGATATAGCTTGCCCAGATCGGCGAGCGTTTTTGCAAGCGCCTCCCCGTCGTTCCAGCCGGGGCAGAGCACGAGCTGGGTGTTGATGCGGATGCCCGCCTTCGCCAGCCGCTCGATGTAGCGCAGCGACCCGGCCGCGTTGGGGTTCTTCATCATCGCCACCCGCAGCGCGGGGTCGGTCGTGTGGACCGACACGTTCACGGGGGAGATGTGCATCTCTATGATACGGTCAATATCCGCATCCGTCAAGTTGGTGAGCGTGATATAGTTCCCGAAGAGGAAGGAAAGCCGGCTGTCGTCGTCCTTGAAGTAGAGGCTTTCGCGCATGCCGGGGGGCATCTGGTCGATGAAGCAGAAGACGCACTTGTTTTTGCAGGAGTGCTGTTTGTCCATCAGGTAGGTCTCGAAATCGAGGCCGATGTCGTCGTACTCCGCCTTTTTGATGCGCACCGAATAGGGCGCGCCTCCCCGCAGCAGCGAAAGCTCGAGCTGCCGGTCGGTCATGTAGAACCGGTAGTCGAGCACGTCGTTGATGGGGCGGCCGCCGATCGTGAGCAGCGTGTCGCCCGGGCGGACGCCCGCGCGCGCGGCGTGGGACCCGGGGGCAACGGTCTGGATGAGAACTGGCATAGGGGCGCTCCTCCTTCGGGAAACAAGAAAAAAGAGGTGGAAAACTTCCACCTCCGTCGCACATCGCTTTCGGCTCTTACGCCTCGACCTTGATTACTTCCCTGTCTTTGTAGTAACCGCAGTTGGGGCAAACCTTATGGGGAGCCTTCAGCTCGCCGCAATGGGTGCATTTCGAGAATGCGGGAGCATCCAGTTTCCAAACGTTGGAACGCCTCTTGTTTTTGCGCGCTTTTGAGGATTTTCTCTTTGGTACTGCCATCTTGTGGCACCCCCTTCAATCTGTTATGTTACCGGTACCCGCGCCTGTGAGCCGGAGCAGGCGCCGCTTTTGTTACAAAGCTAGTCCTTCAGCAGTTCCCGCAGTTTGTCCAGCCTGGGGTCCCGCTCGGTTCGGTCGCAGCCGCATTCCCCCTCGTTGAGGTTTGCGCCGCATTTGGGACAGAGCCCCCTGCAGTCGTCGCCGCACAGGATCGAGGTGGGGAGTTCGAGGAGAATATCGGAGGTCGCGAGCTCCGCCAAATCGAGCTTGCCGTCCGGTATTACTATATACTCATCGTTGTCCTCACGGTTCAGGGATAAAACCACCGTGTGCGAGAATTCCTGATGCCCGGGCCTGGTGAGCGGCGTAAGACACCGGTCGCACACCGTCTCGAGCACGAAATCCACCGTATAGCCGACGTCCACGATTTCCGCGCGGTTGCGCGCGATGCCGGCGATCCTGACAGGCTGGTGGAACAGCCCGCTTCCCCACCGCCTGACGTCCCCGAGATCCAGCGCTGCGGAAAACTCCTGCGTCTCGCCCGGGTTGTCGAACAGTTTGGAGAGATCGACCTTCATGCGTCACACTCCGTTCGGTCGCGTTTTCGGGGTTCGCATCTGCGGATTTGGGCGCAGTGCCCCCGCAAATGTCACGAAGATTATTATAACCGTTCCATCCGCGAATGTCAAGGGTGCGCGGACAAATTACAGGGCAATTTCCATGGTCTTCAGATCCGTTGCGACCGCGGCGTCGAAATCGAGCAGGTCGAGGATGTCGCGGCGCAGGTCGACCCCCGGCGCGATCTCGCAGATCTCAAGCCCCCGCTCCCCCAGGCGGAAGACGCACCTCTCGGTGACATAGAGCACCCGCTGGCCGGAGCGGCGGGCGTTGAGCGCCGAAAAGCTCACGCTCTGCACCGCCTTGACAAACTTGCGCACCCGCCCTTCCCGCAGGATGCGCAGCTTCCCGTCCTCCACCGCGACCTCCAGGCCGCCCGCCGTGAAGTTGACGCAGAAGACGATCCGCCCGGTCGACTGGGTGATGTTCGCAAATCCCCCGATCCCCGCTGGGCGGCCGGGGAGCCGGTGGGCGTTGACGCTGCCGTCGCTGCCGACCTCGAAGCCGCCCATGAAGCAGATGTCCAGCCCGCCGCCGTCGTAGAAGTCGAACTGCTGGGAGGTGTCGGTGATGACGTCCGCGCCGATCGTCGCGCCGAAGGCGAGCCCCGGCGCGGGCAGTCCGCCGATGCCGCCCGATTCGACGGTGAGGGTCAGGGAGCCCAGCAGCCCGCGCCGCGCCGCGGCCGGGCCGACCGTCTCGGGGATGCCGATGCCGATATTGACCACGTCGCCCGCCCGCAGCTCCTTCGCGGCGCGTGCGCCGATGATCTCATGCGAGAGATTCGCCGCCTGCTCTCCCCGCTTGCCCGACAGCCGCAGGCGGCCCATCCAGTAGTCCATATGGGTGGGCGGCACGTGGATGTCCCCCGAGAGGGATGGGTTGTAGTCGGTTTGGATGATCTGGTGCTGGTCGGGACAGACGACCACCGCGTCGACGAGCACCCCCGGCACGATGACGTTGCGCGGCCGGGTGAAGACGGGCGACAGGCTTTCGACCTGCACGATCACCCTGCCGCCGTTCGCCTTGGTCGCCTGCGCGAGCGAGAGCGCGTCAGCGGTGACGCACTCCTTGTCAAAGGTGATGTTGCCGTTGGGGTCCGCGGCCGTGCCGCGGATAAACGCCACGTCGAATTTGGGCGCGCGGTAGAAGAGCAGCTCCTCCCCGTCCACCTCGACCAGCTTCACCCAGGTCTCCTTGGACCGCTCGTTGAGGCCGGGCCCCTCGAGCCTCGGGTCGACAAAGAGATTGAGCCCCACCCGGGTATACACCCCCGGCTGCCGTCCCGCCGCTGCGCGCTGCATCTGCGCCATCACGCCGAGCGGCATGTTGTACCCCTCGATTTTGTTCTCGCTGATCATCCGCAGCGCCGCCGGCATACTCATGAAATGCCCCGCCACGATGCTTTTGACCGCGCCCGCCGCAATATACGGATCGGCGCACAGCCGCTCGTCCCATCCGCCGAAGCCGGACGCGCAGTAGAGGGTCAGTCCGTTCGGATGGCCGCTTTCGGCGTGGCGCGCGGCCAGCGCGTCCTGAAGGCGCGAGGGATTGGCCAGCGACAAAAATGCGTTGATGCCGATCGTGTCGCCGTCGCGCACAAGCGCGGCGGCCTCCTGCGGGGTCATGATCTGGAACATGGCGGGGCTCCCTTCCTGTTGTTACCGCTCCATTGTACCTGAACGGAGGCGCGGTTGCAACCTCTTTGTTTTTGCCGCCCATCGAGCGGCAGGGATTGCCGCGCTGCGCCCGGCGGGGGCATTCTTAGGTTTACCGCTCAGTGAACGGTGTAGCTTGCCGGTGGCCGACCGACGGCGGCCTTGGATTTGCCGCTCATCGAGCGGCGCAGTTTGTCGGTAGTCGACCGACAGCGGGCTTAGATTTGCCGCTCAGTGATCGGCGTAGTTGCCGGGTCCCGCCCCGGCGGGCGGCCCCATTTCTTGTACGGACAAGAAATGGGGGAAAGAAGCCGCAGGGGGCTACGCCCCCTTGACCCCCGCGCCGCCTCCGGTCGGCCTGCGGCCAAAGTCGGCGGCGCCCCGTCCACGGATAAACGGACGAGTGTACCGCAACCCGCCAGCCGCCGCGCCGCGGGCGCAATGCCTCTGCCCGAGAGTCTCCGGAACCGTATCGGAAGTGCATCCGGAGAGGCACGGCCGCTTTTGCGTGGCGCGCAGCACCCACGGGGAGGCGGAAAACCGGGCGGTACAGCCGCCCGCGCGCGCGGAGCGCGCGAACGCCCGGGACGGGCGTTGTTTTCCGCCGTGCGTCCCCGGCGAGCTTTCCGATAACCGGATTGTTGGGCGCAGTGGCACCGGCCTTCTACCCGCGGCTGGCTGAACGTGAGCGGTGGGGGGATTCTCAAGGGGGGCGAGCTTTGCGACCTGCTTCCTTACAAAAGATTCCGCCGTAGGCGGCTCAAAGCGGGTTCCAAAGGGCCGGCGAGGCCCTTTGAGCGGCCGTCGCGCGTAGCGCGCTCCGGGCGTAGCCCGGGCAGGCCGCTTGAAGCCCCCCTTGAGCGCCTTTCTTCCGCCGACTTCTTGGGCGCGCAAGAAGTCGGCCCGCCCGCCGGGGCGGGACCCGGCAATCTCCGCCGCCGAAGGCGGCTCCGCTTAGGGTTCCGGCCCGCAGGGCCGGATCGCATGGCGACTCCCTACGGGGAATCCAAAGGGGGCCTGTGGCCCTCTTTGAATGCGCGTCGCCGCTCTGCGGCGCTCGCCGCAGGCGAGGAGCGCATCTAAAGCCTCGCCGGGCGCAGCGCGGCAAATCCAAAACCGCCGCCGGGGCGGGTCCCGGCAATTTCTGCCGCCAAAGGCTGCACATCTAAAGCGCCCCGGAGGGGCACGTGAAAGCCCCGCCGGGCGCAGCGCAGCAAACCCAAAAAGCGGCCGCCCTGCGGGCGGCCGCTTTCATATCCTGATTTATGCTGCCGGGAGATCGCTCATCTCCTGGTAGCTGGCGAG
The DNA here is from genome assembly GCF_900199635.1 of Anaerotruncus massiliensis (ex Togo et al. 2026). Classification (GTDB taxonomy): domain Bacteria; phylum Bacillota; class Clostridia; order Oscillospirales; family Ruminococcaceae; genus Anaerotruncus; species Anaerotruncus massiliensis. The sequence goes on along the minus strand of NZ_LT962687.1, from coordinate 477,956 downwards.
GTCCGCCGGGAACTGCACGGCAAAGTCCTCGCCCACCGCGGGGTATGTGGAGGTCATCGTCGAGGTGCAGACGGCGGTCTGGCCCTCGACCACCGCTGAGAATTTGACCTGGGCCCTGTCGGCGGCGATCCTGCCGTCCTTATCGATCGTCACGCTCCCGGTGATCGCCAGGGGCTTGACATTGGTAAGGCCCTCCTCGCGCAGCGCATCCCGGAGCGCCGCCAGCACGTCGCCCGCCGCGGCCTGCAATTCGGTCGCGCCGACCTTATAGGTGATCACGGTGTTTCCGTCCACCTGCTTGACGGTCGCGTTCTTCAGCGCATCGGTGGGAGCCGTCGGCGTGCAGAATTCATTGACGATCATGCCCGCCGCCTCCATCGGCGCGCGCACTTTCAACTTGGCGCCGGGGCCGCCGTCCAAATAGAGGTATCCGCCCTTATAATAGAAGCCAAGCTTCTCCTCTCCGTCGGGCAGCGCCGTCGAGATGACGATCGAAAACTGCGTCCTGTCCCCTTCCCCCTTCATCTGGATCGTCGCGTTGGTGCGCAGGCTGATCGTGAGGCCGCCCGCCTTCATGGCGGTGTCGATTGCCGTGTTGACCTGCACGGCGTCTCCCTGAAGGCTTTTATCCAGCGCCTCCCGGTAGATTTTCGCCGGGTTTCCCACGGCGGCCGTCTCCTTGGCGGTGAATCCCCCGAGGGAAAGCACCAGAACCGTACAGAGCAGCAATGCCAAACATTTCTTCATCTCTCCGCCATCCTTTCCGTTCAGACATGGTTTTCAGGCTTCCTGTGACAAACGGCCGCCCAAAAAGGCGGCCGTTTGGTACGCATGATAAATGTGGGAGCCGGGGAAGGAATGCGGCTGCCTCCTTCCCGCAAGGCGCCGGCTGAGCCGGAATCAGATGATATATTGGTGGATGCGCTCGGGCAGATCGGTCTTGTCGCAGGAGACGGTAAAGGTCATCGTGGCGCCATTCTGATCCAGCAGCTTTACGAGTTTATCGACCATGACGGCGAACGCCTGAAAGTCCTTGCCGCCGACCTTGAAGGTCGCGTCGACAAACACTTCCGTGATGTCGTAGTTGCCCGCGAAGAGGCCGCAGAAGAATCCATAGAACGCGTCGAAGCCGCTGACGGCGTAGTCGTCGATGTCGATGAGGCGCGCCTGGTGGCTGATGTCAAAGGTCAGGGTATTGCCCTTTTCCACGCAGACCACATTGCCCTTGGAAGTCGTCACCGCTTCGTTGACCATGCCGATGAGCCGCTTGGTTTTTCCGGAGCCTTTGTTTCCTACGATAAGCTTTATCATGTGAAATTCCTCCAATATATGAAATTTGGTTTCCAAACGTCCTGTTAGCCCAGCTTCGCCTCGAGCTCCGCGCGCTGATCCTCATAGCCCGGCTTGCCGAGCAGCGCGAACATGTTTTTCTTGTAGCTCTCGACGCCCGGCTGGTTGAAGGGGTTCACCGCCAGCAGGTATCCGCTGATGGCGCACGCCTTCTCGAAGAAATAGACCATGTAGCCGAACTCATGCTCGTTGATTTCGGGGACCTCAAGCACCATGTTCGGCACGCCGCCCTCGGTGTGCGCGAGGATGGTCCCCTGCATCGCCTTGTGGTTGACGACCGACATGTTCTGGTTGGAAAGGAAGTTGAGTCCGTCAAGGTTCTCCGGGTCGTCCTTGACAAAGAAGTCCTTTGTGGAGTTTTGGATGTCCACGACCGTTTCAAACATGCAGCGGCTGCCTTCCTGGATAAATTGCCCCATCGAATGCAGGTCGGTGGAAAAGACGACCGACGCCGGGAAGAGCCCCTTCTGGTCCTTGCCCTCGCTCTCGCCGAAGAGCTGCTTGAACCACTCGTTCATCATCGTGAACGCCGGCTCGTAGCTGACGAGAAGTTCGATCTGCTTGCCCTTGCGATAGAGGATGTTGCGGTAGGCCGCGTACTTGTAGCAGTCGTTTTTGCACAGGTCGCCGATGGCCAGATCGTCCATCGCGGCGGCCGCGCCGCCCATCACCGCTTCGATATCGATGCCCGCGACCGCCATCGGCAGCAGGCCCACGGCGGTCAGCACCGAATAGCGCCCGCCCACGTCGTCGGGGATGACGAAGGTCTCGTAGCCCTCGCGGTCGGAGAGCTCCTTGAGGGTGCCGCGCGCCTTGTCGGTGGTGGCGTAGATGCGGCCTCTGGCCTCCTCCTTTCCGTACCGCTGCTCAAGCAGCTCGCGGAAGACCCGGAACGCGAGCGCGGGCTCGGTGGTGGTGCCGGACTTGGAGATGATGTTGACCGACACGCGCCTGCCCTCGCAGAGGGCCAGCACCGTGTTGAGATAATCGGGGCTGATGCTGTTGCCGACGAAGTAAATGTCGGGGGTATCCTTTTTCAGGTTGTTGTAATAGGGAGAGCGCAGCAGCTCGAGCGCGGCGCGCGCGCCGAGGTAGGAGCCGCCGATGCCGATGACGAGCAGCAGGTCGGTATCCGACTGGATCTTTCCGGCCGCCGCCTTGATGCGGGAGAACTCCTCCTGGTCGTAATCCTTCGGCAGGGTGGTCCAGCCGAGGTAATCGTTGCCCAAACCGGATTTTTCCGTCAAAGTCCGGTGCGCGGCCAGCACCTGCGGTTCGATCGCTTTGAGCTCATGTTCGTTCACAAAACTTTTGAGATACCTGGTGTTCAACTTCATTGCCATCTCAGGTCTTCCTTTCCGCTTGGATATTGTACAAATCGCACAATTCGACGTCGTGCAGAATCCTTCTTTGTTACACATATTGTACCCTATTTGACGGTCCATTTCAAGCCGGGTTTATGAAAATTCCAAAAATAATCCATGTCGGCCGCGGGCGGTCAAACCCCCTTACATTGCGACCAGCCGGCAGAGCAGTTCCTTGAGCGCGTTGCCGAAGGTCATCCGTTCCACGCCCTCCGCCGCGACGAGGTTGTATTCGCAGAGGACGCTCTCCCCCACCCGGACCGTCACCTTCCCGAGCATCTGCCCCGCCTCGACCGGGGCCTCCACATCCTCGAGCAGCTCTGCCTGCTGTTCGATCGCATCCTTGTCGGAGGCCTTGACGATCACCGCGCCCGGCGTTTCGGACAGCACCGAGACCTCCTGCGCCACGCCGTGGCGCACGGGCACCGCGTCCAGCCCCTCGAGCGGCGGCAGCTCGACGCGGGTGTAGTTGGCGAAACCGTAATCGAGCAGTCCCCGTGCGGCGGAGAACCGCTCCGCCGAGGTCGGGCTCCCGAGCGTCACCGCGACGAGCGACATCCCCTTGCGGGTCGCGCTCGCCGACAGGCAGCTGCCCGCGCCGTTCGTCGTGCCCGTTTTCAGCCCGGTGCAGCCGTCATAGAACCGCACGAGCTTGTTCGTGTTGACCAGCTGGGTCTGGCCGTCCCGCAGCTCCGACATCCACACGCTCGAATACTCGGTGATCTTTGGATGCCTGAGCAGCTCCCGGCTCATCGTCGCGATATCGCGCGCCGTCGTCACATGCCCCTCCGCGTCCAGCCCGGTCGCGTTGACGAAGTGGGTATTGGTCATCTCAAGCTGCTGGGCGCGCTCGTTCATCAGGCCGACGAACGCCTCCTCGCTGCCCGCGATCATCTCCGCCAGCGCCACCGACGCGTCGTTGGCGCTCGAAATCGCGGTCGCCTTCAAAAGGTCGTCGACCGTCATCTGTTCCCCTGCCTTGAACCAGATCTGGCTTCCGCCCATCGATTCGGCGTGTTCCGAGCAGGTCACCATGTCGTCGATTGAGATGCGCCCCTCGTCGAGCGCCTCCATGACGAGCAGCAGCGTCATCACCTTGGTGATCGACGCGGGAGGCAGCACCTCATCCGCGTTCTTCTCAAAGAGCACCCGCCCGCTCTCCTGCTCGATCAGGATCGCCGATTTCGCCGGCAGGGAATTGTCCACCGGCGCCGCCGTCTCAAGCGCGGTCATGTCCGGTAAATCCTCCGCATAGACCCCCGCCGACAGCGGGACGCATATCAAAACGCTCAGTAGAACCGCCGCGAGCCTTTTCTTCATATCCGCACACCTCTCCTGTCAAATTAGTACATGTGTATGCGGCGCCGCCGGGTTTTATTTGCGGAGGGGCTTAGATTTGCCGCTCGGTGAGCGGAGGAGGTTGTCGGTGGCCGGCCGACGGCGGTCTTGGATTTGCCGCTCATCGAGCGGCGCAGTTTGTCGGTAGTCGACCGGCAGCGGTCTTAGATTATCCGCTCATCGAGCGGAGGAGGTTGTCGGTAGTCGACCGGCAGCGGTCTTAGATTATCCGCTCATCGAGCGGCGCAGTTTGTCGGTAGTCGACCGGCAGCGGTCTTGGATTTGCCGCTCGACGAGCGGCGTAGTTGCCGGGTCCCGCCCCGGCGGGCGGCCCCATTTCTTGTACGGACAAGAAATGGGGGAAAGAAGCCGCAGGGGGCTATGCCCCCTTGACCCCCGCGCCGCCTCCGGTTGGCCTTCGGCCAAAGTCGGCGGCGCCCTGCCACGGATCAGCGGACAAGCCTACAGCATCCCGCCCGCCGCCGCGCCGCGGGCGCAATGCCTCTGCCGGCGAGCCTCCGGAACCGTATCGGGAGTGCGCTTGGGGGAGGCACGGCCGCTTTAATTTCGCTCGCATGTCCCACGGGGAGGCGGAAAACTGCGCGGCTACGCCGCGCACGCGCGCAGAGTGCGCGAACGCCCGGAACGGGCGTTGTTTTCCGCCGTGCGTCCCCGGCGAGCCTTCCGGCCTCAGTCGTTGGGTGCGCCCGCAACCCGAATTGAGCCTTCAGCTGGTGTACCCGTGGGGAGTGACGGTAGTCTGCGGGTTATGGCAAGGTACTCCCGGAGATCCCGCTTAGAGTTCCGGCTCATGGGGCCGGGTCCGCGCAGCGGACTCAAGCCGGGGTCGCGGGGCGGAGCGCCCGCGACTGCGGTCCGCAGACCGCGTTTCGGAGGCCAACCGCCGAAGGCGGCTCTTAGGCCGGAGATCGGCCGTCGCGCGTAGCGCGCTCCGGGCGCAGCCCGGGCAGGCCGCCCAAGGTGGAGGGTTCTTAGGCGGACTTTTGGGTTCTTTTCGTCCGTCCGAAAAGGAACCCGTGGTGCGCGGCGGAACGCGCTCGTCATTCTTGCCGCCCACGGGCGGCTCCGCTTAGGGTTCCGGCCCGCAGGGCCGGGTCGCATGGCGACTCCCTACGGGGAATCCAAAGGGGTCGCGAAGCGACAGCCCGAATGGGGACACCATTTGTCCCGAAGGGACAAGTGGCGCCTGTGGCCCTCTTTGAATGCGCGTCGCCGCTCTGCGGCGCTCGCCGCAGGCGAGGAGCGCATCTAAAGCCCCGCCGGGCGCAGCGCGGCAGCTCCAAGGCTCCGCAGGGGACGGCAAACCAACAAAAAAAGGCGCACCCCAAAGGTGCGCCTTTTGCATTCGCAGTCCTATGCTTCCACAATGAAGCCCTTGACTTCCTTCAAAAACTCCGGGCAGTTGTCGGCGTAGATCTCCATCTTGATCGGCTTGGCGAGATCGAGGGAAAAGATTCCCATGATGGATTTCGCGTCGACGGCATAGCGTCCGGACACAAGGTCCACGTCGAAATCATATTTCGAAACGGTATTCACGAAGTTTTTCACGTCATTGATGGTGTCAAGTTTGATGACTACAGATTTCATGTCGATGTCCTCCTTCTTCTTGACATATTACTAATTTATGTTTTTACTACATTCTCACTATATCAGCGGGGTTTCTTTAAGTCAACTGCTAATTGTAATTGTTCCGAAAATTCATTATAATATGTGTATCATTGGAAAAAACGCCTTTGGATACTGTGCAACTTGCACATGAAAATTATTCCTGTTTTGGACGGAGTGTATAAATGAAAGCCGCTTTTTACACCCTTGGCTGCAAAGTGAACCAATATGAAGCGCAGATTCTCGAGCAGCTTTTTTCCGCCGCTGGCTATGAGATCGTCCCCCATACGGAGCCTGCCGACGTCTATGTGATCAACTCCTGCACCGTCACCGCGACGGGCGACCAGAAGACCCGCCGGATGCTGCGCCATCTGAAGTCGCAGAACCCGGACGCGGTCGTCGCGCTGACCGGCTGCTACCCCCAGGCCTTCCCCGACGCCGCCGACCGTCTGCCCGAGGCGGACGTCGTCACCGGCGCGCGCGGCCGGGAACGGCTCACCGCGCTCGTGGAGCGGGCCCGCGTCACCGGGGAGCGGATTGTCGACATCCGCCCGCACGAGCGGGGGGAGTCCTTCGAGCCGATGCGCGCCGAGCAGTTTTCCGAACGCACCCGCGCGTTCGTCAAGATCGAGGACGGGTGCGAGCGCTACTGCGCCTACTGCATCATCCCCACCGCGCGCGGGCCGGTCCGCTCCAAAAAGCCGGACGAGCTGCGCGCCGAGCTCGAGGGGCTCGCGAAGGCGGGCTACCGGGAGGCGGTGCTCGTGGGCATCAACCTCTCCTGCTACGGAAAGGACCTCGGCCTGCGGCTGATCGACGCGGTCGAGCTCGCCTGCTCGGTCGAGGGGATCGAGCGGGTGCGGCTGGGCTCCCTCGAGCCCGAGCTGCTCACCGACGGAGATATCGAGCGGATGTCCCGCCAGCCGAAGCTCTGCCCCCAGTTCCATCTCTCCCTCCAGAGCGGCTGCGACGCGACCCTCAAACGCATGAACCGCCATTACGACGCCGTCGAATATGCCCGCATCGCCGGGAGCCTGCGGCGGCATTTCGACAACTGTGCCGTCACGACCGACATCATGGTCGGCTTCCCCGGCGAGGACGAGGCGGAGTTCGCGCAGTCGCTCGCCTTCGCGGAGGAGATCGCGCTCGCCAAGGCGCACGTCTTCGCCTACTCCCGCCGGCCCGGCACCCACGCCGCGGACATGCCCGGTCAGGTGCCCCGCGCCGTCAAGGAGGCCCGCTCGGCCCGGATGATCGAGACCACCCTGCGCACCCGCGCCGCCTTCCTCGCCGCGCAGGTGGGGAGCAGGCAGCCCGTCCTCTTCGAGAGCCGGACCGCGGACGGGATGCAGGAGGGCTACACCCCCAACTACACCCCCGTGCGGGTGCGCGCGGACGAGCCGCTCGCCGGGAGCATCCGGGAGGTGCGAATCGTTTCCGCGCACGGGGACTGGTGCGAAGGGGAGCTCCCGTCCCAACCACCCACCGCTGTCAATCAGAAAGAAGGCGCCCTATGAACGATACCCTCAAACGCTTTGAAAGCTGCCTCACCGGGGACTTCGACAACTCCGCGCAGATCGCCGCCCAGCAGGCGGCCGGGAAGGTCACCCACCCCGCCGCGCGGCACGTCAGCCGCAACGTCAACGGCAGGGTCGACCACCTGCCCGCGGACCCCGGCGGCTTTTTCGTGCTGGAGGAGAGCTATTACACCCGGGACGGCCGGACCAACGCGATGCCGCACCTGTTTTTCTTCTCCTCCGACGCGCCCGGGCGCGTCAAACTCGACTCCTACGACCTGCCGAAGGACCTTCCCCGCGCGGAGCTTGTCAACGGCAACCCCGCCCTGCGCTTTGACTACCGCGGGCTTTCCCGTTCGGAGACGTTCACTCCCCTCGTCTATCAGGAGGATGAGCGGGGCGTTTTTTACGGCCGGTGCGTCAGCCGGCTTTCCGCCGACACCACCCTCACGCTGGAGGAGTGGATCGGCCCCGAGGTCCTGCTTGTCACAGAGATTCTGGAGAAGGCGGGCCGCGTCCTGGTGGGCGTGCCTTCCCCCATTGAATACCGCCGTATTACAAAATAAACGATCTGGAGGAGCACCAATGAGCGTTTACCGAATCTACGTGGAGAAAAAACCGGAGTTTGCCGTGGAGGCGGCCGGAGTCCTCAGCGACCTGCGCACCGTGCTGATGCTCGACTGCGTCAAGGGCGTGCGCATCCTCAATCGCTACGACGTTGAAGGGATCGACCGGGCCGACTTCGACGCCGCGCGCGGCACGATCTTTTCCGAGCCGCAGGTCGACGTGACCTACGACGAGCTCCCCCCCGCCGCGCCGGGCGAAGAGGTCTTCGCGGTCGAGTACCTGCCCGGCCAGTTCGACCAGCGCGCCGATTCCTGCGCCCAGTGCATCTCCCTCGCCACCTCCAAGGAACAGCCGATCGTGCGTTCCGCGCGGGTGTACATCCTCTCGGGCGGCATCCCGGCGGACGCGCTCGACGCGGTCAAGAACTATCTCGTCAACCCGGTGGAAAGCCGCCTCGCGTCGCTCGAGCTGCCCGAAACGCTCGACGTCAAATACGACATCCCCACGACGGTGGAAACACTCGACGGCTTCACCGCGCTCGACGCGGCGGGGCTTGCGGACTTCGTCTCCCGCTACGGGCTCGCGATGGACACCGACGACATCGCCTTCTGCCAGGACTACTTTAAAAACACCGAGCGCCGCGACCCGACCATCACCGAGATCCGCATGATCGACACCTACTGGTCGGACCACTGCCGCCACACGACCTTCCTCACCAACCTGAAAAACGTGAAGGTCGAGACCCCCTACATCAAAAAGAGCTTTGAAAAATACCTCGCCCTGCGGGACAAGCTCTATGCCGGGAAAGAGAAGCCGATGACGCTGATGGACCTCGCGGTGATCGGCGCGAAGGCGCTTAAGGCGGAGGGGAAGCTCCCCGACCTCGACGAGAGCGAGGAGATCAACGCCTGCTCGGTGAAAATCAAGGTGAATGTGGACGGCGGGGAGCAGGACTGGCTGCTCATGTTTAAAAACGAGACGCACAACCACCCGACCGAGATCGAGCCGTTCGGCGGCGCGGCCACCTGTCTGGGCGGCGCGATCCGCGACCCGCTCTCGGGGCGCAGCTATGTCTATCAGGCGATGCGCGTGACGGGCGCGGCCGACCCGACGGTTCCCCTCTCCGAGACGATGAAGGGCAAGCTCCCCCAGCGCAAGATCACGACGACGGCCGCGGCGGGCTACTCCTCCTACGGCAACCAGATCGGGCTCGCGACCGGGCATGTGGCGGAGGTCTACCACCCCGGCTACGCGGCCAAGCGGATGGAGATCGGCGCCGTGGTGGGCGCGACGCCCGCCGACCACGTGGTGCGCGACCGTCCCGATCCGGGCGACATCGTCATCCTGCTCGGCGGGCGTACCGGCCGGGACGGCTGCGGCGGCGCGACCGGCTCCTCCAAGAGCCACACCCTCTCCTCGCTCGAGAGCTGCGGCGCGGAGGTGCAGAAGGGCAATCCGCCCATCGAGCGCAAGCTCCAGCGCCTCTTCCGCGACGGGGAGGTGACCCGCATGATCCGCCGCTGCAACGACTTCGGCGCGGGCGGCGTGTCGGTGGCGATCGGCGAATTGGCCGACGGCCTGCGCATCAACCTCGACGCGGTCCCCAAGAAGTACGACGGCCTCGACGGCACCGAGCTGGCGATCTCCGAATCGCAGGAGCGCATGGCCGTCGTCGTCGCGCCGGAAAACGTGGATCAATTCATCGGCCGCGCCCACGCGGAAAACCTCGAGGCCACCGTCGTCGCCGAGGTGACCGCCGAACCCCGTCTCGTGATGGAGTGGAACGGGCGGCGGATCGTCGACCTCTCCCGCGCGTTCCTCAACTCCAACGGCGCGGTCAAATACACCGACGTGGAGATCACCGCCCCGCGCGAGTTCGAGCGGCTGCGTTCCACCGCCCCGATGAAGGAAAAGTGGACCGCGATGATGGAAAACCTCAACGTCTGCTCCCAGAAGGGGCTGGTCGAGCGGTTCGACTCGACGATCGGCGCAGGCACCGTGCTGCTGCCCTTCGGCGGCGTGCGCCAGCTCACCCCCGCGCAGGCGATGGCCGCGAAAATCCCCGTCCTGCACGGCGAGACGACGACCGCCTCGCTGATGGGCTGGGGCTTCAACCCCGACCGCTCGGCCGCCAGCCCCTACCACGGCGCGGTCTGCGCGGTGGTCGAATCGGTCGCCAAGGTGGTCGCCGCGGGCGGCAGTTATCACAAATGCTGGCTCACCTTCCAGGAGTACTTCGAGCGCACCAAGAACGACCCCAGGCGCTGGGGCAAGCCGATGGCCGCCCTGCTCGGCGCGCTCGAGGCCCAGCTCGGCCTCGGCATCGGCTCGATCGGCGGCAAGGACTCGATGTCCGGCACCTTTGAGGAGATCGACGTGCCGCCCACCCTCGTCTCCTTCGCCGTCTCGGTGGCCAAAACCGGGAACATCATCTCCCCCGAGTTCAAGGAGGCGGGCCACAAGGTCTACCTGATCGCGCCCGCCTACGACGAGAACCAGCTCCCCAAATTTGAGAGCGTCAAGGCGGTCTTCGACGAGGTGGAGCGGCTGGTCGCCGAAAAGGAGGCGGTCTCCGTCTGGGCAATCGGGTACGGCGGCGTCTGCGAGGGCGTCACCAAGATGTGCTTCGGCAACGGGCTCGGCTTCGACTTCTCCGCCACCTTCGACGACGCGGCCCTCTTCGAGCCGCTCTACGGCGGATTCCTTATCGAGGCGTCCGAGCCGATCGCCGGCCTGCCCTGCATCGGTTCCGTCTCCCCCGCCTATGCCATCCGCTACGGCTTCGACCTCATCCCGCTCGATGACATTCAGGATAGCTGGGAGGATAAATTACAAAAAGTATTCCCCTATCTCTCTCCGAGCAGCGACGGCCCCGTGCCCGCATACAACTATGAATCGAGGGGCAAACTTACCGCGTCGGTAAAAACCGCCCGCCCGCGGGTGCTCATCCCCGTCTTCCCCGGCACCAACTGCGAGTACGACACCGCACGTGCCTTTGAGCGCGCCGGCGCCGACGCGGAGGTCTTCGTCGTGCGCAACCTCTCCGCCGCCGACATCGCCGAAAGCGTCGCGGCCTTCGCGGACACAATCGCGCGGTCGCAGATCATCGCGCTGCCGGGCGGCTTCTCGGGCGGCGACGAGCCGGACGGCTCGGCCAAGTTCATCATCTCCTTCCTGCGCAACCCGCGCATCCGCGACGCGGTCCACGAGCTCCTCAAAAACCGCGACGGCCTCATGCTGGGCATCTGCAACGGCTTCCAGGCGCTCGTCAAGCTCGGGCTCGTCCCCTACGGCGAAATCCGCGACATGGATGAAAGCTGCGCGACCCTGACCTATAACTCGGTCGGCCGCCACCAGAGCATGCTGGTGCGCACCCGCGTCGCCTCCAACAAGTCCCCCTGGCTCGCCGACATGAAGCCGGGCGACATCCACACGATCGCAATCTCCCACGGCGAAGGACGGTTCGTCGCGCCGCAGGCGCTCATCGACCGGCTCGCCGAAAACGGCCAGATCGCCACCCAGTACGTCGACCTCGACGGCAATCCGACCGGGGATATCCGCTTCAATCCCAACAACTCCTACTGCGCCATCGAGGGCATCACCTCCCCCGACGGCCGCGTCTTCGGAAAGATGGGGCACACCGAGCGGTATGTCGACGGGCTCTATAAGAATGTCGGCGGCAACTGCTTCCAAGACCTCTTCGGCAATGCGGTAAGATACTTCCGCTGATTTTCTGTTGCTTGCCGCTCGGGGAGCGGCGGGGCTTGCCGGTAGTCGACCGGCGGCGCTTCTTAGGTTTTCCGCCCGAGGGCCGGAGGGCTTGTCGGCTACCCGCCGACAGGGGGCCTTCTTAGGTTTGCCGCTCGGGGAGCGGCGGAGCCTGCCGGGTCCCGCCCCGGCGGGCGGCCCCATTTCTTGTACGGACAAGAAATGGGGAAAAGAAACCGCAGGGGGCTTGAAGCGGCCTGCCTGGGCTGCGCCCGGAGCGCGCTATGCGCGACGGCCGATCTCCGCCTAAGAGCCGCCTTCGGCGGTTGGCCTCCGAAACGCGGTCTGCGGACCGCAGTCGCGGGCGCTCCGCCCCGCGCCCCCGGCTTGAGTCCGCTACGCGGACCCGGCCCTGCGGGCCGGATTCTCTATAAGGTTGGCCTACGGCCAAATCCTTGACCCCCAGGCCGCGACGGCCTGCGGCCTTAAAGGTCGCGGCCCCGCACCACGGATCGAAGGACCAGTCTACAGCAACCCATCAGCCGCCGCGCCGCAGGCGCAACGCCTCTGCCCGAGAGCCCCAGGAGCCGTACCGGGCGTGCGCACGGGGAGGCATACTCCCAACGACAAGTGCCGCAGCACGCGCTTTGGCTTGTCCAAACGCGGGGGCAGTTGCGGTCAGGGGCCGCAACTGACGTGCGCCTCGACGCCTCTGCCGGCGAGCCCCCGGAATGCTCTTACCGGTGCGTCCGGGGAGATACGACCTTCCCCGGGCGGCGCGCCGCGCAGTTTTCCGCTTCCTTGTGGGAGCGGCGAGGCAAAACCAGAAGAAAGGATGCGAACCGCGATGGCCGAGCAGAAAAAGGGCCGCTGGAAGTGGCGGCTCACGGCGGTCGCCGCCGTGGCCGTCGCGGGCGCGCTCCTCTATCTGACCTGGCGGTACTACCCGGTGATCAAGGGCCTTATGGAGCCGGAGAACATGGCCCGCTTTCAGGAAAAGCTGCAATCCTTCGGCATGCTCGGCGTGCTGGCGCTCATCGGGATCCAGACGGTGCAGGTGGTTTCGGGCGTCATCCCCGCACTGCCCATCCAGATCGCGGCGGGACTCACCTACGGGGCGTTCGGCGGCCTGTTCGTCTGCCTGGCCGGGATTTTCATCGGCAGTACGATTGTCTTCCTCGTCGTCAAGCGGTACGGTCAGCCCGTCGTCGACCGGATGTTCCCCAGGAAAGAGCAGGAGAAGCTCTCCTTCCTGCGGGACGCCGGCAAGCTGGAGAAGATCGTCTTTATCCTCTACCTCATCCCCGCGATGCCCAAGGACGTCTTCACCTATCTCGCCGCCCTCACCCCGCTCGACTTCAAGCGCTTTATCCTGATTTCAATGGCCGCGCGCGCCCCGATGATTTTATGCGACACCTTCGCGAGCGGCACCCTCATCGAGGGAGATTACCGGAAATCCATCGTCATCTTCTGCGTCGCCGCCGCGATCGGCATCTGCGGCATGATCTTCAGCCCCAAAATCTTGCAAAGGCTCCGCGACCGAAAACAGAAGTAGCAAAAGGCCCGCCAATTGGCGGGCCTTTTAAATTAGGTCGATTTTCCCCTAACGGGAACTCCTATTTCTGTTACAATCCTGTTGGAGGTCACAGCTTTGGATCGCAACCGCATTAAATGCCGCCTGTCCTGTAACGAGCAGCTGCTTCGACAGGCACTTGACAAGCCAAGCCGCAAACTGCTTCTGCGCATCATCGACGACCTAAACCTCTTATCCGAACTGGGCAGCGAGAAAGCCTATCGCGACGGCATCCGGCAGGGAATTCACCTCATGTCTGATGAGGATGTTTAGTCCGCCCAGAAGTTGAGGGGACTTTTATCGCATCCCTTCGGGACGCTTTAGGGGAGCCGCCTTCGGCGGCATGGATTGCCGGGTCCCGCCCCGGCGGGCTTAGATTTCCCGCCCGAGAGGCGGAGGGCTTGCCGGTAGTCGACCGGCGGCGACCCCATTTCTTGTGCGGACAAGAAATGGGGGAAAGAAACCGCAAGGGGCTGTGCCCCCTTGACCCCCGCGCCGCCTCCGGTTGGCCTGCGGCCAAAGTCGGCGGCGCCCCGTCCACGGATTAGCGGACGAGCCTACAGCATCCCGCCCGCCGCCGCGCCGCGGGCGCAATGCCTCTGCCGGCGAGCCTCCGGAACCGTACCGGGGGTGCTTCCGGGGAGGTGCGGCCGCTTTTGCGTGGCACGCAGCGCCCACGGGGAGGCGGAAAACTGCACGGCTTCGCCGCGCACGCGCAAAACGCGCGAACGCCCGGAACGGGCGTTGTTTTCCGCCGCATGGTTTTGGAGAGCCATTCGGCTTCATCTATTGGGTGCGCCCGCAACCTGAATTGAGCCCTCAGCTGGTGTACCTGTGGGGAGTGACGGCAACCGGCGGGTACTGGCAAGGTACTCCCGGAGATTCCAAAGGACCCGGCGGAGGGTCCTTTGGCGCCCTTCTTTGGTTACTTTCTTTGGCGCAAAGAAAGTAACCCGCCTGCCGGGGCGGGACCCGGCAACTCCGCCGCTCCCCGAGCGGCAAATCACTTCGCCGCTGCAAGCTCCCCTGTATTCTCGATTTCGGAGATCATGTCCACCCGGACCTGATGGCGGCCGCCCTCATAGGCGGCGCCCAGCCACTCGTCCACGATCATCTTCGCGGTCTCGACGCCGATGACCCGAGCGCCGAAGGCGATGATGTTGGTATTGTTGTGCTGCTTGGAGAGCTTGGCCGAATAGGGCTCGCTGCACACGCAGGCGCGGATGCCCTTGACCTTGTTGGCGGCCAGCGAGATGCCCACGCCGGTGCCGCAGATGAGCACGCCGCCGTCGACCTCGCCCGCGGCCACCAGCTTCGCGACCTTGTAGCCGCTGACGGGGTAGTTGAACCGCTCGGTGCTGTTGGTGCCGACGTCGACGACCTCGATGCCCTTCTCCTCGAGATAGGCCTTGATCTCCCGTTTCATCTCGACCGCGACGTGGTCGTTTCCAATGGCAAGTTTCATGGCGAGTTCCTCCATTCTGAAATCACAAGCCCGGGCCCGCGCAAAACCGCGCCGCCCGGGCTGTTTTGTTTCGTTTACAGGTAGCTGGGGTCCGCCAGCCGCTTTTCGGCGTAGATGGCCGCGCCGACCGGGCCGTTGGCCTGGTTGGGACGCGAATAGCGGAGGTCGAGCGTCCGCTCGGGGTAGGGCTTGCGGGCGTAGCGGTGCACCGCTTCCTCCAGTGCGCCGCGCGGGAAGCCCTCCATCTGGAGCAGGCCGCCCCCCAGGATGACGCAGTCGGGGTCGAAGAGGTTGGCCTCCGCCGCGACCGCCTGTCCCATGCCCTCGAGGAAGTCCTGCATGACGCAGGAATCCATGTGCCGGGCGAAAAGCTGGTTGATCGGGGTGCCGGGGAAATGCTGCGCCTGGATCCGTTCGAGCGCGATGCCCGAGACGACCGTCTCCATACAGCTCACATTGCCGCACATGCACACCCGCTTGTTGCCGTAGACGGGCAGGTGTCCGAGCTCCGCGGCGACGCCGTTGCGGCCCAGCAGGATCTTTCCGTTGACCATCACGGCGTTGCCGATGCCGGTGCCGAAATAGATGCCCGCCACGCAGTCCTGCGCGGTGACGCCGAGGTCCTCGAGGTCGAAGAGCAGCAGGTAGTTGACGTCCCGGTTGATGAAGACCGGGATGCCGAGCGCGGATTCGAGCGCGTCGACGACGGCGAAATCGTCCGGGATGCAGGCGATGTTCGGGGTCTGCACCACGACGGTGCGCGCGCGGTTGATGGTGGAGGGAAAGCCGATCGAGACGGCCTTGGGCATCTTTCCGCCGAGGTTGCGCCCGCAGTAGCCGCGGATGCACGCGGCCAGCTTCTGCGCGGGGTCGCAGTCCTCCAGGAAG
This sequence comes from Anaerotruncus massiliensis (ex Togo et al. 2026), assembly GCF_900199635.1. GTDB lineage: Bacteria > Bacillota > Clostridia > Oscillospirales > Ruminococcaceae > Anaerotruncus > Anaerotruncus massiliensis. The sequence continues at coordinate 462,560 of NZ_LT962687.1, read as the reverse complement.
GTATCCCGCGTGCTCTGCCGCTCGAACGCCGACAGCCGGTGCGACCCGTCCACCAGGCCGAACCGCATATTCGTGCCGCCGATATCAATCCCGAGCACATACGCTTCCGATCCGTTCATGGTCTGGCCTCCCGTTCACAGTTTGACGCCGGTTTCTTCCTCAAACTGTCCTTTCATCTTGTCATATGCGGCCGCGAGGTCCGCGTCCAGGCTGAAGAGCCCCGAGGTGCCGAGGATAAAGGTCTCCGCGCCCGCGTCATAGAGCCGCTTGAAGGTTTTCTTATTGCAGGAGCCGTCGATCATGATCCGGTAATGCCAGCCGTTTTCCTCCCGCAGGCGCTTGGCCTCGGCGATCTTGTCGAGCATCTCGGTGATGAACGGCTGCCCCGCGAAGCCCACGTCCACCGTCATCAGCGTGAGCACGTCGATGCGGTTGAGGTAGTGCTTGCAATAGGAGAGCGGGGTCGCCGGGTTGAGGGTGACGCCCACCTTGCAGCCCGCGTCCCTGATGTGGTTGAGGGTGCGGAAGCAGTCGGTGTTGATCGTCTCCGCGTGGGGGCTGATGAGCGCCGCGCCCGCCTGGGCGCAGGCGTCGATCCAGTCGTTGGGGTTGGTGGTCATCAGGTGGACGTCCATCGGCTTTTTCGCCACCCGCGCGCAGGCCCGCATGAAATCGGGACTGAGGGTGATGTTCTTGCAGTAGTGGCCGTCCATGATATCGATGTGGTAGCCGTCGGCCTTCTGGTCGAGCACCTCGATCTGATGCTTGATGTCCAGGAAATCCATGCACATCAGGCTCACGGAAAATTCAGGTTTCATGATAACAAGTACCTCCGACAAATCTATAGGTCCCCCGCCCCGGCGGGCGGGGCGGGAGTGGGGAAAATCGGGAGCGCGCCGGTCAGTTCTTCCTGCTCGCGCCGAAGAACCGGTCGAGGGTCACGGCCAGGATGAGCAGGCAGCCCATCGCCAGTTGCTGGTAGTAGCTGGAGACGCCGACCATGTTGAGGCCGTTGTTGATGACGCCGATGATCAGGCCGCCGATGACGACTTTGGGGATCTTGCCGACGCCGCCGAAGAAGGAGGCGCCGCCGATGATGACGGCCTCGATGGCGAAGGTCTCGTAGCCGGTGCCGGCGTTGGGCTCGGCGGCGGCGAGGCGGGCGATGTTGACCATGCCGGCCAGCGCCGCGCAGACGCCCGAGATCGAGAACGCGAGGATGGTGTGCTTTTTGACGGTGATGCCGGCGTACCAGGCGGACTGCGAGTTGCCGCCGAGGGCGTAGAGGTTGCGGCCGCACTGGCATTTGGTCGTCAGGAAGGTGAGCACCGTCGCGGTGATGAGCGCCACGAGGATGGGCACCGGGACGACGCCGAACAGCTTGCCGCCCATCGTCTTGGAGAAAGCCACCGGCAGGCCGGAGACGGCGCGCGCGTCGGTGATGATGTAGACGAGGCTGCGCAGGATGGCCTGGGTGCCCAGCGTAATGATGAAGGGGGGCAGGCCGGTGGCGGTGACGAGCACGCCGTTTAAGAAGCCGATGAAGGCGCCGAACAGCAGCACGCCGACGAGGATGGCGACGACCGGGTGAAACCCGGCGTTGACCATCAGCTGCGCGGTGAGCGCGCCGGAGAGGGCCATGATCGAGCTGACGCTCAGGTCGATGCCGCCGAGCAGGATGGCAAAGAATTCGCCCAGGCCCAGCAGGATGGTGATCGAGCTCTGCTCCATCACCTTGACGAGGTTGCCGCCCGTCAAAAAGGTGGTGGGCCGCAGGATTCCGAATACGACGACCATGATCGCGAGGATCGTGATCGTGCTGTAGCGATCCCAGTAATCGCTGAAGGTGAAGGACCGTTTCGTGATCGTTTTCAACTTGCTCTCCTCCCGTGTCATGCAGTTTCGCCGGTAGCGGCCTTCGCGAGCTTTTCCTCGGTCGCGTCCGCCACTTCGTAGATTTCTGTGATCCTGCCGTCCGCCATGACGGCGATCCGGTCGCAGAGGCCGAGCAGCTCCGGCATTTCGCTGGAGACCACGATGACCCCGATTCCTCCGTCGGCAAGCCCGCGCATCAGCTTGTAGATCTCGCTCTTGGTCCCGACGTCGATGCCCTTGGTGGGCTCGTCGAAGATGAGCAGCTTGACGCCGGCCGCCATCCATTTGCCGAGGATGACCTTCTGCTGGTTGCCGCCCGAGAGCTGCGAGGTGAGCTGCTCGAGGGAGGCGCATTTGATCTGGATGTCCGCGCGCTCCTTTTCGGCGAGCCGCTGCTCCTCGGCGTTGTTGGTCAGCCCCAGCATCCCGTCGAGGGAGGAGCGCTTGAGCTGGTAGGCGATGGAGATGTTGCGCTTGTTGCTGAAGTTCTGGAAAAAGCCCGTTTCACGGCGGTTCTCGGTCACCATCCCGATCCCCTGGCGCAACGCCTGGTAGGGGTTCTTGATCGTGAGCCGCCTGCCTTCGAGCCACACTTCGCCCGAGGCCTTGGGCGCGGCGCCGTAGATGGCGCACATCGTCTCGCTGCGCCCCGCGCCGACGAGCCCCGAGAACCCGAGGATCTCGCCCCGGCGCAGGCTGAAGGAGATGTCCTTCGCCCTGCCGTCCTTGCGGGTGAGGTTTTTGCATTCGAACATCACGTCGCCGAATTCGTAGTGCTCCTCCGGCTTGTGCTGGTAGGTGCCCTTGATCTCGCGTCCGACCATCAGCCGGACCATGTCGTCGGTGGTGAGGTCGGCCACCTGGTAGGTGCCCACATAGCCGCCGTCCTTCATGATCGTGATGCGGTCGCCGATTTCGGCGATCTCGGAGAGCTTGTGGGAGATGAACACCACGCCCTTGCCCTCTTCCTTGAGCTGGCGGATGATGACGAAGAGCTTCTGGACCTCCTCCTCGGTCAGCGAGGAGGTCGGTTCGTCCATGACGATGACCTTCGCGTTAAAGGCAACCGACTTGGCGATCTCGACCATCTGCTTTTCACTGATGCTCAGGTCGCCCACGCTGGTGGTCGGCTTGCGGTTCGTGAGGTTGACCTTTTTGAGCAGTTCCTCGGTGCGTGCGTTCATTTCGGCGTAGTCGACCACGGCCAGCGGGCCCGCGTGCTTCATCGGCAGGCGGCCCATGAAGATGTTTTCGCGGATGTCCAGCCAGTTGACCACGCTCAGCTCCTGGTAGATGATGCTGATGCCGCCCTCGGCGGACAGGTGCGGCGTGAGGTGGGAATACTCCTTGCCCTCCAGCACGATGGTCCCACCGTCCGGCCTGTAGGCGCCGCTGAGCACCTTCATCAGGGTCGATTTCCCGGCGCCGTTCTCTCCCAGCAGGACATGCACCTCGCCGGGGCGCACGTCAAAGTTGATGCGGTCCAGCGCCACAACGCCAGGAAAGCGTTTGGTGATTTCTTTCATTTGGATGATGGGTTCCAATCGCGCCCTCCCCTTTCAAAGAGATGATCATTTCCGGCACCGCCGCCAGACGCGGTCAGCTGGGCAGGCGCCCCGCCGGGGGCGCGGTGCCTGCCACTCGCAGCGCCTGACGCAGCGCCGCCCCCTGCGGGGCGGCGGCGGCGCGTCTGCGTCGGGTGATTACTTGATATACTCGGAGGCGTTCTCGCTGGTGATGAGGATCGCGTCGATGCCGTAGACCGGGACTTCGGCGCCGGGCTCCATCGCCGCGTCGTTCTCAACGGCCTCGACCATCAGCTGCAGGCCCTTCGCGCCGACGGCGGCGGGGTCCTGCGCGACGGTGGCGGCGAGCTTGCCGTCCGCGACGGACTGGATCGCATCGTCGTTGCCGTCGGTGCCGCAGACCTTGATGTCCTTGCCGGAAGCCTCGACAGCCTCCTGCACGCCCATCGCCATGGTGTCGTTGCAGCAGTAGATCGCCTTGAGGTCGGGATGCGCGGTGATGTAGTTGGTGGCGACGTCATACGCCTTGGTGCGGTCCCAGTCGGCCGGCTGGCTCTCAACGATCGTGAGGCCCGCGGCTTCAAAGGCGGCCTTCGCGCCGTCGCGGCGGTTCTCACCGGAAACCGCGCCGGCCTTGCCCTCGACGATGGCGACTTCACCGGCGCCGCCGATCTGCTCGATCAGGTACTCGGCGCCGAGTTTGCCGACCGCCACGTTGTCGGTGGCGACATAAGCGGTGCAGGCGCCGCCCAGCTCGGCGAGCGCGTCCATATTGACCTTCTCGTCGATGTTGACGATCTTGATGCCCTTGGAGGTCGCATCAGCAATCGCGTTGTTCAGGTTCACGTCGGAGATCGGAGCCACGCCGATCGCCTTATAGCCGGTGGAGATGGCGTTCTCGAGCAGGGTGACCTGTCCCTCGACGTCGTCCTCGGTGTTGGCGGCGTAGATGTCGACCTTGATGCCCATCTTGTCGGCCTCGGCCTGGATGCCGTCGCGCATGGTCTGCCAGAACTGGCTGGAGAGAACCTTCAGGACAACGGCGTATTCCGCCTTGCCCTCGGCGGCCGGGGCGCTCTCGGCGGGAGCCGCGTCGGTGCTCGAAGCCTCAGCCGCGGGCTGGGAAGGCTGGGCGGGGGTGGACCCGCAGGCCGCCAGGCTCAGACCGATTGCCATAGCCAAAAGAATCGCGATGATCTTTTTCATTGAATTTCCTCCTAACATGTTGTCCCGTCCCGGTCGGGGCGGAAAGTGTCGAAAACGGGTAATCGTTTTCTCACTGCATCCCAAATATAATATTTCGCCAGTTGAATGTCAACCGCGTGGAATCAATTTCATCGATTTGATGGGTAATCGTTTGCTCATCTTGTGCAAATTACCCGGATTGATTACAAAAGCGTAACAAAAAACGGGCGCCGCCCAAAGGCGGCGCCCGTTTGATCACCTTTTTCCCGTCACCGGCGGGTGGAATTCCGCACCGTCAGCGTCACGGGCAGCCGGTAGTGGCTGCGCTCGGGGCGCTCCCCGCGCATCATCTGGAAGAGCAGCTCGGTGGCCAGCCGCGACATCTCCGCCACGTCCTGGTGCACGCTCGTGAGCCCGGGGCCGCACGCCTCGGCGAGCTGGCAGTCGTCGAACCCGGTCACCAAGACGTCGCGCGGCACCGAAAGCCCGTGCTCGCGCAGCGCGATGACCGCTCCCGCGGCCATCGTGTCGGTGGTGGACATGACGGCGTCGAACGCCACCCCGCCGTCGAGCAGGTCGGCGACCGCCTTGCGCGCGCCGTCGATCGAGACGGCGTCGAGGTTGATGCGCAGGGCCTCTTCCTCCTCCACGCCCGCCTCCCCGATCGCCCGCTGGAAGCCCCTGTACCGGGCGAGCTGGTTGGAGTCGTTGCCGAGGCATTTGAGGATGAGGATGTGCCGGCAGCCCGCGCCCAGCAGCTCCCGCGTGGCGAGGTAGCCCCCCTGGGTGTTGTCCGACTCGATCATCACGCCCTCCCCGCGCTCCTTTTCGCTGCGGGAGGGGCGGTCGACGTAGACCACCGGCAGGCTGTCCAGCTCGGTGTAGTTGCGGGTGCTGGAGATCAGCACGATCCCGCTGACGTTCTGGGCGGTCAGCGACCGGATGTGCTTCTTTTCCAGCGAGGAGGATTCGTTGGTGTTGCAGATCAGGCAGGAGTAGCCCCGCCGGGTGAACTCCATCTCAAGGTGGAGCACCACGTTGGCGAAATGCGGGTTGGTGATGTCCGGCACCACCACGCCGATGACGCGCGTGCGGCTGGTGCGCAGCCCCTTGGCGCTCATGTTCGGGGTGTAGTCGTTCTGCCGGATGACCCGGAGCACCCGCTCCTCCGTCTCCTTGGAGAACCGCCCGTTCTGGTTGATGACGCGGGAGACCGTTGCGGTCGAAACGCCGGCCAGCCGGGCGATCTCCTTGATGCTTTTGGCTTTTTCCACACCTGTCCCTCCCGATCCGCGCCGGAAACGCTCATTTCCGAACAGTATACGCGCTGTGCGGGCGTTTTGCAAGTCCCCCGCGGCTTTCGCTATTTCATCCCCTTGAGGGGCAGAATCTCCTGGTAGACGGCGTGGTACATCGGCGGGATGACCTTGTCGAGGTGGATGCTCCCGAAGAACCAGTGCTTGTAGCGCACCGTCTGGGAGACCTCGTCGAGGAACGCCTCCAGCTGGTTCACGTGGTCGCGGTCCATGTTGAGGAACCCGTTGACCGTGTTGGAGGCCGAATGGGTGATGATGTAGTCGACGACGTTGCCGCGGGCCGCCAGGTTCTCCCGCGCGTGCGCGAGCTCCTCCGGGTCGGGCAACTCGCCCGGCCACCAGCTCGCGCCGGGGACGCGCGCGTCCGAATCGGAGCTCTCCCCGCCCCCGAAGGTGAAGACCTCGTCGCTTTCGATCGTGTAGATCTCGCCGCGGAGCAGCTGGTGGCATTTGCCGCTGATTTGCCGCGCCTTCCCGCCGCAGAAGTCGACGACCGGGTAACCCGCGAGCAGGTCGAGGTTGTCGTGGGTGCCCTCGACGAAGAGGACGTTGTAGCGGCGCTTGCCCAGCCATTTGAGCACCCGCTGTTCCTTCTTGGAGCCGTCCCACACAAAGCCGAAATCGCCGCAGACGATCAGCGTGTCGCCCTTTTTGAGCTTTTTGGCGGCCTTTCCCTTGAAGCGGCCGAGGTCGGCGTGGACATCTCCCGTCACATAAATCATAGATCGTTTCCCCCGTGGATGGCGGTTATTTCGCGGCCGCGATGGCCCGGTCGAGATCGGCGATCAGGTCCGCCGGGTCCTCCAGCCCCACCGACAGGCGGACGGTCTCCGGCGTGATGCCGCTCTCGGCGAGCTGCTCGTCGGAGAGCTGGCTGTGGGTGGTGGAGGCCGGGTGGCTGATGAGGGTGCGGGAATCGCCGACATTGGTGACGTGCAGGATGAGTTCGAGCGAGTCGATGAGCTTCGCGCCCCGCTCGCGGCCCCCCTTGAGCCCGAAGGTGAAGACGCCGCCCGCGCCCTTCGGCAGGTATTTCCGCACAAGCGGGTAATAGGGGCTGGACTTGAGGCCCGGATAGTTGACGAACGCCACGTCGGGGTGGCTTTCGAGGTGTTCGGCGATCGCGAGGGCGCTCTCGGAGATGTGCCTCATGCGCAGCGAGAGGGTCTCGATGCCCTGCATGATGAGGAAGGCGCTCAGCGGCGCGCAGCAGCCGCCGAGGTCGCGCAGCATCATGGCGCGCAGCCGGGAGAGGAAGCCCGCGTTGCCGCAGTCCTTGGCGAAGACGACCCCGTGGTAGCTGACATCCGGCTCGGTGTAGAGCGGGAAACGGGGATTGCCGTTGAAGTCGAAGGTGCCCGCGTCGGTCACGATGCCGCACATGGCGGTGCCGTGGCCGCCGAGGAACTTGGTGGCGGAGTGGACGACGTAGTCCGCGCCGTAGTCAATGGGGCGCAGCAGGTAGGGGGTGGTGAAGGTCGAGTCGACGATCATCGGGACGCCGTGCCGGTGGGCGATCGCCGCGATCGCCTCGATGTCCGCCACGTTCGCGTTGGGGTTGCCGATCGCCTCGACGAAAAACGCCTTGGTGCGGTCGGTGACGGCCGCCTCCCAGGCGCCGAGGTCGCCCGGGTCGACGAATTTCACCTTGACGCCGATCCGCCCGAGGGTGACGCCCATCATGTTGATCGCGCCGCCGTAGATGCAGATGGAGGAGACGATCTCGTCCCCCGCGCCCGCGAGGTTCAAAAAGGTGTGGACCATCGCCGCGTGCCCCGACGCGAAGGCGAGCGCGCCGATGCCGCCGTCGAGCGCGGCCACCCGGCGCTCGAGCGCGTCGACGGTGGGATTGCTCAGGCGGGTGTAGATGTTGCCCGGCTCCTTGAGCTCAAAGAGCCGCGCCGCGTGCTCGGTGCTGTCGAAGGTGTAGGCGGTCGTCTGGTAGATGGGCAGCGCCACCGAATGGGTCTCGGGGTCGGGCTGGGTGCCCGCGTGCACCATCAGCGTGTCGAAGCCGTAATTTTTATCCGCGTAATCCAGCATCTCAATTCCTCCCGTGCTGCAAAATTCCTCGAAATTTGTCTTTTCTTTTGTCGGAACTTTTGGTATACTGTGGGTAGATATTGGCTATTCTAGTAAAATGTATCGGGTTCATTTTATCACAATTTGCCACCGGGCGCAATCGGCAATCCACATTTGATCTGACGCCGCTGCTTGAATCCTGCCGCAAAGCAGCCGGCTTTTGTGATACCGCTCCGGCAGCGGGGAAACGGAAGCTGAAATGAAAAGATGGTGCGCATTCCTCCTGGCGATGACGATCGCCTGTACCATGCTGGCCACGCCGCTTTTGGCGGCTCCGAAGGACGACGGCGCCTCCGCCGGCTCGTCGGAAGCCTCATCGGGGAATTCCTCGTCGGAGCCGGACTCCTCCGGCTCTCCGGACGGCGCGTCCGGCGGCGCCGGGAGCGCCTCACCGGACGCCTCCCTCTCCCCCTACGTGCCCCCCGACGAGGAGCTCTACCAGTCGCAGGGCATCTACCTGCTCAACGTCGACTCGGGCGAGCCGGTCTACAACCGCAACGAGATGGAGCGCATCCAGCCCGCCTCGCTGACCAAGATCATGACCGCGCTCGTCGTGCTCGAGAGCGACCACGACCTCGACAACGAGACCACCGAGCTCAAGACCTATATCCAGAACTATCTCTATAATCTTCAGGCGGGCGACGGCGGCATCTACCAGGGGGTGCAGTTCACGCTGCGCGACCTGCTCTACGGCTCCCTCACCCAGTCGGTCAACGCCGCCGCGATGATGCTGGCCGACTATGTCGGCAACGGCAGCATCGAGGACTTCTGCGTGATGATGAACCAGAAGGCCAAGGAGATGGGCGCGAAAAACACCCACTTCTCCAACCCCACCGGCCTCTACATCGAGGGGGAGGAGAACTACACCACCGCCTATGACATGGCCCTCATCGCCCAGTACGCGATGCAGAACGAGGACTACATGGAGATCGCCAACACCCGGGTCTACACCGCCTACCCGACCGGCGGCCCCGAGAGCGGCATCACCTGGATCTCCACCAATAAAATGATCAACGCCGCCGACACCGACGGCTACTACTACGAGGGCCTGCGCGGCATCAAGACGGGCACCCTGCCCGAGCCGGGGCAGGGGGTCGTCAACTTTGTCTCCACGGCGACGCGGGACGGCTACACCTACCTCGCCGTCTGTCTGGGCGCGCCCTACCGCAGCCCCGACGGCGAAATCTACGCCAACAACCTCGCCTTCCGCGACACCGCGCGCCTCTACGACTGGGCGTTCGACAGCTTCCGCGTCAAGACGCTCATGAGCGTGGGCGAGGAGGTCGCGGGGGTCAACGTGCGGCTCTCGTGGGACACCGACTATATCAAGCTCTTCGCGGCGGACAAGTTCGCCACCCTCGTGCCCAAGGACGTGACCGGCAGCGACATCGAGCCGCAGGTCGAGATCTACAAGGCGATCGAGCGCCCGGTGAAGGGCCAGAAGGGCAAGACCGAGCTCTTCATTGACGCGCCCGTCGAAAAGGGGCAGGAGGTCGGCCGCGTCAAGCTGATGCTCATGGGCGAGGAGGTCGGCAGCGTGCCCCTCGTCGCGGGCGAAACGGTCGAGGCGAGCGTCGCGCTCGTCTACCTGGAAAAGGTGAAGGCCTTCTTCGGCAACTTCATCTTCAAGTTCATCCTCATCTTCGTCATCATCGTGATCGTCCTCTATATCGCCCTGATGATCGTGCGCAACCACAACAAGCGCCGCTACCAGGCCAAGCGCCGCCGCCCGCCCCAGCAGAAGCGGTAAATCGGATTTGAAACGGGATGCCTCGCGGCATCCCGTTTTTCATGCAGTAAAACGGGATTTCCGCCGCACCTTTTGATTGAAACGGCCGTGCACAAGCCGCCCGCCGGGGCGTGGAATATCCCGACATGATGAATTGGGAGGTCAAAAAAATGAAACGAAGCCATTGGGTCCCGCTTTTTGCCGTCCTCGCCGCACTCTCCCTCCTGCTGAGCGCCTGCGGCGCGTCGTCGTACCCCAAAACCGCCGCCGCGACGCCGTCCCCCGCCATGGCGGACTCCGCCGCATACGGCGGATACGCGGAGGACGCGGCCGCCGATATGGGCGGCTTCCAGATGCAGTCGCTCGCGGCGGAGGCCCCGGCCGAAGCGCCCGAACCGAGCGCGCAGGTATCCGACGAGGCGCTCGCCGGCCGCAAAATCGTCAAGCACAGCTACCTCTCCCTCGAAACGATGGAGTTCGAGCGGGCGCTCGCGCAGATTTCGGAGCTCGTCAGCGGGGCCGGCGGCTATGTGGAGAGCCAGAGCGTTGACGGCCGGAGCCTCAGCTACCGCGGCAGCTACTACGAGCGCAGCGCGTCGGTCACCGCGCGGGTGCCCGCCGAAAAGCTCGACGAGGTGGTCGCCGGCGTCGGGGGACTCTGCAATATCGTCTCCCGCAGCGAGAATATGGACGACATCACCGACAGCTACTTCGACGCGCAGGCGCGCCTCGATTCCCTGCGGCAGCAGGAGGCGTCGCTGCTCGAGATCCTCTCCAAGGCGGAGAAGCTCGAGGACGTCGTCCAGCTCCAGACCGCGCTTTCCGACGTGCGCTACCAGATCGAATCCCTCACCGCCCAACTCAAGCGGATGGATTCGCAGGTGACCTACTCCTATCTCAACATGGACCTCCGCGAGGTCGTCGAGTACCAGGAGACGGCCGCCAAGCCCAAGACCTTCGGTGAAAAGCTCTCCGCCGCCGCGACGCGCGCCGGCAACCACCTCGTCGCGTCGGTGCAGGGGCTCCTGCTCTTCGTCGTCGAGGTCGGTCCCCTGCTGATCCTCTGGGCCGTGATCATCCTCGCGATCCTGCTGGCCGTCCGCGCCATTTTGCGCGCCGCCAAAAAGCGCCGCGGGAAAAGGGCTCCCAAGCAGCCCGCAGCCCCTGCGGCGCAGGGTTCCCCCGCGCCGGAGAATGAGAAGCCGCAGGAATGACCCGTTTGAAAAATTTATGGAAACAGCGGCCCCGCGAAAGCGGGGCCGCTGTTTTTTCGGGCATCCGCTTGACTTTTATCGGGAACGCGCTATAATTCATATTAGTATGAATTTCATATTTATATGATCACGGAGGCGCTTATGGAAATTCCGAAGGGGCATCACATTTTCGGCACGGTCAAGGTGGGCGAGCGGGGCCAGATCATCATCCCGAAGGAGGCGCGAGAGCTCTTCGGCATCAAGGCCGGGGACATCCTGCTCGTCCTCGGGGACGAAAAATGGGGGATCGCCGTCACGAAGGCGGACGTCCTGCAGGCCCACGCGCAGGAGGTCTTCCAGATGATCGAGGAGGCCGGGAAGCATGAGGATTGAAGATACCACCCTCTCCTTTCTGGAGGAGGACTGCCTCCAAAGGTTCGGGAGGGCGGAGGGCGCGGCGGTATTCAGCCGGACGCAGGAGCGGTACCGGGACCTTCTGGAGGGCGCCGACGACCGCGGGAGCCCCGCCATCCGGGAACACCTCCAGAAAAAGCTCTTCCCGCCCATGGCCTACTACCTGACGCTGCTCGAGCGGGGGGTCCCGCGGGAGAAGGCGCTGGACCTGACCGGGGAGGAGACGCGCCGGGCGGCGGGCGTCAAGCGGGAGCAGATGCGGCGCCTCGCCGGGTTCCCCTTCGCCTACACCCTCTACCGCTTCGCCTGCAAATCGTTCATGAGGAAGAACTTCCCCGAGGAGGGCTGGGAAACCGAGTGGGTCCGCTGCGACGGGGAGGAACTCCACTTCAACCTCGGCAGGTGCATCTACTGGGACCTCACGCGGCTGCACGGCTGCCCGGAGCTGTGCCGGCTCTACTGCGAAAACGACCTCGTCTCCTTTTCGGGGCTGCTCCCGAAAATCCGGTTTGAGCGCGGCGGCACGCTGGGGACCGGCGCCCCCCGCTGCGATTTCCATTTCCTGAAGGGCGCGTCCCGCCCGGCTCCCCCCAAATAAGAAGAGGCCGTCCTTCCGGACGGCCTCTTCTTTGCGGTTTTGCAGAAACTTACTTGAGCTCGACGGTCGCGCCGGCATCCTCGAGTTTCTTCTTGATGTCCTCGGCGTCGGCCTTGGAAGCGCCTTCCTTGACCGGCTTGGGAGCCTCGTCGACCAGGGCCTTCGCCTCTTTGAGGCCCAGGCCGGTGATCTCCTTGACCAGCTTGATGACGCCCATCTTGGAAGCGCCGGCGTTGGTCAGGATGACGTCGAACTCGCTCTTCTCCTCAGCGGCGGGAGCAGCGGCGGCGGCGCCGCCGGCGACCATCACCGGAGCGGCGGCGGAAACGCCGAACTCTTCCTCGATCGCCTTGACCAGCTCGTTGAGCTCAAGGACGGTGAGGCCTTTGACATCTTCTACAAACTTCAGAATTTTCTCAGAAGCCATAATAAATACCTCCTATAAGTTTCATTTCAGTGGAACGTCGTAAACCGCTCATTCGGCGGCGGGAGCGGCCTCCTCGGCCGCGGGGGCGGGTTCCTCAGCCGCGGGAGCGGCCTCGGCGGGAGCGGCAGCCTCTTCGGCAGGGGCGGCTTCCTCGGCGGGAGCGGCCTCGCCGCTCTTCTCGGCGATCGCGTTGAGCGCGACGGCCAGACCGCGCAGGTTGCCCTGCAGCGCGCTGCACAGCATCGAAAGCAGTGCTTCCCTGTTCGGGAGCTTGCCGAGTTCCGCGACCTTCGCGGCGTCGATCACGCCGCCGTCAACAAAGCCGGCCTTGACAACAAACTTTCCCTTGCTGTCCTCCGCATACTTGGTCAGGATCTTGGCCGCGACGACCTGATCGCCGTCGCTCAGGGCCAGGGCGGTGGTTCCTTCAAGCACCGAATCCAGTGCGTCGTAACCGACCTCCTTTGCCGCGAAGCGGAGCAGCGTGTTCTTGACGACCGCGTACTCGACGCCGGCTTCCCTCAGTTCCTTACGGAGCTTGGTATCGTCGGCGACATTGATCCCCTTGTAGTCGACCAGCACGCCCGCGGCAGCATTTTTCAGCTTTTCCGTCAGCGCGGCGACCGCCTCTTGTTTCTGCTGGAGAATTTTCTCGCTTGGCAAATTCATTCACCTCCAACTGATTTATCAAAAAAAGCCCTTTTCGCCATACCGCGAAAAGAGCATTCAAACCCGCGCGTCACCGCGAGGGGATTACGCCTTTCCTCGGCAGGCAAGGCCGGAGCCTTTTATGTCGTAATGACACCTGCTGTCTTCGGACAGCTTTGTAAGTCTATCATATTTTTGCCAGCCTGTCAAGCCCTGATGCGCCCTTTGCCCGTTGCGGGCGGGAAATTTTTCTGGTATGATGGATGGGATGAAAAAACGCACCGGACGGAGGAGATTTTCATGGATCTGCGGGAACAGCAGCGGCGCGCCTTTGAGGAAAACCCCGGGCTGGAGGCCTTCCAGAAGCGCAAAAGGGCGCTTTTGTGGGGGATGTTCTTCCTGATGATGCTCCTCAAGGCCTTCAACCTCTTCGCCGTCTCGGGGACCGCGCTGCTGCCGCTGGTCGTCGGACTCGCGCTGGGCGCGCTGGTGCCCGGCATCGTCGCCCTGGCCCTCTACCGCGGCCCGTGGAAGCTCGCCTTCCTGCTCTACGCGCTCGCCGCCGTCTCCCTGGCGGACATCCTGAAGAACGCCCTGCCCGTGCTTTCGCTCGGCGTTCCGCTGGCACCGCTCTTCTACGTGGTGCTGGCGATTGAGAGCGTCAGCTGCGCCTACACGCTCCTGCTCGCGGTCTACCTGACCGTCCCGGCCAAAAGCCGCGAATACGCGCGGCTGACCTGCGGGCTTTACGACGCGTGGCGCGACGAGACGCGCCGCCAGAGCGGCCGCAGGCCGTGACGGACTCCCGCAAAAAAGCTCCCCGCGAAAGCGGGGAGCTTTTTATTTTCAGCAATCAGACAAAGCGGCCGGGGTTGATCTTGATGCCGGGGCCCATCGTGGAAGCGACCACGCAGGACTTGACATACTGGCCCTTGGCGGCGGCGGGCTTCGCTTTCACGATCGCGCCGAGCAGGGTGTCGAAGTTCTCCTGCAGCTTCTCCACGCCGAAGGAGACCTTGCCGATCGGGCAGTGGATGATGTTGGTCTTGTCGAGGCGGTACTCGATCTTACCGGCCTTGGCCTCCTGGACGGCCTTGCCGACGTCGGGGGTGACGGTGCCGGCCTTCGGGTTCGGCATAAGGCCGCGGGGGCCGAGGATCTTACCGAGGCGGCCGACGATGCCCATCATGTCGGGCGAGGCGATCACGACGTCGAACTCCATGAAGCCTTCCTTCTGGATGCGCTCCATCAGGTCCTCCGCGCCGACGATATCGGCGCCCGCGTCGAGCGCGGCCTGGGCCTTGTCGGCCTTGCAGAAGACGGCCACGCGGACCTTTTTGCCGGTGCCGTTGGGGAGCACGACCGCGCCGCGGACCTGCTGGTCGGCATGGCGGCTGTCGACGCCCAGACGGACATGGACCTCGACGGTCTCGTCGAATTTCGCCTTGCCGGTTTTCGTGCAGAGATCAAGCGCCTCGGCCGTGTCGTACAGCTTCTGGCTGTCGACCAGCTTTGCGCTGTCTGTATATTTCTTACCGTGTTTCATCTGAACATTTCCTCCTTAGAGTGGTCATTAACGGATTTTTCCTCCCACCCGGGAGCTTAGTCTGCGACTTCGACGCCCATGCTGCGGCAGGTGCCCGCGATCATGCTGATCGCCGTTTCGACATTCGCAGCGTTGAGGTCGGGCATTTTCAGCTCCGCGATCTTCCTGAGCTGTTCCTTGGTGATCGTGCCGACCTTGGTCTTGTTGGGCACGCCGGAACCGCTCTGCAGGTTGATCGCCTTTTTGATCAAAACGGCCGCAGGCGGCGTTTTGGTGATAAAGCTAAAGGAACGGTCGGCATACACAGTGATGACGACCGGGATAATCATACCCGCTTCGTTCTTGGTACGCTCGTTAAAATCCTTGGTGAAGGCCATGATGTTGACGCCGTGCTGGCCGAGCGCCGGGCCGACCGGCGGGGCGGGCGTTGCCTTGCCTGCCGGGATCTGCAGCTTGATATAGCCGACTATCTTCTGAGCCATTTAAAAAGCACCTCCAAAATTAGTGGTTCATTTCGGGACGCAGGAACGTCCCTCCCACAAGCCGGCTCACGCCGGCTCATATCGCCGGAATCGCACCGGCACCTCTCAAAAAAGATTAATTCAAGGGTTCGATCTGGTCGATTTCGAGTTCGACGGGCACGTCCTTGCCCATCATCGAAACGGTGACGCGCACAAGGGCGTTCTGCAGGTCGATCTCGTCGACCGTGCCGATGAAGCCCTCGAGATAACCGTCGCTCACCCGGACCGAATCGCCCACCGCAAAATTGACCTCGATGTTGCGCTGCTCGACGCCCAGCCGCTGCACCTCTTCCTCCGTCAGGGGGACGGGCTTGCTGCCCGGCCCGACGAACCCGGTGACGCCGCGGATATTGCGCACGACATACCAGCTGTCGTCGGTCATGATCATTTTCACGAGCACGTAACCCGGAAAAATTTTGCGTTCGACTTCGCGTTTTTTGTTGTCCTTGATCTCCGTGACCATTTCGGTGGGAACCTTCACCTCGCCGATCAGGTCCTGGAGCTTCCTGTTTTCCACCGCTTTTTCAATGTTCGTGGCAACCTTGTTCTCATAACCGGAATAGGTGTGCACCACATACCATCTCATATCAGAGTCCGCCATGCATCCACCTCCCGATCATTTTAACACCAGCATCCTTACCGCCGTCATCCGAGCAGGCTGGTAAAGAGATGGATCAGCAGGGTTGCGACGGTGTCGAAGCAGGCGACGACGATCGCGGAGATCACGACCATGATAACGACGATCACCGTATTGTTGATGACCTGTTTCTTGCTGGGCCAGACGATCTTTTTGACCTCGCCTTTGATATCCCTGAAAAAGCGTTTCACCCTGTCGATGAAGCCGGGTTTTTTCTGCGCTGCGCTATCTGCCATCGTTAGACCCGCCTTTCATCCTCACTTCGTTTCCCTGTGCAGGGTGTGCTTCCGGCAGAACTTGCAGTACTTGTTCATCTCAAGTCTGTCGGGATCGTTCTTCTTGTTTTTCATCTTGTTGTAGTTGCGCTGTTTGCACTCCGTGCAGGCCAGAGTAATTTTCACTCTCATTTCGGCACCTCCTGATAATACCGGATTTTTTTGCCTCCCTCGAAAAGGAAACAGGTTGTTTTTGGACAAAAAAAATAACCCTTTTAGAGGTGTACTCATCATACCACAACGGGCCTGTCCAGTCAAGCCCCGAATTCCGTTTTTTTACATGATTTCAGCCCTTTTCGGCGCGGATCTCAAGCATCAGCCGCGCCCCGAGGCAGAACCCCTCCCGGAACGCGTCCTGCTGCTCGATCGCGAAGATGTCCGCCTTCGCGGCCATCAGCGCGTCCAGCCGCTCTTTCTGGCCCGCGTCCAGCATGGCGTGAAGCGCGTCGTAACGCGCGCAGAGGCTGCTCGCCGCCTCCTGCCACCCAGGCACCTCGCGCATGTCCCGGCTCTCCAAATGAAACTCTCCCGTGTACAACGCAGTGATCATTGACATTGAAATTCCCCCTTTGGGGATATTATAACGCGGTCTTTCCAAAAACGGTTCCAGTACCCCAATTTGGGGGTGCGGCCTTGACTTTTCCCACTTTTCGCATATAATAAAAGCAGACAGGAGGCGTAACCGTTAAACGGTTATTCCGCCGGTTTCTAGTTACAGAAAAGTAACCGTCAACTTTTGGAAGGGTGGACGGTTACTTTTTTATTGCCACGATGATGAACAGCATAAGCATCGCGAAGATGATTATGTACTCCATCCGCGCACCACCTCCTCCCTGCCGGGCTGCCCGGCAGCGGAAGGCGGAAGAACCGTCCGACGAAACGCGCTCCTGTCTGTTCTTCATGGTAATGGGATATCTTTCCTTTGTCAACATATATGTGCCGGCGCCCGCGAAACGGGCGTCTCTTTTGTTCCTTTTTTTCTTAAAAAAGGAACCGAAAAAATCGCCTGAAGCAGGGCCTGCGGGCCCGGGCTCAGGGCTCCGCCCTCGAAAAGGCCCCGCGTTCCTTCCGGAACGCGGGGCCTTTTCTCACCCGCCGCCTTTTGAAAAAGGCGGGCGAAAACTTTGTTTCGCGGGCCGCGTCCCGCCCGGGCCGACGGTTCCCCGTCTTAGATAAAGCCCAGATAACCCAGGCCGAAGACCCAGAAGAAGATCGTCACGACCGAGAACATCGTGCCGAACACCACGAGGTGCCCCGCGAGGTCGTAGTCCGCGTCCATCGCGTGGGCCATGTTGAAGGAGGCCACCGCCGTCGGCGCGACAAACATGCCCATCAGCCCCACCAGCTCGACGCCGCGGAAGCCCATCCAGATCGTGATCGGCAGCATGATCGCGGGCACGATCACCAGCCGGCCCGCCACGCCCACGATGATGTTGCGCAGGTTGCCGCGCACCGCGCCGAAATTGAAGAGCCCGCCCAGCACCATGAGCGCCACCGGCGTGGAACACCGGGTGATGTCCCGCAGGGAGGTCACCACCGGGACGGGGAGCTGGATGCGCAGCGCGACCGTCAGGTAGCCGAGGATCGCCGCGACGATATAGGGGTTTTTGAGCACGCCGAGCGCGATTTTGCCCGGCTTGATCTTTCCGCCGCGGAAGATCTCCAGCTCAATGACCGTCAGCACGTTGTAGAGCGGCACCACCACCGACACGAGCAGCGAGATCGGGCCGATGTTGCCCTCCCCGAGGATCGAGGTGCCGATCGCCGTGCAGAAGAGCACCGCGTTGGTCCGGAAAAGCCCCTGAAGCAGCGCGGCGCGGCGGGGGTTTTCCTTCTCGATCACCACCGTGATGATCCACAGCGCGGTGAACAGGAGCAGCTCGCTCACCACGGCGAAAAGCAGCATCCGCCCGCTTTCGCCGATGGGGGTGCGCGCCGTGTAGATGTTATAGTAGAGAAGCGGCGCCATGAATACTTTAAAACAGACGTCGTTCATCTTGTCGAGCGTGTGCTGGTCGAACATGCCGATCCTGCGCAGCAGGCAGCCCAGCGCGAGCATCAGGAACATCGGCACGACGACGTTCAGGGCCATTTGCAGGCTTTCCACACAATCCCTCCTCCATTCTGTCAATAGTACAATCTTAGCCGTGTGCGGGCGGAAAGTCAAGAAATCCCGTGCGCCTTGTGATTTTGGATAAGCGCGCCCCCGCTTCCCGCCAAAATACCGACAGGTTACCTCATTGCGTACTATCGGCGTTTGTGCTAGAATATAGATTGAATTATTATGAATATTTCTATATCTGGATGTGAGGGGTTTTCTTTGGGCAAAAAAACAGTGGCCGTGGTTTTCGGCTCGGTCTCCAGCGAATACGAAGTCTCCCTGCGCTCGGCGGCGTCGGTGCTGCGCAACATTCCGCGCGACCGCTACGACGTGGTCATGGTCGGCATCACCAAGGACGGGCGCTGGTATGAATACGGCGGGTCGGTCGACGACCTCGAGGCGGACCGGTGGCTCGAAAACGGCCCCGTCACCCCGGCGGTCATCTCCCCCGACCGCTCCTGCGGCGGCCTGCTGCGCCAGGCCCCCGGCGGGCCGGAAAACGTCCCTGTCGACGTGATCTTCCCCGTCATGCACGGCGAGCACGCCGAGGACGGCACCATCCAGGGGCTTTTCGAGATGGCGGGCATCCCCTATGTGGGCTGCGGGGTGCTGGCCTCCTCCACCTGCATGGACAAGGACGTCACCCACATCCTGCTCGAGGCCGCTGGCATCCGCACCGCGCCCTACGCGGCGCTCGTGCGTCCGCAGCTCGCCCGGTTCGATTCCCTCGAGCCCTCCCTGCGGGAGAAGCTCGGCTACCCGATGTTCGTCAAGCCCGCCAACACCGGCTCGTCGGTCGGCGTCGGCAAGGCGAAGGACCGGGCGGGGCTGCTCGCCGCCCTGAAAGAGGCGTTCCGCTACGACCGCAAGGTGGTGGTGGAAAAGGCGATCCTGGGCGCGGAGGTCGAATGCGCCGTGCTCGGCAACTACACCGACGCGGCCGCGGCGGTCGTCGGGGAGATCGTCCCCCACCACGAATTTTACGACTACGAGGGCAAATACCTCGACGATTCCACCGACCTTTTCGTCCCCGCGCGCATCCCGAAGGAGACGAGCGAGGCGATCCGCACGGCCGCCGTGCGGGCGTTCGCTGCGATGGGCTGCACCGGGCTGGCGCGCGTCGATTTCTTCGCGGAGCGGGACGGCGGGATCATCCTCAACGAGATCAACACGCTGCCCGGCTTCACCTCGATCTCCATGTACCCCAAGCTCTTCGAGGCGGCGGGCGTCCCCTATCCCGAGCTGATCGACCGGCTCATCCGGCTCGCGCTGGAAAAATAATCGAACGAACCATTCAGCAAGAAAGAGGTGAGCGGTATGGACAACCGTGCGATCGGCGTCTTTGATTCGGGGCTGGGCGGCCTCACGACCGTCCGGGAGCTGCGCAAGCTGCTGCCGGACGAACGGATCGTCTATTTCGGCGACACCGGGCGGGTCCCCTACGGGAACCGCAGCCGTGAGACGATCCGGAAATATGCGATGCAGGACATCCGCTTCCTCAAACGGCACGAGGTCAAGCTGGTCATCGCGGCCTGCGGCACCGTCAGCTCGGCCCTCACGCCCGAGCTTTCCGCCGAGGCGGGCGTGCCCTTCTCGGGGGTCGTCGTCCCCGCCGCGCAGGCGGCCTGCGCCGCCACCGTCAACGGCCGCATCGGCGTGATCGGCACCACCGCGACGGTGCGTTCGGGCGCCTATGGGCGCGCCATCCGCACGATCAACCCCGACGCGCGCACCTTCGGCAACGCCTGCCCCCTCTTCGTGCCGCTGGTGGAAAACGGCTTTATCCAGCCGGACAACGAGATCACCGCGAAGGTCGCGGAAATCTACCTCAAGCCCATGATCGACGAGCGGGTCGACACCCTCATCCTCGGCTGCACCCACTACCCGCTCATCTACGATATCATCGACCGGGCGCTCGGCTCCCGCGTCACCCTCATCGACGCCGGCAAGCAGGTCGCGCGCTGGGCGCAGGGCTATCTCGCCCGGGAGGACCTGCTCGCCGGGCCGGGAGGCGGCGGCACCGAATTTTATGTGAGCGACTCCCCCGACGGGTTCTCCGAAATCGCCGGCCTGTTTTTGGGCGGCGACGTCAAGGGGGACGTCACGCAGATTGATCTGGATACGCTTTAGCGTACACAAAGGATGTTACGGATGAAAAAGGATGTTCTAATCGAAATCAAAGGCGTTTATAAGCAGGAGGGCGACGAGGACGAAATCGAGCTCTTTACGACCGGCTCCTATTATAAGCGCAACGGCAACTACTATATCGCCTACGACGAATCGGAGGCCACCGGCTTCGACGGCACCCACACGGTGCTCAAGGTCGAGCAGAGCGACAAGGTCACCCTGCTGCGCACCGGCACCGCCAAAAGCCAGCTCATCGTCGAGCGGGGCGTGCGCCACCAGTGCCACTACGACACCGGCTACGGCCCCATGATGATCGGCGTTTCGGGCGACCGCGTCGTCTCCGAGCTCGGCGACCACGGCGGCAGGCTCGAATTCGCCTACTCGCTCGACGTCAACACCCTGCTTGCCAGCGAAAACGCCGTCTATATCAACGTGCGCGAACAGGCGTAGCAAAGGGACCTTTCAGACCTTGAGGGCCGGCCGCCGGCCGCATGGGAGCGTTCCGAACAGGGCTCCCCCGGGCGGCGGGCCGGCAAAAAATATGAATGTACAGGATGTGTGACAGCATGACCAACCCGATCGCCGAAACCAAACAGTCGGTCGCGCAACTGCTCGACGCCGCGCTCGAAAGGGCCGTCGAGGCGGGGGCGCTGCCCGCCTCGAACGAGCTGCCCGACTTCGTCGTCGAGATCCCCGCGGACACCTCCCACGGCGACTTCGCCTCCAACATCGCGATGGCCTGCGCGCGCCCCTTCAAAAGCGCGCCCCGCAAGATCGCCGAGGCGATCTGCCAGCACCTCGACCTCTCGGGCAGCCCCTTTGACCGGACGGAGATCGCCGGCCCGGGCTTCATCAACTTCTTCCTCAAGGACGCGTGGTTCGCGGACGTGGTCGCGGCGGTGCTGCGCGAGGGGGATTCCTTCGGCCGCACCGGCTTCGGGCGCGGGAAAAAGGTCCAGGTCGAGTTCGTCTCCGCCAACCCCACCGGGCCCATGCACATGGGCAACGCGCGCGGCGGCGCGCTGGGCGACTGCCTCGCGGCCGCGCTTGACTGGGCGGGCTACGACGTGACCCGCGAGTTCTACGTCAACGACGCCGGCAACCAGATCGAAAAATTCGGGCTCTCCCTCGAGGCCCGCTACCTCCAGCTTTACCGGGGCGAGGAAGCGGTCCCCTTCCCCGAGGACGGCTACCACGGGGACGACGTCCGCGAGCGCGCGAAGGAATTCGCGGACCAAAACGGGGACAAGTACCTCGACGCGCCGGCGGAGGAGCGCCGCCGGGCGCTCGTCGACTACGCGCTGCCCAAAAACATCGAAAAGCTGAAGGCAGACCTCGAACGGTACCGCATCGTCTACGACGTGTGGTTCCACGAGAGCGAGCTGCACCACGGCGCGATCGACGAGGCGATACAAAAGCTCACCGAACGCGGCATGACCTACGAGAAGGAGGGCGCGCTCTGGTACCGCGCCACCGAAAACGGCGGCGAGAAGGACGAGGTGCTCGTGCGCGCCAACGGCTTCCCCACCTACTTCGCGGCGGACATCGCCTACCACTACAACAAGTTCGCGGTGCGCGGCTTCCAGCGTGTCATCAACGTGTGGGGCGCCGACCACCACGGTCATGTGGCCCGCCTCAAGGGCGCGATGGACGCCATCGGGCTCGACGGCTCCAAACTGGACATCGTGCTCATGCAGTTCGTGCGGCTCATGCAGGACGGCCAGCCGGTCAAGATGTCCAAGCGCACCGGCAAGGCGATCTCGCTGACCGACCTCATCGACGAGGTGCCGGTCGACGCGGCGCGCTTCCTCTTCAACCTGCGCGAGCCCAACTCGATGGTCGATTTCGACCTCGGGCTGGCGGTCGAGCAGTCGATGCAGAACCCCGTCTACTATGTGCAGTACGCGCACGCGCGCATCTGCTCGCTGCTCAAAAAGCTCGCCGAGGAGGGCGTTTCCCCACGCGCCTGCTCCCAGAAGGAGCTCTCCGCGCTGAACACCTCCGAGGAGGCCGAGCTCATCCGCGCGCTCGCGCGCTTTCCGCAGGAGATCGTCGACGCGGCCAGGAGCTACGACCCCGCGCGCCTCACCAAATACGCGGTCGACGTCGCGACGCTCTTCCACAAGTACTATACCGTCTGCCGCGTCAAGGGGGAGGCCGAGCCGCTCATGCAGGCGCGCCTCAACCTCTGCCTCGCGGCGCGGACAGTTATACGCAACGTATTAAATTTGTTGAAAATCACCTTCCCCGAAAGCATGTAGGAGGAACCGAAAGATGGAAGACAACGGCCGAAGTCGATTACGCCTGCCGCTGCTGCTCGACGGCGCGACGGGCACCGAGTTCATGAAGGCGGGGATGCCCGCCGGCGTCTGCGTCGAGCAGTGGGCGCTGGAACACCCGGAGACGGTCGCCTCCGTCGCGCGCGGCTATGCCGACGCGGGCAGCGACGTGGTCTACGCCCCCACCTTCCTGGCGAACGCGGGCAACCTGCGGATGTACGGACTGAGCGAGCAGGTGGCGGAGCTGAACGCCGCCCTCGTTCGCACCGTCCGTGAGGCGCTCGCCGGGCGCGGGACGCTCGTCGCGGGGGACATGTCCACCACCGGGCTGATGTGCGAGCCGTTCGGCGAGACGGAATTCGTCCACCTGATCGGCATCTACGCCGAACAGGCCCAGGCGCTCGCGGACGCGGGCGCCGACCTGCTGGCCATCGAGACGATGAGCTCCCTCTCCGAATGCCGCGCGGCCGTGCTTGCCGCACGGCAGACGGGGCTTCCGCTCTTTTTGACGATGACGGTCGACGCCGAGGGGCGCACGATGTGGGGGGACGACGTGCTCGCCGCGCTGGTCGTGCTTCAGGATTTGGGGCTGTCGGCCTTCGGGCTCAACTGCTCGGAGGGGCCGGACGACATGGTGCCCCTCTTTGAACGGATCGCGCCCTATGCGAAAATCCCCCTCATCGCCAAGCCCAACGCGGGCAATCCCCCGCTCTCTCCCGTGCAGTTCGCCGACAAGTGTGCCCGCCTCATGCGGCGGGGCGTTTCGATCATCGGCGGCTGCTGCGGCACCGACCCGGAATACGTCGCCGCGCTCCGCCACATGGTGGACGCCTTCGACGTCGACCGCGTGAAGGTCGCGCCCGCCGATTACGACATCCTCGCCGCCGGCCGGGAGGTCTACTACCTCGACGACGACCTCGAATACTCCGAGCCGCTCACCTGCGAGGTGGATATGGCGGATACGCTTCTGGAGGTTTCACACGACAGCTGCGACGCGGTGCTCATCCATCTTGATACCCCCGACGACGGCTACCGTTTTTCCCTCAACGCGCACATGGTCGACATGCCCGTCGCCTTTGAGTCGGAGTCGCTCGAGGCGCTCGACAGCGCCCTGCTCCACTACAACGGCAAGGCCATCGTCGTCTCCACCTCCTGCGAGATCGAAAAGGAGGACCTCGAGGAGGTCGCCGCCCGTTACGGGGCAATTGTGATGTGATTTTTCGGGGCTTCGCCCCAAGACGGTTTTGGATTTGCCGCTCAGGGAGCGGCGGAGGTTGTCGGTGGCCGGCCGACGGCTGTTTTGGATATTCCGCCCAGCGGGCGGAGGGCTTTTGTTCGCGCCCCTTCGGGGTGCTTTATAGGTGCCGCCTTCGGCGGCGGAGATTGCCGGGTCCCGCCCCGGCAGGCGGCCCCATTTCTTGTACGGACAAGAAATGGGGGAAAGAAGCCGCAGGGGGCCATGCCCCCTTGACCTCCGCGCCGCCTCCGGTTGGCCTTCGGCCAAAGTCGGCGGCGCCCTGTCACGGATGAGCGAACGAGCCTACAGCATCCCGCCAGCCGCCGCGCCGCGGGCGCAATGCCTCTGCCTGAGAGACTCCGGTACCGTACCGGACGTGCTTCCGGGGAGGCACGTCCGCTTTTGCATGGCGCGCAGCGCCCACGGGAAGGCGGAAAACTGCGCGGCTACGCCGCGCACGTGCGCAGAGCGCGCGAACGCCCGATACGGGCGTTGTTTTCCGCTGGGTGGGTCTCCCCGAGCTATCCGGCTTCGGTCGTTGGGAGCGCCCGCAACCTGAATTGAGCCTTCAGCTGGTGTACCCGTGGGGTGTGACGGTAACCTGCGGGTCATGGCAAGGTACTCCAGGGGATCCCTAAGGGGGCGGTGGAGCCCCCTTAGGCGGACTTTTGGTTCCTTTTCGTCCGTCCGAAAAGGAACCCGTGGCGCGCGGCGGAACGCGCTCGTCATTCTTGCCGCTTGGAAAGCGGCAATTCCCGTCTTAGCCCTGCCAGGCACAGCGAGGCAAATCCAAAGCGCCCCGGAGGGGCGCGAAAAAAGCCCCGCCGGGTGCAGCGCGGCAAATCCAAAACCGCCCGCCGGGGCGGAAAACCCAAAAAAGGCTCCGCCGCTCCCAGAGCGGCAGTCCCAATGAATGACAGCCCCAAATCAGTGGCAAGATAAAAAACAGAAGGAGGATGTTTCATGCTGGATTTACAGGCGTTTTTCAAGATGTCCTACGGGCTCTATGTGCTGAGCTCCGCGTTTGACGGCAAGCAAAACGGCTGCATCGTCAACACCGTCACGCAGGTGACAGCCGAACCGCCCAAGGTCGCGGTGGCGGTTTCCAAGCAGAACCTGACCACCTCGCTGATCGAGCGGTCGGGGCTCTTCAACGCCGTGGCGCTCACCGAGGAGGCCACGATGGACCTGATCGGCCGGTTCGGGTTCTGCTCGGGCAGAGAGGAGGACAAATTCGCGGGCATTCCCCACGGCGCGGATGCCAACGGGGTGTGGTATCCCACGGAAACCGCTTCCGCGATGTTCTCCTGCAAGGTGATCGACAAGCTCGACCTCGATACGCACGTGCTCTTTGTCGGCAAATCGATCGAGGCGGTCAAGCTCTCCGACGCGCCCGTCATGACCTATGACTACTACCACAAGGTCAAGAAGGGCGAGACCCCTCCCAACGCCCCCTCCTACAAAAAGCCCGCCGAAAAACACGGCTGGCGCTGCAAGGTCTGCGGCTACATCTACGAGGGCGAGGAGCTTCCGCCCGATTTCATCTGCCCCATCTGCAAGAAGGACGCGAGCTTCTTCGAGCGCATCTGAGTATTTTAAAAGGCGGCCGCTGCGCGGCCGCCTTTTTCATTTCATGAAGCAATCGGTAAAAAGTCCGTGGATTCGAGAGCGCGCGCACCCGGCTCGGCCGCCCGGATTGGGCGCCCCGCGGGCGGCGCGCTGCGTGCAAAGCGGGGCGCTCGGCAGCAGCGGGCCGTCGCCGGGGCTCATCATCGGATCAATCCCCTTTACAGGTTGATTTTTTGTCCTTCGGTACTTATAGAACCGTTCGCGGGGACGTTTGGGGACAACAAAAAGCCGGCGCTTTCGCGCCGGCTTTTATGATGCCGTTCAACCGACCTTCAGTTTTTCAGGGGTGTAGCGCTTGAGGGCCGCGTCGTTATAGGTGACGCCGGTGAGCGAGTCCGCCCACTGGGAGACCTGCTCGTCAAACGCGTCCCCGCGCAGCGCGGAGACCAGCGCCGCCCTGCGCTGGGCAAAGTCGCTCTCGTTTTCCATCACATCGTAGCGGACGAAGAGGTACATCCCGTCCTCCGACTCGGCGACGGTCGGCTCCCCGATCGGCGCGGCAAAAATCGTATCGACCACCTCCTGCGAATAGGAGGAGTTCTCCCGGTTCACAAAGGTGAAGGAGGTGCCCGCCTCCGGCTTCTCGAGGTCCTGGTTGCCCGAAAGCTCCTTGCGGGCCTCGTAGACGAGCGTCTCCATATCCTCGCCCGCCTTGGCGCGCTCGAGGTACTTGTTGATCAGCTCGGAAGCCTGCTCCTTGGCCTTGGCTTTGGCCTCGTCGGTGTCCTCGGCGGGGTTGATCGACACGGGAATGAGCAGGATTTTGGCGTAGTCGGTGGAGAACTTGGTTTTGAGCTCCTCCTCGGGCACCGGGTCGGTGCCGCCTTCGCCGTAGATCGCGTTGAAGATCATCGACTTCTTGACCATGTTCTCCTGCGCGAGGATGAACGACTCCCTGGACACGCCGTTGGCGGTGTAGGTCTCCTCCAGACGGAAGCCGGTCCAGTACTGCTCGGCGGTCTGTTCGACCGAGGCCCTGTCGAGCTCGCTCATGGCAAGGCCCATCTCGCTGAACTTCTGCTCGATCGCGATGTATTCGTCAAGGCCCTTTTTGGCCTCCTCGGCGACCTTCTGGGAGACGGTGACGCCGTCCACCTGCTCCTTGAGCGGGTCCTTGACGTCCGACGGAAGGTCGACCGTCGCGTCGGAATACGCGGTGATCAGTTCGTTGATGTAGACGCCGGCCGGAACGGTCAGGTCGCCCGCCTTGGCCGCCCATTTGGTGTCCCCGCCCATGCTGCAGGCGGCGAGGCTCGCGGTCATCAGCACGGCCAGGCCGAGCGCCGCGATTTTTTTAACAGTCGTCATTTTGAATTCCTCCTGTAAGGGGTATTGCTTGCATACCCGCTTATTATACAACGCCGCCCCCAAAAAGTCCACTAGAAATTCCACACGGTTCGGGAAACGGCTTCCATCCAGTCTTATCCTGTTCCGCGCCGCGCCGCTTATGCGGGCCGTTGCAAAAGATCACTCCCCCATGGCGGCGAGCGCCTCGCGGATGGTGTCGAGCGGTTCGGAACCCGCGGGGATCTTGACGGTGATGTAGGGCTTGCTGCCCGCGCTGACCATCACGCGGCCGCGCAGCCTGACGGCGAGCGAGCCCGCGCGGGACATATCCATGACCTCGGGATAGAGCAGTACCGCGTCCCCGCGCTGGGAGATCTCCCGGATGCCCATCTGGGAGGCGGTGTTGCGCACGAGCGCCACGTCCACCAGCCCCTTGACCGCGTCGGGCGGGTCGCCGAACCGGTCGATCAGCTCGTCGATGAGGTCCATCGCGTCCTCCTCGTTCTGGATGGCGGCGATCTTCTTGTAGATGTCGATGCGCTGGGCGAGGTTGTCGATGTAGTCCTCGGGGATGTGCGCGCCCACCCGCACGTCGACCATGCACTCCGCGGCCGTCCTGGCGGGCGCCTCGCCCTTCTGCTCGGCCACCGCCTCGGAGAGCATCTTGAGGTACATGTCGTAGCCGACCGCCTCCATGTGGCCGTGCTGCTGCGCGCCGAGGATGTTGCCCGCGCCGCGGATCTCAAGGTCGCGCATCGCGATGCGGAAGCCCGACCCGAAGGAGGTGAACTCCCGGATGGCGGACAGCCGCTTGGCGGCCACGTCGGAGAGCTCCTTGTCCCGCCGGAAGGTGAGGTAGGCGAACGCGCGCCGGGTGGAGCGCCCCACCCGCCCGCGCAGCTGGTAGAGCTGGGAGAGCCCCATGCGGTCGGCGTCCTCGATGATGAGGGTGTTGCAGTTGGGCACGTCGACGCCCGTCTCGATGATCGTCGTGCAGACGAGGATGTCGACCTCGTAGTCGAGCAGCTGCTGCCACACGCGGGAAAGCTGTTCCTCCCCCATTTTGCCGTGCGCCGTGACGATGCGCGCCTCGGGGACCATCTGCTTGATCCTATAGGCGCAGGAATCGATGCTCTCGACCCGGTTGTGCAGGTAAAACACCTGCCCGCCCCTGCGCAGCTCCCGCTCGATCGCCTGCGCGATCACGCCCCAGTCGTGCTCGACCACATAGGTCTGCACCGGATGGCGGTCCTGCGGCGCCTCCTCGATGACGCTCATGTCCCGGATGCCGCTCATCGCCATGTTGAGGGTGCGCGGGATGGGGGTGGCCGAAAGGGTCAGCACGTCGACGGTGGCGCGCATCTCCTTGAATTTCTCCTTGTGCCGCACGCCGAACCGCTGTTCCTCGTCGATGATGCAGAGGCCGAGGTCCTTGAACTGGACGTCGTTCTGAACGAGGCGGTGGGTGCCGATGATCATGTCGATCTCCCCGCGCCGCAGCTCGGAAAGGATCTGCTTCTGCTCCTTTGCCGAGCGGAAGCGGGAGAGCAGCTCCACCTTGATCGGGAAGCCCTCCATCCGGCGGGTGGTCGTCTGGTAATGCTGCCACGCGAGGATGGTCGTGGGACAGAGCAGCGCGCATTGCTTGCCGTCCATCACGCATTTGAAGGCGGCCCGGAGCGCCACCTCCGTCTTGCCGAAGCCCACGTCGCCGCAGAGCAGCCGGTCCATCGGGACGGGGTTTTCCATATCCGATTTGATCTCGTCGATGCAGCGGAGCTGGTCGTCCGTCTCCTCAAAGGCGAACCGCCGCTCAAAGTCGTTCTGCCAGTCGGTGTCGGGCGAAAACGCGTAGCCCTTGACCGCCATCCGCTTGGCATAGAGCTCTGTCAGCTCCTTGGCCATGTCCTCGACGGCCTTTTTGACCCGCTGGCGGGTCTTCTGCCACTCGACGGAATTCAGTTTATTGAGGCGCACGTTCGCGTCGTCCCGCACGCCGACGTATTTGCTGACGAGGTCGAGCTGGGTGACCGGCACGAAGAGCATGTCGGTGCCCGCGTAGCGGATTTTGATGTAGTCTTTGACAATCCCCTGCACGTCCCGCTTGACGATCCCCTCAAACACGCCGATGCCGTGGGAGACGTGCACGACGTAGTCCCCCGGCGTCAGATCG
The DNA here is from genome assembly GCF_900199635.1 of Anaerotruncus massiliensis (ex Togo et al. 2026). Classification (GTDB taxonomy): domain Bacteria; phylum Bacillota; class Clostridia; order Oscillospirales; family Ruminococcaceae; genus Anaerotruncus; species Anaerotruncus massiliensis. The sequence continues at coordinate 433,755 of NZ_LT962687.1, read as the reverse complement.
CTGATATCGCGGAGCTTTTTACCCTCCTTGGGGCGGGGCTTCCGCTTGGCGCCCTGCACGACCGCCTTGGCCTGCGAGATGACCGCGAGTTTCAGGTCGGGGTATTCCATGCCCGCCGACATGCTCGCCGCGACGACGTACACCACGCCCGGCGTGAGCCTGCCGATCTCCTCGCACTCGGCGGCGCGGATATTTTCCTTCTGCAAATCCTCCGCCAGCGTCACGGCGGCGCGGTAGGTTCCCGCGAAGACGATGACGCAGTAGCCGCGCGAAAGGTAGTTCTGCACGTCCTCCCGCAGCAGGGAGAACTCGCCGCTCCAGGAGGAGAGCTGGACGGCGTTCACGTCGATCATGTCCCGCAGCGGGATGTCCCCCACCGAACGGACGAAGGTGTCGAGCAGCACGCTGTTCGACTCCGACGCGTGCCGCTGCAAATCCACGAAGTCCTCGCCGAACCGGTCGCACCCCTTGAAGAGGACGCCCTCCTCGAGCAGGATCTTGACGTCCTCGTTCTGCTGCCAGAGCACGTTTTTGAGCGCCTCGCGGCAGTTGGCCGTGTCGCAGAGGAAGAGCGGCCGGTCGCGCAGATAGTCGAAGACGGTCGCCGGCTCGGGATAGAGCAGCGGCAGCCACCGGTCGAGGCTCTGGGGCATGATGCCGTCGGAAATCCGCGCGATCTCCCCCTCGAGCTTCTCCTTGGCGAGCTTGCCGCGGGTGCCGCGGATGTTTTTCATCGCGCCCTGCAAAAGCTTCACCAGCCGCTCAGGGCTGTCCGCCACCACCTCGGCCGCCGGGGTGATGTCCACCCGCTTGACCGTGTCAACCCTGCGCTGGGTGTCCGTCTTGAAGGTGGAGATCGTGTCGATCTCGTCCCCCCAGAATTCAACGCGGAAGGGGTCGGGCATGTGGGGCGGGAAAAAGTCGAGGATGCCGCCCCGCTGGGAGAACTGGCAGACACCGTCCACCTGGTCGCAGCGGGTGTAGCCCGCCGACACCAGAAACCGCGTCAGCTCCTCCATCTGGTATTCCCTGCCCGCCTCGAGGGTCCGGATGCGTTTTTCCAGCACCTCCGGGGGCATCGTATACTGAAGCGCGGCCTGCGCCGACGCCACCACGATCTTCAGGCTCCCCGCGTGCAGCCGCCCGAGCACCGCCAGCCGCGCGTGCTCGTATTCCCGCGAGACCCCCTGCACCTCCTGAAAGGTCCATTCGCGCGAGGGGAAAAGAGCAGCCGTCCCCTCCCCCGCCATGATGTTGATGTCCTCGACCAGCCGGGTAGCCGCCGCCTCATCGGACACGACGGCCAGCCCGCCGGTCTCCAGCAGACCGGCGAGCGAAACGATCATATGCGCCTTGTGCACGTTCGAGAGCCCCGTGACGAGCACCGGGGTCGCCCGATTTTTCACCGCGCTTTTGACCCGCTCAAAAGCGGGCAGGCCGGTCAGCAGGTGTTCAAACCCTTTCATTCTGGTGAATTCCTTTCTCTATTTTGCCGCTCTGCGGGCGGCGGGGGATCTTCTTGGGTTTGCCGCCCAGTGGACGGCGGGGCTTGTCGGCTGCCCGCCGACAGGGGGCTTTCTTAGGTTTGCCGCGCTGCGCCCGGCGAGGCTTGCCGGGCCCCGCCCCGGCGGCGGTTTGAGATTTGCCGCGCTGCGCCCGGCGAGGCTTGCCGGGCCCCGCCCCGGCGGCGGTTTGAGATTTGCCGCGCTGCGCCCGGCGGGGCGTAGACGGGAATTGCCGCTTTCCAAGCGGCAAGAATCACGAGCGCGTTCCACCGCGCACCACGGGTTCCTTTTCGGACGGACGAAAAGGAACCAAAAGTCCGCCTTGGGCGGCCTGCCCGGGCTGCGCCCGGAGCGCGCTACGCGCGACGGCCGCTCGCGGGCGCTCCGCCCCGCGACCCCGGCTTGAGTCCGCTTCGCGGACCCGGCCCTATGGGCCGGAACTCTAAGCGGTATCTCCGGGAGTACCTTGCCAGTACCCGCAGGTTACCGCCGCTCCCCACGGGTACACCAGCTGAAGGCTCAATTCAGGTTGCGGGCGCACCCAACGACCGAAGCCGGATAGCTCGGGAAAACCCACCCGGCGGAAAACAACGCCCGTTCCGGGCGTTCGCGCGCTCTGCGCGCGTGCGCGGCGAAGCCGCGCAGTTTTCCGCCTCCCCGTGGGCGCTGTGCGCCACGCAAAAGCGACCGTGCCTCCCCGGGCGCACTTCCGGTACGGTACCGGGGACTCGCCGGCAGAGGCATTGCGCCCGCGGCGCGGCGGCGGGCGGGATGCTGTATACTCGTCCGCTCATCCGTGACAGGGCGCCGCCGACTTTGGCCACAGGCCAACCGGAGGCGGCGCTGGGGGGCAAGGGGGCATAGCCCCCTGCGGCTTCTTTCCCCCATTTCTTGTCCGCACAAGAAATGGGGCCGCCTGCCGGGGCGGGACCCGGCAACTCCGCCGCTCAATGAGCGGCAAACCAAAAAGCCTAAGAGTTGTAGCGGTTCATCGCAAGCTCAATCTTGCCGTCGACGATGAGCATGGCGGCGCGGGCGGCGGTATCGAACACCTTGTCGAGCGTTTCCGCCTGATCGGCGGGGAACTTGCCGAGCACCCACGCGGCCAGGTCGTAATCGGGGCGGGGCTTTTTGCCCACGCCGATCTTGACGCGGGGGAAAGTGTCCTTCCCGGTCAGATAGATGATGCTTTTGATGCCGTTGTGGCCGCCGTCGCTGCCCTGCCGCCGGATGCGCAGGCGGCCCACGTCGAGGCTTACGTCGTCGAAGAGGACGAGCACCTGCTCGATGGGGATCTTGTGGAACTGCATCGCGTCGCGCACCGCCTCGCCCGAGTTGTTCATGAAGGTGGAGGGCTTCATCAGCAGCACCCGGTGCTCCCCGATCATCGCGTCGCCGCAGAGGGATTTGAATTTGAGTCGGTCGATTTTGGCCCCCAGCTTTTCGGCGAGGGCGTCGACGGCCAGGAAGCCCGCGTTGTGACGGGTGTTTTCATAGTCGCGGCCGGGGTTCCCCAGGCCGACGACGAGATACTCCACCGGGCCGCGCGGCAGGGCGGAGAGGGTTTTTGTCTGGCGTTTCAAAAACATGGAACCGCTCCTTCTTCCCGCAGACGGGAAAAGGACGGGATATCGTCGGATACCCCGTCTCTGGATTGTGAATTTCGCGCCGGCGTCAGACGAAGAGGGGGGACACCGGCTTGTCCTCGTAGATGCGTTCGATCGCCTCCGCGAAGACGGGCGCGACCGACAGCATGGTGATTTTGTCGAGCATCTTTTCAGGCGGGATGGGGATGGTGTCAAGCAGGACGAGCTCCTTGATGCAGCTCTGTTCAATCCGCTCGAGCGCGGGCCCGGAGAGTACCCCGTGGGTGGCGCAGGCGTACACCTCGCTGGCGCCGCCCTTTTCGAGGATCGCCTGCGCGCCGTTGCAGAGGGTGCCCGCGGTGTCGATCATGTCGTCGACGATGATCGCCTTTTTGCCGCGCACATCGCCGATGATGTTCATGACCTCCGAGACGTTGGCGCGCTGGCGGCGTTTGTCCACGATGGCCAGCGACACGTCGAGCCGCTCGGCGAACTTGCGCGCGCGGCCGACCGAGCCGAGGTCGGGGGAGACGACGACGATCTCCTCGCGCGGCTCCCCCGAAAAGCGGGAGCCGAAATAGGGGGCGAGCAGCGGCACGCCCTGGAGATGGTCGACGGGGATATCGAAGAAGCCCTGGATCTGGGAGGCGTGCAGGTCCATCGTAAGCACCCGGTCGGCGCCCGCGACGGAGATGAGGTTGGCGCACAGCTTGGCGGAAATCGGCTCGCGCGCCTTGACCTTGCGGTCCTGGCGCGCGTAGCCGTAGTAGGGGACGACCGCCGTGATCCGCCCGGCCGACGCGCGCTTGAAGGCGTCGATCATGATGAGCAGCTCCATCAGGTTGTCGTTGACCGGCCGGCAGGTCGACTGCACGACGAACACGTCGGAGCCGCGCACCGACTCGCCGATGTTCACCGAGATCTCCCCGTCGGAAAAGTGCCTGACCTCGCTCTTGCCGAGCGGCAGCCCGAGGTTGCGGGCGATCTGCGCCGCCACCTTGGGAGTCGCGTTTGCAGCGAAAATTTTGATGTCCTTCCCGTGAAGATTCATGCCGCCGTTCCCCTTCCCGTTATGCCCTTTATTTTTTGTCCGCCTTGAAGGCGATTTTCTCGTCCGACCAGCCCTCTTTGATCTCCTGCCGCACCCGCCCGATCGCCAGCGCGCCGGCGGGCACGTCGGAATCCACCGTCGTACCCGCGGCGGTGTACGCACCCTCGCCGATCCGGACCGGCGGGATCAGGTTGGTGTTGCAGCCGATGAAGGCCCGGTCGCCGACGGTGGTGCGGAACTTCTTCTTGCCGTCGTAGTTGGCGGTCACGACGCCGCAGCCGAAATTGCAGTACCGGCCCACGTCGCTGTCGCCGATATAGGTCAGGTGCGCGATCGACGTCCCGTCGCCGACCGTCGCATTCTTGACTTCCACAAAGTCGCCGATCTTCACGCCGTCCCCGATGTGGCTGTCGGGCCGCAGCTGGGTGAACGGCCCGATGCGGGTGCCCTCCCCCACGGTCGAGTCGGTCAGGTAGGAGGCGAGCACGCGGGTGCCCGCCCCGACGGTGGAATCCTTGATGTAGGAGTTGGGGCCGATGACGCAGCCCGGGCCGATCACCGTCCTCCCCTCGAGGACGGTACCCGGCAGAATCCGCGCGTCGCGGCCGATCTCGACCTGCGCGCCGATCAGAATGCCGTCGGCGCAGGGGATGTCGACGCCGTTATCCAGGTGGCGCAAGAGCATCCGCTCGCGCGCGAGGGTGTTGAGCGCGAGCAGCTGCCTGCGGTCGTTCGCGCCGAGGACGATCTGCGCGTCCTCGCAGAACCAGGCCCCCACCCGGCGGCCCTCCGCGGCCGCGATGGCCGGCACGTCGGTCAGATAGTATTCCCCCTGCGCGTTCTGGGGGGTGAGCTTTGCGAGCGCCCCGGCCAAAAACGCCGCGTCGAACCAGTAGACGCCCGCGTTGATCTCGGTGATCGCGCGGGTCGCCTCGTCGCAGTCGCGCTCCTCCACGATGGCGCGCACGCCGCCGTCCGGACCGCGCAAAACCCGCCCGTAGCCGAACGGGTCGGCCGGCCGCGCGCTCACGAGGGTCACGGCGTTTTGCTCGGCGCGGTGCTGCCGGAGGGCAGCGGTGATCGCGCCTCCTTCGATGAAGGGGGCGTCCCCGTAGAGCACGAGCGCGTCGCCGCCCGCGGCCAGCGCGTCCGCGGCCGCCATGACCGCGTGCCCGGTGCCGCGCCGCTCCCGCTGGCAGACGAATTTGCAGCCGGGGGAAACCGCCGCCTCAACGAGTTTTGCACCCTCCCCCGTCACGATCGTGATGTCGTCGATCCCGGCGTCGCGCACGGCGTTTTCCACCCACCGGATCATCGGCTGAAAAAGCACCTCGCAAAGCACCTTGGGCCGGTCGGATTTCATGCGTTTTCCGTCCCCCGCCGCAAGGATGATCGCAAAGGTGCGCCTGTCTTGTGCGGCCAAAGCCATCCCGCCTTTCCGCGCCGCGCCGGCCGCCCGGGGCCGGAAAACGCCTGCGCATCGGTATTTTGCAGGGCCGCGGGCGGCTCCGCCGCCCTCCCATGCATTTATTATCGCAAGTTTTTGAGCAGTTTGCAAGAGATTGCGCGGGGATTTTGTCGTAATATTGGAAATAATTTTTGTGTAAAACGGTATAAAGGGGCTGGAAAAAACACACATTCTTTGATATAATGAAATGCATGCAGACAGGCTTCCCGCTGTGGCCGCGGGCGCCCCGACCGCGTGCGTTTCATCCGCGCGGACCGCTCTGTTTCGGCGCTTGCCGCAGCGAGCGCCGTTTTTCCGGTGGTCAACAAACAAAATGGAGGTAAAAAAAGTGGGAAAAAAATTCGTTTACATGTTCTCCGAGGGCAATAAGGACATGCGTGAGCTCCTCGGCGGCAAGGGCGCGAACCTCGCCGAAATGACCAAGGCCGGCATGCCGGTTCCGCAGGGCTTCACCGTCTCGACCGAGGCCTGCACCCAGTACTACACCGACGGCCGTCAGATCAATGACGATATCCAGAAGCAGATTTACGAGGGCCTCGCCAAGATGGAGGAGATCTGCGGCAAAAAGTTCGCGGACCCCCAGAACCCGCTGCTCGTCTCCGTCCGTTCGGGCGCCCGCGCCTCGATGCCCGGCATGATGGACACCATCCTCAACCTCGGCCTCAACGACACCGTCGTCGAGGGCTTCGCGAAGTTCACCAACAACCCGCGCTTCGCCTATGACTCCTACCGCCGCTTCATCCAGATGTTCTCCGACGTCGTCATGGAGCTGCCCAAGCCCGAGTTCGAGAAGATCATCGACCAGGTCAAGGAAGAGAAGGGCGTCAAGCAGGATATCGAGCTGACCGCCGACGACATGAAGGAGCTTGTCAAGCGCTTCAAGGCCTTCTACCTCGAGAAGAAGGGCGTCGAGTTCCCGCAGGAGCCCAAGGTCCAGCTCATGGAAGCCGTCAAGGCCGTCTTCCGTTCGTGGGACAACCCCCGCGCCAACGTCTACCGCCGCATGAACGAGATCCCCTACGACTGGGGCACCGCCGTCAACGTCCAGCAGATGGTCTTCGGCAACTCGGGCGACAAGTCCGGCACGGGCGTTGCGTTCACCCGCAACCCGGCCACCGGTGAGAAGGCGCTCTTCGGCGAGTACCTGATCAACGCGCAGGGCGAGGACGTCGTCGCCGGCGTGCGCACCCCCTCCCCGATCAGCCACCTCCATGAGGATATGCCCGAGGTCTACGACGAGTTCGCAAAGATCGCCGACCGCCTCGAGAAGCACTACAAGGACATGCAGGACATGGAGTTCACCATCGAGAACGGCAAGCTCTACATGCTCCAGACCCGTAACGGCAAGCGCACCGCCGCCGCCGCCCTCAAAGTCGCGGTCGACCTCGTGGACGAGGGCATGATCGACGAGAAGGAGGCCGTCCTGCGCGTGGAGCCCAAGCAGCTCGACGCTCTGCTGCACCCGCAGTTCGATTCCGACGCGCTCAAGACCGCCAAGCTGATCGGCAAGGGCCTCGCGGCCTCCCCGGGCGCCGCCTGCGGCAAGGTCGTCTTCTCCGCCGAGGACGCCAAGGAGTGGGCCGACCGCGGCGAAAAGGTCGTTCTCGTCCGCCGCGAGACCTCCCCTGAGGACATCGAGGGCATGGCCGTGGCGCAGGGCATCCTGACCGTCCGCGGCGGCATGACCTCCCACGCGGCCGTCGTCGCGCGCGGCATGGGCACCTGCTGTGTCTCCGGCTGCGGCGAGATCGAGGTCGATTACGACGCCAAGAAGTTCACCCTCGGCGGCATGACCATCAACGAGGGCGACTATATCTCCATCGACGGCTCCACCGGCAACATCTACGGCCAGGCGGTCCCGACCGTCGCGGCCTCCATCTCGGGCGACTTCGGCCGCTTCATGGCCTGGGCCGACAAATACCGCAAGCTCCAGGTCTGGACCAATGCCGACACCCCGCGTGACGCCAAGCAGGGCTTCTCCTTCGGCGCGCAGGGCATCGGCCTGTGCCGCACCGAGCACATGTTCTTCGAGGGCGAGCGCATCAAGGCGATGCGCGAGATGATCGTCGCCGAAAACACCGAGGACCGCAAGAAGGCGCTCGCCAAGATCATGCCTTACCAGCAGGGCGACTTTGAGGCCCTCTACGAGGCGATGGAGGGCCAGCCGGTCACCATCCGCTTCCTCGACCCGCCGCTCCACGAGTTCCTGCCCACCAAGGCGGAGGACATCCAGGAGATCGCCGGCGAGCTGGGCATCACCGTTGAGAAGCTCAAGGCCGTCATCGAGAGCCTGCACGAGTTCAACCCGATGATGGGCCACCGCGGCTGCCGCCTCGCCGTCTCCTATCCGGAGATCGCCGAGATGCAGACGACCGCCGTCATCAACGCCGCCCTCAGCGTCACCAAGAAGGGCAAATACAACATCAAGCCGCTCATCATGATCCCGCTGGTCGGCGAGGTCAAGGAGCTCAAGTTCGTCAAGGACGTCGTCGTCGCCACCGCCGACAGGATTATCAAGGATTCCGGCGTGAAGATGGAGTACGAGGTCGGCACCATGATCGAGATCCCGCGCGCGGCCCTCACCGCCGACGAGATCGCGACCGAGGCCGAGTTCTTCTCCTTCGGCACCAACGACCTGACCCAGATGACCTTCGGCTTCAGCCGCGACGACGCGGGCAAGTTCCTCGACTACTACTACGAGAACAAGATCTACGAGTCCGATCCGTTCGCCCACCTCGACCAGAAGGGCGTCGGCAAGCTGGTTGAAATGGCTGTCAAGCTCGGCCGCCAGACCCGCCCCGACATCCACCTGGGCATCTGCGGTGAGCACGGCGGCGACCCGACGTCCGTCGAGTTCTGCCACCGCACCGGCCTGGACTATGTCTCCTGCTCGCCCTTCCGCGTGCCGATCGCCCGCCTTGCCGCCGCGCAGGCCGCGATCAAATTCCCCCGCTAAACAGCATTGAAAAGGTCCCCCGCGTTTGCGGGGGACCTTTTTTGCGCCTTTGCTACTCCGTCGGGAGGAAAGTCTCCCGGTAACCCCTGTCCTGCGGAATCCATCTGGGGCAGGCCGCCATTCTCGGGCGGCAGTTTTTGGCGCGCGGCGGGTGTATGCAGTGCCCTGCATTGATGGATTGGTACCCGTTCATCCAAATGTAGTGCTGATGGTAATAGCCGCAGTCCTGACAGGTATGTTCGTTGTCCATATCCATAGTAAATAGGCCCCTTCATAAATTCATTCTATGATCAACTTTAAAACGTCGGCCTCCCAGTCTCGTCACCGTCGACGACCCCATTCTATCACTCCCGTAAGATAATATGAAGAAAATAGATATACCGTATATTCACAAAATTTAAATTGCGTTGCAGCAGGCCCCGTTCTTTTTTTCTTGAAAAAAGAACCAAAAAATCGCTTTTCAGGATAGAGCTTCCGCTTGATCTCCGGCCTAAGAGCCGCCCTTCGGGCGGTTGGCCTCCGAAGCGCCTCGCTGCGGCTCGGTGTGCGAAGCGCGGCAAGGGGCTCCGCCCCTTGACCCCGCCGCCTTTGAAAAGGTGTCGCGAAGCGACGGCCCGAATGGGGACACCATTTGCCCGCAGGGCAAGTGGCGGCGAAACGTTTTGTTTGTTTGAATTCCGCCGCCCTTGCATGTCGGCCCGCTTTTTACTATAATAAGAAGGAGTATTGCGCCCGCCGCCCGGCGCGCGCCAAATCATCAAAAGTTCTCCGCCGAAGCCCTCTTTCAAGAGGGCTGGAAAGGTGTTATGAAACGGATTTTTCGTGCTGTGACCTCCTACCTCCGCCAGACCGACAAATGGCTCTGGGCGATGTGCCTTGCCCTCAGCGCCTTCAGCGTTCTGCTGCTCGGCGGCATTCACGATTCGGGCAACGCCATCAACGCCGCCGACGTGGGCCTGCGGCAGATCGCCGTGCAGGCGGGCGCCGCCGCCATCGGCGCGGCCGCGGCGGTCGTCATCTCCCGCTTCGACTACCACACGCTCGGCCGCCTCTGGAAGCTGCACGTCCCGCTTATGTACGGGCTCGTGCTGCTCACCTTCCTGATCGGCGAGGGCACCGCCGCGCGCCCCGAGGATAAGTCCTGGCTGCGCCTCGGGCCGCTCACCCTCCAGCCGACCGAGCTGCTCAAGATTTCCTTAATCCTCACGCTCGCCTATCACATCTACAAGCTCCACGACCAGGTCAACCGCCCGGTCAACCTGCTGGCGATCTGCGTGCACGGGGCCATCCCCGTCCTGATCGTCCACTTCCAGGGGGACGACGGCACCGCGCTGGTCATCGCCTTCATCTTTGTGGGGATGCTTTTCGCTGCGGGCGTCAGCTGGAAATACGTCGCCGCGGCGGTGGTGGCGGCGGTGGCCGCCGCGCCGCTCGCCTGGAACTATGTCATAAACCCCGACCAGAAGCAGCGCATCCTCGCGCTCTTCGACCCCAACGCCGACCTGCTCGGCGGGCTTTACCAGCAGTATAACGCCAAGCTCGCGATCGGCTCGGGACAGATCTGGGGCAAGGGGCTCTTCGGCGTCAGCCACCAGTATGTCCCCAAGGTGCACAACGACTTTATCCTCGCCTTCATCGGCGAATCGTTCGGCTATGTCGGGTGCCTGGCCGTCATCGCCCTCTTCGGGGCGCTCTGCTGCAAGATGCTCCACAACGCCCGCCGCGCGGAGGATTCCCTCGGCCGGCTCATCTGCGTCGGCGTCTTTACCCTCATCTCCGCGCAGGTCTTTGTCAACGTGGGCATGTGCCTCATGGTGCTGCCCGTCATCGGCATCACGCTGCCCTTCCTCTCGGCGGGCGGATCGTCGGTGCTCTCCATCTACCTGGGGCTGGGACTTGTGCTCTCGGTCTACATGCACACCTCCCGCAACCTCTTCAGCCGTTGATCACGGGGGCGTTCCCCCTGCCCGCCGGGCGGCGGATCACATCGTATGGAAAGGACCGTAGCCATGAAGACTGACATCGAGATCGCGCAGGCGGCGTCCATGCTGCCCATCCATGAAATCGCCGACCGCTTGGGGATCCTGCCGGAGGAGCTGGAGCCCTACGGCCGCTACAAGGCCAAGCTGTCCGAATCGGTCTACGCCCGGCTGGCGGACCGTCCCGACGGCAAGCTGGTGCTTGTCACCGCCATCAACCCCACCCCCGCTGGCGAGGGCAAGACCACCACGACCGTCGGGCTGGGCCAGGCGATGAAAAAGATCGGCAAAAACGCGGTCATCGCGCTGCGCGAGCCCTCCCTCGGGCCGGTCTTCGGCATCAAGGGCGGCGCGGCGGGCGGCGGCTATTCGCAGGTCGTGCCGATGGAGGACATCAACCTGCACTTCACCGGCGACATGCACGCGATCACCGCCGCCAATAACCTGCTCTGCGCGGTACTCGACAACCACCTCCAGCAGGGCAACGACCTCGGCGTCGACCCGCGCCGCATCCTCGTGAAGCGCTGCATGGACATGAACGACCGCGCGCTGCGCTCCGTCGTCGTGGGGCTTGGCGGCAAGGTGAACGGCGTGCCGCGTGAGGACGGCTTCATGATCACCGTCGCCAGCGAGGTGATGGCGATCCTCTGCCTCGCCGCCGACCTGACCGACCTCAAAAAACGTTTAGGCGATATTCTCGTCGCTTATACTTACAGTAATACCCCTGTCTACGCGCGCGACCTCCGGGTGAACGGCGCGATGGCGGCGCTTTTAAAGGACGCGCTCAAGCCGAACCTCGTGCAGACGCTCGAGAACACCCCCGCGCTCATGCACGGCGGGCCGTTCGCGAACATCGCGCACGGCTGCAACTCGGTGCGCGCGACCCGCCTGGCCCTCAAGCTCGCCGACTACACGATCACCGAGGCGGGCTTCGGCTCCGACCTGGGCGCGGAGAAGTTCATGGACATCAAATGCCGTTACGCGGGGCTTTCGCCGTCGGCGGTGGTGCTCGTTGCCACGGTGCGCGCCCTCAAATATAACGGCGGCGTGCCCAAGGCCGAGACGGGCGTCCCCAACCCGGACGCGCTCAAAAAGGGCCTCGTGAACCTCGCGGCGCATGTGGAGAACATGCAGAAATTCGGGGTGCCGGTCGTCGTGGCGATCAACCGCTTCGCGGCGGACAGCAGTGAAGAGCTTGCCATCCTCGCGGACTACTGCAAACAGGCGGGCTGCCGGTTCGCGCTCTCCGAGGTGTTCGCGAAGGGCGGCGAGGGCGGCATGGAGCTCGCGCGCGCCGTCGTCGAGGCGTGCGGGGACCCGTCCGATTTCCATCCGCTTTACGACGCCGCGCTCCCTATAAAGGAGAAGATCGAAGCGATCGCATCGCGCATCTACGGCGCGGCGGCGGTCAGCTACAGCGCGGCGGCCGAAAAGATGATCCGGGAGATCGAGGCGCTCGGCAAGGCCGACCTGCCCATCTGCGTGGCAAAGACGCAGTATTCCCTCTCGGACGACCCGGCGAAGCTCGGGCGGCCGCAGGGCTTCACGGTCCACGTCAAGGAGATCCGCCTGTCGGCGGGGGCGGGCTTCATCGTGGCGCTCACGGGCGACATCATGACGATGCCCGGCCTGCCGAAAGCGCCCGCCGCCTACCAGATCGACGTGGACGCCGACGGGCATATCTCCGGCCTCTTCTGATTTTGAATGGCAAGGAAGGTACCTCTGTGATACGATTTTTGAGCCGCTCCACCCGCGAGACGGAGGAATTTGCCGCCGCCTTTGCCGAAAAGCTGCGCCCGGGCGATGTGATCGCCTGCCGCGGCGGCATGGGCGCGGGCAAAACCGCCTTCGCGCGGGGGCTGGCGCGCGGGCTGGGACTCACCGACGAGGTGTCCAGCCCCACCTTCGCGCTGGTGCATGAATATACGCATGGTAATATTTCGCTCTATCATTTTGATATGTATCGCGTTTCCGGGTTCGACGAGCTCTACTCCACCGGCTTTTTCGATTATCTCGAGCAGGACGGCGTGCTCTATATCGAGTGGAGCGAAAACATCGAGGGGGCGCTGCCCGCCGGCGCGATCACGCTGACGCTCGAGCGGGTCGACGACGACACCCGCCAACTCACCATCGAGGGGGAACGGTTTTGAAGATTCTGGCGATCGACACCTCCTCCCAGTCGGCCTCCTGCGCCGTCACCGAGGAGGGGAAGCTGCTGGGGGAGTTCTTCACCAATGTGAAGCTGACCCATTCCCAGACCATCCTGCCGATGGTCGAAAACCTGCTGGAGCAGATCCGCGTCGCCCTTCCGGAGATTGGGCTCTTCGCCGTCACCGACGGGCCGGGCTCCTTCACCGGGCTGCGCATCGGGCTTTCCGCCGTCAAGGGGATGGCCCACGCGCTCGGCAAAGGCTGCGTGGGCGTCTCAACCCTCGAGGCGCTCGCGTGGAACCTTTCGGGGATGGACGCCGCAGTCTGCCCCGTGCTCGACGCGCGCTGCTCCCAGGTCTACACCGCGCTCTTCCGGTCGGGCGGGGATTTCCCCGAGCGGCTGGCCGACGACGAGGCCGTCTCCCTCTCCGCACTCGAGGAGCGGCTGAAAAAGTTTGGGGAGCGCGTATTTCTTGTTGGAGACGGCGCGGAAATGTGCTATAATATGTTCAAAGATCGGGTGGCAAACCTCACCCTTCCCTCGCCCGCGCTGCGCTTCCCGCGCGCGTCGTCGGCCGCGCTCGCGGCCGGACGGGCGTATCTCCGGGGAGACGTCCTGCCGCCCGCTTCCCTTGCGCCCGCATACCTGCGCCTGCCGCAGGCGGAACGCGAGCGCCTTGCCAAACTGACGAAAGAAGGTTCAAGCATATGATCGCATTGGCAGCTGACCACGGCGGCTTCTCCCTCAAGGAGGAAGTCCGCGCCTGGCTCGACGAACAGGGGATCGCCTACAGGGATTTCGGCTCCTATGACGGAGCGTCCTGCGACTATCCCGATATGGCCGCGCCCGCCTGCGAGGCGGTGGTCTCCGGCGAGTGCGAAAGGGCGCTGCTCTTCTGCGGCACCGGCATCGGCATCTCGATCGCGGCCAACAAGGTTCCGGGCATCCGCGCGGCCTGCTGCTCCGACTACTTCAGCGCGAAATTCACCCGCATGCACAACGACGCCAACGCCCTCTGCATGGGCGGCCGGGTCATCGGCCCGGGGCTTGCGATCGAGCTGGCCGACGTCTTTCTCCACACCGAATTCGAGGGCGGACGCCACCAGCGCCGCATCGACAAGATTTCCGCTTTGGAAAGCAGGTAATTCACCACACCATATCTACTGACAGGGGGACGTAACATGTCAAAGCCGTTTATTATGGACCATCCGCTCATCCAGCACAAGATCACGCTCCTGCGCGACAAGAACACCGGTTCCAAGGAGTTCCGCGAGCTGACCAACGAGATCGCCATGCTGATGTGCTATGAGGCCACCCGCGACATGCCGATGAAGCAGGTCGAGGTCGAAACGCCCATCTGTGTCGGCAAGTTCAACGTGATCGCCGGCCGCAAGATCGCCTTCATCCCCATTCTGCGCGCGGGGCTCGGCATGGTCGACGGCCTGCTCTCCCTCGTTCCCGCCGCAAAGGTCGGCCATATCGGCATGTACCGCGACCCTGATACCCATATGCCTGTCGAGTATTACTGCAAGCTGCCCGCCGACATCCAGGAGCGCGACATCCTCGTGCTCGACCCGATGCTCGCCACCGGCGGTTCCGCCGTCGACGCGATCAACCAGCTCAAGGCGCGCGGCTGCACCAACATCAAGTTCATGTGCATCATCGCCGCGCCCGAAGGCCTCGCCGCCATGGAGAAGGCCCACCCCGACGTGCAGATCTACGTCGGCGCGCTCGACGACCACCTCAACGAGCACATGTACATCGTTCCCGGCCTCGGCGACGCGGGCGACCGCATCTTCGGGACCAAGTAAATCGTTTCGCGGGCGGCAGATCCCCAACCCCCGCCGACGGGGCAATCCATATTCTTGAAAAGCATATTTTGAGGCACTGTTTGGAAAGCTAGTTCCAAACAGTGCCTTTTTGTTTTGGGAGGAAACGATGAAAAATCTGAAATTTATCCTGACCGGCGCGGCGGCGGGGCTCCTCAACGGGCTCTTCGGCGCGGGCGGCGGCATGGTGGTGGTGCCGATGCTCCACAAGGACGGCCTGCCCGCCGAGCGCGCGCACGCCACCTCGATCGCCGTGATTCTGCCCCTTTCGATCGCCAGCAGCGTTCTCTATCTCACGCGCGGCTACCTCAACGTCATGAGCGCGGTAAAATTCATCCCGCTCGGCCTCGTGGGCGCGGGGATCGGCGCATGGCTGCTCCCCAAGATCAAAACCGTCTGGCTCCACCGCATTTTCGGCGTCATCGTGCTCTATTCCGCGGTGCGCCTGCTGCTGCAATGAGCTGGATCGTCATCGCCGTCGTCTCCCTTCTCAGCGGCCTGCTCGGCTCCCTCGGCATGGGCGCCGGGGCCGTGCTGCTGCTCTACCTGCGCGTTTTCGGCGGCGTGGAACAATTTGAAGCGCAGGGCATCAACCTCATCTTCTTCCTCCCCATCGCGGTGCTGTCCATCCTCCTGCACGCCCGCAACCACCTCATCAGCTGGAAGGCCGCCGGCGTCTGCATCCTCGCGGGCCTTCCCGCCGTCTTTCTCGGCGTGTGGCTCGGCGGCCTCGCGGGAGGGCCGCTGCTCTCCAAGCTCTTTGCCGGACTGCTGCTCATCATCGGCGTGCGCGAACTCTTCCAGAAGGATACCGGCTCCCAGTCAGAGCATTCTTAGGTTTGCCGCTCCCAAGCGGCGGAGTTTGTCGGTAGTCGACCGACGGCGGTATTAGATTTGCCGCTCGGGGAGCGGCGGAACTGCCGGGTCCCGCCCCGGCGTGGGCTTAGGCTTGCCGCTCAGTGAGCGACGTAGCTTGTCGGTAGTCGACCGACAGCGAGTTCCTTTCTTGCTTGCCCAAGAAAGGAACCAAAGAAGGGCACGAGGGGCTTCGCCCCTGCGACCCCAGCGCCGCCTCCGGTTGGCCTGCGGCCAAAGTCGGCGGCGCCCCGTCCACGAATGAGTGAACGAGTCTTCAGCATCCCGCCCGCCGCCGCGCCGCGGGCGCAATGCCTCTGCCCGGGAGTCTCCGGAACCGAATCAGAAGTGCGCCAGGGGAGGCACGGCCGCTTTTATTTCGCTCGCATCTCCCACGGGGAGGCGGAAAACTGCGCGGCTTCGCCGTGCACGCGCGCTTTGCGCGCGAACGCCCGGAACGGGCGTTGTTTTCCGCCGTGGGTTATGCGAGCCATCCGGCTTCGGTCGTTGGGCGCACCCGCAACCTGAATTGAGCCTTCAGCTGGTGTACCCGTGGGGAGCGGCTGTAACCTGCGGGTACTGGCAAGGTACTCCCGGGGGGATACCGCTTAGAGTTCCGGCCCATGGGGCCGGGTCCGCGTAGCGGACTCAAGCCGGGGTCGCGGGGCGGAGCGCCCGCGACTGCGGTCCGCAGACCGCGTTTCGGAGGCCAACCGCCGAAGGCGGCTCTTAGGCCGGAGATCGGCCGTCGCGCGTAGCGCGCTCCGGGCGCAGCCCGGGCAGGCCGCCCAAGGCGGAGGGTTCTTAGGCGGACTTTTGGTTCCTTTTCGTCTGTCCGAAAAGGAACCCGTGGTGCGCGGCGGAACGCGCTCGTCATTCTTGCCGCCCACAGGCGGCTCCGCTCAGGGTTCCGGCCCGCAGGGCCGGGTCGCATGGCGACTCCCTACGGGGAATCCAAAGGGGTCGCGAAGCGACAGCCCGAATGGGGACACCATTTGTCCCAAAGGGACAAGTGGCGCCTGTGGCCCTCTTTGAATGCGCGTCGCCGCTCTGCGGCGCTCGCCGCAGGCGAGGAGCGCATCTAAAGCCCCGCCGGGCACAGCGAGGCAAATCCAAAGCGCCCCGGAGGGGCGCGCAAAAACCCCTGGCCGCAGGGCGGCGGCCGCCGCTCCCCAAACGGGAAAGAAAGAAAATTTTATCGGAGTATAAAGCGCTTGCCTAGCGTTCAAAATAATACCGGAGGTGTAACCACAAAATGAATGATTCTTATAATCCAAAGAGCAAATTCAGTAAATTCATGGCAGGAAAAGGTTTTTACATTGCCCTTGCGATCTGTGTGGTGGGAGCTGGTACCGCCGCATGGGTGGCGGTAGACAAAACCATCGAGCGGATCGATCAAAATAACGACCGCGTGATCGAACAGCAGGCCCCATCCAGCACACAGGAGCCGGCCTACGGTTTCCCCGATCTGGAGGAGGCGGGAAAAGCGCAGAGCGGCGTCGGCGTCGACGGCAACAAGTCGGCCTCGCCCTCCTCGTCTACAGCGCCTTCGTCCTCCTCCGCGGCTGCGTCCAAACCGGACGAGCCCTCCGTAGAGGCAAAGGCGCAGCCCGAGCCGCAGCCCTCCTCCTTCGTCTTGCCGATCTCGGGCGAGATCTTCGCGCCCTACAGCGGCGGTGAGCTTGTCAAGAACGCCACGCTGAAGGAATGGCGCACCCATGACGGCATCGATATCAAGGCCGACAAGGGCGCGCAGGTCAAGGCGGTTTGCGACGGCAAGGTGACCGCCGTGCGCGACGACCCGCTGATGGGCATGACCATCGAGATCCTCCACCACGACGACATCACCTCGATCTACTGCGGACTGGATAAAAAGACCTCCGTCAAGGAGGGCGACAGCGTCCAGGTCGGCCAGGCGATCGGCACGGTCGGCGATATCCCCTGTGAAATCTCCCTCGATCCCCACCTCCATTTTGCGATGAAGGTCGGCGGCGCGTGGGTCGATCCCCTCAAAACGATGGGCAAAGTTTCTGACTGACTTCCTATTCTCCCATAGAACAGCGCGGCGGCCGCCGGGATTTCCCGGCGGCCGCCGCGCGTTTTGGTCGGTTTATCCCTCCAGCAGGCGCCCGTCCCGCCAGAGGTAGCGGTCGGCGCAGACGCCCTCCCCGGCGCGCACACAGAGGAGGACCGCCAGTCCCTCCCCGGACGGGGTGACGCTCACGGCGATCAGCTCCGTCCGCCCCCTGCGTTCCTCCGTGCGGGCGAGCGCGCGCCTCACCGGCTCGGGGATCCCGTCCGGAAGGGGCGCGGACGGGGCGGGCGGAAGCGGGGCTGCGGGTTCGGAGGCCGCGGCGCCGCACCCGGCGGCGAAGAGCATCGCCGCCAGGAACAGGCCCGCCGCGATCCGGCCGGATCTCCGCATATCCCCCACCTCAACAATCACGCAAAGTATAATCGTATTATAACGCATCATAATTATAAATACAAGTACTTTAGGATTTATAGTGAGTTTTCTTTGCCGCGCTTTTCATTATCCTTTTATTATAGGCGCGTCCGTGCACGGGGCGCGCAGGGAGGGAAGCGGAAACATATGTATATGGATTACAGCCTGCTCGGCAGGCGGATCGCCTATCTGCGCCGCCGCAAGGGCCTGACGCAGGAACAGCTCGCGGAGCGCGCGGACGTCACCAACAACTACATCTCGCACATCGAGAACTGCCGTTCGATCCCCAGCCTCGAAACGGTCGTCAAGCTGTGCGGCGCGCTGGGCGTGACGCCCGACGAGCTCCTGCTCGGCACGAGCACGCACGAGCAGAACTACCTGAACAGCGACATTCTGCGCAAGCTGGAGGGCTGCACCCCCGCCGAACGCCGCTTGGTAGACGGCTTCATCGACCTGCTGGTCGACCAGCGGGAGGCCTGACCCGGGGCCGTCCGCCGCGGCGGCGCATACGTGTGACATGAAAAAGGCCCGCGCAGAGCGCGGGCCTTTTTTCATTCGTCAGCGGTCGACGTGCAGCTTTCCGTCCCGGAAGTAGTAATCCACCCCGTCGAGCGTCGTGGTGTAGGTGTTGTCGAGCGCCTCCTTGCGCAGGATGCGGGTCGGGGCGCAGACCGCGACCGAATTCGCGGGCATGTCCTCGTAGACCACCGCGTTGGCGCCGATCCGGCAGTTGTCTCCGACGGTGATCCCCCCGACGATCTTGGCGCCCGCGCCGATATAGACGTTGTCGCCGATCGTGGGCGCGCCGGGGCACTTGCTGCCGGGCAGGGTGTTGGAGCCGATCGTCACCTGCTGGAAGATGACCACGTCCCGCCCGAGCTTCGCGCCGTTGGAAATGAAAATCCCCTGCACGCCGTGCGGGAAGCAGGGCGTCCCGCCAAATTCGCTGTCGAGCCCCACGAAGCTGCCCCGCCGCAGGAAATAGTTCCCGTAGGTGAGCTTCATCAGCTTGCCGGGGCGCTTTTGCAGGCGCGCCTTGAGCCCCCAGATCGACTTGTAGCGCAGCATCGCATACGCCTCGAGAAAGGGGCGCAGGATGGAAAAAATCAGGTCCTTCAAAGGGATATCCTCCTTTAAAAAACGGCCCTCAGACGAGGGCCGTTTTGCCGGTGTCCGCTAGGAGATCTTCTTGGCCATGACGACGAACCGCTGGTTGTCGCCCGCGCCGAGCACCCGCGTGCAGGTGGAGAGGGTGATGATCTTGTCGTTCGGGCCGACCGTGACGCCGAAGTCGTGGATGCTCTTGGCCTTGGCGGTCGAGATGATCTGGTTGACGACCGCGCCGTCCGCGTAGTTGTAGCCGAAGCTCAGGTCGGTGTAGAAGACGGTGAACACCTGGTAGAGGTGGTCGCCGCCGAGCGTGGCGACGCGTATGTAGGGATTCGCCTTGGCGAATTCGGCGTTGTCGTAGGCTGCGAGCTGAGCGAACATCACGTCGCCCGGATTGCCGATGCGCACCGGCCGCCAGCAGTTGGTCCAGTTGTGCCCGTAGAGCACGCAGTTGCGCGAGGTGATCTCGCCGTTCGCGTCAAATTTGGTGTCGCCGTCCGCCCAGATGACGCCGTTGCGGCTCGCCTCTTTATAGTAGCCGCGGCTGGTGTAGAAATTGGTGTTCGCGTTGTAGACGAGCGGGTAGCTAATGTTGGTGTTCGCGATGGTGATCCAGCCGAACACGTCGGGGTTGACCGCCTTCCACCCGGCGATGTCCCCGGCGGCGGGAGGCGTGAAGGTCGCGCCCTCCTCCTTCTCATAGGTTTCGGCGCGGGATTTGAGCAGGCGGGAGAGCTGCACCGCCGTCACCGGCTCGTAACGGGTCGCGCCGGCGAGCGCGTCCACCTCCGGCTGGCTGCTTTCCGCCGGCTCCGCAGGCACGGAAACAGGCTCCGCCTCGGAGACGGGCTGCTGCGGCTGCGAGGCCTGCTCCTCCTGTGCGGAGGAGCTCGGGGAGACGGGCTCCCTGCGGGTGAGGTCCATGCCGGAGACCGCCGAGACGAGCCCCCAGCCTCCGGCCGCCACCGCGAGCACGATCACCGCGAGGGACGCGCGGCTGCGCAGCACGCGGGGGATGCTCCGGTTGTTGGTGTACCAGTCAAGGAAGTCGCACACGGCCGACTTAACGCCCACGCAGAAATAGTAGACCCCGCGCAGGAACTTTTTGAGCAGATTCATAGAAAACCCTCTTTATCCTCTTTATCATTCTCCCGGCGGCCCCGCCGCCCCAAACAGTCCAGTTACAATTTCAAATTATAGCACATTCCCGTCGGATTGTGGAGAGGAAATTTTATAAAACTCCCGGATGCCGCCGAAAAGGCGGCCCGTCTCCGCCGGGGTCTCCGGCCTATTTGACCTTGGTGCCGGGGTAGTAGTGCTCCAGGATGTCGAGGTAGTCCCAGCCCTCCTCGGCGGCGTAGAGGTTGGCGCCCGTCTGGCTCATGCCGACCCCGTGGCCGTAGCCGTAGGTCGTGAAGGTGAACTCGTCGCGGCGGGAGGAATAGTCGATCTCGAAGGCGGCGGAGCGCAGGCCGAGCACATTTTCCCGCAGGACCCTGCCGGTCACCGTCTTCCTGCCCACCCGCACCGACTTGACATACATGCCGCCCTCGGTGTAATCCTCGATGTCGAACCAGTCATCCGGGTCGTCGCTGTAGTCGTAGAGGTCGATCTTGAGGGCGCTCTTCACCTTTTTGGCGACGGCGTCCGCGCTCAGCTTGACGCTGACCTCATAGTTCCTGGCCATCTCGTCGATCTCACTGTCGACCGACACGAGGTAGGGGTAGCTACCGCCCCACACGTCCTCCGAGGCGATGGTCACGCCCGCCGAGGTCGCGTAGAAGGGGGTGAAGGCGAGCTTGTTCTTGTAGTAGACCGCCTCGCCCGCGACCTCCTCGACCGCGTCGTACACCTCGTCGCTCGGCGTCTTGGTGCCGAGGTAGGGGGTGATGCCGCTCTTGTTCTGCTGCTTGATGAAGGTGTAGGCGGCGACCGCCTGCGCCTTGATCGCCTCCTCCTCGAAGCCCGCGCCCATCTCGTTCATGACGACCCGCGCGACGATGTCCGTCGCGCGCCCGGTCGTCTTTTTGCCTCCCGTCACGATCGTGAGCTTGTCGTTGGCGGAGCTGCGCACCGTCGCGGCCGCGACCTGCGTCTCCCCTTCGCCGCCCTCGTCGCCGCCGCCCGTCTCCTCGACCGGCTGGCTGCTCTCGGGGGTGGGCTCGGGTTCCGGCTCCGGCTCCGGCTCGCTGGGCGGCGGCGGCGTTTCACTGCTCGCCGGGGGCGGCGCGGCCTCGCTCGACGCGGGCGGCGTCACCGTGCTCGCCGTGCTGCTGCTCGACGAGGCGGACTCCTTCTCCTTGTCGCGCGCGATGCTCTCCGCCTCGTCGGCGTACTGCTCCGCCTTTTCAAATTCCTTCTTGGCCGAATTGGCCGCCGCCAGCGCGTCCTGGTACGCCTGCTTGGTCACGCCGGACGGATGCTTCTCGTAGATCTCCCGCGCGAGGTCGGACGCGTCGAGCGCGTCGTAATAGGCCTGCTTCGCGCGGTCCATCGCCTGCGCCGCCTTGTCCGCCGCGCCGCGCGCCTCGGAGGCGCCCGCCGAGCCGCGCCCGGCCCTGTCGAGGTAGTTCTGCGCCTCATCGCGCGCCTCGCGGGCCTTTTTCAGCGCGTACTGCGCGTCGTCGGCGTAACCGAGCGCCCGATCGTCGTACTCCGTCTGCGCGGCGCTCTGCGAGGAGGACGGGGACGCCGCGGCGGAGGAACCGCCCGCCGCGCCCGACGCGCCGGCGCTGGCCGCCGCGGAAGCGCCCGGCAGCTCGGGCACGAGGCCCGCCGCCGACTCGGTCTTGGCGTTCTTGACCGCCTCCGCGGTCGCCTGCCCGCCCGCAAAGCCCGCAGGCAGCCTGACGTTCTGGTTGACGCTGTAGGTGATGTCG
Source organism: Anaerotruncus massiliensis (ex Togo et al. 2026) (assembly GCF_900199635.1). GTDB lineage: Bacteria > Bacillota > Clostridia > Oscillospirales > Ruminococcaceae > Anaerotruncus > Anaerotruncus massiliensis. Next base: position 411,939 of record NZ_LT962687.1, on the reverse strand, counting down.
CTGCCGTCCGCCTTCTCCCCGTCGCGCACCCGGCGCCCGACCACGACGGTGCGCACATGCGCGTCGTCCGAGACGGGCCCGAACTCGTAGGAGCAGGTGGAGAGCATGAGGAACTTGTCGCCGAACTGGACGTCAACGTTGGAACTGTAGTAGGAGCGGCTGGTGATCTCGTCGACGAAGGTGTTGAAGGTGGCTTGGTCGCCGAGGTCCAGGTAGGTGTTGTAATAGAAGATCGGGCCGTAGGCCTCCTTGGCGTTGGTGATGAAGACGGCCATGATCTTATAGTCGTTGTCCCGGTAGACGTCGTCGAACGAGATGACCGGGTGCTCCCGCAGATACTCGATGCCCGCCGTGGGGTTGGCGAAATCCTTGGTGCCGCTCGCGCCCTTGTACTTCATCAGCTCGCCGAACATCTGCCCGTCGGTCATGTTGTGGCCGTAGATGATGTAGTTGTCGCTCTGCGGCTCCATCGAGTCGTTCGCCTCGAGCCAGGGGATGCCGTATTTGTTGTCCTTGCGGTAGAAGTCGCGGCGCAGGTAGTAGCTGTTGTCGATATAGTGCACCACCGGGTAGTTGACCTGGGTGCCGTCGATCGAAAGCCAGCCCGCCACGTCCTCGTTGATCTGGTAGAGGTTGGCGAACTTCTTCTGGTATCCGGCGGGATAGCCGTCGGGCACCTCGATATTGCCGTCGTCCTCGATGCCGAGCGCGGCGCTGTACGCCTTGGCGATCTCCTCGTTCTGGCTGCGGTTTTTGGCCGAGCCGCCGTAGAAGCTGACGAGGTAGGCCGCCGAGCCGATGAAGACGCAGACCGCCACGATGAGGATGAGCTTGCGCACCACGTCGGCGGGGGCGTCCCCTCTGGCCGGGAAGACCGCCGCGAGAAAGCCGCGTTTCTTCTTCTGCGCGCCGGGGCCCTCCCCCTTCGCGCCGGCCGCGGCCGGCGCGGGCAGCCTGCCCGCCGCCGCGTCCTTCAGCGGCGCCCCGCCCGGGAGCCTTCCCGGCAGGGCGGTTATGTACAGCCGCACAAGGTCGAGCGCGGCCAGGCAGGCGGCGTAGCGGATCGCCTCGGGCGGGGTGTCCTTGGGGAGCGAAAGGCTCCTCGTCCAGACCTCCTTCGCGTCGCAGAGGGCGATGTGGACGGTGCCCGTCCGCTTCGCGTCCTCGCCGCGTCCGCCGGCGTTGCCGGTGACCGCGAGCCCGAGGGCGGATTTTCCCTTCTCCATCGCGCCCTGCGCCATGGCGGCGGCCGTCTGCGGGCTTACGGGGCCGTATTTCTTGAGGAGCTTGGCGGACACGCCGAGGGAATCCTGCTTGATGCGGTCGGAGTAGGCGGAGACGCCGTAGGCGACCGTCCCCGCGCCGCCGGGCGCGGCGGAGAGCAGCTCCCCGAGCGACCCGCCGGTGCACGCCTCGCCGAGGCTGACGGTGAGCTTCGCCCCGGCCAGCAGTCCGGCCGCGACCTGCGGGAGGGGCCCGCAGTCGACGCCGAAGACCGCCTCCCCGAGGCGCTTTTCGATCTCCTTCACGACGGGCGCGCAGATGGCCGAGGCCTGCGCCTTGTCGGCGGCGCGCGCCGTGACGCGCACCTGGAATTCGCCCCGCCGGGGATAGACGGCGACGGCCGGGTTCTGCGAGCGCAGGATGGGGCCGAGCTTTTCGCGCATCTCCTTTTCATCGGGGCCGTAGACGCCCACCGTGCGGGTCACGACGGCGGCGTCGGAAAACTTCGCCAGATAGGGCATGACGCTGTGCTGGAACATCGGGACGAACTCCCGCGGGTCCTCGGGCACCATCAGCAGAAACTGGTTGCCCGCCGACAGCGCGCAGCCGGGGGTGACCCCGCGCACGCCGGGGAAGACCACCGACTGCTCGGGCATCATCGCGAGCCTGGCGACCTGCTGTGGCATCTGCCGCCCGGCGCGCTCATAGGCCTCCTTCATCCGCTTGAGGCTCGGTTCGTGCATGACGAGGCGGCGGGAGAGCCCCTCGCAGACGGTCTCCTTGGCAATGCCGTCCGGCCCGGGGCCGAGCCCGCCCATCAGGATGACCACGTCGCTGCGCCCGAGCGCGCGCGCGATCGCCGCGCGCAGGCTCTGCACGCTGGTCCCCACGGCGGCGGAAGCCCCCACCTCGATCCCGCAGGTCCCGAGTTCCTTTTCGAGTAACCGGGTGTTTGCCGCCAGCGCGCCGTCCTCGGCAAGGGCGGCGCCGACGCCGATAATCTCAGCGATCAAGCAAAACCCTCCTTCTTCTTGGTGTGCGGCGTTTTAGCCGATCGTTTCCATCCGCGTGTTTTCCGTCGCACACGCGAGCATCGCCTCCGCGTCCAGGCGGCTCTCCGCCTCCAGAACGTAGCCGAGGCGGGGTTTTGTCTTGGGATGCCGGGGGGTGAAGACGGTGCAGCAGTCCTCGTAGGGCAGAATCGAGGTCTCGAACGTGTCGATCTTGTTGGCGATCCGCACGATCTCGTCCTTGTCCATGCCGATCACCGGGCGCAGCACCGGCAGGTCGCTCGCCACATCGGTGCAGGCGAGCGCGTCGAGCGTCTGGCTGGCCACCTGCGCGAGGCTCTCCCCCGTGATGAGCGCGCCGCAGCCGTTTTCCCGCGCGATCCGCGCGGCGATCTTCATCATCATCCGCCGCATCACGACGGTGAAGATGTCCTCGGGGCAGTTGTCCCGGATGGCCTCCTGGATCTCGGTGAAGGGCACGACCGCCAGCCGCACCCGCCCGCACCAGGCGGACATCTTTTTGCAGAGGGTGCGCACCTTTTCGAGCGCGAATTCGCTCGTGTAGGGCGGGCTCACAAAGTGCACCGCCATGACCTCCAGCCCGCGCTTGGCCATCATCCAGCCCGCCACCGGGCTGTCGATGCCGCCGGAAATGAGCAGCATCGCCCGCCCGCTCGTGCCGACCGGGAGCCCTCCCGCGCCGTGGAGCTGGTCGGTGTGCAGGTAGGCCGCCACCTCGCGGATCTCCACGTAGACGGTCACGTCGGGGTGGTGCACGTCCACCGTGAGGCGGGGGTACGCCTCGAGCAGCGCGGCCCCCATCTCCATGCAGATTTCGGGCGACTTCATCGGGAAGGTCTTGTCCGACCGCTTGGCTTCCACCTTGAAGGTCCGCGCCCCCTCGAGTGCGTACCGCAGATAGCCCGGGGCCGCCGCGCGGATCTTTTCAAAGTCCTTTTCGACGATCGCCGCGCGGGTGAGCGCGGCCACGCCGAAGACGCGCGAAAGACGGTCGACCGCCTCGTCGATATCGATCTCTTCACTTTCCGGCTCGACGTAGATCGTCGACTGGGCGCTGCGGATCTTAAAGCTCCCGAGCGTCTCCAGCCTGCGCCGGCAGTTTTTCATCAGCACTTCCTCAAAGGAGCGGCGGTTGAGCCCCTTGAGCGCCAGCTCGCCGCATTTGAGCAGTATCAGTTCCTTCATTCGTTTCCCTGTCCCATCCTGTTATTTGTGCGCCACCCTGGCGATTCCTTCGCGGAGGGCCGAAACCAGCATGTCCAGCTCCTCCTCGCTTGTCCCGTAGATGAAGCTCGCGCGCAGCGCGCCGTCCACCACCGGGGCGGGCAGCCCCATCGACAAAAGCACGGGGCTTTTCGCCCCCTTCGAGCAGGCCGACCCGCTCGAAACAAAGACCCCCCGGCTCTCGAGGAAGTGGAGCATCGTCTCCGAGCGGTAGCCGGGCACCGAAAAATTCACGATGTAGGGGGAGCCGTCCGCCGGGGAGATCAGCCGCACCCCGCTCATTTCCGAAAGCTGTTCCCGCAGGCGGTCCCGCAGGGCTTCGGCGCGCGCAAAATTCTCCGGCACCTTCCCGTTAAGCGCGGCGCACGCCGCGCCGAACCCGGCGATCGCCGGGAGGTTCTCGGTGCCCGAGCGCAGCCCCCGCTCCTGCCCGCCGCCGCAGATCTGCGGCAGGACGCGCACGCCGCGGCGAATATAGAGGGCCCCGGACCCCTTGGGTCCGCAGATTTTATGCCCGCTCACGCTCATCAGGTCGACCTCCATGCGAGAGACGCGCAGCGGCAGCTTGCCAAACGCCTGCACCCCGTCGCAGTGGATGAGCGTCTCGGGATTTTTGCGGCGGATGCGCTTCGCGGCCTCCGCCACCGGGAAGATTGCGCCCGTCTCGTTGTTGACGAGCATCATGCTGACGAGCGCCGTGCGTTCGTCGACCGCGTCGGCGAACGCCCCGGCGTCGAGCTTCCCATCCGGGCCGGGCTTCACGTACGCGACCTCCCAGCCCTCCGACTCGAGCCGCCGCATCGCCTCCGAGACGGAGGAGTGCTCCGCCGCCGTCGTGACGAGCTTTTTTCCGCGCCGCGCGCGCGCCGCCGCGCCGCCGAAGACCGCGAGGTTATTCGCCTCGCTGCCCCCCGAGGTGAAGGTCACGCACTCGGCCTGACACCCCAGCAGCGCCGCGACCGCCTCCCGCGCCGCAGCCATCTCCCGCGCCGAGGCAAGCCCCATTGCGTGCAGGGAGGAGGGATTCCCAAAGCAGTCCCGCATCATCCGCGCCGCCGCTTCCACCGCCGCCGGACAGGCGCGCGTGGTCGCCGCGTTATCCAGATATGCCGTTTTTTCTTCCATCAATCCCCTGCTCCCATCTCTGCCAAGGCGCATACCGCCCTATTATCCGTTTTAGTATAGCGCAATTCCGCTTTTTTTTCAACGAATGTCCACCAAAATTCTCATATTTTCAATATTTGTTCACAAAATAACAGGGTGTATATCCGAATTTCAACAATTTTTCCGGGAGGTACCTTCATGAACGTCGCCCTCTCCAAACGAGCCCTCATCCGCATCATCAGCTTTTTGGCCGCCGTCCTGCTGGTGGCCGCCGGCATCGCCGTGCAGCAGCACGCCGCCGCGCGCGACTACCGCCTCCAGCTCGAGAACACCTATGCCCGCGCGCTCGGCGAGCTGTCGAGCTATCTCGCGAACATCTCCGCCGACCTGGAAAAGGGCCAGTATGTCGGCACCCCCACGCAGCTTTCCCAGATGTCCGCGCGCATCTGGCGGGAGAGCGGCGGCGCGAAATCCGCCCTCTCCTCCCTGCCGGTGAGCGACCTGCACATGGACAACACCTATAAGTTCCTTTCGCAGGTGGGCGATTACGCGATGGCGCTCTCCAAAAAAGTGGCGGCCGGCGCGCAGCTCTCCGAGGAGGACCGGCAGAACGCGGAGGCGCTGCGCGAATACGCCGCCAAGCTCAACGACTATGTCGGCGGGGTCGAGCGGCAGGTGCGGGACGGCCGCATCGACGTGACTGCCCTGCGCACCACGCGTCATGACGGCGGCGACGACACCGAGGGCACCCGGCCCGCGGGCGTATCCGCCGGGTTTGAGGACGTGGAGCAGACGATGACCGGATATCCCACCCTCATCTATGACGGGCCCTTCTCCGACCACCTGCTCACCCGGCGGCCCCGCCTCACCTATGGGCGCCCGACCGTCACCCCCGACGCGGCGCAGCAGGCCGCGGCTTCGGCCGCCCGCCTCAACCCCGGGGACCTCGCCCGCGCGGACGACGAAAATTCCAACATGCCCTCCTACACCTTCAAGGCGGAAAATCTGAGCATCGGCGTGACCAAGGCGGGCGGGCTCGTCACCTACCTGATCAACGGCCGCGAAATCGGCGAGGAACGCCTGCGCAACGACGCGATCTTCCGTTTCGGGGAGGATTACCTCACCTCGCTCGGCTATGAGGACATGCGCGCCACCTACTATGAGAAGGCGGACGGCGTCTGCACGATCAACTACGCCGCGACGAGCGGCAACGTCATCCTCTACACCGACCTCATCAAGGTCGGCGTCGCGCTCGACGACGGCAGCATCGTCTTTTACGATGCGCGCGGCTATATCAACAACCACCGCGACCGCACCCTGGGCGAGCCCGCCATCACCGCCGAGGAGGCCCTCCAATCGGTGAGTCCCTCGCTGACCGTGCTCTCCGAGCGGCTCGCGCTCATCCCCACCAGCGGACAGAACGAGGTGCTCACCTATGAGTTCCAGACCCGCGCGGGCGAAGGCGACGACGCGCAGAAAATCCTCGTCTATGTCAACGCCTCCACCGGCGCGGAGGAACAGATTCTGCTGCTTCTGGAGACGCCCGAGGGAACGATGACGAAATAACCCGGGGAAGCTTTCGAGAAAGTTTCCCCGGGATCCCTTCAAAGCTTTGGGTTCAGGCGCGCCCCCAGCGCCCCCACGCCCGCCGTTCGTGAAACTTCGTCCCAGGAAACGGCTTCTCAGGGGGCTCTGAAAAGCCCCCTGAAACCCGAAACGTTTGGTTCAGGCGCGGCCCCGGCGCACCCGTACCCGCCGCCCGTGAAACTTCGTCCCCAAACCAAACGTTTTGCCAGCTTTTTCAAAAGCTGCGGGGCCGCGGGGCCGCGCCCCGCGCCGCGCCCGCAGGCGCGGAACGCTCCGATCCTCCGGGCGCATTTTCTTTGCTTCTTTCTTTTGCAAGAGAAAAGAAAGAAGCTCCCCGCGCGGCGGGCGGAAAACCGTGCGGCGGGACCGCACGCGCGCGCTTCGCGCGCGGACGCGCCGGAGGCGCGTCGTTTTCCGCCAAGCCCGCGGGAGCGCCGCGCCCCGCCAAAAAGCCCCGGACGGAATCATTCCGTCCGGGGCTTTTTCTAGTGCATCTGGGCCGGTACCAAGGCCATCAGAAAGCAGAGTGCCAAAAAGACGTCCACCGGCCACGACCGGAAGAGCCTGCGGAAGCCGAACGGCTTCGACTCGGGGCATTTCGGCGGGAACACGGGCCGGCGCTTGCGGTAGCGCACCACCAGATAGCCGACGCACACGAGGCCAAAGATTACAAAAAATCCGTTTGCGGCGGCCACCGCCACCTCGTTCGGCAGCTCGACCGCCGTGTTGATGAGCATGGCGAAGGTGTTATAGAACATGTGGATCATCACGGTGGGCAGGACGGAGCCGGCCCGCTGGGCGATGACCGCGAGGAGGATGCCCATAAAGAAGGTGCCGACTCCCTGCGTCAGGTTGCCGTGCGTAAAGGCAAAGAGCATCGCGGAGGCGAAGATGGCGAACCGCGGGCCATACCGCGTGAAGGTGCGCAGCAGCAATCCCCGGAAGAGAAGCTCCTCCAGCAGCGGGGCCAGAACGGAAACCGCCAGCAGCATGAGCACGCAGCCGGGCAGGTCGAAGGGCAGGGTGAGCTCGGGCGACCAGAGCTCGATGCCGGCCGCCGAAAGCAGAGCCTCGATGGCCACGGCCAGGTAGCCGCTCGCAAAGCTGGCGCCGACCATCATGAGGAAGCCGGGACCCACCCACTTTTCGAGGTGGTGCTCCCCCGTGAATAGGCTCTTCAGCGGGATGCCGACCATGCGCGAAAGAAGCAGGATGGGCGGCAGGTCCCCCACCACGGTGGAGACCACCAGCGTGACCGGCATGAAGAGCTCCTGCGGGAGGGAGGCGAAAAGCATCAGAAGGGCGATCAGCACGCCCGCCACCAGCTGCATGCCGAGCAGGAGAAGCAGGGAAAGCCCGCACCACAGGTAATCGCGGCGGGCGGCCTGGATTTCCACCCGCTTAGTCCTCGGTATAGGTGACCTTTGCCATCCGCTGGACCTTCTTGGGCCGGTCGGAGTAGTCGGTCGGGACAGCGGCGATCTCATCCACGACGTCCATGCCCTCGATCACCTTGCCGAATGCGGCGTACTGCCCGTCGAGGTGGGGCGCGTCGGCGTGCATGATGAAGAACTGGGAGCCTGCCGAATTCGGGTTGCCCGAACGCGCCATCGAAAGGACGCCGCGGGTGTGCTTGAGGTCGTTCTTTACGCCGTTGGCGGCGAATTCGCCCTTGATCGTATGGCCGGGACCGCCCATGCCGGTGCCCTGCGGGCAGCCGCCCTGGATCATGAAGCCGGGGATGACGCGGTGGAAGATGAGCCCGTCATAAAAGCCGTCCTTGACAAGGTTCACGAAGTTCTCCACCGTGGCGGGCGCCACGTCGGGGTAGAGCTCGATTTTGATCTCCTTGCCGTTTTCCATCTGAATCGTAACCATAATGACCTCCATCAAAGCCGGGGCTGGCCCGGATATTCTTACTGTCCTGTTCAGTTTACTACATCCGCGCACCGCACGCAAGCCCCTTCCTCCGCGCGGAAAGAAAGAGGACCGGCGGACGCGTCGCGTCCGCCGGTCCCTTCACGCCGCCGCAACGGGCGGCGGACGCCTCGGGGCGCCGCCCCGCGGGCCCGCCGCCTTTTGAAAAAGGCGGGCGAAACCTTTAAAATCTCAGCGCGTGCGCGCCGTCAGTGGCCGCAGGAGTGGCTCCCGCAGTCGTGCCCCTCACCATGGCCCTCGTGGTGGGCGCAGACGGTGTCCGGATCGTAGGACAGGCTGCCCGCCAGCAGCGCCGCGACCTGCGCGTCCGCCTCCCCCGAGGCGCCCGGATAGAGGGTGATGCCCGCTTCGGCCAGCGCGGTGCGCGCGCCGCCGCCGATGCCGCCGCAGATCAGCGTATCCACGCCGCGCTCCCGCAGAAAGCCCGCCAGCGCGCCGTGGCCGCTGCCGTTCGTGGGCAGGACGGCGGAGGAGACGACTTTGCCGTCCGCGACCTCGTACACCTTGAACTGCCCGGTGTGTCCGAAGTGCTGGAAGACCTGTCCGTTTTCATAAGTGACCGCAATTTTCATCGTAATGACCCCCATCTAATAATTGGCAGCGCCGTTTTTCACAGCACCGTTTTTTACAATTCCTGCCACAGCAGTGGTCCGCGTGGGCGCAGAGCGCGTACTCCCCGCCCCGGATCGTCAGCATCCTGCCGTTGACGAGCGCGTCGGCCAGCTTCCCGCGCGCCCGGTCGTAAACCGTCTGGACGGTGGTGCGCGCGACGCCGATCTGCGCGGCGCACTCCTCCTGCGTGTAATCGAGCAGGTCGATCAGGCGGATGACCTCGTATTCATCCACCGTCATCTCCACGGCGTCCTCCGGCGGGCCGTCCAGCGGCCCGAACCGTTCCCGCCTGGGCAGTTCGCAGATACGCCTGCATTTTGTTGGCCGCGGCATCCGATCGCCTCCCGATGTTTCCGGTATATGTCAGTTATTATAGCGCAATATCCGGCATATGTCAATAAAAACTTTGCCCCGCGCGCGTACCCCGCCTCCACGCTGGGCAAACCGGAAAACGCCCCCCTGCCGCGGCAGGGGGGCGTTCGGCACGCTTACGCGCTTATTTTTTCGGAGTGTCCGCGGGGCCTTCCGGTTCGTTCCGGGAGACGTCCATATCCATATGGACGTTGCGGGTGGTCCTGGCCTCGAAGGTGTTGGCGCGCATGACCTCGGTCATGTCGAAGCCGATCGTGTCCTTGAGCGCCTCGTTGACCGCCTTGAGCGCGCCCACCGTATAGCGGGCCACGTCCGCCGCGCCGGCGCCGTCCCCGTTTTCCGAGCCGCCGCCGATGATCGTGATGTTGCCGATCTTCGCCATCGGCTCCGCGACCGCGCGGGCGATCTCCGGCAGCTTTTCAATGACCATCTGCAGCTTGCCCGCGTCGTTCATCTTGGCCAGCGCCTCGGCCTTCTTCTCAAGCGCCTCGGCCTCCGCAAGGCCCAGCTGCTTGACCGCCTCGGCCTGCGCGAGGCCCTGCTTTTCGGTGATCTCCGCCTGCGCGACGCCCTCCTGCTTGATGCGCTCCGCCTGCGCCGCCGCGTCCATCTTCTTCGCCGCGGCCTGCGCCTCGGCGTCGAGCTTCATCGCGTCCGCCCGCGCCGCCGCGTCGAGGCGCTTGGCCTCCGCCTCGGCCTCCGCGCGCAGGATCGCCGCGATCTTCTGCGCTTCCGCGGCGAGCTGGGCCTTCTGCTTCTCCGCCTCGGAGGGCTTCACCATCGTTTCGAGCAGCTCGGCTTCCTTGCGCTCCGCCTTGCGCTTGGCAAGGTCGATGTTCTTCTGCTCCGCCGCGATCAGGATCTGGATCTCCGCCTCGCGGACCTCCTTGGCGCGCTGCTCCTTGAGGACGTTGGCGTCCATCTCGGTGTTGGTGATGTCCTTCAGGGTGACGTTCTGCTGGATGCTGTACGCCGCGTCGGAAATCGCCTGGGTGGTCTGGCGCTCCCGCTCGTAGTTGAGCTTTTTGATGTCCGCGTCCTTTTTGGCCTCGGCCACGCGGGCCTCCGCCTCCAGACGGGCCTGCTCGCCCGCGCGCTTGGCCTCGGAGGTCTTGATCATGCTCTCCTTGATCGCCTCGGCCTGCGCGATCTCCGCGTCCCGCTTGACCGCCGCGATCTGCGGCTTGCTCAGCGCCTCGAAGTATCCGTTCTGGTCCCCGATGCCCTTGATCGTGAAGGATTTGAGCTCCAGCCCCAGCTCCTTGAGCTGCTCCTCCGCGACCTCCTTGACCCGCTCGGAAAAGGTCTTGCGGTCCTTGTAGAGCTGTTCCGCGGTCATATCCGCGATGATCTCGCGCAGGCGGCCCTCGCAGACGTCGCGCGCGGTGTCCACGATGTGCTGGCGGGTCTCCGCCTCGCGCCCGCAGTTGAACTGCTCGACGGCCGAACGGATCATCGTCTCGTCGTTCTTGATCTTGACGACCACCGTGCCGTTGGCTTCGATCGGGACGGCGTCGGCGGTCAGGGTGCCCTGCATGTTCACGTCAAAGCTCATGTTCTCCAGCGTCACATAGTCGATCCGCTGCATGACGGGGATCACGATGACGCCGCCGCCGGTGATGACCTTAGCCTTCCCCAGGCCGGTGACGATCGCCGCCTTATCCGCCGGAACCTTCTTCCAGGTCGACAGGATACAGATCAGGATCAAAACCACGGCCGCCGCCACAATTCCGATTGTAATCAGATACTCCATACACGTTACCTCCCCTATGACTCTTGTTTATCTTCCAGTGGAGCCGCGATACACACCATCCTTTCCGGATCGACCTCCACAACGGTTACGGCCTGCCCCACGGGGATCCGCGCGATCCCCTCCGCCGGGCGCGCGTCGTAGGAAACGAGGCTCCCGGACGCGCTGTGCACCCGGATCGTCCCCACGAAGTCGTCCCGCAGCTCGAGCGTCACGACGCCCTCCTGCCCCTTGATCTCCCGGATGCCCGCCGCGTAAGAGCGGTTGCGCTTGAGCGGGAGGATCACGAAGCGGCCGAGCAGCCAGCCCGCCAGCAGCCCCGAGGCCGCGGACACGACCAGCCCCGCGGCGGGCGGCAGCCTGGTCAGGCAGAGCCTGCCCACCGCGCCGAACACCACCGCGGTCAGGGAGAGGGTCATCAGGTTGATGATGACGGGCGCGTGGGCGCGCCCCGCGGCGGACACATGCGCGCCTTCCGCGCCCGCGTCCGCGGGCGCTTCGGCGGAGAGGTCCGCGTCCATGTCCGCGTCCATATCGAGATCCGCGTCGAGGTCCATGTCCGCGTCCAAATCCACGTCCGTGTCGAGGTCCACGTCGAAGTCCGCATCCGCGTCGAGCCCGGCATCCAGGTCCATTGAGGCGTCGGCGCCGACATCCGCGTCCGCGCCCAGGTCGAGCGCGCCGCCGATCGCCCCCACGAGCACGTCCAGGACGGGCACCACGAAGCCGCCCGCGATGAAACAGTTGTAGATCACCCGCATCCGTTCCAGATCCATGCCGACGCCCCCTCTCTGCTTCCTATTTTACCGCATCGAACCGCTGAAGGCAACCTCATTTGCCCGCGCGCCGGTTCCTCCCGCTGCCTATAAAACCCGTTCGGAGCGCCCGGCGGGACACCCCGGACGGGGCGGGGCGTCAAAACGGTGATTTTGAAATAAATTTCAATGATGATAGAATGTACAATCCGGAAAAAACGCGCTTGTGTACCTTGTTGGATTTGAAAGTAATTTCCGGAGGGAATCGCCCGAAAAGTATTTACATCGCGGAAAAAGGGTGATACGATGCAGGTGAACTCAATTTCAGGATTGGAACAGATGTTCAAGCGAGGTGAGGTTATGGCAATCACTGACAACCTGCGCATGATGGTAAAGGTCTGCCGCCTCTATTACGAGGAGAACCTCAGCCAGAAGGAGATCTCCGCCCTGATGGGGATCTCCCGCCCGCAGATCAGCCGGATGCTGACCTGCGCGCGGTCGAAAAACATCGTCTCGATCAAGATCAACAACCCCTTCGAGGACGAGACCAACCTGGGCCGCGCGCTGGCCGGGCGCTACCGGCTGAAGGACGCCCTCGTGCTCGACACCCGGGACGGCAGCCCCGAGACCTTCGGGCGGATGGCGGCGGAGTACCTCGACGCGTACATCGCCGACGGGGAGTGCGTCGGCGTCATGAGCGGGCAGACGATCAGCCGCGTGGTCTGGTCGATCGGCAGGCTCGAGCGGCGCGGGCTCGAGTGCGTCCCCCTCGTGGGCGGCATCGGGTCGGGAAGCGTCAACTGGCACGCCAACGCCATCGCCCAGCGGCTCGCGGAGTGCTCCGGCGGCAGCTGCTACATCCTCAACGCGCCCGTCATCGTGCAGAGCCGGGAGTCGCGGGATATGCTCGTAAGGGAGCCGGACATCGCCGCCGTCCTCGAAAAGGGCGCGAAATGCGACGCCGCGATCGTCGGGATCGGCCAGATCGACCTGCGCTCCACCACCGCCCAGAGCGGCGCACTGAGCGCCCGGGACATCGAACGGCTGAAGGCGGAGGGCGCGGTCGCCTCGGTCTGCACCTCCTACCTCGACCGGCGGGGGCGGGTGCTCGACCTCGAGCTGTGCGAACGCTCGATCGGCCAGACCCTGGGGCAGCTCGACCGCTGCCGGACGATCGCGCTGGCCATCGGGCGTAGCAAGGTGGCCTCCATCCGAGCGGCACTTTCGAGCGGTTACATCGACGTGTTCATCACCGATTTGGAAACCGCCCGTGCAACCATAGAAGAACCTGAAGATTGATCAGTACAGGAGGAAATGAAATGAAAAAGCTATTGGCAGTTCTCTTGGCAGGCATCCTGGCGCTCTCCCTGGCGGCATGCGGCGGTTCCGCCGAGCCGTCCTCCACCCCCGCGCCCGCGTCCCAGGCCGCGCCCGCGGAAAGCGGCGACGCCGCCGAGCCCGCCGCGGCCGGCGCCGCCGGCAAGAAAATCTCCATCCTCACCGCCAACCTCAGCTCGGTGACCACCAACCAGATGTGCGAGATGATGAAGGCCGGCATGGAGAAGGAGGGCATGGAGGTCACCCTCGTCGACACCAAGGGCGACTTCGGCCAGCTGGCCAGCCGCATCGAGGACAGCGTCTCCGCCAAGGCGGACGCGATCGTCATCGTGAGCTGCGACCCCGGACAGATCGCCCCCCAGCTCCAGACCGCCTTTGACGCGGGCGTGCCCGTCTTCGGCTGCGACAGCGGCTACATGGAGGGCATGATGATCAACGCCACCAGCGACAACTACGCGATGGGCCAGCTGATCACCAAATACCTCTTTGAGGACCTGATGGGCGGCAAGGGCACCGTCATCGCGCTGACCCACCGTCCGCATCCGGGCGTTGTGAAGCGCTGCGAGGCGTTCGACGACATGATCAAGGATTACCCCGACATCACCCTGATCACCGAGCAGCACGTCGAGGTCCCCGGCCCGATCGAAAACTCCCGCAAGATCATGGAAAACCTCATCCTCTCGAATTCCGCCAAGGACTCCGTCACCGCGGTGTGGTGCGGATGGGATGAGCCGGCCATCGGCGCCACCCAGGCGCTCATGGACGCGGGCCGCGACGAGGTCATCGTCACCGGCGTGGACGGCAACAGCCAGGCGGTCGAGCTGATCAACGAGGGCAGCAACCTCAAGGCCACGGTCGAGCAGAACTTCGAGGGCATGTCCCAGATCGTCGTGGACGAACTGGTGAAGCTCTTCAACGGCGAAGAGATCGAAAAGGGCGACCGCTACGCTCCCGCGACCCTGATCACCAAGGAATAAGGCTTCTAAATCGTTTCGCCGGGAGTGAACGGAATGCTTTTGCAGACAAAGAAACTTTGTAAACAGTTCGGCGGCATGTATGCGCTGAAGGATATCGACTTTGAAATCGCCGAGGGGGAGATCCACGGCCTCGTGGGGGAGAACGGCGCGGGCAAATCCACGCTGATCAAAATCCTCACGGGCGTCTACAGCCTCGACAGCGGCGAGGTGTGGTGGAACGGCAGCCCGGTGCGGATTGAAAACCCGCGCCAGAGCCGGGACATCGGCATCAACGTCATCCACCAGGACCGCAACCTCATCCCCGCCTTCAGCGGGGTGGAGAACGTCTACCTGGGGATGGACTACGAAAAAAAAGCGGGCTTTGCCGTCGACTGGGCGAAGATGAAGGCGCGGGTCGAGGCGGTCATGCGGGAGCTGAAGGTCGAGATCGACCTCAGCCTCCCCGCCTCCGCGCTCTCCCCGCCCCAGCGCACCCTGCTGGAGATCGTCCGCGCCATGATGACCGAGTGCCGGCTGCTCATCCTCGACGAGCCCACCGCCTCCCTCACCGACAAGGAGGCGGAGATGCTCTTCGAGACGATCGGCAAGCTCAAGGCCCGGGGCACCGCCATCCTCTACGTCACCCACCGGATGGACGAGATCTTCCGCCTCACCGACCGGATCACCGTCTTCAAGAACGGCCAGTCGGCCGGCACCGTCAGGACGGCGGACGTGGACAAGGACGCCATCATCTCGATGATGACCGACAACTGGGTGAGCGAAACGCTCACCGTCTCCCGCAAGTACGGGGAGGTCCTGCTCGACGCGGAGCACATCGCCTCCCGCGACGGGATCGTCAAGGACGCGAGCCTCACGGTGCGCGCCGGAGAGATCCTCGGGGTGTTCGGGCTTGGAGGCAGCGGCCGCACCGAGCTGCTCGAATGCATCTACGGCTACCGCCCGGCGGAAAAGGGCAGCGTGACCCTCTGCGGCAGGCAGATCGCGCATCCCTCCCCCGGCGGCTCGATCAAAAACGGCATGGTCCTCATCTGCGAGGACCGGCGCGGCAAGGCGCTGGTGGGGTCCTTGAGCGTCAAGCAGAACACCGTGCTCTCCACCATCGACAGCTACGCGCGCTTCGGCGTGGTGAACGAGCGCAAGGAGCTCTCCGACACGCGGGAGAAGATCGAGGCCCTCTCGATCAAGACGGAGGGCCCCAACCAGACGGTCCTACAGCTTTCGGGCGGCAACCAGCAGAAGGTGGTCTTCGCCAAGGCGCTGATGTCCCGGCCCAAGGTGCTGCTCTGCGACGAGCCCACCCAGGCGGTGGACGTCAAGACCCGCGCCGAGATCCACAAGCTCCTGCGCCGGCTCGCGGACGCGGGCAGCGCGGTCGTCTTTGTCTCCTCCGACCTCAAGGAGGTGCTGGAGGCGACGGACAACGTGCAGGTCATGGCGGGCGGCAGGACGAAGGAACGCTTCGTCAACGACGGCCTGACGGCCGAGCAGGTGCTCGCATGCTGCTATGCAAACTAAGCAGGGAGGAATCAATATGAAACAGAAAGCAGGCGTTTCAGAACTGCTCAGGGCGTATGGCACGATCTTTGCGGGCATTCTGATCGTCATTGTATTCAGCGTCATGCGCCCGGACGCCTTCTTCACGATGGGCAACCTCGTCAACATCACCCGGCAGATTTCGCTGCTGGTCATCATCGCGCTGGGCGCCACCCTCGTGATGTCGGTCGAGGAGTTCGACCTCTCGGTCGGCGCCCTGGCGAGCCTCGGCGGCGTCATCGGCGCCAAGATGGCGGTGGCGGGCGCGCCGATCTTCCTCTGCTTCATCGCGCCGGTGGTCATCTGCTTTGCCATCGGCTTCGTGAACGGCTGGATCGTCACCAAGTTCCGGGTGCTCTCCTTCATCACCACGCTCGCGATGAGCACCATCCTGGGCGGCTTCACCTTCTGGTTCACCGGGGGCGCGACCGTCTTCCAGGACATCCCCAAGAGCTTCACCTACGTCGGCACCAAAACGGTGCTCGGCGCGCCCATCCTCTCGATCATCATGCTTCTGCTCACGGTGGTCTTCTGGTTTGTGATGCGCCACACCGCCTTCGGCCGCAAGCTCTACGCCATCGGCGGCAACGAGGCGGCCTCCCAGGTGTCCGGCATCAACGTCAAGAAGTATAAGAACCTCGCCTTCGCCCTGTGCGCCTCGCTGGCCGCCCTCACCGGCGTGCTGATGGCCTCCCGGCTGGGCTCGGCGCACCCGACCGGCGGGGACGGGCTGTTTTTGCAGTCCTACGCCGCCGCCTTCCTCGGACGCACCGTCTTCCGCGAGGGCGTGCCCAACATCTGGGGCACCTTCGTGGGCGCCGCGATCCTCGGCGTGCTCGCCAACGGCCTGACCATTTTGCAGGTCCCCACCTTCATGCAGGACCTGCTGACCGGCTGCATCATCATTCTGGCGGTCGTGGTTCAGAAGATTGGGCGCGGTGATGCCAAGTGAGGGAGATCGTCAATCCGCGCAACCTCGCGGCGGTGGGCCGCCCCGGCCTGCTGGTGGGCTACCTGCTGGCCGGCTACCCCGACCGGGAGCGTTTCCTGGAAACCGCCGCGGAATGTGAAAGGACGGGGCTCGACATCCTCGAGGTGGGCTTCCCCGCCGCCGACCCGAGCTCGGACGGGGAGGTCATCCAGCACGCGCACACCCTCGCGGATCATTCGATCTGCCGCGACCTCGGCTACTGGAGGGCGCTGCGCGGCGCCGTGGAATGCCCGATCTGGGTGATGGGGTACCGCGACGACCTTCTGCCGTCGGGCGTCTGCCGCGCCATGGCGGAGGCCGACCTTGCGGACGCCTTCGTCATCCCCGACATGACGCCGGAGGAGCGGTACAGCCTCGCCGGGGAGCTGGCGCCGCTCGGGACCGACGTGCTCGGCTTCACCAATCCCGAGATGTCCGCGCGGGAGCTGGAGGACTGCTTCGACCGGTTTTCATTGATCTACCAGCAGCTCTACGCGGGCCGCACCGGAATGCCGGTGCTGGCGGAGGATTTCGGCGGGCCCCTTTCCCGGGCCCACACCCATCCCCACGTCCGGGCGTTCGCCGGCTTCGGCATCAGCACCCCCCAGCGGGTCGCGGAGCTTCTGTCGGCGGGCTTCGACGGGGCCATCGTCGGCACCGCCCTGATGAAAAAACTCAACGAGTCGCCCGAGGCGCTTTACGCCTTTGTAAAGGAGCTCAAGGCGGCGGCAAGAGCGGGAGGAATTCGATGCGGTATATCGCAACCTTCGACATCGGCACCACGGCGGTAAAGGGGGTCCTCCTCTCGGAGGACAACGCCTGCGCCTGTGAAAAGAGCGTGGAGATCGAGACCTTTTCCGAGGGGGGCCGGCGGGAGCAGGACCCCCTCTCCTGGTACGCGGCGGTTCGCGAGATCTCCCGCGCCTTCTTCGCGGGGGGGATCTCCCCCGGCGACGTGCGCGGGATCGTCATGAGCGGGCAGATGCAGGACCTCATCCCCGTGGACGGGGACCTGCGCCCCACCTGCAACGCGATCCTCTATTCCGACGGGCGCGCCGGGGCGGAGGCCGAGCGGCTCGCCGCGCTGATCGGCCGGGAGGAGCTTGTCCGGAGCACCGGCAACCAGTTCGACGGCTCCCTCCCCTTCCCAAAGCTGCTCTGGCTCAAGGAGCAGAACCCTGGCGCCTACCGGGCGGCCGAAAAGGTGCTCATCAGCTCCAAGGACTACTGCATCGCGCGGCTGACGGGCGAATTCGTCAGCGACGTGACCGCATCGGCCACCGCGGGGCTCATGGACATCCATGAAAAGCGCTGGAACACCGCCTGGATGGAGGCGGCCGGGCTGGATTCCGGAAAGCTCCCGCGGCTGCGCTACGCCCACGAGCAGGCGGGCGCGGTGACGCCCGGGGCGGCGGCGGAGACGGGGTACCTGCCCGGCACGCCGGTCTACACCGGCACCGGCGACGCGGGCGCCACGACGCTCGCCAGCGGCATCTCCGCCGACGGCGAATTCAACATCAATCTCGGCACCTCCGGCTGGGTGGCCTGCGTCTCGGACGACGTGCTGCCCAAGGGCGACGTCTTCAACCTCGCGGCCATGCCGGAGGGCGTCTATATCAACGTGGTCCCCTTCTTCAACGCGGGCAACGTGCACAAGTGGGTCAGCCGGGCCCTCGCGCCCAGCGAGCAGGGGAAATACGACTATGTGGACCGGCTGCTGGAAGAGAGCGAGGCGGGCAGCCACGGGACGATGTTCCTGCCCTACCTCGTGGGGGAGCGGTTCCCCGTCGTGGACACCCAAATCCGGGGCGGCTATGTGGGCGTCACCCCCGAGACCACCAAGCAGGACCTCGCGCGCAGCGCGCTGGAGGGGGTCGCCTTCTCCATCCGGCAGGGGATCGAGAGCATCGGGCGGGTCCCCGGTAAAATCTCCCTGATCGGCGGCGGCGCCCGCACCCCCGTCTGGTGCCAGATCCTCGCGGACGTGCTGGGGCATCCCGTACACGTCTACCGGAACTCCGACTACCTGCCCGCGGTCGCCATCGCGGCGTCGGTGCTGGTCGCGCAGGGGGAGATCGGGGACTACACCGAATTCACCGACACCCTGCAGGGCTCGGACAACTGCGTGCGCTACGACCCGGTCCCCGCAAACGTCGAGCGGTATAACCGGGTCTATCCCCGCTACCTGCGGGTATACCCCGCGCTGAAAACCCTCTGCGGCGACTGACGAACAGCCGCTACTGCCGGGCCGGCGGGACAGGTCCCGCCGGCCCGGCCTTTTTGCGCGGATAGGCGGATTGACAAACGGAATCCCCCGGTGCTATACTGACATCAACTTCATAGTGGAGACAGGTTATGGAAGCTGGGTGCGATTCCCACGCAAGGCCGTTGCTGTGTTTCACCGCCGGGCCGGCGGACGCCACTGGAAAAGATTCCGGGAAGGCGCCGGCCCCTGCGTCCGGACCGGACGCGGGTGATCAGTCAGAATACTTGCCTGTCCCCCTGCCGCGCGGAGCGCGCGGCGCGTGCAGCCCCGCGGACTACCGGGGTTCTGGACAGGATTTGAGGCATGCCGGCCGTTTTTGCTCCGGGTATGTCTTGTCTTTGTGTTGGAAGGAACGTCCGCGGGTTGGCCGCGGACGTTTTTTTCGACCCGTTTTGCCCGGGGACCCCTCCGGGCTTCAATTGGGAAACCGCAATGAGAAGGAGAAATAAAAATGAACATGCGCGCTAAAAGGACCCTGGCTTTGATCCTGTCCCTGTCGCTCGGCCTGCTCGCGTTCGCGGGCTGCTCCAGCGCCCCGGCGGCCGCACCCGGCGAGAGCGAGGCCCCCGCCGCCCCCGCGAGTTCCGCCGGTGAGGAGCCCGCGCCCGAAGAGGCCGCCCCGGCGGCGGCCGACAAGGTCCTGCTCGTGACCAGCTTTGGCACCAGCTATAACGACAACCGCGACCTTTCGATCGGCAGCATCGAGCAGAAGCTCCAGGCGGCCTATCCCGACTATGAGGTCCGCCGCGCCTTCACGAGCCAGATCATCATCGACAAGCTCAAAAAGCGCGACGGCATCGCAATCGACAACGTGACCGAGGCGATGGACCGGCTCGTTTCCGACGGCGTCAGGGAGGTCGTGGTACAGCCCACCCATGTCATGAGCGGCTTCGAGTACGACGACGTGGTCGCGGAGGTCACCCCCTACGCGGACAAATTTGACAGCTTCAAGGTCGGCAGTCCGCTGCTCGTCTCCGACGCGGATTACGACGAGGTCGTCTCGATCATCACCGGCGAGACAAAGGACTATGACGCCGAGGGCACCGCGGTGGTCTTTATGGGCCACGGCACCGAGCACGAGGCGAACGCCACCTATGCCAAGCTCCAGCAGCACCTGACCGCCGCGGGCTACGGCAACTACTTCATCGGCACCGTCGAGGCCACCCCCTCGCTGGACGACGTCCTCGCGCTTGTCCAGGATTCCGGCGCGAAAAAGGTGGTCCTGCTGCCGCTCATGATCGTCGCGGGCGACCACGCCAACAACGACATGGCGGGGGACGAAGAGGGCTCGTGGAAAACCACTTTTGAGCAGGCGGGCTTTGAGGTCGAGTGCGTCCTCAGGGGCCTCGGCCAGTACGAGGAGATCCAAAACATGTTCGTCGAGCATGTGGGCGCGCTGATCGCGCAGTAATCCCGCAGCCGGGCGGGGCGCGGCCTGCCGCGCCCCGCCAAAAAAACGCCGAAACCGGCCGGGCGCGGGTTTTGGCGTTTTTCATTTTTGGGGACGGCCCGGCGGATTTTGACAAGCGCCCGCCTTCCGGGTAAAATAGCAATCGCAGGGAATTCCCCGGCCTTTACCCGGGGGATCGAAAAAGGAGTATCACCCGATGAAAAAGACTGGAACGATTCTGCTGGCCGCGCTGGCGGCCTGCATCCTCTTTTCCGGCTGCGCGGCCGAGGCGCCGCGCGCCGAAAGCCCGACGTCCGCGCCGGCCGCGTCCTCGGAGAGCGCGCCTCCCGCTTCCCAGCCGGAAGCCTCCGAAAACGCGCGGGAAGGCCCCGGGGAGGAGGCCCCCGAGCCGGTCTATGCCGACCGGATTCAGGAGGGGACCTACCCGATCGAGGTGTCCTCAAGCTCCTCCATGTTCCGGATCGTCGACGCACAGCTCACCGTGGCGGACGGGGAGATGTCCGCGGTGCTGACGCTTGGCGGCAAGGGCTATGAAAAGCTCTATATGGGCACCGGCGAGCAGGCGCTCGCCGACACGGACGACAACTGCATCTATTTTACCGAGGACGATCAGGGCCGGTACGCCTACCGGGTCCCGGTGGCCGCGCTCGACCTGGAAACCGACTGCGCCGCGTGGAGCACCCGCAAGGAGAAGTGGTACGACCGGGTCCTCGTCTTCCACTCCGCGGGGCTCCCCGCCGGGGCGGTCTCGCCGGCCTCGCCGGGAAAGCTTCCCACCGACGGGCGGTACCTCGTCGACGTGGCCCTGTCGGGCGGCTCGGGCAGGGCCTCTGTGGAGTCCCCGGCGGCGGTCACGGTCGCGGGCGGAAGGGCCACGGCCGTCATCGTGTGGAGCAGCCCCTACTACGAGTCCATGCGGGTGGACGGGACGGATTACGAGCCCCTCTCCGCCGGCGGGAATTCCACCTTTGAAATCCCTGTCGTTCTGGACGCGGACATGGCGGTCAGCGCGCGGACAATCGCGATGAGCGAGCCCCACGACGTCGACTATACGCTGCGCTTCGATTCCGCGACGGCCGTGCCGTCGGAGCCCCAGTGAAGCGGCGGCTGGCCTGCCTGGCCGCAGCCCTCCTGCTCGCCCTCACCCCGCTTTCAGGCTGCGCCGGGGCCCCGGCCGCCGGGAGCCCGGGGGCGCTCGGCAACGGCTGGCTGCCCGAGCGCAGCATGGAACTGCGGTACGCGGAGAATTTCAGCGTGGATTACTATTCCGGCGGCTATACGCTGATCACCATTTCGGACGGCAGCCGCTTCCTCACCGTCCCGCAGGGCCGCGAGGCCCCGGAGGGGATCGACGGGGAGATCACCGTCCTTCGCCGGCCGGTCGAAAACATCTACCTCGTCGCCACCTCGGCGATGTGCCTCTTCGACGCGCTCGACGGGCTCGGCAGCATCCGGCTTTCGGGGACGAAGGCGGGCGACTGGTATATCCCGGGCGCGCGGGCGGCGATGGACGCGGGGAAGATCCTCTACGCGGGAAAATACAACGCGCCCGACTTTGAGCGCATCCTGTCCAGTTCCTGCGGCCTCGCCGTGGAATCCACAATGATCAACCACGTCCCGGAGGTGCGGGAAAAGCTGGAGGAGCTCGGCATCCCGGTGCTGGTCGACCAGTCGAGCTATGAGCCCCACCCCCTCGGGCGCACCGAATGGATCAAGCTCTACGGCGCGCTGCTCGGGAAGGAGGACGAGGCCGAGCGGCTCTTCGCGGAGCAGGCCGCCTATCTGGACGAGGCCGCCGGGGCGGAGAACACCGGGAAGACGGTCGCGTTTTTCTACATCAGCTCGTCGGGCTACGCCGTCGCCAGGAAGTCCGGCGACTATGTGACGAAGATGATCGAGCTCGCGGGGGGGAACTACGTCTTCAAGGACCTCGGGGACCCCGCCAGCGCCACCAGCACGGTGCCCCTTGAGATGGAACAGTTCTACGCGGCGGCCAGGGACGCGGACTACATCATCTACAACAGCACGATCGGCGGGGAGCTCTCCTCGCTCGGCGAGCTTATCGACAAGAACGGGCTGCTCCGGGACTTCCGGGCGGTGCAGAACGGCAACGTCTGGTGCACCGAAAAGAACCTTTTCCAGGAGACGACCCAGTTCGGCCTGATGATCTCCGACATCCGCCGGATGCTCACGGAGGAGGACCCGGACGGGCTGCGCTTCCTGTACCGGCTGCAATGACGGCGCGGCGCGCCGGGAGGAGGATGGAAATGAGAGAGGAAACGGCCCGGCGGCGCCTGCGGTACTGCGTCGTGCTCGCGGCTTTCGCCGCCCTCTTCGTCGCGCTCGCGCTGCTGAACATCGGCGTCGGCAGCGTGTCCGTGGGGGTGCGGGAGATCCTCGGCATCCTCTTTCGCGGGGAGGGGGGCGAGACGGCGCGCGGCATCATCTGGAAGGTGCGGCTGCCCCGCGCCGCGGCGGGCGTCCTGCTCGGCGGCGCGCTCTCGCTGTCGGGATTCCTGCTGCAGACCTTCTTCAACAACCCGATCGCCGGCCCCTACGTGCTGGGGATCTCGTCCGGTGCCAAGCTGACGGTCGCCATCCTTATGGTGCTGGCGCTCAGCCGCTACCGCTCGGTCGGCTCCGCCGCCATGATCGCCGCCGCCTTCGCGGGCGCGATGCTCTCGATGGGGTTCGTCCTGCTCATGGCGCGGGCGGTCCGGCGGTCGTCGATGCTCATCGTCAGCGGGGTCATGATCGGCTACATCTGCTCGGCGGTCACCGACTTCATCGTCGCCTTCGCCGACGACGCCAGCATCGTGAACCTCCACAACTGGTCCCGCGGCAGCTTTTCCGGCGCTTCGTGGGAGGACGTGCGGGTGATGGCGGTCGTCGTGCTGGCCGCCTCGGCCGCCGTCTTTCTGCTCTCCAAGCCGATCGGCGCCTACCAGCTGGGCGAAAGCTACGCGCAGAACATGGGGGTGAACATCCGGGCGTTCCGCGTCGTGCTGGTGCTGCTCTCGAGCGTGCTGAGCGCCTGCGTCACCGCCTTCGCCGGGCCGATCTCCTTTGTGGGGATCGCCGTGCCGCATCTGGTGCGGTCGTTTTTGAAGACCTCCCGGCCCCTGCTCGTCATCCCCGTCTGCTTTTTGGGCGGCGCCATCTTCTGCCTGGGGTGCGATCTGGCGGCGCGGACCCTTTTCGCGCCCATGGAGCTGAGCATCAGCTCGGTGACCGCCGTGGTCGGCGCGCCCGTCGTGATCGGGATCATGCTGAGGAAGAAGGTGAAAGGCTGATGGCGGAACCCTTCTTCCGGACCGAACGGCTGACGGTCGGCTATAACGGCGTCCCGCTCATCCGGGACATCGAGATCCGGCTGGACCGAGGCCGGATCCTCACGCTGATCGGGCCGAACGGCTCGGGCAAGTCGACCGTTCTGAAGAGCATTACAAACTACCTGAAGCCCCTCTGCGGGGCCGTCTACCTCGAAAGCCGCGCGGTCGGCGGCATGACCGGCGGCGACCTCTCCCGCCTGGTGTCGGTCGTGCTCACCGAAAAGCCCCGCACCGAGCTGATGACCTGCGGGGAGGTCGCCGCGACGGGGCGGTACCCCTACACGGGCATGCTGGGCATCCTTTCGGAGGAGGACCGCCGCCTGGTGCGCGAGGCCATGGAGCTGGTGGACGTCTGGGCGCTGCGGGAGCAGGATTTCACCGAGATCAGCGACGGGCAGCGGCAGCGGGTCCTGCTCGCGCGGGCGATCTGCCAGCAGCCCCGGGTCATCGTGCTCGACGAGCCGACCGCCTTCCTCGACGTGCGCTACAAGCTCGAGCTGCTCGGCATCCTGCGGAAGCTGGCGAAGGAGCGGCGGATCACCGTGATCATGTCGCTCCACGAGCTCGACCTCGCGCAGAAGGTTTCCGACCTGGTCATGTGCGTCAAGGGGGAGACGGTCACGCACATCGGCCCCCCGCAGGAGATCTTCAACCGGGAGCTGATCGCCGGGCTGTACGGACTCACGGGCGGAAGCTACAACCCCCTCTTCGGGAGCTTCGAGATGGCCCGCCCGGCGGGCGAGCCGCAGCTCTTCGTCATCGCGGGCGGCGGGACGGGCATCCCCGTCTTCCGCGCGCTGCAAAAGAAGGGGGTCCCCTTCGCCGCCGGCGTCCTGCACGAAAATGACGCCGACTGCCTCCTCGCCCGCGACCTCGCGGGCGAGGTGATCGCGGAGCGGGCCTTCGAGCCGATCGGCGCGGACGCCTACGGCCGCGCGCTGCGGCGGATGAAGGCCTGCGGCAGGGTGGTCAACTGCCTCACGGGCTACGGCGAAATGAACCGGAAGAACCGGGAGCTGTACGAACAGGCCCTCGCGATGGGGCTGGAGACGGTGACGGGCGCGGACCTGATTTGAGGACGGCGCAGGACGGCGGGCACGGCCCCCATATGCCCGCCCCGATGATCGCCGGCAAGCTCGCCGGAGGCTTCTGCGCGATCCTCGCGGTCCGCGTCTTTTCCGCGAACCGGCGGCGCCGGCGGCCGGGGAGCTCTCCGGGGCCGGGCCGGTCTGACCGGACCGGAAAAAATCCGCTTCCCCGCTGTCCCTTTCCGTGCGGCGCACCTGTTATAGAGGGTGTCGGAATCTTGACGGACGGAGGGCAAAACAGGTGAAACGGATTCTTCTGGCGGGTATTCTCATCCTTTCGCTGGCCGTCTGCGGCGCGGGCTGCGCGGCACAGGCGGAACTGGACGCTCCCTCCGCGTCTTCGGGCGCCGGGGAGGAGACGCCACACGGCGGCGCGGAGGAAAACCCCATCGACGGGGCCTTCGCGCACATGCGGGAGGTCCTCGGGGAGGAGGAGGCCGAAAGCGAAACGATGGCCTATCTCTACGCCCGCCAGTGGTACTGGGAGCTGGAGGAGGTCTTTTCACGGATCGACCCGAACCTCTACCTGTACATCGACTTCGACCGGGACTATATCCTCACGCAGGCCCGCATGAAGCTGATGGCGACCGGCGAGGGGGAAAGCGCCGCCAACCAGTTCGCCGCCATTGGGGATTTCCTGCGGGGCGAGGCGCTGCGGTTCCACGCGCTCCTCGGGGAAACGGGCGCCGACTGCCCCTACACGGTCGACGAGGCCTCCCTGGCCGGGGCCCTGTCCGGGTACCGCTATTCGCTGAACGCGCCGGGGGAATGGCCCGGCGGCGGGGCCATGCCGGCGTGGTCCGGGGAATATCCGCTGCCGCTCCTCGCGGGCGTACCGGAAAAAGAGGCCTACCTCTATTACGCCCATCCGTTCGGAATGCTGCTGAACATCAGGGGGACCAGCAAGCTCTATCCCGACTGGCCGGGTCTCTCCCCGCGCATGGGCCTGCCGGAGATGCGGGTCATGGACGCCGATTCCGACGGTGAGGAGGAGGTCGTCATCACCCACACGTGGGTCACCGGGGTCGGGCTCACCTACATCTCCGCCGGCTCCCTCTACGTGGTGGAGTACAATCCCGATTCGGGCGTGGTCCGCGGGACGACCGTCTTCGACCCGGACGACTTCGACGACCTGCTGAAGGACGAGCTCTCCCTCCGGTGCGATCCCGGCGCGCGCTCCCTCAGCCTCTCCTACCGGGATCAAACGGTCACGCAGCCGCTTCCCGAGCTCCCCGAGCTGAATGAGACGGTGCGCTACGGACTCATCATGGGGGAGCTGATGCGGTACGAATTCCAGGACGACGGCCGCATCGTCCTGCGGGCGGATCTCGTCGCCTACTGCAAGGACTACCCCTATCCCGCCTTTGCCGTGACCTTTCCGCTCACCGCCGACGTCGTCTATACCGACGGGGAATATTCCGGGCGGATCGGGCTGCAAAACGTTTCCCTCCTGGAGTCCGGCTGGTGAACCACGGCGCACGCCCTCGAAAAAGCCGCCGCCCTTTCGGGCGGCGGCTTTTGAAACGTCAGGAGGCCGGTTTCAGGCCCGCCCGCTCCCTGCCGCTCAGAAGCAGCCGGGGCCGGGGTAGCGGGCCGCGCCGCCCAGCTCCTCCTCGATGCGCAGCAGGCGGTTGTATTTCGCCACGCGTTCGGTACGGCTGGGCGCGCCGGTCTTGATCTGGCCCGCGTTCAGCGCGACCGCGAGGTCGGCGATCGTGGTGTCCTCCGTCTCGCCCGAGCGGTGGGAGACGATCGCGGTGTAGCCCGCCCGCTTGGCCAGCTTGATGGCGTCGATCGTCTCGGTGAGGGAGCCGATCTGGTTGAGCTTGATGAGGATCGAGTTGGCGCAGCGGCGGTCGATCCCCTTTTGGAGGCGCTCGGTGTTGGTGACGAAGAAGTCGTCGCCCACGAGCTGCACCCTGCCGCCCAGCTCGGCGGTGAGCTTCCGCCAGCCCTCCCAGTCCTCCTCGTCGAGCGCGTCCTCGATCGAGCGGATGGGGTATTGGTCAACGAGGGATTTCCAGTGGGCGATCAGCTCGTCGGTGGTGAACCGCTTCCGGCTCTTGGGGAGGAAGTAGCCGTTTTCGCTCTTCCATTCGCTGGACGCGGCGTCCATGGCGAGGACGAAATCGCCGCCCGGACGGTACCCGGCCTCTTCGATCGCGCGGAGCAGATAGCGGATCGCCTCCTCGTCGCTCTCGAGGTTGGGCGCGTAGCCGCCCTCGTCGCCCACCGCGGTGGAGTGGCCCTCCGCCTTGAGGATGGCGGCCAGCTTGTGGAACACCTCGGTGCACCAGCGTAGCCCCTCCCGGAAATCCGGTGCGCCGACCGGCATGATCATGAACTCCTGCACGTCGATGCTGTTGGCCGCGTGGGCCCCGCCGTTCAGGATGTTCATCATCGGAACCGGCAGCGTGTCGGCGGCGACGCCGCCCAAAAACCGGTAGAGCGGCAGCCCGAGGCTGTTCGCGGCCGCGTGCGCGCAGGCCAGCGAAACGGCCAGTATGGCGTTCGCGCCGAGGCGGGATTTTTCCCTGGTGCCGTCGAGCGCCAGCATCGCCGCGTCGATCTCGGCGGTGCGGGCTGCGTCCATGCCGGTGAGCGCCGCGCGAATCTCGTTGTTGACGCTGCCGACGGCCTTCCGCACGCCCTTGCCGCCGAAGCGGGACGCGTCCCCGTCGCGCAGCTCCAGCGCCTCGAACTGTCCGGTGGAGGCGCCGCTGGGGACCGCGGCGGTGCCCGCGTTGCCGTCCTCCAGCGTTACGACCGCCTCCACGGTGGGGTTCCCGCGCGAGTCGATGATCTCCCGCCCGTGGATATCGCAAATGATCGAACCGATGGTTTTCATAAAGAAGACTCCTCTCACATTTCAGGTGCGTGTCGTAAAAATGAAAAGCGGATCGGCGGGGTACACGGCGCCATTCGCCCCATTAGGTTAGCTATAGCTAACCTTTTCGTTAAAATTATACCTCTTTGGTAGAGGATTGTCAAGGGCGCGGGGGCGCGTCCAAAAAAGTTTACAACTCCGCCACTCCCGGATTATTCCCGTTTTCCTGCCGGATTATTCCCGCCCTCCCCCGGGGCGGGCCGGTCCGCGCCGAAAAAAAGCGGGGCGGGTTTCCGTTGGAAACCCGCCCCGCGGCCTTGTCAGACTTTCACCTCGCTGTCCTCGTTCGACAGCTTCGTCATCTGCTCGATGACCTTCGCGCCCTGCTTTTTCACTTCCTCGATATCCTTCTCGTTGTTGTCGACGGTACAGAGGTAGAGCGTCTCCAAAACCGTCTGCTCGGCGATGCGCCGGGAGATGATGTCCCCGGCGGTGGTGTCGTCGACCGTGCCGGTCAGCAGCGCGTAGGAGCAGTGCTTCAGCAGGGGGGATTTGGCCGCCGCCGTGACGCCGATCGTGATGGCGCCGCGTTCGCGGGCGATGCGCATGGCCTCCACGACCGACTTCGACCGGCCGGTGTGGGAGACCGCGAGCGCGACGTCCCCGAACCGCATCGAGGAGGCGCAGAACACCTGCATGTCCTGGTCGTTGAGCACCACGCAGGCCTTACCGATCTTCATGAGCTTCAGGCTGATCAGCTGGCAGGGGATGATCGCGTCGCCGTTGCCAAACATGATGATGATGTTCGCCTTCCGCAGGGCGTACGCCGCGGGCTCATACTGGTCGGAGATCAGCGCGAGGGTGTTGAGCATCGTCTCGTTGTTCTTGTCGATCACCGAACGCATCAGCTCCCGCGCGGAGACCTGCTCCACCGGGGTGGCGAAGCCGGGGTCGTCCGGCTGCCGCTCGGCCATCCGGACGCTGTTGCGGAAATCCAAAAAGCCCTTGTAGCCCATGTGCTTGCACAGGCGGATGATCGTGGCGCTGCTCGCGTCGATTTCAGCGGAAATCGTGTTCAGGTTCAACGACCCGATGCGGTGCAGGTTTTCGATCAGATAGGTGGCTGCGGCCTTTTCACTTCGGGGAAGCGAGGGAAGGATTAACTGCAGCTTTGTTTTCAGGATGCTGAAACTATCCATCTCTTGCGGCATTCCCAACCGATCCCCCTTTCCCGCGAAACGAAACGCGGCGCACGGTTTTGCCTGCGCAACGTAAACCGACAGGCAATTCTACCCATTATTATACTTCTTTTTGATACGCGGTCAACAAAAAACTCATTTTTCCGTCACGGAAACGGGCCGCGCCGGTTGTCCGGGCGTTCCTTCCCGTCCTAATCCGCCAGTTCCCTCAGCGCGCCGGCGAGCTGCTCCGCCGTGGGAGGCGTGTAGTGCAGCTGGGGCTGGTCGAGCAGGTAGGAGGCGCCCTTCCCCTTGACCGTGTGCGCGAGGATAAGGGTGGGCGCGCCCTTTGTGCGGTCGGCGCGGCAGAACGCCTCGTCGATCTCGTCGAAGTTGTGCCCGTCGATCTCGATCACGTTCCAGCGAAACGCCCGCCATTTGTCCGCCAGCGGCTCCAGCGGGAGGATCTCCTCGGTGGCGCCGTCGTTCTGGTAGCGGTTGCGGTCGATGATCGCGACGAGGTTGTCGAGCGCGAACCGCGGGGCCGCCATGGCGGCCTCCCAGACCTGTCCCTCGTCGAGCTCCCCGTCGCCCAGGATCACATGGACCCTGACGCCGGGCTGCCGGCGCTTCGCGGCGATCGCCATGCCGGTCCCCAGCGAAAGCCCCAGGCCGAGCGAGCCGGTGGTGGCGTCCACGCCGGGAATCGCGATGCAGGGGTGGCCCTGCAGCAGGCTGCCGATTTTGCGCAGGCGGTGGAACTCCTCCTTCGGGAAGAAGCCGCTCTCCCCCAGCGCGGCGTACAGGACGGGCGCGGCGTGCCCCTTGGAGAGGACCAGCCGGTCGCGGGAGGGGGATTTCGGTGAGGCCGTGTCGTAACGGAGCCGGTAAAAATACAGGTACGCCATCAGGTCGGCCAGTGAGCAGGAGCCGCCGGGATGCCCGCTCTGCGCCTCGTAGGTCATTTGCAGCACGTCGCGCCGCAGCTGCCTTGCCCGCCGCTCCAGCGCCTGCCTGTCTTGCTCGTTCATCCGCCTCATCCTTTCCGGGCAATGGCCGCCCTTGCCCTTGAAACGATCCGTTCCGCCGTGAGCCCGTATTTCTCGAGCAGCAGCGCGCCGTTCCCCGATTCCCCGAAGGTGTCTTCAAGCGCCACCTGTTCCATGGGGACGGGGCGGCGTTTGGCCACCGTCTCGGCCACGGCGCCGAAAACGCCGCCGAAACAGTTGTGGTCCTCCGCGGTGACGATCGCCCCCGTCCTGTCCGCGTACTCCCACAGCAGCTCCCGGTCGATCGGCTTGACGCTCCGCAGGTTGATCACCGCCGCCGAGACGCCCTCCGCCTCCAGCAGCTCCGCGGCGCGCAGGGCCCGCTCCACCATGACGCCCACCGCAGCGAGCGTGACGTCCGAGCCGTCCCGCAGGACCTCGCCCTTCCCCACCCGGAAGTCGACCGCTTCCGGCTCCAGGTGGAGGGGGGCCCCCACCCCCCGGCCGAGCCGGACGTATACCGGCCCGGGCGTTTGCAGCGCGGCGAACACCGCGCCCCGCACCTCGCCCGGGTCCGCCGCCACGAGCACCTTCATGTTGGGCAGCGCGCGCATGATGGCGATGTCCTCGACCGCCTGGTGGGTCGCGCCGTCCTCGCCCACGCTGATTCCGCCGTGCGTGGCCACGATCTTGACATTGAGGTTGGGGTAGCAGAGGCAGTTGCGGATCTGTTCAAACGGCTTTTCCGTCGCGAAGACGCCGTAGGCGGTGAAGATCACCGGGCCGCCGAAGGACGCGATGCCCGCCGCGATGCCCACGGCGTCCGCCTCCGCGATGCCCACCGAATAAAACCGGTCGGGCCAGCGCTCCCCAAACATCCTGCTGCGCGTCGATTTGGACACGTCGGCGGTCACCACATACAGTTCCGGGAAGGCCTCCCCCACGGCGGCGAAGGTCTTGCCCAATTCGTCCCTGAAATTACCTACCACGCTCGTCACCTCCACCATTCAGTTCCTTCACGACCGTTGCCATCCGCTCCATGTTCGGCTTCAGGCTGCGGTACAGCTCCAGGTATTCCCGGTAGTACCGCTCGTACATCTTTCGGCGCGCGGCGTCCGGCAGGACCGGCTCGTCGAACACGTTCCACCTTTCCACGCCCGCATAGTCCAGCAGGCCCGTCCCGACGCCCGCCAGGACGACGTCCCCCAGGTTGGCCTCCACGTCGTTTTTGGGGCACACCACCTGAAAGCCGGTGACGTCCGCGATGATCTGCCGCCAGAGCGGCGATTTCGCCACGCCGCCCGCCAGCACCAGCCGCTCGTCGAGCACGCCGCCCTGCGGCGCGGCCTCCATCGAATGGCGGAGGGAAAAGGCCACCGCCTCCAAAAAGGCCCGGAACAGGTGAGCTCTGGTGTGGTGCAGGTCGAGCCCGAACACCACGCCGCGGGCGTTGACGTCCCAGATGGGGGCGCGCTCCCCCATGAAGTAGGGCAGCACCAGCAGCCCCTCGCTGCCGGGCGGGATTTCCGCCGCGGCCTCATCGAGGCGCGCGTAGGCGTTTTTCCCGCCCTGAAGCTCCTCCCGGTACTCCAGCTCCGCGAAGGCGCCGCGGAACCAGCGGGTCAGCGCCCCGGCGGTGGCCGCGCCGCCGAAGGTGAAGAGCAGGTCGGCCGCGTCCTTCACGTAGGGCATGGTGATGAGCTCCCGCCCGGTTTCGCCGCCGCCGTGCACAAAGCCCCAGGTCATCGAGGTCCCGATGACCGCCACATGCTGCCCGGGCCTCGTCACGCCGAGGCCGAGCGTGGCCACCGTGCAGTCCACGCCGCCCGCGCAGACGGGCGTGCCCGCCGGCAGGCCCAGCTCCGCCGCGCATTCCGGCGTGAGCCCGCCCACCACGGCGGAGGAGTCGACGACGCGGTCCGGCATCATCGCGCGCGGGATGCCCAGCGCCTCCATCAGCTCGCCGCTCCAGCAGCGGCGCTCCATGTCGAAGATGCCGCCCAGGTTGCCCGCCGAGGAATAGTCGATCGCGACCTCCCCCGTCATCCGGTAGATGGCGTAGGCGTTCGGCGGCAAAAAGCACCGGATTCTGGCCCAGTTCTCCGGCTCGTGCTCCTTGATCCAGAGGATCTTCGTGTAGCCGTAGTAGGGGTCGAGGCCGTTGCGGGTGATGCGGTAGAGCCGGTCGAAGCCGACGCGGTCTTCCACCATGCGGCTGACGTCGTCCGCGCGGCGGTCCATCCAGATCATGCAGGGCCGCACCGGCCGCATCTCGTCGTCGAGCGGCACGCCCGAGCCCCCGTAGAGTCCGCTGACGCAGATGCCGCCGACCGATTCCGGCGGAATCCCCGCCTTTTTCACCGCGTCGCGGATGGTGGACTTCACCGCCTCCACCCACACCTCCGGCCACTGCTCGGCCCAGAGCGCCCGGGGCGTCGTCACGCCGTATTCGGCGAGCGAGGAGGCCAGCAGGGCGCCGTTCGTATCCATGACGATGGATTTCGTGCCCGACGTGCCGATGTCCGTTCCGATCAAATAGTTCATTTTCGGGCCTCCCTTTTCCTTCCCGCCGCGCTCCGGGCGGGTCAATCGATCCCGTTTTCGTACTCGCAGATGCGCCGCACCTTCGGCGCGGACCGGGACTGCGGGTCGAACTCCTCCTTGAGATAAGCCGCCACGAGGCATTTCGCCAGCTCGGCGCCGGTGACCTGCGCGCCCAAGGTGATGATGTTCGCGTGGTTGCTCAGCTCCGCGCGCTGCGCCTGGTAGACGTTGTTCACCAGCGCCGCATAGGCGCCCTTCACCTTGTTGGCGGCGATGCTCACGCCGATGCCGGTCCCGCAGATCAGCACCCCCCGGTCGCATTCGCCGGCCGCCACCGCCTTCGCAAGGCGGACGGCGGTGTTGGCGTAGATGGGGTCGTCCCCGCCAAAATCCACGCACTCGTGCCCCAGGCCCGAGATAAAGGCCTTCAGCTCCTGTTTCAGTTCAGCCGCGTTTGGGTCGCAGCCAATCGCGATTTTCATCGTATCCTTCCCTCTTCCTTTCAGGCGGCGGACGCCAGGACCGCGCGCATGATGTCCGCGAAACGCTCCGCGTCCCACGCGCTGCGGCCGATGAACAGGCCGTCGATCTCTTCGCAGCGGCTGAGCGCCACGGCGTTTTCCGGGTTGACGCTCCCGCCGTAGAGCAGCGGGACGCGGCTTCCCGCCTCCCCGAAGAGCTCCACCATCGTCCCGCGCAGCATGCGGTGCTTTTCCCCCGCGTACCCCTCGTCCGCCGGGATCCCGTTCACGCCGATGGCCCAGACGGGCTCGTAGGCGACCCACACGCGGTCCGCCTCCTCCGGGCGCACCTGGTGGAGCCCGATCTTTAGCTGGACGCGCAGCACCTCGTCGCCGGTGCCGTACCGCCGGTCCTCCAGCTGTTCCCCCACACACAGAAGAACGCGGAAGCCGTGGTCCAGCGCGCAGCGGACCTTCTTTTCCTCCTCCGCGTCCGTCTCGCGGAAGGTGTGCCGCCGTTCGGAGTGCCCGACCATCACCAGCCGCGCGCCCGCCTCCCGCAGCATGAGCGGGGAGATCTCGCCGGTATACTGCCCGCGCTCCTCCCAGCCCATGTTCTGGGCGCCGAGGAGGATTCCCGAGCCCGCGCGGTCAAGCTCTGCCCGCGCGGGCCCAAGCGAGGTGTAGGAGGGGATCACGAAGCGCTGCGCGCGCTCCGGCGGGATGCCGTGCGTGAGCTCCTCGAGGCGGCGCAGGTAATCCACGGTCTCCGCGGCGGTCTTGAACATTTTGGTGTTGGTGCCGAAGTAGAATCTGTCCTGCATGGGGACGACTCCTTTCAAAACGCGGCCGATACGTCCGCCGCCCCGGTGGGAGATGGGTCCCGCCGGGGCGGATGGCGTCAGCGGTCCATGACCAGCTTGACGCCGTAGAAGCCGCAGATGTATTCCAGTTCCTTGGAGAAATCGCCGTAGACGATCGCGTAGTGGTGCCCGGTGGCGTTGCGCAGGAAGGAGTCCGGGTCCTCGAGCCTGATGCCGCAGCCCGGCCAGCGGGTGCCGCCCGCGAAGCTGTTGTTGGGGTCCTCCTCGTCGTTGTTCACGCGCAGGCTGGTCTTGGCGACGGCCGCGTGGAAGCGCAGGGTGTCGTCGTTTCCGCCGAGGCGCAGCAGCGTGACGGTGCGGTCGCCCTCGAACTCGAACTCGATGCACGCGCCGCCCGAATCGCCGTTCAGGTAGGGCTTGGCCACCGCCTCGTCGGGGACGAGCGGCGGGATGGGCCACAGCCGGTAGCCCAGGCTGTTCGCCATGGACACGGGGCCGGAGCCGCAGTTGAAAAAGTTCATTACGCCGTTCTGCTCGTTAAGGCGGGAGATGTCCGCGAACATCACCGGGGCGTGGGCCAGCTTCTTGAGGATGTACATCGAAACGCCGGCGGGCACGTCCCCCTCGCAGGCCGCGATGGTGGACTCCTCCTCGTTGAGCAGCGCGGTGGCGAGGCAGGCGCCGTAGCTGTAGCCGTAGCACTTGTTCACCAGCTCGGGCATGCACTTGGTGGCGAACATATCCACGTCGTAGAGTTCCTGGAAACGCTTATAGGCAAGATACAGGCGCATCTGGGAGAGGATGGCGTCCTCGTTGATCTTTTCGCCGTTCTCCAGCTTCCAGTTGACCTTGGCGCAGTTGTCGATGAACTGCCGCGCGAGCCGCTCGGCCTCCGCCTCGTCGATGTTCTCCAGCTCCTTGAAGATTTCGACGTGGTCGTACTGGGGGAAATCGATGCCGAACACCTTTTTCCAATTGAACTCGTTCACCTGCGTCTGGTACATCATCATGCACTTGCCGCCGATGAGCGCGATGTTCCTGCCCGCCATGTCGTTTTTGGTCCATGCGGCGCGCAGCGCCTTCTTGATGTCCGCGGCGCGCTCCGCGTCGTCGATCCTGCCGTACATGTAGACGAAGGGGAGCTTCATCTCCTCCATCACGTAGCGCAGCTGCACCGACACGCCGAGGGAGCCGTTGGCGATCTCGTCGCAGAGCCCGTACATGACGCAGGGCTTGCCGCCCAGCGAGTTGACCGCGGTGGTCACCAGGGAGGTGTACATCCAGGAGCCGATGACGAAGAGGAACATGTCGCAGTTGGCCTTCTCCATCGCGGTGCAGGTCTCCATGATCTCGTCCATGTCGAAGAGCGGCTCGTCGGGAACCATGATCTCAATCTCCGGGTCCGCGCCGAAGGTGCGCCGGGCAACCTCGATGTAGTTCCGGATGTTCCCCTGGTACTGGTTCGTCTTTGCGATGGGCAGGATCCCCATCTTGGGCTTTGCGTTGCGGTTAAATTTACTCATACGGTGCCTCCTGGAATTTTGATGTGGTTAAATTCCTTCAATGAATCATAGAGGTGCGTGTACTTCCGGTAGGCGGCTTCGTAGGCGCCGGTCCACGCGGGATCCGGCCGGTAGACGCGGTCCACCTTCACGCAGGCGCGCACGGCCTGCTCGCAGGAGGGGTACACCCCCATGCTGCACATGGCGATCATCGCCGCGCCGAGGCAGGCGGCGTCCTTTTCCCGCAGCGTGGAGACCGGGCGGTTCAGGATGTCCGCCTTGAGCTGCATCCACCGCGGCGATTTGGACGCGCCGCCCACCACCCGGATGTCCTTGAAGCGAAAGCCCATATCCTCGTAGTAGAGCATGTTGATCTTGAACTCGTAGGTGAGCGAATCCATGATGGCCTTCACCACGTCGTGCCGGGTGCTGTCGATCGTGAGCCCCACGATCGCGCCCCGCGAGTCGAGGTCGTTCCAGGGCGGCCCGCTGCCGATGAAGTGCGGCAGCACCATCACGCCGCTGGGCCCCTCGGGCGCGCGCTCCGTCATCACGTCGTAGACGTTCCGGCCGGTCCGCCGCGCCTCCTGCTCCTCGGCGAGGGAAAAGTTGTTCTTGAACCACTTGAGCAGCAGCCCGCCCACCTGGGAGGAGGACATGAGGAAATACCGCCCGGGAATGGTGTAGGCGTAGCAGGAGACGCCCGCCGCGAGCGCCCGCTCGTCGGTGATCTTCTTCGAGGACATCACGCCGATGCCCTCGATGGTGCCGTGGGAATCCATGCCGATGCTCTCATCGATGAGCCCGGCGCCCAGCGCGGCGCAGGTCTGGTCCTGTCCGCCCGCCACCAGCGCCACCGCCTCGGTGAGGCCCAGCTCGGCCGCGGCCTCCCGCGACAGGTTCCCGACGACCCGGCCGGGTTCCGCCGTTTCGCAGAAGAGGCTCCGATCCAGCCCCGCCGCCCGCAGCAGCTCGTCCGACCAGCATTTCCTCTCGATGTCGAACGCCATGGTGCGGCCGGCCTGCGGGTGGTCGACCACCCCTTCCCCCGCGCCGAGGCGTTTCATGACGTACTCGGTGAAGGTGACGTATTTATACGTCCGGGGGATCAGCTCCGGCTCGTGGCGGCGCATCCACAGGATCGTGGGGAGCGAGCCCATCGGATGCGGCGGGAAGCCGGTGATGTCGTAGATCCGCTGCGCCGGAACCGCCCCGGTCAGCAGCTTCGTCTCCTCGTCGGCGCGGTAGTCCATGCCGAGGATGGCGTCCCGGAGGGGGCGGTAGTCCCCGTCCACCGGCATGACCTCCTCCCCCAGCACCGAGGTGCTGAGCGCGCGGACCTCCTCCGCCCGCATGCCCGCCGCCTTCGCCTGCGCGACCGACTCCTTCAGGACGTGCGTGACGGCCTCCCACATGACCGCGGGGCTCTGCTCCGCCCAGCCGGGGGCGCGGCAGATGATGTCGAATTCCTCGTAGCACCTGCCGAAGCAGGCGCCCGCCTCGTCGAAAACGGCGGCCTTGCAGCCGGTTGTGCCGATATCCAAGCCGATAAAATACATGGTGTTCCCCCCAAAACGGCGGTCGTTATTTCTTCGCCAGGATCGCCCGCACGCCCTCGATCTCACGCGGGGTCATCTGGTAGGCGCCGCCCAGCGCGTTGGTCACGAGAATCGCCTGCCCGACGGCCTCGAGGCACTCGAGCTTGTAGCAGGCGTCCATCACGTCCACCGAGGAGAGGCAGAGCACGCCGTGGCCCTTGAGAATCAGCGCGCGCACGTCCGGGTTCTTCCGGATGCACTTGTGCACCACCTGGGGAACCTCGATCGTGGTGGGCACGGAAAATTCCGTGACCTCGATCCCGCCGATGTCCAGCATCGCCTCGGGCATGCAGAAGTCCTCAAAGGTGTAGTTGGACATGGCGAAGCCCGTCATGATGGGCGGATGGCTGTGCACAATCGCGCGGATCTCCGGCATCGAGCGGTAGACCTCCAGATGCATCCGGATGTCGGCGGCGGGCTTTAAGCCCTCCAGGAGGTTGCCCTCCATATCCACCAGGCTGATCTGCTCCTCGCTGATCTCGGATTTGCAGAAGCCGGAGGCCGTGAGCAGGATCTGATTCTCCCCGATGCGGACGCTGTAGTTGCCGCCCTTGCCGACAAGGAGACCCTTTTCGGCAAGGCGGGAGCCCACCTTGAGCATATCCTGTTTGGTCTGGCGCACGGCCTGCTGGTACATGAATTCTTCAAACATCGATATCACACCCTATTCCATATCATTGATCGCTTCAAAAATCAGCGCCCCGACGACGGACCCCCCGTCCAGAACGCCCAGGCTCTTTTCCCCGTAATAGGCGGCGCGGCCCCATACGGCCTTCATCGCCCGGGTCCCCTCGCTGCCCTCCCGCGCGGCCTTCGCGGCCTTGGCGAAAGCGGCCCGCGCGCCCTCTCCGGCATGGGCCGACAGCGCCTCGACGCCGGGAGTCAGGGAGTCGAGGATGGTCTTTTCTCCCGGCTTGGAGCCGGCCTTGGCCATCACGTTTTCCAGCCCCGCGCGCATCGCTTCCGCGAGCCGCGCCGCGTCGCACGTCTCCGTGCCCTTCAGGCTCCTCGCCATGCCCTTGAAAAAGAAGGCGAGGATGGTCCCCAGCGAGCTGGGCGCCGCTTCGTTGAAGTGGTCGCCGCACCGGTTGAGGCATTTCCCCAGATCGGTCTCCTGCGAATCGTGCAGGAAATCGGACACGGCGCGGAACCCGCCGCTCATGGAGATGCCAAGGTCCCCGTCACCGTTCTGCTGGTCCAGGCTCACCAGGGCGTCCCTGTTTTCATCGATCCGCGCGGAGATCGCGTCGATCGCCCTGCAAAGGTCTTTCGTCGTCATAACGCCCTCCATCATTTGTTGGCATTGGTGTAAAAGGGGGTGGAAGCGGGCGCGCGGAGCAGCTCCTTGAGCTCCCTGTCGAGCTTGAAGAGGGTGACGGAAAGGCCCGCCATCTCCATGGAGGTCGCGAACTCGCCCACATGGGGCATAAAAATCTTCACGCCCCGCTCCCCCAGAATCTGCGCCACCCGGCGGTAGACGATGAACAGCTCCTCCGCGGGCGTCCCGCCCAGCCCGTTCACCAGGACGGAGACCTCGTCCCCCGCCTCCAGCGGCAGGTCCGCGAGCAGCTTTTCCATGAGGATCTCGGAGATCCGGTCGGCGGTCATCATCTTTTCCACCGTGATGCCCTTCTCGCCGTGGATTCCCATGCCGATCTCGATCTCGTCGTCCGCGATCGCAAAGGTGGGGCGGCCCGCCTCCGGCACGATGCAGGGGGTGAGTGCCACGCCCATCGTGCGGGTGTTGGCGACCGCCTTTTCGGCGACCGCCGCGACTTCGTCGAGGCTCCGCATCTGGCCGGCCGCGGCCCCGGCGCATTTGTAGGCGTAGAGGATGCCCGCCACGCCGCGCCGCTTTTCGGCGGTCTCCCTCGGGCTGGAGGCCACGTCGTCGCACGCCAGCACGCTG
Source organism: Anaerotruncus massiliensis (ex Togo et al. 2026) (assembly GCF_900199635.1). Taxonomy (GTDB): domain Bacteria; phylum Bacillota; class Clostridia; order Oscillospirales; family Ruminococcaceae; genus Anaerotruncus; species Anaerotruncus massiliensis. The sequence continues at coordinate 373,595 of NZ_LT962687.1, read as the reverse complement.
CGGCAGCGGATGTCGTCGAACTCGCAGTCCTCGATCGCCTGCTGGAAGTTCATCTTGTCGCCGCCGTAGTTGCCGTAGAGGCAGAGGACGCCCGCGCCGGAATCGACGGCGCGGATGGCGCTTGCCATCTTGGTGTAGGCGGGCGAGGCGAAGACGTTGCCGACGGCGCAGGCGTCCACCATGCCGGCGCCCACGTAGCCCAAAAAGAGCGGCAGGTGCCCGGAGCCGCCCGCCGTCACAATCCCGACCTTCCCCTTTTGGGAGGGGTAGCCTGAGACCAGCACCCGGCGGTCGCCATCCAGGAAATGCACCCGGTCGCCGTAGGCGGCGACGATGCCCTCCATCGTCTCATCGACAAAATCAGCGGGTTGGTTGATGACTTTTTTCATATGTATTCCCTCCGAAACGAGTGGTCAATGGGTCTCGTCAAAATGCTTGAGCGCTTGGAAAATCCCCTTCGACGCGGGATAGATCTGCGTGTAGACGGCGAACAGGTCGTCGTAGACCGCTTTTTTCGACACGTCGGGCTCGAAGGTGCGGTCGCTTCCAAAGGAGGCGAACCGCCCGGGCAGCGACGCGGGGTCCTTGCCGTGATGGGAGGCCAGCACGGCCGCGCCCAGCGCGCCGCAGGCGGAATATTCCGGAACCCGGCGGACCGGGGCCTGGAAAAGGTCCGCGAAGATCTGGCACCAGAGGGTGTTGACCGCGCCGCCGCCGGAAATCCGGATGCACCTCATCGGCGCGCCCACCTCGCGGAGCTGGAGGTAGACCTCCCGCATCCCGAACGCCAGCCCCTCCAGCAGGGCCCGGTAGAGGTGCCCGCGGGTGTGCGACGGGGTCAGCCCCACCGTCACGCCCTTCGCGTAGGGGTCGTCCACCGGGTTGCGCTGGCCGAGGAGCGAGGGGAAGAAGAGCAGCCCGTCGCAGCCGGGGCGCACCCGCGCAGCCTCCTCGTCCATCCGCCGGAAGCCCTCTTCCGCGCCGCGCGCGGACTCGGCCGCGTAAAGGCTCTCGCGCATCCAGTTGACCGAGGTGCCCACGCTCATGAGGCCGGTGTAGGCCACCCACTGGTCGCGGACGGCGCTGGAATAGACCTGCAGCCGCGCGCCCTCGTTGTGGGCGCAGACGCCCAGCGAGGTGGAGATGAGCCCGCCCGAGCCGAGGACGACGCTGTAGACGCCCTCCTCCACGGCGCCGGAGCCCACCGTCTGCATGATGGCGTCCCCCGCGCCCGCCACGACCACCGTGTCCGGGCCGAGGCCCAGCTCGGCGGCCACCTCCGGCAGCACGGTCCCGACCGCCTGGTCGGCGTGGAAGATCGGCGGCAGCACCTCTTCGGGCAGGCCGATCAGGTCGAGCAGTTCCCGGTTCCAGCGGTGGTTTCGCACGTCGTAGACGCCGAAGCCGCTGGCGTCCGACTCGTCGGTCGCCGGGACGCCGGTCAGCACGGTGCGCACATAGTCCTTGGGGTTCACGACGGCCCGCGTCCGGGCAAAGAGCGCGGGCTCATTTTCCCGCATCCAGAGGATCTTCCCCGCCGTGCAGGAGGGGACCATCTTGTTGTTGGTGTAGGGCAGAAGGCCCTCCTTGCCGCCCACCTTGGCGTAGATTTCGTCGTTCTGCTTCTCATTGCGGAAATCGACGCAGCTGAGGATGGGGCGGAGCGGTTCCAGATGTTCGTCCAGCGCCACAAGCCCGTGCATCTGCCCGGTGAGGCCGATGGCCGCCGTGCGGCGGTCCGGGCCGAGCTCCCGCACGAGCGCGCGGATGCAGTCAAGCCCGGCGTCGCGCAGCACGCGGGCGGGCTGCTCGTAGCAGCCCAGCCCCGTGCAGACCAGGGTGTTGTCATACCGCACCGACTGGACGCCGAGGGTCTTCCCCTCCCCGTCGACCGCGATGGCCTTGCAGCCGGAGGAGCCGATGTCGACGCCGATATACGCCTCTTTCATATGCGCACCTCCGCTCCGGCATCCGGGTCAGAAGCCCAGCGTGTCATGCGCGTAGGCCATGCTCTGCTTCACGCATTCCTCTTCGTAGGCGACGGTCTCGGCATGGGTGTCGCAGCGGTTGATGTAGAGCTCGAGGAAGATGTTCCCGTCGTAGCCGTTCTGCTTGAGGATGTCCAGCATGAGCGGGAAATCCACATATCCCTGTCCGAGGGGGACGCCGGTGATCACGTCGCCGCGCGGGTCGAGGGAGACGACATAGTCCTTGAAGTGGACGGTCTTCGCATAGGGCGCGAGGGTGCGCACCACCGTCTCGGTCGGGGTCATGAAGCAGGTGGAGTTGCAGGTGTCGAGCGCGCAGCCGAAGAAGGGGTCGTTCACGCCTTCGATGATCTTCTTGACCTCGTAGACGTCGTTGAGCTTGCCGTTCTCGATCGCGACGTGCACGCCGTACTCATGCGCCGTGGGCATGAGCGCGCCGATCGTCTCGATGCCCTTCCGCACCTGCCGCTCCAGGCCGGCCGCGTCGGTGTCGCGGTCCATGTCCCAGCCGATGCGCAGCACCTTGGAGCCGAGGAATTTGGAGACCTCGAGCATCCGCTTGAAGTAGTTGAAATCCGTGCCGCGCGAGCCGGTCTCGACCGTCATGCCCTCCTTTACGATCCGGTCGCGGATCGCGGTGAGCTGCTCCTCGGTGAACTCGTGCAGGGAGATGTTGTTGCAGAGCAGGACGGCCTTCACGCCGTACTTGACGCAGCGGTCAATGAGCTGGTCCACCGTCATGGGGTCCTCGGGGCGGTAGTAGGGGCGGCCGATCGACCACCTGTATGCGAACGAGCCAATTCCGAAATTCATTGCTGATTACTCCTTTACCTTCTTAATGACTTTTTTGCGCGCTTATACTCTAAAACGCTTTCTCTCGATGTAGCCGAGGAGCGTCATTGTAAACACGATTACAATTCCGTAGGCGAGCTGCTGGGTCGGCAGGCCGAAGCCCAGGAAGGTCATTGCGCTCATCAGGCACATGATGAACAGGATGCCGAAGCCGGCCTGCACCATGTTGCCGTAGCCGCCGGACTGGCTGATCCCGCCGATCGTGACCGCCGCCACCATCGGCATGAGCAGGTTTGCGCCGACATCGGGGTTCACGCCGCCGATGCACATGGGGATGAACATCGCCGCGATCCCGGCGAAGACGCCGGAGAGCAGGTAGACGATGATATAGATCCGGGAGACCGAAATGCCCGCGTGCTCGGCGCTCTTGGGGTTGCTGCCGGTCAGGATGACCTGCCTGCCGAACGTGGTCTTGCTCAGCACCACCGCCATCAGGATGAAGATGACGATGGGGATGATCGCCGCCATGGGGATGATGGTCTTCCCGATGTGGATGCCCGTGAGGGTGGAGAGCCGGGAGAGCTCCCGGGGACCGCCAGAAACGGTGTAACCGTTCGTGAACACATAGCACAGTCCCATTGCCAGAAGCTGGCTGGCCAGGGTGATGATAAAGGGCGCGATGTGGAACTTTGCCACCGCGATGCCGTTCAGAAGGCCGAACAGCGCGCCGATCGTGCAGGAGACCAGCAGGCCGAGCACGATGATGAGCCAGGGGTTCATATCCGGGTTCGCGTCGGAGAGCAGGGACATGGTCTTGGTGGAGACCACGGCGGAAAAGCCCGTCACATATCCGATGCTCAGGTCAATTCCCGAGTTGCCGGAAAGGAACACGAATACCAGGCCGATGGCGCCGATGATGTAGTAGGAATACGAGGTGAGCATGGAGATGATGTTCGCCATCGAGAAGAAATTGCGATTCAGGAAGCCCATCACAACGCAGACCACGATCAGCATATACACAACCGGCAAATCCAAGGAAAACTTCTTGAAGCCGTTCCAGAACCGATTCTTATTTCCCAATGTCGAATTGCTTTTGAACTTTGTATCCATATGATTGACCTCTCATCGAAGCGTTCTTGGGTTGTGCGAGCTTCCCTCGGGGAACGGCGGGTCTGCCGCGGCCGAGCCGGCGGCAAACCCGCCGCACCTTTGGGCGGAAAGTTTACAGGGTGGCGCGTCTTGCGTCTGCGGGGAGATTATCCCAGCATGTCGGCATACTTGACGGTCCAGATCTCGTCGGACTTCGCCTCGAGCTCGTCGGGGCCGACGCCGAAGGTGGGCATATAGAAGGTGTCGCTCTCAAGGGTCTCGCCGTTGACGAGCTTGACGGCCGCGTCGTAGATCGCGCCGCCGGCGGTGTCGGCCGGGATGACGAAGATCTTGTCGGTGTAGCCCTCTTCCATGTAGGCGACTGCGGGAGGCTCGCCGGAGAGCGAGGTGTAGTAGACATGGCCTTCCTCGCCGCGTTTAATCTTGAGACCGGCCTCCTCCAGCGCCTGGTAGCAGGAGCCGTCCATGTGCGCGGAGACGTTGGCAACCGCCCACGGGGTGTAGACCTGCAGCGCGTTCTGCATGTTGGTGAGCGCCTTGTCGACGTCCCAGTCGGTCATGATCTCGACGACCTTGAGGTTGGTGTGGCCGGAGGCGGCGATCGTCTCCTGGAAGCCTTCGCGGCGGGCAATGCCGTTGGGGTCCGCGAGGGAGCCGACCGTCAGGAAGATCGTGTGCTCTTCGCCGTCGTCCACGGAGAGGAGGTATTCTGCGAGCTGCTTGGCGTCGCTGTAGGAATCGTACATCGCGGTGAAGAAGACGTTCTCGTGCTCCACTTTGCGGTCGTAGTTGATAACCGGGACGCCCGCCGCCTGGGCATAGTCATAAGCGGTGAGGATGGCGTCCTGGTCGATGGCGCAGCAGACGATGACGTCGACGCCCTGGTCGATCAGGGATTTGAACTGGGTGTACTGGGTGGTGGTGTCGTCATCGGCGCACAGCTCGATGATTTCCACGTTGCCGGCGGCCTCCGCCGCGCTGTAAAGGCCCATCAGCTCCACCTTGCGGAAAACCGTGGTGGCGGTATCGGTGGAAACGCCGATCTTGATGGTCTTGCCCGCGTCCTCGCTGGGGGCGGGAGCGGCGTCGTCCGCCGCGCTGGGGGCGGCGTTTTCGGGAGCCGGGGTGTTCGCGGGCGCCTCGGGTGCGGAGCTGCCGCAGGCGGCGAGCGCGAGTGTCATTGCGAGCGCCAGAACCAGTGCTAATGCCTTTCTCATTTCTTGTCCTCCTAGACTTTTGTTATTTTCTGCACGGCAAGCCGTGCCGGGTACCAATCCTATTGGATCTGCAGGAAGCGCGCGCGCCGTTCCCTGATGACGCTCGCATTGTTGCGCATCGTGGTGGCGGTGTCGATCGCGATGGCGCAGAGCATCATCACCGCGCGCGCGAAGACCTGGTAGTAGCTGGAGATGTCCAGCATCGTCATGGCGTTTTCGATCAGGTAGAGGAAAACGCATCCGAGCGCGGACCCCACAATGGAGGATTTGCCGCCGCTCATCTTGGTGCCGCCCAGAACGACGGCGGTGATGACGGTGAACTCGTAGCCCATGCAGGAGTTGGGGGCGATCGAGCCGATGCGCCCGGCGTAGACGATGCCGCCCAGCGCGGCGCAGACCCCGCAGATGACATAGGCGCCGATCCGGATGCGGGTGACGTTCAGGCCGGAAAAGACGGCCGAGTTCTTGCTTCCGCCGACCGCCAGCACATACCGGCCGAAGCGGCTGTAACGCAGGACGAGGATGCCGATGACGGTCATGATGACCATGAGGACCGTGGGGGTGGGGACCAGCTGGAACAGCTTGGAGTTCCCGATCACCCGCAGCGGGGCGTCCACGAACTTCTGGGAATTGTCGAGCAGCAGGTAGGCCGCGCCCCGCAGGATGGACATCGTCGCCAGCGTGGCGATCATGTCGGGGAAGTTGAGCACGCTGGCCATGAAGCCGTTGAGCAGTCCGACCAGGCACCCGACGACCAGCACGATCAGGAAAATCGCCCACACGGGGAAGATGCCGTAGGAGTTCAGCCGGTACATCAGCGCCATGGTAAACAGAGCGTTCATGCCCACCGAAATGTCGATGCCGCCGGTGGAGATGACGAAGGTCATGCCGATGGCCATGATTCCAAACAGGCTGCACTGGCAGAGGATGTTCATAATGTTGGTCGCCTGTAAGAAGGCCGGCTGCGACACGGCCAGGATCAAAAAGAGCAGAATGTTGCCGATCAGAGCGGCCGCCCACTGCTCGCTCATAAATCTTTTCAGCGGGCTGTTATGCGTTTTCACCATGGTTACCCCCTACCGACGATTCGTCTTCCTGTTGTGAGGACGCGATCGACAGAATCCGGCGCACGTCGAAGTCCTCGCGCATCAGCTCGGAGACCATCCGGCCGCGCCGCATCACGATGATCCTGTGCGCCATGGAGACCAGCTCGTTCAGGTCGGAAGAGACCAGGATCACGGCCGTGCCCGTTTTGGCAAGCTCGACGATGTACTCGCCGATCTCCGCCCTCGAGCCCACGTCCACGCCCCGGGTGGGGTCGTCGAACATGCAGACCTTCGGGGAATGGCTCAGCCATCGGCCGACGATGATCTTCTGCTGGTTGCCGCCGCTGAGCTCGGTGATGTAGGCTTCGATGCCGGGGCAGGCGACGCGGAAGCGGTCGATGACCTTCTGCGCGTTCTCCTTTTCCCTGCGGAAGCCGAAGAACTTCACCCTCCGGTTGACAAAGTGGTCGATCTGGGCCGCGGTGATGTTCTCCTTCAGGTCGCGCCGCGGGAAGATGCCGCAGTTTTTGCGGTCCTCCGGGATCATCACCATTCCCTTTTTGATCAGCTGCTGTGTGTTCCACCTTTTAAAGGTCTCGCCCATGAACTCGATCGTGCCCCCGCATTTGCGCAGGCCGAAGATGGATTCCATCAGCTCGGTGCGTCCCGCGCCGATGAGGCCCGCCACGCCGAGGATCTCGCCCTTATGTACCTCGAAATTGATGTCCGCGAAGCTCTCCGACTCGAGCCCGGTCACGCGCAGCGCGACCTCCGGGTCCGGCTCACCCAGGCTGAAGGAGGAACCCTCCAGCGAATGGCCGACCATGTGCTCCTCGATCTCGTGCTTGGTGACCTCCGTCACCGGCGCGTCGCAGACCTTTTCGGAGTTGCGCAGCACGACGACCTTGTCGCAGACGGCGAACACCTCGTCCAGGAAATGCGTGATGAAGATCATGCCGATGCGCTGTTTCTTCAGCGTGCGCATCACCTCGAACAGCCGCTCGCGTTCCGGCGCCGTCAGGGATGCGGTGGGCTCGTCTAGGATCAGCACGCGGGGATTGAGCCGGATCGCCTTGGCGATCTCGATCAGCTGCTGCTCGCCGGGGCCCAGGGTCCCGACGATCGCGTCCGGGTCGAGCTGGATGTTCATGATGCCCATGTACTTGAGGGCTTCCTCGCGGCACTTCTTCCAGTTGACCATCGACTTCTTCCCGGGGAAGTCCTCGATGCAGATGTTTTCGGCGACGGTGAGGTTCAAAAACAGGCTCAGTTCCTGATGCACCGCGGCGATCGGCAGCTTGCCCATCTTGATCTCCTTCATCTCCCTGCCGTCGAAGGTGATGGACCCCTCGGTGGGCTCCAGCAGTCCGACCAGCATGTTTTTGAAGGTGGATTTGCCCGCGCCGTTTTCCCCCAGCAGGGCGGTGATTTCGCCTTCGCGGACAACGAAGTCGACCCCGGAGACGACCTTTTTGTTTGCGAACGCCTTTGTGAGATTTTTTGTTTCCAAAATCACAGTGCTCATAAGATACCTCACCTGTTTATTGTTATAAATGCTGCCGTGACCCCGCGGCAGCAACCGTTACCTCCCGGGCGTCCGCGGTGCTGCGGTGTGCGGCCGTCGCCGATCTTTTCGGCAAAATCTCAATTTTAATCTGGCAAATTATAATTCATAATATTTTTATTATTTTTGAAATAAATTACGATGCCGTGTTGTCAAAGCGTCCGAATAACCACATGTTTATCACGGAAATTTCACACAATTTGCAACATATCATTTAAAAAAAGCACAAAAATGGAAATCTAAAGCAGATTTTCTTGAGAAAATATTTAACTTTTCTATTTCAAATTCTGTAATCTTTTACTTGATTATTATACTTTTTATCAACAAAGTCAATACCAAAAATGAATATTTCCCCCGATTCGTTCCAGCTCAACAAAACCGTCCGCGTTTCTTTGTAGAAAGTGACACAGTTTTTTCTCCCGGTGGTGCGTATTCGCGTATCCGGCCTTCCCCGCGGCGGGTAAAAAAACGGCGCCCGCGGATAACGCGGGCGCCGTCCCGGACAAAAAGGACCCGGCGCCTGTCTGCACAGGCGCCGGGTCCTTTTTCTCCTGATTCCGTCTATGGCCCCGGACGGCTATTCCCCCTCCGTGCCCTTCCGGTAGTACTCCTCCATCACGTCCGCGGGCACCATGCTGCCGCCCGTCGCCCACGCGATGTGCGTGAACTGGCTCTGGAAGCCGGCGAGCTTCTCCCGGACCAGGTAGCCGCGCCCCTCCCCGGTCCCGAGGAGGTTGAGGACGCCCGGGACGCCGGCCAGCGCGCTCGGCTCGAGGCGGATGCCCTCGGTGTCCGCCATCCGCGCGAGCAGACGGTACATATGCCGGTCGCTGACCGTCATCGCGCCGCTGATGAACGGGTGCATCAGCCGCCCCACCAGATGGGAGCACCTGCCGACCGCCAGCCCGTCGGCCGCGGTCCGGTTGTCGATGCCGATGTCCTGCACGCAGACCCCGTCGTAGCGTCCGGTATAGAGCCCCAGCAGCATGCAGGGGGAATGGGTCGGCTCCGCAAAGAAGCAGTGGGCCGCGTCCCCGAAGAGGGTCTTGATGCCGAAGGCGACGCCGCCCGGACCCCCGCCGACCCCGCAGGGCAGGTAGACGAAGAGCGGGTGCTCGCGGTCGACGGCGATCCGCATCTCCTCCAGCTGCTTTTTGAGCCGGAGGGCGGCCACCGCGTAGCCGAGGAAGAGGTCCTTCGAGTTTTCGTCGTCGATGAAGTGGCAGGAGGGGTCGGACTGCGCCTGCCTGCGCCCCTCGGTGACCGCGAGGCTGTAGTCGTTCTCATATTCGACGACGTGCACGCCGAGGCCGCGCAGCATATCCTTCTTCCACTGGCGCGCGTCCGCCGACATGTGGACGGTGACGTGGAAGCCGAGCTTCGCGCTCATGATGCCGATCGAAAGCCCGAGGTTCCCCGTCGAGCCCACCGCGATCTTATACCGCGAAAAGAACTCCCGGAAGCGCGGCTCCGCGAGGCGCGCGTAATCGTCCGTCCAGGAGAGCAGCCCCTCTTCGACCGCGAGCTCCTCCGCGTGCTTGAGGACCTCGTAGATGCCGCCCCGCGCCTTGATGGAGCCGGAAATCGGAAGCTCGCTGTCGCATTTGAGCAGCAGCCTCCCGTCGATCGGGACGCCGCTCTGCTCCTCGAGGGCCTTTTTCATGCGGGGGATCTCCCGCAGCGGGGACTCCAGAATCCCGCCCGAAACGGCCGTCTCGGGGAAGGCCGCGGCGAGATAGGGGGCGAACCGGTCCAGCCGGTCGCTGGCGTCCTCGATGTCCCGGATGGTGAACGGACAGTTCCCCGCCGCTTGCGCGGCGGGGCGTTTTTGATCGTTGATCCAGAAGCATTCCCGTAAATCCCGGAGGGAGCGGAGGAGCGGGTATTTCGCGCTCCATTCGCTTTCCTCCATCGACAATATCGTGTTATCCATAATCGACTCCTAAAACGTACTAGAATAATCCCGGCAGGAAGCCGCTGAAGCAGTTGATGAGCAGGATGATCGCAAAGGCGACCACGCTGGCCAGCGTGGTACTGACCGTCACGACCATCGTCTCGTTGATGGAGATGCCGTTGAGCTGGGAGGGGTGCCAGAAGGCGCCGTCGGTGGGCAGGGTGAGGCCGACGGTGCCGGCGCAGACCGCGAGGCCCACGAGCACGGGCGACAGCCCCTGCAGCGCGATCGCCGGGCCGACGATGGAGACCGCCGTCATCATGGCGACCGTGGCGGAGCCGACCGCCGCGCGGATGATCATGGCGAGCAGGAAGCCGAGCAGCAGCACGGGCATGTTGAAGTGGGAGAACATGTTCGCCAGCGCGTCGCCGATGCCCGTCTGGGTGATGACCTTGGCAAAGCAGCCGCCGCAGCCGATGACCATGAGGATGCTGCCGACCTTGTTGGCGCTCGTGTCGATATACCGCATGATGCCCTTCTTGGCCGGGCCCGCGACCAGGTATTTGCGCAGGGTCACGGCGGCGAGCAGCATCGCCATGAAGAGGGCGACGTTTTTATCGCCGATGAACTGGAAGACGGTGTAGAGGATGCTCCCCTCCGCGGCGAACATCGGCACGACGGCGCCCAGCACGATGAGGATGATCGGGAAAAGGATCAGCGCGAAGCCGATGCCCGCCGACGGCTTGGTTTCGTCGGCCTTGATCAGGTCGCTGTTGGCGTCGAGGAACTCCTGGGCCTCCTTGCGGCCTTTGGCGTTGATGCCGTTGGAGAACTGCCAGCCGCAGAGCAGGCTCGCGATGATCGAGACGATCAGGCCGTAGAAGATGAACCAGCCGAGGTTCGCGCCGACCTCCGCCGCGACCGCGACCGGGCCGGGCGTCGGCGCGACGATGCAGTGGGTGAGCAGCAGGCCCACGAAGAGCGCGTTCACATAGCCGGTCATCTTCTTATTGGTGAGCTTCTGCAGCGAATTGAGCAGGGGCGAGAGCATGACGTAGGCCGACCCGAAATAGACGGGGATCGAGACCACGTAGCCCAGCAGGTTGATCGCGAGGTAGTCGTGCTTGGAGCCGACCTTGCGCAGGAGGAATTTCGCGATCTCCTCCAGCGCGCCGGACGAGCCGAGCATCTCGCCGAAGATGCATCCGAAGATGATGACGAGTCCGGTGCTGGTCATCGTGCTGCCGAAGCCGCCGCTGATGGCGCCGGTCAGCTCGGCGATCTTCATGCCGGAAAGCAGCCCCATCATGATTGTCGCAGAGACGAGTCCCACCGACGCGCTCCATTTGAAGCGGATCAGTACCACCAGCAGAAAAACCATGGAAACCAGGAAAACAATCAGAGTATTCATGCCGTTCTCTCCCTCCTAGATATCATTCCTGTGCGAATTGATCCGAATTGGCCACGGCGGCGACGTACATCTTGCTTCTGTCGAAGATCGAGTCGACCACCGCGTACTCCTTCATGGTGTGGTTCCACTGCCCGCGCACGCCGCAGGAGCAGATCGTCGGGACGCCCGCCATCGTCGTGGACGCGGCGTCGGACCCGCCGCCGAGCGGGCGGCCGTTGACCTCCGGGAGGCCGTATTCCTTCGTGATCCCCCTGACGTACTCGAAGAACCGCATGCCCTCGCCGGTCGTCTCAAAGACGTCCAGCTTGTTCAGGAAGGCGTATTTGGTGGAGGTGCCGTCGATGTAGGTCTTTTTGCAGATTTCGTCGAGCCGGGCGAGCAGCTTTTCCTTGCCGCTCATGGTGGTGTAGCGCATGTCGAGCACCACCTCGCAGTGGGCGGGGACCGCGTTGGGCACCGTGCCGCCCGAGATCGTCCCGATGTTGCAGGTGTTGCCGATCGAAAGGTCGGTCATGTTGTGGAAGTCGATGATCTTGTAGGCCATCTCGGCGATCGCGCTCCTGCCGCCCTGGAAGTCGTTGCCCGAGTGGGTCTCCACGCCGTCCACCTCGACCGTGTAGCGCAGGCAGCCCTTGCGGCCGGTGCAGAGGTAGTTGTCGATCATGCCCGTCTCCATATTGAAGGCGCACAGGCAGCCCTTCGCCTCCGCCTCCATCACCTCGGCGCCCTGGGAGCCGGTGTGGTTGATCTCCTCGTCCCCCGAGAAGCAGAACTTGATCGGACGCTCGTCGTACCCGATCCTGTTGAGCGCCTTCACGGTGGTCAGCGCGATCAGGATGCCGCCCTTCATGTCGAGGACGCCGGGGCCATAGGCCTTGCCGTCGACGATCTTGAAGGGGTTTTCCGGGTGCATGCCCGTCGGGAAGACGGTGTCCATGTGCCCGCAGAAGAGGATCGGCTTGCCCGGGCGGTCCTTGCCCAGGACGCCGACCAGCGTGTCGGCGTTGACGCCCACCGGCACGTACCGGCATTCGAATCCGGCCTTCTCCATCTCCGCCTTCAGGAAGTCGGAAAATATGCGGACCTTGTCCGGCGTCTTGCTCCAGCTTTCACGGTTGACGAATTCCCGGTAGAGCCCGAGGGTCTCCTCCCGGATCTCGTCGATGTACGCATATGCCGCGGAGAGGTCTTTTTTCACTGCAGGTTCCTCCATTCCATTTTTCCCGGTCATTTTTTGCGAAAATAACAAAAGGGCATTAAAAAGCACTTAACAACAACGCTGTTTGTTAAGTACAGTTTAACACCCGTTTTAAAAATGTCAACCTGTTCAATTAAAAATCGTCAAATAGATTTGTTCACAGCCAAAAAATTGTACAATCTGACCATATCGGCCGGTTTCCGCCGCCCGCCGCCGTCAAAAGCTGGGCGGCGTGATCGCGAACAGGACGTCGCACTCCTCGTCCCCGTCGTTCTTCCAGCGGTGGAGGCTCTCGGGCGGGATCAGGACGCTGTCGCCCTCCTCCAGCTCGTAGGGGACGTCGTTGACGTAGACGGTGATCCGCCCCTTGACCACATAGGCGACCTCCTCGCCGTGGTGCATCGTCTCGACGTTGTGGGAATCGTTCTTCCCCGGCACGTGCATCATGCAGAACTCGATGTCCCCGCTGACGTTGGCGGTCAGCAGCTCATAGACGATGTCCTCCGTCTCCGGCCTGCCGAGCGTGATCCGCGCGTCCCGGCGGACCACCAGGTCCCGGTCCTCCTCCTCGCTGAGGAAAAACTTGTACATCGGAACGTCCAGCGCCATGGAAATGAGCTTGAGCGTGTTGATCGACGGGTTCACCAGGTTCCGTTCAATCTGGCTTAACATCGAGGCGGTCATGCCCGTCATTTCCGCCAGCTGCCGCAGGCTGATATTCCTTGCGCTTCTACAGTTTTGCAGTACACTGCCGATATCCAGATCTTCCACGTTACTCTCCCATAACCCGCTGGCTCCGCCCGTCCCGGCTTCGCGCCCGGCCGGGGGTTCCCCGCAGCTGTTGTCGTAAATTGTCTTTATTATAGGAGATCGGCCGTTAATTGTCAATGCACCGCCGCGCGCGGGTCCGGCCCGGCGGGGATCCGGTTCCCGCGGGAAACTATGGCACCGGATTGTGCGTACTTGCCGGTCCGGCGGAAGGAGGCTACAATAAGATCAACAGCCGCGCTCCGCCACAGCGCCCCGGCGCCGTCCGGGGCGGCCGATTTTTGCGCGGCCCGGGAGGCACTATGGACCGTATCGAACTGATCCGCCGTCTCAACGGCGTCCTGCTTGACGAAATGCCCGCATACCGCGGTCAGGCCGCCGGGTTCCCGGACGACCTGCGATCTGCGGTGTATCACGAAAAAATACCGGCGGCGCGCGACTTCGCCTGCAAAGAAAACTCCGGACAAAACACCTCCGCCAAAAAAACGGACTGGGCAAATGCCCAGTCCGCTTTTTTGTATTTGCTTCGGCTGTCACAGTCCGGCTTGAGTTCCCATTCCGAGGCAGTTTCTCCCGAAAAAGCGCTCCCGGAACCTGCCGCTTGGGGACTTGCCGGCGAACGGATTAAAACCGCATCCTTGGGTGAACTGCACGCCGGTCAGGATGCAAGCCAGTACCTGGTCCGCTACGTTACAAATCGGAAACCATCCCACCGGCTTTTGCATCGCGCGGGGTCGAGGGCGCGATCCCGGTATTTTTTTATTTGCAGGCCAATTTTTGGACACGGTTTTACTTCTTATCAACCACAGGCCGGGTCCAAGGCCCGGACGGCAGGACGCGCACGTCCCTGCCGGCAACCGCTGCACGTTGGGAGGTGAATGCAATGGACATGGAATTTCTGAAAATGTTCAGCGTGGACGGCGTTTGGGCGCTGCTCAGCGTCGCGCTGATCTTTTATATCCTCAAGAGCCAGGAAAAACGGGATGAGCGCCAGGACCAACGCGAGCAAAACTATCAGCAGATGATCCTCAGCCTCACAGAAACCGCGAAGGATATCACGGACGTCAAGCAGCTGCTTCAGGACCATCTCTGCGCCGTCGATGAAAAAAGTCCCGAATGATCCGCCGGCGGAATCCATCAATAGCTTGTTTAGGGTCCGGAGCCGCGTTTCATCACAGCCTGTCGGGAAACGGACGGCTCCTCACGGCCCTCGGCAAATAAAAGAAAAGGAGAATGCACTATGTGTAACTCGCACGAACACCGTCAAACGGCCGGGTTCATCCCCTCCGCGCAGGGGCTGATCCTCGGCGAGATTCCCGGCGCGCAAATCCTGCTCGAGCCCTCCGCGAAAAGCGGGCGCGCCGCACTCAGTCCTCTGGCCGGCCCGGCTCCCGCCGCTCGCCCGGCCTCCACGGCGATCCCGCGCGCCGCCGCGGCCCCGCCCGACGCGCGCACGCAGGTGAACTACTGCCTGCGCAACGCCGGCAGCGGCCTCTACCTCACGGCGGACGGCGCTGAAACGGACTCCAACTGCACCCAGCGCGCCTTCGCGGGGACGCCGAACCAGGTCTGGTACCTCACGCAGGAGAGCGGCGGCTGGCAGCTCGCCCCGCGCCACTCCCCCGGCAGGCGGCTCGCAGTCCTCTCCGGCGCCGCCGAGGGCGCCAACGTCGGTCTCTCCCTCGGGAAGGATACGCCCGAGACCGCCCAGCTTTGGGCCCTCTCCAAAAACGCACGCGGCTGCTACGTCCTTTATTCCCGGGCGAGCGGCGGCACCCGCGCGCTCTGCGTCGATCCCGCCAACGCCTCGGCGGTGGGAGCGAACGTGGCGCAGTACGCCTACACCGACAACGCCGCCCTCAACGGCGAGTGGGTTCTCGAGCCCTTCATCGCCCCCTACATGGAATTCGACCAGGGGTATTTCATGTATCATTCCGGTTATTCCGGCCTGGCGATCCAGGAACGGCTCAACAGCATCGCGAACGAGGCCTTTTCCATCCTCTATGGGGAGTATGGCCTGCGGCCGGCTCCGTCGGTCAGCGAAATGATCCCCTCCCTCGCGGACGACTGCGCGGGCATGCTTTACCTCTGCGAGCACGGCGGTCCCTGCACCAACACCTACAGCGGCGAGGAGGACGCGCTGCACCACAACAACTGGCCCAAGCAGCTCTACTGGTACCAGGCCCGCGGCCGCTACGACAACGGCTTCCACCTTCTTTGGGACGGCCACCGCAAGTGCACCAACGCCTCCGGCAGGCACTCCAATTTCGGTCTGGGCGAGCAGTATTATTTTGTGAGCGTGCCGCTGAAACCGTATATTGCCATGAATCTCCCGCTCAACGTCACCTTTGAGCAGCTCGTCGCCCTGACGCTGCGCGGCATTTCCGACATCTTCGGGGCGCAGAGCACCGCCCACGATTCCAGCTGCATCGCCGACCCGAACAGCAACACCCAGACGATCTACAACGCCGTCAAAAACGGCGCGCAGAGGAGCTTCTGGTGCAGCGCCTGCCACGCCCGGATGCTCGCCAACATCGACAAATTTTCAAACAGCCCCGCGTGAGGCCGTGGGAAGGAAAAACGTCCACTTGACATGACATGAAAAGGAGTGTCCCCTATGAAACGAATCAAGGAAGAAAACGGCTGGGTCCTCTATGACCGGACCGAGGAGCTGCGGCGGCTTTCCGCACGCGCGGCCCGTTCCGCCGCCGAGGAGATCGTCAAGCCCGACCCGCCCGACGACACCATCACCCCCTCATGGAGCGACCCCAAGGACTATAACGACGCGCCCTTCTCGGTCGAGATCGGCAACGAGGACGTCATCCTCAACAGCGGCGCCGTCCAGCTCACCTACGACGATCTCGTGCTGCCGGGCAGGGGCGGCTTCGACCTGCGCCTCTCCCGCCAGTACGACTCCTCCAAGTCGAACACCGAGGACGTCAACCTCTATTACGACGACGAGGAGGGCGACCGCTGGAACACCGTCGTCTACCGCGCCAAGTGGCAGGACCGCAATCCCACCATGTACGTGCGCAAGGAGGACAGCTTCCTCTTCTGGACCTCCAAATCGGCGCTGAACAGCGAGGTGAAGCAGAGGTACAGCGACGTGGAGGTCAAAAACCACGACGGAACCTTCGACAACGACCAGGAGTACTACGACGGCTACATCTGGCCCGATCCGTGGAAAACCAACGTCTTCCTGCGCACTTCCAAGCGTCCGAACGACCATTTTCACAAGCTCTACGGCCTCGGCTACGGCTGGCGGTTCATGTTGCCCTCCATCGAGAAGGTGCTCACCCAGGACTACCGGACCCGCTACAAGACCTTCGTGCACCTTGAAAACGGCCTCTCCCTGCCCATCAACGAGGACGACAACGGCTTTGAGGACTACCCGCTCAAGGACTATGCGGTCTCCAAGTCGAACAACGCCTACACCGTCTCCTATAAGGACGGCCGCAAGGCGTACTTCGACGCGAATAACCGCCTCGCCCGCATGACCGACCGGTTCGGCAACGAGATCTCCTTCGCGTACGACTCCACCGGCCGCATGAACCAGATCACCGACACCTTCGGCCGCGTCATCCTCCTGGAGCTCTCGGGGACCGCCCTCACGGTCAAGCGGCAGGACACCGGCGAGGTCCTCATGACCTACACAGTGGAAAACGGCGAACTGAAGACGGCCACCGACAGAGCGGGCCGCACCACCTCCTACACCTACAGCCGCCAGAGCCACTTTACCCGCATGAGCCGGGAGGAGACGGGCGATCTGCCGGTGGATATCACCTCGGTGCTGCTGACCGCCATCGACCATCCCACCGGCGCGCGCACCGAATATGCCTACACCTCCCGCGTCGACCGCTACGAGTCGCCCTTTGAGGGGGAGCACCAGATTCCGCTGCTCGCCTCCCGCCGCGACCTGCCCGGCGCGTCCGATACGGCGGTCGACGAACGCACCTTCAGCTACACCGCGGAGGAGGCGCGCAACAAGCAGAAGGACGACGACGGCGAGCTCCTCTACGGCGTCCAGGACTGGGGCAGCTATTACACGGCCACCGCGACCATCCACACCCACAAGAACGCCTCGGGCGGCTACGACGTGTGGGAGACCACCGAGTTCCGGGACGACGGCTTCAAGCGTTCGGAGCGGCTGTTCCACCGCGTGGACGGCGCGGAAAAGGAGGTGGAGCGGCACGAGTACGGCTACCAGGACCGCCTGCTCAAGACCCAGCTCGACTCCTATCTCAACTACGACTACGCCGGGCTTGAGGACAAGCTCAACATCTGGCAGCGGATCACCGAATACACCTATTCGGCCGACAAGCGGGGCGACGTCCTCAAGAAGATCGAGCGCTATCCGGCTCGTCCCGGCTGCGACCAGGAGCAGGCCTTCGTCTACGACGGCAATTTCAGCATTCCGGTGGAGCAGTCCACGCTGATCGCCGCGGGCCGGTATGTCGTCCAGCGCGACACCCTGCGCAGTGAAGCGGACGGCAAGGGCAAGGTGCCCGAATGGCGGAAGGTCTATGAAAAGCGGGACGGCGCGGAGACCCTCCGGGAGAGGATTCACTACGCCTATGACGCGAACTTCCGCGTGACCTCCGAGAAGCGCTACCACGGGGACGATCTGGAAACGGCGGCGGATTTCGTCGAGACGGCCTACACCTACGGGAGCTACACCGACCAGCCGGTCTCCCAGCAGCTTTCCGGCGTCAGGGATATCGACGGCGTCCTCGTCCCCTCGCCGAACGGCGCGGGCGTCCTGCGCACCGAAACCGCCTACGACTGGTTCGGCCGCGCCGTCAGCACGACCGACCCCAACGGCAACACCACCGCGACCGAATACGACGGCGTCGGGCGCGTCACCAAGGTGACCCATCCGGACGCGGCCTTCCGCACGACCGTCTACAACGACGCCGCCAACACGATCGTCACAACCGACGAAAACGGCTTCTCCCGGCGGCAGGAGTACACCCCGCTGGGCAAAATCGCAAAGGACTACGCCCTCTCCCCCGAGACATTGCTCGTCGAGTACCGTTACGACAGCCTCCAGCGGCTTTCCCGGCAGATCAGCTATGACGCCGTGGGCGCGCCGCGCGCCACGATCTCCTATACCTACGACCTGTTCGACCAGGTCCTGACCAAGCAGGCCGCGGGCGAGGGGGTCGACATGCTCGAGACCCACACCTACAACCCCGCCTACCCGGGCGCGACCCGGCTCGAACAGGTGGTCACCGCGGGCGAGGAGGGCGCGCCGCAGATCACAAGGTTCACCCAGACCGACCCGATGGGCAAGGCGGCCGTCGAGCAGGTGGGCGACCTTGTCACCCAGCACACCTACGACCGCGCCGGCAACCGCGTCAAGACGGTCGATCCCCGCGGCTACAGCACGATGTGGGAATATGACTACGCCGGGCGGCAGACCCGCGAGATCAACGCGGTGGGCCGCAGCGTCTACACCACCTACGACGCGCTCGGGCGCAAGGTGAAATCCCGCGACCGCGCCGGCCACGACACCCTCTTCACCTATGACGCGGCGGGCCGCCTCATCCAGCAGGAGGCCCCCTTCTACAAGTCCTTCCACACCTTCACCCGCTACTACTATGACGCGGCGGGCAACCTCACCCGGCAGGACCAGCTCTGCTGCGAGGAGGATTACGAGATGGGCTACGACGACGAGTGGCGCACCACCCGCTACACCTACGACGGCAGGGGCCGTGTCGTCGACACCATCCAGTACGACGACCGGGCCGACCGGGAGATCCGCACCCGCTTCGTCTACGACGGGGCAGGCAACAAGACCGCCCAGTATACCGGTATGCTCGGGGACAGCACCGACGGCGCGGCGGTCACCTCCTACACCTACGACCGCTTCGGCAAGCTGCTGACGACGACCGACCCGATGGGGCAGACCGAGACGAACGTCTACGACGCCACCGGCCTGCTCACCTCCAAGACCGACCGCAACGGCAATACCACCGCTTACACCTACGACGGCGCGGGCCGCGTGCTGAGCGAGACGGTCACGGCGGACGGCGCGGCGTCGAGCGTCACCCACGCCTACACCCGCACCGGGCAGAAGAAGCAGGACGCCAACGGCACGCTGACCGTCTCCTTCGAGTACGACGCGATGGGCCGGATGGTGAAGCAGACCGAGTCGGACGGCACAGTGAAGGCCTACGTCTACGACGAGAACGGCAACCGCGTGAAGTTCTTCCTGCTGCGCGGCGGCGTCCAGGAGATGAGCCTCACCTACATCTACGACCGGCTGAACCGCCTCGTGGAGATGGGCAGCAACAACTCGACGGTGGTCAAATACTCCTACGACGCCAACGGCAACCGCACGATGATGATGTATCCGCAGAGCGGCATCTACGTGGGCTACACCTACAACTACGCCAACCTCGTGACGATGGTCGACAACTACGTGGGAAACACCAGCCCGTCCTACCGTACCTACAGCTACTACATGGACGGCAGCGTGAACCGGGTCGACGACGACAGCACCCTCTACGTCTACAGCTACGACTCCATGGGCCGGCTGTACATGGAGGAGGACTACCGCGACGACACCGGCTACGAGCTCGACTTCGCCTACGACCGCTTCGGCAACCGCGAATCGCTCTTCGCCTACAACGTGGATTACGACGACTGGTACGAGATCGCCTACACCTACGATCTCAACAACCGTTTGATCCGCGAGGACCGCGAGGACTTCATCGACTCCCCGGGCCACACGACGGGCGTTACGGCCACGACCTACACCTACGACGGAAACGGCAGCCAGCTCACAAAAACGACGGTTGACGGCGCCGAAACGCGGACGTATAATGGGTTTGGGCAACTGGAAGGAATTACCGGTCCATCCGGTTCCGCCAGCTTCGCCTACCGTCCGGACGGCCTGCGGTACCGCAAAACGACCGGAAGCGGGAGTGCCGCGGCGACGCACATCCACCTGTGGGATGGGCAGAACATCGTGGCCGAGGTCGGCGCGACGGGCGCCCTGAACACGCGGTACATCCACGGGACCGGGCTGATCGCGCGAGAGATGGACGGCGCGCTGCAGTACTATCTCTTCGACGCGCACGGCGACGTTCTGCACCGGCTGGACGCGAACGGGAACGTGCTCAAGACCTACCGGTACGACGCCTTCGGCAACGAGATCGACCCGGAGCCGCTGGACACGAACCCCTTCCGCTACTGCGGGGAGTACTTCGACCGCGAGATCGGCACCTACTATTTGCGCGCGCGGAACTACGACCCGCGGATCGGAAGATTCACCACCGAGGACGCCCTGCGCAGCGCGACAGTTTCGCTCCCGGGGGACAGGAAGGCGGTCGATCCGCTCAGCCTCAATCTCTATTCGTATTGTCGAAATAACCCCGTATTATACCTTGACCCTAACGGCACTGCATCAAAACCGTTGCAGGTTTGGCTCAAATCTCATAGTGACAAAAAAGATCCGTGGCAATTGGAATCCGACCTATCTGATCTCTTTGGTGAATCCTATGATGTTGGAGACTACGATTCTATAAAATATGACGAAGCTCTTGTCGCAAGAATTCTGTTCCACGAAGATGCTACTACCGAGGGAAAATATGCAATAGCTTGGACAATTAAAAACCGTTTGAAAAATGGTGGTGATTTAAGAAGTATCATTAAGGATGATTACGGGAAGTATATATCTTCGCAGCCAGAAGCATTCTTCAAACCAATTGAATGGATAAATTCTGCAGGTAATCAAACATACTCTAAATGGCACCCCGACTTTATCGGCGCAGGGACTTCTACTTGGGAAAGCTGGATTATCTCAACACATATTGCACAGGATCTTTTGAATGGCCAGTTAAAAGATAATCCTTTTGTTGGTTTATCTGATAATCCTGATGAAGTAATCCAGTTTGTTGGTCTTGGATATGGGACAGCCCGTCACGAGCGCATCGGTAATCATTACTTTCTCGTAAGATAACAAATAAACGTGCGCTGCATGACATGCAGCGCACGTTTATTTGTTTTAGCTTTCATTGATCCACAACCAATTTTCATCCGAAGCCGTTCGATTCAAATCATATGTGCCTATGAAATTGCAATCTTTTATTGTGAAGCCTGTCGGGCCATATTCCAACACTGCGTAACAGGCGCCGATCCGGCGCGCAAACTGATAATCGATAAAAAAATCCTCTCTTACCAGTATCTCATCCTTCCCATCGCGATCAATGTCCTGCGGTTTGAATATCAAAAAGTTATTCCTGCTTTTCACAGTGTTAATAGCATTTTCAAAGAACTTTTTATCTTCTATGATCGATAAAGGATCCTCAATTTGTCCGCTATCGTCATATATCAGGTAATCCGACGTATCAATTGCCACTTCCTTACCTGTTCTCACATTTTTTGCAAGTCCTTGGTATTGATTCAGGAATGCAAACCGGAATCCCAAATCTATCCACTGAGTTTCTTCATCGGAATCATAAATGACTTTTGATTCTTCACAATTATATTTAAGAACAAGACTTCTAAAATAGGGGCCTGTGGTACCAGCACCATCCAATTCACATTGCAAAATGATCTCATCCCCATTATCCGCATCGATATCCCCAAATCGTACCGTCGGTGCATTTAACAAATTATCCCCGATCAGAAAAGAATTTATCTCCCCTTCTTTGTCAACCAGAAGCACCCATTGGGTTACATCTCCGTCTACTGAAAGGAGCGTATATCGCAAAGTGCTCGGAGGGAACTCTGCAACAAGTCTGAGTTCCACATCGCCCTCATCTGGTTTAAAACCGTCGGGCAGCGGGACCTCATTTGCCAATACTTTCTCCTTCAGAAATTCCAAATAAGAGAGAGACACGGATTCTCCTGCCGATGTAGGGCCATTCACAGAAATATTCTCATGATTTATGTTTTCCTGCCCAGAGCAGCCAGGGGTGACCAAAGCCAACAGGCCCACCAACCCCAGAATTGTCATGATTTTCACATTCCTGCCCTCCATTATTTTCTCTTCATCTAACAACTTAATGTTTACTTTAAATATCCGCACTCCAGTGAGCGTATCTCTCGATCTATTTTTTATTTTAATTCTGCGAGTCCTTTATTGCAAGCGCAACATGGAAATTATTGTATCAAACAAAGGGGAGCCTCCTTAACAGGACCGGTTTTCAAGTCATGAATACAGCCAATGTCCCGCGCTCCTATGGGGCGCTAATTTTTTTGCCTAAAAATGAAATTTACTGTTAGGTTTTTCTATTTTCTCCCTTCTTAGTAAATAGATGGAACTTCTGGGAAGGGAACCCCCAAACGTATCAGGGAAGTAAAAAAACATGCCATAAAATCGCGGCGGCCCTTCTTCCCTTCCTCATTCGAAAAAAATCGACATCGGGGGTTAAGTTTCAGCATGTAGCTTCCTTGGTATCACCCAGGGGGGAAGCTCTATGTCTGATCTTCTGGTGAAAAAAGTGCGGGAGGCCCAGCGTACGGATTGTGCGGGTCAAGATGCGATGCTCTGTCTGCTTTCGCAGTTCCGCCCTCTCATGAAAACCTACATACGGCGGCTGCATCTTGTTTCGGCCGAGGATGCGGAGGCCAGCCTGACGCTGCATTTCATCCAAATCATCCGGTCTGTCGATCTAAACAGGGATACCCTGCATCAGGACAACCGTCTCGCGGGCTACATCATAAAAAGCATGTACAACGCCTATATCCACCTGTCGAAGGCCGCCGACAAAAGCCGCCTCTGTATCCCGATCTCCAATTACACCGGCGCGGACGATGAGAACGGCGGCCCCCCGGGCTGGCTGGAATCTAAAATGTCCTATGAGCCTGCGTTCGATGCAAACATCGTTTTGGAGGACCTCCTGGGGGTGCTGACGAAACGCGAGGCGGACATCATCCGCTGCCACTTTATATGGGGGTATGGAACGCGAAGGATCGCCCGGATATTAAACGTCTCGGAGTCCGCGGTCTCAAAATCGAAAAGGCGGGCGCTGGAAAAGCTGAAGGCCTATATAATCGAGCAGGACAAAGCGTTGAAAAACACTTGAACGCCGTGTCGGCCTTCCACGGCGCAGGCGCGGCGAATGGACGGGAACGCCCCGGCAGGGGAGTCCGGCCCCGCGCCGATCACGGCGGCAGGGATCCTGCATACGGAACAAAGGAGGCGGGGGCGCCGGCTGCGCTCCCCCT
Source organism: Anaerotruncus massiliensis (ex Togo et al. 2026) (assembly GCF_900199635.1). GTDB lineage: Bacteria > Bacillota > Clostridia > Oscillospirales > Ruminococcaceae > Anaerotruncus > Anaerotruncus massiliensis. The sequence goes on along the minus strand of NZ_LT962687.1, from coordinate 350,428 downwards.
TCTTTGTTATTTTTCCGAACAGCATCAATTGGGACAACTATTTGTTAGGAATCCGTCCTTATTTCACCCTTTTAAATCTATACGTTCTTTTTGATTTCTCACAATATGGGTAAAATATAATCGGAGCCGGAGGGGAGGGAGCTAATATGCACAGGAAAAGGGTACCGACTCCGTTCAGCAAGGAAGCTGGACTGCGCGTTTCGAAGGTGCGGCGTGAAAGAGGTCTTTCGCGCGAAGATCTCGCAAACTTGTCCGGCATCTCCACGCAGACGCTGAAGCGTCTGGAAAAAGGAGAGCACGTCATGCTCTATTGTTACGAAGAAATCGCGTGCGCCCTGGACGTTCCCGCCTCCTATTTTTTCGGCTGCACGCTGAATCCCGAGGAGGCGGATCAGTTCAGCCCCAGGGCGTATCAGTTCAGCCGAGCCGACATCTTTCGCTTCCTGGAGGAGCATCGGCTTGAGAACGATGGAAAATAAATGGCGGGAGCGCTGCCCGCGGCAATGCGGCACACTGTGAAAACCTGCAACTGATGTACGCGCGGAGGAGGCGGTTACCGTGTATATCATGCTGCCGATTATGCTCGCCGTCCGAATCGGGAACGATGAGGACCGGAAATACCTGGAGAAACTATATAATGAAACCTATCGGGCACTCGTTTCCTATGCCGATTCCATCCTGCAATGCCGGGAGGATTCCCTCGATCAGGTGCAAGCGCTGTTTCTGGAGATGACCGGACACATAAAGACCCTCCGGGAGCTGCATTCGCCGTACTGTTATTTGAAGAAATGCCTCACCCGTCGGATTTTCAACCTGATCAACGAACGCGCGGCCAAGCCCTGCCGGAGCATGGACGAATTTGAAGAGAAATATGGGGCTCTGCCCGACGTGACCGCAGCCGTCGAAGGGGGGGTCGTCCGGAACGAGTCCTATCTGCTTCTCCGCGCCTACGTTCAAAACCTGAAACCGCTTTACCGCAGTTTCATCATCCTGCACTATTATTACGGGTTGAAAATCAAGGACGTCAGCAGGCTGCTTGACGTCACGCCGGAATATGCGAGCGTCATCCATAGGCGGGCAAAAGAGGAATTGAAGCGGCTTATTCCCAGGGAAGAAGTGACGTGATGGACATTGAAAGTTTCGAACGGGAATATGAAGAACAAAAAGTGGAGCACCTGCTGAAATGTGCCGGACTGATCGCGGCGGAACTCGAATGGGAGGCCGACCATGCCCGCGCAGCCGCGGAGCCGGCCCCGGACGAAGAGATAAAAAACCGTATCTGGCGGGAGATCGAACGGAAACTGGAGAAAGAGCGGCGCGAAGAGGCCCGCGGGAAAGCCGTCCGGCGTGGGATCAAGGGCGCGATGCTCGCGGCCGTCGCCCTCAGCATCCTGCTGGTCGGGCTGTTCGTTACGGTGTCCGCCTTCCGCGTTCCCGTGTCCAACTACTTTTTTGAAAAATATGATAAATACTCAAAATTCATCGTGGACGCCGGCGGGTACACCATTGGAGAAAAACCGGAGTCCGATAACCAACCTTTCGTCGAATGAATCCTCCGCAAGGCCCAAGGACAAAAAAACGGACACGCATGAGCGTGTCCGTTTTTGGTGCGCCAGAAGGGACTCGAACCCCCGACCTACTGGTTCGTAGCCAGTCACTCTATCCAGCTGAGCTACTGGCGCATACTGACTGTAATCAGCCTTACTATAATACTATGTTTGGAAGGTTTCGTCAAGTCTTTTTTCAAAAATTTACGGAGGCGGCCGCACCCGGACGGGTGCGGCCGCCTGTTTTAATCGAGCACGTAGATATCCACGATCTTGCGGCCGTTGAGGGCGCTCTCCGCGTAGGTGTCGTAGAAGAGGTCGACGTCGACGATGTCGGCCAGCAGGCCGGTGCCGGTGTCGGCGGCGATCGCGCAGCCGTATATGAAATTGTTGTCGTGCGAGACAATATACAGCCGGGACCCGTAGGGAATCTCACGCGGGTCGACGGCGACATGCCCCGGCACCGCGTACCGCCCGCTGGCGGTCTTGGCGCCCTGCCGCGCGCTGTAGCCGGTCGCGACCTGGTTGGTCAGCAGCCGGGCGTACTCCACCGGGCGGCCCTCCTCGTCCACGTTGAGGTCAAAATCAAGCGGGGAAACGGGGGTCAGCGACCCGATGAGGATCGTCTCGGTGACCGGCGCGAGGGTGACCTTCTCGCCGAGCAGCTGCACGTCCTCTTTCTCCCCGTCGACCGTCCTCTGGACGTAGGTCAGCGTCTTGATGCCGTCCGCGCCGGGCTGGATCGTCCGGCTGTTCCCCACCCGCAGAAGCGGGGAATTCTTGCGCACCGTCTCATAGGGGATCGCCTCGTCGACGGTGTATTTTTCATATTCCACCCGCTGGAGGACGACCTCGTCCCCATCCTCGAGCGATTTTTCGGCGGGCGGGCCCAGCAGGTCGTTGCCGTCGTATTCGATGCCGTTGTCGTGGAGCAGCTCGCTGACGGTTGTTCCGCTGTCCACCTCGTATTCCTGCGTCTCGCCGTCCGCGGTGAGGGTGACGCGGAAGGATTTCGTCGTGTCCACCTGGACGTAGTGTCCCGAGATCTCCCCCAGCCCCGGATCGCCGGCCGCCAGGGCGCCCAGGCCGACGCTTTGCAGGATCCGGTCGGGGCGGTTTTCCATCGTATGGCTCACCGTGCGGCCGTCCTCGCCGATGACGTAGACGGTGTTGGTCGTGGTCGTGATCTGGTAGACCACGAACGCCAGCACGAGAGAAAGCATACTGACTGCAAAGATCCGGCTGCGCAGGAACCTGCCCAGCGCGCGGACTTCGCTCCAAAGTTTTTTCATACCTACTCCTTCTTGCTCGCCGGCCGGGGGAATTTCCATCGGCCGGTACGCATTGGGTGCACTCCGCTGTCAAAAAATAATCTGGTAAATTTACCCTTTGCTTAGTATACCGGAGTAGTTGCAATTATATTCAGATTGCATAGTTTTGTCAAATCCATCTTGTGCAACTTCCTCGTCAAAAATCCATTTTGTCAGTTTTTTTCCTCATTTTTTCGACGAATTGGGACAAAATTGCCCCAATCCAAAACGCAGCTGACGGGTAAAATTCACAAAAATTTCATATTAATTTCAGCAGAAGCCTGTCCCCGGGAATCGTTCCGAAAAAACGAAAAACCGCATGGAGCGTGGCTCCATGCGGTTTGAAAAAGCCGGGAAATGATCAGCGCTTGGAGAACTGGGGCGCGCGGCGGGCCGCTTTGAGGCCGTACTTCAATCGTCTGAGCGATGATTTTCCTTGATATTCCGGGCTTTTTTGAGCCTCGGCCCCTCGGTTGTCCTATTCCTTAACCAAAAAACAGGCCACTTTTACGAGGGGACAGCTTGATGAAATGCAGAATTTACTACATCGAATAGCTGTTCTGGTTTATTATACTTTACTCTTGCATAGATGTCCATAGTTGTCTTGCTGTTCTCATGTCCGGCAAGGTACTGGACCGTCTTGGGGTCAACACCTGCATACAGAAGATTGGTGATGTAGGTATGCCGCAGCAGGTGCGGTGTCACATCGAAGTCCAGGCTATACACAATGTTGGGATTGTTTTTCTGATGTCCTCCCAGACTCGGCTGAACAGTGTACTTGATGCTCTGTCCGTTCACATACTTATAATAGGTACGCTCCTTGGTAGACCGAACAACGATGTACTGCCAGACACGTTTGAACTGCGAATATGACAAGGGCTGTCCCTCACTATCGGCAATCACATATTCCGATTTGGAGGCAGCCTTGGCTTCCCGCAGACAATTCACAAGGCATTTGGGAATGGGAATATCCCTTCTTGCTGCTTTCGTCTTAAGCGTTGTAGAGATAACCGGTCTGTTATGCTCTGATCGCCATGCGCGCCGCACAGAGATATATGGAGTGGGTGCATCGAGGAACACACAATCCCATTGCAAGGCGAGAGCTTCTTCTCGGCGCAGACCGGCATATAAGCCGATCATGGTAAACAGATACGGCGGAAGTCCTTTGACGGTTTCCAGCAGCACTTCCACCTGCTGGTCTGTCAGCGAATCTTTCTTTTGGGTCGGTTTCCCTCCTTTTGCCGAAATCCCCTCACACGGATTGTATTCCAGCAACTGGCTCCGCTCTGCCGAGTAAAAAATGCACTTGAGGAGCATATTCACCGTATTGTGCAGGCTCTCGGACTTATTGGACAATGGGATCAGCGCCAGACGAATATCATCCGCTGTTACTTCCTCCATATACATATCTCCCAAAGGCTTGATAATGTAGTTCTTCATATTGGAGGCGTAGCCCTTCAGTGTAGCCGGCGACACTTTTGCGGATTGCATCAACAGCCACTTCTCACAATACTCGGCCACAGTAGGATGCTCCCGGTGGAAGATGATCTCCGCTACCTGGCGTCTCGCCTCCTGCTCTTTATCGTACAGTTCCTCGCAGGTAGTCCCATACAAGCTCACCTGCTTGCCGTCTGCGTCCAGAATCCGGGTTCTGTAATACAGGACACCCTTTCGTGTGACGGTTCCATATTGAGGTATGTTTTTTTTCTTCTTTGCCATAATTAATTTCCTTTCTCGCGTGGTGATGTATCTACACCTCCTTTTTATCAGAGATTTCAAATTGAATCAAAGATACGGCCAAGGAAAAACTAAGAGCGAGACATCCTTGTCTCGCTCTTACTTCATTTTCTGAATTGTTCGGAACTTACACAGCGTCCCATAAGTCAAAGGCACAGCCCATTGCTTTGACAAGATCATCCGGCCTGTTGTATTTGACCTTTGCGTAAATGTCCATCGTGATTTTGCTGCTTTCATGGCCCGCCAAATATTGTACCGTTTTGGGGTCCACCGAAGAATGAATCAGATTGGTGATGTAGGTGTGCCGCAGCTGATGCGGTGTCACTTCAAAATCCAGGCTATATACCACATGGCCGTTATTCCTGGCTTTTTCTCCAAGTTTCGGGTAAAGCATATATTTTACATACTTTCCGTCCACAAGTTTTCTGGCCATTCTCGGCTTTGCAGTCCGCGTCACAATATACTGCCACAGCCGCTTAAACTGTGTATAGGATAGCGGATCACCGTCCCGATTGGCAATCACATAATCCGAAGTGGATTTTTTCTTTGCATCTTTCAGACATTCAACCAGACAGACCGGGAGAGGAATGTTTCTTTGTGCCGCTTTGGTCTTTAGCTCGGTAAGAATGACCGGCCTGTTATGTTCTGTGTGCCATGCCCGCCGTACCGTTAAGTACGGAGCCTCTGCATCCAGATACACAGAATCCCATTGCAGCGCCAGGATTTCTTCCCGGCGCAGACCGGCATATAAACCGATCATCACAAATACATAGGGCGGCAAATCCCGGATCGTGTCCAAAAGCCGCTCAACCTGTTCATCCGTCAATGCCTGTCTTTCTTCCTGGGGAACTCCTCCCTTTGCATCCAGGTATATGGTCGGGTCCTCGTCAATCACATGGCTCTCCTTGGCCGCCCGGAAAATGGACTTGCAGAGAATCACCACAGACTTATAAACCGAAGCCGACTTCTTGGAAACAGGTACGAGGGCAAGTTGGATGTCATCCAGGGATACATCAGCCATTCTCTTGTCTCCCAGCCCTCCAATAATGTGCCGCCGCACCTTAGAGGTATAATCTGTCAAGGTGGTGGCCCGAACATGGACGGACTGCATCAGCAGCCACTTCTCACAGTACTCAGCAACCGTAGGCGATCTTCGACGAAACGTAGTACTGTCAATCTGCTCTAACGCCTCCAGTTCCTTGTCATAAAGCTTTTCGGGCGTCTTTGCATAAAGCGCCACTCTGTTTCCATCCGAATCTTCGACTCTGGTTCTATAATATTCAATGCCGTTAAGCACGACCGTACCATATTGAGGAATTGCCCTTTTTCTTTTTGCCAATTCCGTCACCTCCTAAGAATAATGTCCAGCGCTGTACCTTTGTTTTATCAGACATATTAGGTTCCAGCAAGGATACGGAACAGCTCAAGCTCGGACACTTCGCAGCTTGCGGTATGTAGCGCTTTTTTCCACTGGCTTTGCACGATGGGTGCATTTTGCGATATACTCCTGAAGGCCAGCATCTGTAAAGTACACGCAACCATTTTGCACATACTGAACATAGGAAATTAGCCCACTGTTTCGAGCTGCATCCAAAGTGGCAATGCTAATCCCCAGTAATTTGGCAGCCTCTTTCCGCGAAATCAATTTTTCCATAGGTGGTCCCCCTTTCTGTCAAAGATGTGGTTGTTGCTTTCAAAATCACATGAATGCGCTGGCAACCGAAGCTGCCAGCGCATGGTATCTGACTTTGAAAAATTTACTCGCCACATTTGCCACGCACCCCTGGCGATGGGGACATTCCGGTCTCCGCTGGCGCGGCTGTCATAACTCCACAGCGTCGTTTTACTCGTGCGCCGCAGAGTTCCCCCCAAGTCTTTAGGAGGCCGTGAGGAAGTATCTTTAACCCCTATGCAGTCATCGCGCCCTGAAATGCCACTTTCGGGTATCAGGCTGACGTGGATCGCTCGGAACAGTCCTATTCATCACCTCCTGGGGCTGTCCATCTTCGCGGCGTGCCTGATTCGCTCGTACATAGGTTATGTACCGGAAATGCCGTCTATGAAATTGTCAAGCTCCACATTGGGAGAATGTTCTTCCCTCAATGGGTAGGCACTGATACGCTTCATTTGTTAAGTGTTATTCAAAAATTTTTTTATTTTTTTAAATCTTTGTGCAACAGCACTTCTGGAACAATGCCAAAGACGTGCTACATCAATTTGACGATAACCATCCACAAAAAGTAATGTCAATAGCTCCAAATCTTTCTTCGACAGCTTCTTCAATCTCAACAGTAGTTGTTCGTTTTCCACCGAAGCCAACCATCCATATCGCGTTTGATCAATCTTATCAACATCCCATTGATAAGATAACGATGCAAACTTTCGGAACAGCTGTGATTGACCACATACTTCATCATATTGTTCACAAGGTATTGGTTGCGTATGGTTTTGAAAAACCCTTTGACTGCAAAACCATGCCCAGTCATATTCTTTCATGGCAGCAATCTGTTCTTCGCTCATCCCTGCATCACAATACTCAACTTCTAAACGCTTCCATCTACTATCAAACTTCTTTTTCTCATATCCATAATTAAATCCCATTATTAACCTCCTGTAGATTCAATTTGCAAAATTCACCATGCAAACTAAAATCAGGAGGAGATCGACAACGAGAATCTCTGGGTTGTTTTCCATCCCCAGAAACAAAAATGCCAGCTGATCTTAAGGACCAACTGGCATTTTTATTCGCGCACAAAGAAAACGCATTATTAAGATTTTATAAGTACAACAAGTATACCAAGCACAATTCGATACCAACCAAACACCTTAAAATCATGTTTTTTGATAAAGTTCATTAGGAATTTAATTACTAAGACAGATACCGCAAATGCCACAGCCATACCGAGAACAAGAGCGAGCAGTTCTGCACTTGTAAATTCAAACCCGAATTTTAACAGCTTAAAAGCACTTGCTCCAAGCATAGTAGGTACTGCGAGGAAAAAAGTAAACTCTGCTGCTGCCACTCGTGAAACTCCTATGAGTAAAGCACCTATAATCGTTGCTCCCGACCGTGATGTGCCGGGTATAAGTGATAACACTTGAAATGCCCCTATCAAGATTGCTGTTTTATAGCTGATGTCAGAAAGTGCCATAGTAGTAGGAGTACGCTTTTTATTCCAATTTTCTATGAGAATGAATAACAAACCATAAAAGATTAACATGATTGAAATCACAATGGGGGTTTGGAGGTAAGCATCCAAATAATCATCAAATAGAATCCCCATAATAGCTGACGGTACACAAGCTACCGCAACCTTGAACCACAACGAGAAAGTATCCTTTTTAACAATTGACTGTGCTTTGTTCTTAAATTGAAAGGGAAACATCTTGTTCCAAAACATTACAACCACTGCGAGTATAGCTCCAAGTTGAATAACAACAAAAAACATTTCTTTAAATGCTTCGCTCATATTAAGTGTGATAAATTCGTCCACAAGAATCATATGTCCTGTGCTGCTGATAGGTAGCCACTCAGTAATACCCTCAACAATTCCAAGAAAAATAACTTTTAAAATTTCTATAAAATCAAGTACCATTATTTCAAATCCTCCTTTTTAAAATGATGAAAGGTCATAAGAAAACCAACTGCTGATACAAGAATAATAATAGATACAGACAGCAGTGTAGGATAGCCGGTACTCTGAAGTTTACCCTGCACCAAGAAATAGGTGGCTGTCCACGGATACAACGCTCCCCATTCTTGATTTGAAAGTGCGGCACTTCCCATGACAATCACGGCAGAGCCAATCATCGGGGCGACAAATCCTTTTGTTTTCATAGCAACAAACACAAAAGGAGAAACTGTTAAAAACATCAGGATACTGCCAAACAAAAACTTGGGGAGCCATACTATTGCCACTAGTAAGCTATATCCCTCCAATGTAAAGACAGCGTCATATAGCCCACAAACGATAAATATACCTGCCCATGTTACAAGGGTTAGCATAACAATCCAAAGAAGCAGGGTGCAAAATTTTCCAATTAATAGTTTTGTCCTTGAAATGGGTATGGGCAATATGGTTTTGAGGGTGCTTTCTGTGTACTCTCTGCTAAACAAGTAAGCTGCAATTGCCACATATATCATAATGTTTACCAGCAGCATGATATACAGTACACTGTCGCTGTATATGTCAGACAAGGTAAAGATAATCTCCGGCTTATCAAAATGTGTTTGCAAGGCTTCTATTAACATCAAAAGTGGGGTAGATAATACCCCTGCCACACTAATTAGCACCATTTTTGAACGCTTTAGTTTTAATAATTCACAAGAAATAAGATTAAGCAATACCGCCACCTCCAATCAGTTTAGAAAAGTAGTCCTCTAAGTTTTCCTCACTATCATTTATCCTTGTCACGAGCAGTCCATTTCGTGCAAATTCTCGATTGATTTCTCCAACACTTTGGCTAAAGTCATAAATTCTCACCGTACCGTCCTGCACTGTAAAATCCGTCATGTGGTAGTGGTTTTCTAAAATCTTTCCGGCTATCTCACTGTCAGATAAATCAAATTGAATGTATTTTCGATTCCTTTTGTGAAGCTCGGATATATTCACTTCCTCTACTAAATGCCCCTCGTGCATAACGCCGATAATATCTGCTATCTGTTCAATCTCGCTTAAAACATGGCTTGAGATAAAAATGGTAATGCCATGATTGTGACTAAGTTCAGATAAAAATGAGCGTATTTCAACTATTCCAATGGGGTCAAGTCCGTTAATCGGTTCGTCAAGTATTAAAAGCTCCGGCTCGTGCATAATGGCGGCGGCAATACCAAGCCGTTGCTTCATTCCGAGGGAATAATCGGAAAAGACTTTTCTTTTCTCCTTATGCAGCCCCACAACTTCAAGAGCTTTTTCTACTCCACTTTTAGATACTCCCCCTCGCAGTTTAGCGAGAATTTGCAAATTCTCATACCCTGTTAAATTACTGTAAAATCCCGGTGTTTCGATAATAGAGCCTACTTTGCTATAAAGGGTATGGATATTTTCCTTATAGTTTGTGCCAAACAAGCGTACCGTTCCCTCCGTTGGGAAAGCAAGCTGCAACATCATTTTCATTGCTGTGGTTTTGCCTGCTCCGTTTCTGCCGAGCAAACCATAAATTTTGCCCTTTGGCACATGAAGATTTACCTTATCGACAACGGTGGCTGTTCCGTATCGCTTCGTAAGATTTTCTGTTTCAATGATATAATCCATATTTGATTCTCCTTTCCGTGGGTTGCTGTTCTTGTTTTCGCTGACCACAATCTTATTATCCACGAGTATTGCATAGAAGCCAAGAAATCTACCGTCACAATGCCGACACAATAGATGTCAGCACGAAAAAAGCTCCGACACTTATCGTGTCAGAGCCTATTTTAAAGGGTTTATGGCATTTTACTTTGTTTGGGTTTGCTTTATCCAGACAAATATTTTAGCAACAAATAGCAGAAACATAAGGGCGGTTACATAGGGTTGTCTTGCCGTAGCGAAGAAGCAGATAAAAAGCGTACTCAGCACGAGAGAGCATTTTGTGATTATGTTGCTCCATGATTCCTTTTCAAAACAAACACACATCAGTTTCGCTATCCCAAGTGCAATCAAAACAATAAAAACAATCCAATAGATTGCAAGATATATTGGGGTAGTGTCTGTAAATGAAAGTAGATTGACAGAATAAATATATCCGTCAACAAGGTTACCATACAACGGCAAAAGTATAAAAGTAACCGCCATCATATCTAATATTCCATAAATGAAACTGTAAATTTTTTTCAAGTTGGAACGATTTTCAGTTTCGGCAAGTGTAATCAGTTCTTCGCCCGATAGCAGTTCATCTATGGTCACAGAAAAGAATTTAGAAATACACTTGAGCGACTCAATGTTAGGGTAACCCTTGCCGCTTTCCCATTTTGAAATGGCTGTTCTTGATACATATAATTGCTCCGCAAGTTGTTCCTGCGTTAAGTTCTTTCCAGTCCTAAGCTGTTGTAGCTTTTCATTAAATTCCATGATTCTCCTCCTGTTTGTTCCTTGTTTTCATACGTCCATCAACGGGTTTTTCTGCATCTTTTGGTATCATCCATGCACGACCAAATTTTTCAGTTCCGTCAATGCGATTTTCCTCACATAATTTTTGTATCCGTCTTTCCGATATGCCCCATTTTTCAGAAGCGGCTTTCACAGAAATGTAATTCATAATATCAACTTCCTTTCGCAAAGAGTATATAATTATTATATACGGAATGACGAATAATAGCAAGTTTCTCTCCACTAATACGAAATTATACACTACTAAACATAAAATCATACTTCGTTCAAATATCATCACCCGAAATGTACAATGATATAGGATGATATTAAAATGTACCAAGATGAAAGAAAACTTGATTTTAAGCCGTTAGGTATAGCGATAAAAAAAGCTCGGGAAGCAAAAGGGTGGACACAGGAATATCTTGCCCAACTGGTAGACCTTACGCCACGCTCTATTATGTATATAGAGAACAGGGGGCAGCACCCAAGGCTTAACAAATTTTATCTCATTACTACCTTGCTTGACATCTCTGTAGACCAGTTCTTTTTTCCATGCAATGAAGATGGCGACAACAATCGCCGCAAACAAGTTGATGTACTGTTGAATGATATGGAAGAAAAGGAGCTTATCGTGATGGAAGCTACGGCTCAAGGCTTGAAAAAGGCAAGAGAAACTGCGGAATAATTAACGCTGTTTTCGTAAGCCAAGCCAACTGAAAAAAGTGCGACACCTACACAGGCTATCGCACTTTTTAGGTTATTTTTTTATTCTCCACACAAATCATAAAGCTGTTCACATCGGTTTTGAATATCTAAGATTTCTGTTTCGGTTAAACTCCTGCGGTTATGAGTAAGTTGTTGCTCTAAAAAATCACGATAGCCATCAAGTAAGGCATCCCGTAAAAGCTCGGGGGCTTTGCAATGTTCCACACCAAACCATTGCTCATCTTTTTCATCCCAAATCATAACGGTGTATCCTCGCTTAGTGTTCACCACCTCCAAAACACTATCTTTATTTAGGTAATCGTTGAATACTTCTAAAACCTTTTCAAAGGTCATCATTTTATCAGCCCTTTCATATTTTAGGTGCTTATATGTAAGTAGTTTATATACTTATTACGACTATGATAATAAAAGTAAATCATCGTGTAAAGGATACGGATATTGTTTGCGAACAAAAGTGGCAAGCGATGCCTGTGGCTATCCAGATAGCCCCACGCGCTTGTTGAGGGAAGTCCCCCAAGCCCCCTTTGAACACAGATTTTCAATCTGTGGCTGCGCGTTCTGGCGAACGCTTTTGACCGCGACCAGCTCACCGCTGGCCGTGGTCTTTTTCTTTCTGTTGCGGCTCGGTCGGCTCTATCGCCAGGACCCGATCCACGTTGTTCTTGACGGTCAGCAGTTCCCGCATGGCGGCGCGGGCCTGCCGGTACTCTCCGTAAGCCTTTTTCTTATCCGCCAGCAGCTGGGCATACTCGGACTGAAGCTCCTTGATGGTGGGCAGCTTTTTCACGTTCAGCTCATTAAAGGCCTCCTTGGCCGCTTGGTGCAGCCGGATCTCATCCTCATGCTCCGCGTAAAATTTCCGAGAATATCCGGCCCTTCGGTAGGCCACATAGGTCTCGCGGGTCTTAGCATAGTTGACGATGTGCGTGCGCAGCACGGCGATCTCAGCCATGCGCTTTTCGGCCGCCTTAATCTGTGCAGATAGCGCATTGTATCGGGCTGTTGCCTCTGCCGTTTTTGTTTCCAGGTCGGCATAGTCCAGTAGGCCGTGTTCGGACAGATAGTTGAGGGTTTGAGCCATCTGCTTGAGGTTGAACACCTTGGCCCAGCGTGTATACCCGGCGCCTTTCCCGGCCTGGAGTTTTGCCTGGATGTCTACCAGCAGATTGACCTTGGGCGGAGCAGCCTGCACAGCAGTTTCCTTTCGGGGTGTATGCTCCTTTTGCCCGGAGAGGACGGCAAGCAGATCGTCCAGCGTGTAGCCGTCCCCCAGTCGGTCAAAGCGGATATTGTTGCCCCAGCCCTCCGCGCTGATGGAAATGGTTTTGCCGCGCCGGTGGACGGTGAAGCCGTCCTGTTCCAGCAGACGAAGAAGCTCCTCCAAGGTGCCCGGTTTCTGTACCAGTGCCCTGTCAATGGCCTGGCGCAGTTGCTCCTTGTGGGAGGGCTTCGCCGCGTCGCCCAGCCACTTGTTGTAGCTCTGGCCGCGCCGCTTAGGGGTCTCCACGATGGAATAGCCGTTCTCAATGCAGATGGTATCGTTCAGACGGCGGACGGCACGGGTGCTTCCCCAGAAATTGCGGAACTTGCGGTCACACTCCAGCGTGGTGGAGTTCCATATAATATGGTTGTGGACGTGAGACTTGTCGATGTGGGTGCAGACGATGAAAGCGTGCTTGCCTTTGGTAAAGCGCCGGGCCAGCTCCACGCCCAGCCGATTTGCTTCCTCCGGCGTAATCTCGCCCGGCACAAAGGACTGCCGCAGGTGGTAGGCAATCACATCATCCTTGCCGCGCACCCGGCCGGTGCGGGCAGCGTAGGTCTGCTTGTCCAGCAGGAACTGCGCGTCCGCCACGCGGCTGTCACACTGGTAGCTGGTGATGAGCCTGCCGTGGTCGGTCTTGTCTGGATTTTTTACATAGTCGATGATGTCGCTGATGGCCTTGCCGACCGTGCGGCCCTTTCCTGCGTGCAGCGGCATGATGCGGGTGGTGGCCATGACTTTTCCTCCTTCCATCGGAAATGCGTTTGATATTGCGTGCAAAATCTCGTATAATAATAAAAAAGTATAAAACCAACTCGAAAGGGGGCTGTTGCTCCTATGACAGAAGCCGAACTTCTGAAGCTGATCGAGGACGGCGAGAACATCCGGGTGGAGTTTAAGAAATCCACCACTGAGATTACAAAGGATGTTTACGATACCGTCTGTTCTTTTTCCAACCGAGACGGTGGAATCATTCTCCTGGGCGTCAAAGACAACGGGGAGATTTTGGGTGTTGCCCCGGATGCGGTTGACCGTATGAAAAAAGACTTCGTGACTTCCATCAACAACGGGCAGAAAATCAATCCGCCTCTGTACTTGCAGCCGGAAGCCTGCACCGTAGACGGCCGCACGCTGCTGGTCATTCAGGTGCCGTCCGGCAGCCAGGTCTGCCGCCATCACGGGCGCATTTTTGACCGCAGCCACGAAGCAGATATTGATATAACCGACAACTCCGACATGGTGTACCAGCTGTACGCCCGGAAAAGCGGCAGTTATTTTGTAAATAAAGTGACCCGCTTCCAGATGGACGACTTGCGCCCTGACCTGATGGAGCGCGCCAGAGCCATGACCACCAGCCGCACGGCCAACCATCCGTGGAAGTCCATGTCAGACGAAGAACTGCTGCGCAGCGCCGGTCTGATCTTAAAAGACCCCGAAAGGCAGCTCGAAGGCATTACCCTGGCGGCGATTCTTCTGTTCGGGAAGGACAGCACGATCCTGGCTGTATTGCCGCAGCACAAAACGGACGCCATTTTCCGGGTGGAAAATCTGGATCGCTATGACGACCGGGATGTCATCATCACGAATCTGCTGGAAACCTATGACCGGCTGATCGCTTTCGGTCAAAAGCACCTCAGTGACCCCTTTGTGCAGGAGGGCCTCCAGAGCGTCAGCGCCAGAGACCGCATCCTGCGCGAAATTTTCTCCAACAGCCTGGCGCACCGGGATTACTCCAGCGGCTATGTGGCAAAATTCGTAATTGAGCGTAACCGGCTCTACACCGAAAATGCCAACCGTTCCCACGGGCACGGCGCTCTGCACCTTTCCTCCTTTGAGCCGTATGCCAAGAACCCGCCCATTTCCAAAGTGTTCCGTGAGATTGGACTGGCGGACGAGCTGGGGTCCGGGATGCGGAATACTTACAAATACACGAAGCTCTATTCCGGTGGAACCCCGGAATTTATCGAGGGCGATGTGTTCCGCACCGTGGTTCCGCTGGCCCCGATTGCGGTGGAAAAGGTTGGGCCGCAGGACGAGACCCAAGTGAGGACCCAAGTGAGGACCCAAGTGGGAACCCAAGTGGGAACCCAAGTGACACTTACAGACCAGATTTTAGCCTTTTGTGCAGAACCGCGCTCGAAAGCTGAAATTGCGGAACATTGTGGGTATAAAAACACAAAGGGATTTACAAAGAGGTACTTGCGTCCACTGCTGGACAATGGACAGCTGCAAATGACCATCCCAGATAAGCCCAGAAGCCAACATCAAAAATATGTAACGGTGCAAAAGCCTGCACCAGAAAATTGAACCAAATCAGGGTGTCGGAGGAAGTTGTATGCTCCGACACCCTGATTTTTTATATGCCTTTGATGTGCGTGGACTTTACTTTCATGCTAATCTCATCACTGAAATTAGCACGAAAGTAAAGTCAAAAAAATTGCCGGGATGTATCTCCCGGCAATTCTGCATTTTCGATTCAGCCATACACCGCGTCCTGGATCACATACCGCAGGTCCTGCACCTTGCCCACCAGCCAGGCAGCGGCCATTGGCAGGCCCACCGGGCTGACCAGGAAGGCGATCACCAGCAGGATGATGCCGTTTTGCGGTGAGTAGGTCACAAGCACTGCGATCCCCAGTAGCGCCACCAGGGTGGAGGCCAGGCCAAAGATAAAGCTGGACACATACAGCAGCCCGAAGCATACCCAGGTGAACAGCATCAGCGCCAGCACCACCGGCGCGGCGAGGATTTTCAGCCCCAGTTTCAAAATAAACAATATCACTCTCATTTCAGCGCCTCCTTTCGCCAGTCCAGGTATGGCTGGCACAGTTCGTCTACGGCTTTCTCATCCATTTCGGTGGCCTCTCTGCGGCCTTGCGTCCGGCGGATCAGCTCGAAATCCCAGTAATCTTGTAGCAGCAGATCAAAAAGTTCCTCTGGAGTCCGGCAAAGAACGCCATCCACGCAGTATCGTGAATCGCTGTTCCAGCTTATCCGAACGTAACCGCGCCTGCATGGAAGGACTTCTTCCTCCGAGTCTTGCCCCAGATAATCATGGAACACAGTCAAGACATTTTCAAACGTCAACATCAGCCATCACCTCGTTTCTGACTCCATTATCAATCACACCCCGCCAAAACGCAACGATACGGGCAAAGAAAAAGGAGGGAGGCCCGGCGCAGCAGCCCGCATACGCCAGACCTCCCTCCGCAGCCAGGGCGTATGCCCCTGTCACGACAGCTTTGCCAGCTGGGTCAATATCTTATGCACCCCATCCCACAAAGCCTCCTGCCGCTGGGATATATCTTCCAGGTCGGCGTCATAAATGCGCCCGGTCTCATGCACGCGGCGGGTCAGCTGGTTGAGGTTGTTGCTGCTCCGGCGCATCAGGGAGACCAGCTCCTTCAGCTCCGGCAGTTCCAGGCGCACCACATAACCGTCCAAAGCCATTTTTCGCAGATATGCTTCCCGGTTGGAGGTGCACAGCTGGGCCATCTTTTGCTCGATCATCGCCAGTTCCTCCGGCGAGACCCGGAAGTTCAGCTGCACCTCCCGCTTGCGCTTGGGGGCGGTCATCGCTCCGGCTCCTGCTTTTTGCGGGCCGGTGCTTTCTTCTCAGGTTTTTCAGCGGGGTGCGGTTCCTGCTTCAGCTGGCGGCGGACCGAGGGGCGGCGCTGGCGCAACTCCTTACTGCGGTCCTCGCTGGCAAGGATGGTGACATAGGTGCCGGGACGGTCCACCAACCCGGTGATCGTCAGGCTGCGGAACGGCAGCAGTGCCATCAGCTGGTCATGGGCCTGGGTGCCTGCACGGGCCAGAAAGTCCGGCGACACGCGGGCCATGTAATGGGTGCCGTGGGGGCTGTTTGGGGTATCCGGGGCGCGCAGCTCCTGCAACAGCCGGGCGGCCTCGGCCTGGATTTCCTCCGGCGTCAGCGGCTGAAGCCGCAGATAGTCCTGCCGCGCCTGGCTCAGAAACAGATCGACCAGGCCGGGGTGGCTGTCCACCACAAAGTCCAGGTTGCGTTCGCCGCCGAAGCCGTCCGGGTTGGGCGGGATGTCCACAGTCTTGGCCCACGTCTTGTTGGCCGGGCTGAACCGCCCATCCCAGTCCTTCTGCTGCACAGTGTTTGCTAATACATAGAGGGTGCGGGTGTAGCCGAACTGCTCGATCACCTGGGGCACCGCGTCTTTGCCCAGCCGATTGTCCCGATAATGTTCCGAAATGGATGCCTCGATGGCCTCCTTGCAAGCGATGTTGGCGCGGCGGGACGAACGATAGAGGTCCAGTTCGCCCTGTTCGCGGGCATAGGCGGCGTCATGCCGGTTGAGCGGCAGTTCCCGCTGGGTGTCCAGTGCTGCCTCAGCCCGCTGCTCGATACTGTCCCGCACCACATCCATGTAGGAAGTCTCCCGGTCGGCAAACTCCTTGTACACATCGGCCAGCGGGGACGGCGACGCCAACAGCGCGGCAGCCCGGCTTTGGGGTAGATCCAGTTCCTCCATTGCCATCAAAATGTCCTCCCGGACAGCGTACTCATAGGCATGGTTCAGAATTTCTTCCGGCGGCTGGCTTTTCAGCCAGTCCCGGAACTTGTCCTGCTCGGCGGCCATCTTTTCATAGAGGGCCGTATTTTTGTCTGCGTTCATGTTATCGCACCTCCTGTTCATGGTGTTTGGGTTTCTTTTCGGGGCTGCGCAGCGGCACCGGGCGTTTCAGCCCTTCCAGCACCGAGGGACGGCTGCTCTTAGCCACCACCGCCTCCGGTGCGGGGTGCTTATGGCCGTCAATATTCAGCAGCACATCCAGCTCTGCCAGCCGGGCGGATTTATCCCGCAGCTCCTGCTCCTGGGGAAAGGGCTTCCCCACCTCGGCCTTGGCGGCGGCCTGCTGCTGATAGAGGTTATCCAGCTGATTTTTCACCGCCTCCAGCCGCTGGGGCATCTGGGCAAGGGCGTTGTCAATACGGGTGAGGTTGCCGCGCGGGTCGGTGCCCAAGGCCGTCCGGTGGGTCATCTCGCCTTTCAGCAGGAGCATATATTCCTGCCGGAAAGCGTCAAACGACACCGACATAGCAAAGCCCCGGTAGCTGCCCACCGATACCGGATCAGAGCCTTTGACCTCCTTGCAGGCATCCAAAAGCGCCGCACCGGCGTTCTCCTTGTCGGTCAGGGTGTCGCCCCGGACTTCCATGCCCGCAAAGCCGTCCTCCGGGTGCGGGTGTTCCGCCAGCGTTTTCATATCCGCTTCCAGCCCGGTGATAAAACCTTTGTTTTTCTCGATTTCCTCCGGGAAGGTTTTGAGCAGCTGGTCCTCCAAGTGGTATTGCCTGCTTTGGTGGTCGGCCTTCATCAATTTCAACCGCGCCACGTCCACATCCAGGTCCATGCGTTCCTTGATGCGCGGGTCTCCTGCACACAAAGCCTTGATCTCGGCAAATGACAACGCCGTTTCGTCCACATCGTCGCAGCTCCGCACCGGAGATTTGGAGGTCATAATTTGGCTGATAAACCGTTGTTTATTCTCAACGGTCTGCCAGAGGTAAGCGTCAAACGTCCCCTCGGTGACGTAACGGAACACATGGACAGTCTCGTTCTGGTTGCCCTGACGCTCAATGCGGCCCTTTCTCTGGGCCAGATCGCCAGGCCGCCACGGGCAGTCCAGGTCATGCAGTGCCACCAGGCGATCCTGGACGTTGGTACCCGCGCCCATTGTCTGTGTACTGCCCAGCAGCACCCGCACCTGGCCGGTGCGCACCTTGGAGAACAACTCTTTTTTTCGAACCTCGGTGTTGGCCTCATGGATAAAGGCGATCTGTTCGGCAGGCACTCCCTTGGCAATGAGCTTTTGTTGAATGTCCTCATACACCGTAAAGGCCGGTTCCGGCTCTGGCAGCGGCACCGCGTCCTCCAATGCGTGCAGCGTTGGGTTGTCCAGCGCCTTCGCTGCCTTTTTGGCAGGCCGGGCCTGGGGCGTAGAGATGTCGCAAAAGACCAGCTGTGTCAGCTTGTCGGCCTCGCCGTCCCGCCAGATTTGCATGATATTGTCCACACACTGGTTGACTTTGGTGCCGGGTTCGTCTGGGAGCAGCTGGTTGATGATCCTCTGGTCCAGGCCCAGCTTGCGTCCGTCGCTGGTGATCTTGAGCATATTGTCCTGGGACGGGTCCACCGTACCGCTGTGTACCTGAGACGCCCGCTCGGAGAGTGCCTGTACCATCTCTTTCTGGATTTCGGTGGGCTGGGCCACGACGTTGTGGTACTCCACCTGCGGCGTGGACAGATGCAGCTGGTCGGCGGTCTTGATGTCCGCGACCTCTTTGAACAGGTTCATCAGCTCCGGCAGGTTGAAGAACTTGGAGAAACGGGTCCTGGCCCGGTAGCCGGTTCCCTCCGGGGCAAGCTCCAGCGAGGTGCAGGTCTCCCCGAAGCGGCTGGCCCAGCAGTCAAAGTGGGTCATGCCCAGCTCTTGCAGGCGGTCATATTGGAGATACCGCTGCATGGTATAAAGTTCATAAGGTAGGAAACGCCACGCCATACTTCCTTTCGTCCGTGGTCTTGGCGTAACCCCCTCCAGAACCGTGCTTACACCTCTCGATGTACACGGCTCGCCATCTTTCATAGTTTAAGTGATTTTGTCTTTGCTTCTTCGTAGCATTTCGGGCAGAGAGCCAATGACTTCCGCCTTTTCAGTAACATCAGTTCATCAAATTCATTATCAGCGTTCAAATCTTTTAAGCGCTTTACATGGTGCATATACACTTTCACGGGGTTTGCTCCGCACATCTCGCATTGTCCGCTTTTTAAACGTCCTGCAAGACTATTCGGTTTTATCTGCCCTCTGTATTTCGGCATAATGTCTACAAATTCAGGTGCGATATTGTTATTACGCCTAAATCCTTCATTGTAAAACTCACACCGCTTTGTTCCACTCTTGGTTTTGTAATCTGCGCCAAAGTCGCCCTTTACGCTACGGTATTTCTTATACATCTTCATAACAGAAGAATTATATTTTGCCGCCAACGTCTTTAAACAGCTTCCACGCATGATAGAATGAAATTTCCCCAGATTGCATACATTGATTGCTAACCTGTAATAATTGTACAATCCTCTGATTTCAGAATTATATTTACTGATGATTGCCACATCGTCTAATGGCATAAGCGCCCCTCTGTGGAGTGGCTTCCAAATCTCTTTGCCGTTTTCGTCTTTTTTGATTTTAAACGCACCGTATTCGTGCAGTTTCGCAATCCATTTTTCTTTCGGCATATATAACTGCACTTTTCCATACCACACCCGTTGCAGACCTTTTTTCGTCCGCTTTGTGTCCTGACTTCTTGATATTCTTATGTCGTATCCAAGATACCGCACCTTTTCAGAGGAATGGGTAACGTGAGTTTTCTCCTCCGACATTGTGAGATTTAGCTTGTCTTTTAGAAATATCTTTACCTGTTCCTTGATATTTTCAGCATCCTGCTTTGAACCTGTTATTGAAATCAGGAAATCGTCAGCGTAACGGTTGTATTGAAGTCTTTTGTAATTCTCATCCATCTCGTCTAAATGTGGTGTGGACAACATCACTTTCCTTGCTTCTTTAAATGCTGCTAGGTTTGCTTCTGTGCGCTCTATTTCCAGATTTTTCTGCGCTTTCCGATAAGCCCAGCGTACCTTATCATGGTCTTTGTGGACTTTACGGCTTCTTGTATCGCCTTTGTCAAAACTCTTTTTCATCCTTGCCATGAACTCATCAAGTTCATTCAGATAGATGTTGGCAAGTATCGGACTGACACCGGAGCCTTGTGGACTGCCGGAGTACGTTTCATGGTATGTCCACTGTTCCATATATCCTGCCCTTAGAAACTTCCACATCAGCGATATGAACGCTTCATCTTTTATGCGCTTTCTCAAAAGCTGTATTGTGATATGGTGGTCGAAGCTGTCAAAACAAGCCTTAATGTCTCCTTCGATTATCCACTTTGCACCAGTGAACAGCGTTACGATTTCTTTTAACGCTGTGTGGCAACTTCTTTTCGGTCTGAAACCATGTGAATTATCAGAGAATGTCGGCTCATAGATTGCTTCAAGTATCATACGGACAACTTCCTGTAACAGTTTATCGTCCGTTGACGGAATCCCCAATGGGCGCTTTTTACTGCTGTTTTTCTTCGCAATATAAACACGCCTTGCAGGGTTCGGCTGGTATGAGTGGTCTCTCAGCTTCTGAATGAGCTTTTCAATGCGCTCCATGCTCATACCGTCAAGAGTGAATCCGTCTGCACCTGCCGTCATGCTCCCCTGAGAGGTCGCAATATTCTGGTATGCAAGCAGATAGAACTCTGGGTTGTACAGGTTACGGTATAATCTCTCGTACCTGTACTCTTTGTTTTTTGCTTTTTCACTTAAACTTTTCAATACATTTTCGGGACTTCTCATAATGCCTCACGCACCTTTCCTTATTATTTGTATTGAAGAAAGACTGTCTCCCTTCGCCATGTGGACGGCTTTCCCGTCCTCGGACTACTACGGAGACTCTGTTGCCATAGTAAATATTCAGAGTCACTTTTCTCATAGCACTCATAGCCGATTTTCGGCATTTTACCTTAGGCAATCCCCGTTTAGAACTGTAATAACATAAGCCTGTTATGATTTCGGATGTGACGTTCGTCGTTTTCCATTATCCTATGGCTGATTTACTCTGGGTATCTTGTGGATACGCATGGCCGACTCATATCCACCAGAGTACATGCGAGTATAACTTCCTTACGCATGGAGCAACATTTTGCCCAATCTCCGACTGTCATTCAGGCAGTTTAGCTTTCATCCTTATTCATAACTTTTCGCCACTACCACGCAAACACTTTGGAAGTTTCCGTGTTTCGTGCCCTCCGACATGCTACACTCCCCATCGGGTTTCCCCTTTTGGATAAGTCGGGTGACGATAGGGTGCGGATTATTCCGCTTTGATACCTTGCCCTATTACTTGCTCAAGGTAAGATTATTACAGCCCCTTACGGGCGCACGGTCATACTGTTCGACACAGGTGTGCCGGTCGCAAAGACAACGCCCCGGCCACCCGTCAGCTCATCCATATAGCGGCACTTGGCGAACATATCGCTGGATTTCTGCGCGTCCGTAGTGGAGAGGCCCGCCACATTGCGCATTTTGGTGTAAAGAAACAGATTTTTATAGTTGTGGGCCTCATCCACGAACAGCCGGTCAACGCCCAACTGCTCAAACGTCACCACGTCATCTTTTCGGTCCTCGGCTTGCAGCTTTTCCAGCCTGGCTTCCAGGGACTTTCGGGTGCGTTCCAGTTGCTTGACCGTAAAACGCTCCCCACCGCTGGCCTCTACCTCAGAGATACCCTCGGTGATCTCCCAGATCTGTTCCTGCAAAAGCCGCTCCTGGCGTTCCTTGCTGATGGGGATTTTCTCAAACTGGCTGTGACCCATGATGATGGCATCGTAGTCGCCAGTGGCGACTCTGGCACAAAATTTTTTGCGATTGTGCTTCTCAAAATCTTTTCGCGTTGTCACCAGGATGTTAGCGGATGGGTAGAGCCGCAGGAACTCCGACGCCCACTGCTCGGTCAAGTGGTTCGGCACCACAAAGAGAGATTTCTGGCAAAGGCCCAATCGTTTGGCCTCCATCGCGGCCCCAACCATTTCAAAAGTTTTGCCCGCACCCACCTCATGGGCCAGCAGCGTGTTGCCGCCGTACAGCACATGGGCGATGGCGTTTTTCTGGTGTTCCCGCAGGGTGATGGACGGGTTCATGCCGCCAAAGACGATATGGCTGCCGTCATACTCGCGGGGCCTGGTACTGTTCATTTCTTCATTGTACTGGCGCACCAATGCCTGCCGCCGCTCCGGGTCGCGCCAAATCCAATCCTTGAACGCCTCACGGATGGCCTGCTGCTTCTGGGCCGCCAGAGTAGTTTCTTTGGCGTTCAGCACCCGGCGCTCCTTGCCGTCTGCGTCCTCCACGGTGTCGTAGATGCGGACATCCCGCAGGTTCAGGCTGTCCTCCAGGATTTTATAGGCGTTGGCCCGCTCAGTTCCATACGTCGAGTAAGCAGCCACATTGTTCTGCCCAACGGCATTTTTACCGGAGATCTGCCATTCCGCCGTAAAGGGGGTATAGTGGACCTCAATGCTGCGCTGAAGGTAAAAGGGTGTGTCAAAGGTCTCGTACATGAATTGCTGGATGTACTCTTTGTCGATCCATGTTGCCCCCAGCCGCACTTCGATCTCGGAAGCGTCCAGGTCCTTGGGCTGGGCGGCAGTCAGGGCTTCCACGTTGACCGCGAAGGCCGGGTCCTGCTCCGCCGCCCGCTGAGCCTGACGCAGCTTCCGGCGCACGTTGCCGGACAGGTACTCATCCGCCGCGACATAGAGGGGTGTCCCATCCGGCTCACTCTGGCCGGGCACACGGAAAATGACGCCTTGCAGTTCAGCGGCCAATTCCTCACTGGTTTTGCCGGTCAGCTGCTCCATGTAAGCCATATCCACACAGGCTTTCTCCGAAATGGATACCGCAAGTGCTTCGCTGGCCGTGTCCACCGTGGTGACGGCTTCATGGGGTTTGATGGTCCGCTTTGAAAACATATCCGCCTTGCGCTCCAGTTTGCCGTCCTCGTCCAGCACCTCCAGGGCGCAGAGCAGATAGTAGCTGCTGTCATCGGCAAAGGCCAGCCGATTGGCCCGGTCGTTGATAAGGCCATACTTGGCGGAAAAATCGTCATAGAGCCGGTTCAGCTCGGCCATCTGTCCCTGGATGGCGGCCTCCGGCGCGGCGGCGTCCATTTCCAGGTCGATGAGCCGCTGCACACAGTCCCGCAGCCCCACCAGCCCCTTGACACGGGCCTCGGCGGTGGCGTTCAGGTCAGGGCGCACCATGCGGCTGTTTTCCCGGAAGTACACCGCACCGTCCACCACCGTGTAGGAATAGTTCTTCACGTTGGGGTCAGCTGGGAGGGATTCGTCGATGTCCTCGCCCTCGCCCAGCTCCGGCAGCGCGGCCTCCTGATAGGTTCCCTGGATGTACTTCACGGCATCGTGCAGCTGGTCGGCCAGCTCCAACCCTTCGATGGGGGCCACGGTGTAGTCCTGCTTGCCATATTGGGTGCTTTCAGCGGTAGGCCGCCCTAACACCATCTCTGGGTGGTCCAGAAAATATTGGTTGACCGTGAAGCCGTCCTCGGTCCGGCCCACCTGGGTCCAGTCCGGCGCAATATCCAGCGGGCGGTCCCGCTTTTGCAGAAAGAGAATGTCCGAAACAACCTCCGTTCCGGCATTCTTTTTGAAAGCGTCATTGGGCAGACGAATGGCTCCCAGCAGTTCGGCCCGCTGGGCCAGATACCGGCGCACGGTGGAATCCTTGGCGTCCATCGTATAGCGGCTGGTGACGAAAGCCACCATGCCGCCGGGCCGCACTTGGTCTAAAGATTTTGCAAAAAAGTAGTTATGGATGTTGAAGCCCAGCTTATTGTAGGCTCTGTCGTTGACTTGGTACTGGCCGAAAGGCACGTTGCCGATGGCAAGGTCGTAAAAGTCCCGCCGGTCGGTGGTCTCGAAGCCCGCCACGGTGATGTCAGCCTTGGGGTAAAGCTGCTTTGCGATCCGGCCGCTGATGGAATCCAGCTCCACGCCGTACAGGCGGCTGTCCGCCATACTCTCCGGCAGCATTCCGAAGAAATTGCCCACGCCCATAGACGGCTCCAAAATGTTGCCGGTACGGAAGCCCATCTTCTCCACGGCCTCATAGATGGCACGGATGACGGTAGGGCTGGTGTAGTGGGCATTCAAGGTGGAGGCTCTGGCCGCAGCGTATTCCTCCGGGGTCAGCAGTTCTTTCAGTTCCGAAAACTCGGCAGCCCACGCAGATTTGTCCGGGTCAAAGGCATCTGCCAGGCCACCCCAGCCAACATAGCGGGACAATACCGCCTGCTGCTCCGGCGTGGACTGCCCGGTGGTCTCCTCCAGATGCTTCAGCAGCTTAATCGCTGCCACATTGGCCTGGTACTTGGCCTTGGGGCCGCCCTCACCCAGATGGTCGTCGGTGATGTGAAAATTCTGCGCGTTGCGGCGCAGGTTGTCTTTGTACTCTTGGTAGGCCGCCTGCTCAGCTGCCCTCTGGTCGGGGAAGGTCTGCCACTCACCGTTTACCGGGATGGCGACCTGCGGCCCCGGTTCTGCATCTGCCTCCACTTCCGGGGCGGGCACGGGTTCCTGCGGCGTGGGTTCCGGCTGGTCGATGTGCAGCCGTTCCACCACCACGTCATAGGGCAGGTTATTCTTGTCGCCGGGGTAGACCTTAACTGGCTCGGCTGTGATTTCCGGCGCAGGGGTTTCTTTTTCCCCCGGCGTAAACAGTCCGGCGTTGCGCTCATCCTGGCGCAGCCAGGTTTCAAACTGTTCCCGGCTGATGACATCATAACTCCAGGCATAAGGCCCGGTGTAAATGCGGACCGTTGTATCTTCAATGGCATCAATCGTGCCGGTGATGGGATGATCGGGCGCAGGGAGCGTCACATGGTCGCCCACCTGGTAAGAAGGGGTGCCTTCCAGGAAGGGCGTGTTCAACCGGTCCGCAAAGGCTTCGGCTTCTTCCCTTGTTTCAAAGGTCTGGTATATATC
This sequence comes from Anaerotruncus massiliensis (ex Togo et al. 2026), assembly GCF_900199635.1. Lineage (GTDB taxonomy): Bacteria > Bacillota > Clostridia > Oscillospirales > Ruminococcaceae > Anaerotruncus > Anaerotruncus massiliensis. The sequence goes on along the minus strand of NZ_LT962687.1, from coordinate 325,136 downwards.
ATCCAGATCATAATAGCGCCCCGTCTGCTGGTCGCGGACAATGAAGGGTTCTTCAAACGCATCCGATGTTTCCTCTACCGCATACCGCTTAAAGCCGTCTGGGTCCTGGAAGAATCCGTCCTGCTCATGCACATACAATCCCCGCAGAAGCGGCACAAGTTCATCCCAGCGGTATGCCAGGGTCGCAAGTTTTCGTTCCTCATGGTCCAGGATCTCCACCTCAACGCTGGTGGTGAAGGTGCGGTAGTCCGCTATATCCCCGGTCACAAGGTCCATCGTCTCCACGCGCCCGGAATACAGCTCGGAAAGGCGTTTGGCGATTTTGGTGTTGCCCTCGCCATCCCGTAGCCAGCGGGAAATGTACTCCTTATCCTGCCAGGCAAGCAGGCCGGAAGTCAGCACTTCCCGCAGGTCCTGGTCCGCTTTCTCCGGGTTGGCAAAAAGGAACTCGGTAATGGAGCCGTTTCGCAGGTCGTTTTTCAGAAGCTGCTCGAACCGTTCCCGGCTTTCGGCCCGGAAGATTGGGTAAGTCATGCCGGAAGGAAGAAGCTGTACGGTATCCGCCCGCAGTTCTGTGATCTGGTATTCCTGATTGTCCAGATAGACCGTGTCGCCCTCATGGTAGACCGGCGCGGCAGGGTCATAGACCTTTTCCTCCGGGATGGCCTGCTGGATGGCCTCGTATTCTTCATCGGAAACGGTAATGTCAATCTCATGAGCCGGCTCCCCGTTCCCGATGGTGATGGTGTCTCCCTCGCGGGTGACGGGCTGGCCGGACAGGTCGGGTGGTGCGACCTGTGCCTGCGCGGCCTCATCCGGGTAGTTGCCAAAAATACGCAGGTAGGTCCGCTGCTGCAAATCGTAGATTGCCGCGCCGTCGTAGGCAAAGCCGTCCGGCTCCATCGTGCCGTCCACATACCCCTGGGCGGCCTTTTCGGCTTCTTCCCGTTTGGGATATTCCATACGCTCATCAAAGCCGTTCTCAGAATGGTGATAGACCACCACCTGATACCGGCGGACATCCTGCTCTTGCCTTTCCGGCTGGCGCTCCTGTTCTGTCAGGAAAGTGCCATCCGCAATGAGCTGGGCAATCCGGCGCTGCACTTTGGGCCACGGCAATTCCATTTCTACGGAGCTTCCGGCACGGGCGAGCAACAGCTTTGTGCTGTCTCCGCCGCTATATTCGCGGGCCAGCCAGGCAGCGGTATCTTTCTCTCGTGCATGGTCTGCCATATAGTGGACCACCGCACGTTTGCTGGCAGCGTCCCCATTCCAAACGCGGATGGCATCGTCGATGTCATCCTGCGAAAGCGGGCGCAGCAGCTCGTGGAGACGCGGATAGGTCTCGTCAATGATTTCTCTGTGCAAGCGTTGGCGGAACTCCGGCGTATAGGAATAGAGCTGGAGCAGCTCCCTGTTGCCGGACGACAAAACAGCGCGGCGGATGGCCGATCTGCCTTCAATCACGGCACTTTCATAATCGCTGTGACCACAGGCGTTGCGGTATCGGGTATCCTCGGTAACAGCCTCCAGTACAATAGGCTTATATTTCTCATGCAGCTCTCGGAGGGTAGGCTTTACCGACTCCGCCTCATAGTCGCCAGCTTCTGGCTGCGGCTGCTCCTGGGCAAAAGAAGAAGCAGAGGGCGTTTTCACACTCTCTGCTTCGTCAATTATCTGGATTTGTTCCGCTTCGGAGAGGAACAGGTTTAAGGTCAGCTGTTGATAAGCTCCGCCAGCAGGATCTCCTCGGCCTGGGCCTTGCAGGTGTTCATCAGGCCCACCCACTGCATCGGGTCGCGGGCTTTCAGCTCCTCCGTCGCGCCCGCCGACTCCGCCAGCTGGGGCATCATCTGCTCCAGACGGCTGTTCGCCGTCTCGTCGATCTCGATGAGGTGCGGGTACAGCTTCTCGGTCAGCAGCAGCTGGTTGTAAATCAGGGGCCGGTGTTCCTTCAGATACGCTTTCCGCAGCCGCCCGTACTTGCCCAGGGGCTTCTCCGGCTGTTCGCTCAGGCTCAGGTCGGGAATCAGGTAATCCCCGTTCTGCGTGTAAGTCAGGTTGTTCTTCATGGTGGTTGCTCCTTTCCGCGAGTTGTTCGCGCTCATAATTCTGGATGGTGACGCCGATCTGCCGCAGCACCTGCTGGTTCATCTGACTGACCGCCGCTCCCAATGCCCCAACCGTGGCCGGGGTATTAAAATCGAAAATCGGCATGAAGTCCTCATGCTGGAAATATTGCTCCGTATCCAGCCCACATCGGGACATCAGGGCGTAGGCGATGCTGACGGTGGCGGCAGACTTGAATTGCACCTCGATGTTGTACTCATCGTACTCCTCCAAAAAGGAACCGTCAACGATATAGAGAATGTCCTGCCTGTGTTCGTCCCAGTATTCCTCCGCCAGCTTGGCGGCCACATCAGCCAGTTGCTGGGCCAGGTCGTTGCTGCTCACATCGTAGTTGCGTTCCAGCATGGCCGACACAGGCCCAATGTGCCGTTCCTCCAGCTGCCACAGCCAGGGGGTGCGGGAATGTTCACGGGTGCCGGTGTCGGAAATATCGAACACATAGCGCAGGCGGGGCCGGTCCCCGGAATCGTCCACCAGGGCGATGCCCTTGGAACCGCGCCGCACATACCGGCCCATGCGGTCATTCCACAGGTCGTACTCGGCGCAGGCGGTAGCGTCCGGGCGCTGAGCGTAGATCATCAGCTGCTCGTGATAGGGGTACTTGTAAAGCCGGGCGGCGGTAGTGAGAAAGCCCGCCCACTCCTGCCAACTGCCGGTGAGCTGGACCGCGACCTTCTCCGCCATCTGCGCGTACATTTCTGCTTTGGTTGGCATGGTTATCTGTCCTCCCTTCCATTCAGGAATCGAAAAGGGGCGGCACGGTGGCCGCCCCGGCTGGTCAAAACAGGGTGTTACTCGTCAAAATCAGGGTACAGTTCCAGCTCGTCAAACTCGGTATCAGTCATAACTCGGAGCTTGGCGAGGGTGCTGTTGGTCAGGGCCAGCAGTTCGGTCTCGTCCGGCTCCAAATGGCCACGCATCTCGGACAGCGCCTCGATGGCTCCCAGGCGACTGCCGGGGTTGTAGATGCACAGCAGGTTGGTTTCTTCAAAGGTCATAGCGTTCATATCAGATCTCCCTTTCCGCGCTCTTTTTGGGCGCTGTCTTTTTATGTTCGGATTTAGGCTGGCTTTTCAGCTGGTCCATGACGGACTTCTTCTTGTCCCGATCTTCCCGGTGGGCGGCGGCCGCCAAATCCATGAGAGAGATGGGCTGACCGCTGCGGGCCTGCTGTTCCAGCTGAGCCACCGTCGGCTCCTTGGGGCCATTGTTGATAACGCCGTCGATCATGCCGTAGTCGTCCTCAACCGTCATCTCCGCACTTTTCAGCGGATTGTCCGGCAGGAAGCCGGGGATTTGCTGAAAGCCAAAACTGTCGCAGTAATGACAGGATACCTTGCCGTCCTGCTTGATGGCAACGATGTCGCTGACGCTCATAGACGGGTGGCGGTAGTCGGCAGGGTGTTCGTTGTTGAAGCGGTATTCGAGATTATCCAGCACGCTGCCTTTCAGGTCGCCGGGTGTGAGCGGCGCAGTATAGACCAGATCGTAGTTATCGCGCTGCACAGTCCGCCCGATGGACTTGACCCATTCCAGCCCTTCATAGCGGATGTCCCTCAGCTCATCGGTGTGCTTCACCTGATAGATGGCATAGCAATCGCCCTTGTGGTTGAGAAACGCCTGCTCCCGTTCCTGCTGGTGGTCCATGCGGTCCATGACCTGAGCATCAAAGGAGGGACTATCCTCCCATTCCTCACGGGTGACGGCAAAAATGCCATCGTGGGCGTCCAGGTCGGCGGTATCAAAGGCCATCGCGGGGTTTTCGCCCTGCTGGACCATGTAAACGGTTAGGTCCTGCGCCATCAGCTCGTAGGCCCGCTCTTTGGAAAGGGGCAGAAGGTCGCTGTCCAGATAGCCGCACTTTTCCAGATCGTCCTGGGTCAACGTCGGGTCCGGCATAGGGTATTCGTCCAGTGTCTGCTCCGGGGCATCCGGCAGCTGGGTGACTTCCGGCACAGCTGCCTGGGCCGCCTCCTGCAAGGTCTCAATCATGGACAGCGGCGCATACCGAATGGACTGGCCGCCCATGCCGTGCATCTCACAGATTTTCAGCGCAGCGGTGGACAGCGGCAGCTCCGGCGCATCCAGCTGGCCGCCGTCCAACTGCTTCATGGTGGCGGCGTCGTAGAGCGTGTAGTCCCAGCCGGTGTCACAGGGCTGAACATGAAGATAGGTGGCATCATCAACCAGCAACAGGGCCTCCTGGGCTTCGGCGCTGGGGGCAGGTGTATTAGGCGTTTCCTCTGTGGGCTGCTGAACAGCGACCTCCGGAGCCAGTTCCGGCGCGGCCTCCTGCCGGGGCACCGCCTGTTCCGGCTGGGCGGTCAGGTCAATGCCGCGCTCCTTACAAATTTCCTTGTAGTGCCGGTCAATATCGGAAATCAGCTCACCGGCGGTCTTATTGATAACCTCCAGACTGGCCCGCAGCTCCTTCAGTTCCTTGCCCTGGCTCCAACTGGCGATATAGCCGAAGCTGTTGTCGGCAGTCTGGATACCGTAATACTGGCAAACCGCATAGGAGATGCTCTCCGCCTGGACTTCCTCCGTATGCCGATCCTTCGCTGCCTGAACCTCGGCAACGTGATCTTCCTCCACCTCCAGACGCCACTCGAACTGATTCTCGTCCACAAAGCGCCAGTCTGCACCGGCAGCGAACTGTTCCGCCTCTGCTTCGGTTGCAAAGCCCTGGGAAAAGTCCCGCTTGGTCCCGCCGTCGCTGACCATGACCACCTTCCAGGTGGGTTCGGGTTTCGTCCGCTTCGGGTCGTGTAGCTTGCTGTGGGCGGTCTCATGCACGGCAGCGGAAACGGTCTGCACCTCGCTCATGCCTTCCCGAATGGCGATCCGCTGCTGATCGGAGGAAAAATAGCCGTCCATGTTTGCATCCATCGGCTCAAACTCGATGGGGACCGGGGCGGACCGGCGCAGAGCCTCCATAAATACCTCATAGTTCTGGACGTTGCCGGACAGGCTGGAGGCCAACTCCGGCAGGGGCTTTCCGTCCGTCTGGCTGACGTCAAACACCTTCACCGGGCGGAACAGTGGGATCTCGATCTCCTTTTCCTCCATGATGACCTTGCCATCCTTATCCAGCATAGGGGCTTTGGTGTCCGGGTCCAGCTTCTGCTCCTCGATTTTCTTCTTATATGGTGTCGGGGCAATGATGGTAATGCCGTGTTCACCCCGCTTCACATGGCGGGAAAACTGATTTTTCCACTTGTTGTAACCGGCCACCAGCGTAGCGTCCGGGCGCTGCATATAGATGAGCATGGTGTTGTTGACGGAGTAGCGGTGGAAGCGGGACATCACGGACAGGTAACGGCGGTATTTGTCGCTCTCGAACAGCTCCTTGATGCCCTGTTCAATGCCCGCCGTGATTTCCTGCAACCGCTCCCGGTTGGTGGGTTTGTCAGCCATGATTTTCACTCTCCCTTCTATGGCCGAGATTTCAGCAGTGTGTTCTGCAATCCATTGGTCCTGTGCCTCGGTGCTGCTGTCGAGAAACGTATCCAGCAGATAGCCCATGTAATCTTTCTTTTGAATAGCCTCCATAAAACGGGGATGCGGGTTCTCGTCCGGCGTTTTGGGGGAATAATCGGTTTCCCATTTTCGGAGCAAGTGGTAGTAGTCCGCCAGAACACGCCACCCATGTTCCCGTTTTTCCTTTAATTTCTGCGCCTCGGTTTTCTGCCGGACGTAACGCCTCCGGGGAGGGGCCTGACTGTCATAGGCCAGGCCAAAATCCAGGGCCAGCTTTTCGGCGGCCTCCTTGGGGGACAGGTCATAGAGCCGGGCGGTGAAGTCGATCACGTCGCCAGTTGCCCCGCAACCAAAACAGTAAAAGTAGTCCTCGTTCAGCTTCATGCTGGGGTGGCGGTCATCGTGGAAGGGACAGCAGGCCATGCCGCCGCGCCCCACCGCGATGCCGTACATTTCCGCCGCCTCCCTGGCGGTGACGGACTGTTTCACGACTTCAAAGACACTCTCGCCCATGCTCACTTGTCACCCGCTTTAGGGACGGGCGGCCTGTACCCGGCGGCCTTGGCTCGTTCACTGGCGGCCTTGCGGCGCTCGGCGCTGTACGGTTCCCGGACAGACACGCAGCGTTTGGGCACCGTAAAGGTCTGACGGTCTTTTTTTACGATCTGGTCCGGGTACTTCTCCGCCAGCCGCCGCAGCTTCTCCAACAGCTTCGGGTCATGGGTGTAGACCTCGGCGGTGGCCTCGGCCTGGTTGTAGAGGATAATGGTTTCCTGTTCATATAAACTCAGTTTCATTTGCCGCCGCCTTTCTGCCGGTCAAAGTCCAGCTTGAAATTGACATACTGGCCGGTATCTTCCAGCACCACGGTGGCGTCGTAGGTTTTGCCGCTCTTTTCGGAGTACAACCCGGTCACACGGGCGCGGCCATCTTTGAGCAGCACCGCCACAATGGCCTTGGTGGGCTGTTTGCGCTTCGCGGTCCACCACTTGCTGTTTTTCCAGATTGCAAATTTGCAGGATTTGTCTTGGCAGAAGAAGCCCTTTTGCATTTCTGCAACCTCGCCGCCGCAGCGGGGGCATTTGCCCACCACCTCGCGGGGCGGGGTGAACAGGTACTCGCTACCTTTGATGACCTGATAGGTTCCCACCAGTTCTTTCAGCATGGCGCAGATCCCGTCCATGAAGTCCTCCGGGGCCAGCTCGCCGCGCTCGATCTCGCCCAGCCGGTACTCCCACTCGGCGGTCAGCAGCGGGGATTGCAGCTGCTCCGGCAGGACAGTAATCAAGGAAAGTGCGTCATGGGATGGCAGAAGCTGTACGGTTTTTTTGCTCTTTTTTCGTTTCAGGAAGCCCGTGGAGACCAACTTTTCCAAAATCCCGGCGCGGGTGGCGGGGGTGCCGAGACCTTTGCGCTCGGCATCTTCCGGCATATCATCTTTTCCGGCAGTCTCCATCGCGGAGAGTAAGGTGTCCTCGGTGAAGTGCTTGGGCGGGGTGGTCTTACCCGCCTTGACGGCGGCACCGGCTACCGGCAGCTCCTGGCCTTCGGTCAGCTCCGGCAGCGCCTTGCTTTCGTTGTCGTTGTCCGGCTCCGCATTTTTCATACTGGCGCGGTAGGCGGCGTCCAGTTCCCGCCAGCCAGGCTGCTTCACCGTGCGGCCTTTGGCGGTGAACTCCGCGCCATCGCACTCCACCGTGATAGCGGTCTCGGCGTAGGTATAGGGCGGGGCCACCGCGCACAGCAGCCGCAGGGCCACCAGCTCCAGAATTGCCCGTTCGCCCACCGGCAAAGCAGACAAGTTCGCCTCCCGGATGCTGCGGGTGGGGATCACCGCATGGTGGTCGGTCACTTTCTTGTCGTTGATGACCGCCGCCGCATCGCAGGAAATGGCGATGCCCTTGCGGAACGGCATGGCGTTGGCGACCAGATTCACCAGCACCGGCAGGCCCTCGGCCATGTCGGAAGTCAGGTAGCGGCTGTCCGTCCGGGGATAGGTGCAGAGCTTCTTTTCATAGAGGTTTTGCAGGTAATCCAATGTCTGCTGCGCCGTGAAGCCCAGCAAGCGGTTGGCATCCCGCTGGAGAGTGGTCAGGTCGTAGAGGGCGGGCGGCTTCTCGGTTTTGTCCTTGCGCTCCACCTGTTTGACCGTGGCCATGCCGCCCTCGCTGGCTTGCCGCAGTTGCTCGGCAGTGCCTTTATTGTCCATCCGAGAGCTGGCAGCGGAAAAGCCGGGCAGTTCCAGCACCACCGTATAAAACGGCACCGGCTTGAAGGCGTCGATCTCGGCCTCCCGCTGGACGATGAGCGCCAACGTCGGGGACATAACGCGGCCAATGTTGAGGGTACGGTGATACAGCACCGAAAAGAGGCGGGTGGCGTTGATGCCCACCAGCCAGTCGGCCTTGGCCCGGCAGAGGGCTGCCTGATGCAGACCGTCATAGTCCGCACCGGGGCGCAGGTTGGCAAAGCCCTCCCGGATGGCGGAATCCTCCATGCTGCTGATCCACAACCGTTTCATGGGCTTGGTGCAGCCCGCCAGACAGTAAACGGTGCGGAAAATCAACTCACCCTCGCGCCCGGCATCGCAGGCGTTGACTACCTCGGTCACGTCCTCCCGCCGCAGCAGGGTACGCAGCACATCGAACTGATCCCGTTTGTCCTTGGCGATGGTGAAGCGCCAGGTCTCCGGCAAAATCGGCAGGTCATCATAGCGCCACTTGGCGTAGTCAGGATTATAGGTGGCGGCATCGGCCAGCCCGGCCAGATGCCCCAGGCACCAGCTCACCAGCCAGCCGCCGCCCTCCAGGTAGCCGTCCCTGCGGGTGGTAGCGCCCAGTACAGCGGCCAACGAATTTGCAACCGAAGGTTTCTCGGCAATTACCAATTTCATTTCTGTCTCCTCCTTTCGCGCAGCCATGCGGTCAGCTCCTTGTGGCAGAATCCCACGCAGGGCTGGCCGGGGCGGTAGTTTCCACAGCCATAGCAGGGGTGGCCGGGAGATAAAGAGGGAGGACGGGAAACTGCCTTCCCGCCCTCCGGCCTGCGCATCATCATGGGTTCAAAGGGGCTGTCGGTGAACCGGGTCATTTGACCGGGTTCTCGCTTTCTTCATCGCCGCCCCCGTCGGCTTCCTCCGGCTCGGTCTCCCAGGTCTCATCCTCCGGGAGTTCTTCATCTGCGCCATAATCGTAATCATCTAAGTTATCGCTGCCCTTGGTCTTGGGCTTCTGCTTGATGAATTTGAAGTAGACCAGCGCACCGATGCCACCCAGCGCGGCCAGCACCACCAGCAAAAACGCCGGATTCAGCCCCGCCGGTTCGGTTTCCGGCTCAGCCTCCGTCTCCGGGGTGGGCGTAGGTTCCGGCTCCTGACCCGTGCATCCAGCCATATCCACGGCGCAGACCGGACAAGCCGTATTCACTGCGCCCGCCGCACACTTCTCCGTACAGTTGCAGACGGCAGGGGTTTCCTCTGTGGTCTGGCCGTCCTCCATCAGTGCCTCCAGATCGGCCTCATCCACCTGGTTTAAGAAGTGGACGGCGGTCTCCTTGTCCTCGTTGGCACGGTCAATGAGGATGTAGAAGTAGTTGCCCGCCTTGGTGGTGACTGTGATGAGCTGCTTGTTGCCGCCAAAGTCATCCACCAGGGCGGCGTTGCCCTCCGGGGTCAGCGGCGGGCTGTCCTCGGTTTCCTCCACCACCACATTGCTGTCATTGGTGGCATCAGCTTCCGGTGTGGCCGTCGGCGCGGGGTCCGTGCCTTGGGCAAAGGCGGTCACAGAAAAGCCGCCCATCAGCACCAGAGAGGTGCAAAGGGCGGCAAGGGTTCTGAAAATCTTCTTATTCTTCATGGGTCATGTCCTCCTGTTCGGAATTGGCGGGAATCGCTTCCTGGCCGGGCACCATTCCGCCAGCCAGCAGGGCGTTCAACTGGGCCGGGGTCATGCGCAGGGCGCGCACCATCTGGACAATCTCCAGATTTTCCGCTTCAGTTTTCTGCGCTTCCAGGGCCTTCAGCTTTTCCTGCTGCTCCGCGATTTTCTCGCGGGTTTTGGCGATCTCCTGGTCGATGCGCTCGATTTTGTTCTTAGCCATAGTCAATCACTCCATTCCATATCGCTCTTTCCAAGCGTAGTTGCGCCCCAATCCCTTGACGGTCTTGAGATGGGGCATTGCGTTTTCCTCAATGGCAAGCGCCCGACGGTACAGGTCGGGGTGTTGCCGTTTCAGGGCTTCTACTTCGTCCCGCTTCATGCTGGGGCAGAAAAAGCAGGACGATTTACCGGGCAGAGGCAGACCAGCCTCCTGGATTGCCCGGATACAATCGTCCCGCGTCCAGTGCCAGTCCTCAATCAGCGGATAGCGGTTCTTATACTTTTTGTCCGCTTCATTGTACTTTTTGGAATGTTCGTACCGTTTCTGCTCCCCGGCGTCGTAGCCAATGAACCGCGTGACCCGTTCGCCCGCCTGCCACACGGCGCGGCATTGCGGATGGTGGTTGCAGAACTTTTCCTGCGGGCCGATTTTGTGCTTCTGCGAGCACCGCTTGAAGCCGTAGGCGATGGAGGGCAGCGTCCCCGAACGCAGGCACTCCGTTTCCAGGGTTAGCCGGTTGCCACTGCGGTCTACATTCTTCACCACCGTAATGTGTGGCATCCTGTGTTCTTGCAGCCACCGGTTCATGATTTCCAGAAAGCGGTAGGTATGTGGATGCTCCGCCCCGGTGTCCGCAAAGGTGATGAGGTCAACGGGAATCTCATGCTGATGAAGCCCAACCAAAAGGGCGGCACTGTTCGTGCCGCCCCCAAAAGATACAATATTCAGTTTTATACCTCCGAAAAAATCACCAGTTCATCAGGCCGTAGCCCTTGATGCACTCATAAGTCAGCGAGTAGCTTTTAATCTTGCAGGCGTCGCCGCTGTTGCCCTCCACGGTGTAGACGCGGCTGCCGTCGGTGCCCACCACGATGCCCACATGGTCGGCGGACCCGTCCAAATCCCAGTCAAAGAAGATGGCGTCGCCGGGAGCGATGTTTTCATATCCCCGCGCACCCCACTGACCGTGCGACTGGAACCAGGGGACGCCCTGGGACTGACAGGCGGCAAAGCGAGGTTCGGATAACCCCATCTGGCCGTAACACCAGGAGACGAAGCAGGCGCACCACTCCACACGGGAGGTAAATCCGTACCAGCTCCAGTAGGGCTGGCCGCCCACATTGCCCACCTGGCTTTTGGCGATGTCCACCACCGCCTGATTGCCGGGCCGTGTTCCGTTCACAAACTCCACACCGGCCAAGCTCTCGGAGTCGCTGGTGTCGACGGAACCACCGCCGAAGATCAGCGGCTTGTTGCCCAGCGTCTGCCGGTACACCTGATACATCTCCAGCTGATCCGGCGTCAACAACTCCGAAGCCACAGAGGATATGGGCTTGCTGGTGAGGGTCACATTTAAGATGTAGTAGTTATAGGGCACCTCAACGTCATACTCGTTGCCCTCACTGTCGGTCCGGGTCTCGGTGCGGTAGCGCACCTCCACTTCCTCGGTCAGCGTCAGCCGGTACTGGGCATTGAAGATGCGTTCCAGCTCCGCCTGGGCGCTTGCTCGCGTGTAGCCCTGCAAGACGGCAGACAGGTAGGCCGCCAGCTCGTGGGGGTCGTGGCCGATCATATCCAGGTCATAGCGGTACTCGTCATAGCCGGGATGGCTGCTCTCGATGTTGTCGATCTCGGCTTGCAGCGCGGCCTCCTTGGCTGCATAGTCCGCCTCCACCGCCACCAGTTCCGGGTCATCCGAAGGGTAGGTGGTGCCGGAAATCATCGAACCGATGCTCTGCGCCATCATGGAGCAGGAGGACATAGTGTTGAGCAGCAGGCAGATCAGCAGGAAAATCGCCAGCACCATGATGAAGCCTTTCTTGTGCTGCATCACATAGGCACCGGCCTGCTGGGCCTTTTCTTTGACCGTTTTGGCCGCCTTGCCGGATTTCTGGGCGGCACCAGCGGCGGTCCCGCCGGACTGTGCGGCCCGTTTGGCAGCGGCGTACTGCTTTTTGATCTGCTGCTTCTGCTGCCACCGGGACAGCGGGTTACTCGCAGCCTGGGGATTGTCCTGCAACGACTTCTGGTACAGTGCATTGATGTTGGCCTTTTCCAGCTGTCGCTCGGCCTGGGCGGCCTTGCGGTAGGGTTTCAGCTTGTGGCTGCGGTAGCCCTCCTGGACCAGATGCACGCCAGTCTCCACGGCTTCCTCGGACTTGTGGGCGCTCTCCACGCCCACGTTGTCATCCTCGGACTCCTGAATCTCCTGGTGAATCTTGCCTGCCACTGCATTGCCCGGCGCATCCCGCAGAGAATGGGACAGCTTGGAGGGCGGCCGGGGCTTATCCTCCAACACCAGCTTGGTTGTGACCTTGCCGGTCTTGGGGTCCACCTCGGTCCGTTTGACCTGCTTTTTTGGAATTTTTGCCTGCGCCTTGTCCGCTTTGGCGGCGGCCTTTTCCGCCTTGCGGACGGGCTTTCCCAATGCCGGGTCCGCCTGTTCTTCCTCCGTGAAGCGCAGGCGCGGTTCCTTAATCAAACCATTCTCCCAGCATGAGGGAGGCCATCATGCCGGAAAGCTCCGCATAGGCCGCCAGCCCCATCGGCCCCACAAAGCGGCACTCGGTCAGGCAGGCGTAAAGCTGGGCCAGCGCATCCGCCAGAATCTGGACTTCGGTGCCTTCCAGCACGGCCCCGCCGGTCTGGCCCCGCTGGACTTTGGCGGCGCACAAAATCTCCACCAAGCGCAGCAGGCCGATCTCGCCGGTCTCGGTCAACTCCACCGCCTGGTCTGCCGCCGTGCGGCACTCGGCAACCGCGTCGGCCATCGCCGTCAGCAGTGCGGTGCGCTGGGTCTCCAACGCCCGATCCAAAAACATCATGTGGTCATTGTTCAAAATTTCGGGTTTCATAATCAATCGGCCTCCTTTATTTCCTGTGGTTTTGTGGTCATAATGCGGTACAGCTCGGTGTTTTTCGGGAAGTGGTCCACGAAAGGCAAAATCGTGGAACCGTAGAACAGCAGCCCTTCGCCCTCGCCGGAATGGGTCACATAGGACAGCTGGTGCGGGGAAATGCCCAGCTGTTTGGCGAGAATCTGTCGGTCACCGCCCGCCTGGTTGAGCATATACACGAAGTCGGAGTTCTCGAAGATGTTCTCTACCTCGCGGGACGCAAGAAGATCCTTCACGTTCTGAGTAATCTGATTGTGATTAGCGAATGGCTTTTTATCCATTCCTCTGGAGCTTTCGCCCATTTTCAGCGGCGTGTCCATTCACGCCCAGCATAGCATATCTTTTTGCCACGGGTTTCCCCGTATCGGCTGGCAACGCGGCCTCGTGGAAACATTATATTCTCCTAATAATGGAGGTTCAGTTTCTATGCGTTGCGTGTGACCGGCTTTTTGTGTCCGGCCTTCCACTCGGATCAGGGCGCTGCCCCCTTCCCGATTTCTTCCGCGTTCATACTCCTGGCCTACACGCCGATTTCGGCCAGGACGGCAAAATTTGTTCCGCAAGCGTTTCCCGGAACAAATTCATTTACCTGTAGGGATTCCTCCCCATTTACGAAAACGCTTCCAGATCTCTACCGTATAAGCGGCGGTCTGTTCCTCTTTTAAGAGCAGGTGCATCTCGTCGATGTAGTAGCGGGTGGACTTGTGGGCCGCCCGGTTGATGGTGACACGGTTCCACACCTGATCCTGGACAACCAACATCCCGATTTTCTTCAGCTGTTTGCCCAGCTCTTTGATGTCATAGCAGACGATGCGGTTATGCACATTGACGTTGGACCTGTGATTGAACACATTCAAAGAACCAGTGACGTAGATTTCCAGTGCCGTGGCGATGTACTGGGCCTCCTTCTCGTCCTGAGCGCGCAGCAGGTCATACAAATCCTCCAGAATCGGCATATTCTCCGGCCTGGGGTCGTTGAGATAGTTCTGGTAGACCAGCCGCACACAGCGGTCGATGATGGTTTTCTGCACCGGCTGCAAACCTTCCTTACCGCCCACAATCAGCTCGCACAGCGACAAAATAAAATCGGACTTGAGGGACAGCGGGCTTTCATCGTCCGAATAGTCCAGGTTCAAGTCCATCGGGTTGATATAGTTGGTGGAAGTGGGCGAAACCTTAATGACCTGCCCGTGCAGACGTTCCACCAGCGGGGCGTACTCGGCCTCCGGGTCACAGATGATGACATCATCGCTGGTGAGCAGGAAACAGTTGGCAATCTCGCGCTTGGCCGAAAAACTTTTGCCGGAACCGGGCGTGCCCAGAATCAGGCCGTTGGGGTTCTTCAGCAGCTTGCGATCCACCATGATGAGGTTGTTGGAAAGAGCATTGATGCCGTAATACAGCGCCTCGCGGCCTGACTGGAACAGCTCCTGGGTGGTGAACGGCACGAAGATGGCCGTGGAACTGGTAGTCAGCCCACGCTGAATTTCCACCTGGTTCAGCCCCAACGGCAGGCTGCTCATCAAGCCTTCCTCTTGCTGGAAGTCCAGCCGCACCAGCTGGCAGTTGTGCTTCTGGGCGATGGAGCTGGCCTGGAAGATGTTGTTGTCCAGCTGGCGGGGGGTATCCGCTGTGTTCAGCACCAGAAACGTCACCAGGAACATCCGCTCATTGCGGGATTGCAGGTCCTGCAACAGCTTCTTGGCCTCGTTGCCGTAAGTTGCCAGATCGGACGGGATTATATCCATGTCATATCCGGCGCGGACAGCCTTTTTCTGTTCCTCGATTTTGCTGCGGTCCAGGTCGGTGATTTTCCGTTTCACCGTCTTGATGGCCTTCACCTGGTCCACCGACTGGATGTGCAGGTTCACGATTAGGCTGCTTTCCATGTCCAGGAAGTCCGCCAGCATCCGGTCATTCAGCTCCGGGGCCAGAATCTGCACGAAGCTGACCGCCCCATACTTCCTGCCCATGCGGAACTGCTTGCCGGTACGGAACTCAAAGCCGGACGGCGCGATGAAGTCCTTGGTGGAAAGGCCCGACGGGGCCAGCCATTCCCACTCGAACTGGAACGGAACCTGCTCGTCCATGTGGAAAATGGCGTGCAGCTGGGCCAGCCTGGCTTTGCCGTCCAATACCTCGGCGGCGACGCCCAGCCGCTTGAAGTTGTTCAGCACATCGGTCTCGATGCGCTCCAGCCGGGGCTTGGCGGTGCGGATACTGTCCGCCTCGATGGAAAAGGTCAGGTACTTGGTTTTGATAAGACCGTTATTGCCACGCGCCAGCTGGTTTTGCAGCATCTGTGTGTATTCCACCCGGATCGGGTCGAAGTCGTCCCCCTGGGGCGGGATCGTGATGCTGTTGGCAAAAGTCTCCTGGGACGCTGCCAGGTTCAAGAAGGACAGCTGAAACCGGATGGAGCTGTCAAAGTAGTTGAGGAAATCGCACCAGCCCTCGAAGATGGCAGCTTTGTCCTCGTTCTGGCTGAGCTGGTAGTTGATGTCCTGGAACTGGATGGTTTTCGTATAGCGGCCATCCGCCACTTTACAGATACCGTCCGGCCACATCCGTTCATAGGGGATGCTGTCCTGGGCGGACTGCTCTTTTTTGTCCGTGCGGTTGGCACGGGCAATCGCTGCCTCGATCTGTTTGCGTTCGGCGCGGGTCAGCTTACGCCGGGTTTTAGTCTGCGGCTCTGCCTTTTCGGCCTGCCGCTTTGTCTTTGCCGCGAACAATGTCATACACCTCCTTATCGAGATTTGCCTGCCGCTCCAACGCGGCGTAGAAGTTATTGGTCCGATACGGGCGCTGCCTGGGCCGGATGACAGCCACTTTGAGGATGTTGCCGACGATCTTTTCCAGGGGCTGGCCGTGCTTCTCATACATCGCCAGCATGAAGAAGGGCAGCATGACGAGCATCATGCACATGGCCGCCACGCTGTTGCCAGCAGGCCCCCGGAGCAAAAAGAAAAGCGGCACGCCGATGAGCGCCCCGCTGCCGAAGCAGACAAGCTGCCTCTTGGTTAAGTTGAATGCGACTTTCGTCTTGACCTTGGACAAGTCTTTGGGTACGGGTACATAAGCCATTTTGAGCTTCCTCCTTCCTGGGTCAGTGCGCCTGAAATACTGCTTTGGACAGGCTGCCGGTCTTAAACAGAGTAAAGCACAGCAGAACCGTATAGCCCACGCAGGTCCAGATCGCCATGATAACGTCGTCCTCGGTGGCGATGTTCTGCACCAGCACGGCGTAGATCGCCACACAAACGATAATGAGGAACGCCTGAAAGCCCAGGGCCAGCAGGCTGCGCAGATAGTTCTGGCCCATGCCGCCCCATTCCTTGCCCATCATGGTCGCCATCGGGATGGGGGCCACCGACGTGACAAGGTAAATCTCAATCATACGGCCATAAATGACGATAAAAATGCAGATATACAGCGCCCACATAGTAATGCCGATAAAGAGCGACTGGAACCACAGGCCGAACAGCGGCCCCAGGTCCATATCCATCAGCCGGGACTCCATATCGGTCATAACCGAGGAGATGTCGATAGATGCGTCCGAACCGATGATGCCGGACGCCTGGGCCACCACACTTTGGGCCATGTCAAACACGCCCATGACAAGGTTCCAGGTGTTGGTGACAAGCAAAATCGCAGCGGCGGATTTGAACACCCATTTGAAGATCATCCAGGTGTCCACATCATGCAGGTTGTTGCGGTCGGTTATCATCTGGATCAGCTCCAGCGTCATCACGATGGCCAGGATCACGCCTGCAATCGGCACCATGATGGAGTTGGAGAGGTTCTGGATCATGCTGAAAATGCTGCCGTTCCACCCCTGCGGGGTCTGACCCACCTGGGTAGCGATGTCCGCGACCTGCTGGTTCACGCTGTCGAACATCCCCGTTAAGTTTCCCATGATGCCGCCCACCAGCATCTCTTTGAGCCAGTTGGTCAGGGCATCCAATAAGAAATCCATACGGTGTCAAACCTCCTTTCAGCCCCTCCCGCTGAGCGCGGGAGGGGGCGAGGATTTCAGCGGGTAACGGGTTCGATTAGACAGTGAACAGGCCGGACAGCAGGGGCACCAGCACCATGCCGACGATAGCGACGCCCGCGCCCGCCATGAGCTGTTTCATGCCCTGGCTCTTTGCTGATGTGCGATAAAGAAGTAATAGAAGTGTAAAAAATTTTGCCGTTCCTATCCGGCACTTGGCCATTGTGTCGGATAGGTCGGGCGTTAGGCTTCGGGCAAGTCAATTTTGCCGACAAAGCTGTAATAAATCTCAATGTCCTGCCTGCGGGTGCCGTTCTCGTCATAGCTGCACTCATGCACGACGATTTTCTCAATCATTTCCCGCAAGAGGGTGGGTGTCAATTCCTCAAAGGCAAGGTGCTTGCGGACAATCCCCATGAATTTCTCGGCGTTAACGGTGGCCGCCTGCGACTTGTCCAGTTCCGCCTGCAATGCGGCGGTGCGGTCTTTCAGTTCCCGCTGCTCCTGCTCATAGTCTGCCGACAGTTCCATGAAACGCTCGTCGCTGATTTTGCCGTTCACATTGTCCTCATACAGCCGCTTGATAATGCGGCTCACTTCGGCAATCCGCTCCTGCGCCTGTTCAAGCTGCTTGGTGGCTGCGGCGGTCTTTCTCTTGCCGCCGATTTCGTTCTGCTGGATCAGCAGCTTTACAAAACGGCTCTCGTGCCTGGCAGCATACTCCGTCACTTGCCGGAGATTGGAGAGGACACCGGCGGTCAGCAGGTCGGTGCGGATAAAGTGCGCCGTACAGTCGCGGGTGCGCTTCTTGTAGCTGCCGCAGATGTAACAGTCCTGCTTGCGGTTCTTGTTCTGATACCGCTGCTGGTACATCACATGGCCGCAGTCGGCGCAGAACAGCATACCAGAGAACAGCCCCACTTCGTCATAGCGGTTCGGGCGTTTGCGCTGCTTGCGTAACTCCTGCACACGCTCCCATGTTTCCGTGTCAATAATCGGCTCATGGTGGTTCTCAAAAATGGCCTGCTTCTCAATGGGATTTTCTACGCTGTGCTTGGTCTTGTAAGAGGGCTTTTCCGTCTTGAAGTTTACCAGACAGCCGGTGTACTCCCGGTTTTCGAGGATATGAACGACGGTGTTCGTCGCCCATTTACACTCATAGCCGGGGTGGTAGCGGCGTGTGCTGCCTGTCCTGCGGTATTCCAGCGTCCCCGGCGTGGGGATTTGCTGTTCCGTCAGCATACGGGCAATCTTGGTCGGGCCGTTCCCCGCAAGGCAAAGCTGGTAAATCTGCTGGACAACCGGCGCGGTTTCCTCGTCAACGATATAGTTCTCGTCCTCGTCCATGAGGTAGCCATACACCGGCTTGCTGGTAACGGGCTTGCCGCTCATGCCTTTTGCTCTTTTAACTGCCTTGATTTTCTTGCTCGTATCTCTCACCAGCCATTCGTTGAACAGATTTCGCAGAGGGGTAAAATCATTGTCCATGCCGCCGTTTGCGCTGTCCACATTGTCGTTGACAGCGATAAAACGCACGCCCTTTTGAGGGAACAGCATTTCCGTGTAAAACCCTACCTGCAAGTAGTTTCGCCCTAACCGGCTCATGTCCTTGACAATGACCGTACCAACTTTCCCGGCTTCAATGTCCGCAAGCATGGCTTGAAATCCGGGCCGCTGGAAGTTCGCGCCGGAATAACCGTCGTCGGTGTACCAGCGCAGATTGGTAAAGCCGTTCTGTTTTGCGTAGGTTTCGAGTATCCTTTTTTGGTTCGATATGGAATTACTCTCGCCTTGCAGCTCGTCCTCATGGGACAATCTCGGATAAAGGGCGGTAATGAGGTTTTGGGTGGCTTGTCTTAACATAAAATCCTCCGTTTCCGACAGCCAGCCCCACTATTCCGTGGTTTCATTGTACCACGGAACAGCGGGGGCTGTACAGCGGCAAAAGCGTTAAATTTGCTTCTTTACAGTCGGTCAAATTGCCGGTTTTTGCGTAGCAGCGGCTTCCGCTTCCAGTACCCGCGCCATTTTGTCGGCGGCGGTGGTCGTGGTATCTTTCTTGAAATAGCCGGACACGACAAGGACGGAATTGCCCATGCGGATTTCCGTCACGCAGTCGGGGCGGCGGGCGGTGCGGGTGTCGTGCTGCTTGTTATCTGCCATAGGCAATACTCCTTTCAGTCGGTAATCAGTTTCTTCATGCTCTCCATTTTCCGCTTGGCGGTTTCCTGCCGGAAGTTGTCGCCGGTAAAGCGTACCGGGACGCACATGGAAAGCAGCCGGTCATAAATCCGGGAATGGGCGGTGTCCTCCGGGTTTCGCAGGTCGTCCAGCGTGAGGTTGGTCGTGACGATCAGCGGCTTGCCGCTGCGGTAACGGCTGTCAATCACATTGAAAACCTGTTCCAGCCCGTAGTCGGTGCCGCGTTCCATGCCAAAGTCGTCAAGGATCAGCAGCGGATAGCGGCAAAGGCGGGAAATGTACTCGTTGCGCCCCTCAAAGCTGGCGGCAAGGTCATTGAGGATCAGGGCAAAGTTCGTCATGTGGACGGGGATTTCTTTCTCCATGAGGGCGTTTGCGATACAGCCCGCAAGGTAGCTTTTCCCGGTTCCTACGCCGCCCCAGAACAGGCAGCCGATATTGTCTGTCCGCATATCCTCCCAATGCTCCACATACCGGCGGGCAAGCCCGGCCTGCGGGTTCCTGCCGTTGTCATTCTCGAAAGTCCAGTCCCGCATGGCGGGGTCGGTAAAGCCCCGGCGTTTCAGTTCTTCCACGGTGTCAAGGTGCCTGCGCCGCTTTTCGGCGGCTTCCCGTTCCTCGCGGGCGGTTTTCTGGCAGTCGCACTCTGCCGGGTGGCGGTCGCGCCCGAAGATAGCGGCCTTATCCGGCGCAAAATAGGCTTCTTTCGGCTTGCGGCACTTGCCGCAGTACAGCAAACCGTCCTCGCCGGTGTAGTCCTCCGGCTCCGGGGTGGTGGCCGTCATATTCTCCAAAACAGCGTTGATTTCGTTCTTCATAAACTCTCGCCCTCCTTGCATGAGTAGTCTGGTATGCCCTTTTTCGGGGCTTTCTTAGTTGCGTCCTCCTGCGCCCATTTGTAGATGGTGGCGGCATGGCTCTTGTATCGCTTGCCGCTGGACGCGATATGGCAGGATAGCCGGTCAATGTAATAGTCCCATTTGCCGGGCAGGTCTGCTTTCAGCCCGTCCAGTTCCGATTGCGAAAGAAAAACATTTTCATACCGGCCATAGGCGGCGCGGGCGGGTTGTCCCGTATCTAACTCTCGCTCTCTCTCTTTTTCTATCTCTTTCTCTATCTCTATCTCTGGTGGACAAATGTCCGCTTGATATGGTGGACATTTGTCCGCCCCGGCCTTTGGCAAGGCTTTCTGCTCCTGCAAAGCCAGCCTTGCCCGCCGTTTTCGCTCCCCCTCGGTAGAGGATTGGCCGATCAGTAGTTCAATGTTGCTCATATACAGTGCGCCGTTCTGTAACGGCTCCACAAGCCCCAGCTTCATAAAAATCTGCAAGGCCCGTTCTACGGTGCCGACTTGCTGACGGGTAATGGTGGCAATCATCTGCGCGGTGTAGGGGATATTTTCATCAAGCTGCAACTTCCCGCCGTTTTTCAGCGATTTCAGGTACAGTTTCAAGAGGATGTTGGAATAGAGGATACCGTCCTGCATACTTTCCAGCAGCACAATGGCGTCCTCGTCAAAGTAATTCTCTTTCAGCTTGAGGTAGTAGTATTTTCGGTTGTCTGACATGGTTCCTCCTTTGGGTGGATTTGGGGTGTTTGTACGCATTTAGAACGCCGTTTCCGGGGGAAAAGGATAAATGTATCGCGTACCCTTTGACACCCACGAAAAAAGCCTTGATTTATGCGGGTTTGAAAGGCTCTAAAGCGTGACATCTCTGCCTTTGTTTCCGCTTTCTCTCGGCGGCGCGGATTTTCTTCATGCGCCCGGCGCAGTCGGGGCAGTATTTCCCCCGGTTGGATTTGGGGACAAAGGCCGCTCCGCAGACGGCACACCGTTTCCGGCTCCCCCGGTATAAGAGGGCTGCGGACAGCTCCCCGTCAAGGGGCAGGACAGCCACACGGAACCAGCGGCACATGAGGGAAAGGGAAATGCTCTGGACGCACACGCAAGGCTCCCCGTCGTCTAACAGCAGGCAGTTCCCCTCGTCGTAGTTACAGCACTCATGTACCAGCCGCCGCGCCCGCCGGTGCTGGCGGTAGTCCATGCGGGGCAGGTTATCGCTCATGGCTCTGCTCCTTTCTGCGGTGCGGCTCGTCCCGGCGCAAAATCTGGTTGATATTCCGCTTGACGGTCTGCAACTCCTTGAACCGCTGCTTCTGTTCGTGATAGGTGTTATACAGGCCGTCTTTCTCGGAGATAAGCTGCTCGATCTCGGCCTGCAACGCTTTCCGGGCGGGCAGCTTGGTAATGCCATGCGCCTTGAAATACCGGGGGGCTGCGTCGGCTATGATAAAATCGCTCTCATGGGCCTGCCGGTATGCGGCGCGGGCTTTCTCGGATTTCTGCGCTTTCAACCCGTCGCGGGCGGGCTTGGTCTGGGCGTAGGCCAACACCTGCCGCTGCAACTCCTTTTTCCCTTGCAGCTTGGTTTCCAGTGCTTTCAGTTCGCCGCTGGTCTGGCGCATTTCCGCATAGGCGGTATCAACGGCGGCTTCTAACTGCTCCGGGGAAGTAAAGCCGTACTGCTGGTAGACGGACAGCGTTTTGGCGGCCTGCTTCAGATTGTGTATCTTCGCCCAGCGTTCATAGCCCCGGCCTTTGCCCTCGGCCATTTTCTGCTCAATGTCCACAAGCCGCTGCACTCCGTCCTGTTTGGGGGCGGTTTGAGGGGCTTTTGCGGGCTGTATGCCGCGTTTCTCCTGCCAGGGGTATTCAGGTATGGCTGCGGCCTTTTCTATGGCTCTGGCGGCATTCTGCTCCAAAACGGCAAGGACGGCGGTGCGGTCAAAATCGTCGCCCAGCTTCCGGGCGGTGATGGGCTTTGTCCTGTCCGGCGTGAGATAGGACAGCCGCCCCCGGCTCTCCTTGACGGTCACACCCTCCCGCAGCAGCAGAGAGGAAAACTCGTCAAAGCTGGCGGCGGTGGCAAGGGCTTTCCGTATGGTCTGCCGCAGCTTTTCCTTGTTCGTTTCAAACTTGGTCTGCCGGGGCGTGATACCATCGGCAATCATGGGGGCGTTCTGCTTGTCCAGCGCGGCTTGTCCCTTTTTCTGCGCCCAATACTCCCGGTCGGTGATGCGGTTCTTGCTGCCGTTCAAGAGGTCGATTTGGTAAAGCCCCTCCCGGTGGCACATCTCCATGACTTCGGATTTGAAGTAGCGCAGGGCAGCGTCGGTACATCGGTGCTTGCAGCCGGCTTTCGTGTCGGCTGGCCTGTCCATGTAGGGCAGGAACGGCACTTCCTCAATCCGCAGGCTGTTTATGACGATATGCACATGAATGTTGCCGCTGTGGTTATGCCCGTCCGGGTGGGTGCAGACAAGGGCTTGGTGGCCGGGGAAATGTTCTTTACAGAATTGCTCCCCCAACGCCTGCGCCCGGTCTACGGTCAGGCCGTTGTCCGGCCCGTCCCGCGGGTCAAAGCTGATGATGTAGTGGTGGCTTTTCACATCTTCCCGCCGCTGGTTTTTCTCATAGCGGAGATTGGCCCGCATACACGCAACGGCAAAATCCTCCCCGCCGCAGTTCAGCGTAGACAGCCGGTAGTCCTCGCGGGGGATAAGCCTGCCGGTTTCATCAAGGACGGGCTTCATGGTAAATTCGTCATGCTCAAAGAGCAGGTATTGTTCGGCGGCTCCGTAGTCGGCGTTTTTAGAGTTGATATGTTTGAGTGTTGCCAACCGCGTCACCTACTTTCTTTAAGACTTCATACTTGAGGGCGGCAAGGTCGGCTATGGCGGCGCGTACCTCGCCGGACAACGCATGATAGGGCGCGCCGTACTCGTTCAGATACCGGGCAATCTGGTTGAGGTTGCCGCCGATCCTGCCGTACTCGGCTGCGAGCTTCCCGACAGCGGAGAGCAGTTCGTCATTGACCGACGACACATGGAGTACGGGGCGTATGGTGGTACGCCGGATCGCCTGCCGGAGAAATTCCGACTGGCTGATACCATAGGGCGCAAGCCGCGCTGTGAAGTCGGCGTATTCATCTTCGGTCAGCCGGGTTTTCACAACGCGGCTGCGGTGGGGTGTGTTGTATTTTTTTCGCATGGTCGTGACCTCCTTTCTTGCCGCATGAGCGCGGCGGGGATAAGCGGCGCAAGCCGCATAGCAGGGTTTGGGGAAGGCACTCCCCAACAAGTTTCCCGCGAGGGGCAAAACCGCAGAATTGCGGATTTTGGCACCGTGGTAGAAACTTGCTCTAAGTAAGCCGCAGACTGGCCCTGTCCGGGCTTTTCCGTACATAGAGCGAACAGGGCGGGGCTTTCAGCCCGCTGTTCGCTGCCTTTTTTCTTTCGCCAATATTACTCCGCAGAGGGGCTTTGCTACCCGCTGGACAGAGATTTTTCAAAATTTCTTTTGCCTTAGTAATCCGGGAACGGGGATTTTGGCAACCGGCGGGACAGAAAAATTTTGCTTTCACTTCCTACAACGGAGAGATTTTGAAAATGCCAAATATCCGGGCGGGAAAATTTCTCCCCTCATTTACTACTACAACCGGCAGGGGGCAAAATGGCCGGGAGCCAGAACGGGCAACAAAAAAAGCAGCAAATCTTTTTCAGACTTACTGCTTTCGCTGGTCGCCGGTGGCGGCTGGTATTCAGTTTTGAAAGTTTAGGGCTGGCTGGTATGACGATAACGCGTTTAGCAAATAAAAACTTCTCATCTCAAATCAAAAAGAATACTTTCATAGTCCTTTACAAAATACTTTATATTTGTGCGTCCTTTCTGAATAATTGTGTGGCCTTCCGCTTCCAACTTTTCCTTTTGTGCCTCTACACCGCCGGGATATTTTGCGTTCAATTCCCCGTTTGCCTTTAAGGTTCGCCAATACGGGGTTTCATCTTCAGAACGCTGGTAACTCGCCCATGCTGCAATAGATACAAAAATCCCGGCTGTAATAGGCTCTGTGAAATCCGCTCCATTCAGTTTAGCAAAATATTCACGGATTTTTCCGACAGTGATTACTTTGCCATAAGGAATTAGTTTCATCACTTTATCATATTCGATTGGTGGGGCAAAATACATTCTGCTTCCGCCATATTTCTCAATGCTTTTCTGGTCGGTAATAATCTGAAATTTAGGCATATCCTTGCTATCATGTAGCATGGCATTAAAATCTTTTTTATCTTCATTCGCCATCTCTCAACACCTCCTGCCTTAATTATAGTGGAGCAGATTATTCCATGCAATGAGACGGTTTGAAAATCAGCTTGATTTTTTTCTTGTCTGACATTGGATATAACTCAACGGTCAAAGCGAAATTTGAACAGCGCGGCAATGAGCCGCTGCTTCACATAGTCCTCCACCTCGGAGTTGACCTGTCCGTTTATTTTGGAGAAGTAGCGGATATATCCGGCGTAGTGGGAAAGAACCGTGTCGATTGCGTCCGGGTCGCCCTCATGGGCTTTAACGATTGTTTCATAGGGGAGAAGTTTACTCATGGTCGTTTCCCTCCATGAGCTGGCTGGAGAGGACAGAATGAATGTCATTTGAGTACGTCCGTTCTCGGAAACATATCCACTTCGCTTTTGGCACTATCGGTATACGGGAACATATCCAATCTCTCTCTGGAATGTATACCATACTTTTAAAAGGCAGAATAGCATTTTAACTTATGCTACCCTACCTATAACTAAACATTTACAGTTGCATGTGGCCTATTGTTTTTAGCCGTTAAATATTTTATAACTATTAAATAGCGATACAAATTGTTCGAAACTAATATTGTTTATATCATATATTCTCGCATGTTTTAAAGCTTTATTAAATTGATTTTTTGTAAACAGTTTTTCATACTCTTTGTTAACCCATTTCATTACAAAAGTTTCATATTTTTTTCTCTCTTTAAATGCCATTTTTGCTGGCTTTCTTTTTAATACAATTAATGCGCTATCCACTTTAGGTTTTGGATGGAAATAATACCTAGGAATTTTTGCTAATATAGAAATATCTACCTCTGCCATTAACAGCAATGCTAGTGATCTGTTTGTATCTAATAACCTTTTAGCAAAACCATATTCCACTATTAAATAACTTATTGTGGCTGAACTTTCAAAAACAATTTTTCGAATTATATTTGTGCTTATGTTGTAAGGTATGCTGCCAAATATTTTATATGGATTGTGGCTAGGAAATGTAAATTTCAGTATATCATCATTTACTATTTGATAGTTAGGATAATTTAAGAGCTTATTACGAGTTACCTCACATAATTTAGAATCAATTTCTATCGCCGTAACAAAATTACATCTCTTTACCAATTCAGCAGTAAAATGACCTTTCCCTGCACCTATTTCAAAGATGTTATCTTTTTCATCTAAACTTATGCAATTCATTATTTTTTCTATGTGATATTTTGAAGTAATAAAATTTTGACTATCTTTTATATTTACTTTGTTCATTATAACCTCTCCTTAAAGGTAAGCGCCTAATATAAGGGTATCTGTTCGCTTGGTCATATATTTGCCATAATAGTAGTAATCACATATGCCAGCATTTTACTCTATGATCCGGCGCTAGGATCTAGCAGTAAGCAAGCATTTTACTACAATTATGGAGGTTACATTTATGCAGACAGAAAGACGAACTGCCGATGAGCAATACCGGCTCATCATGGAATGTCGCAGCAGCGGACTAAGCGATTTTCAGTGGTGCAACGAGCACGGGATCAAACCCGGTACATTCTACAACTGGGTCAAGCGGCTTCGCAAAAAATCCTGCTATGATATTCCGCCGGCAACAGGCCGGGGAGGCTATAAGCCTTCGGAACAACAGGATGTTGTCAAACTTGAAATCGTTGACCAGCCTGTTCTGCACGAAGAGACACCACAGCTTTTAAGCGTGCTTCCGGATCATACGGATACAAACTGTATGGAAGCAACTGCTGAGATCAAACTCGGCTCCGCCCTGATCAGGATTTCAAATGATATAGATCCGGCACTTTTAGCACAGATCATCCGGTCTGTGGGAGGTGCATCATGCTAGGCGACATTACAGCTGCAACAGATATTTATATCATTTGTGGCTACACCGATATGAGAAAATCAATCGATGGTCTGTGCGCCATCATCAGAGACCAGCTTCACTTTGAACCGGAGCATACCACCGCGCTCTACCTTTTCTGCGGCAGACGCAATGACAGGATAAAGGCACTCCTTCATGAGAATGACGGTTTTGTGCTTTTATATAAACGCCTCGATCATAACACCGGAAAATACCGGTGGCCACGTAACCGTGACGAGGTGAAAACCATTACATGGAGGCAGTTTGACTGGCTCATGTCCGGTCTTGAGATCGAGCAGCCAAAGGCAATAAAAAGTGCCTGAAACGCTTGATTTTTCTAGGCTTTTGCACCTGTTTATGGTACAATAGAAGTATCAAAAAACGGAGCAGAAGACCATGCCTTCAGGAGTAAAAGATATCCAGCTCTTAGAGCTTAAGGATACAATCTCACAACTGAATAAAACAATCAGCACTCAGAACGAACTCATAAGTTCATTGCAGAAGATGCTGGAAGAACGCAATGCGAAGGACAGTGAAAAAGACCTTCTGATCGCGAATCTCCAGTCTCAGCTTGCGTATCTTAAGAACAAGGTCTTTGGCTCAACCAGTGAAATACGCCATGACCAGCTGGACGGACAGCTGAATCTGTTCGGTACACCCGTCGGTGATGAAAAGCCTGCGGAAGTGATCGAACCGGAAGTGATCAGCGTCAAGGGGTATACCAAAGAGCGGAAACCCAAGGCAACCTATGATGACAAGTATAACTCTGTGCGCTCCATTTGTAAACATTTTTTTACGGATATAGTAGGACTGTCTATCAAATTTTTCTGTGTTTCTTTACGACACATGAGCATTGGCTCCGGGGTTATCGTTGCCATAACCTTCCAGCAAATTGATGACGCCCCACACGCCGAGACCGGCACCGAGAGCGATAACGAGGGTCTGAAGAACGGTGATTGCCTGATTGAAAAATTCCATAAATAAAGTTGGCCGGAATCATTTGAAAAAGATTGATTTAGTCATGGTTCATAGGCATACAAAAGCCGGACAATCGCCGCCCGATTTCCGGGCTGGCTGATTCCGGCCTTCCTCCTTTTTCATTATTTTGATTAGAGATCGTCCGCTTTGTACGCCGATGGGCCCCAGCGGGGCGGTGGTGGCGGGTAGATAGGACCCCTCCTTTCACAGCGGAACATCAATCGTCGGCTGCGGCGTCGATCTCATACACGTCGCAGACCTGGTTGGGTTTGAGCTTCAGCCGGGCCTTGAGATAGCCTTCAATATCAAAGGCGTTCTTCGGGTCGGCGTCGGCGGTGAGCTTGTAATTGGGGTGCTGGGTGATGTCGTATTTGTCGGACAAAAACGGCCGCACCCCGCGCAGCTGCAAAATGCACTTGCTGCCGTCCATGACGGCCAGCTCGTCTTGGCTCATCAGCTCTTTACCGAGCTTTTGGTAGTTGAGCGAATGGGAAGTTTCCCGCCCGCGGCTCTCACCAACATTGTAGGTGTCGATAGTCTCCTTGCCCAGCACGGCAGCCAGTTCTTTGAGCGTGGTGGGTTCTTTACCGCCCAAAAAGATCGAGGTATCCATGTTGCCAATGATTGTGTCGGCGTTGTCCTTGTAGATGGCCTTGAGCTGGCTCTGCGCCTGCAACACCAGACAGGCAGAGATTTCTCGACTGCGGATGGTGGCGACCAATTTTTCCAGCTTGGGGATCTGGCCGATGTTGGCGCACTCATCAATGAGGCAGCGCACATGAACCGGCAGCCGCCCGCCGTACACATCGTCGGCCTTTTCGCATAGTAAGTTAAACAACTGCGTGTAGCACATGGAGATCAGGAAGTTAAAGCTATCATCAGTGTCCGACATGATAAGAAACAAGGCCGTTCGTCGGTCTCCCAGGGTGTCCAGCTCCAGCTCGTCATAGGCTGTGACCTCCCGCAGCTCGGCAATGTCGAACACCGCCAGCCGTGCGCCGCAGCTCACCAAAATCGACTTCGCAGTTTTGCCTGCGGCCAATTTATATTTGGCATATTGGCGCACCGCAAAGTGGTTGGGTTCCCGCTCTTTCAGCTCATCAAACATCAGGTCAACGGCATTTTTGAACTCCTCATCGTCCTCCCGGACCTCCATGCTGTTGATCATCTCGATGAGGGTGGAGAAATTCTGTTCCTCCACAGGGGCCTCGTAGTGGATGTAGCCGATGAGCGCGCAGTACAGCAGCGTCTCGGCCTTGACCCAGAAATCGTCCCCGGCCTTGCCCTCGCCCTTCGTATTCGCAATCAGGGTCGTGACCAGCTTCAAAATATCCTTTTCGCTGTGGATGTAGCTGAAAGGGTTATAGTGCATGGACTTCTTGAAGTTGATGGTGTTCAGCACCTTGATCTGGTACGGCTCATAGATGACTTTGCCGTTTTTGTCCTTCACCGGCTTGCCGTCCTTGCCCAGCTTTGGCGCGCCCCGCTGAAGCATTTTGCCGCACTCCACCAGGATGGTGCCCTTTGGGTCGGTGACCACATAGGAACTGTGCATCTGCATCAGATTGGGCTTAAGCCAGAAGCGGGTCTTGCCGGAGCCGGAACCGCCGATGACCAGCACGTTTTTATTGCGCGCATACTTTGGGTTCTTAGGGCGGCTGGACATAGTGAGCCGTTCGGTCTGGGTCAAAATGACATTATTCTGGAACACCGGGTCGATATAGGGGGCAATATCGTCGTGGGTGCCCCATCGGGCTGAACCGTACTCCACGTTATGGCGGTATTTCTTGGCGTTCTTGCCTTTCAGGTACACCGCCAGCCGCAGACCAGCGCCGCAGCACAGGCCAACAGCCAGGTCCAGCGGGTGCAGGCTGGGCCACCAGCTTCCCAGCGCCACCGGCAGGGTGGAGAAGAACGAAAGCATCTTGGCCGAGGCATCCGCGCCGGTCGCCAGCCGCCAGGCTTCCCCTAAGTTGGTGGCAAACAGGCCCAGCAGAAAATAGGGCAGGTTCAGCAGCACCAGTTTTTTCACATTCAGCTGCTTCATCGTTCCAGCTCCTTCCGCTTTGTCCTGTCCACCACCGCATTTTTAATAAGCTCCTTGAAGTGGCTGAGCTTCTCCAGCACCGACGGGCGCTCGCTGCGGTCGGCCTTCCTGACCTTCTTCTGGGTGTACTCCGAGAATGCCGCCGTCAGGGCGTCGGCATCGCGGGCCTTGAAGAAAATCAGGTACTTGGGCGGCGAGGTGCTGCGGTCCTTTTTCACCGCATAGTCCACGCCGTACTTGCGGGCGATGCGCTCAAAATCACGGATGGACGGGTCGTTGATCTCGATGTTGGAGACGCCCTGGTTCTGCCCGATGAGCTGCTTCACCGTCTGCTTGCCCTTTGGGGTAACGGGAGAATCCCGGCTGCGCTGCTTTTCCAGCTTTTTTTCCCTGCGGTGAGCCATGTACTTGGATATGGCGGCCTTGAACAGCCTGCCGGTGAACTTGGTGCCGCTGACAACCAGCGTCAAAGTCCTGTTTTCCACTTCCTCCTGCATAGGTCATCCCTCCCTTCGTCGGTTATGCAGTGGATGGTCTTGAATACTAAGGCGGGACCACCAGCCGCCGCAGAAGATACCGGCCCGTCATACCGTCACCAGAATCAGGTCACGCAGACCGGCAAAGTGCAGTTTGCCCTTGGGCGTCACCAGCGTGTAGGAGCCGGTGTGGCCGTTGCGGTAGTAGTCCCGCACACAGAACAGCCCATCGTTGGCGCTCTTGGCGTAGGGCAGCACGCAGCCGGAAGGAGTGCGGTAGACAAATCGCCGTTCCAGCAGGAAGCGGACAAAGCGCCGCTCCGGCACGTCCAGCTCCTTGGCGGTGGTGCGCAGGTTGGTACTGTGGTGCAGGTCGATGAACAGGTCGTAGTAGACGGCTTTGCTTTGCAGCCGGGCATTGTCCTCCCGCAGCGCCGCGTTTTTCTCGCGCTCAGCCAGCAGGTCGGTGCAGAGCTTCAGCAACGCCTCCGGGGAGGTGGCGATCTCCCATAGCTTTTCCTGGGTCACATAGGCTCCGTGTTTGCGGATACTGGGAAGCACCTCATCGAACACCCAGCGTTCAAACCGTTCCGCCGAGGGCAGCTTGCTGTGGACAATGAGGCGGTACACATCGCCTTCGGGGATAAATTTCATTTGTTGAATCCCGCCGTTAGAAGGGGTCGGTAAAACACAGACCCCTTTACAATGGGCCGCGATAGCGTCAGCCGGGCGTCGGTATCCGAGTGCTTGGGCAATATCTTTTCCGCAAAACAGGACCTTGCCATTCTGCTCAAAAGTACGGATGCTGCCAAACTCCGGGTTTTTGAAAATTTCCATCTGGTTCATATCGTGCCTCCTTCGGCAGTGCAGCAGAAAAGCGGCCGTTACCAGCCGCCTGCGTACATATCGTGGTTGACCTGGGCCGTGTAGTGGTTGCTCATGGTGACCGGCGCGTTGAACAGCACGGTCAGCAGGTATTGCTTCATGTTGCGGACCTCGGTGGTGTTGTTGTGCAGGCTCTCCATGACAAACTCGATGTGGGAGCTGTCCAGCTTCAGGAACCGCGACCTCACGACCTCATGAGGGAAGTCCGCCCCGGCAATACGGGTGGTTTTCCGTCTGGCGCAGACCGTCTCCACAATCAGCTCCACGATCTCGTCCAGGTCCTCCCGGTAGGTCTCAAACTCACGGCACAGGTGGTCGTACTCGATGTTCTCCAGAATCAATTCCCGATAATCCTGCATTTCTTCCATCGACATCGAATCCCGTCCTTTCCGTTCCGGCGGCCTGGCCGCCGCAGTTGCCCGGAAGGGAATGGAATCGGTACTTGATCCTTGGGTATTTGATTTTTGGGTTTTTGATTTCTCTATATTTAATTCTGCGGGCTTTTCCGTATCCGGTTTATCCAGATACGGGTTTTCCGTATCTGGTGAAGCCGTATCTGGGCCAGCAGTATCCGGGTGGGGCATATCCGGCGCTTTGGGCTGGGGCTGCTCGTAGATGACGTACTCGGTGTCACTGATGCGGCCCTGCCGGTCCCGTAGCTGGTGACGGACGATGTAACCGGCGGCCTCCAGTTCCCGCAGCGCCCCGCCGATGGCATCCACGCCTTCCTTGCAGATCTTCGCCAGGCCGCGTGTGGTATAGTTCCAGTCCTCCGGCAAGGACAGCATCATGGAAAGCAGTCCCTTGGATTTCAGCGACAGCGCCTTATCGCGCAGGTGGTGGTTGCTCATAACGGTATAATCACGGGTCCGTTCAATACGAAAAACGGCCATTTCATCACTCCTCTCGGTATTCATGACATGAAAAAAGCCGCAATCTTTCAAAAAGACTGCGGCGGTCAGGTGCGATATTTCCGGCTGCGCCAGGAATAAGGCGGCTTTGGCACAGGGGGCCGGGTAAAAACGTCTTGCTCACTCACAAAGGGCAGGCGCTGCATCACCCGGTCGATCTCGGTGCTTTCCATGTCATGTTGGGATTGGCAGTGTTCACGGATGGCCTCTTGAATCTCTCTAACGGTACACATAATTCATTCCTTTCTTGGCAGATGGCAGGTTTACGGGTGACGGCGTTTCTTTTTCGGTTTGAAATCGAGGATATGGCCCTCTACAACGTGGGCATACCGCTTGATTTTGATTTGCTGGCTGCGCTGGGCGTCCAGGGCCTGCCGGTAGCCATCCTCGGTGAGAAACAGGCGAACCTCATCGCCGGGGCTGCCGTAGGGGGTGCGGGGCTTGCGAACCATGAACTCCACCATCCAGCGGGTGCTGTCCTGGAACCGCTCCACAGCCAAAATGTTATGTCCTTTCAGCTCACGGGCTGAAATATCCCTCATAGGCTCTCCTTTCTCAGCGGTCGTGCTGTTGCTGGCGCTTGCGCTGCCACTGTTCCAGCAGCTTGATGATGGTCTCCTGCATCCGCTGGGGCGTGTAACTCCGGGGAAAATATTTGCGCAGGGTGTCACTGGTGAATGTGATCTTGTCCAGGTCACTTTTCTTTTCCTCACCCATGATGACCCGCATCATGTCGAGGGTCAGGTGGCCCTCCTGACTGTACTTTTTCAGCCGCTGGGCTTGGGAGAGGGAGGGGGTGGCCTGCTCGCTGTCCATCGCGTCCAGCAGGTCCACCTGTTCCTCTTTTTTGAGGAAGGACAGCTCATAGGCCGGGTTGAAGGCAATTTTCTTCTCGTCCACCATGTCCAGCAATTCGGGGATCAGCTCAGTCAGGCGGATAAATCTTTTGATTTGAGATTTACTGTCAGGGCTGTTCTCAGCTATTTTTTCTGCTGCGGTCAACTTCGGCCCAACTTGGGCCGAAGTTAAATCCGTTCTGGCCCCCTGGTGCTTGATGGCCTCCAGCTTCATCTTATAAGCAAAAGCCCGCTCACTGGGGAGCAGGCTTTCTCGCTGCAAGTTGCTGTCAACCATGATGATGGTGGCCTGGTCGTCGTCCAGATCGCGGACAATGACCGGCATGGTATCCTTGCCAGCCAGTTCGCTGGCCCGGTGCCGCCGGTGCCCAGCCACCAGTTCATAGCCGCCGTTGGGGTCCGGGCGGGCGATGGCCGGAACCAGCACACCATACTGCCGGATGCTGTCGGCGGTTTCCATCAT
Organism: Anaerotruncus massiliensis (ex Togo et al. 2026); assembly: GCF_900199635.1. Classification (GTDB taxonomy): domain Bacteria; phylum Bacillota; class Clostridia; order Oscillospirales; family Ruminococcaceae; genus Anaerotruncus; species Anaerotruncus massiliensis. The sequence goes on along the minus strand of NZ_LT962687.1, from coordinate 292,709 downwards.
GGCCTCATCGTCCTTGACTTTGAAGGGGTGGTCCTTGAACGGGTGCAGCTCGGACAGGGGGATTTCCAGAACCTTCTCCCGCTGGGCGTCGGCCCGGCTTTCCTCGGTGGAAAACAGATCATCGACCGAGGCCAGCTCTACTTTTTTCGCGCTGCTTTTCAAGTTTCAACACCTCCTTCGTCAGATTTCGGTAGCCTTCGGCCACCTTGCCGCCGGGATCGTGGGCGAAGATGCTCTTGCCCTCGGCGCTGGTCTCTTTGGCCCGGACCGAGTGGGGTATCTCGGTGCCGAACACCTTAATTTTGCTGCCATAGGTCTCCCGCAGCAGGGCGGCAATCTCCTTGGCAAAGTTGGTGCGGTTATCCACCATCGTCAGCAGAATGCCGTCGATCTGGAGCTTGGGGTTCAGCTGCCGCGTGACCTTGCTGATAGTGGACAGCAGCTGCTCCAGGCCCTTGGCAGGCAGATACTCCGCCTGAACGGGGACTATGATCCTGTTGGCGGCGGCCAGCGCGTTGACCGTGAGCATCCCCAGGGAGGGCTGGCAGTCAATCAGGATATGGGAATACTGTCCTTTGAGCGTGTCCAGATACTGCCGCAGGATGGTCTCTCGGCTCATGGCGTTCACCAGGGACACCTCCATGCCGGAGAGCTGGATGTCGGCGGGCATCAGGTCCACGCCCTCCGGGTGGTGCAGGATGCCCTCGCCGGGGCGGAGCGGCTCGTCCATCAGGATGCGGCCCATCGCGTCCGAGAGGGTGAAGGGCAGCTTGTCCGGCTGCGGGTTGCCCAGGCTGATGGTCAGGCTGGCCTGGGGGTCAGCGTCCACCAGCAGCACTTTCTTTCCGGCCTGGGCCAGCCCGATGCCTAAGTTGGCACAGGTGGTCGTTTTGCCGACGCCGCCCTTCTGGTTGGCGACGGCGATGATTTGCGTGTTCATTATGTTTCACCTCGTTTCTGTTGATTGCGTTCGGTTCTGGAAATAGAAAAAGCCGCCACTTCTTTCGATAAAAAGAGTGACGGCTTTTTCTGATCCCGGAACATTAGTCCCTGGAAATGCAAAAAGCGCCCAGCAGGTACACTGAACGCTTTCGCAATAAAATCATATTCATTTGTTCATATTTGGTCAAACTCTGCCAAACCGATTTTGCATAAAAATGCAGAGGGCTTAAAAGGCAAAAATGACCTTGGGGGAGAGGGAAAGGCCAAAAAAGTTGTCCTATAATTTAACCCATTAGCCCTCATTTTAGGGGTGGTTGTCCTTTATTTAACCCATAAAAATCGGTTCAAAACAGGTCAGACCATGCCAAAACAGGCCAAACAATCTGAAAAGGAAAAACCCCGAAAACCGCATGGTTTCGGGGTTTTTGAGCTGTTTTGAACTGAAATTAGCGCTTGCTGAACTGAGGCGCGCGACGGGCAGCCTTGAGGCCGTACTTTTTGCGCTCCTTCATACGAGGGTCGCGGGTGAGGAACCCGGCCTTCTTGAGGATCGGGCGCATCTCTTCGCCGTTCTGGAGCAGCGCGCGGGAGATGCCGTGGCGGATGGCGCCGGCCTGGCCGGAAACGCCGCCGCCCGCAACCGTGCACACAACGTCGAACTTGCCGAGGGTGTCTGTAAGGTTGAGCGGCTGACGGACAATCAGCTTGAGGGTCTCAAGGCCGAAATAGTCGTCGATGTCACGGCCGTTGATGGTGATCGAGCCGGTGCCGGGGTAGAGCCTGACGCGGGAAACGGACTGTTTCCTTCTGCCGGTACCGTAAAAATAAGGTCTGCCTTCGTACATAATCGTTAATTCCCCTTCCTTACAGTGTCCACGCCTGCGGCTTCTGCGCGGCATGCGTATGCTCCGCGCCACGGAACACGCGGCATCTGGTGAGCGCTTTACGGCCAATGACCGTGTCGGGGACCATGCCCTTGACGGCGAGCATCATCGCCAGCTCGGGGCGCTCCTTCATCAGCTTGCTGTACTGGACCTCCTTGAGGCCGCCGATCCAGCCGCTGTGACGGCGATACATCTTCTGATCGAGCTTCTTGCCGGTCAGGACGGCCTTCTCCGCGTTGATGATGATCACATGATCACCGCAGTCGCAGTTGGGCGCGAAGATGGGTTTATGTTTCCCGCGAAGGATCGACGCCGCAACAGCAGCGGTGCGCCCCAGCGGCTTGTCGGCAGCATCAAGGATATACCACTTGCGGGTAATTTCTGCTACCTTCGGCATAGTTGTAGACATACCTTTTCCTCCAATATTCTTCTTCTAAATCCGGTTTGCATTTCGCGACAATTTGTATTATAACCCGCGCCCCGCGCCCTGTCAACACTTTTTTGCGGGTTTTTTAATTTACAAATGACACGCTCTGTTTTTCGCCTGTTTTCTCTTTGGTTCTCCCGTATCCTCCGGATGCAAATCACATTTTCCCGGGGACGGGAGGCGCTCAAATCACTTCGCTCTCTTTGGGGACGATGATCGCGGCGATGATGTAGGCGATGAGCCCGGGGCCCATCAGCGAGATCAGCACCCATCCCAGGCGGATGAGCGTCGCGTCGACGCCGAAATAATCCCCCAGCCCGCCGCACACCCCGGCGAGCATGCTGTTGGTTTCCGAACGGTAAAGCTTTTTCATAGTTCCTCCTAACTTCCCCGGCGCGCCGGGGGCAGACGGTTTTGGCGCGGACGCGCCGTCAGATGATCTGGAAGAGGTAAAACTTCAGATAGTCGGTCTCCGGAACGTTCCAGAGGACGGGGTGGTCGGGCGACTGCTGGCGCGCCTCGATCTGCCGCAGCTGCACCCCCGCGTCGCGCGCGGCGGAGGCCAGCATCCGCCGGAAGCGGCCGTCGGTCATGAAATGGGAGCAGGAGCAGGTCGCGAGGTAGCCCCCGCGCGGCAGCAGCTTCATCGCGCGCAGGTTGATCTCCTTATACCCGCGCTCCGCGCGGTCCACCGTTTTGCGGCTCTTGGTGAAGGCAGGCGGGTCGAGAATGATGAAGTCGTATTTCTCCGCGCCGCCCTCCAGCGCAGGCAGCAGGTCGAAAACGTTCGCCGCCTTCGTCTCGACGACCCCGTCCAGCCCGTTGCGCCGGGCGTTTTCCGCCGCGAGCGCCACCGCGTCCGCCGAGACGTCCACCGCGCACACGTGCGCCGCGCCGCCCGCCGCCGCATTGAGGGCGAAGGAGCCGGTGTGGGTGAAGCAGTCGAGCACCCGGCGGCCGCGCGCGAGCTTCGCCACCGCCCGCCGGTTGTATTTCTGGTCAAGGAAAAAGCCCGTCTTCTGGCCGTTTTCAAAGTCCACGCCGTAGACGATGCCGTTTTCGGTGATCTCGGTGCGGGTCGGGCCGCCGTCGCCGCCGAACCAGCCCTTGCCCTGCGGAAGGCCCTCCAGCTCGCGGATGGCGGCGTCGTTGCGCTCGTAGACGCCGCAGACGGCCTGTCCGTCCCGCTCGAGCACCTTTTTGAGCAGCGGGAAGAGCAGGGGCTTTATCCGCTCGATGCCCGCCGAGAGCGTCTGCGTCACGAGCACCTCCCCGAAGCGGTCGACCGTGAGCCCGGGGAACTGGTCCGCCTCCCCGAAGATCACCCGGCAGCAGGAGGCGTCCTCCCCCATCACCGTTTTGCGGTAGTCCCACGCCCAGCGCAGCCGCCGCTCCCAGAACGCCTCGTCGAACCGGTCGTTGGCGTTGCGGGAGAGGATGCGCACGCGGATCTTCGACCGCTCACTGATAAAGCCGGTGCCCAGGTAGGCGCCCTTATCGCTTACCACGTCGACCAGGCCGCCGTTTTCACAGCCGCCCTCGATCCCGGTGATCTCGGTGTCGTAGACCCACGGGTGGCCTTCCTCAATCGATTTCTGCGCCTTGCGCGTGACCGCCGCCCGGGCGAATGGTCTGTTTTGCTTCATCACTTACTCCAATCGGTATATTTTATACGTTTATTCTCTGTATGTAATAACTTTCATCCGGGTCGCCGTAGTGCAGCATGAAGGTGTGGCAGTCCTCCGGCACCGCGAAAAAGAGCTGCCCCGTGGTCACCGTCCGGTCGGTGTAGCGCATCCCGTCCACATCGAGCGGCGTGAAGGGGGCCGGCAGGTCCGCGCTGTAGGGCCACAGCGAACGCCCGCCGTCCTGCCCCACCCGCACGAAGGGCGGCTGGAAGAACTCCCGCCCGAAGGCGTCCGCGTCGGTGACCTCGGCGGTAAAATCGATAAAGATCGCCTTCTCGCCCGGCAGCAGCAGGCTTTCCAGCCCGGCGGAGCCGGCCGGGCCCGCGGAATTGACCGTCAGCGTCACGCCCTTGGACGCGCCGACCTCCGTCCCGTAGGTAAAGCTCGCGAGCGCCGAGAGGTCCGGCGCGGGCGCGGCGAAAGGCTCCGAGCCGGCCGCGTCCCCCTCGCCGGGGGCCGGCGCGCCGTCCTCCCCGCCAAAGGGCTCCGCGGGGACGGAGCCGTCCGCTCCGTCCTCAAAAAAGCCGTCCGCCGCCGGTTCGGATGGCGCTTGCCCGTCGTCCCAGTCGTCCCACACCTCCCAGTCTTCCCACTCGTCCGGCGCTTCAAGCGAGGCGGCCATCGCCTCCCGCTCCGCGCGCGCCGCGAGCGAGGCCGCGGCCGAGGCGGCCGCCGCGCCGCGCTCCTGCCGTTCCCGGGCCGCGTGGTAGGCCGAAAGGCCGCCGACCAAACCGCCCCCCACCATGATGAGCACGAACAGGAAAATGCCCGCCGCAACCTTCCAGCGGTTGGACCGCTTTTCCTGCCGGGTGGTGGGCGCCGTGTAGGTCGTCCATCCGGGCGGCGGTGTGCCGGGGGCCCTCTTCGGCTGGCGGTAGGTCTGCCAGCCCCGCCGGGGCTGCGGCTCCGCCGTTTCCGTGTGCGGAGCGGCCGCTGCGCCCTCCGCGCGGGGAAGCTGGTTATGCGCCCCGCATTTGGGGCAGAGCTCATCCTTGTCGTAATCGTAGACCTTTCCGCAGGATCCGCATTTGATCCGCATAAGGCCACCCCCTCCAGAAAATTTCCCAATACCGGCCGCGTCAAACCCCGGGCGGACCCGGCGGCCCTTCATGCCGCGGCCACAGGCGGCGCGCGTCATTCGCGCGCGGGTTCCTCCGTCCGCGCGCCCGCCGGCGCGCGGTGGGATAATTGGCCGCTGGGGCGGGAGCGAGCCGCAGCGAGCGGACCGCCCCGGCCATAAAATGGATCATAGCCGCTCTGTGACTATTATACCATACGCAACGAAAAAAGGGGACGGATTTCTCCGTCCCCCGCGGCTTTATTCCGCCTCTTCGCGCGCGGTCACCGCGATCGACAGCTCCCGCAGGCTCTTCTCGTCCACCTCGGCGGGGCACTGGGTCATCAGCTCGCTCGCGTTCTGCACCTTCGGGAAGGCCATCACGTCGCGGATGGAGGATTTCCCGAGCATCAGCATTACCAGCCGGTCAAGGCCGTAGGCCATGCCGCCGTGGGGCGGCGCGCCGTATTTGAAGGCGTCGATCAGGTAGCCGAATTTGGCGCGGGCGCTCTCCTCCGAGAAGCCGAGCGCCTCGAACATCCGCTCCTGCAATTCGGGGGTGTTGATCCGGATCGAGCCGCCGCCCACCTCGCAGCCGTTGAGCACCATGTCGTAGGCGCGCGCGTGGCAGGCGCCCGGGTCGCTCTCGAGCTTGTCGAGGTCCTCGAACGCCGGATGGGTGAACGGGTGGTGCTTGGCCACATAGCGGCCCTCCTCCTCGCTGTACTCGAAGAGCGGGAAGTCGGTCACCCACAGGAAGTTGAATTTCCCCTCGGGGATGAGGCCGAGGCGGTTTGCCAGCTCGACGCGCAGCGCGCCGAGGCTGTCGAACACCGTCTGGTTATTGCCGTCCGCCACGATGAGCAGCACATCCCCCTTCTCCGCGCCGAGCCGGCCGCGGATCGCCTCTTTTTCGGCGTCGGTGAGGAACTTCTCATAGGAGGAGGTCTCCGCGTCGGCCGTCAGGCGGGTGTAGGCCAGGCCCTTGGCGCGGTAGGCCTTCACAAAGTCGACGAGCTTGTCGATCTCCTTGCGGGAGAGGTGGTCGGCCGCGCCCTTGACATTGAGGGCGCGCACGCTGCCGCCCGCCTCGAGCGCGCCTTTGAACACCTTGAATTCGCAGCCGCCGAGCAGGTCGGAGAGGTCGCAGAGCTCCATGCCGAAGCGGGTGTCCGGCTTGTCCGAGCCGAACCGTTCCATCGCCTCGTCGTAGGGCATGCGCAGGAAGGGGGTGGGGATCCCGACACCGAGCACCTCCTTGAAGACGTGCGCCATGAACCCCTCGTTGACCGTCATGACGTCCTCCTCGTCGACGAAGGACATCTCCAGGTCGATCTGGGTGAACTCGGGCTGGCGGTCGGCGCGCAGGTCCTCGTCGCGGAAGCAGCGCGCGATCTGCATGTAGCGGTCGTAGCCCGACAGCATGAGCAGCTGCTTATACTGCTGGGGGGACTGGGGCAGCGCGTAGAAGCACCCCGGGTGCACCCGGCTGGGCACGAGGTAGTCGCGCGCGCCCTCGGGGGTGGACTTGATGAGGGAGGGCGTCTCGATCTCGAGGAAGCCGTTTCTGTCGTAGTAGTCGTGCGCCGCCTTGACGATCTTATGGCGCATCAGAATGGCGTGCTGCATCTCGCTGCGGCGCAGGTCGAGGTAGCGGTATTTGAGCCGCAGCTCCTCCTTGACGTTGGTCTTGTCGGTGATCTCAAAGGGCGGGGTCTGCGCCTTCGCGAGGATGCGCAGGTCGCTGACATAGAGCTCGACCTCGCCGGTGGGCAGGTCGGGGTTGACCGACTCGCGGCGGCGGACCTCGCCCTTCGCCATCAGCACGAATTCCGACCGCACCGTCTGCGCCCTGGCGCGCAGCGCCGCGTCGGTCCGGTCGTCGAAGGCGAGCTGCACGATTCCCGTGCGGTCCCGCAGGTCGATGAAGACGAGCATCCCCTTGTCGCGCGCGCGCTGCACCCAGCCGCAGGCGACCGCTTCCTTCCCGATGTCCTCCGCGGTAAATTCGCCGCAGTATTTGGTGCGTTTCAGTCCCTGCATGGTATCCATCATTGATCCCTCGTTCCTCATTATTCCGGCATGCCGTCCGGCGCGGCGTCGATCACCGCGTCGAGCATGTTGTGGTAGACGTATTTGAGAAAGCCCTCCGCGTTGAGCGGCACCTCGGCCGCCTCGCCGGTGTCCATCCGCTTGACGCGGGCCCTGCCCTCCGCAAGCTCGTTGTCCCCGATGATGCAGCTGTATTTCGCGCCGAGCTTGTCCGCGTACTTCATCTGCGCCTTGACGCTGCGCCCCACGGAATCGCACTCGGCCCAGAACCCCTCGGCGCGCAGGCCGGCGGCGAGCTCCACCGCCTTGAGGGAGGCCGCCTCCCCCATGCTGCCGATGTAGATCGTGCAGTTCCGCTCGGGCGGGAACGCGCAGCCCTGCTGCTCCATGACGAGCAGCAGCCGCTCGAGCCCCATCGCAAAGCCGACCGACGGGGTGGGCGCGCCGCCCAGCAGCTCGATCAGCCCGTCGTACCGCCCGCCGCCGCAGACGGTGCCCTGCGCGCCGATGCCGGTCGCCACGAACTCGAAGACGGTGCGGGTGTAGTAGTCGAGCCCGCGCACGATCGTCGGGTTGACGGTATATGCGACGCCCATCGCGTCGAGGTCCTTTTTGAGGCCCTCGAAGTGGGCGCGGCAGTCGCCGCAGATATAGTCGAGCACCTTGGGCGCGTCCTTCGCGATCGCCGAGCAGACGGGGCTCTTGCAGTCGAGGATGCGCATCGGGTTGCGCTCGAGCCGGTCGCGGCAGGTCTCGCACAGCTCCCCAAGGTGGGAGGCGAAGTAGGCTTTGAGCGCCTCGTGGTATCTGGCGCGGCACTCCGGGCAGCCGATCGAGTTCAGTTCCAGCCGCAGGCCGGTGACGCCGAGCGCGTCGAAGACCGCCTTGGCCACGCCGATTACCTGCGCGTCCGCCACATGGGAGGCCGCGCCCGCCATCTCGACGCCGAACTGGTGGAACTCCCGCAGGCGGCCCGCCTGCGGCTTCTCGTACCGGAAGCAGTTCACCAGGTAGCAGAGCTTGAGCGGCAGCGCGCCGCCGAGCATCCCGTTTTGCAGGATCGCCCGCATGACCCCCGCGGTCCCCTCGGGGCGCAGGGTGATCGAGCGGCCCGCCTTGTCGTTGAAGGTGTACATCTCCTTCTGCACCACGTCGGTGGTGTCCCCCACCGAGCGGCTGAACAGCTCGGTGTGCTCGAAGGTGGGGATGCGGATCTCCCCGAAGCCCCACAGCGCCGCGACATCCCGCGCCGTCTCCTCGAGATACTGCCACTTGCCGCTCGCGGGCGGCAGCACGTCCTGTGTGCCGCGCGGCGCGTTCGTCAGATATGCCATTGCGTTTCCTCCTCAGATAGACGTCCTTTTATCAGATCATTGCCCGTGTCCGGGCGGCTGAATCCGTCAAAACCTCCGTAACATCATAATACGCCCCGGCGCGGCCTGTCAAGCAAAATCCGCGCCCCGCGTCACCCGCGGCGGCGTTTCCGCTCCTCCAGGAAGGCCGCCATGCAGGAGACCGCGAAGGCGACGAGCCCCGCCGCCAGAAAATAGAACGCGCAGTGCAGCGCCAGCGGCGGCCAGGTGTCGTTGTAACGCTCCGGTATTGCCAGCCGGGGGATCAGCGCGCCGCCGAGCATGATGCCCGCGCCCACGCCGAGTCCCTGCCTGAGCGCCCGCCGCAGCACCTGTTTTCGTTTTTCCTTCATCGCGATGCCTCCGCCCGTAAAAAATCAAAGACCCCGTCCCGGCTGCACGGCGATGCCGTACAAAGGGACGAGGTCATACCGCGCGGTGCCACCCTTGTTGGGCGCGAAAGCGCCCCGCTCAAGCCCCTTTAACGCAGGGAAATACGCGCCTTGCGGCGGGCTTCTCGGGCGTCTTCGCCGCGGATTTCCGACGTGGGCGCCTCTCACCGGCCGCGCCCTCTCTGTCCGTCCATCCGCGGTTACTCCTCCCGCATCAGCGCCTGTAACGGTATGGCGGTTCTACCGCTTGGGGGGATTGACGATATTGCGCCAGTCGAGGTCGCCGCGCTCGAGCGCGTGGATGAGCGCCTCGGCGGTGGCGATGTTGGTCGCAACGGGAATATTGTGCACGTCGCACAAACGCAGAAGCCCCGCCTCGTCGGGCTCGCTGGGCTTCGCGCGGATCGGATCGCGGAAAAAGAGCAGCAGGTCGATCTCGTTGCAGGCGATGCGCGCCGCGATCTGCTGGTCGCCGCCCTGCGAACCGCCCAGAAAGCGGAAGACCTCCAGCCCGGTCGCCTCGGCGACGAGCTTTCCGGTCGTGCCGGTCGCGCAGATATTGTGGCGGCTGAAGACGCCGCAGTAGGCGATACAGAACTGGACCATCAGTTCCTTTTTGGAGTCGTGTGCGATCAAGGCGATGTTCATTGGCGTTCCTCCAAGCCCCTCGTCAGTTTCGTTCTCTCTTCTCTGTAAACGGGCCGCCCTTCTTTCTGTCTGTTTGGCCGGGCGAAATCCAATTTCTGACAGTCTAAACCATCAAGATACATTATACCACCTATTGGACCAGTAAATCAATATAGTTCCCTAAAATCCTTTGTGCAAAATTATCAAATATTATTTTGGATACATTCGACAAATTGATGTTTTGACCGATAGCCACCGGAGTGACAAGCCCCTCGTCGAACGGGAGCACCGCGATGAGCTGCGCGCAGACCTGGTCGATCAGCCAGTCGAGGTCGGGGATGGGGCGCAGCTTCACAAAGTCGCGCGTGAGCAGGTTGACGCACAGCCGGATATCCTCGACGCCCGCCGCGTCGAGCGAATCGGACACCATCCGCCCCGCGCGCGCGGACACCGCGTCCGCCGCCGAGACGATCACCGCCCGGTCGGCGCAGGCCGCGAAGGCCGTCAGCCGCACCCGGTCGCCGCCGTCCACCTCGATCAGGATGAAGTCGAAATGCTCCTCCAGCGCCGCCCGCAGCTCCCGGCAGGCCGCGCCGTCGATGATCGGCTGCAAATCGAGCGGCGCGCAGAGCAGCCGGACGCCGCAGGCGTCCACCATCGCCTCCCCGAGCTCGCACCGCCGCTCGAGCGCGTCGGCGAGGTCGAAGACCACCCGGTCCTGCGCGCCGAGCAGCACGTCGAGGGAACGGTGGGAGCCCTCGATCAGCAGCACCTTTTTCCCGCATGCGGCCAGCGCCGCCCCCAGGTAGGCGCACACAGTCGATTTGCCCGCGCCGCCGCGCCCCGAGGTCACCAGGACCACCTGTGCCATGCCGATTCCTCCCTTTTGTCAGGGGAGCAGCTCCCCGTAGTTGGCCGAGGACCCGCCGGTCCGCGAAAAGAAGTACGCGTCGAAGACGTCGCGCGCCACCGGCGCGATCTGGTAGCCCTCCCAGCCCTTTTCAACGACCACCGCGACCGCGATCTCGGGGTCCTCGGCGGGCGCGTAGGCGATGAACACCGAGTTGTAGAGCCCGTCGCCCCGTTCGGGGGTGCCCGTCTTGGAGGCGACGGTGATCGGGTAGTTCGCGAAGGTCGCCCAGGCCGTGCCCGTCCGGGAGGCCGCGACCATGCCCTCGCGCACCGTCTGGAACGCCTCGGGCGCGTCGACCTCGTCCACGACCTTGGGCTCGTGCTCATAGACCGTCTCGTCGAAGGTGTAGGACTTGACCGATTTGAGCACCGTCACCTCCATGCGCTTGCCGTTGTTGCCGAGGGTGGCGGTGTAGTTGGCAAGCTGGAGCGGCGAAAGCAGCGTCGACTGCTGGCCGATGCCCGCCTGGATCACGTCGCCCGGACGCCACTGGGGGTCGTCCGCGTAGGCGGGGGAGGCGGCCTTGACCTCCGGCGAGGCCACCTGCCCGATGTTCTCGGGCAGCTCGATGCCGGTCGGCACCCCCAGCCCGAGCCGCGCGGCGTACTCGTCGAGCGTGTCGATGCCCATGTAGTAGGCCGCCTCGTAGAAGAAGATGTTGCAGGAGCCGCGGATCGCGTTCACCACGTCGACGTTGCCGTGGGCGGATTCGCAGTGGGGGGTGTATTCCGGCGCAAACCGGTTGTAGACGTAGGTGCAGTTGTAGAGGGTGCGCGGGGTGATCGTCCCCGACGCAAGCGCGCCGAGCGCAACCGCCGGCTTGAAGGAGGAGCCGGGGGTGTAGGCCGCGTCGAGCGCGCGGTTGAAGAGGGGCTGGTTCTCCCCCGCCGCGATCTGGTCGTAATCCCGCTGGTAGGCGGACAGGTCGTAGGAGGGGTAGGTCGCCAGCGCGAGGGCCTCCCCCGTCTTGCACTGGATCACGGCGACCGCGCCCGCGCTCGCCTCCTTGCCCTTGCGCTCCTCCTTGGTGTCCTGAAGGCGCCGGATGTTGCTCGCGAGCGAGTCCTGCGCGACCTTCTGGAGCTGGGAGTCGAGGGTGAGCACGACGGTGTTGCCCGGCACCTGCTCCTTCTCCTCCACCACGTCGATCACGTCGCCCGACGAGTTCATCGTGATCCGCCGGGTCCCGTCGATCCCCTTGAGCTGCGACTCAAAGGCGAGCTCCGCGCCCGACTTGCCGATCACGTCGTCCATCTTGTAGGTGCGTTCGCCGATCTGGGCGGACACCGAGCCGTCGGGGTTCTGCACCTTGCCGGCCGCGTCCCACTGCTCCTTGTAGAGCGGGCCGGTCTGGCCGATGACGTGGGGGGCCACCGTGCCGCTCACATACTGGCGGATGGTGCTCTCCACCACGTCCACCCCCGGCAGCTCGAAGCTGCGCTCCTTGATCTTGGGGACCGTTTCAATCTTGATGTCGGTCGCGAAGGTGTAGGGCACCGACATTGAGAACCCGCGCCGGTCCATCTCGTAGCGCACCCCCGCGATCTTGCGGAACTCCTCGTCGGCGTAGGGGACGGGGTCGTCCTTGTCCCCGTGCTCGAAGAGGCCGTATTTCTCCTTGAGGCGGTAGACCACGTCGTCCGCCGTCGCGTACTGGGCCACGCCCAGCGCGTTTTTGAGCCGGGCGATCTCCGTCTCGTAGGCCTCCCCCGGCTTGAAGCGGAAAGGCGCCTCCGCCGTGAGCGGCAGGTTGTCGATCCAGTCCTCGTCCGCCGACTCCATGATGCGGATCAGCCGCAGGAGCACCTCGTTGGTGGTCCCCTTCTCCAGGAAGGCCATGTTGATCACCACGTCGCGGCCGATCGTGTTGACGGCGAGCGGCCGCCCGTTGCGGTCGAGGATCTCCCCGCGCGCCGCCTTGATCACCTGCTCGGTCGTGCGGACCCGCTCCATCTGGGCGGCGAGCGACTCCCCCTCGACCACCTGGAGCTGCATGAGGCGCAGCGAATAGAGCAGCAGCACCACAATCAGCACCACCGTCATGATGATCATCCGGTTTTTAGCGGTTGTTTTCATCCGATTCTCCCTTGGGACGCGGGGTCAGGCCTCCATACGCCCTTCAAACCAGGCGTGGACCGCGGTGTACAGGTAATAGACCAGCGGCGACACGGCCACGGTATAGATGACGCCGGGCAGGACGTCGTAGACGAACACCATCCACACGTGGTCGTAGCCCCACATGACGTAGTTGAGCAGAAAGTCCAGCAGCCCGCGCGCGAGCATCACGGCGGAAAGCAGCAGAACAAAGTTGATGACGCCGGGGCGCAGCAGGTAGATGACCAGCAGCCCCACGGCCGTGCAGGCGGCCAGCAGGATCATCGCGTTGAAGCCGGCGAGCGCGAAGCCGCCCAAATCGCAGAGGACCCCCGCGAGCACGCCGTAGAACGCCCCGGTGAACTCCCCCTCGTGCATGGCGACGCAAACGGCCGCAGGAATGACAAAGTTCGGCTTTACGCCGAACACCGTCAGAAAGCCGGGGGTGGTCTGCAGGATGTAGAGCAGCACCATCACCACGATATAAGTCGCAAATTTGGCCGTGCGGAACCACTTTTTATTGTTCATTCCGCGCCTCCCTGCCCCTCGAACGACTTGATGACCATCACGTCAGTCAGGCGGCGGACGTCGGCGAACGGCTCGATCTCCGCGAAGAGGGAGATGTCGCCCGGCGCGTTGTCGATGCGGGTGATCTTGCCGATCAGCAGCCCCTGCGGGTAGAGGCTGTCCCCGATGCCGGAGGTCACGACGATGTCCCCCGGCGCGGCCCCGCTCTCGCGGGGCAGGTAGTTGAGGCGGCACTTCCCGTCCGCCGCGAGGTCGACCGAGCCGGTGACGATGCCGATGTCGCGGGTGCGCACGTCGCGCGCGCCCACGTCGATCCACACGTCGAGGATGGTGACCACCTTGGAGTAGTTGACCCCCACCTCGCGCACCACGCCGACCAGCCCGTCGGCGGTGACCACCGGGTCGAGCGGCTCGATGCCGCTGAGGGAACCGCGGTCGATCGTAAAGGAGTAGAAGCGGTCGTCCGGGTCGCGCGCGACCACCGACGCCAGCTCGACCTCAAAGTCGGGGTGCTCCTCCCGGAACTCGACGTCGAGGTACTTGCGCAGCTCCTCGTTTTCGTGCTTATACTCCTCGTAGTTGACCGCCTGGCGGCGCAGCTCGTCGATCTCGGCGCGCAGCGCCTCGTTTTCGGCGGCGATCTCGTCGGCGCGGACATACCGCCGGAAATAGCCGCTCACCGCGCCGGAAATGCTGGAGGAGAGCTTCTGCAAGGGCGTGACGACAACCCCGGCCGCCTGCGAGATGGCCGGGGAGAATCCGCCCGTCCATGCCGCCTGCAGCATGAACGCCAGCAGCAGCACCAGCACGACGAGCAATATCTTGAACCGCTTGCTTTTGAAGAAGTCTCCCAATGCAGATTCCTTTCCCTGCCGCGCTTAGTAGGATTTCGCGTCGTCCGCGAGCAGGTCGCGCAGCCTGTCGATGTCGTCGAGCACGCGCCCGGTGCCCATCGCCACGCAGTCGAGCGGGCTCTCCGCGATATGGACCGGCATGCCCGTCTCCTTTTCGATCAGCTGGTCGAGCCCGCGCAGCAGCGCGCCGCCGCCCGTCAGGGTGATGCCGTGGTCGATGATGTCGGCCGACAGCTCGGGCGGGGTCTTCTCCAGCGTGGTGCGGATCGCGTCGAGCACCATCGACAGGGGGTCTGCCAGCGCCTCGCGGATCTCCTCCGAGGTGATCTGGATGTTCTTGGGCAGGCCGTCCATCAGGTCGCGGCCCTTGATGTCCATCGTGGCCTCCTCCTCGAGCGGGAAGGCCGAGCCGATGTTGATCTTGATGTCCTCGGCGGTGCGTTCGCCGATGAGGAGGTTGTATTTGCGCTTGATGTACTGGATGATCGAGTTGTCCAGCTCGTCGCCGCCGACGCGGACCGAACGGGACGCGACGATGCCGCCCAGCGAGATCACCGCGACCTCGCTGGTGCCGCCGCCGATGTCGACGACCATGCTGCCGGTCGCCTCGGCGACGGGCAGGCCCGCGCCGATGGCCGCAGCCATCGGCTCCTCGATGATCGAGACGTGCTTGGCGCCCGCCTTGAAGGCCGCCTCGCGCACCGCGCGGCGCTCGACCTCGGTGACGCCGGACGGGATGCAGATGATGATGCGGGGACGCGCGAGCACCGAGTTGTTGCACACCTTGCGGATGAAGATCTGGAGCATGGATGCGGTGATGTCGAAATCGGCGATGACCCCGTCCTTGAGCGGGCGCACCGCGACGATGCTGCCGGGGGTGCGTCCGATGACCTCTTTGGCATCCTGCCCGACATAGCGGACGGTGTCGTTGCGGGTGTCGACCGCCACAACCGACGGTTCGCGCATGATGATGCCCTTGCCCTTCATAAAGATGAGGGTGTTGGCGGTGCCCAGGTCAATGCCGATGTCCTTTGAAAACATATGGATACGTCCCCCTTGTATTGTTACGGAAAACCCGCACGATGAATCGAAATGTGTCGCAAAAGCGCGTTTTAACAGGTTCTATTATACCTTGCGGGGCCGGGTTGCACAACAGCTAGTTTGTTAATAATTCGGTAATTTTGCGCCGAATGATTTGTAAAACCTGCCAATCCTTGTATAGATCCCATGAAGCGGCAGGCCCATCACGGTGAAGTAATCCCCCGAGATCCGTTCGATGAACCGCGCGCCGTAGCCCTGAATGCCGTAGGAGCCCGCCTTGTCGAAGGGTTCCCCCGTCGAAAGGTACCACGCGATCTCCCCGTCGGTCAGCGGCGCGAAGGTCACGCCGGTGCACTCGTGGAAGCACTCCTCCCGCCCGCCGCCGAGCAGCGCGACCCCCGTATAGACCTGGTGCGTCCGCCCCGACAGCCGCCGGAGCATCCCCGCTGCGTCCGCCGCGTCCCGCGGCTTGCCGAGGATGAGCCCGTCGATCGCCACGACGGTGTCCGCGCCGATCACAAGCGCGCCGGGCGCCTCCGGCGCCACCGCGCGCGCCTTGCGCAGCGCAAGCGTCCGGACCGCCTCGTCGGGCGCGATGCCCTTAGGGAGCGTCTCGTCCGCCTCGGACACCCGCACCGTAAAGCGCGGGAAGAGGAACCCCAGCAGCTCCTGACGCCGTGGGGACTGGGAGGCGAGGACGATTTCAGCGCCCGGATTCTCCGGGAAGCCCTTCCCCGCCGTGTTTTCCATGCCGATCATGTCTTTGCCGTCCGTCATCAAGATGCATCCTTTTCACCGTGTATTTGTAGCCGAAGAGCGCGCCGATAAAGCAGAGGATGTGCGCGACCGTCACACCGATCTCAAACCCGAAGGCGATCTTGATCACCGACAGGTCGAGCACCATCGGGTTTTCGACCGGCAGCCCGATGCTCCTGCCGAACGCCAGCCAGGACAAAAAGGGAATCTGCTCGGTTGCCGCCGCGATCAGCGCGCCGACCACCAGCGCCGCCACCAGCCAGAACGCGCCGAGAGCCGTCTTTTTCATGCTGTCACTTCCTTGATTCGCCGCTCGGAGAGCGGCGCAGCTTTCGCGGGAGCTGCCGCCCGCTGGCGGCTGGGGCTCTCCCTGGGTTTTCCGACCGAGGGTCGGAGGGTTTTTTCGCGCCCCTTCGGGGCGCTTCAGATGTGCCGTCTGCGGCGGCGGTTTTCGATTTGCCGCGCTGCGCCCGGCGGGGCTTTCACGGGAATTGCCGCTTTCCAAGCGGCAAGAATCACGAGCGCGTTCCGCCGCGCGCCACGGATTCCTTTTCGGCGGACGAAAAGGAACCAAAAGTCCGCCTAAGGGGGCTCCACCGCCCCCTTAGGTATCCCCTGGAGTACCTTGCCATAACCCGCAGATTACCGTCACACCCCACGGGTACACTAGCTGTAGGCACAACTCAGGTTGCGGGTGCTCCCAACGACTGAGGCCGGATAGCTCGCCAAAATCCACACGGCGGAAAACAACGCCCGTTCCGGGCGTTCGTGCGCTCTGCGCGCGTGCGCGGCGAAGCTGCGCGGTTTTCCGCCTCCCCGTGGGCGCTGCGCGCCATGCAAAAGCGGACGTGCCTCCACGAATGCACTTTCGGTACTGCTCCGGAGACTCTCGGGCAGAGGCATTGCGCCCGCGGCGCGGCGCCAGGCGGGATGCTGAACACCCGCCAATTGATCCGTGACAGGGCGCCGCCGACTTTGGCTGAAGGCCAACCGGAGGCGGCGCTGGGGTCGCAGGGATTTGGCCGCAGGCCATCCTTATAGAGAATCCGGCCCGCAGGGCCGGGTCCGCGCAGCGGACTCAAGCCGGGGCCGCGGGGCGGAGCGCCCGCGACTGCGGTCCGCAGACCGCGTTTCGGAGGCCAACCGCCGAAGGCGGCTCTTAGGCCGGAGATCGGCCGTCGCGCGTAGCGCGCTCCGGGCGCAGCCCGGGCAGGCCGCCTAAGCCCCTCGTGCCCTTCGTTGGTTCCTTTCTTGGGCAAGCAAGAAAGGAACTCGCTGTCGGTCGACTACCGACAAACTCCGCCGCTCGCCGAGCGGCAAGTCCTAAGAAGAAGCCCCGCCGGGAAGCGGCAAAAAAGTCTACCTGCCGGTGGACCCGAACCCGCCTTCGCCGCGCGAGGTCTCGCCGAGCTCGTCGCACTCCTCGATCTCGGGGATATGCACCGGCAGCAGCACGAGCTGGGCGATGCGGTCGCCCGGTTCGACGACGAAAGGCTCGTCGGTGTGGTTATAAAGCCCCACGATCACCTCGCCCCGGTAGTCGCTGTCGATCACGCCGACGCAGTTGGCGGGCACGATGCCGTGTTTGATGCCCAGCCCGCTGCGCGCGAAGACAAAGCCCGCGTAGCCCGGCTCGATCGCCATGGCCAGGCCGGTCGGGATCTTGACCGTCCGGCGGGCGGGGATCGTCACCGGGGAGTCGAGGTCGGCGCAGAGGTCGTACCCCGCGCTGCCCGGCGTGGCGTTCGCGGGGATCCGCGCCGACGGGCGCAGGCGTTTGAGTTTCAGCATATGGCAGTCCTCCTATAGTACCGTCTTGTAGAGCAGCCCCCGCGTGAATTTCCCATGGAATTCCCCGCCGGAGCGGTAGGTTTCAAACAGTTTCCCGCACTCCTCCGGGCTCTCGGTGGAAAACCGCAGCTCGACAAAATCGAGGCCGCGCAGCTCCGGAAGCCGGTCCCCCATGAAGAGCGGGACGGGATTGAGGATTTCACTGCACCCGTAGGCGCAGCTCGTATAGAGAATCTCCCCCCGGCGGTCGGTCAGGAAGTTCTCCCCCTTCTTACAACGCGCACAGCCCACGAACGACTTCACCGGGCAGTTGCGCACCGTCATGAGGGGCAGACGCCCGTAGGCGGTCAGCCCGAGCGGAACGGGGGATTGAATCCTTTTCGCCATGTCGAGCGTCGCCTCGAAGGAGAGCAGCAGGTCGCAAAGCCCCCAGCCGGCGAGCGTTTCGGCCGCGTAGGAGTTCATCGCGTTGAAAAACGGTTCCCCGTGCAGCATAAAGCCCGCCGCCCCGGCGATTTTTACCGCGCCGGGGTTTCCCACGGCCGCGTGGCGGATTCCCCTCTCCCGCAGCAGCGAGAGCTGCTTTTCCAGCGCCTCCCCTCCCGAAAAGAGGATGCGCGGCAGCCCGGCGCACAGCTTGTCCGCATACGCGGGCGCGCCGTTTTCACAGAGCTTCACAAGCTCGGGCACCGGCAGCGTGACGAGCTCCGCCCCCTCGAGCAGTTCGGGCGAAAGCTGCCGCGCGCTGTAGGCGCGCACCCGCAGCGCCGGGAGCGGCGCGGGTGCGTGTCCGCGCGGCGCGCCCGCCCTTGCGCGGTCGAAGGGGATGGCGCGGGTTTTTCCGCGCAGCCCGTCGAGCTTTCCGAGCGCCTCGCGGCGCAGGGCGTTGACCGCCGAGGCGGGCAGCATCAGCCCTTCCCCGATCTCGCAGGAGACGCTTCGGACATGGTAAGGGGTCCCGCCCGTCTTGGAGAGGCTCGCCGCCGCGCGCTCCGGATCGGTGGGGCGGTTGACCGCCGCCTGGGGGATCTCCCCCGCGGCTTCGGAAATGTTGCCGTCCCCGTCGGTCACGACGAGACGCGCGGGCTCCCCCGCCTTCATCGTGAAGCGGAAATCCGCCTCCACCTTCTGCACCTGCTTGCGCGGGTCGGTGTAGAGGGTCTCCAGCCCGCCGAGCACCCCCGCCGCCGCGGTGACGTCCTCCTTCTGGCGGATGCCGAACATCTCCGCGCCGAGGCGCCCCTCGAAATAACCATCTGTAAATCCACTGCGCGAAAATACGGATTGTAGCGTTTCCAAGTCGACCGGTTCCCCCGCCAGCGCCTTGCGGCAGGCGGTGACTGCGGCCGCGACATATTCGGGGCGCTTCATCCGCCCCTCGATCTTGAGGGCGGACACGCCGAGCTCCCGAAGCTCCCCCGCCCGCCCGATGATGCTCATATCCTTTAAGGAGAGGGCGTGTTCGCTGTTCCCCGCCTTGCAGGGCAGACGGCAGGGCTGGGCGCAGAGGCCGCGGTTGCCGCTGCGCTGGCCGAGCACCGCGCTCATATAGCACTGGCCGGACACCGACATGCACAGCGCGCCGTGCACAAAGGTCTCCACCTCGAGGGAGGTCGAGCGGATGATCTCCCTGATCTCCTCTTTCGAGCACTCGCGGGCCAGCACGACGCGGGAAAAGCCCATCTCCTCGAGCATTTTGGCCCCCTCGGCGTTGTGCACCACCATCTGGGTGGAGCCGTGCAGCCGAAGCGACGGGGCGCACCTGCGCAGCAGCGCCGCCGCGCCCGCGTCCTGCACGATGACCGCGTCGACCCCCGCCGCGCAGGCGGCTTCGGCGTCGGCCAAAAATTGTGGGATTTCATCCTCGCGTACGACGATATTGAGCGTCAGGTAGACCCTGACGCCCCGGATGTGGCAGCGGCGGACGGTGTCCGCCAGATGCTCCAGGGTAAAATTTTCGGCGCCGCGGCGGGCGTTGAACGCCCCGGCGCCGAGATAGACCGCGTCCGCCCCGCAGAGGACGGCCGCTTCAAGCGCCGCCGGGTTCCCGGCGGGCGCGAGCACCTCCGGCAGGCGGCTCATTTCACGTCCAGCTTGGTCTGGCCCTTCATCTCCTGCCCGTCGAGCTGGCGGCGCAGGTGGGCGTTCTCCCGCTTGACCTCGTCGAGCTCGATGCGCGCCTTGGCGGCGTCCTCGAGGTACTCCGAAATCTGGGTGCGCATGCGGTCGGCGTTCTCCTCGCTGCGCTTGTAGGCGTCGATATAGTTGATGGCGCAGAGCACCATCACGTCGTTGAAGGAGATGCTCGGGTTCTTCTCCAGAATCCCCTTGATCTGCTCGTCCAGCTCCTGCGCGAGTCCGAGCACGTATTCTTCCGGTTCCGACGTGGAGATCGTATAGTGCACGCCGTTGATCGTAATCCTGACGCGGTTGATGGTATTCATGGTCCGATAACCTCCCATACTTGCTGTTATCTTTCATATTATATCGCATTTCCCGCCGCGAATAAAGAGCCCGTACAAATTTTCCGAGTTTCTTTGGTTTTTCCACCCCTTTCTGGAGGTTTTTGCCGAATCCCGCGTTTTTACGCCCCATCGCTTGCATGGCGCGGCGTTTTAGGGTATAATGAAGTGTAATTATCCAGTTTTATACAAGGGTAAAGCGCCAGCGCGTCAAAGCGCTGCCGCGCCGCCTGATTGCCGCATAAAAGGCCGGCCCGCACCTGCCGCACCGAGTATTAGGAGGGTATCATGAACATCAGCAAGCACTACACCAAGGAGGTCCTCAAGGACCTCCTCCTGGACACCTTCAAGAGCGACATGCTCATCGAGCCGGAGCACGCCTCCGACGAGGTCTATTACGAGGCGCTCTGCCGCGTCACCCGCGAGATCCTCAGCGAAAAGTACAAGATCTTCAACGCTCACAACAACGCCCGCGCGGAGAAGAAGGTCTATTATCTCTGCATGGAGTTTTTGATGGGCCGCTCCCTCAAGAACAGCCTCTACAACCTCGGCATCCAGGACGCGATGACCGCCGCCCTCGAGGAGCTGGAGGTCGACATCGAAAAGATGTACGCGCTCGAGCCGGACGCGGGCCTCGGCAACGGCGGCCTGGGCCGCCTCGCCGCCTGCTACCTCGACGCGATGGCCACCGAGAACCTGCCCGCCATGGGCTACTCGATCCTCTACGAGTACGGCATCTTCAAGCAGCGGATCATCGACGGCTGGCAGACCGAGACGCCCGATTACTGGCTGCCGGGCGGCAGCGTCTGGCTCAAGAAGAAGCCCGACCGCACCGTGCCGATCAAGTTCGGCGGGCGCATCGAGGAGGGCTGGGAAGGCGGCCACCACTGGGTCAACCACGTCGACTACCAGACCGTCTACGCCGTCCCCCACGACATGTACGTCACCGGCTTCCAGAGTGAGGGCATCGCGGTGCTGCGCCTGTGGAAGGCGCAGAGCCCCGGCTTCGACATGGAGGCCTTCAACCGCGGCGACTACGTCAACTCGATGGGCGCCGCTTCCGCCTCCGAGGCGATCTCCAAGGTGCTCTACCCCAACGACAACCACGCCGAGGGCAAGATGCTGCGCCTCAAGCAGCAGTATTTCCTCACCGCCGCCTCGATCTCCGACATCGTGCGCCGGCACCTCTCCCTCTACGGCACGCTCGACAACTTCGGCGAAAAGAACGCCATCCAGATCAACGACACCCACCCCGCCCTCGCCATCCCCGAGCTGATGCGGGTGCTGCTCGACGACTGCGGCTACGAGTGGGAGCGCGCCTGGGACATCGTTGTGCGCACCTTCGCCTACACCAACCACACCGTCATGGCCGAGGCGCTCGAAAAGTGGAACGAGGACATCTTCCGCAACCTGCTGCCCCGCATCTACCAGATCGTCCAGGAGATCGACCGCCGCTTCTGCGCCGAGCTGCGCGACGTCTACCACTACGACCCCTACGACATCGACCGCATGCGGGTGGTCTACGACTTCCAGGTGCGCATGGCCAACCTCGCCGTCATCGCCTCCCACAGCGTCAACGGCGTCTCCAAGCTGCACTCCCAGATCCTCCGGGACAGCGTCTTCCGCGACTATTACCACCTCACCCCCTACAAGTTCAAGAACGTCACCAACGGCATCGCCTCCCGGCGCTGGCTCTACCAGTCCAACCCCGGGCTCACAAAGCTCCTCTGCGACACGATCGGCGACAGCTGGCTTACCGACATGTCCCACCTGAAACGCTTCGACAAGTTTTCCACCGACAAGGCGGTGCTCGAACGGCTCGCCGCCGTCAAGCGGGAGAACAAGGAGCGGCTCTCCAAATACGTGCTCGAGACCTCCGGCGTCGCGCTCGACCCCGACTCGGTCTTCGACGTGCAGGTCAAGCGCCTGCACGAGTATAAGCGGCAGCACCTGAACGCGCTGCACATCCTGAACGAGTACTTCTGGCTCAAGGACCACCCGAACGCCCCCTTCCTGCCCAAGACCTACATCTTCGGCGCCAAGGCGGCCCCCGGCTACTTCCTCGCCAAGCAGATCATCAAGTTCATCTGCACCCTGCGCGACGTGATCGAGGCGGACCCCGCGGTGCGCGGCAAGCTGCGCATCGTCTTCCTCGAAAACTACAGCGTCACCATCTCCGAGCTGCTCATGCCCGCCTCGGAGATCTCCGAGCAGATCTCCCTCGCCGGCACCGAGGCGAGCGGCACCGGCAACATGAAGCTCATGCTCAACGGCGCGATTACCCTCGGCACCCTCGACGGCGCGAACGTCGAGATCGGCGAACGGGTCGGCAAGGACAACATCCTCATCTTCGGCATGACCGCCGAGCGCGCCGCCGACCTCAAGGCCGCCGGCTACAACCCCGCCGAGTACTACAACCGCGACCAGCGCCTGCGCCGCGCGATCGACCTGCTCGCCTCCGGGCTGGCGGGCCAGCAGTTCCCCACCATCGCCAACTCCCTGCGCTACGACGACCCCTACATGGTGCTCGCCGACTTCGACGCCTACTGCGGCATCCAGCAGGAGGCCTCCCGCCTCTACCAGGATACCGCCAGGTGGCAGGAGATGTCGCTCCACAACATCGCGGCGTCCGGCTATTTCTGCGCCGACCGCGCGATCGAGGAGTACGCGCACGACATCTGGTCGCTCTGAGCGCCTTCCGCGCCCCCGCTTTCCATGTCATCCGGTCAGGCTGTCAAAAATTTTTTGGCAGCCTGATTCAATCTGTATCGGAGTTGATCTCGTGAGTACCTTTCTCTTCGACAGCCGCGACGACCGCTGCAAAACCCCCTTCGGGGCGGTCCCCACGGACGACGTCGTCACCTTCCGCGTCTTCCTGCCGATCTCCTACCAGCTGCGCGAGCCCGCGCTGCTCGTCTACAAGGCGGACCGCTGGGATTCCCCCGAGCGCATCCCCATGCACTACGAGGCGAGCGACGGGGTGAGCTGCTCCTACACCTGCATCTTCTATTCCCCCGACCCGCAGCTCTATTTCTACCTCTTCGAGGTCGCCGGGGTCAACGGAAAGATGCGCATCGCCCGCGACCAGGACGGCTTCGGCGTGCTGCTGCCGCAGGGCGGGGAGATGTGGCAGCTCACCGTCTACGACAAGGCGATGCGCGCGCCCGAATTCATGAAGAACGGCATCCTCTACCAGATCTTCCCCGACCGCTTCTGCGCGTCGGGCGGGGCCAAGAGCGGCGTGCCCTCCGACCGGCGGCTCCACCGCGACTGGTACGAGTTGCCCGAATACCTGCCCGACCGTAACGGCGAGGTGACCAACTCCGACTACTTCGGCGGCGACCTGCGGGGCATCACCCAGAAGCTGACCTACCTCAAAAGCATGGGGGTGGGCACGATCTACCTGAACCCCATCTTCGAGGCGCACTCCAACCACCGCTACAACACCGCGGATTTCCTCCGGATCGACCCGCTGCTCGGCACCGAGGAGGACCTCCGGGAGCTGTGCGCCCGCGCGAAGGCGCTCGGCATCCGCGTCATCCTCGACGGCGTCTTCAACCACACTGGCGCGGACAGCGTCTACTTCAACAAAAAGCGCCGCTACGGGAACGGCGGGGCCTACAACGACCCCCAGAGCCCCTACCGGAGCTGGTATGAGTTCACCAACTACCCCAACGGCTACCAGAGCTGGTGGGGGTTCCAGGAGCTGCCCAACCTGAACGAGCGCGACCCCTCCTACGGCGAGTTCATCTGCGGCGAAAACGGGGTGCTGCGCAAATGGCTTGCGGACGGCATCTCGGGCTGGCGGCTCGACGTGGCGGACGAACTGCCCGACGAGTTCCTCGACCGGGTCGCCGCCTGCGTCAAGGGCGCCGACCCCGACGCCGCCGTCATCGGCGAGGTGTGGGAGGACGCCTCCACCAAGGTCGCCTACGGCATCCGCCGGCGCTATTTCCTCGGCGGGCAGCTCGACTCGGTCATGAACTACCCCTTCCGCGACGCGATCATCGCCTACGTCCGCCACGGCGACTGCAACCGCCTCTACTCCACCCTGCTCTCCATCCTCGAGCACTACCCCAAGCCGGTGCTCGACGTGCTGATGAACTCCCTGTCCACCCACGACATCGAGCGGGCGATCACCGCGCTGGCGGGCGAGCCGATCTCGGGCGGGCGCGACTGGCAGGCGCACAACAACACGCTGAGCCCGGAAAAATACGCGCTCGGCAAAAAGCTCTTCATGCTCGCGTCGGTCATCCAGTACATGCTGCCCGGCGTGCCCTGCCTCTATTACGGCGACGAGGCCGGCCTCTACGGCTACAAGGACCCCTTCAACCGCACCTGCTACCCGTGGGGCCGCGAGGACCCCGAGCTCATCCAGTTCTTCCGCACCCTCGGCGCGATCCGGTCGGGATGCCCGGCGCTCTCCTCCGGCAGCTTCAGCGCCGTCTCCTTCACCCCCGAGGTCGTCTCCTTCCTGCGCGACTGCGGCGGCGAAAGCTACTACGTCGCCGTCAACCGCACCCCCTCGGAGCAGCCGGCCGTCCTCCCGATGGAGTTCAAGGACGCGGCGGTCCTCTACGGCAGCCTCGGCGCCGACGGCCTGCTGCCCCCCTACGGCGCGGCGATCCTCGTCCTGCGTTAAAAAACCGCATAAAAAAGCCTCCCCCGCAGACACTAAGAAAAAACGTCTGCGGGGGATTTGTTATGCCGCTTGTGGAACTGCGGGACCTGTGCAAAATTTATAACGCCGGCGACAACGAGGTGCGCGCGCTCGGCGGCGTCTCCCTCTCGATCGAGGCGGGGGAGTTCGTGGCGATCGTCGGGCAGTCGGGGTCGGGCAAATCGACCCTCATGAACATGCTCGGCTGCCTCGACCTGCCCGACGGAGGGATCTATTTCCTCGACGGGGAGGACGTCGCCCACATCCCCGAGGCCTCCCTCGCCGGCATCCGCAACCGGCGGATCGGCTTCATCTTCCAGGGCTTCAACCTCATCCCCAGCCTGACCGCGCTGGAAAACGTCGAGCTGCCGCTCATCTACCGCGGCATCCCCCGCCGCGAGCGCGGCGAGCTGGCCGTTTCCGCACTTGAGCGGGTGGGGGTGGGCAACCGGATGCACCACTACCCCGCCCAGCTTTCGGGCGGGCAGCAGCAGCGGGTCGCGATCGCCCGCGCGATCGCCGCGAAGCCCCCCATCATCCTCGCGGACGAGCCGACCGGCAACCTCGACTCCGCCTCGGGCGCGCAGGTCATGGACATCCTCCACGAGCTGCACGCCGAGGGACGCACCGTCATCCTCATCACCCACGACGACCGCATCGCCTCCGCGGCCGGGAGGCTCATCCGCATCATCGACGGGCGCATCGTCGAGGATTCGGGAGCCCCGCCCTCCTGAGCCGCACGGCAAAAAAAAGCCCCGCGCCATACGGCGCGGGGCTTTTGCACGTCGGATTATTCCGCGTAGAGCTGCTGAAGCTTAAGCAGGTGCTGGTAGCGCGCGGCGGCGGACTTCTCCGCCTCGTCGAAGAGGGTCTCCGCACGGTCGGGGAAGGAGCGGGTCAGCGAGGAGTACCGGGCCTCGTTCATGATGAAGTCCCTGTAGCTCGCGGTCGGCGCCTTGCTGTCGAGCGTGAACGGGTTTTTGCCCTCCGCCTTGAGCGCGGGGTTGAAGCGGAACATGTTCCAGTAGCCCGCGTCGACGGCCTTCTTCATCTCGGTCTGGCAGTTGGTCATGCCGCCCTTGATGCTGTGCATCTCGCAGGGGGCGTAGCCGATGATGAGGGAGGGGCCGTGATAGGCCTCGGCCTCGGCGATCGCTTTGATCGTCTGGTTCATATCGGCGCCCATCGAGATCTGCGCGACGTAGACGTAGCCGTAGGACATGGCCATCTCGGCGAGGCTCTTCTTGGCGATCGCCTTGCCGGCCGCGGCGAACTGCGCCACCTGGCCGATGTTGGAGGACTTGGACGCCTGGCCGCCGGTGTTGGAATAGACCTCGGTGTCGAAGACCATGACGTTGACGTCCTCGCCCGAAGCGAGCACGTGGTCGAGCCCGCCGTAGCCGATGTCGTACGCCCAGCCGTCGCCGCCGAAGATCCAGACGGACTTCTTGGCGAGGTATTCCTTCTCGGCCAGGATCTCAGCCGTCAGCGTGCAGGCCTCGCAGTCGCAGTGGGCCGCGCCCGACGCCTTGAGGGCCTTCATGTGCTCATGCATCTCGGCGTGCTTGTCGCCAAAGATCTCCTTGCTCGCGGGGGTCTCGATGAAGGCGAGGCAGTCGTCCACGCTCATCAGGCCGCCCTGCAGGGCTTCCACATACTTCTCGGTGGCGGCGGCGTTGGCCTTGCCGTCGTCCATCGTGTCGAGCCACGCCTGCGCGGCTTCCTTCAGCGGGGCCCAGGTGTGGGGCACCTCGATGAGCGCGCGGGTCTTCGCGGCCAGGCGGTCGCGGATGGTCTTCTGTCCGATGTACATGCCGAAGCCGTGCTCGGCGTTGTCCTCAAACAGGGAGTTCGCCCAGGTCGGGCCGCGGCCGGTGTCCTTGTTGACGGTGTACGGGCTGGTGGCGGCCGGTCCGCCCCAGATGGAGGAGCATCCGGTCGCGTTGGAGATGTACATCCGCTCGCCGAACAGCTGGGTGATCAGGCGGGCGTAGGAGGTCTCGGCGCAGCCCGCGCAGGAGCCGGAGAATTCAAGCAGCGGCTGGTTGAACTGGCTGCCCTTGACGGTCTCGTCGGCGGGCATGCCGGGCTTCTTGGAGATGTTCGCGACCATGAAGTCGAAGACTTCCTGCTGGGCGGACTGGCTCTCCTGCGGCTTCATGACAAGCGCTTTCTCCTTGGCCGGGCAGACGCTGACGCAGACGCCGCAGCCCATGCAGTCGAGCGGGGAGACGGCGATCGTGAACTTGTAGTCGGGCGCGCCAGTCATCTTGGCGGTGTACTTGGTCTGCGCGGGGGCCTTCGCGGCCTCGTCGGCGCTCAGCGCGAACGGGCGGATGGTCGCGTGCGGGCAGACATAGGAGCAGCGGTTGCACTGGATGCAGTTTTCCGGCAGCCACTCGGGCACCGACACCGCGACGCCGCGTTTCTCGTAGGCGGAAGCGCCCTGCTCGAAGGTGCCGTCCGCGTGGGGGACGAAGGTGGAGACCGGCAGGCTGTCGCCGTTCATCTTGGAGACGGGCTCCATGATGTCGTGGACCATCGTGACGAGCTCTTTCTTGCCCTCGGGCAGAGCCGACTCGGCCTCGTCCTTGGCGTTCGCCCAGTCGGCCGGGACGTCGATCTTGACGAACGCCGAAACGCCCGCGTCGATCGCCGCGTAGTTCATGTTGACGACGTCCTCGCCCTTCTTGGAGTAGGACTTGTAAGCCGCCTTCTTCATGTAGTCGACGGCCTCGTCGATCGGCAGCACCTTCGCGAGCGCGAAGAACGCGGCCTGCAGGATGGTGTTGGTGCGCTTGCCCATGCCGATCTTGATCGCGAGGTCGATCGCGTTGACGGTGTAGAGCTGGATGTTGTTCTTGGCGATGTAGCGCTTGGCCTCGGCGGGCATGTGGGTGTTGAGCTCCTCGGGGGTCCACTGGCAGTTGATGAGGAAGACGCCGCCCGGCTTCACGTCGCGGACCATCTTGTAGCCCTTGACGACGTAGGAGGGGTTGTGGCAGGCCACGAAGTCGGCCTTGTTGATGTAGTAGGGCGCGCGGATCGGCTCGTCGCCGAAGCGCAGGTGGGAGATCGTGATGCCGCCCGTCTTCTTGGAGTCGTACTGGAAGTACGCCTGCACATACTTGTCGGTGTGGTCGCCGATGATCTTGATCGAGTTCTTGTTCGCGCCGACGGTGCCGTCGCCGCCGAGGCCCCAGAACTTGCACTCGATGGTGCCCTTGGCCGCGGTGTTCGCGAAGTTGTTCTCCTCGAGCGAGGTGTATGTAACGTCGTCGGTGATGCCGATGGTGAAGTGCTTCTTGGGGGAATCCTTCTTCAGCTCGTCAAAGACGGCGAAGACGCTGGAGGGCGGGGTGTCCTTGGAGCCGAGGCCGTAGCGGCCGCCGATGACCGTCTTGCCCGACACGCCGCACTCGGAGAGGGCGGTGATGACGTCGAGGTAGAGCGGCTCGCCCAGGGAGCCGGGCTCCTTGGTGCGGTCGAGGACGGCGATGCTCTTGGCGGTGGCCGGGATCGCCTCGATCAGCTTGGCGGGGACGAAGGGGCGGTAGAGGCGGACCTTGATGAGGCCGACCTTCTCGCCGGCGGCGGTCAGGTAGTCGATGACCTCCTCGGCCACGTCGCAGATCGAGCCCATCGCGATGATGACCCGCTCGGCGTCGGGGGCGCCGTAGTAGTTGAAGAGCTTGTAGTCGGTGCCGAGCTTGGCGTTGACCTTGCCCATGTACTCCTCGACCACGGCCGGCAGCTCGTCATAGAACTTGTTGCAGGCCTCGCGGTGCTGGAAGAAGATGTCGCCGTTCTCGTGGGAGCCGCGCATGACCGGGCGCTCGGGGTTGAGCGCGCGTTTGCGGAAGGCCTCGACCGCGTCCATGTCGACCATCCCGGCCAGGTCGTCGTAGTCCCAGACCTCGATCTTCTGGATCTCGTGGGAGGTGCGGAAGCCGTCGAAGAAGTTGATGAAGGGGACGCGGCCCTTGATGGCGGCCAGGTGCGCCACGGCGCCCAGGTCCATGACCTCCTGCGGGTTGCTCTCGGCGAGCATCGCGAAGCCGGTCTGGCGGCAGGCGTAGACGTCGGAGTGGTCGCCGAAGATGTTCAGCGCGTGGGTGGCGACGGTACGGGCCGAAACATGGAAGACGCCCGGCAGCAGTTCGCCGGCGAGCTTATACATGTTGGGGATCATGAGCAGCAGGCCCTGGGAGGCGGTATAGGTGGTGGTCAGGGCGCCGGCGGCCAGCGAGCCGTGCACGGTGCCCGCCGCGCCCGCCTCGGACTGCATCTCCATGACCTTGACGGTGGTGCCGAAGATATTCTTACGGCCTGCGGCGGCCCACTGGTCGACGTAGTCGGCCATCGGGCTGGACGGCGTGATCGGGTAGATCCCCGCTACCTCGGTAAACGCATAGCTGACATGCGCTGCCGCGGTATTGCCGTCCATGGTGAGTTTGTTTCTTGCCATGTTGCATCTTCCTCCTAATGATAAATTAGCGATCGCTAATAAATTGGATATTCCGAACGGGCCCGAAAGGGCGCAAAAGCCCCTTGTCCCTATCCTTATTGAGTTTATCATTTTTGCCGCGCCTTGTAAATAACAGAACCCAGAAAATTGTGACTGTTTTGTCAATTTTACGGCAAAATCCATCCCGTTTGGGGCGCCCGTATGTGGAAATTCCGGTGCCGCCCCCCGCTTTTCCCCAAAGGCGGGCTTCAAAGCCGCATTTTCCGGGGATTTTTTCCTTCCCGCGGGCGGGCTTCAAATTGACATTGTCCGGAAAAATGTTTATATTTATGGTAGCAGCGCCGGAGCGGAAACAATCGTCCATCCGCGCGGCGCAAATTGGAGGAATGAACAACATGGACCCCTATCCCAGTATCGTGATTTTCCTGCTCCTCATCCTGCTCAGTTCCCTGCTGACCGCCGGGCGCACCGCCCTCACCCAGCTGCGGGACAGCAGCGTGAAGAAGATGGCTTCCTCCGAACGCGGCGGGGAGCGGTTCATCGCGCGGCTGCTTGAACGCCCCGCCGCCTTCCTCGACGGCGTCGAGCTCGCGCGCTTCGCCTGCACGGTGGCCGCGGCGCTCTTCACCTATCCCCTCGCCCTCGTCCCGCTGACCTGGCTCGTCCGCTCGCTTTCCTTCAGCCGGTCGCTTTACTACGCCTTTTCCTTCGTCGGCTTCCTGCTGACCGTGCTCCTGCTCAACGTGCTCTGCGCGCTTCTCCCCTACCGGGTGGCCTGCCGCCATCCCGAGGGGGTCTCGGCCGCGCTCGCGCGGCTGTGCTGGTTCGTCGCCTGCGTCATGCGCCCCTTCGTGCTCCTGAACGGCGCGCTCGCCCGCGGGCTGGCGCGCCTGTTCGGCGTGCGCGCCGGCGAGGAGCCCGAGGAGGCCACCGAGGAGGAGATCCGCATGATGGTCGACGTGGGCAGCGAAAAGGGCTCGATCGAACAGAGCGAGAAGGACATGATCAACAACATCTTCGAGTTCGACGACCGCAGCGTCTCGGAGGTCATGACCCACCGCACCGATATGACCGCCGTGCCCAAGACCGCCTCCCTCGAGGAGATCGCGGACCTGGCCGTCGAGACGGGCTTTTCGCGCATTCCCGTCTACGACGACGACATCGACGACATCATGGGCATCATCTATGTCAAGGACCTGCTCCGCCTCATCGGCAAGGGGGAGGACGCAGCGTTCGACGCCCAGAAATATATGCGCCCCGCCCTCTTCGTGCCCGAGAACATGAGCTGCGTCGACCTCTTCGCGCAGTTCAAGCAGAAGAAGGTCATGGTCGCCGTCGCCGTCGACGAATACGGCGGCACGGCGGGCATCGTCTCGATGGAGGACCTGCTCGAATCAATCGTCGGCAACATCCAGGACGAGTACGACGACGAGGAGGAGGAGATCTCCCAGCTCTCGGACAACTGCTGGTCGATTGACGGCACCGTCGCGATCGACGACGTCGAGCGGCTCTTCGACGTCGAGTTCGACGAGGACACCGACTACGACACGATCGGCGGCCTGATCACCGAGGCCCTCGGCCGCCTGCCCGAACCGGGCGAGCACCCCTCCGTTCAGCTTGAGGGCGTCCAGTTCACCGTCCTGCTCGTCGAGGAGCGGCGCATCGCCCGCATCCGCGCCGAACGCCTCCCTCCCGAGGAGCCGGCCGAGCGCGAGAAGGACAAAAAAGAAAAAAATTGAAAATCCCGGCAGGAAATCCCTGCTTTTCCGCCACTTCTTCCATGTAAAGAATCTGGCTAAAAGGATGTGTGCCGTTATGAAGAGAGGTCTCTGCCTGCTACTGGCGCTGGCGATCTGCGCGGGGCTCGCCGTCCCGGTCTTTGCCGACCGGCTGCTCAAGCCGATCGACGAAGCCTCCCCCCAGCCGGACGAGACGACCCCCGCCATCTCCGTGGCTCCGGCTGAGCTGCCCGTCCTGCTCGAGGCCTCCCTCTGGAAGGGGGACGAGGAGACGGTCAACACGGTGACCGATCCCGACCTGTCCAGGCAGGCCGCCGACCTGCTGCGCGAGGCCGCCGCCTTCCCCGAGGGCGTCACGCCGCCGAGCAGCATCACCGGCGTCAACCTCTACCTCGACTTCCCGGGGCAGGCGCGCCTGCACCTCTTTACGAGCGCCGTCCGCGCGGAGGGCTTTGCCGAGGGGCAGTCCTACCTGATCATCCGCCACATGGACCAGTATTATACCGCGCCCGGCGGGACGATGGACCGGCTGACCGAGCTGCTCTTTCCCCAGACCGTCGCCCTGTGGGCCGCGCTGGAGGACCCGGATTCCCCCGAGAGCGCGGCGCGCGACTACTATAACTTCCTCTCCCCCCGCCTGTCGCGCAGCGAATACGGCGGGCTGGAATTCACCGACGACCGGCGCGGCCTCGTCCTCTGGCAGACTCCCGAGGGCGGCGTCACCCCCGCGCTGGTCGCCCAGCTCACCACCGCCTACCACGGCAGGACCTGCCCCGTCACCTATAAGAGCGCCGGGCGCAGCGCCGCCGAACTCGACGAGATCGTCGAGTTCCTCGAGGCCCGCCGCGGCGTCAAGGGTACCGACACCATCACGAGCTGGGGCATCGACCGGGTAAACGGGCTGGTCATCCTCCACATGAGCGGCCGCTGGCCCGAGCTCAACGCCGCCATGCGCGAAAAGGGCTACACCGACCGGGTGCGCTTCCACGTCGAACCGGCGGAGGGCTGAAATTCCCCTTCCGAACCATCTGCGCCCGGCCGCGGCCGGGCGCTCGCTTTTCCATCAAAACTGTAACGGAGGTTTTTATGCAGGAGATCATGGGCTACATCCGCCGCGCGGTGGAGGAATACCGGATGATTGAGGACGGCGACACGGTCGCCGTCGGCGTGTCGGGCGGCAAGGATTCCGTCGCGCTGCTCGCCGGACTGGCAGGGGTGCGGCGGTTCATCGGCATCGATTTCACCCTCAAGGCGGTCACCCTTGACAACTGCTTCAACGGCGAGGAGGGCGACTTCTCCCCCATCGCCGACCTGTGCGGCTCGCTCGGCGTCGAATACATCCTGCGCCGCACCGACATCGGGCAGATCATCTTCGGCGAGCGCGGCGAATCCAACCCCTGCAGCCTCTGCGCGCGGATGCGCCGCGGGGTGCTGCACGACACCGCCAAGGCGAACGGCTGCAACAAGATCGCGCTCGGCCACCACTTCGACGACGCGGTGGAGACCTTCCTGATGAACCTCTTCAACGAGGGGCGGATCGGCTGCTTTTCCCCCGTCTCCTACCTCTCCCGCAAGGACCTCACGATGATCCGCCCGCTCATCTTCGCCACCGAGCGGGAGGTCCGCAACGCGGTGAACCGCGCCGGGCTCCCCGTCGTCAAGAGCAAATGCCCCGTCGACGGGTGCACCGAACGGCAGTGGACCAAGGAATTTTTATACGATATGGAGAAAACTCATCCCGGAATTACAAAGCGTATCTTCGGAGCCATCCGGCGGGGACATGTCTCGGGGTGGTGATTTGCCGTGCTGCGCCCGGCAAGCCTTTTTCGCGCCCCTCCGGGGCGCTCCAGATGTGCCGTCTTCGGCGGCGGAAATTGCCGGGTCCCGCCCCGACGGCGGTTTTCAATTTGCCGCGCTGCGCCCGGCGGGGCTTTGGATGCGCTCCTCGCCTGCGGCGAGCGCCGCAGAGCGGCGACGCGCATTCAAAGAGGGCCACAGGCCCCCTTTGGATTCCCCGTAGGGAGTCGCCATGCGACCCGGCCCTGCGGGCCGGAACCCTAAGCGGAGCCGCCTTCGGCGGCAAGAATCACGAGCGCGTTCCGCCGCGCGCTACGGGTTCCTTTTCGGACGGACGAAAAGGAACCAAAAGTCCGCCTAAGAACCCTCCACCTTGGGCGGCCTGCCCGGGCTGCGCCCGGAGCGCGCTACGCGCGACGGCCGCTCGCGGGCGCTCCGCCCCGCGACCCCGGCTTGAGTCCGCTGCGCGGACCCGGCCCTGCGGGCCGGAACTCTAAGCGGTATCTCCGGGAGTACCTTGCCAGTACCCGCAGGTTACCGTCACTCCCCACGGGTACACCAGCTGAGGGCTCAATTCAGGTTGCGGGCGCACCCAACGACCGAAGCCGGATGGCTCGCCAAAACCCACGGCGGAAAACAACGCCCGTTCCGGGCGTTCGCGCGCTCTGCGCGCGTGCGCGGCGAAGCCGCGCAGTTTTCCGCCTCCCCGTGGGCGCTGCGCGCCACGCAAAAACGGCCGTGCCTCCCCGGGAGCACCCCCGGTACGGTTCCGGATACTCGCTGACAGAGGCATTGCGCCCGCGGCGCGGCGGCTGGCTGGTTGCTATAGGCTCGTTCGCTGATCCGTGACCAGGGCGCCGCCGACTTTGGCCGCAGGCCAACCAGAGGCGGCGTTGGGGTCGCAGGGGCGAAGCCCCTCGTGCCCTTCTTTGGTTCCTTTCTTAGGCAAGCAAGAAAGGAACTCGCTGTCGGTCGACTACCGACAGGCCCTCCGACCCCCGGGCGGAATATCTAAAACCACCCCAGGGCGGGACCCGGCAAACTACACCGCTCACTGAGCGGTATGCCTAAGGACCGCTGTCGGCCGGCCACCGACAACCTCCGCCGCCCACTGAGCGGCAAAAACAAAAAGGAAGTGCTGCAATGGAAAACTGGCTCGCGCGCACCGCGCTGCTGATCGGGGAGGAGAACACCGCGCGCCTGGCGGGCGCGCGGGGAGCAGTGCTCGGGCTCGGGGGCGTCGGCTCGGCGGCGGCGGAGGCGCTCTGCCGCGCGGGGGTCGGACACCTGCTGCTCGTCGACCACGACACGGTGGACGAGACGAACCTCAACCGTCAGCTCGTGGCGACCCGCGACGCGGTCGGAATGCGCAAGGCGGATGCCGAGCTGCGCCGACTGGGTTCAATCCACCCTGCGGGGGATTTTACCGCCGCGTACGAATTCTACCTGCCGGACAACAGCGGCTTTCTCTTTGACTGGAGACCCGATTTCGTGCTCGACTGCATCGACACGGTGACCGCCAAGCTGCATCTCGCGGAGGCCTGCGCCCGGCGCGGGGTCCCGCTCTACATGTGCCTGGGCACCGGCAACCGGCTCGACCCCGGCGCGCTGCGCATCGGCGACATCGCGGACACGGCCGGCTGCGGCTGCGGGCTCGCGCGGGTGATGCGCCGGGAGCTGAAACGGCGCGGCGTGGCCCGCCAGACGGTGCTCTATTCGGTCGAGGAGCCCGCCAAAGCCGTCTGCCCCGGGGAGCACGGAAGGCACCCGCCGGGAAGCATCGCGTTCGTGCCGCCCGCGGCCGGACTCCTGCTCGCCTCCCGGGCGGCCCGCGACCTGTTGGGACTTTAGAGGAACCAAAAAACGGGCGCCTTCCAAAACTGGAAGGCGCCCGTTCTTTACATGTAAAAACCCCGCCGTATCGATGTCCTGCCAGCTGTAAACCCCCGTCGTTAGACAAGAGTGGGTACGCCCGATCGCGTGTTTCCAGCTCCCTTCGTCCCATCGTGAGATGGGGAGGTCTGCACTCCGCACGCGGAAAGGAACTCCCAAAGTACAGTTGTTGGAGTATAAAGGGCAGAACTGTCGGGTACGGCAGGGAGTTACGGCATTAGTTTTCCCCGTCCTCGCCGCCGGTAAACTCGAAGCTGTCGGACAGACGCTCCATAAAGATCGCCGCGACCTGATCGAACTCGGCCTCGTCCTCGACCGCCTCGAGGAACTCCTCCTCGCCCTCCATGACCGATTTGAGGATCACCAGCTCGCCGTCGTCCTCGCAGTCACAGTCCTCTTCGCCGCAGTCCGCGACCAGCGCCACATAGTGCTGCTCGCCGAGCTCTAGGGTGTCGACGATCTCGAATTCATGCTCGTGGCCCTCATCGTCAACCAGCGTGATCAGATCGGCGCCGAACTCTTCGTTTGCCATAGAAACCGTTCTCCTTTTCCGGGGGTGGATTCCCCCTCAAAAATCGGGCGGAAGGCCCGGTTGTCATCCCTGTTTGATAACATGATAATCCATTGGGAAGCAAATGTCAAATGGTTTTCATTGTGTACAAGTTGTATATATTTTCTTTTCAATCTTGAAAAAATCATATTGACATTCCCCAACAAATTGCTTATAATATAGATACAGAAGAGAGGAACATGATACCAATATTCATAGAAAGGCGGTGGTTCCGATGTACGATGAAGCACACAGTTTCTCATTTGCATTGAGGGACTGTTCGCCCAAGGGCAGGCTTTCCTAGGAGCAGTTTTCAGGACAGCTGCAATCACAGTTTCTGTCGATTTTCAAAGATGATCCGGAGTAAAATCTGTAAATCTGAAAACAACTTGAATTTGGTGCTTGTGAGAGATCCCTTCAGGGAATCCCGAAAGGAAGATGCTCAATCGTAAGAGGCGAGTTCATTCCGCGCAAGACAAATAATCTGTGATTCCAGGTCCCAATCGTAAAACGGGTTTACCGCACGCATCCTATCAAAGCAACCGCACCAGGCAAAATCCCACCGGCGCCGCCGGGGTCGAGTGAAGGGCTTCGGAAACGCCGGCAATGTGAATGATTCGACCTACAATCAAATAACGTTCAGTCCAGGGAACCCAGGCATTGTTGCAGGCATCCTTTACGGTTGAGCAGCAAAGGGTCATATTCCAGAACTGAGCATGGATTCTGCGTCATCGAACTGCATAAGGGCAATCAAAACCGGATCGTAAAGAAGGTCCAAAAGCTGTGATCGTAACCGCAGCGAATGTTTTCGAGTGTTACTTGCATATAGATGTACGAGGTTCCAACAGAGCGGCAGGCCACGGCCCGCCACGGCCGAAAGAGGCTGTGGGAAGGGATCGCGGCAGGCCACATGTCAAAAAAATCAAGCGGCGCCGGTAATCATCGGCGCCGCTTTTGTATGCCCCGCGGCCTCGCCCGCCGATTCATTGCCAAAACGTAAACTTACTATGAATATCCTGCAGGGAGATTGATTTTGGCGGATTATGTGGTAAAATATGAAGAGCAATCCATGTCCTTCGGAAGATCTGTATAAAACCATGGAGGTAACATCATTATGAAAAAAATCGCCCTGCTGCTCTGCGTGGTTCTGATGCTTTCCACGCTGATGGTTGGCTGCAAAAAATCGGAGGAGCCCTCCCCCGAGTCCGGCGCCCCGTCCGGGGAGACCAGCGGACCGGAAAGCATGCCGGAAACCGCTGCCGAGATCTACGCCCACAACATGGAGATCGATGAATCCGCCATCGACCTGGTCCAGTTCAACACGCCGGAGGCCGGTTCCCCCATCGCGACCATTAAAACGTCCCTCGGCGACATCAAGATGGTGCTCTTCCCCAAGGAGGCCCCCAAGGCTGTTGAGAACTTCCAGGCCCTCGTGGAAAAGGGCTATTACAACGGGCTGAAAGTCTACAGCGCCGTGCCGAGCGTCCACGTCGCGACCGGCGATCCCGACAACAACGGCAGCGGCGGCGAAAGCGCCTCGGGCGAGCCGTTTGAGGACGAGTACAGCCTCAACCTCTGGCACTTCAACGGCGCCGTCGCCATGGATAACGGCGGCACCCCCGGCCAGAACGGCAGCCGCTTCTTCATCGTCCAGAACTCCCGCATCACCGATGAGCTCGGCGACAAGATGTTCGACGGCGGCTTCCCCGAGAAGGTCATCCAGAAGTACCTCGAAGTCGGCGGCGTGCCGAATTACGACGCGCGCGACACCGTCTTCGGCCAGGTCATCGAGGGCATGGACGTCGTTGAGAAGATCGCGGCCGTCCCCACCGACGCGGACCACAAGCCCACCGAGGACGTCGTAATCACCTCCGTCGAGCTCGGCACCCTCTGATCGCAGACAGAAACTGAGCGCGGGACGCCAACGCGTCCCGCGTTTTTATGTAAAGGAGACGCTTTTCATGAACCATGTCAAACGCATCGCGGCGCTCGCGCTCGCGCTGGCGCTCGTCCTCTCCCTCGCCGCCTGCGGCGGCTCCAAGACCCGGAAGGTCACCGATTTCCTCACGGAAAAGATGCCCGGCGAGTACGCCGAGGCCACCAAAGCGACCACCGTCACCGACGCGTCCGACGGCTCCTTCAACGTCGAGCTGACGATCGACCTGCCCTCCGGCGGCGCGTCCGATGAGGACATGTTCGATACGATCGCCTTTGAGGCCAGCTACCTCATCGACGAGATCTTTGCCGAGCCCCCCTACCCGCTCAACTTCAAAATCCACTTCCTCAAGGACGGCGCGGACTTCGGCGACATCGAGCGGGCGCACGACAACCCCGTCTTCTACCGCACCTACCAGGGGACGACCGATACCTTCCAGTTCCAGATGTGAGGCCGGAAGCGCATCCGGAGAGGTATGCGCTCCCGCATATGCGCAATAAAAAGAGACCGCCGGCGGCGGTCTCTTTTTTGTCTGCGCGGGAAAGGCGCCTGATGCATTTTGGCTCCGGCTACCCCACGACCTTGTAGCCGTTGGTGAGGTCGCCGAGATCGACGTAATATTTGCGGTAGTCGTCGGGGTGCACGAGCACCCGGACGGTGCGGCGGCCCTCCAGCAGGGAGGCGGGGTTGAACCACAGGCCCTCGCTGCGGAAGTTGTAGATCGTGCGGGTGGCGGAGTCGGTATAGTGGCAGTGCACCACATAGGGGTGCCTGCCGTTCATCTCCAGCGAGGTCTGAAGCCCGCAGCCGTCGTAATCCGCGTTGAGCGCGCGGCCGTTTTCGAGCAGCCAGCGGCGCAGGCGCGCCTTGCGCGCGAGCACCGCGAGACCGATAGCGCCCACGAGCAGGAAGGTCAGCCCCACCAGCCCGAAGGCCAGCAGGAAAATGATCCCGTCCGGCGCGGTGAAGCCGACGCCCAGGCCGATCGCGAGGAACACCGCGCCGAACGCCGTGAAAAAGCCGAAGAACGCCTTCAGGAAGCTCGCCGGATTCCGGAACATACGGGTCCCTCCTTAGTTCTGCGCGCGGTAGTAGTTGATGAGGCAGCCCGCGAGGATGATGTCCCGCTCGTCGTCGGTCAAATCGCCGAGCGTGAGGGTGAAGGGCTTCGTCCCCTCCCCGGTGAAAGCGTAGGCGGTGATCTCCGCCTGCTTCTCCGCGACCGCGCGGCGGATGTTGGGGATGAAGACCGCGTCATATTTCGCGAAGGGCGGCTCGCCGGAAACCACGAAGGGCAGCATGCCCCAGTTGATGAGGTTGGAGCGGTAGCGCTTGGTGGCGTACTCCCGGGCGATGTTGGCCCAGCCGCCCAGCACCTTCTGGCAGGAGGCGGCCTGCTCGCGCGCCGAGCCGTCGCCCGGCTTGACCGCGTAGACGAGGGAGCCGCAGCCGATCGTCCCGCCGTCGACCTCCTGGAAGCCGTCGATCGCGCGGATCCTGTGGATCGGGCAGTCGGGCGACCGGTCGTCGAAGGCGGTGCCCTTCTCGCGGCGGAGCGTCTCCCACTTCTGGGAGTTCTTCGCGGCCCCGACGTACGCCGGGTCCTTGCGGGAGAGGGTGAATTCCGCCAGCTTGAGCGGGTTGGAGCGGTAGGAGGAGGTCTCGCCCGACGGGATCAGCTCGTCGGTGGTGGTGACCGGGTCGGTGATGAAGGCGTCCACGTCGAGCAGCAGGTGCTCGGTCAGCGGGGACATCTCCGGCCAGTCGGCGATGTTCGGGCCGAACTTGAGGGGCAGCTCGGGCTGCGCGCGACCCACGCCGTCATAGACGCGGTTGTCGTAGACCTCGCCGTGGAAGACGTACTTGGGCTTGGTGAAGCCGATATCGAGGTCGGTGGCCGGGGTGAGGACGCCGTGGTTGAGCGCAGTGGCCGCGATCGAGCGCGCGTCCATCAGCGCGACCGACGCGATCTGGCCGTTCCCCGGCTTGGAGCCCTCGCGGTTGGGGAAGTTGCGGGTGCTGTGGCGGATCGAGAGGCCGCCGTTGGCGGGCACGTCGCCCGCGCCGAAGCAGGGGCCGCAGAAGGCGGTGCGCACCGTGGCGCCCGTCTGCATGAGCTTTGCGATCGCGCCGTTCTCCACGAGGCTGATGAAGACCGGCTGGCTCGACGGGTAGACCGACAGCGAAAACTCGTCCGCGCCGATCGAATGGCCCGCCAGGATATCCGCCGCGTCGCAGATGTTGTCGTAGGTGCCGCCCGCGCAGCCGGCGATGACCCCCTGGTCGACGAGCAGGCGGCCGTCCTTCACCTTGTCGCGCAGGGTGAAATGGATGGCGGGGTTGTCGATCGACTTGGCGCCCTCCCGTTCCACCTCGGCGAGGATGTCCATGAGGTTGGCGTTCAATTCGTCGATCTCATAGGCGTTGGAGGGGTGGAAGGGCATCGCGATCATCGGCTTGACGGTCGAGAGGTCGACGTGGACGACCCCGTCGTAATAGGCCGCGTCGCCCGGGGCGAGCCGTTTATACGCCTCTTTGCGGCCGTGGATCTCAAAGTAGTCCTCCACCTGTCCGTCGGTCGCCCACACGGAGGAGAGGCAGGTCGTCTCGGTGGTCATGACGTCGATGCCGTTGCGGTATTCGACGTTCAGGTTGGCGATGCCGTCGCCGATGAACTCCATGACCTTGTTCTTCACATAGCCCTTTTTGAACACCGCGCCGATGATCGCCAGCGCGACGTCCTGCGGGCCGACCCCTCTGTGGGGCCTGCCGGTCAGGTAGACGGCGACCACCTGCGGGCGTTTGATGTCATAGGTGCGGCAGAGCAGCTGCTTGACGAGCTCGGGGCCGCCCTCGCCGACCGCCATCGTGCCGAGCGCGCCGTAGCGCGTGTGGCTGTCCGAGCCGAGGATCATCTTTCCGCAGCCGCTCATCATCTCGCGCATGTACTGGTGGATGACCGCCTGGTGGGCCGGGACGTAGATGCCACCGTACTTCTTGGCGGCGGAGAGTCCGAACATGTGGTCGTCCTCGTTGATCGTGCCGCCCACCGCGCAGAGGGAATTGTGACAGTTGGTGAGCACGTAGGGCAGCGGGAACTTCTCGAGCCCCGACGCGCGCGCCGTCTGGACAATGCCCACGTAGGTGATGTCGTGGGAGGCCATCGCGTCGAATTTGATCTTCAGATCATCCATATTGCCGCTCGTGTTGTGCGCCTCAAGGATCGAATACGCGATCGTCCGCTTGCGCGCCTCCTCCTTCGGGACGGCCCTGCCCATCGCCGCCAGCGCTTCGGCGGCATGTCCGTCGTCGGGGATCAGCTTGCCGTCCGCATAATATGCCCCGGTTTCGTAAAGTTTTATCATGAAATTACCTCCTGTATATTTTCTCAATCAACCGCGCGCGTCATCGGCGGCGGAACAGGTTCTGTCCCTCATTTTAACACATCAAAGCCGCCCGCGCAATGAATAAGCGGTGTACAATCCTGCCAATCCTACTGGGTAGACAGGGGGGATTTCCTTTGCGGGAAGAAAACAAATGGCGCTCCTTTTTGCTGGCGTTCACGCTGACGCTCATGCTGCTCGCCTTCATCATGGTGCTGACGGTTATGGCGGTGCAGCCGTCGATGCCCCGCCAGAACAGCCGCGACGACCCGCCCGAGATCTCCTACCGGCCGGTGGCCGGCGACGCGCTGACCATGGTGGTCGTCGGCAGGTCGCAGGACGGGAGCGCTGGCGATTTCCTCCTCATCCGCTTCAATCCCCAGTACGGGCAGGTGCCCCTCGCGATGCTTCCCCCCGAGACGCTCGTGACCCTCGGCGGCGAACGCCTCACCCTTTCGGAGGCGTGGGAGCGCGGGGGCGGCGTCTCCGTCCGCGAGGCGCTCTCCGAGCGTCTGGGCATCACCGTCGACCGGTACGCCGCCCTCTCGCGCGACATCTTCATCCGCATCGCGCAGAAGACGGGCACCGTCGTCTTCACCCTCCCCTACGCGATCTCCTATGAACGGGACGGCTACTCGATCAACATCCCCGCCGGGGAACGCCGCCTCGACGCGCAGGACGTGGCCGACGTCTTTTCCTGCCCCGTCTTCGAGGGCGGCGCGCTCGGCAAAAGCGAGCTGCTCGGGGACCTCGCGGCCGCCATCGTCAACCAGAACCTCGACGCGGCCGGCGAAAAGCTCTCCTCCGGGCTCTTCAAGCTCGCGGTCAACCTCGTGGACACCGACGTCTCCGCCGCCGACTACGAATTGCGCCGCGACGCCGCCGATTTCATCTCCCGGCTCGACACCGACGTTTCGGGCAGCCTCGCGCCCGCGGGCACGCTGCTCGAGGGGGGCGAGCTCGAGCTTTCCGAGGATTATGTCTCGCTCATCCGCAGGTATTTCGGCGCGGCGGCATAGGCGGGGCGGGCGGGAAACCGGGAGGCGGCAAACCGCCTCCCGGGCG
Organism: Anaerotruncus massiliensis (ex Togo et al. 2026); assembly: GCF_900199635.1. Classification (GTDB taxonomy): domain Bacteria; phylum Bacillota; class Clostridia; order Oscillospirales; family Ruminococcaceae; genus Anaerotruncus; species Anaerotruncus massiliensis. The sequence continues at coordinate 251,358 of NZ_LT962687.1, read as the reverse complement.
CGGGGAGACCGCTCCCGCGCCGCCGTCCGGCGGGTCCGGACGGCGTTTCCCGCCCCCGCGTTTCCCGCGCGCCGGGATGGCAAAATTTTGGCGAAAACGGGTTGACAAGCCGCAGGCGTTATGATAGAATAAAGTTCGTCGCTATGGAGGATGTTACATCTGCTGGTGTAGCTCAGTTGGTAGAGCAGCTGATTTGTAATCAGCAGGTCGGGGGTTCAAGTCCGTCCACCAGCTCCACCGCTTTTCCACAGCGCGCAACTGAATATGGAGGAGTTCCCGAGTGGCCAAAGGGGGCAGACTGTAAATCTGTTGTCAGTGACTTCGGTGGTTCGAATCCACCCTCCTCCACCAAACACGAGCATCGCAAGACGCTCGTGTTTTTTTATTTCCGGGTGGATTCGAAAGGCGGCTCTTGGCGGGCCGCCGGGGGCGGGCCGCAACCGCCGTGGCTTTTCCGCAGAAAAGCGAAACACCCTCCTCCACCAAACACGAGCATCGCAAGATGCTCGTGTTTTTTTATTCCCGGGTGGATTCGAAAGGCGGCTTTTGGCGGGCCGCCGGGGGCGGGCCGCAACCGCCGTGGCTTTTCCGCAGAAAAGCGAAACACCCTCCTCCACCAACGCGAAAACCCGCATAGTAAGCTACTATGCGGGTTTCTTATTGCATCAACGATAGTTGCACAGGATTGCGGCTACGACACTTATACGACACTTGTACTTAATAAAGGCGGCCCGCCGTCGAAGTTTACACCATGCGAATCTCTATCCGACAAGTCTGGACACGGGGACCCCCAGCGCCCAGGCAAGACTTTCAATTACGTCCGAAGTCGGGTTGGCGGTCCCGCACTCGACCGCGCTGATCGTGCGCACGCACAATCCGGAAGCAAAAGCAAGCCGTTCCTGCGACCATCCCAATTCCAATCTGTTCATTCTGACGTTCACTCCGATTGTCGTTGATAACATGACGCGTCCCTTTCTGCGGGCCGCCTCGTTCGATTCTACTATGTGTCCGTTCAAAAAGGAAGCCGCTAAAAGTTCAAATATCTGACCGTTTTTACTCTTCCAGCGGAAAACATGCCGTTCTTTGACCGATATGCCAGATACGCCTGGCATTATCGCGCTTATCCGCTACCGACGGGTGGGACGCGGCGCGTGATTTTCGCTTTGCGCTTGCCAAACCGGAGGCGGCGGGGTAAAATCAAATGTAAGATCATTTTCATAAAGGGGAAAAGAAAATGCCCAGAGAATCCGTCATGGAGATCAAGACGGTCAACCGCAACCGCATCTACCGGATGATTTACCAGAATCCGCGCATCTCACGGCCGGAGCTCTGCCACCGGCTGGGGCTGAGCATGCCGACCGTAATGCAGAACGTGCGGTACCTGCAGGACCGCGGCCTGGTGGAGGAGGGCGGCAGCCTCGATTCCACGGGAGGACGCAAGGCGGTCGCGCTCACCTGCGTGAAGGACGCGCGGACCGCCGTGGGGCTGGACTTGACCGCGAACCACATCAGCGGCGTGCTGGTCGACCTGGAGGGCGGCATCCTCGCCGAAAGCCGGGAGAAACGCGCCTTTGCGGTGAGCGGCGAATACGCCGACGCGCTCGCCGGCATGGTGCGGGACCTGATCGGGAAGGCCGCGGCGCCCGCCGAACGGGTGCTGGGCGTGGGCGTCTCCATGCCGGGGACCTTTTCGGCCGACGGCGGCCTGATGCTCGATTCCCGGGTGCTGCGGATGCAGAACCTGCGCTGCGCGGAGCTCTCCAGGTCGATCCCCCTCCCCTGCGTCTTCTGCAACGACGCCAACGCGGCCGGCTTCGCGGAGGTCTGGGACGTGCAGAGCCCGTCCGACGCGCTCTACCTCTCGTTGAGCAACACGGTGGGCGGCGCGATCCTGCTCGGGGGGCAGCTCTACAAGGGGGAGAACCAGCGCGGCGGCGAGTTCGGGCACATCCCGGTCGAACGGGACGGAAAACGCTGCTACTGCGGCAAGAAGGGCTGCCTGGACGCCTATTGCTCCGCGACGGTGCTCTCCGATCTGGCGGGGGGCAGCCTCCCGGCATTTTTCCGGGAGCTGCGGGAGGGCGCGCCGAAGGCGCGCATCGCCTGGGCGGATTATCTGGACAACCTCGCCGCCGGGGTGGACATCCTGCGGATGGCGTTCGACTGCCCGGTCATCCTCGGCGGCTACGTGGGCGCGTATATGGAGGACCAGCTGGAGGAGCTGCGCGGCCGGCTCGCCTACCTGAACCGGTTCGACAGGGACGGCGGCTATGTCCGGGTCTGCCGCTACCGCACCGAGGCGTCGGCGGTCGGCGCGGCGCTGATCCACGTGCAGGCGTTCGTGAACAGCATCTGAGCGCGGCCGGGTCCCACATCGTCGGAATTGGAAAAGCGGGGAGCGATCCCCGCTTTTTTGTCTAAATCGGCGCGGCCGCTTTTGTGGATTCCGATGATTTTGCCCTTTTTCGCGCGGCGCGCGGGATTTGCCGTTGACAAGCGGAGGGAAAACCCGTATTTTAATAGTTAGATTCTTTATGTAAATATCCTAACTAACTATTGAAGGGAGCAAGCCCATATGCAGGGAAAGATGAAAGTGGCGGTCATGACCGGCGTCGGCAGGAGCGCGTTTGAGGAGCGGGAAATCCCGCGCCCGAAGGCGGGCGAGGTGCTCGTCAAGCTCGAATACATCGGCATCTGCGGGTCGGACCTGCACTATTACGCGACGGGCGGAATCGGCGACTGCCGGGTGGAGCCTCCCTTTGTGCTCGGGCACGAGGCGGGCGGCACCGTGGTGGAGGCCGGCGCGGGCGTAACCGGCCTCAAGGCCGGGGACCGGGTGGCGCTCGAGCCGGGAAAGACCTGCGGCCACTGCGAGTTCTGCCGCACCGGGCGCTACAACCTCTGTCCCGACGTGGTGTTTTTCGCGACCCCGCCGGTGGACGGCGTGTTCCAGGAGTACGTCGCGCACGAGGCGGGGCTCTGCTTCAAGCTCCCGGACAACGTGAGCACGATGGAGGGCGCGCTGATCGAGCCGCTCGCCGTGGGCTTCCATGCCGCCAACCTCGGGGAGGCGCACATCGGGCAGACGGCGGTCGTCACCGGCTCCGGATGCATCGGGCTGGTCTCCCTGCTGGCGATGAAGGCCATGGGGGTGTCGAGGGTCTACGTGGTGGACGTGATCGAGGCACGGCTGAGGAAGGCGCTGGAATGCGGCGCGGACGGGGTGATCAACGGGAGGACGGCGGACGTGGTGCAGGAGGTCATGAGACTGACCGGCGGCCGGGGGACCGACCTCGTGATCGAGACCGCCGGGACCGAAGCCACCACCCGTCAGGCCATCCAGATGGCGAAGAAGGGCTCGACCATCGTGCTGGTGGGGCTGGGCGCCTCGGGGGAGATGACCCTGCCGATGACCGCCGCCATCAACAAGGAGCTGACCTTCAAAAGCATCTGCCGCTACCGCCACTGCTACCCGATGGCGATCGACGCGGTCGCGACGGGGCGGATCAACATCCGCGGGATCGTCACCAACGAGTTTGCGTTCGACGACCTGCCCGAGGCGCTGGACATCTGCATCAACAACAAGGACGAGGTCGTCAAGGGCGTCGTCAGGGTCGCCGATTAGGAAAGGGAGGGACCGCCATGTATGTCGAGGAACTGTTTGGACTGAAAGGCAAGGTCGCGGTCGTGACCGGGGCGAGCAAGGGGATTGGAAAGACCGCCGCGGTCGGGCTCGCGAAGGCCGGCGCGGAGGTGGCCATCCTCTGCCGCAGCGAGCCGAAGGAGGCGCTGGAGGGCATCGCGGCCGCCGGCGGCCGGGGCTATTGGATCGCCGCCGACGTCACCGACGAAGCGGCCGTCGACGCCGCCTTCGCCGAGATCGCGCGCCGGTCCGGCGCCGTGCATGTGGTGTTCAACAACGCTGGCATCTGCATCCACGAGGACTCGGTCGACGCGCCGGCGGAAAACTTCCGCACGGTCATGAACGTCAATTTTTTCGGGGAGTTTTTTGTGGCGCGCGCCGCCGCGCGGATCATGATGGAGCGGGGCATCCGCGGGAGCATCATCAATATGGCCTCAATGTCCGGTTCGATCGTCAACCTTCCCCAGTGGCAGTGCTCCTACAACGCGTCCAAGGCGGCGGTCATCCACATGACCCGGTCGCTGGCGGTCGAATGGGTCAAAGCGGGCATCCGGGTCAACTGCATCAGCCCGGGATATATTGCGACGGGCGCGCTCGACGAGATCCCGGAGGAGTACCGCGAGTCCTGGATCCCGATGATCCCGATGGCGCGCATGGGGAAGCCGGAGGAGCTGCTTCCCGCGCTTCTCTACCTCGCGAGCGACGCCTCGGGCTACACCACCGGAAGCAACGTGATCGTGGACGGCGGCTATACCTGCCTGTAGGCGGCAGCGGGAAAACGGCGGCATAAAAGGGCGGGGCGGGTCCCGGGAACGCCCCCCCTTTTTTTTTTTCGGCCCTGCCGGGAAACGCCNNNCGGGGCGGTTCCCGGGAACCGCCCCGCCTTTCTTTTTCGCGTCCATGCAGGAAACCGCCGCGCTTCCGGCACCTATCCTCTGAAAGGAGCATCCGCAATGAAAAAATGGATAATTTGCCTGGCCGCCGTTATCGCCCTGTCCATGCTCTCCGCCTGTGCGGGGCAGAAGCCCGCCGAGAGCCAGCTTCCGAACCCCATCGAGGAATACGAAACGCTCGAGGACGCGCAGGCCGCCGCAGGATTTGAAATCCCGACGCCCGCCGAGCTGCCCGAAGGATATACGCTCGAGGCCGTCACGACCATCGCGAAAAGCACCATCCAGCTCATCTACACCGACGGTCGGAACGACCTGACCTACCGCTGCGGGAAGGCCGGCGGCTCCGATATCAGCGGCGATTACAATGTCTACGACGAGGAGGAAACCGCCGACGTCAACGGGAATTCCGTCCTCATGAAGGGCGCCGACGGGTCCCGGTCACTCGCCGTCTGGCAGGACGACGCGTTCTCCTATTCCCTCCATGCCGCCTCCCCGCTTTCGAAGGAGCAGCTGGTCAAAATTGTGGAAAGCGTCAAAAACTGATTTCGGCGGCGCGCGGACGGTTAATTTTCCGCCTCCGGGGAATTCTATTCCCGAGGTGATCGTATGCCAAAGGACAGCCAGCCGGACAAAAAAGAGGTCCGCAGGAAAAAGTGCAACGGCCAGACTCCCCTCACCCGCGAAAACCAGAACCACAACCGGAACGCCAAAAAACATTCGGTCAAACCGGACGACGTGTAAGGAGGGGACCGCCATGCCAAAACCCGGAATGCGCCGCCCCGACCCGCGCGAGCCGCACGGGACGGAAAGCAACCACATCAGCCGCTTCCCGAAGAACGAAGTCTCCCCCGTCCCTGAAATCCAGGGCAAGGCCAAGCATGGGAAGGCCCACGTCCGCCCGGTCATCGAAAACGGCCGGAACGACCACAAGGTTTTCCACGAGTTGAAGGGGGACGGCTCGGTCGGGGACCCCAACCCCTGAAAAGCGCCGCCCACGCGGCGCTTTTTTTCGTCTTTCTCCCGCGCGCTTTGCCGTGATTTTCCGCTGATTTTTCGCGTCCCGCGGCGAACAATACTGCCGAGGTGACTTTTGATGGAATACCAATATGCCGACCTGTCCAACCGGCTCAAAACCGAGATCAAACGGCTGGAAACACAGATCAGCCGCGACACCGGCAGGCGTGTCGTCCTGATCGCCTATGAGGGCGGCGTGCAGCCCACCCCCGTCTTCGGCGACGTGCAGGAATCGGGCTCCGCCGAACTCAAGCGCAACGTCTTCGGGCCGGGCGGCCGCACCCCCGACGACAAGCTCTACGGCAATATTACACAGTGGCATATCTGATCCGCGCCCGTCCTTCATAATTGATTCACAAATCCTTTTCAGAATGTTCGCGCAACTCAAATATCTGCGTCATAATTGCCCGTTATGATAGAGACATGATCAATCTGCCGACGCCGGATGAACGGAATACCGGCCGGACGCCGGCAGGCCCAGCCATTCCCCTACGGGGTTTTCATATACTTTTCTTACTCCTCCTCTTTTCTCTAAAAGCGCGGCGTCATGCCGCGCTTTTGTTTTTGCACCCGCCCTTTTGCGCCCGCATAAACTGGCGTAAGGAGGGCCGTACCATGCCAAATTCACAAAACCTCAGCACCATCACCCTGAGCGTGGGGATTATCCTGCTCATCTGTATCGTCATCCTGCCGCTGCTTTCCGGAACCAGAAACAGTTTTTAGTGCGCCGCTTCTCCCCCGCATCTTTGCATTTCCCCGGGGAATCCTATTCCCGAGGTGATTATGATGTCAAATGAAAGCGCATATTTTATCGTTGAAAACCTCGGCGGCAAGCATGCTCTGAAGGACATTAAGCGCGAGCTGGACGCTCTGCACGGCGTGACCTCCGTCAGCGTCAATCCGGAACACCGGCTCGTCGCGGTCGATTACGACAGCTCCGGCACCTCATACGACCGGATAGAACATCGCCTCAATCGTCTGGGCTTCCAGATTGCGGCCGACGCCAGCGAGATTCAGACCCGCTGACGCGGGCTTCGGACAGCCAAAAGGAACGCCGCCCCCGGGGCGGCGTTCCTTTTTTGATTTGCCGCCCGGCGGACGGTTTGGATTTGCCGCGCTGCACCCGGCGGGGCTTTAGATGCGCTCCTCGCCTGCGGCGAGCGCCGCAGAGCGGCGACGCGCATTCAAAGAGGGCCACAGGCGCCACTTGTCCCTTCGGGACAAATGGTGTCCCCATTCGGGCTGTCGCTTCGCGACCCCTTTGGATTCCCCGTAGGGAGTCGCCATGCGACCCGGCCCTGCGGGCCGGAACCCTAAGCGGAGCCGCCTTCGGCGGCGGAGATTGCCGGGTCCCGCCCCGGCGGGCGGGCCGACTTCTTGCGCGCCCAAGAAGTCGGCGGAAGAAGGGCGCTCAAGGGAGGCTTCAAGCGGCCTGCCCGGGCTACTCCCGGAGCACGCACTCAAAGGCCTCGCCGGCCCTTTGGAACCCACTTTGAGCCGCCTACGGTGGAATCTTTTGTAAGGAAGCGGGGCGCAAAGCTCGCCCCCCTTGAGAATCCCCCCTCCGCTCCGTTGGACGAACTTGACCGAGCTGTGAATTCTTTTGATAAAGCGCGTGTCACGATCTGACGCAAGCGTAAAGGAATCCCCTGCTGACGGACGTGTGGGCACCAGCCTTCTACCTGCGGCTAGGTGGACGGTAGTCCTCATCGGTGGGATGCTCTATACAAATAAAGCGCTCTTCCGCTTTTCGTACAGTATCCGTTAAATGGTCGATTCCCGTCAAAAAAACACCGAAAAGCCTGTAATAGCGTTCCCGATAGGTCATATATTTCCCTCCGTAATAATTTTTTACACTTGCTGTAATTTTATCTGTATTAAAGATAAATGTCAATATCTGAATTCCAGATATCGCATAATAAATGCGGTGATGGATATGGTGTTTTACAACTTGAGGGCGCTTCGTATCGACAACGATATCAAACAACAGGCGTTAGCCAATGTGCTAGGCATTGCACAAAACACTTACTCCCAGTATGAAACGGGAAAAATTGCTTTCACCGATGAAATGCTGCTGAAGCTCGCCAAATATTATCATACCAGTGTGGATTATCTAATGGATTTAACAGATGAAAAAACCCCTTATCCTCCGCCGACACGACACAAATTATAAGCGGCCGCCTTCTGGCGGCCGCTTTATTACTTGTTTGCATGAGGGCGGCCGTGTCTCCCCGGAAGCACCCCCCGGTACGGTTCCGGGGGCTCGTCGGCAGAGGCATTGCGCCCGCGGCGCGGCGGCTGGCGGGATGCTGCACACCCGTCCGTTCATCCGTGGCAGGGCGCCGCCGACTTTGGCCGCAGGCCAACCGGAGGCGGCGCGGGGGTCAAGGGGATTTGGCCGCAGGCCATCCTTATAGAGAATCCGGCCCACAGGGCCGGGTCCGCGTAGCGGACTCAAGCCGGGGTCGCGGGGCGGAGCGCCCGCGAGCGGCCGTCGCGCGTAGCGCGCTCCGGGCGCAGCCCGGGAAGGCCGCCCAAGCCCCCTGCGGCTTCTTTCCCCCATTTCTTGTCCGCACAAGAAATGGGGCCGCTCGCCGGAGCGGGACCCGGCAATTCCGCCGCTCGATGAGCGGTATGCCTAAGGGGTCGCTGTCGGTCGACTACCGACAAGCTCCGCCGCTCACTGAGCGGTAAGCCTAAAACCGCCGTCGGTCGACTACCGACAAACTGCGCCGCTCGACGAGCGGCAAATCTAAAACCGCCGGGTGATTAAGCCCGCCGCAGGCGGCCCATACTCCCAGTGAGGTGATGGACCATGTCCTATGTCGATCCAAAGCTGCGCTACCGGTTCGAGTCGCTCCCCATCGAGCTGAAAAACGAGATCCTGCGCCGCGACGTCAGTCTTTACACCCTGAACGACCTGATCGAATGTCTCCAAAGCATTGTGGAGGAAGAGTAAGCTCTTCCTCCACTGTGTCATTTCCGGGGGATTTTTCATAGGATGCGCGGGGAGGTGACCGCATGAACTCCTACGAACTGGTCACCGCGATCACCGCGCTCGCGGTATCGATCGCGCAGGACTATCCGGACAACACCGAGCTCGACGTGCTCGGCTCCATCTTTGTGCAGCTGGGCGAGACGCTCGAGACGATCGCGCTCCAGCGGGAGCTGGAGGAGAACCGGCGGGTCCCGCCCGCCGGAAGGCCGGACGTATCAGAGTAGCTTGTAGGCGGGCTTTCGTTCGCCGAACCACCAGTGGCGCAGCCAGTCGTCGAGGACGATGGCCGGCAGGGAGAGCAGGAACCACAGGTTCGTATAAAGCAGGCAGACCTGACCGCAGAGGTTATAGGGCATCCCGGAATAGTCCCAGATCCCCAGCTCCAGCCATATGTTCAGGACCATGCCCGCGCAGAATTCCGCCGTTGTGACGATGAACGCGGCCAGCACCATCTGGGAGAGCAGCGCCACGCACCACTCGCACCGCTCGTTGATCCGCCCGATCAGCAGAAAGCAGACGCCTCCCAGCACCGCCATCGTCCAGTCGGAATGTCCCCGCCAGAGCACCTCCACCAGATAATAGAGCGCGCCGCCCACCGCAAAGAGCACCCCCTGCCGCAGAGGGACATGCAGGTCGACCATCGCAGCGCCTCCTTCCCTTTTTTCCCATTTTATGCGGGCGCGGCCCGTCCAAACCCCTTCTTTGGATAATTTGGGCGAAGATGGGAAAGAATAGGGATATCTTTACGGAAGGAGGACCTGCCATGATTGCCAAAATAGACCGCGACGGCTGCATCTCCTGCGGCATGTGCGTGGAAATCTGCCCCGAGGTGTTCCATATGGGGGACGACGGGCTGGCCGACGTGCACCAGAATCCCGTCCCGGATGAAGCGGAGAAGGGCGCCGTCACCGCGCAGGAGAGCTGCCCCGTTTCGGTCATCCATGTTGAGTGAGCTGAGTCTTACTTTTTATTTCTCTAACCGGAACGACTAGTATTATGTTACCATTGACCTTTCCGCGGCCGTATGGTAGGATAAATTTACAAACTAAATACCGTTTCCCGGAAAAAGGCCTGCGGCACAGCCGCAGGCCTTTTTTCTGTCCTTTAAGATTTTCCGAACAGCCGTTCCCCCAGCCCCTTGCGTTCCAGCGCCCAGACGAGAAGCAGCCCGAGCACGCAGCAGGAGAGCAGCTGGCCGGCGCCGACCGACAGCGCGGTGGCCAGGAAAACGCCCGTGTTCCACCCCTCCGGGGAGAGGAGGGTGATCTCCGCGCCAATGAAGACGGCGTTGACGAGCACGGGGGGCAGCGACGACGCCACCGGAAGGCCGAAGACGCGCGCCTTCCGCAGCGCCCAGCTCATGAGCGCGGCGATGAGGGTGGCGGAGGTGCCCACCACCACGTCGATCAGCCCCATCGACGAGCCGAGGGCGTTGGTGAGCGCGCAGCCGAGCGTCACACCGACGATGGCGTCCGGGCTCAGTACGGGCAGCAGGGTGAGCGCCTCCGAGACGCGCACCTGCACCGCCCCGAAGGAGAGCGGCAGCAGCAGGAGGCTGACGGCGCAGTAGACCGCGGCGATCATGGCCGCCACGACCATGCGCCGGATGTTGGGGGTTTGCCTTGTCATGTTTTTTTCCTCTTTTCCGGAGCCTTTCCGCGGTTTTCCACGGACGCCCCTAGTATTTGTTTAAGGTCAGGATGTTGCGAACTGACCGCCGCGCAAGCGGCTTTCTTATTTTAGCTTCCGGCGCGGGAAAAAGCAAGCCCGGGATTGTGATTCCCTCGGATTTATAGTATAATATATGCGTGTGTTTTGCGGGCGCCCTGCCGCCCGCGCCCGCGATCGCGCGGGGAATTCATTGGAATCGGGTGAAATCGTTTGACCACTACCTTATATCTGGTCCGCCACGCGGAGGCCGAGGGCAACTGGCGGCGGACCTTTCAGGGACACAGCAACAGCGACGTGAGCGAAAAGGGCTACCGGCAGCTCGAATACCTCGCCCGCCGGTTCGCGGATATCCCGCTGGACGCCGTCTACGCCTCCCCGCTCAAGCGGGCGTACGAGACGGCGAAGGCGATCGACCGCGCGGCCGGGCTGCCCATCGTCACCGACGACGGCCTCATGGAGATCAACGGCGGCGCGTTCGAGGGGGTGCCCTTCGCGGAGCTGCCGCTGCGCTTCCCCGTGGAGGAGGCGCGCTGGGACAACGAGCCGTGGGCGTTCGAGGCCCCGGGCGGCGAGAGCATGCGCAGCGTCTACGAGCGGATGCGGGACACCATCGGCCGCATCGTGCGGGCGCACGCGGGCGGGACGGTCGCCGTCGCCTCCCACGGCTGCGCCATCCGCAACTACCTCTGCTTCGCGCAGGGCTGGCCGATCGAGCGGATCGGCGAGGTCGGCTGGTGCGACAACACCGCCGTGAGCAGGATCGAATTCGGGGACGATTTCCTGCCGCGTCCGGTCTACCTCAACGACTCCTCCCACCTGCCGGAGGCCGCCTCGACCTTCGCGCTCCAGGATTGGTGGCGCAGCGTCCCCGTCACCGAGGAGGACCGCGCGGCCTATGCCGCGCGGGAAAATACCGATGCCGGCGGCCAGGCCGCCAAAGGAGTGAAGATATGAAGATCATGGCTGTTGATTTCGGCGACGCGCGCACCGGCCTTGCCTGTTGCGACCGCACCGAATACCTCGCGTCCCCCATCGGGGTCATCCACGACAAGGACTTCGGCAGCGTGGTCCAGAAGGTCGCCGCCTCCGCCAGCGAATACGGCGCGGAGATGGTCATCGTGGGACACCCCATCAATATGGACGGCTCGGAGGGCCCCCGCGCCCAGCTCTGCGCCGACTTCGCCGACCAGCTTGCCCGGCTGGTCAACGTCCCCGTGCGCCTGTGGGACGAGCGCGGCACCACCGTCTCCGCGACGGGGTACCTCAACGCCACCAACACCCGCGGCAAAAAACGCAAGGAGGTCATCGACGAGGTGGCCGCCACCATCATCCTCGAAAGTTATATGAATTACCGCCGCAATCATCCGGATGAAGATTGATAACGGTGGAAAATTGTAGTATACTATCCGCGTGATTACAGCCGCAAAGGAGCTTTTTTTGATGGACTACAACGCACTTGCCGACCTGCTCTTCCCCGGCCTCGACGAGGAGGCGGCCATCGCCAAAATCGAGGCGGACTACCCGCCCCGCAGCCTGCCCGAGGGGGCTAAGGTCACCCGCATGGCCCCCAGCCCCACCGGCTTCATGCACCTCGGGAACCTCTTCGGCGCGATCGCGGACGAACGCCTCGCCCACCAGAGCGGCGGCGTCTTCTACCTGCGCATCGAGGACACCGACCAGAAACGCGAGGTGCCCGGCGCGGTCGAAACGATCCTCAAGGTCTTTTCCGACTACGAGCTTCCCTTCGACGAGGGCGCGACGGCCGACGGCGACAACGGCGCCTACGGCCCCTACCGGCAGCGTCAGCGCGAGGGGATCTACCGGGCCTACGCCAAGCGGCTCGTCCGGCAGGGGAAGGCGTATCCCTGCTTCTGCACCGAGGAGGAGCTCGCCGCCATCCGCGAAAAGCAGGCCGCCGAAAAGGCGAATTTCGGCTATTATGGGAGCTGGGCGGTACACCGCGACACCCCCCTGAGCGAGGTGGAATCCCGTGTTGCGGCGGGCGAGCCGTTCGTGCTGCGCTTCCGCAGCGAGGGCGACCCCGGCCGCCGCACCAAGTTCACCGACCTCGTGCGCGGCACGATGGAGCTGCCCGAGAACGACCAGGACGTGGTTCTCCTCAAAAGCGACGGCATCCCCACCTACCACTTTGCGCACGTCGTCGACGACCACCTGATGGGCACGACCCACGTCGTGCGCGGCGAGGAGTGGCTGGCGACGCTGCCCATCCACATCCAGCTTTTCGGCGCGATGGGCTGGAGGATGCCCAAGTATGTGCACACCGCCCAGCTCATGAAGCTGGAAAACGGCAATAAGCGCAAGCTCTCCAAGCGCAAGGACCCCGAGCTCGCGCTCGACTTCTACCAGCGGCAGGGGTACTGCGTGGCGGCGGTCAAGGAGTACCTCATGACCCTCTTAAACTCCAATTTCGAGGACTGGAGGCTCGCGAACCCCGACGCCCCGCTCGATAAATTTCCTTTCAACACCAAGAAGATGGGCGTCTCGGGCGCGCTCTTCGACATCGAAAAGCTGGGCGACGTCTCCAAAAACGTCATCTCCCGCATGTCCGCCGCCGAGGTCGCGGACAGGCTCACCGCCTGGGCGCGGGAATACGACCCCGGCTTCTGCGCGCTGCTCGAGCGCGACCCCGCCTACACCGAGGCGATCCTGTCGATCGGCCGCGGCGGCAAAAAGCCCCGCAAGGACATCGCCGTGTGGAGCGGCGCCAAGGAGTATCTGAGCTTCTTCTTCGACGAGCTTTTCGCCTGCGACGGCGCCTACCCCGAAAACGTCTCCGCCGCCGACGCGAAGCGCATCCTCGACGAATACGCCGCAATCTACGACCCCGCGGACGACAGCGGCGTCTGGTTCGACAGGATCAAGGCGCTCGCCGAGCGGCTCGGCTACGCCGCCAACATGAAGGATTACAAGCAGAATCCCTCCGCCTATCCCGGCAGCGTCGCGGATGTGAGCATGGTGCTCCGCGTGGCCGTCACCGGACGGCAGAACTCCCCCGACATGTACGAGATCATGCGGCTGCTCGGCCGGGAGCGGGTGCTCCGGCGGCTCGGCTCCGCGGCGGAAAATCTGAACTGAAAGAGGACGTGTGCCCTATGGAAATCGCTCCTAATTTTTTGACCGAGATCATCGACGAGGACCTCAAAAACGGCTTTTCGGCGCGGATCCACACCCGGTTCCCGCCCGAGCCCAACGGCTACCTGCACATCGGCTCCGCCAAGGCGATCTTCATCAACTACTTCATCGCGAAAAAATACGGCGGACTCTTCAACCTCCGCTACGACGACACCAATCCCGTCAAGGAGGACACCGAGTTCGTCGAGTCGATCGAGGAGGACCTGCGCTGGCTGGGCGCCAACCCCGACGGCATCTTCTACGGCTCCGACTATTTCGACCAGTGCTACGAGTACGCGGTCCAGCTCATCCGGGACGGCAAGGCCTACGTCTGCGACCTGACGGCCGACGAGATGCGCGAATACCGCGGCACCCTCACCCAGCCGGGACGCGAAAGCCCCTACCGGAACCGCTCGGCCGAGGAGAACCTCGACCTCTTCGAGCGGATGAAGAACGGCGAATTCCCCGACGGCTCCCGCACCCTGCGCGCCAAGATCGACATGGCCTCCCCCAACCTCAACCTGCGCGACCCCGCGATCTACCGCATCGTGCGCGCCCATCACCACCGGCAGGGGGACAAATGGTGTATCTACCCGCTGTATGATTTTGCGCATCCTATACAGGACGCAATCGAAGGGATCACCCATTCGATGTGCTCCCTCGAGTTCGAGAACCACCGGCCCCTCTACGAGTGGGTGGTGGACAACATCGGCTTCAACCCCAAGCCCAAGCAGCGGGAGTTCGCCCGGCTCAACATCACGAACACGGTCATGAGCAAGCGCTATCTGCGCGAATTGGTCGAGACCGGCCGCGTCGACGGCTGGGACGACCCGCGTATGCCCACCCTCTGCGGCTTGCGCCGCCGGGGCTACACCCCGAGCGCGATCTTTGAGTTCGTGCAGCGCGCGGGCATCGCCAAGACCAACAGCCTCGTCGATCAGAAGCTGCTCGAATACTGCATCCGCGAGGAACTCAACGCCGCGGCTCCCCGCCGCATGGCGGTGCTCGATCCCATCCGGGTCGTCATCGAAAACTACCCCGAGGGGAAGGAGGAGACCTTCGCGGTCGCCAACAACCCCGTCGACCCCGAGGCCGGGACCCGCGAGGTCGTCTTTACGCGGGAGTGCTACATCGAGCGCACCGACTTCGCCGAGGTGCCGCCGCCCAAGTTCCAGCGGCTGAAGCCGGGCGGCGAGGTCCGGCTGATGGGCGCCTACATCGTGAAGTGCAACGAGGTCGTCAAGGACGCGGACGGCAACGTCGCCGAGCTGCGCTGCACCGCCGACCTCGAAACGGCCAACGGCATGCCCGCCGACGGCCGTAAGGTGCGCGGCACCATCCACTGGGTCTCCGCCGCGCACGCCTGCGACGCGCGCGTGATGCTCTACGAGAACCTCTTTACCCTCGAGGACGTCAACGCCGTGCCCGAGGGCACCAACTACCTCGACTACCTGAATCCCGCTTCCCTCACCGAGCTGCACCACTGCAAGCTCGAGGCGTCCCTCGCCGGCGCGCAGCCGGGCGACCGCTTCCAGTTCGTGCGCATGGGCTACTTCTGCAAGGACAGCAAAAACCCCGGCACCTTTAACCGCATCGTCACGCTCAAGGACAGCTTCAAGGTCGAAAAGTGACGCGAAATATGAAAATACGGCGGCGGATGTCCAAGGACATCCGCCGCCGCTTTTTTATGCCGTTGCGTGTTTTCTCTGGTAAACCAGCGCCGCCATCATGACCGCCGCGAAAAAGATCTGAAAGAACGGGTAGAACCCCATGCCGCCGAGGTCGGCGATCCAACCGAACGCAATCGGCATCAGCAGCGTGGCGAGCTGCGAACTGCCCATCAAAAGGCTGACCGCGCTGCCCGTGTCCCCGATTCCAAAGACCTGCGGCACGTAGTGGATGAAGCAGGGAAAGACCGGCGCGCACCCAAACCCGAGGACCGCCATCGACGCGAGCACCGCGGTCCTTCCGGAGAGCAGGAACAGGGCGAGCGAGCCCGCGGCAATGAGGGCCTGACCGATGTGCATCATCCGCTTGTCGCCCAGCCGGTCGGATATGAACCCGCTCGCGAACCTCCCCACCGTCATCCCGAGGAAGAGAAAGGTCGTCCCCAGCGCGCCGACGTCGTCCGGCAGCCCTTTTCTGATCGTGATGTAGCTGCTCGCCCAAAGCGCCGACGTGGTCTCGATCGCCGTATAGCAGAAGAGCGCCGCGACCATCACCGGCATGCCCTTCAGCCTGATCGCCTCCCGCATGGGCTTCCTTCTCGTCCCCGGGGAACAGACTTCAACGGAAGGGATCTCCTTCCACTTGCCGCGGGAGGACAAAAACAGCAGGAGGACGCCGGTCTGGATGAGGGCCAGGACAAGGTAGCCCGCGTTCCACGCGGCGCCCCCGGCCAGGCAGAGGCTCATGATATAGGGGCCCGCCGTGGCGCCGAGGCTCCACACCATGTTGAGCCAGTTCGCGTATTTTGCCCGCAGGTGCAGCGCCGAAAAGGTATTGATCGAGCAGAGGAAAAAATCCTCGCCGAACCCGAGCGGAATGCTGATGATGCAGAGCATCGCATAGGACCGACAGTTCGCGTACCCAAAGAGCCCCAGGCATATGAGGACAAAACCAAAGGACGCGACCTTGTGCGTCCCGTATTTCCCGACCAGGCGGTCGGTGTAGACGCTGGCGACGACCCGGCCGGCGGCGATGATCATGTTCACATAACCGACGAGGGAGAGCGCCACGCCAAAGTCCCTGTAGACGATCGGCCAGACGGACCCCAGCACGGAGTACTGGAGTCCCGAGGCGGCAAATGTGATGAACAGTACGATCAGGAAATAAAGCGACATGTCGTCTCACTTTCAAATCACGGTTGCGTTGTTTGTTCTTTCGGAGCGGCTGACAGAGCTGCCGCCCCGGAACGGCGCACCGATTTCCTCCCATGTGCCGATTCCAAAGCGACAGCCCTTTCCCCGCCGGCGAAGCCGGCGGGACCTTTGATGATCAGATGTCAAGCGGAAGCGTTCCGAAAATCCGCATCTGCTCTTTGACGGCGGCCTTGCACGCCTCGTGCGCGGCGTTGATGAGCTCGATATAGTGAATCTTGCCGTTGAACTCCTTCAGCTTCGCGTCGATCGCGCCCGACGCCGCGAGCGAAAGGCCGGTAAAGAAGTTGATCTTGTTGATGCCGTGCTCGATCGCCGCGCGGAATTCCGACTCGGGAAGCCCCGATCCACCATGCAGGACGAGCGGGATCTTGACGAGCTCACGGATCTGGTCCAGCCGCTCCGTGTCGATCTTCGGGGTCCCCTTGAAGAGGCCGTGCACCGTGCCGACGGCGACGGCGAGGGCGTCCACGCCCGTCTCCTCGACGAACCGCTTCGCGTCCTCCGGCTTGGTGTACTTGGAGGTGTCCACGTCGCTGGCTTCCAGCTCCCCGCCCTCGGGGCTGCCCACGTGGCCGATTTCCGCTTCAACGCTCACGCCGCAGCTGTGGGCGATTTTGACGAGCTCTTTCGTAATGGCCATGTTTTCCTCCACCGGGAGCGCCGAGCCGTCAAACATAATCGACGTGCAGCCGCCGTGGATGGCTTTGACGCAGCAGGCGAAGCTGTTGCCGTGGTCCAGATGCAGGCAGACGGGAACCGTCGCCCGCTGGCAGCGGTCCAGCAGCCGGTTGAAGTAAAAGCTCATCTGCCGCTCGTCCCTGTCGTCGGCAAAGAAGTTGGGCACCATCAGGATGACCGGGAGCCCCTCTTCCTCCGCCGCCGCGACGATGGCCTCCGTGAAGTTGTCGTCCAGCGTGTCGAACGCGCCTACCGCGTACTTTTTCTCCACGCTTTCCTTCAGGATTTCCGTTAATGTTACCAGTCCCATATTGATAGCCTCCTGTTATTTCATAGAACCATTTTGCCGCAATATTCCCGGTACCGGTCCGCCGCCGCGTCCCAGAGCGGCGCGCGCTCCTCCCGGGGCGTGAAGGTCCTGACCTCGAACGACGACCGGACGATTTCCGGGAAATCCGCCGTTTGGATTTTGCCCTCCGCCGCCGCCTGCAGGAGGATGCCGCCGACCGACGCGCTCTCGTACGGCCCGGCTTCCACCCGCATCCGCGCGGCGTCCGCAATCATCTGGTTGAGGAAGTCGTTCTTTCCTCCTCCGCCGACGATCCGGAGTTTTGTAAATTCCCTGCCCGAAAGCTCTCGGAGCTGCGCGAGGGTCTGCCGGTACTGGAGCGCCATGCTTTCGTAGACGCACCTCGCAATTTCTCCGAGCGCGGCCGGGACCGGCTGTCCCGTCTTCCCGCAGTAGGCGCGGATCGTCTCCGCGGGGTCCGCGTCGCTGACGAACACGGGCTCCTCCAAATTGACCAGCGACCGGAAGGGTTCCGCCGCCTCCGCCTGCCGGACGATCTCATCCCAGGAGAGGGGCCCGGCGGTTTCGCAAAGGCCGCGGTGAAGATTCTGCATGCACCACATGCCCATGATGTCCTTCTGGAGCCTCCACCTGCCGTCCGCGCAGCCCTCGTTGGAGAAGTTGTACGCGAGAACCTCCCTGTTGATCGTCGGGCCGTCGCATTCCGCCCCGATGATCGACCAGGTGCCGCTCGAGCAGAACGCCTCGTCCGGCGCCACGGTCAGCGTCGTGACGGCGGACGCCGTGTCGTGCGACGCGGCGGGCGCGTATTTCAGGCGGCCCGCCGCCTCCGGAAGCACCCCGGGCAGGAGGTCGTACCGCCTCGTGCCGGGCAGGACGATCTCCCCAAAGAGGTGCTCCGGAAGCCCAAGCGCCCGGATCAGGCGCCCGTTCCAGCCCCCCGTAAACGGGTCGATCAGCTGGGTCGTCGTGGCGATCGTAAACTCCGAGTAGGCCCTGCCCGTAAAGAAGTACCCGAACAGGTCGGGAAGCGTGAGGATCCTTTCCGCATGGGCGAGGGCCGGGTCCCTTTCGAGCATCCGCTCGTACAGCTGAAACACCGCGTTGCCGCGCCGCACCTGGCTGCCGCACTGCATGAAGTACGCTTCCGGCGGCATCACGTCCCGGAAGAACGCCTCCATGGCGCTCCCGTCGGAATTGCGCGTACACCACGGATATCCGATCGGCTGACCGTTTTTGTCGAGGAACGCGATGTCGTTGCCCCACAGGTCCACGCAGAAGCTGGAGAGGTCTCCGTGCTCCCTCTGCGCCCTGCGGACGCATTCGATCATCTCGTGGAAGAGGTGGAAGAGGGCCCAGTAATCCCTGCCGGCCACGGGGACGTGGTAGTTGGCGAACCTGTGCACCTCCCGCAGCGTGAGCCGCCGGCCCTCCAGCGTGCCCACGATGCCTCTCCCGCTACCGCCGCCGACGTCTATCGCAAGATAAGATGTTGACATGGCGGTCATCCGCCCATGGCGTCTTTTTGAAAAGCCGCCAACTGCTCCCGGATGCTTTCCTCGTTGGGGATGTCGTGCGCGCCGCCGATCATAAAGTTTGCAACCGCATAGATCTTGCAGCACTTTTCCAGGAATTCCATGTTGTAGTAGGCCTGGCGGACCGTCTCCGCCCAGGTCACCGCGCCGTGGTTCTCGATGAGCACCGCCCGGTTGGTTTTGACGTAGGGCCGGACCGCCTCGGGAAGTTCAGAGGTTCCCGGACGGCCGTAAGGGGCGACCCGGATCTCTTCGCCGAAGAGCCCCAGCAGCTCGGGGAGCATCCTGGTGTTGACGCGTTTCCCGCTGCATGCGAAGGCGGTGGCGAAGGTGGCGTGCGTATGGAACACCGCGCCGGCCTTGCCGCTCTCCCGGTAAACCCCGTAATGCATCTTCGATTCGGACGAGACCGGAAGGCTGCCGGCGATGATGAGGTTTCCGTCGAGGTCGGTCTTGGACAGCATCTCCGGCGTGAGGTCGTTTTTGCTTACGCCGGTGGGGGTCACCCACACGGCGTCGGCGCCCGTCCGCACGGAGATGTTGCCCTCGTTCCCGGCCACCATCCCCTGCCGGTACACGCGCTTTCCGTATTCACAGATCAACTGCTTTGCTTCTTCATCGCTGTAATACATGTATTTGGATTCCTCTGTTCACTTTCTCTCGTTGAACGCATACCGGAACACGATCGATTTGAGCTGCGTCACCTCGTCCATGACCCGGGAAAGGGATTCACGGCTGTTGCCGCTCATCTTCCTGCCGCCGCCGAACGGGAGCTCCGCCGCGCGGAAGTTGCCCGAGCCGTTGATGGCGATGTGGCCGGTTTTCAGCCTCTTGGCCACCTGGATGCAGGTGTAGATGTTCCGGGAGAAAAGCCCGCCTCCGAGCCCGTAATGTGAGCTGTTGGCGATCCCGACCGCTTCGTCGACCGTGTCGAAGCCGATCACCGGCCACACGGGGCCGAACACCTCCATGTCGCGCGCGATATCCGTGTCGGGCGCCACATCGGTAAGGATGGTGGGCTCGTAGAACGCGCCGTTGCGCTTGCCGCCGCGCACGATCCTGGCGCCCTGCGCGACCGTCAGGTTGACCTGCTCCTCCACCTGCCTGGCGGCCCTCTCCGAGATCATCGGGCCCATGTTGACCTTCGGGTCCATCGGGTCGCCGATCACGAGCTTATCCAGCTCGGCGCTGAGCCTGCGGATGAATTCCTCCTTCAGGGAGTTATGTACCAGGAACCTCTTGGAGCCCGTGCAGCACTGGCGGTTGTTCCGCGCCTGGTCCTCGGCCTCCTTGACCACAAGGTCCATGTCGGCGTCCTCGAACACAATGAACGGGTCGTTGCCGCCGAGCTCGAACTTGTAGTCGGTGAGGTGCTTCGCGGCCGTCGCCGCAATGCTGAGGCCGGCGTCCGTGCTTCCGGTGAAGTTGACGCACGCGATCCGCGGGTCGTCGACGAGGCAGTCTCCCACGACGGATCCCTTTCCGGTCAGGCACTGCGCCACGCCCGCGGGGAGGCCCGCTTCGTGGAGCATCTCGTGCAGCACGAGAAGCGTCATCGGGTCATAGGAGGGCGCCTTGACCACGATCGTGTTGCCCGCGGCAAGCGCCGCGGCCGTCTTGAACGCCCAGATGGCGGGCGGGAAGTTGTAGGGGATGATGCAGGCGAGCGTTCCGAGCGGCTCGTGGATCGTGATCTGGAGGTCGTCGTCGTATCCCGGCTCCGTGCCGATCGGCATGGTCGATCCATAGTAGTGCATCGCAACGTCACACGCGCCGCGGTATACGTACGCCACGGAATCGAGCTCCCACACGGCCTCCTTCATGTACGGCTTGCCGGCTTCCTTGGCGAGGATCTCGCCCAGCTCGAGCCTTCTCTCCATCACCAGGTCGGCGAACCGGCGGAGGATGACGCAGCGTTCCCGCACCGGAAGCGCCGCCCAGGCCTCCTGCGCGGCGACCGCGCCGTCAACCGCCTTCGTGATGTCCTCCGCCGTGGCGGAGGGGACCGTATCGATCACCTGCAGCGTCGCAGGGTTGACCACGTCTTGGGTCCTGCCGTCGGAAGAGTCGACCTTCTGACCGTTGATGATCATTTTCATAGCATAATCTCCTTCTATTTTCTGTGGGCGTCCAGGTAGTCCTGAACCTGTTGTTTGCTCTTGATCGCGCCGCTCGCGCCATACTGGCTGATCGCGATCGCCGACGCGGCGGACCCGAAATAGAGCGCTTCCTCCATGCTTTTCCCGTCCACGATCCCCGTGATGAAGCCGGCCACAAAGTTATCCCCGGCCCCCAGCGTGTCGACCACCCGGTCCGCGATCGTGCCGACGCGGTATGTCCTGCCTTCCGAGCTTGCGAAGACGCCCTGCGCGCCCATCTTCAGGACGACCGTCTTGACGCCCCGCCTGTGGAATTCGTCCGCGATCTCCTCGGGAGAATCCTTGCCCGTGAAGTACGACGCTTCATGATAGCTCGGGACCAGATAATCCAGGTATTTCATCGCGCCCGCGATATCCTCCAGGGACATCTGCGACTGGTCGAGGACCATGTCCGCCATCGTCAGCGCGCCCGCTTCCTTCGCCTTTTTCAGCAGCGCCGTCAAATCCGCGTCGGTCTGGCCCCTGCTCCAGAAAAGGCTTGCGACGGAAACCAGCCTGGCGCCCGCAAAATCGATGTCGAACACATCCGTGCTGTAGCGCATGTTCCCCGCGGCACCGTTGCGGAGGGTCATGCATCCGTGCTCGCCGTCGGCCCCGACGGTGACGACGGTCGCCGTCGTGCTGTGCTCCCGGTCCCGGACGACGCCGTCCGTCGGGATCCCGTAGCCCTCGATCAGGCTCATGAAGGCGCTGCCCAGCGCGTCGTCGCCGATCGCAGTGTAGAGCTTCACGTCGTTGCCCATTGCCGCGAGCCCGACAGCCTCGTTGACCGCGTCTCCGCCCACATACATGTCGATGCTCTCGGAAAACTGCGTCATGCCGTCGGGCGTCCGGTCCGGGCCGTTCTTTACGATGATGTCGACAACCGCGTTGCCGACGCAGATGACTTTATTCATGAGGCGGCCTCCCCCTGTACAATCAATTCGGGCGGGGAAGCCGGACGGCGTCCGGCTTCCCCGCTTTTTGCGGCTTCCGGTCAGTCCTCGCTGATTTTGAGCACCGCCTTGACCATCGACTGCCGTTTGCTGATGCAGTCTTCGAACGCCTCCATCGCGTCGTCGAGCGGATAGACCTTGGAGACGATGTCCTTCACGTTGATCCGGCCGGCCGCGATCGCCTCGACGCAGGTGGGGTAGACGTTGCGGTAGCGGAAGTTGGTCATGAGCGTGAGCTCCTTGTCGCACATCTTCTGGAGGTTGAGCGACGTCTCGCCGACCACGTTCCCGACCTGCATGATGACGCCGCCCTTTTTGCAGATGTAGACCGCGGCCTCCGCCGTATAGCGGCTGCCCGCCGTCTCGAAGACAAAGTCGGGGCCGATGCCGTCGTAATACTTGAGCACCTCGGCGACGGAATCCTTATCGGTGGTGTTGATGACGCGTGTCGCGCCGACCTCGAGGGCCTTTTCGAGCCTGATGTCGTAGAGGTCGACGGCGGTGATGTCCGTGATCCCGGCCGCCTTCAGGGACATGATCGTGACGAGGCCGATGCAGCCCGTTCCGAGCACGACCGCCGAATCGCCCACCTGGATGCCCGAACGGACGACCGAGTTCATGCCGACCGCGAGCGGCTCCACCAGGGCGCCTTCCATCGTCGACACGTTGTCCGGGAGCTTGAAGCAGAGCTCCGCGGGATGCGTGATGTACTCCCTCATCGCGCCCTTCGTGCGCGGAGCCGAAAGGAACTCCATCTCCTTGCAGAGGTTGTATTTGCCCTTTTTGCACCACTCGCATTTGCCGCAGAAGGTTCCCGGCTCGACGCAGACCCGGTCCCCGACCTTGAGATCCTTGACGCCGTCGGCCACTTCCACCACCGTGCCCGCGAACTCATGCCCGATGATGAAGGGGTAGACGTCCGGGAAGTCGGGCTCCCCGAAGGAATAGAAGTGAACGTCGGAACCGCACACGCCGCAATACCCCACTTTCACCTTTACATATCCGGGCTTCATTTCCGGCATGGGGGTGTCCATAATTTCGATCTTCCGGTTCTCCATGACGACCGCTGCTTTGTTGACCATAGTATCTTCCCTTTCTTTATTATTTATTTTAAGTATAATAATAAATTCCAAATTGTTCTGCTATAACTATACCAAAGAAACGTCAAATGTCAATACGCCGAGGGTTTTATTTTTCGGGAGAATATCCCGCCCGAATTTTGTGAAATATGTAAAACCCCAATATAATGCTGATTTTTCAGCAAATTCATCTAACAAAATGTTTCTCCTTCTATTGCTTTTCTGATTTAATACTGCTATAATCGTGTAAGCAAATATTTATATTATAATTATTATTAAAACAATAATAAGTTGGTGACCGCCTTGAGACAAAAGCTCTTATTCGTCGCGGACTTCTCGATTTCCGAACAGGACGTCCGCGAGAACCTGTACCGCTTTGCCCCCTATGACGTTGACGTGGACATCATTGAGGTCTCCATGGGAGCGGATGAAAACGAGCGGGCCCAGTATATCCTGAAGACTGAGACGGCGGGCCCCGAATGGTTTACGCCCCCGGCGGAGCTGCTTGAAAAGGCGGCCGGCGCGGACATCATTGTCACCGATTTTGTGGCGATCGGCTCCCGGGTCATCGAGGCCGCGAAGCGCCTCAAGCTGATCGGGGTGACGAGAAGCGGCGTGGAGAACGTCAACCTCGCCTGCGCCGGGGAGCGCGGCGTGGCCGTCGTCTGCTCCCCCGGCCGGGTCGCCGCGCCCGTCGCGGATTACACGGTCGGCATGATCATCGCCGAGTCGCGGAACATCGCGAGAAGCTCCCTCACCGCCAACGGCGGCAGCTGGGTCGTCCGGTTCCGCAATTACCCCTATTCCCACAACCTTGCCGACAAGACCGTCGGGATCATCGGATACGGCGCGATCGGCCAGATGGTCGCGGAGCGCCTGCGGGCGTTCGGGTGCCGGATCATCGCCTATGAAAATTACATGCCCGCGGAAAAGGTGCGCGCGCTCGGCGCGGAGCCCGTATCGCTCGACCGGCTGCTGGAAACCTCCGACTTTATCACCATACACGCCCGCCTCAGCGAGGAGAGCAGGGGTATGCTCGGGCGCGAAGAGTTTCGGAGGATGAAGCCCTCCGCGTTCTTTATCAACACCGCCCGCGCGGGGCTCATCGACGAAGACGCCCTGATCGAGGTCCTGCGGGACCATCGGATCGCCGGGGCCGCCCTCGACGTCTTCTCCCACGAGCCGATCAACCCGGACAACCCCCTTCTCAAGCTCGACAACGTCACGCTCACCCCCCACCTCGCGGGGACGACGAGCAATGTCGCGGGCAACTCGATCGCCGTCCTGCTCAAGGACCTTGACCGGTACTTCCGAGGCGAGCCGATGGTCCATGTCAGGCAGGGATGAGGCGATGAAAAGAGCGGTTCTCGTCATCGACGTCGGCACGTCGAACGTCCGGACAAACCTCATCGATCTGGAGGACGGCGGCATCCTCACCGGGGCGTCCAAGAAGAACCTCTGGCTGAACACCGGCATCGGCCGGTGCGAGATGGACGCGGACACGATCTGGAAAAACCTCCAGGACTCCCTTCGCGAGGCCCTCGAGGCGTGCCGCGGGCTCTGTGAGATCGCGTGCGTCAGCTTCTCGGTGATGGGCGACTCGCTGGTCCCCGTGGACGGAGACCTGAAGCCCTTGCGGAACATGATCATGGCGTTCGACACGCGCGCCCGGCGCGAGGCCGAGGAGATCACCTACCTCGTCGGGGATGAAAAATTCCGCGCCATCACCGGCGGGCCCTGTTTTTCGACCCTCCTGTGCTCCAAAATCCTATGGCTCAAGCGCCATGAGCCCGACGTGTACCAGAGGGCCCGCCGCTACCTGAGCATTCAGGAATACCTCCTTTGCAGGATGGGGCTCGGCATCCACATCGACTACACGCTGGCCTGCAGAAAATCCCTTTTTGACGTCGTCGGGAAGGAGTGGTCGGATACCATCGCCTCCTGCATCGGCATCGATGTGTCACAGGCGGGCGGCGAGGTCCACGATTCCGCCTGCGTCCTGGCAAGTCTGGACCGGATCGGCGATGTCCGGCTGCCCCGCGAGATTCCCATCGTCCTTGGCGCGCACGACGCGGAGTGCGGATTTCTGGGGCTCGGGGTCAATCCGGAGCGGGACCGGATCTTCGGCGACGTTTCCGGGACCTACGAAATGCTCGGAAGCTTCTCGCGGGGCAGGGCTCCCGCGGCAGTCTGCACCCCCGCCGAACTGGGCTGCGCGTTTTCCCGGGACACCCACTCCATCAACGGCGCGGCCATCACCGGCAGGTACCTCTCCTGGTACCGGAACGAAATTTACCGGGGCGGCGGGAACCTGTTCGCCGAGATGGAGGAGCAGATCCGCTTCGACGCGTCGTCGCGCGTCGCCTTCCTCATGAGCAACGACAAGACGAACTGCGCGCTCACCGGCTTCGACACCTCCATGCCGAACCACGCCGTCTATCAGGCGATCATCGAGGGGATCACCTACCGGGTCAAGGAGGTGGCCGAGGGGATCGAAAAAACGGTCGGCGCTCCCTGCGAGGCCCTCTACTGCGGGGGCGGCGGTTCCGGCTCCTCCAAATGGCTCCAGCTCAAATCCGACCTCCTGCAAAAGGAGGTGCGGCGTGTGCTGAATCCCGAGGTCTCCTCCGTGGGCGCGGCGATTCTGGGCGCCGTGGGAATCGGCTTCTATTCGGGCTATACGGAGGCCATCTCCCGGATGGTCCGGGTGTCGGACGCTTTTGTTCCCAATCCGGCGATCAGCGCCGCCTACCAGGAACGGTTCAACAGTTATCTCAAAGAACGCAAACGCTATTATCAATGATCGAAAAGGAGAGCGAAACCATGAAAATGCTGATCAGCGGAAACTGGGTGGACGCCGCCAACCGGGCGACCATCGACGTCACCAACCCCTACGACGGCAAGCTGCTTGAGACGGTGCCCAACGCCGCTAAGGAGGACGTCGACCGCGCCATCGCCGACGCCGTCACGGCCCAGAAGCAGTGGAACCGGGTCATCGTCCGCGAGCGCGCGAAAATCCTGCGCAGGTATCTGGAGCTCCTCACGGAGTACCGGGACGAGCTCGCCAGGACCCTCACGCTCGAGACGGGCAAGCCGATCTTCGACTCCTACGGCGAGATCGACTCCGTCTACATGACGTTCGAGAGCTCCATCGAGATCGTCAAGCACCAATACGGGAAGACGATGCCCATGGGCATCGAGGGCGGCTACGACGACGACCTCCAGGTGACGGTGCACGAGCCGCTCGGCGTCATCGCCTGCATCGTCCCCTTCAATTTCCCGGCCGCCCTCTGGGCGTTTAAGGCGGGTCCGGCGCTGATGGCGGGCAACGCCATCGTCGTGAAGCCCGCGACCTCCAATCCGCTCACCGTCTTAAAGCTCATGGGGCTTCTGGTGGAGGCGGGCGTTACGCCGGGCGCCGTGCAGTGCGTCACCGGCCGCGGCTCCACCGTCGGCAACTGGATTTCCGACAACCCCAGCATCGCCCAGCTCAACCTCACGGGCGGCGTGGAGGCGGGCAAGGAGATCGCCCGGCATGCCGCCGAAAACCTCACCGCCTATAAGTTCGAGCTTGGCGGCAACGATCCGCTCATCATCTGCGCGGACTGCGACATGGACCTGGCCGTCAACGAGGCGGGCGACAAGACGCGGAACGCGGGCCAGTGCTGCTCGGGCGCCAAACGGTTCATCGTCCACGAGTCGATCAAGGACGAATTTGTCACCCGGCTGATCGAGGAGCGCCTGAAAACGGTGAAGGAGGGCGACCTGATGGATCTCGAGACCGACTTCGGCGTGCTGATCAGCGAAGCGGCCGCCAAAGAGGTCGAGCAGCAGGTGCGGCACACCATCGGCCAGGGCGCCAAGCTGGTGTACGGCGGTGTCCGGAGGGGTGCGTATTACATGCCCACGGTGCTCGACAACTGCACGAAGGATATGGATATCTGCAAAAACATGGAGATCTTTGGACCGATCTTCCCCATCTTCACCTTCCAGACGCTGGATGAAGCGATTGAGATCGCTGAGACCTCCGACTACGGCCTCAGCTCGGGCGTCATCACGAACGACTTCCAGGACGCCATGAAGGTGGCCGCGAGTTTAAGAACGGGCATGGTCGCCGTCAACGGTTCCGGCGGGTTCCGCGCGCAGGAGCTGCCCTTCGGCGGCGGCAAGAAGATGAGCGGGAACAGCCGCGAGTGCATGTCCTCCGTCCTGGAAGAGGTGACGCAGGAGAAATCCATCATCTTCCGGTACGCCATGAAAAAATACCACGAGTCCTGATCGCTCCGGCGCGCCGCGCCCCGACTGGGAAGGAGAAAGCTATGAAAGCGCTGTATTATGAAAAGCCGCTCAGGGAAAACGCGTCGATCCGCGAGATGCCCGATCCCGTCTGCGGGAGCCATGACATTGTCATCAAGGTGATGAGCTGCAGCATCTGCCACGGCGTCGAGGCGGACCACGAGGCGCCCGGCGGGAGCAGCTGCTCCGGGTATCCGCTGATCCCGGGCCATGAGTTCGCCGGCTATGTCCATGAGGTCGGCGACGCCGTCACGACCTTCCGGGTGGGCGACCGGGTCACCGCCGACAACACCGTTCCCTGCGGCGTCTGCCATTACTGCAAAAAAGGTGATTTCATCCACTGCCCGGACAAGCGGAACCTGGGGAACAAGGCGGACGGCGGCTTCGCGGAATATGTGAAGGTCGCCGAGGGCAAGGCGGTCCGGCTGCCGGATCACGTCAGCTTCAACGAGGGCTGTCTTTCCGAGCCTGTCGCCTGCTGCATGCACTCCATGGATCAGATGAACATCCGCTACGGCGACGACGTGCTCGTCATGGGCGCCGGCCCGATGGGCATGATCCTCGCGATGCTGGCGTCGCACAGCAACGCGAACCACGTCGTGGTCTGCGCGTCGTCCGCGGCCAAATTGGAAAAGGTCAAGGCGCTCGGGATCGAAACCGTTTTGATGGACCGCGGCGACTATTCCAAGCATGAGAAGGAGCTTCTTTCCCGCTACCCGCTCGGGTTCGACTGCCTCTTCGACGCCACGGGCGCCGAGGAGCTCGTCTACTCCACCCCCAGGCTCATGAAGATGGGCGGGCGGATTCTCGGCTACGGCTACTACCGCGGCGAGCGTCCGACGCTCCGCTTCCCCTTCAGTGAATTCTGGGACCGGGAGCTCACCTATTACTCCTCCCTCAGCCAGGTGGGCGATTTCGGCAGGGCGGTGGGCGCCATCGCCGCGGGCAAGGTCAACGCCAAGGCGCTGATCAGCGGCGAATACGACCTCGACCATTATTTCGACGGCCTCGACCGGGTGATGCACGAAAAGGACGTCATCAAGATCATCATCCATCCGAACGCCGGATAGGTCCCCCTACCCCGGAGGAACCCCCGGCAGGCACGGATTCCCGTTGCACAGGGCAATTACGGACGCGGACTCCGCGCCCGTAATTGCCCTGTCCGCGTTTCGCCGGAGACGGGCGGAAATGGAAGCGGGTCTCCGCCCCGGACGGCGCGGGGGCCCGCTTCCTTCCATTTTGGTCAGTCGAGGCGGATCGTCCTGCCCTGCCTCGCAGATTCATACATCGTTTCGATCACCCTGACCACGGCGGCGGCCTGTTCGGCACGCACCGCGTGCGGCCTGCCACCCTCCAAATCGGTGAGCCAACTGTCCATCTCCCGGACCGGCGCGAGGGAGAGCACCTCGTCGGCCAGATCGCCCATCGGGATGAATTTTTCCGGGCCGTCGGGCGTGACCGTGACGAGCCGGTCGTATTCCGCCTTCACCAGCTTCCACCGGTAGGAGCCCGGGCCGTAGTCGCCCTGCAGCTGCTGCGCCCCGCCCTTCGTCCCGCACACCGTCACGCACGCTTCCCGCGCGTCGGGAATGTTGAGCGCCCAGGACGCCTCCACGCTGAGGAGCGCGCCGTTTTTCATGCGGATAAAGCCGAACGCCGAGTCCTCCACCTCGAATTTGGCGGGGTCCCAGGGGCCCCACACGTTGCCGGCCGGGTCGTCGACCAGGCCCTTGAACGCCGCGGCCGTGACCGACGCGATCTCATAGTTATCCATAAACCACAGGGCGAGGTCGATGGCGTGGGTGCCGATATCGATCAGCGGCCCGCCGCCCTGCGCCTCCATCGAAAGGAAGCGGCCCCATGTGGGGACCTTTTTTCTGCGCGTGGCGTGCGCCTTCGCGTAGTAGATCTCCCCCAGGTCGCCCGCGCGCGCGGCCGCGTGGACAGCCTGCGAGTCGTCCCGGAACCGGTTCTGGTAGCCGACGGTGAGCTTCCTCTGGTTTTTCTTCGCGGCCTCCACCATCCTGCACGCGTCCGCGTAGCTTTCGGCCATCGGCTTTTCGCACATGACGTGCTTGCCCGCGTTGAGGGCCTTGACCGCGATTTCGCAGTGCGAATGGTTGGGCGTACAGATGTGGACCGCGTCCACAGCGGGATCGTTCAGGAGCTCTTCAAAGTCCTCGCAGACCTTTGCGCCGGGCAGCAGGTCCTCCCGGAGGCTGTATGCCGCCGCCGGCTGCATATCCGCCAGCGCGGTGATCTCGCAGCGGTCCGGGAACTGTAACAGCGCCCTTACGTGTTTCACCCGCGCGATCGAGCCGCAGCCGATGATCCCGATTCTCAATTTTCCCATAACCAGCCTCCCATTCCCGGTGCTATTCCATCGCGAGGAAGCCGCCGTCGACCGGCATCGTGACGCCCGTCATATAGCCGGCGGCCTTCGACGCCAAAAACAGGACCGCCGCCGCGATATCCTCCGGCTCGCCCCAGCGTCCCATGGCGATCCTCCGGAAGATTCCGCCGCTCGCCTGCTTATCATGGAAGAACTCCCAATTCATTTTCGTCATGATGTACCCGGGCGCGACCGCGTTGACCTGGATGCCCTTGCCCGCCCACTCGTTGGAGAACGCTTTGGTAAGCTGCATCACGCCGCCCTTCGAGGCCGTGTAGGGGACGACGTTGAGCCCCGCGATGAAGCTGGTCATGGAGGCGAAGTTGATGATCTTGCCGCTTCCCTGCGGGAGCATCGTCCTGCCGGCGAGCTGGGTGAGCTCGAACACCGCGTCAAGGTTGACGTCCATCACCTTCCGGTAGTCCTCGAAGGGGAACTCCTCCGCCTTGTGCAGGATCTGGATGCCCGCGCAGTTGACGAGGATGTCCAGCCTTCCGCCGAGCGAGTCCAGCGCCGCGTCGTAGGCGGCCTTTCTCGCCCCGGACGCGGAGAGGTCCCCAACGACCGAATGGAACACGCCGCCCGTCTCCTCCGCCAGCCTGCGCGCCGTGTCCTCCAGGTTTTTCGCCAGGTCGACAAGGCATACCTCCGCGCCGTAATAGGCAAAATACCGCGCGACCTCCCTGCCCATCCCCTGGTTCCCGCCGGTCACGATGGCCTTCTGGCCGGCCAGGTCAAACAAATTGAGCCTGTCTTTCAATGCGTTTCCTCCCCGAATTTAAAATAAAGGGTCAGTCGAAGACCCTGTGCAGCAGGGCGGCGTCCTTCGCCAGCAGCTCCTCCGGGGCGCCCCGGCCGCATACGGACGCCTTGTCATAGACGCTTTCCAGAATCAGGCACCCCTTGTAATCGCTGTCGAGGATCGCCCGCGCCGTCCGGAAAAACCCGGAGGTCCCCTCCCCCAGCAGCGAGCCCGAAAGCATGGGGCCGACGCCGTCCTTCAGGTGGACGCCGCCGATCAGGCCGGCCAGCGCGGTAAAATACCGCGCCATGGACGTTCCGTCGTACACATAGAGGTTCTGCGAATCAAAGAAGATCTTGACCATCGGGTTATCCACCGCGTCCAGGAGGTTGTGGACCTGCTCCACGCTCTGGTTGATTTCCAGATGGGTCTCAATGCCCCTCTCCGCGGCTTTTTCGCTGAACCGTTTGATATATGCCGCCGCCCGGTGGAAGGACGGCCCGTCGCAGATGCCGTTTTTGCCCAGCACGGGCAGCAGAAACGACTTGCAGCCGAATTCCCCGCAGAGGTCGATCGTCCGGTCGACCAGTTCGGCCGCGATCCGTTCCTCCTCCGCGCCCTGCGGCATCGTAAAGCTGTACTGGTCCACGAACTGGGGGGACAGGGAACAGATATCCACCCCATATTCCGCACTCCCCTGCCGGTACGCCTCGATCACGGCCGGGCTGCCGAGGCCCTGCCCCGCCAACACCTCCTCGCCGACGCCAAGCTGTAAGCAATCGAGTTTTTGTTCTGCGGCGATCCGGCAGAGCTCTCTGCCCCGCGCTTTCAGGGACCACTCGCACACGCCGTATTGAAATCTTCCCATTGTCCCACTCCTCATCCTTTCGCGGCTTCGGTGAACAGCTTCAAATACCACTCGGTGACCGGATACGGTTTTTCCAGCGCGGCAAAGGCCGCGTCCGGCGTAATCGTTGCGATATCCACGCCCAGCGCGGCCGCAGCCGTCATATCCTGCGCGCGTTCCGTCGCCGCGGCGAGGACCTTCGTATGCGTGCCCGCCACGACGGCCACGATCGCGTCGAGGGTGTCCATCCCGCTGTAGCCGATCTGCCCGATGTCGCCGACATAGGGGGCGACGTAGTCGGCGCCCGCCGCGGACGCGAGAAGCGCCTGCGCCGCGGTCGTCACGGTGGTGATGCAGATCTCGTTGTCAAACAGTTTTTCGGCGCGGATTTTGTGAAACGCCCGGAACCCCTCCACGCAGGCCGGGATCTTGACGACCACCCTCGGGCTGATGGCCGCGTAGGATACGGCCATCTCCACCATCCCGCCGCAGTCCATCGCGTTGGCCTGCGCGAATACGGGGTAGCCGGGGAACGCCCGGCAGATGTTGGCGATCGTCCGGACCGGCGGCGCGGACTCCCTGGCGAGGATGGCGGGATTCGTCGTGATCCCGCTGAGGACCCCCAGCTCATCCATTTTTTTGAGCGTCTCAATATTGGCGCAGTCTGCGTAAAGCAGCATCAGATTTTCCCTCCCGTGTAGTGGTCCAATTTTTTGACAAGCTCGCGTGAAAGGTCCCTGAGGTCCCAGATGGGCAGGCACTCCCCGATCGCCTGGACCTCCTCGAGCTCACGGAAGACGTCCTGCGGGAGCGGCCCCTTTTCGGCCGACTCGATGTTCTGCCGGACGTGGGCGAGCTCCCGCGCGCCCGCGACGTGCGTGGCGATCTCCTCGTGGTTTATGATATACCGGATCGTCAGTTCGGGCAGGGAGATGCCCGTCTCGTCGGAAATCCGGTAAATCCGTTCCAGCTTCTTCACGACGTTTTGGACCCGTTCGTCCTCGATCGGCTTTAGAAGCTCCATCCACCTCCGGTCCTTGACGATCAAAAACGGCGTGTTCTGCCCGAAGCCGCCCCCGAGCGCGACGCCCACGCCCTGCTCCACGCACGCCGGGATGAGCTCGTCGTAGATGGGCTTTGAAAGGAGGCTCATCCCCCCCGCGGGGAGCACGAAATCGAACTTGCCCGACTTCACAAGCCGGGCGAGGCCGTGGTAGTCCCATCCGCCGAAGCCGACGCTCCTGACCAGGCCCTCCTTCTTCGCCTCGAGCAAAAACTCGATCGCGGCTCCCGACGCGGTCTCATAGTCGATCTGCCACTGCGGCCAGTCGGGCTCGTGGATATTGAAGATGTCAATGACGTCCTTCTGCAAAAGCCACATGCTGTGCTTGAGCGCCCGCATCATTTTGACCGGGTCCACGAACGCCTCGACGCAGGTCTGCCGCACCGTGTTGGCGTACTCCTCCTTGACCGACCTTTCGAAGTAGCCCATCTTCGTCGAGCAGCACAGCCGGGGGTTATCCCGGTGGCGCGCGAGCGCCCTGCCGAGCAGCTCCTCGCTCTCCCCCCAGCCGTACATCTCAGCGGTGTCGTAATAGGTGATCCCGCTGTCCATGGCGTAGTCCAGAATCTCATACGCCGCGTCCTGCATCACGTTGAATTCTTCCGTGAACTGGTAGCATCCCAGACCGAGAACGGAGACGTCCATTCCCGTTTTTCCCAACCTGCGTTCAATCATTTTGCGGCTCCTATCGATACGAATTCATCATCGAAAGCGCTGCCAGCCGGCCCGGCAGCCGTTGACGGGCTGCTCCGGGCCGGCCGGTGCTGCGGGGGCTTCGGGTCAGGCGATCCCCCCGTCGTACAGATCCACGAGCGCCTTCTCGAGTTTTTGATAGTCTTCGGGCCTCAGCGGCTGGAACGGCTTGATGCAGTTGCCGCAGTCGATCCCCTGGAGCTTGAGCACGCCCTTGATGGCGGGGAAGATCCCGATTTCGAGAAGGGTCCTGATCATCCCGTTGCCCTTGCCCTGAAGGTACCTCGCCCGCTCCATGTCCCCCGCGTCAAACGCCTTTTTCAGCTGGACGAACACGTCGGCCATGATCGAGAAGGTGCTGCCGATCGACGCCCTGACGCCGACAGAAAGCGCCGGAAGCAGGATTTCGTCATGCCCGTTGAACACGGCCTTGTCCCGGCAGGTCCTTACCAGCGCCTCCGTCTGCATGAGGTCCATGGTCGTCTGCTTGACGCCGACGATCCCGTCGTGCGCGAGCAGCTCGACCAATTCCTCCGTCCCGAAGGAGACGCCGCTCATTTTGGGGATGTTGTAGAGGATCACCGGCATACCGGAGGCCTCCGCGATGTCAAAATAGTACTGCACGATCTCCCGCTTGGAGTAGGAGAAATAAAAGGGCGGGACCGCGGAGATCGCCGTTACGCCGCATTCCGCCGCCGCGTTCGCCATCTTGATGCTGGCACGGGTCGAGAAGGTCCCGATGTTCGCAATGACGTCGCACCTTCCGTCCACGATCGCGCAGACGGCTTTGATCAGCTGCACCCGCTGCTCATCCCGCAATAGGAAGGATTCGCCGGTGCTGCCGCTGACGTAGAAGCCCGACACCCCCTGCCCAATGGTCTTTTCGATCACCTGCGCCAGGGCCTTTTCATTGATCTCCTCATTTTCATCGATCGGGGTGATGATCGCCGGATAGATTCCTTCAAACTGTTTCATCATTCCGTTCCCTTTTACTGGTCCAGCTCAGGAACCAGGACGACCTTCGCCGCCTCCCGGTTGGTGAACATCTCAAAGCCCTCCCTCCATTTGGAGAGCGGCAGCTTGTGGGTCACGATCGGGTCCATGTTGATCCGCCCTTCGCGGTAGAGGGCCAGCGTGTTCCGCCAGGAGGTGTGGTCATAGCCCATGTGCCCGATGAAGGTGACGCCCTTGTGGCCCATCAGGTCCGCGGGGTCCTCCTCATAGGAGACCGCCGTCCGGGTGTAGCCCACCATGATGAACGCGCCGCCCGGACGCAGCATCCGCACCGCCTCCGGCAGGATGTTGGCGGAACGCGACGCGCAGTTGATCACGGCCGCGACCCCGTCTTCCCCACAGATCTCCTTCACCTTCCTGACGACATCCGGGTCGTCCGCCATCAGGATGTCGGTGGCGCCCAGCTCCTCGCAGATCGGGTTCCTCGTGGGGGCGCTCCTTCTGGTGCCGATCACGATGATCCGCGCCGCGTTGATCAGCCGGGCGATCAGCACGCTGAACAGCCCCAGCGGGCCGTTGCCGTAGATCACCACGTTGTCGCCCGGAAGGACCTTCGCCTCCTGTACGATGGCTTTGTACGCGTTGCAGATGGGGTCCATGACCGCCGCGTGCTCAAACGGCATGTTGTCGGGAATCCGGCGGATGCTGGCGGGGTCCCGCTGGAGGACGACCCCCGGAATCCGCACGTACTCGGCCATGCCGCCGTCCATGTCGCCGCCGATGCCCTTGCGCTCGGGGCAGAGCAGGAAATTGCCCGTCTCGCAGGCCGGGCAGTGGCCGCACACGTAGCCGGTGTTGTCCGAAACCACCCGGTCGCCGACCTTCCAGCCGGTGACGTTCCTGCCCACCTCATAGACCTCGCCCGCGAATTCATGCCCGATGACCATCGGGTAGGTGTAGTTTTTGTATTTCGCCTCATCCGGGCCGTACAGGAGCGGCATATCCGAGCCGCAGATGCCCGCCGCCTTCACCTTGAGGACGATGTCGTTGTCGCCGCACACCGGGTTGGGGACGTCCGTGTACTCCAGATGGAACGGTCCGTACGCTGTTTTTGCAACTGCTTTCATTTCTTTACCTCCTATGTCTTCCTGGGACTTATGACGAAACTGCATTAACAGTTTGTTTTCCTGGTCGGTTTCTCTTGCAATACTTATTATTTTGTCTTATAATAATATCTAGAATAATCGCGAAGGTGAATGATATGAGTAAAGTCAGTACCGTCAATCAGGTGAAGGAGCACAACATCGCCCTGGTCCGCGACGTCATCCACAGCTCCGTGGAGTTCACGAAGCATTCCGTCGCCCAGGCCACGGGGCTCAGCATCGCCACCACGAACAGCATCCTCAACATGCTCTGCGAGGCCGGGGAGATCGTGGCCATCGGCAACGTCTCCTCGACGATCGGCCGCCCCGCCGCCAAATACGCATACAACCGGGAT
This sequence comes from Anaerotruncus massiliensis (ex Togo et al. 2026), assembly GCF_900199635.1. Lineage (GTDB taxonomy): Bacteria > Bacillota > Clostridia > Oscillospirales > Ruminococcaceae > Anaerotruncus > Anaerotruncus massiliensis. The sequence continues at coordinate 215,944 of NZ_LT962687.1, read as the reverse complement.
TACGCCCACATCTGCTGCGTCTTCCCCTCGTCCGCCGGGAGCCAGCGCTACCTGTTCTATTCGGTGTTCGACCTGCTCGGCAACTCGGTCGAGCAGAACCAGGTGTGGCTGGAGGACGTGACCTACGAAAGCTTCGAGGAGCTGCTCGGCTCTCTGCTCGAAAAGGACCCCGGCATCAAAAAGGTCAGCATCGGAATCCCCGGCTATTACGACAACAACCACATCCACTCCTGCACCATGACGGGCCTGAACGGCTGCGACCTGACCGGGAAGCTCAGCGAGCGGTTTCCCTGCGAGTTTCTCATGGAAAACAACATGAACGCCATCGCCTACGGCCTTTACGACGCCAGACGGGAGCATGGCCACGCCCCCACCGCGCTCGTCGTCGTCTCCTTCTTTGAGGGCAGCGGCCCCGGCTCCGGGATCATCATCGACGGCAAGATCTATCTCGGCAAGAGCAATTTTGCGGGGGAGGTGGTCTTCCTGCCCTACCAGGACGGCAACATCTACGACCTCGTGAACCAGGGGCCGGAATCCATCGTCAAAAGCACCGCGCAGGTGGTCAGCTCCTACTGCGCCATCCTGAACCCCGAGACCTGCGTCCTCACGGGGGAAAACCTCAGCGCGGACATGTGCGGGCCGATCCTCGACCGCTGCAAGCACTTTATCCCGGAGCAGCACCTGCCCGAGCTGCTGTATGTATCCAACTATAACCAGTACTACCAGAACGGGCTCTTCCGGATCGCGTTAAACAACCCCTACCATTGACCGCCCCGGAAGAGAGATGACGCTGTCAAGTGAAATACCGAAACATTTCATTGACAACGTCACCGCAACACCGGGACCGTGATTCCGCAACCGGAATCCCCCGCCGCTTGAAACGCCGGAACTTTTCCCGCCGCACCGATGACGACGGCTCGGGCCGTCGCCATCGGTGCGTTTTTCCGCCCTGCGGGAGGACCGGCTATTTTGTGCGCGCCCGATTTTGCAATCAGGCGTCAGATTTTCTCATCATACTCGTTGATGAAGTCCATGTTGAGCTTCAGGCCCAGACCCGGAAGGTCGGGAATCGTCATGAAGCCGTGGTCCGGCTTCGGCGCGTCGAGATAGGTGTCGGCCGTGATCCCCTCGAACAGCTTGAGCCTCTCGAGGAAGGGCGCGTTGCCGAACGCGCTGACCAGGTGGATGTGGATGTTTTCCATCGCGTGCGGGGCGAACTTCACGTTGAACGCCTGGGTGAGCGCGCCGATTTTCAGCATCTCGGTAAATCCGCCCGCGCGGGTCCCGTCCAGCTGCACGATGTCCGCGCAGCCGTTGACGAGCAGGTCCCTCGCCCCATACTTGGTATATTCCTGCTCGCCGGTCGCGAGCGGGAGGTCGGTGGAGTTCTTAAATTTGATGAGGCCCGGGATGTCGTCGGCAAAGACCGGCTCCTCGAGGAACATGACGTCGTAGTCCTTGACCCGGTTGGCGAACCGCGCGCCCGTCGCCGCGTCCCAGCAGTTGTTCGCGTCCAGCATGATGCCGATCTCCGGCCCCACGGCCTCGCGCACCTTGCGGACCCGCTCCAGGTCGCGGTTGGTGTTGTGCCCGCCTTCCACGCCGACTTTGAATTTGATCTTCGAGTATCCGTCGGCCTTGACCAGATTGACCATCTCTTCCACGAGCTCCTCGTCCGAGTAGGAGGTCCACCCGCCGCTCCCGTAAACGGGAATTTTGGTCTCGGTGCCGCCGAACATCTTATAAAGAGGCATGTTGAGGATCTTGCCCTTGAGGTCCCACAGCGCGATGTCGATCGCCGAGAGGGCGCAGAACATCAGGCCTTTGCGGCCCACGCCGCGGAGGTAGGCTACGAGTTCGTTCCAGATGACCTCCGTCTCAAACGGGTCCCTGCCGATCAGCTTGGGCTTGATGTTCTTTTCGATCATCAGCTTGGTGGCCTCGCCGCCGACCTCGTGGTAGGTTACGCCAAAGCCCTCGATTCCGTCGTCCGTCGTAATGCGGACGATTGTGAAGCCGACGGTCTCGACCTTTCTTGTCGCATCCGCAAAGCCGCCTGAAATCGGCTTGGATACAAGATGCACTTTGATATCCCGAATCTTACTGTTTTGCATATCATATCTCTCCTGTACGATTAAACTGCCTGAACGGTCCTGGCCTTCCTGTTGCTTGCATAGGCGTCGAGGGCGATTGCAAACAGCAGAACGCCGCCGCGGACAATGTACTGGAACGCCGGGTCAAGGTTCATCAGGCTCATGCCGTTGTCGAGCGCCGCCATGATCAGCGTGCCGGCGACGGCGCCGGCCACGGTGCCGCGTCCGCCCGTGATTGCGGTGCCGCCGACCACGCAGCCCGTGATGGCGGTGAACTCATACCCATTGCCGCCCGCGGTGGTCGCCGCGCTCAAACGCCCCACATATACGAGGGCCGCCGTCGCAACCACGACCGCATGGAGGACATAGAGCTTTAAGAGCTCCTTGGAGACGTTGATGCCGGAGAGGGCCGCCGCGTCCTTGTTGCCGCCGATCGCGTAGACGTACCGGCCGAACTTGGTGTTGTTGCTGACGTACGAAACGATGATCGTCAGCACAAACAGGATGATCATCGCATAGGCAAAGCCCTTGTAGCTGTAGAGGATGACCGTGACGACCGCCGCGAGGATCGCGATGAGCGCCATCTTGGGAACGAGCTTCATCCAGTTTTTCTCGCTGAGGCCCTGCTTGATGCTCTTCTTTTCCTTCGCCACCGTAAAGGCGATGTAGGCGATGATGATCAGGGCGCCCAGAATCAGCGTGGTGTCATTGTGCGTCCCGCTGATCGAGGGCATGTAGCCGTTGCCCATCTCCGCGATGATCCCCTTGACCGGGCCGACCATGCGCCCGTCGCTGATATACTGGTTGATCCCGAGGAAGACCAGCTGGGTGGCCAGGGTGATGATGAACGCCGGCAGCTTCATGTAGCCGACCCAGAAGCCGTGCCACAGGCCGGTGATGATCGCGATCGCAAAGACGATCAGGACCACCACGATCGACGGCACCGAGCCGTAGTTGACCTGGATCAGCGCCGCGACCATCGCGAGCATGCCGAGGTAACGGCCCGCGGAAAGGTCCGCGTTGCCCGTGATGATGACCAGGCACATGGTGATGGCGATGATCGAGCATGTCGCACCCTGCATCAGAAGGTTCGACAGGTTGCGGACAGTCAAGAACATGCCGCCCGTAAAGATCTGAAAGAGCCCGAAGATAACGATTGCCTCCAGAACCAGGCTGTTCTGGTAAAACAGGGCAAACAAGTCGACTTTTTTCTTGGTTTTCGTCATGTCGTAACGCCTCCCGTTGCAGCCAAAGCCACATCTTCCTGAGTGATATTTCTCGCCGAATTATCAAATTCTGCGCTGATCCTGCCCTCCCGCATGACGTAGATGCGGTCGCTTATCCCGAGGATCTCCGGCAGCTCGGAGGAGATCATGATGACCGCGATCCCCTGGGCCGCCATCTGGTTGATCAGCTGGTAGATCTCCGTCTTGGCGCCGATGTCGATGCCCCTGGTCGCCTCGTCCAGAATCAGGACCTTCGGCTCCGTCATGAGGGCCTTGGCCAGGCAGACCTTCTGCTGGTTTCCGCCCGAGAGGTTGCCCGCCCTCTGGAGAATGGACGGCGTCTTGATCCGCAGCTTTTTGACCATCTCTTTCACTTTGCCGTACTCTTTGTCGCGGTTGATGAAAAGGCCGTTGTTGATGTACTTGTCAAGACTGGAGAGCGAAGCGTTATAGGCGATGTCCGAGGTCAGGACAAGCCCGTAGCGCTTGCGGTCCTCCGAGGAATAGAACACGCCGGCCTTGATCGCCTCGTTGGAATTCTTGAAGCGCTGCCTCTGCCTGCCCCTGTATTCGAGCTTTCCGGTGATGGCGTCATCGAGCGCGCCGAAGATGCTCATCCCCAGCTCGGTGCGTCCCGCGCCGATCATTCCCGCCAGGCCGATGACTTCGCCCTCGCGGACCTCGAGGTTGATGTCCCGGACGATCCATTTGTTGTTGATGCCGTCGAATACCGACCAGTCGGAAACCTTCAGCGCCACCTCCCCGATCGGGCAGCTGCGCGGCTCGAAAAGGGTCTTGAGCTCGCGGCCGACCATGCCGCTGATCAGCGTGTCCTGGGAATATTCCTTCGCCGGCCTGGTTTCCACCGTCTGGCCGTCGCGCAGGATTGTGACCGTATCGGCGATGCTCAGGACCTCGCCGAGCTTGTGGGAGATGAAGATGATGCTCATCCCCTTATCCCGCAGGCCGCGGACCAGCTCCAGGAGGTTTTCGGAGTCGTCCTCCGGCAGCGGCGCCGTCGGCTCGTCAAGGATGAGGATTTTGCAGTTTTTGTTGAGCGCCTTGGCGATCTCCACAAGCTGCTGCTGCCCGATGCCCAGATTTCCGACCCTCGTCTTGGGGTTCACCTTCAGTTTCAGCTCGTCGAGCAGTTCCTTTGCCCTGTCATATTCGAAATCCCAGTCGATGAGACCGCTCTGGCAGACCTCATCTCCCAAAAAAATATTTTCACATACAGTTAAGGTTTGGATCAGGCCGAGCTCCTGGTGGATGATTGCGATGCCGGCCGCTTCACTCTCTTTGATGCCTTTGAAGCTGACTTTTTCTCCATTCAGAATGAGTTCGCCTGAATAATCGGTATACTCACCGCTCAGGACCTTCATAAGGGTTGACTTACCTGCGCCATTTTCGCCTACAAGTGCATGGACTTCCCCGCGCCGGACGTCAAACGTAACGTCGTCCAGGGCCTTGACTCCAGGGAACAGTTTTGTGATGTGATTCATCTGCAGGACATAATCTTCCATATATGTGCGCCCCTCCCTTCCTTTCATGATGATTTGTGGGGCTCCACCCGCAAAAGAGCGGAGCCCCACAATTCTTGCGGTTCAGTGATTCGTGCGAAATGCTGCCGTTTTAAAAGTGCTGGTCCCACCACTTCTGCAGCTTGCCGCAGATGAGTTCCGGCGTGGTGACCGCCGGGTCCGTGGTCCACATGACTTCGTTTCCGAAGTACCCTTTGTAGCGGTTGTCGTCGAACGTCTTGAGCATGGCGTCCAGATCCAGCTCGCCCTCGCCCGGGATCCGGTGCTCCCACGCCCCGGAGGGAAGCAGGCCGCCGTCCGTGTAGTGGACGTTAACGACCTTATCCGCGCCGCAGATGTCGTAGACATCCTGCACCGATTCGTTGGTCTGCGCCAGGCACATCAGGTCGATGGTGACCGCCATGTTGTCCGAGCCGCAGTCGCTGATCAGCTTCATGATCCGCTTGTGGTCGGTGATCACGGTGATATCCCTGGTGGTCGCCTCGTAGGTGATCGTCACGCCTTCCGTCTTTGCGATCTCCGCGAGCCTGCCCATCGAATCCACGGTGATGTTCCAGACGTCGTCGATGCTCTCGTCCATGTTTGCATAGCCCGGGAACACCAGCACGTAGGGCGCGTCGATGACGCCGGCCGTGCGGATGGCCTTTTCAAAATACCGGAAGGTGCGCAGGCGGGTGGCGGGGTTTTTGGAGGAGAGATTGGTCGGGTAGGCGCAGTTTTCGGGGTTAAGCTCGACCACGCTCAGACCGCGCTCATCCAGCTTGCGCTTGAGCACCTTCATGTCCGCATTGGTAATGTCGTCCATGCAGAAATGGGGCTCCGCGCCATAGAACTCCAGCTTGCCGGCGCCCAGCCGCTGCAGGGAATCCAGCGCATAATCCAGGGAATAGTCGATGTAGGGAAAGTTGGACAGGATGAACTGGTCCCTTGTCAGATTCTTAAATTTCATAGGGTTACTCTCCGTAAACTTCCTCGTGCGTGAAGAGTCCGGCCGCGATGACCGTCTCGTCGATGTTGTCCTTGGTGACGACGACGCCGGGATAGCTCATGAACGGGATGGTCTGGCCGTCGCTGTTCACGTCGGTGCCGAAATCAGCCGCGGTCTTTTCGCCGAGGTAGTACTGGATGCAGGCTTCGGTGAAGAGCTGCGGATACTCGCTGCCGGCTTTCGCAACCGTGGAGACCTGGGTGCCCTGGACGATCCGCTGGCAGGCCAGCAGGTCGCAGTCCTGGCCGCAGACGAGGACCTTGCCCGCAAGCCCGGCGCCTTCCAGCGCCTGGATCGCGCCGCCAGCCATGCCGTCGTTCATGCAGAGGATCGCGGTCAGGCTGTCGCCGTACTCAGCGATCCAGTTCTCCGCGTAGCCCATGGCGGTCGCGGGATCCCAGTTGGTGGTCCACTGCTCGCCGACGACTTCCACGTCGCAGTTCTTCATGCTGTCGAGCATGCCTTCCTGGAACTTCACAACGCCGGTGCCGCCGGTGGAATCGCCGTAGATGTACGCAACATTGCCGGTGATGTTCATGTCGCCGATCGTCTTGGTGATCAGCTGGCCGATCTCATAGAAGTCGTTGCCGCCGGTGAAGTCGGCGTAGGTGTCGCCCATGACCGGCTCGTAGTAGCAAACCAGGACGCCTTCGTCGTGGGCGGCCTTCATGGCGTTGGTGATGGCGCCGGGCTCATTGCACTGTGCGATCAGGATGTCGATCCCCTGCGCGACCAGGTTCTCGATCTGACCGGCCTGCTTCTGCGCGTCATTCTCAGCGACCTGATAGATCAGCTCGACGCCCTGGTCCTTGCAGACCTGCTTGATAACGTTGAGCTCCTTCACCCAGCGCTCTTCCTGCTGCGTTTTCCAGGAGACGCCGATGACGATATCCTCTTTGGCCTTCACGGGCTTGCCGTTCCAGCCGACATTGCCTTCCGCGGCGGGTTCGGCCGCGGGCTCGACCGCAGAATCGGCTGCGGACTCGGGAATCGCCTCATTCGTTGACTCGGGGGCCGCGTTGTTCGTAGCGCATGCGCTGAGAGAAACCAGCATTGCCATTGCAAGCACTACCGCCAAAAATTTCTTAAACATCTTTCAATCTCCTTTTCATTTTTCCCCGAAATAAATTTCAGGTATTTCGTGTCACAATTATAGCTAAATACTTGGAATAGTTCAATCAATTTTTGATTTTTTTACGAATTTATTTGATATTTCAGCCTTTTCGCCAAACCCGGTTCTAGGTTTTCATCCACTTTAACTATGATATTTTGTCAATATTATGGTAAATCGTCTATTTTGCATAATAATGTAGGCGTTTTAGAAGCATTAATCAGTCAATAAATTTGCAAATGTTATTTTTATACATTGACATTATATCAAATATTGATTGACATTTATTTTCTTTGAAGTATAATTTATTTACCGGAATGCAATAGTTTTTAATAACTGTTTCACGGAGGCTTTTCGGCTCTTTTTTCAAATTTGAACGAGACCCTCCTCCCGCCACCCGATATCACCCCGCTGACCACTGGTAAAAAGAGAGGCGCCGTCAAAAACACCGCCCCCTCCTCTATCTAACAAAAACACCTTGATTTTCCATCTATTGGGATTTGTTGCGGGCGTTTTTTAAATTGATTGATATATTTATTTTATTCATTACTCGCTATTGATTTTTTATGGAAATAGGTTATACTAATTTGAGAAGATCGCTCTGTCCATTTTTTCTATTCGCTGCCGTCCAAATTTTTGTTGAGAGGAACATCTATCACACCATGCCAGACACAACGGGATCGAACAATTTCATAAACGATCAGATCGCGGAATTGATTATGGAGTGCATCGACGAGCACAAGAAGCTCCCCACGGAACAGGAGTTGATGGAGCGTTTCCAGATCAACCGGTTTGCTTTGCGCGAAATTTTGAACGCCTATGCCGTCAACGGCATCATCGTTTCGCAGCAGGGCAGCGGCCGCTATGCGCAGTTTCCGGATTTGGGCGTCCAGATCAAAAACATCTGGGCCCCGTTCATCAAGTGCCGGCCGTCTCTGCTGCTCGACTTTTTCGAGATCCGGAAATGTCTGGAGCTCTCGTCGCTCCCCATCGCCATGCAGAACCTGCGGCCGGACGACCTTTTGCAGCTGCGCCACCATACCGACGCGATGCTCAAATGCGCCCAGGCCGGCGAGTCGTTTGAAAGCTTCGACCGGGATTTCCACTGCACCCTCTTCGCCTGCACGGGAAACCTGTTTTTCAAGCAGCTGCTGACCGCTTTCTGGGACATCTGTGAGGATTCCATCATCTGGCCCTCCAGCAACGACCTTCTCTACGTCGCCCAGCAGCACATCGACATTCTCGAGGCGCTGGCCTGCCAGGACGAGGCGAAGGCATCCGAGCTTTTGAACATGCAGCTTGTCGAATCGCGTAACCAGATCGCGCTGGCGCTGGTGAAAGGAAGCCAGGAAAGCCCGCGTGAGCATAACGCCTTCGTCGCGCTTACCTGAGGCGCGAACCGTCACACGGATCGGTCCCGTTAAGCAATCAAAAAAACAGGCCGGAACGGCGCCGCGGATGCGGCGCCGTTCCGGCCTGTTTTGGTATTTCACGACGTGTCCGGAGACGGGATGCGTCCGGACAAAACCGAAGCCCGGCGGTTTCCCGCCGGGCGATGTTCGCGCCGCTTACGCGGAGCGCATGATTCCTTGGGACGAAATAGTGGATAAACGCCGCAGAAATCTTATTTCAGGAGTTTGATTTTGCCGAGCAGAGGAACCTCTTTCTCTTCCTCTTTGCAGGCGGCGACAAGGCCCATGATCCAGAAAATGAACACCACGATGCTGGCGATTCCGCCGATGATCGCACCGACGATGGTGATCCGGGCGATGATGCTGCACACGATGCCAGCCAGGAAAATGACAAGGGCCTGATTCAGGTGGAACTTCGCACCCTCCTTGTCGCCCGCGAAAAACGCGATGATCCAGCCGATCCAGGTGATGTACGCGACAATACCGGTCGTTTTTTTGTTCACGAAATAACCTCCTCAAAATTTCCCAAGGCTCCTCTTTATCTTACCCCATTCGACAGCAATTGTCAAAGGAACCTGCAAATTTTACAGGGGAATCTCATGAAAAGATATGCATAAAAATTTGTTCTTATGCATCGCGTGTGGGTTCGCAGCGGAAAAACGGCGTATATTTATTCCCCGCGGCCGCCCACCGCCCGGCTTAACGCCGGATAGACCGCGAGCGCCAGCGCGCCGCCGGCCAGCGCGGTCACAAACTGCGGCCAGGAAAACATCACCGACAGCATCTGCGCCTGCTTGGGCGGCACATTGGGGAGCATCCCCAGGATCGCCGGAACCGTCAGCCACAGCGCCGCGCATTTCGCACCGGCGCCGACCAGCACGCCGGCCGCCCGCCGGCCCGTGCCGTGCGATTTCCCGAGGAAAAACCACGCCGCCGCGGCGATCACCGCGTTTCCAAGCGCGATCGCTGGTACGATGAAGGGCACCGGCGTCATGCCGAGCAGCGCCGCCAGAACCGACGAGACGACCCCGCAGGCCACCCCCGACCAGAGTCCCACGCTGGCCGCCGCCAAAATCAGGACCAGATTGACCAGCGAGCCGGTCACCAGCTGGTTGATGCTGAACGGCCCGGCGATCACCGCCCCCGCGGGCAGCATCCTGCCGACAATCTGCGCAAGCAGCACAAGCGCCGTGCACAGCGCCGTGCGGGTGATCCATTTTACCTTTTCATCCGTATGGGTCATTGGAACGCCTCCTCACAGGTATCATGATACGCAAAAGGGATCGTTTTTCAAGACTGTCGGGCGGCCTTTGCCCGCGGGACGGGAAACCGGAAAGATCTCACCTGCTGATCTCGTCGAGGGTGCGGTCGAAGGCGGGCAGATACTCCCGCAAAAAAATGTCGACGGCGGGGATCCCCATCTCACGCAGGGCGGCGAGCTGGGATTCGCGGGCGCTGAGGAAATCGTCGTTGCCCATGCGGATCTCCTCGATGCACTTGACGAGCGCGGAGAGCTTGTCCGCGGCCTTGACGAGCCGGCGGACCTGCGGGTCCTCCTCGAAGAAGCAGGGACGGTACCGTTCGGCCAGCTCGGAGGGCAGGGTGGCGAGCAGCCGGCCGGCGGCAGCCTCCTCGATGGCCTTGTAGCTCTCCTTGATGGCGGGATTGTGGTATTTGACGGGGGTGGGCAGGTCGCCGGTGAGGATCTCGCTGCAATCGTGGTAGAGGGCGCAGAGCACCACCCGCGCGGGGTCCGCCCCCTCGATGAGGGCGAGCGCGTGGGCAAAATAAGCGGTTTCGAGGGTGTGCTCGCTGAGGTTCTCGGTGCGGGAATTACGCATGAGGCCCCAGCGGCTGATGTATTTCATTCGGGAAAGCATCGCAAAAAATCCATAGGGTTCCATCATCCTGCTCCTTTCCTGGGCGGTCTTCTGCATCAAATGATACCATATCGGCCACTGAAAGAAAAGAAAGCCTTTGCAGGAAAATTTTCGGCGGGCTTTTAAACGCCGTCATTTGTGGTATAATTTAGTAAGGTATCTTCCCCCCATTTGTCAGCTTGGAGGTTTTGCAATGCCGCTCACGTCACAGACGCAGAATAAGGGCAGCTGCCGCAGGGCGTTTCTGATCGCACTGGTGACAGCCGCCGTCATCTTTCTCCCGTTCATCATCTGGGACAAGGGGTACTTTTTCTTTTACGGGGATTTTAACGTCCAGCAGATCCCGTTCTATAAGCTCGCCCACGAGGCGGTGCGGTCCGGGGATCTCTTCTGGAACTGGTATACCGACCTGGGCGCCAACTTTATCGGCTCCTACAGCTTCTACCTGCTTGGAAGCCCGTTTTTCTGGCTGACCCTGCCCTTCCCCACCTCCTTCGTCCCCCATCTGATGGGACCGCTGCTCATTCTCAAGCACGCCTGCGCCGCTTTCACCGGCACCCTCTACCTCAAGCGGTTTGTGAAGGAACGCGATTATGCCGTCTTCGGCGGGCTGCTCTACGCCTTTTCCGGGTTCGCCGTCTACAACGTCTTCTTCAACCACTTCCACGAGGCGATCGTCTTCTTCCCGCTCCTGCTCGTCGGGCTTGAGGAGCTGATCGTCCATAACCGCCGGGGCGTCTTCGCCCTTGCCGTCGCAATCAACGCCTTTGTGAACTACTGGTTCTTCATCGGCGAGGTCGTTTTCGTCGTCCTCTATTTCATCATCCGCGCCCTCTCCCCCGACTGGCGCATGAACCTGCGCCGCTTCTTCTGGACGGCGTTTGAATCGGTGCTCGGGCTCCTGCTTTCAATGGCGCTCTTTTTGCCCGCCGTCCTGGCGATCATGGGCAACCCGCGCACCGGCGCGGACGAGCTGCTCAGCGGCTGGAACCTCTGGCTCTACTGGCACCAGCAGCTCTACCCCGCGATCGTCTCCTCCGCCTTCTTCCCGCCCGACCTGCCCAGCCGCCCCAACCTCTTCCCCGACCGCGGGGCCAAGTGGGCCTCCCTTTCGGCGTGGCTGCCCTTCGTCAGCATGACCGGCGTCATCGCCTACGTCCGCTCCAAGCGCGACTGGCTCCGCCGCATCCTGCTCGTCTGCGCCGTCGTCGCGCTCGTGCCCGGGCTCAACAGCATCTTCATCCTCTTCAACAACTCCTACTACGCGCGCTGGTACTACATGCCCATCCTGCTGATGGCGCTCGCCACCGTGCTCGCGCTTGAAAACCGCTCGGTCGACCTCGACAAGGGGTTCCGGTGGACGCTCCTGTTCACCGCCGTCGTCACCGCCATCCTCGGCCTCACCCCCACCCTCCAGTCGGACGGCGGCGTCAAGATTGGGCTGGCCAAATATCCCGAACGGTTCGCGGCCACCGCCGGCATCGCGATGCTCGGCCTCCTCGCGCTCTGGCTCATCATCCGCCGCTGGCGAAACACAAGGGGCTTCATGCGCATCATGACTGCCGCGCTCTGCTTTGTGTGCGCGTGCTATTCGATCACCTTCATCGCCACCGGCAAGACCCATTCGGACAAGCCCGATTTCCTGCGCGACACCGCGCTGGCGGGCCGCTATGAGCTTGAGCTGCCCGACGACGGCACCTTTGCCCGCACGGACATCTACCACGGCATGGACAACCTCGGCATGTTCTGGCACCTGCCCAACATCCAGACCTTTCACTCGATCGTGCCCGTCTCGATCATGGAGTTCTACCCCAAGGTGGGCGTCAAGCGGGACGTCTCCTCCAAGCCCGAAACGGAGTATTACCAGCTGCGCCCGCTGCTTTCGGTGCGCTGGCTCTTCATCAAGACGGACGACCCCGAGCAGGAGCCGATGCCCGGCTGGGAGCCCCGGTCGGTCCAGCTCGGCTACAACCTCTATGAGAACGAATATTTCATCCCCATGGGCTTCACCTACGACTACTATATCACCGTGCGCGACCTCGAGGAGGTCCCCGAGGAGGACCGCGCCGCCGTGCTGCTGCACGCGCTCGTCCTCAAGGACGAGGCGGCCGCCCGCCACGGCGATATCCTCGAATATATGCCCAAGGAATACTACGGCGGCCTCGACGAGGAGGACTATTACGCCGACTGCCTCGCGCGGCGGGAGACCGCGGGCTATGAATTCACGACCGACAACCGCGGCTTCACCTCCCGCATCGACCTGCCGCGGGAAAACCTCGTCTTCTACTCGGTGCCCTACGATTCCGGCTGGTCCGCCACCGTGAACGGCCAGCCCGCCCAGATCGAAAAGGCCGCGCTCGGTTTCATGGCGGTGCGTGCCCCCGCCGGGGACAACGTCATCCGCTTCACCTACACGACGCCCGGCCTCTACGCCGGCGTCCTCCTCACGCTGGGCGCGGCGCTGCTGCTCGTCATCTACCTGCTGCTCTGGAAGCGGTACGGCAGAACGCCCGACGACCCGCCCCGGCCTCCCCTGCGGGAGATGACCGACGAGCTGGCCGGCGGGGAGCCGGCCGCCGAGTGGAAGGGGGCGAGCGCGGAGCCGCCGGAGGGCGGCGGCGCGCCCGGCGGCGGGGAAGCCGGGCCCGGCGCGTCCGGCATCGACGATGCGGACGGGACGCGCGAAGAGGACGCGGACGGCCCGCCTGAGCCGCCGCCCGCCTCCTGGTTTGATGAAACGCCCGATTCCGGGGAGGAAACGCAATGAATGAAATTTTATACCTGGTCATCCCCTGCTACAACGAGCAGGAGGTGCTGCCCGAGACCTCCAAACGCCTTAAGGCAAAGCTGGGCGGCATGATCGCCGCCGGGACCGTCTCCCCGCAGAGCCGCGTCCTCTTTGTGGACGACGGCAGCCGCGACACGACCTGGCAGCTCATCTCCGAGCTGCATGAGCGCGACCCGCTCTTTTCCGGCCTCAAGCTCTCCCACAACCAGGGCCACCAGAACGCGCTCGTGGCGGGGCTCACCGTGGCCAAGGACCTCTGCGACATCGCCATCTCGATGGACGCAGACCTGCAGGACGACGTCGACGCGGTCGACCGGTTCGTCGCCGAGTACCAGGCGGGCAGCGACATCGTCTACGGCGTGCGCTCCTCCCGCAAAAAGGACACCCTCTTCAAGCGCACCACGGCGGTCGGCTACTACCGCTTCCTCCGGTGGATGGGGGTGGAGATCGTCCAGAACCACGCCGACTACCGCCTCATGAGCCGCCGCGCCCTCGAGGCGCTCTCCCAGTACGGCGAGGTCAACCTCTTCCTGCGCGGCATCGTGCCGCTCATCGGCTTTCGCACCTCGGTCGTGGCCTACGAGCGCAGCGAACGGTTCGCGGGCGAATCCAAATACCCGCTGAAAAAGATGCTCTCCTTTGCCGTCGACGGCATCACCTCCTTCTCGGTCAAGCCCATCCGCCTCATCACCACCCTCGGGGTGCTGATCTTCGCGGTCAGCGTGCTCTGCCTGCTCTGGCTGCTCGTCACAAAGCTCTTCGGCCACACGGTCGAGGGCTGGACCACCCTCATGGGTTCCGTCTGGGCGCTCGGCGGCATCCAGCTGCTCTGCCTGGGAATCCTCGGCGAGTATATCGGCAAGATCTATAAGGAGGTCAAGCACCGCCCCCGCTTTGTGATCGACCAGCTTCTCAACGACTGAAGCGGACGCTATCCATACAATGAAACACCGGGCCGCTGCCATTGGCAGCGGCCCGGTTCTTTTGATTGCGGCAGGTTTTAAGCGGCCTGTTTTTCACCCCTGTTGGCGAACAGCCGGTGGAGGACAAAGAGCGCGCCCAGCAGCAGGACGATGGATACGCCGAGGGTGATCGGGATGTTGCCCCCGGTCAGGCCCGCCACGATATAGCCAAAGAAGCAGCAGACCGCCACGGTGAGCGCGTAGACCATCTGGGTGGAGACGTGCTCGATGTGGTTGCAGCCCGCGCCGGTGGACGACAGGATCGTCGTGTCGGAGATGGGGGAGCAGTGGTCGCCGAAAACGCTGCCCGCCAGCGTCGCGGAGAGGGAGACGACCAGCAGCTGGGGAGCGGCCGCCATGCAGACGGGGACGATGATCGGGATCAGGATGCCGAAGGTGCCCCAGGCGGTGCCCATCGCGAAGGAGAGGAATGCGGCGATCGCAAAGACCAGCGCGGGCAGCAGGAAGCCGGGGAAGCCTCCGTTTTCGACGAGGCCCTTGACGAATTCGCCCGTCATGAGCAGGTCGCGGCAGACGCCGCTGATCGTCCAGGCGAGGATGAGGATGATGTCCGCGGGGACCATCGACTTGACGCCCTCGCCGATGCCGGCCATGAAGTCCTTATAGTGGACCACGCCGCGCGGCACGAAGAGCAGGAACGCCACGATGAGGCCGCCGAAGCCGCCGATGACCAGCGCCTCGGAGGCGGTGCAGTTGCCAAACGCCGCGCCGACCGAATGGAAGGCCGGGTCCTCGCCCCAGAAGCCGCCGTTCCACAGCATCGCGAGGATCGAGAAAATAATCAGCGCCACGACGGGGATGATCATGTCGTAGACGTGGCCCTTGTCGTTGACGGGCAGTTCCTCGCCCACGGTGGTGTCCACCGCGCCGAGCTCGCCCTTGGCCGCGCGCGCCTCCGCGCCCGCCATCGGGCCGAAGTCGAGGTTGGTGCAGCAGAGCGCGACCACCATGACGATGGAGAGCAGCGCGTAGAGGTTGTAGGGGATGGTGGCCACAAAGGCGCCCAGATCGCTTTCAAACGCGCCCGTCACCGCCAGGTTGGAGCCCACGGCCGCCGCCCAGCTGGAAATCGGCGCGATGATGCAGATGGGCGCGGCCGTCGCGTCGATGATGTACGCGAGCTTCGCGCGGGAAACGCCGTACTTGTCGGTGACCGGCTTCATGACGGTGCCGACGGTGAGGCAGTTGAAATAGTCGTCGATGAAGATGAGCGCGCCGAGCGCACTCGTCGCGAGCAGGGCGCTGCGCTTGCTCTTGAGCTTGCTGGAGGCCCAACGGCCGTACGCCCGCGAGCCGCCCGCCATCTGCATGACGACGACCAGCGCGCCGAGCAGCGCCAAAAACAACAGGATGTTGACGTCCATACGGCCCGCCATCAGCTTGAAGGTCGTCTCCGCGACGCCGACCACCGGATTGAGGCCGGTATTGAGCGCATAGATGAGCGCCCCCGACAGGATGCCGATCATCAGCGAGGAGATGACCTCCTTGGTGATCAGCGCGAGGCCGATCGCGATAATGGGCGGCAGCAGCGACAGCCAGCCTACGAATACAGGTTCCATCTTTCTTTTGTCCCCCTCAAATAAAAACAAATTGTGAACGTGCTGTTATAAAGATCGCATAATTACAGGGAAAAGTCAACACAATCCAACAAATTTCCCCTATTTTCTTGCAAAAAAATACAGTCCCTGTCCGCCCGGGACATACAGAAAAGGCCGGGTAAATACCCGGCCTTTTACAAAATCCGTTCGGCGCGCGCCCTGCCGCGCAGATCCCGCTCCCCGTGGAAAAAGCAGACCGCCGTCTCCCCCGGCTCCCGCCCGGGGCTGGTCACGTCAAAGGGGAACAGTTCGAGATGCGCTCCCGATGGCAGCCCCCGCTCCGCCGCGCGCCGCCGCGCCTCCCGCGGGGCCTCGGGGCAGCAGGCCGGCAGCCGGCGCGGCCTCTCATGCAGGCAGAGATCGTACCGCACGAGCCAGCGGCAGATTTCGGGATCGCCGCCGCGGTCGACGCAGAGCGCGTAAAGCAGGTCGTAATACTCGTACTTGCCCACCGCGCGCGCCGGCATCCGCTCCCCGAGCGAGCGCATCGCCTCAAACGGCGAGGGGATGTATTCCAGCAGGTATGCGAGCGTATGGGAAAACCGGCCGCTGTTGTAGTAGGCCTCGGTCATCTCCTCGACCGATTTAAGCCGCGAAAGCTCCAAAAAGGAGAGCCGCGGCGTGCATAAAATTTCATAGGGCGGCGTTTCGCTGTGCACGAGGCCGTATTCCTCCCGGCGCGCGTAGAGGGAGGAGCCGCGCAGCAGCTTGAGAAAGCCGAGCTGGAGCTGCTCCGGCCGCAGGGAAAACACCTCGTCGTAGCTTTTCGCGAACCGCGCGAAATCCTCGCCCGGCAGCCCCGCGATCAGGTCGAGGTGCAGATGCAGGCGGCCCGCCGCCGACAGCGCGCGCACGTTCTCCATCAGGCGGCCGACGTCCGTCTTGCGGCAGACCTCCGCGAGCGTTTCGCCGCAGGTGCTCTGCACGCCGATCTCGAACTGGAAAAGTCCCGGCCGCACCGTGGAGAGAAACGCCAGCTGCTCCCCGGTGAGCAGGTCTCCGCCCAGCTCCATCTGAAAGCCGGTGATTCCGTTGTCGTGCTCCGCGAGGAATTTCCAGATCGCGAGCGCCCGGTCCGCGTCGAGGTTGAAGGTACGGTCGACGAACTTGACCTGCATCACCCCGGCGTCGAGGAACCGCCGCAAATCGTCGAAGACGCGCGGCAGCGAGCGGTAACGCACCGTCCGGTCGGCGGATGACAGGCAGTAGCTGCACCCGAACGGGCACCCGCGCGACGACTCATAGTAGAGCACCCGGTCTTTGAGCGCGTCGAAATCGCGGTAAGGGAAGGGCAGCGCGTCCAGGTCGGTAAACCGCCCGGCGCGGCGGACCCC
This sequence comes from Anaerotruncus massiliensis (ex Togo et al. 2026), assembly GCF_900199635.1. Taxonomy (GTDB): domain Bacteria; phylum Bacillota; class Clostridia; order Oscillospirales; family Ruminococcaceae; genus Anaerotruncus; species Anaerotruncus massiliensis. Next base: position 198,990 of record NZ_LT962687.1, on the reverse strand, counting down.
GCGCGGCCGTCCCTCCCGCAGGACACCGGCGATCTGCGGCTCCCCCTCCCCGCAGAGGATCGCGTCCGCCCACGGCATCGCCGCGAGCCGTTCCTCCGGGTCGAAGCTCACCTCCGGCCCGCCCAGCAGGATGGACGCCTCCGGAAAGAGCAGCCGCAGGTCCGCGCCGAGCCTGCGCACATATTCGATGTTCCAGATGTAGCAGGAAAAGCAATAGGTATCCGCGCCCCGGCGCGCAAGGTCGCTGAGGATCTCCCGCGTGGGCTGGTTGATCGTATATTCCGCGATCCCTGCCTCCATCCCCTCCGCCGCGAGCACGTTTTGCAGATCGCGCACCGCGAGGTTGGTGTGGCTGTATTTCGCGTTGATTGCCACAAGCAGGATGTTCATTGCGTTCCTCCTGGGGGGTACCGCTCGGGGAGCGGCGGCGTTTGCCGGCGGCCCGCCGGCGGGGCTTTCTTCGCGCCCCTTCGGGGCGCATCTTGTAAGAGATTCTGCCGCAGGCAGTTCCTCCATGGGAATCCAAAGAGGCGTAAACCCCTTTGAACGCGCGCCGCCGCGCAGCGGCGCTCCGGCGAAGCCGGGCGGCGCGTTTTAGCCGGGTCCCGCCCCGGCGGCGGTCCTAGATTTGCCGCGCTGCGTCCGGCGGGGCTTTTTCCGCACCCCTTCGGGACGCTCCAGATGTGCCGCCTGCGGCGGCGGAGATTGCCGGGACCCGCCCCGGCGGGCGGGCCTGGATTTGCCGCGCTGCGCCCGGCGGGGCTTTTTCCGCACCCCTTCGGGGCGCTCCAGATGTGCCGCCTGCGGCGGCGGAGATTGCCGGGACCCGCCCCGGCGGCGGTCCTGGATTTGCCGCGCTGCGCCCGACGGGGCTTTTTTCGCGCCCCTTCAGGACGCTCCAGATGTGCCGCCTGCGGCGGCGGAGATTGCCGGGACCCGCCCCGGCAGGCGGGCCGACTTCTTGCACGCCCAAGAAGTCGGCGGAAGAAGGACGCTCAAGGGGACTTCCGCCTTGGGCGGCCTGCCCGGGCTACGCCCGGAGCGCGCTACGCGCGACGGCCGCTCGCGGGCGCTCCGCCCCGCGACCCCGGCTTGAGTCCGCTACGCGGACCCGGCCCTGCGGGCCGGAACTTTAAGCGGTATCCCCCGGGAGTACCTTGCCATGACCCGCGGACTGCCGCCGCTCCCCACGGGTACACAAGCTGAAGGCTCAATTCAGGTTGCGGACGCTCCCAACAGATGAAGCCGGATGGCTCGCCAAAACCATACGGCGGAAAACAACGCCCGTTCCGGGCGTTCGCGCGCTTTGCGCGTGTGCGCGGCGAAGCCGCGCAGTTTTCCGCCTCCCTGTGGGAGATGCGAGCGAAATAAAAGCGGTCGTGCCTCCCATATGGGAACTTCCGGTACGGTTCCGGGGGCTCGCCGGCAGAGGCATTGCGCCCGCGGCGCGGCGGCGGGCGGGTTGTTGTACACCCGCCCATTGATCCGTGGCAGGGCGCCGCCGACTTTGGCCGCAGGCCAACCGGAGGCGGCGCGGGGGTCAAGGGGGCATAGCCCCCTGCGGTTTCTTTCCCCTATTTCTTGGGCGGCCAAGAAATAGGGCCGCCCGCCGGGGCGGGACCCGGCAAGCTACGCCGCTCACTGAGCGGCAAGCCTAAACCGCCGTCGGTCGACTACCGACAAGCTACGCCGCTCGATGAGCGGAAAATCTAAGCCTGCCGTCGGCCGCCAGCCGGCAGCTACGCCGCTCCCCGAGCGGCAAATCTAAGCAGGCTTCTTCATCGTGAGCGAGATGCGCTTGCGGGGCACATCCACCGACAAAACCCATACGGTGACGATGTCGCCCACCTTGAGCAGTTCGCTTGGATGCTTGATGAAGCGGTTGGTGATCTGAGAGATGTGCACCAGGCCGTCCTGGTGCACGCCGATGTCCACGAATACGCCGAAGTCGATGACGTTGCGCACCGTTCCGGTGAGCTCCATGCCGGGCTTCAGGTCCTTGAGATCCATGATGTCGGTGCGCAGCATGGGCGGGGGCAGCTCGTCGCGCAGGTCGCGTCCCGGTTTCATGAGGTCGGAGACGATATCGCGCAGGGTGGGCACGCCGACGCCGCATGCCTCCGCGACCTTTCCCTCCCCGGCGGCGCGGACCTTGTCCGGCAGTCCGGTGAGGTTCCCCGCCGCCACGTCGTCCAGCGTATAGCCGAAGCGCGCGAGCAGCGCCTTGGCGGCGTCATAGCTCTCGGGATGCACGCCCGTATTGTCCAGGACGTTTTTCGCGTGGGGGATGCGCAGGAAGCCCGCACACTGCTCATAGGCCTTGGGGCCGAGCTTAGGGACTTTTTTAAGCTGGGCACGGGAGGTGAACGCGCCGTTCTCCTCTCGCCAGGCGACGATGTTTTTCGCGACCGTGGCCGAAAGGCCCGACACATAGCCGAGCAGGGAGGCCGAGGCGGTGTTGAGGTCGACGCCGACCCGGTTGACGCAGTCCTCCACCACGCCGCCGAGCGTCTCGTCGAGCCGCTTGGGGGGCATGTCGTGCTGGTACTGTCCGACGCCCACCGACTTGGGGTCGATCTTCACAAGCTCGGCCAGCGGGTCCTGGAGCCGCCGTGCGATCGACACCGCGCTGCGCAGCGACACGTCGAATTCGGGGAACTCGGCCGCGCCCAGCTTGGAGGCGGAATAGACCGACGCCCCCGCCTCGTTCACCATCATGTAGCTGAGGCCGCAGTCCAGCTCGCGGATGAGCTCCGCGGCGAAGATCTCGCTCTCCTTCGAGGCGGTGCCGTTGCCGATCGAGAGCACCTGCACCCCGTGCTTTTTGATCAGCGCCGAAAGCGTCCGCTTGGCCTCGGCGGTTTTATTTTGGGGCGGCGTCGGGTAGATAACCGTCGTGTCGAGCACCTTGCCGGTCGGATCGACCACCGCGATCTTGCAGCCGGTGCGGTAGGCGGGGTCGATCGCGAGCACCGTCCTGCCCTTGACGGGCGGCTGCATGAGCAGCGCCTTGAGGTTCACGCCGAAATTCTTAATCGCCTGCTCGTCCGCCATGTCGGTCAGGTCGGCCCGCATCTCCCGTTCCAGCGACGGATGCACCAGGCGCTTGTAGGCGTCCTCGACCGCCGCCGTGACGAGCGGGGTCGTGATGCTCCCCTTTTTGACGAAGAGCCCGGCCAGCAGGCCGGCGGCGTAGTCCGCGTCCGCCTCGACCGATACCTTGAGGAAGCCCTCCTTTTCGCCGCGGTTGATGGCGAGCACCCGGTGGCTCGGCACCTTGGAGACCGGCTCCGCATAGTCGTAGTAGGTCGCGTAGACCGAATCCCTGCCCGCGTCGGCGGCGGCGCTCCGCAGCACCGCGTTGCGCCGGTAGTAATCCCGCAGACGCTGGCGGCCCTCCGCGCTGTCCGACACCTGCTCCGCGATGATGTCTGACGCGCCCGCGAGCGCGTCCTCCACCGACGCGACCTCCTTCTCCGGGTCCACGAAGGGCCGGGCAAGCTCCTCCGGCGTGCCCGACATGCGGTCCTGCGCGAGCAGCAGCGCGGCAAGCGGTTCGAGGCCGCGTTCCTTCGCGATCGTCGCGCGGGTGCGCCGCTTCTGCTTATAAGGGCGGTAGATGTCTTCGAGGCGCGCAAGCGTCCCGGCCGACGCGATGTCGGCGGCGAGTTCGTCGGTCATCTTACCCTGCTCGGTGATCGAGGCGGAGACCTCCTCCCGGCGCTTTTGCAGCCCGCGCAGGTAGTCCAGCCGGTCCGCCAGCTCGCGGAGCACCTGGTCGTCGCACGAGCCCGTTTTCTCCTTGCGGTAGCGCGCGATGAATGGGATCGTATTTCCCTCGTCGATCAGCGCGATGATGTTGTCCACATAGTCCTTTGCGATGTGGAATTCCCTTGAGAGGATCGCTGAAAAATCCATTTTCTTATCCATCCTGTTATATTAAATATAAAAATTACTACTTGTTCTTTCGGCGCAGCAGGATAAGCGCCACGCAGCCCACGACGGAAAGCGCGGTCAGCACCCCGGCGAGCAGCATGGGCGGCAGGATGTTCGCCGTCGTATAGATGGCGGTGGGCCCGTCCGCGCCGCCGATGATGGCGATCGAACCCGCGCCCTCCGCGATGTGGAACTGCACGCTCTCCCCGAGCAGCCGATCCGCCCACCAGAACAGCAGCCGCCTGCCCAGCAGGATCAGCATGGCAAGCGCCGCGCAGGCGATCGTCCCGATTTTGACCGCCCTGTAAAGGAGTCTCCCTTTCATGTCTCCATCTCCCCGTTTCCTGGAAATCCGCTTCCCGCCCCGCCGCAAGCCGCGCCGGCGGGCGGAAACGCCGCCTGGAAATGTGCTTATTGTACCACAAATCCGGGTCCGCTTCAACCGGACGGGCCGCCGCGCCCGCATCAAAAAGGGCCCCGTCCGCTAAGGCGGACGGGGCCCTTTTTCAGAGTTTTTTCTGTTGCTCGGCGAGCCAGGCGGCCGCGGCCTCGAGTCCCCGGGCGTCCAGCGGGAAGGTCTCCTCCCCCAGCATGAGCCCGTGCTCCTGGCAGTATTCGAGGCAGTAGGTCTGGTAGGCCCACACCTTGATTTCCTCGCCGTCGGGTTTCAGTTTATAGCGGAAATTCCCCTCGCTGCCCGTATGGGTGTTCTTCTCCTTCAGGAAATCGAGCATCGGCAGGTCCATGCAATTACCTCCACAATCATAAAAAGTTCGTAAAGCATTGGCCTTACGAACTTTTTGTTGGTTGCGGAGGCAGGATTTGAACCTACGACCTTCGGGTTATGAGCCCGACGAGCTACCGGACTGCTCCACTCCGCGATATGTCAACGCTTTTTAGGCGCCTTATTATATTACCACGCCGCAGGGCGTTTGTCAATAGATAAGCGGCAATTTTAATTAAGTCATTCCAGCGCGGCTCCCGCGGCCATCGCCGGATCGTTCACCGAACGCGAAGGGATTGCGCGGCGAGGGGAAAAGAAGCGGCCGCCCGCAGGGCGGCCGCCGTGCTTTTATTCCTCGGTGGGTTCCTCTCCGTCATCCTGCGCGGCCGCTTCCGGCGCGGCATCCTGGACGGTCTCCTCCGGCGCGGAGCATCCGCAGCCGCAGACATCCTCCTCGTCGTCCTCGTCGACCTGGGTCGCATAGTAGTCCAGATCGGACATGTCGTCCATCAGTTCGTCGTCGAGATCGTCGCAGAGCGCGCAGCTGCGGCGTTTAAAATAAGCGGCAAACGCGACGATCGCGCCCGCTATGGCGATCAGAAGGGCAATGGTCGCTATAAAGGTACCTTTTCTCATATCGATTCCTCCTGTAGTGGATAGTTGGGCGTGTAGATGCATCTATTATAATCCATTTCCCGGATAAAGACAAGTCATTACGTTTATTTTGTGCCAGACCGGGTAAAATATACGGTCCCGCGTAAAGACGCAAAAAACCGCCCCGCGCAGCGCGCGGGGCGGCTTTCTCTTTTTATTCGACGATGCTTTTGCCGGTCATCTCCTTGGGCTGGGGCAGGTCGAGGAGCTTGAGCATCGTGGGGGCGAGATCCGCCAGGCGGCCTCCCTCGCGCAGTTTCACGTCGCCGCAGCCCACCGCGATGAGCGGCACCGGGTTGGTGGTGTGCGCCGTGAAGGGGGAGCCGTCCGGCTCGAACATCTGGTCGGCGTTGCCGTGGTCGGCGGTGATCAGTGCGCGCCCGCCCATCCGCAGGATCGCGTCCACCGTCTCGCCGAGGCATTTGTCCACCGCTTCCACCGCGCGCTTGGCCGCGTTGAAGACGCCGGTGTGCCCGACCATGTCGCAGTTGGCATAGTTGAGGATGATCACGTCGTATTTCCCGCTTTCGATCCGCTTGACCACCTCGTCGGCAACGATGTAGGCGCTCATCTCCGGCTGCATGTCATAGGTCGCAACCTTGGGAGAGGGGATCAGCGCGCGGTCCTCGCCCGGGTAGGGCTGCTCGACGCCGCCGTTGAAAAAGAAGGTGACGTGCGCGTACTTCTCCGTCTCCGCAATCCGCAGCTGGGTGAGGCCCTGGTCGGAGATGTACTGGCCGAAGGTGTTGTCGAGGCTCTCCGGCTTGAAGGCCACCTCGACGTTCGGCATTGTCACATCGTACTGGGTCATGCAGACGAAGAAGACGTGCTTTTGGCCGCCCTCGCGCTCAAAGCCCTTGAAGTCTGGGTCCACGAAGGTCCGGGTCAGTTCGCGCGCGCGGTCGGGACGGAAGTTGTAGAAGATCATCGAATCGCCGTCGCGGACGCCTGCGTCCTTGAGGCAGACGGTCGGCTCGATGAATTCGTCGGTGACCTCCGCGCCGTAGGATTTCTCCGCCGCGTCGACCGCCGAGGGGTTGAAGTTGCCCTCCCCCTTCACGATCGCGTTATAGGCGCGGGAGACGCGCTCCCAGCGGTTGTCGCGGTCCATCGCGTAATACCGGCCGATCACCGTCGCGATGCGGCCGATGCCGATCCGGTTCATCTCGGCTTCCAGCGCCGCAAGGAAATCCACACCAGAGGTCGGGGGCACGTCGCGGCCGTCCATGAAGCAGTGGACGTACACCTTCTTGAGCCCCGCGTCCTTCGCCAGCCGCAGCAGACCGTAAAGGTGGGTGTTGTGGCTGTGCACGCCGCCGTCCGAGCAGAGGCCCATCAGGTGCAGCGCGGAGTCGTTCTTTTTGCAGTTCTCCACCGCCGCCAGCAGAGCGGGGGTTTGAAAGAAGTCCCCGTCCTCGATCGACTTGGAGATGCGGGTCAGCTCCTGATAGACGATGCGGCCCGCGCCGATATTGGTGTGGCCCACCTCCGAGTTGCCCATCTGGCCGTCGGGCAGGCCCACGTCGAGGCCGGACGCCCCGATCAGCGTGTGGGGGCAGGTGGCCATCAGGCGGTCGATGTTCGGCTTTTTGGCCGCCGCGATCGCGTTGCCGTAGTCCTGCGGGTTATATCCAAAACCGTCCAGGATAATGAGTGCCAAAGGTTTTTTCATCTGCTTTCCTCCTAATGCCCGGGTTTATTTCGAGGCCGCTTCCACGATCGCCGTGAAGTCGGGGGCCTTGAGGGACGCGCCCCCGATGAGCCCGCCGTCCACGTCCGGCTGCGCAACCAGCTCCGCCGCGTTCTTCGCGTTCATCGAGCCGCCGTACTGGATGGTCAGGCCGTCCGCGGCCGCCTGGCCGTAGAGGCCCGCGACCACCGCGCGGATGTAACGGCAGACCTCGTTCGCCTGCCCGGCGGTCGCGGTCTTGCCCGTGCCGATCGCCCAGACCGGCTCATACGCGATGATGACGCGCTTGAGTTCCTCGGCGGAGACGCCGCCCAGCGCGACCTTCGTCTGAAGACCGACGATCTCCTCGGTGATCCCCTGCTCCCGCTGCGCGAGCAGCTCGCCCACGCAGAGGATGACGGTGAGGCCCGCGTCGAGCGCCGCGCGCACGCGCTTCTGCACCGTCTCGTCCGTCTCGCCGAAATACTGGCGGCGCTCGCTGTGGCCGATGACCACATATTTGACGCCCATCTCGGCGAGCATGTCGGCGGAGATCTCGCCCGTGAAGGCGCCCGATTTCTCCCAGTGGCAGTTCTCGGCGCCCACGCCGATGTTGGTCCCCTCGGTCAGCGCGAGCGCGGTCTCGAGGTTGGTGTAGGGCACACAGATCACGACGCCGCAGCCGGCGTCCGCGACCATCGGCTTGAGCTCTTCGATCAGGGCTTTCGCCTCGGGGCGGGTCTTGTTCATCTTCCAGTTGCCGGCGATGACGGCCTTGCGCAGGTTCTTGTTCATAGTATGTCCTCCTGTATCGTGATGTATTGATGACGGTTTTCGGGCCGCGGCGGGAAACCCGCGCCTCGCGCGGGACGCAAAACTTTGTTTTGCGTACAAACGGCGGAGCCGTTTGGTTTCCCGCCCCCGCGTGTGCGGATGGGGCGCGGGAGGCTGAAAAAGGGCGGGCTGACGCCCGCCCTTTTGGTGGCTCTTATTTGTCGTTGAGGGCCGCGATGCCGGGCAGCTCGAGGCCTTCGAGGAACTCGAGGGAGGCGCCGCCGCCGGTGGAGATGTGGGTCATCTTGTCGGCATAGCCGAGCTTGGTGACCGCCGCGGCCGAATCGCCGCCGCCGATGATCGAGACCGCGCCGCTCTCGGCGACCGCCTCGGCGACCTTGAGGGTGCCCTCGGCGAACCGCTCGAACTCAAAGACGCCCATCGGGCCGTTCCACACGACGGTGCCGGCGTTCTTCACGGCGCCGCAGAAGAGCTCGATCGTCCTGGGGCCGATGTCCATACCCATCCAGCCGTCGGGGATGTCGTCGCTGTCGACGATTTTGATGTCGCAGTTGGCGTCGAACTTGTCGCCCGCCTTGTTGTCGACCGGCAGCAGCAGGCTGACGCCCTTGTCCTTCGCCTTCTGGAGCATCTCGCGCGCCAGGTCGAGCTTATCCTCCTCGCAGAGGGAGTTGCCGATCGAATGGCCCTGCGCCTTCATGAAGGTGTAGGACATGCCGCCGCCCACGATGAGGGTGTCGACCTTCTCGAGGAGGTTGTTGATGACGCCGATCTTGTCGGAGACCTTCGCGCCGCCCAGGATCGCCACAAAGGGGCGCTTGGGGTCGGAGAGGGCCTTGCCCATGATGGTGATCTCCTTCTGGATGAGGAAGCCGCAGACGGCGGGCAGGTAATCGGCGACGCCGGCGGTCGAGGAATGGGCGCGGTGCGCCGAACCGAATGCGTCGTTGACATAGATTTCCGCCAGCGAGGCAAACGCCTTGGCGAGATCGGGGTTGTTCTTGGTCTCGCCCGCCTCGAAGCGGACGTTCTCGAGCAGAAGCAGCTCGCCGGGCTTCAGCGCCGCGGCCTTGGCCTTCGCGTCGTCGCCGACGACGTCCCTGGCCATCGCGACCGGCTTGCCGAGCAGCTCGCTCAGGCGGGCCGCCACAGGCGCGAGGGAGAACTCGGGCTTCACTTCGCCCTTCGGACGTCCGAGGTGGGAGCAGAGGATGACTGCCGCGTTGTGGTCAAGCAGGTACTTGATGGTCGGCAGGGCCGCAACGATGCGCTTGTCCGAGGTGATGACGCCGTCCTTGAGCGGGACGTTGAAATCGCAGCGGACGAGTACCTTTTTGCCGTTTACGTCGATGTCCTCCACCGACTTTTTGTTGTAAGAGGTCATTGAAATAGCCACCCTTCATTTTATGTAAATTGGCATAGACTTACCCGGTCGATTGATGCAGATTGCATAACCTGAAACCATGAATATTTTAATGCAACAACCCGCATTTTGCAAGGGCTTTTGCCCATTTTCCCTGCTTTGAACAGCCATGCCGCAAGGTTTGACGTTTTCTTTGGGGATTTTTGCACACGACATGTGCAAAAAGCGCCTGCGGCGCCCTCAGCCCCGGATGAAATCCTGCTCCCGCGCCCGGGTGTTGATCCGTTTTTCCCCGCGCACGATCACGCCCGCGACCTTCGGGCCCGAGTTGATCGCGATCGACGCTCCCGCGAGGTAGCGCGCCTTCGGCGCGTGTCCGAATTTTTTGGCGACCGCCTTGTAAATGTCTTCCCCGTACTGCTCCACCGAGCCGCAGATGACCGCCGTCGGCGCCTTTTTGTCCACCGCGCGGCCGTAGGCGTAATCCACAATGTGCGGAACGACGTTTCTGTCCCCGCGCACCTTCTCCACCACCGTCGTCACCCCATCCACAATCGATATGATCGGGCGCAGGCCGAGCACGTCCCCGACAAACGCGGACGCCGCCGGGATGCGGCCCGATTTCCGCGCGTATTCGAGCGAGTAGGCGGCGAAGATGATCTCCACCGTCGCGTAGAAATCGTCGAGCCAGGCGGTGATCTCCTCCGCACTCCTGCCCGCCTTGATCATCTTGGACGCCTCGACGATCGGGTAGCCGTAGCCCAGCGTGTAGGTGCCGGAATCGAGCACGGTGATGTTCATCTTCCCCTCCGCCTCGGGGTGCTCCTTATAAAACTGCTGCTTGCCGAACACCGCCGCCTCGAACATGTTGGAGCCCACCGAGGTGATCGTCGTGTTGATCACGTCGGTATAGCCCTGCTCGAACGCGTCAAGGTACGCCTGCTGGTAGGTGATCGACAGGATGTGGCTCGTCACGGGCAGCTCCTTTGCCGCCGTCAGCCGCTCGTAAAATTCCCGGGTGGTGAAATCCACCCGCTCAAGATAGCCCTTGCCGTCGATCGCGATCGGGATCGGCAGCATGACGATGCCGCCCTCCAGCAGGTCGGCGTCGGAGATATCGCTCGCGGAATCGGTCATCAGCAGGATCCTCTGATCCGTCGTCTTTTTCTTTCCCATCTGTTTCTCCCATCACAAAGGGACCGCGTCCCAGTCGTATTTCGTCAGCTTTCCATGGTTTTGGAGCGCCGGGAATCCCCACTGCCGCAGCGTCTCGTAGGCCGCCACCGCCACCGTATTGGAGAGGTTCAGGCTGCGCGCCCCCGCGATCATCGGCAGGCGCACGCAACGGTCCGGGTTCGCGCGGAGCAGCTCCTCCGGCAGGCCCGCGTCCTCCCGGCCGAACACGAGGTACGCGTCGTCCGGGTAGGCGATATCGGTATAGGTCCGGCGGGCTTTCGTGGTGAAATAGTAGAACTCGCCCCGCGGGTTGCGGGAAAAGAATTCCGGCGTGCTCTCATAGGTGGTGATGTCGAGCAGGCGCCAGTAGTCCAGACCGGCGCGCTTGAGCTTCGCGTCGGTGATCTCAAAGCCCAGCGGCCCCACCAGGTGCAGCCGCGCCCCCGTCGCCGCGCAGGTCCGCGCGATGTTCCCCGTGTTCTGGGGAATCTGCGGTTCGATCAGGACGATATTCAAAACGGACATTCCGGCTTTTCCAGCTCCCTTTTCTGTCGTGCAGGCGCGCCTGCTGTACCTTATAATTTACCATTTTCTTCACAGTTTAGTCAAGTATCCGCCAGTTTGCGGCGCACTTCCGCAGGGTTTTTGAAAAAATATTTTTTCTCCCGGCGCGTTCGTTGCGTTTTTCCGCAATTTCCGCCCCGTTTTCCGGTACGGGTGAAAGGATGTGGCCTATGAAACCCTCTCTCAACACGCAGAGGCGGAGGGCCTTCTGCGTCTATATGGCGCGCGGCTTTCCGCCCGAGGAGGCCGCGCGTAAAGCGGGCTTCGGCGCCGGAGACTGCGGCATGCAGTCAGCGGCGCTGCTGGGCGACGCGAAGGTGCGCCGATCGATCGCCCGGCTGCGAAAGGAGCTCTCCTTCGGCGCGCCCGCGTCGCTCGCGCGGGCAGGGCTCGAACGCATCGCGCTGGGGGACGCCGCGGGCGCGCTGCCGCTGCTTTCCGGCGAGGGAGGCCCGGCCTCCGCCGCCGACCTCTTCCATGTGGCCGAGGTGCGGCTCCCCAAGGGGGGCGGGGTGGAGATCAAGTTCTGCGACCGGCTCAAGGCTCTTTCGCTGCTCGCGGGGCTTGACGGCGGCGAGCAGAACGCGGCGGGCTCCCTGCTCGCGGCGCTCGCCCGGTCGGCGCAGGCCCCCGCCGACGACCCGCGCGCGGAGGACGGGGCGGATGGGTGATTTCACCCGGTTCTCCCAAAAGCAGATGACCGCGCTCACCTGGTGGCGGCCGGGAAGCCCCCATGAAGCCCGCGACGCGGTCATCTGCGACGGGGCGGTGCGCAGCGGCAAGACGTTCTGCCTTTCGCTCGGGTTCCTCCTCTGGTCGATGACAGGCTTTGACGGGCAGTGCTTCGCGCTCTGCGGCAAGACGGTGGCCGCCCTGCGCCGCAACGTCGTGTCCCCGCTGCTTCCCTGCCTGCGGGAGCTCGGCTTCGCGGTGAAGGAACGGCTTTCCCGCGGCGTGCTCGAGGTTGCCTTCCAAAACCGGCGCAACCGCTTCTATCTCTTCGGCGGGCGGGACGAGGGGAGCGCCGCGCTTATCCAGGGGGTCACCCTCGCGGGCGTGCTGCTCGACGAGGCCGCGCTCATGCCGCGCTCCTTTGTCGAGCAGGCCGTGGCGCGCTGCTCCGTCGAGGGCGCGCGGCTGTGGTTCTCCTGCAATCCCGAGCATCCGCAGCACTGGTTTTACACCGAGTGGATCCTCAAGGCGAAGGAAAAAAACGCCCTCTATCTGCACTTCACCATGCGCGACAACCCCGCCCTCTCCCCCGCCGTCCTGCGGCGGTATGAGCAGCTCTACTCCGGCGCGTTCCGCGAGCGGTTCGTCCTGGGCAGGTGGACCGCCGCGCAGGGCGCCGTCTACCCGATGTTCGACCCGCTCCGGCATGTGGTGGATTCCGCGCCGGCCTGCTCCCGCTATTTCATCTCCTGCGACTACGGCACCGTCAACCCCGCCTCCTTCGGGCTGTGGGGGGAGGCGGGCGGCGTCTGGTACCGGCTGGCGGAATACTACCACGACTCCCGCAGGACGGGAGAGCTAAAGACCGACGAGGAATATTACGCCGCGCTCGAAGCGCTCGCCGGGGACCGGCCCGTCGAGGCGGTCGTCGTCGATCCGTCCGCCGCGAGTTTTCTCGCCTGCATCCGGCGGCACGGCAGATTTCCCGCCCTGCCCGCCAAAAACGATGTGGCGGACGGCATCCGGCTGGTGAGCGAGCTGCTCCGGGAGGAAAGGCTCCGCTTCTGCGCCGGGTGCGCCGACACGATCCGGGAGTTCGGGCTCTACCGCTGGGACGAGCGCGCCGGGCGGGACGCGCCCGTCAAGCAGAACGACCACGCCATGGACGACATCCGCTACTTTGCCGCCACCCTGCTTGCGCGCGGGGAGCCGGGCTGCGCCGCCGCCGCGGTGGCGCGGGGATGAGGGGCGGGGCCGCGCCGGACCGGAGGGACGGCGGGCGCGGGCCGCCGCAGGCGGCGCGCGCTCCCCGCGCGAAGCGCGGGGCGGCCCCGCGGCGGCGAATGCGCGCCGGGCGGGGATGGATACGCCGCCGGAGGGCGGCGGCAACGAAAGGGGGCGCGGGGGAAAACATCTGGTTTGCCCCCGCCCCGAGGGGAGGATCAATTTGAAAATCAGGGATTTTTTCCGGCGGGGGGAGGCGGCGGTCAGCGTACAGACCGCCCGCGAGCCCTGCCGGGGCTGGGACGGCCTGCTGCCGCTGGCCACGCCCGACTGCGCGGTCTATGACGGGCTGCGGCGCGCCATCCCGGTGATCGACGCGGCGATCGACAAGATCGGGCGGCTGGTCGGCGGGTGTGCGCCCGTCTGCTCCAACCGCGCGGCGCAGGCCGAGCTGGAGGCGTTTTTTCGCGGGGTGCCGGTCGGCGCGGTCTCGTGGGGCATGGAGAGCTTCGTGCGCTGCTATCTAGACAGCCTGCTCACCTATGGAAACGCGGTCGGTGAAATCGTGGTCGCGGCGGACGGGAAATCCGTCGCCGGGCTCTATAACGCGCCGCTGCGCAACATCGCGTTCCGGGACGCGGGTTCACCCTTCGGCGTGCAGGTGTGCGCCGCGAAGGACGGGCTCGCCCCCGTTCCCGTCCCCTGGCCCGAGCTCATCGTCTTTTCGGCGCTTAACCCCGCGGCCGGGGAGCTGCGCGGCGCCTCGCTGCTCGCCGGGCTGCCCTTCGTGTCCGACGTGCTGATGAAGATCTACGCGTCGATCGGGCAGAACTTCGAGCGGATCGCCAACCTGCGCTACGCCGTGACCTACCGTCCCGGCGCCAACGCGGTCGACCGGGCGTGCGCCAGGGAGATCGCGGAGAACATCGCACGCGAATGGGCCGACGCGATGGATTCGGTCAAGCAGGGGGCGATCAAGGATTTCGTCGCCGTGGGGGACGTGGACATCAAGGTGATCGGCGCGGACAACCAGATGATCGGCACCGAGGTGCCGGTCCGGCAGATGCTCGAGCAGATCGTCGCCAAGCTCGGCGTGCCGCCCTTCCTGCTCGGCCTCAACTGGTCGACCACCGAACGGATGAGCGCGCAGCAGGCGGATATCCTCACCTCCGAGCTGGAGAGCTACCGCCGCCTGCTCACCCCCGTACTCATCCGCATCTGCACGGTCTTTCTGCGCCTGCGGGGCTACGCCTGCGGCGTGGACATCGCATGGGACAACATCAACCTCCAGGACGAGCTGGAGCTTGCCAACGCACGCCTGCAGAATTTGCAGGCCGACAAGCTCGCGCGGGAACTGGAGCGGACGGAGGAGAACCGATGAAACAGGCAGTCATCCAAAAGGCGGCGGATACCCCCGCGACGGGGGAACAGCTCGCCAAAATCAACCGCTTTTCCCGGCGGGAGCTCTCCGCGGAAGAGGTCTATGTCTTTTCGCTCCTGCTCTGCGACAACGAGGTCGACCGCGACTACGAGCGGTTCCCCGCCGCGTCGCTCGAAAAGCTGGCGGCGCTCTTTGTGGGAAAGACGGGCATCTTCGACCACAACCCGCGCGGAGAAAACCAGACCGCACGCATCTTTGAGACCGCCGTGGAGACCGACCAGGGCCGTCTGACCGCCGCCGGGGAACCCTACGCCGCGCTGCGCGCGTGGGCCTACATGGTGCGGTGCGACAAGAACGCCGATCTCATCCTCGAGATCGACGCGGGTATCAAAAAGGAGGTCAGCGTCGGCTGCGCCGTCGAACGGGCGGAGTGCTCAATCTGCGGAGCGGACGTGCGGGAAAGGCCCTGCTCCCACGAGGCGGGACAGGAATACGGCGGCGCGCTCTGCTGGCACGAGCTTCGAAACCCCACCGACGCCTACGAATGGTCGTTTGTCGCGGTCCCCGCCCAGAAGCGGGCCGGGGTCACCAAGGGCGCGCATACCGCCGGGGAGGATCTCGTCAAATCGCTCGAGGGGGGCGGCGGGGTAACGCTCGGCCACGCGCAGGCGCTTGCGCTGGCAAAGCAGCTCCGGGAGCTCGGCGCGCTCGCCGAGGCCGGACGGGCGCGGCTTATGGAAAAGCGGAAGGAGTTCGTGCGGCTGGCGGCCTTCGCGCTGCCCGCGCTTGACGCGGCCGCCGCCGAATCCGCCGCCGCGGGCATGGACGAAGGACAGCTCGACGCCTTCTGCAAGGGGTTCGCGGGGAAGGCTCCCGCCTTTTTGCAGCTCGGCGGGAAACCGGAAAAGCCGTCCGACAACGGTGCATTTTGTATTTGACAGGAAGGATGAAGCATATGGCAAACTACCAGAATATCCGGCTCGACAAGACGATGTACAAGGCGGGGGTCCCCTTTTCCGACCAGCTCGAAAAGCTCGATCCCTCCGCCGCCTACGCCGGCACCGAGCTGGCCGGGCTCGACGCCTTTCAGCGCCAGCTCAAGCGGTTCGACATCCGGGTGAGCGGTCCCAAGAGCGATACGATCGCCAAGTTCTTCGGCACGAGCGATTCCGCCGCCCTCTTCCCCGAATATGTGGCACGCGCCGTCCTGCAGGGCATGGATGAGAGCGCAGTGATCCAGAGCATCATCGCGTCCAAAACGGTCATCAACTCGCTCGACTACCGCACCATCGCCACCGCCGACGGGCACGACGTGTCCGCTTCGGTCGTCGCCGAGGGCGCGGCCATCCCCGAGACGGTCATCAAGCTCAAGGACAATCTCGTCCGGCTCACCAAGCGGGGCCGTATGCTCGTCGCCTCCTATGAGGCGGTCAAGTTCCAGCGCATCGACCTCTTCTCGATCACCCTGAAGCAGATCGGCGCCTACATCACCAAGGCTCAGCTCGCCGACGCGGTGAACGTGCTGATCAACGGCGACGCGCCCGGCGACGCCAACGGCAACGCCGCCGAGGTCGTCAAGACCGCCGAGGCCGGCAAGCTCTCCTACGACGATCTGCTCGCCCTGTGGGGCAGGTTCAGCGACTTCCAGATGAACACGCTGATCGCCTCCCCCGACATGATGCAGAAGCTTCTTGTCCTCACCGAGCTGCGTGATCCCGTCGCCGGACTCAACTTCACCGGCAGCGGCATGATCGGCACCCCGCTCGGCGCGAACGTCATCCGCTGCGCCGCCGTGCCCGCCGGCACCATCGTCGCGCTCGACAAGAACTTTGCGCTTGAGATGGTCACCGCCGGCGACATCACCGTCGATTACGACAAGCTCATCAACACCCAGCTTGAACGCGCCGCCGTCACCTCGACCAGCGGGTTCGCCAAGATCTTCCCCGACGCGGTGAAGGTCCTGACGCTCAAGACCGCGTAAGGCGAGACGCAAAAAGCGCGCCGGAGGGCGCGCGGCAAAGCGGCGGAAAACGCGCGGGCCCGAGGAAACGGGCCCGCGCAGCCGGGCGGGGCGAAGCCCCGGACGGCCGGACGCCGGAGGCGGCCGGTTTTCCGCCGCGCAATGGGGGTGCGGGGGAAATGTGTTCCCCCGCCGTGTAAAGGAGGCGTTTTATGGATACGGAAGCCATTTTCAGCCGATTTGTGCGGCTGGCGGGGCTGGAGACGGACGGGGCGGAGGGCTGGAAGCCGCTCTGCGCGGCAGCGGCAGCGCGCCTGGCCGAACACCTGCTGCCGGGCGCGGACGCGGCGGACGAGCGGCTGCTGCTCGCCGCCGCCGGGGAGGCCTGCTACCAGTACGCGCTCTCCCGGCAGAACACGCAGAGCATCCGGGTGGGGGATATTTCCCTCTCCCCGGCGGAGGACGGCCTCGAGGGGACACGGCTGCTGCGTGACGAGCTGCTCGCAGGGGCCGCCGATCTTCTGGACTGCGGATGCGCGTCCTTCAGGCAGGTGGAGGCATGAGCATCGCCGGGGCGGTGACGGCCGCCATCAGGCAGTGCGGCCGGGAGACGGCGCTCGAGCAGGACGGGGCGGTCTTCCGCTTCTTCGCCTGCGTGCAGCCGCGCGCCTACGACACGCAGGCGCGCACGCAGAACATTCAGTCGCGGTTCGGGAAAATCGACCCGCGGCAGTTCATCTACTACGGGCCGCTTTCGGGTGGTGGCGAGCGGGTGCGGGAGGGTTCCATCCTCACGGTGGGGGGCGAACGCTATGAGATCCTGCTCTGCCACGATTTTTACTGCGGCGGCGATCCGGCGTTTCGCTGGGCGGCGGCGCGGCTGGTAAGGGAGGAATCTGAAGCATGACTGATCCGCTGACCGGCCTGCGTGCGGAGATGGCCGCCTTCCTGCGGGAGAGCCCGCTTCTCGAAGGGATCGCCGTCCGGGAAGAGTTCCCGGGCGGTTACAAGGGAGTCCCGACCCGGCAGGCCTGCGTCGCGGTCGGGATTTCCGGCGTCGAGCGCGCCGCCGCGCCGGGGGGACGGGTGAAGCTCACCCTGCGGTTCGACATCCTCTGCCCGCCCGGCGGAAATCCCGGCTGCCACGGCCTCTTCGACCGGCTGTGCGGCGCGCTCTTTTTCCAGAAGAACGCGTTCGGCGCGGTGGAAATCCACTGCGGGGACGCCGCGTTCGACCGGGAGACCGGCTGCCTCGTGCTGACCGCAGAGGCGGTCCTCGCGGGGCTGCTCCTTCCGAATGAGGACGCGGAGGGCGAAGGATTCACCGACATCATCATCAAGGCAAAGGAAGTGTGACCCTATGATCAAACGACCTGATTCCATGCGGCCCGGGGTCTTTATCCATACGAGCGTGCGGCCTTATGCGGGCGGCTGTCCCGCCGGGCGGGGCGTCGCCGTCGCCGCGCGGGCGGGCGCCGGTTATTCCGGGTCCGGCGTGGCCGAGCTCTACACGCTGGCCGACGCCGCGGCGTTCGGCACGGAGAGCGTCCTCTACGGCATGGCGCAGACGCTGCTTGCCGCGGGCGTCGTCCCGGTTTACGCCGCCGCGGCCGGTGAGGACTACGCCGCCGCGCTCGCCGCGCTGGAAACCGAGGAAAATCTCTTCGTGGTGGTATGCGACGGGGGCGCCGAGGCGCTCTGCGCGCATGTGGACGCCTGCTGCGCGGCGGGAAGGGAGCGGGTGGGACTGCTCGCGGTTGCGGGGACCGAAGCGGCCCGCGAAACCGCCGCCGCGGCCGACAACCGCCGCGTCGCCGTCCTGTGCGACGGGGGGACGAACACCGCGCGTACCGCGGCGGCGTTCGCGGCGGCCCTGGCCGCCGCGAACGCGGGCAGCCTTTCCGGCCTCGCGGTCCCGCTCGACATCCCCTTCGACGGCGGGCTTACCGCCGCTGAAACGGAAGAATTGCTGCGCGCGGGCGTCACCCCCTTTGAGCGGTGCGGCGGCGAGGTGCGGTGCGTGCGCGCCGTCACCACAAGCCGCACGGTGAACGGGCTGCCCGACAGCACCTTTTCCGCCCTCTCCACCGTGCTCGCGGTGGACGAGGTGGTCGGCGCGGTGCGCCGCGCCGTCCGCGCGCGGCTGCGCGGGCTCAAAAACAACGCCGTCACGCGGGAGAGCATCGCGTCGCAGATCACCGTCGAGCTCGAGCGGGAGCGCGCGCTCGGCGTGATCGACAGCTACCGGCCGCCCCGGGTCGCCGCCCACCCGGACGACGCGTCCGTCTGTGTGGCGACGCTGTCGCTGCGGGTCGCGCCCGAGATCAACCAGATCGTGATCGCGGCCGACATCGTGGTTTAGAGCGGAAGGAGGACAAAATGGCATTTATCAGTTTCCCGACAAGCAAGGACATCTACATCGAGGTGGACGGCCGCCGCCTGGCCACCGCCCAGAGCTACAAGGCCAAATCCACCCGCGAGAGCCGCTATGTCGAGGCGTTCGGTTCGGCGGAGCCGGTGGGCACCGTGGGCGGGCGCATCCGCCACGTGCTCGAACTTGTGCGGGTGGTCGTCTCCCCCGCCTCCGACGTGGACTTCTTTTCCCTCGAGGACTTCAACGTCGTCATCGTGCGGCCCGACGGCAAGATCATCTATTCCGGGTGCCAGTGGTCGGCGATCGGCGAGGACGCCCCGCTGGGCGACCTCGTCTATGAGAGCCTCACCCTCGTGGCGCGTTCGCGCATGGAGGTGCGGTCATGAGGCGCGGCGCGGCGGAGCGTTTCACCGTCCCCTTTGAGGGGCGCGGCGTCCATTTTTGCAGGCAGAACGCCGCCCAGCGCCTTTCCCACCGTCAGCGCGCCTGCGCGATGATGCCCCGGCTCGGAAAGCGGGGGCTGGGCGGCGAGGAGGCCTACGCGCTCGCCTACAACTGCGTGCTGCTCTGGCAGACGCTTGACGGGCCCGACCGGCTGCGCACCCCCGCGGGGGCGCTGCGCCGGTACACCCTCGGGCAGATCGCCGGGCTCTGCCGCCTCTACTGGGCGCAGGGGGACCTGCCCTTCGGCGGGGCGGAGGAGGACGGCTTCGACCGGGAGGAATATTCCTTCAACGAGAGCTTTTCGGAGGAGGAATTTCCATGCTGAACCTCGACGCCGAGCTGGCCGAAAACCTCAAGGTCTATTCCGACTACACGAAATCCCGCGCGGCGGTCAACTACCCCGCCAAAATGGACGTTCCCATGGTGTGGGACCGCTATCTGGACACCGCGCGGCCGGTGGGGGACGGGCTCTCCACCGGGCAGGCCGCCTACACGCCCGCCCTGCCGGACTATGAGGCCGCGGGGTTTGAGGACGCCTCCCCCGCCCCGGTGGGGTGGCGGGTTTCCGGCGAGGGGGAGGGAGGCCTGCTCGGGCAGGGGGGAGGGAGGCCTGCTCGGGCAGCTCAACGACCGCCTCAAAACCCAGGCCCGGCGCTACCCGCACCCGATCACCAACGAAATGGAGGACTTCTCATGAGCAGGATGCAGTATGGGGAGTTCGTCTTCCCGCACAATCCCAGGCGGATCGAACTGAGCTATACCGGGACCCTCGCGCCGCAGGTCTTCCCCGGCTGCGGCGCGGCGGTGCAGGAGCTCGGCCCCCGCTGCCGCGTCGCAAGGTGCGAGGGGGAGGTCTTCGCCCCCACGCCCGAGGGCGCGGCGGCAAAGCTTGCGGAAATCTCCGCGGCCTGCACGGGCGGCGGGTTCGCCCTCCTCTACCTGCCCGCGGGCGGCAGCTTTGAGGCCGCCGTCTCCCGCTTCGCCTACATGGCGCAGGGGGACGGGCGGGTGCTTACCTACACGCTCGAATTCGTCGAACGCGCCGCACAGAGAGGGGTGGGCGCATGACCGAACTGACCGGCGAATGGTCCTGCACGGTGAAGGATTCGGCGGATAACGCCGTTTTGCTGCCCGCGCCGCTCGAATGGGAAATCGTCAAATCGCTCGACTCGCCCGCGCACTCGTTCGAGGGGATTTTCCCCTGCGCGCGCGCCTGCGGCGACCTGCGCTCCGTCGAGGTGAAAATCGGTGGGCGGACGCTCTTTTCCGGCAGGCCCGACGAGGCGGCGGTCACCGAGGACGCGGACGGGCGGCGGCTCAAGCTGATCGCACGCAGCATCGGCGCGGTGCTGCTCGACAACGAGGCCCTGCCGCAGACCTATACCACCGGGCTTTCCCTCACCGAGCTCTTCGACGAGCACATCCGGCCCTACGGCTTCTCCACACTGATCACCGACTTCGACGTCTTCTTCAACCAGTACCAGATTTTGAAGGGGACGAGCGAATGGGAGGCGCTTTCCAACTTCTTTCGCAACGGGAGCCAGGGGATCGCCCGCATCGACGACGCGGGACGGGTCGTCTGCAAGATGAATCCCGGAGAGGGAAGCTTCCATCGAATCTCCAACCGGGACGCGGGGGCCCAGCGGTACACATGCCTCAAGATCACCGACAACCGCTACTCCCCCATCACCCGGTTCGTCATCCGCGACGACGACGGCGCGTACAGCTACGCCTACAACAACCCCGAGGCCTCCGCGCTCGGGCTCGTGCGCAAGCGGTACCTCATTCCGTCGGTCGAGTACACGCTGACCCCCACCGGCGGCCAGATCGACGCGATGCTGCGCATCCGCCGTTCAATGCTCGGCAAGCGGGTGGTCACCGTCACCTGCCCCGGACTGCTCGATATCTCGGTCTGCGACACCGCGTCCGTGTCGGGCGGATATGAGACCTTTGAGGGGCTGCTGGTGCACCAGGTGCGGCACCGGCTCGCTTCCTCCGGCGCGTCGACCGAGCTCACGCTCGTCGACCGCGGCTACCTGTAGGAAAAGGAGGGCGTATGATGGACGCTTTGCTCATTGACGGCGGACACCTCTGCGATTCTCTCGGAAGCCCCGTCATGGTCGGCGGCGAACGGGAGCTTTTGCAGCGCGCCGCCATCCGGCTCGCGGTGAGGCGGGGAAGCCTGCCCCACGATCCCGCCTTCGGCAGCACGCTGCACCGCCTCGGCGCGGACGGCCCCGCCGGAGCCCGCGACGCGCGGGCGCTCGCCGACGCGCGCCTGGCGCTCGCCCCCCTGCCGCAGTTCGAGGTCCGCGCGGCGGAATGCGCGTGGGAACCCGGCGCGCGGCGGCTGACGGTGCGGGTCACCCTCGCGCTGGCGGGGCGGGACTATCAACTGGAGGTGGACATATGAACGAACAGGAGTTTTACCGCGCGATGACCGCGCGTTACAGCGCGCTTTCCGGCTTCGTCCCCGACGAGGCGTCGGACATCGCGCTGCGCTTTCACGCGCTGGCGGGCGAGCTCGCGGACTTTTCCGCGCGGCTCGACGAGGCCGCGCGGCAGTCCGACCCGCTGACCGCGAAGGGCGAGGCGCTCGACGCCCTCGCCGCGCTGCGGGGGATTTCCCGCAGGCCCGCCGCGCACGCCGCCGGGGAACTCACCTTTACCCGCGCGCCGGGAACGGCCGGGGAGGTTCCGATCCCGGCGGGGACCGCGTGCGCGGCCCCGGACGGGCGGGTGTATCTCACCACGGACGCGGGAAGCATCCCCGCGGGGGAGACGTCCGCCACGCTGGCGGCGCGGGCCGCCCTGGCGGGCCGCGGCGGCAACGCCGCCGCGGGCAGCGTCACGCTGCCGCGCCGCCTCGCGGCGGGAGTCGCGGCGGTGGAGAACGGCGCGCCCTTTGCCGGCGGGACGGACGCGGAGGGGGACGATTCGCTGCGCCGCCGCCTGCTCGCCGCCTGGGCCCGCCCCGCGAACGGCGTAAACGGCGAAAGCTACCGTGCGGCAGCCGAGGCGTGGCCGGGTATCGGAAGCGCGGCCGTATGCGCGGGAGAACGTCCCGGTTCCCTCACCGTCTATGCGGCGGCGGACGGAGCGCCGGCCGTCCCGGAGGCGGTGCTTGCCGGTCTGTCGGAGGCGCTCGGCGGGATGCGCGCCCCCTGCGACACGGTCACGGTCGAAAGCGCCGAGGCGGTCGCCGCCGGCGTCTCCATTGAGATCGAAGCCCCGGCGGAATGCTTTTCCGAGGTGCGGGAGGCCCTGCTCGGCCGTGTCCGGGAGACGCTCGACCGCATGCCGGTCGGCGCGGGGCTGCCCGTGGCGCGCCTCTGCGCGCTCGCAATGGACCGCGAAGAGGTGACCAACTGCCGCGTCCTGCTGCCCGCCGCCGACCTGGCGGCCGGCCCGGCGCAGGTGCTGCGGGCGGGGGAACTCTCCGTCACGCGGATGGGAGGGTAAGCGATGGGGCTCTTTCCCCGGACGGCCGCGACCGGCCTCTATGACCTGAGACCCGGCGGATCCGTCTTCCGTGAGCTTTCGGCCTACGAAGCGGCGTTCGCGCTGCTCTCCTCCGCGCTTGAGCGCTGTGAGGCGTCCTTCTTTTCCCCGCGCGCGGACCGCGCGCAGCTCGAGCGCCTCTGCGCCCTCTGCGGCTTTCGCGTCCCCGCCGGCATGGAGCTTTCCGCGCTGCGGGAGGCTTCCGCCGCGCTGGCGCGCGGCCCGGGCTGCACGCCCGGGGCGCTCGAATCCCACTTTCGCGCGCTCGGCGCGGACCTCTCCCTGCGCGAACAGGACGGACAGAACCGCGTCCTCGCGGAGGGGTTGGGCGCGGGCGGGCTCATTCCGGACAACGCGGCGCTCCTCCGGCTGCTCGCGGCGCTGCTGCCCGTGGGCGTCGGCGCGGCGGACAACTTCGGCAGCCTCTCGTGGGAACGGCTGGACGCGTCCGGCCTCACCGCCGCGCAGCTCGATGAAAAGGACCTGGCCTGGGCGGAGATCGACGCCGGGCAGCTCCCGGAGACCCGCTGACCGGGCGAAAAACCAGCCGCCGCGGGCGGCTGCCCCGCGCGGCTTTGCCGTGCGGGAGGCGGGCGGCATGCCCGCCGTTTTTCGCCCCCGCGCCCCCCGGCCGGGGCACGCCAACCTGAAAAAGGAAGTGAAGCAATGGCAAGCACCAACAGCACGGAACATCTGCAGCTCAACCAGTGGAGCGGCACCGACCGGCCCAAGATGGCCGACTTCAACGCGGACAACCAAAAGATCGACGGAGCGCTCCACGCCCACACGGCCGACGGTGCCGCGCACGTCTCCGCGCAGGAACGCGCGGCGTGGACGGGAGCCGTCCCGGTGCTCGGCAGCTACGAGGGGGACGGACAGCCCATGCAGGAAATTTCCCTCGGGTTCTCCCCCGCCTTCGGAATCGTCTTTGCCGCCGGTGAAAACCCCTTCCAGCCGGTCGACCAGACCACCGTCGCCCTCCGGGCGGCCTTTCTCGCCGGCGGCGGTTCTTCACAGGCCGCGCTGGTCACCGAGACGGGGTTTTCGGTGCTCAGTTCGGCAACGCCCGTCTCCGGACGGGTCGCCGCCCTCAACGAGGCGGGCGTCACCTATCAATATCTGGTCTTTCGCTAAAAAAGAGGGGCGGCGCGGTGCGCCGCCCCTCTTTTTTGCAGGAAAAATTTCTTGCGGGGTATTGCATTTTTTCAAAAAAGATGCTATCATAACTTGTACTGTCTGATGATATCCAGCGGACAAGGAGGTGTGAACCATGCCGAATATCAAATCTGCGAAAAAAAGAGTGCTCGTTGCCCAGAAGAAGGCGCTTGAGAATAAAGCGGTCAAGACCAACCTCAAAACCGTGCTGAAGAAGGCGGATGCTGCGGTTGCCGCCGGTGCCGCCGATTCTGCCGACGCGATCCGCGTCGCGATCAAGAAGGTCGACCAGGCCGCTTCGAAGAACATCCTGCACAAGAACGCCGCCGCGCACAGGAAGTCCGCGCTTATGAAGAAGCTCGCCGCCGCCAAATAAGCGGCTCCATGCAGCCTTTTCTCTGTGACACTGTCACCTCCGGTGGCAGTGTTATTTGTTTTTCCGGGCCGCGCGGGGCCGCCCGGCCCGGTTGACGGTTTTCCCATTTTGCGGTATCATAGTAGCTGGTGAAAATTTCGGCGCCTCGCGCGCATGGAGGGGAATCCCGATGGATCGCAACGACAAACGCTTTCTTTCCCTGTTGTGGCTGGTGGTCCCGGTCGCGCTTGCCGTTCTGGTATGCTGCGTCACGGCGGGGTATTCCATCTACCGCCGCGCCGTGGAACGCGCCTACCACGAAACCAGCTGGGGCGGCGGGAACGACCTGCCCTTCTGAATCCGAATAAAAAGCCCCCGACTCATGGAGCCGGGGGCTTTTCAATGTTTAAAGCGGCTTGTAGCCCTTGAGGATCTCATCGTGGGTCAGCCAGCCGAGGCACCGCTCGAACATGACGCCGTAGCGCGTGTCAGTCCCATAGCTGAAGGTCGTCTTGATCGCCAGCTCGACGAACCGGGTCGCGCGCGCCATCGCGATCGGAAAGCTGTCCCCCCTGAGCATCGCGCCGGTGAGCACGCTTGCGAAGATATCTCCCGTGCCGGGATAGGCCGCCGGGACATATTCGTACCCCACGTACCAGAAGGCGTTGCGCCCGCGGTCGTATCCCACGGCCGCGCATTCCCCCGACGCCAGTTCCACGCCGGTGATCACCACGTGGCGCGGGCCGAGTTCTCCCAGCCGCGCGAGCATGCTTTTGAGCGGCTGGCGCGCGAGGGGTTCGGGACGGTAGGGCTCGCCGAGCAGGATGGCCGCCTCGGTCGGATTGGGGGTGATGACCGCCGCGCTGCGCACGAGGCTGCGCATCCGCTCCATCAGCGCGGGGGTGCAGGTGCGGTAGGGCTTGCCGTGATCCCCCATCACCGGGTCGACGACGGCCAGCGCGTCCGGCCACGCCGCGATGAACGCGGCCACGTCGTCCGCCTGCGAGGGGTTGGAGAGAAAGCCGGAATAGATCCCCTCGAACCCGAGCTCCAGCCGCTGGTAATGTTCGAAGCAGGGGCGGATATAGTCGGTCAGGTCGCGGTATTCCACCTCGCCCAGCCCGCCCGTGTGGGTGGAGAGGACCGCCGTCGGCACCGGGCAGACCTGGATCCCCATCGCGGAGAGCGTGGGGGTCACGACGGCGAGCGAGCTCCGGCCGAAGCCGGCCAGCCCGTGGATGGCCGCGACGCGCGGCGGACGGTCCGTCATAACATTCACCTCACAAAATTGGAATTCATTTCCTCGGATAGCCGTTTCCAGAAAGTTTGCGTAATCGCTCCGCCGCGCGCAGGGCATACTGTCAGTATGGGACGCATCGGGTGCGTTCCGCGGAACCAACTAAATTTACGGAGGTGCAATCCTATGAACAAAACGGCGGCGACAGCGGTGACCGGCGTGGCGGTGGCAATGGCGGCGGGTACCGCGGCTTATATGATGAACCACAAAAAGAACCCCGGCAAAAAGCTCAAGCAGAACGCGACCAAGGCGATCAAGACCCTCGGCACCGTGCTGGACAGCGTGGAGTATATGATGCGGTAAATGCCCATCGGCGGAAATTGCCGTTCGTCAGAACGGCAATTTTTCATGCAACAACGCCCTCAGCCGATCTGGATCTTCCCGACCGGCAGAATTTCCTTGCGGTTGGCGGTGGGGCGCATGGCCAGCGCGAGGAAGAAGGTCACCGGCCCGAGGCGCCCGATATACATCTCGAAGATGAGCAGGATGCGCGACAGGGTGCTGGCGACCGCCGAGATGCCCGCCGAAAGCCCGACCGTCGCGAATGCGGAGACGCTCTCGAAAAGCGCGTCCACGCCGGTGACCGCGTGGGTGCCGCTCATCGTGGCGACGATGCAGGCGGCGGTGATCGTGACCGCGAGAATCCCCAGGATCATGACGGCCAGCGATTTATAGACCGCGCTCTTCTCCACCTTGCGGCGGAAGATGACGGTGTCCTCGTCGCCGCGCACGACGCTATAGACGGTCATAAAGATGACCGCGAAGGTCGTGCACTTGATGCCGCCGCCCGTCGAGCCGGGCGCCGCGCCGACAAACATGAGCAGCGAGGAGAGGATCTTGGTGATGTCGTGCATCGGCTCGAGCGGGAAGACGTTGAAGCCCGCCGTGCGGCAGCTCACCGAGTGGAACCACGCCGCGCCGAGCCGCTCCCCCGTCCCGGAAAGCCCTCCCAGGGTGAAGGGGTTGTTCCACTCGCAGACGGCGGTAAACGCCATCCCCACCAGGATGAGGGAAACGGTGGAGACGATGACGATGCGGGTGTGGAGCAGCAGTTTTTTGGTGCGCCGGTACTGGAGCAGGTCGTGGATGACGATGAAGCCGATGCCGCCCACAATGATGAGCAGTCCCACCGTGCCGACGACGATCGGGTTGCCCACGTAGCCGGTCAGCGATACATACGGTTCCGCCCGCCCGAAGATGTCGAACCCGGCGTTGCAGAAGGCGGAGACGGAGGTGAACACCGAGATGAAGATGCCCTCCGCCCCGAACTCGGGCACGAACACGGTCGCCAGCAGGAGCGCGCCCGCCGTCTCGACGGTCAGCGCGGTGATCATGACCACCTTCATGAGCTGGTTGATGTCCGGGCCGGTGGACGCGACCGATTCCTGCGCGAGGTGCATCCCGCGCAGGCCGAGCTTGCGGCCGATCGCGATGTTGAAGAAGGTGGTCAGCGTCACGAGTCCCAGGCCGCCGATCTGGATGAGCGCGAGGATGACGCACTGCCCGAAGGCGGACCAGTAGGCGTAGGTGTCGTGCACGACCAGCCCGGTCACGCAGGTCGAGGAGGTCGCCGTGAACAGGCAGTCGAGAAAGGGGGTAAAGGCGCCCGTACGGCTGGACACGGGGAGCATCAGCAGCAGCGTCCCCACGAGGATGACCGCGGCAAAGCTCAGCGTGATCGTGCGCGTGGGGAAGGAGAAGAGCCAGCTCCTCCGGATAGGTTGTCGATCCAAATCAGTTCGCCTGCGCTTTCGTAATCATTCGGAAAAGCCGCCGCGTCCGTTTAGTGTTCCCGGTCCTTTGCCAAAAACCGCTTGGCCTCGTTGATGAGGTTTTTGTCGTTGCGGAAGGTGACCATCCCGTCCGCGTCGTCCAGCAGGCACCACTGGTACTCGCTGATTTCCTCCTCCTGCCGCCTGACGGTGTCGTCCCCGCCCGGATAGCCGAGAAAGTAGACCACCTGCTTTTTGACGTGCGGCTTGGGGAAATACTCGACGCTCTGCCGGAAGCCGTCCCGCAGGTTGACGTCCAGCCCCGTCTCCTCCTTGATCTCCCGCAGCGCGGTCTGGTACTCGTTTTCCCCCGATTCCACATGCCCCTTGGGGAAGGACCAGTGCCCGCCGTTGCGGTGCTTGATGAGCAGGAGTTCCACCTTATCCTGTTTTTTGCGGTAGACAAGCGCCCCGCAGGATTTTTCGCGAATCATCCGTTTTTCCATTCCTCTCTTTTGCGGCGCCGAATCCGCGCCTGAGTCGCGCCGGCCGCCCGTGTGCCCGCGGGACTGCCGCGCCCGGTGCACAGCACCAGCATATACAGTTATTAATATATCACTTTTTATGGGTCTTTAAAAGTGGGTTTTGGATTTTTCTGCGAAAACGCCGAATCCGGCCCCCCGCGTTCGGTTGACAAAAATATCCCTCCGCATTATAATATTATGGTGTTATGCGCCCGTAGCTCAGTCGGATAGAGCGACCGCCTCCTAAGCGGTAGGTCGGAGGTTCGAATCCCCTCGGGCGCGCCAAAAAACCGAAGGCTTTGCCTTCGGTTTTTTTCATACTGACGTCCGATTTTCCGCCTCCGGCTCTAAAAACCTCCTGTCACCCCCGAAGGGGAAAGCGGCAGATGCCGTTCGGCCTGCCGCCGGAGGCGAACTTCTTAAAAAGCGGTTTTATTGCATTTCCGCTGGCTGGAAGCCGCGTTTCAGCCTTCGGAAGGAGGCCGTCCGCCGTTCTTTCACCGGTTCTGTTTTACAGGCGGTTGGCCAGTTCAAACATGGCGTTCACGTCCAGCGCGCCGCCGGTCAGGACCTTCCCGGCCAAGCCGGGGATTTTCACCGCGCTGGATAGGATGATGTTTTTGATCGTCGAGGCGGATAAGGCGGGCATATACGCCTTCAGCAAGGCCGCCGCGCCGGCGACATGCGGCGCGGACATCGAAGTGCCGTTCTTGGGCGTATACCCGCCCTGCAGGTCCAGGCTGAGAATACCGGTTCCGGGCGCGGCGATATCCACACTTTCAAATCCATAATTTGAAAACCGCGCCAGGGTGTGATACGGGTCTATGGCCGCGACGGATAGGATGTTGCCGCTCGTGTAGGAGGCGGGATAGATGGGTGCGGCGTCGTTATTTGTGCCGGAGTTCCCCGCCGATGCTATAAACAATCCGCCGTACCGGTCGATCGCATCTTTCAATGCGCGCGAATAGGACCGGCCGCCCCAGCTGGCGTTGAGGATGGGGATCTCAAATTGATTCGCAAAATAGATCGCCGCGATGGCTGACGCGACGTCAAGGCCGAATTTCATGGAGACCGTCTTTACTTTCCAGCATACCCCGGCAATGCCGATCCCGTTGTTCCCCACTGCGCCTACGGTACCCGCGACATGGGTGCCGTGTCCGTTCAAGTCCATGGAATAGCGATCGTTGCCGGCGAAATTCCACCCGTTCTCCAGCTGCCCGTCCGGTGAGGCCCACATGTTTGCCCGGATGTCCGGATGCGTATGGTCTATGCCGGTGTCTATCACGCCGACCGCGACTTGATCGCTCCCCGTCGTATAGTTCCATGCCGCGGGCGCGTGGATGTTTTGCAGCCCCCACAGCCGGCTGTTCAGCGGGTCGTCGGGAATCAAGTGAAGGTCTTCCAGATAGTCCGGCTCCGCATACGCGACATGAGGATTGGCCGACAGCCGTTCGACCGCGTCGTCCACCGCGGCTCCATCCCTGCTGTTCAGATGGACCAGGATCAGATCCAACCCGCCGCCTTCGCCGCCCGTCCCGTTTGAACGAAATATGTACTCCGCTTTTTCATACGCAAGTTCGTTTAAAACACGGCCGGCCGCATCCCCGGACGCGTTTGGTGAATCGGGATCGCGATGGATGGCAACAATGATTTTTCCCGCCTCGTATGGATTGTGAGAGTCAGCGCCAAATTGCACAACTATACGCCCCCTTTGCTGGTTTTATTCTATGAGCGACCCCTTCCCTTTGTTACCGGCCGGGCGGATGGGACCGTCCCTTCTCCCTCATTGGTAAAATCCCATCGTCCCGTTACGGCCTATTGCCCGTACACGAGGATCTTTACAAGATCCTTTTTCTTTGCCCCAACGCGGCCTTATACAAAAAGGCGGCCAGGCTTCGACTGGCCGCCTTTTCCGATCCGCTTCGGGCAGGCTTCTTCAGCCGCCCAGCTCTTCCGGCTCCAGTCCCTGCATCCGCAGGACCGCCAGCGCGTAGACGAGGAAGCTCTCGTCCAGGGTGGACAGGCTGGTCCCCTCGTCGGGGCCGTGGCAGTCGCCCACAAAGTCCGGCTTGATTTCCTCCCCCGCCAGTCCCGGGCCGAAGCTCACCGCCCGCCGGAAGCACCGGGCGTAGGTGCCGCCGCCCCAGGTATAGGCGGGGGCGGCGCTGCCGGTGACCTCCCTGTGCGCGTCCAGCAGCAGCCGGATCACCGGGTCCTCCTCCGGGATGAAGAAGGGCTCCGAGTAGTTGATCAGGGAAAACGCGGACCCCGCCGCGCCCGCCGCGGCCTCCAGGCGTTCCGCCAGCCCCGGGCCGGTGACGGCGGCGGGATAGCGGATGTTGATGTTCTGCCGGACGACGCCGTCCCGCATCCGGATCACCCCGCCCACGCAGGTCAGGGCGCCCAGCGCGTCGTCCTTACAGTCGACGCCCAGCCCTTGCCCATAGGGGGACAGGTGCAGCCGGTGCAGCAGTTCAAAGAAGGGGCGTTCGTCCTCGTCCGTCAGACCTTCGGTCAGCAGAAAGTCCACCAGCAGACCGATCGCGTTTTTCCCCCGCTCCGGCATGGCGCTGTGGGCCCCCACCCCATGAGCGGTGATTCGCAGGAGGCCGTCCTCCGTCGCCGCCTCGATCCCCTCGCGGCCCAAAGGCAGGCGGCCCCGGAATTTTACCAGGCAGACCGCCCGCTCGGGAATCATGTTGCTGGCCTCCCCCGCCTGGATATCCACCACGTTCCCTTCGAGCTTCGGGGAGACGAACTCCCCCTGGAAGAGCCCCTTTTCGCCGTTGCAGACCGGGAACAGCGCGTCGGAGGAGAGGCAGAAGAGGGGCTGGGGCTGGGCCGCCAGATAGGGGCCCACGTCCCCCATGCCGGTCTCCTCGTTGCAGCCCATCAGCGTCCGCAGGGTGTAGCGAAGTTTGATCCCGCTCTCCCGGAAGAATTTGGCCAGATACATGCAGTAGACCAGCGGACCCTTGTCGTCGTCCGTCCCCCTGCCGATCAGCCAGTCCCCCCGCCGCTCCATCCGGAAGGGCTCGAACGTCCAGCCCTCCCCGGCGGGCACCACGTCCAGATGGGCGATGGTGGCGATGTGCGCCTCCCGCTCTCCGGGCAGGTCGAACCAGCCCATGCAGTTCTCGTGGCTGTGGGGCTCAAAGCCCATCCGGGCGGCGATCTCCAGAGCGCGGTCCAGTGCCCGGCGGGGTCCCTCCCCGAAAGGCGCACCCGGTGCGGGGCTCCCCTGCACGCTGGGGATGTCCACCAGCGCCCCGATGTCCGCGACGATGGCCTCCCGGTTTTCCCGCAGGAATTCCCGGGCTTTTTGAAGCAGTTCCGTTTCCTTCATCGTGATTCCCCCATGACGGAACGGATGCCCCCTGTGCAGGGGGCATCCGGATGTAAATGGTTTATTTCCCGGCCAGCAGGGCGGTCAGGTCGTTGAGGTCCGCGCAGTCTTCGAGCTTCTCGACGCCGTCGGCGAATTTCGCCGCGTTTTCCGCGCCGATAAACTCCGCCGTCCGGGCGATGAAGAATTCCTTCTCCTCCGCCATCGTGAAGTTGTTGCGGGGATGTCCCTTGGGTCCGCGCAGCGTCTCGCTGAAGACCCGTCCGTCCCTGCAAACCACCTCCACCGTGGTTTCGGGGAAGGTGCCCTGCCAGAAGATCTCGAACATGTGCAGGCGGTTGGCCTG
This sequence comes from Anaerotruncus massiliensis (ex Togo et al. 2026), assembly GCF_900199635.1. Taxonomy (GTDB): domain Bacteria; phylum Bacillota; class Clostridia; order Oscillospirales; family Ruminococcaceae; genus Anaerotruncus; species Anaerotruncus massiliensis. Next base: position 167,818 of record NZ_LT962687.1, on the reverse strand, counting down.
AGGGCCGAAGTATTCCACAATTCCGGAGAGCTCGTTGAGTTCCTTACTGGAGCGGCTCTCGAGGCTGTACCAGTCCTCCGACGGCTTTTTTCCGGTGAGGTAGCAGGCAAAGCAGTAGGGCAGGCTGTACTCCGCCTGGATGAGACCCATGGGCAGCGGGTTCTCGGCGCTGTAGATATCGATGATCGGGGAGACCCGCACCTTGGCGATGTCCGCGAGCGTCAGCTTTTCCCGGGTGCAGATGTTGTCCAGCCCGTCCAGCGGCGCCTGGACCCAGACGTTGGCGGGCCAGTGCTTCAGCAGCGTCTCGTTGATGTAAAAGGTCTTGCCCAGCTCTCTGTCCATCCAGTCCCAGTCGCACTTGTTGGAGACGTAGAGCCAGTAGCCGGTGTCCCCTTCCAGCCCGTCGGCGTAATATTCAAAGCCCTGCCGGGTGATCTCCGCGCTCTCCGCGCCACTCCTGCCCGCGATGCCGTGGGCGTAGTGGTAGATGTCCCCGTCGCCGTCCTTGCCCATGAGGGTGGGCGCCTGATAGGCGGCCAGCGAGATGCAGGCGGCCATCTGGGCGGCGTCCAGGCCCAGCATCTTGCCCGCCGCGACGGCGGACGCGAAGATCTGCCAGTTCACCAGCCCCCAGCCCCGTCCCTGGGCGAGGTAGGTGTCGAAGTCGGGCTGGACCGCCATGGCGATCCGCTGGTAGACCTCGTAGGCCGCTACGATGGCGGTGATCACTTCCCTGCCGCCGGCATGCTTCTGCTCGCCGTAGGCAAAGGAGGCCGGGATCGCCCCCGCCGAGGCGTGGCCGGTCCAGGTGCAGTCCTCCCAGTCGAGCACATCGGCGGCGGTGCCGTTGGCATACACCGCGTCGGAGGGACTGACCCGCACGCCCTTGGCGCCCCAGATGGTGGCGTCCGGGCCGCTGCGGCGGGCCGCCGCAACGGCGGCCGCGTTCACGGTGGGGCTCATGTTGCTGCTGGCGATGCTGACGGCGATGGTGTGCAGGATGATCTTCTTGGCCTGCTCCACGACGTCCGCGGGCAGTTCCTCGTATTTCAGCCCGGCGGCGTAGTCCGCAAGGATTTTGGTGTATTCTTTCATAGCTGTTTACCTCCTGATATTGTAATGTGACGGGCGCGCGGGCGCTTTACGCCTGCTCCGCCGTTTGGGCCTCTCCCACGTATCCCTGGAAACCGGGGCGGGTCTCCACCCACAGGGGGTTCTTCTTGCTGGTGGCGACGAGGCCGAGGACCAGCAGGACCGCCGAAAATCCGCCGAAGATGGCGAAGACGGTGTTGTAGGAGCCCACGATGTCATAGGTGAAGTTGAGCAGCGGGAAGCCGAGGGTGCTGCCGATCGTCCGGAAGACCACCGAGTAGCTCATGAACTTGGAGTACTCTTTGAAGCCGAACACCTCGCGCATGAAGACGGGCAGCACGGTGAAGAGGATGATCCCCAGCCCCATGGAAAGCCCGATGACCGGCCCCAGGAAGGACATCGACGGCGTGATGACGAGCAGTGAGGCGATGGCGAGCAGGTAGCCGCCCACGCAGAGGGTGGTGCCGATCCGCACGCCCCAGCGGTCCATCGCCCACCCGAGAGGCAGCAGGAAGACCACCGAGCCGATGCTGAACAGGCCGACCACGTCGCCCGAAAACACCGTATCGAACCCGACCGTGCTCAGATGCGCCGGTACCGCGTAGACCACCGGGTAGACGATGAGGCCGGTGATAAAGGTCCAGAAATAGGCGCAGTAGAGCTTGGGGCTGCGCAGGGCGGACTTGAATTCCGCGCCGGGAAGCACGGACGCGTCCTCCTGCTTCCGGGCTTCCTCCCCGGACTTGCCCTTGATCCCCCACGGCTGGAGCTTTTTGTCGGATGGGCGGTCGCGGATGACGAGGAAGACCAGGATCGTCACCGCGAGGATCAGCCACATGGTGTAGAGCATTGAACTGCGCCAGCCGTCGTTTTCGATCCAGGAGGCGACCAGCTTCGAGGTGAAGAAGGCGCACAGGTTGCTGAAGGTGAACATCGCACTGATGATGGTGGCGCCCTTGCGCGCGAACCAGTTGTTGACGATGTTGCCCACGCTGACCTGGCTGAACAGCGGCCAGATGAAGCCGGAGGCCGCGGAGGCCAGGAAGATCATCGGCAGGTTGCCGGAGATCGCGTACAGGAGCGCCGCGATCGCCCCGGACAGCGCGCCCGCGGTGATGATATATCGAATTTTAAACTTTTTTTCGATCCTTGCATAGAGGAAATAAAGCACCGCCGACACGATCTCGTTGAAGGACTGCGTCAGGGAATAGGCCCCGCGCGAAATCCCCAGCTCCTCGGTGATCGGCACCATGTACAGGCCGAAGGCGTTGCTGAACAGGAATACCGCCGGCAGCGCGATGGCGTAGACCAGGACCACTAAAAACGCGTAATGAAACTTCTTATTGGACGTCTGTCCCATAAATACCCTCCTTTTTTCCTTAAAAACATTGTAACGACCGGGAACGTTCCCAATTCGAGGCGAAACAAATTCCTTCCACACACCGGCCCCGGACGCGGGTCAGGACCCGGCCTTTTCCGCGCGGCGGAGGCTGCGGAATTTCTCCTGGAAATAGTAGGTGGCGTCGATCTCCGCCTGCGTGGGCGCCTTGCCGAACCTCTGCCCGACCAGGCACCCGGCCAGGCAGCAGGGCAGGCCGATCCAGATGGCATCGAGCCCGTGGGGTCTGCCGAGGATGGTCCAGACGAGGGCCGCCAGCCCTCCCGCGACCATCCCGGTGATCGCGCCCTCAGTGTTCATCTTCTTGCTGAACCAGGCGAACAGGTAGGGAATCACCAGCGCGGCCGCGCAGATGGACATCACCACGTCCATCAGCTCCATGATCCCCTGGAACCAGAGGGAGAGGCCGATGCTGAAGACGGTGCAGAGAAGGATTCCCACGCGGCTCAGGAAGATGTCGTCCTTGTCGCTGATCTGTTTCCCTCTCGATTTCATGGCATGCTGGATCAGGTCCTTCGAGATGATCATCCCCCCGGCGAAAAGGGTGGAGGAGGCGCAGGACATGATCGTGGAGAGCACGCCGTAGAGCAGCAGGAGCCCCACCACGGGTCCCGCCTTCATCATGAGGGTGTAAAACACCATGTTGGGCTCCACGCCCGGCCCGAGCAGCACCTTGGCCGCGGCGCCCACATAGCAGGGGATCGCCAGAATGGGGAGTACGAGGAAGGTCCCCAGATAGAGGCCGCGCTTCGCGGATTTCACGTTTTTGGCCGAGGCCACCCGCTGCAGGTCGTCCTGGTTACCCACGATGACCAGCAGGCCCATCGTAATGCAGTAGTAGATCAGCTCCTTCACCCAGCCGAAGCCCTGGAAGAGGGAGAGCGCCTCCGGCTGCCCGGCCGCCTGGTAGTACTGCGCCACCGGCTGCCATCCCCCCAGGCTGAAGAGCACGAAGCCGAGGGCCAAAAAGGGACAGAGCGTCTGGAAGATCGACTGGATGAAGTTGGTGACCATGACGCTGAGGAAGCCGGAGATCGCCGTGTAGAACAGGATGATGACCGCCGATACCAGCACCCCGCGCAGATGGGACCACCCCAGGAAGGTGGTGAACAGGAACGCCAGGGCGTTGAACTGCAACCCCATCATCATGCAGTATTTCAGGGAGAATCCTATGCCCACGGGGTATTGGATGGCCCCGTCGTAGCCGGAAAAGCGCATTTGGTAGAACTCCGCGATGGTGAAGAGCTTCAGCGCCTTCAGACGGCTGGCGAAAAAATAGATCCAGGGCAGGGTGACGAGGTAGAGGCTGGCGTAGCTCCACCAGCTGACCACGCCCCCCGTGTAGCTGGAGGCACACAGACCGATGAGGCCGGCGCTCCCCACCCACGCCCCGATGCTGACCGCCGCGATGACCGTAGAGCCAAAGCGGTTTGCCGCGAGGCCGAAGTCCGCGATCGACTTTGTGGCCTGCCCCCGCAGCACGATGCCGATGACGACCATCGCCACCATGTAAATTGCCATGGCTGCAACAAAAAAGGTAGTGCTCACTTCTACTCCTCCCGATTGCAAAACGGGAACGTTCCCGTTTTGCGGCGCGGCCATTCCTCAAATTCGGCCGCAACACACTTCAAATCTGTCAGAAACTCACGGGTGGGCAGCGTTCCTACCCACCGATTTGCGCATTTCCATCGAGTAGGACATCATCACGTCCCGGTACTCCAGTTCCTCGTTCCGGATCACCTCCAGCATCAGCCTGGTGATGAGTACGCCGTAGTCGTAGTCGGATACAAAGACGGAGGTGATGAACCGTTCCTCGGCGTCGTCCCGCTTGATCGTGACGATCGAATAGTCCTCCGGGCACCGCAGCCCCTTCTCCCGGAAATAGAGCAGGATTGCGGTCGCGTGGCTCATCTCGTCGGCGAAGAGCGCGGTGTATTTCCCCTTCCGGAACGCCCGGTAGAGGCCGCTCAGGTACTCCTCCGTGAGCGTCCGCTCCATCGGCGACCGGTAAAAGGAGTCCTCGTCGTAGGGGATGCCCGCCTGAAGGCAGGTGCTCTCCCACGCGCGCATCCGCGCCCTGCGGAACTGCTCGTCCTGCGGCTCGAAGCCCACGGTCGTCAGAATCCGCCGGTGGCCGTTCATCACCAGGAGATGATAGAGGTCGCAGCTGTAGTAGTAGTTTCCGTGGTAGACTCGGAAGCCGCGGTTCATCTGCAGCCGCTCACCGCCGTACACCACGTTGCGAAACTGGTTGGCGGCCTGCTGCACCTCCGGCAGGTCGTCCCAGCCCAGGGTGATCAGTCCCTGGATCCTCTGATCCCGCAGATAGCGCACATACTTGGGCACATACCCGGGGGCCGGGCTATGCTGGAGCAGATCGTGGACGATGAGCAGGTCGCAGTCGTTTTCCCCCAGTGTGTCCAGGATGCCGGCGATGCGCCGGGATATGGAGGGGTGGCTGAACATGCTGCTACCCAGCGAGAGGATGCCCACCACCGTGTTATGTACGCCCCGCAGGCCCCTGGCCATGTAGTTGGGGGAATACCCCATCTCCCGCATGGTGTCCTCCACGATCTTCCGGGTTTTGGGGCTCACCGAGCCTCCGTTGATCACTCTGGAAATGGTGCTTTTGGAGACCCCGGCCTTTTGGGCAATATCCAGTATTGAAAACTCCATAACCACCCCTTCATTTCCAAAGCTTTTAGGGAACGTTCCCAATCCGTATTATAAATTTGTTCGTTTGGGAAGTCAAGATGTTTTTTACGAATCATCACTTGAGACAAATCTTTCTTTTCAAACTTGGGCAAACTACCCACCTTCCCCGGCACACATTTACAAAATTTACCATTTTCCCGCACACTCCGCGTCCAAGCTTGCCCGGCGGGAGGCAATCGGTTATAATGGGAGAAAACCCGCGCGCGGCGCGCCCTTCTGAAAGGAGCCGTCATGAACACAAACCGGAACATCGACCACGGCCGCGCGTTCGACTGGGGGCGCGCCTCCGTCGACTATGCGAAATACCGGGACATCTACCCGCCCGAATTTTACCGGCGGCTGCTCGACATGGGGCTCTGCACCAAGGGGCAGGCCGTCCTGGACCTCGGGACCGGGACGGGGGTGCTGCCCAGGAACCTCTGCCGCTACGGCGCCTCCTTCGTGGGGACCGATATCTCGGAGGAACAGATCGCGCAGGCCCGGCGGCTGGCGGAGGAGGCGGGCTTGGAGATCGCCTTCCGGTGCCTCCCGGCGGAGGAGACCGACTTTCCGGACGGCAGCTTCGACGTGGTGACGGCCTGCCAGTGCTTCTTTTACTTCGACCACGCCCTGCTCGCCCCGCGGCTCAGCCGGATCCTGAAGCGCCCGGGGCGGCTCGCGGCGCTCTATATGGCGTGGCTGCCCGGCGAGGACCCGATCGCCGCGAAGAGCGAGGAGCTCGTGCAAAGGTACAATCCCGGCTGGACCGGCGGCGGCGAGACCCGGCATCCGATCGCCGTGCCGGACGCCTACGAAGCCGATTTCGAGATGGAGCGGCAGGAGGTCTTCGACCTGCGGGTGCCCTTCACCCGGGAGGGGTGGAACGGACGGATGAAGGCCTGCCGGGGGATCGGGGCCTCCCTGCCCGCGGAGGAGATCGCGCGCTTTGACCGGGAACACCTCGCGCTGCTCGAACGGATCGCGCCGCCGCGCTTTGAAATCCTGCACTATGCGGCGGTCACGGTTCTGAGGACAAAGGAAACAGGCGCGTCCGCGCCGCAATGAAAATGGAGGAACCGTCTATGGCATGGAAGGACACCTATCCGAAGGACCGCGCCCCCTCGGCGGAGGAGATCGACGCCTGCGTGGGAAGCCCACTCTGGGGGGCCCTCTGCCGCACGGTTGAGGAAACCTACGGCGCCGCCCCCAGGATCGAGTACAGCTGCTGCTCAATGGCGCCGGGCTGGAACGTCAAATACAAAAAGGGCGGCCGGGCGCTCTGCACCCTCTATCCGAACGAGGGGTATTTTTCCTGCATGGTGGTGGTCGGGGAACGGGTCCTGCCCGAGGCGGAGCTGCTGATCACCGCCTGCGATCCCTACACGCAGGAGCTCTTCCGGAACACGAAGGTCTCGATGGGCGGCAAATGGCTCTATATCGACGTGAAGAGCGAGCCGGTCCTGCGGGACACCCTGCGGTTTATCTCCCTGCGCGCCGCCGGGAAATAAATGAAGCGGGGCTTTCCCGTTTTGCCTATAAAAAAGGGGGGCGCGCTGCCGTTTGGCAGCGCGCCCCCCTTTTTTCGTCCGCGCCCGCACGGGGCGTTTTTCTCCCCGGCGGGCAAACGGGCCCCGGAAGAATCACCGGAGGCCCGGCTTTTTAATAGTATGGTAGAAATCGTGAAAGGAGATGGATCAACATGTATTCATCCGACAACATGGGCGGATATTCCGGCCGGAACATCCCGGTCGCGCCGCTGCCCAATCCCGGGGAGGGCGGCCCGGCTGCACCGGGCGACGCGCCCGCCCTGCCGCTCCCCGGTTTCGGCGAGGGCGGCCCCGTTTTCGGCGGCGATACCCCCTCCATCCCGCTGCCCAACCCGGGCGAAGGCGGTCCGGTCGCGCCCGGTCCCGGCGGAAATTTCCCCGTCGTGCCGCTGCCCAACCCCGGGGAGGGCGGACCCGTCGCACCCGGCCGTCCGGGACAGACGATCCCCATCCTGCCGGCGCCGAATCCGCCCTGCTTTTACTGCGGAGCGGGCAGGTTTGGAAAGGTCCGCTTCCTCAACGCCGCCTTTGGCTACCGGCCCTTCCGCATCTTCATCAACAACCGCTTCATCGTCAACGGCCTCGGCTTTACCTCCCTCACCCCTTACGGCAGGGTGTCCAACGGGTTCCAGACCGTGACGGTCACCGGCACGAACGGCTATGTCTATCTCCAGAAATCCATCCCTTTCAAGGCGGACGACAGCGTGACGATCGCCGTCATCAACTCCGCCAGCGGTCTCGACCTCCTGCAGATTTCCGACACCTCCTGCGCGCGGCCCGCCTCGATGTCCTGCTTCCGGGCGTGCAACCTGGCTTATTACAGCAATCCGGTCGACATCCTGCTCGGCGACGGGCGCGTGATCTACAGCGACGTGCGCTTCAAGGAGGTCACCTCCTTCAAACGCATCCGCCCGGGCGACTACCAGATCGACATTGCCGAGACAAACCTGCGCCCCGAGCCGCGTATGGCGGACATCGAAACGCTCGACGGCGGCGTCACCGTCTTTGAACTGCCGCAGGCGCTGGTGTCCACCTTCGTCACCATCCGCCCCAACGCCACCTATACCCTGTACATCTTCAGCCGGGATACCTCCCCCGACGCACTCCAGACCATGATCGTCGAGGATCGGTGACCGCCTCCCGGCGGGCGGTTTTGGATTTGCCGTGCTGCGCCCGGCGGAGCTTGGACGGGAATTGCCGCTTAAAAAGCGGCAAGAATCACGAGCGCGTTCCGCCGCGCGCCACGGGTTCCTTTTCGGACGGACGAAAAGGAACCAAAAGTCCGCCTAAGAACCCTCCGCCGGGTTCTTAGGGATCTCCGGGAGTACCTTGCCATAACCCGCCGGTTGCCGTCACTCCCCACGGGTACACCAGCTGAGGGCTCAATTCAGGTTGCGGGCGCTCCCAACGAAAGGAACGGTAAGTGCCGGCGCGGCCGGCCTGAACCAAACGTTTTGAGGGGTCCAGGGGAACTTTTTCAAAAGTTCCCCTGGAAAAAACTCAGCTGCACGCCGCCAGGCGCGGGACGGCGCGCCGGGGTGGCGTGGCTGTGTGCGAGCTGGTCCGCGGGGATGTCCGCGAGGAAGGGGGAGGGCTCGCCCGGGCAGAGCAGGACAAGTTCCTCCCTGGCGCGGGTCATGCCGACGTAGAAGAGCCGGCGCTCCTCGGCGGGATCGTTCTCGCGGCCGGGCGAGTCGAGGGGGAGCACGCCGCGCTTTGCGCCGCAGAGAAAGACGACGGGGAATTCGAGCCCCTTCGCGCCGTGCAGGGTGAGCAGGGTGACCGCGTCGGAGAGGTAGGCGCGGCTGCCGCTGCGCGCCACATCCCGTTCTTCGCCGAGGGTGAGGTTCAGGAGGAAGGCGGGCATGTCGGCGTGGAGCACCGCCATGTTTAGAAGCCGTTCCATGGCGGGGGAGGAGCGCCCGGTATCCCCGATCCAGTCCTCGAGCAGGCGGCGGGGCTTTTCCCGCCGGGCGCGCGGCAGATATTTTTCCGCCAGCTCCGCCCAGAGGACAAGCGGTTCCGCCGCCGCGAGCGCTGGCGGGAGCAGTTCCAGCAGCCGCGCCGGGGAATCGGCCGCCGCCCCGGCGGCCGTCCGCAGGAAGGCGTCCGCCGCAGCCCTTTCACAGCCGAGCGATTCGGTCAGGCAGGCGCGCAGGGAGAAGGGATCGGCAGAGCCGCAAAGGCCCCGGAAAAAGCCGACCGCGCCCCGCACCAGCCCGTCGGACAGGAGCTTGTCCCGCCCGGCGACAAGGTAGGGAATCCCTTCGATGCCGAGGCATTTTTCCAGCGCCTCGGCCTGCCGGTGGGTCCGGCAGAGGACTGCAAAGTCGGAAAAGCCCCGGGGCTGCGCGCTCCCGCCGCCCTGTGCGTCAAGCATGTCGATGCCGCCCACCAGCCGGTTGATCTCCTTGGCCACAAAGATCGCTTCTGAAAATTCGTCCGCCGCCATGACGAGCCGCACGGGGCCGCCGTCCGGCCGCTGGGCCTCAAGCGTCCGTTCCGGGCCCCCGTTTTTGGAGATGACCGGCAGGGACGCCCGCAGAATCTGCGGGGTGGAGCGGTAGTTGCGGGTGAGGACGACGGTCTTCGCGGCGGGCCAGTCGGCGGCAAAGCGCGCGAAGCACCGGGCGTCCGACCCACGGAAGCCGTAGATCGACTGGTCGGGGTCGCCGATGACGAATACCCCGGCGCTCTCCCCGCTCCAGGCGCGCACCAGCCGGTACTGCACGTCGCTCACGTCCTGGAACTCATCCACGAGCAGGTGGGTGAAGGCGCGCCGCTCCTTCGCCGTGGCCTCCCCGTGAACGAAAAGGTCGTAGGCGTCCAGCAGCAGATCGTCGTAGTCGCGCACGCCCGCTTCCTTCAGCAGTTCGCAGTAGCGTTCGCACGCCTCGACCGGGACCGACCCGTCGGCGGGCAGCCCCCCCTTGCGGCGGGAGACCTCCTGCACGAGCTTCCGCGCGGAGAGCCGCAGGTCGAGCGCGCCGGTCACCTCCGAGGCGGCGGCGAGCGCCTCCCCCTCCCCGATCAGCGAGACCGGCCCCCGTTCGGAGAGCAGCCGCAGGCAGATGGCGTGGAAGGTGCCGATCGTCATCGCGCGCACGGCGCGCTTGCCGAAGAGGGCCTCGAGCCGTTCGCGCATCTCCCCCGCCGCCTTGTTGGTGAAGGTGACGGCGGTGATCTGCGCGGGCTTGACCCCCTGCCCGACGAGCCACGCGACGCGGGCGACGAGCGTCCTGGTCTTGCCGGTGCCGGGCCCCGCGACGACCGCCACGGCGTGTTCCGCCGCCGTGACCGCCGCGCGCTGCTCCTCGTTGAGCCCCGCGAGCGCCCCGCCCTCCGGTGGGGCGGCGGAGACCTCCTCCGCCTTTTTGGCCGCGCGGGCAGGCCGCGGCGCGGCGGGCGCTTTCTTTTTGGGCGCGGGCAGGGACGACGATCCGAACAGACTCATCTGCCCCGCGAGCGTCTCGATCTCCTGCGGGTCGAGCAGCTTGATCTTCCCATACTCCCCGTCGTAGCCGGGGGAGAGCTCCACCTGACCGCGCCGCATCCGGCGCACCCCCTCGGCCACCGCCGGGCCCGCCACCCGGCCGATCTCCTCCTCCGGGACCTCCCGCAGGATGGTGAATTCGGGTCCAAGCTCCCGCAGCAGCGCCTCGTAGCGGGCCGTCACCCGGCCGCTCGCCGGTCCGAAGCCGGTGCAGGCGGCGATCACCTCGGGCAGGGGCACGAGGCTCTGGAAGGGGACCGAATCCTGCGGAACGAAGCCCTCCTCCCGGTCGGCGAGCTCCTCCACCCGGTGGAGCACGCCGATCGTCAGCTTGCCGCCGCAGACGGGGCAGCGCCCGTCGGCCGGGGTGTCGCCCGGGCGCAGGCAGAGCTTGCAGCTGCGGTGCCCGTCGAAGTGGTACTTGCCCTCCTCGGGAAAAAACTCGACCGTCCCGCGAAAGCCGGGCGCGCCGCGCCCGCGCAGCGCCGAGGCCAGCGCGGGATAGGAGGGCTCGATCTCCAGCAGGTTGGCCTCCCGCCCGAGCTTGGAGGGGGAGTGCGCGTCCGAATTGGAGATGAGCGCGTAGCGGTCGAGCGCCGACAGCCGCCAGTTCATCGGCGGATCGGAGGAAAGCCCCGTCTCGACCGCGTGGATGCAGGGGGTCATGTCGCCGAAGCAGGCCTCGATCGTGTCGAAGCCGGAAAACGCCCCGAAGAGGGAAAAATGGGGCGTCCAGATGTGCGCGGGGATAAAGACCGCCTCGGGGCAGGTTTCCATCGTAATCTCCAGCAGGTCGCGGCTGTCCAGCCCGAGAATCGGCCGCCCGTCCGAGTGGATGTTGCCGATCGCCTCGAGCTTTTTCGAGAGGGCCTCCGCCGCCTCGAGGCCGGGCAGGAGGATGAGGTTGTGGACCTTGCGCACCCGGCCGTCCTTTTTATAGATCGAGCTGATCTCCCCCGTGACGACGAACCGGGGGCGCTCCGTTCCCGCGGCGCCCTCCACATGCAGTCCCTCGCGGAGGGTGTAGAGCCCTTCCTCCGCCGGGACGAGCTTGTCCCGCAGCTCCTGCCGCCAGGCGGGGTGGGTGAAATCCCCCGTGCCCAGAAGCCCAATCCCCTTGCGGCGGGCCCACAGGTCGAGATGTTCCGGCACGCATTCCCCGCTGGTCGCGCGGGAATACTTTGAGTGGATGTGCAGGTCGGCGATGAGCATAGGCGTCCTCCGTTTTTTTGGAATGGTATCATCATACCGCCTTTTCCCCGGGGATGCAAGCGGCGCGGGCGGCGGCTGCCGGTCAGACGGAAACAGGGAGGGGGGCGTGTGGGGGGAAACCGTAGGTTCCTACTGCACGTTGAGCGGGCGGATAAACCCGCCGCAGCGGGCCCCTCAACTTGCCGAAAAAACTTTTTCGGCAAGTTGAGGGGACTTTTCAAAGTCCCCCGGGGGGCGTATAATGACAGAGGAATGGAGGGATGGCCGTGAAGATATCAACAAGAGGACGCTACGCGCTGCGGCTCATGCTCGATCTTGCGCTGCACGACACGGGAGAATACATTTCCCTGCGGGACATTTCGGCCCGGCAGGAGATCTCGGTCAAATACCTCGAACAGATCGTCACGGTGCTCGGCCGGGCGGGGCTTGTGCGCAGCGTGCGCGGCCCGCAGGGGGGCTACCGGCTCTCGAAGGCCCCGGCGGACTACACGGCGGGGGAAATCCTGCGGACGATCGAGGGGAGTCTCGCGCCGGTGGCCTGCCTGGACGACTCCCCCAACGCCTGCGCGCGCGCGGGAGAATGCGCGACCCTCGTGCTGTGGGAACGGCTCTCCCGCGCGATCAACGAGACGGTGGACGGCATGACGCTGGCCGACCTCGCGGAGATCCAGCGGGCAAAGGCGGGCAACGACTACGTGATCTGAAAAACATCCCATCCGGGGGTTGACAAACCGGCATTCTCCCGCTATACTAATTTCATACTAAACACATAGGAATTAAATGAATTCCGCAACACACCTTCAGGAGGGACTGGATATGGCAAAGATCTATCGCAGCATGACCGAACTGGTCGGCGGGACACCGCTGCTTGAACTGACGAACTACGAACGCCGGGAGAACCTCGACGCGCGGCTGCTTGCAAAGCTGGAATACCTGAACCCGGCGGGTTCGGTCAAGGACCGCATCGCCAAGGCGATGCTTGACGAGGCGGAGCGGGCCGGGCGGCTCGGGGAGGGCTCGGTGATCGTCGAGCCCACGAGCGGCAACACCGGCATCGGGCTGGCGGCGGCGGGCGCGGCGCGCGGCTACCGCGTCATCCTGACGATGCCCGAGACGATGAGCGTCGAGCGGCGCAGCCTGCTGAAGGCCTACGGCGCCGAGCTGGTGCTCACCGACGGCGCGCTCGGCATGAAGGGCGCGATCGCAAAGGCGCAGGAGATCGCCGCCGCGACCCCGGATTCCTTTATCCCCGGGCAGTTTGAAAACCCCGCGAACCCTGCCGCGCACCGCGCCACAACCGGCCCGGAAATCTGGGAGGACACCGGCGGCGAGGTGGACGTCTTCGTCGCGGGCATCGGCACCGGCGGCACGATCACCGGCGTCGGCGAGTACCTCAAATCGAAGAACCCGGCGGTCCGGATCGTCGCGGTGGAGCCGTCCGGCTCCCCCGTCCTCTCGGGCGGAAGCGCCGGCCCCCACAAAATCCAGGGCATCGGCGCCGGCTTCGTCCCCGACACCCTCAACACGGCGGTCTACGACGAGATCATCACCGTCGAAAACGAGGACGCGTTTGCCGCCGGGCGGGAGATCGCGCGGCGGGAGGGGGTGCTCGTGGGCATCTCGTCGGGCGCGGCGGTGTGGGCGGCGGCGCAGCTCGCGCGCCGTCCCGAATACAGCGGAAAGACGATCGTCGTTCTGCTGCCCGACACGGGCGACCGCTATCTCTCCACCCCCCTCTTTTCGGGGGAATAACAGCACCCCAGCAGAGGCGGCCGGAAGGGACTTCCGGCCGCCTCGCTTTTGTGGTAAAATGGTGTCATCATCCGGACAAGGAGGCGTCGGCATGTATGAACTGATCCGGGCGGGGGAGCAGACGTGGTATATCGACTGTCCCGCGAAGATGGGGCTTTTTCTCGCGGAGGACGGCGCGTGGCTGATTGACAGCGGCAACGACAAGGACGCGGGGCGCAGGGTGCGCAAGCTGCTCGACGCCAACGGCTGGACGCTGGCGGGCATCCTCAACACCCACTCGAACGCGGACCACATCGGCGGGAACCGGTTTTTGCAGGACCGGTACCACTGCCCCGTCTATTCGACGCCCGCGGAAAACGCCTTGATCCGCGCCCCGCGGCTCGAGCCCTCCTTCCTCTACGGCGGGTATCCCTGCAAGGCGCTTTGCAACAAGTTTTTGATGGCGCAGGAGAGCGAGCCCTCCCCCATCGAGGGCGCCCCGCTGCCCGAAGGGCTTGAGGTTTTCCCGCTGCCGGGACATTTCTTCGGGATGGTCGGCTTTCGCACGCCCGACGGCGTCTGTTTCCTCGCCGACTGCCTCTCCGGGGAGGCGGTCCTCGAAAAATACCACGTCGGTTTCATCTACGACGTGCGCGCCTACCTCGAGACGCTCGACTGGGTGGAGACGCTCGAGGCGAAGCTCTTCGTCCCGGCGCACGCTCCCGCGGCGGAGGATATCCGCCCGCTCGCCGCGCTCAACCGCGCCAAGGTCCAGGAGATCGCCGGGCGGGTGCTCGCCATCTGCGCCGAGCCCCGCACGCCCGAAGAGGTCATCCGGGAGGTGTTCTCCGCCTATGGGCTCACGATGGATTTCAACCAGTATGTCCTCGTGGGCAGTACGGTGCGCTCCTATCTCAGCTACCTCTGCGACGAGGGGCTGATCGCCGCGCGGTTCGAGGACAACCGTCTGCTGTGGGAACGCGTCTGAACCGCCCGACCGCAGGCCCGGCGGCAAATAAAAACAACCAGTCCCAGGACTGGTTGTTTTTATCTGCCTTTACACGACGAAATCCATTTCGTCATGGCATCCCTTTCACCAGCTAAAAAACCAGCGCATACGCGCTGGTTTTTTAGGGTGTCAGTCATGGTGCGGGTAGAGGGGGTCGAACCCTTACGCCTTGCGGCACAGGATCCTAAATCCTGCGCGTCTGCCAATTCCGCCATACCCGCGCGGCGCCGCCGGACGGCGGCAGAATCATGATACCATTCCGCATCGCGGCTTGTCAACCGTCCCTTCGGAGCACGCCCGATTCGAGCAGCGACTGCGCCGCGAGGATCACGCCCGTCTTGCCGCTCGGCCAGGTGAGCCCGCCCTGAAGCCACGCGGCATAGGGCTCGCGCATCGGCCCGTCGGCGGAAAGCTCGATCGACGCGCCCATCGTGAACGCGCCCGCGGCCATGATGACCTTGCTGTCGTAGCCGGGCATGTCCCACGCCTCGGGGGTGACGAACGCGTCGACCGGCGCGCCCTTCTGCACCCCGCGGCAGAAGGCGGAGAGCCCCTCGGGCGTGCCGAGCTTCACCGCCTGGATGATGTCGGTGCGCGGCGCGTCAAAATGCGGATAGACCTCGAAGCCGAGCCGCTCGAAGAGCGCCGCGGAGAAGACGGCGGTCTTCAGCGCGGCGGCCACCACGGTGGGCGCGAAGAAGAGCCCCATAAACATCCCGCGCAGCTGCCCGAGGGTGCAGCCGACCTCCTTGCCGACGCCCGGCGCGGTCAGCCGGCAGGCGCACTGCTCGATCAGGTCGGCGCGCCCCGCGATATATCCGCCCGTCTTGGCGATTCCGCCGCCCGGATTCTTGATGAGCGACCCGATGACGAGGTCCGCGCCCGCCTGCGCCGGCTCGCGGCGCTCGACGAACTCGCCGTAGCAGTTGTCCACGACGATCAGCGCGCCGGGGTTGGCCTCCCGCACGATGCCCGCGATCCTTTCGATCTGCGCGACGCTCAGCGATTCCCGCAGCGAATAGCCGCGCGACCGCTGCAAATACGCCATCCTCGCCCCCTTCACCGCGTCCGCCATGCGCGCGTAGTCGGGGGACCCGTCGGGCAGCAGGTCGAGCTGCTCGTAGCGAATGCCGAACTCCTTAAGCGAACCGTGCCCGCCCGGCACAATGCCGATCACCGGCTGGAGGGTGTCGTAGGGCAGTCCGGTCAGCGACACCATCCGGTCGCCCGGCCGCAGCACCCCGAAGAGCGCCGTCGTGATCGCGTGGGTGCCCGAGACGAAATTGTGCCGGATGAGCGCGTCCTCCGTCCCCATCACCCGCGCCAGCACCCGGTCGAGCACCTCGCGGCCCCGGTCGTCGTAGCCGTAGCCGGTTGTGCCCGCAAAGTGGCTCTCGCTCACGTTGTTTTCGATGAAGGCGGAGAGCACCTTCATGCCGTTATACTCCGCGTTGCCGTCGATGCGCGCGAACGCCTCGCGGCAGGTCTCCTCCGCCTCTTCCGCCATCCGCGCGATAGATGGATCGATGTGAAAAAACTGTTCAACCATACCTCCGGGGGAAACTTTTGAGAAAGTTTCCCCCAGCCCCCCTTCAAAACGTTTTATTCGGGCGTATCTCGTCCCGAAAACCGCCCGCCCCCCCGACCGCACCAGGGAACCCTTCTAAAACTTTTCATTCGGGCGCGCCTCACGTTAATAGCCAGCCTCGTCCCCCGACCGCCTCAGTTCCGCCGCACGGTCCGAGCGTGCGGAGAACCCCCGCGCCCTGCCTGCGCCAAAAGCTTTGAAGGATTCTAAAGGGAACTTTCTCGAAAGTTCCCTTTAGACCATAAGCCCGCGTCCTCATAGCCGCAGGCGCGGTGGAAGGCCGCGATCCCGTCCTCCGCGGTCAGCAGCCAGGGCTCGAGGCCCTGCGCAAGCGCGGCATTTGTCGCGTGCGCCATCATCCGGCGGGCATAGCCCCGCCCCCGGCAGGCCGGATCGGTCGCCAAACCCGCCAGAATCGCGCGGGAGGCGTCCTTAAAGTAAATACCAATTGTTGAAACGATACGCTCATCTACTTTTAGTATGTAAATATCCGCCAGACCGTGCCGCCGCTTGTGGGAAACCTCGGTGAGCCACGCGGCATAATCGGTGCGCGCGGCGAACGCCGGGTCGGCCGCGCAGAGCAGCGCATAGACGGCTCCCAGGTCCTCGGCGGGCGCGGCAGTCCCCGGGGGAACGCCGTCCGCGCAGGGCGCGGCCGCGGCGGGGCGGGCGTCCGCCGGGGCGGAACGCCCGCCCCACCGCAGGATTCGCGACGAGCGAAGCCCGCCGCGAATCACGGCGTTCACCCGTTCGCAGAGCGCCCGCTCCCCCTCGTAGGAGCGGCAGCCGACGGCCGCGAGGAAGGCGGCTAGCTCGTCCGCATCGGCCGCGGCGTCCGCCGCGAGGGTGACGGTGCCGTCCAGCCGGGACACCGCGCCCACGGCGCGGTCCCCGTCAAGCAGCAGCCAGAGGTCGAGCACCCCGTCCGAAAGGCCATAGGTTTGATACTGCGAGTATATTTTTGTTCCAAATATACCGAATTTGCCAACCGACGCCTCAAAAAGAGCCGCCCATTCGCCACCGGCATAGCGGATCATCCGCCGAAATCGGCGGCCAGCGCGCTGAGCAGCCGGAGCGTCTCGTCCACGTCGAACCGGTTGACGACACAGGAGGGGGTGTGCAGATAGCGGCAGGGCACCGACACGGCGAGCACCCGCGCGCCCCTGCCCGCGACCTGGACCGACCGCGCCTCGTTGCCGCCGTAGACGCCCTCCTTGGGCTGGCAGGCGATGCCGCCCGCCTTCGCCGCAGCGAGCGCGCGGCGGTAGAGGTCCATGTCGTAGACGGTACCCTTGTCCATGAAGGATAGGACGGGGCCTTTTTTCAGGGAGCAGACCACCTTTTCGGGCGGGGTGCCGGGGATGTCGCAGGCGGTCGTCGTCTCGACGGCGACCGCGATCTCCGCACCCGTCTGATAGGCCGCGGTGCGCGCGCCCGTCGTGCCCGTCTCCTCCTGTACGGTGAAGGCGAAATGGGTGTCGTAGGCAAGCTCCGACCCAATCAGCTCGACGAGCAGCGCGCAGCCGACCCGGTCGTCGAGCGCCCGCCCGCGCAGGAAGCCGTCCCCGAAGGCGGTGTATTGGGAGGTGAAGACCGCGCGGTCCCCCAGTGCGACACGGGTAAACGCGTCGTCGCGGTCCTTCGCGCCAATGTCGATGAAGAGCGCGTCGGGCTCGGGGGCCTTGTCCCGCTCGTCGGCGGACTTCATGTGCACCGCCTTGGAGCCGATCACGCCAAAGGTCTCCCCGATGCGCACCGATTTGCCGGGGAGCACCCGGCGGTCGATGCCGCCCACGGTGGTGAATTTGAGCAGGCCGCTCTCCTCCACCCAGGTGATGATCAGCCCCACCTCGTCCATGTGGGCCGAAAAGAGGAGCGGATGGGCGGGGGCCTGTTTCCCTTTTTTGAAGGCGAGGATGTTGCCGAGCGCATCCACCTTGTAGATACAGTGTCCCTCGATCATTTTGAGGATTTCATACCGCACCGGCTCCTCGCAGCCGGACACGCCGGGAAGGGCGCTCAATTTGGCAAGGTTCTCATAGAGCATCACCGGACACCTCCAAACGCGTCCGCCACATAGGCGGCGATCAATTCGGCGGCCGCCTCCACGTCGGAGACGTGGACGACCTCGACCGGCGTGTGCATATACCGCTGGGGGATCGAGACAAGCGCGCAGCGCACCCCCGCGCCCGAAACGGCGATGCCGTCGACGTCGGTGCCGGTGCTCCCGCCCATGACCTCGACCTGGAAGGGGATGTTTTCCCGCACGGCGACCTCCCGCAGGCGGGAGGACATGCCGTTGTCGATGACCGGCGCGACGCCGACCATCGGGCCGCCGCCCATCTCGCCGCACTTGGCGCGCGGGCAGTCGGGCGTGTGCCCGAAGGAGACGTCCACCGCCACCGCGTGGGTGGGCGAAAGGATGTTCGCGGCGGTGGCCGCGCCCTGTCCGCCGACCTCCTCGAGGGTGGTCAGCGCGACGGACAGCCCGCAGGAAAGCTCCCGTCCCGCCAGCTTTTCCGCGGCCAAAATGACCGCCGCGCAGCCGGCGCGGTCGTCGGCGGCACGCGTGCTGATCCGGCCGTTCATCAGTTCCCGCGCCTCACAGCAGAAGGTCACGCGGTCGCCCGGCGCGATCCTTTCCCGCGCTTCTTCGGCCGAAAGGCCCACGTCGATCGAAATGTCCTCGATCTTGGGCAGGTGGGTGTCGTCGGAATTGAGGTGGGGCGGCACGGTGCAGACGACGCCGGGCAGCTCGCCCTTTGCCGTGTGCACGACGACCTGCGCCGCGAGCAGCAGCGCGCGGTCGATGCCGCCGACGTTCGAGACGCGCAGAAAGCCGCCGTCGTCGATGTAGGTGACGATCATGCCGACGCTGTCGATGTGGGCGGTGAGCATCACATGCTCGCCCGAGGCGGGGACCGGCTTGATCCGGCAGAGCAGCGAGCCGAGCGGCGCGCGCTCACATGCGCCGAGCGGCGCGAGCATTTGCTGCGCCGCTTCCACCGCCCCATCCTCCCCGCCGGACACGCCGAGCGCGCCCGCGAGGGTTAATATCTGTTCCGTGGTGGTCATGGGAACCTCCTGTATTTTCAAACTCATTTTCCGTTCAAAGCGCGTTCACGAGTTCCTTGAAGCGGCGGCCGCGCGTGCCGTAATTGGGGAACATGTCGAAGCTCGCGCAGGCGGGCGAAAGCGAGACGATGTCGCCCGGTCCGGCGGCCTCCGCCGCCTTTTTGACCGCCTCCTCGAGGCTTCCGGCGCGAAGGATCGCGAGCTCCGCCGGGTCGAACCCCGGAAAGGCGCGCACCTCCGCCTCGATCGTGTCGGCGGTCGCGCCGATCAGGATGAGCGTCTTGACCCGTTCCACCAGCTTGGGGATGAGCGGGTCGAAGGGGATTTTTTTGTCGTAGCCTCCCGCGATGATGACGAGCTTCTGGTCAAAGCTCTCCAGCCCGGCGATCGTGCGGGTGGGGGTGGTGGCGATCGAATCGTTGTACCAGCGCACCCCGTCCTTCTCCCGGACGAACTCGATGCGGTGCTCCACCCCGTCGAATTCGACCGCGACGTTGTAGATCGCCTCCCGGTCGACATAGCCCCAGGTGGCGCAGATCGCGGCGAGGTAGTTTTCGATGTTGTGCAGGCCGGGGAGCTTGATCTCGGCGGCGTGCATGATCTTGGTGCGCTCGCCGTTCACCGACATGTAGATAATGCCGTCCTCCCCGAGAAACGCGCCGGTGCGCACCGGGCGCTTGACCGAGAACTCGAAGAGCTGGCCCCGCACGCATTCGGGGTTGGCGAAGGAGGCGGCGACGTCGTTGTCCACGCCGAGCACGGTGCGGGAAAACGCCCCCTGATGCGCGAAGATGTTGCGCTTGGCGTCAATATATTCCTGCATATCCTTGTGCACGTCGAGGTGGTTGGGGGTGATGTTGGTGACCACCGCGATGTCGGGGCTCTCCCGCATCGAGATGAGCTGGAAGCTCGACAGCTCCGCCACCGCGAAGTCCCCCTCGCGAATGTCGCGGATGAGCGGCATGAGCGCGCGGCCGATGTTGCCGCCCACATGCACCCGCCTGCCCGCCTCCTTGAGGATTTCGGTGATCAGCGTGGTGGTGGTCGTCTTGCCGTCGCTGCCGGTGATGCCGATCGTCTTGCAGGGGCAGAGGTCGAAAAAGAGCTCCATCTCGCTCGTGACGGCGACCCCGTCGCGGCGCAGCCGCTCCAGCACAGGGTGGTGGAACTTCATCCCCGGCGTACGCAGGACGATGTCCGCGTCGATGTTTTCGAGATAGTCCTCCCCGAGGCGGAGCTTGACCCCGCGCGCCTCAAAATTGTTGCAGATCGCCTCCCCCACCTCTTCGCGGGTGCGGCGGTCGTGCGCGGTCACCTTCGCGCCGTAGTCGTTCAGCCGGCTGATGAGGTCGCTGTGGCTCACGCCGATGCCGATGACGGAGATTTTCTTGCCCTTGATGCCGTGGAAAAAGCGGTCTACCCTGCTGTCCATAAGCTGCCTCCAATTTCGCCCTGGAATTCGTTTGAACGTTCCTATTATATTCGCTATACCCCGATTTATCAAGCGGATTTTGTTGCAGCGGCGCTTTTCATTGCCGCCCAGTGGGCGGCGGAGCTTGTCGGCTGCCCGCCAACAGGAGGCCTTCTTAGATTTGCCGCTCGGGGAGCGGCGGAGGTTTTATCGCCCTCCTTCGGAGGGCTGAGAGGAGCCGCCTTCGGCGGCAGGGGATTGCCGGGTCCCGCCCCGGCAGGCGGGGTACTTTCTTTGCGTCAAAGAAAGTACCCAAAGAAGGACGCTCAAGGGGACTTCCGCCAGTCCCCTTGAGAATCCCCCGGGAGTACCTTGCCAGTACCCGCCGGTTACAACCGCTCCCCACGAATACGCCAGCTGAGGGCTCAATTCAGGTTGCGGGCGCTCCCAACACGGGAACAGGAGACCTGCCAAAAAGGAGCGCCGCCCGTGGGCGGCGCTCCTAAAATGCGCATGGTGTGATACGCGTGTCTCCCCGGAAGCATTCCCGGTACGGTTCCGGAGACTCGCCGGCAGAGGCATTGCGCCCGCGGCGCGGCGGCCGGCAGGATGCTGTCGGCTTGTCCGCTGATCCGTGGACGGGGCGCCGCCGACTTTGGCCGAAGGCCAACCGGAGGCGGCGCTGGGGGTCAAGGGGGCATAGCCCCCTGCGGCTTCTTTCCCCCATTTCTTGTCCGCACAAGAAATGGGGCCGCCTGCCGGGGCGGGACCCGGCAACTCTGCCGCTCCCTGAGCGGACAATCTAAAACCGCTGTCGGACGACCACCAACAAGCTCCTCCACTCGTTGAGCGGCAAATCTAAAACCGCCGTCGGCCGGCCACCGACAACCTCCGCCGCTCTCCGAGCGGACAATCTCACAGCGTGGCGATCACATAGTCGACGGCTGCGATCTCCCGGCCGGCCTGTATGTATACCCGCGGGACCCGCCTGCCGATGAGGCAGGCCTCCTCATAGTTGATTGTGCCGTTGAGCGCGGCAAAATCGTCGAGGGTGATCGACTTGCCGCCCTCGCTGCCGATGAGGGTGACGACGTCGCCGCTGCGGGCCCCGTCGATCCCGGTCACGTCGACCATGAGCTGGTCCATGCAGACCGCGCCGGTGATGGGCGCGTACTGTCCGCGAACGATCACGCGGCCCTTGTTGGTGAAGTTGCGGCGGTAGCCGTCGGCGTAACCGATCGCGATGGAGGCGAGCCTCTGGCCGTCGTGCTCGGTGACATACCGGCGGCCGTAGCTGACGGCGATCCCGGCCTCGAGCGTCTTGACCATCGTGATGGTGGTGTAGAGGGACATGGCGGGCCGCAGGTCCGCCATCCCCGCGTATTCGGGGGAGGGGGGCAGGCCGTAGAGCACGACGCCGAGCCGCACCATGTCGAGGTGCATCTCGGGATAGGCGAGCGCCGCCGCGCTGTTGCAGCAGTGGCGCAGCGCAAAGGTGATCCCCCGCTTTTCCAGCAGCTCCACCGTGTCCAGGAAGGACCGGTACTGCATCCGGGTATAGTCCCGGCTGTCCCCGGCGCACTCGTCGGCGCAGGCGAAGTGGGTGAAGACGCCGGTGCAGGAAAGTCCGGGCAGCGCGCACACCCGCGCGATCTCCTCGGCGGCGCGCGCCTCATGGCCGTGCTGGGCGAAAAAGCCGATGCGGCTCATTCCCGTGTCGATCTTCACATGGCAGTCGATCACGGCCTTCTGTTCGACCGCGGCGCGGGAAAGCTCCCCCGCGTACTCCTCCGAATAGACTGTCTGGGAGATGCCCAGCTCCGCCAGGGTGTGCGCCATCTCGGGCGGCGTGCAGCCCAGGATCAAAATCGGGCGGGCGACCTCCTGCCTGCGCAGGGAGATCGCCTCGTTGATATTGGAAACCGCGAACCAGTCGGCGCCCTCCCGCTGGAGCGCGCGGGAGACGTAGCCATCCCCGTGGCCGTAGGCGTCCGCCTTGACCACCGCCATCGTGCGGCAGCCGGGCGTCAGGCGGCTTTTGAGCTCGCGGTAGTTGTGTACGATGCAGTCCAGGTCGATGTCCGCCCAGGTGCGGCGCAGGTAGTCCATGGTGTTATCCCCCGTCATTCATCCGCGTTCTTGTCCCTCACCATGAGCATCGCCAGGCCGGCGGTGTTCACAACGATCGAAAGCCCCAGTGTGATGAGGGCCCACACCGAGTTCGTATTGAATAAAAGAAGCAGGGCGACCAACAATATGATCACGCCGGCGGCGAGTATCCGCGCCCCGATTTTCCGCACGCTCATAGCTTTCCTTTCCTTTATCCCGCGGCTTGGCCGCCGCGTCGTTCCGTCCTTATAATATACACCAACCGCCCGGCTTTTACAACCGCGCGAAAAACTTTAACAGTTTCGTCAAGAATCGGAGGGACCCCCATGAACCTGATCCGGACCGACCTCGCGGTGGAAGCCGCCGAACCCTACCGGGACCGCCTGCCCGACGGCGTTTCGATCGCGGAGGACGAGCGGGCGGGCGTCAAGCTCACCCGCGTGGAGATCACCAAACCCGAGGCCGCCGAGCGTCTCGGACGGCCGTGCGGCCGGTACATCACCCTTGAACTGCCCGCCGTGTCCTCCAGCGTGGAGCCGGCGGACGACGTGACCCACGCCGTCGCGGACGAGCTCTCCGCGCTGCTGCCCGCGGAGGGCTCGGTGCTCGTGGTCGGGCTCGGCAACGAGCAGATCACCCCCGACGCGCTCGGCCCCCGCGCCGCCCACCAGGTGCTCGCCACCCGGCACATCCCCGCCCAGCTCGCGGAGCAGACCGGCCTTTCGGGGCTGCGCCCCGTGGCCTCCCTCGCGCCCGGCGTGCTCGGACAGACGGGCATCGAGACGGGCGAGATCGTCCGTTCGATCGTGCGCGACCTCGCGCCCGCCTGCGTCGTCGTGATCGACGCGCTCGCCTCCCGCTCCCTCGACCGGCTCGGCCGCACCATCCAGCTTTCCAACAGCGGCATCTCCCCCGGCTCGGGGGTGCTCAACGCCCGGCGGGAGCTGAGCGAGGAATCCCTCGGCGTGCCGGTCGTATCGGTCGGCATCCCCACCGTCGTCGACGGCGAGACCCTCGCCCGCGACATCCTCGGGGACGACGGCCGCGACGCCGCGCCCGGCGCTTCCGCCATGATGGTCACCCCCCGCGACATCGACGCGATCATCGAGCGGGGGGCCAAGCACCTTTCGCTCGCCATCAACGCCGCGCTCCAGCCCCAGCTCTCCCTCGAGGACATCACCTACCTCGTGTCGTAACCCCCCGGCATAAACCCCCTTCCCCCTGAATAGAATGCATAGAAACGCTTTTTATGCTTTGGGGGGCGGGAATGTGAAACGATATGGTCGTGCACCCGGGCCGGCGCGCCGCCTTGGGGCCGTCATCACAATGGTCGTTGTTCTGCCGCTGTCGATCATGGCGGTTTTTTCGCTTTCCCCCGACCTGGGCGAGCTGACCGAGCGCGCCGCGCTCATCTCGGCGATGGTAAACATGCCCGAGGGGTCGCTCGCCCTTTTGGAATCGCGGTTCGCGGACAAGATCGACCCCGCCTACTATCAGGGCGAGGAATCCCAGGTCGCGCCCTACGTCGCGCCCTTTGACGAGGGAGACGCCTCCGCCGCGCCGCAGGGCCTGCCCGAATCCTCCCCCGTCCCCGCCAAGCAGGTGCGCGTCGCCGACCCCTCTCCCGCCGCGGACAACTCCCATCCCGTGCCCGCGGAATACCGGGGGCGGATCGTGCAGGAGAACATGGCGGGCTCGGGCGACAGCCTGATCCCCTACGGCGAGGGCCTGCTCCGCAACTATACCGAGGTGCCCGCCGACGACATCCGGGAGATCATGGAGCGGGGGCTCAACATCCGGCTGGAGGACACCCCCGCGCCGCAGGTGCTCATCTTCCACACCCACGCGACCGAGAGCTACGAGCCCTACGACAGTGAAAATTATGACATGCGGAATACTTGGCGGTCAACGGACAACACTAAGAATATGGTCGCGGTGGGCAACGCGCTGGAAAAGGCTCTGCGGGACGCGGGGATCGGGGTCGTGCACGATACGACCCAGCACGACTACCCCTCCTACAACGGCTCCTACGAGCGCAGCGCCGAAACGATCAAGTCCTATCTGGAGAAGTATCCGACCATCAAGATCGCGCTCGACGTGCACCGCGACGCCATCCAGCGGGAGGACGACCTCATCGTCAAGCCCACGGTGGAGATCAACGGCCGCAAGGCCGCCCAGCTCATGATCATCACCGGCAGCGACGACGGCACGATGAACGTCCCCGAGTGGCGGGAAAACCTGCGCTTTGCCGCATCCCTTCAGGACGCCATCGAGCAGGACACCCCCGAGCTGACCCGCCCGATCTTCTTCTGCTACCGAAAATACAACATGGATCTGACCACCGGCTCGCTGCTCCTCGAGGTCGGCTCCAACGCCAACACCCTCGACGAGAGCGTCTATACCGCCGAACTGGTCGGGAAGTCCCTCGCGCGGATGCTCAACGAAAACCGCGAAGCATCCCCGGAAACTGCTCCAAATGGATAGTCTATTGGTATAAACCTAAGGTGAAAATACAGGATGTTAAACAGAGATGCGCGCCTCTTTTGGGTTTCCTTTCTTTTGACCCTGATCCTGACGGGCTGGCTGGCCCTCTTCCTGTGGGTCGACACCACCAGCTCCCGCTATGAAAACGCAGCCGGCGTCCGCGCGCTTGAGATCGCGCCCGCCGGGGAACTCCGATACAGCGTCGCCCTGCTGGGCAGGCAGTACGCCATCTCCCTGGAGCCCTTCAATGCGTTCGAGGCCTGGCGGCAGGACCACGCCTGCCTCGTCACCCCGCGCCCGCTGCTGCTCGCGCAGCAGGGCTACGGCCTGCTCCTGCGGGGCTGGGACTCATTGGACAATTGGTATAAAAACTACGAATATCAACAAAACGTCATGAAATCACAGGAAGGCGTCCCGGTCGAACCGGACGCATGAACGCCGAAGGGGCCGCTCACAGAGCGGCCCCTTCGGCGCTTATTCAGTCCCTGCTTCCATTTATAGACCGCGGCCAGCGTCTCTTCCCCGTCCGAACCGGGGCCCGCGTGCAGCTTCGCCTCGTACCGGATGTGACGCCGCTGAAGGCAGAGGTCCAGAAAGCACAAAAAAATCCCCAGATCGATTTGGTTGTAGAACGCCACCTGGCCGGCGGGCATGATCCCGCTCCTGCCCGGCTTGCGCACGCGGTACACGCGCAAGGCGTCGCCTTCGCGTTCCACCAGCCACGGCTGCGTGTTGCAGGCGCTCGGCGCAAACCGGACAATTTCGGTGACGCCCTCGACGGGCTCCCCGCGCCAGATTTCGCCGACCGGCTTCCGTTTGCTCCGTAACAGGTCCTTGCGGAATTTTTGGCCGCCGGCGGGTTGAGGATAAAAAAGATCGGCTGCTGGATTTAAATTTGGATGAAACAATTATTCGGAAGGTAATTGATCGAAACCTGAAGGGCATCCGACAGCTTGACAATCGTGACGACTCCCGGCGCCTCTTTGCCGCGTTCCCAGCCGCTGATGGTTTCCTGTTTCTCTCCTATGCTGTTCGTGAGTTGCGCTCGGGTCAGGCCGCGGCTGCGACGCAATTCCTGTAATCGGGGTGCGAATGTTAACTTTTTTTCTTTTTCCAAGTCCACACCCCATACCCTGCAAGAATCATCAGTATCACCGCGGCGATTGCAAGGGATATTCCATTTACACTGTGCTCCGCCATCCTAGCATCAGGGGTGCCAGCATAAACATCCGCTTGGAATCCCGCGTCCGGCGGGGTCATGGTTTCAGGCACATCCGGCTGGAGCCGCACCGCCTGCCCGGGAATGGAAGGCCGGACAGGTTCTGCCGCAGGCGCGGTCACCTCATATAGGACGCCTCCGGTCACGGGAATATACTTGCCGGGTCCGCCTGTTTCGGGGTTCGTTTCCGCAGCGGGATTGAGAACGGTGCTCTCGGCAATCCCCGCGTACAGTTCCGCCAGCTTGCTGAGCGGCCAATAGATTCGGCCTGATTCGTTTTTCTGCGCCATGTTCGCCGGAATGGTAATGGTCTTGCCGTTCCAGGTGATGACAAGGTTCACACCGCTATTCTCGCGAAGGGCGTCCATGACGCTCCATGGCATCTTGTCGTAGCCGTGTGCGTTCACCTTGACCACGTCCCCATCCCGCGCGCCGTTAATTTTGTCCTTGACGCCCATCCAGAATTCGTACTGATCGTTATCCGGGGAAGAGCCTCCATTGCTCCCATGGCTACCGCCGCCGTGCGGCGGTGCGGGCGGGGTCGTTCCACCCGGGGTATATGCGATGGCGTAGGTGGAAAATTTGTCGGTTTGGAATATCAGCTTGTTTTCGGACTGCGTGGTAGGCAAAGCCACAGCGCTGCCATCATGTACGCGGATGACCACATAATTGCTGCCGCCGCGCATATCGTCAGGGATGGTTATGGTTATCTCGATCGGTTGGTGCGACTCGGTGATCGTTTCCGTCGGCTTTGTCGTCCCGCTTTCGGTCACGGTCTTTTCAAGCGTGATCTCGAAGTAGACGCCGATGGTGTCCGCCTTGGTTCCTCCCAAGGTTTGTTCCACAAGAGTCTTATCGGGTTGATCATCCCTCTTTTCGACGATCAGCTCCACCTTGACGTTGCGGTTGTTATCGATATCCTCTTGCGTGATTACCGCGTCGGCCAGATCCTTTTCAGGTGCGGTCACGGTGGTCCCGGCCTTCGTGTCATCCACGATTGCTGTGACCTTAAAGCCGGCCTTGCCGGGGGTGTTGTTGACGTTACCCCCATCGCCGCCGCTGATGCCTTCGCCGGCGGCGCCTGGATTTCCGGTACCATCGCCAGGGATGTTTCCGCCGTCGCCGCCGGTGGCGGAACCATTCCCGCCAGCCGCACCGCCGCCGATGACCGTGCCGTCGCCGCCGTCACCACCGTTGCCCGTGCCGGATCCCATGCCGCCAGA
Organism: Anaerotruncus massiliensis (ex Togo et al. 2026); assembly: GCF_900199635.1. GTDB lineage: Bacteria > Bacillota > Clostridia > Oscillospirales > Ruminococcaceae > Anaerotruncus > Anaerotruncus massiliensis. The sequence goes on along the minus strand of NZ_LT962687.1, from coordinate 140,529 downwards.
GCCGCCGGCGGTGTTTCCTCCGACCGTGGTGGAGCCGCCGGTTTCGGTGCCATTGCCGCCGTTGCCGCCGCCGCCGTTTCCTGTTCCGTTGCCGCCGTCGCCGCCAGTCGCGTTCCCACCGGTACCTACATCAATAGAGCCGGAACCGGCCGAGGTCGAGCCGTTACCCCCATCGCCGCCGGTTGTGCTCCCGGATCCGCCGTTGCCGCCGGTGGTTTCACCGTTGACAACGGTGCTGCCGCCTGTGGACGTGCCATCGCCGCCGTTGCCGCCCGCGCCGGTGGAGCCGTCGCCGCCGTTGCCGCCGGAGGCGCTGCCTCCCGTGCCGATTTCGACGTCGCTGCCACCGCCGCCAGTGACACCGTTTCCGCCGTTTCCGCCAGTAGAGCCGCTGCCGCCGTCGCCGCCGGTGATGGCGCCATCGTCAACAGAAATGTTGCCGTCCGAACCCAAGTCGACGCCGGGCGCTCCGTCGCCGCCTGTACCGCCGGGGTTATCGCCGCCATCGCCGCCGGAAATCGTGCCGCCGCCGATGATCGTAAGGGTGTGATCGCCCACCACCACGAAGGATGGCTTGCCGTCCGAACCGTTTTGACCGTTGGCGCCGTTGATCGTGTGGCCGCCAAGGTCGATGGTCACATCGGTTTCCACCCGGATGGGATCGTCCAGGGTAACATCTTTTTCAATCTTGATCGTGCCATCCGGCTGGAGCGTCGCGTTGCCCGGACCAAAGGCGTTATCCACCTTCTCTTGGGTCAGCGGGGCGGTGAGTCCGCTGGTTTCGTTGCTGACCGTCAGGGTGGCGACCCTTGTGGTGACGCTCTCCGCCCCGTTGGCGGACAGCACGCAATAGAATTGGTAAATGGTGCTCCGGATGCCAGTATAATTCTTGTCGTTTGCCGTGAATGTCTTCGCGTTTGTAAGCGGGGTGTCCTTGCTCGGATTCGGCTTGTCGCCCAGCATCTGATACCACTGGTAGATCAGCGTTTTGCCGCCGCTGGCCGTGGCTTCCACCGTGAAGTCGGCGCTGCCGTTCGCCGCAACCGTTTTGTCTGCGGGCTGTACGGTGATGGTGATCACAGAGCCGGACACGCCGGTGGAACCGGGTGTGCTGGCGACGTCGCCCGCATCGCCGCCGGAAACGCCCTGCCCGCCCGTGCCGGGATTGCCTGTGCCGTCCTCGGGCACGCCGCCTCCGTCGCCGCCGGTGGCGGAACCGTTCCCGCCGGCCGTACCGCCGTCGATCACCGTGCCGTTGCCGCCATTTCCGCCGCCACCCGTGCCGGAACCGCTGCCGCCGTTCCCGCCGTTTGTTTCACCGTTCACGGTGGTGGAGCCGCCCGCGCCGGTTTGGGTGCCGTTGCCGCCCGCACCGCCCGCGCCATTGCCGCCGGTGCTGTTGCCGCCGTTGCCGCCGGCGGCGCTGCCGTCCGTGCCAACGTCAACCGTTCCAGAGCCGGTTGAGGACGCGCCGTCTCCGCCGTTGCCGCCGTTGCCGCCCGCGCCGCTGCCGCCGTCGCCGCCCGTGGCGGACCCGCCGTTGATGGTAATGTTTCCGCTGCCGGTGATGGCGTCGCCGCCGTTGCCGCCCACATCGCCGCTGCCGCCCGCGCCGCCGTTTATATCCGCGCCGTCGTCCACCGTCAGGCTGCCGTCGGCCTGAATGCCGTCGCCGCCATTGCCGCCGGTCCCACCGGGTTTATTTTCGCCATCGACGCCGTTGACCGAGCCGGGGCCTTTGATGGTCACGTCCGCGCCGCTCTCAATGATGATGACAGGGCTCACGCCGGGCTTGCCGGTGATGGTGTGTCCGCCCAGGTCGATGACCACATCGACCCCGGCTTTGACAACGATGGTTTCATCCACCACGACATCGTTGTTGATTGTAATGGTGGGGGGATTGGTGGTGCCGTCCAGCGTGGCGTTGCCAGGCCCGAACACGCCGTCCACCTTGTCTTGGGTCAGCGGTGCGGTCAGGTCGCCGCCGGTGCCGGCGGAATCGCCGCTGCCGATCGTCCAGTCGTACCAAAGGTCATCGTCCGTGTTGCCGTCCGCCACAGCCTTGTAGGCGGCCCGCGCCGCCTTTAAGGCGCTGCCGGTGAGCGGCGCGCCGCCTGCGTCCACAAAGGTGATTGCGCGCGGAGAGGGACAGCCGCTGAACGAGGACTTAGATGCCGTCGGCGGAGCGGCCGGCAAGCTGATGGAAGCGAGCGATGTACAGTCTTCAAACGCATCAGACCAAATCCTTGTTATCTGGGGAAGTTTGACGGCCGTCAACTGCGTGCACTTCTCAAAGGTATCTGTTTTAAGCTCGGTTGCGGAGGAAAGGGTAACCGTCGCGAGCGCCCCGCAACCCATGAACGCGCCCGATTCAATCGAGGCCGCCTTCGGGAAGTCGGCGCTTGTCAGGGCGGCACAGTCCCGAAATGCCTGTCCCCCGATGGAGGTCGCCTCTGGAATGGTTACGCTGGAAAGATGAGAGCAATTGATGAACGCAACGTCTCCGATGGCGACCGCCTGCGGGATGCTGACGCTCTCCAGCGCGCTGTTGCTGAACTTTGCGCTGCCCATCTCTTTTTCCACTTTGACCTCGGGCGCAACCGAAAAGCTCTTTAGAGCGTTTTGATCATAGGTGTATGGGCTATGAAAGTTTTTCCAGTCGAAAGCGGTGATTTCGCCGGACAGCACCTCCAGCGTTGCAACCTTGTCCGCGCCGCCGGAGTTGAAAACCGCGTCGTTCAAATTGGCTCCCTCCACCGGGTTGCCGCCGTTCACCTTGATGGTGATCGCGGTGGGGGCGGGCTCCGTGACCTTCCAGCCATACCACCGGTGGTCGAACGGATTCTCGTCGTAACAGGAGATGTAGGCCTTCTGAGCGGCGGCGAGGGCCTCGCCGGAAAGCTCTTGATCGTCCGCGTCCACAAGGACCAGCGAACGCTCGGCCGGGCAGCCTTCGAACGCAGTGTCATAGCTCACGGCGGGTGGGGTCGCGCCCAGCCGGAGCGTTTTCAGTTGGGCGCCGCTTCCAAACACTTTATTACCGATCTTCGTCACCCGAGGGAAGCTGGCGTATGAAAGCCCGTTACAGTTCCCAAACGCATCGTTGCCGATTTTGATTGCCTGGGGGATGAAGACGCGCTCGAGGCTTGAGGGAAAGACCTTGTCGCTCGGGATGTCCGCCACGGTCACGCCTTCCGCCACCGTGAAGTCGGTGAGGGCCGTAAAGTTCTCTTTGAACCAGGCCCAGTCTCCAGCGGTAAGCTCCCCCGCCGTCACCGTGAGGGTCTTGACTCCTGCCACGTCCTTGCCGCTGTTCGTCACGGCGTCCTCCAGGCTGGCCCCGCTGGCGGAACCGCCGTCCAGCGTGATGGCGATCTTGGCGGCGGGCAGGTCCTTTGCGGGCAGCTTCCAGCCGTACCAGTAGCTGTCGGTGGTGTCGCCGTCGCCTGCCGCCTTGTAAGACGCCCATGCGGCGTCATCGTCTGCCAGCACGGCGCCGTCCGCGCCCACCAGCGCCAGTTTGCGGTCGTTCGGGCACCCCGTAAAGGCGGTGGCGGAAACCGAAGTGGGCCGGGCCGCGCCCAGGGTGAGGGTTTTCAGCGCCGCACAACTTTCGAATGCGCCGTCGCCAATGAAGTTGGCCTTGGGGAAGGCGGCGCTGGCGAGGGCGTTGCACCCCTTGAACGCATTGCTGCCAATGGTTATCGCCTCGGGGAAGCTGATTGTTTCCAGGTTCCTACAGTCTTCAAATGCATATGAGTTCACTTGCTTTGCCCCGGGGAAGCTGGCGCTCACGAGAGAGGTGCAGTTATAAAACGTGTTGTTGCTGATGGCCAGGACCTGGGGGAAACTGGCGTCCACAAGCTTCCCGCAGTTATAAAACGCCGAAGCTCCGATGTCTGTCACATCCCCAAAGACAGGGGCCGTCAGCTTTGTGCAGCCTTTGAACCCATTGGCGCCGATGGATGCGGCCACGGGGAAGCTGGGGGTGGTGAGGCCGTCACAATTAAGGAACGCGGAGTTGCCGATGTATTTCGCGGCGGGGAAGACGGGGGCGGTGAGGGTCTCGCAGTCCTGGAACGCCCTGATGTCAATGATCGTCGCGGCCGAAAAATCCACGGTGGAAAGGCGCCCGCACCCGTTGAAGGCGTCGGCGCTGACCTTCGTCACCTTGGGGAAGCTGGCGCCCGTGAGGGCGGTGCAGCAATAAAACGCATTTTGGCCAAGGGTTGTCGCGTCGGGGAAGCTGGCTGTGGTAAGCCTCAGACAGCCTGTAAACGCGCGGCCGCCGACGGCTTTCACTCCTGCGGCATGCACCCTCTGGATGGTCGTGGGGAAGACGGGGAGGTTTACCTCGCCGGCGGGGATATCCGCGGCGGTCACGCCTTCCGCCACCGTGAAGCCGGTGAGGGCCGAAAACTTTCCTTGGAACCAGGTCCAGTCATCGGCGGTCAGCTCGCCTGCCGTCACCGTGAGGGCCTTGACCGTTGCCGCCTCCCTGCCGCTCTTTGTCACGGCCTCCTCCAGGCTGGCCCCGCTGGCGGAACCGCCGTCCAGCGTGATGGTGATTTTATCGGCAGGCGCCTCCATTATGGTGAGCTGGAGGTCGGTTTCGGTGGAGGCTTCGGCGTAGTTGCCCTTGGCCGCAAGCCCCGCCCGCACCAGATATTCCCCCGCCGCCGTGGGCAGGCCGACGGTGTAGCCGCCGCTGAATAAGCTCCGGAAGAACGAGGCGGCCGTCGCGGTTTTGGGCTTGTAGGCGTAGACGATCCCGCCGTTGGCGGCGGCGTTGTAGGTTTCGCCGTTTACCAGGGTGACGTCGGGCGGGGTGATGCTCCCGCCCACGGGGATGGTCTGGCTTTCCGCCGGCCATGTCAGGGTTGGGGTGGCCGGATTGATGACCAGTCCACCGGAAATTGTTTTCTCAAACGCCGCATAGGTGCTGTCGGCGGGGCGGGTCACGGTTACGTCATAGCTTCCCGCATTTGTCGGGGAAGCGACGGGGGTTCCGTTTTGTTGGTACGTGACCGAGAAGCCGGTGACGCCGCTGGGGGTGGGCGTCACGGTAAAGGTCCAGCCGCCGCCCGAGTAGGTGGCGGTCTGCACCGTCTCCCCGATGGTGATCTTCGGCTCCCCCACCAGCCAGCCGTACCAGCGGCCGTCCCCCGCCGCGTTGCCGTTTTCGGTCACACCGTCGTAGGCGGCCTGCGCGGCGGCGAGGGCGTCGCCGGTCAGGGTATTGCCGTCCGTCCCCAGAAGGGTCAGGGAACGCTTGGAAGCGCAGCCTCTGAAAACCTCGGAATTGGATACGCTGGGAGGATCGGCCGGCAGCTTCAGGGACGTGAGCTTTGTGCAGTTGTAAAACGCTTGCGAGCCGACCTCGGCCGCCTTGGGGAAGGAGGCCTCAGCCAGATTGGAACAGCCATAAAAGGCGCTGATGCCGATACTCGCTGCCTGGGGGAAGCTGACGGCGGTCAGTGCGGTGCAGCCGTAAAACATGCTGTTGGATACGGATCCAGCCTTGGGCATGGATATGGTTTGGAGAGCGGTACAGCCTCTGAACAGGTTGATGGCATAGTCGCTATTGGCGGCGGCCTGGAGGGCCGTCAGTTCCGGCAGGCTTACCTCCTTTAGGGCCTTGCAGTTCATAAAGACCCCCTGGCCAGCGGCTTTGAGCCCGCTGAAATCGATCTTTTCCAGGGCGGAGCAGTAGGCGAACGCATACTGCGGCAGCACCTCCACCTGGGGGAAGGCGGCCTCGGTCAGTTTTTCGCAATACGCAAACGCTTTCATTCCGATCTGGGTGACCTCGGGCATCTCCGCCGTGGTCAGCTCCTTGCAGTACATAAACGCGCCGTTCCCGATGGCGGTGAGCCCTGGAATCTTCACCGACACAATGCTGCCGGGAAAGACGCCATTATTCCCGTTGAGGTTCCCGACGTTGGGGATCGGCGCGGCCGTTACCGACCCGGCCGCCTCAAAGCTGGCGAGGGCGGTAAGGCTTTCCCTCTTTTCCGTAAACCAGGTCCAATCGTCGGCGGTGATCTCCCCCGCCGCGATCTCCAGCGCGGTGATTTTGTCAAGACCGATGCCTGAGGCCGCCACTGCCTTCTCCAGGTCGTCCCCGCCCACCGGCTGAGAGCCGTTCACCTTGACGGTGATGGCGTCGGCGGGCGTTTCCTCGATGGTGAGCTGGAGGTCGGTTGCGGTGACGGCGGCGGCGTAGTTGCCCCTGGCCGCAAGCCCCGCCCGCACCAGATACTCCCCCGGCGCCGTGGGCAGGCCGCCGGTGTAACCGTCGCTGAATAAGCCCCGGAAAAACGAGGCGATGCTTGCGGTCCTGGGCTTATAGGCGTAGGTGATTTCGCCGTTTTGGGCGGCGCTGTAGCTTTCGCCGTTCACCAGGGTGACGCTGGGCGGGGTGATGCTCCCGCCCTCCTGGATGGTCTGGCTTGCCGCGGGCCAGGCGAGGGTGGGAACGGCGGGGCTGACGACCAATCCGCCGGGGATGGTTTCCTCCAAGGACGGGTGGTCGCCCTCGGCGGCGCGGGTCACCGTCACGTCGTAGGTCCCCGCGGCGATGGGGGTCGTCTTTGTGCCGTTCTGCCGGTAGGTCACGGTAAAACCGGTGACGCTGCCGGGGGTGGGCTTTACGGTAAAGGCCTGGGCCTTGCCCGAGTAGGAAACGGTCTGCACCGCTTTGTCAATGGTGATCTCGGAGGCCCGCACCGTCCAGCCATACCAGAGGCCGTCGTTTGCTGTGCCATCGGCGGCGTCGCTGTCGTAGGCGGCCTGAGCGGCGGTGAGGGCGTCACCGGTGAGGGACGCGCCGTCTGCGCCCACAAAGTGGAGGAAGCGGAACTCGGGTAAGGTTTCGTCAAAGGGCCGATGCCCATTTGGCGCGGCAGGCGGGGTGGCCCCCAGGGTCAGGGAGTCGAACTTTTCGCAGTACCAAAACGCCATATCCCGGATCGTTGTCACCGCGGGGAAGCTGGCCTCTTTCAAATTCCCGCACCGGAAAAATGCATTCCCGTAGATGGCGGTGGCGTCGGGGAAGTCGGCGCTCTCCAGGGCCTTACATTCGTAGAAGGCGCTTTCCCCGATCACTTTGACCTTGGGGATGCGCACCCGCCGGATGGTAGCGGGGAACAGGTTGGTGTTGTGGTGGGGAATGTCCGCGACGCTTTCCACCGCGTCCTCCACGATAAAATCGGTGAGGGCGGGCAGCGTCTTGTCGGCGGCATTCGCATCTGCGGTTTCAAATCCCGTCCAGTCCTCAGCGGTGATCTCGCCTGCCGTCACGGTGAGCTGTTTGATGGCGCTGGCGGTAAGCCCCGACCGGCGCACGGCGTCGGCGAGGCTGGCGCCCTGCACGGACTGCCCGTCCAGGGTGACGGTGATCTTCATGTCGGGGATGGCGGCCACGATGACCTCCTTTGCCGGGCTGGCGAAGGACGCGCCGTCCACCGCTTTTACACGCACCCGGTAGGCCCCCTGTGCAAGGCTGAGGGCGGTCGCGCCCTGCGGCACCGCCGTCCAGGCGCTTGCGGTGGAAAGCCGGTACTCCATGGTGCCGTCCACGCCCGTGATCTCCCCTTCGCCCCCCGTGGGGGTGGCGGGCGCGGCGGGGCGCGCGGGCACCGTCAGGGACTGGGGTGCGCTGTCGTCGGTGGTATCGCCGCCCTTTTTCACAATGGAAAGGGTCTGGCCGAAGTAGCTTTCCGCGATGTGGAGCGTGGTGCCGTCGAGGGTGACGGGGCTGCCGTTTACCGTGTAGCTGCCGCCTTCCGCAAAGCCGGTGAGGATTTCCGCCACGTAGTCGATGCCGATGTTGGGGGCGGCTTCCACCGGTTTCGCCTTGGTCACGGTGATGGTGGCCTGCGCCGACTTCGTCTTCTCGCTGGGCTGGGCGGTGGCGGTGACTTGGACGGTTACCTCGCCCGCCTGGGTGACGGTCAGGATATTCCCTTCGAGGGTGGCGCCCGCGGTATTATTCTCGATCTCGCAGCTGTAAGAGATCGTCCTCTCGGGGTGCGCCGGGCATTCGTCAGTAGACGCATAGACGGCCTTCCCCACGATCTCCCGGGTGGCGCTGGGCGCGTCCACCGGGATGATGATGGGGTCTGTGCCCGTAAGCTGCAAGTTATTCAGCGCGCAGGTGCACAGTTCGGTGACGGTGACAAGGCAGGAGGCGGTATGCCCGCCGTCATTGGTGGTGACGGTGATGGTGGCGGTGCCCAAGGCGACGCCTGTGACATTACCGTTGGCGGTCACCGTGGCGACGCTCTCGTCGCTGCTCTTCCAGCTGACGGTTTTATCCGCCGCGCCGTTGGGCTTCACCGTGGCGGTGAGGAACTCCGACCTGGTTCTTTCGATGCTCATGGCGGTTTTGTTTAGGGTAACGCCGCTGGCATGGGGCCTGACCGTCACGGTGCAGCGAGCGTACACCTTGTCGTCCAGGGCGGAGGCGGCGGTGATCCAGGTCGTTCCCCCGGCCCGAGCGGTGACCTTGCCGTTTTCGTCCACAATGGCCACGCCCTCGTCGTCGCTGCTCCAGGTCACCTCTTGGTAAGTGGTTCCGTCGACCGTGGCCTTTAGCGTTCCGGTATCCCCGGCGTTCAGAGTCAGACTGGACTGGTCCAACGTCACGCGGGTGGGAGCCTCCACCACCGTGACGGCGCAGGAGGCGGTTTGCCCATCGTTCGCCTTGGCGGTCACGGTATCCGTGCCGGCTGCTATCGCATAGATAGTGCACTGTTCATAAAATCCCTTGAGTTTAATTATACTTTCATTGTTAGATTTTGTTGTCCAGCTGTCCTCTCTGTTTTCCACCTTTTGGTCGTCGCTTTTTGTCAGAGCCATGATGTCGCGGCTCTTGCCCACCGCCATGGTCACCGCGCTGGGCTCCAGGGTCAGATGCTCGGGCCTGTTGTCCGGCTCCCGGTAGCTCCCCGGCAGGGTGGGCCGGATGGCGCCAAGGGTTCCTCCCCCGGTGGTTGTGGGCAGGGGCAGCTTTACGCCGTAGGTAAAGAGTCCGTCGTCCCCATAGCTCCAGCCGCTGCTGCCCAGGTTCACGACGGCGGAAACCTTTTGGGCCCCTTCTTTGGGGACCTCGATGCTCTCGCCATGGATGCCGGTGTCGCTGACCCCGGTGCCGCTGGCGATGGTTCGCTCCGAACCGGCGGCGCCGAACAGGAGGTCCGCCCGGGCATAAAAGGGCCCCTCGGGGGTGCCGCCGCTGCTGGTGCCCCCCAGCACCCGTCCCACATCCTGGGCGCCGGTGACCTTCTCCCCCAGGGCGTACAGGCCGCTTCGCTGCCCCTGACCCCGGCGACGCCCCCCACATAGCGCGCGCCGCTGACGGTGCCGGTGCTGTAACAGTGGTCCAGCGCCCCGCCGATGGAGCCCACAACGCCCCCAACAGCCTCCCCGGTGCCGGTGACGCTGCCGCCGCTGGCGCAGTTTTTGATGTTGCGGGCGCTCCCCGCGATGCCCCCCACGTTGCCCGCGCCGCTGACTTCCGCCAGGCTGACGCAGTTTTGGATGGTGCCCCCGAAGGCCTTCCCCGCGATGCCGCCGGTGTAGCCGCCGCCGTTCACCTTGCCGGTGACCACGACGTTCTGTACCACCGCATTGCCCCCCAGGGCCCCGAACATCCCGCTGTAGATGCTGCCGTTGATGTTCAGGTTTACCGAATGGCCCTGGCCGTCAAAGGTGCCGTTGAAGCGGACGGGGGTCGAGCTGGAGTCAATGATGCTCCCGCCGATGGGTCCCCCGATGCCGGCGCCCGCATACAGGCTCGTTTCCAGATAGACGGTGGCGCCGGTGCCGATCTCGGTATGGATCGACGACGCTTCGGGGTTGTTCGCTGAGATCAGGTTCATGAAATGCTGGTACTGGGCGTCATTGCTGATACTGTAGTACCCGCCGAGTTCCAGCTTCGTCACGTCATCCGTCAGGGGGATTCGCTCGCCATCCGCCAGTGTCGTCACTGAAAACATGGTTTCCAGCGCGGCGAGCTTGGCGAGCGCCTCGGGGTCGAACGCCGCTTTCTCCTCGTCGGAGAGAGCGTCGAAGGCCGCGCGGGCGGCCTCCGCCTGTGCCCTCACCTCATCCATGCGCGCGGCAGCGGCGGCCTCGTCCGGCGTATCCGCTTCGTAGGCCGCCAATATCTCGGCTTGCAGCTCCTCCACCGTGGGCAGCGCCGCGATCAGCGCCAGCGCCGCCTTTGCCGCTTCGGACTGTTCCGGCAGACAGGCGCAGCTTTCCCAGTGTTCGGCGCAGACCGGGCAGGCTTCATCCACCGCGTCCTCTGTGCAAAGCGCGGTGCAGGTGCATTTTTCTTCCGGCTGCTCCTCCGTAAAGGCGCAGCTCTCCCAGTGTTCGGCGCAGACGGGGCACTCCGCATCCACCGCGTCCTCTGTGCAAAGCGCGGCGCAGGTGCATTTCTTTTCCTGCGCGGGCTCGTCCGGCTTTCTGTAGAGAGGGCAGTCCTCGCTGTGCGCCACCTCGCCGCTGTCCGCAGCCGGGCAGCTGCAGGTTGGCGGCGCGGGCGGCTCAGGCGTCTCCGCCTTCTCAGAGTCCACCGGAAGACCGCTACTGCTATTCGGCGCGGGCTGGTCCTTTGCCTCCTCTATCTTTACAGGCGTATTGTCAAGGGAGGGAGAGGAATCCCTGGAGCTGTCCGCCTCTTCTGCCGTATCCTGCTGCACAATGTTCGCCGGTTCCTCCCCGGCCTGTGCATACACAAAACTGTTGGTCATGCTCAGCGCCATACAGACGGCCAACAGCAATGAAAGCCCCCGGCGGCAGGTGTGATTTTTCATAGTTCGCCCTCCTATAAAGATTGCTCTCTGACAAAGGAGTTTAACCGCCCCATGGGGCGGTTAAGAGAGGGGGCATGCCCCCTCTCTTAACCCTGATTGTCGGATACGCGATACAATTATCATAATTTTATCAGTTTTTGCATTTCTCGTGTGACCTTTTGCACCAACGTCACATATACGGTACGAATGCAATGACGGCCGGTTGACGCGGCGGGAGTTTCTGTGATACCGTATAACGTATAATAGAAAAACACCTGCTCTTCAGGCAGAAGAGCAGGTGCATGGGGTTTCTTATTTTTGTTTTCCATGCCGGTGGGACCAGATCGCGGCCCCCAGGACCAGCGCGGCCGTGGCAGCCGTCGCCGCCGCGAAACCGGGGACATGGGGGGGCGAGGGATTGGACGCGGCCGCGGCCACGGGGCTTGCCGGGGGATCGGGAACCGATCCCGGCGCCGCATCCTCTTTTTCGCTTGCCGCTTCAGACGATGGGCCGACGGAATCTTCCCGGGATGCAAGATCCGTTTTGGCGGTTCCGCCCGTCTGATCAGCTTCGTGGGACGGGAGCGGCTGAGGCGTTTGCCCGCTTTCCGGCGGCTCGGACGTGGGTCCGGCGGGCTTTGGCCCGGAGGATGCGCCCGTCTCGGGGGAGCGCTCCGGCGCGTCGTCCGACTCCTCTTTGCCTGGGCGGTCGTTTTCTCCCTGGCCCCCGCCGCCGTGGTCGCCGCTGTTGTCGTCGTGGGGCGTCATATCCCAACCCCCGGAGGACGGCTTGAGGTCAAAAACTTTTGTGACCCCCGCGAAAGGGGAGCCAACGACCGTCACTTTCACATACAAAACGGCGGTGGATTCTGTTATCATCGGATTGTAATCCTCATCCGCGGCAATCAGCGTGTATTCAAATCTTCCGCTTTGCCGCTGGTCGCTGGGGAGGTCATCCCAGGACCAGGGTTCCTCATACCAGGTTTCGTTGTCCAGGGAGTAGGCGAGGACGGCTTTTTCCATCCCCGCGACCCAGGGGAACGCAAAATAGGGGCCCAGATCGCCGTAGCTGTTGATCCTGACGTCGGCGGTAAAGGGGAACTCCCTGTCCCGCAGCACGTGGACGGTGAGTTCGGGAACGGGCATGTCCACCAGGATTAGCCCGTCGTCCCAGCGCTGCTTCTCCCCGCCGGTCCAAGCGGCATGGGGGGCGTAGCTGCCCGGAACGGTAAAACATTCCGCCCCCGACTTGATGCCCGCTTCAAATGCCTCGCGGCTCCACCGGTAAGCAAAGCGCCGCGTGTCCTGATAGGTCCCGTCCACCAGGCGCAGCGTCGCTTCCTCCGGAAGGCGCAGCTCATCAAACCGCGTTCCCGAAGTCACGTAGGCGGCGCAGACCATGCCGCCGAGGTCGTCGGCCGCCGGATCCCGGTAAACAAGCGGTTCGCCGGGTTCCCTCTCAACGGCCACCGTCGCCACGGCGGTTCCCTCCGCTCTGGCCCAGCCCTTCATCTCGTCCCAGTCCGGCTCTCCGTAAATGCCGGAAATCGTGAAGGTTTCCGCGCCGCTCCCGATGCCCGCTTCATAGTCGGCCCGGTTCCAGGTGACGCAAAAATCCAGGCTGGCGGGGTCTTGATAGGGGTTTGCCCCCTCCGCCGGCCGCAGCGTCAGGGTGTCCTGATACCGGACGGCATCCTCAAAGAGCGTGTCCTCCCGCACCTTCCATATGACCTCCTCGTCCTGGACACTGTAAACCGTCTGATCGTCCCGGGGGCGAATATGGACCAGCAGCCTCGGCGGGTCCGGCATGGTCACGAGTCCCATGTCCCAAAGTTCCGCCAGCTCCGGGGAACTTTGACCGGGAAGGCCGTATTCGCCCGTCATGGTGAACGCGGTTTCTCCCCGCCCCACCGCGGCGTCGAATTCCCCCTCGTCCCACAGCAGTGCAAACGTGTCGCTCCCGCTGTCCCAGTAGAAGTCGTCCTCGCCGATGTTCCGGGTAATGAGCCCAAAATCGATGTCCCGGTTGAATCGGATTTGATACGGGCTGTCGTCCGCTGCGCGGTAGACCCGCGCCTGGGGCGGCTCCCCCTCCGCGTGGACCGGACAGACCATCCCCAGCGGCAATACGGCGCAGAGAGAAAGGAGCGTTAATTGATGCAAAAACTTCATGAACACCGTCTCCTTTCCTGGATTTGCGCGGCGTGCTCCCTGCTGGCGTTCGCGTTGCTGCTGGCCGGCACCTACCGCTTCGATAACAAATATACCGCCGGCCCCCCTTACGGCGAGGACGGCGTGTTTTCTTTTTCCGAAAGCGATTTGACGAAACCCATCCCGCTGGTCGACGGCTGGCTCCTGGACGGACGGGAGGTTTTCATTGGGCAGTATTCCAATTTTTCATTTCTGCCGGGCCGGGATTCCCCCTTTGGCGAAGGGACCTATACCCTGACTCTGCGCTATGAAGGCCCGCCCCGCACCCTCCTGCTGGAACTGCCGCAGGTCTTCACCGAATATACGCTTTATGTGAACCAACGGCCGGCGGCATCCACTGGATCGGGCGCTGTGATCGATGTCCCCGTGGGTGGCGGTGACACCGGCCTTCGGCTGGAAACCGTCAATCGGAGCCACTACTACAGCGGCCTCACCTACCCGCCCATGCTGGGCACCGCTGAAGCCATTGGGCAAATGTCCTTTCTTCGCACACTGGTATATTCTGCGGCGGTGGTTTCGGCGCTGACGCTGGCGATCTTCTCCCTGTCGCTGTGGTTTTCGCGGGAAAGGGATGGGCTTTTCCTCCACTTCGGCGTCCTCTGCCTCGCCTTCGCCGTCCACTGCCTTCATCCATTCGTGTGGCAGCTGGGGCTTTCAGGGACGCTCTGGTACGCGGTGGAGGACGCCTCCTGGCTTCTGGCGCTCTGCGAGGCGGCGGCGGTGGCGGCCGTCGCCTCCGGACTACGCCGGAACGCCTGGTACCGGCGGCTTCTGCGCCCCGCCGCACTTTTCGTGTGCATTTTGTCTATGACCGCCGTACTTTTCATCATACCGGCGGCGCCCGGTTTCGTCAAGTTTTACGGCGGGCTGATGGATGGGGCCAAACTGCTGATCTGGGCTTTCCTCGCCCTTTGCGCGGGGACCGGGCTTGGCGGGGAAAAGCATGGCGCGGTCCCGTTTGTGCTGGCCGCCGCGGGCATTCTGGGCGTCAGCCTCTTCGCGGACTTCTGGGACGCCAACAAGTTCGAGCCGATCTATGGACTCTGGCAGGAGGAGTACGCGGGGGCCGCGCTGGTCCTGGCCTTCGGCGGCCTGATGGTGCGCCGGAACGCACGGCTTTTGCGGGAAAGCGCCGAACTTCAAGCAATGAAGCTGCAAAATCGGTTCGCCGCCGATAGCGCCGCTCAGATGCGCGGCGCCATTGAGCAAGCACGTGCCCTGAAGCACGAGCTGCGCCACCATGTGGAAACAATGACGGCTTTTTATCAGGCGGAAGAATATGTCCGTCTGGGCGCGTATTTGGCCGAGCTCGACCGGCAAAAAGAGGAGCTTCCACAGCTCTATTATACGGAAAATTTCCTGGTGAACGCCATCCTTTCGGGGCGGCTCGGCCCCGCGGGGAACGCCGGCATCCGGATCGAGTGTGAGGCCCGCGTCCCCGAAAACCTGCCCATCGCCGACGCGGATTTGTGTATGCTCTTATCAAATCTGCTGGATAACGCGGTGGAGGCGTGTGAGCGCCTTCCCGCCGGCAGTGAGCGTTTTATTTCCCTGTCGCTGGCGGTCAGGCAAGGGGTGTTCCTCGTCATCTGCCAGAATTCCGCCCCGCCCCGGAATACGGGGAGCAGCTCTTTTCTCACCAGCAAACCCGATGCCGGCTGCCACGGATTGGGGATTCCCACCATGCGCCGGGTGACTGAGAAATATGACGGGGCGTTGGAGCTTCGGCAGCTGGGGTCGGTATTTACTCTGCAAGCCGCATTACGGCTTCCCCCGGAAAATCATTGATTCTCCTCGTGCAAAAAAGCCGCTTGCGAAAGCGGCTTTTTATGTAAGAAACTCCAGCCACCGGGCCTGCGCATCCTGATAACGCCGGACGGCAACCGGAACCTCCCCTTCGCCGTGCAGCAGAAACCGGTATTTTTGAATCCCGCTCACACACGCGAGGTTGACAATGAAGCTGCGGTGGCAGTGGTAAAAGCTTTCCGGCGGCAGCGCGTCCAGAACTGTTTTCAACGCGCCGAAGCAGGAAACGGTTTTTTCCTTACAGTGAACCACCAGTTCCCGTCGGAAAATCTCAATATAACGAATATCACTCAATCGGATCGCGGTTGCGCCGCCTCCCAACGTCTCCAATACGAGAGAAGGCCGCTCCTTACGCCTTTCCAGGCAATGCAGCAATACCGGCCTCAGGTTTTCCTGTGTAAGCGGCTTCAGCAGATAACTCACCGGATAGCTTCGATAGCCCGCCAGCGCAAACTCCGGGCTTCTTGAAACGAACACCAGATCGGTTTCATCACCGCGTTCCCTCAGGCATTCCGCGACATTGATCCCGTCCTGCCCGTCATCCATCATAATATCCAACAGGATCAAGTCCCAAGACGTTCCCTGTTTGTGGGCCTTCAGCAGTTCAGAGGCCGTATGGAAAAATTCGGTCTCGGTTTCCATCCCTGCTTCCCGCAGCAACGCAGCGGCTGCCGCCGCCATCTCCTCCAAATCCCGCTCAATATCATCACAAACCGCTATCTTATAAATGGGTACTCCCCCTTATGACGCCCTTGTTTTTCAACCCTAAAAATAGAATTTACTTTGATGGTTTATGAAAACATTATTATTGTATGATAATGGGTTGTATTTTGCAAGTATTGAAAAGAAGTTCCGACCGGGTCTCCGCATAGATTCCCAAAATCTTGCGCAGCTCCGGCATATTTCAACTCTCCTCCTAGGAATCGCAAGCGTACAATTCCGCCCGTACCTGCTACGATAAGCTTCTTAGGCTTTGCGTGTGTTGGGTCCCGCCGCGATCCCTGATTTGGCGGTACATCCTCATGATTACCCGTTTTACGGGTCGTCTCGTGAAAACCGATGACACGCCTGCCTCGTCACCCCGCGCCCGCTGCCGCTCGCGCAGCAGGGCTACGGCCTGCTCCTGCGGGGCTGGGGCTCATTAGACAATTGGTATAAAAACCATGAATATCAACAAAACGTCATGAAATCACAGGAAGGCGTCCCGGTCGAACCGGACGCATGAACGCCGAAGGGGCCGCTCACAGAGCGGCCCCTTCGGCGCTTATTCAGTCCTGCTTCCATTTATAGACCGCGGCCAGCGTCTTTTCCCCGTCCGAACCGGGGTCCGCGTGCAGCTTCGCCTCGTACCGGATGTGACGCCGCTGAAGGCAGAGGTCCAGAAAGCACAAAAAAATCCCCAGATCGATTTGGTTGTAGAACGCCACCTGGCCGGCGGGCATGATCCCGCTCCTGCCCGGCTTGCGCACGCGGTAAACGCGCAAGGCGTCGCCTTCGCGTTCCACCAGCCACGGCTGCGTGTTGCAGGCGCTCGGCGCAAACCGGACAATTTCGGTGACGCCCTCGACGGGCTCCCCGCGCCAGATTTCGCCGACCGGCTTCCGTTTGCTCCGGAACAGGTCCTTGCGGAATTTTTGGCCGTCGTCGATTTTGGCAATGGCGATCATGATGACAAAATCGAGCCCCTCCGGCGGGGGCCCCGGCGCTTTTCCGATCCCGTACCACAGCGTTCCGATGTTTTGCGAGACAAGGGACAGCTCCAGCTGTTCGCCCAGGTACCCGATGTTCTGCAAATAATGGTCCTTCCTCTCGCTATACAGCAAAATACAGGCCTGCTGTCCGCGCTTGCAGGTGGTTTCCCCAGCCGGGACGATCCGAATGGCCGTCCGAATCCCGGGGCACAGGGGGACCAGGGAACGCCAGGTTTCCTCAATCGACCGCAGTTCCTCGGGGGATATGCCGGTATCGCCGGTATCTCGGAACAGGTGAAACGATTTTCTCTTGAAAATCATATCGTAGAGGCTGTCGTTTAGCATGTCACCGTCCTCCCGTCAGGCGCGTAACAGATTTGAAAAAAGTGATTTGACAAGCATCCCGGCAGCAATTAAACTGTATGGTAAGCTCGCATTTCCCAATAAAACGCGGAGGGATCAGATCATGGCGCTTCATCTTGCAGGCTGGAATGTTGTATTGGATTCCGATCGGGCGGACGAGCTGTCCGCATTTTACGAAAGGCTGCTTGGCTGGACGCGGTTCAAGGGCGAAGAATATACCGTCTTGGTGGACCTGGAGCAAACGGGGACCCCCACCTGGATCACCATCCAGCAGGCGGATGATTACCTTCCGCCCGTTTGGCCCGCGGCGCCGGAGGAGCAGCAGCAAATGGCGCATTTGGATTTCCACGTCGCGGATGTGGAAGAAGGGGTGAAGCACGCCCTGTCGTGCGGCGCGTCCATGTCGGAAGTCCAATTTGACGACCGCTGGCGGGTCATGCTCGACCCCGCGGGACATCCGTTCTGTATTCTGCCCCCCATCATGCCCTGGCCGTAAGGACGCTGCGTCCGGTTCGCCGGCCGTGGCGGCTGTTTTTTGCGCCGGCCCGCCTTTCGGGCCGGCGCTTTGCGTCCCGTCACCGGAGCAAATCCCTTTTTCAGCGCGGGTTCCCCGTCTCCCGCGGGGCCTTACATCGGCTTCAGGTTTTGATTGAGCCGGCCGACCATCCACGCCAGACGCTTTTTCCGCCCCTCGTCGGTCCTGGCGGCCAGATACGCTTTGGTATAGGTCCTCCTCACTGACGGGGACATCGCGGAAAAATGCGTGTGGGCGGGCTCGTATCCCGCCAGCAGTTCGGAAACCGCCCGTACCTGCTCCTCCGTGACCGCCGGGGATTTTGGGGCGTCCCACTGCCCGTTTTGCTTCGCCTCCGCGATCTTTTCCCGGCCGAAGCAGGTCATGCGTCCCTGCCGCTCCAGCTTTTCAGCCAGCGCTTTGTTCTTCTCCGACCACTTGCTGTTCTCCCTGCGCGGGGAAAAATATTTTACGTAGGAGCTGTCGTCAATCCGCTGCATCTGTCCGTCGATCCAGCCAAAGCAGAGCGCCTCCTCCAGCGCCTCCGCCGCCGTGATCGTCCGCGGGCCGCCCGCCTTGCCGAAGAGCAGCCAGATGCCGCCGTCCGTCCGGCAGTGGTCCTGAAGCCACCCGCGGAACTCCTCCCTGCCGGAAAATTGCAGTCTTTCGTCCATGGCGCTTCCCCTTTCATTCGCTGTTCCCGGGGCTTCCGGGTCCGCCGCCGGGGTTAGAACCCGTCGTCGCGCAGGCGGGACACAAGCCCGACATACCATTCGATGACGTCGAAGCCCCGGTAGTCCTCCCGCTTGAGGTCGATGATGTCGCCGTGCGAAATGCCGCGGCGCCGCCGGCTGGAGAGCACGCCGCCGAACGTCCCCCACTTGGCCGAGTCGATGCACACGAGGCCGTCGTTGGGGCCCCGGACGCACCGGAGCAGGAAATAGGGGATGCTGAGCAGCGGGTCGCTCAGCGGGTTTTTCATGACGGTGGCCCAGCTCCGGTAGCTGACGCGCGGGTCGTCGGGCGTTTCGGCGTTGAAGGCCTCCGCGAAGGCGGGCGCGAGCTGACGGCTGGCCGTGCACGCGTCGGGGGCCCGGTCCCCGACCTTGCGGAAGGCCGCGTCGACCATCCCGCAGATTTTGCGGTAGAGGCCGTCGGGCAGCTTCCCGAGCAGGTCCAGCAGCTCGGAGCCGCGGTGCGGGGTGGAGATCGTCGTGAGCGACGCCACGGCCTCCCCCATCCCAAGCCGGGTGATCAGGTAGCGCGCGTCGAGCCCGCCCTTGGAGTGCGCGATGATGTTGACCTTTTCGCAGCCCGTCTCCGTTTGGATCTCCAGGATTTTTGCGCGGATGGCCTCGGCGTTGTCCTCGATCGTGCCCCACGCCTGCTGGTGCCCGTAGTAGACCGCGGCGCCGTTCCGCTGCAATTCGCGCGGGATGCGGCCCCAGTAGTTGAAATATTTGAGATCGCGGAAGCCGACCCCGTGCACGAGAAGCAGCGGATATCTCGTCCGGCAGACGTCCCGCTCCGCGCGCACCCGGCGCGCCTCCTCGCGGTAGCATTCGTGGTCGTATTCATCCCGCGCGGCCCGGCAGAGCCAGAGCATCAAAAAGAGGTTGACGACCGGGATCCACAGGTTCAGGACGAGCAGCACCCGCTTGACGATCCCCAGCCTGCGGCAGGTGAAGAGAATCCGCAGCGCGCCGCCGAGGATGACCAGCGCGACGAGCAGAAACGCCGCCGCGAGGTCGGCGGGGACGACCCAGCCCGGCAGGCCGCCCGCGAGCGGCGGCAGGACCCACAGGTAAAAGACCGCCTGCATCAAAAGCAGGAGCAGCCCGCCCCGCAGCGCCATGCGCCCGGCCCAGAGGACCCGGACGCGGCGGTTTTCGGTCTGGTAGTCCCGCGCGGGGAAAAACAGCAGGCGCAGGAGCGTCCAGGCGAAATAGACGCCCACCGCCAGCCGCACCGCCCAGAGGCCCGCCCCGCCAAGGCGGGAGAGCCGCTGCCACCAGAAGAGCGCGTGCGGCAGCAGCAGGGCGCAGAGCGCCATATGCCAGCGGCCCAGAAGGTCGAGCTTCTTCGCCGCGTCCAACAGGACCGCGCCCAGACAGGCCGCGATCAGCAATATTTTGAGCATCATCCGGGCACACTCCCCCTCGGCCGCAGCCGGCCGAACCCATTGTACGCCTTTTCCGCCCCGTTTTCCGGCGGGCGTCAGACCTCCCCGGGGCCGCGCGGCCTGCCGCATTCGCTGCACGCCGCGTCGTGGAGGGAGACGGT
The DNA here is from genome assembly GCF_900199635.1 of Anaerotruncus massiliensis (ex Togo et al. 2026). Lineage (GTDB taxonomy): Bacteria > Bacillota > Clostridia > Oscillospirales > Ruminococcaceae > Anaerotruncus > Anaerotruncus massiliensis. Next base: position 120,856 of record NZ_LT962687.1, on the reverse strand, counting down.
CCCGCCGCAGGCGGGACAGGTGAATTCTTCCCGCTGCGCCGCCAGAAACGCCTCCAGCCCCCGCGCCTTCACCGCCGCGCCGTTTTCCATGGGGCTCGCTTGATAGCGCTTGCGGTAGCTCCTGTCGAGGTTTTTCACCGGCTTGCAGGGGTAATCCGGGCACGCAAAGCAGTAGGCGAGGCCCCGCTCCCGGGCGCAGTCGCGGACGCCGCATTTCCGGCAGTGCTCCGGCTTGCCGCCGTCGCCGCCGAAGCAGCCGGGACAGGGCCTTTTGCTCACGCAGTGCCGGCAGCAGGCCATGCAGTTCATGCCGCAGGGCGCGAACAGCCTCTCATCGATCTTTTCGGGCATTTTCATCGGTCGGTCCACCCTTCCGCTTCTCCGCGCATATGGGACTGAAAAGCAGCGACCGACCGCATATGCCGGCGGGCGCGTCCCGTTGGTTCCATCCTACCACACCTTCCCCGCAAATGGCAAGGCCGCCCTCCCGCGGCGGGCGGGACCCGGCCTGATTTCCAAATTCCTTTGAGAAGCGCGGCCGGGTATGTTATGATACAGAAAAGGCGTTCTGCCTTTGGGCCACGCCAAAATTCAATTGGAAACGAGGACGCGTATGGAACCGGATTTTATAAACCTGACGGAGGAAAACCTCGCCGAAGAGCATCTCTGCTGCATCATCCGCAGCAAAAAGCCCCACCCGGGCGTCGAGGCCAAGCGGCAATGGCTCGCCGCCCGGCTCAAGGAAGGCCATGTGTTCCGAAAGCTCGATGCGAAGGCGGTGGTTTTCATCGAATACGCCCCTCTTGAGACGGCGTGGGTACCCGTCCTTGGCGGCAACTACATCTATCTTTACTGCCTCTGGGTCGACGGCGGCTGCAAGGGCAAGGGGTACGGGCGGTCGCTCATGGAGTACTGCCTGGCCGACGCCAAAAGGCAGGGCAGGTCCGGCGTCTGCATGCTCGGGGCGAAAAAACAAAAGGCCTGGCTCTCCGACCAGGCGTTTGCAAAGAAGTTCGGCTTTGAGGCGGTCGACACGGCCGGGAACGAATACGAGCTGCTCGCGCTCTCCTTCGACGGGACCGTGCCGCAATTCGCGCCGAACGCGAAAAAACTGGCGGTCGAAAGCCCGGAGCTCACGATCTGCTACAGCGTGCAATGCCCCTTTATCCCCCAGCGCGTCGAGGCGGTCCGGCGGTACTGCGAGGAACGCGGCGTCCCCCTCTCCCTCATTCCGGTGGACACCCTGCAAAAGGCGAAGGAGCTGCCCTGCGTCTTCAACAACTGGGCGGTGTTCTATGGGGGAAGTTTCGTGACGGTCAACCAGCTCGACGCAGCCGGGATCGAGAGGATCCTCAAAAAAGGTTCCTGACGGGATCGCCGCCGCGCCGTATTGCATCCCGCCGGGCGGTTATGCTATAATTTAGTATTGGAAAAATTTTAGGATGCCCATTGGACGGGCGGAAACGGCAGGGCAAAATGGATAAGGAACACATCCGTAATTTCTGCATCATCGCGCATATCGACCACGGCAAAAGCACGCTGGCCGACCGCATCCTCGAACTCACCGAGGCGGTGAGCCAGCGGGACATGGAGGACCAGATCCTCGACAATATGGAGCTCGAGCGGGAGCGCGGCATCACGATCAAGGCGCGCGCCGTCACCCTCACCTACCACGCGGACGATGGGCAGGACTACCAGTTCAACCTGATCGATACCCCCGGACACGTCGACTTCAACTACGAGGTCTCCCGGTCGCTCGCCGCCTGCGAGGGCGCGGTGCTCGTGGTGGACGCGTCGCAGGGCATCGAGGCCCAGACGCTCGCCAACACCTATCTGGCGATCGAGCACGACCTCGAGGTCACCCCCGTCATCAATAAGATCGACCTGCCCGCCGCCGAGCCCGACCGGGTCGCGCAGGAGGTCGAGGACATCATCGGCATCCCCTGCATGGACGCGCCGCGCATCTCCGCCAAAACGGGCGAAAACGTCCACGCGGTGCTTGAACGGGTCGTCGCGGACATCCCCGCCCCCGAGGGGGACGAAACCGCCCCGCTGCGCGCGCTCATCTTCGACAGCGTCTACGACAGCTACCGGGGCGTCATCGTCTACGTCCGCGTCATGGACGGCACCGTCCGGCCCGGCATGACCATCCGCATGATGTCCACCGGCGCGGAGTTCACCGTCGTCGAGTGCGGCGTGATGGGCGCGACCAGCCTCGTGCCGCAGGAGGAGCTTGCCGCGGGCGAGGTCGGCTACATCACCGCCTCGATCAAGACGGTGCGGGATACCGCCGTCGGCGACACCGTCACCGACGCCGAGAATCCCGCCGCCGAGCCCCTGCCCGGCTACCGCAAGGTGCTGCCGATGGTCTTTTCGGGCATCTACCCGCAGGACGGCGCCAAATACCCCGACCTGCGCGACGCGCTCGAAAAGCTCCAGCTCAACGACGCCTCCCTCTCCTTTGAGCCGGAATCCTCCGTCGCGCTCGGCTTCGGCTTCCGCTGCGGCTTTCTGGGACTCCTGCACATGGAGATCGTGCAGGAACGGCTCGAACGGGAGTTCAATCTTGACATCGTCACGACGCTGCCAAGCGTCGTCTACAGGCTCCAGATGCAGAGCGGTGAGGAGCTCACGATCGACAATCCCGCCAGCTATCCCGACCCGGCGCAGATCGTATCGGCGCAGGAGCCGTTCGTCAAGGCGAACATCTTTACGCCGCCCGCCTACATCGGCAACATCATGGAGCTCTGCCAGGACCGCCGCGGCGTCTATCTCGACACCAAATACCTCGACGCCGACCGGGTCGAGCTTCATTACGAGCTGCCCCTCAACGAGATCGTCTACGATTTCTTCGACGCGCTCAAATCCCGCACCCGCGGCTACGCCTCCTTCGACTATGAGATGTGCGGCTACCGCGACAGCAAGCTCGTCAAGCTCGACATCCTTTTAAACAGCGAGGTCGTCGACGCGCTCTCCTTCATCGCCCACGCCGACAAGGCCTATCCGCGCGCGCGGCGCATCTGCGAAAACCTGCGGGACAACATCCCCCGCCAGCTCTTTGAGGTGCCCATCCAGGCCGCCATCGGCGGCAAGGTCATCGCCCGCGAAACCGTCAAGGCGCTGCGCAAGGACGTGCTCGCCAAATGCTACGGCGGCGACATCACCCGCAAAAAGAAGCTGCTCGAAAAACAGAAGGAAGGCAAAAAGAAGATGCGCCAGCTCGGCTCCGTCTCGATTCCGCCCGAGGCGTTCACCGCCGTGCTCAAGCTCGACTCGAAGGACTGATTTGCCGCCCGAGGGGCGGCGGGACTTGCCAGCTCCCGCCGGCAGGGGGCTTCCTTGGGCTTGCCGCTCATGAGCGGTACAGTTGCCGGGTCCCGCCCCGGCGGGCGGCCCCATTTCTTGTACGGACAAGAAATGGGGAAAAGAAGCCGCAGGGGGCTGCGCCCCCTTGACCCCCAGGCCGCGACGGCCTGCGGCCATAAAGGTCGCGGCCCCGTGCCACGGATCGAAGGACCAGCCTACAGCAGTCCATCAGCCGCCGCGCCGCGGGCGCAACGCCTCTGCCGGCGAGCCTCAGGAGCCGTGCCGCGGGTGCGGCCGGGGAGGCCGATCGTAATGCTCCCAAAGTGCCGCAGTGTCTGCCAGGGGGGTGGGCGCACGCGCATTGTTGCAACGGCCCTCAGGAACCGTGCCGGACATGCGCACGGGGAGATACGGCCGTTGGGAGCGCCCGCAACCTGAATTGAGCCCTCAGCTGGTGTACCTGTGGGGAGTGACGGCAACCGGCGGGTACTGGCAAGGTACTCCCGGGGGATTCTCAAGGGGACTGGCGGAAGTCCCCTTGAGCGTCCTTCTTTGGGTACTTTCTTTGACGCAAAGAAAGTACCCCGCCCGCCGGGGCGGGACCCGGCAATCCCCTGCCGCCGAAGGCGGCTCCTCTCAGCCCTCCGAAGGAGGGCGATAAAACCTCCGCCGCTCCCCGAGCGGCAAATCCAAAAAAGCCCCCGCCGCCCGCAGGGCGGCAAAAAAGGAGATTCCCATGTGCGATGCCCTCTATATCCACATCCCCTTTTGCGAGCGCAAGTGCCCCTACTGCGACTTCTATTCGGTGGCGGCGGACGAGGCGCTGATGGACGCCTATACCGACGCGGCCATCCGCTCCATCGGGCGGGCGCCCTACGCGCTCGCGCCGCTCGATACCGTCTATTTCGGCGGCGGCACCCCTTCGATACTGGGGGGCCGCCGCCTTTCGCGCATCCTCGAGGCGGCGGATGCGCGCTTTGGGATCGCGTCGGGCGCGGAGATTACCGTCGAGTGCAACCCCCATTCGGCGCTTGGGCGGGAGCTTTCCATCCTGCGGGCGGCGGGCGTCAACCGCCTTTCGTTCGGGATGCAGAGCGCCGACGACGGCCAGCTCCGGCGGCTCGGGCGGCTGCATACCGCCGCCGACGTGGTTTCGGCGGTGGAGACGGCGCGGGGCTGCGGCTTCGCGCATTTTTCGCTCGACCTCATGCTCGCCACGCCCGGCCAGACCCCTGCGGACATCGACCGGGCGGTCGGCCTGTGCGGCAGGCTCGGCGCGGAACATGTGAGCGCCTACCTGCTCAAGATCGAGCCGGGCACCCCCTTTGACCGGCAGGGGGTCGCGGCGGCCTGCCCGGACGAGGAGGGACAGGCCGCGGCCTACCTGCACGCGGCCGGATCGCTGGAGGCGGGAGGCTGGAGGCAGTACGAGATCAGCAATTTCGCGCGGGAGGGCCGCGTCGCCCGCCACAACCTCAAATACTGGGACTGCCGGGAATACCTCGGCATGGGACCGTCGGCCCACTCGTTCGTAAATGGGCGGCGGTTCTATTTCCCGCGCGACCTGCGGGGATTCCTCGCGTCGGGCGGGGATTTCTCCCGGGCCGTCGACGACGGCCCGGGCGGGGACGCGGAGGAATACCTGATGCTCCGCCTGCGGCTTTCCGAGGGGGTGCGCTGGGACGCACTCGCGGCCCGCTATCCCGGCTTTGGCGCGAAAAATCTGCGCGAAAAAGCCCGCCGGATTCCCGGCGGGCTGATAACGCTTGATTCGGACGGCCTGCGCCTCACGGCGGAGGGCTTTCTCCTCTCCAACGCGGTGATCGGGGAGCTGCTCGGCTAATCAGACGTCCATCATCTTCCTGAGCTGCTTGCCCAGATCGGAGGCGATCCCCTTGACCCCGTCGATAATCTCGTTGATGCCCGTTTCGATCTCCTTGGCCTCGGAGGCCTTAAAGAAGTCGCGGGAACGGGTCTTGCGGTAACGCTTTACCATCTGGCGGATGCGCTCGGTCTCCTGCGCGGTCAGCGGCTGTTCGGGCCGTTTGAGCATGAGCAGCACGTTCGCGCAGTCGGAGAGCAGCTCGGTGTATTCGTCGTCCACCTGCTTTTTGAAGCGGGCGGTCATCTGCGCCTCGTCGTTCGGGTCGGTGAAACGGAGCTCGACGATCGACGCCTCCCCCCCGAGCTGGCGGATCTTCTGCGCCAAAGCGGAAAACTGCTGCATGCTCTGGGCCGTGTTGGGCAGCAGGGCGACCCCTTGCTTGAAGTATTCGGCGCCAATCTCCTTGAGCTTTCGCCAGACGTAGACCCGTGCCTTCGAGGGATTGATCGGCACGTTATAGCTCAGCGCCAGCCAGACGGTCCGCGGCATACGGCCCACCTCCCAACTCGTATCGACAAATTTCGCGTCCCACCACACACAACGGGGCGCGATCTGATTTTATTGTAACCGTTGTTTCCTTTTTCGTCAACACCCGGCCGCCCGGATGGTGGAATTTCTCTTGCATGGAAGGGCCGCGGATGGTAGAATAATGAAATGAATTGTATTCCGTCCGCGGGCGGATTTTGAAAGGATGGTCATCCCCCATGTCGGTGAGAAACCTCTCCCTGCCGGAGCACTATTTTTCCAAGCTGGACATTATGGAGACTGAGATCGCCATCAAGCTGGCGAAGGACACCTTTGAGCGGGAGCTCGCGCGCTGCCTCGAATTGACGCGTGTGTCCGCACCCCTCTTCGTACAGCCCGAGACCGGCCTCAACGACGACCTCAACGGCGTCGAACGGCCGGTGCAGTTCGATATCCTCGACCTCGGCTCCGACGTGCAGATCGTCCACTCGCTGGCGAAATGGAAGCGTCTCGCGCTCGCGCGCTACGGCTTCGCGCCCGGCACCGGGCTTTACACCGATATGAACGCCATCCGCCGCGACGAGGTGCTCGACAATCTCCACTCGGTCTACGTCGACCAGTGGGACTGGGAGAAGGTCATCACCCGCGAACAGCGGTGTGCCGAAACGCTGAAGGATACCGTGCGCCAGATCATGAAGGCGCTCTGCAAGACGCAGGAGACCCTTGCCAACCAGTTCTCCTGCCTCGAACGCTACCTGCCGGAACAGATCTCCTTCGTTACGAGCCAGCAGCTCGAGGACGAATACCCCACCCTCTCTCCCAAGGAGCGGGAGGACGCGGCCGCCAAAAAATACGGCGCGGTCTTCATCATGCAGATCGGCGGCGCGCTCAAGTCCGGCAAGCCCCACGACGGCCGTGCGCCCGACTACGACGACTGGTCCTTAAACGGCGACATCATCATCTGGTACCCGGTGCTCGGGCGGGCGCTCGAGCTCTCCTCGATGGGCATCCGCGTCGACGCCGACGCGCTGCGCCGCCAGCTTGAAATCTCCGGTCACACCGAGCGTGCGTCGATGCCCTTCCACAAGATGCTGCTCGAGGGCCGCCTCCCGCTCACGATGGGCGGCGGCGTGGGCCAGAGCCGCATCTGCATGGCGATGCTCCAGAAGGCCCACATCGGCGAGGTGCAGGCGTCCGTCTGGCCCGAGGATATGCGCGACGCCTGCGAGGCGTCGGGCATCCACCTGCTGTAACCAGGGGGGGAACTTTTGCCAAAGGGAACTTTCGAGAAAGTTCCCTTTGGAAACCCTTAAAGCTTTTGATTCAGGCCCGCCGCGGCACGTCGCCGCACGCGCGCCCCGTGAGACAAACGTTTTTTCCGGTCTTGGAAAGGCCTCAACGAATAACAAAAATTTTCGCCCGCCTTTTTTAAAAGGCGGCGGGGCCGCGGGGCGGAGCCCCGCGTCGCGCCCGCAGGCGCGAAACGCTTGATCCTTTAAGCGTATTTTCTTTGCTGCTTTCTTTTACAAGAGAAAAGAAAGCAGGCCCGCCGAATCGCGGGAAACGGAGAGGGAGGGAAACACATGGATCTGACAAAGCTGTTCGGCTGCCGGGTGTTCGGCGACGCCGCGATGCGCGAGCATCTCTCGCGCGAGGTCTACGAAAGCCTGCGGCGCACCCGCGAGGCGGGGCTGCCGCTCGACCCGTCGATCGCGCAGGCGGTCGCGGAGGGGATGAAGGACTGGGCGATCGCGCAGGGCGCCACCCACTACACCCACTGGTTCCAGCCGCTGACCAACATCACCGCCGGCAAGCACGACGCCTTCATCGAACCGGACGGCGAGGGCGGCATGATGCTCGAATTTTCCTCCAAGGCGCTCATCAAGGGGGAGCCGGACGCGTCGAGCTTCCCGTCGGGCGGGCTGCGCGCCACCTTTGAGGCGCGCGGATACACCACCTGGGACCCCACCTCCCCCGCCTTCGTCAAGGACGGCACCCTCTATATCCCGACCGCCTTCTGCTCCTACGGCGGCGAGGCGCTTGACCAGAAGACCCCCCTCCTGCGTTCGATGCAGGCGGTCGGTAGCGAAGGGGTCCGCCTGCTGCACCTGCTCGGCGAGGAATCCGTCAGCTATGTCATCCCGACGGTCGGCGCGGAGCAGGAGTATTTCCTCATCGACCGCGCGCTCTACGAGCAGCGCCTCGACCTGAAGATCTGCGGCCGCACCCTCATCGGCGCGAAGCCCCCCAAGGGGCAGGAGCTCGACGACCACTACTGCGGGCGCATCCGTCTGCGGGTGTCCGACTTCATGCACGCGCTCGACGAGGAGCTCTGGTCGCTGGGGGTGCCCGCCAAGACCAAGCACAACGAGGCAGCCCCCGCCCAGCACGAGCTGGCCCCCGTCTACGACCAGGCGAACATCGCCTGCGACCACAACCAGCTCACGATGGAGATGATGCGGGTCGTCGCCAAAAAGAAAAACCTCGCCTGCCTGCTGCATGAAAAGCCCTTCGCGGGCATCAACGGCAGCGGCAAGCACAACAACTACTCCCTCGTCACCGACGCCGGCAAAAACCTCCTCTCCCCCTCGGGGGACCCGGTGCGGAACCGGCGCTTCCTGCTGCTGGCGGCGGCCTTTGTCCAGGTGGTGGACGAGTACGGCGACCTGCTGCGCGCGTCGGCCGCCTGCGCGGGCAACGACCAGCGCCTCGGCGGCTGCGAGGCTCCGCCGCCGGTGATCTCCGTCTTCCTCGGGGAGGCGCTCACCCGCACCCTCTTCTCCTTCGCCGACGGCGGCGGCTGCCCCGAGGAGCACCGCCAGCTGCTCAAGACCGGCGTGGACGCGCTGCCCGAGCTCGTCAAGGACGACTCCGACCGCAACCGCACCTCCCCCTTCGCCTTCACCGGCAACAAGTTCGAGTTCCGCATGCCGGGCGCGTCCCAGTCGATCGCGCTGACCAACGTCGTGCTCAACACCGCGCTCGCCGACGTCTTTTCCGGCTTCTCCGACCGGCTGGAGCGCGCCGCCGACCGCGACGCGGAAATCTGCGCCCTCATCTCCGAGGTCATGCAAAAGCACGGCCGCATCATCTATAACGGCAACAACTATTCCGAGGCGTGGGTTCAGGAGGCCCGGCGGCGGGGCCTGCCCATCATCCCCTCGACCGTCGAGGCGTTCGACTGCCTCGTCGCGCCCAAAAATATCGCCCTTTTCGCGCGGCACGGCGTCTTTACCGAGGCCGAGTGCATCTCCCGGCATGAGATCCTGCTGGAAAACTACGTCAAGGTCGTCGGCATCGAGGCCGCCACCCTCATCGAGATGGTGCGGCGGCAGGTCTATCCCGCCGTCGTGCGTTACACCGGCGAGATCGCCGAGACGGTCAACCGGATGCGCACCGCGGGCGCGGCGGCCGTCTCCACCGTGCGGCTGCTCGACACCCTCACCGCGCTCGTCGACCAGATCGACAGCGAGCTCGGCGCCCTGCGGGACGCCTATGCGCGCAGCCAGTCGATCGAGGACGTGCACGCCCACGCCGAATTTATGCGCAGCGACATCCGCCTGTGCATGGAGAGCCTGCGGGCCGCCTGCGACGCCGCCGAGACGATCATGGACGGAACCTGCTGGCCGATGCCGACCTACACCGACCTGTTGCTGCGCGTATAAAACTACATAAAACGAGGGCGGAGCCTTTGGCTCCGCCCTCGTTTTTCCGTTTTATTGTGCGAGCCCGGCGGCGGCAAGCGCCTCCGGGACTTTAATCAGCCGCTGGTTGCGGCTGCCCCGGTACTCCAGCGTCAAATCGCGCTCCGCCTCGAGATACGGTCCGTCGACCAGCAGGTCGGCCAGCCGCAGCAGGCGCAGAACGGCGGGATTTCGTTCGCCCATGTGCAATAACTGTTCAAATGTATACCCGGAGTAAATCACAATGTTCTTGCCGAGCGCGCGGATGCGTTCCCCGAGCGCGGCGAGCGCCTCCGGCTGGCAGAAGGGTTCCCCGCCCGAAAAGGTCACGCCGCTCATCAGCGGGTCGGCCTTCACCTGCCGCACAATCTCGTCGGGGTCCGCGGGGTAACCGCCGGCAAAGTCGTGGGTCTGGGGGTTGTGGCAGCCGGGGCAGCGGTGCGGGCACCCCTGCACAAAGACGACGTACCGCATCCCCGGGCCGTCGACGATCGAGTCGGAGACGCACCCCGCGACGCGCAGCGGCGGAATCTCTTCCGCCGGCATCAGAGCTTTACTTCACGGCTGACGGTGTGCTTGACCCGCTCGCCCACCTCGGCGCGCTTTGCGTCGTTGAACCGGTCGAGGGTTCCCACCAGATAGCCGGTGATGCGGCGGATGCGTTCGAACCCGACGCCCTTGCCGACCATTTCCACGCCGTCCTGATTGATCTGTACCATAAAAAATGCCTCCTCATTTAATCGTTCTAAATTGTTCAGAAGGAAAGCGGATTCGCGCTGCGCTCGCTCTCCTCAAAGGGGTCCCCGCAGTAGCCGCAGTTGGCGGCGCTCTCCTGCCAGCAGCCGAGCTCCCGCAGCTTCTGGACGCTCACGGCCTCCCCCTCGCGCCTGCCGCAGCGGGGGCAGACCTCGTCGATGATGCCGGTGTAGCCGCAGACGGGGTCGCGGTCGACCGGGTGGTTGATCGAGCCGTAGCCGATGCCGCACTCCTTCATGTAGCGCACCACCTGCTCAAACGCGTCGAGGTTTTTCAGCGGGTCGCCGTCCAGCTCGATGTAGGAGATGTGCCCCGCGTTGGTCAGCGCGTGGTAGGGCGCCTCGAGGCGGATCTTCTCGCTGGCGGAGATGTTGTAGTAGACGGGGATGTGGAAGGAGTTGGTGTAGAACTCGTGGTCGGTGATCCCTTCGAGCTCCCCGAACTGCTTGCGGTCCATCCGCACGAACCGCCCCGAAAGCCCCTCGGCCGGGGTGGCGAGCAGGGTGTAGTTGAAGCCGGTGGCGCGGGTCGCGTCGTCCATGCGGCGGCGCATGTGCCCGATGATCTCCAGCCCGAGGTTCTGCGCGTACTCGCTCTCCCCGTGGTGCTGGCCGATCAGCGCCTTGAGCGTCTCCGCCAGCCCGATGAAGCCCATCGACAGGGTGCCGTGTTTGAGCACCTCGCGCACCTCGTCGTCGGGACCGAGCTTGTCCGAATCGATCCACACCCCCTGCCCCATCAGGAAGGGGTAGTTGCGGACCTTCTTTTTCGCTTGGATTTCAAACCGCTCCATGAGCTGGTCGATCACGAGGTCGATCTTGCGGTCGAGCTCCTCAAAGAACCAGTCGACGTCCCCCTTCGCGCGGATGGCGATGCGCGGCAGGTTCACCGAGGTGAAGCTCAGGTTGCCGCGGCCGTTGACGATCTCGCGGGTGGGGTCGTAGTGGTTGCCGATCACGCGGGTGCGGCAGCCCATGTAGGCGATCTCCGTCTCGGGGTGGCCGGGCTTGTAGTACTGGAGGTTGTAGGGCGCGTCGATGAAGGAAAAGTTGGGGAAGAGCCGCTTGGCCGACACGCGGCAGGCGAGCTTGAAGAGGTCGTAGTTGGGTTCGCCGTCGTTAAAGTTGATCCCCTCCTTCACCTTGAAGATGTGAATGGGGAAGATGGGGGTCTCGCCGTTGCCGAGCCCCGCCTCGGTGGCGCGCAGCACGCATTCGACCACAAGGCGGCCCTCCGGCGAGGTGTCGGTGCCGTAGTTGATCGACGAGAAGGGGATCTGCGCGCCCGCGCGGGAATGCATCGTGTTGAGGTTGTGGACGAACGCCTCCATCGCCTGGTAGGTGGCGCGGCGGGTCTCCTTGACCGCCTCCCGGCGGGCGAACTGCTGGAGCTTTTCCGTCGTCTCCCCGTCGGTGTATTCGTGCAGCAGCTCGGCCTCCTGGTCTCGGTAGCCGTTGTCGTCCGCAAAGACGGGGCCGATTCCCCGCGCGTCGGAAATCCCGTCGCGGATCGCCTTGGCGATCCCCTCCGCGTCGTCGATGCCGCAGAAGAGCTCGAGCCCCTTGGCGAGGTTGCGGGTGTAGAGCTTGCGGTAGGTCTTCGCCACACCCTTGGCCATTCCGTAGTCGAAGTTGGGGATGCTCTGTCCGCCGTGCTGGTCGTTCTGGTTGGACTGGATGGCGATGCAGGCGAGGGCCGCGTAGCTCGAGATGTCGTTGGGCTCCCGCAGAAAGCCGTGCCCGGTGCAGAAGCCGCCGGTGAAGAGCTTGTCGATGTCGATCTGGCAGCAGGTGGTCGTCAGCGTCAGGAAATCGAGGTCGTGGATGTGGATGTCCCCCGCCAGGTGCGCCTTCGAGTGCTCGGGCCGCAGCACGAACATGTGGTAGAACTGCTTGGCCCCCTCGGAGCCGTATTTGAGCATCGTGCCCATCGCGGTGTCGCCGTCGATGTTGGCGTTCTCCCGCTTGATGTCGTTCTCGTCCGCCGACTTGTAGGTGAGCTCCTCATAGGTCTTCATGAGGCGGGTGTTCATATCGCGCACGCGGGTGCGCTGCGCGCGGTAGAGGATGAACTCCTTGGCGGTGCGGGCGTGGCCGTTGTCCACGAGCGTGCGCTCCACCGCGTCCTGGATCTCCTCGACCGTGGGGCTCTGGTTCCCGGCCTCCTCGAGGGAGGCGGCCACCTGCTCCGCCAGCGCGCGGGCCATCTCGTAATCGCTGCCGCCCAGCGCCTGCGCCGCCTTGAAGATCGCGGCCGCGATCTTGTCGAGGTCGAACAGGACGCACCGGCCGTCGCGCTTTACAATCGTCTGTATCATTCGGGTACCCTCCGTTATCTTGTTGTCCCCATATTTTGTGGTATTTTTCTTTATTTTCCACAAGATATAGTTCCATTTCATCACGCAGTTTCTATTTTAATGGAAAACAGGTTCCCTGTCAATGGTGAAAAACACATTTTTTAGTAGCGGTTTTTTCGTTTGGCACAAGATGTTGTGTTTTTGGCGAATTCTGGGGATTCAGGCCGAACCCCCGCGGCGCAGCAAATCCCGGGCTTTTCCGCACCTTTTGGGTGCGCGCGGGTTTGCAAACCGGCGCGAATTCTGATAGAATTTGACTAAGATTTCAACGGAAGGTGCCGCCATGAGAAAACTGCGCGCAGCCGCTTTGATATTGTTCCTGCTGCTCCTGCTGGGCGGATGCGGGAGCTCCGCCGGCGAGATCATCCGCTACGACGTCCCCACGGGCGTTTCCCTGCTCGACCCCCAGTTCGCGACCGACACGACCGCCCGCATGATCATCTCCAACACCTTTGAGGGGCTCTACCGCCAGCTTCCCGACGGCGAGGTGGTCCCCCGCCTCGCCGAAAGCAGTGAGGTCTCGGGCGACGGGCTTGTCTGGACCTTCCACCTGCGCCGGGATGCCGTGTGGAACGCCTCCGGCAGCCGTTCCGCCTTCCACGAGGCCCCCGTGACCGCACACGACTTCGCCTTCGCGCTCTCCCGCATGTTCGACCCGGCGGCGTTCAGCCCCTTCGCGGGGGAGTTCTCCTCGGTCAAAAACGCCTCGCTTATCCTGAGCGGCGCGGCGCCCCAGTCCTCGCTCGGCGTGCGCGCACTCGACGACTACACGCTGGAGGTCACCCTCGTCCGGCAGGACAGCCGCCTGCCCGAGCTGCTCTCCGCGAGCTACGCGATGCCCTGCAGCCGGGAATTCTTCGAGTCGACGCGCGCCCGCTACGGCTTCGACATCGGAAGCCTGCTCTGCAATGGCCCCTTCTATCTCTACAACTGGAACAACGACCGGGTGATCTCCCTGCGCCGCAACAGGCATTACCTCGACGACCAGCCGGTCGTCGCGCGCGGGGTGGACCTCTATACGCCCGGCGCGGCGGACGGCGCGGAACCCGCCGCCCGTTTCCTCGCGGGCGAAACGGACGCCTGCAAGGTCTCCTTCTCCGACCTTCCCGCCGTGGAGGACACGGGCGGGCAGGTCACCTCCTTTGAGGACACCGTGTGGGTGCTCCTGCTCAACGGACACAAGGAGCCCCTCGCGAACACGAACATCCGCCAGGCGGTCGCCTACAGCGTCAACCGTTCCCTCTTTGAGGGCCGGCTTCCCGGCAACCTGCGCGCTGCCGATACGCTGGTGCCGCCCGCCATCCTCTGGCAGGGGGAGACCTTCCGGGCGCGGGCCGGGGAAAAGGGGCCGCTCGTCTCGAGCCCCGACCTCGCCAAGCGATGCTATGTGGCGGGGCTCGAGGACCTCGGTCTCTCCGCCCTGCCGCTGGGGGAGCTGCTCGTCTGCGAGGGCAACAACCAGCGGGCGCTGGCCGGATACGTCCAGCAGGGGCTCCAGCGCTCCCTCGGACTCTTCGCCGGGCTTAACGTCCTGCCGCAGGAGGAGGCCCTCGAACGGGTGCGGGAGGGCGATTTCGACGCGGCCATCGTGCCCCTCTCGGCCGCCTATTCCTCCCCCGACGCGCTGCTCTCCCTCTTCCGGTCCGGCTCGGGGCAGAACTGGGCGGGCTATTCCAACGCCGATTTCGACGCACTGCTCGATTCGGCCTCCACCCTCAGCGGCGTTGAGCTGTTCGACGCCTACCGTCAGGCGGAGACCCTCCTGCTCGAGGACGGCGCGGTCATCCCCCTCTACTTCGAAACGAGCTACTACGCCTCGGGCAAGGGCGTCACCGGCATCGGGTTTTCGCCCTTTTTGACGGGCGTCTCCTTCCAGTCGTCCGACAGGGAATAGCCCCCGCTTGACAAGAACCCGGCCCTGTGATAGAATACAGCCAAATCTAAGAAAGCACGAGGTTTCTGCGGAAGATGCGTAAATAACAGCCGATGAATCAAGAACACACCACGGCGGCCGCTGCGGCCGTCTTATGTTGTTCTGTCCGGCTGGCATCCGCCGCAGAAATGTTGATTTCCCGCAACGGAAATGCGCCTCCCCGCCCCTGGGCGGCAGCGCCGCGCGCCCGTGCGCTTTTTTGCATGGCCGCGCGCTTTCTGCGAATCGGAATCCCTCCCGGACAGGACGTCCGGGAGGGATTTTTATGTATCTGTTACAGGCGCGGGACCTCAAAAAAAGCTTTGGGGTCCGCACGCTCTTTTCCGTGGATAAGCTCGAGGTCCACGACGGCGACCGCATCGGGCTGGTCGGCGCGAACGGCGCGGGCAAATCGACGCTCTTAAACATCCTCTTTGGCGGAGAGCCCGCCGACGAGGGAACCATTGACCGGCGCTGCCCCATTGCGCTCGTCCGCCAGTCGGGCGAGGCGGAGGGCGAGGGCGACGGGCGGACGCTCCGGGAGTGGGCGGTGGCGGACGGCGCCCGCAAGAGCGGCGGGGAGCGCACCCGCGCCGCTCTTGCGGCGGCCTTTTCACGCGGGGACCCGCTGCTCTTCGCCGACGAGCCGACCACCAACCTCGACCTCGACGGCATCGAGACGCTACAAAAGCAGCTCCGCGGGTACCGCGGCGCGGTGGTGCTCGTCTCCCACGACCGCGCGCTGCTCGACCGGGTGTGCACCGCAATCTGGGCGATCGAGGAGGGGACGGTGCGGGTCTTCCCAGGCGGCTATTCCGCGTGGATCGCCGAGCGCGACCGGGAACACGCCTTCCGGCAGTTCGAGTATGACCAGTACCGCGCGGAAAAGGCCCGCCTGCTCGCGGAGGCGCGCGACCTGCGGGAAGCGGCGCGCGGGATGCGGAAAATGCCCCGGCGCATGGGACTCAGCGAGGCGCGGCTCCACAAGGGCACCGCCTCGATCCCCCAGGGCACGGTGGAGGCGCGGGCCAAGGCGCTCTCCCGCCGCGCGGAACGCCTGGAGGCGCGGGAACGCCCCGGAGACCTGCCCGAGGTGCGCATGGCGCTCGGCGCCGCGCACCCCGTCACCGCCAAAACCGCCGCGCGCGTCGAGGGACTGACCGTCCGTTACGGACCGCGCACCGTCCTGAAGGACGCCTCCTTCTCCCTGCCCACCGGCAGCCGCACCGTCATGCTCGGTCCCAACGGCGCGGGCAAGACCACCCTTCTGGAGCACCTGATGCGCGATGGCGAATGTGCCCGGTTCGCCGAGGGGGTGAAGCCGGGGTATTTCTCCCAGAATCACGAGGTGCTCGACCCCCAAAAGACGGTGCTCGAAAACGCGCGGGCCGATTCCCCGCTCGAGGAGCACGAGGTGCGCACCATCCTCGCCAATCTCGGTATCGCCGGGGACGACGTGCACAAAATCGCGGGGACCCTCTCGGGCGGCGAACGCGCCAAGGCGGTCTTCGCGCGGCTGCTCGCCTCCGACTGCAACCTGCTCGTCCTAGACGAGCCGACCAACCACATCGACCTCTACACCGCCGAGGCGCTTGAGAGCCTCCTGCGAAAATGGCAGGGCACCCTGCTCGTCGTGACCCACGACCGCCGCCTTGCCGAGCAGGTCGCGGAGCGGCTGCTCTTCGTCGAACAGGGCGGCGTCTCCGCCTTTGAGGGCGGCTGGCAGGCCTGGCGGGAGGAGCAGGCACGCCGGGCCGCTCCACGCGACGCTGGGCTCGACGAGCTCATCGAGCGGATGCGCCGCGCGGCGGAGTTCTCTTAATTTTTCCGCTCGTGGGCGGAGGAGGTTGCCGCGCTGCGCCCGGCAGAATCCTCTTGAGTTTGCCGCGCTGCGCCCGGCAGGGCGTCGACGGGAATTGCCGCCCGTGGGCGGTAAGAATCACGAGCGCGTTCCGCCGCGCGCCACGGGTTCCTTTTCGGACGGACGAAAAGGAACCAAAAGTCCGCCTAAGAACCCTCCACCTTGGGCGGCCTGCCCGGGCTGCGCCCGGAGCGCGCTACGCGCGACGGCCGCTCGCGGGCGCTCCGCCCCGCGACCCCGGCTTGAGTCCGCTACGCGGACCCGGCCCTGCGGGCCGGAACTTTAAGCGGTATCCCCCGGGAGTACCTTGCCAGTATCCGCAGGTTACCGCCGCTCCCCACGGGTACACCAGCTGAAGGCTCAATTCAGGTTACGGGTGCGCCCAACGACCGAAGCCGGATGGCTCGCCGGGGACATACGGCGGAAAACAACGCCCGTTCCGGGCGTTCGCGCGCCCTGCGCGCGTGCGCGGCGAAGCCGCGCAGTTTTCCGCTTCCCCGTGGGAGATGCGCGCCACGCAAATGCGGCCGTGTCTCCCCGGAAGCACTCCCGGTACGGTTCCGGAGACTCCCGGGCAGAGGCATTGCGCCTGCGGCGCGGAGGCGGGCGGGATGCTGTAAGCCCGTCCGCTGATCCGTGGACGGGGCGCCGCCGACTTTGGCTGAAGGCCAACCGGAGGCGGCGCGGGGGTCAAGGGGGCGCAGCCCCCTGCGGTTTCTTTCCCCTATTTCTTGGGCGGCCAAGAAATAGGGCCGCCTGCCGGGGCGGGACCCGGCAAGCTACACCGCTCACTGAGCGGAAAATCTAAGCACGCTGTCGGTCGACTACCGACAACCTCCGCCGCTCGTTGAGCGGACAATCTAAACCCGCCGCCTAGGGCCAACCCCGGGGAAGATAAAAAGAGGGACCGCACGGTGTGCGGTCCCTCTTTTAAATAAATCAAACGAGCTCGATGATAGCCATCTCTGCGGCGTCACCGCGGCGAGGTCCGATCTTGACGATCCTGGTATAGCCGCCCTTGGTCTCTTTGTACTTCGGGGCGATCTCGTCGAAGAGCTTCTTCGCAACGTCCTCCTTTGTGACAAAGGAGAGCACCTGACGCTTGGAGTGGAGATCGTTGGTTTTCGCCGTTGTAATCATCTTCTCGGTCATCGCGCGGACTTCCTTGGCCCGGGTGACGGTGGTTTCGATCTTGCCGTTTTCCAGCAGGAAGGTAACCATCGCCCTGAGCATCGCCATTCTGTGGCTGGAAGACCGGCCGAGTTTCCTGGTTCCTGGCATTCTGTTTCACTCCTTACCCAATGCTTTGAGATTCCCGCCCGTTAACAGCCCGGACGGGGTTGGGCCGCGGGGCGCGGCCGGTAAATTCAGTTGTCGTCGTCCTTAGAAAGGTCGAATCCCAGTGACTGTAACTTCCAGATGACCTCTTCCAGCGATTTTTTGCCGAGGTTCCGGACCTTCATCATCTCGTCGGGGGACTTGTTGATGAGGTCTGCCACGGTGTTGACGCCGGCCCTCTTCAGACAGTTGAACGCGCGAACAGATAAGTCAAGCTCTTCAATGGTCATCTCAAGGAGTTTATCCTTGCCGGTATCCTCTTTCTTGTCCATGATCTCGGTCGCACTCACCTCGTCGGAAAGATCGACGAAATGATTGAGTTGCCTATTGAGGATCTTGGCCGCCAGACTGACCGCCTCCTTCGCGGAGATGGTGCCGTCCGTCCAGACTTCCAGCGTTAATTTATCGTAGTCGGTTATCTGTTCCACGCGGGTGTTTTCCACCGTGTAGTTGACCTTGAGCACGGGGGTATAGATGCTGTCCACGGCGATGGTGCCCACCGGGGCTTTTTCCAGCTCGGTGTGCTTGTTGCGCTCGGCCGAGACGTATCCCTGGCCCTTCTTGAGCGTGATCTCCATGGAGAGCTTCGCGCCGGCGTCGAGCGTCGCGATATGCATGCTCGGGTCGAGGATCTCGACCTCGCTGTCGCACTCGATGCTGCCCGCAGTCACTTCACATTCACCCTGCGCATCGATCCTCACCGTCTTGGGCTCGTCGCAATAGAGCTTTGCGGTGAGGCCCTTGATATTGAGGATGATCTCGGTTACATCTTCTTTTACGCCCGGGATTGTCGAGAATTCGTGTTGTATTCCGTCGATCTTCACAGAGATGACCGCAACACCAGGAAGAGAGGAAAGCAGCACGCGGCGCAGCGAGTTGCCGAGCGTTGTACCAAATCCCCTGTCCAACGGTTCCGCAACAAATTTGCCGTAACTGCCGTCAGATTTGAGCTCGACCGTTTCTATCTTGGGCTCTATGATCTTGACCATTATGGACCCTCCTTCTGCGGCGGGAGCATTCCCGCCTGGTCATTCTCGTTTCCCTGCAACCATGCTTGGCGCGTGATTCACGCAGCCGGATTATTTGCTGTACAACTCGACGATGAGATGCTCTTCAACATCCAGGTCGATGTCCTCACGGTTCGGGAGCTCGATGACGCGTCCGGTCATATTGGTCTTGTCGCAGTCGAGCCACTTGGGAACGGGACGGGAGCCAAACGCTTCCACCACGCCCTTGAGCTTGTCGCTCTTGGACTTGACGGCAACGGTGTCGCCGGCCTTGAGCAGGATGGAGGGGATGTTGGCCTTCTTGCCGTTCACGGTGAAGTGGCCGTGGCGGACGAGCTGGCGGGCCTCCTTGCGGGAGGAAGCGAAACCGAGGCGGTAGACCACGTTGTCGAGCCTGCTCTCGCAGATGCGCAGCAGATTCTCGCCCGTGACGCCGGGTTTCGCGGCGGCCATATCAAAGTACTTGGCGAACTGGCTTTCCAGGATGCCGTAGTAACGCCTGGCCTGCTGTTTGGCGCGCAGCTGGACTCCATATTCGGAAGCCTTTCTGGTGCGCGCTTTGCCGTGCTGCCCGGGGACGGTGGCCCTGCGGGTGACGGCGCACTTATCGGTGTAGCAACGCTCGCCCTTGAGGAACAGCTTCTTGTTCTCGCGGCGGCAGAGCCTGCATACAGCGCCGGTATATCTTGCCATAAATTGCACCTCCTGATTGGTTGGCGGCTATGAGCCGCTGCTTATACGCGCCTTCTCTTGGGCGGGCGGCATCCGTTGTGCGGAATCGGGGTGACGTCCTTGATCATGTTGACCTCGAGTCCCGCCGCCTGCAGCGCGCGGATGGCAGCCTCACGGCCCGAGCCCGGGCCCTTTACAAACACTTCGACCGTCTTGAGTCCGTGCTCCATCGCAGCTTTCGCGGCGACTTCCGCAGCGGTCTGCGCGGCAAACGGGGTGCTCTTGCGGGAACCGCGGAAGCCGAGCCCGCCGGCCGAGGCCCACGAAAGGGCGTTGCCCTGGGTGTCGGTGATCGTCACGATCGTGTTGTTAAAGGTGGACTGGATATGTGCGGCGCCACGCTCGATGTTCTTGCGTTCCCGACGCCTGCGAGTGGCGGTCTTTTTAGCGGCAACCTTTGCCATCGTCTATATCCCTCCCTGATTATTTCTTCTTGTTGGCGATTGTCTTCTTGGGTCCCTTGCGGGTGCGCGCGTTGGTCTTGGTGCGCTGTCCGCGGACGGGAAGCCCTTTGCGGTGACGCACGCCGCGGTAGCAGCCGATCTCAACCAGGCGCTTGATATTCAGCGCCGTCTCACGGCGAAGGTCGCCCTCCACCTGCACGTTGTGGTCGATATACTCACGCAGTTTGGAAACGTCGTCCTCCGTAAGGTCCTTGACACGGATGTCCGGGTTCACTCCGGTGGACTCGAGGATCTGCTGTGCGGTTTTGCGGCCGATCCCGAAGATATAGGTCAGCCCGATCTCGACCCGCTTGTCTCTCGGCAGGTCAACGCCAGCTATACGAGCCATACTGTTCTTGCACCTCCATTATTCTGGTCTGCACTTTAGCCCTGACGCTGTTTGTGCTTGGGGTTTTGGCATATTACCATGATGCGGCCCTTGCGCTTGATGATCTTGCATTTTTCGCAAATCGGTTTCACGGAAGGTCTGACTTTCATGCGAAACTACCTCCTTCAATCGGTAAAAACGGTATCTGCTATTTGGAACGCCACGTGATGCGCCCCTTGGTCAGGTCGTACGGAGACATCTCCAGCGTGACCTTGTCTCCCGGCAGGATGCGGATGAAGTTCATCCGCAGTTTGCCGGAAATGTGCGCCAAAAGCTGATGCCCGTTGGGCAGCTCCACGCGGAACTGTGCGTTGGGCAGGCTCTCCACGACGACGCCCTCAATTTCGATGACATCTTCCTTAGACAAGCTGATTTCCTCCCTCGTCTGATTCCCGCCGGAGGGCGGCAAGCGCCCTGCGCAGCTTTCGATTGGTGTCGATGCCCGAAAGGTCGAGCACCGTGTTGGTTTTCCGGATGTGTTTGACGCTCTTACGCTTTGGGGCTTCCAGCGGCCTGCGTCCGCCGTCGCAGAGCAGGACCCGCCCCTCTTCCTCCGCGAGGGCCACAAAGTAGCCTCCCGCGTCGTGCCCCGCCTTCGAGCACACCACGCGACCCCTTTCGACCGGCATCCCGCACCTCCCGCTCAAGGCAGAGTCAGGATGACCGGGCCGCTCTCGGTGATCGCGACGGTATGCTCGAAATGCGCGGCGAGCTTATGGTCGTTGGTCACGACCGTCCAGTCGTTGTCCAGCACGTGCAGCGCGGGTGAGCCCTCGGTGATCATCGGCTCGATGGCGATGACCATGCCGGGGACCAGCCGCACGCCGTGGCCGGGGCGCCCGTAGTTGGGCACCTCCGGTTCCTCATGCATCTCGGTCCCGATCCCGTGCCCGACATACTCGCGCACGACGCCGTAACCGAGCGCCTCCACGTACGACTGCACCGCGTACCCGATGTCCCCCAGCCGCGCGCCCGGTTTTGCAACCGCGATCGCCGCCAGCAGGCTCTCTCTTGTCGCGTCCATCAGCTTCTGGGCCGCATCGCTCACCCTGCCCGCGGCGAAGGTCGCCGCGTTGTCCCCGTGGTAGCCGTCAACGATGGCTCCCACGTCGATGCTCACAATGTCGCCCTCCTGGATGACGCGTCCCCCGGGGATGCCGTGGATGATCTCGTCATTCACCGACACGCACGCGCTGCCCGGAAAACCACCATACCCTAAAAACGAGGGGATGGCGCCTTTGGATTGAATGAAACTTCTGACGGCCCGGTCGATCTCGCCCGTCGTAACGCCGGGTCTGACCGCCGCGCCCCCCACCTGCAACGCCTGTGCTGAGATGGAGCCGGCGCGTTTCATCTTCGCAAGCTCCTTCGACGTTTTCAGCACGACCATACTTAAGCCTCCAGCGCGGCAAGCGTCAGTTTCGTGGTGTCCGCAACTTCTTCCTGGCCTTCCACGATGCGGAGCTTGCCCTTCTTCTGGTAGAACTCCTTGAGGGGCTCGGTCTGCTCGTGGTAGGTGGCCAGGCGGCCGCGCACGGTCTCGGGCTGGTCGTCCTTGCGGATGATCAGCTTCCCGCCGTCCTTGTCGCACACGCCCTCCACCTTGGAAGGCTTGTAGTCGACATGGTAGCTGGCGCCGCAGCTCTCGCAGACCCTGCGGCCGGAAAGCCGCCGTTCGATCGCCTCGTCGGCGACCTCGATGTCGATGACCCTGTCGATCTCGACGCCCATCTCGTCAAGCGCGGCGGCCTGCGGGACGGTGCGCGGGAATCCGTCGAGGATGAACCCGTTTTTGCAGTCGTCCTGCTGGAGCCGCTCCTTGATGATGCCGATCACGACCTCGTCGGGCACCAGCGCGCCGCTCTCCATATAGGATTTCGCGCGCAGACCCATCTCGGTCCCGTTCTTGAGCGCCTCACGGATGATGTTGCCCGTGCTGATGGCCGGGATTCCCAGCTTTTCACAGATGACTTCCGCCTGGGTGCCTTTGCCGGCGCCGGGAGCGCCGAGGAGTATCAGTTTCATAACGACATCTCCTTTACTCTAAGAAGCCCTTGTAGTGGCGCATCATCATCTGGCTTTCCAGCTGCCGGAAGGTGTCGAGCGCCACGCCCACGACGATGATGATCGAAGTTCCGCCGAGCGCGATGTTCATCTTGGTGATACCGCCGATGCCGATCGGCAGGACGGCCACGAGCGCCAGGAAGATACCGCCGACCAGCGTGATCTTGGAGATGATCCGCGCGATGAAGTCGGAGGTCGGACGGCCCGGACGGATGCCGGGGATGGTGCCCGAGTTGTTCCTGAGGTTGTTGGACATCTCGATCGGGTTATACTGAATCGCCACGTAGAAGTAGTTGAACGCGAGGATCAGGATAAAGTAGAGCACCGCGTAGAGCGGGGTGTTGTAGTTGAACGCGCCGAGGAAGTTCGCCCAGAAGCCGGTGCCGTTGGGGGCCACGAACGCCTTGATGGTGCCCGGGATCGCCAGCAGCGAGGAGGCGAAGATGATCGGCAGAACGCCCGACATGTTCACTTTAATGGGGATGAAGGTCGACTGTCCGCCGTACATCTTGCGGCCTACGACCTTTTTGGCGTACTGCACCGGGATGCGCCGCTCGGCGTTGGTCATGATGATAATCACCACGATCAGCGCGAGGAAGAGCACCACAATGAGCGGAACGGTGAAGTAGTACATCGGCTGCTCGGAGCCCATCTGCAGGTAGATCCAGAGCTTCTGGATCGCCGCCGGGCCGCGGGAAACGATGCCGGCGAACAGGATCATCGAGATGCCGTTGCCGATGCCGTGCTCGTCGATGCGCTCGCCCAGGTAGACGATCAGCATCGCGCCGCCCATGAAGGCCGCGATGATGACGATCGCGGAGAAGATTCCCGCGAAGCCGCTGCGGTACATCACGGCGCCGCTCTGGTTGCGCAGCAGGGTGTAGTAGGCCCATGCCTGCAGAAGCGCGAGCGCGACGGTGACGTAACGGGTGATCTTGTTGATCTTTCTGCGCCCGTCCTCGCCCTCCTTCGCCATGCGCTCGAGGGCCGGGATGGCCACGGTGAGCAGCTGGATGACGATCGAAGAGGTGATATACGGGGTGATGGACAGCGCGAAGATGGTCGCCCTGGCGAACGCGCCGCCCGAGAGGATGTCGAGATAGCCGAGCAGGTTGCCCGCGTTGGCGGGGTTCTGGAGCATCTGCTGGAGAACCTGCGCGTCAAGGAAGGGCACCGGGACGGCCGTGCCGAGCCGGAAGAGCACCAGGATCATCAAGGTGTAGAGGATCTTTTTCCTCAGGTCCGCAATGTGCCACGCGTTTTTTAACGTCTGGAACATTTTACTTCACCTCAGCCTTCCCGCCTGCTTTCTCAATCTTTTCCTTGGCAGACGCTGAAAAAGCCGCGCAGTTGACGGTGAGCTTCTTGGTGATCTCGCCGTTGCCGAGGACTTTGACGCCGTCAAGGGTCTTTTTGAGGATACCAGCGTCGAGGAGCGCCTGGGCGTCCACGACCGCGCCATCCTCGAATTTCTCGAGATCGGAAACGTTGACCGTGGCGTAATGGGTGGCGAAGATGTTCACGAAGCCGCGCTTCGGAACACGCCGCGCCAGCGGCATCTGGCCGCCCTCAAATCCGGGCTGTTTGGCGCCGGAACGGGCCTTCTGGCCTTTGTGGCCCTTGCCCGCCGTCTTTCCGTTGCCGGAACCGTGGCCGCGGCCCTTGCGGAACACGTCCTTGTTCGAACCCGGCACGGGGGAAAGTTCATGCAATTTCATTTGACCTGCACCTCCTTGCTTTATGCGTTGGTGACCTCAATGAGGTGGGAAATTTTCGTGATCTTGCCCTTCGTCGCGTCGTTGTCGGGCTGGGTGGTGGTATCGCCGATCCTGCGCAGTCCCAAGGATTCGGCGGTGGCAATCTGGTCGTCTTTTCTGCCGACGAGGCTCTTAACGAGCTTGATGGTAAGCGCCATAACGCCTTCCTCCTTATCCAATAATATCCTTCACGGATTTGCCGCGGATGGCCGCGACCTGCTCCGCGTCACGCAGGGAGCACAGCCCCTGGATGGTCGCCGAAACGACGTTGCAGGGGTTGTTGGAACGCAGGCACTTGGTACGGATGTCCTTGATGCCCGCGGTCTCCATCACCGCACGGACGGGGCCGCCCGCGATGACGCCGGTTCCTTCCGGGGCCGGTTTCATCAGCACGCGTCCCGCGCCGTAAACGCCGATCGCCTCGTGGGGGATGGTCGTTCCCTTGAGGGAGATCTTGTGAAGGTGTTTTTTCGCGTCCTCAATACCCTTGCGGATGGCGTCGGGTACCTCGCCCGCTTTACCAAGCCCGAAGCCGACCGTGCCGTTGCCGTCGCCGACAACCACGAGGGCCGCGAACTTGAAGATGCGTCCGCCTTTCACCGTTTTGGAAACGCGGTTAATCGCTACGACGCGCTCCTTGAGCTCGTCATTGTTGTTCGCATTAAACTGAGCCAAAAGTATCCCTCCTTCTTTAGAATTTGAGGCCGCCTTCACGGGCCGCTTCCGCCAGCTCCTTGACGCGCCCGTGGTAGATATAGCCGCCGCGGTCGAACACCACTTCGCTGATGCCCTTGTCGGCCGCTTTCTTCGCAATCGCTTCGCCGACCTTCTTGGCCGCTTCCTTGTTGCCGCCGTTGCCCTCGAAATCCTTGTCCAGCGAGGACGCCGCGCACAGCGTCACGCCGTTTTCATCGTCGATGATCTGGGCATAGATGTGTTTGGCGGAGCGGAAGACATCAAGACGAGGGCAGCCAGGCGTGCCGCTGATCTTCGCCCTGACCCTGCTGTGCCGTTTGAGTCTGGCGACATTCTTGTCAGGCTTCGTTACCATGTTACTTCACTCCTTTACTTCTTGCCCTTGCCCGCTTTGCCTTCCTTGCGGATGATCACTTCGTCGATATACTTGATCCCCTTGCCCTTATACGGCTCGGGCGGGCGCTTCTCGCGGACTTCCGCCGCGAACTGGCCGACCTTCTGCTTGTCGGGGCCGTGGATGATGATCTTGTTGGGCGCGGGGACGTCGATCGTGATGTCGGCGTTGTCCTCCATGAAGACCTGGTGGCTGTAGCCGAGGGTCATGACGAGCTGTTTGCCCTGCTTGGCCGCGCGGTAGCCGACGCCGTTGATCTCGAGTTCCTTCTTGAACTCCTCGGTGACGCCCTGCACCATGTTGGCGACCAGGGTGCGGGTCAGCCCGTGCAGGCTGCGCATCTCCTTCTCGTCGTTGGGGCGGGTCACGAGGATCTCGCTGCCTTCCTGCTTGATGCCCATCTCGGGGCGGAAGGTCTGGGTCAGGGTGCCCTTGGGGCCCTTGACGGTTACCGTGCTGCCGTCGATTTTGACGTCGACGCCCGCGGGCACGGTGATGGGTTTTCTTCCGATTCGACTCATTTCACCGCACCCCCCTTACCAAATGAACGCGAGGACTTCGCCGCCGACATTCTCTTTGCGAGCCTGCCTGTCGGTCATAACGCCCTTGTTGGTGGACAGGATGGCAACGCCGAGTCCCTTCATCACGCGGGGCATATCCTCACAGCTGGTGTAGATGCGCAGGCCGGGTTTGGAAACCCTGCGAAGGCCCTGGATGACCGGGGTCTTGCCCTGCCCGTATTTCAGGACAACGCGGATGGTGCCCTGTTTGCCGTCCTCGACGACGGTGAAGCTCTTTATATATCCTTCATCCAACAAAATCTGAGCAATTGCTTTCTTCATGTTGGAAGCAGGAATATCGACCGTATCATGTTTTGCACTGTTCGCATTTCTGATACGGGTCAGCATGTCAGCGATCGTATCGGTGATATGCATGCCGTCAACCTCCTTTATTCGCTCAGCTTTGTTTTACCAGCTTGCCTTCCTGACGCCGGGGATCTGCCCTTTGTACGCCAGTTCCCTGAAACAAATACGGCAGACTCCGAATTTGCGAAGGTAAGCGTGCGGCCTGCCGCAGATCTTGCACCGGGTGTATTCCCTGGTGGAGAACTTCGCCGGGCGGCTCTGCTTGATCTTCATCGATGTTTTTGCCACAGTTTTCCCTCCTTACTTCGCAAATGGGGCGCCCATGAGCGTCAAGAGCTCGCGGGACTCCTCGTCGGTTTTCGCAGTGGTGACAAAGCAGATGTCCATGCCCCGGACCTTGTCGATCTTGTCGTAGTCGATCTCGGGGAAGATCAGCTGCTCCTTGAGGCCCATGTTGTAGTTGCCGCGCCCGTCGAAGCCGTTGGGGTTGATCCCACGGAAGTCGCGCACGCGGGGCAGGGCCACGGAGAACAGCCTGTCGACGAACTCATACATCCGGTCGCCGCGCAGGGTGACCTTTGCGCCGATGTTCATGCCTTCACGCAGCTTGAAGTTCGCCACGGATTTTTTCGCCTTGCAGATGACCGGGCGCTGGCCCGTGATCTTGGAAAGGTCAGAAACGATTGCGTCGATGATCTTGGGATTGTCCCGCGCCTCGCCGCAGCCGACATTGATGACGACCTTATCAAGCTTGGGGATCTGCATGACAGATTTATAGCTGAATTTCTTCATCAGCGCGGGAGCGATCTCGCCCACGTACTGGTCCTTGAGTCGTGCCATGATTTCTCCTCCTTACTTAAAAAGTTTCGCCACATTTCGGGTTTTTGCAGATACGTTCCTTCTTGCCGTCGTTGAGAACCTTGTGGGCAATCCGGGTGGGCTTGCCGCATTTGGGGCAGACGAGCATGACCTTGGAGGCGTACATGGCGCCCTCCGCCTTCACGATGCCGCCGGGATCGCCCATTTTGCGGGGCTTGACGTGCTTGGTCATCATGTTGACGTGGTCGACGATGACCTTGCCCTCCTTGGGGGAGACCTCAAGAACCTTGCCCTGCTTGCCCTTGTCCTTGCCGGACAGAACGATGACTGTATCGCCCTTTTTGACGTGAAGCTTATTCACTTTTGAGCACCTCCATTACAGCACCTCGGGAGCGAGGCTTAAAATCTTGAGGTACTCCTTTTCGCGGAGTTCCCTCGCAACCGGTCCAAAGATACGGGTACCTCTGGGGTTTTTATCTTCTCTGATGATGACCGCAGCGTTCTCGTCGAAGCGGATATAGGTCCCGTCGTCGCGGCGGATCCCCTTAGCGGAACGAACGATTACCGCCTTGACCACGTCGCCCTTTTTCACCTGACCGCCGGGCGCGGCCTTCTTGACGGAAGCCACGACCACATCGCCAATGTTGGCGTATCTCCTGCGGGAGCCGCCGAGCACGCGGATGCACATGAGTTCCTTCGCACCGGTGTTGTCGGCTACTTTGAGATAGGTCTGCATCTGTATCACAGAGCGTTCCTCCTTTCAATCGGACTGTCGGAAAAGACCGTCCGGATGTTATTTCGCCTTCTCAATGATTTCGGTGACCCTCCACCGTTTATCCTTGGACAGGGGGCGGGTCTCCATGATCTTGACCTTGTCGCCAACGCCGCACGCGTTCTCTTCGTCGTGCGCCTTGAACTTCACGGTGCGCTTGATGATCTTCTTGTAAAGGGGATGTTTGACGTTGTCCTGGATGGCGACGACGACCGTCTTATCCATCTTATCGCTGACAACCGTGCCGACACGGGTCTTGCGGAGATTTCTTTCGCTCATTTACCTTCGTCCTCCCTTCCGCTTACTGCGCGCTCTTAAGCTCGTTGGCCCGGATCTGGGTCTTCACCCGCGCGATGTCCTTCTTGACGATGTTCAGGCGCATCGGGTTATCGAGCTGGTTGATCGCGTGCTGGAAACGAAGGTTGAAAAGCTCGGCTTTGAGGTCGTTGAGCTTCTCCTGAAGCTCCTTGTCAGACAGTTCCCTGATCTCAGTTGCCTTCATTACTCTTCACTCCCCTTTTCCTCAGTCTCTTTGGCAACGAACTTGCACTTGATGGGCAGCTTGTGCGCGGCAAGACGCATTGCCTCACGGGCCAGGTCCTCGGGCACGCCGCCGATTTCAAACATCACGCGGCCGGGCTTGACGACTGCGACCCAGTACTCGGGGCTTCCTTTACCGGAACCCATGCGGGTCTCGGCCGGTTTTTCGGTGATCGGCTTATCCGGGAAAATCTTGATCCAGACCTGGCCGCCGCGCTTGATGTAGCGGGTCATGGCGATACGGGCGGCCTCGATCTGGTTGGAGGTGACCCACGCCGGCTCAAGCGCCTGCAGGCCGAAATCTCCGTAAGTGACGGTGTTGCCGCGCAGGGCCTTGCCCTTGAGGCGGCCGCGCTGAACACGGCGGTATTTCACACGTTTTGGCAGCAGCATTACTGTTTGCCTCCTTCCCTCTGGGGACGGTCATCCCTGCGGGGCCTCTTGGCATCCCCGAGAACCTCTCCGGCGTAGATCCATACCTTGACGCCGATTCTTCCGTAGGTGGTGTTCGCCTCGGCAAAGCCGTAGTCGATGTCGGCGCGGATGGTCTGCAGGGGGATGGTGCCCTCATGGTAGTGCTCGGTCCTCGCGATCTCGGCGCCGCCCAGACGGCCGGACACCTGGATCTTGATGCCGCGGGCGCCGAACTTCATCGCGCGTCCGATCGACTGCTTCATGGCGCGGCGGAAGGAGACGCGGGCTTCCAGCTGGGCGGCGATCGACTCGGCCACGAGCTGGGCGTTCTTGTCGGGGGACTTGACCTCGACGACGTTGATGAAGACCTGGCGCTTGTCGGCCGCGGCCTTGCCCTTGTTGATCATCTCGTCGCACTGGCGGCGGATCTTCTCGATCTCGGCGCCGCCCCTGCCGATGACGATGCCCGGGCGGGAGCAGTGGATGTGGATGCGCACCTTGGTGGCGTCGCGCTCGATTTCAATGCGGGGGATTCCTGCATCGTAAAGGGTTTTCTTTAAGAACTTGCGGAGCTTATAATCCTCGACAAGGATATCGCCGAAAGCATCGTCCTTAGCAAACCAGCGGGAATCCCAATCCTTAATAACTCCGACACGAAGGCCGTGCGGATTCACTTTTTGGCCCATAGTTTACCTCCTCTTTCAGCGTTATTCTTGTTCTTTGACGGTGATGAAGACGTGGGACGTCCTCTTGAGTACGCGGAACGCCCTGCCCTGCGCGCGGGGGCGGATCCGTTTCATCGTCGGGCCGGGGGTGACGTAGCACTCGGACACGTACAGGTTGTTCCTGTCCATGTTGAAATTGTTCTCGGCATTTGCCACGGCCGACTTCAGCAGCTTCTCCAACGGCTCGCAAGCGGCCTTGGGGGTCTGCCGGAGAATCGCCATCGCCTGGTCGGCGGGCTTGTTGCGGATAAGATCAAGCACGATCTGCACCTTGCGAGGCGCGATGCGGGCATGTCTCAGCGAAGCTCTTGCTTCCATGGTTGAGTTCCTCCTTTCGGCCTCGTTTTAGTTGCTCTTCCTGGCGCCGGCGTGTCCGCGGTAGGTCCTGGTGGGGGCAAACTCGCCGAGCTTGTGCCCAACCATGTCCTCGGTCACATAAACCGGCACGTGCTTGCGGCCGTCGTGGACCGCGAAGGTGTGCCCGACAAAATCGGGGAATATCGTCGAAGCGCGGCTCCAGGTCTTGAGGACCTGCTTTTTCTCGCCGCTCTCGTTCATCTTGCGGACCCTCTCCAGCAGAACGGGCTGAACGTACGGTCCCTTTTTAATGCTTCTACCCATGAATATTTCCTCCTTTCAGCCCGTCTTACTTCGCGTTGCGGCGCTTGACAATAAACTTGTCGGAGCGGTTGTGTTTGGCGCGGGTCTTGTAACCCAGCGCGGGCTTGCCCCAAGGGGTGACCGGGCCCGGACGTCCGACCGGGCTCTTGCCCTCGCCGCCGCCGTGCGGGTGGTCGCAGGGGTTCATGACGGAGCCGCGGACGGTCGGGCGCCAGCCCATGTGGCGGCGGCGGCCGGCCTTGCCGTAGTTGA
Source organism: Anaerotruncus massiliensis (ex Togo et al. 2026) (assembly GCF_900199635.1). Classification (GTDB taxonomy): domain Bacteria; phylum Bacillota; class Clostridia; order Oscillospirales; family Ruminococcaceae; genus Anaerotruncus; species Anaerotruncus massiliensis. Next base: position 90,804 of record NZ_LT962687.1, on the reverse strand, counting down.
CGTTCTCGAAATCGATGTTGCCGACCTGGCCGATCGTGGCCACGCAGATCTCGGGGATGTTGCGAAGCTCGCCGGAGGGCAGGCGGACGAGCGCCATGCCGTTTTCCTTCGCCATCAGCTGGGCCATGACGCCGGCCGAACGCGCCAGCTGCGCGCCCTTGCCCGGGTAAAGCTCGATGTTGTGGATGAAGGTACCGGTCGGGATGTTCATCATCGGCAGCGAGTTGCCCGGCTTGATGTCCGCCTTGGCGCCGGAGACCACCGTGTCGCCGACCTTGAGGCCGTTGGGCGCGATGATGTAGCGCTTCTCGCCGTCCTCGTACTGGACGAGCGCGATGTGGGCGGTGCGGTTGGGGTCATACTCGAGCGTCAGGACCTTGGCCGGGATATCGGCCTTGTCGCGCTTGAAATCGATGATGCGGTATTTCCGGCGGTTGCCGCCGCCGCGGTGGCGGACGGTGATCCTGCCGTTGCTGTTGCGTCCGGAGTGCTTCTTGACAGGCTCAAGCAGGCTCTTTTCCGGAGCGACCTTGCTCAACTCGCTGTAGTCGGTGACAGTCATCTGCCGGCGACTGGGCGTAGTGGGCTTATAGCTCTTAATAGCCATTCGGTTTCACTCTCCTCATTTTAGTTAGCGGGGCAGAGAACCCCATACGCGGCGCAGGGCGCCATTAGAGCATGGTGTCGAAGAACTCGATCGTCTTCGAACCCTCGGTCAACGTCACGATCGCCTTCTTGAAGGAAGGGGTGTAGCCCTGGTTGCGGCCCATCCGTTTCAGGCGGCCGCGGCAGCTGATCGTGTTGACCGACGACACCTTGGCGCCGGGGAACAGCGCCTCGACGGCCTTGGCGATTTCAATCTTGTTGGCGTCCTTGGCGACCCGGAAGGTGTACTTCCGAAGCTGCACGTTCGCCATCGAAGCCTCGGTGATGACCGGACGGAGGATAATGTCCTGCGGAGCTTTCATTATGCGTACACCTCCTCGAGTTTGGCGACGGCGTCTTTCGCGACGATGAACTTGTCGCAGTTGACGATGTCGTAGACGTTGAGCGTGTTGACCAGCGCGGTCTTGACGCCCGGGATGTTGGAAGCGGATTTGATGAACTGGTCGTTCTTGTCGCCCATGACGATGAGCGCCTTCTTTTCCGCGCCGAGCGCCTTGAGCATGTCGACCACCGGGCGGGTCTTGTAGCCGTCCACGGTGATCTGGTCGACCACGATCAGGTCGTTCGTGAGGACCTTGTCGGAGAAGACCGATTTGATCGCCAGGCGGCGGGTCTTCTTGTTGAGGGAGTAGCTGTAATCGCGCGGCTTGGGGCCGAGCGCGATGCCGCCCTTGCGCCACTGGGGAGCGCGGATGGAACCCTGGCGCGCGTGGCCGGTGCCCTTCTGCCTCCAGGGCTTCTTGCCGCCGCCGGTAACCTCGGTGCGGGTCAGGGTCGACTGGGTGCCCTGGCGCTGGTTGGCCAGATAATTCACGACGCACGCGTGCACGACCGCCTGATTGGGGGTGATGCCGAAGACGGCGTCGGAAAGCTCGATCTCAGAAACGGCTTTGCCGGCCATATCATAAACTTGAACCTTTGGCATTGTGTGTGTCCTCCTTCCCTTACGCCTTGACGCTATCGGTGATGCAGACCACGCCGCCCTTGGCGCCGGGGATCGCACCTCTGATCGCGATGAGATTGTTTTCCGCGTCCACCTTGACGACCGCAAGGTTCTGGACGGTGACGTGTTCGTCACCCATGTGGCCCGGGAGGCCCTTGCCCTTAAAGACGCGGGACGGGGACGAGCAGGCGCCGTTGGAGCCGGCGTGGCGTCCGACGGGGCCGGAGCCGTGGGTCGCTTTGAGGGTGTGGTTGCCGAACCGCTTGACGGTGCCGGCGTAGCCCTTGCCCTTCGAGGTGCCCGCGACATCCACCGCGTCTCCCGCGGCGAAGGCGTCGGCCTTGATGATGTCGCCGACGTTTAAGGACGAGCAGTCCTCCAGACGGAACTCCTTGAGGGTGCGCTTCTGCGCGACGTCAGCCTTCGCGAAGTGTCCCTTGAGCGGTTTGTTGATCGCCTTGTCCGAGATGTCGCCATAACCGATCTGCACGGCTTCATAGCCGTCGTTTTCGATTGTCTTCTTCTGGACGACAACGCAGGGGCCGGCCTCAACGACGGTCACGGGGATCACTTTTCCGTTCTCGTCAAAAAGCTGGGTCATGCCGATCTTTTTGCCTACGATGCACTTTTGCATACCTTTCTTACCTCCTGAAGGTTATTGGTCGGCTCTCGCCGACTTGACCTGACGGCGGATCCGTCGTCGGGGTTTCGCGCGGCTTAGAGCTTGATTTCAATCTCCACGCCGGCGGGGAGTTCGAGTCCCGTGAGCGCCTCGACCGTCTTGTTCGAGGGACGCAGGATGTCGATGAGCCGTTTGTGGGTCCTCATCTCGAACTGCTCGCGGCTGTCCTTATACTTGTGGACGGCGCGCAGGATGGTGACGATTTCCTTCTCGGTCGGCAGGGGGATCGGACCGGAAACGCGGGCGCCGGTGCGCTTTGCCGTTTCCACAATCTTCTCCGCCGATGCATCGACGAGCTGGTGATCGTAACCTTTGAGCCTGATTCTGATTTTCTCCTTGACTGCCACTGAAGATCGCCTCCTTAATGTTTTCTGACGACACTTCACATACCGAATCGCTCTGTACACCCCTCCGGGTGTTTCGCGGGCGGGCATACAAAAAATCCGGTAAACCTTCCAGTTTAGCCGGACTTCATACCGCCCGCGGCCAAAAGCCGCCGCGCCGCGCAAAATGCCTCTGGAGGCGCATTGCGCACGCTTTCATCAGTATTAAAGTCGCCCGGTTTGAAATCGGACATACTCCGCGGAAATTCCCCGCCTCAAAGGGCGGCCACCTCCCGCATCATCGCATATCTGTGCAGTCACGCTCGATTATAATACCACAACCCCCGTCACAATGCAAGTATTTTCTGATAAAAATTCGTAAAAAGCTCCAAAAAATTTTCGCTTCCCAGCCGCCGTCAAAAGTCCCTTTTCAGGAAAGTTTCCCCGCTCCCCCGGCGGCTTATGCGGGCGGCCCGGGGCGAAAAAAGAGGGGCGGCTCCGCCGCCCCTCTTTTGAGGGATTCTTTAAAACTCCGGGCCCTTGTTTTCCGGCTGCTGCGGCGCCTCCGGCGCGGCGGGCGGGGCCTTGGGGCTGCTGCCCGCGGGCATCGCGGCGTAATTGATGCCGGCTCCCTGCGCGGCCGAAAGGCTCGCGAGGTAGGCCTTCTTCTGCTGGCTCGACCCGACGAGGTAGAGGATCGGCAGGACGACGCCGCCTACGAGGCTCACCAGCCCGTTCAGCGAGAAGACGCCGCCCGAGAAGAGCATGCCGATCACGCCGAGGATGAGCAGCACGATTCCCCACGCCATGAAGAAGCCGCTCTTCTCCGGACGGGAGCTGCGGCTCAGCCCCATGATGCCCGCGATGGCGCGCGGGACGGCGGCGATCGCCGCGAAGAGGATCATGACCGCGCTGATCACGGCGAAGACGCCGCCCATCACCGACTGGAACTCCTCGTCCTGCATGAGCTCATAGAACTGCTCCGGGTCGTCGATGCCCGCCTGCGCCGCGAAGGAGGGGTCCTCCATCGCGATCTCCATGATCATGCTCGTAAAGCCGCTCGAGCTGCCGCCCAGCTCCTTCTGGACGTCCATCGAGATCATGCCCGCGGACACCAGCCCGAGCACCGCGAAGACGATCATCAAAATCGCCGTCACCTTGAGCAGCGTGTTCTGATAGGTCATTTCCATGTTCTTACCCCCGTTTGCTGTTTATTCCGGCGCGCGCCGGGAAATTCGGATCCGGATCAGTACGCCCGGCCCCAGATGATCGAGGTCGTGGCGGGCCTGCCGCAGATCGGGCAGACGTCGCCGATCCGCTCCTGCTCGAAGGGCATGCAGCGGGAGGTGAGCCCCGCCTCCTCCTTGACGCGCAGCTCACACGCCTCGTCGCCGCACCACATCGTCTTGAAGAAGCCGCTCTTTTCCGCCGCCAGCGCCTTGAGCTCGTCGAAGGTCCGCGCGGTCCAGGTGCGCGCCTCGCGGTTGGCAAGCGCCTTCTGATAGAGGCCGTCGTGCACCGCGCGCAGCAGCTCGGGCACCTTCGCCTCCAGTTCGTCGAGGGAGACGACCGTCTTCTCGCGGTTGTCGCGCCGCACGAGCACGCACTGGTTCTGCTCGATGTCGCGCGGGCCGATCTCCAGCCGGAGCGGCACGCCCTTCATCTCGTACTCCGCGAACTTCCAGCCCGCCGAGTTGTCGCTATCGTCCATCTTCGCGCGGCAGAAGCCCTTCAGCTTTTCGGTGATCTCCCCCGCCTTTTCGAGCACGCCCTCCTTGTGCTGGGCGACCGGCACGACGATCACCTGCACCGGCGCGATGGCGGGCGGCAGCACCAGCCCGTCGTTGTCGCCGTGGGTCATGATGATCGCGCCGATGATGCGGGTCGACATCCCCCACGAGGTCTGGTGCGGGTACTGGGGCTTGTTGTCGCGGCCCTGGAAGGTGATGTCGAACGCGCGGGCGAACCCGTCGCCGAAATAGTGGGAGGTGCCCGACTGGAGCGCCTTGCCGTCGTGCATCATCGCCTCGATCGTATAGGTGGCCTCCGCGCCCGCGAACTGCTCCTTTTTGGTCTTGCGGCCCTTGGTGACGGGGATCGCGAGGCTCTCCTCGCAGAAGTCGGCGTAGACGTTCAGCATCCGCTCGGTCTCCGCCATCGCCTCCTCGGCCGTCTCGTGCATCGTGTGGCCCTCCTGCCACCAGAACTCGCAGGTGCGCAGGAAGGGGCGGGTGGTCTTCTCCCACCGCACGACCGAGCACCACTGGTTGTAGAGCTTGGGCAGGTCGCGGTAGGAGTGGATGATGTTCGCGTAGTGCTCGCAGAAGAGGGTCTCGGAGGTCGGGCGCACGCAGAGGCGCTCGGTGAGCTTCTCCTCGCCGCCGTGGGTCACCCACGCCACCTCGGGCGCGAAGCCCTCGACATGGTCCTTCTCCTTCTGGAGCAGGCCCTCGGGGATGAACATCGGCATCATGACGTTTTCATGCCCCGTCGCCTTGAAGCGGCCGTCGAGGTCGTGCTGGATGTTCTCCCAGATCGCGCAGCCGTAGGGGCGCACGACCGTGCAGCCGCGCACCGACGAATAGTCCGCCAGGTCGGCCTTTTTAACGATGTCGGTGTACCATTTCGCGAAGTCCTCCTCCATCGAGGTGATCGCTTCCACCATCTTTTTCTTGTCCGCCATAAAGCATGTTCTCCTTCGGCGTCCCGCGGGGCGCCCCAAAATATGACCGGCGGCCCGGGGCCGCCGCGGCATTACCCTTGTATCATAACGAATTTTCGCGCGAATTGCAAGGCCCGGCCTTCCCCGCCCGCCGGTTTCCCGCCCCGGCTTCCCCGGGAACCGCAAAACAGGCCGCCGTCCGCAGGACGGCGGCCTTCCGCGCTCCGGTCACTTGCGCTTGCCGAGCAGGCGCAGCAGATAGAGGAAGAGGTTGATGAAGTCGAGATAGAGGTTGAGCGCCGAATAGATCGAAACCTTTTCCAGCATCTCCGCGTCGCCCTCGAAGGCGTGGTAGTAGTCCTTGACCTTCTTGGAGTCGTAGGTGGTGACGCCGAGGAAGATCGCGACGCCGATAAAGCAGATCGCCGTCTCGAAGCCCTCGAGCCCGAGGAAGAGGTTGACGGCCCCCATAAGCAGCAGCGCGAGCAGGCCGAAAAGGATGAGCGGCGCGAAGCCGGAGACGTCGCGCTTGGTGATGAGGCCCGCCGCGGCCATCACGCCAAAGAAGACGGACACGACGCCGAAGACGAAGATCGCGCTGCCCGCGTCGTAGAGGAGCAGGAGCGGCGAGAGCGCGATGCCGGTGAGCACCGAATAGCAGAGAAAGATCACCCGCGCGGTGGTCACCGAATACTTCCGGATGCGGGAGGTGAGGTAGAAGACGAGCGCGAGCTTGCCGATCAGCAGCGCGAAGGGCAGCCAGGGGGTGATAAAGAAGAGGAGCACCATCCGGGTCGCGTAGAGCAAAAAGGAGGTGACGAAGGTGAGCAGGAGCCCCAAAAACATCCAGCCGTAGGTTTTGGCCACATGCCGGTAGAGGGGGGTCTGCACCTGCTGGCGGACCGCGTCGAGGTCGGTGCCGTCCTGGAAGCCGCCGTAGCTGTTCTCGTTCATCCGGGTTCATCCTTTCCTAATGAAGTGAAAAAATAAAATCCCCGCCGTCCCGGCGGGGATTCCGAAACGCGTCAGTTGGCGTGGTCTTCGATATATTTGACGATGTCGCCGACGGTCTTGATGTTCTCGATCTCCTCGTCGGGGATCTCGCAGTCGAACTCCTCCTCGAGGGACATGACCAGGTCGACGATGTCCAGCGAGTCGGCGCCCAGGTCGCTCTGGATGTTGGCCTCCATTGTGACGACGTCTTCCTCGACGTCCAGCTGGTCCACGAGAAGCTCTCTGACTTTTTCAAATACCATGATTGTTTCCTCCTATAATTCGTTCTATCGGTACCTCGTATGATCTGACGGAAGGGGCCGCCGTGGGCGGACCCGCCTTGCTAACGACAACTATCATACCCGTTTTGCCACGGTTTGGCAATAGGTATTTGCACATATTTTGTCGGGTTTTCCAATTTGCATTTGGCCAGGCCACACAAACTTTGGAAAAGCCCCCGCGGCGGCTGTTTCCCGCCCGCGCACAGGCGTCTATTTCATGAGCGCGAAGGTGATCTCGGCGCTCGCGGCGCGCTCGCCGCCGACCGTCGCGGTCCCCTTGCCCATGCCGAAGTTCCCGCGCACCCGCAGCATCTCCACCTCGAGGCGGAGCGTGTCGCCCGGCAGCACCTGCCGGCGGAACTTCGCCTTGTCGATGCCCGCGAAGAAGGCGATCTTGCCCTGGTTCTCCGGCATCGACAGCGCGCACACCGCGCCCGCCTGCGCGAGCATCTCGATGATCAGCACGCCCGGCGTGACGGGATGCCCGGGGAAGTGCCCCTGAAACCAGAAGGAATCGGGGCTGATGAACTTTGTGGCCACCACCCGCTTGCCGACCTCCAGCTCCTCGACCTCGTCGATGAGCAGGAAGGGATCGCGGTGGGGGATAATCTCCATGATCTGTTCCTTATTATAGAGCGCCATTCGATCACCCCTCGTATTTTTTGAAGAGCAGGCTCGCGTTGTGCCCGCCGAAGCCCAGCGAATTGGACAGCGCGTACCGGATGTCCGCCCTGCGCGCGCCCTCGGTCACATAGTCGAGGTCGCAGTCCTCGTCGGGGACCCTGTAGCCGATCGTCGGCGGCATGACGCCGTCCCGCAGGGCAAGCGCCGTGGCGATCGTCTCGACGCCGCCCGCCGCGCCGAGCATGTGCCCGGTCACCGACTTGGTCGAGCTGACCCCCAGCTTGTAGGCGTGTTCGCCGAACGCCGCCTTGATCGCGAGCGTCTCGCACTTCTCGTTGAGCTGGGTGGAGGTGCCGTGGGCGTTGATATAGCCGACCTGCTCGGGGGAAACGCCGCCGTCCGCCATCGCGTTCATCATCGCGTGCGCCGCGCCCTCGCCGTCGGGGGAGGGCCCGGTGATGTGGTGGGCGTCGTCGGTCGCGCCGTAGCCCACGACCTCGGCGATGATGTTCGCGCCGCGGCGGCGGGCGTGCTCGAGCTCCTCAAGCAGCACGAGCCCCGCGCCCTCGCCCATCACGAAGCCGCTGCGCTCCTTGTCGAAGGGGATCGACAGCCGGTCGCAGTCCTCCGACTCGGTCAGGGTGTTCATGTTGGAAAATCCCGCGACCGCGACCTCGGTGATCGGCGCCTCCGCGCCGCCCGCGATCGCCAGGTCGAGATAACCGTACTTGATCTTGCGGAACGCCTCGCCGATCGAATGGGAGCCGGTCGCGCAGGCGGTGACCACCGCGAAGTTGTCCCCCTTGAAGCCGTATTCGATCGCGATCTGGCCCGCGGCCATGTTGGAGATCATCATCGGCACCATGAAGACGCTCACGCGGTCGGGGCCCTTTTCGAGGAACTTCTGGTGCTCGGCCAGCGTGGTCTGGAACCCGCCGATGCCGCTGCCCACGATGACGCCGGCGCGGAAGGGGTCGATACCGCTCAGGTCCCCCGCGCCCTCGACGACCTGCTTCGCGGCGGCCATCGCAAACTGGGTGTAGCGGTCCATGCGGCGGGCCTCCTTCTTGTTGAGCCCCTGCGCGACGGGGTCCCAGCCGTCGATCTCGGCCGCGCATTTGACCTTGATGCGGGAGGTGTCGAAGGAGGTGATCGGCCTGAAGGCGTGGCGGCCCTGCACCACGTTCCGCCAGAAATCGGCTGTGTTCATGCCGACGGGGGAAACGACCCCCGTCGAGGTGATTACGACTCGTTTCATATGCAAATACTCCTGTTTTTCAAAATGTCACTGGCCCATGCCGCCGTCGACGACGAGCACCTGCCCGGTGATGTAACCGGCCGCGTCGCTTGCCAGAAACGCCACCGCGTTCGCCACGTCCTCCGGCTGGCCCATCCTCTTGAGCGCCACGCCGCCGAGGATCGCCTCCTTCGCCTTGTCGGAGAGCTTGGCGGTCATGTCGGTCTGGATAAAGCCGGGGGCCACCGCGTTCACGGTGATGCCGCGCCCGCCGAGCTCCCTGGCCGCCGTCTTGGTCATGCCCACGATCGCCGCCTTGGAGGCGGAATAGTTGAGCTGCCCTGCGTTGCCGTAGAGTCCCGACACCGACGCCATGCTGACGATGCGGCCCGAACGCTGCTTCATCATCACCGGCGTGACGTGCCGGATCATATTGAAAACGCCCTTCTGGTTGACGTTCACGACGCTGTCGTACTGGTCCTCGCTCATGCGGGCGATCAGGCCGTCGCGGGTGATGCCCGCGTTGTTGACGAGCACGTCGACCGAGCCGAACCGCTCCTGCACGGCCTTCACCATCTCCGCGCACGCGTCAAATTTGGACACGTCCGCGACGAAGCACTCCGCCTCGACTCCCCTTGCGCGGCATTCCTCCGCGACCGCCTGCGCCTGCGGCAGCAGGCTTTCGAGGCAGTTGACCGCGATATTGAAGCCGTCCTCCGCCAGTTTCAGCGAGATCGCCCGGCCGATGCCGGTGCCGCCGCCGGTGATTACCGCCGTCTTATTCAATGGTGATACCCCTTTCCGTAAGCAAGTCGCGGAGGAGATGCTCCCCCTGCGCCATCAGGTTTTCCACGATTTCACTGGCGGGCGCGGCGCCCTTCACGAGCCCCGAAATCTCCCCCGCCATAAAGGTGCCCTCCTCGAGGTTGCCGTCCTGCACCGCCTTGCGCAGGCTGCCGGCCGCCATCCGTTCGAATTCCTCCCGGCTGACCTCCTCATGCTCGAGCTTGGCGAGCTTCCGCGTAAACTTGGTCTTGAGCGACCGGATGGGCGCGCCGCCCTCCCGTCCGGTGACGATCGTGTCGGTGTCCTTGGCCCCGGCGACGAGCTCCTTATACTTGGCGCAGGCCGGGCTCTCGTCGGCGCAGACGAAGATGGTGCCGCACTGCACCCCCTGCGCGCCGAGCGCGATGGCCGCGGCCACGCCGCGCCCGTCCGCGATGCCGCCCGCCGCGACGACCGGCACGCTCACCGCGTCCACGACCTGCGGCACGAGGCACATGGTGGTCAGCTCGCCGATGTGGCCGCCCGATTCGGTGCCCTCCGCGACGACCGCGTCGGCGCCCGCGCGCTCCATCCGTCTGGCCATCCCCGCCGAGGCGACCACCGGGATCACCTTGATGCCCGCGGCCTTCCACGCCTCCATGTACTTGCCGGGGTTGCCCGCGCCCGTTGTGACGACCGCGACCTTCTGTTCGGCGCAGATGCGCGCCACATCGTCCGCGAAGGGGCTCATGAGCATGACGTTCACGCCGAAGGGCCTGTCGGTGAGGGACTTCGCTTCCCGGATCATCGCCTCGACCACCTCGCCGGGCGCGGCCGCCGCGCCGATGAGCCCGAGGCCGCCGGCGTTGGACACCGCCGCCGCCAGCTTTGCGTCGGCCACCCACGCCATGCCGCCCTGGAAGACGGGATAGCGGATGCCGAGCAGTTCGGTAATTCTTGTTTTCAGCATTGGTTTTCTCCTCCACGTAAGACTGTGGGGCCGCGCCCCTCCGGCGCCGCCCATGGCGTAGCCGCTTCATCTCTATGATAATCGCGCCTCACGCGCGCGTCCAGCAGGATTTTGCATTTTACCAGGTGAAGACCGCCCCGCCGTAGGTGAGCCCCGCGCCGAAGCCCGCGATGCCGACCTTGTCGCCGCGGCGGAGCCTGCCGCTCCGGTTCAGCTCGTCGAGCGCGATGGCCGCAGAGGCGGACGAGGTGTTGCCCGTGTGGTCGATCGTCATGAACGCCTTTTCCATCGGCAGGCCGAGGTTTTTCATCGCCGTCTGGACGATGCGCACGTTGGCCTGGTGCGGCACGATCCAGTCGAGCTCTCCGGAGGTGATCCCCGCCCGCGCGCAGGCGGTGTTGATCGCCTGCGGCATCATTTTGGTCGCGAACTTGTAGATCTCGCGCCCGCCCATGACCATCTGCCCGGGCAGCTCGGGACGGGTGTAGACCTCATCCGGCTCGGGCGGGTTGGTGGTCCAGGGGGAGGCGGGCGGCGGGTTCTTGCAGAACATCAGCCCGTAGCCGGAGCCGTCCGCGCCGACCATCGCGCCGTACATGGCGTTTTCCTCCGCCCTGATCACGCAGGCGCCCGCGCCGTCGCCGAAGAGCACGCAGGTGCTGCGGTCGGCGTAGTTGGTGAGGCGGGAGAGCATCTCCGTGCTCACGACGAGCACCGTGTCGACGCCGTCGCCGGTGGCGAGATAGCGCCGCGCCATGTCCACCGCGTAGACGAACGCCGCGCAGGCGCAGTTGACGTCGATGCACATCGCGTTTTTCGCGCCGATCTCCTGCTGGATGCAGCAGCTCATCGAGGGGGTCGCGAAATCGGCGGTGACCGTCGTGACCAGCACCAGCCCGATCTCCGCGGGGTCGATGCCCGCGTCGTCGATCGCGGCCCTGGCCGCCCGCGCGCCCATCCGCCAGGTGGTCTCGCCGTTGGCGATGTGGCGGGTGACGATGCCCGTGCGCGGACGGATCCATTCGTCCGAGGTGTCCACGATCTTGGCGTACTCGCCGTTGTCGACCGTCAGGGGCGGCAGATAGCTGCCCGTACCGCAAAATCTGATTCCTGTCATGGCGTCTCCTCATTATCGTTTTTACATTTTGCCTATTGCATCATGAATTTCTTTGTGCTATAATGGGCAAAAATGTAACAGTTGTTATATTTCGATTGTTATCATACCGTCAACCGGGCCAATTTGTCAACTATTAATTTGTGAATATTTTCTTTTTTTGCCCGGACACGGTCAACTTTTATAGGAATGAGGGGTTATTGATGTCGAAGTTAGCTTTTGTATTCAGCGGCCAGGGCTCCCAGTACCCGGGCATGGGCAAGGAGCTGTACGACAGCTTTGAGTCGGTCCGCAACGTCTATGAGTGCGGCAGCGACGTGCTCGGGTTCGACCTGGCGAAGGTCACCTTCGAAGGCGACGCCGAAACCCTCGCGCAGACGAAGATTTCCCAACCCGCTATTTTTGCCGTTTCGATGGCCGCCTATTCGGTCGTCTCCCAGATGTGCGAGCCCTCCGCCGTGGCGGGCCACTCACTGGGCGAATACGCCGCGCTGACCGCGGCGGGCGCCTTCTCGCTCGAGGACGGCTTCCGGATGATCGCCGCGCGCGGAATCGCGATGCAGCGCGCCGCCGACAAGAACCCCGGCAGCATGTACGCGATCCTCGGCAGCGACGAGCGGACGATCGCCCGCGTCTGCAAGGAGACCCCCGGCTACGTCCTGCCCGTCAACTACAACAACGCCACCCAGACGGTCATCGCGGGTGAAAACGCCGCCGCCGAGGCCGCCGCCAACGCGCTTGCCGAGATGGGCTACAAGGCCAAGAAGCTGGCGGTGTCCAGCGCCTTCCACTCCAAGCTGATGGCCTCCGCCGCGCAGGAGTTCTCCGAGGCGATCGCGGACGTCGCCTTCCACCCGCTGGCGATCCCCTTCTATTCCAACATCACCGGCCGGCAGATCCATCCGGACGCCGACCTGCGCCAGTACCTCATCCAGCACCTCGTCTCCCCCGTGCACTTCCACGAGGAGGTCTCCGACATGGTGGCCGACGGCGTCGACATGTTCATCGAGCTCGGCCCCAACAAGGTGCTCACCTCCCTCATCAAGCGCGGCTTCAAGCAGGTCAGCGCCTGCAACATCGAGAAGCCCAGCGCGGTCGAAAAGCTGCGCGAAACCCTGTAATTCCCGACAATTGATATAAGGAGCCCGGGCCCTATGAAACGGTATGCTTTGATCGGACACCCGCTCGGACATTCGCTCTCCCCCGAGATCCACCGGCGCCTCTTCGCGCTGGAGGGCCTCGACGCGGACTACGCGCTTCTCGATATTCCTCCCGAGGAGCTCGCGTCCCGGGCGGATACCCTGCGGGAGCTCGCCGCCTTCAACGTGACGATCCCCCACAAGCGCGCCGTCATCCCCCTGCTCGACTCCCTCGGCGATGCCGCGCGCCTCTTCGGCGCGGTCAACGCCGTGCATAATGCGGACGGCCGCCTGGTCGGTGACAACACCGACTGTGGCGGCTTTCTGCGCGCCCTGGGCGCGCACGGCGTCGCCATCGCGGGCGACATCTGCGTGCTCGGCGCGGGCGGGGTGGGACGGATGTTCGCCCTCGAGTGCGCGCGGCAGGGCGCGCGGGTGACCGTGGCCGTGCGGGAGAGCGGGCGCGAAAAGGCCTCCGAGCTCCTGCGCGAGGCGCGGGAAAAGCTTGGGGCGGAGCTTTCGGTGCGCGGCATCGACGCCCTCGACGGCCGCTTTTCGCTGCTCATCAACGGCACCCCCGTGGGCATGTACCCGAACACGGACGCCTGCCCGGTGCCGCCCGCCCTCCTCGACGGGGTGGACACCGTCTTCGACTGTGTCTACAACCCCTCCGAGACGCTGCTCCTGCGCCATGCGCGCGAACGCGGCGTCAAGGCGGTCGGCGGCATGGAGATGCTTGTCTGGCAGGCGGCGATCGCCCACGAGATCTGGCACGGCACCCGGTTTTCCGACCGCGCCGTGGGAAGGATCGTCGAGGAGATGGCCGCGTACCTGCTGCTGAAGGAGCAAACGCCATGAACAACATCATCCTCTGCGGCTTCATGGGCTGCGGCAAGACGACCGTGGGCACCCTGCTCGCCCGGCGGCTCGGGATGGAGTACGCCGACCTCGACGCCGAAATCGAGGCGGAGGCGGGCATGGCGATCCCCGCCATCTTCGCCGAATACGGCGAGGCGCGTTTCCGCGACCTCGAGCACGAGGCGGTCAGGGCCCTCGCGGGACGCGCGGACTGCGTCGTCTCGACGGGAGGCGGCGCGCTGACCTACCCGCGCAACCGGGAGGCCCTCTCCCCGCGCGACCTCGTCGTCTTTCTCGACGCGCCGTTCGACGCCTGCCTGGAGCGCATCCGCGGCAGCGACCGGCCGATCGTGCGGCGCAGCTCCCCGGAGGAGCTTCGGGCCCTCTTCGACGCCCGCCGCCCCGCCTATCTCGCCGCCGCAAACGCCGTCGCGGACGCGTCCGCCGGGCCCGAAGCGGTCGCGGAGGCGGTCGCGCGCATCCGCGCGGAGCGGGGGCCGGCCCTCTGATTCTGCAAAAAAGAAGCGCCCGGCGCATACGCGCCGGGCGCTTCTTTCGTTGAGGATCGGTTCGCCGGTTCAGGCTTCCATGAGGTCGGCGATGAACTGCTCGAACTCGGAAAGGATTTTTTCAAAGGGCTTCGCGGGTTCGTCGAGGTTGAGGCCGTAGAAGGGCGGCATCAGGATGCCCCGCTCCATGATCTCCTTCTGCAGTTCCTCGATGAAGACGCCGGTGCCCTCGACGAGCGCGTCGCCGTAGTCGAGGTCCTTGGGCGGGCCGCCCCAGTCGTCATTGTGGCTGGTCAGCGTGACGCCGCAGGTCGGGGAGCCGTTGCAGGAGAGCACCGCCACCGTCTGGTAGCCCATCTGCACGTAGCTCTCCATGTAGTCGACGTTGCGCACCGCGATCTGGCGGCAGAAGCGGCGGAAGCCGACGTTGTCGTAGAGGTTCTTGGTGTGCTGCCAGCGCTGGATGCCGAGGTAGAGCGTCTCGGGGCAGTCCATCTGCTGCATGCCGAGGTCGTATTTGTGCAGGATCTTGACCACGTCGAGGCTGAACCCGCCGTACCGCGCGAGGTCGCGCACCTTGTTGTTGGTGTTGAGCAGGCAGCTCGATACGAAGATGATCTTTTTACTCCGGGAATCCTCCCTTTGCAGTGACATACGGACCCTTCTTTCCAGATGTTATGGTTCTCCGCCGTATCCGGCGGTCAGAGCTTGAAATCGATGGTTTCGGTCCGCCCGCCGAACCGGAGCTCGCGGCGCGCGGGCTCCGTCTCGCAGACGATCTTTCCGCGGCGAACCACATAGAGGCATTCGCAGGTGAGGCGGACCGCGTCGAAGGGGGTGTCCGCGTCGAGCACCACGAAGTCGGCGGAGTTGCCCTCCTCAATGCCGTAATCCTCCAGGCACATCGTGCGGGCGGAATTGACGGTGATCATATCCAGCAGCTGGCCGATCTGGTCGTAGCCGCTGAGCTGCGCGGTGTGCATCAGCAGGTTGGCCGCGCCGAGCATCGAGCCCTTGCCCATCGGGTACCAGGGGTCCATCAGGTCGTCGTGCCCGATGCAGACGTTGACCCCCGCCGCGAGCAGCTCGTCCACCCGCGTGCAGCCCCTCCTGCGGGGATAGCCGTCGGTCCGGTTCTGGAGCACCGAGTTGGGATAGGGGTTGGTGATGATGTTGAGGCTCGCCCGCTGCAAAACCCCCATCAGCTTGAAGGCGTAATCGTTGTTGTAGTTGTGCATGGCGGTCGTGTGGCTGGCGGTCGCGCGGCCTTCCATGCCGCGCACGATCGCCTCGCGCGCCACCACCTCGACGAACCGCGACTGGTCGTCGGTGTTCTCGTCGCAGTGGATGTCCACGAGCGCCCCGTACTTCTCCGCGAGGTCGAAGGCGAACTTGACGTCCGCGACCCCGTCCTCCCGCGAGAACTCGATGTAGGGCAGGCCGCCGACCACGTCGCAGCCCATCCGCATCGCGCGGTCCATCAGGTCGGTCCCGCCCTCGAAGGTGAAGACGCAGTCCTGTGGGAAGGCGACGATCTGCAGGTCCACGAGGTCCTTCATCTCCTCGCGCACCTCGGCGAGCGCCTCCACGGTGAGCAGGCTGCGGTCGGTCGCGTCGGCGTGGGTGCGCATGCGCAGCACGCCGTTGGCAACCTCCCATTTGATCGCCTTGATCGCGTTTTCCTTGATAATCTCCTTGGTGAGCGTCTGCTTGCGCTCCCCCCAGATCTGAATGCCCTCCAGCAGGGTCCCGCTCATATTGTAGCGGGGATTTCCCACGCTCAGCGTGGCGTCGAGGTGTTGGTGGGGGTCGCAGAGGGGCGGAATCACGAGCCTTCCGCCCGCATCGATCACCCGCGCGTCCTCGGGCGCGGCCAGCACGGCGGCGGGCGCGACGCGGTAAAATTTCCCCTCGCGGATGTGGATGTCATGCAGCGCGTCCCTGCCGCGCAGACGGGCGTTTTTGACGAACAGTTCTTCCCGCATCTTCTCTCCTCCTTACGCCTTGCGCGGCGAAAGCTTTTCGACCGCAAAGTAGACGACGGCGATCAGCAGGAAGGTCGGGACCGTGGCGCCGATGGTCGGGGCGACGTGGGGCAGGATGTTGAAGATCGCCACGCCGACAAGCCAGATCACGATCGCGCGGACGTTGAAGCCGTTTTTATACCAGTAGCTGGAGGAGGCGTTGTCCACCAGCAGCTGTTCCGCGTCGACCTGCTGCTTTTTGAGCAGGAAGTAGTCGACGAGCAGGATGGCGATCAGCGGCACGAAGATCGAGCCGACGATCGTGAGGAACTGGATGAAGTGGCCGATCAGGTTGGGGATGACCGCCACGCCGGTGATTGCGACGCCGCCGCCCACGATGATCTTCCACGGCTCGATCTTGGGGAAGACGTTGACGAAGGAGATCGCGGAGGAATAGAGGTTCATGACGTTGGTGGTGACGCTCGAAAGGATGATGATGAGCAGGGCGGGGACGCCCAGGCCGAGCGACACGAGCATCGAGGAGGGGTTGGGGTCGCCGGTCACGATTGAGGAGATCATGCCGACGAACATAAAGCCCGCCGCGCCCGCGAGGGACCCGATCAGCGTGCCCACGCTGGAGGAGGACTTGTTTTTCGCGTAGCGGGTGTAGTCGCACACCATCGGCCCCCATGCGAACGCGTTGGCCGCGAGCACGTCGATGCCGAGCATGATGGGCATCGGGCTCTCGGGGCGGAAGGCGGTGAGGTTGCTCCAACCGTAGTTTTTGATCATGAGGTAGGCCGCGTAGATCGACAGCAGCGCCAGCAGCGGCACCGACACCCGCTGAAGCCAGGTGATCGAACGGAAGCCGTAGGCGGTGATGAGCAGCTGCACGATGCCGGTCAGGATGATCCAGAGCGTGATGTTGCTGTAGCCGGTCATGGCGGAGACCACCGCGTCGATCGAGCTGCCACAGACGACGGTGACAGACGCGCCCCAGCCGATCAGCTGAACCGCGTTGGCGATGGCGGGGACGTAGGAGCCCTTGATGCCGAAGGTCATGCGGGCGGCCGCCATGGTCGGGATGCGCACCTTGTAGCCGATGACGCCGAGCGCGAGCAGCGGAAGGATGACGAGCACGTTGCCCCACAGCAGCATGGCGGCCGCGCGCGCGAAGCCGAGCCCGGCCATCGAGCCGCCCATCAGCAGGCGCGGAACCGCCACATTGGCGCAGAACCAGACGAACGCCATGTCCCAAAGTCCGGTTTTCTGTTCCGATTCGGGGATGATTTGGATGCCTTCCCGTTCCAGTTTCATAGGAACCCTCCTTATTCGTTCTGTGGTGAATCGCCAAATCTGTCTCTTTTTTTGCCGATCCCCCGCATTTGAACCCATCGTATCAGCAGGAATTTTGCCTGTCAAATCACGCTTGTATAATACTCCCAATATATTCCATGATTTTTATGGGTTTTTCGTTCAAATCCCCATTTTATTTGCGCATTTAATTTTCCATACCCCCAATCCGGCCCTGACGGATATGAAAAAACCACAATTCGGAATCGGAAATTGCACTTTTTATTCGGCCGCTTTCCCGCCCGGCGGCCGAAATCCGGCGTTTTAGACCGGAGACCGGTTCGTAGAATCACAACGAAACATCTTTATTTGCGCATTTAACTTCATTTGTTCCATTTCTTACCCGCCGGATGGTCATTGTGAACAAAGCGCCCCCCTGCCCTTTACTGGAAAGCTCCGATTTTTCACCGCGGCCCCCTTTCAAATTGACGGGGCCCCGCCGCCGGTTTATCATGGAAAGGGGGGATGCAGATGATAACGATCCAGGACGTGGCGCGGCGGAGCGGCGTGTCCGCCACCACCGTTTCCCACGTGATCAACAAGACCCGCTATGTGCGCCCCGAGCTTGCCGACCGGGTGATGCACGCCGTCGGGGAGCTCGGCTACACCCCGCTGCGGGTCTCCCACCGGCAGAAGCTCTGCGGGATGCGCGTGGCCGGCATCTTTTTAAGCAGCATCCGGGGCAGCTACGCCTCCGACCTCGCCGACTGCCTGGCCGCCGAGCTGCTCGACAAGCGGGTGCGGATCGTCGCGATCGTCACCGAGCAGCGCCTGGCGTGGAAGGATTTCCTCGAGTATGTCCGCCTCTACCACCTCGACACCGCCATCGTGCACTACTCGGTCGAGATCCGGGACGACGGCGGCGCCCCGCCGCCGGTGCAGACGATCTTCATCAACCACATCCCCACCGAGCGGGAAAACTGCTACTACATCAACTTCGACTATCCCCACGCCGTGGGGCTCGCCCTCCGCCACCTGCTTAACCGGGGGCACGCCGACATCGCTTTCCTCGCCTGCCAGAGCAGCTCCTTCATCAACCAGTCGGTCCTCTCCGCCGCGCATGAGACCTGCCGCCAGTACGGGCTCGCCTTCGACGACGGCCACTTCTGGACGATCGACGACACCTACAGCCGGGACGAGCTCGTCCGCCAGCTGGGCGCCTGCTTCCAGGCGCATCCGGGAATCACCGCGGTCATCACCGCCGAGACGGGCGCCACCATGCACATCATGGACTACATCCGCCTCAACGACCTGCAGTTCCCGCAGGACCTCTCCCTCATCACGATCGGCGACATGTACATCGCAAAGGTCTTTTTCCCCAACATCACGCGGGTGGACATGAAGGTGCGCGAGCTGGTGGCCGGCATCCGCGAGCTCATCCTCGGCGGGAACGAGCGGCGGCACCGGCTGATCTCCGCCGACTTCATCCTCGGGGAATCGACCCGCACGCTGGCGCGCGGCCCGTCGGGCGCGCAGGCCGGGCGGGCCGAGCTGCTGGAGCTCACCGACGCGGAGATCGAGGAGGTGCAGCACCGCGGCTATTCGGTCTGCATCTCGATCAACGACGAGCGCTCCCTCTCCTCCCGCCTGCTCGCGCAGGGGATGCGGGACGGCTTCGCCGCGCTCGGCATCGGGGTGCTCGGCACCGTCAACGCCCAACAGGACGCGCAGCTCCAGAAGATCCAGCTGGACAGCCTCGCCGCCATGCACCCCGACGCGATCGTCTGCCTGCCAGTGCTGGAGGGGCGGGAGCTCGACCGCTACCGCAAGCTCTGCCGGAGCGGCATCCGGCTGGTCTTCGCGGGGGACGTGCCCGCCTCGATGCCGCCCTTCTCCTACGACACCTGCGTCGCGGCCAACGAGTCGGAAAACGGCCGCGCCGCGGGCAAGCTCCTCGCCGCCGAGGTGCTCCGCCGGGGCGGGAGCTGCCTCGGCTTCCTCTACGGCAGCGCGCAGTCCTTCTGTACCCGGCAGCGCGACCTCTCCGCCACCGGCATCATCGCCGAGGAGTTCCCCCAGCTCGAGACGGTGGCGCGGCGGGACTTCTACAGCCCCTGCGGGAACGCCCCCCTCATCCGCGGCCTGCTGGAGGCCCACCCCGAAATCGACGGCCTCTACGCGAGCGACGAACGGCTCGCCGCCGACGCGGCCGCCGCGCTGCGCGAGCTTTCGCGCCCGGACGTCGCGGTCGTCGCCGCGGGGCTCGACTACGGCGTGGCCAAGCTGCTCGCGGCCGAAAAAAACATCACCGCGGTCAGCTGCCCCCGCTCCTATGAGACCGGGCGCGCCGCCGCGCTGGCCTGCGCGTGCAGCCTGCTCGGCAAGCAGCCCCTGCCCCACATCGTCACCGTGCCGGCGGTCGTCACCGCCAAAAACCTCGAGAAATCCTGGCTGGAGCTGGTCAAGCGCCGTCTTCCCCGCGAAATCTCCGAGCTGCTCGCCCGCTGAGCGGTCTTCAAATTTCCGCCGGTTCCCTATAAATTTCTTCACAGTTCATTGACATTCTGGTCACAAATGGTACAATAAGCGTGGAAAATTGTGACAAAAGGAGTGCTGACTGTGAAAAAATGGATTAGCGCGGTAATCGCGTTTGCAATGCTGCTTTCCCTCTCCTGCCCGGTCTTCGCCGAGCGCCTGCTCAAGCCCATCGAGGAGGCGGCGCCCGCCGCCGCGGAAGTGGAGGACGAGACCCCGGTCATCCCTGAGGAGCAGGTCCCGACCGCCGCGGCGCCTACCGTCGCGCTGACCGCCGCAGAATACGAGCTCGGCTATGTGAACATGGCCACCGAGCTGAGCGCCGCCCTCGGCGGCGCGCTCAAGGGCTACGACTACCGCGACAAGCGCACCTTCGGCAAAATCGGCGACGAGATCGCCGCGAGCCGGGACCTGCTCTCCGAGCTGGCTTCGGTCGCCGCCCCCGCCGAGTACCAGGAGGCCCACAAGCTCTTCGCCGCGGCCGCGGAAAAGACCGCCGCCTACTACGACAGCTTCACCGCGATGACCCACTCCCCCTCCAAGGCCAGCTACGACAAGTCGGTCAAGGCGAGCCAGGAGGCCCAGAAGGCCATCCTCGCGGCGGTCAACCAGTTCGTGGAGACCTATACCTCCCTGCATCCGGGCTCCCAGTTCACCCGCATCCCCGTGGGCGCCTGACTTCCACAAGCATCTGAAGAGCGCCGGGCGCGAATGCGCCCGGCGCTCTTTGCGTCGTCCCCCGCGGAGGGACGCAAAAAGGCCCCGGACGCTTTGCGTCCGGGGCCTTTTGACATCGTTGAAAGAGCTATTTTTTGTCGCGGAGGATGAGCGCCGCCATGACGCCGAACGTCACGGCGATCGCCGCGGCCGCGCCCACGAGGGCCGTGGCCGCGATCCCGCGCCAGGGGTTGAAGAGCCGCAGTTCTTTCATCATAACGGCACCTTACTTGTCGAGGTTGGCTTCGAGGGTCGCGAGCTGGCTTTCGAGTTCCTTCGGCAGCTTGTCGCCAAACTTCGCATAGAACTCCTTGATGCCCTTGACCTCCTCTTTCCAGAGGGCCTTGTCGACGGTCAGCAGGTCCTTGACGGTGTCGGTGGTGACGTCGCCGAGACCCTCCACGTCGATATCCTCCGGCTTCGGCTCGTAGCCGATCGGGGTCTCCACCGCCTCGGCCCTGCCCTCGCAGCGGTCGATGATCCAGTTCAGCACGCGCATGTTGTCGCCGAAGCCCGGCCAGATAAAGTGGCCTTCGTCGTCGGTGCGGAACCAGTTGACGTTGAAGATCTTGGGGGCCTTGTCGCCGAGCTTCTCGCCCATTTCGAGCCAGTGCGCCCAGTAGTCGCCCATGTTGTAGCCGCAGAAGGGCAGCATCGCCATCGGGTCGCGGCGGACGACGCCCACGGCGCCGGCGGCGGCGGCAGTCGTCTCGGAGGCCATGGTGGAGCCGACGAAGACGCCGTGCTTCCAATCCCTCGCCTGGTAGACCAGCGGAGCGGTCTTGGCGCGGCGGCCGCCGAAGATGATCGCGGAGATGGGCACGCCGTTGGGGTTATTGAACTCGGAGGAGATGCAGGGGCAGTTGACCGCCGGAGCGGTGAACCGGGAGTTGGGATGCGCGCCCTTGGAGCCGTCGGTGCAGTCCCACTTCTCGCCCTTCCAGTTGAGCGCGTTCTTGGGCGGGTTCTTGTCGAGGCCCTCCCACCAGACGGTGTTGTCGTCGAGGTTGTGGACCACGTTGGTGAAGATCGTGTTCTTCTGGGTGGAGATCAGCGCGTTGGGGTTGGACTTCATGTTGGTGCCGGGAGCGACGCCGAAGAAGCCGTTCTCCGGGTTGATCGCCCAGAGGCGCCCGTCCGGGCCGACGCGCAGCCAGGCGATGTCGTCGCCGACCGTCCAGACCTTGTAGCCGGCATCCTGGAATTTCTTCGGCGGGATGAGCATGGCCAGGTTGGTCTTGCCGCACGCGGAGGGGAACGCCGCGCAGACGTATTTGATCTCGCCCTTGGGGTTCTCCAGGCCGAGGATGAGCATGTGCTCGGCCATCCAGCCCTCGTTCTTCGCCTGGTAGGAGGCGATGCGCAGGGCGAAGCACTTCTTGCCGAGCAGGACGTTGCCGCCGTAGCCCGAGTTGACCGACCAGATGGTGTTGTCCTCGGGGAACTGGACGATGTAGCGGTTCTCCTCCTCCATCTTGGCCTTGGAGTGCAGGCCGCGGACAAAGTCGTTGGAGGTGTCGCCGAGCTGGTCGAACGCCTGCTGGCCCATGCGGGTCATGATGTCCATGTTGAGCACGACGTAGATCGAGTCGGTCAGCTCAACGCCCACCTTGGAGAAGGGGGAGCCGATCGGGCCCATGCAGTAGGGGAGGATATACATGGTGCGGCCCTGCATCGCACCGTCGAAGAGGGTGCGCAGCTTGGCGTACATGACCTGCGGGTCCTCCCAGTTGTTGGTCGGGCCGGCGTCCTCCTTCCTGCGGGAGCAGATAAAGGTCCTGCCCTCGACGCGCGCGACGTCGTTGATGGCGGTGCGATGGAGCAGGCAGCCCGGGAGCTTCTCGGGGTTGAGAGCTTCCATCTCGCCGGTCGCGAGAGCCTGGTCGCGCAGCTCTTTGAGCTGGGCCTCGCTGCCGTCGATCCAAACAACCTTGTCGGGTTTTACAAGCGCCTTCATCTCCTCAATCCAGTTGAGGACATTCTTGTTGTTTGTCATGATTGTTCTCCTCTCGGTGTATTTGGAATAATTTATAAAAACCATGCCGGAATGCGGGGGAATTTGGTCGGTTTTCTGTGGAGTTTCCCTAGAAAATCGAAATCTCCCACGTTTATCATTATAGACCGAACCTTTTGAAATTGCAATGGGTTTTCTGGAATTTGTGTTAATTTTTCGTCAAAGTTTTGCAGGAGGGCAAAGTTCCCTCCTGCATTTTGTCAGTCCCGCGCCGAAAATGCCGCCGCGATATCCATGGACGGGGCGGCGTTGAGGGAGAGCGCCGCGGGCGGATTTGCAAGGAATTCATAGTAGCCCTGCGCGCCGATCATCGCGGCGTTGTCCCCGCAGAGGGAGAGGGGCGGCACGTAAAGCGTAAAGCCGTTTTTCCGGCACATCTCCCCGAGCGCGGCGCGCAGGCCGCTGTTGGCGGAAACCCCGCCGGCCGCCGCGACGACGCGGTATCCGAGCTCCTTCGCCGCGGCCTCGAGGTGGCCGGTCAGCACCTCGCAGACCGTCCTCTGGAAGCTCGCGGCCAGCGAATCGATGTCGACCTCCTCCCCCTTCTGCCCGGCGTTGTGCAGCAGGTTGATGACCGCCGTCTTGAGCCCCGAAAAGCTGAAGTCGTAGGGCGCGCCCTCGACGCGGGGCTTGGGGAGCTTATATCTGCCCGGGTCGCCGCGCCCGGCGGCCTCGTCGATGTAGACGCCGCCCGGGTAGGGGAACCCCATCGCGCGGGCGGACTTGTCGAACGCCTCCCCCGCCGCGTCGTCCCGCGTGCGGCCGACGACGCGGAATTCGGTGTAGGAGCGCACCTCGACGATGTGGGTGTGCCCGCCCGACACCACGAGGCAGAGGAAGGGCGGCTCCAGCTCGGGATGGGCCAGGTAGTTGGCGGCGATGTGCCCGCGGATGTGGTGGACGGGCACGAGGGGCTTTCCCGCCGCGAGGGCGAGCCCCTTGGCGTAGTTGACCCCCACGAGCAGCGCGCCGATGAGCCCCGGCGCGGCGGTCACCGCGACGGCGTCGATCCCCTCGAGCGGGACGCCCGCCTCGTCGAGCGCGCCCTGCACCACCGGCACGATGTTCTCGCAGTGGCGGCGGGAGGCGATCTCCGGCACCACGCCGCCGTAGACGCGGTGCTCCGCCACCTGCGAGTTGATGACCGAGGAAAGGACCCTGCGCCCGTCCTCCACCACGGCGGCGGCCGTCTCGTCGCAGGAGCTTTCGATCGCTAAAATCTTCATGTCGCTGTTTCCTCCCGCGCCCCCCGCGTCAAAAACGCCGTCATCAGGATGGCGTCCTCCGCCGGGTTGGCGTAAAAATTGCGGCGGCGGCCCACCGCGCCGAAGCCGAGCTTCTCATAGAAGGCGATGGCCGCGCGGTTCCCCTCCCGCACCTCGAGGGTCAGAAAGCCGAGCTTTTCCCGGCGGGCGTAGAGGAACATCCGCCGCATGAGCGCGGTGGCGATCCCCCGGCGGCGGAATTCCGCCGTGACCGCCACGTTCGCGATGTATCCCTCGTCCAGCACCCGGTGCATCCCGGCGTAGCCGACCACCCGGCTTCCGCTGCGGGCGACGAAGAAGACCGCGCAGGGGTTTTCCAGTTCCCCCGCGAGGGTGCGCCCGCTCCACGGCTGGGAGAAGCACTCCGCCTCGATTTCGGCCACCCCCGCCACGTCCGCCCCGGTCATCCGCCCAAAGCGGACGAGGTACTGGGGCGTTCCCGAGAGGCGGGAAATCAGCCGGAGGCGGCGCGGTCTATTTGGCTTCGAGCCAGTTGTCCCCGACGTTGGCGTCGGCCACGAGGGGGACCTTGAGCGTAATGGCATGTTCCATTTCCTCCTTGAGGATCGCGGTCGCGGCCGGGACCTCCTCCGCGGGCGCCTCGACGAGCAGCTCGTCGTGCACCTGCAAAATGAGCCGGGCGCGCAGCCCCTCCCGGCGCAGGCGTTCAAACACCCGCACCATGGCGATCTTGATGATGTCGGCGGCCGTCCCCTGGATGGGGGTGTTGCGCGCGACCCGCTCCCCGAACGCCTGCGTCACCTTGTTGGACGCGGCCAGCTCGGGCAGATAGCGGCGGCGGCCGAAGAGAGTTCTCACATAGCCGTTTTTCCGCGCGAATTTGATGGTGTCCTCCATATACTTCCGGACGCCCGCGTAGTGCTCCAGGTAATTCTTGATGTAGCTGTCCGCCTCGGCGATCGAGACGCCGATATCCTGCGAGAGGGAAAACGCCCCGATGCCGTAGACGATCCCGAAGTTGACCGCCTTGGCGCGCGAGCGCATGACCGGCGTGACCATCTCCTCCGGCAGGCCGAACACCTGCGCGGCGGTGGTCGTGTGGATGTCCTCGCCGCTCTGGAAGGCGGCGATCATGTTTTCATCGTCCGCGAGGTCGGCCAGCACCCGCAGCTCGATCTGCGAGTAGTCGGCGTCGACCAGCTTCCAGCCCTCCCGCGCGCGGAAGAACCGGCGCAGCTTGCTGCCCTCCTCGGTGCGCACCGGGATGTTCTGGAGGTTCGGCTCGGTCGAGCTGATCCGGCCGGTGCGCGTCTCGGTCTGCTGAAAGGTGGAGCGCACCCGCCCGTCGGGCCCGACCACCTTAAGGAGCCCGTCCACATAGGTGGACTTGAGCTTGGAGAGCTTGCGGTATTCGAGGATCAGGTTGATGATCGGGTGGTGGGGCCGCAGCGCCTCGAGCACGTCCACGTTGGTGGAATAGCCCGTCTTGGTCTTCTTTTTGGCGGGCAGGCCGAGCTTCACGAAGAGGACGTCCCCCAGCTGCTTGGGCGAATTGAGGTTGAAGTCGTACCCCGCGTACTCCACGATGCCCGCGTGCAGCTCCTCCAGCCGGTCGTCGAGCTCACCGCCGTATTCCCGCAGGGCGTCGGCGTCAAGGGAAAAGCCTTCACACTCCATGCCCGCCAGCACCCGCGCGAGCGGCATCTCGATCTCGAAGAGCAGCTTCTCCTGCCCCTTCTCCGCGATCTCCGCCGCCAGCTGGCCGCACAGCTCGTCCAGCACAGCCGCCTGCCCCGCCAGCGCGGCAAAATCCTCCGGCACCCCGCCCGCCAGCTCGCGCGGCGCGATGCCGTACTGGGCCGCCAGTTGCAGCGGGTCGTAGACGGCGCTCGTCGGACTGAGCAGATAGGCTGCCAGCTCGGCATCGAACTTTACATTCTGTATATACTTGTTTTCTTTATACGCAATTCGGTGGAACGGCTTGCTGCTCCACACCCGCAGCGGCGCGTCCGAACGGAGCAGCTCCGCCGCCGCGTCCTTGCCCGCGAGCAGCAGCGCGTCCGGAAGAACGGCGGCGACGGCGACAATGTCGCCGCTGCCGTCCAGGCCGGCGATCACATCCGCCCCGCCCGCCGCGGCCACGCGCCCGGCAAAGTCCGCAGGGCCCGCCGAGACGGTAAGCGGCCTGGACGGCTCGCGCGCCGCCGCAGGCGGCGCGTCGCCGCCCTCCCCGGCGGCGGCCTGCGGGTCGACGCCCCAGCGTTCCATCATTTTGAACATCTCCAGCCGCGCGAAGAGAGCGGCCGCCTTTTTCTGATCGACCGCCCCCCGGAGGTAATGCCCCGGCTCCGCGTCGATCGGCGCGTCGCAGCAGATCTCCCCCAGCTTACGGCTGGTGTAGGCCATCTCGCGGCCCTCCGCGAGCTTTTTGCGCACGCCCGGCTTGATGGACGGGTCGTCGAGGTGCTCGTAGACCGCGTCGAGGTCGTGGAACTGAGAGACGAGCGCCAGCGCCGTCTTTTCGCCGATGCCCGCCACGCCCGGGATGTTGTCCGAGGCGTCTCCCATCAGCGCCTTCACGTCGATGAGCTGGGGCGGCTCGACGCCGTATTTCTCCATCACCGCCGCGCGGTCGTAGAGGGTGGAGGCGGGCTGGCCCATCTTGGTAGTCGCCAGCCGCACCGACACATGCCCCCCCACAAGCTGGAGGCTGTCCCGGTCGCCGGTCGCGATGACGCAGTCGTTCCCGCCGTCGGAGCACGCCTTCGCGAGCGTGCCGAGGATATCGTCCGCCTCGTAGCCCTGGCAGGTGACGATCGTGAAACCGAGCGCGCCCAGCAGCTCCTTGAGCGGCTCCATCTGGGAGGCCAGCTCGTCGGGCATCCCCTTGCGCTGAGCCTTGTAGCCGTCGTACATCTCATGCCGGAAGGTCGGTCCGTGCAGATCGAACGCGCACGCCACCGCCTCCGGCTGCACCTCGTCGAGCACCTTGAGCAGGATGCTCAGGAACCCGTAGATGCCGTTGGTGAACTCTCCGTTCTTGGTCGTCAGCGCCTTGATGCCATAGTAGGCGCGGTTTAAAATGCTGTTGCCGTCGATCGCAAGCAGCTTCATAAGCAACAATCCTTTCTCCGGGGGGCTTTTGAAAAAGTCCCCCGGACCCCGAAAACTTTGATCAGGCCGGCCTCGTCCCATCACCGCGGGCGCGAGACGTGAGGCGGGGCGGTCTCCCCGCCGCCGGACAGTGCGCCCCGCAAAACAGGGCGGCGGAAAACGACGCGCCGCAGGCGCGTCCGCGCGCGAAGCGCGCGCGGGCGGCTCCGCCGCCCGGTTTTCCGCCCAGCCGCGCTAGAGGTCGAACTGCATGATCCGCCGCGCCTCGGCGAACCCGTTCCTGCGGTAAAAGCGGACGGCGCCCTCGTTCTGGGCCAGCGCGCAGAGCTCGACATACCGGAGCCCGCGGCCGCGCGCCCACGATTTGACGCTCTCCATCAGCAGCGCGCCGACGCCGCCGTTTCGGTGCCGCTCGTCGACGCAGAGGTCCATCAGGTAGGCGTAGCGGTAGGGGATGACACAGTCGTAGGGCGGCGTCGCAAGGTCCTGCGCCAGCGCGAACCCGCAGACCTCCCCCGCGTCGTCCGCCACAAAAAGCTCCTGATCCCCGGCTGCGACAACCTCCCGCAAAAACGTCTCGTCCTGCGGGGTATCGCGAAAGCGTTCCGGCTGCATCCGCGCCGAAAGCGCGAAGAGCTGCTTGTAAATCTCCACGATTCGCGGAATATCCGCCTCCACGGCGGTCCGAATCTCCATATGCGTCTCTTCCCTTCCCGCTTACATACTGGATATTATAGCATAAAACATTGCCTGACAGTCAAATTTCTGTTAAGATATCATGTGGAATTTGAAAAAGTTTTGCACGGGGAGGCTCCCATGAAGATCGGGGACATCGAAATCAAACGGACGGCGGCGCTCGCTCCGATGGCGGGCGTGGCGGACAGCGCCTTCCGCCAGGTCTGCAAGGAGTTCGGCGCGGCCTATATGGTCGGCGAGATGGCGAGCGCCAAGGGGATGCACTACTCCGATAAGAAGACCGCCAAGCTGCTCGGCGTACAGGATGCCGAACGGCCGGTCGCGGTGCAGCTCTTCGGGGACGAGCCGGACATCCTGGCGGAGGCGGCAAAAAAGGCGCTCGATTACCGTCCCGACGTGATTGACATCAACATGGGCTGTCCCGCGCCCAAGATCGCGGGCAACGGGGGCGGCAGCGCGCTCATGAAAAATCCCGCCCTCGCGGGCAGGATCGCCGAGGCGGTCGTCAAGGCGGTTCCCCTGCCGGTCACCGTCAAGTTCCGCAAGGGCTGGGACGACGAGCATGTCAACGCGGTGGAATTTGCGCGCATCATGGAGGAGAGCGGCGCGGCCGCGCTCACCGTGCACGGCCGCACCCGCCAGCAGTTCTATTCCCCGCCCGTCGATCTGGACGTCATCGCCGCGGTAAAGGCCGCCGTTTCGATCCCCGTGATCGGAAATGGGGACTGCGTTGATATGCAATCAGTATTGCACATGTATGATTATACAAAATGTGACCTTGTCATGATCGGCCGCGGAGCGCTCGGGAGTCCCTGGCTTTTCCGGCAGGTCGACCGCTATTTTGACGACGGCAGCGTTTTGCCCGCGCCGCCGCTCGCGGAGCGCATGGAGGTCATGCTCCGCCATCTGAGGCTCATCTGCGAAAACAAGGGGGAGCGCCAGGGGATGCGCGAGGCGCGCAAGCACGCCGCCTGGTATATGAAGGGGATGCGCGGCGCGGCCGCCTTCCGCAAGCGTTCGGGCGAGCTCTGCACCTACGAGGACGCGGTGCGGCTGGCTTCCGACGTACTCGCCGCCAATCCGGACATCAGGGAGGAAATGCTATGAGACCGAGAAAAAAACCGAATCTCGCCCCCCGGCTCGCGGCCTGCGCGCCGGTCGTCATCCAAAGCCCGGAGGAAAAGAAGGGCCGCATCCGCGAGGAGTTTCCCAACCCCGGCGCGCCGCTGTACCTGGAACTCGGCTGCGGCAAGGGCGCGTTTATCTGCGCGCTTGCCTCCCTGCATCCCGAAATCAACTTCGTCGCGATGGAGAAGGAGGCAAACGTCGCCGTCATCGCCACCGAGCGCGCTATGGAGGCCCGGCTGCCCAACCTGCGCTTCATTCTCGGCGACGCCGACCATTTGCCGGAAATCTTCCTGCCCGGCGAGGTCGGGCGCATCTATATCAACTTCTGTGATCCCTGGCACAAGCACCGGCAGTTTAAGCGCCGCCTCACCTACCGGGGCCGTCTCGCCGTCTACAACGCCCTGCTCGCCGACGGGGGCGAGGTGTGGTTCAAGACGGACAACTATATGCTCTACCACTTTTCCACCTTTGAATTCGACGCCTGCATGGAGCGGTATTTTTCCACCACCGACCTGCACCGCAGTGAATACGCGGAGGGCAACATCATGACCGAATACGAGCGGTATTTTTCCAATCTCGGCCAGCCGATCTATTCCATCCGAGCGCGGAGGAATCCCGATTGTGCTCTGGTCCCGGATCTTTCTTCCGCGGAGCGCAAACCCGCCGATGACGAGTGATCGTCACCGGCGGGTTTTTCTTTGCCGCTCGGGGAGCGGCGGAGCTTGTCGGTGGCCGGCCGACGGCGGGTTTAGATTATCCGCTCAGTGATCGGCGGAGTTTGTCGGTAGTCGACCGACGGCCGTTTTAGATATTCCGCCCCGGGGGCGGAGGGCCTGTCGGTAGTCGACCGACGGCGGACCTTAGGTTCACCGCTCAGTGAGCGGTATAGTTTGCCGGGTCCCGCCACGGCGGGCGGCCCCATTTCTTATACGGACAAGAAATGGGGGAAAGAAGCCGCAGGGGGCTTGGGCGGCCTGCCCGGGCTGCGCCCGGAGCGCGCTACGCGCGACGGCCGCTCGCGGGCGCTCCGCCCCGCGCCCCCGGCTTGAGTCCGCTTCGCAGACCCGGCCCTGCGGGCCGGATTCTCTACAAGGATGGCCTGCGGCCAAATCCCTGCGACCCCAACGCCGCCTCCGGTTGGCCTTCGGCCAAAGTCGGCGGCACCCTGTCACGGATCAGCGAGCAAGCCTACAGCATCCCGCCCGCCGCCGCGCCGCAGGCGCAATGCCTCTGCCGGCGAGCCCCCGGAACCGTACCGGGGGTGCTTGTGGGGAGGCACGGCCGCTTTTGCATGGCGCGCAGCGCCCACGCGGAGGCGGAAAACTGCGCGGCTTCGCCGCGCACGCGCGCGGAGCGCGCGAACGCCCGAAACGGGCGTTGTTTTCCGCTGTGGATTATGGCGAGCTATCCGGCTTCGGTCGTTGGGAGCGCCCGCAACCTGAATTGAGCCCTCAGCTGGTGTACCTGTGGGGAGCGGCGGTAACCTGCGGGTTATGGCAAGGTTCTCCAGGGGATATCTAAGGGGGCGGTGGAGCCCCCCTTAGGCGGACTTTTCGTTCCTTTTCGTCCGTCCGAAAAGGAACCCGTGCCGCGCGGCGGAACGCGCTCGTATTTCTTGCCGCCCACGGGCGGCAATTCCCGTGATAGCCTCGCCGGGCGGCCGTCGGCGGGACACGCCTCCGGCACTAGGCCTGCGGGCCGTCGCAGCGCGGCAAATCCAAAACCACCGCCGGGGCGGGTCCCGGCAATCCCCGCCGCCAAAGGCGGCTCCCCTAAAGCGCCCCGGAGGGGCGCGTAAAAGGCTTGCCGGGCGCAACGCGGCAAATCTAAAACCGCCCGCCGGGGCGGGACCCGGCAATCTCCGCCGCCGAAGGCGGCACATCTGGAGCGCCCCGAAGGGGCGCGATAAAAAGTCCCGCCGGGCGCAGCGCGGCAAATCCAAAACCGCCGCCGGGGCGGGACCCGACAAGCTCCACCGCTCTCCGAGCGGCAAACCTAAGAAGGCCCCTGCCGGCGGGCAGCCGACAAGCCCCTGAGCGGCAAATCACTTCCGAATGGCGTCGGCGCCCTTCTGAAGGGCGATCATCCCCGTGCGGGCGATCTCGGCGATGCCGTAGGGGGTGAGCATATCGATCAGCAGGTCGACCCGCTCGGGGCGGTCGCACATCTCGACCGTGAGGGTGGCGCGGGAGAGGTCGACGATCTTGGCGTTCATGATCGTGGCGATGTCGATGACTTCCCCGCGGTTCTGCTGGGTGGCGTTCGTCTTGATAAGGATGAGCTCGCGGCGGGTGGCCGCGTCGGTCTCAAGGAGCTTGACCTTGATGACGTCAATCTGTTTATTAAGCTGCTTTTCGACCTGTTCGATCGTGCGCTCGTCCCCCTCGACGACGATCGTCATGCGGGAGACGGTGGGGTCCTCGGTCTCGCCTACCGCGAGGCTTTCGATGTTGAAGCCCCGGCGCGCGAAAAGCCCCGCCGTGCGGGAGAGCACGCCCGCCTTATTTTCCACCAGCACCGACATGATCTGTTTCATACGCTTTCCCTCCTGTCAGCGGGTTTCCTCCCGCGGGTCGACGACACATTCGAGGATATACGAACCGTCCGCCGCAAGGAACCGTTCCACCGCGGCCCCGGCCTCCTCCATGGAATCGATCCGGTCGAAGGGGACGCCGTACGCCCCGGCGATCCCGCCGATCTCCGGACCGCCCGCAAGGGCGACCGCGGTTTCCCGGCCCCGGTATTCCCTCTGCTGGATTTCGCGCACCATGCCGAGCATATCGTTGCGCATCACGACGAGCTTGACCGGCACCCCGTGCTGGTTGGCGGTGGCAAGCTCCATCATGGCCATCTGGAACGCCCCGTCGCCGCAGACGGCGACGACCTGCCGCCCGGGGCAGGCCAGCTTCGCGCCGAGGGCGGCGGGCAGCGCGTAGCCCATCGTGCCCATGCCGCCCGTCGTGAGGAAGAGCCCGTCCCTGACCGCGCAGTTTTTCGCCGACCAGATCTGGTTCTGCCCCACGTCGGAGACATAGATCGCGTCGGGCTCCATTTTGGCGGAGAGCAGACGCACGAACGCCTCCGGATCGACGCAGCCCGCCCTGGGCGGCGCCGCTGCGGGCGCCGCCTCCCGCGCGCGGCGGGCGCGCAGCCATTCGAGCCACTTGCCCCACTCGCCGCGCGGGGACTGCTCGAGAAGCTGTTCGAGCACGGCGGCCGCGTCCCCCACGAGGGGGATGGTGGTGCCGAGGTTTTTGCCGATCTCCGCCGCGTCGATGTCGATGTGCACGACGGCGGTCGCCGCCTCGATCTGGTCGGGCTTGGCCATCGCGCGGTTGTCGGCGCGCGCGCCGAGGATGATGAGCAGGTCGCTTTCGGCGACCGCCTCGTTTGCGGCGCAGCCGCCGCTCTGTCCGAGCATCCCGAAATAGAGCGGATGCCCGGCGGGCAGCGCGCCGATGCCCATGAGGGTGCTCACCGCGGGCAGCGAGACCGCCTCGCAGAGGGCGCGCACCTGCTTTTGCGCGCCCGCCGCGATCGCGCCGCCGCCCACGCAGAGCAGCGGGCGCTTGGCGGCGCGGATTGCCTCCGCGACCCGCTTCACCTGCACGGCATGACCCCGGAAGCGGGGCTTATAGCCCCGGATCGAGGCCTCCTGCGGGTAGCGGAAATTGATCAGCTGCCGCTGGACGTCGACGGGCATGTCGATCAGCACCGGCCCGCGCCGCCCGGTTGACGCGATGTAAAACGCCTCCTTGAAGACGCGCGGGATGTCGGAAGCGTCCTTGACGAGATAGCTGTATTTGGTGAACGGCTCCGCCGCGCCCGTGGTGTCGACCTCCTGGAAGACGTCGCGGCCCAGAAGTCCCGTCTCCACCTGCCCGGTGATCGCGACGAGCGGGATGCTGTCGGCATAGGCCGTGGCGATCGCAGTGAAGAGGTTGGTCGCGCCGGGGCCGGAGGTGGCGACGCAGACGGCGGGCTTCCCGGTGACGCGGGCGTAGCCGCTCGCGGCGTGGCCGGCGTTCTGTTCATTGCGGGTGAGGATGTGCCGGATGGACGACTGTCCGAGGCAGTCGTAAAACGGGCAGATCGCCGCGCCGGGATACCCGAATACCACGGAAATTCCCTCCGCCTCAAGACATTTCACCATCGCCTGCGCGCCGCTGATCATCTGCATCCACCCTTCCTGTCGGAGTTGTCCCTTTTGGCTATTATACGCGCTCGCGCCCTCCTCCGTCAATGCGTGGAGACGGATTTGCGGGTTTTCAAAATTGGGGCTTGTAGTATCAAGGCTTGCTGTTATACTGGTAGCAACGGTACCGTAAAAAATCAAACAGGAGGTTTTTTATGGACATCAGCTACTCAGTAAAACCGATCGGCCGCATCCGTTCGGACGGCGGCGGCTTCCGCCTGGAGCTCGACCCGGCCTACCGCCCGGCGATGGCCGGGCTGGAGGGCTTCGGCTATCTCAATATCCTCTGGTGGTTTTCCGGCTGCGACGACGCCCGCTCCCGCGAAAACCTGGTCGAACGGTCCCCCTATGTCAGGGGACCGGAGCGCCTGGGGGTCTTTGCCACCCGCTCGCCCATGCGCCCCAACCCCCTCGCCCTCTCCTGCGCGGCCGTGACCCGTCTCGACCCCAAGGCGGGCGTGATCGGACTAAGCTACATCGACGCGGAGGACGGCAGCCCCCTCCTCGACCTCAAGCCCTACACCCCCAGCCTCGACCGGGTGGAGGACCCGCCGCTGCCGGCGTGGTGCGCCCACTGGCCGGGGGATGTGGAATCCGGCGGCGATTTCCCCTGGGAGGACGAGTTCAACTTCTGACACGGCCGCCCGCAAAGAAAAACGGGACCGGGGCTCCGCCCCGGTCCCGTTTGTCACTCTATCCGACCTGCGTCATATCGCTGATGTCGAGCATCCCGTCATCCCCGCCGCTCTCCTCTCCCGAGGAGGATTCCGCCGCCGGTTCCTCCTCGGGCGGCGCGTCAAGCAGGGAGGCCAGCTCGGGGTACGCCTCGGCGAACATTTTTTCCAGCTCGGCAAACATCCTGCCGCTCTGCCGCTCGAGGGCCGTGCCGTTCACCGGGTAGATGCGCCCCTGCTTATAGGCGTCGGTCGTGTTGTAGACCTGGGTGCCCTTAAAGTATTCGGGATCGATCCCCTCGTCGTAGAAGATGATATCGGGATAGAGGTTGACCGCCTGGTCGGCGGGGTATTCCCAGCCGGTGTAGGCCGCCGCGTCGTTCTCGACGCCGATCGCGGCGAGCAGCTCCCCCTCGAAGGCGTCCCCCGTCGCCATCATGAGCGGCGCTGCGCGCAGGTAGACGCCGCCCAGCCGTTCGGTCACCCGCGAGGCGGCGGCGGTCAGCGCGTCCCAACGGTTTTCAAGCGCCCGGAAGGTGTCGTAGCCGTTCTGGTCGCCGTCCTCCAGCCCGCCCAGCACGATCGCCGTATTCAGGTAGATCGCGCGCAGCTCGTCCATCGAATGCGCGCGGGGCAGCACGACCACCTCGGCGCCCATCTGCTGGAGCTTCACCGTGTCCGCCTCGGAGAGGGCGGCGGAGGAAAAGACCACGTCGGGCCGGATGTCCGAAAGCGCCTCGAAATCGGGCAGCGCGGCGGTGCCGCAGCGGGGCAGCCCGTCCGCGCCGGCGGGGTAGTCGCAGAAGTCGCTGACCCCGGCGAGCTGGTTTTCCGCGCCGAGCTCGAAGATCACCTCGGTCAGCGCGGGCGAAAGGGAGACGGCCGCGCGCGGCTTTTCAGGGATGCGGATGTCGCCGATCGCGACCGGCCAGTTGGGATCGGGCTCCTCCTCGGGCGCGGAGGAGGAGCTTTCCCCGCCGCGTTCCTTCTCCCCGCAGGCGGCGAGGGAGACGAGCAGCATCATCGCCAGCAGAAGCGCCAGCAGCTTTTTCACGTTCATCGGTCCATCCTTTCGGCGTTGCCGCCCGGGTTTGTGTCTATTTTAGCCCATCGTGGAAGCAGTGTCAATCGCGCGCCCGTTTGCTGCGCGCTCCAAAAAAACAGGAGGCCCCTCATGGGGCCTCCTGTTTTTTCATCCTATTTGCCCGCCATCAGCTTGACCATGACGGCCTTCTGGGCGTGCAGGCGGTTTTCCGCCTCGTCGAAAATCTCGTTTGAGTGCTTTTCAAACGTCTCGTCGGTGATCTCCTCGCCGCGGTGGGCGGGCAGGCAGTGCTGCACCATCACGTCGGGGGCGCAGAGCCCCAGAAGCTCCTCGTTCACCTGGTAGCCCCTGAAGGCGGCGCGGCGCTTCTCCGCCTCCTCCTCCATGCCCATCGACGCCCACACGTCGGTAAAGACGACGTCGGCCTTTTCGGCGGCGGCGCGGATGTCGGAGGTGAGCAGGAACTTGCCGCCGTAGGGCTTCGCGAAGTCGAGCACCACCGGGTCGGGCCGGTAGCCGGCGGGGGTCGCGGCCGCGACGGACATCCCCGTCTTGAGGCCGCCGACGATGAGGGAGTTGGCCATGTTGTTGCCGTCGCCGATGTAGCACATTTTGAGCCCCTCAAGACCGCCCTTGTATTCGCGGATGGTCATGAGGTCGGCGAGCACCTGGCAGGGGTGGCAGAAGTCGGTCAGGCCGTTGATGATGGGGATCGAGCCGTATTTGGCGAGGTCCTCGACCTCCTGCTGGGCGAAGGTGCGGATCATGATGCCGTCGAGATACCGCGAGAGCACGCGGGCGGTGTCCTGCACCGGCTCGCCGCGGCCGATCTGCAAATCGCGCGCCGACAGGAAGAGCGCCGAACCGCCGAGCTGCGCCATGCCGACTTCAAAGGAGACGCGGGTCCGGGTGGAGGATTTCTGGAAGATCATCCCCATCGTTTTCCCCTTCAGGTGCTGGTGGCGGATGCCGTGTTTGAGCTCGTATTTGAGCTGGTCGCCGAGGTTCAGCAGTTCGATGATCTCCTCGTTGGAAAGGTCAAGCAGTTTCAGCAGATGATTCATGTTCGAGCACCTCTTTCAGTCTTTTTAAGCCTTCATCGATTTCCGGATAGGTGATGGTGAGCGGGGGCAGCATCCGCAGCTTCGCCTTGGCGGTCAGGATGATGAGCCCGTTTTCGAGGCAGGCGGCCGCCGCCTCGCGGCTGTTGACCCCCTCGAGCGTCACGCCGAGCATGAGCCCCTTTCCCTCGACGCTCACGACGTGCGGCATCCCTTCGACCGCCCTTGTGATGTACGTGCCCTTTTCCGCGACCTCCTGAAGCAGCCCTTCGCCGATGCGTCCGAGCACCTCCAAAGCGCCCGCGCAGGCCACCGGGTTGCCGCCGAAGGTGGTGGCGTGGTCGCCCGCGCCGAGCGTATGGGCGCATTTTTCGCCGAAGAGCACCGCGCCGAGCGGCAGTCCGCCGCCGAGCCCCTTGGCGAGCGAGACGAGGTCGGGCGTGATCCCGTAGTGCTCGCAGCAGAGCAGCTTTCCGGTGCGGCCGATTCCCGTCTGCACCTCGTCGACCATCAGCAGGATGTCGCGCTCCTTACAGATGCGCGCCGCCGCGTCGACGAATTCCCGGTCGAGCGGCACAACGCCGCCCTCCCCCTGGATGAGCTCGAGCAGGATGCCGCAGGTTTCCCCGTCGGCGGCGCGCTCGAGCGCGGCGATATCCCCCGCCCCCACAAACGAAAAACCGTCGGTGAATGGGTCAAAATACCGGTGGAAGACCTCCTGCCCCGTGGCGGAGAGGGTCGTCACCGTGCGCCCGTGAAAGGAATTTTCGAGCGCCACGATTTTGTGGCGGCCCCTGCCGTATTTATCGAAGCTGTACTTGCGGGCGGTCTTGATCATGCCCTCGTTGGCCTCCGCGCCCGAGTT
The DNA here is from genome assembly GCF_900199635.1 of Anaerotruncus massiliensis (ex Togo et al. 2026). GTDB lineage: Bacteria > Bacillota > Clostridia > Oscillospirales > Ruminococcaceae > Anaerotruncus > Anaerotruncus massiliensis. Next base: position 54,511 of record NZ_LT962687.1, on the reverse strand, counting down.
GCAGAAGAACACCTTGTCGGCAAACGTCCGCTCGCAGAGGGTTTTGGCCACCTTCACCATCGGCGCGGTGTAGTAGAGGTTGGAGATGTGCTGGAGGGTGGCCGCCTGCTTCGCGACCGCCGCGGCCCACCCCTCGTCGCAGAAGCCGAGGGAGTTCACCCCGATGCCGCTGGAAAAGTCGATGTATGTTTTCCCGTCCCCGCCCGTGCAGGTCGCGTTTTTGCCGCTGGCCGCTTCGAACGGGAACCGCCCGTAGGTGTTCGCGATATACTGTTTATCTTCCTCCATGAGGGTCATGCCGATCACCCTTTCCGTTCGTGGGGAAACCTTTTGTCTTGTAAAAGGTTTCCCCACACCCTTTTCCAAAATCCGCTTGAAGGACAAGGCGTCTTGCGGCGTGCGCGCCGCGCGTCAGGGCTCCGCCCTGACAACCCGCCGCCTTTTATAAAAGGCGGGCGAAAATTTTAGTCTCACGGGCCGTGTGTGAAAAAGCGGGCGAAAACTTTATCCTCACGGGACGCGCGCGCGGCGTCGCGGCGCGTCCCGCCTGAACCAAAAGTTTCGGGGTCCAGGGGGACTTTTCAAAGTCCCCCTGGTTCCCCCAGCCGCTATCCTAAGAACATCGTGCCGATGCCTTCGTTGGTCATGAGCTCGATGAGGATCGAGTGGGGGATGCGCCCGTCGATAATGAAGGCGCGCTTGACGCCGCGGCGCACCGCCTCGACGCAGCACTCCACCTTGGGGATCATACCGCCCGCGATGACCCCCTGCCGCACGAGCAGGGGCACCTCGCTGACCTTGACCTCGGGGATCAGCGTGTTTTCGTCGTCCCTGTTGCGGAGCAGTCCGCGCACGTCGGTCATGGAGATGAGGTTTTCGGCGTGCAGCTCGGCGGCGATACGGCAGGCCGCCGAATCGGCGTTGATGTTGTAGACGGTGCCGTCCTCCCCGCAGCCGAGGGTGGCGATGACGGGGATGTAGCCCCGGTCGAGCGCGTCGCGCAGCACGGTCGCGTCGACGCCCGTGACCTCCCCGACATAGCCGAGGTCGGCCTCACCCTCGATCTTTTTGGCCGAGATCATCCGGCCGTCAATGCCGCAGAGACCGATCGCCCGGCCCCCCTGCTGCTCGAGCAGGTTGACGAGGTCCTTGTTGGTCTTGCCCGCGAGCACCATCTGCGCCACCTTGAGGGTCTCCTCGTCGGTGTAGCGCAGGCCGCCGATGAACCGGCTCTCCTTGCCGATGGCCTTGAGCGTCTCGGTGATCTCGGGCCCGCCGCCGTGCACCAATACGATCTTGATGCCGACGAGCGAGAGCAGCACGATGTCGCTCATGACGGCGGCCTTGAGCGCGCCGTCTACCATCGCGTTGCCGCCGTACTTGACGACGACCACCTTGCCCGCGTAGTCCTGGATATAGGGCAGCGCCTCCGCGAGCACCTGCGCCTTATCGGAATTCGTAATCTGCATGCTATCCCTCTCCTCCCAATTGGTTGCCGTCCGCCCGTGCCGAAGGATCTCCCGCCGCGCCGCCTGACCGCGGAAAACGGATGTGGGGCAAGGCGGCGAGGAAGCGCGCGAGGGCCGCGTACGTGTGTACGCAACCGGAGCGCGCGGCCGAAGGGGCGCCGCCCCGCGCCGTTAGCCGCCGGTCAGGTGCGGTAATCGCCGTTGATCTTCACATAGTCATAGGTCAAATCGCAGCCCCATGCGGTGGCGGATTCCCCGCCCTGCCCCATGTCGACCTCGATGCGGATCTCCTTTTCTCCGAGGACCTTCTTGGCTTCCTCCTCGCTGAATGGAACGCCCGCGCCGTTTTCGCAGACGTGGACGCTGCCCGCGTCGGAGGCGAGCGTCACCGCCACCCGGTCGATCTCGAACTCCGCGTCGGTGTAACCGATCGCGCAGAGGATACGGCCCCAGTTGGCGTCCTCGCCGAACATCGCGGCCTTAAAGAGGCTCGAGCAGACGACCGATTTGGCGACCTTTTTGGCGGTTTCCTTGTCGGGCGCTCCGGTGACGGTGCACTCGAGCAGCTTGGACGCGCCCTCGCCGTCGGCGGCCAGCTCCTTGGCGATCTGGCGGCAGACCATCATGAGCCCCTGCGCGAAGTGGTAATAGTCGGCGTCCATCGAGGCGATCTCCGGGTTGCCCGCCTCGCCGTTTGCGAGGATGGAGAGCATGTCGTTGGTGGAGGTGTCCCCGTCGACCGAAACCATGTTGAAGGTCTCGTCCGCGACGCATTTGAGCGCCTTCTGGAGCAGGGCCGGGGCGATGGCCGCGTCGGTCGTGACAAAGCAGAGCATGGTGGCCATATTGGGATGGATCATCCCCGAGCCCTTGGCGATGCCGCCGATCGTGCAGGTTTTTCCGCCGAGCGGGAACCGCACCGCGACCTCCTTGCGCCTGGTGTCGGTGGTCATGATCGCCTCGGCGGCGTCCGCGCTCCCCGTCTCCGAGAGGGAAGCGGCCAGCGCGGGCATGGCGGCGGTGATCGGGGAAAGCGGCAGCGGCTGGCCGATGACCCCGGTCGACGCGACGATCACGTCGGCGGGGGAGATTTTCAGTGCGGCGGCCGCGCTGCCGCACATGGCGTTCGCGATGTCGACGCCGTCGGCGTTGCAGGTGTTGGCGTTGCCGGAGTTGCAGAGGAACGCCCTCGCGCGGCCGTCCTTCAAATGCGCCTGCGTCACGAGGATGGGCGCGCCCTTGACCTTGTTCTGCGTATAGATCGCGGCGGCGGCGCAGGATTTCTTGCTCACGATGAGCGCGAGGTCGTTTTTGGTGCGGTTTTTGCGGATGCCGGCGTGGACGGCGCCCGCCGAAAAGCCTTTGGCGGCGCAGACGCCGCCCTCGACGAATGTATAGGACATGCTGGTTCACTCCTTCATGCTCAAAACGCGGGCGGGATAATGCGGAGCCCCGCATCCTCCTCGAGCCCGAGCGCGATATTCATATTCTGGATCGCCTGCCCGGCCGCGCCCTTGACCATGTTGTCGATCGTCGAGACGACGATCAGGCGGCCGGTATGGGCGTCGGCGTGCAGGGAGATGTGGCAGTAGTTGGAATATTTGACGTTCTTGAGGTTCGCGGCCGCCCCGTCGGGCAGCACCCTGACAAATTCCTCGCCTCGGTAGAATCCCTCATAGAGCACCCGCACGGCCGCGAGGTCGAAGCCGGGCATGAAATTCGCGTACATCGTCGAGACGATGCCCCGGTTGACGGCCAGCAAATGCGGCACGAAGGTGACCCTCACCTCCCGCCCGGCGAGCTCGGAAAGGGTCTGCTCGATCTCGGGGGTGTGGCGGTGGGAGGCGACCTTGTAGGGCGCGAACGCCTCGTTGCACTCGGTGTAGTGGGTGTTGAGGGCGAGGCCGCGGCCCGCGCCGGTCGCGCCCGACTTGGAGTCGATGACGAGGGTGGCGGGGTCGATGGCGCCGGCCTTCACGGCGGGAGCGAGGCCGAGGGCGATGGAGGTGGGATAGCATCCGGGGTTGCCGATGAGCTTCGCGCCCGCGAGCCTCGCCCGGTGCAGCTCGGGGATGCAGTAGACGGCGGCCTCATGCAGCGCGGGATCGGCGTAGTCCTTGCCGTACCACTGCTTGTAATCCGCCTCGTTTTTGAGGCGGAAATCCGCGCCCATATCGATGTAGAGCTTGCCCGCGTCGAAGCACCGGCGCGCGATGGGCTCGGAGAGCCCGGCGGGCAGCGAGCCAAAGACGACGTCGCAGCGGTCGGCGACGGCGGCGTCATTGGCGAGGGTCTCGCCGAAGATGCCGGTGAGCTGCGGATAGATTTCGCTGATCGCCCGCCCCTCAAAGGAGACGGAGGAGACGGCCGCGACCTCGACAAAAGGGTGGGAGAGGAGCAGCCGCACGATCTCAAGTCCCGCGTAGCCGGTGGCGCCGATGACGCCCGCTTTGATCTTCTCCATGGGAACACCTCAAATCATCAAACATTTCGCCGGCCTTTTCAAAGGCCGTGGGGTCCGGGGGCAAAGCATCTTGCGGCGTGCGCGCCGCGTGTCAGGGCCCCGCCCTGACAACCCGCAAGCTTTTGAAAAAGCTTGACCAAAACTTTAGTTTTGGTTCTCTTCCAAAAACTTTGCGATCAGCGCAAGCTGTTTTTTCACCGCGTCGGGCGACGGCCCGCCCTCGCTGAGCCGGCCCTTCACGCAGGTTTCCAGGTTGATCGCGCCGTACACGTCCTCCGCGAAGACCCCGCTCGCCGCCCGGTAGTCCTCCAGCGGCAGGGTTTCCAGCGTCAGTCCCCGGCGGATGCACTCCGCCACCAGCCCGCCGGTGATCTTGTATGCGTCGCGGAAGGGAACCCCCTTCTTGGTCAGGTAGTCGGCGCAGTCGGTCGCGTTGATGAACCCCTTCGCCGCCGCCGCGCGCATGTTTTCCTTTAACACCGTCATCGTGTGGAGCATCGGCGTGAAGGTCTTGAGGCAGAGCTTCACCGTGTCCACCGCGTCGAAGACGGCCTCCTTGTCCTCCTGCATATCCTTGTTATAGGCGAGCGGAAGCCCCTTCATCATCGTGAGCAGCGTCATCAGATCGCCGTAGACCCGCCCCGTCTTGCCGCGCACCAGCTCGGCCACGTCGGGGTTTTTCTTCTGCGGCATGATCGACGACCCGGTCGCAAAGGCGTCGTCAAGCTCGATGAACTTGAATTCCCACGAGCACCACGCCACGATCTCCTCCGAAAAGCGCGACAGGTGCATCATGATGACCGCGATCGCATTCGCCAGCTCGATGCAGAAGTCCCGGTCGGACACCCCGTCGAGCGAGTTGGCCGTCGGGGCCGTAAAGCCGAGCGCCGCCGCCGTCCGCTGCCGGTCGATCGGGTAGGTCGTCCCGGCGAGCGCACCCGAGCCGAGCGGACAGAATTCCATCCGCCCCGCCGCGTCGGACACCCGCCCCACGTCGCGCGAAAACATGCTGGCGTAGGCCGCCAGGTGGTGGGCGAAGGTCACCGGCTGCGCCCGCTGCAAATGGGTGTAGCCGGGCATGACCGTGTCGAGGTGCTCCGCCGCCCGGTCACGCAGCTCCGAAATGAGCGCGAGCAGCAGGGCTTTGATCTCCTTTGCCTCCTCCCGCAGCGTCAGCCGCAGGTCGAGCGCGACCTGGTCGTTGCGGCTGCGCGCGGTGTGCAGGCGCTTTCCCGCGCCGCCGATCCGCTTTGTGAGCTCCGCCTCGACGAACATGTGGATGTCCTCCGCGCCGGGGTCGAAGACGAGCGCGCCGCTTTTTAGATCCGCGAGGATGCCCTCGAGCCCCTGCGCGATCGCGTCCGCGTCCTCCTGCGGGATGATCCCCTGCGCCGCGAGCATCGCGGCGTGCGCCAGCGAGCCCTTGATATCCTGCTCATACATCCGGCAGTCGAACCGGATGGAGGAATTGAAGTCGTTTACCCGGTCGTCGACCTCTTTGGAAAACCGTCCCGCCCACATCTTCATATACCGGCTTCTCCTTTACGCGTTGTGAAATGCCTGTAACGCGGAAGGCAGACGTCCCCGCGTTACGGCTAAAAACTCTGTGCAGTTTCTTTATTTGATCTTCTTTTCGTCGAGCAGCGCCTTGACCTTGATCGGCAGGCCGAAGAGGTTGATGAAGCCTGCGGAATCCGCCTGGTCGTAGACGTGGTCCTCGCCGAAGGTGGCGATCTCCTCCGAATAGAGGGAGTGCGGGGAGGTCATGCCGGCGTTCATGATGTTGCCCTTGTAGAGCTTGAGCTTCACGTCGCCGGTCACCGTCTCCTGCGTCTTGTCGACAAAGGCGTTGAGCGCCTCCATCAGCGGCGTGTACCACTGGCCGTTGTAGACGAGCTCGCTGTACTTGATGCCCATCTGCATCTTGTAGTGCTGGGTCTCCTTGTCGAGGGTGATCTCCTCGAGCGACTGGTGGGCCGCATAGAGGATGGTGCCGCCCGGGGTCTCGTAGACGCCCCGGCTCTTCATGCCGACCAGCCGGTTTTCGACCATGTCGATGATGCCGATGCCGTTTTTGCCGCCCAGCTCATTGAGCTTATAGATGATGTCGACCGGCTTCATCTTCTGGCCGTCGACCGCGACCGGCACGCCCTTTTCAAAGCTCAGCGTCACATAGGTGGGCTTGTCGGGGGCCTTCTCGGGCGAAACGCCCATCTCGAGGATTTTATCGTAGTCCGGCTCATTCGCGGGGTCCTCGAGGTCGAGGCCCTCGTGCGACAGATGCCAGAGGTTCTTGTCCTTGGAGTAGTTGGTCTCCCGGTTAATCTTGAGCGGGACATTGTGCTCCTCCGCGTAGGCGATCTCCTTTTCCCGCGAGTTGAGCTCCCAGAACCGCCACGGGGCGATGATCGGCATGTTGGGGGCGAACGCCTTGATTGTCAGCTCGAACCGCACCTGGTCGTTGCCCTTGCCGGTGCAGCCGTGGACGATCGCGTCGGCGCCCTCCTTCTTGGCGATCTCAACCAGCCGTTTCGCGATGACCGGCCGCGCAAAGGAGGTGCCCAGCAGGTATTTGCCCTCGTAGACCGCGCCCGCCTTGACGGTCGGGACGATAAAATCGTTGACGAATTCCTCGGTGAGGTCCTCGATGTAGCATTTGGAGGCGCCCGTCTTGATCGCCTTCTCCTCAAGCCCCTCGAGCTCGCCCATGCCCTGCCCGACGTTGGCCGCGACCGCGATCACCTCGCAGCCGTAATGCTCCTTGAGCCAGGGGATGATGACCGAGGTATCCAGACCGCCGGAATACGCCAAAACGACTTTATTGAATTTCTGTTCCATATTTCATTCCTCCGTTGGTTAATCATTCATTCGATACCCCTATTATACATTATATTTATGCAAATGCAAGCATTTTTACGTATAAATATTCAGCATCATAAAAATTTAATTGGGTAAAGTTGCACAAAAAGAGGTTCTTTTCGCGGAAAGGGCGTGCTATAATAGGGATTACATGGAAGAATACATACGGAAGGAATGATAGAATATGCAGAAAATATCCCCCTACGAACTGGCCGTCAACCCATTTGAAGCGATCCACCACAAATGGGCGATGATCACCACCCAGTCGGGCGAAAAGGTCAACACTATGGTCGCGAGCTGGGGCGGCGTGGGCATTATGTGGAACCGCCCGGTCACCTGGGTCTTTTTGAGGCCCCAGCGGTTCACCCGCGAGCTGCTCGACCGGAGCGAACGGTTTTCCGTCTGCTTTTTGCCCGAGCAGTACCGCCAGCAGATGAACTACTGCGGGTCCCACTCGGGCCGTGCGGAGGAGAAGCTCGCCGTCTGCGGCTTCGAGGCCGTCGCACTCGACGGCGCGCCGGTGCTCGCGCAGTCGGAACTCGCGCTCACCTGCCGCAAGCTCTACCGCCAGCCGATGGACCCCGCCTGCTTCCTCGACCACGAGCCCGATACCCGCTGGTATCCCGAAAAGGATTACCATATCATGTACGTCTCCGAAATCCTGGGCGCCTACCAGGGGGAACTTTGAAGAGTTCCCCCTGGACCCCCGAAACTTTTGATGCAGGCCGGGCGTGGTGCGCCGCCGCCAGCTCCGCCCGTGCGGCAACGCGGCGGTGCACTCGCCGTCTTTCCGTCAACCCTCATAAAAAAGAGGCCGTCCGACTGGACGGCCTCTTTTGATATGGCAGATTCCGTTCTCCCAACAACGGCTGCCGGAAGGCTCGGCAAAACCGCCCGGCGGAAAACAACGCCCGTTCCGGGCGTTCGCGCGCCTTGCGCGCGTGCGCGGCGAAGCCGCGCAGTTTTCCGCCTCCCCGCGGGCGCTGCGCGCCACGCAAAAGCGGACGTGCCTCCCCTATGGGAACTACCGATACGGTTCCGGAGACTCGCCGGCAGAGGCATTGCGCCCGTGGCGCGGCGGCGGGCGGGTTGCTGTACACCCGTCCGTTCATCCGTGGCAGGGTGCCGCCGACTTTGGCCGAAGGCCAACTGGAGGCGGCGCGGGGGTCAAGGAGATTTGGCCGCAGGCCATCCTTATAGAGAATCCGGCCCACAGGGCCGGGTCCGCGAAGCGGACTCAAGCCGGGGTCGCGGGGCGGAGCGCCCGCGAGCGGCCGTCGCGCGTAGCGCGCTCCAGGCGCAGCCCGGGCAGGCCGCCCAAGCCCCCTGCGGCTTCTTTCCCCCATTTCTTGTCCGCACAAGAAATGGGGCCGCCCGCCGGGGCGGGACCCGGCAACTCTGCCGCTCACTGAGCGGCAAGCCCATGGAGGCCCCCTGCCGGTGGGACCCGGCAATCCCCGCCGCCAAAGGCGGCTCATTCAGAGCGTCTCTACGAGACGCGAAAAAACCCTCCGCCCCTCGGGCGGAAACCCCCAGGAGGAACTCCGCCGCTCCCCGGGCGGCAAAAAATCACTCCCCGTGCAGGGCAAACTCCGCCACCTTGTGCAGAATCCTCACGTCGACGAGCGCGTCGAGACTGGTTCCTTCGGGCGTGTACTCCTGCGAAAAGACCTTGCCGCCCGCCATGATCTCATTGACCAGTCCCGAGCGGTCGTAGGGGATGAGCAGGCGCAGCCGCCGATGGGTGGGCGCAAGGGCGGCGGCGGTCTTCTGGAGCAGGTCGTCGAAGCCAAAGCCGGTTTTCGCCGAGAGCAGGACGGTGCGCTCCCCAAAGAGGAGCGGCGCCTCGGAGATGAGGTCGCATTTGTTGAGCAGCACGAGCATCGGCTTGTCGCCCACGCCGAGCTCCTCCATCAGACGGCGGGTGACGGCCACCTGCTCGTCCGTCTCGTCGGAGGAGGCGTCGCACACGCACCAGAGCAGGTCGGCGTTCGCCGCCTCCTCGAGGGTGGATTTGAACGCCTCGACAAGCTGGTGGGGCAGCCGCCGCACCAGCCCGACCGTGTCGATCAGCAGGACCTCCCGCCCGTCCGGCAGGGAGAGCGCGCGCGAGGTCGGGTCGAGGGTTGCGAAGAGCTTGTCCTCGACGAGCACTCCCGCGTTGGTCAGGGCGTTCAGGAGGGTCGATTTGCCGACGTTGGTGTAGCCGACGATCGCAACGGTCGTGATCCCCTCCTTTTTGCGGCGGGCGCGCAGGAGTCCCCGCCGCTTTTCCAGCTCGGCGAGCTGGTCCTGCAGCGCGGCGATCCGCCGCCGGATGTGCCGGCGGTCGGTTTCGAGCTGGCTTTCGCCCGGGCCGCGCGTGCCGATGCCGCCGCCCAGCCGGGAGAGCGCGCCCCCCAGCCCCGTGAGCCGGGGCAGCCGGTAGCGCAGCTGCGCCAGCTCGACCTGCAATTTTCCCTCGGCGGTGACGGCGCGCTGGGCGAAGATGTCGAGGATGAGGGTGGTGCGGTCGATGACCGGCACGCCGCACGCGTCCTCGATGTTGCGCATCTGCGCCGGGGAGAGCTCGCAGTCGAAGACGACGAGGTCCGCGCCGTCCCCCCTGCAGAATTCCGCGATCTCCGAAAGCCGCCCGCTACCGATCACCGTGGCCGGGTCGAAGCCACTCCGCTTCTGGAGCACCTTGGCGGCGGTCTCCGCGCCGGCGGTTACGGCAAGCTCCTCAAGCTCGTCGAGGGACACCCGCGCGTCATACTCCCCCGTGTCCACCGCGACGAGCACCGCGCGCTGCTTTTTTTCCACATTGTTTTCGATCATCCGCCTGCTCCCTTCCCCCTTTGTCCGGGGCTTTCCGCGCCCCTGCGGGGGCGGCAATCTTTTTTCCAGATTCTTTGCATTGAACCCGGGGCGTTTATGGGCTAAACTCAAACTAGAAATCATGAATTGGATGTGAACAACCGATGAAGCTCAACCTGATCGCCAGCATCCCCCTGCGCCCCGTCATCGAACGCATGCTCTCCGCCTCTCCCCATCGGCTGGAGCCGGTCTATCTGCCCGCGGCCCGCGCCGACCGGCCCGCATTCCTGCGTGAGCGGATCGCACGCGCGGAGGGCTTTGACGCGCTGCTGCTCGCGGACGGCGCGGAGCTGCTGGACGGGGAGGGCCTCGCGGCGGGAACCGTCCCGCTCGTTCTGCCGCGCGTACATAACTGCGTTTCCCTGCTGCTCGGCGGCGCGCCCCGCTACCGCGGCCTCTTCGGCCTGCACGGCGGCGAGCTCTGCTGGCGGGCCCCGCTCTGCGCGGAGGAGCTCTTCTTCACCCCGCGCGCCGACTGCTCCGCTCTCTGCTATCTCGCGGACACCACCCTCGGGCTTCCCGACGAGAGCATCGAGGCGCGCGCCGCGGCCCGGAAAAACGGCTGGGATTACTTCGCGGAGGAGATCGACCCCGCGCTGCTCGCGCGGCTGCTCGCGGGCGGCTGGGAGGGGGACGATTTCGTCACAGTCCCGGCGGGCGGCCGGGTGGTCCCCACCTACACGCAGGAGCTTTTCCGCGCCGAGTGATTTTTATACATCAGCCGCAAAGGGACGGGCTCGCGCCCGTCCCTTTTGTTGCCTTTACGGGAATTTCTCACCTGTCGGAGACGAGCTCCTTGAGGGAGGAGGCCATGCCGGCCAGCGACTGGATTTCGCTGGGGATGATGATCTTGGTGGCCTTGCCGTCGGCGGCCTTGGCGAACGCCTCGAGACTCTTGAGCTGGACGACCTTGTCGCTCGCGTTGGCCTCGGTCAGGACGCGCAGCGCGTCGGCGTTCGCCTTCTGCACCAGCGCGATGGCCTCCGCCTCGCCCTGCGCCTCGCGGATCTTCTGCTCCTTGACGCCTTCGGCGCGCAGGATGGCGGACTGTTTTTCCGCCTCGGCGCGCAGGATGGCGGACTCCTTTTCACCCTCGGCCACGAGGATCTGGCTGCGCTTTTCGCCCTCGGCGCGCAGAATCGATTCGCGGCGCTCGCGCTCCGCCTTCATCTGCTTCTCCATCGCGTCCTGGATCTCGCGCGGCGGCAGGATGTTCTTGAGCTCGACGCGATTGACCTTGATGCCCCATTTGTCCGTCGCCTCGTCGAGGATCGCGGTGATCTTGGTGTTGATGACGTCGCGCGAGGAGAGGGTGCTGTCGAGCTCCATCTCGCCGATGATGTTACGCAGGGTGGTAGCGGTCAGGTTCTCGATGGCGGAGAGCGGGCGCTCGACGCCGTAGGTGTAGAGCTTGGCGTCGGTCACCTGGTAAAAGACGACCGTGTCAATCTGCATGGTGACGTTGTCGCGGGTGATGACCGGCTGGGGCGCGAAGTCCGCGACCTGCTCCTTGAGGGAGACGCGCTTGGCGATCCGGTCGAAGAACGGCATCTTGAAGTGCAGGCCGGTCTCCCAGGTCGCGTAGTAGGCGCCCAGGCGCTCGACGACGTAGACCGACGCCTGCGGGACGATCTTGATGTTTGTGATCACGACGATCAGGACGATCAATACCAGGATGCCCAGAATGATTCCCAACATGTTGCGTGTCCTCCTTATGATTCGGTTTGTTTGCTGTAAGGCTCGACGATCAGCTTGACGCCGTCGATGGCGAGCACCCTGATCTTTTCTCCGGCGGGGATGTCGGCCCCGTCGCTGGAGCGCGCCGACCAATCGAGCCCGCCGACCCGCGCGCGTCCCGCGGAGAGGTCGTTGTCGATCGGATCGGTGACGACCCCCACCTGCCCGATGAACCGGTCGGCGTTGGTGCTCTCCTTTTTGACATGGAGCAGGTTTTTGGCGATCGGCCGGGTGCCGATCAGCAGGACGGCCGAGACGATCACGAACGTCCAAAGCTGGACCACCCACGACACGTCGAGCAGCGCCGCTTCCGCCGCGGTAACCGCCGCGCCCACCGCGAACCAGATCGATACGAGCTGGACGGTCAGGCCCTCGGACACCGCGAACGCAATGGCCAGCAGCAGCCAGACGATCGGCGCGTACTGCTGCCACCAGGAAAGCATATTCATGCCGGCAACCCTCACTTTCATCTTTTATCTGAGCGGCTTTTGTAATCCGGATTCCGCTTGAACATATTGTACCACATTCCGCACGGATTCCACAACCGCTAAAGAATCTCTTTTCCGTTCCCCCCGCATCCCCCGGCATCCGTCCGCCCTGGCTGATCCCCTGATCTTATCCGCACGCCTCCATGCTCTCTCAGGCTCCCTCATCCTCGCCTTTTGTTTTTGCGCACCGGGGAAAAGAAACGCCCCCTGCGGCGCAGGGGGCGTTTTGAAATCGCGGTTACCGGTAGATGTTGACGCGGATGACGCCTTCGATGTCGCGGAGCTTGGCGATGATCTCATCGCTGATGCAGCCCTTGACGTCGACCATCGTGTAGGCGTAGTCCTTCTTGGATTTGTTGGTGAGGTTTTCGATGTTGAGTCCGCTGTCCGAGAGGACGGGGGCAAACTGGGTGAGCATCGCGGGGATGTTCCGGTGGATGAGGGTGATGCGGCTGTCCCCGCTGCGCGGCATCGAGACGGACGGCAGGTTGACCGAGTTGCGGATGTTGCCGTTCTCGAGGTAGTCGACGAGCTCTTCGGCGGCCATGCGCGCGCAGTTGTCCTCGCTCTCGGGCGTGGACGCGCCGAGGTGGGGGATCACCAGCACGCCCGGATGGCCGAGCAGGTCCTCGCTGGGGAAGTCGGTGAAGTAGCAGCGGACCTGCTTCTCCTCCAGTCCCGCGAGCAGGTCCTCATTGACCACCAGATCGCCGCGCGCAAAGTTTAAGAGCCTGACGCCGTGCTTCATCATCTGGATCGACTCGGAGTTGATCATCCCCTTGGTCTCGGGCGTGGAGGGGATGTGCAGGGTGATGAAGTCGCAGTTCTCATAGATCTCCTTGAGGCTGTTAGCGTGCTTGATGCTGCGGGAGACGTTCCACGCGTTCTCGACCGACAGGTAGGGGTCGTAGCCCCACACCTCCATGTCGAGGTGGCGGGCGAAGTTGGCGATGCGGGTGCCGATCGCGCCCAGGCCGATCACGCCGAGGCTCTTGCCGGCGAGCTCGGGGCCGACGAACTGGCTCTTGCCCTTTTCGACGAGCTTGCCGACCTCGCCGCCCTGGCCCTTGAGGGACTGCGTCCACACCATCGAGGGGTAAATCTTGCGCGCGGACATGAGCAGCGCGCAGACGACCAGCTCCTTGACCGCGTTCGCGTTCGCGCCCGGGGTGTTGAAGACGACGATGCCCTGTTCGCTGCACCGGTCGATGGGGATGTTGTTGACTCCCGCGCCTGCCCGCGCGACCGCGAGCAGGGATTCGGGCAGCTCCATCTCATGCATCGCGGCCGAGCGCACGAGGATGCCGTTGGGGTCCTCCACGTCGTCGCCGATGCGGTATTTGTTGCGGTCAAAGACGTCCAGCCCGTTGGGGCTGATCTTATTGAGCGTTTTAATGTTGTACATCAGCCGTTCACCTCCTCAAACTTTGCCATCAGCGCAACCAGTTTTTCCACGCCCTCGACCGGCATCGCGTTGTAGATCGAGGCGCGCATGCCGCCCACCGAACGGTGGCCCTTGAGGTTGAGGAACCCGGCGGCCTTCGCCTCGGACACGAACTTCGCGTCGAGCTCGTCGCTGCCGGTGACAAAGGGGATGTTCATGAGGGAGCGGTCCTCTTTGGCGACGGTGCCCTTGAAGAGCTTCGACCGGTCGAGGAAATCGTAGAGGAGGCCCGCCTTCTTCTCGTTGATCTTCTTCATCCCGGCAAGGCCGCCGACCTCGTTTTTGAGCCACTCGAGCACGAGCTTGCAGATGTAGATCGCATAGGTCGGCGGGGTGTTGAACATCGAGCCGTTATCCACATGGGTCTGGTAGTTGAACATGGTCGGCGTGCTCTCCATCGCCTTCCCGACGAGGTCCTCCCGCACGATGACGACGGTCAGCCCCGCGGGGCCCATGTTTTTCTGCGCGCCCGCGTAGAGCAGGCCGAAGCGGCTCACGTCGATCGGCTCGGAGAGGATGCAGGAGGAGACGTCCGCCACGAGCGGAACGCTGCCGGTGTCGGGCAGCTCATGCCAGACGGTGCCGTAGATCGTGTTGTTGAGGCAGATGTGGAAATAATCCGCGTCGGGCCGGAACTCGGCCGGATCGAGCTTGGGGATGTAGGAGAACGTCTTGTCCTTGGAGGAGGCGACCGCCTTGCAGTCTCCGTACCGGGACGCCTCCTTGTACGCCTTGGTGGCCCACTGGCCGGTGATCACGAAGTCGGCCTTGCCGGAACCCGTCATCAGGTTCATCGGGACCATCGCGAACTGGCTGGACGCGCCGCCCTGCAAAAAGAGCACCTTATAGTTGTCCGGGATTCCCATGACCTCGCGCAGCAGCGCCTCGCAGCCGTCGATGATCGCCTGGTACTCCTTCGAGCGGTGGCTCATCTCCATGACCGATTCGCCGGTGCCCTGGTAGTCGAGCATCTCCGAGGCCGCTTTCGCCAGCACGCTCTCGGGCAGCATCGACGGGCCCGCCGAAAAATTGTATGCCCTTGCCAATTGTAAAACCTCCCCTTCCACCCAATTTACTTGGGCAGCGTAATGAAAATATTGATACCATTATATTTCAAACCGCCGCCCCAGTCAATCTTATTCTCCCTTTGGGAGGCAAATTCGCCGTTTTTTTGCAGGATGAGCCTTCCGGACATGCAGATTTCGGTGGTTCTTCCCAATGGATCTGCCGCCCTGCGGGCGGGGTGCTCTGGTTGTGCCGCCTTCGGCGGCGGGGATTGCCGGGTCCCGCCCCGGGGCCATGTTTTGGATTTGCCGCTCATCGCACGGCGGTTTTCAATTTTCCGCCCTGCGGGCAGAGCGCCTTTTTACGCGCCCCTCCGGGGCGCTCCAGATGTGCCGCCTTCGGCAGCGGAGATTGCCGGGACCCGCCCCGGCGGGCGGGCCGACTTCTTGCGCGCCCAAGAAGTCGGCGGAAGAAGGGCGCTCAAGGGGACTTCCGCCAGTCCCCTTGAGAAACCCCCGGGAGTACCTTGCCAGTACCCGCAGACTACCGTCACTCCCCACAGGTACACCAGCTGAGGGCTCAATTCAGGTTGCGGGCGCTCCCAACACAGGAACAGGAGAGCTGCCAAAAAGGAGCGCCGCCCGTGGGCGGCGCTCCTAACATGCGCATGGTGTGCTACGCGTGTCTCCCCGGAAGCACTCCCGGTACGGTTCCGGAGACTCTCGGGCAGAGGCATTGCGCCCGCGGCGCGGCGGCGGGCGGGATGCGGTAAACTTGCCTATTGATCCGTGAACCGGGCGCCGCCGACTTTGGCCGCAGGCCAACCGGAGGCGGCGTTGGGGTCGCAGGGATTTGGCCGCAGGCCATCCTTGTAGAGAATCCGGCCCGCAGGGCCGGGTCCGCGAAGCGGACTCAAGCCGGGGTCGCGGGGCGGAGCGCCCGCGACTGCGGTCCGCAGACCGCGTTTCGGAGGCCAACCGCCGAAGGCGGCTCTTAGGCCGGAGATCGGCCGTCGCGCGTAGCGCGCTCCGGGCGCAGCCCGGGCAGGCCGCCTAAGCCCCTCGTGCCCTTCTTTGGTTCCTTTCTTGGGCAAGCAAGAAAGGAACTCGCTGTCGGTCGACTACCGACAACTTCCTCCGCTCACTGAGCGGCTGCCCCGATCGCCTCCTGCACCGCCCCGCGGGAAAGCTCGGCGGCGGAGCCGCTCAGCGCGAGCCCGCCATCCCGCATGACGGCGATGTTGTCGCAGAGGCCGAACGCCTCGTCGATGTCGGCGGTGAGCCAGAGGACGGCCGCGCCCTTCTGGAGGAGCTTGTTCATCTCAAAATAGAGCCGCATTTTCGCGGGGATGTCCACGCCGGCGGTCGGCTCGCAGAGCAGGTAGACGAACGCCTGCTTGCGCATCGCGCGTTCCACCAGCTCCCGTTGGCGGTTGCCGCCCGTGATGTACTCCTGCTGCGGCCGGAGCATGACGTAGTTGCCGAGGGCCTTGCCCACGCTGGCCATCAGCCGTTTGGCGGAGATTGCCATGCGGCTGGCGGAGGTGTCCTGCTTGCCCGCGTTGACCGCGATCTCGCTTTCGCGGATCTCCTCCTCGTCCTCCTGGCTGGAGGCGAGCACGATGCCCGCCCGCACCGCCGTGATCGGCGAGGGAATCTCCAGCGGGGCGCCGTTTAAGAAGATTTTCCCCGTCGTCTTTCCGAGTCCCGCGAGGCTGCGCGCGACGCTGAGCTTGCCCGACTGGGCGCCGCCCATGAACGCGGTCACCTGCCCGGCGCGCAGCGAAAGGCTCACGCCGGAGAAGTTCGGCCCCGAGAAGTCCTCGAGGCGCAGGACCTCCTTCCCGGCCTCCGGACGCTCGCGGTAATAGATGTTTTCCGACTTGATGCCGTAGACCGCCTCAATCAGCGCCTTCTCGTCGAATTCACCGGCGGGCGCGCTGCGCACGATCTCCCCGTCCTCCATGACCGAGATCGTGTCCGCGACCGCGAGCACCTCGTTCAGGTCGTGGGAAATGATCAGGAAGGCGCGGCCCTCCTGCTTGAGCCCGGCAATCGCGTCGTAAAGCCGCTGCTTTTCGCTCTCGTTGAGGTGGGTGGAGGGCTCGTCCAGCAGGATGATCCGCCCGTCGGTGACGATCGCGCGGGCGATCGCCGTGAGCTGGCGTTCCGCGTCGGTGAGGTTGCCCATCGGCGCGCGCGGGTCGATCTGGACGTTCATCTGGCGGAAGACCTCCTCGCACCGGTGGAGCATCCGCCTGTTGTCCACCAGCCCGAGCTTGCCGCCCATGCGCAGCTCGTTGCCGAAAAAGAGGTTCTCATAGACCGGCAGGTTCGCAAACATCTGCTGGTGCTGCGCCACAAGGATCAGCCCGTTTTTGACCGCGTCGGAGGTGTTTCGGATCTCGGCGGGCTGCCCGTCGATCAGCACCTGCCCTCTGTCGGGCGTAAAAACGCCCATGATCGTGGAAAAGAGGGTGCTTTTGCCCGAGGCGTTGCGCCCCACCAGCGCGTGCACCTCGCCGGGGCGCAGCGCGAGGTTGATCCCCCGCAGATAAAATTCGCTGCTGATGCGGCGGCTGACGCCGCGCAGTTCCAGCAGATACCGTTCTTCCATCCCTACTCCCCTCAATTCTTCCGGGCGGCTTCCAGCACCGCCGTCACCGCCTCGACGTTGACCCCGCGGTCCTCGTCGAACCGCGCGCGGTTCAGGTAGCCGCGCAGCTTGCCCATCTTGATGACCTCCGGAGATTTGATATAGCTGATCGTCTTCTTGCCGTTAAAGGTGATGACCGCCACCTGCTCGACCGGCACCCGGTGCCCCGCGTCCCGGCAGAGGGTGAGCACCCGGCCGGAGCACTGGGCCGCCGCCCTGCGCGGGTTGGGCACCGAATACCGCTTGCCTTCGTCCGCGATGACCCACTGCTCCTCGTCGGGCCCGCCGAAGTATTCCCCGGCGTAGCAGAGGTCATAGACGAGCAGAACGCCGAAATAACCCACAAGGATGTGGTCCGCCCAGCCGGAAAGCCCGTTCGAGACGAGCACGGGGCTGTCGATCACCTTGTAGCCGCGCGGCGCGGCAAAACTGCGCAGCGCGCGCGAAACCTTCCTGCGCTCCGAATCCTCCGTGCGGGGGTGCAGTTTTTTGTAGAGCACCAGCGCGGCGCCGGCGGCCAGCACCGCCACGCCGAAAAAGATCAAAAGTCCCCAAAACGTATCCATGTCAAACGCCCTTTCCCTATAGAATCGCCTTTGCTAATGATAGCAAATCGCGGCGGTTTTTGCAAGAACGCGGGCGCCCCGGGCGGCCCGCTTGACTAACCGGGGAAATCCGTTATACTTAAAAGGTGCCGAAACGGCCGGAAGGGAGGCTTCCGCCTTGAAAAGAACCATCGCGCTCCTCTGCGCGCTGCTCCTCTGCCTGACGGGCTGCCGTTCGGAGGGGCCCGGGCAGGACGCCGCCGTCGAAAGCGCCGGTCCCCTTGTGGAGACCGCCGAACCGGAAACGGCGATCGAAAAAATCTACGAGAACGTGACCGTCCGCGGGCTCGCCGACGCGTCGGACGACGACCTGACCGATAAATTTTTCCTCGACGTCTCGATGCTCGACAGCTACTGGGTGCGTTTTTCCTCGGGGGATTTCGGGCTGGCCGACGTCTTCATCCTCAAGCCGTCCGAGGGGATGGAGCCCAAGGTGCGCGACGCGCTCGAGCAGGTGAAGCTCAACCGCGCCAAGGAGTTTGAAAACTACGACGTCTACGACGCCCACCAGATCGCGCAGGACGCGGTCATCTATGAGCAGGGCGGCTATCTCATCATGCTCATGCTCGCGGACACCGACGCTGCGCGGGACGTCATCGACCAGTACATTCCGAAGATTTGAGGGAAAGGGGCCGCGAGGCCCCTTTTTTGCCGCGTTTTCGCGGCGCGGACATGCTATCCTGTCCGGAGGACGGGCCCGCGCCCGCCCCGGCTTTCGGCGGGTTTTCCGCCGTTTTGCCGCCGGAAGTTCCCCAAAAGCCCGCGGCTGTGCTATAATGCAGGCAGGGAATTTTTCCCTGTTTTCGGCCGCGCCGCCGGAACCGGTGGTTCCTTTCCATTTTCTCCAAGGAGGTTTGCGCCATGCCCCAGTCCCACTCCGCCGGGAAACCCGGCCGCGTCCTGCTCTTCGACGAGCTGCGGGGCCTGTCCATCCTGCTGGTCGTCATCTACCACGGCGCCTTCGACCTGATCGCCGTCTACGGCGTCAGGATCCCCATCTTCGACGCGCCGCTGCTCCAGAAGTTCCTGCAGCCCCTCTTCGCCGGGCTCTTCGTCTTCATTTCGGGCGCTGTCTCCCGTTACTCCCGCAGCAACCTGCGGCGCGGGCTCGCCTGCTTTGCCTGCGGGCTGCTCATCACCCTCGTCACCGGCCTGCTCCCGATGGTGCCCGACCGCTTTGGCATCCTCCACCTGCTCGGCGCGAGCATGGTCCTCTTCGCGCTGTTGCGCCCCCTGCTCGACCGGATCCCCACCGCCGCCGGGTTCCTCCTCTTTTTCACCCTCTTCTTTTTCTGCCGGAGGGTGCCGGACGGCGTCTTCGGCTTTCCGCCCCTCGCCGCGCAGCTGCCCGAAAGCTGGTACACCGCCAGCCCCTGGCTCTTCCCCCTCGGGTTTCCCCAGCCCTGGTTTGAATCCGCCGACTACTTCCCCATCCTCCCCTGGACCCTTCTCTTTTTCGCGGGGTCCTATCTTGGGGTGTGGGCGCGCGCGGGCAGGCTGCCCTCTTTCTGCTACCGGGGACGCCTTCCCGCCCTCCAGACGGTCGGGCGCAAAAGCCTCTGGATCTACCTGCTGCACCAGCCGGTGCTCGTCCTCCTGCTCGGCGCATTCGTCTGGCTCGCACGCGGCGTGCTCGGCCTGCCCATCTGAGCCGGCAGCCCGGACCCCTCGCGGCGCAAAAAAAGGGCCGGATGCTCTGCAACATCCGGTCCAAGCTGTTTGAGGTGTGTTTTGAGGAGGGTAGAGATACTCAAAATGTTTGCGGCTAATCTTGAGTACATCTTTATTATAACCATTTTTCCGGGTGGTTTGTTAAGGATTCATGGCTACTTTTTAAAGAAAAGTCACTCTTTTTATAAACGAAATTTGAATATTGGTAACACCCGTTTCATCCTGTTAAAGTTTTTAGAACATACGTTTGCATTTTGGGACGTCTTCTGCTATACTGGAACCGAAAACAAACCATGCGGGAGGTGCCCATATGCAGCAGTTGTCACCGCGGGAGGCCGACATTCTCGAGGTTATCCGTACATCGATTGACGCCGGCGTGGTCCCCAGCGTCCGGGAGATCTGCGCGCGGCTGGGGATCAAATCGACCTCGACCGTGCACCGCTACCTCACGAGCCTCCAGGAGAAGGGGTACATCCTGCGGGAGGACAACCTCAACCGCTCGATCCGCCTGCCCCACAGCGAGGTGACGCGGGTCCCCGTCGTCGGCACGGTGGCCGCCGGACAGCCGATCCTGGCGGAGGAGGTCATCGAGGACTACCTGCCCGTCGCGCTGCACGGGGACGCGAAGGAGCTCTTCGCCCTGCGGGTGCGGGGGGACAGCATGATCAACGTCGGCATCTTCGACGGCGACCTGATCGTGGCGCGGCGCTGCGAGACCGCCCGCAACGGCGAGATCGTCGTCGCGCTGGTGGACGACGAGGCGACCGTCAAGCGCTTTTACAAGGAGAACGGCGGCTACCGCCTCCAGCCGGAGAACGACGCGATGGAGCCGATCTATACCGACCATGTGGTCGTCCTCGGGCGGGTGGCCGCCCTCTACCGGGAGTTCTGAAACTTTTGCCGCCGAGGGCGGCGGAAAGGCGGGGTTTCTGCTTGATTCGGGCAATCTTCTTTGACATCGACGGGACGCTGGTGAGCTTTTCGACCCACCGCATCCCCGAAAGCACCTGGCGCGCGCTTGACGAGGCGCGCCGGAAGGGGGTCCTCCTCTTCATCGCCACCGGGCGGCACACCTCCGTCATGCAGGAGGGGCACGTCCTCGGCGACTTCCCCTACGACGGCTACATCACCCTCAACGGACAGTACTGCTATACGCGGGAGGGCATGGTCCACCAGAACTGCGTGCCCCCCGCCGACATCCGCGCACTCGTGGAGCTGCTCGACCGCGATCCCTTCCCCTGCCTCTTCATGGAGAAGGACCGGATCTACGCCAACCGGATCGACGACAACATGCGTTCGGCCCACAAGGCGGTGAATCTTCCGCTGCCCGAGGTGGCGGACTACCACCGCGCGCTCCACCACGACGTCTACCAGCTTAACTTTTTCCTCACCCCCGAGGAGGAGTCCTACCCCCTCTCGCGGATGCCCGGCTGCGCCGCCACCCGGTGGAGCCCCTACTTTTCCGACATCACCCCGCGCGGCGGCTCCAAACGCATCGGGATTGAAAAGATGCTCGCCCACTTCGGCATCCCGGCCTCGGATACGATGGCCTTCGGGGACGGCGGCAACGACATCGAGATGCTGCGCTTCGCGGGCGTGGGCGTCGCGATGGGAAACGCGGGCGAGGAGGTTCGGCAGGCCGCCGACTACGTCACCGACGACGTCGACCACGACGGTATCCAAAACGCGCTGCGCCGGTTCGGCGTCATCTAAAAAAGAAGCCCCCCGCAAGGGGGGCTTCTTTTTAGCCGTTGGGTCTCAGTCCTTGCCGCGGACCGCGAAGAGCAGGTCGATCGACGGGGCTTTGCCCACGCTCTTTTCGGTGTGCAGCTCATATTCCAGGTTGCGCGCCGCATAGCCGCTCCCGGGAAGCCACTTCGTATAGAAATATCGCTTGGCCTCCCCCACCGCCGGGCCCCACAGAAACCCGAGCTTGGGGCGGACGGTGATCCGCGCGTAAAGGCCCGCCTCCAGCGTGAAGGCGGCGAGCGGCGGGGCCACAAAATTCCCCGCAATCAAAAGCTCGAACGCCTCCGTCCGCGGGTCGTAATTCCGGGAGAGGACATAAAGGGGCAGGACCTCCCCCTCTTTTTTCCCGATGGCCCGATAATATTCCGCCGAGAGGCTGGGGATATCCTTCGAGACCGTCCGGTCGCTCGATTTGCCCCAGACGCCGTGGATTTCTTGCGCTTCCACCGTTTCCAGCGTAACGGTCAGGTTGGCCATATCGCATCCGCTCCGTTCTTTTTCAGTTCTCTTTCATCCTATCACTCCGCTCCCCCCGGTGCAAGGGCCCGCGGCCGGGAAAAAGAAAAAACAGCAACATTGCTGTTGCTGCTTTTTGCGCCGGCACAGTCCTATCTTCCCGGGAAGTCTCCCTCCAAGTATTTTCGGCACCGCTGAGCTTAACTTCCGTGTTCGGGATGGGAACGGGTGGGACCTCAGCGTCATATGCACCAACGAATGGCTCCCCCTGTCTGGCTCGAACAGACGACCCTGCGGTTAACAGCCGCATGCTCTACCGACTGAGCTAAGGAGGAATATGAAGAATTTGAGATGCCAGCGTACAAAACAATTGTACGCTGGCAGGAGCTGGCATAGACCTATCTTCCCGGGAAGTCACCCTCCAAGTATTGTCGGCACCGCTGAGCTTAACTTCTGTGTTCGGGATGGGAACAGGTGGGACCTCAGCGTCATATACACCAGCCATACGGCTCGCTGCCCGGCTTCGCCGGAGCGCCGCTTTGCGGCGACG
>NZ_LT962687.1:0-25000 GCF_900199635.1 Anaerotruncus massiliensis (ex Togo et al. 2026) | reverse complement strand
CCGGGCGGGAGACCGACCCGGCGCGGCGCGCCGAGCTCACGCGCATTTCGGAGGTCTGCGCGCGGGTGCCCGAACAGCCCGCGGCCTCCTTCTACGAGGCGTGCCAGTCCTTCTGGTTCGTACAGATGCTCCTCCAGACGGAATCCTCCGGGCATTCGATCTCGCCCGGACGGTTCGACCAGTACATCTATCCTTACTATAAGGCCGACCTCGACGCCGGGAAGATCACGCGGGAATCCGCTCAGGAGCTGCTCGACTGCATCTGGGTCAAGCTCAACGACCTCAACAAGGTCCGCGACAAGGATTCCGCCGAGGGCTTCGCCGGGTACAGCCTCTTCCAGAACCTCATTGCCGGCGGTCAGGACGCCGAGGGCAACGACGTCACCAACGACCTCTCCTTCATGTGCATCGAGGCGTCGATGCATGTGCGCCTGCCCGCGCCCTCCCTTTCGGTGCGGGTGTGGAACGGCACCCCCAACGAGTTCCTCATCAAGGCCGCCAAGCTCACCCGCACCGGCGTGGGCCTGCCCGCCTACTACAACGACGAGGTCATCATCCCCGCCCTCATGAGCCGGGGGCTCACCGTCGAGGACGCGCGCACCTACAACATCATCGGCTGCGTCGAGCCCCAGAAGGCGGGCAAGACGGACGGCTGGCACGACGCCGCCTTCTTCAATATGTGCCGCCCGCTCGAGCTCGTCTTCACGGGCGGCCGGGAGAGCGGCGAGCTGGTCGGCGTGGAGACGAAGCCGATCTCCGAGATGCGCTCCTTCGACGAGTTTTACGACGCCTACCGGCAGCAGATGGACTACTGCATCAGCCTGCTGGTCAACGCGGACAACGCCATCGACCGCGCCCACGCCGAACGCTGCCCGCTGCCCTTCCAGTCCTGCATGATCGACGACTGCATCGCGCGCGGCAAATCGCTCCAGGAGGGCGGCGCGGTCTACAACTTCACCGGGCCGCAGGGCTTCGGCATCGCGAACGTCACCGATTCGCTGCTCGCGGTGAAAAAGCTCGTCTTCGAGGACAAAAAGCTCACCCTCGAGGAGTACCGCGAGGCGCTCCGCAAAAACTTCGGCCGCGGGCTCGGAACCCGCGAGACGGAGGACCTTGTGGCCCAGGTGGCGGGCGGCATGTCCGCCGCCGGCCAGCCGGTGGGCGAGGCGGAGATCCGCGCGATCTGCGAGGCGGTCCGGAAGGACCCGGTTTCCCCGGCGGAAAAGGCGAAGTACGACCAGCTGCTCGACTGGATCGACGAGCTGCCCAAATACGGCAACGACGTCCCCGGCGTGGACGCCTTCGCGCGCGAGGTGGCCTACCTCTACACCAAGCCGCTCCAGAACTACCGCAACCCGCGCGGCGGCATCTTCCAGGCGGGGCTCTACCCCGTCTCCGCCAACGTGCCCCTCGGCTCCCAGACGGGCGCCACCCCCGACGGCAGGCTCGCCAACACCCCGATCGCCGACGGCGTGGGCCCCGCCCAGGGGCGCGACACCCACGGCCCGACCGCGGCCTGCAACTCGGCGGCGCGGCTCGACCACATGATCGCCTCCAACGGCACCCTCTTCAACCAGAAATTCCACCCCTCCGCCCTCAGCGGCATCGAGGGTCTCCAGAAGTTCGCCAGCCTCATCCGCGGCTACTTTGACCAGAAGGGCATGCACATGCAGTTCAACGTCGTCAGCCGCGAAACGCTGCTCGACGCACAGGCCCACCCCGAAAACTATAAGAGCCTCGTCGTCCGGGTGGCGGGCTACAGCGCCCTCTTCACCACCCTCTCCAAGTCGCTTCAGGACGACATCATCAGCCGGACCACCCACGGGTTTTAACGAAAGGAGGCGCCGATATGGACGCGGACTACCGCCGCCGGACCGGGCGCATCTTCGACATCCAGAAATATTCCATCCACGACGGCCCCGGTATCCGGACGATCGTCTTTCTCAAGGGCTGCGCCCTGCGCTGCCAGTGGTGCTGCAACCCCGAGTCCCAGTCGCATGAGATCGAGACGATGACCGTCGGCGGCAAGGCGAAGGTCATCGGCCGGGACGTTTCCGCCGAGGAGGTCATGGAGGAGGTCCTGCGGGACTGGCCCTATTTCCGCCGGTCGGAGGGGGGGCTCACCCTTTCGGGCGGGGAGTCGCTGCTCCAGCCGGAGTTCGCGGGGGCGCTCCTGCGCATCGCCAAGGAGTCGGGCGTCACCACCGCGCTGGAATCCACCGCCTTCGCGGATTTTGCGGTGATCGAGCGGGAGATCCTGCCCTGGCTCGACCTCTTCCTCATGGACATCAAGCACATGGACAGCGCCAAGCACCGGCGGTTCACCTCCCAGGGCAACGAGCGGATGCTTGAAAACGCCCGGCGGATCGCCGCGGCGGGACAGGCGCTGATCATCCGCGTGCCGGTCGTCCCCACCTTCAACGACACGCCCGCCGAGATCGCGGCGATCGCGCGGTTCGCCTCCTCGCTGCCCGGGGTCACGCGGCTGCACCTGCTGCCCTACCACCGGCTCGGCCAGGACAAGTACGAGCGGCTCGGCAGGCGCTACCTGCTGCCCGACCTGCTGCCCCCGCCGCAGGAACGGATGGAGCTGCTCGCCGAGACCGCCCGCGCCGCCGGCCTGACGGTGCAGATCGGCGGCTAGGCCATGAACCGGATTCCCGGGTAGCCAAGCGCCTCCTCCTGTGGTAAAATCGAAAGGGAACCCAACGACACGCAGGGATTTTGAAGGAGGCGCGCATGTTTCACCCGATCGAGCTCGACCGCTGGGAGCGGAAGGACACCTTCCAGAACTTTATGGACCTCGACTGCAGCTACAGCGTGACGCAGGACCTCTGCGTCACCCCCTTCCACGCCCACGTCCGGGCGCGCGGGCTGCGGTTTTACCCGGCCTTTTCCTGGGCCGTGCTGTATGCGGTCAACCGCCACAGGGAATTCCGAATGGGGCTGGACGGTGAGGGGCGGCCCGGCTATTACGACGAGATCCACGCGGAATACACGGTTCTGGACCGGCGCACCGGGAATATGGACAGCCTCAACACCGCCTACCGCGCGGCTTTTTCGGAATTCTACGCCGCGATGGCCGCCGACCTTGAGCGCTTCGAGCATGACGGGACCCGCACCGTGAGCCGGGAAAATTCCGTCCTGCTCTCCTGCGTCCCGTGGTTCACCTACACGGGGCTCTCCTTCCACATGAAATCGAACCTTTCCTTCCTGCGGCCGATGTTCGTGTGGGGAAGGTACCGGAGGCAGGGGGAGGAGCTGCTGATGCCCTTCACCATTCAGGCCCACCACGCGGCCGCGGATGGATACCACTGCCACCTGCTCTTCGCGGACCTCGAACGGGTCCTGCGCGAGCCGGAAAATTATCTGAAATAGGTTTCCGGGAAAGGGCCGGGGCCCCGCGGACGCGGGGCCCCGGCCCTCGGCGTATCCGGAAGCCCGCCGGCCAGTGGGAAACGTCCCGCCGGCGGCGGCTTCCTTGTTTTTTCTGGCCGTCGGGCGCCCTGTCCGGCGACCGGTTTTTGTTGACTAAAATCCTGCATATTGTAAACGGAAACCCGCTTATTCGCATCAAATGTCAACTCAATGTAAACGCACGAAAGGAATAATTTAACATAAGAAGAACGTTCTGTAATATTTCTTTCCAATCCCTTCCATGTCCTTTACAATCGCACTTTTTCTGCTATATTGGATTTCTGGGAGGGTGCGCGGATGGCAACAATTTTGATAGTTGACGACGACCGGAAAATATGCAGGCTCGAAGACATCTACCTGCGCAGCGAGGGGTTCGACACCCTCGTCGCGCGGGACGGTTTCGAGGCGCTTTCGATCATCGGCCAGAAGCGGGTCGACCTCATCGTGGCCGACATCCTCATGCCCAATCTCGACGGGCAGGGCCTCCTGCGCGCCCTGCGCGAGCACTACATCGCCACGCCGGTGCTCATGATGACCTCCAAGTCCGCCTTCGAGGACAAAAAGCGCCTCTTTGAGTGCGGGGCGGACGACTATATGGTCAAGCCGGTCGACCTCGAGGAGCTCGTCCTGCGCATCCGCGCGATCCTGCGGCGCTACAACATCAGCAACGCGCGCCAGCTGCGCATCGGGGATACCATCCTCGACTATTCCAGCCTCGAGGTGCGCGCCCCCGGCGGGACCCTCACCCTGCCGCAGAAGGAATTTTACCTGCTCTTCCTGCTGCTCTCCTACCCCGGCCGCATCTTCACGCGGCAGGAGCTGATGGACGAGCTGTGGGGAACGGATACCAACACCAGCCCCCGCACGGTGGACGTCCACATCAACCGGCTGCGCAGCCGGTTCGCCGGACGGGAGGATTTTGAAATCTCCACCATCCGGGGGCTGGGATACAAAGGCGTCATAAAGGCGGCGGTGAGATGAAGCGCGTCGGTTGGAAGACCCTGCTGCTCCCCGGGGCGCTGACGGCCTTCTTTGGTGCGATCGCCGGCCTTCTGGCCGGGCACGGGGAGGACTGCCACCCGGCATGGACCTTCCTGGCGGGCGCCCTGCTCTCCGGGTGCGCCATGCTGGGCTGCTATCTGGCGGGGGTCCGCCGCCCGGCGACGCTCCTGAGCGACGCGGCGCAGCGCATCCTCGCGGGGGACCTCTCCGCGCGGGCGAAGGCGCCCGGCTTTCCAGCCGACCGGGAACTGATGCGGCTGACCGAAGAGTTTAACGAGATCGCCCACAGGCTGGAGGAAGGCGTCTCCTGCGGACAGGATACTCTGCCGGTGCTCTTTCACGAGCTCAAGGCGCCGCTGGCGACGATCGGCGGCTACGCGCGGCTGCTCGAAAAAAACCTCCACCCCGAGCAGAACCGGGAATTCGCGCGGATCATCCGCGGCGAGGTCGAGGAGATGGCGGGGCTGGCCGACAGCCTGCTGCTACTCTCCCGCCTGGACGCCGGGCGCCCGGAGCAGCCCCCGGAGACGGTCGACGTCGCCGAGCAGGTGCGCCGTGCGTTCACCGCGCGCGAGCCCCTCTGGCGGGAAAAAGAGCTTACGCTCGCCCTTTCGCTCGGAGACGCGAAGGCGCGGGGCTACGGCCCGCTGCTCGCGCACGTGTGGGGCAACCTCGTGGACAACGCGGTCAAGTATTCCCCCGCAGGCGGGACGATCGAAGCGTCGCTGTGCGAGCGGGAGGGCCGCGTCCGGTTCGTCATCCGGAACGGGGGCGCGCCCATTCTGCCCGCCGACCTGCCCCGCGTTTTCGAGCCCTTTTACCGCGCGGGCAACGGCGGCGGGGAGTCCGGACACGGGGTCGGGCTGGCGCTGGCACGCCGCATCGTGGCGCTGCACGGGGGCGAGATCACCGTGGAAAGCGGCGAAACGGAGGGCACCGCCTTCACCGTGACGCTGTGAGGAATTTTCTCCACAAAGTTGATACAAATTTATCACACAATCTCCATAATTCCATCACCGTTTGTGCATATTTATTGTTATTTTCTGTACCAAACGCCAAAATTTTAGGCCCGTTTGGTGCAATTTACAAAAATAGTTACAAAACGGTTACAAAGCCAATTGATTCCTTCTCACGGCACAGGCTATAATTTGACTGTCAGGTAAGGCTGGAGAGGCGACCCTGAAAAAACAAAATCAAAAGATCACGAATTTAGGAGGAGATTTACCGATGAAAAAGTTACTGGCGGTCGTTCTGGCTGCTGCGATCGTGCTTTCCCTCGGTGTGGTTTCTTTCGCTGCTTCCAATGATGCGAAGCCGAAGGCGACCGTTACCACTTATATCAAGGCGACTGATACCGAGACCACTACGACCGTTCCGATTGTCGCTGACTACGATACCGCGAACGAGGTTACCGATCTCGTAAAGCCCGGCTCGACCGTCTATGTCAAGGTCAGCAATGGCCTCGAGGACAAGGACAACTTCAAAGTGAAGTTTGACAAGGGCGACGACAATCCGAAGATGATCAAGAAGATCTCCATTGCTGAGAAGTCCATTCTTGGTAATCCGCGTAACACCGTCATCAAAGTCGAACTGAACGACAACACGACTGATTCCGAGTACAAGGTTTCTCCGTCCGTCACCTTCACCGCGAAGGATAAAGACGTTCCTTCCGGCGCTGATAAGTTCCAGGCCGGCGACAAGATCACTGTCGAGCTCAAGTTCTGGATCGGCAACGTTGGAGAAGGCGCGGATCAGGATTACATGGCCGGCGATGACGGCGTGGTCCTGAAGCCCACCAAGAACGAAGACAACGAGATCAACTGGGAAGATGAGAACAACACCATCGCGACCCTGAAATTTGTTGGCGACGACGACGGCAAGTACTTCTATCCGAAGCTCTCCACCAAGTGGGAAGATGCGGACTATGCGGAGTATTTCGCTGACCAGGACGCGTTCATCTTCAACTTCACCGGCGCTAACGGCGGCAACACCAAAATTGCTTCCACCAGCCGTGCGACCCTCGAGCTCTACAACCCGTACTATGATTCCGACGAGGACGATCTGAGGGTTGAGCCGGAGAACGTCGTGATCTACATGGTCGGTGATGACGGTTCCATCAACGATGTTACCGCTTCCTTCAAGGCTATTGAGACTGACGATGGCGACTATGTCTTCCAGACCAAGACCCGTGAGCTTGGCGTCTACATCATCGCTGAGAAAGCCTACGCCACCGACGCCGGTGATGTCGAGGCTCCTGCCGAGGACGGCAAAGCGATTCCGGACACCGGCATCTGGGCCTAATTTTTAGAACCTAGCCAATTGAACGAACGGGTGACTCTCCACACCCGTTCGTTCCTCCATTTGAAGGCTTTAAGAGCGTTGGAGGACGCCCTTTGGCGATAGAGAGAAAACTGATCAAAACTATTCTAAGGAGGAAATTTACCAATGAAAAAGATTCTTGCATTGGTGCTGGCGCTTGCGACCGTGTTGAGCCTTTCGGCGGTTGCATTCGCTGATAGCAAAGTTTATCCGACGACTGCGCTTAACGATGACGGTGAAAAGTATGACAATGTTGTCACCATCGGTGGTGGTAAGATCGTCAGTGATGCGATTGCCCCTGATACGACTTTTTATGTCCCGGTCGGCGGCAATGAAGAGGACACCATCATGCTTGATGATGGCAAACAGGTCCAAATCAAGTACTTGGTTGACAAAGACTTCTTTAAGTTCTCCCCTGACAAGGATACCAACGGGAAGCTTGTTAAGAGCATCACCTTGGTGACCGATAAGGGCTTCGATGGATTTTATCGCAACGCTTACATCAAATTTGTGCTGGCGGACATCACCGATACCGATGAGCACAAGACCGATGGCACCATCGAGTTCAAAGCGAAAAAGACTGCTGCTGATGACAAAGATGTCAAAGACAAAACTAAGAACACCTATGAAAAGGATAGCAAGCTGGTTTGGGACTACAAACTGTGGGTCACCAATGAGGCTGTTGGCAACGACGATAACCCGGACGTTGGCGACCGCGTCTACATGGATCCCGATAAGAACGAAACCAACACCCTGGTCTGGGGCGACGACCGCGCGGCCCTCAAGTTCGATTCCGACGACGACGCGCGCAAGTTCTATGCGCGTCTGTCCACCTCGAACATGAGCGACATCTATGCCGAGTACGGCGATCCCGCCGACGCCGACCTGTGGTTCTATGACTTTGTTGGCCATCCGACCGTTCCCGCGACCTCCAAGGCGACCCTGACCCTCGGCATTCCGTGGGATGATGACGACGACTACACCCCCGATCCGGAAAACTGCTTCATCTATGAAGTGGATGCCGACGGCTATCTGGTCGACGTCACCTCCAAGTTCTCCTACTCCGAGGACGACGAGGAGATTCCGGGCTGGTCCATCCGCACCCGTCAGCTGGGCACCTACATCGTCTCCGACACCGAGCTCGATGTGACCGTTGACGAGCCGGAGACCTCCGAGCCCGCCGATGTTGAGACCCCGAACTCCGGCAAAGACATCCCGAACACCGGTTCCAGCGACATGGTCAACGTGGCTCTCGTAGCCGCCGTTGTTTCCCTGGCTGCTGCTGGCGCTGTTGCGTTCCGCAAAGTGAAATAATCTGATCTCTCAGGTTCTTCACGCCAAAGCAAACTGAAAACCCCGCGGCTGCCTCCACAGCCGCGGGGTTTTTGTTTTGCCGTGCCGAATCTTTACGCGGGGCGCTCCTGCGCGGCGCTCCAGAGGAACTTGTAGCCCACGCCGCGCACCGTGATGATATGCTTGCCGAACCATCCGAGCTTGGCGCGCAGCGATTTGATGTGGCTGTCCACCGTGCGCTCGTCCCCCGCGTAGCCGGAATCCCAAGCGCGGTTTAATATCTGCATGCGGGAGAGCGCCAGGTTGGGGTTGCGCGCCAGATAGTAGAGCAGGTCGAATTCCCGCGGCGAAAGGGCCACCGTCTTTCCGTCGAGCTCGACGACGTGTTCCGCGAGGCTCAGGCGCAGTCCGTCGAAGCGCAGCTCCTTGGGCGGAAGCGCGTGCACCCGCTTGAGCAGCGCCTTGACGTGCGCGATGATGAGCGGATCGCTCGCGGGGCGGTGCAGGCAGTCGTCCGCGCCGTTCTCGAGCATTTCCAGCTCGGCGTGCTCGTCGCCCCCCTCGACCACCACGAGCACGGGCAGGTCGGTGGACGCCCGCAGCAGCTTGAGCTGCGCGACCCGGTCCCCCCGGTAGCCGGTGGTGTCGAAGACCAGCAGGCTGATCTTCTGGGCCTCCAGCTGGGCCAGCGCCTGCGCCACGCCGACGGCCGTCGCCACCTGCCAGCCCTCGTCGAAGATGCGCTGGGTCAGGCGGACCCGGTACTGCCGGAGGGTCTCGGTATAGCGCGGGTTCCCCTCGTCCATGACCAGTAATATCGTCGGTATCATATGGGCCTCCCTCCACGAAAAAAACAAAAATTCCCGGTCGAATCTCCATCAATCCATTACATAAGCTGCACAGAGCGCCTGTATAATAAAAGCAACCTGTAATGGGACGGAGTGCCAGCCTGTCCTTTATGGGTCTCCTCCCGAGAGCCCCGTACCTTGGGGTTCTCGGAAAATCAGTTTTAACAGCAAAGACTCTCCAACAAAAACGCCGCCTGTAAGGGCGGCGTTTTTGTCTTCGCCGCGGAAATATTTTCCTTGGCGTTATTTTATCATTTGGAGTTCAACCCTCTGTTTGCTGGCGGGCCGGGAATATGAATTTTTTGTGAACGAAAACGGGTTCCGTGCGGCGCTGCCGCACGGAACCCGTTCTTTTGGAAGCTCCGCCTATTTCCCGTAGCCGTTGAACCACGCGCGCTCCCCAAAGGGCTGCTTTTTCGCGGCGGGGGTCTCCCCGGCGGGAATCCCGACCGGCAGGTAGACCGCGACGGTCATGTCGTCCGGCACGCCGAGCAGGCGGCCCATCTCGTGGTCGGGGCCGCCGCGGATCTGCCCCTCGATCCACACCGAGGCGTAGCCCTTCGCGGCGATCGCCAGCAGGATGTTTTCCGCCGCCGCCGAATAGTCGTGCACGTGGTAGGACACCCCGCTCGGCGAGGGGGTCTCCCTGGTGACGAGCAGGATCGCGGCGGGCGCGGTCAGCGCCCAGCTTTTCCCGTAGATCTCCGCGAGCTTTTTCACCAGCGCGGGGTCGTCGACGCCGATCAGGCGCGTCGTCTGCAGGTTGCAGCCCGACGGGGCGAGCACCCCCGCCTCCAGCAGCTCCCGCAGATCCTCCCGCGGGATGGGCGTGGGCGCGAACGGCCCCCGGTAACTCCTGCGGGCCCGGATCGCTTCCATCAGTTCCATAGCCTTGCCTCCTTCTCTTCCATGGGGCGGTCTGCCCCTTCCAATCGTGTGCGCGCCCGCTACCGGCGCCCCAGGACCTCCCGGCGGATGTAGGCGAAGGTGCGGTCCTCCCCCTCCTCCGCGAGCATCCCGAGCAGGCGTTCGAGCAGCGCGCGGGTGTTGGGGTGGATCAGGTAGTGGTCCCGGCTGGCCAGGTAGTAGTCCAGCGGGTCGCCGTCCCGGTACGCCTTGCCCCGGTAGGTCTTGCTGGCCGCGACCCGGTCGCAGAACATCTCCGCCACATAGTTGACCGGCATCTCCATGCCCGTCATCCGGTGGCCCGGGCCGGGATCGTAATCGATCCAGTATTCGAGGTGGTGCTTGTTGCGGCCCTTGTGGTGCAGCCATGCCGCGCTGTAGCCGCGCTCCTTCCGCTCGATCTCGTTGGGGCTGCGGTCCCCCTGGTAGTATTTTGCCCCGGCGGAAAACTCCACCGGCGAATATTTGGAGAGGTCGTGCAGCAGCCCCTGCCGGTAGAGCCCCACCCGGAAGCAGTGCTTCATCACCAGGAGCTTGTGGTGGTTGATTGTGCGCAGGTGGGAAAGCCATTTCATCCGCGCGCACCCCCGCCGCCGGGAAGCTCCCACCAGACGGAGCCGGGCAGCTCCCGGAAGCGGGAAAACCCGCACCGTCCAAGCACCCGCTGGGAGGCGGCGTTGTCCGGCTCCGTCTCGGCGGTCACCCGGTTTACCCCCGGCCGGGAGAGCGCCCAGCCGCAGAGCGCCTCCGCCGCCTCGGTCATATAACCGCGGCCCCGGTGGGCCTCCCCCAGCCCGTAGCCGAGTTCGACCGTGCCGGTCCCGTCGGGCGGCGCCTTGAAGTCCGCCGAGCCGACCGCCACCCGGTCTTCCCGGCGCACCACTAGCCAGAAGGTGTGCCACAGCCAGTTGCACCCGTCCCGCCGGACGGCCTCCAGCTGCCCGCGCACGATCCCCCGGAGGGGCTCCTCCGTCATCGGCTCCCCCTCGTAGACGCACCCGAGCGCCCGTTCAAGGGCGGGCACGTCCTCCGTCCACTGCTCCAGCTGCTCCGCGCGCAGCGGCAGCAGCAAAAGCCGCCCGGTCTCCAGTTGCAAAGCGCACCGCTTCCTTTCCTGTGGGTTCCCCTAGAGTATAGCACAAACCGGGGCGGCGGGCAAAGCCCGCCGCCCCGGTTTTCCCGTCTTCTATCCGGCCGCGCTCCATGCCCGCGCGAGCCGGTCGAACCGTTCCGCCATCACCCTGTGGTAGGGGCAGGAGGCCCCGCAGACGGCGCGCGCCCGGTCGACCCGGAAGATCACCGCGCGTGCCCCGTCAGGCCCCGCCGCCGGCCGCGCAGGCCCTTCCGCGAGGAAAAAATCCCCCGGCGCAAGGTTTGCGCACGCATCTTTGCCCGCCGCGCCGCCCTCGAGCAGGACGCCCGCGTGCGGGCGGCTCTCCCCCGGCGGCAGCAGCGGCTCCCCGGGCGGGCACGCCCGCTCCCGCGCGCCGATGCAGCCGAGCAGGTGGCGGGTCTCCTCCCCGGAAAAACCCGCGAAAAGCGGCGTCTCCGTGATCTCCAACGGGCGTTCCCCCTCTCTTTCACACCGGACGGTCACTCCATCCAGCGCTCTTCAAATTCATCGATCGGCATCGGCCTGGCGAAATAGTAGCCCTGCGCCATGTCGCAGCCCACCGCGCGCAGGAACTCGACGTCCTGCGCCGTCTCGACCCCCTCGCAGATGACCCGGAAGTTGAGGTCGACCGCCATCGAGATCATATGCCGCACCAGCGTGCGGTTGCGCTCGTTGAAGCCCCGGCCCTGCAAAAAGCCCTTGTCGAGCTTGAGGATGTTCGCCGGGATGGAGGGCAGCACGTTGAGGGAGGAATACCCCGCGCCGAAATCGTCGATCGACACGCCGAAGCCCATCTCCATCAGCTTTTCCAGCAGGGAGCGCACCCGCCCCGCGTTCTGGAAGAGGGCGGTCTCGGTGAGCTCGAACTCGATCATCGCGGGCTCGATCCCCCACCGCCGGGTGAGCTCGAGGATCTTTTCCGCCTGGTTGGGGCTGTCCCCGTGGATGCGGGAGATGTTGACCGACAGCGGCACCAGCCGCTTGCCCGCGGCCTTCCATACGCTCATCCGCTCGAGCACCCGGTCGAGCACGTAGAGGTCGATGCGGGTGACGAAGCCGTTGCGTTCGAAGAAGGGGATGAACTCGTCGGGCGGGATGATGCTCCCGTCCTGCCGCCGCCAGCGCACCAGCGCCTCCGCGCCGACCATCCGCCCGTCCCGCAGGGCCACCTTGGGCTGGAGATAGACGACGAACTCCCGGTTTTCCAGCGCGTACTCCATCCGGTTGGCCATCTGCGCCTCGGCGGAGAGGCGGCGCTTCATCCCCTCCTCGAAGATCGCGCAGCCCCCCTTGTGGAAGCCCTTGATGCTTTTGCGCGCGATGTTGGCGTTGTCGATCGCCTCCACGAGGTCCCCCTGCGTGAGCGAGAGGGGGCAGACCCCCGACGCGACCATGACGTTGCTGCCCGGCAGCTTCTCCCGGACGCCGGCGTTGAACTCCTGGTCGATGCGGGAGATGTGCTTTTCGAGCTGGTCGAGCGACTCGTACCGGGTGAGGGAGATAAAGCTGTCGTTGCCCAGGCGGGCGGAGCAGACCGCGCCGCCCCGCTCGGTGATCGCGCGGGCAAAGTCGCGCAGCACCTCGTCGCCGGTGGTGAAGCCGTAGGCGTCGTTGATGTATTTGAAGTTGACGATGTCGGAATAGATGATGGCGCACCGGGACCGCGGGGAGGCCGCCAGATAGGCGGCGGCGCGCTCCTTGAAGCTGCCCAGTGAGAGCAGCCCGGTGAGCTCGTCGAAGTTGAGGGCGCGGTCGAGCCGGTACTGCGCCTCGGCGGCGGTGCGCCGCTTGAGGATGTAGGGGGTGACCGCCCGCGCGAACCCCAGCGTGAGCGCGATCTCCTGCCGGGTCCAGTCGTGCCTGCCGCCGCGGTCGCAGACGACCACGCAGCCGCTGAACGCCCCCTCGTCGTAAATGCCGCACTGGAGCAGCGCGCAGCGCCGGTCCGGGCGCACGCAGCCCGGCAGCATGGTCCCGTCCGGCTCTGTGTAGACCCCCTCCTCGAACCGCTGGAGGTAGCCGGGCCACTGGGAGAAGGAGAAAGCCTCCTCCGAGCTGATCGGCACCCGCCCGGTCCCCCGCTTCCACAGGTAGGTGGCCTGCAGGCGGTCCCCCTTGGGGGTGCGTTCCAGGATGCCCACGTCGGCGGCGCGGCAGTATTCCCCGATGCGGTCGAGCATCAGGTAGATCGCGCTGTCGATGTCCTTGCTGGAGCTCAGGATGCGCGGAAAGAGGTCGAGCATGCTCTCCATCTCGCCGTCCTGCCAGCGTACCTCGGGGCGGTCCATCTCGTAGAGGTTGAGCAGGCTCTCCTCCCCGTCCGCGCCGCGGCCGTCCGGCTCATAGGCCTCGGCGCGGTCCTTGCCGTGCCTTTTGGCGCGGTAGAGCGCGCGGTCCGCCTTGCGGAAGAGCTCCACGTAATGATCGCCGCACCGGGGGCAGTCCGCGACGCCGACGCTCGCCGTAATTTGCAGGTCGGTGAACTCGCCCGCGTAGATGCGCGAGACGCGCGCGACCAGCTCGCCGGCGATCCGCTCCCCCTCCGCGCGGGAGGCGCCCGGCAGGAACACGACGAATTCGTCCCCGCCGATCCGCCCGAGGATGTCCCCCGGACGCACCGTCTCCCGCATCGCCTTGGCGATATTGGTAAGCAGGACGTCCCCGAAGAGGTGCCCGAGGCGGTCGTTGACCGCCTTGAAATTGTCGATGTCCACCACGAAGAGGCTGCCGGCCCGCACGGGCGGATCCTGCTCGAACCGCTCGTCGATCAGGCGCTGGACGACCGAGCGGTTGTAAAGCCCCGTCATCGGGTCGCGCTCGGCGGCATCCCGCAGGCGCAGGCGCTCCCGCTTTTCCCGGTCGATGTCCGCCGTGCGCCCGACCGTCCGCGCCGGGCGGCCGTCGGCGCCGCAGAGGGTGACCCCCTCCGCCCGGTGCCAGCGGTATTCCCCGCCGCCCGGCTGCCGCGCCCGGAACTCAAAGAGGATGTGCGGCTTTCCCTCCCGCAGCTCCCTTCGGAACTGCTCCAGCCGGGGGAGGTCCTCCGGGTGGACCGTGCCCTGCGCGTAGGCGCTGTCCGAAAACCCGGGCGTGCGCATCTGGTCGACCAGCACGCTGCGCACGCTGTAGGGAACGATCGCCTCGTCCTCCGCGGCGTTATACTCCCACAGCACCCCGTCGGACATCTGCGCCACCGCCTGGTAGCGCTCGTTTTCCAGCTCGAGCTTTTGCTCGAGCTGCCGTTTTTCCTCGTTGTCCAGGATCACGCACTGGATGACCGGCACGCCCTCCTCGGTGCTGCCGATCATCTTTCCGTAGGCGACCCTCCAGCGCCAGCTCCCGTCCTTCTGGCGGACGCGGTAGTCCGCCACCCCGGTCTGCCGGGTCCCGATCATCTCCCGGACCGCCGTTTCAAAGACGGCTTCGTCGTCCGGGTGCATCAGGCGGATGAAGAGGTCCCCCGCGAGCGCCCGGTACTCCTGGCGGGTATAGCCGTTCAGGCGGTAGAACCCGTCGTTCGCGTAGAGGATGCGCCAGTCTTCACCGAATGAAAGCTGCACGACCCCGCCGGGGATCGTGTTGGTGATGTTCTCCAGGCGGGTCCTGGCGACCACCAGCTCGGTGACGTCGAGGAAGAGGCATTCGAGCCGCCGCTCCCCCTCCAGCTCCGCCAGGCCACCGTTGAGGTAGAGCCACAGCTCGGTGCCGTCCGCGCGCTGGTAGCGGAACTCGGCCTCTCCCCGGCCCGGATTGTCCGGCTGCTCCCGCATCGCGCAGATCTGTCCGTACAACTGTGGGGACGCCGTTTTCAGCGAGCCCCCGCAGGAGGTCTCGAGATACTCCCGCGGGAATCCCGCCATATCAAAAAAGCCCTCGTCGGCATAGCGCACCGTCGTCCCGCCCGCAAGGGACAGGACGCACCTGCACAGCCGGCTGCTGCACCGTTTTTCAAGTTTCCCCTGAGCCATCTGTCAACGCCCTCTCTCGCGGGGTCCGTCATGGCGATCCGCGCATCCGGATCGCTCCGTCTGAAAATCCCTATTAAGTCAGTATAGCACATTTACCGGATCCTGCCAATTACATTTTCGACAAGAACTCCCTTTCCTGCGGGGAGCTTCGACGGTTTTCCGCCCCGCCGGGCGCCTTGCGCGGCTTGAAAAATCCCCGCCGGCGGGGTACAATAGGAACAGAATCTGAACGAACGGACAGGAGGTCTTTATCATGGGTATTCTGGTGGACGCGAAGGGCAAGCTCTGCCCCATTCCGGTGGTGCTGGCAAAAAAGGAGATCGACGGGGGCGCGGCGGAATTTACCGTCGAGGCCGATAACGCGACGGCGGTGGAGAATCTCCAGCGGCTGGCGGACAGCCAGGGCTACCGCACCACGGTGCAGAGCGCGGACGGCGTCTTTTCGATCGACTTCACCAAGGCCCCCTGCGAGCAGGCCGGCCCGTCCGGCGCGGACGCGCGGGACGCCGGACCCGCGGACCGCTCATGGGCGGTCTTCGTCGGCCGGGAGACGGTGGGCGAGGGCGACCCCGAGCTGGGCGGCTCGCTCATGAAGATGTTTTTCTACACCCTCTCCCAGTCGGACGACCTGCCGGAGGCGGTGCTCTTCATGAACGGCGGGGTCAAGCTGCCCACCCTCAACGACCAGGTCGCCGGGCACCTGTGCGAGCTTGCCGGCAAAGGCGTGGACGTTCTCGTCTGCGGGACCTGCCTCAACTTCTACGGGATCGCCGACAAGCTCCAGGTCGGGACCGTGAGCAACATGTACGACATCGTCGAGCGGATGAAGCGCGCCGGAAAGGTCGTCTCCCTCTGATGGACTGCTGTGTGATCGTCTTTTCCTCCACGCACAGCGCGATGCGCGCGGAAAAGCATCTCACGGGGCGGTTCCCCGTCACGGTGATGCCCACGCCGCGCGCCGTTTCCGCCTCCTGCGGCATCTCGCTGCGCTTCCCGCCCGGGGACGCGGCGGGCGTGCGCGCGGCGATGGAGGAGCTTCCCGGCGAGCGCGGCTGCTGGGAGATCTACCGGCTGGCGCCCGATGGGAAGGCCGACCCTATCGTGCCCGCATAATCAAAACGATTGTTCATGTTCCCCATAAGGGACCGGGACAATCGTTTTTATTTTTGTGTAAACTGTTGCATTCGGCTGCGGTTTGCGCTACAATGGGTCTACCAAAAAACAGGGGCATCCCTGCGCAAAAGGGGGGCTTTCCATGCTCGAACAGGTGGAACAGGTCAGCACCGCCGCCGAGATCGTTCTCTCGCTGGCGCTCATGCTGTTCGCGGGCTTTTTTGTCACGCGTCTTACCAAACGGCTGCGATTGCCCAACGTCACCGGCTACATCCTCGCGGGCATCCTGATCGGCCCCTGGGCGCTCCGGCTGATCCCGGTCTCCGTCATCCGGCACATGGACTTCGTCAACGACGTGGCGCTCGCCTTCATCGCCTTCGGCGTGGGGCGCTACTTCAAGCTCTCCGCCCTCAAAAAGAGCGGGGCCAAGGTCATCGCCATCACCCTCGCGGAATCGCTCGTCGCGGCTGCCGCCGTCACCCTCACGATGATCTTTATCTTCCGCCTGCCGGTGCCCTTCTCGCTGCTGCTCGGCGCGATCGGCTGCGCCACCGCGCCCGCCTCCACCATCATGACCATCCGGCAGTACCATGCGAAGGGGCCGTTCGTCAACATCATCCTCCAGGTGGTCGCGCTCGACGACGCCGTCTCCCTCATCGCCTTCAGCGTCTGCACCGTCGTCGTGCAGAACCTCAACGACAGCCGCGCCATGGACTTCGGCCTCGTGCTGCGCCCGCTCTTCCTCAACCTCGCGGCGCTCGCGGTGGGCGTCCTGGGCGGCTGGCTCCTCAGCCGGCTCATCACCGAGGGCCGCTCGCAGGACCACCGGCTGGTGCTCGTCGTGGCGATCATCCTCGGCGTGTCGGGGGTGTGCACCCTCTTCGATGTCTCCCCGCTGCTCTCCTGCATGGCCTGCGGCACCGCCTACTGCAACATCAGCGGCAGCAAAAAGCTCTTTAAGCAGCTCAACGCCTTCGCGCCGCCCGTGCTGCTCCTCTTCTTCGTGCTCTCGGGCATGCGGCTCAACGTGCCCGCGCTGGCGGGCGCGGGCATCATCGGCGTGGGCTACTTCATCGTGCGCATCGCGGGCAAATACGCGGGCGCCTTCCTCGGCGCGGCGGCGGCCAAATGCGACGCCGCCACCCGCAACTATCTCGGCCTCGCGCTCATCCCGCAGGCCGGGGTATCGATCGGCCTCGCCGTGCTCGGCCAGCGGATGCTCCCGCCCGAGATGGGCACCCTGCTCTCGACCATCATCCTCTCCTCCGCGGTGCTCTATGAGATGATCGGCCCCGCCTCCGCCAAAGCCTCGATGGTTCTCGCGGGCGTGATCTCCAAAAAGCCCGATCCCTCCGCCGCAGAACCCGTCGTCGAGCCCAACTCGCCCACGGATTAGAAGTTCCGGACGAGCGTTACGGCTTTCTTGGAAGAAAGCCTTGGCAAAGAACTTTTATCAGGCTGGCCGCCGCCCCACGCCGTAGACGCTGTCCGTGTTCAATGCTTAAACCTTTCGCCCGCCTTTTCAAAAAGGCGGCGGGTGAGAAAAGCCCCGGCGTTCCTGGCGGAACGCCGGGGCTTTTCGAGGGCGGGGCCCTTCGGCGAACGCTTCTCTGCGCCGCTTTCTTCACGAAAGAAAGCGGCGCGCGGGGTGGGCTTGCCCGCGCGAAGCGCGGGAGCGGGCCGCCGCGAGGCGGCGGAACCGTCCGCCGTCCCATGGGGACGGCGCAAGCCCGCCCCGCGCCCGCGCCTTCCCCCGCGCGAAACCCCCCGGGACCGCCGATGGCGGCCCCGGGGGCGTCTGTGTCCGGCTTTGCGGCGGGTTCAGCCCTGCGCGGCCTTCCACTCGCGGTATTCGTCGTAGGAGCCCATCCGGTCGGTGATCGTGCCGTCCATGTGGATCTCGATGATCCGGTTGGCGATCGTCTCGATGAACTGGTGGTCCTGCGAGGTAAAGAGCAGGTTTCCGGGATAGTCGGCGAGTCCGTTGTTGACCGCCGTGATCGACTCGAGGTCGAGGTGGTTGGTGGGCTGGTCGAGCAGCAGGACGTTCGCGCCGGTGAGCATCATGCGGGAGAGCATGCAGCGCACTTTTTCGCCGCCCGACAGCACCTTGACGGGCTTGTAGACGTCGTCGCCCGAAAAGAGCATCCGCCCGAGGAAGCCGCGCATGAAGGTCTCCTTGTCGTCGGGGGAGAACTGCGCGAACCACTGGAGCATATTGAGGTCGCATCCGTCAAAGAAGGCGGAGTTGTCCTTGGGGAAATAGGCCTGCGAGGTGGTCTGGCCCCATTTGAAGCTGCCCTCGTCCGGCTCGAGCTCCTCCATCAGGATGCGCAGCAGGGCGGTCTGGCCCTGCTCATTTTCCCCGACAAAGGCGATCTTGTCCCCTTTGTTGACGACAAAGCTCACCCGGTCGAGCACCTTGACCCCGTCGATCGTCTTGGAGAGGTCCCTCACCTCGAGGATATCCTTGCCCGCCTCGCGGTCGGGCTTGAAGTTGACCCACGGGTAACGGCGGGAGGAGGCGGGCATCTCGTCGACGGTCAGCTTGTCGAGCAGCTTGCGGCGGGAGGTGGCCTGCTTGGATTTGGATTTGTTGGCCGAGAACCGCTGGATGAAGCTCTGCAAATCCTTGATCTGGTCCTCGCGGCGCTTGTTCTGGTCCTTCATGATCTGCTGCATCAGCTTGCTCGACTCATACCAGAAATCGTAGTTGCCCACATACATCCGCACCTTGTTGAAATCGATGTCGACGATGTGGGTGCAGACGGTATTGAGGAAGTGCCGGTCATGCGACACGACGATCAGTGTGCCCGGGAAATCGAGCAGGAAATCCTCCAGCCAGTCAATCGATTTGATGTCGAGGTTGTTGGTGGGCTCGTCGAGCAGGAGGATGTCCGGCTGGCCGAAGAGCGCCTGCGCGAGCAGGACCTTGACCTTGTCGCCGCCCTTTAATTCCCCCATGGGCAGGCCGTACATGTCGGGCGAAATGCCCAGGCCCGACAGGATGCGGCCGGAATCGGTCTCGGCGTCCCAGCCGTTCATCTCGGCGAACTCCCCCTCGAGCTCGGCGGCGCGCGCGCCGTCCTCCTCCGAGAAGTCGGGCTTCTCATAGAGGGCGTCCTTCTCCTTCATGACCTCATAGAGGTGGGCGTTGCCCATGATCACGGTATCGATGAC
Organism: Anaerotruncus massiliensis (ex Togo et al. 2026); assembly: GCF_900199635.1. Taxonomy (GTDB): domain Bacteria; phylum Bacillota; class Clostridia; order Oscillospirales; family Ruminococcaceae; genus Anaerotruncus; species Anaerotruncus massiliensis. The sequence goes on along the minus strand of NZ_LT962687.1, from coordinate 5,840 downwards.
CGGATACTGGTCATACTGGAATTGATCCTGCTTGAGCACCGACATGCGGCAGCCCTTCTGGATGGCGATCTCGCCGGTGGTCGGCTCGAGCTCCCCCGAAAGGATGCGCAGGAAAGTGGATTTGCCGGCGCCGTTCGCGCCGATGATGCCGTAGCAGTTGCCCGGCAGAAACTTGAGGTCCGCGTTCGCAAAGAGCTTGGTCCCGCCGAACGTCAGGCTGACATTGCTGACTGTAATCATCTGAAACCACCTAACAAATCTTACAAAAATATTGTCTGTTGTTTGTCACCTGTTCAGTATAGCATGGTTTCCCGATTCGTCAACCGTTCCCGCCCGTTTTTCCCGGATTTTCGGGGCATTCGGCCGCTTTCCCTTTCCTTCCGGTGCGAAAAGGTGTATACTGGCCTTACCATCACTCTGAGCGGAAAAGGAGCGTTCCTTTATGAATATTCTGATCGTCGGATGCGGCAAGGTCGGGTCGCAGCTCTCCAACGTGCTCTCCCGCATGGGCCACGACGTCGCGGTCATTGACCAGAATCCCGCGCATTTTTCCTCCCTCGCGGACGACTTTTCCGGTTACAACGTCACCGGCGTGCCCATCGACCAGGACGTTTTGCGGCGCGGCGGCATCGAAAACTGCGACGCGCTTGCCGCCGTCACCGACGACGACAATATGAACGTCATGGTCTGCCAGCTCGCGAGCGAAATTTTTAAAGTTCCTCGCGTGCTTGCGCGCGTCTACGACCCCCGGCGCGGCAACGTCTTCTCCCACTTCGGGCTGCACACCGTCTGCCCCACCAACATCTCGGTTGACGCGATCTATTCGATGCTCACCGGCCGCGACCAGGTCAAGAACGTCTATCTCGACTCCGCGACCGTCTCCTTCGATGCGGACGAACCCGACGCCAAGGAGATCGGGCTCACCCTTGGCGAGCTCGTCCTGCGCAACAACGCCAAGCAGGGGCTTTTCGGCCTGCTGCACGCCGACGGCAACCTCACCCTCGCGCACCCGAATTCCAACGAGGAGGTCGGTCCCGACGACCGCCTCCTCTATGCCAAAGTGATCGATTAATTTTGCCGCTCGGGGAGCGGAGGAGTATGTCGGTGGTCGGCCGACGGCGGTCCTTAGACTTACCGCTCATCGAGCGGCGGAGCTTGTCGGTAGTCGACCGACAGCGAGTTCCTTTCTTGCTTGCCCAAGAAAGGAACCAAAGAAGGGCACGAGGGGCTTCGCCCCTGCGACCCCAACGCCGCCTCCGGTTGGCCTTCGGCCAAAGTCGGCGGCGCCCCGTCCACGGATCAGCGAACGGGCTTACAGCATCCCGCCCGCCGCCGCGCCGCAGGCGCAATGCCTCTGCCCGGGAGTCTCCGGTACCGTACCGGAAGTGCGTTCGGGGAGGCACGGCCGCTTTTGCGTGGCGCGCAGCGCCCACGGGGAGGCGGAAAACCGCGCGGCTTCGCCGCGCACGCACGCAGAGCGTGCGAACGCCCGGAACGGGCGTTGTTTTCCGCCGTGCGTCCCCGGCGAGCCATCCGGTGTGCGTTGTTGGGAGCGCCCGCAACCTGAATTGAGCCCTCAGCTTGTGTGCCTGTGGGGAGCGGCGGTAGTTTGTGGGTCATGGCAAGGTACTCCCGGGGGTTTCTCAAGGGGACTGGCGGAAGTCCCCTTGAGCGCCCTTCTTCCGCCGACTTCTTGGGCGTGCAAGAAGTCGGCTCGCCTGCCGGGGCGGGGCCCGGCGATCTATGCCGCCAAAGGCGGCACATCTAAAGCGCCCCGGAGGGGCGCGATAAAACGTCCCGCCGGGCGCAGCGCGGCAAATCCAAAACCGCCCGCCGGGCGGAAAATCATCTAGGAAAGGTGCATGGAAGATGCGAATCGTTGTTGTGGGCGGCGGCAAGGTGGGCTACTACCTGACCAAGACGCTGCTGGAGCATGGGCACGAGCCCCATCTGGTTGAAACGGACCGGGAGGCGTGCACCCGCATTGCGGACGAACTGGACGTGCCGGTCATCTGCGGGGACGGGAGCATGATCGACGTGCTGGAAAGCGCGGGCGCCAAGGGCGCGGACGCGCTGATCGCCGTGACCGGGCAGGACCAGGACAATCTGGTCTCCTGCCAGCTGGCCAAAAAGGTGTTCCAGGTGGAACGCACCGTGGCGCGCATCAACAATCCCAAAAACGCGGCGGTCATGAAGCAGCTCGGCGTGGACATCCCCATCTCCTCGACCGACAACATCGCCCGCCTGCTCGAGCGGGAGGTGGATACCGCCGCCATCAAGCAGCTCATGCCGCTCGCGCGCGGCGAGGCGTCCCTCTCGGAATTGCAGATCCCGCCCAAGTACCGCCTCAACGGCATCACGCTGTCCGAGCTGCGGCTGCCGGAGGAATCGGTCATCGTGTCCGTCTCCCGCGATGGGCGGCTCATCATCCCGCGCGGCAACACGCAGATCTTTTCCGGGGACAAAATCCTGGTGGTCTGCGCCAACTCCGCGGTGCGGGAGCTTTCTCGCAAGATGGGCATCGAGACGGAGGACAAAAAATAGCCGTTCGGCCCGCTGATCGGCGTCATAAAAAGGAACAGGAGCCCCCGGCAGCGGCCTGGGGGCTCCTGATTTTATTTGCGCCGGTTGTCCAGCTCGTTGATGAAGCACACGATGTCGGTTTCCGTGACGTCAACCACCCCATAGGTGCTTTTGCCGTCGCGCGGCAGGCCGAGGCTGCCGGGATTGAGCAGGTGCATCCCCCTCTGGTAGCCCACAAAGGGCACGTGGGTGTGCCCGAAGAGCACAACGTTCGCCTCGATATCCGCGGCGGCGGCGACCAGATCGTCGAGGCCGTATTTGACGCTGTACATATGGCCGTGGGTATAAAAGATTTTCGCGGGTCCGCAGGAAAAGCAGCCCGCCAGCGTGGCGCTTGTCCCAAAATCGCAGTTACCCCGCACGCTGAGCCATTTGCAATCGGGATAGAGCGCGATCGCCTGTTCCAACTCCTGCGCGCCGTCGCCGAGGTGGATGAAGATATCGGCGGAAGCGCGGTGCATTTCGACCAGTCTGCGCAGGGAATGAAAATCGCGATGGGTGTCGGACGTTACGATCAATCGCATGGGAACCGGCCCATCCTTTCCAAGACGGCGCGTACGCGCCGGAATACCGGTCTTTTCCGGAGAAAAACCGGCCTTCGGAAAAACGCGCGCAAACGAAAAAATTCGGTGGTTGCATGCGCTTTGCCGCGGGCCGGGTGTCACACTTTTCTGAATATCTGCTATTAATATAACATATAAATGAACGAAAGAAAACAGGCGGTGAACCGATTGGCAAACAATTTCAACATTTCTCCCGACCAGATGGATTCCCTGCTTGCCCTGGCGGGCAAAAAGATGGGCAAGGACCCGGAAAAGCTCCGCGAGCAGATGCAGAGCGGTCAGATGGACGGCATCCTCGGCGGGCTCAGCCCCGCGCAAAGGGCCCAGATCCAGGGATTTATGAATAATCCGGCGGCGGTCCAGCAGTTCCTGGGAAACCCCAAGGTCCAACAGCTGCTGCGCGGCCTGATGGGCAGGCAGTAAAAGGCATTCCGTCGTTCACAGGCCCGCGCGCCGCGCGGGCCTGTGAACGCCATACGCGAAGAGGGGGATTGCATGGATGACCTGAATTCGATGCTCACTTCGATATTGGGCGACCCGGGCAAAATGGAACAGCTCCGGCAGGTTGCCCAGTCGATCGGGCTCTCCCCCGGCGGCGCCGCGGCGCCCTCCGGGCAGCCGGACGGCGGGAACGCCGCGCCGGGCGGCTTCGACCCCTCCGCGATCGCTTCCCTCCTGCAAAACCTCCAGGGGGCCGGGAACGCGGGGAGCGCCCCGCCCGCCGGCGGGGGCGCGAGCGGAGCCGGAAACGGCCCCAGCCCCGCCGCGATCGCCTCCCTGCTCCAGGGACTCCAGGGGGGCGGAAATGCCGGAAGCGGCGCCCCGCCCGCCGGCGGAAACGCGGGCGGCGGCTTCGACCCGTCCGCGTTCGCCTCCCTCCTGCAAAACCTTCAGGGGGGCGGAAACGCGGGCGCCGCGCCCTCCGCGGGAGGCGGCGCCGGCGGCGGCTTCGACCCCGCGGCGCTCTCCTCCATCCTGGGCATGCTGGGGGGCGGCGGCCAGAACGCGGGCGGCGGCGCGGGAGGCGGGATGCCCGATCTCGGCTCGATCGGCAAGCTCGCGGGCGTGCTCGGCACCATGAACCAGCCGGATAAAAACATCGATCTTCTGCAGGCGCTCAAACCACATTTTTCGCCCGAACGGGCGGGCAAAATCGACGGGGCGGTCCGGCTGATGCGGCTGATGCACGCCTGGCCGGCCGTGCGCGACAGCGGGCTGCTCGGCAGCCTCGGAAATCTCTTTTCAGGCGGTGGTAAACGATGATGCGATGGAACAGCACCAAAACCTATACCGAAGAGGACATGATCCGCATGCAGCAGGAGGCGATCAACCGCGTCCATGAATTTCAGGCGCGCAGCCAGGCCGCCACGCAGCAGTTCATCGACGTGCCTCCATCGGCCATGCAGCCGGTAACCGAGGAGCCGGAGCCGATTCTGTTCGACCCGACGCCCGAAATCTCCTTCTCGCAGGGGCAGGCGATGGGCGGGCCCGCGCAGATCACGGAGGGCGGGGTCATCGAGGCGGAATCGCATGTGGTCCCCCAGCAGCCCGCCCAGCAGGCGCAGCAGCCGACCGACCCGATCAGCGGGCTGATCGACAAGCTCGGCATCGACACCGAGACGCTGCTCATCCTCGGGCTGCTCTTCCTGCTCTACAACGAAAAGGCGGATAACGCCCTGCTCATGGCGCTCGCCTACCTGCTCCTCTAGGCTTTCTGTTCTTTGCAGCGCTCCAAAAGCCCCTACATAGCCGCGTCACTCCTTCAGCGCGGCCTTATAAAGCTCTCCTTTCTTATAGCCCGTGCGCCGGGCGGCCTCCTTCGCGGCCTCCGACAGGGAGGCCCCCTGCGCGGCCAGCCCGAGCGTCAGCTCCACAGCCTCCCGGAAATCGGGAGGCTCTGTTTTTTTGGGCGGCGCGCCCTCGACGATGAGGACGAACTCCCCGCGCGGCGGATTCTCGGCGTAGTGGGCCGCCGCGCCGGCCAGGGTGGTGCGCCGCACCTCCTCGTGCACCTTCGTCAGTTCCCGCGCCAGCGCGATCCGCCGGTCGCCGAACGCCTCGAGCATGTCGGCGAGCGTCGAAACGAGCTTGTGGGGCGCCTCGTAGAAGATGAGGGTGCGCGGGTCCTCCCGCACCGCCTCCAGATGCTCCATCCGGCTGGTGCGCTTGACGCTGAGAAAGCCCTCAAAGGAGAACCGCGCCGTCGGAAGCCCCGACACCGCCAGCGCGGACACCGCCGCGCTCGGCCCCGGCACCACGACCGTCTCGACGCCGTTTTCCGCGCACAGCCGCACGAGGTCCTCGCCCGGGTCGGAGATGCAGGGCATGCCCGCGTCGGTCACGACCGCGCAGTCCTCCCCCGCTAAAATCCGCGCGAGGATCTCCTGTCCCCGCTCGCGGATGTTGTGCTCATAGTAGCTGACCAGCGGCTTTTTGATCTCAAAGCGGTTGAGCAGCTTCAGCGTCACCCGCGTGTCCTCCGCCGCGATAAACGAGCAGTTTTGGAGCGTCTCGAGCGCACGCGGGGAAAAGTCCCCCAGATTGCCGATCGGCGTGCCCACGACATAGAGCTTCCCGCTCATCTTCCGCCCTCCTTTTTGTTTTCTTTCTTCCGGTAGACGCGCAGCATCTCGGGGGAAAAGCCCCCCTCCCCCTCGACGATGAGGGGCGGCTCCACCCGCAGCCCCTCATCGT
>NZ_LT962686.1 GCF_900199635.1 Anaerotruncus massiliensis (ex Togo et al. 2026) | reverse complement strand
CGGTTCAGGCGGGCGCGCGCCCTCACCTCCGGGTATTGTCCGTGGGGCGGGGCGCGGCGCGGGGGGCGGAAAACCGCGCGGCGCAGCCGCGCGCACGCGCCTGGCGCGCGGGCGCCCCGAAGGGGCGCCGTTTTCCGTCTCCGTCTCCCCCTCCGCGCCAAAAAACGCGGTGAATTTTCTGCGGTAAAGCGTCAAATAGCCCTTCCCCCGCGCGGACAAATATCGTATAATGGAACCATAACTGCGGCGCTCCGCCGCATATGGAAGGGTGGTCACATGCGAGTAGCAACAGACATCGGCGGGACCTTTACCGACCTGGTCGCCGTCGGGAAGGGCGGCGAGGTCTACCTGGCCAAGAGCCATACCACGCCCCCCAGCTTCGAGGAGGGGGTCATCCACGTCATCGAAAAGAGCGGCGTCGACCCCAGGGGCGTCGAGGCGTTCATCCACGGCACCACGACGATCATCAACGCGCTCACCGAGCGCAAGGGCGCGAAGACCGCCCTGCTGACGACGAAGGGGTTCCGCGACGTTCTCGAGATCGCGCGCTGCAACCGGCCCGACCTCTTCAACCTCGTGTTTGCCAAGCCCCGCCCCTTCATCCCGCGCTACCTGCGCCGGGAGGTGGCCGAACGGGTCGCCTTCGACGGCAGCGTGCTGACGCCCCTGTGCGAGCGGGACGTCGAGGAGGCGGTCGCCTTCTTCAAGGCCGAGGGGGTCGAGGCGGTCGCCGTCTGCTACATCAATTCCTACGCCAACGACGCGCATGAGCGCCAGACGGTCGCGCTGGTCAAGAAGCTCTGGCCGGAGGTGTTCGTCACCTCCTCCATCGAGGTCACCAAGGAATGGCGCGAATATGAGCGCACCTCCACCGTGGCGCTCAACTCCTACGTCATGCCGGTGGCGGCCTCCTACCTGAACCATCTGGAAAGCCGCCTCGACGAGATCGGCTGCGCCGGGGAACGGTACATCATGCAGTCCAACGGCGGCACCACCACCTTCGCGCAGGCCCGCCGCACCCCCATCAACATGGTGGAGTCGGGGCCGGTCGCGGGCGTGTTCGGCGCGGCGATCCTCGGGCAGGCGGTGGGGGAAAAGAACATCATCGCCTTTGACGTGGGCGGCACCACCGCCAAATGCTCGCTGATCGACGACGGCGAGGTGAAGGTCACGACCGAATACCGCATCGAGCGCACCGACAGCTACGCGGGCTACCCGATCATGGCGCCCGTCGTGGACATCGTCGAGATCGGCAACGGCGGCGGCTCGATCGCCTGGATCGACGAGGCCGGCTCCCTCAAGGTGGGGCCGCAGTCGGCGGGCGCGCTGCCCGGCCCCGTGGCCTACGGCAAGGGCGGAACCGAACCCACCACCACCGACGCCTGCCTGCTCACCGGGCGGCTGTCCGCCAAAAACTTTGACAACGAGGTCGATCTCGAGAGCGTGCGCCGCGCCGTCCGGGAGAAGGTGGGCGACGCCTTCGGCATGACCGCCGAGGAGGCCGCGATGAGCATCATCCGCGTGGCCGACTCCAACATGTTCAACGCCCTCAAGCTCATCTCGGTGCGCCGGGGCTACGACCCGCGCGACTTCGCGATGGTCGCCTTCGGCGGCGGCGGCCCGATGCACTGCGCCTACCTCGCGCGGGAGCTCAACGTGCGCAAGGTGATCGTGCCGGTGGCGGCGTCGGTCTTTTCCGCGTGGGGGATGCTCATGACCGACCTGCGCCACGACTACATCCAGACGAAGATCTGCCGCATGAACGAGGTCGCGCTCTCCGAGCTCAACGCCATGTGGGACGGCCTGGTCTCCCAGGCCCGGGCCCAGTTCGCCCAGGAGGGAGTCCCCGACGGGCAGATCGTCTACAGCTTCATCGCGGACATGCGCTACATGGGGCAGGAGCACACCGTCAAGGTGCACGTGCCCCCCGTCCCCTGGACCGACGAGGTCAAGGCGGAGATCGTGGCCCGCTTCCACGAGACGCACGAGCATTTCTACACCTACCGTCTGCCCGACACCCCCACCGAGATCGTGAATTTGCATCTCGTGGCCTACGGCAGGCTCCAGAAGCCCGAGCTGCACCGGATCGACCCGCAGCGGGGCCCGGTTTCCGGCGCGGTCAAGGAGACCCGCCCCGTCTACTTCACCGACGAGGGCTGGCAGGACACCCCCATCTACGACCGGGAGAAGCTCGGCGCGGGCGCGGCGGTCTCCGGCCCGGCGATCGTCGAGGAGGTCACCGCCTCGACCGTCGTCTGCCCCGGGCAGTCCCTCACGGTGGACGGCTACGGCAACCTGATCATTGAAACGGAGGTGCGGGAGTGATGGCAATGAAGATCGATCCCGTGACGCTGGATATCGTCAAGGATTCGCTGATCGCGGTCAGCAACGAGGTGTTCTACGCGTTCGCGCGCACCTCGATGAGCCCCATCATCTACGAGACGCTCGACTACGCGAGCGGCATCGCCGACGCGGACGGCAGCCTGCTCACCCAGGGCAACGGCGCCTGCGCCTTCATCGGGCTGATCGCCCCGATGATCCAGGAGATCGTCCAAAAATTCGGCAAGGAGCAGATGAAGCCGGGCGACGTCTACCTCATCAACGACCCCTACATGGGCGGCGGCACCCACCTGTCCGACATCGGCATGGTCATGCCCGTCTTCTACGACGGCGAGATCGTCGCCTTCGTGGGCAACAAGGCCCACTGGTCGGACATCGGCGGCATGGCCTCCGGCTCCTTTACGACCGACTCCACCGAGGTCTTCCAGGAGGGCCTGCGCTTTTCGGGCGTCAAGCTGGTCGACGGCGGGGAGCTCTGCGCCCAGCTCGCCGACATGATCAAATCGAACGTCCGCTTCCCCGCCGCCTCGGAGGGCGACATGTGGGGCCAGATCGCCTCGCTGCGCACCGGCTACCGCCGTATCGGCGAGCTCTGCTCCAAATACGGCGTCGAGGTGGTCCGGGGTTCGATGAAGCGGCTGCTCGACCAGGGCGAGATCGTCGCCCGCAAGCGTCTGGCCGAGATGCCCAACGGCGTCTGGGAGATGGAGGAGTTCATGGACGACGACGGGCACGGCAACCCCGTCAAAATCAAGGTGAAGATCACGATCACCGACGACGAGTTCCTCGCCGACTTCACCGGCAGCAGCCCGCAGGTGGCCAGCCCCATCAACACCGGCTACAGCTCCCTCTGCGCGGGGGTCAAGGTGGTCTATATGTCCATCCTCAACCCGAGCTTGGCCGTCAACGACGGCGTCTTCCGCCCCATGCGGGTCATCGCGGAGGACGGCTCCGTCCTGCGCTGCCACAGCCCCGCCCCCACCTCCTGCTACTTTGAAAGCATGATCTATTCCTCCGACGTGGTCTGGAAGGCCCTCGCCCCCATCTTCCCCGAGTTCCTCGGCGCGGGGCACATGCTCTCCGTCTGCTCGGTCGTGCTGGCGGGCCTCCACCACAAGACGGGCGAGCCCTTCCTCATCGTCGAGCCGACGGGCGGCGGCTGGGGCGCGAGCCGCGGCAAGGACGGCGAGGTCGGCCAGTTCTGCGTGGGCGACGGCGAGACCTACAACGTCCCCGTCGAGATGGCGGAAAACCGTTACGGCATCATGATTGACGAATACTCCCTGCACACCGACGGCGCGGGTGCGGGCGAATACCGCGGCGGCAGCGGCGCGGTGCGCGCCTACCGCGCCCTGACCGACGGGCAGCTCTTCACCGCCTCCTTCGGCCGCAACAAGTACCCCGCGTGGGGCGCGGCGGGCGGCGGCGACGGCTCCTACAACTACTTCGAGTTCCACCGGGCGGACGGCTCGGTGGAGGGGCCGTTCGGCATCGTGGCGCGCACGGTGCTGGGCAAAAACGACGTGGCCTACATGGTCACCTGCACGGGCGGCGGCTACGGCGACCCGATGAAGCGCGACCCGGAAAAGGTGGCGTGGGACGTGAAAAACGGCTACATCACCGTGGAGCAGGCCAGGGAGGACTACGGCGTGCTCGTCGATCCGCGGACCTTCGCGGTCGCCGGGCTCCGCCGTTAAAAGGAGGCGCAAGGATGCTGGTACGCGACAAAAACGCGATCCCCCCGGTGGTGCGCGCCGACGGCGTGGCCATGACCGACCTGCTGGGCGGCGAAATCCCGGCGGGCGCGGGGGTGACGATGGGGTACGCCGTCTTCCCGCCCGGAACGGTGGTGCCCCCCGCCGCCCACACGGGCGACGAATACTCCTTCATCCTCTCGGGGACGGTCAAGTGCGAGGCCGGCGGCGTGGTGCACACCGCGTCGGCAGGCATGGCGACCTTCATCCCCGCCGGGGAGACGCACAGCAGCTTCAACGACGGCGCCGCGGAGGCGGCGCTCGTCTGGATGCTCGTCGAGAAATAAAAAGAGGCGGCCGCCCGGATGGGCGGCCGCCTCTTTTCTTTTTCACGCGGGGAGTTCCCCGGCTACTTCCGGTACTTATAGTAGATCGTGTAGGAGCTGCCCGACTTCTTAATCGAGACCTGCACCTCGGTCGGCGCCTCCTCCGTCTCGATGTCCTCCCCGGTGATCGGGTTGGTGGGCGCGGGCAGGGCGCTGCGCATCGACTGCATCGTCAGCTCGTTGATGATCGCGCGCAGCCCGGCGCGGCGGTCGCCCGCGTCGACCTTCACCTTCAGGAAGGTGCTCTTGAAGTCGTCGCCGTCCACCACTTGATAGCCGTATTTCCGGATCTCCCGCTTGGCGCGGTCGAGCAGCCATTCGGCCTCCTCGTCCGTCTCCTCCCCGCTGCCCGCCGGTTCGGCGGCTTCGCTCACGGGCGCGGCTTCCGGGGCGCTCGAGGCCTCCGCCGCGGGAACGGCTGCGGCGCCGGAACCTTCAGGCGCGCTGGAAACCTCGGGCACGCTGGAAACCTCGGGCGCGCTGGAAACCTCAGGCACGCTGGAAACCTCGGGCGCGCTGGACGCCTCGGGCGCGCTGGACGCCTCGGGCGCGCTGGACGCCTCGGGCACGCTGGAAACCTCGGGCGCGCTGGACGCCTCGGGCACGCTGGAAACCTCGGCCGCCGGCTCCGCCGGCGCGCCGCACGCGGCGAGCTGCGCCGCCAGCAGCGCGGCGCACAGGATACAAACCGCCTTTCTCACAATCACCCGCTCCTTCCTCTCTGACAGGGGAAGCCGAAGCGGCGGGGCCGGGGCGTGCCCCGGCCCCGCCGTCGGTTTCCCGGTTTACCGGATCTCGATCGTCCCGCGCGCCGATTTGGCCATGAGGCCCTCGGTGTGCGGCGTGACATAGACGCTCTCCGAGACGAATTTCCCGGACAGCGGCATGCTGACATAGTAGCTCAGGGTGTAGACGTCGGGGCCGTCCGCGTCGGGGCCGCCCCCGTCCGTTACGCCGTCGCTCGGAGGGATGACCTTCCCCCGGGCGCCGTCGTCCGCCACCGGCTCCTCGGCAAAGAAATCCGGGTCGGCCTCCTCGGCCGCCAGCTCCCGCTGCTCCCGCTGCTCCCGCTCCCAGCTCCCGCGGTCGCGGTAGATGTAGCCGCTGACCGTCTGGGCCTCGTTTTCCACGCCGCCCCACATCCAACCGTTCGCATCCTGGTAGCTCTGGGCGGGCAGGTAGCGCATCCCCGCCGGGATGAGGTCGGAGACCGTGTAGCAGCCGTCGGGCGCGTCGGGCGCGAAGGTGACGCGGATGTCGACCCGCGCGGTGCCCGCGCGCTCGAGGGAATCCGCGCCGACCGGAGTGTAGGTCTTTTCGACTTTGAGCCTGCTCGTCGCGGCGCCCGCGTCCGCGGTATGCGCGGTATAGGCGGCGCAGGCATAGAGCTCCTTGCTCCCCGAAAAATCCGCCTCCGCGAGCGCCTGCGCGCTCAGCGAGAAGGATTTGCAGCCCCTGCCCGAAAGGGAGATCTCCCGCCGCTCGCCGTTCTGCGTCACGCTGAACTTCGCCGCGCTCTCCCCCGCCGGGAGCTTGAAGTGCTCGAGGTAGGCGAGCTGCTCGAGGTTCGGGAGCACCTCCGACCGGGCGCGGTCGGTGTCCGCGCCGTTTAAGAAGCGCATGAGCGGGCCGGCGTCGGGATGGGAGGACACCGAGGTGAGCAGCAGCGCCGCCGCCGTGTTTTGGATGCGGTCGTCGAGCGAACCGCCCGCCTCGACGTATTTGACCGCGCCCTCGCTGACGAGCTGCCCGCCGAGCGATTCATAGACCGCGTCCGCGCCGGTAAAGTCGCCGAGCTGCGCCAGCCCCGCCCCGAGGTAGAGCTTCTGCGCGGGGGTGAGGGAGTCCCCCTCCCGCTCGAGCATGCGGGTGATGTCGAGCAGCACCGGCTCCCCGGCCGCCGCGAGCCCGAGGTAGGACATCACGCGCTCGTCGGGGGTGGAGGAGGCGTCCGCGAGCTTGCCGCGCAGGAACGCGACGGCGTCCGCCTTGTTGATCAGCTCGGGGGCCACGACGAGCATCTTGGCCGTCACGGCCGCGTCCCCCTCCGCGAGCGGCAGCAGCTTGACGCCGCCGTCCTCCTGGAGCGATTCGAGCCGGTAATCCTTGCGGACGGTCTCCCGGTCCTCCGGGTCGAGCAGCTCGTTTGCCGCGACGCGGGCGCGGTAGGCCGCGACCAGCAGCTCGGTGCGCTCCCCGTCCTGGGCGGACAGCCGCTGGAGGCCCTCCATATAGGCTTTCATCCGCTCGTCGTAAACGGTGAGCTTCACCGGGTAGCGCGCCGGCTCCAGCGAGCCGACCTCGGAGAGCGGAAGGTTCCTGACGACCGGGACGGCGAGCCCCTCCTCCACGACCGAGAACTCCTTCTGGAGCGCGTCGGAGTGGGCGCCGCAGGCCGCCTCAAAGCGGACCGCATAGCCGCCCGCCTCGTACTTGCCGAAGTTGAAGGGGGTGTGATCGGACGCGCGGCCGGCGCCGGTCAGCCGGTCGACCTCCGCGCCCGTCCCATCAAGGATGACCGCCGTGTAGGAGACGGCGTCCCCCGACTGGATGCCGGTGCCCGCCGCGGTCACCGACATCGAGAGGTCGTCCCCCGCGAGGTAGCTGTCGGTCACGACGGCGTTCAGGTAGAAGGGCTGTGTCGCCACCGCCCGGGAGGCGACGCTGCCCGCCTTGAGGTCGGGGGTGACCGCCAGCGCGGTGACCCGCCAGGAGGTCACATTGTCGGGCAGCTTGACCGAGAGGACCGCCTTTCCGTCCGCGCCGAGCTGCGCCGTCTGGAAGGCGGCGGTGTCGAGGAACTCCCTGCGCAGGTAGGCGCCGGCCCCGCCGCCGCCCGTGTCCGCGGCCCCTTCGGCCCCCGCGGTGTTGGGGATCGCCTTGCCGCTCTCGTCGTAGGCGCGGTAGGAGACCGCCTGCCGCACATAGGGGTGGTAGATGCTCCCGTAGAGCTGGCCCGCCAGGTCGACCGTCTGGCTTCCCAGCGCGAAGACCGCCTCGTCCACGACCCCGACGACGGCCGAGCCGGAGACGGGGTTCCCGGCGGCGTCCACGGCCGCGAGGGTGATCTCCGCCGTATCGCCCGGCCGATAGGCCTCCCTGTCGGGCGTGACCGTCAGGGTGAGCTCCCTGCCGCTGTAGTCGTAGGAGACGTTGTGCGGGTCGATCGGGTAGACGTGCCGCCCGTCGAAATACGCGCCCGCGAAATAGACGTTGGGGAGGTAATCCTCCTTCATCGTCAGGGTGATCTCGTCCCCGTCGGTGACCCCCGCCTCAAACGCCTTGCGCTGCATGGCGGTGTAGAGGATGCGGCCCCGGTTCTCCGTTTTCACGCCGTTGGCGTAGAGCCCCAGCGTGATCGGATCCCCGACGTCCGCCGGGTCGTTGGCGTGCGGGTCGCTTCCGTCCACAAAGGTGTAGCTCACGAGGCCGTCCGCGCGCGGGTAGGGCGTCCTGCCGTGGAGGCTGTCCGCCACCGTGCCGATGACGCCGCCGTCGAACTGCGCCTCGAACCAGTAGAAGGTCTCGTCGCCGTCGGCGTAGGCGGAAAGCCCGGTGAAGACCGCGCCGCCGCCCGACGTGCCGCCGCGCAGGGTGTCCACCACCCGTTCGGCGCGCTCGTAGCGGTAGCTGGTGACGGTGCGCTTGTTGACGTAGTCGTAATAGCTGCTCGTGGGGACCCTGGTGTAGCTGATCTCATACACCGTCAGGGTGACGGGCAGGTCGGCGGAAACCCCCGCCAGCCGGTCGAACTCGTCCTCGTAGACGGCGCGGGCGAGCGGACGGGCGGCGCCGCCCTGGAAGAGCTTGGAGGGATCGAGCGACGCGGTCCGCACCGTGACGTCGCCGGTGGCCTTGTCGCGTTCGGTCCTGGCCGCGATCCGCGAGGGCAGCACGGTGATCGAGCCCGACTCATAGAAGTAGCCGCCGTCCTCCCTGCCCGAATTGTCCACCGTGTACCAGAGGGACTGGGGCGTCCAGCCGAGCGCCGACTGCCGGTCCTGGCGCATCTGGGCGAGGTTCAGCCTGGTCGTGTGGGTGGCGCGGCCCTGCTCGTCGAGCCGGATGGCCGTCCGGCCGGGCCCGTCGGGGCCGGCGCTTCCCATATAGTTACCGCTGAAGGTGAGCTCCCCGCCCGAAAGCGGGGTCCCGTCGTAGTAGCTCGCCTCAATCGTGAAGGTGACCGGATCGGTCGCATAGTACCAGTCCTTGTCGGGCGTGACGGTGATCCGGTAGGCGGGCTTCTGGTAACGCTCGATCGAAAAGCCCTTGGAGGTGTAGACCCCCTCGTCCCCGTCGGTGACTGAGAAGGCGTACCAGTCCTGCCGGATCCCCTGCAGGGACATGCTCCCCTCAAAGGTGCCGTCCGCCGCCACCGGGACCCGCACGCGGGTGATCTCCGATTCGGGGCCGTACTGCCCGAGCGTCGCCCACACCGCCTGCGGCAGCCCCTGCACGCCCGTGCGCGGCTTGACCACGCCCCAGAACCGGACAGCGTCGTCCGGCTGGTAGATCTCGCGGTCGGTGTAGAGCGCGGTATAGAACCGCTCGTTGAGCGGCGTGTCCTCCCGCGCCGAGAGGGAAGCCTTTTCAAAGTAGACCGTCCGCGCGTCCCGGATGACCGACAGATAGGCGTCCTCCGTCTCGCCGGTCATGACGCGGGCGGTGCCGTCCGCCATCGTCGTGGCGGTGCGGGTCTGGCCGCTCTCCGCGTCCTCCCACTCGAGCACCGCGCCCGAAAGCGGCCCGCCCGTGACCGGGTCGTTCACCCACACGAGGGTGTCCCCGTCGGACGACTGGACATAGACGCTCAGGTTGCAGACCTGGAGGAGCTTCTGGACAAACTGCTCGTTGCCCTCCCGGTCCTTGCCCGAGACCGTCGCGATGTAGCAGCCCTCCTCGAGGTCGTCCGGAAGCGGCGCGTAGAGCTCGCCGCCGTATTCGTCCGCCGGCAAAAGCTCGCCCGTGAAGGAGGCGGTCTCCTCCAGACCGGTCGTGTTGGCCACATAGTCGGTCTTTTCCCCATACCGTTCGGCGTAGAACGCGTCGCGGTCCCGCTGCTCCTTGATGAAGCCGCTGATGTCCGCGTAGCGGTGCAGCGAGACGTCGAAGGGCAGCCCGGTCATGTCGTCGCCCGCGTAGAGCGCCACCGACAGCGGATCGCCGGGCAGGAAGGTTTCGGCGTAATCCCCCGCCAGCCGCAGGCGCATGTAGTCCCAGCGGTCGGCCTCCTCCCCCGTCGTCTCGAAGGAAAAGTGGAGGTCCTCCTTGAGGCTCATGCCGCCCGGCGCGGTCAGCCCCGCCTTGACGGTCACCCGGTAGATGCTGTCGGGCGAGAGCGGTTCCGCCGGGCGGAAGATGACGGTGTAGTCGTTCGTCTCAAAGCTGCCTGCCGTCTCCGGCTTGATCTCGAAAAAATCCTTCAGGTTCACGCCCGGCGCATTGAAGGTGAACTCGATCCCCGCCTCGAGCGGCACATAGCTCGCGCCGTCGCGCGGGTAGACCCCGCTCACCGCGAGGTCGCTCTTCGTCTGGAAGGCGAACGACTGCACCACCGCCTTTGTCGCCGGGTTGATCACGCGGATCGTATAGACGGTGTTGTCCATGAGCGGCACGCCAGGCACCAGCGTCCAGTTTCTGCCGCTTCCGCCGATCGTATAGTCGCCGATGTCCGGCTCGATGTCCAGCATCGCGCGCAGCTCGTCCTGCGACACCCGCCAGCCCGTCGTGATCGTAAAGGAGCTGTCCGCCGCGAGCCCCAGCTCGGTCTTCTGGGTCGCGCCGATCTCCACCGACGCCATCACCATGTCCCCCGTCGGCCGCGAGAGCAGAAACGCCGCCCCCGCCGCCGCCAGGATGATGACGCCGACGATCGCCGGGATCAGCCATCTCTTCTGTTTCATTGGAGTACCTCCTTTCCGGGGGAGCTTTCGAGAAAGCTTCCCCGGACCCCTTCTTTCCGGGGGAACTTTCGAGAAAGTTTCCCCGGACCCCTTCAAAGCGTTTGGTTCAGGCCGGCCGCCGCGCCATAGAACAGGCGCGCGGCATGCGGCGGGGCTTTTGGCCGCGCGGTAACGTTTCTCCCGGGCGCCCGCCGCGGGGCGGGGCGGAAAACCGGGCGGCCCCGCCGCCCGCGCGCGAAGGCACGGCCTTCGCGCGAACGCCCGCCGGGCGTTGTTTTCCGCCCGCGGCCTTCCGTCCAATCAGTGGCAAATTCAGGACGGATTCGTGCATCTCCAGTATACCATATTTTTCGACAGGGAAAAACAGGCGGGCGGCGGAAATGTAAAAAAGCCCCTTCCCGTTCGCAGGGGCGGAGTTTTTGGGATTTTATGCGATGAAAAACCCCCGTTTAAGCAAATTTGCTTAAACGGGGGTTTGGAGCAGGCAACGGGGATCTACCCGCAACCTGAAAAACAGCCCACCGGTCTGTTTTTCGCGCGCTGCGGCGTGCCGGCCTGTTCGATCCCTCGTTATGCTTGCCAAAGAAAAAGGCCGCCGCGTCCCGACGGCAAAAACGTTACCGCGCATCCGCGCAAACAAAAACGCCGGGCCCCATTGCGAACGGGGTCCAGCGTCACGCTGGTGGAGCAGGTAACGGGGATCTACCCGCGGCCTGAAAAACAGCCCACCGGGCTGTTTTTCGCGCGCTGCGGCGCGCCGGCCTGTTCGATCCCTCGTTATGCTTGCCAAAGAAAAAAGGCCGCCACACGGCGGCCTTTTTCTTTGGAGCAGGTAACGGGGATCGAACCCGCGTTGTCTGCTTGGGAAGCAGAAGTGTTGCCATTACACCATACCTGCACAGTGGATTTATGATAGCATTTTTTGGCGGGTTTGTCAACCGCCCCGCGCGGCGGAAAGGCGGGGCAAAAATTATCCCGCCGGCTGTGGAGGCAGCCGGCGGGGATCATTTTATCTCTCTGTCGAAAATATCTGACGGGTCAGATTATTTCACTTTGCGGAACGCAACAGCGCCAGCAGCAGCCAGGGAAACAACGGCGGCTACGAGAGCCACGTTGACCATGTCGCTGGAACCGGTGTTCGGGATGTCCTTGCCATTGTTGGTCGGGGTCTCAACATCGGCGGGCTCGGAGGTCTCCGGCTCGTCAACGGTCACATCGAGCTCGGTGTCGGAGACGATGTAGGTGCCCAGCTGACGGGTGCGGATGGACCAGCCTGGAATCTCCTCGTCGTCCTCGGAGTAGGTGAACTTGGAGGTGACGTCGGTCAGATAGCCGTCGGCATCCAGCTCATAAATGAAGCAGTTTTCCGGATCGGGGGTGTAGTCGTCGTCGTCATCCCACGGAATACCGAGGGTCAGGGTCGCCTTGGAGGTCGCGGGAACGGTCGGATGACCGACAAAGTCATAGAACCACAGGTCGGCGTCGACGGGATCGCCGTACTCGGCATAGATGTCGCTCATGTTGGAGGTGGACAGACGCGCATAGAACTTCTTCGCATCGTCGTCAGCCTCGAACTTGAGGGCCGCGCGGTCGTCGCCCCAGATCAGGGTGTTGGTGTCATTTTTGTCGGGATCCATGTAGACGCGGTCGCCGACGTCCGGGTTATCATCGTTGCCCTTTTTCTCGTTGCTGATCCAGAGGTTGTACTTGAAAGTAACCTCATAGTTATCAGTCCACTTGGCATCATTCGCACCGCTGCTCTCAGTCTTGGAGCCGGGTTTGCAGCCAGCCAGCTTGTAGTTCTTCGCCTTGAAGGTGATCGTACCGGTGGACTTATGCTCATCGGTGTCGGTGACATCTTTCAACTCGAACTTCAGGTAAGCAGTACGCTCCATGCTGCCCAGCTTCTTGTCGTCAACGACGGAAATCTTGGAAATCAGCTTAGAGCCAGCATCCTTATCAACATCGAACTTAAAGTTTTTGGTGTCAACCAGATCCTCAACGGTAAAATCAACATCATCACCGTCTTTAATCTGGGTGTCCATTGCCGGAGAAATCGGGACATAGAAAGTCGAAGCGGGCTCGACGGGATCGCCCTTGATTACGTTTGCAGCAACGCTGATATCGCTGACCTCTTCGCCATCCCCATTATACACTTTCGCAGGGTCAACCGCATCTGCGGCAAACGCAACGGCCGAGAGGCTCAGCACGCAAGCCAGCGCCAGCACCAAAGAAAGTACCTTTTTCATTGGTAAGTTTCCTCCTTAAAAATCAGTTTTAAAATGCCATGTTGAGAGAGGGTCCTCCAACCGCTCCCTTAACTGTTTCCAATTATAGCGTGTGCCGCTGCCAATGTCAAGCGTTTTTGTAACCAATTTGTAACTTTTCAAAAATTTTTGTTACCTGATTGTAATTATTTTTCCATTTATTGTAAATCATTTATATTCAGCCATTTTTGCATAAAATAACCCCGCGAGCGTGAAGAGTCCCAGGCGCACGGCATCCACGGCCCCAGCCCGTGGATGCCCTCGCGTTTGGACAAGCCAAAGCGCGTGCGCCTCACGGGCGGAGGGTCAGCGACCCTCCCCCGTGTGCCCCTACCCGGTGGCCACCGATCGCGGAATATAAAAATACCCCGCGAGCGTGGAGAGTCGCTCGCGGGGTTGTGGATCAATAAGATTTTAAGAAATCAGATTGATGAATTAGGCCCAGATGCCAGTGTCCGGGATCGCCTTGCCATCGTCGGGAGTCTCAACGTCTTCCACAGCGGTGGTGTAGGGCTTCTCAGCAATGATGTAGATGCCGAGCTCACGGGTCTTGGTCTGGAAGACCATATCGCCGTCCTCGTTCTCAACAACTTTGAACGCGGCTTCAGCCATGGTCCCATCTTCCTGCACCTGATAAACGATGCAGTTCTCAGGATCAACGGTGTACTCGTCCTCGTCGGAATCATAGTACGGATTGTAGAGCTCGAGGGTCGCGCGGCTGGTGGAGGAGATCTTGGTCTCGCCAGCGACAGAACCCTTGAAGTTGAAGATGAACGCGTCCTGATCAGCGAAGTACTCCGCATAGTCCGCATCTTCCCACTTGGTGGACAGCTTCGGGAAGAACTTGGTCTGGTTGTCGTCGCCCATGAACTTCAGGACGGCGATGGTGTTCTGCTCATCTTCCCAGGTGATCTCGTTGTCGTCGTTCTTGGTGGGCTTCAGAACAACGCCGCCGGTGCCGGCCGCATAGTCCTGATCAGCGGGATCCTCATCGTTGGAGATGTAGATCGTGCCGAAGTCAACATTGATCTTGTCGCCCTTCACGAAGCGGACAACACCGCCAATGGTGATGTCATCTTTCGCCGTCAGAGTCATGGACGGTTTGATCTTGAACTCGTCGGTGGTGTAGTCCGCCTTGGTCTCGATCTTGACCCACGGGCCGCGATCGCCGCCGTAGTTCTTCTCGGACAGGCTGATCTTAGCGATCATCTTGGAGTTGTCGCCGCCCTTGTCGAACTTGACTTTCCACAGATCACCATCAGTGAAATCTTTTTCGTTCAGAGTAACCGCCGTGGTCCGGCTGGGATCCGCAATCTGCGGAACATCAACCTTGATACCGTTCAGCTTCAGGTAAACGGAATCATCCGGATAAATTTCATTTTTCGCGGTTTTCGAGCCATCCTTAACATCGTAGGTATAGGTCGCATCGTACTCAGCCGCGAACGCAACAACGCCGAGAGAAAGAGCCATGACCGCAGCCAGAACGACCGCCAGTAACTTTTTCATCGGTAAATCTCCTCCTAAATTTTGAATTTCAGTTTTAACACAGGAAACACTCTCCAGCCATTTCCCTGTTGAATCCTAGTATAGAGCAGTCAGGAGGAAAAGTCAAGCAATTTTGTAACCAATTTGTAACTTCTATCTCTAAAATGTTACCGAATTGTAATTTCTGTGCAGCCATTATACCTTATGTATTGAAATCGAGGAAAAAACAGGCGGCCGCCCGCAGGGGCGGCCGCTCGTGCGTGCAGAAAATCAGGGGGTGGCCCATGGAGGGGGGCGGACCGCCCCCCTCCATGAAGCGCGCCGGGCGGGCGTCGCCGCGCAGCGGCGCTCCGACGCAAGGCGTCGGGCAGTCCCGCCCTTCCTTAACGTCACTTTGGTCGGGGGCCAAAGTGACGCGCGCTCCCTTCGCCGAAATAGCTGAACTTCGCGTTGTAGGCGTACTCGATCTTCGCGTAGGGCACGCCGTTGCGGTTCTTGAGCATGACGAGCTCGACGGCGCGCGGGCTGCGCGCCTTGGCGGCGTTCACGTCGAAGCCCTGCTCCCCCGCCCCGGCCAGCTGGAGCCCGAAGAGCACGTCGGACGAGTACTCGACCGCGCCCGACTCCTTGAACGCCTCCATCGACACGGCGTTGCGGTAGTTTTCGCGGTTGAAGCTGCTGACCGCGAAGACGGGAATGTCGAAATCGCGGCTGATCCGTTTGAGCTCGACGACCGCGCGGTCGGTGTTCTGCTTGTCGGTGGCGCGCGGGTCGGAGGGCTTCAAAATTTGCAGGTAGTCGACAAAGACGACCGGGCGGCGGCCCCGCAGGCGGATGTGCTCGCGCACTGCCGCGCGCACCTCCTGCACGCCGATATCCATGAGCCCCTCCTTATAATAGAGGCGCTCCCCCGTCTTTTTATACGCCTCCACAGCGGCGGAAAGCAGCGCGGCGCGCCGCTCGTCCATGCCGAGGTCGAGCCGCAGCACCTGCCGCGCCGTGAAGGCGTCGCTCCGCTCGGCGGACGGGTCGAGCCGGTAGCTGATACGGGAGATGCTCTTGGCCATCAACTCGAGCTTGGACATCTCGAGGGAAAAATAGAGCACGTCGGAGCCCGCCGCCGCGATGCTGTCTGCGATCTGGAGCAGATAGGAGGTCTTGCCGAGGGAGGAGATCGCTCCGATAATATAGAGCCCCGCGTAAAGCCCCCCGTCAAGCAGGTCGTCGAGCGCGGGAAAGCCGGTCGGCACCGCGCTGCGGCTCGCCCGTTTGACCGACAGGTCGAGCAGCTCCCCCACGGCGGAGGCGGCGTTTTTCCGCTCGTATTCGTACCGGTCGGCGTTGGCCGCCGCGTCGAGCGCGGCGTGCAGCGCGTCGGGGTCGCGCAGGAGCAGCTCGTTCGCGTCCTTGGCCCCCTCCGGCCACTCCACCGCGCCGCAGGAGATCCCCAATTCCGCCAGCCCCTCCCGGACCGCCGCGTTCATCCGCCTGCCCGCCTCGTCGTTGTCCCCCGCCGCGAAGAAGGTGTAGGAGTTGGCGGCGGCGGGGTTCGCCGCGCAGAGCGAGAGGAATTTGCGGGTGTTGCCCGCGCCGCAGAGCGCGAGCGCCTGGTAGCCGCACGCCTCCACCGACAGCGCGTCGAAGATCGCCTCGGTGATGAAGAGGGCCCTCCCCTCCCCTTCCCCGGCAAGATAATCCCCGCCGAAAAGCTCCATCGCGCCCGGGCTGTTCTTATAGCGCGGCTTCGTCTCCTCCCGCAGGGCGCCCGCGGGGGCGGGGGCGCGCGCCCCCGCGCGGGGCGCCGGGGACGCCGCCGGGTCCCGGCCGAAGTCCTCCGGGAAGGGCACGCCGAAGAGCTCGCACGCCTTCTTCACCTGGCGCGGGAAGCTGTCGCAGTCGGGATAGTCCATGCGGATCACGTCGAAGAGGTCGTAGGTCGCCCCGCAGCCGAAGCAGTGGAGCTTTTTCGTCTTGGGATAGTAGGACATGCTAGGCGTGGAGTCGCTGTGCTGCGGGTTGATGCAGCGGATGAGCTTTTTGCCGCGCCCCACCACCATCCGCTTCTGGGCCATGTATTCGGGCAGGTATCCGCGCAGTTCGTCGAGCAGCCGGTCGTTCTGATTCATCAAGATTCCCCCATTTTCCCTTCCAGTTTACCACAGGCGCCGCGCGCCCGCAAGGCTTGTATATTCGTTAATCTATTAGAAACTATATTAATAAAATATATTATCTATTATAGCATGCATTCGTTTATGTATTTTATAATCCATATTTAAATAGATTCTATTTGATATTAACGATGATATTTTTAAATGTAATTTTTCATAGATGCTTGCATCTCTTCACGAATCTGTGCTATAATATATGCATCAATCGAATCGCAAATCTGTTCGCGCATCGAATCGCGAATCTACGGGAGGCTTCCTCATGGGAAAGATCATCACCTTCGGGACCCTCAAGGGCGGCGTCGGCAAAACGATGCTCTGCTTCAACATCGGCGGCATCCTCTCCCAGCTCGGCTACCGCGTGCTGGTCATCGATTCCGACCTGCAGGGCAACCTCACCAACAATATGGGCATCGACCGCACCCAGCCCGACCTGCTCACCACCTACGACGTCTACAACCTCGAGGAGGCGCAGCCCGAGCCGGACCAACTCGTCATCAAAAGCCCCATCGACCGCCTGCCGCTGCTCGACATGATCGCCGGGTCGATCTTTCTGCACAAGTCGGAGCTCAAGATCGCGTCGGTCGCCGGGCGGGAGCAGATCCTCTCGAACTATTTGAGCGACCACAAAGCATTTTTCGACCAATACGACTACATCCTCATCGACACCAACCCCAGCATGTCGATCGTCAATCAGAACGCCTTCCTGGCGTCCGACGCCATCCTGCTCGTGAGCGACGTTTCGATGAACGCGATCGAGGGCGCGCAGCTCTTCATCGCGCTATGGGAGGAGGCCCGCAAACGCCTGCGCCGGGAGGACAACATCAAGGGCTTCATCGTCAACGACTTCGACAGCCGCAACAAGCTCTCCGCCGACTACCTCGAATATCTGCGCACTTCGCCCGACACCGAGGACCTGCGCCCCATCCTCTTCGAGACGGTCATCCCGCGCAACGTCCGCATCACCGAGAGCGAGCTGGCCGCCGTGCCGATCTCGATCTACGACCTGCGCTCCAAAGGCTGCGACGCGATCGCGTCCCTTGTCGACGAAATGCTCGCGCGCGGCGTGTTATAATCGTCCTTGCACGCGAGGTTCTATTCGCGCATATATAAGCGAATAGAACTTCTAATAGAAAATCGATGCGACGGGGAATCCCGGGAAAACGCGCCCGGAGGGAATAATCCCCGGCAGGGAGGTCATACTCATGGCAAACAAGTTTACCAAGAGCGTTTTGGAACGCCAGGCGAAGGAGATGCGGCAGCACCCGGCCCGCGCGGCAAAGCCCGCCGGGGAAGGGGAGACCCCCGTGCAGGAAGCGCCGGCGGCGGCGCCCGCCGCGCAGGAGATCCCGCAGGCGGCGCCCGCCGCAATCCCTGCGGAGCAGCCGGAGGCGGCAGCGGCCCCCGCGCCCAAAGCGGCGGAACCGCCCGCCGAGCAGCCCGCGCCCCGCGCGCGCGCCGCCAGGCAGCCCAGGCCCGCCGCGCCGCCCGTCGACCTGACCGAATTCATCGTGCGGGACGAGGGGCGCATGGCGAAGAACAAAACCTTCTACCTCGACGCCGCCGTCATCGACGCGCTGCACCGCGCGGCGGTCGCCCAGAAGGTGACCGACAGCAAGCTGGTCAACGACATTCTGCGGAAGATTCTGGGGCTTTAATCTGTAAAGCCGAACGGCTGTACGGCATTTTCGGGGCCCCGCACGGTCCCCGCTCACCGAAACTGGGTACCGTCGCTTCTTTCATCCCGCGTTTATCCGCGTTTTTCTTCTGATCTCTCGTGATTTCTCCCATTTTCCATGCGGTCCGTTTTTTCCGCCGAACGGGGGCCTGTCCATAAAATTACATCCGGTAATTTTGCGGGAAATGATACTATCCGAAAGTGGGTACCGTCTGCTTTTCCATTTGAAACAGTGCGCCGATCTCTCCGGATTCCTTCCATTTTCTCCGGTTTTCATGGCGTTCCGTTTTTGGGAAATGAGCGCCCGGAGGATGTAAAGGAATTCCCTTGCGTATAATCTTCGGGCCCCGCGGCGGAAGGTACGCAGTTTTGGGGGACTCCCCGAAAACGGGTACCGTTTTTCGGACTTTGGCATGTGTGGGCCGCCCACAAGGGTGCCCGGCTCACCGAAACTGAGTACCTTCCGGGATATGAACCCGTGTTTATCCCGTGTTTTCTCCCCAATCCTCCGGATTCCTCCCGATTTCACCGACGCCCGAAAATGGTACGCAGTTTTCCCCAAAACCCCGCAATCCGCGCAAAATCCCGGGTTTGCGGCAATCCGCGGGTCCGGATGGACCGTCCCTGTTGGGAAAGGGGAGGAGAGGCTCACCGAAACTGGGTACCATTCCTCCCGGAATTCGAATGATCTCCCGGATGCTCCGGTTTCTGCGCCCGGACGGACGATTTCGTCCATTTCCCTGATCTTGCAGCCGGCGCCCCATCCGCACCTCTATTATATCACGCGCACACGCGGGGCGGACTCACCGGAACTGCCCACGCCGCCATCCGGATCGGGGCACCTCGCTAGCCGAAACTGTCCACGGTACTACCCGAAACCGGCGACCCCGCTTTGGAGGGCACGTCCCCGCGAACGCCCGTCCGGAGAGGAAAAATCCGGGGTCCTTTTCGTCCGGAATCTGGCTGTAGGTACTGTAGGTACTGTAAGTACTGTATTGGAAAACGGGAGGGGCTGCCGCCTGAAAGGCGGCCCCTCCCGTTTCTCTGCCGGGGAAAGAGAAGGGACTGGCGCAAAATGTTTCGGAAGCGAACGGGAAGCCCTTTTCGGAGGAAGAAAAACATGCTATAATATCCTCTGATTGGAACAGCGTTTTCTGCGGCCCGCCGGCGGCGGGCGCATTTTTTGACCGGACCGGGAACGTCCGGTAAAGGGGGATATCATGGACCAGGTTTTATTGTGGGCCGCCGCGCTCTTTGCGGCGGGCGCGTGCGCCGCGGCAATCGTCGCCGCGGTCATGGCGGCGAAATCCCGCCGGAGGGAGGAGGGGCTCGGCCCCATGCGGGAGGAGCTCGACCGGCTGCGCGGCGTGCTTATCGAGGAGTCGCGCCAGTCGCGGCAGGAGAGCGCGCAGAACATCACCCGTTCGGTGAACGCGCTCGGGCAGGCGCTGGCGAGCAACCAGCAGCAGATGTCCCGCGAACTGGGGATGCGGCAGGACAGCCTGCAAAAGACGGTCGCGGAGCTCATGCGCAGCGTGGACGCGCGGTTCCAGAGCTTCACCACCCAGAGCGGCGAACAGCTCTCGGGCATCCGCACGACGGTGGAAAACAGGCTCTCCTCCCTCCAGGAGGACAACGCCAAAAAGCTCGAGGAGATGCGCAAGACGGTCGATGAAAAGCTTGAGCAGACGCTCGAAAGCCGCATCGGCCAGTCCTTCAAGCTGGTGAGCGAGCGGCTCGAGCAGGTCTATAAGGGCCTTGGCGAGATGCAGACCCTTGCCTCGGGCGTGGGCGATCTCAAGAAGGTGCTCTCCAACGTCAAGACGCGCGGCGTGCTCGGGGAGGTCCAGCTCGGCGCGATCCTTGAGCAGATCCTTTCGCCCGACCAGTACAAGACCAATTTCTCCACCCGCCGCGACAGCCGCAATCCCGTCGAATACGCGGTCGTGCTGCCGGGGGACGGGGAGGAGCCCGTCTACCTGCCGATCGACGCCAAGTTCCCGGCGGACGCCTATGTCCGCCTGACCGACGCCTACGAGCAGGGCGACCCCGCCGAGATCACCGCCGCGTCGGCGGCGCTTGCCGCGCGGGTCAAATCCTTCGCGCGGGATATCCGCGACAAATATCTCGACCCGCCCCGTACCACCGATTTCGCCGTCATGTTCCTGCCCTTCGAGGGGCTTTACGCGCAGGTGCTCCAGCTCGGCCTGCTCGAGCCGCTCCAGCGCGACTATAAGGTGAGCGTCGCCGGCCCGACCACAATGGCCGCCCTGCTTAACAGCCTTCAGATGGGCTTCCGGACCCTCGCGATCCAAAAGCGGTCGGGGGAGGTCTGGCAGGTGCTCGGCGCGGTCAAGACCGAGTTCGAACGGTTCGGCGACGTGCTCGGCGCCGCCCAGCAGCGGCTCGAACAGGCCAACAGCGAACTGGACAAGCTCGTCGGCGTGCGCACCCGCGCCATCCAGCGCCGTCTCGCGCAGGTCAGCGCGCTGCCCGATTCCGCCGCGGCCGCCCTGCTGGAGGAGGGGGAAGCCCCCTCCGGGGAGCCGTTATAGATTTGCCGCTCAATGAGCGGCGGAGGTTGTCGGCGGCCGGCCGACGGCAGGCTTAGATTATCCGCTCATCGAGCGGCAGAGCTGCCGGGTCCCGCCCCGGCAGGCGGCCCTATTTCTTGGCCGCCCAAGAAATAGGGGAAAGAAACCGCAGGGGGCTGCGCCCCCTTGACCCCCAGTGCCGCCTCCGGTTGGCCTGCGGCCAAAGTCGGCGGCGCCCGGTTCACGGATCAATGGGCAAGTTTACCGCAACCCACCGGCCGCCGCGCCGCGGGCGCAATGCCTCTGCCAGAGAGTCTCCGGAACCGAATCGGACGTGCTTCCGGGGAGGCACGGCGGCTTTTGTGTGGCGCGCAGCGCCCACGGGGAGGCGGAAAACTGCGCGGCTTCGCCGCGCACGCGCGCGCAGGGCGCACGAACGCCCGGAACGGGCGTTGTTTTCCGCCACGGATTATGGCGAGCTAAGCGGCTTCGGTTGTTGGGTGCGTCCGCAACCTGAATTGAGCCTTCAGCTTGTGTACCCGTGGGGAACGGCGGTAACCTGCGGGTACTGGCAAGGTACTCCAGGGGATCCCTAAGGGGGCGGTGGAGCCCCCTTAGGCGGACTTTTGGTTCCTTTTCGTCCGTCCGAAAAGGAACCCGTGGCGCGCGGTGGAACGCGCTCGTCATTCTTGCCGCTTGGAAAGCGGCAATTCCCGTCTTAGCCCCGCCAGGCGCAGCGCGGCAAATCTCAAACCGCCGCCGGGCGCAGCGCGGCAATCTCCGCCGCTGCGGGCGGCAAACCAAAGAAATCCCCGCCGCGGCGAGCGGCAAAAAAGGAGTCAACCAAATGCTGCTATCACTGGACAACGTCAGCAAGATCTTTGCCGACAGGATCATCTTTATGGGGGTGTCCCTCAAGGTGGAGGAGGGGGACCGGATCGGTCTTGTCGGCGCGAACGGGGCGGGGAAATCGACCCTGCTGAATGTGCTGAATGGAGATATGAGCCCGGACGAGGGGGAGCGCGCGGTCAAAAGCGGGCTGACCCTCGGCTTTCTGCGCCAGAACAGCGGCGTGGACAGCGCGAACACGATCTACGAGGAGATGCGTTCGGTGTTCCGGCCGCTGCTGGACGCGCAGGCGCGTATCAAAGAGCTGGCGGCCGCGATGGAGCGGCACGCCGACCATGGCACGGAGGAATATGCCGGCCTGTCGGCGGAATACGGCCGGTTGCTGGCCTATTTTGAAGCGAACGACGGCTACAACATCGGCGTGAAGATCAAGACGGTGTTAAACGGAATGGGGTTTGCGGACCGGGAGATGGACACCGTCTGCGGGACGCTGTCGGGCGGGGAAAAGACCCGCCTCGCGCTCGCCAAGCTCCTGCTCACCGAGCCGGGGCTGCTCATGCTCGACGAGCCGACCAACCATCTGGATTTCCCGACCCTCCAGTGGCTGGAGGACTATTTGCAGGAATACAAGGGCGCGCTCGTCGTCGTGTCGCACGACCGCTATTTCTTAGATAAAATCTGCTCGAAGATGTGGGAGGTCGCCAACCTGCATGTGACCGCCTACAAGGGCAATTACACCAAATACATGTACACGAGGGAGGCGCTCTACGAGCGGCAGCTCAAGGAATATGAGATGCAGCGGCAGAACGTCGCCAAGCTGACCGATTACATCGCGCGCAACAAGGTGCGCGCGACGACCGCGGCGATGGCCAAGAGCCGCGAAAAGATGCTCGAGCGGATGGAGCCGGTCAAAAAGCCGCCCGCGCCGCTGCTGCCGGTGAAGATGGCCTTCCGGTACGAGCAGGAGCCGGTCAAGGACGTGCTCCACGCCGAGGGGCTGACGCTGCGCGCGGGGGAGGATGGCAAGATCCTCTGCGCGGGGGCGGATTTCGATCTGCTCAAGGGGCAGAAGGTGGCGCTCGTGGGCGCGAACGGGGTGGGGAAGTCCACCTTTTTGAAGGCGCTGCTCGGGAAGCTCCGCCCCGAGACGGGGAGCGTGCGCTGGGGCCGCAACACGAAGGTCTCCTATTTCGAGCAGGAGCAGCTCGACCTGCACCCGCAGAAAACGGTGATCGGGGAGCTGTGGGACCGCTTCCCCGCGACCTATGAGCAGGACCTGCGCAACGTGCTGGGCGGGCTGCGGTTCACGGGGGAATCGATCTACAAGCAGGTGGGGATGCTGTCGGGCGGAGAAAAGGCGCGGCTCAAATTCGCCATCATGATGTACGAGGGCGGCAACGTCCTGCTGCTCGACGAACCGACCAACCACCTCGACCTCGCGACCAAGGAGGTGCTCGACCGGGCGCTGATGGAATACGAGGGGACGATTCTGGCCGTCTCGCACGACCGGTACCTGCTATCGCGGATGCCCGACCACATCGTCGAGATGACCCCGCAGGGGTTCGTCTGGTATGAGGGCGGCTATGAGAGCTACCGGGCGAAGCGCCGGGAGGCCCAGCCGGAACGGCCGGTGCGGGAGGAGAAGCCCAAAACGGAAAACGGCTTCCACCGCACCAAAAAGCAGCGCGCCGAACAGGTGGCGCGCAAAAAGCGGCTGTGCGAGGTGGAGCAGGAGATCTCCGATCTCGAGCTCGCGGTCGACACGGCGCAGGAACAGCTCGGAGACCCGGAGGTGTCGAGCGATTACCAGCGGGTGAGCGGGCTTTGCGCGCAGATCGAGGAAAACCGCGCGGCGCTCGCCGCGCTGATGGAGGAATGGGCGGAGCTCTCCGAGCTCTGTGCGGAAACGGAGGGGCGCCAATGATCGCGCAGAAGCTGGCCGGGCAGGTGGGGGTCATGTTCCTGCTCATGGCGATCGGCGTCTTCATCCGGAAAAAGGGGATCGTTTCGGTCGAGTCGGCGCGGCAGTTTTCCAACTTCGCCCTCTTCATCATCACCCCCGCGCTGCTCGTCAACGTCTTCCAGCGGGATTTCCACCCCGAAATGGCCGCCTCCATCGCGCTGTCGGCCCTGCTTGTCGCGGTTTTCCACCTCCTGGCCGCGCTGCTCACCAGGCCGCTCTTCCCCCACCGGGGGGACGGCGACGACCGCAGCGCCGTCGCCCGGCTGGGCGCGATCAGCTCCAACTGCGGCTTCATGGGCATCCCGCTCATGACCGCCGCGATGGGGGAGGACAGCATGATCTTCGCCGCCATCTACATCGGCATTTTCAATATCTACATCTGGTCGCACGGCGTCATGCTCCTGCGGCGGGACGGCCGGATCCGCTGGAAGGAGATCCTGCTTTCCCCCGGCGTGCTCGGCGCGTCGCTCGGCGTTTTGCTCTATCTTTTGCAGATCCGCCTGCCCGGGCTCCTGCTCGACACCCTCGGCTTCCTCTCGGGCATGAACACCCCGCTGCCGATGGTCATCACCGGCGTGCTCATCGCCGACCTCGCGGTGGGGGAGACCCTCCGGGACCTGCGCCTCTATTTCACCGCGTTTGTGCGGCTGGTCGGCCTGCCGCTCGTCATGCTCGGGCTCATGCTGCTCGCGGGGGTGCCGGGCTGGTTCGACGGCGCGCCCACCGTCGTGCTCGCCATGGTCATCTCGGTGAGCTGCCCGGTGGCGATCTCCACCGTCATGATGCCCACCCGCTTCGGCGGGGACGCGCAGTACGGCGCCAAGCTCGTCGCGCTGTCGACGCTGCTTTCGATCCTTACCATCCCGGCCGTCGCCTCGCTCGCGCAGTGGGCGATGTCCCGGGGGCACTTTTAAAAAAGTTCCCCCGGCCCCCCTCAAAACATTTCATTCAGGCCGGCCGCGGCGGCCCGCCGCACGCGCGGCCCGTGAGACAAAGTTTTCGCCCGCCCGCGCAAAGTTTTCGCTCGCCCGTTAAAAGTTTTCGCCGCCACTTGCCCTGCGGGCAAATGGTGACCCCATCCGGGCCGTCGCTTCGCGACACCTTTTTCAAAAGGCGGCGGGGGCAAGGGGCGGAGCCCCCTTGCCACGCCCGCAGGCGCGGAAGCTTGATCCCGAGAAGCGCATTTTTCGGGTGAATTGCCGCCGCGGGCGGCAGGAGGGACCTTTTTGCAAGAGAAAAAGGCCCCTTTCAACAGAAGGAAGGAATTTACATGAAAGAAAACAAATACGACGACGATTTATTTTTCCAGAAGTACGGCGAGATGTTCCGCTCGCAGAAGGGGCTCGACGGGGCGGGGGAGTGGCCCGCGCTGCAAAAGCTGCTGCCCGAGTTCGCGGGCAGGCGGGTGCTTGACCTCGGCTGCGGCTACGGCTGGCACTGCATCTGGGCGGCGGAGCACGGCGCGGCCGAGGTGGTCGGCACCGACATCTCGCACAAGATGCTCGAGGTGGCGCGGGAGAAGACCGGTTCCCCCGCCGTGCGCTACGAGTGCGCCGCGATGGAGGACCTCGACTATCCGGAGGGCGCGTTCGACATTGTCCTCAGCTCGCTGGCCTTCCACTATATCGCGGACTGGCCGGCGCTCGTCAAAAAAATCCGCCGCTGGCTTACGCCGGGCGGAGACTTCGTCTTTTCGGTGGAGCACCCGGTCTTCACCGCGCAGGGCACGCAGGACTGGTACTACGGCCCGGACGGGGAGATCCTGCACTTCCCGGTGGACAACTACTACTACGAGGGCAGGCGGGAGGCGGTCTTCCTCGGCGAAAAGGTGACCAAATACCACCGCACCCTGACGACCTATGTGAACACCCTGCTGGAGGAGGGCTTTTCGGTGCGGCGGCTGGTGGAGCCGCAGCCGCCCGAAAACATGCTCGGCTTGCCGGGCATGAAGGACGAGATGCGCCGCCCGATGATGCTGCTCGTCTCCGCGCGGCGGGACTGAGCGGCCGGAAGATTTCCTTTCCGAAGGGGGAAACCGATGCAGTGATTTCCAGTTGTGTGAACACTGTATGTGTGAAACCTCACCGAAGAAAGGGCGATCAAGATGAAAAAATTATTGGCGGCAATCCTCGCGGCCGTGACGATTTTATCCCTCGCGGCCCCGGCGCTCGCCGCGGGCCCCGCGGCCGGCTCGCAGTCGTATGCGATCTACAAGGTCACCGGCAACCCGGTCAACGGGGACGGCAGGCAGTTCAACGCGAACGACACCGTCTCCCCCGGGCAGACGATCTACTACGCGCTGCCCGAGACGATGGCGGCGTGGGTGGACAGCGCGTCCAACTTCCGCCTCTCCACCCGCAAGACCTCGAACGGCAAGCTGATCAAATCGATCAAGCTGGTCGAAAAGAAGCTGACCGGCACGTCGGGCGCTTCGACCGTCTACATCCCCAACCAGCAGGACCCGACCGGCAAGGACTACGCCGCCTACAAGACGAGCGAGCGCCGCGCCTACCTGGCGGTCGAGCTGGCGGACACGGCGGTCCCGGAGGAGGTGAAGGTCCAGTTCACCGCGACCTTCACGGCGAAAAAGCCGGTCGTCCTCTGCTACGGCAAGCGCAAGGTCTCCGAGGGGGAGTTTGAAAAGGTGCAGACGGTCAACGACAACGGCACCACGGTGAACACCCTCAAATACCTGCGGTTCTTCGACGGAAAGCAGAACGACAAGCTCACCCTGACCGGGAACCTCTATGTGGCCAATCCGCAGGAGGAGGGGGACGCGACGGTCGAGGTCGGCTCCAAGGGCGTGACGATCAAGCCGGAGCGCAACAGCGTCAACGAGATCTCCTTTGAAGGGGAGGACACGGTTGCGACCCTCACCTTCCGCGCGAACAACAACCCCCGCAAATTCCTGGCGCGCCTGACCACGAGCTGGCCGACCACCGCGCTTTCGAACAAGTTCCGCAACACCGACGCGGTCATCCGCAAATTCTCCCCCGCGACGATCGACGCGACCAGCCGCGCAACCCTCTCGCTCAACAACCCCTTCGCCTACGACGAGGTGGACCCCGGGGACGTCTACATCTACACGGCGGACAGCAAGGGCAACCTCAAGGACATCACCCGCACCGTCTATTACAATTCGGACGAGGACACCTTTGAGCTCCAGACCCGGACGCTGACCACCTACATCCTTTCGGACAAACGGGTCAAGACGACAACCAAATAACGCGAGGCGGATCAAGGCCCCCCAAACGGAAACCCGTTTGGGGGGCCTTTTGCGCCGGGGGGTGTGCGGCGCGGGCCGCGCTAGGCGTTCTCCGCCGGGGTCCTGGCGGGGGCGGTGATCACCCGGATGGCGCGGGGGCAGTTGGCGATGCGCACCTGCCGGGCGGTGCCGCCGAACTCGCCGTCGAGGGTCCAGGGGACCTTCTCCTCTGCGCGCACGGTGAGGCGGGTGGTGCGGAAGGCGGTGACGAATTCCGAGTCGTACTCCTGGCGCAGCACGGCGCCGATGAGGGCCTGCGCCTCGAGCGCGGATTTGGGGTTGCGCAGGAAGACCGCCTCGAGCAGGCCGTCGTTCATCGAGATGTTCGCGCCCGCCCGGAGCTTGAAGCCGCCGACCGAGGTGGCGTTGGTGACCATGCCAAAGAGAAATTCGCCCTCGACCGTCTCGCCGTCGTGGGTGACGGACATGCGGTAGGCCTTGACGGCGGGCAGCCGCAAAATGGCCTCGAGGAAATAGGCGGCGCGGCCGAGCAGGTTTTTCGACTGCTGGGGGGTCTGGTAGGAGACGTCGGTAAAGGCGCCGAACGCTGCGATGTAGCTGAAATAGCGGTCGCCGAACGCGCCCACGTCGCAGAGGAAGGGCTCGCCGGAAAGGATCGTCGCGGCGGCCTCGTGCATGTTCTTTGAGATGCCGAGGCTCGAGGCGAAGTCGTTGACCGTGCCGGCGGGGATGTAGCCGACGGGCGGCCGCCCCTCCGGGGGGCAGCGCATCAGGCCGGTGATCGTCTCGTTGAGGGTGCCGTCGCCGCCCGAGCAGACGATCAGCCCGTATTGGCCGGCGCGGCGGGGGAGCAGGTCGGCGATCTCCAGCCGCCGCTGGGTGGTGTGCACCGTGACCTCCCAGCCGCCGCGCACAAACAGGTCGATGAGGTCGAGCGCCTTCCCCTTGATCTCCGCCTTGCCCGCGTGGGGGTTGATGAGAAAAAGCATCCGCCGGTTGTCCATGTGGCCGCCTCCTTTTGCGGGAATCAAATCCACCCCTATTATACCCAAAATACGCGCGCGCTTCAACCGGGCGGGAAAGCGGCCACGCCCGGTTGCCGGGCCTACCAATCCCGCTCCGGATGTGGTAAAATAAAAAAGACTGTGAAGGGCAAAATCGACAAGATTCGACAGCGGAGGGACGGACATGGGTGAGCAGCTGACGTTTGGGGAACTGTGGCGGACGGCGCGCTGGCGCTGGCGGGCGCTGCTGGCCGCCTTTCTCGCCTGCGGGGTGGCCGGGTACGCGCTGTTCGCCCTGCTGCCCGGGCGGTACACCGCCCGGGCGCTCGTCTATGTCTCCTCCTCGCGGGAGGTGGACGCGGGTGAGCTCTCCGCCGCGCAGAAGCTCGCGGACACCTGCGCCCTGCTGCTCTCGGGCGACGAGGCGGTCTCCGGCGCGGCGGCGCGGTGCGGCCTCGCGGGGACTCCCGACGAGCTGCGGCGGGGGGTGTCGGTTACGGCGCTCGGCGGGACCGGCGTGGTGCGGATCGAGGCGTCCGCCCCCTCCGCCGAAGAGGCGGCGGCCTTCGCCAACGCCCTCGCGGAGGGCGCCCCCGGCCTTCTCGCCGAGGTGGTGGGCGGCGGCAGCGCGGTGACCGCCGCGCCCGCGCGCCTGCCCTCCCGGCCGGACGGGCCCCCCGCGGCGGCCTGCGCGGGGATCGCGGCCCTCTGCGGCGCGGCGATGACGCTGCTCGTCCTCTGCGCGCGGGGGGAACCTGGCGGTCCGGGGGCCGGGGGAACTGCGCGTCGCCTGCGCGCTCGCCGGAGAGGACGCGCGGGTGCTGCTTCTGACCGGCTCGGAGAGGGACGGCCTGTCGGAGCTGCTCTCCGGGCGGTGCGACCCGCCCGACCTGCTGGCGCGGGGGCCGGTGCCCGGGGTGGACCTGCTGCCGGTGGGGGAGGGGTCCGCCGCCCCGCCGCCGGAGGCGCTCTCCGCCCTGCTGCTCTGGGCGGAGACGCGGTACGGGCGGGTGCTTTTCCCGGTCGCAAAGGCGGGGGAGGCCGCGATGCTGTCGGCCGGGCTTGTGGTGACGGCACAGAGCGCCCGGGAGGTCCGCAGAGCGCTGCGCGGGGCAAAAAAGGCGGGCGCGCGGGCGGTCTGCGGGGTGGTCTGGGCGGACGGGCAGAAGAAACAAAAATGATTTCAAAACATTTACGAAAATTATTTTGAAAACATATTGCAAAACTTCCCGCGTTGTGTTATCCTAAAGCCGGAAGGAAACCCACAACAGCCGGCGGTCTTTGGAAAGGGGCTTTGCGATATGGCGAACATGGAGGGCTTCCGCGCGGCGGACATGCGCGAGAGCAACGAGAAACTGGTCAAACGGTTCCTGATGGAATACGGCGAATGCACCAAGATGGACATCGCGGGCGGGCTGGGGCTCAGCCATCCGACGGTCGCCAAGGTGCTGGCGGACATGGCCGCGCGGGGGGAGGCAGAGAGCGCGGGCAAGGAGGATTCCCTCGGCGGGCGCAGCGGGGAAAAGTACCGCCTCAACTACGACCACACCCACGTGCTGGCGATCATCCTGACTCTGGACCGGCTCCAGTACCGGGTGGTCAACCTCGCGCGCAGGACGAAGGAGGAGGGGAGCCTGCCCGTCGTGGGGCAGACCCACATCGCGCGGATGGCGGAGCTGGTCAGCGACGTGCGCGGGCGGTTCCCGAACATCCGGCTGATCGAGCTGGGCATGTCGGGCACCGTGCTCGACGGACGGCTGCTCTACATCTCCCAGGCGGACTTTTACCTCGTGGGGAGCGACGTGGCGGGCGAGCTTGAAAAGCGCTGCCAGCTCCCGGTCGAGGCGGTCAACGACGTGAACGCGATGGCGTTCGGCTTTTTCCGGCGGCATATCGAGGTGTCGCTCAAGAACGACAGCATGGCCTACCTCTTCCAGAACCGCACCGGCCCCGGCTCGGGGATCATCGTGGACGGTAAGATCGTCAACGGCTTCTCGGGCTTCGCGGGCGAGGTCGCCAACGTCTGGCCGCCGCAGGAAAGCCTGACCGACCAGATCAAAAGCCAGGTGGCGGCGATCATCTCGGTCGTCAACCCCCGCTTCCTCGTGATCAGCCACGACCGGCAGATCCCCGTCGACCGCGAGGCGGTCCGGGCGTTCGTGCGGGAGCGGTTCCCGGCCCACTCGGTGCCGCGCTTCCACTTCACGCAGGAGTCCCCCACGGGCAGCATGCCCGAGCTGCACTTCACCACCGAGTTCGAGGAAAACTACATGGAGGGCCTCACCGAGCTGGCCATCGACGGCGTTTTCCCCGGCTGACGGCGGACGAAAAACAGGCCGCGTATCGTGCGATACGCGGCCTGTTTTGGATTTTTCGCGGTCAGGGGAGGGATTCGAGCGCCTCCGCCAGCTCGTCGAGCGTGGGGAGCTTCTCCCCGGGTTCCCGGTCGAGGAGGCTTTCCGCGCCGGGGGTTCCGGGGGAGAGGGAGTTGACGTAACGGACCGTTTCGGGGTCGAGCCCCGCCACGGTGAGCCGGAGGGTGCAGGAGGCGTTGCCCTCGAGCACCAGCGCGCCGAGCCCCGCCTGGAGGGAGAGGGAAACCCCCTCCGCCTCCGTCTCCTTTTTCGTCCCGGCCAGCGTGGTCACGCTCCCGTCGGGGGCCCGGTAGGAGAGCTTGACCGCCCGGCTCGCGCCGGTGATCCGGCAGGAGACGGACACGCCGGCGTCCTCCTTCATGTCGAGGTAGAGGACCGCCGCCTGCCCGTGCACCCTTGAATCGCGTGTGACCACGCCGATCCCCCCGTCGGTCACGGCGGAGGTGACGCTCCCGCCGGCGATTTCCCCGAACGCGGCGGCGGTCTCGTCCTTCCAGGGGACCTCCTGGTTGGGCTGGGGCGTCGAGATCCCCAGGTGGGCGCAGGAGGTCAGGGAGAGCGCGGCAATGAGGGCCGCGGCCAAAAGCAGAGTGGCGCGTTTCATCGGAAAGCCTCCAATTCTGTGGCGCGGGGTGGTTGGGTTCGGTCACACGCGGGGAAGGGTCAACCCTGCGGGAAGAGGGAGGAGAAATCCCCCATGTCGAGGTCGTCCGCGTACTGGTCGGCCTGGGTCTTGGAGGTCAGCGCGATGAGGTAGCCCGCGGGAAACCGCCCGGCATACCGGCTTTCAAGCGCCTCGAGCGCCGCCTGATCCGCACGGAGGACGCCCGCCCACTTTTTTCCGGCGGCGGTCAGCTCGCCGATCGGGCCCATGACGTCCTTGAACGCGCCGAACGGGTTGTCTTCCCCGTAGGTGGTGTCCTCGAGCGCGGCCAGCTCTCTGGCCGGCCTCATCACGTCCTCGACGCAGAGATAGACGTCGCCGATCATCTCGGTCTCCGCCGCCATCAGCTCCTCCAGCTCCGCGCCCGAGAAGCCGAGCGCCGTGAGCGCCTCCCGCGCGTTATCCAGGAGGGCGTCCCGCGCGGCGGCGGCCTCGGCCTTGAACGCGTCCTCGGAGAGCTCCCCCTTCAGGTAGCGGCCGGTCGGGCCGTCGACAAACTCCATCGCGATCCGGTTGGCCTCGGCGACATAGCCGTCGTCCCCCGGCGCGGCGGAAGCCGCGCCCGCTTCGGAGGCGGCTTCCCCTGCGCCGAAGAGGCTCCTGGAAGCCGCTCCGTCCTCCGCGGGTCCGGCGGCCGCGCCAGGATCGCCTGCATTTCCGCCTGCCGCAGAGCCGCCCGCATGGGGCGGGAGGAACATGCAGGAGGCGAGCGTCAGCGCGGCGAAGAGAACCGCCGCCGCGGTTGCAAAAACACGTTTCATCAAGATACCTCCGCTTGTGTTATATGTGTTATTCTATCAATACAATAATACAGCAGAGGGCGGGGGATGTCAACCTTTTCTCCTGCGGAGGGCCTAAAACTTTCCAAGGGGTTGCCGCTCGGGAAGCGGCGGAGCTGCCGGGGCCCGCCCCGGCGGGCGGCCCTATTTCTTGGCCGCCCAAGAAATAGGGGAAAGAAGCCGCAGGGGGCTGTGCCCCCTTGACCCCCAGCGCCGCCTCCGGTTGGCCTGCGGCCAAAGTCGGCGGCGCCCGTTTCACGGATCAGCGGACAAGCCGACAGCATCCCGCCCGCCGCCGCGCCGCGGGCGCAATGCCTCTGCCTGAGAGCCTCCGGAACCGTCCCGGGAGTGCTCCCGGGGGAGGCACGGCCTTTGCCGGCGAGCCTCCGGTACCGTACTGGGAGTGCTCCCGGGGAGGCACGGCCTTTGCCGGTGGGTGCGCGGCGCACCGGGGACGGGAAACTGCGGTTCCCGCAAAAGGCGGCCGCCCATTCGGGCGGCCGCCTGGGTATGCGGTCAATCAGGGCACACGGGGGAGGGTCGTTGACCCTCCTGTCCCATGGCCGGGATCCCAAAGGGACGCGCGCTTATCTGTCCCACTTGTCGCAGAGGGAATTGACCTGGTCGGCAAATTTGGCGAGGTCCTTGTTGGCGCCGCCCCTGTTGTGCTCGATGACGGCCATGAGGCGTTTCCCGGCGGCGTAGAGGCGGCCGAACACGCCGGTGTAGACGCTTTCGGGCTTGGCGGCGGGTTTCATGACCTCGCGCTTGACGCCCGGTTCGAGCATGGTGTTGGTCAAAAGGTCGAAGCCCGCGCCGTAGTCGGGCGCGGTGACGGGGACGTTGTAGCGTTTGGCGAGCAGGGCGGCGAAGGAGTCGCACACGTCCGATTCGCCGTGCACCACGAAGATCCGTTCAATGGGGGTTTCAAACGCGTCGAGCCAGCGGAGCAGCCCGGCCTGGTCGGCGTGGCCGCTGACCCCCTCGAGGGAGACGATCTCGGCCTCGACTTCGATCGCCTCGCCGAAGAGCTTGACGGATTTGGCGCCCTCCATGAGCGCGCGCCCGAGGGTGCCGACCGCCTGGTAGCCGACGAAGACGACGGTCGACTGCGGCCGCCAGAGGTTGTGCTTGAGGTGGTGCTTGATGCGGCCCGCCTCGCACATGCCAGAGGCGGAGAGGATGACCTTGGGGGTGTTGTCGAAGTTAATGGCCTTGGATTCGTCGCTCGTGATGGCGAGGTGCAGGCCGAGGAAGGTGATGGGATTAATGCCGTGGCGGATGAGCTCGGTGGCCTCCTCGTCGAAGTCGGCGCGGTTGTCCTGGAAGATGCTCGTCGCCTCGACGGCCAGCGGGCTGTCGACATAGACGGGGAAGTTGTTGTGCCCGTGGACGAGCCCGCGCGCCTTGATGTCGCGCAGGAAATAGAGCATCTCCTGCGTGCGCCCGACGGCGAAGGAGGGGATGACGACGTTGCCGCCCCGGTCGAAGGTGCGCTGGATGATTTGGGCGAGGCTTTCGGCATAGTCGGGCGGGGGATTGTGGAGCCGGTCGCCGTAGGTGGATTCCACGACGACGTAATCCGCCTCCGCGATATAGCTCGGGTCGTTGATGAGGGGCTGGTTGAGGTTGCCCACATCGCCCGAAAAGACGAGCTTTTTGGTGACGTCCTCCTCGGTGACCCACAGCTCGATACTCGCGGACCCGAGCAGATGGCCCGCGTCGATGAACCGGATGGCGATCCCGTCGCAGAGCTGTTCGACCTGGTTGTAGACGTATGGCTCGAGCTGGGAGATCGCCGCCTCCGCGTCCCGCATGGTGTACATCGGCTCGATCTCCTCGCGGCCGGCGCGTTTGCCCTTGCGGTTTTTCCACTCGGCCTCAAACTCCTGGATGTGCGCGGAGTCGCGCAGCATGATGCCGCAGAGATCGCAGGTCGCGTCGGTCGCGCAGATCGCGCCCCGGAAGCCCAGCTTTGCCAGCAGGGGAAGGCGGCCGGAGTGGTCGATATGCGCGTGGGTCAGCAGCACATAGTCGATTTCCCCCGGCGCAAAGGGGATCTCTTGATGCTCATATTCATCGGGGCCCTGCTGCATGCCGCAGTCGATGAGGATTTTCTTCCCGCACGCCTGTAAATAGTGGCAGCTGCCGGTGACCTCGTGGTCCGCGCCAAAAAAGGATAGTTGCATAAGCCAAACCTCCCGATATCGTTTTTTTCATTCTACTACAATCCGGGCGGCCGCACAAGGAACGAAAAAAGGAACGAATAGAAAATCTATTCGTTCCTCTGATTGCTGGCCGCCTGTTCCTTCCGGACGGCCTCGGTGGCTTTCAGCTGGATGATCTCATAGTGCAGGCGGCGGTTTTCCTCCTCGAGCTTGTGGTAGTAGTGATAATCGACGTTGTGCTTGATGAGCAGCACGACGATCGCCGTCAGGAGGATCGTGACAAGCAGCAGCGCGAAGATGAAAAGATCCCCCAGCTACAGATAGTAACCCCCGAACAGCTTGTACCGTTCAAGCCCGGAGATGTCGGAGAAGAGCTGGTTCATACCGGTATCCTCCTTTGTCTGTCTCACGCCGCGTCCGGCGGCGGTCCCACGTTCGTGTTTGGCGGGCTGTCCGTCCGGGGCGCGCTGTCTGTCCCACCTTCCCACCCGGATTTCGTTAAACTCGACTTTAGCGAAATATCGCCCCGGTATCCGGCGGCCGGAAGGCCCGCCCGGGCCGTCTTCGCCCCGTCAGCCCGGGGCCGCGCCGCCGGCGGGCATGCTCCCGAGGCGCTTTCCCTGCCAGGAATCCCGGCGCGCGAGCTCCTTGTCGATCTCGTTGAGCACGCAGAGCTTTTTGCGGCTCCAGTCGGGCCCGATGAGCGTTTCGGGGTCGCCGTCACCGGTGAGCCGCCCGATCACACATTCGGACGGCAGCCATTCGAGCTGGTCGCAGACGGTTTGGACATATTCGTCGCGGCTCATCAGCGGGAAAGGCTTCTCCCGGTACTCCCGCGCGAGCGCGGTGCCCTCGAGCAGGTGCAGCAGATGGATCTTGACGAGGTGCGGGCGCAGCCCGCCGACCCGTTTCGCCGTCTCGACCATCATGTCATGCGTTTCGCCGGGCAGCCCGTCGATCAGGTGCACGCCGAACGGTACGCCCCGCGCCCGCAGCTTCCCGGCCCCTTCGAGGAAGTCGGCGTAGCTGTGGCAGCGGTTGATCCGCTCTCCCGTCACGTCGTGGACGGTTTGGAGCCCGAGCTCGACGGTCAGATAGGTGCGCCGCGCCAGCTCCCCGAGCAGCCCGCACACCTCGTCGGGCAGGCAGTCGGGCCGGGTGGCGACCGCCAGCCCCACCACCCCGGGACAGGCGAGCGCCTCCTCGTAGAGGCGGCGCAGCGTGTCCGCGGGCGCGTAGGTGTTGGTGCGCGCCTGGAAATAGGCGATGTGCCGTGGGGTATCCCACTTGCCGGCCATGCGCGCGGCGACCTGGGAGAACTGCTCCCGGATGGGCAGGCGCGGGTCGCCGCCGAACTCCCCGCTGCCCGCGGGGGAGCAGTAGACGCACCCTCCCCTGCCCTTCGTCCCGTCGAGGTTGGGGCAGGTGAAGCCCGCGTTCAGCGGCACACGGGAGACCTTGCCGCCGAACCGGCGGGAGAGAAAACAGGTGTAGGTGTGGTAGCGCTTGTTGCTGTCGGAATACGGGAAGGGATTTTTCATTCGATGAAGGAGAATTTCGTCACGTCGAACATCCCCATGTCGGTGATGCGGATGTCCCCGATGACGGGCAGCGCCATGAAGCTCAGCGTGATGAACGGGTCGATTCCCTCCGCGACCCCCTGTTTTTTCGCCAGGGCGATCATCCCGTCGAGCGCGGGGATGAGGGTGTCGGCGGTTTCGTTGCTCATGAGGCCCGCGACGGGCAGCGGTAGCGTGCCGAGGATTTTGCCGTCCGCGGCGATCGTGTAGCCGCCCTGCACCCGCTCGATCTCCCGGACGGCGGCGAGCATGTCGGACTCGTTGTCCCCCACGACGATGAGGTTGTGGGAGTCGTGCGCGACGGTGGTGGCCACCGCGCCGTGGGTGAGCCCGTAGCCCGCGATGAGGCCCACGCCGACATTTCCGGTGGCGTGGTGCCGCTCAAAGACGGCGATCCTGCGCAGCTTCCCCGCCGCGATGAGCGAATCGACCTCGGAGGCGGGGAGATCGGTGCGGGTGGTCGTGACGTTGCCGGGCATGACGTTGATGACCGGGTAGCTCTCCCGCTTTGGCAGCGCGAGGCAGCCGTCGGCCAGCGGCGCGAGGTGGACCGAATG
This sequence comes from Anaerotruncus massiliensis (ex Togo et al. 2026), assembly GCF_900199635.1. Classification (GTDB taxonomy): domain Bacteria; phylum Bacillota; class Clostridia; order Oscillospirales; family Ruminococcaceae; genus Anaerotruncus; species Anaerotruncus massiliensis. The sequence continues at coordinate 57,592 of NZ_LT962686.1, read as the reverse complement.
GGTGATCGGGTCGTCCTCCCCCGCGCTGCCGATCAGCCCGAAGGAGAAGGCGCCCCGGACAAATTCCTTCCCGTCCTTGTAGACCGCCTGCACGTCGATCTCCCGCAGGTCGGTAAAGACGACGAGGTCGGCCCGGTAGCCCGCGGCGACCGCGCCGAGGTCGTAGAGCCGGTGGATGCGCGCGGCGTTGATCGTCGCCATCTGGATCGCCTTCACGGGGTCGAGGCCGCATTCGACCGCGCGCTTCACATTCCAGCGGATGGTCCCCTCGCGGCGGATGTCCGCGAGGTGCTTGTCGTCGGTGCAGAAGGCCATGTGGGAGGTGTCCACCCCGTCGGCGAGCGCCCTCTCGATGATCGGCGCGAGGTTTTTGCAGGCCGAGCCCTCCCGCACGAGCACCGCGAGCCCGGCGCGCAGCTTCTCGTGCGCCTCGGCCCAGGAGGTGGACTCGTGGTCGGTGCCGGTGCCCGCCGCGATGTACGCCTGCAGGCCGTTGCCGGTGATGCCGGGCGCGTGGCCGTCGACGACGCGCCCGGAGAAGAGCTCGAATTTGGCCATGACGGCGGGGTCGCGGCCCGCGACGCCCGGGTAGTTCATCATTTCGCCCAGCCCGAGGACGCGCGGCTCCTCTGTAAAGGGCTTCATCTTTTCGGCGGTGAACACCTCGCCCGCGTGCTCGAAGGGGGTCGCAGGCACGCAGGAGGGCAGCTGCACATAGTAGTTGACGGGCAGCTTCGCGGAGGTGTCGAGCATGAACCGCACCCCCGCGCCCCCCGCGACGTTCGCGATCTCGTGGGGGTCGGTGACGAGGGTGGTGGTGCCCCAGCCGAGCGCCTCGGTGCAGTAGGCGGGCGGCGACACCATCGACGACTCGACGTGCACGTGCGCGTCGATGAAGCCGGGCGCGACGAATTTCCCGCCGAGGTCGACGACCCTTTTTCCGCTGTCATAGCTGCCGACGCCGGCAATCATCCCGTCGGCGATGGCGATGTCGCCGGGGACGACCTCCCCGGAAAAGACGTTGACGACCCGCGCGTTTTTGAGCACGAGGTCGGGCTCCCGTTCGCCGAGAGCCGCCGCGATGAGGATTTCCCGTTTCATGAAAGCACCTCCAAAGGCTGTTGTTTACCGGATCGCCCGGCACTCCAGATAGTAGCGTTTTTCATGCGCGTGCCCCATCGAGAAGGTCTTGCGGGGCAGCGCGCCGTCGAGCAGGACGGTCGGAAAGAGCTGGGACTTCTTCATGACCGGCAGCAGAAAGCCGATCGTCCCGGGGCTTTTGCACAGGTGCCCGACCACCTGCTCCCCGTGGATGTAGTCGACCTTGCCGCCGAACCGGCCGAGGTACCAGTCGATAAAGTTCTGCAGCGTCCCGGCGGCGAGCTGGGAGGAGGGGTTGGCGACGTAGAGCCGTCTCCGCCGGGAGCCGCAGACGTATTCAAACGACTGCCCGCCCACCGCGTCCTCGCCGGTGTCGTAGTAGCCTTGCAGCTCGCGGAGCACCTGGTCGGGGTCCACGCCGAAGAGGATGCGGTGGATCGGCTCGAATTCGAGCGCCTCGTCGTGGACGTTCACGAGCTCGACGAGCGCGTAGCGCGCGGGATGGGTTTCACGCTGTTCCTCGGGGAGGGTCTTTTTGAGCCGCTCCCAGCAGGCCTTGGCGGTGGCCAGCGAGTGGTTGCCGTCTCCCACCGCGATGAGCAGCGGCCGCTTGCCGGGGAAGCGCGCGCTGTAGTCGCCGAGCTTTTCCGCGAGCGCGCCGAACGCCTCGTCCACCCGCGCGGCCTCGGGGCCGGTGACCCGCCACCCGCAGATGCGTCCTCCCCCCTCCATGAGCTCGAAGTCGTAGAGCCGGGGCAGGCTTCCCGTCCGGGCGCGCAGCGGCTCGATGACGGTGCGGCCGGGGTCGTCGATCAGCACCATGATGTGTGGGCTTTCGAGCGGCGCGTCCTCCCGCACCCGGATGCGGGGGGGCAGGCGGCTTTCCACCGTGCCCTCAGTCGGCCGCACGAGCGACTGGCTGCCCGCGCCGTACTCGTATTCCTCGAGGTCGAGCTTGCCCACCAGCCCCTGCCGCACCTTGCCGGGGGCGAGGGTGCGCTGGAGGTAGACGTAGCTTTCGGGCAGGGTGCGGAAGAGCCCCTCGTCCAGATAGCGGCGCATCGCCGCGTTGATGCGCGGGATGCGCGCGCCGGCCTCCTTTTCGTCGAGGTAGACCTCCGGCAGGATCATGTCCAGCGTGGAGGGGGCGTCCCCCACCTCGCGGGCGACCCGCTTCCAGTACTCCGGCTCGGAGGTGTACTGGTCGCAAGCCACGACGCTCCACCGCGTCATGTCCGCCTCCCGCGGAATCAGAATATCCGCCGGGGAAAAGCCTGTTTTGTTCATCTGCATAACCGCCTTGTCGTTTGTTTTTGGGCCCGGCCCGCCGAACCAAATTCCCGGCGCGCCATAGTATGGGTTAGGCGCGGGTTTCCCGCGCGGTACATACGGGTGGTGTTGGGTCCATGCTATTTGTCTTTGTCACGGCGCTCGCCCTGAGCGCCGACGGGTTCGCCGCGGGCGCCTCCTTCGGCCTGCGCGGGGTCAAAATCGGCGCGGCCGCCAAAACCGCGATCGCGCTGCTCTCGACCGGCTTCGCCTTCGCCGCCGTCACGGCGGGCGGCGCGCTCGGGGCGTTCCTCCCCCCGAGCGCCGGGCGCTGGATCGGCGCGGGCATCCTGATCCTGCTCGGCGCGGGCGCGGCGGTCCGTTCCCTGCTGCCCGCGCGGGAGGCCTCCCCCGCCCCGGAAAAGCCGCCGCTGCAAAAGCGGTTCCACGCGCTGGGGCTGACGATCTTAGTCGTCCGGGAGCCGTCGGCGGGCGACCTCGACAACTCGGGCTCGATCGACCTGGGCGAGGCGCTGCTGCTCGGCTTCTCCCTCTCGGTCGACATGCTCGGCGCGGGCATCGGGCTCGCGCTGGCGGGCGCGGGCTCCCTCTGGCTGCCGCTGGCCGTCGGCGTGACGCAGACCGCCTGCCTTGCGCTCGGCGAGGCCGTGGGCAAACGGCTCTCCCGCCTGCCTGTCCCGAAACGGGCGCTGGGCGTCCTTTCGGGCCTGCTGCTCGCGGCGCTCGGCGCCGCGCGGCTTGTGGTGTAACCCCATGATACCACATTCCCATACGGATTTCCACAGCGGAAAGGCAAAAGGGGAGGCCCGCCGGTTTGGCGGGCCTCCCCTTTTTTGATGTGTTTTTATGCCGGGTCCGCCGCCTCGTCCAGCGGCAGGCTTTTGAAGCTCTCGACCGTCCGGGAGACGATCTGCTCCACCGGGATGCGTTCGATGCTCGACGCGCCGATGAACCCGACCGCGGAGGTCTGGCGGAAGACGGCGCGGGCGTCGTCGGGCGAGATGATCGCGCCGCCGTGGCAGAGGGGGATGATGCCGGGGTTCTCTTCGAGCCCGGCCCGCAGGATCGCCTCGGTCTTTTCCATCGATTCCTCGAGGGTGCCGTCCGACTGGAGCCCGATGTCCCCGCCCTGCGTCAGCCCCGCGTGGGAGACGAGCACGTCCGCGCCCGCCGCGGCGTAGCGCCGGGCGTCCTCGGGGCAGAAGACATAGGCGAGCGTCAGAAAGCCCATGTCGGCGGCCATGCGCATGGTGGCGATCTCCCGGTCGAGCCCGAGCCCGACGTGTTCCAGCTCGTAGCGCAGGCGGCCGTTCATCTTGCCGACGGTGGGGTAGTTGATGACCCCCGAGTACCCGACGTCGGCCATCCGCTCGAGGAAGCGGCGCATGTCGCGGGTGGGGTCGACGCCGAAGATGCCGCCGACGACCGGCGCGCGGCGGACGGCGTTGATGATGAGTTCCTCCCCCATCTCGAGCACCATTGCGTTGGCGTCCCCGACCGGGAGGTTCCCCAGAATCGAGCTGTAGCCGTTCATGCGGAAATGTCCCGAGTTATAGACGACGATCAGGTCGATGCCCGCGCGGTCGACGATCCGGCCGATCAGCCCGACGCCCGCGCCGCTCCCGATGATCGGGCGGCCCGCGGCGATCTCGGCGCGCAGGTTTTCGAGGATGGTGTCGCGGTTGATTTTCGTTTTTTGCATTGGCAAATCTCCTTACAGTTCCGGGACCGCGGCGGGGTCAGGCGTGCGCCTCTCCCCTGCGGACCGCGTCCCAGTCGATCATGCGGATGAGCTCCCGCACAAGCAGTTCGGCGAAGGCGGGGTCGTTGAGATGGCAGTCCTTTGTTATGACAGGGACCTGCGGGGGCATCTTCGCCTTGACCTCGCTGGTGAAGACCGCGTCGGTCTCCGGGTCGTAGAAGACGTTGCCCGCCTTGTCGATCTCGGAAAATCCCTGCGTGGGGATGACCAGCCGGGTGTTGCCCGCCGCGTCCCCGAGCCTGTGGACGAAGAGCTCGGCCAGCGCCCGCATGTCCCGCTTGTCGGCGCGGATCTTGAGAAGGCTCGGATTGTGATAGTAGCGGACCTTGTCCGCCTGCTCGGGGCGCAGCTGCTCCTCCGGGCCGATGTTGATCATTTCGAGCGCGCCCGGCACCACAATGTAGGGGATGTTCGTCTCCACCCCGCCCCGCAGCCGCTCCGGGCCGATCGCGTAGGCGCCCCCGCCGACCTCGTCCGCGAGCTCGGTGGTCGTGATGTCGAGCACCCCCGCGAAAAACCGTTCGCGGATCATCTTCTCCATGATCTTTCCGCCCGAGACGCCCCGCGCGTGGAAGATCACGATTTCATACCCCATCTCCTCGAGCAGCTCCTTGCAGCGCTGGACGCAGGGGGTGGTCACGCCGAACCCGGTGATGCCGATCGCCTTTTTCTTGTGGCGGGCGATCTTGGGCCCGTCGATCATCGCGCACATCACGGCGGCCGCCTGCCCGAGGATGTATTCGGTCAAAAAGTTGATGCTCTGGATGTCCGCCACCGAGTTGATGAGCAGGATGTCCTGGCCCTGCACGTAGGGCACCGTGTTGCCCGAGGCCATCGTGCCGACGATGATCTTCGGGATGCCCAGCGGCAGGTTCTGCATCGCGTAGCTCGCGATGGTGGTGCCCCCCGAGCCGCCCAGCGACATCATCCCGTCGAGGTTGCCCTCGCGGCAGAGCTTCTGGGTGATGCTCAAGAGCCCCTCCATCATGATTTTCGACGCCTCGAACCGGGAGAGGATGTTTTCCACCGAGGTAAACGAGCTGCCCGCGCTCTCCGCGACCTGGTCCTGCGTGAACTGGACCGGGAAGCTGCGCGCCGTGCGCTTGAGCCCGATGTCGATGATGCTCACCTGCGCGCCGCGCTCCTCGAGCTGCGCCTTGAGGTAGAGGGTCTCCTCCCCCTTGGTGTCGAGGGTGGAACAGATTACGATCTTTTTGTGTGCGTCCATCCGGTAGATTTCCGCCTTTCCCCAATATTTTCCGGGCCGCCCGGTCAGGCGGCCGGTCCTTCCGCGCCCTGTGCGCGGGCTGCGCGCCGGTGCCGGCAGAGGTGGGACGCGACGACCAGCGCGATAAGCGCCAGGCCGACGAAATCGAAGGCGAAATGCGGCCAGATGCAGCAGAAGGCGGCGGCCGCCGCGCCGATGCGTTCGGGCAGGATCAGCTTCTCCAGGAAGAAGTTTTCAAAGAAGATCACGCAGGCGAACGCAAAGACCATGACCATTAGGATGCTCCAGACGAATTCCCACAGGGTGCCCATCAGCAGGATCTCCGGCCGGAAGATGAACATGAAGGGGATGGCGAAGCCGCAGACCGCCAGCCGCATGGAGATGAGGCTGGTTTTCATGAAGTCGCCCTTTGCGAGCCCCGAGGCCACGAGCGCGCCGATCGCGACGGGCGGCGTCACCGCGGAGAGCTCGCCGTAGTAGAAGACAAAGAAATGCGCCGCAAGCAGCGGGACCCCGAAGGCGGTCAGCGCGGGCGCGCCGAGCAGCGCCGCGAGGATATAGGCGGGCGCGGCGGGCATGCCCATGCCGAAGATGAGGCAGGTGATCGCGACGAAGAGCGCGAGCAGGAAGAGGTTGTCCCCCGCCAGCGTGATGACGAACTGCGAGATCTTGGAGGGCAGGCCGGTGGCGGTCAGGATCTGGACGACCACGCCCATGATCGCCATGACCACCGCGATCATCGCCATCGACTTGGAGCCGATCGCCAGCCCGTCGAGCGTCTTGCGGACGAACCCGCGGACGCAGCCGGCAAGCCCGCTCCCGCGCACCTGCTGGATCAGCCCGACGAGCAGCAGCGCGAGGATCGCGTAGAAGAGGGAGACCTGCGGGGAATACATCTTGACGAGGAAGACGACCAGGACGATGAGCGGGATGATGTAGATCACGAACTCCAGAAACGCCTTTTTAAAGTGCGGGAGCGCGTCGTCCTCGTTCTTTTTGTCCCCCAGCTTGATCGCCTTGATGTAGATGCTCAGCGAGATGCCGAAGTAGTAGAGCAGCGCGGGCGCCACGCCGATCAGCGCGATCTTGATGTAGGGGGTGCTCGTCCACGAGGCGATGATGAAGGCCGCCGCGTTCATGACGGGCGGCAGGATCGCGCCGCCGGTGGAGGCGGCCGCCTCGCACGCTCCCGCGAACTCGGGCGGGTAGCCGCGCTTCTTCATGAGCGGGATGGACACCGCGCCCGTCATCGAGATATTGGCGGCGACGCTGCCCGTCACCGAGCCGACCAGCCCGCTGCTGAGCACGGCGACCTGCGCCGCGCCCGAACGGACCTTGCCGCTCGCGGCCATGGCGACGTTCATGATCGCGTCGAGCGCGCCGAACGCCTGCATGAGCCCCGCGAAGATCGAAAAGAGCACGATCGTGTTGGCCGAGATGGTCCCCAGCATGCCGAACACGCCGGTAAAATTGGTGGTGGAATAGGTGATGACCCGGTCGAGGCTGAGTCCCCCGTGGTAGAGGAACCCGGGCATATAGGGGCCGAAATAGCCGTAGGCCAGCGCGATCAGCACGATGATGGGGATCGTTTTGCCCCAGGTGAGGTAGGTGCCGATCATCAGCACGGCGAGCAGGATGGCGCCCGAGAGCACCTTGCCCGGCGGGTTCTGCCCCATCGAGGTTTTGAAGGCCTCGTAGTTGGCGGCGATAAAGATGGTCACGCCCACGCTCGCCAGCGCGAGCGCGGCGAGCAGTGAATTTTCGACCGGGTGGCGCCTGTCGTCGAGCTTCATCTTCTGCAAAAAGACGATCACCAGCGCGAAGCAGATGTGGATCGCCACATGGATGTCCGAAAAGACCAGCAGCTTCTGCGCCGAGACGAAGTGGTAGACGCTCATCAGGATGGCCGTGGCGGTGGTCAGCCGGTCGATCGTACGGTTGCGCCGGCTGTAATCGCCGGGCAGGTTACGCTGTTGCATGGATGCCTCCTTTTTCCTTGCGGGCGGGCCTTCCGGCCCTCTTCCACAGCGCGGTACGAGCCCGCCCGCTCCGCCGCCCGGTCCTCCGGGCGGCGGGTCGTGGTTCGGTTATTCGCCGTAGACGGTGAAGCGGTCGTCCCACAGCCCCGCTTCCTTGAGCGCGCGCGCGGCGCCCGGGTGGAAGGGCACGTCCTCGACGCAGACGCTCGTGACGTAGTCCTTGAGAGGCTTCAGGTCCTGGGTGATCTTGCCCAGCTCCTCAATGTTGGAGATGCACGCCCTGGTGAACTCATAGACCGATTCCTCCGGCACGTCGGCGTGGAAGATCATGACGCCCGCATTGACCGGGGAGAGCCTGGGATCGCCCTCGGGGATGATGTTGCACTCCGCGTGGGTCAGATCCTGCGCCATGATGCCGGGGTTGATCTCGTGGATTTTAGCGCCGACCTCGGGCGGGAGGGAGAGGATGTTGATGTCGCGCACGGTGAGCAGCTCGATGATGCCCGCCGGCGGCACGCCGTTGCCCCAGGTGCCGACGCACGCGTCGACGCGGCCGTCCTTGAGCGCGGAGAAGCCGTCGCTCCAGGTGAAATATTCGATGTTCACGTCGTCGAGGACGCCCGCTTCCCGCAGGACGATCTTGAGCACCTCGGTCGAGGCGGAGCCCACGTCGGGGAAGGCCATTTTTTTGCCGCGCAGGTCCTCGTAGCTCTCGATGCCGCTGCCCGCGACGGTCAGCACCGGTAGCCGCCAGGAGACGAACCCGAACGCCTGGAGCATCGAGCTGGCGGGGATCTCCTTCTGGAAGGGCTCCTCGCCGCGCAGCGCCTGCACAAGGTTGATCGAGCCGGTGTAGCCGCCCTCGAGCTCGCGGGAATCAAGCAGGTTGATGATTTCGACCGCGCCGGTTGTCGTGACGGTGGAGGTTTTGATGTCGGAGTTGCGGTTGACCACCGAGGACATCGCCTCGATCGCGACGTTGTCGGTGCCGCCCACCGAGCCGGTGCCGAGGCGCAGCGCCCGCATGGGCACCGCGTCCGCCTGCGGGGCGTCGCCGCCCTGCTGCGCGGGCGCGCCGCAGGCGGCCAGCAGGCAGACCAGCGTAACGGACAAGAGGATGGAAAGGATGCGTTTCATGGAAAAAGCTCCTCCTTTTTTCAAATCGGAAATCAACGGGATCATTCGGCTGCTGCTTGCAAGCATGTAAAAAAGATTGGCCGGAATATATGCACCTTGCATAGAAGCAATCTTTTTTATTTAGCTCGATTATAGCATGTTATCTAAAATTTACAATAAGGTTTGGGCTATATGACGAATTTTCTTGCAATGTCCATAATCTTCTGGAAGGCAATTCGTAGGAGTCCACAAGCATTTTCCTGGTTTCTCCGTCAAACCGCTCGACATCTTTCCACATTTTTGTGGGATCGTCCAAATTTCCATTCCGAAGAGGTGGGCAAAAACGAAAAAACTTATCCGTTTTGCCCTTTTTCGCCCCTTTTTCTTGTCGAAAACCCATAAACGCGCGCAGTTTTTCCATTCCAGCTAAAAATGCAGCTGGATTCTTTGCGGTTTTGACCGGGCTTTTCCCCGCCGCCCGGCAAACTGCCAAAATTTCCGCCGGGCTCTTTCGGCAGTTTGCCCCAGGCGCGGAAAAAGAAAACAACCGGGCGGCCGCGATCTCTGTCACAGCTGCCCGGTTGTCAATGAAATTGTTCTCTGGTATCAGGCGTCCTTGTGCGCCAGCATGGCCGCGCCGATGATCCCGGCCTTGTAGCCGAGGGTGCAGGCGGTGATGCGGGTGTACTTCTCCCCGCGCCCGCCGAAGATTTCGGCGTAGGCGCGCTCCCGCAGCGGCGCGAGCAGGGTTTCCCCCTCCTTGGCGATGCCGCCGCCGAGGCTGATGACCTCCGGCTCGAAGATGTTGATGATGTTGGTCACGCCGCAGGCGAGGTAGCCGATGTACTCGTCGACGACCGCCTGTCCGGCGGCGTCCCCCTCCTTTGCGGCGAGGAAGGCGGTGCGCCCGTCCGCGCCGCCGTTTGCGGCGGCGCGCGCGGCAAGCCGGCTGTCCGGATGGGCGGCGGCCGCCTCGTTGGTCAGGTTGATGAGCCCGGTGGCGGAGGCGTAGGCCTCAAGGCAGCCGTGCCGCCCGCAGGTGCACAGCCGTCCGCCGTACCGGATGACCATGTGCCCGAGCTCGGAGGCGGCGTAGTTGTAGCCGGTGAGGATCTCGCCCGCGAGCACCACCCCGCAGCCCACGCCGGTACCGAGCGTGACGATGACCGCGCTGGAAGCGCCCCTGGCACTGCCGGCGCACACCTCGCCGAGGGCGGCGACGTTTGCGTCGTTGCCCATCGCGACGGGCAGTCCCAGCGCCTCGCTGAGGTAGCGGCGCATCGGGTAATCGCGCCAGCCGAGGTTGTTGGAGTACTCCACGACGCCGGTTTCGGGGTTGATGGTGCCGGGACAGCCCACGCCGATCCCCCGCACCTGCGAAAGGTCCAGCCCGGCCGCATGGAGCGCGTCCCCGGCGGCCCGGACGATGTCGGCGCACACCTCGTCCGCGGGACGGGGCAGCGCGGTCGGCAGGCTCCCCTCCCCGAGGATGGCGCAGCTCTCCGCATCCACGATCCCCACCTTGATGTTGGTCCCGCCCAGATCGACGCCTATGTAATACATCGCATTTCCTCCTATACCGTTGTGAGCAGCAGCTCGCCGTTCCCGGCGAGGGCGAAGCCCGGCGCGTCCGCCGGGACAAAGAGGCTCTCCCCCGCGCGCAGCGGGAATTCCTCCCCGCCGCAGGAGAGCGCCGCCCCCCCTTCGGTGCAGAGCACCGAAACGAAGGAATCGCCCGTCATTTCGCGGCGGTAATTGCCCGAAAGAGCCAGTGCATCCACTGTAAAGTAATCGCACTTTGCAAGGCGCCTGAGGCGGAAATCCGCCGTTTCCGCAAGCATTTCCGCGCCGGGCGCGCCCGCGGGAGCGGGCGCGCGCAGGGTCACGTCGAGCGCCTTGTCCACATGCAGCTCCCGCGGCTTCCCGTCCGCCCCGACCCGCCCGAAGTCGTAGACGCGGTAGGTCGTGTTGGAGTTCTGCTGGATCTCCGCGAGCAGGATGCCCGCGCCGATCGCGTGGATCGTGCCCGCGCCGATGAAGAAGACGTCCCCCTTGTGCACGGGGGCCCTGTGGAGCGCCTCGGTGATCGTGTGGTCCGCGATCCTCCGGCGCATCTCCTCCGCCGAAATTTCCCGCTCAAACCCAAAATAGAGGAAGGCATCCGGCTCGCAGTCGACGACATACCACATCTCGGTCTTGCCGCGCCCCCCCTCGACGCGGCGGGCGTAGCCGTCGTCCGGGTGCACCTGGATTGACAAAAACTGCGCCGCGTCGATCAGCTTGATCAGGATCGGGAACTCCTTCGCGCCCGCACAGTTTCCGCCGAGCGCCTCCGGATGCTCCGCGGCAAACCGGGAAAAGGGCGTCCCCGCGAATTCCCCGCAGGCGATCACGCCGTCGCCGTCGGGGTGGGCCGAAAGCTCCCAGCTCTCGGCCAGGACCGGCAGCGCGGTGCGCTTGCCGTAGGCTGTCTTCAACCGGGTCCCGCCCCACAGGTAGTCCTTACAGGCGGGCGTCAGCCGAAAAGGCTGCATGGCGATACCCCCTCATTCGTCAAATAGTTCCGATTCCACATACGCGCAGAGGAAATGATAGATTGCCAGATGGCATTCCTGCACGCGGTAGGTCTCCCGTTCGGGCGCGCGGACCGCGCAGTCGGCGAGCGGGGCGAGCTTTCCGCCCCCTTCGCCTGTCAAGGCGATCACCTTTGCGCCCCGGATTTTTGCCGCCATGGCGGCCGCGCGGACGTTTTCCGCGTTGCCCGACGTGCTGAGGCCGAGGAACACGTCCCCCGGCCGTGCGTAGGCGTATGCCTGCTGTGCGTAGACGAGCGCCGGGTCGACGTCGTTTTCAAAGGCGCTCATGAGCGCCGCGTGCGCGCAGAGGGAGACGGCGGGCAGCCCGCCCTGGAGCTTTGCGGCGATCGCCGCCCCCTCCCCGCCGAACCGTTCGGCGAAGGCGGCGCGTTCCGCCTCGGGCAGCGGGCGGCGGAGCAGAAAGCCCTTCATCAGCTCGCCCACGATGTGATCGGCGTCCGCGCAGGAACCGCCGTTCCCACAGGCGAGCAGCTTGCCGCCCTGCCGGAAGGCGTCGAGCAGCAGCCCGCAGGCGCCCAGAATCTCCGTTTTGATCGCGCCGAATGCTTCATGGCGCGCGAAAAAGCCGTCCGTCAGCCGGCTGGTGCGTTCTTTCATACCGGTTCCTCCGCGGTTTCGATGTGGTAGCGCGCGACCGAGAGGGCGGCGATATCCCCCACCGATTCGGAAAGCGCGCTGGGCAGCACCTCGCACACCGCGCGGGCGGCGGGCAGCGCCTCCCGTTCGAGGACCTCCCGCGCTGCCGGCCATATCTCATTATAACATCTTGCGAAAATGCTGCCAATCACGATTTTTTTGGGATTCATCATGTCGATTATGATGGAAAGCCCCCGCCCGAGCTGGGTCCCCGCTTCGCGCAGGATCTTTCGGGCGAGCGGGTCGCCCGCGGCGGCAGCCTCCCCCACCCTGCGCGCGTCGAGCGCGGCAAGCGCCGCCATGTCGGGACAGAGGGCGGGGCTTTTCCCCGCCTGGAGCTCCTCGAGCGCAAATGCCCGCGCGAGCTGGGCGATCCCCCCGCCGCTGCAAAAGCCCTCAAAGGAGCCCGCCTTGCCGTAGCCGACGGGCCCGTGCGCCTCGAGGCGGATGTGGCCGAGCTCCCCCGCCATGCCCGACGCGCCCTCGTAGAGCCTGCCGCCCAGGATGAGGCCCGCGCCGAGCCCCGTCCCGAAGGTAAGAAAGACCAGGTCGCGGCAGCCCCGCCCCGCGCCGTACTGCCATTCGGCCAGCGCGCCCGCGTTGGCGTCGTTGCAGAGCCAGGCGGGCAGGCCGGTGCGCTCCGACAGGATTTTTGCGGCGGGCACCGCGTCCCAGCCGGGCAGGTTGGGCGGCGAGAGCACGATTCCCGCGCGGCTGTCGAGCGGGCCGCCGCAGCTGATGCCGATCCCTTCGGCGCGCTCCCACGCGGGCAGCGCGGCAAGGCAGTCGCGGAGGTCCCCCGCGAGGGCCTCGAGCATCCCGGCGGGGGTATATTCCCGTGTGGCGCGGGGAACGGCGCGGCAGAGCACCTCCACCTGCTCGCCGTCCGCCCGGCCAATGCAGGCGGCGCATTTGGTGCCGCCGATGTCGACACCGGCTAGATACATCTGTGCTCTCCTTTCGATTTGCCGCTCATGGAGCGGCGGAGTTGCCGGGTCCCGCCCCGACTGTGGTTTGAGATTATCCGCTCATCGAGCGGTAGAGTTTGTCGGTAGTCGACCGACAGCGAGTTCCTTTCTTGCGTGCCCAAGAAAGGAACCAAAGAAGGGCACGAGGGGCTTAGGCGGCCTGCCCGGGCTGCGCCCGGAGCGCGCTACGCGCGACGGCCGCTCGCGGGCGCTCCGCCCCGCGGCCCCGGCTTGAGTCCGCTGCGCGGACCCGGCCCTGCGGGCCGGATTCTCTATCAGGATGGCCTGCGGCCAAATCCCTGCGACCCCAGCGCCGCCTCTGGTTGGCCTTCAGCCAAAGTCGGCGGCGCCCTGTCACGGATCAATTGGCGGGTGTCCAGCATCCCGCCTGGCGCCGCGCCGCGGGCGCAATGCCTCTGCCCGAGAGTCTCCGGAGCAGTACCGAAAGTGCATTCGTGGAGGCACGGCCGCTTTTGCGTGGCGCGCAGCGCCCATGGGGAGGCGGAAAACCGGGCGGTACAGCCGCCCGCGCGCGCAAAGCGCGCGAACGCCCGGAACGGGCGTTGTTTTCCGCCGGGTGTTCCCGGCGAGCCCGCTGGCTTCGGTCGTTGGGAGCGCCCGCAACCTGAATTGAGCCCTCAGCTGGTGTACCCGTGGGGAGCGGCGGTAGTCTGCGGGTTATGGCAAGGTACTCCAGGGGATCCCTAAGGGGGCGGTGGAGCCCCCTTAGGCGGACTTTTGGTTCCTTTTCGTCCGTCCGAAAAGGAACCCGTGGCGCGCGGCGGAACGCGCTCGTAATTCTTGCCGCTTTTTAAGCGGCAATTCCCGCGATAGCCCCGCCGGGCGCAGCGCGGCAAATCCAGAACCACCGCCGGGGCGGGACCCGGCAATCTCCGCCGCCGAAGGCGGCACATCTGGAGTGCCCCGGAGGGGCGCGAAAAAGGCTCCGACCGCTGGGCGGGAAATCGAAAACCGCCGCGCGGCAAAACGCGCTCGTGATTCTTGCCGCTTTTTAAGCGGCAATTCCCGTGATAGCCCAGCCGGGCGCAGCGCGGCAAATCCAGAACCGCCCGCAGGGCGGAAAAAATCCATGGGCGGCCCCCGACCAGCGGAAGCCGCCCGTTTCCGGCCCCGGCGTCAGATGGGAAACCTTCCGTCCGGGGATGGGTTTCCCTGCGCGCGGAAAACCGCGCGCAGGGAGAGAATTGGGAGATTAGATGGTGTCTTTGTTGAGGACCGAAACGCCGGTGTCGACGTTGGTCTGGTCGATGGTCTCTCCGGAGAGCGCCTTGACGGCGACCTTGACGCCTTCACGGCCCATGACGTCCGGATTCTGCGCCATGGTGCAGAGCAGGAAGCCGTTCTTGATGAGGCCGAGGATCGTGTCGGATTTGTCGAAGCCGACGCCGATGACGGTGCCGCCGGCCTCCTGGATGGCGTTGCCGGTGCCGACTGTGGAGCCCTCGTTCGCGCCGAAGATGCCGACGCAGCCCTGGGTGATGTAGTTCGCGGCGATATCCTTGGATTTCGCGGCGTCGCCGTCGCCGTACTGGGTCTCGAGGATCTCAAACTTGGTGCCCTCAAAGGCGGCGCGGAAGCCCTCTTCACGGGCGACGGTGGAAGCGGTGGCGGCGTTGACGTTGACGATGCCGATCTTGCCCTCGGTGATGCCGGCGGCTTCCAGGGCCTTGATCATCTCGTTGCCCGCGGTGGTGCCGGCGGCCTTGTTGTCGGTGGCCAGCGTCGCGACGCCCGGATAATCGGCGGCGGAGTCGACATAGACGATCTTCACGCCGGCGGCCTCAGCCTCTTTCAGGGAAGCGGTGACCGCGTCGGGGCCGTTGGCCGCGAGCAGGATGGCCTGCGCGCCGCCCGCGACGGCGTTGTTGATGCACTCGATCTGCTTGGCGTCGTCCTTGACGTCGGGAGCGAGCCAGTTGTAATCAACGTTGCCCAGCTCGGCGACGGCCTCTTTGCAGCCCTTGTCGACGTTGACCCAGTGCTGGTCCATCTGGTCCATGGTGATCAGGGTGACCTTGTAGTTGCCGGCAGGCGCTGCGGGCTCGGCGGCATCGGCGGGGGCCGGTTCGGCGGTGCTGGCGGGAGCCGCGGGTTCGGCGGCGGGTTTCTCACTCGAGCAGCCGGCCATCAGGCCCAGCGCAACGACGAAGCACAGGAGCAGCGCGGTAATTCTGGTTTTCATTTCTCGAATTCCTCCTAACGTTTTGTCCCAGTTTATCCTTAAAGCAGTTCCGCTTTAATTCGGGTTTCAGGCGGCCTTTGCGGCGGCGGGTTCCTTTTTGCGGCGGGGCTTGCGGCCGCTGCGCACGACGACGTCGAGCAGGACGGAGACCACGACGATGATGCCGATGACGATGTTGCGGATGGCGACCGGCGCGCCCGCGAATTGCAGTCCGTTCTGGAGCACGCCCCAGATCGACGCGCCGATGACGGTGCCGAGCAGGATGCCCTGGCCGCCGAGGGTGGAGACGCCGCCGATGACCGACGCGGCGACCGCGTACATCTCATACATGTTGCCGGCGTCCATCGTGCCCATGCCGCTGGTGGCGCAGGTCACGAGGCCGACCACGCAGGCGCAGATCGAACTGACGACGTAGGCCTTGGTGGTGGAGGTGATGACGTTGACGCCCGACAGGCGCGCCGCCTCGATATTGCTGCCGACCGCGTAGATGTGGCGGCCGGTACGGGTTTTGCTGAGGACGAAGTTGAAGACGAGCCACAGCACGATGGCGATCCAGATGGTGTTGTAGACGCCCGCGAGCTTGCCGTAGTAGAAGAAGTCGCGGAAGCCCTGCGCGCCCTCGCCGATCGAGTCGGTGTTATAGTTGTTGTTGACGATCTGCGCGATGCCGCGCGCGATGGTCATGGTGCCCAGCGTGGCGATGAAGGGGGGCAGCTTGCAGTTTGCGACGAGCTGTCCGTTGAGGATGCCGACCGCGATGCAGCAGACGAAGGTGATGACGACCGCCGCCCACGGGTTGACCCCCTTGGTCATGAGGGTGGCGGAGATCATGCAGCTCATGCCGACGACCGAGCCGATCGAAAGGTCGATGTTGCCGGTGATGAGCACGTAGGACTGCCCGATGCCGATCATCAGGATCGGCGCGATCTGCCGGAGCAGGTTGCCGACGTTCTTCCCCGAGAAGAACATGGGGTTGAGGATGCCGAAGACGATGCACAGGATGACGAGGCCGACGGTGACGGTAACGACCTGCCCCATTCCGCGGATCGCGAAGAGTTTTTTCAGAGGACTCTGCTTTCTTTCCATATCGAACGCTCCCAACTATTCTTTCGTCACGCGGTGGCCGCGCGGTCCTTTTGCAGCTTGTTTTCAAAGCGGGTCGCATATTCGAGGACCTTTTCCTGGGTGGCCTCCCCGACCATCAGCTCCCCGGTGACCCTGCCGTCGCACATCACGATGATGCGGTCCGCGAACCCCATGATCTCGGGCATCTCCGACGAGACGAAGAAGACGCCGATGCCGTTCTGCTTGAGCTCGTTCATGAGGTTGTAGATCTCCACCTTCGCGGCGACGTCGATGCCGCGCGTCGGCTCGTCGAACATGACGACCCGGGAGTTGCGCGCCAGCCACTTGCCGACAACCACCTTCTGCTGGTTGCCGCCCGACAGGCTCGCCGCGTTGACCTCCGCGTTCGGGAGCTTGATGGTCAGGTTCCTGACCGTCCGGTCGACCATCTCCCGCTCCTTCTTCGCGTTCACCACGCCCGCGCCGTTGCAGAGGATATCCAGGTTCGGCAGCGCGATGTTCTCACGGATCGACAGCTTGGTGCACAGCCCGTCCTTTTTGCGGTCCTCGGGCGCGAGCACGATTCCCGCCCTGATCGCGTCCATCGGGCATTTGATGTCGAGGGGCTTTCCGTCGAGGAGGACCTCCCCGCCCTCCTTCGGGTCCACCCCGAAGATCGCCCGGGTGGTCTCGGTGCGTCCCGCGCCCATCAGCCCGGCGATGCCGACGATCTCGCCCTCGTAGATGTCGAAGCTCACGTCGCGGACCATCCGGCCCGCGTTGAGGTTCCTGACCTCGAAGATCTTCTTCCCCCGCTCGCAGCGGACCTTGGGGAACTTCTCCTTGATCTCGCGGCCGACCATGTTGGCGATGATCTCCTCCATGTTGGTGTCCGCGAAGTTGACGCTTGTGATGAATTTGCCGTCCCGCATGATCGTCACGCGGTCGACGATGTGCTGCAGCTCCTCCAGCCGGTGGGAGATGTAGACGATGCCGCATCCCTCGTCCCTGAGCTTGTGGATGATGACGAAGAGGTCGTCGATCTCCTTGGAGGTGAGCGCCGAGGTCGGCTCATCCATAATGAGCACCCGCGCGTTGGTGGAGAGCGCCTTGGCGATCTCGACCATCTGCTGCTTGGAGACCGCCAGGTCCCCGACCACCATGTCCGGGTCGATGTCGATGTTCAGGCGGCCGAGGATCGCCCCCGCCTCCCGCTTCATCTCCCGCTCGGAGAGCACGCCCGATTTGGTGCGCTCGCGTCCGAGGAAGATGTTTTCGGCGACCGTCAGGTGCTGGCACATGTTCAGCTCCTGGTGGATGATCGCCACGCCCATCTCCTGCGCCTTTTTGGGGGTGAGGTCCGTGGTGATCTCCTGGCCGAAGAGCTTCATCGTGCCGCTGTCGCGGGTGTAGACGCCGCTCAGGACCTTCATGAGCGTGGACTTTCCCGCGCCGTTTTCCCCGAGCAGGGCCATCACCTCGCCCGCGCGCAGGTTGAAGGAGACGTCGTCCAGCGCCTTGACGCCGGGGAAGGTCTTGTTGATATGTTCCATCTCAACGATATAATCCTGCATCCAATCCACCTATCTTTCCCATGTCCGGGCCCTTGTTACGGTTTCAGTATAGCACCCCCCGCCGCGGACGGTAAGGGGGGCGGTTTTGGTCTTATGGGGGGGATTTTTTGAAGTTTTTATGCCTCATGTCCATATCCAATAAATCAGTCGATTCATTTTTGTGCAGTCTGACAAAGACGCTCACACGCGGGGGGACCCTTTACGCATCCGGCGCAGGTTTTGTCCGGGCGGCGGGCCGTTTTCCGGGGCGCGGCGGGAGTTCCCGGAGAACGAAAGGCGGCCGCCCGGATGGGCGGCCGCCGAAGCGCCGGGGTTATTGCCCCGCCCGGAAGAGCGGGAATTCACTGCTGAGATACTCCCGTTTGAGCCGCCCCTGCTCGACGACGAGCAGGCGGTCGGCGACCGACAGGCAGTCGGAGATGCTCACCGCGAGCAGCACCACGGCGGTACCGCGCGCCTTGACCTGGCCGATCAGGTCGATGATGTGGCGGCGCAGGTACATGTCCGCGCCCGAAAAGGGCTGCACGCAGAAGAGCACCCGCGGGTGGAGCAGGTGGGCGCGGTAGTAGACGAGGCTGTAGAGGGAGGCGGGCGAAAGGCCGGTGATGTCGGGGGCGTGGATGTCCTCCCCGACCAGCGGCTCGTACTCCCGCACAATGCTCTTGCGGATGGCGGAGTTGAGCCAGAGGGCCGGCTCCCGCCGGTCGAGCCAGAAGCAGAGGTTGTCCAGGTAGCTCATCTCGCGGAAGAGGGAGGTGTGGATGGGGTCCTCCCCGACAAAGCCGAGCTGTTTTTTGAGCCTGCGGGCGTTGCGCGCCCAGCTCTCGCCGCCCACGAGGATCTCCCCCTCCTGCGGCTGCGCCCCCCGGCTGAGCAGGCGCACGAGGTCGGAGAGCACGGTGTTGTTCATGTCGAGCAGCACGACGCACTCCCCCCTGCCGGCGGTGAAGCTCATGCCGCGCATCTGGTCGGTGACCACCCCCGAAAGGGAGAGCGCGCCGTCGCGGGGGGCCTCCCCGTGACCGCCCGCGCCGCTGCCGCGGAAGAACTCGCAGGAGAACTGGAGCACCGTCTCGTCGCGGAAGTCGGGGCGGTCGAGCACCTTGAGCGCCTTGCCGTCCTCCATGAGGGTGACGCGGTCGCAGATGGTGAACGCCTCCTCGTGGTGGTTGCAGATGTAGAGGAAGCTCATCCCCTGCGCTGCGCAGTGGCGGAGCAGGCGGTGGATTTTGACGAGGTCGGCGGCGGAGATGAAGTTGCTGATGTCGCGGATGACGACGAGCTTCACCCCGGTCACGACGGCGCGCAGCAGCTCGACGACGCATTTTTCAAAGAAGGAGAGCTGGGAGACGGGCGCTCCCGCGTCGATCTCGACGCCGAAGTCGTCGGTGAACCGGCGGAGCTGCCGTTCGAGCACGCGCGGCTCGATCAGGTATTTTTTGAAGCCGCGGCGGAGCACGAAGATGTTGTCCGCGACGGTCAGATCCTCCACCAGCCGGCTGCGCTGCTCGATGACCGACACGCGGTTCATTCCCATCGAGCTGTGCTCGTAGTTGTTGACGAGCTGCTCCTGGAAGTAGACGTAGCCGTAGTGGATGGGCAGGTTCTGGCAGATCAGCCGGACGAGCGCCTCCTTGCCGTGGGAGTTGATGCACACCAGCCCCATGATCTCCCCCTGGAAGATGTGGAGGTTCATATTGTCCAATTGCGTAACGCCGTCGGTGATGCGGGTCACCCGCTCGAGCCGCAGGATTTCCTGTTTCATGGCTACGCCCCTTTGATCTTCACGTCGTGGGTGATGCGCGGCAGGTTGATCTCCACGTCGGTGCCGATGCCGACCGTGCTGAAGATGTTGATGCCGTACTCCTCCCCGAAGAGCAGGCGGATGCGGTTGTTGACGTTGACGATCGCGATGCCGCCCTTCTTCTCCCCGTCCGGCTTGACATAGTCGAAGGCGGGCTTGCCGAGCTTTTCGGTGAGCTCCCGCAGCCGCTCGGGCTCGATGCCGAGCCCGTCGTCCGACACGGTGATGATGAGGCGCATTTCGGTCGCCTCCACCTTGATGCGGATGCTCCCCTTCCCCACCTTGCGCTCGATGCCGTGGAAGATGGCGTTTTCCACGATCGGCTGGAGGGTCAGCTTGGGCAGGCGGTAGTTGTAGAGCACCTCGCGGTCCTCGTCCCCGCAGTCGACGGTCAGACTCAGCCGCTCGCCGAAGCGGTACTGCTGGATGATGTAGTAGCTTTCGATGTTGTCGAGCTCGTCCTCAAGCGTGACGAGGTGCTCGACGTTGGAGATCGTGTAGCGGAAGAAGGTGGCGAGCGCCTCGGTCATCTCCGCGACGTTCGTCAGCCCCGCCGCGAGCGCCTCGCCGCGGATGCCCTCGAGGGTGTTGTAGAGGAAGTGGGGGTTGATCTGGTTTTGCAGCGCGAGGTACTGGGCCTGCTTTTTGGTGGCGGAGATCAGCTCGTTGGTGTTGAGCTGGGCGCGCAGGCGGAGCACCGCGTCCTCCATCTCGGGGCTGAGCGGGTAGCGCAGGTCGTAGATGCCCTGCATCGTATAGCCGCCCACAAAGAGCTGGAGGATCTTTTTCGTCTCCTGATAGGGCAGGAACACCCATTTGAAGGCCGCGTAGCAGAGCGCGGCGAACCCGGCCGCGCCGACGGCGGCGAGCAGCGCGTGGGCGCCGTCCCGCACCGCATAGACCGCCGCCGCGATCAGAAAGCAGCCGAAGAACGCCGCCGCCGCGAGGGTGAGCAGGAGGACGCGGTGGGAGAGGTAGCGGTTGAATTTCTTTTTCATATCGGTCCCCCCGCCTCAGGAATAGAGCTTGCGGAACTCGTTGGGCTTGAGGCCGGTAAACTTCTTGAAGCTCTGGGTGAAGTGCTTGAGGTCGTTGTAGCCGACCTGCTCGCATACCGCCGCGACGCTGAGGCTCGTCTCCTTGAGCAGCTCCTTGGCCTTGTTCATCCGCACCTCCGAGAGGTATTCGAGAAAGTTCTGGCCGCTCTCCTTTTTGAAGAGGGAGGAAAAATACGCGGCGCTGAAGCCGACCACCCCGCTCACCTCCTCGAGGCTCAGCGGGCTCCGGTAGTTCTGCTGGATGTACTGCTTGGCGGCGCGGATGGGGCGGCGGTCGGCCTGCCTGCGGTCGCGGACGACCGCCTCGAGCGACTCCCCGACCATCCGCGAGAGGGTGTCGAAGAGGGTGCCCGCGTCGGGGCAGAGGTCCGCCTCGCTGGTGAACCGCTCGTAGAAGGCCTGCGTGTCCCCCTCGGTGAGCCGGTGGTTGCGCAGCAGCATGAGGTAGACGCTGCACGCGTCCGCCGCGAGGCGGAAGAGCTCCTGTCCCGAAGCCCCCGGCGCGCCGAACGCGCGGGTGCGCAGCGCGGCGATCGCGGCGGCGGCCCCGTCGGCGTCGAGCACCTCGAGCGCGGCCTCGAAATTCTTGCTGAACTCGGCGAGCAACGCGTCGCGGTCGAGCGTTTCCGCCTCCTGCGCGCCGCCCTCGATCAGCTTGCCGGTCCCCTCGACCAGCCGCTGCGCGGCGGCCCGCTGGGCCGACGCGAGCGATTCCCCGATGCCGCCGATCTCCGCGGCGGGCGCGCCCAGCCCGATCGTGAGCCGCGCGCCGCCGAAGAGCGCCTGCTGGAGCAGCAGCTCGTCGAGCGCGTTTTTGAGCTGCTTGCGCACCGTCTTGCGCTCCTCCTCGGGGAAGTTCAGGATCCCGTAGGCGCGGCAGCCCTGCGTGCAGATCTCCAGGTCGGCGCAGCGTTCCTGAAGCGCGTCGCGCAGCGCCTTTTCCAGCCGTTCGGTCAGCAGCTTCATGCCGTCCTGGCAGAGGGCGTCCGCCGGGCAGTCGAGCTTGGCCACGAACATCTGGAAGCACCCGGGCGCGAAGTGGAAGTGGTAGTCCGCGTTGATCCGCGCGATGTCCGCGTCGGGCGAGACCGCGCCCCCCTGTAGGAGCAGGTTCGCGAAGAGCCCGGCGCGCAATTTGTCGATGTCGCTCTGGATGGTCATCTTGAGCTGTTCGGCGCTCGTGAGCTGCTCGGTGCGGCGCAGGTATTTTTCCCGCGTGCGCAAGAGCGTCTCGATGAGGTCCGCCTTTTTGATCGGCTTAAGCAGGTAGTCGCTCACCCCGTATTTGATCGCGCTCTGCGCGTATTCAAAGTGCCGGTAGCCGCTCACGATGATGAAATCGAGGTCGGGCTTGGCCGCCTTGGCGCGGCTGATGAGCTCGAGCCCGTCGTATCCGGGCATCCGGATGTCGGTGATGATCAGGTCGGGGCGCAGCGTTTCCACGAGTTCGAGCGCCTCGATCCCGTTGTGCGCCACCCCGGCGACCTCCATGTCGAGCGACGCCCAGTCCACCAGGCTGCAAATGAGCTGGCAGACCTTCGCCTCGTCGTCCGCAACGATGACCTTCATCATACGCTTGTCCTCCCCCAAAACCGCAATTCCATTTCATACCAAGTTTATCTTATCCGCTTCCCTTCGGATTGTCAATCCGACAAAATCCGCGTTCTTTTTCTCCTGCAAAATAAAAGCGGCAAAGATAAAATGCGCCTGAAGCAGGGCCCGGCGCCCGCAAAAAGGCCCGGCGCTCCACGGAACGCCGGGCCTTTTCCCACCCACGGCCTTTTTGGCTTTGCGGGGATGAACGCCTTTAGGGCATAAAGCCGCGCGCGGCCGGAAGCCCGCAGGCGGGCGCGGCGGCCAGCACGGCGCGGGCGACGGCGCGCGCCATGACGCGCGCGGCCAGCGTGCCCACCACGTTGACGTCCGCGTCGACCTCCCCGACCGAGAGGGCGTAGACGCTGTCCCCGTCGGCGGTCGTGTGCACCGGCCGGATGGCGCGCGCGTAGCCGTTCTGGGCCATCGCCGCGATCTTCGCCATCTGCGCTTTCCCAAATTTCCCGTTCGTGACGACGCACCCGAGCGTCGTGTTGCCGGTGAAGAAGTTCTGTTTGCTCGAATAGTCGGCAAAGAGCGCCTCCTCGCTGTCCGCGAAGGCGCTTTTGTCCGGGGCGAGCAGGCCCGCGAGCTTTCTGCCGCTGTCGGGGTCGAAGACGTCCCCCAGGGCGTTGACCGCGGCGACCGCCCCGACCTTCAGCTCCCCGAGCCGCACGGCGTAAAAGCCCTGCCCCGACTTCATCATCCGGGCGGGCCCGCCGAGCTTGCCGACCGTCGCGCCCGTGCCCGCGCCGAAATTCCCCTCGCGCGGGGCGTTTTTCTCCGCGTCGAGACAGGCGGCATAGGCCATCTCCGCGTCGGGGTGCGCGTCGGGCGAGCCGACCCCGAGGTCGAAGAGGCAGCTCTCGCAGACGAGGGGCACCGGGCGGACGCCGGTATCCACGCCGACGCCGCGCCCGGCGAGATAGCGCATCACGCCGTCCGCCGCGCCCAGTCCGAACGCGCTGCCCCCCGACA
Source organism: Anaerotruncus massiliensis (ex Togo et al. 2026) (assembly GCF_900199635.1). Classification (GTDB taxonomy): domain Bacteria; phylum Bacillota; class Clostridia; order Oscillospirales; family Ruminococcaceae; genus Anaerotruncus; species Anaerotruncus massiliensis. The sequence goes on along the minus strand of NZ_LT962686.1, from coordinate 34,640 downwards.
GGAGCACCGCGTGGATGCCCTCGGCGGCGGCGGTGGGCTGTAAAAGCTGGCTTTCGCGGGAGGCGGGGCCGCCGCCGCGCACGTCCACGCCCGCGGGCGCGCCCCGCTCGCAGAGGATCACGGTGCAGCCGGTCGCGGCCTCGGGGTCCTGCGCGCAGCCGATCTTGAGGTTTTCGATCTCTGTAATGGCAATTTCCTTCACAGGGCTTACCTCCCCGATTTGAGGAATTTCCGCAGCGGCGGGCAGATGAGCGCCGTCAAAAGGATGGCGGCGGCCAATTCGAGCAGGCCGTTGACGCCCACGATGGCCAAAAAGACCTGGCGCAGCGGCAGGGCCTTGAAGAAAAACCACAGGCAGCCGAGCACCCCGACCGTGTGGCAGACGGCGGCGGCCGCCGCCGAGATCCCCGCGGCAAGCGATTCCTTCCGGAGGAGCTTTTTGAGCGCGAGGAAGAGCGCGCCCGCGATCACGCCGAGCAGGACGCGCGGAAGGATGCACATGACGATCGACTGGACCGGCGCGCCGCTGGCGGCCGGGGAAAAGAGCATGTCGATCGGCGGGGTCGGGGCCATGATGGCGCGGACCATGCTGATGAGCCCGAACTCGAGCCCGAGCAGCGCGCCGCAGCCGGGTCCGAAGAGCACCGCCCCGAGGATGACGGGGATGTGCAGGATCGTGATGGACACCGGCGGGACCATGATGAATCCAAGGGGTGTGAAGCCAAGTACCGCCAGCAGTGCCATCAGCAGCGCATACTGCACGAGCCGTGCGGTCTTCCGGGTCGTCTGGGACATTGTCATTCGCTCCTTGCTGCTGCTCCCGGATGGGATGCAGCGCATGTTGTATTTATCTATTGCAGCGCAATAAATAGCAAAATCCGGACCGGGCTAGAATTTCAGGAGCCCGTTTTCGTCATAGCGGAAATTCGGGCCCCATGCAACCTCCCAGTAGTAGCCGTCCAAATCGGCAAAATAGGCGTGGTAACCGCCCCAAAAGACCTCCTGGGGCGGCTTTACGATCCTGCCGCCCGCCTGTTCCACCAGCGCGGCAGTCTCGTCGACCTGTTCGCGCGTCTCCACATTGTAAGCCAGTGTGATCCCCGCGAAGCCGTCCGTGACCGGAGGCGGGGCCGTTCCGGAGATGTCCTTTGCCAGAAGGTCCAGCGGGTAGAGCTCGAATTTGGTGCCCGGCGTATCAAAAAAAATGACCTCGGGACAGTCCTCCGTGCAGTCGGTCCGGAAGCCCAGGCCGTCCCTGTAAAAACGGACGGCGGCGGCCATATCCCGGACCCCGAGGCAGATGCAGGTGATTTTATTCATCGCGGCGGTTCCTTTCTTCTCGCGGATCAGACGCTGTTTTTGCGCCAGGCGGCATAGAGGCCGTCGATGCGCAGGGTGCTGTCGACGGTGATTTCCCGCCGGCAGAGCGGCACGACCACGTCGGCCAGCGCGCCGCACGCGACGACCGAGGCCGCCGGGCCGGCGGCCTCCTCGTACCGCGCGATCATCCCGTCGATCATGCTTGCGGCGCCCAGCAGCACGCCCGACTTCATGCTGTCGACCGTGTTGGTGCCGATGACCGGCACCGGCCCCTCGAGGCTGATGTGGGGAAGCTGCGCCGCCCGGTTGCTGAGCGCGTCGAGCGACACCTTCACCCCCGGCATGATCGAGCCGCCGATAAAGGTGCGGGAGCGGTCCACCACCGAAATTTTCGTCGCTGTTCCGAGGTCGACGATGATGGCGGGCAGCGGATAGCGGTCCATCGCGCCGATGGCCGCGGCCACGAAGTCCGCGCCGAGCTGCGCGGGATTGTCGATGCGGATGTTGAGCCCCGTCCTGATGCCCGGCCCCACCTGGAGCACCCGTTCGGCCCCGCAGAGCTGGAGGGCCGCCTTGAGCACGGGCGAAAGCGGCGGCACCACCGAGGAGATGATCGCACCCTCGAGATCCTGCTCGCTCTGGCGGTGCAGGTGGAGGATGTGGTGGAAGAGCATCGCGTATTCCACCTCGGTTTTGTCCGGCTCGGTGAGGATATGGCAGACGAAGAGGCGGTTTTTCGCCTCGTAAGCGCCGATGGAGATGTTGGTGTTGCCCACGTCGACGGAAAGGATCATATGTCCGCCTCCTCCCGCCGGTAGGCGAGGATCGCGGTGACGCAGGCCACAGTGACGAGCGCGCAGCCGACCACCAGAAGGTATGGGATCGCGGTCATGCCGTAGAAGGCCGCGCTTCCCCGGTCGAGGTAGCAGAGCAGCGTGGTCGTCAGTCCGCACATGCCGAGAAAGAGCCAGACCGCGTCAAACACCAGCGATTTGCGGTGCCCGCCGAGCAGCAGCTGCTGCACGAGATAGACGACCGGAAGGACGGTCATCGCGAGGGTGCGCAGCCACCAGGCCAGGTCGAGGGACGGGACGAGCGCCTCCGGCCCAAACCCGAAGAGCACGAGCAGCTGGAAGACGAGCGCCACGATCAGCGCGACCGCGCCGAAGGAGCCGAGCACCGTCGCGGCGGTCGCGCCCGCGCTGGGGCCCTCTTCCCCGCCGAGCTCCATGCCCGGCGCGCTGAAATAGTCCTCAAGCAGCGATTCGCCGCAGTAGCCGCACCGCCGCGCCCGCCCGCTCACCGGGCGTCCGCAGTTGGGGCAGGTCGCCATGTTCGCCATTTGCCGCACTCCTCCTCCACACGCCCGCCGCCGGGCGACGCTTCTGCCGCAATTTTATCACATCCGCCCCCTGTTTACAAGGGAAAACCGCCAGCCGTGCCCTCTGTACGCGCTTGTGAGATTTTACGCGCGGATTCCTGTTCAAACCCCTCCGCTTTGTGGTATACTGATCATAATGAGGTTGGATGTGCCGCTCAGGGAGCGGCGGAGTTTGTCGGTGGCCGACCGACGGCGGTTTTGGATTTGCCGCTCATGAAGCGGCGGAGCTGCCGGGTCCCGCCCCGGCGGGCGGCCCCATTTCTTGTACGGACAAGAAATGGGGGAAAGAAGCCGCAGGGGGCCGTGCCCCCTTGACCCCCGCGCCGCCTCCGGTTGGCCTTCGGCCAAAGTCGGCGGCGCCCCGCCACGGATGAGCGAACGAGCCTACAGCATCCCGCCAGCCGCCGCGCCGCGGGCGCAATGCCTCTGCCCGAGAGTCTCCGGAACCGTACCGGAAGTGCGCCCGGGGAGGCACGGCCGCTTTTGCGTGGCGCGCAGCGCCCACGGGGAGGCGGAAAACTGCGCGGCTACGCCGCGCACGCGCGCGGAGCGCGCGAACGCCCGGAACGGGCGTTGTTTTCCGCCGTGCGTCCCCGGCGAGCCTTCCGACAACCGGATGTTGGGCGCAGCGGTACTAGCCTTCTACCCGCGGCTGGCTGGACGTGAGCGGCGGGGGGATTCTCAAGGGGGGCGAGCTTTGCGCCCCGCTTCCTTACAAAAGATTCCGCCGTAGGCGGCTCAAAGCGGGTTCCAAAGGGCCGGCGAGGCCCTTTGAGCGGCCGTCGCGCGTAGCGCGCTCCGGGCGTAGCCCGGGCAGGCCGCTTGAAGCCCCCCTTGAGCGCCCTTCTTCCGCCGACTTCTTGGGCGCGCAAGAAGTCGGCCCGCCTGCCGGGGCGGGACCCGGCAATCCCCGCCGCCGAAGGCGGCACATCTGAAGCGCCCCGGAGGGGCGCGAAAAAAGCCTTCCGCCCCCCCGGGCGGAACATCTAAGAAGAAGCCCCGCCGGGCGCAGTGCGGCAAATCTGAAGCGCTCTGAGCAGGATATCAAAGAAGAAGCTCCGCCGCTCCCCGAGCGGCAAAAAAGGAGGAATTCCCATCGCAATCAACAAGGCCATGCGCGCCGCGCTCAAAGCCCTCTCCTATCCGGACATCGACATCCGCAAGACCTACCCGATCGAGCGGGCGCTTCGGACGGCGGCGGGCAGGCCCGTTCTCTTCTATAAGCCGTGGGACCACGTGGTGCATTACGGCGACCACGACATTCCGGTGCGCATCTTCTCCCCCGAGACGGAGGGGGAGCACGCCATCCTGCTCTTTTTCCACGGGGGCGGCTGGGTGACGGGCAACATCGACAGCTACGACAAGGTCTGCCGCAATATGGCGAAGCTGACCGACCGTTCGGTCGTGTCGGTCGATTACCGCCTCGCGCCCGAATACCGCTTCCCCGCCGCGCCCGAGGACTGCTATGCGGTCGCGCGGGAAATCTTCCTCGATCTGAGCCTCTTTGGGATGCGGGCCGACCAGATCACGCTGATCGGGGACAGCGCCGGGGCGAACCTCGCGGCGGCGGTCTCGCTGATGGCGCGCGACCGGGGGGAATTCCTGCCGCGCAGCCAGATCCTTATCTATCCCGCCACGGCGGCCGACCATACGGAAAATTCCCCCTTTCCATCGGTGCGTGAAAACGGTACCGACTATCTGTTGACCTCCAAGCGCATCTGCGAATATATGGAGCTCTACCAGAGCGGCCCGGAGGACTGTGAAAACCCCTATTTTGCGCCGCTGGCGGCGGAGGACTTCTCCAACCAGCCGCAGACCCTCATCCTCACGGCCGAATACGACCCGCTGCGGGACGAGGGGGAGGCGTACGGCGAGGCCCTCAAGCGCGCGGGCGTCCCGGTGGAGATGCACCGCATCCCCGACGCGCTCCACGGCTTTTTCTCCCTGCCGCCCCGCTTCGCGCAGGTGCAGAAGGCCTACGGTTACATCAACCGCTTTTTAGACGAGGTGAGCCATCCGGCATGTCAAGACAATCCTTAAAATGGAGCCGCCTGGACAACGCGGCCAAAATATTCCCCTCGACGAGCAGCAAGCAGGACCCCAAGGTCTTCCGCTTTGCCTGCGAGCTCTGCGAGCCGGTCGATCCGGAGGTCCTCCGGCGCGCGCTCGGCCGCACCCTTGAAAAGTTCCCGCCGTTTCGTTCGGTGCTGCGGCGGGGGCTCTTCTGGTATTTCCTCGAGCAGAGCGATCTTGTGCCCGAGGTGTCGGAGGAAAGCAGTCCCCCCTGCTCCCCCCTCTATAACCCGCGGCGGCGGGGGCTGCTCTTCGCGGTCACCTATTACCGCTGCCGCATCAACCTGGAGGTCTACCACGCGCTGACCGACGGTTCGGGCGCGCTGCAATTTTTGCGCGCGCTCGTCTATGACTACCTGCTGCTGCGCCATCCGGACGCCTTTACGCACAGCCCGTCCGCGCTCGACTTCGACGCCTCCCGCTCGGAACGGGAGGACGACAGCTTCCGCAAGCACTACGTCCCGGAGCGGAAGGGCCGCGGGGAAAAGGCCCCGCGCGCCTACCACATGAAGGGCGCGCTGCTGCCGGGGGGCCGCATCCGGGTCGTGGAGGGGTCGCTGCCCGTCGGGGCGGCCGCCGCCAAGGCGAAGGAGCTGGGGGTGAGCATGACCGTCTTTTTGACGGCGGTGCTGCTTACCGCCGTCGCGGGCGAGATGCCCGCGCGGGAACGCAGCCGCCGGCCGGTCGTGGCCGCGGTGCCCGTCAACCTGCGCAATTACTTCGAGTCGGAGTCGGTCCGCAACTTCTTCGGGGTCTTTACCGCCGGGTACCACTTCCAGAACGGCTGGGCCTTTGACGAGGTGCTCGCCGCGGTGAAGGCGTCCTTCGCGCGGGAACTCACCGCCGACCGGCTCGCCCGCCGCATGAACCGGCTGGCCGCGCTCGAACATAACCCCGTCATCCGCGTGATGCCGCTGGCGGTCAAGGACCCGGTGCTGCGGCTGTCCGGCTGGATCGCCGCGCGCGGGGAGACGACCTCCCTTTCCAACCTCGGGCGGATCACGATGCCCTCCGCCTGCGCGCCCTTCATCCGCGCCTTTGACGTGTTCATCAGCGCGCGGCGGCTCCAGATGTGCATGTGCTCCTACGGGGACCGGCTCATGCTGAGCCTCACCTCCCCCTTTTTGAGCACCGACGTGCCCAAGCGCTTCTTCCGGATCCTCACCGGCATGGGGCTGCCGGTCGAGATCAGTTCCAATCCCGTCAGCGAGGAGTGAGCTTCCATGCGTTACTGTGAAAAATGCCGGGTCACGGTCCGCGACAGCCGGGAGGACTGCCCGCTCTGCCAGGGGCCCCTCTCGGGCGAGCCGGAGCCCTGCGTCTTCCCCAGCCTGCCCGACGATCACCCGCCCTACCACCTGCTCATCCGCGGCATGGTCTTCCTGTCGATCGCGGCGGTGGTCATCTGCTTTGCCATCAACGCGATCGTCCCCTCCAGCTCGTGGTGGGCCCTCTTTGTCGCGGCGGGCATCGCCTGCATGTGGGTCTGCCTCTGGTCGGTCATCCGCCAGCGCAACAACATCCCCAAGAACATCCTCTGGCTCGTCTTCTGGCTGTCGCTGCTCGCCGTGCTCTGGGACGTTTTTACCGGCTGGCACCGCTGGTCGCTCAACTACGTCGTCCCCAGCCTCTGCGTCTTTGCCATGGCCGGGATGGCCGTGATCGCCCGCGTGCTCCATCTGCGCGTCGAGGATTTCTTCATCTACCTGATCATCGACGGGCTGTTCGGCGTCATCCCCATCCTGTTTCTGCTCTTCCGGTGGGTCACCGTCGTCTACCCCTCGGTCGTCTGCGTCGCCTGCAGCCTGCTTTCGCTCGCCGCGATCCTCTCCTTTGAGGGGGAACGCATGCGCGCGGAATGGAAAAAACGGATGCACCTGTAAGCCGCCCGCGGGGCGCCGGACAAGGAAAAGGCCGCCCAAATGGGCGGCCTTTTTCCTTGCAGGAAGACACATGGCTGTGAGGTTGGTCAAATGGAAGGCGTCAGCAGCAGCCGACCAGCCGGTCCTTAAAGCCCGGCCGCTTGCGCAGCGTCCTGGTGATCTCGCAGAAGAAGAGGACGGTCTCCTTTTCCGGTTCCTCCGCTCCGCGCATGCACACGCTGCGGCAGAGGAAGACGGTGTCCGCCTCCTCGCAGTAGGGGGTCTCCCCCTCCCGGGCGGCGGTCAGGCCGACCGCGTCGAGCGTCCCGTATCTGGCGAGGGCGTTGAGGCTGTCCCGGAAGGCGGGGGTGTCAAAAAAGCTGATCGAGCAGGGCTTGCCCGCCTCGAGCAGCGCGCACACCCGCGAATCCCGCGGCAGGAAGAGGAAGGCGCACGGCCTGCCCGCGAAGACGCCGAACGCCCCCTGCGGGGCGGAAACGGCGTCGCCGTTTTCCCCGGCGGCGATGACCGCCGGATTGTCGGGGAGGGTGAAGGGGTTCTGCTCCAGTTCGCGGGGCTTCTTATCGTAAAATTTCATGTGGGGTCCTCCTTTACAGATGCTTCGCACACGGCGGCGCGGGAGAGCCTGCGGATGAGGTCCACCCCGTCCCACGTGAGGGAAAATTCCAGCGCGCGTCCGATCGGGACCATCCGGTCCGCTCCCCTGGGGCGGTGCGTCTGCAGGAAGGCATGAAAGGCTTCCCGCTTTACACCGTAGTGGGTGACCGTCTGGCACTTTTCGCCGCAGACGGGAAGGAGCGCGCCAAGGGAAGCCGCCGCCGTCTCGAGGAAGAAGCCGCCGCCCGGATGGAGTTCCATCGCGGCGGGCGTGAGCGCGGGCAGCTCCACCCGCACAAGCAGGTTCCCCCTCGTGAGCAGCCGCGCGCCGGGGCAGTCCGCCGCGATGCGGCAGAACGCCTCCCGCTTCGCGACGGCGAGCGCGGCGGGCCAGTCGTATTCCGTAGCCGCGATCGCCTCGACGCGTGGCCAGAAGTCCGCCCGGGCCTCCCCTTCCCGCTCCCCGAGCCATAATACCGCACGCGGGGCGGCGCAGGAGCGCTGGTCGTTCAAATAGGTGTCGTTGTAGAAGTCCCGGGCGAGCGCGTCCCGGTCCGCGTGGGCGAGGTAGGCGCCGCTATCGATGACGCAGGCGGACCAGCGGTCGGCAAAGCAGATCTCCGCCGCGCGCGGCTTCAGCGGGAAGGCGCGCACCCGCCTGACCGTCTCGTCCCCGCCCCAGATGATCCGCGCGTCGCAGAGGGCGGAAAGCGCCTCGGTGAGGCCGCTTTCGCGCGGATAGCGCAGGCAGGCGGCGTAGGGCCGCAGGTCGGAAAACGCGCCGGCGAGAAGCTCCTCCAGCGCGGCGCAGACGAGCGCCGCCTGCGGGAAGGGCTCGGAGGGCAGCCGCACCGCGTTCGCGTTGCCCGCAAGCAGCCCGGCCGCCAGCGAATAGGCGAAGTTGAGGGGCACGTTGCCCGGCGCGATGTGGAACGCCATTCCCCTCCCCAGGCGGAATTCCCCGTCAAGGTAGGGCTTTCGGCGCTCCTCCATGGCCGCGCGCCGGCACCAGAAGGCGAGCGCGGCGAGATCGGGAAACCGCCGGACATCCGGGCGGGAGAGCAGCGCCTTCGAGAGCGCGTCGAAGAGGTCGAGGACGCGGGGCGAAAAGGGTTCGAGCGGCGGCGTCCCGGGCATCGCCGCAAGCGCCGCCGCGTCCCCCACAAGGAACGCCGCGTCAGCCGTGTTCAGCTGCATAGGTATCGCTGCACCCCCTCAGTTCGGCGGCTTTCAGCCGTCCGAGCACCGCAAAATATTTGCCCCGCCGCCCGCAGGGGCAGCCGTCCTCCCCGAGCAGCACCCCCCGGTCCTCGGTGAGCAGGCTGTGCCCCGGGTAGGATTCCGGCAGGATCGACTGCACCTGCAAAATCCCCTCCTCCCCCGTTTCGCAGAGGGAGAAGTCGGACGCGCGGCGCACAAACAGGTCGGAAAAGGCGCTCACATGCAGGTGTCCCCGCTCGCACGCCATGAAGATCGACCCGGTCTGTTCCGCCATGCCGTAGTAGTCGTGCGCCCGGCGCAGCCCGAACCCCTCCGCCAGCCGGCGGCGGAATTCCCCCGGGCCGACCGCGCGGTCGGCGAGCGTCTTCCAGCCGCCGCCGTGGATCAGCACGCCGTTTTGGAAGTCCCAGGCGCGGCCGCTTGCCGCGAGCGCCTCGAAGAACTGCCAGACGAGAAAGGTAAAGCCGAAGAGCAGAAACGGTTTCCCGCCATATGTTTCGAGGAACGCGGACACCGCGTCAAGGTCGGGGCGCATGTCGTCCCCAAGCGCCCACGTCCGGCCGCGCCCGAAGCTGGCGAACCCCGCCACCCCCGCCGCGCGCGCCGTGAACCGGCCGCCGCGCAGCACCGACGGGCAGTCGATCACGAGCATCGGCAGGCGGTCGGGCCCGATGAAGTCGGAAACGATCGCCGCCAGCGCGCGGCGCTGGCCGTCGGCGGTCGGCCCGTCGAGATAAATTTTCGAGGGGACCTGCCCCGAGGTCCCCGACGAGGTCACGACCCGCGCCACCTCCCCGGGCGGCACGCTGCAAAGCTCGAGGGTCTTGAAGAGCCCCACCGGCAGGAATGGAAACTCCTCCGGCGCGCGCGCCGACGCGGGATCGAAGCCGAGCGCGCCGAGGATGTTCCGATAGGGCGGACACCGCCTCCGGTGGGAGGCGGTCAGATCGGCGAGCGCCTCTGTAAAGCATTTTTCCTTTTCATCCGGTGCGAGCCCAAAGGGCGGGTCCTCCCACAGCCGGTCCGCCGCGCTCACGGCGCCTCCTCCAGCTCGCGGTAGAGGATTTTGCCCGCGCCGCTGCGCGGGATCTCCCGCACATACCGCGCGCTGACCGCCCGCCGCCGCACCCCCAGAAGCTCCGCGAGCCGGTCCGCCGCCCGCGCGGGCAGCGCGGGGTCGGTCAGGCAGACGCAGAGCGCGTCGTCCTTCCCGAAGCAGGCGCAGTCCACGCCGGGAAACTGCTCCTTCACGAGCCGTTCGCACCCGTCGAGGCTCACCCGGCTTCCGAAGAGCTTGATAAACCGCTTTTTGCGCCCCACGATCGTATAGAAGCCCTCCTCGTCACGGGCGGCCATGTCGCCGGTCAGCAGCACGCCCCGCCGCTCGTCCCCCTTCGCGAGGTCGGCGGCGCACTCGGCGTAACCCATCGTCACGTTGTCCCCCTCGTAGCGAAGCTCCCCCACCTCGCCGGGCGAATCGATCGCGGCGCCGTCCACGTCGAGCAGGGTGAACCTCCCGCCGGGGATCGCGATCCCCATGCAGCCGCGCTTTTCAAGCGCGCGCTCCCAGGGCAGGTAGCCCATCCGCGCGGTCGCCTCGGTCTGCCCGTACATGACGTAGAACCGCTTGCCATGCGCGTCGGCATAGCGCGCGCAGGTCTCGTGCAGCTCGGGCGGCAGCTTGCCGCCCGCCTGGGTGAAATAGCGCAGGCTCGGCAGCTCCATGCCGAAGAAGCCGACCCGCTTCAAAATTTCATAGGTGTAGGGCACGCCGCCGAAGCTCGTCGCCTCCCGCTCCCGGAAGAGCGCCCAGAATTCCGGCTCCACGACGCTGCGCCCGGTCAGGATGAGCGACGCGCCCGCCAGCAGGTGGCTCTGGACGATCGAAAGGCCGTAGGTGTAGTTCATCGGCAGCGTCGTGATCGCGCGCTCCTCCTCCCCGATTTCGAGGTAGCGGACGATCGCGCGCGCGTTCGATTCGATGTTGCGGCGGCTCTGGCGCACGAGCTTGGGGCTGCCCGTCGACCCCGAGGTCGTCAGCAGCAGCGCGAGGTCGGGGTGCATGGCGGGCGGGGCCTCCCCCCTCCCGAGCAGCGCGTAGCCCTCGAGCGAAAGGAGGCGCTTTGTCCTGGGGAAGCCCCCGGCCATCCGCTCGGGCAGCCAGAGGAAGCCGGGCCGGTAGGTCTCCAGCAGGCCGTCGAGCAGCTCCCGGTGCATTCCCGCGTCGAGCAGCAGCGGCACCGCGCCGCCCGACAGGAACCCCGCGTAGCCGCAGAGCGCCCCATAGCTGTTTTCGCAGAGCGAAAAGACGAGCGGCCGCCCCGGCGTACACGCCGCGACGCGGGCCGCGTCGGCGCACAGCCGCCCGTAGGAGTAGACCTCTCCCCCCTCCCCGTAGGCCGCGGGGCGGATGGGGGGCCTTTCGTCAATCCCAAAGATCATGGCGCGCCCTCCTTTTTCAGAATGTGACGCCGTATTTCCCCAGAATCTCCTTGCCCCGCTCGTAGGTGTTGAGCGCCATTACGTCGGGGGAGGAGATCGAGATGTCGAACGCCTCCTCGAGCCGGACGACCAGGTCCATATGCCCGACCGAATCCCAGTTCTCGTTACGCCGGTAGACGAGCGATTCGCCCAGCTCCTCTTTTTTGACGCCGAGCGCCTGCACAAAGGCCCGGTCGTATTTCTCCAGATTGGTCATGGGTGTTTGCCTCCCCTTTTAAAAAAGCCCGTATGGCCTGCATACGGGCTTTTTTCTCAGAATTTGCAGTGGAACCGGCGTTCGTACTCCTCGATGAGCTCCGGCCGCGCGTCGGGATGCGCCACCCCGATCAGCTCGCGGGCCCGCTCCCGCAGGGTCTTGCGCTTGAGCTGCGCGATGCCCTGCTCGGTGACGACATAGTCCACGTCGTACCGCGAGGTCGTGACCGCCGCGCCGTGGTCGATGAAGGAGACCACCTTGGACACGCCGCCCTTGGCGGTCGAGGGCATCGCCATGATCGTGCGGCCGCCCCGGGACATGTTCGCGCCGCGCACGAAGTCCACCTGGCCGCCGACGCCCGAGATCTGCTTGAGGCCCACCGAGGTGGAGACCACCTGCCCCATCAGGTCCACCTGCACGCAGGAGTTGATCGAGACGAGGTTGTCGTTCTGGCAGATGACGCGCGGGTCGTTGACGTAGTCGACCGGCAGCATCTCGACCTCGGGGTTGTTGTCCACGTAGTCGTAGAGGCGCCGGGTGCCCATCAGGAAGGTGGCGACGCTGCGGCCCCTGTGGATGTTCTTGCATTTATTGGTGATGACGCCCGCCTCGACGAGCTCGACCACGCCGTCGGAGAACATCTCCGAGTGGATGCCGAGGTCGTTTTTCTCCTTGAGGAAGAGCAGCACCGCGTCGGGGATCGCGCCGATGCCGAGCTGGAGGCAGTCGCCGTCCCGCACGAGGGAGGCCACGTTCTCGCCGATCGCGCGCTCCACGTCGGTGATCTTCGGCGGAGCCAGCTCGATGACGGGGGTGTCCGCCTCGATGATGCAGTCGATGTCCTTCACGTGGATGAAGCTGTCGCCCAGCGTGCGGGGCATGTTCCGGTTGATCTGCGCGATCACGAGGTCGGCGCACTCGGCCGCGGGCTTGGTGTAATCGACCGAGATGCCGTAGCTGCAATAGCCGTGCTCATCCGGCGGGGAGAGCTGGAGCAGGACGACGTTCGGATGCAGGCGGGTGCGGAAGAGGTCGGGGATCTCCGAGAAGAAGACCGGGGTGAAGTCCCCCCTGCCCTCCGCGATCGCCTTGCGGGTGGTGCCGCCGAGGAAAAGGCTGTTGTGCCGGAAATTCCCGGCATATTCGGGCTGGCAGTACTCCGCCTTGCCCATGGCCACCATGTGGACGATCTCCACATCGCGGTAGGCGGACGCGTTTCTCACCATCGCGTCGGAGAGGAGGGTCGACTCGCCCGTCGCGTGGGTCACGACGACACGATCGCCCGATTTGATCCGCTTCACCGCCTCGTCCGCCGTGGTGAGCTTCTGCCTGTAAAGTTCCTTCCAATCCATGGTGTGTGTCACTCCTTATCACTCTGCGCCGCGAGCAGCGGGCGCAGGAGCCTGTCGTAGTCGGCGGGGCTCGTCAGCACGACGGCGCCCAGCCGCGCGGTAAGCCCGGCGCGTGACGCGCACGCGGCCGGGCACCCGCAGATGATCGCGGCCACGTCCGCCGGTTCCTCCGCGCGGACGATCCGCACGCCGGGGAAATCGGCGCGCAGCCGCTCTGCCAATTCGGTTCGTTCGTAGCGCGGGTTGCAGCCCCCGCAGTATTTCACCGCGACGGTCATCCGTGCCTGCGCGCCAGCAGCTCCCGCGCCTCGGCCAGAAGCCCGTCGCTCACGCCGCCCAGAAGCAGCACCTGGCTGACCTCCGGGACCTGGGCGCGCACCTCCTCCGCCACGAGCATCTGCGCCGTCAGCGACGCCGAGGGGCAGCCGGCGCACTGCCCGATGAGGCGCACGCGCAGCACGCCCTCCCCGTCGCAGTCCACCAGCTCGATGTCCCCCTGGTGCAGCGCCAATTGCGGGCGCACCCGTTCGTCAAGGACCCGTTCGATCCTGTTTACAAGCTCCATACGCCGTTCCCCCAGCATGACCGGTCCATTATTCGGTGATATGGGCGATCTTCTTCGCCAGCTTCTTCTTCATCGCGAGGTTGCCCTGGCGCGAAATCATGATGCGCTGCGCCTGCGGCGAGCCCGCGCCGTGCATCGACTCGGTGCGGTAGCCGACGGCCGCCGTGCCGAGCGAGAGGTTCTCGATGAGCCGCAGGATGCGCAGGCGGTTCTCGGTCGAAACGTCCGCCACGCCGCGCAGGTATTTGTCCACATAGGGTCCGAGCTTACCGTCGCGGAAGTCCGCCTCGCTGGGCGCGGTGACCATGAGCCCGCCCGCGATGTCCTCCGCCAGCCGCACGATCTCATAGGGGAAGCGGGTGACGTTCTGCTTGCAGACGTTGGCGAGCAGCAGGTCGATGATATAGTTGCCGCTCTCGGTCGGGTGGCCCTCGGCCGAGCAGGCGATGCCGCAGCAGTAGAGGGTCTCGTTGAGGTGGGTCATCTCGATGAGCTTATCCTTGATGTGGCTGGCGCGCGCCGCGCCGTTGTAGTCGGCCGCGACCGCCGCCGCGCCGATGAGCACGTCGCCCACGCCGACCTTGCAGCCGCCGTAGCTCTGGCGGTGGTAGCCCGCGAACCGCTCGACGAGCATGCCCGCGTACTCCGCCTCGCCGCACATGAAGATGCGGTCGTTGGGGACGAAGACGTTGTCGAACACGACGAGCGCCTCGACGCCGCCGAACTCGGCGTTGCCGACGTCCATCTCGCTGCCCTCCCGCTTACGGGTGTCGCAGCTCTGGCGGCCGATGACCATGAAGATGCCCTTGGTGTCCACCGGCACCGCGAAGGAAACCGCGTAGTCGCTGTCGTCCGGGCCCATCGAGCAGGTCGGCATGACGATGACTTCGTGGGAGTTGATGATGCCCGTCTGGTGGGCCTTGGCGCCGCGCACGACGATGCCGTCCGGACGGCGCTCGACGATGTGCAGGTACATGTCGGGATCGGCCTGCGCGTGCGGCGCAAGCCCGCGGTCGCCCTTCGGGTCGGTCATCGCGCCGTCCACCGTCAGGTCGTTCTCCTGGCAGTAGAACATGAAGTTCTTGAAGTTCTCGAAATAGTGGGTGCCGTACTTCTGGTCCATCTCATAGGTGGTGGAGTACTCGGCGTTGAACGCGTCCATACCCACGCAGCGCTGGAAGCAGGCCGCGGTCTGCTGGCCGAGCAGACGCTGCATCTTGACCTTCTTAATGAGGTCCTCGGTGCTGCGGTGGATGTGGGTGAAGCGGTTGATGCGCTTGCCCGTCTCGGGGGATACCGCCGTCATGATGTCCTCATACTCGGGCATCTGCGCAAGATCGTAGGTCATGCGCACCGAGTTGAGGGAGGGGCGCAGGATGGGGTCGTCCACCGGATTCTCCACCCGTTTGCCGAACATGTAGATCTCCATATTGAGTTTGCGGATACTCTCGATATATTCTTCGCCCGTCATGAGTGCCATTGCCCTAGTTCCTCCCTTTTTTCAAAGCTCAATAAAGCTCCCCGTAAATTTTGCGAACCCGTTCCGCGTCGAGCGGCACGAAGTTGTTGCCCATCAGGCGGCCCTGCGTGGTCATGACTGCTTCGGTGAAGGTGTCGAGGTCCTGCACCGTCACGCCGTACTCATGCAGCGCCTTCTTGGGCAGCACCTGGTTTAAGAGCTCCTCGAGCTTGTCGTACACCTCGCCCACGCCGCAGCCGAGCAGGTCCGCCAGGTAGCCGTTCATCACCGCGATCTCGCCGTCCTGCTTGATCTCCATGTAGTTTTTCAGCACGCCGGTGAACATCGCGTAGTTGCTCTCGCCGTGGGGGACGTGGTAGGTGCCGCCGAGCGGATAGCTCATCGCGTGCACCGCGGCGCAGCCGGCGGTCCCGAACGCGAGGCCCGCGTAGTTGGAGGCGATCAGGAAGTCCTCCATCAGGCCGCCGAGGACCTCGCGGCCCTCCTTCACCAGCTTCTGGTAGCTGCGGATGATCATCTCGATCGCCTTGTAGCCGAAGAGCTTGGTGTAGGCGGTCGCCTTGGGCGACAGGCTCGACTCGACCGCGTGCACGAGCGCGTCGATCGAGCTGGTGGCGAACACGCCGAACGGCAGGCTGCTCAGGAGCTCGGGCACAAGCACCGCCGCGTCCGCGAACATCTTCTCGCTCGCCAGGCCCATCTTGGTGCCGATGCGGGTGCGGTTGATGATCGAAATATTGGTGACCTCGCTGCCCGTGCCGCAGGTCGTCGGGACGATGACCAGCTCATGGCGCTTTTCGAGGTTCGCGACGTTGTCGTACAGCGCGTCGACGGGGCCGCCGTCCGAAACCGCCAGCACCTTCGCGATGTCGATGACCGTGCCGCCGCCGATCGCGATGATCCGCTTGCAGCCCGTCTTCACCGCGTCCGCCGCGATCGCGTCGACCATGACGTCGGTCGGCTCGCCGGCGCCGTATTTCTCCTGGAAGATCGTATGTACCGGCAGGTTCAGCTTCCCGAAGTAGGGGTTGAAGATGTACTCGTTTGTGAGCACGAGGTCGTTTTCGCCCAGCTTGAACGCCTCCGCGAATTCCGCGCAGCTTGCGAACTTGTGCAGCTCCGGTTTCACGATAATCAATTTCATACTTGTGCGCTCCTTTTCCATTTTACGGATAACGAGGGAAAACAGAGCCGATCTTTTCAGTTCAGCCCTGTTTTCCCGTGTGGCCGACGAAAGATGCGGTATCCCGTTAAGGGATGTTACGCCGCCGTAGCCTTTCTGTTTTTGAAGCGGACGACCGACTCGCTGCCTTCGACGACAGCCCAGACGATGATGCCGACGAGAAGCGCCTGCGCGGGGGTGAAGAAGGTCAGCGCCGCGGCGATGACGCAGGCGATGCCGCGCTCGTTGGCGGTGGTGGCCATACGCATGCCGATGTTGCCGCAGGCGAAGCACTGGACCGCCATCGTGATGCCGAAGAAGATGGCGAACGCCGGCTTGATGAGGGTGACGAGCGGCAGGATCATAACCGCGATCACAGTGGACGCGCGGAAGGTGCAGACGCCGCCCCAGTATGTACGCATGGTCTTGTAGCCGCGTTTGTAGCGCTCGGTGATGGTCAGCAGGCCGGAAGCCCACAGCGGGCCGCACATCGGGACCCAGGGGGCGAACACGGACATGATGCCGTTACGCAGGAAGCTGACGAGGTTGGAACGGCCGGCGTCGAAGATGACGACTTCGTCCGGACGGGCCGCCGTGGCCTCCGCGACGACCTCTTTCGCGAGGACGAAGTCGGAGAACGCGATGATGTAGGTGGTCAGCGCCGACGGAATCGCCGCAAGGAAGAAGCTCATCTCGGGGAAGCCGATTCCGAAGATGGTGAAGTGCTCCATCACGAAGCCGAAGCTGAGCGGGGTGAGTCCCCACTGGATCTGGGGCATCGGAATTTCACGCAGCAGGATGGGCGCCAGGATGATCGCGAAGAGCTGTGCCGGGACGACGCCCTGGTTACGAACCAGCCTCCAGAAGTTCGAGGTCCTTGCCTTGCGCTCGAAGGAGGGGTTGAACAGGAACAGGTAGGACAGCAGGCAGGCGATCGCGACCGTCCAGGGGGCTGCGGGCATACGGGCCTGGAAGACGTTGACGCCCGCCGTGATGCCGGCGCCGAGCACGATGCCCGCTTTGATGGACATCGGGACGCATTCCACCAGTTTCCGGCCGATGCCGGTCGCGCCCATGATCAGGAAGCAGAGGGCGACAAGCATTTGCAGCGCAATCATTGCCTTAATTCGATCGACGTTGCCGGTGGCGTAGTCGGGGATGCTCCACTGCTCGAGGAACTTCAGCGTCAGCGGAAGCGCCGGGGTGATCCAGCCGGGGACCACGGGGTCGCCCAGCAGGGAGGGCAGGTAGTAGCAGACCGCGTTGAGAACGCCGAAGGTCAGCGCCATCAGGAACGCGCCGTTCTCGGTGAGGCCCAGGGCGGCGATGTTCGCCGGCTCGTTGAGGCCGAAGGTGGTCATCGTGGTGGTGACGCCCGCGCCCAGGCAGGCGACGCCGAGGAACATGGCGGCGGCACACTCGGTCCACTGCCACTCGTGGTGGATCAGGGGAATACGGATTTTGAACGGGCCAAACTTGATTCCGGGCTGTTCCTCACCATAGCCGCGTTTTTTAAGCGGGAACTTTTCGGTCATGAAGCCCTCTGGGACAACGTTGGTCTTCTCAGTTGTCTCGGTCACTGACAATCTCCTCCTTTTGTCTCTTTCGGGTCGCCGCCGGGCCGGTGCGCGCGTTTCCGGCCCCGGGCGCCCAACATTGGACACAAAACAGCCTCGCACAATCTTGCCGCTGTGCGCCTGTCTTTTCACGCTTATTATATCGGCTTTGAACCCGAAAGTAAATAAAAAAAGTCCTGTTTATGAAAAGATTGTGAATGTTGTTTTATTTTTAACACGTTATTTTATGCATTTTTGTTGTGCGTTTTTAACAAAGAATTGTGGCAATTATCGTCTGATATATATGAAAATCCCCCAGTCCGTTGCAATTTAGCAACAGATTGGGGGATTTCGCAGGGGGAAACAAGCCCTATTTCCCGGAAATTTTGTTGCAAAAACGAAACATCAATCAAAACTGCAACAATTCATTGCGCGTCCCGCTTGCGCCTGCGGACGAAGGTGGAGGGGTCGAGTCCCAGGCTTTTGGCCGCGTCCCGGACGTTGCCGAACCGCGCGTAGGCCCGGTCGAGGTAGCTGCGCTCCACCTGCCGCAGGATCGCGCGCAGGTCGACCGGCTCGGTCAGCTCGGCCAGGTCCTCCTCCTCCAGCCGGATCTCGTCCGAGATCGGAAGGTCCTCCAGCTCGATCGGGTTGCGCCCGCTGAGCACGATCGTCCGTTCGACGACGTTGTGCAGCTCCCGCACGTTGCCCGGCCAGTCGTAGCTCTTGAGCCCGAGCAGCGCGGTCTGGGAGAACTTCTTCTTCATATTGTATTTCTTGTTGAGCTCCGACGCGAAGAACTGCACGAAGGGGATGATGTCCTCCCGCCGCCTGCGCAGCGGCGGCACCTCGACCGGAAGGGCGTTGAGGCAGTAGTAGAACTCCTCCTGCAGCTTCTTTTCGGCGGTCAGCTGCTCGAGGTCGTGGGAGGTCGACGCGAGCACGCGCGCGTCGACCCGGACCGGGTCGGGCGAGCCCACCCGGGTGATCGTCTTTTCGTGGATGAGGCGGCAGACCTTCATCTGGATGTCGGGGGGCAGCTCGCCCACCTCGTTCAAAAAGATCGTGCCGCCGCTGCCCGTCTCGAAGAGGCCGGGGCGCACCTCGCCGTCGCGCGCGACCCCGAAGAGCTCCTCGTTCATCGTCTCGGGCGGGATCGCCCCGCAGCTCACGGTGACGAACTTCCCCTTCTTGCGGGCGGACTTGGAGTGGATGTATTTGGCGACCGTGCTTTTGCCGACCCCGCGCTCCCCCACGATGAGCACCGTCGCGTCGAGCGGCGCGAGCTTGTCCGCCGTGCGGATCGTCGCGATCGTCGCCGCGTCGACGGCGATCAGGTCCGGGCGGCTGCCCAGCCGGCGGCGCATCGCCTCCAGCTCGTCCCGGTACTGCTTGGACTGCGCCCAGCTCTCCTCGAGCTGGCCCTTGAGGGCGTACATCTCGGTGACGTCGCGCACGTTGGTGACGACCATCACGATGTTGTTGTCCTGGTCGAAGGTCGGTGTCGAGGTGATGATCGCGCGCCGGCCCGTCTTGAAGGTCTGCTCGAGCGTCACCGAGGTGCCCGCCTCGATCGCGAGCAGGGTGCCCGAGCGGGAGATGACCCCCGTCGTCTCGAGGGTGCGCATGTCCTTGCCGAGCACCTCCTCGCGGCGCAGGCCGCTGATCGCCTCGTAGCTCTTGTTGATCATGAGGGTCACCGCGCTGCCGTCGGTGATGTAGATGCCGTCGAAGGAGGATTCGATGATCGCCTCGAGCCGGTCGCGCTCCATGAGGATGTCGCGCGGGTCGTCCCCCTCGGGGCGGTGCGATGGGATCAGATAGGTTTTTTCCCGCCGTGACAAGCCGGTCTCCTCCCCTCTGTGCTATCTGCCGCGGGCGGGGCGCTTTTTCTCCCGCTCGGCCGCCTCGCGCGCCGCGAGGTCGTAGTGCTTGCTGAGGCCGGAGAACTGCTCCCCCGCCCCGCCGGTGATCCGGCGCAGCAGGACCATGCGGTCGTCCCCCTGGTCGCGGAGGAAGCTGTCGAACGCCTGCTTGTCCGCCGCGGTGCGGATGTTTTCCAGATGCTCGCTCGCCGTCAGAAAGGTGCGCGCCTTGTGGAACAGGGCGGCGATCGGCTCGCGGAACTGGCTGTTCATCCGGCGGTGCCTGCCGCAGCGGTTCTCGATCTCGAGCATCGCGTCCATCATCTCGTCGTAGAGCTTGACCACCTTGCCGCCGCTCGCGCGCTCGATGACCGTGCGGATCGCCTCCGGCTGCTCCCCGAGCGGGAGCGGGCGCACCGCGTCCCCCTCCCCGCGCTCGACCGCGAGCTCCGCGGCGGGCGGCCGCGCGGAGACGTGGTTGGAGATCTTTACGTAGGCGAACGCGAACCTGTCCACCGCTTCGCGCAGGCCGTGCTGCTGCTTTCTGCTGAAATAGAAGCAGAGGACGATCGCCGCGATCATGACGATATAGCCGATCCGGATGAAAATTTCCATGCTGTATCCCCTCAAATCAATTCGTCGTTGGGCCCCCGCGGGCCTGCCCGGGACTTGCGCAACCCCGGCGGGTGTGGTATGCTTTTGGAAGCAACGCGGCCGGGCCTCCCGGCCGGATAAGGAGTGGTCCTTCCATGAAAAACGTCAGCGGCACCCGTTCCCGGCCCGTCGTCTCCACCGCGCTCTTTCTCGCGGCCGTCCTGGGGCAGGTCTGGTTTTGGCGCAAACTGCTCTTCGGCGGGTCCCTCGCCGGACAGCCGCCCGTCCTTTACGTCGAGCTGGCCTTCCTGGCCGTGATCCTGGCGCTCGCCCTGCTCACCGCACGCCCGCGCGGGCTGGGCGGGAAAAAGCGCTGCGCCGCCGCGCTCGCGGGCTTTGCGCTCTACGCCGTCTTCAACGTCGTCAACATCCGGCAGTTCGCCGCCTTCAACATGACTTCCTCCGACTCGTCCTATGAGAGCCTCGGCCCCGCGCTCGTGGCGCTCAAGCTCTTCATCGTGCTGGCGGGCGTCATCGCCGCCATGCCGGTCGCGCCCGCGCCCGACGGGCGCGAATACGCCGACCGCCTCATGACCGCCGCCCAGCGCCAGAGCGCCGAGTGGGCGAAGGCGGGCGCGAAGGGCGCGCAGAAGGACCTGCAAAAGACGATCGACAGCCTGCGGGGGCAGCTCTCCACCGAGGAGCTCGCCGCGCTCCTCAAGGACCTCCAGGGCGGCGCGAACGCCGGCGGGCCGGCGGACGCGCAGGCCCCCGCCGGGGAGCCCCCGCGGGAATAATTCTCCGCGCGGCATGATCCGCGCCGCACGGCGGCGCGGATTTTTTGCGTCACCGCAGAGCTACCTGCCGCGTCCCTGCTCCTCCGTGCTCTTGGCGTCCCGCTCGTTGCGCCGGAAGGCGACCCCCACGCAGGCGAGCACCAGCAGGTTCGCGAGCCAGATGCCCCAGTTGTAGACCGCGACCGAGCGCACCAGGTTGACGAGCACCGTCACGATCGCCGCGATGTAGTAGATCCGGCTGAGCAGCAGGGAGGACTTCCCCGTCTTGGCCGTGATGACGAGATTCGCCGCGAATGCCAGCAGGATGAACGCCACCCCTCCGAAAACAAGGTAGAGCGCATAATCGACCCAAGCCATTGTGTTTCCCCTTTTCCTTTGTTTGCCGCGGGCGCGCCCGCGGTTTTCCCGCGGCGTCCCGCCGCGAATCACTTCCAGTATAAACGAAAATCTCCCCGGTGACAACCCGCTTTCCGAATCCGGTGCAAAATCCCCCGGGCAGATGGAAGGGGCGGCCGCTTTTAGCGGTCGCCCCTTTCGATGCTGGCGCCCCGCCCGAGGAGGCGGCGGGGCTATTTGCAGTGGATTTCGCACCAGAGCTCCTGGATGGGCGGGATCTTCTCCCGCATACCGGGCGCGAGCAGACTCCAGAGGATCCCCCTGGTGGGCTTGGGGAATTCGTTGCGGGTCTTGATGACGCGGGTGGGGGTGACGATGTAGTCGATCGCCGTGTCGTAGACGCGCACCTCGACGTCCACGTCGACGACCTGGCAGTCGTGCCCGACCGCGAAGACGGGGGTGTCGGTGTCCACGACCCCCTTGGTGTAGAACATCGCCCATTCGAGGTCGAAGTAGCCGTGCCCCTTGCCGAAGCGGATGCCGCTCGGCGTGATGGCCGACGCGCCCGTCACGAGCATGTCGATGTGCTTAATCTTTTCGGCGATCTCCCGGAGGGTGATGAACTTCCAGTACCGCTGCACGCCGTCGAGGGTGGAGGCGAGCTCCTCCTTGCCCTCGGGCACGCTGCCCGGCGCGATGAGGAAGACCCCCCGCTCGATGCCGTAGTTGGTCATGAGGATCGTCTTTTTGTCGCGGATCGCCCGCTCCCGGAAGGTCTCCAGATTGTTGTCGGGCGTGATGAAGACGACCTCGCTGTTCCTATAAATCTCCGTCGCGCAGAGGTTCTCCGCGCAGAGATCGCTTCCCTCATAGTCCGCGATGAACTCGCTGAACTTCCAGCTGAAGCGGGAATCGGGGCGGGCCACCTTGCGCAGCTCCTCCCAGATCAGCGGGCGCGCCGCCTGCGCATCCATCTTTTCCATCCTTCCGCCTCCTCAATTCCGGGCGGCGCAGGCCGCCATCTCATGTGCGAGCGACCGCAGGTCGAAATGGTTGGCCGCCTCGATCGTGTCATAATAATAGGAGTCGTAGGCCGGCGCGCCGTTGAGCGCCCCGACGATATAGCCCGCCATCGCCGCCACCGTGTCGGTGTCGTTGCCGATGTTGACCGCCGAGAAGATCGTCTCGAGCGGGTGGCCGTTGGTGGACATGACCAGCCCGAACACGCAGGGCACCGCCTCGGAGACGTGCAGGCCCGCGCCGACCACGTCGCCCAGTTCAAGCATCGCGCGCTCATAGTCGCCGCAGTGGCGCAGGCCGATCTCCGCCGCGAGGGAGATGCGCTTTTCAACCGACGGGCCCGCCAGCTTCTTCGCGAAGCCGCGCGCCAGCCGCATCCCCTCCCGCGCGCCGTAGAGGCCCGCGTTCACGATGTCGACGGCGTTCCTGCCCTCGACCATCGCGCAGCTCACCGCGGCCGCGATCGCGCAGCCGCCCGAGATGGCCAGGTCGTTGTCGTGGGTGACGCGGATGATCGTCACCGCGTCCGCCACCGCGCGGTCGAGGTCCCCCGGATGGAGCATCCCGACCGGGCCGATCTTCATGCCCGCGCCGTTGGTCGCCTTGGCGTTGTCGCAGGCGAGGAAGCTGTAGCCCTCGGCGGGCGTCTCCCCCTTGAGGCGGGCGATGCCCGCGCGGGTGGTCGGGCCCGCGTAGTTGTCAAAGTACTCGGGGTGCTCCGACCAGGTCAGCACCGAACGCTCGGCCACCCCCCGGTCGATCTTCCCGCCGTTTTTGACGATCTCCCGCGCCGTGTAGTAGGCGAGGGAAAAGTCGTCGGTGACGTAACCAGCCACGGCCCCGCGCGCGAAGGTATCCTCCGGCGCCTGGCGGAATTCCCGCACGTAGCCGCCGAATTTCTCCCTGATCAGTTCGGGGGTGCGGGTCTCGGTCGCGGCGCCCATCGCGTCTCCGATCGCGCCGCCGAGCAGCGAGCCCAAAATTCTCTCTTCCAATGTCATTTGTCGCACTCCTTCCATCTAGTCCTGATCTGAAAAACGGATACCCTGCGCGCGCAGGAGCCGTTTTGCCGCCGCTTCGTCCGCGAGCCCCGTCCGGGAGCCCACCTGCTGGATCTGAATCGCCGCGGCGGCCGTGGCGAGCCATGCGCACCGCTCGAGGGGGTATTCCCTCGCAAGGCAGGAGACGAACACCGCGTTGAAGGTGTCCCCCGCCCCGGTGGTGTCCCGCACCGGCACCTGGAACGCCGGGACCGCGAAATGCGCCTCCTTCGTGAAGACCTCGCAGCCCGCCGCGCCCCGCGTCACAACGACGATCTCGGGGCCCTGGGCGAGCATCTCCCTTGCCCCGCGCTCAAGGTCCCGGTGCCCGACGTAGCAGGCGAGGCCCTCCTCGTTGGGGAAGACGATGTAGGCGAGGGAAAGCGTCTCCGCCTTCTGCTCGGGGGTCATCCGGTCCGACTCCGGCTCGAAGTCGAGGGAGACGCGCACCCCGCGCTTTTTCGCCTCGCGCCCCACCGGCAGCACAAGGTGCGGGTAGGTGCCGATCATGTGCACGTATTTTGCCTCGGCCAGATAGTCGAAGTCCACCTCCTCCGGATAGGGGGAGATCGCCGCCGTCTGGCAGATGGACATGGATTTTTCCCCGCTCGCGTCGAGGTTGGTCACGGTGAAATAGGTGTCCTCCCCCGGCCGCACGATGCTGTGGGAAATATCCACGCCCCGTTTTTCCAGGTCCCCGAGGGTGAGCCGGCCGAAGTCGTCCTCCCCCACCGAGACGACCGCGCCGCACTTCGCGCCGAAGGCCGCCGCCGCCGAGAGGTAGTTTGCGACCATGCCGCCGGGGAACTTCCCGAGCATCTGGCCGAGCACCTTCTCATCGTGCCCGGGGATGTGGTCCACCTTGAGCATGATATCGATATCCGCGTCGCCGACGCCGATGATGTCGAACATGCCGCCGCCTCCTTTCCGTCTATGCCCGCGCCCGCTCGACCTGCTCCATGTAGCGGCGCGCGCGGTCGGGGTTCACGGGGTTGAGCAGGTCGCCGTCCTTGATCCACGCGCCCACGCACACCCCGTCGAACTGCTGGAGCAGCTCGTAGACGTTGTCGCCCGTCGACCCGCCGCCGAGAATGATGGGGGCGTCCCCCACCTTCGGGCGCGTCCGCGCGACCATCTCGAGGCTCTCCCGCGCGTTTTTGCCGCAGAGGAAGAGCCCGTCCGCGAAGCACTGGCAGACTGCGTCAAACGCCGCGTCCTCCACCGGCTTGGGGCAGATCTGCACCGCGTGCGGCTCGTAGACGTCCGCGTAGACGGGCATTTTGGAGCCAAGCTTGCGCTTGAGCTGGGTGATTTTCGCGCACTGCCCCTGCAAAATGCCCGCGGAGGTGACCTCCGCGCCGACGTAGGCGTGTTCGACGCGGACGAAGTCCGCGCCCGCCGCCTCCGCCACCGCGAGGGAGGCGCAGCCGTCCCAGATCATCAGCACGCCGAGGATCTGGTCCGGGAATTCCCGCCGGATCGCGCCCGCGAGGTGGGTCATGTAGGCCACCGCCTCGATGGAGGACGCCTCCAGCACGGGGATGTCGTTAAAGTTCTGGAGGATCACGCCGTCGTAGCCGTAACGGTCGTAGACCGCGACCTCCTCTAGCAGCTTTTCGGTGATCGTGCCGATGCTCTCGCCGCCGTGGCGGAAGCTGCCCGGCAGGGCGAGCGGCTGCGCCATGCCGATGGCGATCTTCTCTTTTCCGCGGAACATCATTCGTCCTCCCCTTCGATCTTCGCGATGTACCTCAGGCTCATGCCGAACATCGCCGCCGGCGGGATGACCCCCAGCTCGGTGATGTACCCGGTGATCTCCGCCGGCCCGACGATCGCGAGGTCGGGGCAGCAGAAGTCGGTCGCCGCCCGCATCTCCTCCGGCCAGGCGGCCGCGAGGTACCGCGCGAGGTCGCGGCCGAGCTCCTTCTTGCGCCGCCCTTCGATTCCCCGCATGTTGACCTTGATCATCGCGGTCGGCACATAGAGGGGCTTGCCGAAGCGGGCGCAGAGGATGGCGACGAGGTCGGAGCCCACCGTGTTGGCGGCGCTGCCGTCGGGGAAGAAGGTCTCCGCCCCGATGAACGCCACGTCCGCCTTCCGGGTGAAGGCGGCCAGCGCCGCGTCGGGGAAGAAGACGGGGCTGTGCCCCAGCTTCAGCGCGTTCACCACGAAGGGGCGGCCCCCGTCGAGCGCGCGGCTCTCGGGGACGTAGACGGTCATCTTTTTGCCGTGCTCGGCGGCCGTCTCCATCATCGCGTTGACCGTGCTCGAATAGTCGAAGACGAGCATCGAGGAGAGGTCCTCCAGCACGTTCCAGCCGTATTCCTTGATCTTTTCGATCCAGCCGGCCGACATCGCCTCATAGTTCCCGTGCGCCTTCAGGAGGAATTCCCGCGTCCGCTCCAGCGGCTCGGACGCATAGGCGTCCAGCCCCTTCGTCATGATCCGCATGGCGGTCAAAATCGCGTGGCTCGACTCCCCGCGCAGCTCCCCGAAAAAGCCGGAGAGCTCCTTCACCCGCGCCACCAGCTCCGCCGAATCGAGCCCGCGGGCCGGGGCGTTCTCCGCCAGATCCCGGTACATCCGGCCGATCCCGTAGATGTTCGGGCTCGCGCCCAGCTTGCGGGTCAGCACGATGTCGTCAAAATGTTCCGCGCCCTCCGGGGACAGCCATTCCCGCAGGCGCTCCGCTCTGTTATCCATTCTTACCTCCGTCCGATACCGGCGCCTACGCGTCGATATCCGCATGTTTTGCTTTTTTGATGTTCGCCACGAAGAGCACCAGGATCGTCGCCGCGTAGGGCAGCGTCATGACGATCTGGGAGGGCACGCCCATGTTCTGGAACCCGATGGTCAGCGCGTCCGCGTAGGCGAAGAGCAGGCAGGAGAGCGCGACCTTCACGGGGTTGCCCTTGCCCACCATGATCGCCGCCACCGCGAGGAAGCCCCGCCCGGCCGACATGTTCTCCGCGAACATCGATACGCCGCACAGCGGCAGGAACGCCCCCGCCAGCCCCACGAACACCCCCGTGATGAGGGTGGCGATCCAGCGGTAGCCGAGCACGTTCACGCCCGCGGTCTGGGACGCCTTCTCGTTGATGCCGACCCCGCGCACCCGCAGGCCGAAGGGGGTCTTGTACATGACGACGGCCGCCGCCGCCACAAAGACGAGCGCGAAATAGACGAGCACGTTCTGGTGGTTGAGGACCGCGTCGAGGTAGGGCAGCCGCAGGAAGGGGATGTCCAGCGCGGGAAAGCTCTGGATGTTGTTGTCGATGAACGCCCCGCGCGTGCCGAAGACGGTTGTCAGCAGCAGCGTCGTAAAGCCCCACGCGCCGCTGTTGAGCGCGATGCTCACGACAAGTCCGTTGGAGCCGAGGTGGAAGACGAAGAACCCGAACACCGCCGAGAAGACGAGCCCCGTCAGGATCCCGGCGAGCGCCCCCACGTAGGGGCTGCGGGTGAGGTAGCTGCCGAGCGTCGCGAAAAAGGCGGCGCTGAGCATGAAGCTCTCGAGCGCGATGTTGAAGACGCCGGCGCGGTCCCCGAAGGAGCCGCCCACCGCCGCGAGGATGAGGGGGGTCGCCAGCCGGAACATGGCGGCGAGCGTCACGGTGCTGAACATGACCTGGAGCATCAGACGGCGCCCCCCTTCTGTACGGCGCGGCGCCCGAAGCGCCCGCGGAAAAAGGCATAGATCTTCTTGTAGTCGATCGTGACGAAGAGGACGAAGAGCGCCTGAATCAGCACGACCGTCAGGCGGTTGGTGTTGGTGACGCGCTCCATGTGCAGCGCGCCCGCCTTCAGGACGCCCCAGAGGATCGAGACGAAGAGCACGCCGAAGGGGCTGTTCTTCGCGATCATCGAGATCATGATGCCGTCCCAGCCGAGGTTGTTGCTGAAGCGGGAGACGAACCGCCCGTGCGAGCCGAGCACCTCCACGCCGCCGCACAGCCCCGCGACGAACCCGGAAATGAGAAAGATCGACAGGAAGGTGCGCACGACGTTGACGCCTCCTACCTTGGAAAAGCGCAGGTTTTCGCCCACCTGCCGCAACTCGTACCCCTTGATCGTGTAGCGGTAGATGAACGCCACCACGACCACCACCGCGACCGCCACGAAGATGCCCGCGTTGGCGTAGGTGCCCTTGATGAGCACCGGCAGCTTGGCCGTCTCGTAGACGGGCGGGGTCTGTAAGGCGTTGGAGGCGGTGCTCGACGAGGCGCCGATCACCAGCACGGTGAAATACTCGGTCAGCAGGATGGCGATGTAGTTGAGCATCAGGGTTGTGATCATCTCGTCGATGCGGAAGAAGAGCTTGAGCACCGCCGGGATGAGCGCGTAAAGCAGCCCGCAGAGCCCCCCCACCAGCAGGCAGAAGAGCACGTGGACGACCGGCGGGAGCTGGACCAGAAAGCCCGCCATGGCGGCGGCGAAGCCGCCGAAATAGATCTGCCCCTCAATGCCGAGGTTGTTGACGCCCGACTTGAAGGCGACGACCGCGGCCATCCCCGTCATGACGCAGGGGATGATCCAGCGGATGGTATTCCCGATTTCGATGCGCCCGCCCAGCGCGCCCGACCAGATGGCCGACAGCGCCCGGACCGGGTCCTCCCCCTGGAAGGAGATGAGCCCCGCGCCGATCAGCATGACCGCCGCGAAGGCGAGCAGGTATTTGACGATCTCCGATTTCTTGTCCGCGAACGCCCTAAGCGCCGCGCTTGCGGCCGCTTTCATCCGCAGTCCCTCCTCCCGCCATGAGCAGGCCGATCTCCTGCTCGGTCAGTTCGCCCGCGTTCCCGCCGTCGAAGAGCTTGCCGTCGTACATGACGACGATCCGGTCGGAAAGCTCCATGACCTCGTTGAGCTCGTGGCTCACGAGCAGGATGCCGACCCCTTCGGACGCCAGCTCGATGATCTTTTTCCAGATGAACTCGATGGCGCCGATGTCGATCCCGCGGGTGGGGTCCTCGACGATCAGCAGCTTGTTTTTCTGTAAGAATTCCCGCCCGACGATCAGCTTCTGGATGTTGCCGCCCGAGAGGGTGCGCACCCTCGTCTCCAGCGTCGGGGTCTTGACGGCGAACTGCTTGACCACCTGCCCGGAAAAGGCGTCGATCTCCCTGCGGTCGAGCAGGAGCTTGCGCTTGAAGCCGTGGGCGATGTGGTAGCCCATGATGGCGTTCTGCCAGATGCTGCCCTCCACATTCGCGCCCTCGCCCAGGCGGTCCTGCGGCACGTAGCCCACGCCGAGGCAGCGGCGCTCGCGGCAGCTTTTCGATGTGATGTCCGCGCCCTCGAAGAGCACCCGCCCCTCCTGCGCCTCGCGCAGGCCGAAGAGCGCCTCGACCAGCTCCTTCTGTCCCGAGCCGGCCACGCCCGCCACGCCGACGATCTCCCCGGCGCGCACCGCGAGGTCGACCCCCTTGACGCGCTCGTTGCCGTCGTTGTCCCGGACGTGCAGGCCCTTCACCTCGAGCACGGGGGCCGCCACCTGCTTTTCCACCTTCTGGGCGGTGAGGATGACCTCCCGGCCGACCATCAGGCTGGCGAGCGCGGCCTCGTCCACCTCGTCGGGGCGAACGTTGCCGGTGACCTCCCCGTTTTTGAGGACGGTGATGTAGTCGGAGATCTCCATGACCTCCTTAAGCTTATGGGTGATGAAGAGGACCGTCTTGCCGGTCCCCACGAGAAAGCGGATCGCGTCGAAGAGCCCCTCGATCCCCTGCGGGGTCAAAACGGAGGTCGGCTCGTCGAGGATGATGATGTCCGCGCCCTTATAGAGGACCTTGACGATCTCCACCTGCTGGAGCACCGCGACCGCGAGGCCCTTGACCTTCTCGTCGAGCGGGATGTTGAAATGGTAGGTGCGGCAGATCTCCTCGATGGCCGCGCGGGTCTTTTTGCGGTCGATGAAGATGCCGCCCCGGCGCTTTTCAAAGCCCATCATGATGTTGTCTAGCACCGTCAGGTCGGGAAAGAGCATGAACTCCTGGTAGACCATGCCGATGCCGTGGGCGCAGGCGTCCATCGGGCCCTTGAAA
Source organism: Anaerotruncus massiliensis (ex Togo et al. 2026) (assembly GCF_900199635.1). GTDB lineage: Bacteria > Bacillota > Clostridia > Oscillospirales > Ruminococcaceae > Anaerotruncus > Anaerotruncus massiliensis. The sequence goes on along the minus strand of NZ_LT962686.1, from coordinate 5,656 downwards.
ACAACCTTCTCGCCGTTGAGAAGGATGTCGCCGGCGTCCGCCTGGTAGATGTCGGAGATGATGTTCATCAGGGTGCTTTTGCCGGCGCCGTTCTCCCCGATGATCGCATGGACCGTCCCGCGCCGCACCTTGAGGTCGATGTTCTTATTCGCGGCGAGGGCTCCGAAATTCTTGCAGATGCCCCGCAGCTCCAATACGACTGGCTGCTCCGATTTCACTGTTCCACCTCCGGTCAGCAGCCGGGAGGGTTTCCCCTCCCGGCGATCGCCTCATTCAGACTATTTGGAGAAAACGTCCACCTTGCCCGTCTTGATGTCCTCCACGAGCTGGGAGACCTCGGTCTGGAGCTCCGCGGGGAGCTTGTCGAAGTCGCGCTGGTCGTAGACGCGGGAGTCGGTCTTGATGCCGAATTCCACGCGGCCCGCCGTGAAGTTGCCGGCGAGGAAGTCCTTGCCGGTCTTGTAGATCGCGCCGTCGATGTCCTTGAGCGCGCTCCAGAAGACGCAGGGGTCCACGTCGCCCTGCCACTCGTCGACGCCGATGCACTTGATGCCGGCCTCGCCGCACGCCTTGATGACGCCCATGCCCGACTGGTTGGCCGACTGGAAGATCACGTCCACGCCGCGGTCAATGATGATCTTGGCGGTCTCCTGGCCCTTGACGGGGTCGCTCGGGTCGCCGGTGAAAGCGGACTCCACGACGATGTCGGGGTTGGCGTATCTGGCGCCGGCGGTGTAGCCGTCGCGGAACCGGGTGATGGTCGGGTGGTCGGTGTGGCCGATCCAGCCGAGCTTGCCCGTCTCGGTGGTCTTCGCCGCGACGAAGCCCGCGATGAAGGAGGCCTCATACGGGTCCACGATGAGGTTGGCGCAGTTGGGCTCGCTGTTTTCCATCTCGCAGTCGATCAGGTAGAACTTGGTGTCGGGGAACTCGTCCGCCACGTCGAGCACGACCTCGTTGACCGTGTCGAACATCGCGTAGATCGGGTTCGCGCCGAGCTGCGCCATCGCGCGGATCTGCTCGGGGTACTCCGCCTTGTCCATCGCCTCGACCATCTTGATGTCCATGCCTTCCTCGGCCTCGAGCTTTTCAAAGCCGAGCCAGGTCAGGTCGGTGAAGGGCGCGCCCTTGGGCACCTCGGTGATCAGGCAGGTCAGCGGCTTTTTGCCGTCGTCCGCCGGCGCCGCCGCCTGCGGGGCCGCGTCTCCCGACGGGGCGGAGGCTGGGCTTCCGCCGCACGCCGCGAGGCTCACCAGGAGCGTGAGGGCCATCAACAGGGCGAATGTGGACTTCCAGATCTTTTTCATCATGTTTCCTCCCATAATCAGATGGTTTCTATCTCTTTCGCCCGTTGGGGCGGAAAACCGACGGTTAACGCGCGGCCGTTTCCTCCGCGAGCTGTTCGAGCGGGCAGCCGCTCAGGGCATCGAGGTCCGCGAGGCAGCCCTCCGGAAAGAGCGCCAGCCCGCCGAAGAGCCCGGCCAGGCAGCCCGCCGCCGGGGCGGACGCGGAGGGGCGCTTTGCGAACACGGTGCGGCGGAGCAGCCCCGGCAGGTCGCCGCAGGCCGCCAGCCCGAAGGCGAAGGGGACCGCCTCGGCGGCGGACGGGCCGTTCCCGATCAGCCCGGCAAGCTCCCGTTCGAGCTGGCCGGGGTCGGGCAGCCGCCCGGCGGCGGAAAGCGCGTATTCGATCCGCGCGGCCACCGAGGGAGACTCCGGCGCGCCGGATTCCGCGAGGCGCGCGGCCTCCAGGCCCGCGTGCAGGGCCTCGGCCGTCCCCGCGCCCGACGCGGCGCGGGCGCAGGCCGCCGCGATCGCGCAGCCGGCGGGCATCAGCGGCGTCCCCCGCCAGTTGTCCGGGAGGCTCCGCGCCAGCTCGGAAAGGTCGGCGCGCGCCCCGGCGGAAAGCCCGGCCAGCGCGGAATAGACCACGAAGGGCATCGCCGCCTCGCCGTATTCCGCCTCCCGCTGGAGGTACGCCTCCCCCGGCGCGCGCCCGGAAAAGCGGCGCGCGGCGTAGCAGGCGGTCCGGAGCACGCCGGAGGCGCGTTCGAAGGCGGCGGGGTCCTCCCCGAGCGCGCCGTAATACCGCTTCCACGCCCCGGCGGGGTCGGCCCCCTCCGCGAGCGGGGCGCCCGGCGCATCCGCCAGCCCTCCGAGCACGGAGCCGACGAGGCAGGACAATGGCTTATCATTTATCCGTGGGGCGGTGTGCGCCGCCCGCGTGGGAAGCCGCTGCGAGTGGATGGTCGCGTAGAAGAGGTCGCTGCGGCTGTGGATATCGACGTATTCGATGGGGCCGCGGTCCCCCGCGCAGGTGACCCGGCGGATGTAGAGGACCGGCTCGTCCCGTTTCACCCCCAGCAGCTCCGCCTCCCGCTCAGGGCAGAGGATCGCCTTGAACTGCTCGGTGATATAGTCGAAGACGATCCCGGCCTCGCGGCGCAGCAGCTCGTAGAGGGAGCCCTTCTCCATGTCCGCGTGCTCAAAGTCCACGCCGGACACCTCGCTGTTGAGCAGGTAGGCGCATTCGATCGAATGGATCATGCCGTTGAGGCTGCGGACGCGCTCGATCTTGCGCAGCATCGTGCCCGGCGGCACCTTGAGGTGCCGGGAGACGGCCTCCGTGGCGGGGACGAGGCGGTTTTCGACGAGGCGGGACTCGGGGCGGGGCTGGGGCCCCTCCTCGGGCGCGTCGACCTTGGAAAAGCCCTCCACCCGCTGGTAATCCACCGCGCGGAAGAGGTTGCCGATCACGACGGTGCCCTTCCCCTTCTGGGTCGCGACGACCCCGCGGCGGGTCAGCTCCTTGATCGCCTCCCGCACGGTGACCCGGCTCACCTGGTAGGCGCTCGCGAGCTCGAGCTGGGTGGGGATGACGTCCCCCACCTTATAGATGCCGTTGGCGATGTCGTCCGCGATTTCCAGGAAGATCTTCATGTAAGCGGATTGTCCTTTTCCCTGCTGCATCCCGTCAACCTCCCGTCCCGTCATCAATGGCTTATCATTATGAAATCATTATAGAGCCGTCCTAAATGATAAGTCAACCATGAGGACAGAATTTCAGTGCAACTGATAAAAATAGTTGTTCAAATTGTACATTCGACACAAACCGCGCCCCGCCGCCAAACCTCCCGGGCGCGCAAAAAGGCCGCCGCAGCGAAGCTGCGACGGCCTTGGCCGGTATTTCAGTCGAGGATCAGCGCCTTGAGGTTCCCGAAGATGTCCCGCACCCAATAGGAGGGGAACAGCCCCCACGGGGTGCCCGCCGGCAGCGCCGCCGCGGCCAGCCCGTTCTTCCGGGCGTAGATGGCGGCGCGGTACTGGTGAAACCCGTCGGTCGCCACCGCGAGCGCGCGGGGCAGCCCCTCCCGCCCGATGATCTCCGCCGAGAAGGCGAGGTTCTCCTCGGTCGAGTGGGAATGGTCCTCGAGGTGGATGCGCGCGGGGTCGATCCCCCGCTCGACGAGCCATGCGGCCATGACCGCCGCCTCCGAGGTCCCGGCGCGCTCCTCATAGCCGCCCGACACCACGACCGGCGCGTCGGGGTGCGCCTCGAGGTAGCGGCGCGCCGCCTCGAGCCTGCGCGCGAGCATGAGGGAGGGTCCCTCCCGCTCCACCTGGCAACCGAGCACGAGCGCGGTGCGGGGCTCCTCCCCCGGCGGGGTGAAATAGGCCTGCCGCGCCATCGGGACGGACACGGCCGCGCCGATCAGGAAGCCCGCCGCGAGCAGGAGGGCCGCGGCGGCGCGCAGCCGCCGCCACCATGCGGCGGGGCGGGCGGCCGGGGGCCGGCGGTCCCACATCGTGTGGAAGCTGCGGACGATCTGGTTGCCGGCGTCCAGGCGGAAGGCGTCCCACAGGACGGCGAGGGCAAAGAGCAGCGCCCCGAAGCCGAGCAGCGCCAGGCAGCCGGCGTTGAGGACGCCGAAGAGAACCGGCGCGCCCCCGAAGGCGAGCGCCAGCAGCCCGGCAAACGCGCATACGGCGCGGAAGATTCGTTTCATAGAGGTCTCCTTTTAGGCGGATTTTTCGTTCCAGAAGATGCGCACCCCGGTGATTGTGCGGCCCTCCTTGACCATCTCGTAACGGGTGATGTACTTCATCGAGATGAAATGGGTCAGGACGATCTCGGTGTAGTCGCGGATGCGCTTTTTGCGCTTCTTGTCCGAATCGAGGTCGCCCAGCTCCCGGTAGATCGATTCAAAGAGGATCTTGTCGCGGGTGAGCTTGTTGTGCTGGTTCTTCATCCCCTCGATCCGGCTTAAGAGATAGGTCTTGAGCGGGATGGTGGTGGCGTTGTTGTTTAAGGGCGCCTTGAGCAGGTCGATCGACACCGTCGTAATCTGGTTTTTCATCTTGGCATAGCTGTGCAGCGGCGGGGTGTCGATGATCTGGTACATCTCGCTGCGCTTGCCGTTGACCACGCCGATATACTTGTTGAGCGGCAGCAGGTAGCCCTCGATCGTGAAGGAGTCCACCTCCCCCGCGCCCTCCATCCGCCGGTCGATCATATGCGCCTTGATCTCCTCGGTCAGGTCGATGTTGATCGACAGCCGCCGCATGGTGTCCAGCTTGGCCTTGATCTCCTCCATCAGCCCGTCGTCGACGGTGGGGTTCTCCTTGCCGGTCATCGCGTGGTAGAGCATCGGCACCGTAAAGCTCGAATTGCCGCTCTCGAGGATCGAGACCACCCCGTTGATGATTGATTTGTCATAGTTGGTGAGCTGGAAGTTGCCGTCGATCTTCATGTGCTCGGGGCAATCGATCGTCACCGCCGTCTGGATCGTCAGGTTGCGGCGGCGCGCGACGGTGATCTCGTTGAATTCCCGGAGCTGGGCGAGCTTGTTGGTGATCGGGTCGATCGGCATGACGTAGTTTTTCGGCCGGATCGCCTGGATGGCGGGCGCGACCGACGCGAGCAGGGAGATCTCCTCCCCCACCTCCGGCTCGATCGACAGCAGCCCGTCGATCTCGTCGCCCGTGACCCCGCCCATGAGGATCAAAAAGCGCCGCATGTCCTCCGCCAGCCCCGCGAGGAAGGCGTAATAGTCGCTCGTCGCGGCCACGACCTCCTGCAGCGCCTCCGTCTGGTCGTCCGCGGCCGCGGACGGATCGGTCAGCCGCTCGTTGCACGCCTGCACCCGCGCGAGCCGGTCGCTGCAGGTGTTCATCTGTTCCGCGACCGCCGCGCGGCCGTATTTTTCGATGAGCTGCGGCAGCAGCTCGGAAAGCGCGCCCGTGTAATCGGCGGGCGCGGGCGTTTTGAATCCGGCGGAGGGCATCCGTATCACCTCATGACCGGGCAGCAGGATCACCCGCCGCCCGTTAAGTTCTCTCTGTATCATATCAAATTTTGCCCCGTTTGTCATCCTTTTTCACATCCCTTCACCCGTCTCGCGAAAGAATGCAAAAGTTGCAGAAAAACGCAACTCCCGGGGGACTTTTTGAAAAAAGCCCCCCGGGGCCCCCAAAAAGCCTTGGTTCAGGCAGGGCTCGGGGGGGATTTTTGAAAAAAGCCCCCCCGAGACCCCCCAAAAACTTTGGTTCAGGCAGGCGCGTGCCCTCACCCCCGGGTGTTGACCGTGAGGCGGGGCGCGGCGCGGGGGCGGTTCAGGCGGGCGCGCGCCCTCACCTCCGGGTATTGTCCGTGGGG
>NZ_LT962685.1 GCF_900199635.1 Anaerotruncus massiliensis (ex Togo et al. 2026) | reverse complement strand
CGCCACCACCGCCACCGTGGTGACCGCCGCCACCGCCGCCGCCTCCTCCGCCGGTATTACCACCGGAGGACGCGACGAGCTTTTTGTCGGAGATGACATAGGCGCCGAGGGAAGAAACGGAGGCTGCCCAGCCGGGACGGTCGTGGATATCACTTTCCGTTACATAGGTAAAGTTGCTTGTGATATCCGTCAGGGTGTTGTTGCCGCCGACCGAATAGATGTAGCAATCTATAGATGGCATGTACCGCTCGATACCTAAGGTCAGGGCAGCCGGATCACCGGGAATCGCGGGGTTGCCTTTAAAATCATAAAACCAGAGCCGGGCGTCCCCGGAACTGTTGTATTTGGTGGCAATCGCACCCATTCGATCGGTACTCATTTTTTGCGCCTTGAAGCTCTCGGGTACCTCGCCGGGGAATTTCAGCGCAGCTCTTCCGTACCATACCAGAGGGTTGGCATTATCATCGTCCGGGAGCCAGGGGTCTGTGGTACCCTTCCCGACAGTCAGTGTAACGTCGGGAAGCACGGGGTCGGCAGGGTCGCCGCCGTTAAATCTTTTATTCCAATACCGCACCTCATTGCCGGCGTAATCCTCCAAATATACGTATTTTACATAATACGTAGTATTTCTTACAACATTTTCATAACGAAGGGGGATGGAGTAGCGATAGGTACCGGAAGGACTAGTCTCATCCTGGATATATGATGCGCGGACGCGCGGTCCGTCCCAGTTATCGGGCTCCCGCAATGCGATGCTGTCCTCCGGTGAACGAGGGTCGAAACCAGAACCGTCTCCATCGGATATCTTGAGCGTTAAGATGATGCTGTCCGCCTGACCGAGAGGGATTTCCTGGGGCTCAATGGAGATTTCTTCAATGATTGGCGGGGTATTATCCGCCTGCGGATTAACGACCTCAAAGACGGCTTCCCCCAGGTCGCCGGTGATCTTCTCGGCGCCGTTCTCATTTTCGTAATCCTCCGCGTACGGCTCTGCATAATAGACCCGGCAGTTATCGTTGCTGTCTTCAATTGACAAATAGGCCAGCTGATAATTTCCCGCGGATGCGTGCTTTGGGATGGTAAACGTGGCGGTGTAAAATCCGTTATCATCCGGTTGAGAAGAAAAGTCGGAAATACCAAAGTCAATCTGTTTATCTGGATACTTAAAATTAGCAAACGCGCCGTCGACATAATCGAGATCGGCAAGGCCCTCGGATTCTATATTGAGGCGGACTTCGGCAGTCCCGGATGCGTCGACGAGTGTCACAACAGAAGGGTCTACCTCAATGGCCTTTAAGACAGGGGCGGTGTCGGCGCTGAACTTGTTATCCACGGTAAAGGACGCCTGCCATCCCGAAGGAATGGGGAGGGTGGAGGAATAGGCATGGTAATATTTCCTATAGCGTTCGCTGCAATAATACTGATCGTTCACCCAATCGTCCACATATTCCAGCCTGTATGTGCCGGAAGAGGCATAGGATTTGACATCGATCGTCCCGACAAAGTGGTAAAGATGATCCGCAGCCGACCCGGGCTCTTCCTGCCGGTAACACTTTGTATCAAATTCACGCAGGGGATTGTCCTCCGTGCGCATGAAATCCACATAGACGACCCGATTATCCATTCGCTCCCGCGGATAGTACATCTCGACGGTGACCGTGACCGTGCCGCCGTTTTCGATGTGTTCGGGGGAAACGGTGACGGACCGGATCTCGGCCTCTTCGGCCTCGGGGGCATTTACCGGGACGGGTGCGGCAAGCGCATTGGCCGTGACAGGGAGTTCCCCGGGTTCCTGCGGGTCCTCTGGATCCGCGTCGGACTCCTCTCCGGAACCCTCGGGCAGGTCCGGATCGGCTTTTTCAGGGGCTTCCGGGCCGGCGGGCTCCGGCTCGCCCGGCTGCGGCTCCGCCGGCGGTGTTTCGGGAGGCTCCGGATCTCCGGCCGGGGGTGCCGCCGGCTTGTCCGTTTCGGATAGCGGCGTGTCTATGGGCTCCGCCGTCCCGGCCGCGGCCGGGGGCTCCTGTTCCGCCGGGGCTTCCGCAAAGGCGGCCGTCAGCGAGCCGAGTGACAGCACGCAGGCCAACAGCATTGCCAGGGACAGCTTTAACAGTTGCTTCACAAAAATCCCTCCTTATGATCGGTCTCTGTCCCCAGTATAAGGGAGAAATTGGACAAAGTCAATGCGACACAAATGTATAATCTCTGTGCAGTATCCCCACATATAGGGCACTTAATAAAAAGAAATATCGGCGGCATGCATAAATTTTGTGAGAAAAAAATGTGTGCGGCGTGAAGCGCCGCACACATCGTCCGGTTGTTATGTTTTTGACGGCGCCTCGTCCCCGGCGTCGAAGAGCGCGACCACCCCGTCCCAGTCGAGATTGCGGATGTGATGGCGGAACCGCCCCTCCGCGCGGGTGGAGACCTTCAGGTCGCATTTGCGGTCGCCGCGCTGGAGGATGCTCTGCCGGACGTTGACAAGCGCGATTTTATCGAATGGAAATACAACGGTGTGTAGATAATACCGGTTAGAATAACGAAGAGTATAACAATCTCCGTCACGGGAAACGCCCGAAGAGAGAAAATCCAGAATCCGGACGCCCAAAAACCAGAGAGCGGGCAGGGAGAGCATGAACCCGGCGAATCCGATCAGACCCGTCCACTTGGGCAGCAGCCAGCAGGCGACGACCGTGCCGGCGGGAATCAGCACGCAGGGCCAGAAGGGATCGATCAGGAACTTGAAGATGGCCCCGAGGTTGGGTTTGAGGGTACGTTCGGAAACGGTGTACTCGGGTAGCAGGCGGGAGAGGTGTTCGCGGGTCTTTCCGCGGCTGGAAAAGGGAATGACGGCCGAGATGTCCGATTTGTCCTTATTGAAGCCGATCGCGTTGAGGAAGACCGAATAGCGCCCGAGCAGGCGGGTCAAAAGGCTCTGCCGGATGTCGACGAAGCTGATGTCGCGGGCGCGCAGGAAATATTCCTTTTCCACAAGCACGCCGCCGCTGACGTGGAGGGAGTCCCCGACGCGGAGGGTGCAGAGATTCTTGGTTTGCAGCAGGTTGAGCAGGAATGCGGCGAGCCATCCGACGAGCAGCGCGATCGCGACGCCCGCCGCGATGGGCGGAAGTCCGAACGCGACACGGCGGGAGAGCTCCTCAAAGGTGGCCAGCATCAGGTCGGCCAGCTCCTGCCCGAGGATCTGGCCCGCCTGGGAGATAAAGGTCGAGATAAACACAATGCCGAGGAAGGAGTTGGAGGTAAAGAGGGAGAGGAACACGACGCCGGAGATCCGGGGGCGGTAGGCGGCGTGGACCTCGTCGGCGGATTCCTCCGGAACGCCCCGGCAGAGGGACAAAATCCGCGCGGCCTCGCGCTCTCCAACATAGAAGGAGACGTCGGCCTTGTTGGCGCCGCGGGCGATCGTGTCCACCCGCAGGCGCGCGACCTTCAGCGGCCGCAGCCAGAAGGGACGCATCACCGCGCAGGTACAGATCCGGTCGACGGGAATGAAGGTTTCACGCTTAAAAAATATACCAGAAGTATAAAATACACCACATTCATCCATATAGTATTTGAAACAATCCCACTTTTTCCAGGCGAGCAAGAAGATCAGCAGAACGGTCAGGATGTCCATCCACGCGCCCGAAATCCACGAAAGCAGGTCGCCCGTCAGCGCGGAGAGGAACCCGCGCGCCAGCGGGATGATCAGGAGGAAGAGGAAGCGGTAGAGAAAGGTCAGCATCGAAAAGGGATGGGCGTGGACGGAGGCGGCCTTACGCATCGGGGGGGCCTCCTTCCTCGTCGGCGGGGGTGAGGAAGGCTTGCAGGCGGTCGGCGTCCGCCGGCGGCAGGCCGGGGATGTAGACCGAGCTGCCCGCCGCATAGACAAAGAGGGAGCAGACCCCGAAGAGCCGCTCGAGCGGGGAGGAGGCGACGGTCGCGTACTGGATGCTTGTTAAGGGAACCGCCTTTACACGCGTATAGATGACGCCGCAGTGGATGAGCAGGCAGCGGCGGTTGAAGCCATAGGAGAGCTTGCGGTATTTGATGGGATAATAGAATATGTAGAAATAGAGAAAAGCCGCCATCCAGGCAGCGGTAAAAAGCCACCACACCCAGTTGATGCGGGGCGCGAAGAAGGCGGAAAAAAAGGAGGGCACAAGCGCCACGAGGAGCAGGCGGATGCGCCACACCGTGAGGATTTGCAGGTCGGGTTTCTTTTGAACCATGGGCGGACTCCATCCCGGCTTTTGGCAAAAAGCCTGAGCAAACAGATTTTTTTCCGGCGGCAGAACCCGCCGCAGGAAAAGCGATACCTATATTATAATGGAAACGGCAGGGAAAAAACATCCCCTGCCGCAAATAATGAAATACAATCAGTAATACCGACAATGAAATATACTGAATCAGCTGCAGAACAGGTGGGCGCCGATCCGTTTGATCACCGGCCGGGTACGGATCCACTTGTTGGAGGTCTTGTCGGGATTATAATAGTAGAGCGCGCCGCCCGACGGGTCGGACCCCGCCAGCGCCTCGCGCGCGGCCTTGCGCGCCGATTCGGCGACCGCCACGTTGATCTGCCCGTCGGTGATCGCGGTGAAGGCGCCCGGCTGGTAGACGACGCCCGGGAGGGTATCGGGGAAGGAGGGGTGCTCCACCCGGTTGAGCACCACCGCGCCCACGGCGACCTGCCCTTCAAACGGTTCGCCCCGCGCCTCGGCCGAAATAATATTGGCCAGCAGCGCGATGTCGCTGTCCGAATAGCCGCCGCTGCCGCTTGTCTGCTGGGAGCTGTAGATCCCCATGGCCCGGAGGGTCGCATTGCCCGCGATCCCGTCGACGGCAAGGCCGTTTTTCCGTTGGAAGTCCATGACCGCCTTTTTCGTCTGCACACCGAAAATGCCGTCGACCTCGCCGAAATAATAGCCCCAGTTTTTGAGCTTCTGCTGGATCTGGCGCACCTCGTTGCCGCGCGAGCCCTGTTTGGAGAGGACGTCGGTCGTCTGCCACATGCGCGCGGCGAAGACCCCCAGGGCGATCAGCAGCAAAAGGGCGAAGGAAAACGAGATGGTGCGGATGAGCAGCACCGGCCGCGCATCGGCGCCGTGTTCTTTCGACATGATGAAAACCTCCTTGCAGGCACGGAAAACGTCCGCGCCGCGGTTAGTTGCAGTATGTGCGCCGCGGGCCGGAATATGCGTGCGCGGGAGGAAGAAGGGGCGCGGGAAGAGGCCGCGCAGGGGCTTTTACGGGAAATTTGCGATTTTTGAAAAAAACTTTGACAAACCAGTTGACATCCCCGTTGTTCTATGGTATTATAACAAAGCTGTCCCGTGCGTGACATCCACAATTTGGACGGCACAGCACCTTGAAAAATGAACAACGAGAGAAGAGAAACGAGGAACCCAAGACGAAGGTTTTGGGGGAATCACCCTTGAAAAGAATTTGAGTATCTCCGGATACAAAAGCGAAACCAGCAAAGGAAAC
>NZ_LT962684.1 GCF_900199635.1 Anaerotruncus massiliensis (ex Togo et al. 2026) | reverse complement strand
GGGCGGACGCGCTGGAGGGCGGGAGCGCCCCCAGGGCGGTTTCCAGCCGCGTGAAATCCTCGGCGCGGTTGAAGCCCGTGGCCATCAAGACGCCCGCCGCGCCGCCGATATATTCCGGCTCGATGGAAAACCCGCGCAGCCACGCGCCGAATCCCGCCGCGTCCATGCCGCGCGCGGCAAAGCCGAGCGAAAGCTTGGCGGGGTCGGCCGCCCCCTGCGGGAGCGCGAACCCCTTTTGGAGCGCGAGCAGCCGCGCGCGGTCGAAGGCGCGCGAGACGCGCTCAAAGCCTTCGGCCGCGCCCTCTCCGGCGTAGGCGGCGGCCCGCTCGCAGGAGAGCAGGATCGGATAGCTCGGGCTGGTCGAGCCGAACATCGACATCAGCCGCTTGGCGTCCGGGGCATACCGCCTGTCGCAGATGTGCAGCAGCGCGCCGCCCGTCATGGCGGGCATCGTCTTGTGCAGGCTGTCGCAGCAGAGCGCCGCCCCGCAGTCGGCGGGATGGGGCTTCCCGTACCGTTCCGGCAGGAACTTGAGGTGCGCGCCGTGCGCGTTGTCGACGAGCAGCGGCACCCCGCGGGCGCGGCAGACCTCCGCGATCCCCGAAAGATCGCTGAGCACGCCGAAATAGTCGGGCGAGGTGAGATAGACCGCCTTCGCCTCCGGATGCCCGTCGAGCGCGGCGGCGACCGCGGCCGGGGAATACCGTCCGGTGAACCACGCCCCCGCGTCCCGCTCGGGATAGACCCACACGGGGGTGAGATCGAGCAGAGCCGCCGCGTTGATCGCGGCGCGGTGGAGGTTGCGGCCCATGACCACGGCGGCGCCCGTCCCGCAGGCGAGCGCGAGCATCGTCTGGATGCACAGCGTCGCGCCGCCCGCGCAGAGCAGCGTCCTCCGGGTCCCGTAGAGGCGCGCGAACTGCTCCTCGAGCGCCAAAAGCGGCCCCTGCGCGTGGTAGAGGCTGTCCGCGCCCTCCACCTCGGTGATGTCCCAGGGCAGCAGCGCGGCAAATTCGTCCGTCCCCGCGCCCTTGTGCCCGGGCATGTGGAAACGGGACATGTCCTTTTCGATGTAATCCCTTACGGCGTCATGCAGCGGCGTTTTCATTCGTGCTTCAGTTTCCTCTTGAGGTGTCCGAGCGCGCCGTTCAGCGCGATCGCCTGGTCGACCATCCGCGCCTTGACCGGACGGTACACGTAGTCGAACTCCCCGGCCAGCTCGTCAAGCCGGCCGTTGAAGCCGCGTTTGAACTGGTAGAGCCCGTACATGTGGCTTCCCTCCTCCAGATTCCCCGAGACCCCCTGGAAGTCGTAGACCTCGCAGCCCGTTTCCACCGCCCATTTGATCATTTCCCACTGCATGAGATAATTGGGCATCACGTCGCGGTGGACGTTGTCGGACGCGCCGTAGACATAGCAGCATTTGCCCGCGTAATTGGTGGTGATGGCGCCGCAGACGGGCGCGTTCTCATAAAATCCCATATAGAGCCGCACATGCTCGCCGAGCGCCTCGAGCATCCGCTCGAAATACGCCTTCGGGCGCACGTTGAAGCCGTCCCGCTCCCCCGTCACCCGCATGATGCGCACAAACTCGTCGAGGTATTCCGGCCCCACCGGGCGCACCTCCACCCCGTTGCGCATGGCGATGCGCACCTTGCGGCGGGTGCCCTGCGTCAGGTTCGCGAGCAGCTCCTCCTCGGTGCGCCCCATGAGATAGAGCCGGTAGTTGAACCGGGCCTGGATGCCCTCGAACCCGTCGGGGCCGTACTGCTGCGTAAAGCCCATGCTCTTCGCAATCGCCAAAAAGTCGGTGTCGCTCATCAGCACGTCGGGGTCCATCTTAAAGGTGTGGGCGTTATATTTCTTCGCCAGCACGTCTACGCCCGCCTTCAAATCGGCGAGCACCTCCTTGTCGTGCAGGTCGCAGACCGGCCCGCGCGGCGCATATAAAAACGCGGTCCCAACAAGCGGGATCTTCTGGATGAGCACCGATACGGCGCCCTTGATCTCTCCGTCCTCCCCGCGCGAGACGACCGCCTCATACCCCCAGTTGTTCTTGACCTTCTGCCAGTTGACGCTCTGGGTAAAGCCCCCCTGCGGATGGCGCGAGACGAATTCTTCCATCTCCCCATACTGTTCGGGCGTTAAAATCTCCACTTCCATCGGTCCCTTCCACGGCCCCCACGGGCCTCTGTCTTGTTGGCGTCCGCTCAGGCCGGACGCCGGCGCAAATATCCGCGCTTATTATAGCATATTTTCCCGGTGCCGTCATTCCTCCCCGCGCAGAATCCGCAGGTTGCGCCGCAGCACCGTTTCCCCGCGCCAGCCGTAAGCCTTGCTCTCGCAGAGTTTTCCAAGATTATCTTCCCCGACGACCGGCGCGATATCCCGTTGAAACGCCGCGACAGGGCTTCTCCGCGCGTTCCGGTTGACCGGGCAGGCGTCGGTGCACCGGTCGCACCCCCACACGAAGCCGCCCGCCCGGATCTGTTCCCGCTCCCATTCGGTCAGCTCCCCCTTTTTCTGGGTGATATGGGAGCGGCATTTTTCCCGGTTGAAGCCCTCCTGGGACAGCGCGCCCGTCGGGCAGGCCGCGGCGCACCGGCCGCAGTGGGTGCAAAGGGGGTTTGCTTTACGCCCCGCGGCCGGAAAATCCGCCGTCGTGACGATTTCGCCGATAAAGCAATAACTTCCGTAGGTTTCATTCAACAGCTGGCCGTTCATGCCGATATCCCCCAGCCCCGCGAGGCTGGCGGCGCGCACTTCCGCCACCGGCGAGCTATCTACAAATGGTATAAACACATCTCCGTTATACATATTTTGCAGTTCCTTTGCCAGCTCCTCCAGCGTTGCCCGGATAACCGTATGGTAATCATCCATAAGCGCGTAGCGCGATATATTTCTATCGGGATACTCTCCGATGTAATATCCAAATAGTATAACTATGATGCTTTTTGCCCTCTCGGGCAGGCGGCGTTTTGCGCGCACCTCCAAAAGCGGCAGCGCATCCTCAAACCGGCAGACGCCCCACTGGTCCATGCCATGGGATTCCATGCACTTTATCAGCTGATCCATTGGCGGGGCCTCCCTTGGGTATGCCGCTCAGTGAGCGGCGGAGTTTGTCGGTAGTCGACCGACGACCGACAGCGGTTCTTAGGCATACCGCTCATCGAGCGGCGGAGTTTGTCGGTAGTCGGCCGACGGCGGTCCTTAGGCATAGCGCTCATCGAGCGGTGGAGTTTGTCGGTAGTCGACCGACAGCGAGTTCCTTTCTTGCTTGCCCAAGAAAGGAACCAAAGAAGGGCACGAGGGGCTTCGCCCCTGCGACCCCCGCGCCGCCTCCGGTTGGCCTTCGGCCAAAGTCGGCGGCGCCCTGTCACGGATGAGCGGACGAACCTACAGCATCCCGCCCGGCGCCGCGCCGCGGGCGCAATGCCTCTGCCCGAGAGTCTCCGGAACCGTACCGGAGGTTTTCATAGGGAAGGCACGGCCGCTTTTGCGTGGCGCGCAGTGCCCACGGGGAGGCGGAAAATTGCGCGGCTTCGCCGCGTACGCGCGCAAAGCGCGCGAACGCCTCTACGGGGCGTTGTTTTCCGCCGGCGGGCCCAGTAATGTTTCATATGAGACACCCAAAACCTGAGCCAAGGCGACAACCTCATAATCAGGAACAAACCGCGTCCCCTTCTCAATGCGCAATATGGTTAGACTGTCAAACTCATATCCCGCCTGCTGCAACATTTCCGCCAATGCTTTTTGCGTCAATGGTGGTTTGTGCCCTTTTCGCAACAGTTTCACCTGCGGACCAATCACATTTTTGGATATCCCATTCCAATAGATTTTCATTTTCCCTCCAAAAATATTCTAATGATGAAGTTTATCTTGATTGTAGCGCTTTTTTATGATATACTACTTCTAAAGATGAAGTTATTGGAGGTTTTTTTAATGCCTGATATTTTAGAAGAGCTATATCTCGAGCGGTTATCCTTCATCGAGGAGCGCTGCCGCGACACGCCGGAATATAACGCCGCATCGGACGAATACGACGCGGCGCGCGCGGCGCTCCGGCAAACGCTCAACAAACGCCAGCGGCGTTTGTTGCTGCGCGTCGAGGACGCGCAGGCCGCGCTGTGCGACTGCACGGCCGCGGCGGCGTTTGCCGGGGGCTGGCGGCTGCGGGCGAGGCTGGCGGCCTCCGCCGGGCTTTGACGGGACCCCGCCTCACGGGTCGCGGCGGGGTGGGGCGCGGGGCGGCCGGCCTGATCAAAGTTTTCGCAAGGCCTTTTTCAAAAGGCCGGCCCCTGCGGCTCGAAGAGCCGCAAAAGGAAAGCCGGGGACTTTCGTCCCCGGCCTTCTTTTTCCGTTCTCCTCAGTTGCACTTGGAGTATCCGCAGCTGCGGCAGCTTACGCAGCCGCCCTCATGTTCGAGGGCGCTGCCGCACTCGGGGCAGAATTTCGCGTTGAGGGCCGCCGCGCCGGAGGCGGGCGCCTCGGGCCGGGCGGGTTCCGCCGCGGGCAGGCCGAGCTTCTGGTTCTCGATCATGTCGGCGGTCTTTTTGATGACGCGGGCGATCGCGTCGGGGCAGGAGGTGCACTTCATCCCCGCGTGGCGGATGGTGGAGGGGCAGCGGATGCCGCGGAGCTGGTCGAGGATCTCGTCAATCGAGACGCCTGAGCGCAGCGCGATGGACACCAGCCGCGCGGTCGCCTCCGACTGGGAGGGGCATCCGCCCGCCTTGCCGGTGGAGGTGAACACCTCGCAGATGCCATGCTCGTCATAGTTGACCGTGACGTACAGGTTGCCGCATCCGATCTTCATGCGTTCGGTCAGGCCGCAGGTGACCTCCGGGCGCGGACGGGGACGGATGTCTGTGCGCATGGCGGGCGGCGCTTCCGTCTCGCCCTCCTTCTTCACCGAACCGATGTTGAGCACCTGCTCGGCGCGGCTGCCGTCACGGTAGATCGTGACGCCCTTGCAGTCGAGCTCGTAGGCGAGCATGTAGACCTCTTCAACGTCCTCCATCGTCGCGCCGTGCGCGAAGTTGACCGTCTTGGAGACGGCGTTGTCGGTGTGCTTCTGGAACGCCGCCTGCATCTTGACATGGTAGAGCGGGCTCACGTCGTGGGAACAGACGAATACGCGCTTGATGTCGTCGGGGATCTCGTCGATGTGCTGGAGGGTTCCCTCCACGGCGATCTTTTTCATCAGCTCGTCGCTGTAGAGGCCGCGCGCCTCGAGGGTCTCCCGCAGCACGGGGTTCACCTCGATCATCTCGGTGCCGTCCATGACGTTGCGGATGAAGACGTAGGCGAACACCGGCTCCACGCCCGACGAGCAGCCCGCGATGATCGACAGGGTCCCGGTGGGCGCGATGGTGGTGATCGTGGCGTTGCGCAGCGGTTCCCCGGCGGCGAAGATGCTCTCCCCAAAGAGCGGGAAGGCGCCGCGCACCTTGGCAAGCCGCGCGGAGGCGCGGCGGCCCGTCTCGGTGATGAACTTCATGACCTCGCCCGCGAGGGCGACCGCTTCCTCGGAATTGTAGGACATGCCGAGATAGGCGAGCATGTCCGACCAGCCCATCACGCCAAGCCCGATTTTGCGGGTCTGTTTGGTGGTGAAATCGATCTCCTCGAGCGGATATTTGTTCACGTCGATGACGTTGTCGAGGAAGTGCACCGCGTCCTCGACCGTCCGCTCGAGTTTTTTATAATCGATCCGCCAGCCGTTCTTGTCCTTGGCGAGCATGGTGACAAGGTTGATCGACCCGAGGTTGCACGACTCATAGGGCAGCAGCGGCTGTTCGCCGCAGGGATTGGTGCTTTCGATCTCCCCCTGCGAGGGGACGACGTTGTCCCGGTTGAGCCGGTCGAGGAAGATGATGCCCGGCTCGCCGTTGCGCCACGCGCTCTCGACGATCTTGTGGAACACCTCGCGCGCCTCCAGCTCGCCGACCGCCTGCTTGCTCTTGGGGTCGACCAGCTCATAGGTGTCGCCGTTCTGCACCGCCTGCATAAACGCCTCGGTGATCCCCACCGAAATGTTGAAGTTGGTGATGTCCGCATTGTTCTTCTTGCAGTCGATGAAATCGAGGATATCCGGATGATCCACCCGCAGAATGCCCATGTTCGCGCCCCGCCGGGTGCCCCCCTGCTTGACCGCCTCGGTGGCCATGTTGAAGACCCGCATAAAGCTGACCGGCCCGCTCGCCACGCCGCCGGTGCTGCGCACCGTCGCGCCCGAGGCGCGCAGGCGGGAGAAGGAAAAGCCGGTCCCGCCGCCCGACTTGTGGATCAGCGCCGCCTGTTTGATCGCCTCGAAGATCTCCTCCATCGAGTCTCCCACCGGCAGCACGAAGCAGGCGGAAAGCTGTCCGAGCTCCTTGCCCGCGTTCATCAGCGTCGGGGAGTTGGGGAGGAACTCCAAATTGGTCATCAGCTCGTAAAACCGGTCGGACAGCTTTTTGACGTCCGCCTTGTCGTCGTAGGCGGCGTCCGCGGCCGCGATCGCGTCCGCCACGCGGCGGAACATCTGCTCGACCGTCTCAATATTCTTTCCGTTTTCATCCTTTTTCAGGTACCGCTTTTCCAATACGGTGATCGCATTCTTGCCGATTTTCATATTGTCCCTTCCTCTGCCACAAGATAGTCGCCTTATATAGAATATCTGACACAAGATATTGTATCATATACTCTTTTACTCCGCAATACCCAAAAGAGGCGCGCCCGCACTTTTTTGCGGACGCGCCCCTGGCCCGATATGGATTTAAAGTCCCGCGGCCGGCGCGGCAAGGCCGCCCACCATGAGCAGCGCGAAGATCAGCCCCGCCATCAGCAGCCCCGCGGCCGACAGGGCGATCCCTGTAATAGGAAGCCCGCCGCCCTCGTCGGGCGCGGCGTATTTCCGCGTGACGACCCCGAGGAAAATCCCCGCGGCCCCCAGCACGAGGGCGGCCATCAGGTCGCCCATCAGTGAACTGAGCAGCGCCGCGATGCCGAAAAAGAGCGCCCCGGAAGCGTTTGTCCGGTTTGGATGGAACTGGTTCATCTCTGTTTCCTCCCCTTAGTGAATGATCAGCGCCAGGAGCGCCAGAAAGATCGATAAAATGGGCAGCACAACCCAAAGCAGCCGCTGCGCCGATAAAAACAACTCGCTCGGCTCTGCGCCGACGCACCACCACATATGCCGCAGATCAAAAAAGAGGCGCGGCCACCGCCGGTCCACCGCCCAGAGAGCCGCGATCAGGACCGCCGAAAAGAGGAGGTCGCC
Source organism: Anaerotruncus massiliensis (ex Togo et al. 2026) (assembly GCF_900199635.1). Lineage (GTDB taxonomy): Bacteria > Bacillota > Clostridia > Oscillospirales > Ruminococcaceae > Anaerotruncus > Anaerotruncus massiliensis. Next base: position 792 of record NZ_LT962684.1, on the reverse strand, counting down.
GTTGCCCCGCACCGCGTCTCCGCTGCCGGAGGCCAGCTGCGCCATGCCGTAATAGGAGGGCTCCCGCCCGGCAAAGGGGTTTTTCCCGTCGTGGGAGACGAAGGCGTCCACGTCGAGCACCGGCTCCCCCTGCTCGTTATAGAGAAAGAGGCCGTCCGGGTGGTAAGTTCCCCGGAACCGTTCCACCCCGCCGCTGCTGATCACGATCTGCCGCTCGGCATAGCGGTCCTCCGCCCCGGCAAAACGCACGAGGTAGTCCCGCTCAGGGTTTCCGGGCAGCGCGTAAATCAGCCGATAGGTGTTCGATTCCACCGCTTCGACGTCGATGCGCACCCTCCCCCAGTGATTTTTTCCGCTGTAGGTCCACGCGGAGGCGGAATAGGGGGACGCTTTCCGCCGCAGGAAGGTGTCGTAGAGGTCTGCACCCCGCTGAAAAAAGATAAGCAGATAGCAAAGTGTCAGCAGCCCCGCAAGCAGGGCGCCCGCAATCCGCACCGGCCTCCGGTGCGCTTCATAAAAACGCCTCAGCCGCTCCATATCCGCGCCCCCTTTCCCCTCTATAGTGTATTACAAATCGGGGATTCCTGCAAGAAGCCCCGTCTGGCCGCTGGAAAAAGGGAACTCAGGAAACAAAAAAGCAACGCCCGAAGGACGTTGCTTTTTGTGGAGCTGGCATAGACCTATCTTCCCGGGAAGTCACCCTCCAAGTATTGTCGGCACCGCTGAGCTTAACTTCTGTGTTCGGGATGGGAACAGGTGGGACCTCAGCGTCATATACACCAGCCATACGGC
>NZ_LT962683.1 GCF_900199635.1 Anaerotruncus massiliensis (ex Togo et al. 2026) | reverse complement strand
CCCTCGACGATGAGGGGCGGCTCCACCCGCAGCCCCGGCTTTCCGCCCCGCCGCCCCTCCGCCAGCAGGAGCCAGGGCGCGCTGGCCGGCCGCTGCTGCACCAGCCGCAGCCGCTTGGGCTCGAGCCCCGCCTCCCGCAGGGCGCAGATCACGTCGGCCAGCCGCTCGGGGCGGTGGCAGAGGCAGAACCGCCCGCCGTACCGCAGCAGGTACCTCGCGGCGGCGGACACGTCCGCGAGGGTGCAGGTCGTCTCGTGCCGGGCGATCCGCCCGGCCGGGTCGGCGCTCAGCAGCCCGCCTCCCGGCCCGGTGTAGGGCGGGTTGCAGGTCACGAGGTCGAATCCCCCCGCGGGGAGCCGCCCGCGCAGCTCCCGCAGGTCGGCGCAGAGCGGAACGAACCGCCCGGCGGGCAGGTTCCCCTCCGCGAGGGAGCGCGCCATCTGGGCGCAGGCCGCCTCCTGGATTTCCACCGCGACGGCCTCGCGCGGGGCGGACTCCGGGCCGCGGAACCAGAGCGCGGGCACAATGCCGCACCCGCTCCCCAGGTCGGCCGCGCGGTCCCCCGCGCGCGGGGAGGCGAAGTCGGCGAGCAGAAAGGCGTCGGCGCCGAACTTGTGCGCGGGCGTCACCCACAGGCGGATTCCGCCGCCCAACTCCTCATAATGGCCCTCCAAGCGCCTTCCCCCTATTCGTTGAGATGGAGTTCCGCCTCCGCCCGGTGGGGCGGGACGGGGTTTTCCCGCAGGCGCAGCACCAGCCACGCCCGGTTTTTCCCGCTTAAGCGGGTCTCGCCCGCGGCCGCCCCGCCGCGCGGCGGCTCCGCGTAGCCCCGCAGGTCGGCGAGCGCCTCCCGCCAGCAGCGGCGGACGAGCTTTCGCAGGCGCGCGTCGTCCCGCAGAAAGCACGGAAGTCCGCTGCCCGCGAGCAGATCGTCCGGGACCGTCTCCGGCAGGGCGTCCGGCTCCAGCAGGGCGGTGACCGCGCACGGCTCGAGCGTCTCATGCGCGCGGTAGCGCGCCCAGAGCGCCCGCTCCTCCGGAAGGATGGGGCGTTCGGCGTCGTCCAGCGGGCCCATCACCAGGATCGGCTCCGGGTCGGTCCCGGGGTCGTAGGGCTCGTCGGACGGCTCCGGCGGCGGAGGCTCCGCCGCCGAAAGGCGCGCCGCCTCAAGCGCCTCCTCCGCCGTCAGCTCCCGTTCGGCGGGCGGCGGGATGATCGCCGCCGGGTCCGGGCCCCCGATCACCGGCGGCACGACCGCGGCGCGCAGGCCGTCGTAGCGGTTGAAGCGCGCGGAGAGCCCGCTCAGCTCGGGACTGCCCCCCGGCAGCATCGGCGGCCAGCTGTAGAGGCGGTTGCCGCGGCAGAGGACGCAGTAATATTGAAAGATCACGTAGGCCGCCCGCACCGGCATCAGCAGGGGGGCCGGCGTGACAAGCGCCAGCAGCCAGGGCAGGGCGATCGGCCCGCTGAGGAGGGCGAAGACCAGGCCCACGCGCCGGGTACGCAGCAGGCAGTAGAGCAGCGCACCCTTGATCGCCAGCCCGCCGAGCAGCAGGCCCAGCGCCTCGCTGATAAGCTGGGAGGGCATGCCCTCCCAGCCGATGAGCGTGCTGCCCAAAAGGAAAATGCCGAACGCCACCAGGAAGAAGGCTGCGTCAACCGCGGCCTCCGCCACCAGAAACCAATTTTGCCAGGGGCGCTTCTTCATGAGCGCGCGCCCCTCCAGCCAGCGACCCTCGCGCAGCAAAAGCGCGACCGCCAGCACCGCCAGCGCGGCCATGACCGCGGGCTGAAAGACGTAGGGCTCCGCGCGCGAAACGGTGTGAATCATTCTTACCGGCATGCGTATCCCCCCCTTCGAAAAGAAAAGCCTTCGCTTTGCGGCGAAGGCTTTTCTTTATGTACGTTACTGTCGCTTATTCGGGCTTGATGGCCTCGACAGGGCAGTCGGCCGCACAGGCGCCGCACTCGATGCAGGACGCGGGGTCGATCTCATACTTGCCGTCGCCTTCGGAAATCGCGCCGACGGGGCAGGTCTCCTTGCAGTTGCCGCACGAAATGCAGTCGCCGCTGATCACATATGCCATGGGGAACACCTCCAAATTGAAATACTTTTCTCCCGATACCGCTATGCGATATCATAGACTTATTCTACCACAGACGCGCAAAAAAGCAAGTAAAGTTTTTGGGGGAATCGTCAAAATTCCCCTATTTTTCCTCCTGCGGCTCCTCCGGCGCGGCCTCTCCGCGTCCGGCTCCCCTGCCCTCGGCGCGGCTTTCCTGCCGGCCCTCTCCGCGGCCCTCGCGGATGGGGCGCACCTCGCTCTTGGGATAGAACTTCGCGGCGGCGGAATCCTTTTCCGGAGCGACCTTCAGCATGCCGGTCAGCAGGTTCACCTCCACCACCGTGCCGCGGCCGTCCTTGGTGCGCACCGGCGTGCCCGCCTTGGGGGTGGTGCGCAGCAGGTCGTCGTAGGCGGCCTGCTCATATTTGAGGCAGCACATCAGCCTTCCGCAGGTGCCGGAGATCTTGGTCGGGTTGAGGGAGAGGCCCTGCTCCTTCGCCATCTTGATGGAAACCGGCTGGAACTCGCCCAAAAAGGTCGAGCAGCAGAAGGGCCGCCCGCAGATGCCCAGCCCTCCGAGCATCTTGGCCTCGTCGCGCACGCCGATCTGCCGCAGCTCGATGCGGGTGCGGAAGACCGACGCGAGGTCCTTGACCAGCTCGCGGAAATCCACCCGGCCGTCAGCCGTGAAATAGAAGAGGATCTTATTGTTGTCGAAGGTGAATTCCACGTCGACCAGCTTCATACTGAGCTTGTGCTTGGCGATCTTCTCCTCGCACACCTTGAAGGCCTGCTTCTCCTTCGCGGCGTTGTCGTGCACCTTTTTGAGGTCCTCGGGCGAGGCGAGGCGCATCACCTTCTTGAGGGGCTTGGAGAGCTTCTGGTCCTCGATCTGGCGGTTGCCCATCGCGACCTCGCCGCACTCCACCCCGCGCGCCGTCTCGACGATCACCCGCGCGCCCTTCTCCACCCGAAGCTCGCCCGGGTCGAAATAGTATACCTTGCCCACGCTTTTGAATCTCACGCCTATGATTTCAGCCATTGTGTTCCTCCAATTGGTTTTAACGTTTCCGCCTATGGGGTTGTGGGGCATTGGCGGCGCCGGTACTTCCGCGGCGACGGGTTCCCCCATAAAAAGCTCACCCCGTATTTTCGTTCCATCAGTACACCGGCCGCCGGGCCGTCCCGCGCCCGCTATCCGGCGAGCGCGGCCTTGACCTCCTCGACCATACAGGCCGACAGGAGCGGGATGCTCACGTTGCGTCCCGCGCGCAGCAACGCGCGTTCAACGGCGTCCGCCGCACCGACCAGCTGCATGACCGTCACCCGGTTGCAAAGCCTCTCGTCCGCCTCCCGGCCGACGGCCGCCTGCGCGAACCCCTCCCGCAGCAGCGAGAGGGTCTGCCCGAGGCCGTCGCGGTCCTTGTCGTACCCGGCGAGCACCCGCAGGCAGGCATAGCGTTCGCCGTAGATCAGCTCCTCGCGGAGCTTTTTGGCGTCGGCCGCCGATTTGGAGGGCTTGGCCGAGCCGAGCAGCCCGAGCGCCCTGCCGATGTTGCCGCCCGCGCCCGCCGCCGCGGCTTGCCGCTCCTGCGCGGACCGGCCGGGGGCGAGGGCTTCCAGCGCGGCCGCGCATTCCTCCACCGACGGCACCTCCAATTCCACGCTGATCGCGCGGGAGAGGATGGTCGGCAGCATCCGCGAACGGTTTTCACAGAGCAGCAGGAAATTCACAAAGTCGGGCGGCTCCTCGATGATCTTCAGCAGCGCGTTCTGCGCCGCGGCGTTCATCGCGTGCGCCCGGTCGATCAGGTAAATTTTACGCGCGCCCTCGTTGGGCGCGATGTACGCGTCCTGCCGGATCTCCCGCACCGTCTCGACGGGGAATTCCTTCTTCCCCTCCGGCACGGTGTAATACCGCACGTCGGGGTGGACGCGCTTGTCCGCCTTGACGCAGTGGGCGCAGCGCCCGCAGGGCTTCGGCTCCCCCTCGCAAAGCAGCGTCTTCGCGGCCTGCCAGGCGGCGGTCTTTTTGCCGCTGCCCTCCGGGCCCTCAATGAGCAGGGTATGGGGAAAACGCCCGCCAGCGGCAAGGTTGGCGAGCGTGGCGTTTGCTTTTCGGTTGTAGAGCAGTTCGGGCATTTACAGCTTCTCGAATCTTTCCACGTTCATTACAAAGATCGTCGCGCCGCCCACCTGGACTTCCACCGGGAAGGAGGTGTACATCCCCACCCCGTAGGAGGCGGAGGAGGGCACCATCTGGGTCCGCTTCTTCGAGTGCTTCCCGATGATCTCGATCGCCTCGTCCACCCGTTCATCCTCGGTGCCGATGATGAAGGTGGTGTTGCCCGCCATCAGGAATCCGCCCGTGGTAGCCAGCTTGGTCACGGAAAATCTGTTCTTGGTCAGTTCCTTGGATACCTTGGAGCTGTCGTCGTTCGATACGATCGCAAATATCAGCTTCATAAGTCACCCTCCTGATTCCCTTCACATTTTGGACCAGCGCACGCCTTTGTGCAATTTTATTTTACCATAGCGGCTGTCAAAATTCCATCTTTTTTTGCGCGGCGGCAAAAAGAACCTGTTAAATTCGGGGCTTTTCACCCCGTTTCCTTCTTTCTTTTTTCTTGTAAAAGAAAGAAGGAAAGAAAATACGCCTGAAGCAGGGCCCGCGGGCCCGGGCAAAGGGCTCCGCCCTCGCCGCCGGGCAGCGTCCGGCGGCTCACCCGCGGCTTTTTGAAAAAAGCCGGCAAAAACATTTGGATTTACAACACGGCGCGAGCGAACGGCGGAGGAAAGCGCCGCGCCTGAATCAAAAGTTCTTTGCCAGGCTTTCTTTCAAGAAAGCCGTGTCACAAAGACGTCCGTCACCCCGTAGCCCCTCAGCGTCTCCACGGCGGCGCCGTCGATGCGCTCGCCGGGCATGACGATGGGGATGCCGGGCGGGCAGGGGGAAATTTCCCCGGCGGCGACGCGGCCGGCGGCGTTTTCCACCGGACAGCGCTCCTGCGTGGAAAAGGCCGCCTCGCGCACCGACAGCGCCTGCTCCAGCCGGGGG
>NZ_LT962682.1 GCF_900199635.1 Anaerotruncus massiliensis (ex Togo et al. 2026) | reverse complement strand
GCACCGAAAAGATCGGTTCCGGGCTCGTGAGCGTCATGGTCCGCGGGGACGTCGGCGCGGTGAAGGCCGCCGTCGAGGCCGGCGGGGCCGCCGCCGCCCGTTTGGGCGAGGTCGTCGCGACCCACGTGATCCCGAGGCCGCACACGGATGTGGAGAAGATTCTCCCGCATCTGGACTGACCGCTTCCGGCAGGAAAAGCCCGCCGGGCGGGTCCGCCCGGCGGGAATTGACGAATATAGGAGGCGGAGAAAATGGCCGTGGATGAAAAACTCGTGGAACTGATCGTCCGGCAGATTGTGGCACAGCGTCAATCCGGGGCGCCCGCCGGGCTGCCGCCCATCCCGGTGGGGGTCTCCGCGCGGCATATCCACCTGACGCGGGAGCACATGGACATCCTCTTCGGCAAGGGCAGCGAGCTCCACAACATCAAGGAGCTGATGGGCGGGCAGTTCGCCGCCCAGGAGCAGGTGACGATCCTCGGACCGTCCCTGCGGCCGATCGAAAAGGTCCGCGTGCTCGGGCCGCTGCGCAAGCAGACGCAGATTGAAATCTCGCGCACCGACACCTTCGTGCTCAAGGTGCGCCCCCCGGTTCGCCCGTCGGGCGAGATCCGGGGCTCGGCCGGGCTCACAATTGTCGGCCCCTGCGGGGTCGTGATCGTCGAGGAGGGCTGCATCATCGCCAACCGGCACATCCACATGTCGCCGGAGGACGCGCGGATCTACGGCGTGCGGGACGGCGACCTGGTCGAATGTCTCGCGGAGGGGGAGCGCCGGACGATGCTCTACGACGTGCAGATCCGGGTTGCGCCGAGCTTCACGCTGGAAATGCACATCGATACCGACGACGCCAACGCGATCGGGTTCACCGGCAAGCCGCAGGTGACGATCGTCAAACGCGGCGGCTGACCGGACGGAAGGGATTAACTATGGTATGCGGAAAGGTCACCGGCACGATCGTCTCCACCCGCAAGGTGGAGACGCTTGTCGGTTCTAAATTTCTCGAGGTCGAGCTCTACCGGAACGGCGCGCCGACGGGGGAATTCCTCGTCGCGATCGACCGGGTGGGCGCGGGCATCGGCGAGCGGGTGCTCATCACCCGCGGCAGCGGCGCGCGCCTGGCGCTCGACGACCGCGAGACCCCGACCGACGCGGTGATCGTCGGGATCATTGACGAATGAGGCGGTTTTCCGCCGGGAAGGGAGGGGAAGCCCCATGGAACTGGAACTGCTGAGGGATACAATCGAGGCAGCCGGCGTGATCGGCGCGGGCGGCGCGGGGTTCCCCACCCACCGGAAGCTGGCGCGGGGGATCGACACGGTGCTGGTCAACGCCGCCGAGTGCGAGCCCCTGCTCTACACCGATTTCACCATTCTGCGGGAGCACCTCGACCGGGTGTGCGAGGGCGCGCGGGAGCTGTGCGACGCGATGGGCGCCGCACAGGTCCTCGTGGCGATGAAGGAGCACACCGCCCTGCGCCTCGGCGTCGCCCAGGGGGAGGAGCTCCCCTGCGGTGCGCGCGCCGCGCTGCTGCCCGACGTCTACCCGATGGGCGACGAGATCATCATGATCTACCAGGCGCTCGGCCGGGTCGTGCCGCCGGGGCAGCTGCCCAGCGCGGTGGGCGTGGTCGTCGTCAACGCCGAGACGGCCTACAACGTCTCGAACGCCGTTCGGGGCGCCCCAGTGACGGAGAAGTGGCTTACGATCGGCGGCGCGGTGGAACATCCCGTCGTCGTGAGGGTGCCGGTCAACTGCGGCGTGCGCGCGGTCCTGCGCGCGGCGGGGGTAACGGTCCCCACGGGGCATGTCGTCGTGGACGGCGGCCCGGCGATGGGCAATATCGTGAATCCCGCCTCCGCCGTCGTGACCAAGAAGACCAAGGCGCTGCTCATCCTGCCGGAGGAGATCCCGGCGATCGCCAACAAGGCCGCGCCGGTCGAACGGCTGCTCAAACGGGTGCCGTCCGCCTGCTGCCAGTGCATGTACTGCACCGAGCTCTGTCCGCGCCACCTGCTGGGGTATCCGCTCCAGCCGCACAAGACGCTGCGGGCGGTTGGCGCGGGGGCGCCGGGCAACCCGGAGGAGTTGCTCACCGCGTCGCTTTGCAGCGGCTGCGGGGTGTGCACGCTGATGGCCTGCTGCCAGGGGATCGCGCCGTCGGCGGCGATGACCGCCGTCAAGCAGAGCCTGGGCAGGCACCGGATCGGCTACCGCGCGGACGGGCCGACGAAGCCGGACTCCGAGCGGGACTTCCGGATGGTGCCGGTCAGCCGGTTCAAAAGCCGGATCGGCGTGGCGAAATTCGACCGGGAGGCCGAATGGGCCGGCGACCTGCCGGTGGCGCAGGCCCTCTGGCGCCTGCCGCTCTCCCAGCATGTGGGAAAGCCGTCGGAGCCGGTCGTGGCCGTGGGCGACGAGGTGGCGGCGGGCCAGCTGATTGCGAGGGCGCGGGAGGGCATCTCCGCGGCGCTGCACGCGCCGGTCGCGGGAACAATCTCCCGCGTGACGGATACGGAAATTGAAATGACGATGGGCGAGGTGAAATAAGAATGGACTATGCGGTAGGCGTACTGGAACTGCGGAGCATCGCCCGGGGAATCGAAGCGAGCGACGCCGCGCTTAAATCCGCCGGGATCCGGCTTATTTCGGCGCAGCCCATCTGCCCCGGGAAGTTCGAATTGGTGATCACCGGCGAGCTCGCGCAGGTGAACGCCGCGATGGATCGGGTCAAAGCCGGCTTCGAGGAGAACCTGCTTGACGCGGTGCTGCTCGGGCGGATCGACCCGGCGGTGGTCAAGGCGCTGCTCGGCGCGCAGCCGGAGGCGAAGCGCGGCGCGCTCGGCACGATCGAGACCTTCACCGTCGCCAGCGTGATTCTGGCCGCCGACTGCGCGGTCAAATCCGCCGACGTGGAGATCCTCGAGCTGCGCACCGCGCGCGGCATGGGCGGCAAGGGGGTCGTCCTGCTGACGGGCGACGTGGCCGACGTGACGGCCGCCGTCGAGGCGGGCGCGCGCTACGCCAAGGAGCAGGGCGTGTTCGTGGGCCAGTCGATTCTCGGCGCGCCCCACGAGGAGCTTTGGAACTTCCTGTAAAAGCATCAGCAAAGGAGGCGTCCGGCCAACGGCCGGACGCCTCCTTTTTTCATGCGGCGGAATTTTTATTTCGGCGGCTCGGGCATCACCGCGTAGATGGGCGGGGTCACGTCGAGCGCGATCGGACCGGGCGGCCCGTGCTCGGAGAGCCAGGCCTCCCGCTCCGCGTCGAGCGTCTCCCGGAGGGCGTAGGGGTCGGGCCGCCCTGGCAGCGAAACCTCAGCGGGCGCGGGGGTGGGGACATACGCCTCGGGGCAGGCGGGGACGGCCAGCTCGGGGGGGATGGGTTTCCCCT
>NZ_LT962681.1 GCF_900199635.1 Anaerotruncus massiliensis (ex Togo et al. 2026) | reverse complement strand
GAAGCGGCGGACGCGATGGTCAAGGCCGCGAACGTCACGCTGATCGGCACCGAGAAGATCGGTTCCGGGCTCGTGAGCGTCATGGTCCGCGGGGACGTCGGCGCGGTGAAGGCCGCCGTCGAGGCCGGCGGGGCCGCCGCCGCCCGTTTGGGCGAGGTCGTCGCGACCCACGTGATCCCGAGGCCGCACGCGGATGTGGAGAAGATCCTCCCGTCGATCAAGTAACCCGAAACCGACAACGACGCAAAGGAGATAAGAACGATGATGGAAGCATTGGGCATGGTCGAGACCAGGGGTCTGGTAGCAAACATTGAAGCGGCGGACGCGATGGTCAAGGCCGCGAACGTCACGCTGATCGGCACCGAGAAGATCGGTTCCGGGCTCGTGAGCGTCATGGTCCGCGGGGACGTCGGCGCGGTGAAGGCCGCCGTCGAGGCCGGCGGGGCCGCCGCCGCCCGTTTGGGCGAGGTCGTCGCGACCCACGTCATCCCGAGGCCGCACGCGGATGTGGAGAAGATTCTTCCCTCCATCAAGTAACAAAGGGGGATACCCATGGAACGGGCAATTGCGCTGATCGAGGTGCAGGCGATGGCCGCGGCGGTCGAGGGGCTCGACGCGATGCTCAAGGCCGCCGACGTCCGCCTGGTACATATCGAGCGCCGCCTCGGGGGGCGCATGGTCACCATCGTCGTGGACGGGGAGGTATCCGCCGTCCAGGCGGCCGCCGACGCGGGTAAGGCCGCCGCCGGGCGGGTTGGCACCGTGAAGCTGTGCGAGGTGATCCCCCGCCCGCACGAGGAGATCAAAAAATTTCTCTATACCGATGATGTGGAGGCGTAGCACGGCATGGCAAAGGCAAATCAGAACGGAAAGAACAAGGTGACCAAGAGCGTGATTGCCGCAACCTCCCCGGAGGTGCTCGAGATGGTGACCAAACAGGTGCAGGCGAACACGCCCGCGCCGCCCGCCCCTCCCGCCCCAAAGCCGGAGGAACCGAAGGAAAAGAAGGAGCGTACAGG